>CP023454.1:0-1157500 GCA_002356635.1 Rhodobacteraceae bacterium QY30
GCTCAAGGTTTATCCGCCCTCATGCCTCCAGAAGGCGGCGCAGCAGGTCAAGATCTTCGCGCAACTGGCTGTCCACCCCCATCAGCTCCTCGACCTTGCGGATGCCGTGCATGATGGTGGTATGATCGCGGCCACCGAAGCGACGCCCGATTTCCGGAAGGCTGCGGGTCGTCATGTGCTTGGACAGATACATCGCGACCTGACGCGGACGGGCGATGGTGCGCACCCGCTTCGGCCCGATCATGTCCGACAGCCGGATGTTGTAGTGCTCGGCCACCTTGCGCTGGATTTCCTCGATCGTGACCTTGCGTTCCGACGCGCGGAGGATGTCGGCCAGGCAATCCTGCGCCAGATCCAGCGTGATTTCGCGGCCCACAAGGCTGGCAAAGGCGAAAAGCCGGGTCAGCGCGCCTTCCAGGACGCGGACATTGGTGGTGATGCGATGCGCCAGGAATTCCAGCACGCCACCCGACAGCGTCAGGCCGGGATATTGCTGGCGGTACATCTCGGCCTTCTGCTGCAGGATGCCCAGGCGCAGTTCATAGTCCGTGGGATGCAGGTCCACGACCAGCCCGCATTGCAGGCGGCTCTTGATCCGGTCTTCCAGATCCTTGATCTCGCCCGGGGCGCGGTCGGCCGAAATGATGATCTGCTTATTCTGGTCGACCAGAGCATTGAAGGTGTGGAAGAATTCTTCCTGCGTGCTGTCCTTGCCCGCGATGAACTGCACGTCATCGACCATCAGCACATCGACCGAACGGAACAGCTCCTTGAAATCCATGATCTGCTTGTCACGCAACGCCTGGATGAAGCGGTACATGAACTGTTCGGCCGACAGGTAAAGCACGCGAAGTTCGGGTTGGCGGGCCTGAAGCTCATGCGCGATGGCATGCATCAGGTGCGTCTTGCCCAGGCCGACACCGCCATACAGGAAGAGCGGGTTGAAGGTCACCGGGCCACCTTCGGCCACACGGCGGGCGGCAGCATGGGCAAGTTCGTTCGGCTTGCCGACGACGAAGCTGTCGAAGGTAAAGCGCGCGTCCAGAGGCGCGGCGGGAAGGTCCGCGTCCTCGGTCCGGGCAGGCGACTTGGCGCGGCTGCGCGTGACCTTCTCGATCGGCACGGGTTTCGGCTCGGGCCCCGGGACGGCGGCTGGCTGCGCGGCGGTGACGGTGAACTCCACCCGGTCCACATCCGCCCCCAGGCGGATCAACTGCTGGCGGATCTGTTCACCGTAATTGCGCGACACCCAGTCGCGCATGAAGTTCGTGGGAACGTCGAAATGGGCGATTCCATTGGCCAGGCCGTTCAGGCGCAGCGGTTCGATCCAGGTGACGTAGTTGTTCCGGCCGATCGTCTTTTGAAGTGCATTGCAGACCTGTCCCCAAGTTTCTTTGGTCATTATCGTTGCCCACGTCTTTCCGAACCTGCGTGGGGCGGTTGATCCCGCCCACACCTTTGCGACGACGCCATCGCTCTGCACCCGATCCGAAAGCCGGAATCGGGTGGGGGTTAGGCCAAGGCCAACAAAAATCACTGGCGGAAAGCACCGCCAGTCAATTTCCGTTTCAGGTGCAGCCGGCAGGCGTCGCACCAAAACAGGCATGGATGCGCGGGTAGCAGCCCTGCATCCCGGACCGGCCCGACAAAAGCAGCTTTGCCCGGCGTTCCGTGCCACACGCCCCCCAGGACGATGTGAATCGCAGACTGACGCTAGCCCGCCCGTCGAAGGGGCCGCAACTTATCTTCGCGCTTGACGGGGCTTTTGAACTACCGAATCCCAAGGCTGTGCAAAGAAACCACAATTCGGCCAAAAACGGGCGCAAACGAAAAGGGCGCAGCCAGCGGCCGCGCCCTTCAACATCTTGATTTTCAACCCAAATCTTAGGCAGTCGCGCCCAGGGATTTGACGCGGGCCGAAAGGCGCGACATTTTGCGCGCGACGGTGTTCTTGTGAAGCACGCCCTTGGTCACCCCACGCGCCAGTTCAGGCTGGGCAGCGCGGAGAGCCTCGGTCGCAGCTTCCTGATTGCCCGAAGCAAGCGCCTCTTCGACCTTCCGCAGGAAGGTGCGAATGCGCGAACGACGTGCCTTGTTGATGGCAAAACGACGCTCGTTCTGGCGTGCGCGCTTTTCGGACTGGGGCGTATTGGCCATGTGTCGGGTTCCGATCAGGATACGGGTAAATCTGAAGCCGCGCTTCTAGGCCCGAGTCGCGCCAAAGTCAACCGGCCGTTGCCAAGAAATGCGGCCCCGCGCCTTCGGACCCCCGGGCGCCTTACCGCGGCTGGCAGACCGGGCAGAAGAACGACGACCGCCCTGACTGGACGATCCGCCCGATGGTTCCCGCGCAGCCCGATGTGCGGCAGGCCTCACCTTCGCGATCATAGACGCGGAAGGTATGCTGGAAATACCCCAGTTCCCCATCCGCCTGCCGATAATCCCGGAGCGACGATCCGCCCGAGGCAATCGCCTCATCCAGCACGGCCCGGATCAGCGGCACAAGGCCCGCGGCGGAAACCTCTCCGGCCGGCGTTTCAGGATGCAGGCCCGCGCGGTGCAACACCTCGCAGACGTAGATGTTGCCCAGGCCCGCCACGATCCGCTGGTCCAGCAGGGCCGACTTCACCGGCATCTTCCGTCCCTTCAGCCTTTGCACCAGATAAGCCTCGTCGAATTCGTTGCCGAAGGGTTCCGGGCCAAGGCCCCGCAAAAGCCAATGCTCCGCCTCCGCACCCGTGGGAAACAGGTCCATGCTGCCGAAGCGGCGAGCATCGTTGAAGGTGACGCGGGTGCCGTTCTCCATGTCCAGCACGACATGATCGTGTTTCAGGGGGGCCGGGTGACCTTGGTGGAACTGGCCCGGCATCATTCGGCCCGCCCCACCCGAAACCAGCATCCGCCCCGACATGCCCAGGTGGATCAGCAGCGTCTCGGCCGTGGAAAGATCGGCCAGGATGTATTTCGAACGCCGGCGCAGCCGCTCGACCCGCGCTCCGGCCAGCCGATTTGCCAGACCATCGGGCAACGGGAAGCGCAGGTCGGGACGGCGAACATCGGCGGCGATGATGCGTCCGCCCTCCATCACGGGGGCAAGGCCGCGACGTACGGTTTCCACTTCGGGCAGTTCCGGCATTCTGATCCTTGCTGGAAGTCGCGTCGTTTTGGCAGGCCGGGCTGCATTGTCTCTGCCCCCCGCCCGCATATAAGAAGGCAGCACAAACCGGATCGGCAAGGCCCCATGTCACACTCCACGCCCCAGACCCCGCCGCAGATGCCGCAGACCGATGCAGCGGACGACCGCACGACGCATTTCGGATTCAGGACGGTCGCCGAGAACGAAAAGGCGGGGATGGTCCACGGAGTCTTCACGCGGGTGGCAAACCGTTACGACATCATGAACGACCTCATGTCGGTGGGCATCCACCGACTATGGAAGGACGCCATGATGGACTGGCTGGCGCCACGGCCGGGGCAGAAGCTTCTGGATGTTGCGGGTGGGACCGGCGATATCGCCTTCCGGTTCCTCAAGCGGGCCAAAGGGTCGACGGCGACCGTCCTGGACATGACGGAATCCATGCTGATCGAAGGGCGGAAGCGCGCCGATGCCGAGAATATGGCCGACCGGCTGGACTGGATCGTCGGGGATGCGATGGCCCTGCCCTTCCCCGACAACAGCTTCGATGTCTACACGATCAGTTTCGGCATCCGGAACGTGACCCGCATCCCCGACGCCCTTGCGGAAGCCTACCGCGTTCTGCGTCCGGGCGGGCGGCTCATGGTGCTGGAGTTCAGCCAGATCCCCAGTCCCGCCCTGCAATGGGCCTATGACCGCTATTCATTCAACGTGATCCCCGTGATGGGCCAGATCGTCGCGAACGACCGCGACAGCTATCAGTACCTGGTGGAATCGATCCGCAAGTTCCCGACGCAGGACACATTCGCCGCAATGATCCGGCAGGCCGGTTTCGGTCAGGTGAAGTATCGCAACCTGTCGCTGGGCATCGCAGCACTGCACTCAGGTTGGAAGCTTTAGGTGCGCGGGCCCCACAACATCTGGCGTCTGGTCCGCACCGGCGCAACCTTCGAACGGACGGGCGCGATGGGGGTCGCGCTTGAGGCAATGGAGGCGCCAAAACCTCTGCGGGCCGTGGCGCGGATCATGGGGATGCCCTTTGCCTGGCTCGGGTATCGCGGCGACCAGACCCTGCCGCCCGTCACGCGGGCCATCACGGCGCTGGGCCCGGCCTACATCAAGTTCGGCCAGATCCTCTCGACGCGTCCCGATGTCGTGGGAGTCGAGCTTTCGGATCAGCTCCGGATGCTTCAGGACAACTTGCCGCCGTTTCCGACGCGGATTGCCAAGGACATCATCGAACTGGAACTGGGTTGCAAGGCCGACGACATATTTTCAGAATTTTCCGAACCTGTCGCCGCCGCATCGATCGCGCAGGTCCACCGGGCCCGGATTGCGGCAACGGGAAAGGAGGTCGCGGTCAAGGTGCTTCGCCCGGGAATCGAGCGTGCGTTCCAGCGCGACATCGACGCCTTCCACTTTGCCGCAGGAATGATCCAGGCCCTGTCCCCGGCATCCCGTCGGCTGCGACCGACGGATGTCGTCGGTCATTTCGAAGCGGTCGTGGCCGGTGAACTGGACCTTCGCCTCGAAGCTGCCTCGGCCTCGGAATTCGCCGCGACGACGAAGGACGACGAAGGCTTCCGCGTTCCACAGATCGACTGGTCGCTGACATCGCGGCGGGTCATGACCCTGGATTGGGCGGAAGGAATTCCGCTGGGCGATGTGGCGGCGCTGAAGGCGGCCGGACATGACACCACGCGGCTGGGCGAACGGGTGATCCAGCTTTTCCTCAGCCACGCCCTGCGCGACGGATATTTCCACGGCGACATGCATCAGGGGAACCTGAAGGTGGCGCCGGATGGCGCAATCCTCGCCTACGATTTCGGAATCATGGGCGCGATCGACGTGTACACGCGCCGCGTCTATGCCGAAATCCTGATGGGCTTCATCCAACGGGATTATCGCCGTGTGGCCGAGGTCCATTTCGAAGCAGGTTATGTTCCCCGGGACCGCGACATCGACGAATTCGCGCGCGCGCTGCGGGCCGTGGGCGAGCCCATCTTCGGCATGGATGCCAGCAGAATCTCCATGGCGAGGCTTCTTTCCTATCTTTTCGAAGTTACAGAAAGATTCGGAATGCAGACCCGCACCGAACTGATCCTGCTGCAACGCACAATGGTCGTGGTCGAAGGCGTGGCCCGGTCCCTCGATCCGCACCTGAACATCTGGCACTCGGCGCGTCCCGTGGTCGAAACCTACATCCGCCGCAACCTGGGCCCGCAATCGATGGTGCGCGACCTTGTCCAGACGGCGCGAGTGCTGGCCCGCTTCGGGCCGAAACTGCCCGAGCTGGTCGAATCGGCCCTGATCCGCCAATCGGAACCGCCGGTCCGCATCACGCTGCGCCGGCCAAAATCCGAATTTGCATGGGCCACCCTTCTGGGCGCCGCGCTGACGGGACTGGGCATTCTGATCGGACGACTGATCTAGCTTTCGGGCATCATCGTCGGGGCGGCGCGCAGCGCTGTGATCGTGTCAGGCGCCACTTCGGAGCCGCCCTCCAACACCAGCCGCACGCCATCTGACTGGCTGCGAACCTCCGCCACCCGGGCGTAGGCGGGAACAGCATCAAGCCCCAGAACCGCGCCTTCCTTCAGGCTTTCGGCCTTGAAGCTGTAAAGCCCTTGCGGCAGCGCCCTCCCCTTTCCATCTGTTCCGTCCCAGACCACCTGCCCGCCGCCCGGGGTCAGGTTAAGTCGCGCCGCTTCCCGATTGTATTGGTCATAGACCACCAGAACACCCGAATCGGCATCGGGTCTGAGCACCGGGTCCAGGGTGATCGGCTGCCCGTAAGCAGGGACCGGCGCCGTCACCTGTGCCTCCATCCCCACCCATCCGGCATATTGCGCAATTCCCGTGCCCCCCATTTGAGAGGCAAGCGATTCCAGAAGCTGGTTCGTCCGCACCTGCTGCTCGACGCCCGAAAACGTGGCCAGCTGCACTGCATAATCCGACGATTCCATCGGATTCATCGGATCCTGATTCTGCATCTGCGTCGTCAGCATCTTGATGAAGGTGGTAAAATCACTGGAGATCATCGCCGGTTTCGCGGCCGATGTGCCTGCATTTGCGGCGGCAGTTGCGGTGGCCGACGTGCTTTGGGTGGATGAGATGTTCATGAGGATTCTCCTTAAATACGAAGGTCCAGACCGGACCCGGTGGGAACGGCGGCCGGTCGGGATACAACGGAGAGTTCGGCCCCCTGCACGGGCGGCAATGGATCAGCGCCCGCTTCCGTAAGCCAAGGCCCGGCGGGTTGACCGCCCCCTTCAGCACCGCTGCCTTGCTGGAAACTGAAGTTCAGGGACTGGAATCCCAGTTCCCGCAGATCCCTTGCCAAGAGGTCGATGTTGCGACGAACGAGGTCCAGCGTGTCGGCGCGGTCGGCGGCCACCGTCACCGACACAAGGCCCCCGTCCTGCGAGACGGTCATGCTCAACTCGCCCAAGCCGGGCTCCGACAGCAAAATTTCTGAAACGCCGGGGCTTGTCCGGGCCTGCGCCAGCGCCTCTGATGCCTGGCGAAGCAAGAACGCCTCAGCGGTCGGTCCCGGCCTCTCGACCTGCGATCCGGACCCAGCCGACCTCTCCGCCCGGCTCCCGCCGTTGTGGGACTGCCCAAAGCCCTGATCAGCAAGCGAATCAGGTGGCAACGGTGCAAGATCTGCGTCCGACGCCATCGACAACGCCGCGCCTGGGTTGTCGGACAATTCCGACGTATCCCCGCCCGCTGGCCCTGCCGCGCCTTGAATCGCTGAAATCATGATCGATTCGCATTGGGACGAGATCTGGGCGCCCGGTGCCTCTTTCGTAAGCCCACGAACCGTAGTGGCCGCGTCCACGTCTGTAACCGAGGCGGCCGCGGAAATACCGTCCTTTCTGGCAGGCGTCGGCTTCCCAGCTTCATCACGCTGCCGCGCTGCTCGAGGCTCTGCAACCGTCTCATCGACCTGAGTCATGGGCCGCAGCTTGAGCGGGGCCGGACCGGCCGTCGGCAACCAGACCGCGGGAAGCATGGTTGCTTCGGCAATCTCCGGTTCCCGTTCGGCTTCCTGTTCGTCAACAGGCAGCTCATCTCGCGTCACCCCGGGGCCCAAGGATGTAAATTCGCCCTCCGGCTCTGTCGCGATGACCAGCGAAGGCTCCACGATCTCGGTCGAGGCCATTTGCGGCAGGGCCATATCCACAGGCTCGACCAAGGAAAAAAACGCGCCGAAGTCGTTTCCAGCAGGCGGCGTCATGCGACCCGCTGCCGTCGGCGGTGGCGGTGGTCCAGCCATCGGAATCATGGGAATCATCGCGTGCGACCTTCTGTCGTGTCCCCATTCTGGTCGCAGAGGATCGTTACTTCTTAATTTACCGGGCCGTGGGATCACTTCCTAAAATCGGAGAAAACGCAATGATCCTTCCTGTCGCCGCCTCGCCGCACACTGCCCGGCCCGAAAAATCGGGCCCCCTTTGGGAAGCCGCCCAGGCCCTTGAGGCCAGTTTCCTTGCGCGAATGCTGTCCTCTGCGGGCCTCGGCGCAGCACCCGAAGGATTTGGCGGAGGCATCGGCGAAGAACAATTCTCATCGCTGCTGCGCGATGAACAGGCGCGCGCCATGGCGGGGTCCGGAGGCGTCGGCCTGGCCGAATCCATCTTCAAGTCGCTGGTGGCGAGGGCCTCGAATGCGTGACCTGGATCAACTGCTGGAGGATGTGGAAGGGATTCTGGACACCGAACGCAACCTGCTTCGCAACGGCGCCTTCGAAGGTCTGGCGGATCTGGCCTTTCGCAAGGAGGCGCTGATCGCACGGATCGCCGACCGGAAGGAAACGGTGCCAACGGCCCGGCTGGAGCGGGTCCGCGACAAGGCGCGCGTGAACCTCAAGCTTTTCGCTGCCGCCCAACGCGGGCTGAGCGCCGCGCAGGACCGCCTCGATGCCATCCGCCGTGCGGCCGCCACGATGCAAAGCTACGACAGCCAAGGCCGGGCATTGGCCTTCGTTTCCGCGGCAGCGCGGCATGAGCGGAGGGTCTGATGCGCGAGCGGCCGTTCGTTGGCTAAAACTACACGCAAATCGGCGTCGGACTTAGCGAAGCTTTATGGTTTGCACGGCAGGTTGGTCCTGCATCCCGAGGATGGCGCCTCAGACCGGAAACAGCCGGCTGAAGGCAAAGGTCAGAAAGCCTTATGTGCCGCCCAACGCGGCAACTCAAACCTGGCGCAAAGCGCCACCTCTCGAAAGGACGACGTCATGTCGAGCATTCTGACGAACAACAGCGCCATGGTTGCGCTGCAATCCCTCAAGTCGATCAACGCCAACCTGAACCGCACCCAGGTCGAAATCTCGACCGGCAAGGCGGTCGGCGCGGCGAAAGACAACGCCGCGGTCTGGGCCATTTCCAAGGTGATGGAATCGGACGTTCAGGGCTTCAAGGGCATCTCCGAAAGCCTGTCGCTGGGCGAAGCGACCGTCGCGGTGGCTCGGAAGGCGTCCGAAACCGTCACCGGCCTTCTGAACGACGTGAAGGCCAAGATCGTGGCCGCCCAGGAAGACAACGTCGACCGCAGCAAGCTGCAAACCGACATCGCGGCCCTGCGCAAGACTATCGAATCGGTGGTCGGTGCGGCGCAGTTCAACGGCCTGAACCTGGTGAACGGTGGCGTCACCACTTCGAACGCCAACGGAAATACGGGCGTCAACGTTCTGGGGTCGCTTGACCGGTCGTCGACGGGTGCAGTCGTTGCAGGCCAGATCGGTGTGGATTCGCAGAACCTGTCGCTGTCGGCTGGCGTTGCGCTCACCACCGCCGCAGCCGCGGTCGGGGTGGATGCAGGTGTCGCCAACATGCTGGACGCCAATGACGGCGGCACCAATGACTCGATCACGCTGGATACCTTTGCGTTCCTGGACAACGCCGGTGCAGCGGCAGGTACCGCCGCGCTCAGCCGCACGGCTGCCGGTGTTGACAATGCGGTCGGCACCGGCCTTGTCGAAGGCGATCAGCTGAAGCTGCGCATCGGCAACGTGGAAGGTCGCTACACCATCAAGGAAGGCGACACCGCCGAAGCCATTGTCGGCGGCATCAAGAATGCTCTGATCGCCGGCGGCCTTGACGAAGCCTCGTTCACGCTGGACATCAGCACGGCCGGGGAGCTGAAGGTCACCAATGAAACCAACCAGGCGGTGGCATTTGCCTTCGAAGCGACCCGCGGCACGGGCGGTTTGGCCGGACTGGCCACCATCGACGTGAGCACCCAGGCCGGGGCACAATCCGCCCTCAACCAGATCGAAGGCATGATCCAGACTTCGATCAATGCCGCCGCAGCGTTCGGTTCCGTCGAGAAACGCATCAGCATTCAGAACGATTTCGTCGGCCAGCTGTCGGACGCGATGAAATCGGGCATCGGTGCGCTGGTGGATGCCAACATGGAAGAAGCCTCGGCCCGGCTGCAGGCACTGCAGACCCAGCAGCAGCTTGGCATCCAGGCCCTGTCGATCGCCAACCAGGCGCCGCAGTCGATCCTGGCGCTGTTCCGCTGATCTGACCCGGCCCGGGCGCAGGGCGCCCGGGCCACGCCTCTCCCCAAAAGCACCCTATCAAGGAATATCCCATGAACGCACATTTCATGGCGCGGACAGCCTATGCCGGCAAGGATGCAGCGACCCGGACCCCGCGCGCGATCGAATACGAGGTCTTCGCACGCGTCACGAAACGCCTGCGCGCCGGCGCCGAAGCCCAGGGACCGGGTGGCTTCACCCAGCTGGCGCAGGCGCTGCATGACAACCGCACACTTTGGGCGACCCTGGCAATGGACCTGGCGGATGATGGCAACGGCCTGCCAGCCCCGCTGCGCGCACGTCTGTTCTATCTGTCGGAATTCACCGCCCAGCACACCTCCAAGGTTCTGGCCGCCGAAGCAAGTCCGGAAGTGCTGATCGACATTAACACCGCTGTCATGCGGGGATTGCAGGCACAAGGAGGTGTCAGATGAACGGATTGGTCCTGAAGCTTGCCCCAAAGGAGCGGCTGCTGGTCAATGGCGCCGTCATCGAGAACGGCGACCGGCGCTCCCGCCTGGCCATCCTGACGCCGAACGCGAACATCCTGCGACTGCGTGACGCCATCCACCCCGAGCAGGTGAATACCCCGGTCCGGCGGGTCTGCTACATCGTTCAGCTGGTTCTGTCAGGCGACGCGGATCCGGAAGAAGCCCGCCTTCAGCTGTTGCGGGGGATCGAGCAGCTGAGTCAGGTTCTGACCGATCCCGACAGCCGCGCCCATCTGACCAACGCCACCGGCGCGGTCCTTGAGGGGCAGTTTTATCCTGCCTTGAAGGCGCTGCGCCTTCTTCTCCCGCGAGAGGAGCGGCTGTTTGCGGCCGTACCGGAGTGATGTTTTCGGCCGTGATTCCGATGGGGGGCTACACCGGCTGGACCTTTCTGCAAAAGACCGCTTCCCGCCAGCAGACCGTGTTGAACAAAAGCCCGGAAATGGCCCGCGATGTCGACTACTTCCGGTCAAGGATCGGCAAGATCCGCACGGCGGACGACCTGATAAATGACCGCCGGTTGCTGTCGGTAGCGTTGACGGCCTTTGGACTGGAAAACGACCTGAACAACAAGGCGTTCATCCGCCGGGTTCTGTCGGACGGCACCCAGAAGGAGACCGCGCTATCGAACCGCCTCGCGGACAAGCGCTATCTCGAGTTCTCCAAGGCCTTCGGTTTCGGAGATAACGCGATCCCGAACACTGTGCTGCCATCTTTTGTCGAACAGACCATCTCGGCCTACCAGACTCGCAAGTGGGAAGCCGCCGTAGGGCAAAGCGACAACGACATGCGGCTTGCACTGAACGCCCAACGCGAACTCGCGTCGCTGGGCGGCGGCGGGCAGACCGATGACACGAAATGGCTGACAGTCCTGGGCTCGCCGCCGTTGCGGAGCGTCTTTCAGGGCGCCTTCGGGTTGCCGCCGAGTTTCTCCTCGGTCGATCTGGACACGCAGATGGCCACGATGCGCAAACGCAGCGCGCAGCTTTTCGGCGGCAGTGAGATCACCCAGTTCCGTGACCCGGCCCAGGTCCAGAAGCTGATCCGGCTTTTCCTTGTCCGCAGCCAAGCTGCAGCATCTACCACCTCATCGGCCGCAATGGCGCTGGGCCTGTTCCAGGCCCGATCGGGTGGCTGATCGCCGGCCATCGTCGCGCGATAGGGCCGCAGCAAACCACGGGCACACGATGCCCGCTCCTTCCTATTCGGACTCCCCTTCCAGAAGGGCCTTCAACCGGCCGAAGCATGCTTCGATGCCATCCGGCGAATCTTCTGCGATGAAGCTGTCCAGCTGCGCGTGAACACGGATCGCTTCATCGATCAGGGGATCCGATCCCATCGTATAAAGCCCCGACTGAACCATCAGCTCCGCCCGTTCATAAGCACCCAGCAACTGGCGGGTCCGTCCGATCAGGCGGTTTTCCTCCGCCGTGGCGGCCTGTGGCAAAGACCGGGAAACCGAACGCAGAAGATCGATGGCGGGATAGCGTCCCCGCTCGGCGATCCGGCGATCCATCACGACATGGCCGTCCAGCACCCCGCGCAGGATGTCGGCGATCGGCTCCTCCATGTCAGAGCCTGCCACAAGCACGGAAAGCAGCGCGGTGATGTCACCTTGGGAACCTTCTCCCGGACCGGCGCGCTCCGACAAGGACATGATCAGATGGGAGGTCGACGGCGGAAACCCCCGCAAGGTCGCGGGTTCGCCCGCCGCCAGCGCGACTTCGCGATGCGCCTCGGCCAGGCGGGTGATCGAATCTGCAATGAAAAGCACCTGCAGCCCCTGATCCCGGAAATGCTCGGCCACCGACATCGCCGCCCATGCACAACGGCGGCGCGTCAGGGGCGACTGGTCCGACGTTGCGGCGACGATCACGCTTCGCGCCATTCCTTCATCCCCTAGAACTTCTTCGATGAAGTCGCGCAGTTCACGGCCCCGTTCGCCCACCAGCGCAATGACGGTGACATCGGAACGGACCCCGCGTGCCAGCTTCCCGATCAGGGTCGACTTGCCAACCCCTGACCCGGCAAACAGGCCCACCCGCTGCCCGCGGACCAGGGGAAGCAGCGTATCGAAGGCCGCGGTCCCGGTTTCCAGCCGTTTTCCCAGCCGCCGCCGCTTGCCCGGTGCCGGCGGCGGGCAACGCAACGGTCGCGTGCGAATCCCACGAAGCAGCGGCCGGCCATCCAGCGGTTTTCCAAAGGGATCGACGACGCGTCCCATCCAGCTGTTGTCCGGGGCCAGCTCGGCATTGCCAAGACGCGCGACCCGATCGCCCAGCGCAATGCCGTCGGGCAGCGCGTCCGCCATGACAAGGACACGGCCCATTTCCAGACCGATCACCTCACCGGTCCAGACCGCGTCGCCCGACCGGCCTTCAACGCGGTCCCCCAGCCGCCAATCGCCACTTGCGCCGGCGAGTTTCACGATTCCGCGGCCGATTTCGACTACCCGGCCGAAATGGCGAACCGCTTCGATCGCGCGGATGGTTTCGCGCAGGATGTCCAGTGCGATGGCCGACATGTGATCTCCTTTTGTTCTCGCCTTACCCTTTCTAAACGAATCGCGGTTAAGCCTTGGTTGAAGAAACGGTGGAGAACCCCCGATGAAAGCCACTAACGATCTGATGAACTTGGCGTTCGCATCGGCGCGCCATGCTGCAAAGCGGCAGGAGCTGATCGCGCGGAATCTGGCGAACGCCGACACCCCCCGCTATCACGCGCTGGACCTGGATGATTTTTCCGGTCCGGCCGATATCGGATTTGCGCCGCTGGCCACGCGGCAGGGACATCTGTTGTCAATACCCCTTGATCAGGCGTTTGAGATCCGGGAAGCCGGCGGCGCCATGTCACCCAACGGCAATGATGTCTCGCTTGAGGCAGAGATGGTGCGCGGCGCAGACGCGCGGCGGCAGCATGACGCGGCGATGGCGGTCTACAAGGCGTCGCTCGACATCCTGCGAACCAGCCTGGGCAAGCGATAGGGGGATGCGATGAGCGGCTTTGACAGCACCTTCTCGATCTCCGCCAGCGGGATGGAGGCACAGGCCCGCCGCCTGCGGGTCGTATCCGAAAACATCGCGAATGCCGACACCCCCGGCTATCGCCGCAAGCAGGTCACCTTCGATGCGGACGCGCAAGGCACGGAGGGCCGGGTTTTGGCCGACAAGCTCAGCCTCGACCAGTCGCCGCTGCCCCGAGTCTACGATCCCGCCAACCCGATGGCCGACAGCACCGGGTATTTCGACGGATCCAACGTCAACATCATCCTCGAGATGGCAGACGCCCGCGAAGCCCAGCGCAGCTATGAAGCCAACCTGCGGATGTTCGACCAGACGCGCCAGATGTCACAGAGCCTGCTCGATCTGTTGCGTCGCTGATTTTCAGAAACAAGAGGTTCCAGAATGGACATTTCTTCGCGCATTGCCGCCCCCCTTGCCGCCCAGGCCTACGCCAAGGCGCGCCCCGCGATGGACACAGAAGGTGCCGAAACGGGGGCCGCCTCTACCGCCGGCGCGTTCACCAGCCTCGGCAACGCTTTTGTCGACACCCTCCGTCGTGGCGAGGATTCGGCGCGCGGCGTCCTGACCGGTGGCGCCGACGCCCATTCCCTGGTCGAGGCGCTGGCCGCTTCCCAGCTTGCCGTCGAAACGGCGGTGACCGTCCGCGACAAGGTGGTTGAAGCCTATCAGGAAATCCTGCGGATGCCGGTGTGATGGACGAGGCGGTCTTTTACGACACGTTGCGCGAATCCCTTTGGATCGCCGTGCGCCTGTCCACCCCGCTTTTGGGTGTGGCGCTGGTTGCGGGCCTTGTGATCGGCCTTTTCCAGGCGCTGACCTCGGTCCAGGAGGCAACGTTGACCTTCGTTCCCAAGGTGGCGCTGCTGATCGGCGTCTTCTGGGTGTCGATGTCCTGGATGACGGCTTCTCTGGTGGCTTTCTTCACCGATCGCCTCGTCCCCCTGATCATCGGGAGCTGACTTATGGATAATGCGATTTACGCATCGCTGACCCGTCAGGCTGGCCTGATGTCCGAAATGCGGGCCATTGCCAACAACATCGCCAACGCCTCCACCACAGGTTTCCGCAAGGAAGGCGTGGTCTTTGCCGAACACGTCAAGGCGCTGGGTACGGCCGAACCGTCGCTGTCGATGGCCAGCGCCAGCGGCCGCCTGGTCAGCCTGGACCAGGGCGGTCTTTCGCGGACGGGGGGCAGTTTTGATCTGGCCATCGAGGGGGATGGTTTCTTCATGATCCAGACGCCATCTGGGCCGCAACTGACCCGTGCGGGGAATTTCACTCCTTCGGCCGAAGGGGAACTGGTGACAGCGGACGGCCATGCCGTGCTGGACACTGGAGGCAGCCCCATTCCGGTTCCTCCGGGAACGCGCGCCTTCGCCGTGGCGCAGGATGGAACCCTGTCCGCGGACGGCGTGCCGGTGTCTCGCATCGGTGTGTTCGGAGCGGCAGATCCGTCGCAACTGATCCACGCCGGCAACAACCGCTTCAGCGTCAATGGGACACCTGAACCCGTCGAAGACGCCAGGATCTTCCAGGGCTTCCTGGAGGAGTCGAACGTCAGCCCAATCACCGAAATCGCCCGCATGATCGAGGTGCAACGCGCCTACGAGATGGGCCAGTCGTTCCTGGACAAGGAGGATGGCCGGATCCGCGCCGTCCTTCAGTCCATGGGCCGCTAACGAAGGAGACGCCGGATGCGCGCCTTGCAGATCGCAGCCACCGGGATGTCGGCGCAGCAGATGCGCGTCGAGGTCATCTCGAACAACCTCGCGAACATGTCCACCACGGGCTACAACGCCCGCCGCGCCGAATTCGCGGACCTGCACTATCAGCAACTGACTCGACCGGGCACGATCAATGCCGCGGACGGAACCATGGTGCCCGCCGGGGTCCAGATGGGGCTGGGCGTGCGCCCCGCGACCGTCAGCATCAACGTGGCCCAGGGCTCTCTGTCTCCGACGGGTGGCGATCTGGACGTGGCGATCGAGGGGCTGGGCTATCTTGAAGTGACAATGCCTTCGGGCCTGTCCGGCTACACCCGCGACGGGGCATTGAAGCGGTCGGCGGATGGTCTGATCACCACATCGGACGGCTACCCCGTCGCGCCCGGCATTACCCTTCCAGCCGAAGCCCGCAGCGTCTCGATCAATGCCGCGGGCGAGGTCTATGCCTATTTCACCGATCGCGTCGAACCCGAACTCCTGGGACAGATCACCCTTTCGGGCTTCACGAACGAAAAGGGGCTGGAGGCGATCGGGTCGAACCTTTTCCTGGAGACTTCGGCCTCCGGTCCGGCGACCGTGGCCAACCCCGGAGAAAATGGCCTGGGGACGCTTCGACAGGGCTTCCTGGAAGACAGTTCCGTCGATGCGGTGCGTGAGATCACCGAACTGATCGAGGCGCAGCGCGGCTACGAGATGAACGCCAAGGTCATCACGGCGGCCGACCAGATGCTGGGCATCACGGCACAGGTGCGGTGATGCGCCGGATCTGCGTGCCTCTGGCCATCTGCCTGGCGCTGTCCTGGCCGGCATCCGCCCAGACACCCGTATCGGCGCGTACGATCCGCGCCGGGTCCATCGTCACGGCGGAGGACATCGCCGCCGATCAGGTCACCCTGCCGGAAGCAATTGCCCTGATCGGCCTTGAGGCACGGGTGACCGTCTACGCCGGTCGACCGTTGCGTGCCGGAGATTTCGGCGCGCCCCGGCTGATCGAACGAAACCAACTGGTCGCCCTGGTCTACCGCCGCGGCTCCCTCAGCATCCAGGCCGAAGGTCGCGCGCTTGGACAGGGCGGCGTGGGTGACAGCCTTCGCATCCTGAACGTCGCCTCGCGGACGACAGTGACCGGCGTGATCCAGTCCGACGGCACCGTTTCCGTCCTGCCCTCCCCCTGATCGGAGTTCCCCATGCCTCATATCCTTCTTCCCGCCGTCACCCTGCGGCCGGGCGCGCGGCTTCTTGGCCTGATACTTGCGGCCGCCCTGCCGCTGGCTGGTTGCGGCCGGCTGCAGAATGTCGGGAAAACGCCCCAGTTCACCCCCGTCGACGCCAGTGCCGAATTCATGGCGATGAACAATCCGCCGATGCCCGAAATCACCCGCACTGGCGGCCTGACATCCGCTTCGCTCTGGTCGGGATCGCGCGCCTCGCTGCTGGGTGACCAGCGCGCCGGACTTCGCGGGGACATCCTGACGGTGGTCATCGAGATCAACGACAAGGCCGAGATCAGCAACACCTCCGGTCGCAGCCGCAGTTCGTCGGAAAAGATGGGGATCGGTGGAATGTTCGGAATTCCCCAACGTCTGAACGCCGAACTGCCGGAAGGTGCCAGTATGGACGAGGCCATGGGGACCAATTCCAAGTCCAGCTACCAAGGCAACGGCAACGTGGCCCGCAAGGAAAAGCTGACGCTGCGGGTGGCCGCGACGGTGCTGGACACACTTCCGAACGGCGTGTTGCGGATCCAGGGTTCGCAGGAGGTGCGGGTCAACTACGAAATCCGCGAACTGGTGGTGACGGGCTTCGTGCGCCCCGAGGACATTTCGCGCCAGAACGAGGTGACCTACGACAAGATCGCGGGCGCCCGCATTTCCTACGGCGGCCGCGGGATGATTTCCGACGTGCAGCAACCGCGCTACGGCCAGCAGGTCGCAGATGCGGTCCTTCCTTTCTGACGCGAGGGCCCCATGCGCAAGCTTCTTCCCATTCTTCTTGCCCTGGTGGGCCTCATGGCCGGTGGCGGCGCGGGCTACATGCTGCGCCCCCAACCCAAGGAGCACGCCGACGCAGCCGTCGTTTGCCCGCCGACCAGCGCGCCCACCGCGGAAACCCCCGCGGACTCGGCCCACGGAGAGGTGGCGGAAACGGAATTCGTGAAGCTGAACAACCAGTTCGTCGTTCCGGTCGTCGAAAACGGCACTGTGGCAGCGATGGTGATCCTGTCGCTTAGCCTGGAGGTGCCCAAGGGCGAAAGTTCCAAGGTCTACGATCGCGAACCGAAGCTGCGCGACAGCCTTCTGCAAACGCTGTTCAACCATGCCAACGCCGGCGGATTCAAAGGCTCATTCACCGACCCGCTGGCGATGGAGGAATTGCGGACCGCCCTTCTGGAAACCGTCCGCGGCGTCATGGGGGCAGCGGTGGGCAGCGTTCTCATCACCGACATCGTGCGCCAGGATGCCTGAGGGCTCGCGCGCCGGGATCAACGGTGGTCGATCCGGCGCGCGACCGCATCGCCTGCCCATTGAAGCAGGCTGACCAAAAGGATCAGGATCGCGACCACGGCCAGCATCGTCCCGGTTTCGAACCGCTGGTAGCCGTAGCGGATGGCGATGTCGCCCAATCCGCCCGCGCCGACCGCCCCCGCCATCGCCGAGGCACCGACCAGCGTCACAAGGGTCACGGTGAAGCCAGAAACAAGGCTGGGAAGGGACTCGGGCACCAGGACATCGCGGATGATCGTCCAGCGGCTGGCCCCCATCGCGCGGGCGGCGTCGATCAGCCCCTGCGGCACCTCGCGCAGCGACACCTCGGCGATGCGGGCGAAATAGGGGATTGCCGCGATGGTCAGGGGAACGATGGCCGCCGCAATGCCGATGGCGCTGCCGACAATCAGGCGCGTCAGGGGAATCACCGCGACCAGCAGGATGATGAACGGCAAGGAACGCAGCGCGTTCACGATGGCACCCAGGAAGCGGTTCACGGTGGTGGCCTCGAAAATGCCGCCCCGGTCGGTCGTCACCAGCACAAGGCCGAGCGGCAGGCCGAACACCAGCGAAAAGAAGCCGGACACACCCGTCATGACCACGGTTTCCCAAAGGCCCCGTGCCAGAAGATCAAAGCTGGGAAGGGACATTGCCCAGAACCTCCACCCCGGCGGACAGCGGCGTCATCGCCGCGACGACCTTGGCCACGGATGCCGGATCCGCAGTGCCAAGCGCGATGAAAAGGCGGCCGAAGGGTTCGCCCTGAACATCGGACAACCCACCGTGAACCAGATGCGCGGGCCGGCCCGTCAGATCGCTGATCTGCGACAGGAAGGGCTGGCGCGCCTGGGCGCCGAAGACATCCAGCCGCAACAGCGCCTGCGCGCCCGTCGGCGTGATCTGCGCGGCGATGGTGTCGGGCAGCATGGGGGACAGGCTGCGCACCAGGCTGCGCGTCGTTTCGGACCGCGGCGTCGCCAGCACCCGGGCAACCGGACCCTCCTCGACGATCCGGCCCTGATCCAGCACCACAACGCGCGAGGCGATCTGGCGCACCACCTCGATTTCATGGGTGATCATCAGGATCGTCAAACCCAGTTCCCGGTTGACGCTGCGCAGCAGGTCCAGGATCGAATGCGTCGTCTCGGGATCAAGGGCGGATGTCGCCTCGTCCGACAGCAGGAGGAGCGGATCCGGCGCCAGCGCCCGCGCGATTCCCACCCGCTGTTTCTGGCCGCCGGAAAGTTGCGCAGGATAGGCGCCGGCCTTGTCGGCCAGCCCGACCAGATCCAGAAGCTCCATCACCCGCGCGCGGCGACGTGCCTCGGGCTGGCCCGCGATCTTCAGCGGCAGCGCCACGTTGTCGGCGATGGTCTTCGACGACAGCAGGTTGAAGTGCTGGAAGATCATGCCGATCCGGCGCCGCACCGGTTGCAGCGCCTGCTCGGACAGCGGGGTAATGTCCTGCCCGTCGATCTCGACTCGCCCGGTATCAGGCTTCTCAAGGCCGTTCAGGCAGCGGATCAACGTCGATTTGCCCGCGCCGCTGCGCCCGATCAGTCCCAGGATCTCGCCCCGGTGCAGCGACAAGGAAATGTCGTCCAGCGCCGGATGATCGCCAAACCGGCGCGACACCCCCGTCAGGGCGACGACGGCAGCCTCATCCATGTCGGAATGGCCGTTTTCTGTGGCGCTCACGCCATCCTCCAATACGAAAGGCCCCGAAGGGCCAGCCGGATAAATCCGAATGGAACGCGGCCCGCAAGGACAGACTTGCGGGCCGCACAGCGATCACCAGGCGGTGACGCCGGTGCCTTTGTAGACCTTGTCGAAGACGGCCTTGACCGCATCGTTCTGGTAGGACGCCACCAGATCCTTGACCCAGGGCTCATTCTCGCGGCCGGTCTTGACGGCGATGAAGTTGTTGTAGGGGTTGTCCTTGACCGCCTCTTGCGCGATCCGGTCGGTTTCCGGGTTCAGCCCGGATTTGAGCGCCCAGTCCGTGTTCACGACCGCCGCATCCAGGTCGTCGATGGCGCGACCCACGACACCCGCGTCGAGTTCCTTGATCTCAAGGTTTTTCGGATTGTCCACGATGTCATTCGCCGTGGCCAGAATCCCCGCGCCATCCTTTAGCGTGACCAGACCCAGCGAGGCCAGAAGCTTGATGGCGCGGCCCCCGTTCGACGGGTCGTTCGGAACACCGACGACCGCACCTTCGGGCAGTGCGTCAAGGCTGTCATACTTCTTGGAATAGACGCCGATCGGCCAAAGGGCCGTATTGCCGACGATGGTGATGGTGTAGCCGTGCTGGGCGATCTGGGCATCCAGATATGGCTTGTGCTGGAAAGCATTGGCGTCGATCTCGCCATTCTGCAGGGCTTCGTTCGGCTGCGTGTAATCGTTGAACACCACCAGTTCGACGTTCAGCCCCTTGGCGGCCGCCTGTTCGGCCACGGCCTTCCAGACTTCCTCGTCCTCGCCACCCATGATCCCCACTTTGACGGTGGTGTTCTGGGCCAGGACCGGCTGGGACAGCGTGGCAAAGCTGGCCACGGCGGCCCCGGCCAGCGCAAGCACCACGCGGCGCGACAGGTGGAACGGCGAAACAGTCATGGATTTCTCTCCGAGATAGGGGCCCGACCGGACCCGCTTGGGTGACCCGGGGTCGGAACGGCCGGCCTGCCGGGGGTTAGCTATGGCTAATGGATTGCCTGCCGAATGCAATGGCACCGGGGTAGATGCAAGCGGCAAATTTATGCGCCTGTTTGGAAGATTGTTCCATAGTGCGCTGACACGGACGGTAATTATCGGGATGATTTCCCGAGAAACCCTTGGAATGAGCGTCATGAGGTGCAGGCCCAGGCATTTCCACAGCCGGGAATCCCACTGATCGTCGCAAATCGCAAAACGGTCGTCGCGACTCGGGCAATTGCAGAACCATCCCGCCGCCCCGTCCGTATTCCTGATGACAGCGCGCATTGGCATCCGGGCCCGCGCAGGTCTATATAGCGGCAGCAAACAGATGGATCCCCGCCCGTGACCATTCACCTTTACAGCCGCGACCTGCCCGACGATCTCGATCTTGGTGCCCTTGTGGCGATCGACACGGAAACGATGGGCCTGGACCCGCGCCGCGACCGCCTTTGTGTGGTGCAACTGTCGTCGGGCGACGGCAATGCCCACCTGGTCCAGATCGAACGCGGGCAGACCCGCGCCCCGAATCTGGAACGGCTGCTGGCCGATCCGGCGGTCGTGAAGCTGTTTCACTTCGCCCGCTTCGACATTGCCGCACTGTACAACGCCTTCGGCGTGGTCACCGCGCCGGTTTATTGCACCAAGATCGCGTCGAAGCTGATCCGAACCTTCACCGACCGGCACGGCCTGAAATACCTGTTGCAGGAACTGGTCGGCGTCGATGTGTCGAAGGCGCAGCAGACTTCGGACTGGGGCGCGGCTGAGCTGACCGATGCGCAGCGCGAATACGCGGCTTCGGACGTGCTGTATCTGCACCCGCTGAAGGCCGAGCTTGACCGGCGGCTGGCCCGCGAGGGCCGGACCGAACTGGCGCAGGCCTGCTTCGACTTCCTGCCCACCCGCGCCCGGCTGGACCTGCTGGGCTGGGCCGAGCCCGCCGACCTGTTTTCGCACTGACACCGATGGCCAGCGCCGATACATATCTGGAAACCGCGCGCCGCGTCATCGGAATCGAGGCCCGGGGCCTGGAGGCGCTGTCAGGGGCGCTGGACGGCAGTTTCGCACGCGCCATTGACACGATCCTTTCCGCCCGGGGCCGGGTGATCGTGTCCGGCATGGGCAAGTCCGGCCACATCGGGCGCAAGATCGCGGCCACCTTCGCCTCGACCGGGACACCCGCGCAGTTCGTCCATCCGGCCGAGGCCAGCCACGGCGACCTGGGAATGGTCACCCAGGCCGATGTCGCACTGGTCCTGTCCAACTCCGGCGAGACGCCGGAACTTTCGGACATCATCGCCCATACCCGCCGCTTCGGGATCCCCCTGATCGGCGTGGCGGCGCGCGAAGGTTCAACCCTTCTCAGGCTGGCCGATGTGGCCATCCTGCTGCCGGCGGCCGAGGAAGCTTGCGGCACCGGGATCGTCCCGACCACATCGACCACGATGACGCTGGCGCTGGGTGATGCGATGGCCGTCGCGCTGATGGAGCATCGCCAATTCACGCCCGAACATTTCCGCACCTTCCACCCCGGCGGCAAGCTGGGCGCACGATTGGCGAAGGTGCGTGACCTGATGCATCAGGACATGCCCCTGGTGGCCGAGGCCGCGCCCATGCCCGAGGCGCTGCTGGCGATCAGCCGCAAAGGCTTCGGCGTGGTCGGTGTTACGGACAGCGCAGGACGCCTGTCCGGCATCATCACCGATGGGGACCTGCGTCGCCACATGGACGGGCTTCTGTCGCAGACCGCCGCCGGGGTCATGACGCCGAACCCGCGCGTGATCAGCCCCGATGCCCTGGCCGAACAGGCGGTGGCCGTGATGAACGACCGCAAGATCACCTGCCTGTTTGCCGTCGCACCGGATGGCGACGGCCGGGCCGAAGGGATCCTGCACATTCACGACTGTCTTCGGGCGGGCGTTGTCTGATGGCCTCGCCGCAGAGCGACGACCTGCATACGCGGCTTGTCACCTGGCTGAAGATCACGCTTCCGCTCGTGGCTTTGGCCTTCCTGGCCACCTTGTTCCTGTTTTCGAACCGCTTCGGCCAGGAAGGCGAATTGCCCTTCGCGAAGATCGATGTCGAGGAGCTGGCCCGCCGCCAGGGCATCACCGCCCCCGAGTTTTCCGGAACCACGACCGACGGCGCGGCCGTAAACCTGCGCGCAAGGTCTGCCCATCCTGCCCAAGACGGTGACCAGGCCCGGATGGACCAGTTGGCCGCCACCTATCGTGGGGCGGATGGCGCGGTCATCGAACTGCGCGCCGAAGAAGGCCGGATGCCGCTGGATGGTCAGTCCGTGACGCTGGAAAAGGGTGTCGAGATGACCACTTCGGCCGGATACCGGCTGACCGCGACGGACCTGACAGCCCTGACGGCGCGGACCGAGGTTTCCACCGACAACCCGGTCCGCGGGCAAGCGCCCTTCGGGACCATCGAAGGCGGCGCCATGATCCTGACGCCCGATCCGGCGAAAGCGAATTCCTATGTTCTGGTGTTCAAGAAGGGCGTCAGGATGGTATATCAACCTGGTTCCTGAGGTTCAGATGCGTTTCTCCGGCCCCGTCCTGCTGATTGCCTTGGCTTTGGCCTGTCCGGCCAGCGCGCAGAATCAGATCGCCTTCGGCGGACTGAAGACGGACACCACCCAACCCGTCGAGGTGACGGCGGACAGCCTGTCCGTGAACCAGTCCGATGGAACCGCAACCTTCACGGGCAATGTCCTGGTCATCCAGGGCGAGATGCGCCTGAAAGCCGGAGCCATGGCGGTCGTCTACACTCCGGGCGACAAGACCCGGATCGAACGGCTGACGGCGACGGGCGGTGTCACCCTGACCACCGGCGTCGATGCCGCCGAATCGCGCGAGGCGGTCTATACGATCGACAGCGGCACGGTGGTGATGACGGGCGATGTGCTGCTGACCCAGGGCGGCAACATCCTGTCGGGGCAAAAGCTGACCGTGGACCTGAAATCGGGGACCGGCAGCATGGATGGCCGGGTCAAGACGGTCCTGACCCCGGGGAAGAAGTGATGGCACAGCCCGAGCTGACAGTGACCCACGGAAATCGTGGCCTGCAGGTCTTGCACCTGCGCAAAAGCTACCGCCGCCGCCCCGTCATCCGCGATGTTTCGCTGGAACTGGCCCGGGGCGAGGTCGTGGCGCTGCTGGGCCCCAACGGTTCAGGCAAGACCACGTGCTTTTACAACATCGCCGGCCTGATCACGCCGGACAGCGGGCAGGTTCTGATCGACGGCGTCGATGTCAGCGGGTTGCCGATGTATCGGCGCGCCCGGCTTGGCGTGGGCTACCTGCCGCAGGAAGTATCCATCTTCCGCGGCCTGTCGGTCGAGGACAACATCCTCGCCGTTCTGGAGATCACCGTCCACGACATCCACAAGCGGCGGGAGCGTCTGGAAGAACTGCTGTCCGAGTTTTCCATCACCCATCTCCGCCGCGCGCCGGCCATGGCCCTGTCCGGGGGTGAACGCCGACGGGTGGAAATTGCCCGCTGCCTGGCGGCAGACCCGAAATATCTGCTTCTGGATGAACCTTTTGCGGGGGTGGACCCGATTTCCGTCGCCGACATCCGGTCTCTGGTTCATGATCTGAAGGACCGCGGGATCGGCGTGCTGATCACCGACCATAACGTGCGCGAAACGCTCGAGATCGTGGACCGTGCCTATATCCTGCACGATGGCACCGTCCTGATGAGCGGGACGGCAGATGAGGTTGTCCGAGACGAAAACGTCCGGCGCGTCTATCTGGGGCAATCCTTCCGAATTTCCTGAACACGGCACCGACAGCGGAACAATCAAGCACTTTTTGCGCAATTGTTTCCGAGCATTTCGCTGCGCCGAAGCGGTCGCCGCTTCGTGAAGCCGGCCTTTCTGCCGCCGATACATCCCCTTGGGTTGGGCTGCTTCCGGCCATCCAGCCGATCCTTCCGCAGGTGCGAGAGGAGGCCGTTGACATTGCATCGGGAAGTGGCGCCAAATGATCCAAATGGATGCGCACGCTTTCCACATATCGGCGCCGCCGACGGCCTGCAGGCCACGGAGAATGGGTATGGACCACGTCCGCGCCGCAACGATCATTCCGGAAATTAACCCGGCCTTCATCGGAACGGCATTTGCTGGGCCGAGGGGCACTACCACGGAGGAAGCATGATGCGGTACCAGATCAGCGGCAAACAGATCGACATCGGCGAGGCGCTTCAATCGCACGTCAAGTCCGAGCTGGGCGAGACGATCGAGAAGTATTCGCAACGTCCTGTCGATGCCGCGGTGGTGTTTTCGCGCAATGCCTATGAATTCTTCTGCGAGGCGAACGTTCACCTGTCGACCGGCCTGACCGCTGCCGCCCGCGGTCATGCGACCGAAATCTACGCCGCGTTCGAGAACTGCCGCGAAAAGATGGACAAGCAGCTGCGCCGCTACAAGCGCCGGCTGAAGGACTACCACCGCGAACGGACCGAGCCGGTTGAATTCGACGAGGCGTCCATGTATGTGCTCGCCGCGAATGGCGGAGCCGAGGAAAGCGAACCCGAAAGCCTGGCACCCGTGATCATCGCCGAGATGGAAACCCGTGTTCCGTCTGTCTCGGTCGGTGAGGCGGTGATGCGGATGGAAATCGCGGGTGCGCCGATGCTGGTCTTCCGCAATGAAAAGCACGGTGGCGTGAACGTGGTGTACCGTCGCGACGACGGCAATATCGGCTGGATCGACCCGGCCTGAGAAAGGATGCAGGGCACTTTGCCCGAAAGACCGATGGATATCTCCAGCATTCTCTTGCCGTCCGCTGTGCGAGTCATGAGTACCGTCACCAGCAAGAAGCGCCTGTTCCAGGACCTGGGCGATATTGCCCAGGCCATCTATGGGCTGGACGCCACGGCGACAGTCGACGCGCTTCAGGAACGCGAAAGCCTCGGTCCGACGGGGGTGGGGCACGGCGTTGCCCTGCCCCACGCCCGCCTGCATGGCCTGGAACAGGTCCGCGGCATCTTCCTGCGGCTGGAAAAGCCGCTGGATTTCGATGCCGTCGACCGTCAGCCGGTGGACCTGATCTTTGCCCTGTTCGCACCGAAGGATTCCGGCGTCGATCACCTGAAGGCCCTGGCTTTGGTGTCTCGTACCATGCGCGATGCGGGCACCTGCGCCAAGCTGCGCGCCAACTCGGACCCGGCGGCGCTGCACGGAGTTCTGACGGCGGCGCGGTCAACCCAGGCCGCCTGAGCCGATCAATCCCCCTGGGCCTTGCGGAACGCTTCGGCGTAGTCGCAGTAATGCGTGATCGTGCTGGTAAAGACCGCGCGGCGGGCGTCGTTCATCTCGGCGATGGGGCGCGCCGGATGGCCGCCCCACAGCATCCCTGACGTCAGCACCTGTCCCGGCTCCGTCACCGTTCCTGCCGCAACCAGCACGTCGGTCTGCACTTCGGTTCCCGGTGCGATCCGCGCGCCCATGCCCACAAGGACATGGTTGGCGATGGTGCAATCGGTCATCTGCACGTTGTGACCGATGGTCGTTTCGGCGCCGATCACCAGATCCCGCCCCTCGGCGCGAAGGATCGAGTTGTCCTGAACATTGGTGCGGGCGCCGATGCGGATCACGCCGCCGGTTGCGATCAGATCACAGCCGAAGAACACGCTGGACCGTTCGGCGGCGTCGACCCTTCCGTCGATCCGCGCCGTCCGGCCGGTGAAGATCCCCGGAACCGTCCCGACCGCATGAGGAATTCGATCTGCCTGCGCGGCCGCCAGGATGTCCTGCCCCATCCGCTCCCGAAGCGCCGAATCCGCCGGCCCTTGCGGGCGGGCAGGACTGCCGGCGTAGACCGTATTTGCCTGAAGCTCGCTGCGCGGAAAGACCACCGCACCGGCCATCAGGACCACGCCTTCCCGAAGGACCGAGCCGTCGAGGATGATGCAGTGGTCACCGATCACGCAATCATTTCCCACGGTGCAGGCATGGATGACGGCGTTCCGACCCGCGACGACGCGATCCCCGACATGAGTCGAATATTGTCCGCCCGAGATATGAACCAGCCCCCGCGCGCCCAAGATGAAATCGTCGCCGATCACCACATCCTCGCCGTCGGCACGGATCGTCACGCCCGCGCCCAGCACGGCCCGCGCGCCAATTGCCGCCCTGCCCAGGACAGCGACGCGTTCGCCCGCTGCGGCGACCTGGCCAATCTGCGGAGAGATGCCGTTGAACGGCAGGGTGAAGGGCTGGGGCATGGGGTCTCCTCAAATCAGGAATTCGGCCAGCGTTTCATCATCGGTGAAATCACGCCAGATGAAACCGGCGGCGTCCATCTTTTCCGCCAGCGCGGTGAAGCTGTCAGGGGTTTTCGCTTCGATCCCGATCAGGACCGAGCCGAAGTTCCGCGCCGATTTCTTCAGGTATTCAAAACGCGCGATGTCATCATCGGGACCAAGGAAGCTGAGGAATTCGCGCAAAGCGCCAGGCCGCTGCGGCATCCGCAGGATGAAATACTTCTTCAGCCCGGCAAACCTTTGGGCGCGCTCCTTGACTTCAGGCAGGCGCTCGAAATCGAAATTCCCGCCCGAGGCGACACAGACCACCGTCTTGCCACGGATCTGGTCGCGCAGGTCGCCCAGCGCGTCGATCGACATGGCGCCCGCCGGTTCCAGCACCACGCCTTCGACATTCAGCATGGTCAGCATGGTGATGCAGATCCGATCCTCGGGTGCCAGCAGCACCTGCGAGGGATCGGTGTCCTTGAGCACCTCGAAGGGCAGCGCACCGATTCGCGCGACCGCGGCACCATCGACAAAGCTGTTGACGGTCTTCAAGGTGACAGGCTGCCCTGCGACCAGCGCCGCCGTCAGGCTGGCCCCGCCCTGGGGCTCTACATAACGCACCCCGCATCCCGGGGCCGCATCGCGAAGATAGCGCGTGACCCCGGCCGAAAGGCCGCCGCCGCCCACCGGAACGACCACCAGATCCGGCGCACGTTCAAGCTGGTCAAGGATTTCGACCGCCACGCTAGCCTGGCCCTCGATGACGTCGGCATCGTCGAAGGGTGACAGAAAATGCGCCCCCTTTTCGGCGCAGAACGCCTGCGCCGCCGCCAGCGTCCGGTCGAAGTAGTCACCCGTCAGCACGATCTGGATCGAATCACCGCCAAAGCTGCGGGTCTTCGCAATTTTTTGCTGCGGGGTCGTCACCGGCATGAAGATGGTGCCCTGCACCCCGAAGTGGCGACAGGCGAAGGCCATCCCCTGCGCATGGTTCCCGGCGCTGGCGCAGACAAAATGCGTCATCTCGGGCCGGGTCGCGCGGATCTTGCGCATGGCGTTGAAGGCGCCACGCAGCTTGTAGCTGCGGACGGGCGTCAGATCCTCGCGCTTCAGCCAGATGTCGGCATCGTATTTCTGCGACAGGAAGTCGTTGCGCAAAAGCGGCGTCGGGTCGAACAGGTCGCGCAGGGCAAGGGTTGCGGCGCGGGCCGCATCGGTGAAATCGGTCATGACACCGGAATGCCGGAAGCAGCCCTGTTAGGCAAGCGCGCCTGCCCCAGAGAACCCTTGTCCACAGGGATTTTTCGCACTATCCCCCGCGCTGACCCATAGCCCGGAGGAACACGATGTCCGCCCCCAAGAAAGTCGTCCTTGCCTATTCCGGCGGACTCGATACCTCGATCATCCTGAAGTGGCTGCAAACCGAATACGGCTGTGAGGTGATCACCTTCACCGCCGATCTGGGACAGGGTGAAGAACTGGAACCCGCCCGTGCCAAGGCCGAACTTCTGGGCATCAAGCCCGAAAACATCCACATCATCGACGTGCGGGAAGAATTCGTGCGTGACTTCGTCTTCCCGATGTTCCGCGCCAATGCGGTTTACGAAGGGCTTTACCTGCTGGGCACGTCGATCGCGCGGCCGCTGATTTCCAAGCACCTGGTCGAGATCGCGCATCAGCACGGCGCCGATGCCGTGGCCCATGGCGCGACCGGCAAAGGCAACGATCAGGTCCGCTTCGAACTGTCGGCCTATGCACTGGATCCGTCGATCCGCGTGATTGCGCCCTGGCGGGAATGGGATCTGACCTCGCGCACGAAGCTGATCGAATTTGCCGAACAGAACCAGATCCCGATCGCCAAGGACAAGCGCGGCGAGGCGCCCTTCTCGGTCGATGCGAACCTGCTGCACACCAGCAGCGAAGGCAAGGCGCTGGAAAACCCCGCCGAGGAAGCGCCCGACTACGTTTATCAGCGCACCGTGGCGCCCGAAGCCGCGCCGGATACGCCCGAATACATCGAGGTGGCGTTTGAAAAGGGCGATGCCGTGGCGATCAATGGCGTTGCCATGTCGCCGGCGACGATCCTGACGAAGCTGAACGAACTGGGCGGCGCCCATGGCATCGGGCGGCTGGATTTCGTGGAAAACCGCTTCGTCGGCATGAAGTCGCGCGGCATCTACGAAACGCCGGGCGGCACCATTCTGCTGGAGGCCCACCGCGGTATCGAACAGATCACGCTGGACGCCGGCGCGGGCCACCTGAAAGACAGCCTGATGCCCCGCTATGCCGAACTGATCTACAACGGCTTCTGGTTCAGCCCGGAACGCGAAATGCTGCAGGCCCTGATCGACAAGAGCCAGGAACACGTCACCGGCACTGTTCGGCTGAAGCTGTACAAGGGATCGGTGCATTGCGTCGGCCGCTGGTCCGACCACTCGCTGTACAGCGAAAAGCATGTGACCTTTGAAGACGACGCGGGCGCCTACGACCAGAAGGACGCGGCGGGCTTTATCCGCCTGAACGCGCTGCGTCTGAAGCTGGTTGCAACCCGCAACGCGCGAGTGGCGAAAAAAGGCTGACACAATTTCCGGATTTCGCAGAAACCGGCCCAAGGCATTGCTTTGTGGCCGGTTTTTGTTGCCTGCACACAATTGCGCCCAAATGATGCCCGAATGGCAGACACCTTGTCTGGCAATGCATAGGTCAGTCCATGACCCCAGCCAAAGAGGATTCCACATGAAGCTGCGCCCAGCACTTACCGTTCTTGGCCTTTCGATTGCCCTGGTCGGTCCCGCCCCGTCATTCGTTGCTCCGTCGCTTGACGCCGCCTTTGCCGGAAATGGCAACGGTAACGGCGGGGGTAACGGCGGCGGCAACGGCGGTGGGAATGGCGGCGAACGCGGCGGCGAAAAAGGCGGCAAAGGCGAGAAGGCCGGAAATGCCGGCGGCAAGAAGGGGGGCGAGAAAGCGGCCGCCCGTGGTGCCAAGGCTGAAACCAGAACCGCACGCGCCGAAACCAAAGCGGCCAAGGCCAACCATGGCGCAATCGCGTCCGAGCTCAAGGGCCTGAACGCCTCGCATGCCAGCGCGACCGCAATGGCCAATGCATCGCCGAACAGCCGGGTCGGCCGGATTGCCGCCTACCGCGACGCCGCGCTGGCGACCGCAGGCGCGGCGACTGCCGCCGAAGCCGCTGCCGCCGCCGCAGAGCTTGCCGCCGCCGAAGCCGCAACGGCCACTGGCGCGGTGACGGACGCCCAGGGTGCGGTCGATGCGGCCCAGAAGGCGGTTGACGATGCTGTCGCCGCCGGCGCGACGCAGGAAGAAGTGGACGCGCTGAACCAGGATCTGGCTGACGCCCAGGCCGACCTGACCGCAGCGCAGCAGGCCGAAACCGATGCCAAGGCTGCGGCGGCGGCCGCGCAGGCTGAAGCCGACGCTGCGGCACAGGCGGCTGCGGACGCGCAAGCCACCGAAGACGAGGCGCTGTCTGTCGCCGCCGACGGTCGTCAACTGTCGCCCGAGGCGCTGGCGGAACTGCGCGGCAACCTCGGCCTGTAAGAGCAGTCTGATCATACTGGAACGGCCCGCCCGGAAAGGACGGGCCGTTTTTCATTCACAGCTTGAAGGCCGCAAGCCGTTCGTAATGGGGCAAGGCCTGATCCTCCAGCGTCCTATACGGGCCGGGAAGGATCGGCGATTCGCCTTCCGGGGCACCAAAACCGGTAGAGGCATGGACAGCGTTGTACCAATGCGGCGCCCAAACACCGTCATAAGCTTTCGGACCCGCGGTCCAGGTCAGCATGGTATCCACAAAGGGTATGCCCAGCGCGTCGCAAAGCCGGCCAAGCGTTTGGCGGGGCTTGGCACGGACATCGGCAGAATCGACCACCAGCGGCGCGCGCCCCATCCAGCCGGCCACCTCGTCGAACAGTTGCGCCTGCTGGACAAAGCCGATGTCCGCAAGCGTCGGCGCTTCGCGCTTTTTCGAGTAGCTGGCAATCACATGCGCCGGATGACGGATCAGAAAGACATTCGTCAGGCCGCGCATGAACCGCCGATCGAATTCCGGGATCATGTGCAGCGTCATGTGCTTTTGGTAGAACAGCGGCCGGTCATCGGGGATGGCCCCCAGACAGGCCCCGCCGACTTTCGACGGATCGGTTTCGCCGGCGGCGATGACCTCAGCGGCCATGGGGTGGTCGATCCCGGTGGCGTTCAGATAGGCCGCGTAGAACGGTTCATCCCACACCGCGCAGTCCCCCCGCGCCGCAAAGGAATACATCATCGCGGTCGACAGATTCCGCGGCCCTGACCACATCGCAATCCGCATCGTCACGCCCCCACCAAGGTCTTGTAAAGCCCGCGCAGCCGTTCGGTCATCGGTCCCATCTGGCCCGTTCCGATGATCCGTCCGTCGATTTCACCCACCGGAGTCTGTGCGCCGAAGGTTCCGGTCAGGAACGCTTCGTCAGCAGAATAGGTATCGACCAGACTGAAGTTCCGCTCGAACACGGGAATCCCGTTCGCGCGGCACAGCTCGATCACCTTGCCGCGCGTGATGCCGTTCATGCAGTAATCGCCGGTCGAGGTCCAAACCTCGCCCCGGCGGACGATGAAGAAGTTGCAGGCGTTCGTGGTGTTGACGAAGCCGTGGACGTCCAGCATCAGCGCTTCGTCCGCGCCCGCCTTCTGCGCGGCAATACAGGCGAGAATGCAGTTCAGCTTGGAATGGCTGTTCAGCTTTGGGTCCTGCGTCATCGGCAGGCCCCGCAGATGTGGAACCGTCGCCAGCCGGATCGGGCGCGGCAGCGTGGGACGCGAATGTTCCATGATGATCGTGACGGTCGGCCCCTGCTGCGACAGGCGCGGGTTCTGGAACGGCCGGGTTTTCACGCCACGCGTCACCATCAGCCGCGCATGGGCGTCGGTCGTCATGCCATTGGCCCTTTGCGTCTCTGACACCGCAGAAATCACCTGGTCCGGCGTCATTCCGATATCCAGGTCAATGGCCTTGGCTGCTTCGAACAGGCGGCGGATATGATCGTCGATGAAGGACCAGCGGCCATTGTAAAGACGAATACCTTCCCAGACGCCATCACCCAGCATGAAGCCGGAATCGTAGACACTGACCACCGCCTCGGCTTTCGGGACGATGCGACCATTCAGCCAGATCAGGATCTTTTCATTTCGTGCATCGTCTTCGGCGGCGTGGGTCGAGACGTGATCGGTCATATCTCCTCCTGGAAAGCATCTACTTCGGGGCGGGTCGGGATGGCATCTGCTGTTCCGGGCCGCGTCACCTTCAAGGCCGCCGCCGCCGTCGCCAGTCGCAAGGCACCGGCAGGCGTTTCGCCTGCATCCAAGGCAGCAGCAAAGTATCCGGCGAAAGTATCGCCCGCGCCGGTGGAATCGACCGCGTCAACCTTCAATCCGGCCTGCGTGACCCGTTCCCCCGTCGCAAGCGAGCGCCACTCGGCCCCTTCGGCCCCTTTGGTGACCAGGATTTCCGGCACCGGCAGCTGGTCAAGGGTCACCCCCAATGCCTCGGTCAGCTGCTGCGCTTCGACAGCGTTCATCACAAGAAGGGTGACGTGGTTCAACACCGCGCTCACGGCGTCTGCGTCGAAAGGAGCGGCCGAATAAATCACGCGCATCCCTTTCAGCGCGGCAATCCGCGCCGCATCCACCTGATGCGCGGTTTCATTCTGCAAGATCAGCGTATCCGCAGGTCCAGCCGACGACAGTGCAAGTTCCACTTCGCCCAGACCAATGGCGCGGTTCGCGCCAGCAAAGATGACGATGCTGTTTTCGCCCTTCGCATCGACGTTGATGATCGCATGTCCAGTGGGCGTCCCGATCCGGGAAACATTCTTGACGTCCACCCCCCAGCTTGACAGCCGGTCGACAATCCAGCGGCCTTCCGGCCCGACGGCGCCGATGTGGAACACCTTCGCGCCGGCCTTTGCCGCCGCCGCAGACTGGTTCGCGCCCTTGCCGCCCAGACCCACGGAATACTCTTCCGTAGCAAGCGTTTCCCCCGGTGCGGGCAGATGGTCCAGCCGGTAAAAATGGTCGATGTTGATCGAGCCGAGATTGTAGATCGCCATACGCGCACCTCTCTGCCGCTATTTCGCATACCAGATGCGAAACGGGGGCCAGACCGGCCCCCGCTAACCTTATCAGCCGCCTTGCCCCAGTCGACAGGCCGCGATGGCCGCCATGTTCAGGATGTCGTTTACTGTGGACCCGGTCGAACAGATCTGGATCGGCTTGTTGACCCCCGTCAGGATCGGGCCGATCACCGTGGCGCCGGCCATTTCCTGCATCAGCTTGACCGAGATCGAGGCCGAATGCCGTGCCGGAACCACCAGAACGTTTGCCGGTCCGGTCAGGCGGCAAAACGGATAATGCGCCATCCGCTTCATGTTCAACGCCACGTCAACCGTCATTTCGCCGTCGTATTCAAAGCTGACGCCGCGCTGGTCGAGCACCTTGGGCGCCATGTGCATCTTGGTGGCGCGTTCACTGACCGGGTAGCCGAAGGTTGAAAACGACAGAAACGCCACCCGGGGTTCCAGTCCCAGGCCGCGCGCCACCATGGCGCCGCGTTCGGCAATATCGGCCAGATCATTTTCGTTGGGCCATTCCTGCACCAGCGTATCGCCGATCAGCACGATCCGGCCCTTGTTCAGAACCGCCGTGATGCCCACAGCCCCATCTTCGGCGCGGGCGTCGAAGACGTGGTTGATCAGTTCCAGCACATGCGCGGCCTTGCGCGTCACGCCCGTGATCAGCCCGTCACCGTGGCCATGGGCCAGCATCAGCGCCGAAAAGACGTGCCGGTCGCGGGTGGCAAGCTTGTGCACATCCTCGCGGTCGAAGCCCTGACGCTGCAACCGCCGGTACAAGAGATCGCGGTAAGCATCGAGGTGGCGGGAATTGGCGGCGTTGACGATTTCCAGTTCCCGGACCGCATCGCCCAGGCCCACGGTTTCCAGCTTTTCCTTCACGTCCTGATCGCGGCCGACGACCAGCGCCTTGCCCTGCCCCGAACGCTGCCAGGCGACAGCGGCACGCAAGACCCGGGGATCGTCACCTTCGGCAAAGATCATCCGCGCCTGCGCCTGACGGGCACGGGCATGGATGCCCTGAAGGATGGTCGCGGTCGGATCCATCCGTGCCTTCAGGCTTAGTTCATAGGCGGCCATGTCGATGATCGGGCGGCGTGCAACACCGGTATCCATGCCCGCCTTGGCCACGGCGGGCGGAATTACATGGATCAGCCGCGGATCAAACGGGGTGGGAATGATGTAGTCGCGTCCGAACGACAGCTTCCGGCCATAGGCCATCGCCACTTCGTCCGGGACATCTTCGCGCGCCAGTTGCGCCAGCGCCCGTGCGCAGGCGATCTTCATTTCATCATTGATCGCGCGGGCATGAATATCAAGCGCACCACGGAACAGATACGGGAAACCAAGCACATTGTTCACCTGGTTCGGGTAATCGCTGCGCCCCGTCGCTACGATCGCATCGGCGCGCACGGCATGGGCCTCTTCCGGGGTGATTTCGGGATCCGGGTTCGCCATGGCAAAGATGACCGGATTTTCGGCCATGCTGGCGACCATCTCGGGCGTTACCGCGCCCTTGGCGGACACACCCAGAAACACATCCGCCCCCACCATCGCCTCTTCCAGCGTGCGGGCGTCCGTCTTGGCGGCGTGGGCGGACTTCCACTGGTTCATGCCTTCGGTGCGACCCTGGTAGATCACGCCCTTGGTGTCGCACATGATGCAGTTGTCGTGCCGCGCGCCCATCGCCTTCAGCAGTTCAAGGCAGGCGATACCCGCCGCGCCGGCGCCGTTCAGGACGATCTTCACATCGCCGATCTTCTTGCCCGAGATTTCCAGCGCGTTGATCAGGCCCGCCGCGCAGATCACCGCCGTGCCGTGCTGGTCATCATGGAACACCGGAATGTCCATGATTTCCTTCAGGCGCTGTTCGATGATGAAGCATTCCGGCGCCTTGATGTCTTCAAGGTTGATGCCGCCGAAGGTCGGTGCCATCAGCTTGACCGCCTGAATGATCTGGTCGGGGTCTTCGGTATCCAGTTCGATGTCGATCGCGTTCACATCGGCGAAGCGCTTGAACAGCACCGCCTTGCCTTCCATCACCGGCTTTGACGCCAGCGCTCCCAGGTTGCCCAGACCCAGGATCGCGGTGCCGTTCGACACCACCGCGACCATGTTTCCCTTGACGGTATAGTCGTAGGCGGTCTCGGGCCGCTCGGCGATGGCGGTCACCGGAACAGCCACGCCGGGGCTGTAGGCCAGCGACAGGTCGCGCTGGGTGGCCATCGGCTTGGTTGCCTGAATCTCGTACTTCCCCGGTTGGGGAACGATGTGATAGCTGAGCGCCTCTTCAGGCGTAATTCGATTTTTGATGGACATTCGGGACTCCTCGCCGACCCTCTTAGCGTTCCCGTCCTTGCGCCTCAACGGAAATGCCGCTTCCGCGCCTTGCGCCGGTTTTGTAGGGTCCGCCGACGCGAAGGGGACCAGCATGACCGACACCGTCACGCCGATGATGGCGCAATATCTGAAGATCAAGGCCGCCCATCCCGGCGCCCTTCTGTTCTACAGGATGGGCGACTTTTACGAGATGTTCTTCGACGATGCCGAAGCGGCGGCGGCGGCGCTGGACATTGCCCTGACCAAGCGCGGCACCCACCTGGGACAGCCGATCCCGATGTGCGGCGTGCCCGTCCACGCGTCGGAAGGCTATCTGCTGACGTTGATCCGCAAGGGTTTTCGCGTCGCGATTGCCGAACAGATGGAAGACCCGGCCGAAGCGAAGAAACGCGGCTCGAAATCAGTGGTGGCGCGCGATGTCGTGCGCCTGGTCACCCCCGGCACCCTGACCGAGGACAGCCTGCTGGAAGCGCGGCGTCACAACTTCCTGGCCGCCTGGGCCGAGGTGCGCGACGAAGCGGCGCTTGCGTGGGTCGACATTTCCACGGGCGAGTTGCGGGTCGCTCCCTGCCCGCTTTCACGCCTTTCGCCGGAACTCGCCCGCCTGGCCCCGCGTGAATTGCTGGTTGCCGACGGCCGGGATGGGGATCTGGCTGGAATGGTGACGGATTTCGGCATTGCCCTGACCCCCTTGGCGCGCAGCGGATTTGACAGCCAGGGTGCGGATCGAAGGCTTTGCGCCCACTATCAGGTCGCAACCCTGGACGCGTTTGGCAGCTTCACTCGCGCCGAACTGTCGGCCCTGGGCGCGGTTCTGGAGTATCTGGACCTGACGCAACGCGGAAAACTGCCCCTGTTGCAACCACCCGTGCGCGAGGAAGCCGGTCAGGTCATGCAGATCGATGCCGCCACGCGCCGGAACCTGGAACTGACACAGGCGTTGTCGGGCGGGCGCGATGGGTCGCTTCTGGCGGCCATTGACAGGACCGTGACAGCCGGCGGTGCGCGCCTGTTGGAGAGACGACTTTCCGCCCCTTCCCGAGACTTGGCCGAAATCCGGGCACGGCACGAAACCATCGGATTCCTGCTGGAACAGAGCCGTTTTTGCGAGGATTTGCGCCAGATCTTGCGCCGCTGTCCCGACATGGATCGCGCCTTGTCGCGCCTGGCCCTTGACCGGGGCGGGCCGCGCGACCTGGCGGCGGTCCGAACCGCGTTGATCCAGGCGGGCGACCTGGCAAAGTTGCTTTGGAATACCCCCGTGGCGGGACTGGCCCGGCAAGCGGGGCTTTTGACGGGTTTCGAGGAACTGGTGGGCATTCTGGACGCCGCGCTGGTGCCGGAACCGCCGCTTCTGTTGCGTGACGGCGGATTCATCGCCAACGGCTTCGACGCCGAACTGGATGAAACCCGCGCCCTGCGCGACGAGGGTCGAAGCGTGATTGCGCGGATGCAGGCCGACTACATCGCGCAGAGCGGAATTCAGAGCCTGAAGATCAAGCACAACAATGTGCTTGGCTATTTCATCGAGATCACCAGCACCCACGCGGAACGGATGCTGGCGCCACCGTTGAACGAAACCTTCATCCATCGTCAGACCACGGCCAATCAGGTTCGCTTCACGACCCTGCCCCTTTCCGAGCTTGAGACGCGGATTCTGAACTCGGCCAACCACGCGCTGGAGATTGAAAAACGTCTCTATGAAAGCCTGAAACAAGCCATTCTGGACCGCTCTGCCGTGATTTTCGGCGCGGCGCGCGCGATTGCCGAGGTCGATCTGGCCTGCGCCTTTGCCGATCTGGCATCGGGGCTGGATTGGTGTGCACCGCAGATGGACGACAGCCGCGCCTTTCAGGTGGAAGGCGGGCGGCACCCGGTGGTCGAACGTGCGCTGACCCGTTCCGGGGAAGTCTTCGTGGCAAATGACTGCGGGCTGAGCAGTGGCGACACGCCCGCAATCTGGCTGCTGACCGGACCGAACATGGCGGGCAAATCGACCTTCCTGCGCCAGAATGCGCTGATCGCCTTGCTTGCCCAGGCCGGCAGCTATGTTCCGGCCCGAAAGGCACGGATCGGGATCGTCAGCCAGTTGTTCAGCCGCGTGGGTGCAGCCGACGATCTGGCCCGGGGCCGGTCGACCTTCATGGTGGAAATGGTCGAGACGGCCGCGATCCTGAATCAGGCGGACGACCGGTCCTTGGTGATCCTGGACGAGATCGGCCGCGGGACGGCGACCTATGACGGCCTGTCCATCGCCTGGGCGGTGATGGAACACCTGCATTCCGCGAACCGCTGCCGCGCGCTGTTTGCCACGCATTACCATGAGATGACGGCGCTGGCAGCCAAGCTGCCGGGCGTCGAGAACGCCACTGTGACGGTGCGGGAATGGAACGGCGACGTGGTCTTCCTGCACGAGGTGCGCAAGGGTGCGGCAGACCGGTCCTACGGTGTGCAGGTGGCCCGTCTTGCGGGTTTGCCCGAGGCGGTGATCGACCGCGCCCGGGATGTTCTGCATCAGCTGGAATCTGGCGAGCGGCAAAACGCAAGCCAGCGTCAGAGCCTGATCGACGACCTGCCCCTGTTCCGCGTCGCGCCCGCCTCCTCACCCGTCGCGAAGGTGGAATCACAGGTGGAACGGCGGTTGTCCGAGCTTTCGCCCGATGAGCTTTCTCCGAGGGAGGCGCTGCAGGCGTTGTATGAGTTGAAGGCGCTGCTGGGGTAAAGAAAAAAGGGGGCCGATGGCCCCCTGCGTCACGACTTGGGCGTTGAACTGACGCCCACCTGCGCGGGACGCAGCAGGCGATCATGAAGCATGAAGCCTTCCGTCATCACCTGGATGATGTCGCCCGCCTTGGTGCCTGGCAGCGGCGCTTCGAACATCGCCTGGTGCAGCTGCGGATCAAAGCTGTCACCGGTCTGCGGGTTGACCGGTTTCATTCCGTGGCGATTGAAGGTGTTCAAAAGCTCTCGCAGGGTCAGTTCCACACCTTCGACCAGGGCTTTGGTGGCCGGGTCGTCCTTGGCATCGCCAGCCGTATCCAGCGCGCGGCGCAAGTTGTCATAGACCGGCAGAAGATCCCGGGCGAGCTTCGATCCGCCATATTGCTCCGCTTCGCGCCGATCGCGTTCGCCGCGTTTGCGAATATTCTCGGCATCGGCCAGCGCGCGCATGTAGCGGTCCCGGAACTCGTCGCGTTCCGCCCGCAGCGCCTCGATCTCGGCATCCATCCCGTCCAGCGACAGCGGATCGTTGATCTGGGCCTGATCTTCGGCCAGTTCGTCTTTCTTCATATCGGTCATGCGTCTTTACCCCTTCTGCTTGCCCGACAACATTCGCCCGACAAGCTGCGCCGTATAGTCGACGATCGGCACGATGCGGCCATAATTCAACCGCGTCGGCCCGATGACACCCACGGCACCGATGATCTTCCGGTCAGCGTTCATATAGGGAGAGACCACCAGAGAGGAACCCGAAAGTGAGAAAAGTTTGTTTTCCGACCCGATGAAGATGCGCACGCCTTCGCCCGCATCGGTCAGGTCAAGGAATTCGGCGATGTCGCGCTTGCGTTCCAGATCGTCAAACAGGGTGCGGATCCGTGTCAGATCGGTTTCGTCCGCATGATCCAGCAAGTTGGACCGGCCGCGCACGATCAGGCGTTCGGTCGTCTCGCCCGGGTTTTCCCAGACAGCCAGACCGCTTTCCACCATATCGCGCGCCAGATCGTTCAGTTCCTGACGGCGCGCGGCGATCTGCTGACGGATGTGACTGCGCAGTTCCGACAGGGTCCGCCCCTCGGCCAGGGCATTAAGGAAATTCGCCGCCTCGCGCATCGAGGATGGCGTCTGCCCGGCCGGCGGAGTGAACACGCGGTTTTCGACCTGGCCGTCTGCGAAGACCAGCACGACCAGTGCGCGCCCCGGCGCCAGGCTCACAAACTCGATATGCCGGATCGGCGCTTCATGCTTGGGGGTCAGGACAAGGCTTGCGCCGTGGGTGATGCCCGACAGGGCAGCGCCGACGCGGTCCAGCAGGTGCGCAACATCGGTTTCGCCTTCACCGACGGTCGAATCGATGGCATCCCGGTCCTTGTCGGAAACAGTTCCCACCTCCATCAGGCCGTCGATGAACATCCGCAGGCCCAGTTGTGTCGGAACGCGTCCGGCCGAGACATGCGGACTGTCCAGAAGGCCGAGGAACTCCAGATCCTGCATGACATTGCGGATCGTGGCCGCCGACAATTTCTCCGAGAAGTTCCGCGTCAGCGCCCGTGATCCAACCGGATCCCCGGTTTCCAGATAAGCCTCGACAACGCGCCGAAACACCTCGCGCGAGCGGTCGTTCATGTCCGAGATTAGGCTCACACCATCCGTCATGCTGGAAATAAAGGCATTCTGCCCGCCTTCGTCAATCGGTGCCGGGGTTGCATCGACGGCGCCTGCCGCCTTAATGGGGCCAACCATCGGGAAAGGACAGACCATGCGGCCTTCGGGACGGAAACTGGACGAAATGCGCGCCATCTCCATTGAGACGGGCGTGACCAAACACGCGGAAGGATCTTGCCTGATCCGCTGCGGCGATACCCATGTCCTGTGCACGGCGACGATCGAGGACAAGGCGCCTTCGTTCCTGAAGGGCACGGGCCTGGGCTGGGTCACGGCGGAATACGGAATGCTGCCCCGCGCCACGAACAGCCGTAACCGTCGCGAAGCCGCTGCGGGCAAGCAATCGGGCCGCACGCAGGAAATCCAGCGCCTGATCGGCCGCGCCCTGCGGGCGGGCGTTGACCGCGTTGCCTTGGGCGAACGCCAGATCGTCATCGACTGCGACGTGATCCAGGCAGACGGGGGGACACGCTGTGCCTCGATCACCGGGGGTTGGGTTGCGCTGCGTCTGGCAGTGAACAAGCTGTTGAAGGCTGGTGTCATCCAAAGCGATCCGCTGGTCGATCACGTCGCGGCGGTGTCCTGCGGGATCTATGCCGGGCAGCCGGTCGTCGATCTGGACTATCTGGAGGACAGCGAGGCCGGGACGGATGGCAACTTCATCCTGACGGGCCGCAACCGGCTGGTTGAAGTTCAGATGTCGGCCGAAGGCGCGACCTTCAGCCGCGAGGAAATGACCCGGCTGCTGGATCTGGCGGAAGCCGGAATCGCGCAACTGGTCGCAGCGCAGAAAGCCGCCATCTGATGCGGCGTTTCACGGGAAACCGTCTGCTGGTGGCGACCCACAACAAGGGCAAGCTGGCCGAAATCGCGGCCCTGCTTGCCCCATATGGCATCACCTGCGTGGGCGCGGCCGAGTTGGGCCTGGCCGAGCCGGACGAAACCGAGACCACCTTCATCGGGAATGCCCGGATCAAGGCCCACGCCGCTGCGAAGGCGACGGGCCTGCCGGCGCTGGCAGACGATTCCGGCATCGAATGTGACGGGCTGAACGGCGCGCCCGGTGTCTACACGGCCGACTGGGCCGAAACACCCACCGGCCGCGATTTCCATATGGCTATGCGCAAGACCTGGGATGCGCTAGAGGCTGCCGATGCGCCCTTCCCGCGCACCGCGCGCTTTCGTTCCACCCTGGTTCTGGCCTGGCCGGACGGTGAGGACCAGGTGTTCGAAGGCAAGGTTGAAGGCCAGGTGGTATGGCCGATGCGGGGCGAACATGGGCATGGATATGATCCGATGTTCCAGCCCGACGGCTACAGCATCACCTTCGGAGAGATGGACCCCGCCGAAAAGAACCGCATCAGTCACCGCGCCGATGCGTTTTCGAAACTTGTTACATGCTTTGGAGGTTGAAATGTCTGATCGGAAGAACATCTCGGGCGGCTCGCCCTACGAACCGAAACTGGGCTATTCCCGCGCTGTCGTGCAAGGCGACTGGTGCTTCGTCGCCGGAACCACGGGGGCGGATCCGGTGTCCAAGACTTATCCCGACAGCGTTCTGGATCAGGCCCGCAACACGCTGGCAACGATCAAGTCCGTTCTGGAGGGTGCTGGATTTGGCCTGAAGGATGTGGTGCGCGCCAATTACATCATCACCGATGCTTCCTACATGGAAGAGATCATCCCTGCCCTGTCGGAGACCTTTGGCGATATCCGTCCGGCGGCGACGATGATCGTCGCCGGCCTGGTCAATCCGGCGATGAAGGTCGAAATCGAAGTCACGGCCTTCAAGGGCTGAGAGGACAAATGGAAGATTGGCGGAACGGCGGGTTCGGACTGTATCTGCACTGGCCGTTCTGCGCCTCGAAATGCCCCTATTGCGATTTCAACAGCCACGTTGCGGCGCAAATCGACGAATCCCGCTGGAACAGAGCCTTTTTGTCCGAAATTGCGCGCGTGGCAGAACTCACCCCGGGGCGGGTCCTCAACACCGTGTTCTTCGGTGGTGGAACGCCTTCGTTGATGTCGCCCGACCTGGTTCAGTCGATCCTGGACAAGGTGCGTGGCCACTGGACGCTGGCGAACGACGTGGAAATCACGCTGGAAGCAAACCCCGGCAGCGTCGAGGCCGGGCGCTTCCGCGGCTATGCGGATGCGGGCGTGAACCGTATCTCGATGGGCGTGCAGTCGCTGAACGACGATGATCTGCGGCGCCTTGGCCGGTTGCACAGCGTCGCCGAAGCGCGCGCCGCCTTTGATGTGGCGCGCTCGGTCTTTGACCGGGTCAGTTTTGATCTGATCTACGCTCGCCAGGGTCAAACTGCGGACGCTTGGTGCAATGAACTGCGCGAAGCCCTGTCGATGGCGGTCGATCACCTCTCCGTTTACCAACTGACTATCGAAGATGGCACGGCTTTCGGTGCCCGTTATGCAGCCGGCGGCTTGCGCGACCTGCCGGAAGACGACACCGCTGCCGATATGTATCTGATGACGCAGGAGGTTTGCGCGGCGCACGGAATGCCGGGCTATGAAGTCTCTAATCATGCCAAAATCGGCTCTGAAAGCCGCCACAACCTGATCTACTGGCGCTACGGCGACTATGCCGGGATTGGTCCGGGCGCACACGGACGTCTGACCCAAAACGGTGTCCGGCACGCGACCGAAGCGGTCCGGGCACCTGGCGCGTGGCTGGCTCAGGTCGAAGCGCAAGGCCACGGCGAACTGGCGCCGGAGGCCCTGTCACCCGTCGATGCGGGAACCGAGTTTCTGTTGATGGGGTTGCGTCTGGCAGAGGGGATCGACCCCGAGCGATACGCTGCGATCAGCGGTAAGGTGCTGGACCGTGACACGATCACCCGGCTTGAGGAGATGGGAATGTTGACCACCGGCACCCGCATCGCCGCGACGGACGCTGGCCGTGCGGTCTTGAATGCGGTCCTGCGGGAGTTGTTGGCCTGATGCGCGCAATCTGGTTGTCGGGTGGCCTGATTGCGCTTGCGCTTGGATTTATCGGGCTGGCGCTGCCGATCGTGCCGACGGTCCCTTTCCTGCTTGTGGCGGCATTCTGTTTCGCAAGATCTTCGAAACGGCTGCATGACTGGCTGTTAGAGCATCAGCACTTTGGACCGCCGATCCGTGCCTGGAACGAAAACGGTGCCGTGCCACGTCACATAAAGGGTATCGCCTCAGCCTCGATCCTGGCTGGAGTGGCGATTTCCGCCTTTCTGGGGCTGCCGACCTGGGTGCTGATCACCCAGTTCGCCATCTTTCTGGGCGTGTCGCTGTTCCTTTGGACGCGCCCCGACGCCTGATCAGCGCGGCATGCTGAGCATCTGGCAAAGCTCGTCCAACTGATCCAGTCCGCTGTAGCGGATCGTTACGACACCGCCCTCCTCTCCCTTGTGGTCGATCGCTACTTTCATACCAAGGTTTGCGGACAAATCCTGTTCCAGCGCCCGGGTATCAGCATCCTTTTCGGTCGACTTTCCAGATCGCGCCGTCCCACCCCCCGCCTTCGCGCCCTGCGCCCCCTTGGCCAGGCGCTCGGTTTCGCGGACCGAAAGGCCCTCAGCAATCACCTTCTTGGCCAGTTCGATCGGATTCTCGGCGGTGATCAGCGCCCGGGCATGTCCCGCAGTCAGCTTGCCTTCGCGCACCCAGGTCTGCACCGCCTCGGGCAGCGTCAGAAGGCGCAGCAGGTTGGCAATATGGCTCCGGCTTTTCGAAAGGGCCTCGGCCATCTTTTCCTGCGTATGTCCGAAGCGATCCATCAACTGCCGGTAGCCAAGCGCCTCTTCCAGCGCGTTCAGATCCGCGCGCTGGATGTTTTCGATGATGGCGATCTCCAGCACCTCGGTGTCGTCCAGTTCACGGACAACCACGGGCACCTCATGCATCTGCGCCATCTGCGCAGCCCGCCAGCGGCGTTCTCCGGCGACGATTTCGTAGCTGTCTGGCTTGCGCTGATTGGGGCGGACGATGATCGGCTGGATCATCCCTTTGGCGCGCAAGGAGGACGCAAGCTCATCCAGCGCCTCGGGTGAAAAGTCGCGGCGCGGCTGGTCCGGATTCGGGTCGAGCTTCTCCACCGGCAGCATCATGTCGGGCCGCCGCGGACGGCTTTCGCCGACCGGTTCCGCCAGATTGACGTCCGCCATCAGGGCAGACAGACCGCGGCCCAGACCGCGACGCTCAAGCTTCTTGTCGGACATGGATCCTCACTAGGCCGGAATGCGGTGGCGATGACGCAGTTCCTGCGCCAAGGCACGATAAGCGGCGCTGCCCTTCGACAACGTGTCGTATGTCAGCACCGGAATGGCGTGTGAAGGTGCTTCGCTGACGCGGACATTGCGCGGAATGACCGTGCGGAACACCACCTCGCCCAGCGTCGCCCGGGCATCAGCCTCGACCTGCTGGGACAAGTTGTTGCGGTTGTCAGCCATGGTCAGCACAACACCTTCGATACGAAGGTTCGGGTTTGCTGTTTGCCGCACTTCACGGATCGTCAGCATCAACTGCGACAGACCTTCCAGCGCGAAGAACTCGGCCTGAAGGGGCACCAGAACGGAATGCGCGGCCACCATCGCATTGACCGTCAGCAGACTGAGAGATGGCGGACAGTCCACCAGAACATAATCGAAACCATAAGCGTCAATCGCGGTCTGGCGAAGCGAGTCATGCAGCAGGAAGCTGCGCTTCTCGTTGGCCACAAGCGCAATGTCGGCCGATGACAGGTCTGTCGTCGCCGGGCACAGCCAGACACCCGCAGTGTTGGTCGGCCGGATCACCCGATCCAGCGGAGCTTCGTCGATCAGAAGGTCATAGGTCGTCATGCCACGATCGGCCGGTTCAACTCCAAGCCCCGTCGACGCGTTGCCTTGAGGATCCAGATCGACCAGCAGCACGCGATGTCCATGCTCGGCCAGCGCAGCCGCAAGATTGATTGCGGTCGTTGTCTTGCCCACGCCTCCTTTCTGGTTGGCAATGGCAATAATCTTGGGCCCCGGCGGGCGGGTTGGGTCAGACACGGGACAATCCTTCGATGGCCAGGATCACAGCGGCAGGGTCAGTCACGCTGCGGTGCTCTTGCAGCGAAAAACGCCATCTTGCACGCGCAATGTCAAGCTCCGCCTGTGCCCGCTCACCCTTTGGGAACAGCGCGAGGCCGCCCGGGGCCAGATGGCGTTCCGCATAGCCCAGCAGGACATCCAGCGGCGCAAGCGCCCGCGCGGAAACCACGTCTGCATCAAGCGGCGCCAGAACCTCGACCCGTGTTGTGTGGATGCGGGTTTTGACCTGCGTCTCGCGCGCAACGGTCCCCAGAAAGGCCGCCTTGCGTGCATCGCTTTCGACCAGAATCACCTGAAGCTCGGGTCGGGTCTCTGCCGCAAGGATCGCGATCACCATGCCTGGAAAGCCACCCCCGGAGCCAAAATCAGCCCAGCGTCTTGCGGTTTCCGGAGCAAGCGACCAAAGCTGGGCCGAATCTGCAAAGTGACGGGTCCACGCCTCATCCAGCGTAGACTTTGACACAAGATTTATGGAGGAATTCCACTTCGTTAGCAACCTGTAGTAGACCTCTAGGCGAGCCAATGTTTCACGTGAAACATTGAACTGCCGAGCGAACTGTTCCTCTAACCTCATGCAGATGCAGCTTTCCTCGCCTGCCGCAGTCGCGCAAGAATCAGCGTCACGGCCGCGGGAGTCATACCTTCCAGTTTTGACGCGGCTGCGATGGACGCCGGTCGCGCACGTTTGAGCTTCGTCTTCAGCTCGTGAGACAAGCCGACGACTGCTTCATAATCGAGGTCGGCCGGGATCAGGATCGCCTCGTCCCGACGCATGGCATCGATGTCCGTCTGCTGTCGATCCAGATACGTTGCGTAAAGCGCGTCCCGGGCTACCTGCTCCTGAATCTCGGGATCCACCTGGGAAAGACGGGGGTTCAGGGGCGCCAGAGTGGCGAAATCGACGCCGGGGAAGGACAGCAGGGTGAAGCCAGACCGACGCACGCCATCCGCGCTGACAGCAATTCCAACCTTCCCAGCATCCTGAGGTGAAAGCTGTATCCGTTCCAGTTCAGCTTTTGCACCGGCCAGCTGGTCCATCTTGGTCAGGAAAGACCTGCGCCGGGTGTCATCCACACAATCCAGAGCAATAGCCTTCGGGGTCAACCTCTGATCGGCGTTGTCTGCGCGCAGCGAAAGTCGGAATTCGGCGCGCGAGGTAAACATGCGGTAAGGTTCCGTCACGCCACGCGTGACCAGATCGTCAATCATCACCCCGATGTATGCTTCGGACCGCGAGAAGATCACCGGATCCCGCGAGAGCGCCCGCGCTGCCGCGTTAAGCCCGGCCACCACGCCTTGCGCCGCTGCTTCTTCATAACCGGTGGTTCCGTTGATCTGACCGGCAAGGAAAAGCGCAGGAATTTCCTTAAGAGCAAGGGTCGGCATCAAGGCGCGTGGGTCAACATAATCATATTCAACCGCATATCCGGGTTGAACGATGCGAACGTCTTCCAGACCTCGAATCGACCGGACGTAGCTTTCCTGCACATCAACCGGCAGGGACGTGGAAATTCCGTTCGGATAAACCGTGCTGTCGTCCAGCCCTTCCGGTTCCAGAAATACCTGATGAGACGCCTTGTCAGCGAACCGAACCACCTTGTCCTCGATCGACGGGCAGTAGCGCGGACCAACCCCCTCAATGAACCCGCCATACATGGCGGACTTTTCCAGATTGTTGCGTATGATTTCGTGTGTGCGCTCATTCGTGTCGGTGATTCCGCAATCGATCTGGCGCACAAGCGGCTTGCGGTTAAGGAACGAAAACATCACAGGTACATCGTCGCCCGGCTGACGATCGAGAATGTCCCAGTTGATCGTGGTTCCATCCAAGCGCGGTGGAGTTCCGGTTTTCAGGCGCCCCATCGGCAGGTCAAACCTGTAAAGTCGCTCAGCCAGCGGAATCGACGGACAGTCCCCCATCCGGCCCGCCGGCCGGCATTGATCGCCAATGTGGATGACTCCGTTCAGGAACGTTCCGGTGGTCAGAATAACAGCAGCGGCAGAAAGCTCCGTTCCATCGCCGAGGCGAACCCCCTGTGCATTCTCCAGCAGGTCAACGACTTCAGCTTCGATGATCGTCAAATGCGGAGTGGCGGCCAGAGTGCGCTGCATCGCTTGACGGTAGAGTTTTCGGTCCGCCTGTGCCCGCGGTCCCTGCACAGCCGGTCCCTTGCGGCGGTTCAACAGCCGGAACTGAATTCCGGCCTGGTCGGCCACCAGCCCCATGACACCACCCATGGCATCGACTTCGCGGACCAGATGGCCCTTTCCAAGTCCCCCGATAGCCGGGTTGCACGACATCACGCCGATCGTTTCCCGAGAGAATGTCACCAAAGCAGTCTGTGCACCCATCCGCGCGGCGGCGTGGGCTGCATCGGAACCGGCATGACCGCCGCCCACTACGATGACGTCAAAATGTTTCACGTGAAACACTCCTCATTTGCCGATGCAGAAGGACGCAAAGATTTCGCCTAGCAGATCCTCGACATCCACACGGCCAACCAGCGAATCCAGCGAGCGGACCGCGCGCCTCAGCCACTCGGCCGCAAGTTCAGCCTCAGCCCCTGCACATAGTAGATCTTTAGCCGATTCCAAAGCCTGTTCTGCGTCAAACAATGCCCGCCGATGCCGTTCACGAATGATCACACCGCCGCCCGATGCCCGCGTCGAAAGGACACGAGAGATTTCGGCAACCAGCCGGTCCACCCCTTGGCCCGTTTTGCCTGATACCGCCAAGCCGGATTTCAGCCGTTGATCGGCCTTACCCCAGACCACAAGGTCGTCTTCCAAAGGCAGAAGCAAGGGAACTTGGTCTTCCTCCAGCAGGAAAACCCGAAGGTCGGCCTTTCGTGCGCGATCGACAGCCCGCGCAATACCGATGCTTTCCACCGGATCGTTGGTAGCGCGCAAGCCGGCAGTGTCCAGAATGGTGACCGGCAGCCCGTTCAGATCCATCCGCACCTCGATCACATCCCGAGTGGTCCCGGCATGCTCGGATGTAATCGCCGCCTCACGCCCCGCCAACGCATTCAGAAGCGTGGACTTTCCCGCATTCGGTTGCCCGACGATGGCAACTTCGAATCCGTCACGGATGCGTTCTGCTATCCCATATCGTGATATTTCGGCGCGCAGCGAGTCTGCGGTACCGACGATCAGGCTCAAGACCTCGGGCGTCACATCAACCGGTACGTCCTCGTCCGCAAAGTCGATGGTGGCTTCGATCAAGGCGGCGGCGCGGATCAAATGGCGCCGCCATTCTTCCGTCCGGGCACCAATCGCACCGGACAGGACCCGCAGCGCCTGTTTCCGCTGCGCTTCGGTTTCGGCGTCCAGAAGATCCGCAAGGCCTTCAACTTCAGCCAGGTCCAGCTTGCCGTTCTCCAGCGCGCGGCGCGTGAATTCGCCGGGTTCCGCCAGTCGCAGTCCCGGAAGACGGCCGATACATTGCAGCACCGCTGCCACAGTGGCCGGCGCGCCGTGAACCTGCAGTTCGGCCACCCGTTCGCCGGTGAAACTGGCTCCCTTTTCAAAGACCAGAACCAAGGCCTGATCCAGCGCATCCTCGCCGTCTTTCAGGATGCGCAGCACAGCCTGTCGCGGGGCGGGCACCTCCCCGGTCAGCGAACTGACCGCATCCCACGCCAGGGGACCGGAAATACGGATCACCGCCACGCCCGCCTTACCGCGCGCCGTGGCCGGGGCAAAAATGGTATCCATCTCCGTAACCCGTTGTTCCGGATCTAAAAATCAGGCGTTCATCGACTCGAAGAATTCGCCATTGGTCTTGGTCTGCTTCAGTTTCGAGATCAGGAATTCGATCGCATCCGTTGTGCCCATCGGGTTCAGGATCCGGCGCAGGACATACGTCTTCTGCAGATCCTTCTGGTCGACCAGCAGATCTTCCTTCCGGGTACCGGATTTCAGGATATCCATCGCCGGGAAGACGCGCTTGTCCGCCACCTTGCGGTCCAGAACGATCTCGGAGTTGCCAGTGCCCTTGAACTCTTCGAAGATCACCTCGTCCATGCGGCTGCCGGTGTCGATCAGCGCCGTGGCGATGATGGTCAGCGAGCCACCCTCCTCGATGTTCCGCGCCGCGCCGAAGAAACGCTTCGGTCGCTGCAGCGCGTTCGCATCGACACCCCCGGTCAGCACCTTGCCCGAGCTGGGTACCACGGTGTTGAAAGCGCGACCCAGACGAGTGATCGAGTCGAGCAGGATCACCACGTCGCGCTTGTGTTCGACCAAGCGCTTGGCCTTTTCGATCACCATCTCGGCCACCGCAACGTGCCGCGTCGCCGGTTCGTCGAAGGTCGAGGACACGACTTCACCCTTCACCGAGCGCTGCATGTCCGTCACTTCCTCGGGCCGCTCATCGATCAGCAGCACGATCAGGTAGCATTCCGGGTGGTTGGTCGCGATGGAATGCGCGATGTTTTGCAGAAGAACCGTCTTGCCGGTCCGCGGCGGCGCGACGATCAGTCCGCGCTGGCCCTTCCCGATCGGTGCAACAAGATCGATGATCCGGGCGGAGCGATCACGGATCGTCGGATCTTCGATCTCCATCTTCAGGCGTTCATCCGGGTAAAGAGGCGTCAGGTTGTCGAAGGCGACCTTATGTCGCGCCTTCTCCGGGTCTTCGAAGTTGATCCGCGTGACCTTGGTCAGTGCGAAATACCGTTCGTTTTCACCCGGCGCCTTGATGACTCCTTCCACGGTGTCGCCGGTCCGCAGGGAATACTGCCGGATCATGTCCGGGCTGACGTAGATGTCATCCGGGCCCGGCAGGTAGTTGGCCTCGGGCGAACGCAAGAAGCCGAAACCGTCCTGAAGAACCTCCAGCACGCCGTCGCCGCCGATTTCCCAACCCTCTTCCGCGTGCTCCTTCAGAAGCGAGAACATCATCTCGCCCTTGCGCATGGTCGAGGCGTTTTCGATCTCCCATTCCTCGGCCAGCGCCAGCAGTTCTGCGGGGCTTTTGGCCTTCAGGTCGGCAAGGTTTAGGTGTTCTTGGGTCATGACAAGACTCATGTCGGATCCTGGCGGCAGGGCCATAGAGGGAATTCAGGGGAAAAGCTTCCGGGCCGGACGGCCCCGCTGGCAACGCCCTTACACCGGCATGGGGTTAGAAGTCAATCTTGGCTCAGAACTTCACGATGACCGAAAAGACAATCACGATCATCAGGATCGTCGGCACTTCGTTCATCATCCGGTACTGGCGGCCGGTGAACTGGTTCGTGCCCTTGACGAAATCCTTTCGCCGGCGGGCCAGCCAGTGGTGGAACAGCGTCATGCCGATCACGGCGGCAGCCTTGGTCCAGGGCCAGATCTCTCCCCACGAGACGATGCCGGGGGTAAAGACCAGACCCAGGCCGAAAATCCAGGTCGCGAAGCTTGCCGGATTGATGATCGCCTTCAGAAGCCGGCGTTCCATCACCTGGAACATCGCATCGGTGGGGCTGCCCCGCTCGACCTGTTCGACGTGGTAGACAAACAGCCGGGGCAGATAGAACAACCCCGCCATCCACGCAATGACCGAGATCACGTGCAGCGACTTGGTCCAGGGATACATCTCGGCCAGAAAATCCTGGATCATCGCGCACCTGCCTCTCTGCTTTCCTCAATAAAGAGAAAGAAAAGGAAAGAGAAGATGATGATGTATGGGCCTGTGGATCATGTGGATTACACCAAAGTCCCGGATTTCATTCACATGGGCCGGTATTGTGGACGACCCTGTGCAAAACCTGCAGCCGAGATGAAAATTTTCACAAAATCAAACAAAAACAATGGGTTGAATAGGTTATACCGGATGAAGGATTGTGCATAACTGCCGGGGGTCTTCCCGGGCGTGAATTTCACCCACAGGACGGATGGGCGGCTGTTCACAGCGGGATCAAAACCCGGGCTGTCTTGACAAGTGGGGCACTTATCCCGGACCAGTCGCAAGTGTCTAAATCATCCCTAAACCGCCCCTTAGGCTCACCCCCGAGTCGCCCACAGACCTGTCCCCATGCTTCCACCCACACTGATCCTTGCCTCCGGCTCTGAAATCCGCGCCCGGCTGCTGACGCAGGCCGGCGTGCGGTTCGAAACCCGTCCCGTCCGTATTGACGAAAACGCCGTTAGAGACGCTTTTCTGGCCGAAGGCGCCTCGCCCCGTGATCTGGCCGATGCCCTGGCCGAGATGAAGGCGCTGCGGCCCAGGATTGTTGACGTTCTGGTGCTGGGGGCGGATCAGGTTCTGGAATGCGACGGCCGGATCTATGCGAAGCCCGAGACACCAGTTGATGCGATCGATCACCTGCGCCAGCTCTCAGGCCGGACGCACCATCTGTATTCGGCCGCGGTCGTCTGTCGCGATGGTGTGCCGCTTTGGCGGCATGTCGGGCATGTGCGGATGACGATGCATCCTTTGTCCGAAGCGTTCATCCGGGACTATGTCGCGCGGAACTGGGACAGCATCCGCCACGCCGTCGGCTGCTACAAGCTTGAGGAGGAAGGAGTGCGACTTTTCTCTCGCATCGACGGGGATTACTTTTCAATTCTGGGTCTGCCGTTGATCGAACTCTTGACCTGGTTGCGCGCCCGGGGCGAGATGAGCACATGACTGAAAATACTCGCATTCCCCTGGCTGGCGTCATCGGTTCTCCGATCGCGCATTCCAGATCCCCGCGCCTGCATGGGCATTGGCTGAAGACATATGGAATCAACGGGTTCTACATCCCCATGGATGTCGCCGCCGCCGATCTTGCCGAGGTCTTGATCGCTTTGCCCAAGGCGGGTTTCGTCGGGGTGAACATCACGATCCCGCACAAGGAGACGGTGCTGGCGCTGGCGGATGTGGTGACGGACCGGGCGGCCTTGATCGGGGCAGCCAACACGCTGATCTTTCGTCCGGATGGCCGAATCCATGCCGACAATACCGATGGATATGGTTTCATGGCCAACCTGCGGCAGAACGCGCCCAACTGGGATGCCACGTCCGGCCCTGCGGCTGTATTGGGTGCGGGGGGTGCCGCACGGGCGGTCATCGCCTCGCTTCTTGAAGTGGGGACTCCGGAAATCCGCGTCGCCAACAGAACCCGTGCCCGCGCCGAGGCGCTGCGCCACGAATTCGGGGCCCGGATCATCGTGCAGGACTGGGCGCAGGCCGGCAACATGCTGGACGGGGCCGCGACAGTGGTCAACACCACGTCCCTGGGGATGCAGGGGAAACCCGATTTCCGTGTTCCTCTGGACGCGCTATCGCCGAAAGCCGTGGTGACGGATCTGGTCTATGCGCCACTTCGGACCCGCCTTCTGGAGGAAGCCGCGGCCATCGGCTGTATCACGGTCGATGGGCTGGGAATGCTGTTGCACCAGGCTGCCCCGGGTTTCGAACGCTGGTTCGGCATTCGTCCCGAGGTGGACGCCGCTACCCGCGCGGCGGTTCTGGCCACATGACGCCCTTCCGGCTGGGGCTTACCGGCTCGATCGGCATGGGGAAATCCACAACCGCAGCCATGCTCGCGGCCGAAGGAGTCCCGGTCTGGGATGCCGATGGCGCGGTCCACCGGCTGTACGCACCGGGCGGTGCGGCGGTGGCACCCCTCTCGGAAGCCTTTCCTTCGGCTTTGGTTGCCGGGGGGATTGATCGCGGTGTCCTGAAGGCGATTATCGCAGCGGATCCGGCCGCAATTGCCCGCCTTGAACAGATCGTCCACCCGTTGGTCGCTGCCGATCGTGCGGCCTTTCTGGAACGGTGGGCGCGTGACAGGGCGGAGGTGGTGGTGCTGGATGTGCCGCTTCTGTTCGAACTGGGCAATGACGCACAGATGGATGGCGTCGCCGTGGTCAGCGCCCCGCCCGAGGTACAAAGGCAACGGGTCATGGCACGGCCCGGCATGACCGAGGCGCAGTTCGATCTGATCCTGTCCCGGCAGATGCCCGACGCACAGAAACGTGCCCGTGCAACCTGGGTGATCGAAACGACGACCCTTGCAGAAGCCGAAGCGCAGGTGAAAAAGATCCTGGCCGAGATCCGCCACAGGGCCCATGATGCGTGAAATCGTTCTGGATACCGAAACGACGGGCTTTGAGCCTGCCGAAGGCCATCGTCTGGTCGAGATCGGCGCCGTCGAACTGTTCAATCATGTTCCCACCGGGCGCACCTACCACCAGTACATCAACCCCGAACGTGCCATGCCGGCCGAAGCCTTTGCCGTGCATGGCCTGGGCGACGACTTCCTTAAGGACAAGCCCCGTTTTGCCGAGGTAGCGCAGGCATTCCTTGATTTCATTTCCGACGCCCGGCTGGTGATCCACAACGCCGCCTTCGACATGAAATTCCTGAACGCCGAACTGGCCTGGGCGCGGTTGCCGCCGATCCCGATGGAGCGGGCGCTCGACACTCTGGCGGTGGCCCGACGGAAGTTTCCCGGTTCGCCCGCGACACTGGATGCGCTGTGCCGCCGCTTCGGCATCGACAACTCGGCCCGGGAAAAGCACGGCGCGCTTCTGGACAGCGAATTGCTGGCCGAGGTCTATCTGGAACTGACAGGCGGGCGGCAGCCCGACTTTGCCCTTTCGGTGGTGGAACAAGACGCTGGGCGCAATCAGCTCGACATTGTCTGGCGGCCCGCACCCCGGCCCGTTCCCCTGGCGCCGCGTCTGACGCCGACCGAGGCAGAAGCGCATCGCGCCTTCGTCGCCGGTCTGGGCGAAGGCGCGATCTGGTTGCGGTTCGACGGCTGATTACTTGCCGGTGGCGCGCATCACCACGCCCACCGTCCGGAACAGGATCGACAGATCCTCGGTCAGTGACATGCGGCGAACGTAGCGTGTGTCGAACAGCACACGCTCGGCAAACGATCCCGCATTGCGGCGGCCGATCTGCCACAGGCCGGTGATCCCCGGCCGCACGCGGTAATAAGCGGCATCGACGCGACCTTCGCCATACAGCGCCTGCTGGTCCGGCATGAAGGGGCGCGGGCCAACCAGGCTCATGGTGCCGTTCAGCACGTTGAACAGCTGCGGCAACTCATCCAGGCTGGTCTTGCGAAGGATCGCGCCAAAGCGGGTGATGCGCGGATCGTTCGCCAGCTTCTGGTTCTGATGCCACTCTGCGGCAATGCCGGGATCGCTGGCGATCATGTCCTTCAGAACCCGCTCGGCGTCCGGAACCATCGTGCGGATCTTCCAGCACCGGAAGGTCCGTCCGTCCTGTCCGACGCGAAGTTGCGTGTAAAAGGGATTGCCGCCTTGCAGCATTGTCATCCCGACGATCAGAATGAAAACCGGTACAAGCACCGGCAGGGCCAGCAGAATAAGGGTCAAGTCAAAGAGGCGTTTGCCCCGGGTGGCATAGAGACTCGTTACGGCACCAGACGTCGGAAGTGTCGACGCTTCAAAGAGGGGGTACGTCATCTGGCGATGCTCCGCTTCCAATAACTTCAATAACCAGCCCCCCGGCCTAAGTAATGAATTGTCTAGGCCAGTATTGTCTTAAAAACAAACGACAAAGTCGGGGCAGCAAGAAACGGTCATGTCCCGGAACCGCCACAATCCGCCGCAATTTCACGAACGGTCCGAGAACGGATGGTTAAGATGCAGGTTAACCGTCACCCGGATGCCACAAAGAGTTGCGGCGTTGCAGCAAATTATGACTGCAACGCCGCATTCAGCCCGACGACCCCGTGAGCGGTATGATTCGTCAGGTCAGACGAATCTGTTCCAGATGTTCTCCAACCGCTCTTGCCGTCCGGACCGTGGATGGGGGTCTACGCCGTCTGCAAGGACCTTCGCCGCAATCGCATCCAGTGATCCGCCCTCCAGCATCGCGCGGTTTTCCGGGCGGTCCCAGTCTGCGTAGCGCGCGTTCCGGGCGCGTTCCAGCGATCCGTCCTCCCACAGGGCCGCGGCGGCCTTCAGCGCCCTAGCGCAGACATCCATCCCGCCAACATGCGCCAGGATCAGGTCTTCGGGATCCAGGCTTTGCCGTCTGATCTTGGCATCGAAGTTCGTGCCCCCCGTCGTGAAACCGCCCGCGCGGATCACCTCGTAATAAGCCCGGGCCAGTTCCGGCACATTGTCGGGGAACTGATCGGTGTCCCAACCGGACTGATAGTCGTTGCGGTTCATGTCGATCGAGCCGAACAGCCCCAGCGCCGCCGCCAGCGCCAGTTCGTGTTCGAATGAATGTCCCGCAAGGATCGCATGGCCCTGCTCGATGTTGACCTTGACCTCGTTCTCCAGCCCGAACCGCTTCAGGAAACCGTAGACCGTGGCCACGTCGTAATCATACTGGTGCTTCGAAGGCTCCTGTGGTTTCGGCTCGATCAGGATCGCGCCCTGAAAGCCGATCTTGTATTTGTAGTCGACGACCATTTGCAGGAAACGCCCCGCCTGCTGGCTTTCCCGCGCCAGGTCGGTGTTCAGCAGGGTCTCATAGCCTTCGCGACCGCCCCACAGGACGTAGTTCTGTCCGCCCAGCCGATGTGTCGCATCCATGCAGGATTTCACCGTGGCCGCGGCATAGGCAAACACCTCGGGGTCGGGGTTCGTCGCCGCCCCCGCCATCCAGCGGCGGTGCGAAAACATGTTGGCCGTGCCCCACAATAGTCGGGTGCGGCTCGTCTGCATTTTCGCGGCGAAATAGTCGGTAATCTCTTCCAGGTTCCGCAGGCCTTCCGCGAAGGTCGTCCCTTCGGGCCGCGCATCCGCATCGTGAAAGCAAAAGAACGGCACGTTCAGGATGTCGAACATCTGGAAGGCCACATCGGCCTTCAGTCGGGCCAGTTCCATCGTATCGCCGAACCAGGGCCGCTCGAACGTCTGTCCGCCGAAAGGATCGCCACCCGGCCAGGCAAGACTGTGCCAGTAGGCCACGGCGAAGCGCAGGTGATCTTCCATCCGCTTTCCCAGCACCAGTTCGTCGGGATTGTAATGCCGGAAGGCGAATTCGTTCGTGGTCTGCGGACCTTCGTAGAGGACCTGCGGAATTCCCTGGAAAAACTCGGTCATGTCAGCCCCTTCACGGCAGCACGGGCCGCGACGTGGCGCGCGTGCCCTTCATCGAAAGCATTCCTTAGCCCTGCAACGGGCTCGATCACACGCGCAATCGGCGGCATCTGCGCCACTTCTGCCCCGGCGCCGGTGCTCGCCATGATCGCCAATCGCGCCGCCCCGAAGGCTGCGCCGAAATCGCCCGCCACCGGCACCCCCACCGGAATGTTCAGCGCCGTGGCGACCGCCGCCAGCCAGTAATCCGACCGGGAACCCCCGCCCACGGCCAGCAGGCGATCGATGCGCGTGCCGGTGCTGGTCAGCGCATCGCGGCAGTCCTGAATGGCAAACGTCACGCCTTCCACCACCGCGCGGGTTGCAGCCGCTCGGTCGGTCGCGTGTTCCAGCCCCAAAAAAGCTCCCCGGATCGCTGCGTCGTTCAACGGTGTCCGCTCCCCCCCGAGATATGGCAGGAACCGTGTCTTGCCCGGCGCCTGAAGGGGCCCCATGTCCCGCGTCAGGTCCGCCGGGTTCGATCCGACCAGCCGCGCAAACCAGTTCAGCGCATCGGTGGCCGCAAGGATCACCCCCATCTGGTGCCAGGTTTGGGGAAGGGCATGACAGAACGTGTGCACCGCCGTTGCCGCATCCGGTCGATAGCCGTCATTGGCGGCAAACAGCACGCCCGATGTGCCAAGACTGACGAACGCCTGTCCCGCCCGGACAACGCCCACCCCGATCCCCGCCGCCGCATTGTCTCCGCCGCCGCCTGCAATCACGACGTTCTTGGGCAGCCCGAAGCGGCTGGCCAATCCTTCGCGCATCCAACCCGAAGGTTCCGACCCTTCGACAAGGCGCGGCATCATCGCGCGGGACATGCCGCTTGCGGCCAGCAAGTCGTCCGACCAGTCGCGGCCGCCGGTATCCAGCCAACTCGTCCCCGCCGCGTCCGACATCTCGGCGACATGTTCGCCCGTCAGCCACAGCCGCAGGTAATCCTTGGGCAACAGCACACGGGCGACGCGCGCGAACAGAGCAGGTTCGTTCCGCGCCACCCAGACCAGCTTCGGCGCGGTAAAGCCCGGAAAGACGATGTTTCCGGAAATAGCGCGAAACCGGGGATCGTCGTCCAGTTCTGCGGCTTCCCTGTGGGCGCGGGTGTCGTTCCACAAGATACAGGGTCTGAGCACATTGTCAGACGCATCCAGAAGCGTCGCGCCATGCATCTGGCCCGAAAGGCCGATCCCCCTGACCGAAGCCAAACCCCGCGCTGAAAGCTTGCCCAGCACCGTCTCGGCTGCGGCGATCCACTCTGTCGGCGATTGTTCGGACCAACCGTCCTGCGGGCGGCTGACCGTCAGGGGCGCCGTTGCCTCGGCCAGAACCTTCTGCCCCTCATCGATCAGGACGCCCTTCAGCCCCGAGGTTCCCAGATCCAGCCCGATATACATCACACGGCCTGCGGGGGTTTCTTGCCCATGATGATCATGCCCAGGATGTCGTCATCCGTGACCTCAGCCACGTTGACGGTGCCGACGCGCTTGCCGTTCTTCATCACCACCGCGCGGTCGCACAGGTCCATCACCGCGTGGATGTCATGTTCGATCAGGAAGATGCCCAGGCCCTGCTTCTTCAGCTCCTTGATCAGTTCGGCCACCATCCGGGTTTCATGGGGGCCAAGCGCCGCGGTGGGTTCGTCCATGATCAGGATGCGCGCGTTGAAATAGACCGCCCGCGCGATCGCCACCGACTGCCGCTGCCCGCCCGACAGAGCGGAAACCGGTTCCTTGAACTTGCGGAAGTTGGGGTTCAGCCGCGCCATGATCTTGCGCGTCTCGGCCTCCATCGCGCCATCGTCGACAAAGCCCATCGGCGTCACCAATTCCCGCCCCAGGAACAGGTTCGATGCCGCATCCAGGTTATCGGCCAAGGCCAGTGTCTGGTAGATCGTCTCGATGTTGTAGGCGCGCGCATCGCGGGGATTGTTGATCGTGGCCTTCTGGCCGTTGATGAAGATCTCGCCGGCATCAGCCTGATACGCGCCCGAAAGGCACTTGATCAGTGTCGATTTGCCGGCACCGTTGTGGCCCAGCAGGCCGACCACCTCGCCGGGATAAAGGTCAATCGACACGTGGTCCACGGCCTTGATCCCGCCGAAGGAAATCGAGATGTCGCGCATCTCGACAAGGGGGGTTCCGCTGCGGTCGATGGTCGCTTCGTTGTCCATCACGATCCCCTATTTGCCGGTGCGTTTGCGGTACTGGATGTCCAGCCAGACGGCGAGGACAAGGACAAGCCCGACAACGATGTTCTGGAACGGGCTTTCCGCGCCCACCATCGCCATGCCCGATTGCAGCGATTGCATGATCAGCGCCCCCAGGATCGCGCCATAGATCGTGCCGACCCCGCCCGACAACGCCGTGCCGCCGATCACGGCCGCCGCGATCACCCGCAATTCGTCCAGCGTTCCCAGATCGTTGGTGTGGTTCTGCAACCTTGCCTGCGCGATGACGGCGGAAAGCCCGCACAGCACACCCATCAGCGCAAAGACCTTGACCGTCAGCCAGCGGGTATTAATCCCCGAAAGCTCGGCTGCATCCGGATTGCCGCCCGCCGCAAAGACATAGCGGCCAAACCGCGTTTTCAGCGCAACGATGGTCATGACGATCGCTACGACGATCAGCACCACCACCGAAATCGGAAGCCCGAAGCCTTCGGTATAGCCCTCGGGCATGACCTCACCGCGGGCCTCGAAGATCCGCTTCAGGCGCGCGTCGGGGATCAGGTAAGAATTCAGGAAATACACAAAACCCAGAATGACAGCAGCGATGGCCCCGGAAAGGACGACTTCGGCGCCGAAAGGCTTCACCGGAAACTCGTGCCGCTGTTTGGTCTGGCGGCCCCGCCAGATCGCCCAGACTGCAATGGCCGCCGACAGGATGCCCAGAATCCAGGACAGGGTGACCCCCAGAGTGCCTTCAGAGCCGCCGAACTTCAGGAACGTCGGGTCCAGTGGGCCCAGAGTCTGGCCCGAAGTCAGGTACCATCCGACATTTCGCCAGATCAGCAACCCGCCCAAGGTCACGATGAAGGCCGGGATCCGTTGATAACCGACCAGCCAGCCGTTCACCGCGCCAATCACCGCGCCGGTCAGAACGCCCGCCACCATCGCGATGGGCGCGATCAGCGGACTGCCCAGCGGAATACCGTATTGCGGCAGGATCCGCACCTGCAACAACCCCATCACCGCCGAACACAGCGCCAGAAGCGCCCCCACGGACAGATCAATGTGGCGCATCACGATCACGAAGACCATTCCCGTTGCCATTATTGCCACGGAAACCGTCTGGATCGTCAGGTTGAATATGTTGCGCGCCGACAGGAAGCGACCGTCGGTATACCAGGTGAAGGCCAGGCAGATCAGGACGAAGGCACCGATCATGCCCAGAAGTCGCGTATCGATTTCGAGCGTTTCGAATAGGCTGCGCTTGCGTTCGGGATCTGTAGGAGGCGAGGCCACGTCCGTCATGTCCGGTCCTGTCGTTGAACGGCTGCCGCCTGGGCCGGGCGGCACGGAAGAAAGCCCCGGCACGCACGGCCGGGGCTTTCACAAAAAGGCTCAGTTGCAGGGCGCCGGGCCGCCGGTCACGCCCTGGCACAGTTCTTCCTTGGTGATCCATCCGGCATCGACGACGACGTTCAGGTTGTCCTTCGTCACCGGCACCGGAGTCAGCAGAACGGCATTCATGTCATTGCCGCCCGGCGTCTTGAACTTCTGCACCTTGGCGATATCCTCGGCCTTCTTGCCGCCGGCCAGCGCCAGCGCGATCTCGGCGGCATTCTTGCCCAAATCGCGCGAATCCTTCCAGACAGACACCGTCTGGGTACCCGCCGCGATGCGGTTCAGCGCCGCCTTGTCGGCATCCTGGCCGGAAACCGGAACCACCAGCCCTTGCGCGGCCAGCGCTGCAATCGCGCCGCCCGCGGTCCCATCGTTCGACGCGACGACGGCATCCACCTTGTTGTCGTTCTGCGTCAGGATCTGTTCCATGTTCTTCTGGGCGTTCGCGGGCAGCCAGCCATCGGTATAGGCTTCACCCACGATCTTGATGTCGCCCTTGTCCAGCGCCGGTTGCAGCACCTCCTGCTGGCCGCCGCGCAGGAAGTCGGCGTTCGGATCGGTGTTCGATCCCTTGATCATGACGTAATTGCCCTTCGGTGCCGCCTTCAGAACCTCGCGCGCCTGCATCCGGCCCACCTCGACGTTGTCGAAGGTCAGGTAGAAGGCGCGGGGGTCTTCGATCAGCCGGTCATAGGCCACGACAGGAATCCCCTGATCCGCCGCCGCCTGCACGGCGGGGATTACGGCCTGGGTGTCCTGCGCCAGCACGATCAGCGCGTTCACGCCCTGCCCCAGAAGGGATTCGATGTCCGACAGCTGCTTGGCCGAAGACGATTGCGCATCCGCCGAAACATAGGTGGCGCCAGCGGCTTCAAGCGCGGCCTTGATGGCGGCCTCGTCGGTCTTCCAGCGCTCTTCCTGGAAGTTTGACCACGAAACACCGACTTTCATCTCGGCCATGGCCGAAGTAGCGGCAAGGCCGGCGACCAGCGCCACCGCAGCCAGAATGGACTTGTTCATGCTTATCCTCCCGTTTCGGGCCTTGGCCCTGATCGCGGCATTGGTGCCGGAGTGGCATGACGATGCGTCTGATAATTTTAGTTGTCAAATTAAAAACCGCCGCCCAAACTGGTCTCCGGCGCGAAATCGATGCAAATCCACGCTGCAACGCGGCAGAAATGCCCTGAAAGTGGCTTCGCAGACGCGGCGACGGCCAGCAATAATTTGGAGGTCGAAAAAATGATCCGCGGCGGTATTTCGGTCCCCCCGGTCCACAGGTTCAACGATCAGGAGCGGCAGGGCTGCGGCCCGATGATCCCGCCGCTGTCGGAATCGCCGCGCCCGCTGCGCCAGCAGATCTTCGAACGGGTGCGTGCCGCGGGACAGATGCCCCGGGTCCAGGTCGCGCGGGAACTGGCGGTCAGTCCGGCGACGGTGACGACGTTGACCTCGGAACTGATCGAGCTTGGTCTGCTGGAAGAGGTTTCGACCGCCTCGGAAGGCGCACGGGGTCGCCCTGCCGTGTCGCTTGGCGTGCGTGCGCAGGCTCATTATGTGGCCGGCATCAAGCTTTGGGATCGCGGCCTTCTTGCGGTTGTCATGGATTTCGCGGGAAAGCCGCTTGGTGGCGAATCCATTCCGCGTGACCCCGGCACAGTCGAACCGGCCGAGTTGATCCGCTTGGTCGATGAAATCCTGGCCCGTGTCTGCGCCGCCATCGGACTGGTGCGGGCCGAACTGTCGGCGGTGGGCCTTGGCCTGCCGGGGTTCGTCGACACGAACAGCGGTATCGTCCACTGGTGCCCCGTCCTGTCAGAGCGCCACGTTCCCGTGGCCTCGATGGCGGCCGAAGCTCTGGGCCTGCCGGTGCACATCGACAACGACGCGAACCTTGTGACCCTGGCCGAATTGTGGTTCGGCGCCGGGCGAAGGCTGTCGGATTTCGCCGTTGTCACCATTGAACATGGCGTGGGCATGGGGTTCGTGCTGAACCACCGCATCTACCGGGGCGCACAGGGCCTTGGAACCGAGTTGGGTCACACCAAGGTTCAGCTGGATGGCGCGCTTTGCCGCTGCGGTCAGCGCGGATGCCTGGAAGCCTACGTCGCCGACTATGCGCTTGCGCGGGAAGCGACCACCGCGCTCAACTGGCCGACGCGGGAATTGCAGTCGATGACCGTCCTTTTGGAAAGTCTTTATGACCACGCCAAGGCGGGAAACGCCGCTGCGCGATCGATCTTTCACCGCGCGGGGCGCTATCTGGCGCTGGGGCTGGCGAATGTGGTGAACCTGTTCGACCCCGAGCTTATCATCCTGTCGGGCGAACGGATGCGCTACGATTACCTTTACGCCAAGGAAACCCTGGCCGAGATCCAGGCGCTGGCGCTGAACACCGGCCGTCCCGCCCCACGGATCGAGATCCACGCCTGGGGCGACCTGCTCTGGGGTCACGGCGCCGCGGCGCTGGCGCTGTCGGAAGTAACCGAAAGCCTTCTGGGCGCAAGCCGCGACATGGCGGCTTGACGGTCACCCCGGTTCGTAACGCACAAAGGCAAAAGCGGCCCCATCGGGCGACCAGCTGGGGACATTGATCGTCCCCTGGCCGCCCAGCAGCGAGACCAGCCGCCGCGAAGTCCCGCCCGCCTGCGGCATCAGCCGTAGTTCCACCTCCAGATCGCGGGGATGTCCCTCGGTTCCCGGCGGATACGACAGATACACCACCCAGCGACCATCCGGCGACGGATGCGGGAACCAGTTCACCCGGTTGCCTTCCGTCATCCGCTGCCGGTTCCGTCCGTCAGGCCGGACGCGCCAGATCTGCATTCCGCCATCCGTATCGGCGTTGAACCAGATCCATTGTCCATCGGCGCTGTAATCCGGCCCGTCATGGTGCCCGTTCCCGCCCGTCACGCAGGTCTCGGGACCGCCACCCACGGGAATGGTGCAGATCTGGAAGGCCCCGTGCCGCATCGCCGTGTAACAACACCGCCGCCCGTCCGGTGACCAACCGTGCCACCAGGACGGCGTCCGCCGCGTCACTTGCCGAGGATCACCCCCATCGGACGGCATCAGGTAGATGCAGGACTGTCCCGGAATCGTGTGGTTCGACATCGCGATCCACCGGCCATCGGGGGAAATCCCGTGGTCATTGTTCAGCCGTGTGGCAAAGCCGGTGTCCACCTTTTGCAAATCCGGTTTGTCCATCGGCACCCGGAACAACGCCCCACCACCGTTGACCAGCAGATAGCGCCCGCACGGCGACCAGTTCGGCGCCTCGATCACCCGATCGGTCCCCAATACCTCGCGCGTCGTGCCGGTCCCTACATCGTGCAGGCACAGGCGGGATCGGATCACGCTTCGGTTTCCGAAGACCGCGCCCAGAGGTTTATCGCCTCATCCATCGCGTAACGATCGATTTCGTCCAGCTCCTCGGCGGTAAACTCCAGCCGGTCCAGCGCGCCGACGCATTCGACGACCTGCTCGGGTTTCGACGCACCGATCAGAGCCGAGGTGATGCCCCCGTCGCGCAAGACCCAGGCAATCGCCATTTGTGCCAGCGACTGGCCGCGGCGGACTGCGATGTCGTTCAACGCCCGGATCTTGGACAGGGCGGTGTCGGTCAGTGTGCGCGGATCCAGGCTTTTGCCTTGTGCCGCGCGGCTGCCCGCCGGAACACCGTCCAGGTAACTGGCCGTCAGCAAACCCTGCGCCAGGGGCGTAAATGCGATGGACCCGATGCCCAGTTCCGCCAGCGTCTCTTTCAGTCCGTCACGTTCGACCCAGCGGTTGAGCATGTTGTAACTGGGCTGATGGATCAGGCAGGGGGTGCCCAGATCGTTCAGGATCGTCGCTGCCTGCCGGGTCCGTTCGGAATTGTAGCTGGAAATCCCTGCGTACAGCGCCCGGCCCGACCGGACGATCTGATCCAGCGCGCCCATGGTTTCTTCCAGCGGCGTTTCCGGGTCGAACCTGTGGGAATAGAAGATGTCGACGTAGTCGATCCCCATCCGCTTCAGCGACTGGTCGCAGGAAGCGATCAGCGACTTGCGCGATCCCCATTCGCCATATGGACCGGGCCACATGTCATACCCGGCCTTGGACGAGATGATCAGTTCATCCCGATGGCCGGCAAGGTCGGTCCGCAGGATCTCGCCAAAGGCTTCTTCGGCCGAGCCTGCCGGCGGACCATAGTTGTTGGCCAGGTCGAAATGCGTGATCCCCAGGTCAAAGGCCGTCCGGCAGATGGCCCGCTTGTTCCGGTGCGGCGTGTCGTGCCCGAAGTTGTGCCACAGCCCCAGCGAGATTGCCGGCAGTTTCAGTCCAGATCGCCCGCAACGGTTGTAGATCATCTTCAGGTAGCGGTCGTCAGCAGGGTGGTAGCTCATCGGCAACTCCTGGCCACTTTGGCTGGATGATACCCGAAACCACTGGCCATGCCAGCCGGGCGGACCCCAGATGCCGCGCCGGGCGTTGCAGTCGCGCCCTCCATCGGACAAAGTGCGCCCGGACCCAGACCATAGGTTTAACCCTGCCCGCGATCGAACCCATACGCCTGCGCGAACTGACGCGTGCCGTCTGGTACGCGCTGGATGAACGCAACCTGGGACTGATTGCCGCAGGGGTGGCCTTCTACGGCATGTTTTCGGTCTTTCCAGGCATGGCAGCCACCATCGCCATCTGGAGCGCGTTTTACGACCCCGCGGTCATCGTCAACAGCCTGAGGGCCGCCCGCGAATTCATCCCGGACGAAGCGTTCAATCTTTTGGAGGGGCAACTGACGGCGCTGTTGCAGGCCAATTCGGGAACGCACGGCTGGACCACCGCGATTTCCTTGGTGATCGCGCTTTACTCGGTCCGGTCGGGGGTCGCATCGCTGATCACCGGGTTGAACGCTGTTCATTCCCGCAGCCACCAGCCCATTCTCTGGCGCGTGCTCGGCTCATTGCTGATGACGGTCGCGCTGATCGGCCTGGTTCTGGCTGCGCTGGCGACTGTGGTGACGGTCACGGCCATCCTGGCCTATGTCGAATTCCTGGGCCCCTGGGAAGGTCCGATCCTGGCCTTCCTCCCCTTCGTCGTGATGACCATCGTGGGGCTGGTCGCCCTCGGGCTGTTCTACCGCTACGGCCCCAATCAGCCCGAGGCCCGGCACGCCTGGATCACCCTGGGCGCGCTTCTGGCCGCCATCCTCTGGGCCCTGGCCTCGGCGGCCTTCTCGCTTTATCTGGCGAATTTCAACAACTACAACCGGATCTACGGCTCGATCGGGGCCGTCATCGCCCTGCTGATGTGGTTTTATATTTCCGCCTACATCGTCCTTTTGGGCGGGGTGGTAAATGCCGAACTGGCGCGCCTGCGATGGGAACACCGCGCCCGCATGATGCCGGACCGCCCCCGGAAAGGCTAGAACAGCGGCCGTTTCTTCGGCATCTCCAGCGGCAGTTCCGCAATGGCGAACAGCCTTGCGGGATCCAGGATGGTCAGCCGGTCCTGCGACCACTCCACCAGGCCAAGGGTCCGCAGACGCGCCAGCGTCTTGTTCGTATGCACCAGCGACAGCCCCAGCGTGTCGGCCAGATCGCGCTGCGTGAAGGGAAAGTGCATGTCCCAACCAGTGGTCAATCCACGGCTGCGTCCATACTGCAGGCTGCGCGCAAAGGCCCACGCCATCCGCGAAATTGCGTCCCGCTGGCCCACCACGGCCAGCGCCTCACCCAGGAAGTGCTCGCTGATGGCGGCAAGCCAGGTCAGGTCATAGGCCCGGTCGGGGTGGTCGTTGAAAAGGTTGAACAGATCGCCCCGCTCAAACACGCACAGGACCATGTCCGTGGTTGCCTCGATGGAATGACCCATCTCGGTCATCAGGCCCGATTGCAGGCCGATGAAATCGCCCGGAAACAGCAGGCTGACCACCTGACGCTGCCCGTCGGGCAGCACGACCGACCGCAGACCCAGGCCCTTGAGGATGGTGTAAAGAAACGGGCTGCTTTCGCCCTGCATCAGAACGGTCCGGCCAGCGGTCACAGCTCGTTCGCCGCGCTTGAACGCCTTCTGGAAGGTAAGTTCCTTGGGCGTGAACGGCAGGAAGGCATCACAACGTCGAAGGGGACAGGCGTCGCAAGGTGTCATGATTCGATCACGGCATCATGTCATAGATTAAAGCAACCTTGGTGAAACTCGGGCAACGTCGACCGACATGCATCGGGTGGAGGCCTCGCAGTTGCACGATCCGCAGAGAAACTTTCTGATCATCGTCTCGAACGTTCTTGTTGCGGAAGACATCGCCCAGACCATTCTGGCAAACTTTTCCGAACCGCGCATCATCGCTTGTCGCACAGTGGAAGAGGCACTTGTGCGCTGGCCGTCGTTCGGCCGCGTCGACGTCATGATCGCGGCTGCCCCGCCAGAAGTGATTTACGATAGCGGGTTGGGTGCAAAGGCAGACCTGCTTCCGATGCAGCGCATCCTTGTCACATCCAGCGACCGGATGGTTAGCCTGCCCGGATGGCAGATCCTTCCGTTACCCTTTTCGGAAGCCATGCTGATCCACGCACTTGAAAGCTAGCGTTTCTTGCGCGTCGCACTCAACCCGATCAGGAAAGCTTCGGCGACCGCAGTCCAGAGGGCGGCGCTGGGCAAGGGTTCCGGTTCAGGCTTCGACCCGGATCCGGCCATCGCGGCCGCAATGACCGCGACCAGCAAGTAAAGCCCGCCAATCGTCGCTGCTGCGGCAATCGCGCTCCATTCCTGCTTCAGCCACAGGTAGGCAGCGCCGGTGAAGAAACCCAGCGCGACCAGGCCGGTCACGCCGGCAACGGCCCCCAGGGCCGCCTTGCGGGCGGTCTTCTTGACCGCCCGCTTGGCACCGATGACAAATGGCAACATCAGCCCCACGGCGATGACCTTACCGACGGCGGGTGAGCATGCCGATCAGCACACCCAGCCCCACGGCAACCCCCAGCGCAACCGCAGGCCGTTCGCGGACCATGTCCTGGGTGCGGCCCGCAAGGTCGGATGCCTGATTGCGCAATTGTCCGGCCGCTTCCGAACCCTTTTCCATCAACCGGCCGGCATCCCGGCTGGCTGACCGCGCGAGGGCCTTGCCGTGTTCGCGCCCGCCTTCATAAAGGCTCGAGGCCATGGACGACAGTTCGTCCTTGACGGAGGACATACGCTCCGACATCTGCGAAGCGGCGTCCTGTGCGGTCTTGGTGGTGTTATCCAGAGTGCCCATGGAAATCTCCTTTCAGCAACTGCATCCCAACCACCCTGCCCCGTCCGGGTTCCGCCGTACCTTCGTTTTTTGGCCCTTTCGCGCGCGGATCAGCCGACCAGCGTTTCAGTGGACGCGAAGAACATCGCCTGGCTGACCGCCGACCGCACCTGTTCTTCGGTGTAAGGCTTCGAGATCAGGAAGGCAGGTTCGGGGCGTTCTCCGGTCAGCAGGCGTTCGGGGAACGCCGTGATGAAGATCACCGGCACATCCCCCAGTTCCGCCAGAAGGTCGTTAACCGCATCCAGTCCGGAACTGTCATCGGCCAGCTGAATGTCGGAAAGGATCAGATCCGGCCGGGTCTTGCGGCCCAGTGCGCGCGCCTCGTCCCGGGTGCGGGCGATTCCGGAAACACGGTGCCCCATCCCCGAGACGATGCTTTGCAGGTCCATGGCGATGATGGTTTCGTCCTCGATCACCATGACCGTTCCCAGGACCGAGTTTTCCATCTCGCGCAGCGCGATGTGCACCAATTCCTGTGCCTCGTCCGCAGAGATGTCCATGACCTGGCCAATCTGGTCAAAGCTCATGTCCTCGATCGTGCGCAGCAGCAGGGCTTCACGGGTGTTGCGCGTCAGGCTGCGCAGATGCACCTGGGCGCGCTCTTCCAGTGCGTCGGACCCATGTTCCGCGACGGGGCCGCCGGCGCTGGACCAGATGGCATGGAAGGCCCGGAACAGGGCAGTGCGCGGCGCCATTCCCTCCTTGAAGATCGAGCGATCGGCGAGGATGGCTTCCAGCGTGGCTACGGCGAAGGCATCGCCGGATTGCTGGCTTCCTGTCAGGGCACGTGCATAGCGACGCAGATAGGGAAGTTCCTGTCCGATGTTCCCACCGATATCGGGCATTTTTCTTTGGTCCTCTCAACAATTTTTTGTTCATCGCTGGAACCTGAACGCCGTTCCCAACGTTCCGTTCCGCTATGTGCAAAAAAAACCGCGCGCTCGGGCAAGGATTATGACAGAAAAGACGAAACAACGGGTCGCAGAACCGAAGGTCGACAAAAACGTCGAACAGCAGATCGACGAGAACCTACGGCGCGTCTACCAGCAGGCAATTCAGGAAGAAATCCCGGACAGATTACTCCAATTGCTGGAACAATTGAAGGCGCAGGACGGGTCCAAATGAAGGAACATGCGGATCCCCGCGACGAAATCGTTCTTCACCTCGGTGCCTTGCGCGCTTTTGCGCTCAGCCTGACCCGCACCACCTCGGCGGCGGATGATCTGGTGCAGGACACCGTGGTCAAGGCATGGTCGAACATCGACAAGTTCACTCCCGGCACCAACCTCCGCGCCTGGTTGTTCACCATCCTGCGCAACACTTTCTATTCGTCCCGCCGCCGCGTCCGGCGCGAGGTTGCGGACGTGGACGGGATGTATTCCGCGCGCCTGGCCAGCAAGCCCGATCACGACGGCCGGCTTGCGATGCGCGATTTCCGCGTTGCCTTTGCCCAGATCGGCGATGAACAGCGCGAAGCCCTGATCCTTGTGGGCGCCTCGGGCTTTTCCTACGAGGAAGCGGCCGAGATGTGCGGCGTGGCGGTCGGAACGATCAAAAGCCGTGCCAACCGGGGCCGCAAGCGCCTGGCGGAACTGCTTCAGATGAACGAAGGTGACGAAATCGGATTGACCGACGCGACAACGCTAGCGGTCCTGACGGGATCTTCCAGCGTCGCCGGGGAATGATGACCATGATGCGCCGGTTCGACCGTCTTGGCGTCCGGCTGGCCGTCCTGTTGTCGATCGCGCTTATTCCCATCGGATCGCTGGCCGGACTGCAGATCTATCGCAGTTTTCGTCAAAGCGACGAGATGGCCCAGACCGCGCTTCTGGGCATCACCGCCGAAGCCGCCGCAAGCGAACGCGCCCTGATCCACCAGGCCCTGGGTGCCGCGGACGCGCTGGTTCCGACGATCTTCGATGTCGGCCCGGAAAACCCGCGCTGCAGCGAGATCCTGAAGGAGTATGTCGACCGGTCGTCGGTCTTCGTTTTCGCAGGGTTCACCTCTCTGGGCGGCAAACTGCAATGTGCTTCACAGGGGGCGGGGCTTGATCTTTCGACAGGTCCACAGTTCCAGGAATTGCGCACCTCCGCGCGTCCGGCCGTCCGCAAGCGCGATCCGGGCCAGGTCACGGGGATACCCGTCATCCTCGTGTCACAGCCGATCATGCAGGCCGACAAGATGGCGGGCTACCTGTCCATCTCGATTCCCTACAACGATCTGCGCCTGCGCAGCAATTATGTCGGCTCGGGCATGAGCTTCGATCTGGTGACCTACAATGCATCCGGTCAGGTTCTGACGGCGAACAGGCCCGATGGGTCTGTCCTTAGCGATGCTGAAATCGCAGCCTTGCTGCCGCGCGACATCCAGTTGTCCGAACTGACCAGCGCCAAGCAGATGGCCTTTACCAGTCTGTCCCAGTCGGGCACAGAACGTCAGTTTGTCGTCGTTCCTATCGTGCCGGACCTGGTGTTCGCGCTGGGCAGCATGAAGTCGCGGGCCGCGGATCGCGTCGGGTTGCAGGCCGCGGCTTCGATCGTGTTTCCGCTTCTGATGTGGTTTGCCAGCATCCTGGTTGCCTATGTCGCGGTGGATCGCCTGGTCATCCGCCACATTCGTGAACTGCGCGGGCAGATGCGCCGTTTCGCGCTGGGGGACCGGTCAGCCCCGCCCGAGCTGTTGCGCGATGCTCCGGCCGAACTTCAGGAGGTCAGCCAAACCTTTCACAACGTCGGTCGGATCCTGATCCGGGACGAGCAGCAACTGGCGCATTCGGTGCGGGAAAAGACCATCCTGCTGAAAGAGGTCCATCACCGGGTCAAGAACAACCTGCAACTGATCGCCTCGATCATGAACATGCAGATCCGCCAGGTTCGGGACGACACGGCCAAACGGGTGCTGCGAAGCGTCCAGGATCGGGTAATGAGCCTGGCAACAGTCCACCGGCGTCTCTATCAGGTTGAAAACCTGGCCGCCGTCGCCGCCGACGACCTGCTGGGCGAGATCATCGGACAACTGGCCAAGATGCTGGGCGCGCGGCCGTTCGATCCCCTTATCTCGACCGACATCGACCCGGTCCTGCTGACCCCGGACGAAGCGGTCCCGATCGCCCTTCTGACCACCGAAGCGGTGACCAATGCATTGAAATACGCTGGCTCCGTGACACCGGGCCAGCGGCCGACCATCTGCGTGGGCTTCAAGCAGACCGATGACGGCGCCACCCTTTCGGTGGCCAACAGCATCGACCAGCACTCCATGGAACGGGCCCGCACCGATCAACAGGTTTCGGGACTGGGATCACAGCTGATGAATGCCTTCGCGGCCCAACTGGGCACCCGCATCGCGCAGTCTCTGAAGGATGAAGTCTATCGGCTGGAGTTGCGGATCCCCCTGGCGCGCGACGGGATACCCCCCCGAAAGGACGGCGATCAGTAATCGCGTTCGTAGTAGATCCCGATCCCCGTGTTGCCGTCCGATTCCACCGTACCCCGCACCTTGGCGTGTTTCGACAGGTCCAGGTTCAGATTCAACTCCGTCGTGCCATCCCCGCCCACCGTGATGTCGGTATAGACGTTGCTGGTAAGGTACTTCCCGGCCTTCAGCGCCAGGTTCCCGTCCTCGCCGGTCTGCACGTCCAGATCATCCAGCCCGAACGAACTGCGCAGGCGCGAAACCAGCCCGTCCCCGCCGCGGCCCGTCAGGGTCGCCACCGCCGAGGCAAGCTGCACCGCCTGGAAGGCCGACAGGCTGGTGACACCGCGGCCGAACAGAAGCTGCGCCACCACTTCCTCTTCGGGCAGTTGCGGGGAGGAGGTGAAGCGGATCACAGGCGCCGAGGCCGGTCCCTCGATCACGATGGACACGTTCAGGTCGGTGGTATCGGTCGTTGCGACAAAGTGCAGGTAGGGCACGAGCGCCCCTTCCAGCGCCACATTTCCTTCCGTGATCTCGAACCGCTTGCCCAAAAGCGAAAGGCGGCCGCGGATCAGGCTGAAGCTGCCGATCGGCACCACGTTCGCGGTGGTTCCCGACAGCCGGACCGCACCGCCCAGTTCGGCGTCCAGTCCCCGGCCCCGGACGAAGATCCGGTTGGGCGCATCCACCTGGATGTCCAGTCCGTAGGCCCGCGCGGGCGCCCCGCCGCCTGCGCGTCCCCCGCCCGCGCCATTCAGGCCGGCCCTGTGGCGTGTTGCAACCACATCGGCCGGTGGTGCGATGTGCCGGATCGGCTCGATATCGGCGAACCCCCCAAAGCCAGAGGTAGGCACCCGAAGCTCGGTTTCCCCAAGCGTGATCCCGCCGCGGATCATCGCACCCCCCGTCAAGGACCCCGCGATGGTCAGGCTGCCGCTGGCCGTGGTGTCGAACAGGTTGGGGTTGCGCAGCCGCACATCCTGCACCTCGACCGCGAGCGTGCCGTCGAACGGCGGCGTCAGGGACACCGGGCCCGTCACTGAAATTGACCCCCCACCCGCGACAGCGCCCGCGGCACTGATCCGCGCCGTTCCGCCCGAAAGGTCGATAGTGGCGCGCAGCCCCTCCACCGCGATCCCCCGCGCCGGATCCGTCACCCGCAGACCCGCGGATTCGATCCGGCCAGACAGGTCGGCCAGCCGGGGCTGCCCCATCAACGCCAGATCGAAGCTGACCGGGCCTGCGATGTTGCGCTCGCCCAGGAACACGTTTGCCAACCCGGCCTGTGCGCTGCCCCGGATGACAAGATCCGCCTGACCCCCGCGGCCGATCGCGCCGGTGATCGTGGCGGATGTATTTCCCGGACCTCGCCCCGAAAGATCAACCTGCCATCCCTTCCCATCGTCCCGTGCCGTCCCCGCAAGCTCTGCCGGGCCGGGGAACTCGGGCACGATGACCCCCATGTTCGCCAGCCGCAGCCGCAGCTCGACCTGCTGGCGTCCGTCGCTGTCCGTTCCCCGCGCCGTTGCCGTCAGTTGCCCGGTGTTCAGGTCCAGCGATTCCAGAAGCACGGTCCCCCGGTTTTCCCGTGCCGACAGGGACAGGTCCGCGTTCCCGCCCAAAAGCCTGTCCGCCTCGGCCTGCCCCAGGCGCAGCGCCTTTCCCGTTCCCTCGACCTTCAACTGCCGCGCGCCGGGCTGGCCCGAAAGAGTCGCCGTTAAACGAAGCGCACCGCCATAGCGCGGCCCCATTGCCCCCAGATCCGGCAGGTTCGCATGGGCGGTCAGGTCTTGCATACCCGAACCGGATTCGACCATGCCCTGCACATCGGCCGACACCTGCGGATTTTCCACCCGCAGCGTCTCGATCCGCACGCGCCCCGCCGCCTCGGTCGCGTCCAGGGTGATCTGTGAACGCCCCTTCAGCAAGCCGTCGACTTCGGGAACGCCGATGGCCAGTTCCGCGCCGGTGCCATTCAACGTCACCCGGTTCACACCTCCTTCGGCCCGCAGCAGCGCCTTCGCCGACAGCGTGCCGCGGTAGCCGGCGCCCAGAACGGACAGGTCAGAAAACTCCAGGCTGGCGCTCAGGTCGCTGGCATCGGTCCGCAGCCAGCCCTTGGCCTGCGCGGTCAGCGTCCGCGCCGTGACGGACAGCGAACGCACCTCGGTCCCCGTTGTGTCGCGGCGCACGGATACTGCCACGCGCGACGTGCCCGACAGCAGCCGGTCCGCCTCGGGCTGCGACAGGCGCAGATCCTGCCCGGTGATGTCGGCGGTCACATCGAAGGCCCCGCCCAGCAGGGTGAAGCTGCCCCGCGCCGTTCCCTGCGCCGACCCGCCCAACTCGCGCCCGGCAATCCCCGAAAAGCGGGACAGATCGTCCACCCGTCCGGTCACCTGCCCCACGATCCGTGCGCCTTCCTCGGGATCGCTGATGGTTCCCTGGGCCGTCAGGTCCAGGCCCGCGCCCGAAACCGTAACCTCCGACAGTTCCAGCGGCATTGCTTCGCGCCAAGCGAAGGCCAGTTGCGCCTGAAGCCGGTCCCCCAGCATCCGCGCCATCGCCGAATCGGTCGAACTCAGCCCCAAGGCATCCAGCTTCAACCGACCGTCGATTGCCGCCATGTCGGTGTTTCGGATCTTGCCCGTCCCGTTCAGACGGGCCGTGTCGATCCGCAGATCGGCGCGGCGGAACCGGGTCAGTTCGCCCTCCAGCAGCCAGTCATCGTTCCGCGCCGCATCGAAGGTAAAGCGCAGCTTGGCCGAACGGATGAAGGTATCTGCGCCAGTCGTCGGCAAAAGCAGGTCCGACTTGTCCGGCAGCCCAAGCGTGAGCGACAGGTTTGCCTTTCGCGGAACCCCGTCTGCATCCACCTCGGCCTGCCCCGACAGCAGCATGGCGCGCGCCGCGACCGTCAGTTCCGACAGCGCCAGCCCGCCATCGGGCTGAACGGCCCCGATGGCGACCACGCGCGACTGCGGACCGAAGAAGCGCTGGTATTCGGGCCGAAGCAACGGTGCGACATCGCCTTCCACTTCGGCATGAAACCCGCGTTGCGGAGCGGCTTGGCCTTCAACGGGCGTGGCCGTCATCTGCACCGTGCCGCCAAGCCGCCGCTGGTTATCGGTCGACAGGGCAATGTCGGCCTTGAACGTGTCGATCACGCCCGCGCCATGCAGCGCCAATGTCACCGATGGCGCACCGGGCAGCCGCAGCCACGTCGCCGCCAGGCCACCCGGCCCCTCGTTCAGCAACAGATCCAGCATCAGTTGCCGGCTTTCGTTGGCGTAGGATCCCTTCAGGGTGATCTCGCCATTTTTCCCGTCGATCCGCTTCAGCGACAGGTCCGCCCGGCCCTCGCCGCCCTCCAGCGCCATCGTCCCGTTGATCGCCACTTCCGCGGGCTGGCCCAGCAGCGGCGCACCCAGGCTGACCTTGTCGGCGCGGATCACGCCGATGTCGACCGACACCGGCAGGTCCGGCAGCGAAAACCCCTTGGCTTCGGCCTTGACACCCCCCTCGGGCAAAGGTGCGCGGGGCACGTCGATGCTGGCCGCGGACAGTTCCTCAACCTCGATCCGGCCCGAAAGCAGGGCCGCGCGGTCCCAGGAAATCGCGCCGTCGTTGATGGTCAGCCAGACTCCCTGATCATCGGCAATGGTCATGCGCCGGAAGGTGGCGCGGGAAGACAGTGCCCCTGTGAACCCGTCGATGCTGACGGTCCGGCCAAGGCCCGACAGGTTCCTCTCTAGGAAAGAGGTCAGATAGCCCTTGTCGGCTTCGCTGGTCGTGTCCTGCGCCAAGCTGGCGAAGGGCAGGCAACCAAGGACAAGTGCCAGAAGGAGCCGCCGCATCAGAAGGCCTGCCCGATACCAAGATAGACCTGCACCCCGTCCCCGGTGTTTCCACCGACCGGCATCGCCACGTCCAGCCGGATCGGCCCGATGGGGGTGGCATAGCGCACGCCGACCCCAGCCCCCGCGTGCCAGCCGTCCAGACCGCCGAAGAATTCCTCGGCGCTGACATAGCCCGCATCCGCGAAGGCAACCGCGCCGATGGTGCGCGTCACGTCCACCCGCGCCTCGACCGAGGCGGCGGCAAAGCTCATGCCGCCGGTGCGGAGCTGGGCAGGCCCCGCCCGCAGCACATTGACGCCCAGCGATTGGTAGGGCTGGCCTCGCACCGTCCCGCCGCCACCGGAATAGAACAGGTAGTCGCGCGGCGTGGACAGCAACGTCGGCCCGACGACCGTTCCCAGCTGCACCCGCGCTGCCAGGACGACCTTGTCGTCGACACCAAACCCCCGGTAGACCCGGCCGTCGGCTGTCAGCTGCGCGCCGTTGCCGGTTGAACCGAAGCCCAGGAAAGGCGTTGCCGCCGCACCCAGATAGAACCCTTTCGACGCATCCAGCGGCTTGTCCCGCCTGTCCCAGACCAGCGTCGTCGGAAAGGCCACCAGCCGGTATTGCCGCTTGCCGTTCCCCCGGAAGGTCACGTCTGATGCCTCATAGCGCAGCCCGGCCGTGACCGTCAGTTGCGGGCTGAATTCCTGCGACAGGCCGAAGCCAAGCTTCAGCTTGTCCTGATCGAAATCGGCCTCGTTCAGATGCTCGATCCCGGCCTCGGCATAGGCAGTGGTGTCGCGCGAAAAGGTGGCGGGCCGGTCCAGGCGCACGCCCAGCTTGTAGTCCGTTCCACCCGTCGATCCGGAAATGCCCGTAACTTCGCCGTCGATCCGCAGCCGCTCGGCGCCACCGAACAGGTTGCGGTGCATCCAGTAGGCGGTCAGCGCGGCGCCGTCCGCCGTCGACCATTCCGCCCCGGCGCCCATCCGGCGCTTTTTCTCCTCGACCAGGCCCAGGTGATAACCCAGCGTGTTGCCTGGCCCCAGCTCCTCATCCTCGGTCAGGGTTACCGACTTGAAGACCCCGGTCCGATGCAGACGCCGGACAACGGCATCCAGTTCCTTGGGATCGAAACGCTTGCCGGTCGGGAAATCCGCGATCTTGGCCAGGCGTTCCGGCCTCATCCGCTGATAACCCTCCATCGTCAGTCGTCCGAAGGTTACGACCGGGCCGGGGCGCAGGTAGATCCAGCTGTCCACCGTATGGCTGCGATGGTCTGCGGTGATCTTCTGGTCCTCGACCTTCGCCTTGGCATGGCCAAGCGTGCGCCAGCCTTCGATCCCGGCACTGGCAGCCGCCACGATCGCAGTCGAACGGGCCGGTGCGGTGTCCAGGTAATCGCGCGGAAGTTCGGTTCCGGGGGCATAGGGTCGCATCCGCGCCTGACGGAAGGTGAAAAGTGGCCCCGGATCGACGGTAACCGCAATGGTGCGGATCACCCCAGGCACATCCAGCGGGGCAATGTCGGATGCTTCGCGCCCGTCGATCAGGATGTGGATGACGCCGCCATAGCGACCCTCGGCGTAAAGAGCGCCCAACAGCCGGCCATAGTCGGCACGGGCGGCGGCGAACAGGTCTTGCGGATCGTCCGCGGTCTTGTCCCGGGCAGACTGGGCCAGCAGCGATGCCCCGAACAGCACGTCGCGCAGATCCTTGCCGGCACCGGGCGTCTGGAACAGGAACTGGTCCAGCGCAAGGACGGGTGACGCCCAGGCAATCGCCCCCGCCACCAGCGCTGCAAGACCGGCCCTGCCCCGCCCCTGTCCCCGCGTCATCCGTCCGCCCTTGTCATCAACCGCTCCATGCGCGCCTTGGGCGAAGCTGCGGTCGCCCGCCCCATTGCCGTCACACTCGCAGGATCAGGATGCAAATGCCAGACCGGATGGTCGGGTTCCCCAATGCGCGGGATGGGCCGGGCCGGAAGGGCGGGACGGATCGGCGGCAAGCTGCCCGCCCGGCATGCGCGGGCGGGCAGGAAAGATCAGGACACTTGCGCCGGTTGGGCCTGGCGACGTGCCAGTTCCTGACGGTAAAGCGCCAGGAAATCGACGTTGTCGATGTTCAGGGGCGGGAAGCCGCCGTCCCGCGTTACGTCCGAGACGATGCGGCGGACGTAGGGAAACAGCATCCGCGGGCATTCGATCAGCAGGAAGGGATGCAGCTGATCCTCGGGGACGCCCTCGACGTGAAAGATCCCGCCGTATTCCAGTTCCAGCAGGAACAGCGTGCTGCCGTCGCTTTTGTTGGTCGATGTGACCTTGAACTTGTTCAGCACTTCATACTGGTTGTCGACGGCGCGCTTGCGCGCATCCAGCGACACCGCCACCTGGATTTCGGGCTGCACGTCGGCGCCCGACAGGCCCTTCTGCGCCACCGCATTCTCGAACGACAGGTCGCGGATGTATTGTGCCAGCACCTGCATCCTGACCTGCGGTGCCTCGGGCGCGGCGCCGTTGCCGTTTTCAGCCATGAACGTTTTCTCCCGGAAACTGAGTTCTGGGGCGGTTTAGCACCTTGCGGCCCGCGCCTCAATCGGCTGCGGGCCGAAGCCTCAGTCAGGTTGGGTCCAGCCCGAGGGCCGTCGCGGGCGCGGCGGCAGCCGGGGTTCGTCCGGGTCAACCTCATAGAACTCGGCGTCGATGATGGTGGTGCGGCGGCGGTCAGCGCCATAGGAGGCAAAGGGATCCTGGCCGAAGGCCGCCGCCTGGGCCATGGTCGCCCGCCGCGCGATCTGCCCGATCACCCAGCGCCGCACGGCCGGGACGACCAGCGCCAGCGCGGCCAGGTCGCTGAGGAAACCCGGAACCATGAACAGGAACCCCGCCAGCGCGATCAGGGCGCCATGCGCCATCGGCTGCGACGGATCGGTCATCGTGGCCAGACGGTTGCGCAGGTCGTTCATCACCATGATGCCCTGCATCCGCACCAGCCAGACCCCGACCGCGCCTGCACCAAAGATCAGCAGCAGCGTCGGAAGAATTCCCAACAGCCCGCCCACCTTGATGAACAACGCAATCTCGAGCACGGGCCAGAGAAGCAACAGCCACAGGAACGACATCCGCACCCCTTTCGGTTCGACAGCGCCGGTGGACTTGACGGCACCCGCATCTTACATAAGTGGAGGTTGACCGGTAACCAAGATGCACCGGTCTTTCGCATTTTCAGGAAGGATAGCGATATGTCGGGTGCCATCATTCAACTGATCGTGTTGGCGGGCGTCGCGCTGTTCCTGATCCTGAAGCTGCGCGGGGTCCTGGGGTCGCGCGAAGGGTTCGAGAAGCCCGCGATCACCGAAGTGCGCCGCGAAGGTTTTGCGCCGCGTGGCAATCCCGATGTCATCGAGGGCGGGCCGGACCGTGACATCACCGACCACGTTCCGCAGGATTCCGATGCTGCCCGCGCGCTGTCAGGGATGAAACTGGCCGAGCCAAGCTTCAATGTTTCGCAGTTCCTGCAAGGCGCGCGCGGTGCCTATGAAATGATCCTGATGGCCTTCGACCGGGGTGAACTGGACAAGATCAAGCCGTTCCTTGGCCCCGAGGTCTACGACAGCTTCGAACAGGTTGTGCGTGCGCGTCGTGAAAAGGGGATCACGCTGGAATCGAACTTCATCGGTCTTCGGGAATTGGCGCTGACGGATGCGCGCTATGATCGCAGCACGGGCGAAGCGGAAATCACCGTGCGCTTCGGCGGAGAACTGACCTCGGTCGCGCGCGACAGCACCGGTCAGATCGTCGAGGGGAACCCGCGCGAAAGCCGCCGCCAGCGCGATATCTGGACCTTTGAACGGCACATCGGCTCGAACGATCCGAACTGGCGTCTGGTCGCGACCGGCGAGTGATGCCCCCGTCCCGGGCCGACACCGACCCCGCAAGCCTTCCCGGCTGGTCCGAGGACGACCATGCGGCGGCGCTGACCGCCTATGCCCTCACGGTGGATCAACTGCCGGCGCATTGGCCGCGACCGGACGGATCTTCGGCACGGGGTTTCCTTGAAAACCACTTTCGCTGTCTGGCACCGCAGGACGCCCTGGTGACAGGATATTACGAGCCGGAACTGAACGGCTCTGCCGTCGAAACTCCAAGGTTCCGTTTTCCGCTTCACGCCCTGCCGCCGATGGATCGCACACCCTGGTTCACGCGTGCCGAGATTCAGGAGGGCCGCCGTCTGCGCGGACGTGAACTGGTCTGGCTGGATGATCCGCTGGAGGCGTTCCTGGCGCAGGTTCAGGGATCGGTCCGCCTGCGCCTGCCTGACGGCTCGGTGCTGCGTCTGGGCTACGCGGGCCGGAACGGACATCCCTACCGCTCGATCGGGGCCGAGCTGGTGGCCCGCGGGGCGGTCAGCGCCGATGCGATCTCGACCGAGGCGATCCGTGATTGGGCCAGGGCGAACCCCGATCAGTTGGACGGATTGCTGCGCTGCAATCCTTCATACGTCTTTTTCCGCACCCTGGATCTGCACGCGGACCTTGGTCCTCTGGGCGCTTTGGGAACGACAGTCCTCTCGGGGCGCAGCGTGGCCGCCGATCCGGCCGTCCCCGGCGGGGCCCTGGTCTGGCTGGCGGGCGCGGGACTGAACCGGCTGACGGTCGTCCACGATCGCGGCAGCGCCATCACCGGAAGCCGCATCGACCTGTTCTGCGGCACCGGACCATCTGCGGGCGATCTGGCCAGCGGCATGAAGATCGCGGCCCGGACGGTGGCCCTGATCCCGAAGGCTTGGTCATGAGCCGCCGCCGCGTCCTGTCCCCGGAAGAGCGCGAGATCTGGGCGCGCGTTGCCCATACTGCCCAACCCATGCACCCCGCGCTGAAGGCCGCCCACCCGGCGGAGCCGCGCCCTGCCCCGCAACTTCCCCTGCCAAAGCCGCCCCTGCGTGAATTCACGATCGGCGAAGCGGCCCGCCCCCTGCCCCACGGCCATGATATCCTGCCGCCGCTTGAGGATCGTCTGGCCCAGCAGCCGCTGCGCATGGATCGCAAGACCCACCAGCAGATGGTCCGCGGCAAGACCGCGCCCGAAGGCCGGATTGACCTGCACGGCATGACGCTGGCCGAGGCACATCCGGAACTGATCCACTTCATCCTGCGCGCCCATGAAACCGGCAAGCGACTGGTCCTGGTCATCACCGGCAAGGGCAAGCCGCGCGACGACTGGGGGCCGATCCCCACCCGCCTGGGCATCCTGCGCCATCAAGTGCCCTTGTGGCTGACCCAGCCGCCGCTGGGATCAGTCGTCATGCAGATTGCACCCGCGCATCTGAAGCATGGCGGCACCGGCGCCTATTACGTCTACCTGCGCCGCGGCCGCTGATCAGCCGCGATACCCACTGATCGCCGCGACCGGCGACAGGATGATCTCGGTCGCGTTCTGGAACGTCAGCACCACGCCCGGCAACAGCCCGGTCCGCCCCCGGCTTTCCCGCGCTAAGGCTTGGTTGATCGAACCGATCTGCGACATCAGCGACAGAAGTACCGGCGAGTCCCCAATGTTGAAGTGCCCCGACCCTTCGGTATAGGCCGTCGTGTCCAGCACCGTGACGTTCAGGTCGGCCAGATCCTTGGCCGAAGCAAGGTTGCCCAGCCGGCTTTGGTTCCGGCCGGTCAGCCGGGCCGAAAGTGACAGCGCCCGATCCTTGCGCGAGGTGAAGATCAGGAAGGGCTGCGGCAGCGGTCCGATGCGATGCGCCTGGCTGCGGAACAGGTCGACGTCCAGATCCGGCGAAACCAGCATCACACCGCCGATCTTGCGGCGCAGGCGGGTGTCGCCGCCGATCTCGGCCTGCCGCAGCGCCTCCATCAGCACCAGCGACCCCAGCGAATGCGCGACCAGCAGGATCCGGTCCGCGCCCGCACGGTCGACATCATGCAGCAACTCCTGAAGCCCGTCGCGCGCGAACAGGGCCGAATCGCGGTCGTAGACATAGCCCAGGGGGTGCCCCTTCGACGGCCAGGAATAATGCACCAGGACGCCGGGAATCTTCAGGTCATGGCCCAGTTGCGCCATGCGATAGGCGCCTTCCGCGAAGGTGGTGTTGAAGCCGTGGACGAAAACCACCGCTTCGCGCTTGCCCCGGGGAAGGCGCGCCAGCTTGGCCCGCAACTCGGACTGGAATGCGTTTTCCGAGGGATACAGGTCGGCGCTGACGGTCAGGAACTGCGTCTGCGGATCGACCTTGCCGCCCTTGCGGGGCCAGGTGATGTCTCCTGCCTTGCGGTCGGGCGGGACCGAGACATCGAGGCGCGCGAACTGCAATCCGGCGTGCCGGCCATTGCCAAAGACGCCGGGCGTCTTTTCGTCCGGCCCGCGCGTGGTGCCGATGTAGATCGGCTCGACCGCGCCGACCTTGGCGGCGGCGGGATCAATGACCAGTGTTGCCCGGGGCGCGCAGCCCGCCAGAAGGGCCGCGACCACCACGACCAGCCTGCCAATCCGCACCCTGCCATCCCCCCGATGCTCCATGACGCCAACCTAGCGGGGGATGGGCGTCCTGAACAGGTGCGCTTTACAGGACGTAACGGCTAATATCGGCGGATCGCGACAGCGCCCCCACGTTCGCTTCCACATAGGCCGCATCCACCGTGACGCTTTCGCCCGAACGGTCTGGCGCCTGGAACGAAAGTTCTTCGAACACCCGTTCCATGATCGTATAAAGCCGCCGGGCGCCGATGTTCTCGACGCTGCGGTTCACCTCGGCGGCGATGCGGGCAATGGCGGCGATGCCGTCATCGGTAAAGGTGACATTGACCCCTTCGGTCTGCATCAGCGCCGAATACTGCCGCGTCAGGGCGTTGTCGGTTTCGGTCAGGATGCGAACGAAATCGCCTTCCTCCAGCGGCTTCAGTTCAACGCGGATCGGAAGGCGGCCCTGCAACTCCGGCAGCAGGTCCGAAGGTTTGGCGATGTGGAAGGCACCCGACGCGATGAACAGGATATGGTCCGTCTTCACCGGCCCGTGCTTCGTGGATACCGTGGTGCCTTCGATCAGCGGCAACAGGTCGCGCTGCACGCCTTCGCGGCTGACATCGGCGCCCCGGGTTTCGGACCGGGCGGCAACCTTGTCGATTTCATCCAGAAACACGATGCCGTTTTCCTGAACTGCCGTCAGCGCCGCAATCTTGACCGCCTCGTCATCCAGAAGCTTGTCGGCTTCCTCGGCGATCAGGGCTTCGTAGCTTTCGGACACGGTCATCTTGCGCCGGGTGCGGCGGCCCCCGAAGGCTTTGCCGAAGATGTCGCCGATGTTCATCATCCCCACACCGGGCTGGCCGGGGATCTCCATCATCGACAGCGGGTTCGACGTGTCTGCCAGTTCCAGTTCGATCACGGTATTGTCCAGTTCGCCCTTCTTCAGCCGCGTGCGGAACATCTCGCGCGTCTGTTCGCGGGCATCGGCGCCGGCAATCGCTTCGATCACCCGTTCTTCGGCGGCCTTGTGGGCGCGGGCCTTCACCTCTTCGCGCATCCGGGCGCGGGTGTCGGCGATGGCCACATCCATCAGATCGCGGATGATCTGTTCGACATCGCGCCCGACATAGCCCACTTCGGTGAACTTCGTCGCCTCGACCTTGATGAAGGGCGCGCGGGCCAGCTTCGCCAGACGGCGACTGATCTCGGTCTTGCCGACGCCGGTCGGCCCGATCATCAGGATGTTCTTCGGATAGACCTCGTCGCGCAGATCGTCGGACAGCATGTTGCGCCGCCAGCGGCTGCGCAGCGCCACGGCGACGGCGCGCTTGGCGTCCTTCTGGCCGATGATGAAGCGGTCAAGCTCGGATACGATTTCCCGGGGCGTGAGGTTTGTCATGGCTGTCTCCCTTCGGCGGCGGAACCCGGCGCCGTCTGCATCGTTGTCCACCCATTCCCGCAACCGGAGTGATGATGATGCCCACCCCAGACGAAATGAAGGACGCCTTCTGGAAAGCGGTCAAGTCCGACCGCACGATGATGCTGGGCCTGAGCGGCGTCGACGACGCCCATACCCGGCCGATGACCGGCCTTCTGGATGGCGATGAAGGCCCGATCTGGTTCTTCACCTCGACGGATACAGAGCTGGCGCAGGCGGTCAGCACCGGCAACAACGCCATCGCGACCTTTGCCGACAAGGGCCATCACCTGTTCGCCTGCGTTCACGGCCGCCTGACGCGCGACACCGATCCCGCCGTCATCGACCGGCTGTGGAACCCCTTCGTCGCCGCCTGGTACGAAGGCGGCAAGACGGATCCCAAACTGGTGCTGCTGCGCTTCGATCCCTCCGAGGCCGAGATCTGGCAGGACGGGTCCAGCCTTATGGCCGGCATCAAGATGCTCGTGGGCATCGATCCCAAGACATCCTACCGCGACAATGTCGCCAAGGTGGATCTGGGCTGACAGAGGCATCCGACCCATCGCTTCAGGACCAGGGCGGCAAGCGATCCTTGCCGGGAAAGCCGGGCAGCGCGCGCAGAAGCCCCGCGCGCAGCTGCACCCACCACGTCCCAAGCCCGGTCACGATCAGGCCCAGCGCCAGCATCAGCGTGATGGTTTCCAGAAAGCCGTCGCCGCCGCGCCGCAGCACCCAGGACAGGACCAGCGCCAGATAGACGATCGCCGCAGTGACAAAGCTGCGGCGATCGATCACAAGAGCCAGCCCGCCGATGGCGACCAGCGCCGCCGAGGTGGCCCAGATCCCCGCGCTGCCGCCGAAGTTGTAAAGCGTCATCGCCACCGTGTTGACCAGCGCCGGCGCGGCCAACATGTGCAACCAGAACCCCGTCGCGGCGTGGCGGCCCAGCCGGTACGGGTCACGCAGGTCGAACCACATTGCCACGGCAAAGGCGCCCAGCCCGAAGATCAGCGTCGTCAGCCCAAAGCGCGGGTTGCTGCGCAGATCGAAGATCACGCCCCGCGGACCCATGGCCATGTCGGCCACGCTGCCCGCATCCGCCACGATGCCGTACAGCGCGACCAGCAGCGAAAGCCCCATCAGGAACATCGAAAATGGCAGTCGGAACCGCCGGTACCAAAGCGCCAGGCCACCGGCGCTGACCAGGGCCGCCAGAACGAAGGCCGTCCGCCAGGGCGCATCCGACAGCGCCAGCGCGGTCATCACCGAAACGCCGACCCCGCCGCCGAAGGCCGCCGCCAAAACCATGCTGGGCAGGTTCATCCGCCGCCGCAGCGTGAAATACCCTGCCCACCACCAGGCCACCGCGGCGACAATGGCGGGCACCAGCACCAGAAGCCACCCGCCGCTCAGCCAGACCAGCAGGCCCCCCAGTCCTGTCATCAGGATCAACAGGCCGACCGACACGAAGATTTCCGAGAAGCCGCGGAAGAATTCAAAAGGCTCATCCTCGGATGGCAAGGTCGCCCGCCGACCGGCGCGGTCCTGCGCCAGCGCGCGCAGACTGGCCGCCTGGGCTTCGGACAGCAGTCCCGCAGCCACGGCGGCGCGCAGGTCTTCCGGGCCGATGTCCTTGAGCTGTTCAGCCATCGATGGTTTCAACCGTCAGGTTGCCATTGGTGTAGACGCAGATATCGGCGGCAATCGCCATGGCCTTGCGGGCGATCTGTTCGGCGTCCAGCTCCGTCTCCATCAGTCCCCGCGCCGCGGCCAGGGCGAAATTCCCGCCGGACCCGATGGCAGCCACGTCGTTTTCAGGCTCCAGCACATCGCCGGCGCCGGTGATGACCAGAAGCGACCGGCCATCGGTGACGATCAGCATGGCTTCCAGGTTGCGCAGGTACTTGTCCATGCGCCAGTCCTTCGCCAGTTCGACACAGGCGCGTGGCAACTGCCCCGGCATTGCCTCCAGCTTCTTTTCCAGCCGTTCCAGCAGGGTAAAGGCGTCAGCCGTCGATCCGGCAAAGCCCACGACCACATCATGCCCGCCCGGTGACAGCCGCCGCACCTTTCGCGCTGTTCCCTTGATGACGGTCTGGCCCAGGCTGACCTGTCCATCCCCCGCCACCACAACCTTGCCGCCGCGGCGAACCCCGATGATCGTGGTGCCGTGCCAGCCGGGAAACCGGTCTTCTGCCATGATGCCCTCCGTTTGGCCCTAGATAGGCGCGCCGACCGCCATGAAAAAGGGCGCCCGAAGGCGCCCGATCCCTGCCTGTCCAGTCGATCAGATCGACGAATCGATCCAGTTCTGCAACGCGGCCTTGGGCGCCGCACCGACCTTGTTCGATACCACCTGGCCGTCCCTGAACAGGAACAGTGCCGGAATGCCGCGCACGCCGAACTGGGCCGGCAGGTCCGGGTTTTCGTCGACGTTGACCTTCACGATCTTCACCTTGCCATCATACTGAACCGAAAGCTCTTCCAGCGACGGGCCGATCTGTTTGCAGGGGCCGCACCATTCGGCCCAGAAGTCGACAACGACCGGCACCGGGGAATTGCGGACCTCGGCGTCGAAGGTGGAATCGGTTACGGCAACGGTGGCCATGTCATTTCTCCAATCTGGAAGGTTGCCCAGAAGGTAGGTCTGCACCCCGGGAAGGTCAAGGCATCCTCAAGACATGGTGGAACGCCCCAGGGCTGCCCGCAGGATATCGGGCGGAAGCGGCATCAGGGTGGCATTGGCTGTCCAGAGGATCGCCACCTCGACGGGCCGGTCGGTGTAGATCTGCCCCAGCAGGTCGGCATAGGCGGCCATTTGGCGCAGGATGCCTTCGGGTGTCTCTTCGGGCGTCGCGGGCACCGTCGCATTGGTCTTGTAGTCGATGGCCAGAATCCGGTCGGGCTGGATCACCAGCAGGTCGATGGTCCCATGCATCACCCGCCCGCCCAGCGCCGCGATCCGTCCCGTCACTTCGACTTCGGCCAGACGATCCCCCGCCAGATCCGTCAGCGCGGCGCAATCCAGGACAGCCGCCGCCTGGGCCAGAACCGTCTCGGCCTCGGCTTCGGTGGCGGGTTCTTCTGCTGCCGTCAGCAGCCGGCGGGAGACGTCGGACCACAGCGCGGGGTCATGCAGCGGCAGGTGTTCCAGAAGCAGGTGAAGCCACGTGCCCGCCCGCATTGCCGCATCGCGCTCGGCCCCTTCCGCACCCCCGATCGCCTTCGCGCCGCCCAGGTCCGAAGGCCGAAGCGCCCCTTCGGCCTCTGGCACCGATGGTGCGGGCAAATTCGCCCAGGCGGGCAGGGCTGGCAGGACGGCGTCGGGCGCCTTTTCCCGCACCGCGGGTTCCGGCCATTCGCCATGCGTCAGCCGCAATCCGGGTCCGAAGGGCAGGGGCTTCCCGTCCGGCAGCGCGTTGACGGCGCCCGATGCGATCATTCCCTGTTCGACCAGACCGTACCAACTGTCCTCGGGTGTCTTTCCCAAATCCCCCGCCGCGCAGACGATCAGCCAGCTTTCGGCTCGGGTCATCGCCACATACAGCAGGCGCATCCGCTCTTCCCGGCCCAGCCGCAGTGCTTCGTCGCGGGCGGCGGCCATCGCGGGGGGCATGTCATCCTTGCTCACTCGCCACATCGGCGTGCCGTCCAGCGTCAGGATCTCGTCCCGCACCTGTTCGTCGCCTCGCTGCGGAGTCGTATCGGGCAGGATCACCACCGGCGCCTCCAGTCCCTTGGCACCATGCACCGTCATGACCCGGATCGCGCGCGCATCCGAATCCAGCCGCCGCTTGACCTCGACATCATCGCCTTCCAGCCAGACCAGGAACCCCGTCAGGCTGGGAACGTCGGTCTGTTCGTAGGCCAGCGCCTGCGACAGCAGTTCATCGATGCCGTCCTCGGCCTCGGACCCCAGACGCGCCAGAAGGCTGGCGCGGCCCCTGTGCCGGATCAGCACGCGCTCGATCAGATCATAGGGCCGCAGGAAGTCCGCCTTGTCACGCAGGTCATGCAGGATCGCCAGCGTCTCGGGGCAATCCGTCCGGTTGCGAAGCGCGGCCCACAGGGTCTGGCCCTTGTCCCGGGGCTGTGCCAGCCCATGCAGCGCCGCCTCTGACCAGCCGAACAACGGCGAACGCAGGGCGGCGGCCAGGCTCAGACTGTCGTCGGGGGTGGCCAGAAACGACAGTAGCGCCCGCAGGTCACGCACCGCCAGCTCTGCCCCCAGCTTTAGCCGGTCGGCACCCGCGATGGCCAGCCCCTCCTGCTTGCAGGCGCGGATGATTTCGGAAAACAGTTCGGACCGGCGCTGCACCAGGATCATGAAGTCACCCTCATGCAGGGGTCGGATCACGGTTTTGGATCCGTCCCGAACCTCGCACTGGGTTCCCGCCTCGATGATCCTGCGGATCTCTTGCGCGATCTTCCTGGCTAGCAGGACAATCTCATGCTCCGGCGAAAGAATGTCCACCGGATCGAACCAATCCACCTTCTCCGGCGTTTCCGTCTTCGGAATCGCCGCCCAAAGATCGACGCGGCCGGGCATGGCATCGCGGAAGGCGACATGGCTGGGCCGTCCGCCCAGACCGCGATTGGCCGGCTCGATAAAGGTGTCATCGACCAGCCGCAGGATGGCGTGGGACGAACGGAACGAATGTTCCAGCTGCAACCTTTGCAGGCCAGCCGGCAGGGTTTCGAAGCGGCGCGCGAAATGCTCGGCCATGCGGTCAAAGCCGGACAGGTCCGCGCCCTGGAACGAATAGATCGACTGTTTCTTGTCGCCCACGACGAAGATCGTCCGCGCCGTTCCCCGCGCCCCTTCGCCGGCGGTGAACTCCTCGGCCAGGCGTTCGATCACCGTCCATTGGAGGGGCGCGGTGTCTTGTGCCTCATCCACCAGGATATGGTCGATGCCGCCGTCCAGACGGAACAGCACCCAGGCCGCCACCGACCGGTCCGACAGCAGCGCGGCGGCCTTGCGGATCAGGTCGTCGAAGTCCAGCCAGCCCCGCGCCGCCTTGCGCGCCCTGAGCCGGGGCAGAAAGGCGCTGGCAAAGCGGTGCAGAGCCGCCGTCCGGTCAAGTGTGAACAGCGCCAGCCGCGTCGGCCGCGCCGCCTCGATCCTGAGCATCAGGGCCTCCAGCCGCGGCATCAGGGACGCCGCCGCGCCATTCGCCAGGCCTTTCGTGGGCAGACTGCCCACCTTGGCCGAAAAGGGCGACTTGGCGCCGGGTCCGGTCAGGAAGATGTCTTCCAGCGCGGCCAGCAACCGGTGATCGCGCCGATCCAGCCTCAGCCGCGTCAGGGCCGCGCCAAGCTTTCGGTCATTCGGACCACTGGCCCGCAGAAGCGGTATCAGATCGGCGATCACCTCGGCCTCGCCGCCCAGCAGCACCTCGGACACCAGGGTTTCGATCGTCAGGTCGGCGGGAATGCCCAGCAGGCCCGCCAGCGCATCGCGGGGCAGGGGCCGGTCAAAAGCCTCGGCCGCGCGGCTGATGGCGGACAGAAGCGGCGCGACATTCTCGCTGCCCAGTTGCGCAATCGCATCCAGTGCGGTCACATCGCTGTCCAGCGCCATCTCGTCCAGGATATCCTCCTGAAGGCGCCGGGTGGTCTGGTCGTCCAGTTCGCGAAATCCCGGCGTCACCCCCGCCTCCAGCGGGAAACGGCGCAGGATTCCGGCGCAGAACGAATGGATCGTCTGGATCTTCAGCCCGCCCGGAGTTTCGATGGCACGTGCGAACAGCCGCCGTGCCTGTGCCAGCCGGTCGGCGTCGATCGCTCCTTCCTCGCCCAGTTCCGCCAGTTCCGCCCGCAGGGCCGGGTCCTCCAGCATGGCCCACTTGCCCAGGCGGCGGAACAGGCGGTTCTGCATCTCGGCGGCAGCGGCCTTGGTGTAGGTCAGGCACAGGATGTGCTGCGGCTGCGTTCCACGCAGCAGAAGGCGCGCCACCCGGTCGGTCAGCACCCGCGTCTTGCCCGACCCGGCATTGGCGGAAAGCCAGGTCGACACACCGGGATTCGAGGCCCGGACCTGCCGTTCGCTGGCATCATCGCGGCGCATCATTCCACGTCCTCCGGGCAGGGGCTGTCGCTCATTGCCCATTCGCCATAGCGGGCCAGATGGTCGTAGTCGCCTGGAATCCGCTCTTGGAAAACCGCCCGCCGCGCGGCATAGCCCCGGGAGGGGTCCATGTAGCTGGCGATCAGCTTCTCCAGTTCGTCCCAGGCTTTTGTCGTGGCGCCAGGTGCAAGCTCGAAGGTCTTTGTCTCGCCCTCGCCGCCCAGGTGGATATAGCTGTAGGCCGCAGCCTCGACCGGGCCCAGGTCGGGAAATCCGCCCGCTTCGGCAATGGCTGCCTCCAGGATCAGTTGCTTTTCGAAATACTTCTGCTGTTCCACCGTCGGGGGGGTGCCCGACTTGTAATCATAGACATGCACCCGGCCATCGTTCAGCCGGTCGATCCGGTCGGCCCGCGCCGTCAGGGTGAAGCGGCCGTCCAGGACCGTTGCGCTGCCCTGGCCTTCGATCACTGCCGGCGTCCCGGCCTCGGCGCGCGCCGCTTCGGCGGCCAGGAAACCGTCGGCCAGCCGTCCCAGCCTGCCCATCCACAGGCGGCGCGCGGCGGGCCAGGGAACATCCCTGGCCAGAACCGTCTCGGCCAGGGCCAGAAGCTCCTCGCGGCCCATGCGTTCGTGGTCCGGCAGCCGCAGATAGGCTTCCGCGACAGCGTGAAGGACGGTGCCCCGCAGGCGGGCATCCGGGCTGGGTTGCAGGGGATCGATCGGACGCAGACCCAGGATCCGCTTGGCGTAGATGGCATAGGGATCGCGGATCAGATCGCGGATATCGGTGACGGGCAGGGTGGTCGGTCGTTGGTCCGCTGGCGGGCGCGGCATCGGACGGCGCGCTGGCGGAACCGGCGTGACCGCCTCAAGGGACTGGACGAGACCCAGCCAGGTTCCTCCACGGCTGCGCATCTCTTTCAGTGCCTCCGGTCCCTGCTGGCCGGGCAGGCCCTCCATCAGGTTGGTCAGCCGCGCCAGCCAGCGCGAGGGCACTGTCTCGGCCTCGGCATCCCGAAGGGCGCGCGAAAAGACCACGCGCGGTGCGCCGGCGGCCTGCTGGTAATCGTGGGCGGACAGGCCGATCTGCCGTTCCGGCAGCAACAGCCCGGCCCTGAGCCGCATCTGCCGCGAAAGCCAGGGATCAGGCGCCGTCGGGGCGGGCCAGACACCTTCGTTCAACCCCGCAAGGATCACCACGTCGGCCCCACCGACCCGCGCCTCAAGCGTGCCGAGGATCGAGACCAGCGGATGCACGGTTTCAGAGTGCCGCACCGTTTCGGACTGCAGGACACTGTCCAGAAGATCGGCGTATTCCGCCGCCGTCATGACCCCGCCCGCTTCAGCCTCGCGCCGCAGCGCCTCCATCGCACGCCGGGCCTTCTGGCCGGGCTCCTTCTCCCACAGCTCGGCGGCCGTGCCGGTCGCGTCCGGGCCCCGGGCCAGCAACTCGGCCACCGCCAGATGCGTCTCTGTCCATGCAGAAAGTTCCTGTTCCGCCGGGGCCAGAGCGGTAACGACCTCGCCCAGCCAAAGCGCCCAGGCCAGCCCCCTGGCGCCGCGTTTTCCGGCCCATTGGCGCAAGTCCGCGGGCGTGGGAAAAGCGGGGCCCCATCTGCGCAACGAAAGCTCAAGCTCCTGCGTCAGCAGCACATGGTCGCCGCGTCGGCTGCCACTGGCGGTCAGCGGATGTTTCAGCAGAACGAGAAGCCCGTCCGCCCCCAATCGGGAGCCGAAGGCACGGGCGACATGCCGCAACAGCCGCCCCGGAGGTGTCAGGGGCAGTGGTTGCCCGGCGCTGTCGTCGGGCACGATGCCCCAGCGATCCAGCGCCGCCGCAACACGGCGGGTCAGCATCCGGTCCGGTGAAATCAGCGCCGCGCGTTCGCCCCTTTCCGCGGCATCGCGCAGGATCAGGGCCAGCGATACGGCCTCGACCCGGGGAGTGGAGGCTTCGATCAGGGTGACGCGATCGGTGGCGGCGACCAGATTGCCCAACAGCGGTCCCTCATTGCGCCAGCGATCGGTGACGGGCGCAGGGCGCAACGACAGCGAGATGAGGGCATTGCGCGCCGCATCCGGGGCAGGGGTTTCGGTCCACCGCCGGACATCCCGGGGACCAAGCCCCAGTTCCCGCAGCAACGGCAGGAAGCGGTATTGCGGATGGTCCTCCTGGGGAACCGGCCCGGAATCGAGACTGTTCCACGCGGTTTCGGGCATGTCGCTGTCAAAACCCGGCCAGACCACCGCGCCTTGCGGCAATTCGGCGACCGCCCGCATCAGCATCTGCGTCGTGCCGCGAGACCCGGTGGATCCGGCGACGATCACCGGATCGCGCGGCGGCGTTTTCGCCCAGGTCGCCAGCAGCGCCTTGACGATGTGCCGCTGGCGCGCCTTTGCATCCGGATCGGCACCAGCCTCGAAATAGCGGCTGACCAGCCGGATGAACCGAAGGCTCGCTTCCCAATGCGCGGCGTGATCCTCGGCCAGATCCGGGGACAAGGCATCGGGGCCAATGCCTTCGTCATGCATCTCGGCCATCAGCGCCGCCAGGCTTTCGGCCAGGTCCACCGCCGCCGTGGTGGCGCCAAACCCCGGTTGCGTCTTCAGAAGCGTGCTGACCAGTTGCGTCAGTTCCAGCTGCCGCCGCAGCGGCGAGACGGCCGGCGTCAGGGCGCCCAGCGGATCATGGCCCAGGTCGGTGATCAGCCGCAGCCGGGGCAACAACCGTGTGCCGTGCCCGTCGAACAGCGTCCGCACACGCCGCAACATCCGGGATGAGTTCAGATATACCGTCACCCGTGACAGCGCATCCGGCGGCAGGTGCCCGGTCCGCGCGATCAGGCCCGAAACCAGCTCGGCCGCGAAGTCCGCGCCCGGGGGCAGCCCGAACAGCCGCGGGCGGGGTTCATGTTCAAACATCGGCATTCTCCAGAAGAGCCTCGGCCAGGGGAATGCAATCCGGCCGCCCGACATCGCACCAGCCGCCTTCGTGGCCGAGGCCAAACAGCGTTCCCGCCTCGGCCATCCGGTCCCAGATCCGGCCGATGGAAAAGACCGGATCGGCAATTTCGGCCAGTCGGTCGGTGCGGATGATCTGAAGGCCGGTGTAAACCTCGCCGGGTCCGCGCCGCAGTCGGCCTTCGGCATCCACCAGAAAGTCGCCGCCGCCGATGTGCCCCACGGCGCGGTCCCTTGGCACCAGCAGCAACAGCGCCTCCATCCGGGCGGGATCCCAGTGGCGGATCAGCCGCTCCAGCGGGCTGGGTCCGGTCCAGACGGCATCGGTGTTCAGCGTTACCACGGGATTGCCACCCAGTTCCGGCAGCGCGGCGCGTAATCCGCCACCGGTTTCCAGAAGGACCGGCTCATCCGAGAAGCGGATCTCGGAGTGGTCCGTCAGGTGGGCACGGATCTGTTCCGGATGGTAGTGCAGGTTGACGACCACCGGGCCGACCTTCACCCCCTTCAGCAACGCCAAAGCATGGTCGATCAGCGGACGGCCCGCGACCGGGATCAACGGCTTCGGCCGATCCGCGGTGAGAGCGCCCATGCGGGTGCCGAGTCCGGCGGCAAACAGCATCACGGGTGGGGAAAGGTGCCGCATTTGTCCTTGATCCGCTGAATACGATCGGGGGTGGGTTCGGGCAGGCCATCGGCCACCGCGCGGGCCAGTTCGGTCAGCGCCGGATGGGCCAGGTTGCGCTGAAGGTAGCGCCAGACGCGGGGCAGGTGATCCAGATAGCCGGGCTTGGCGAAATGCAGGCAAAGCCGGGCAAAGACCCCGACAATCCGCAATTGTCGCTGCGCCCCGATCAGCGCGCAGGCGGCGCCAAAAGCTTCCGGATCGTGGCCGGTGTTCTCCAGGTAGCGCCCGATCATTGCCGCTTCGGTCGCGGGCGCCACATCGCGGCGGGCGTCCTGCAGCAGCGACACGAGGTCATAGGCCGGATGACAGGCGACAGCGTCCTGAAAATCCAGCAGCCCCATCTGCGCCGGTGGCGCGCGCTCGGGCAGCAGGATCAGGTTCTCGGCATGGAAATCCCGCAAGGCGATCACTTGCGCGCCATCCACCAGCCGGGCGTGATGCGCCGCGACCAGCGCCGGAATCCGACGCGTCGCGTCATTGGGGGCGGCATCGACGGCGGCCGGATACCATTCGACGGTCAGGTCCACGAGTCGGGCCATCGCCGGGCCATCCAGCGGCGCCAGGAAAGACGGCGCTGGATGCCGGTGCAATTCGACCAGCGTGTCGATCACGCTGGAATAGAGACGTATATCCGCATCCGGGTCGTCCTTCAGCAGCCGGGCAACCAGCGCATCGCCGAAATCCTCCAGCAGCAAAAGCCCGGCCTCGGCATTTTCCGCCAGGATCTTCGGAGCGGAAAAACCCCGTTCGCGCAGCCAGGAACCCACCCGCAGGAACGCCGCGACCGAGTCCTTCTGCCCGGGAGCATCCATCAGGATGGCCGACCTGTTTGCCGTCACAAGCCGTTCGTAACGGCGGGACGAGGCATCGCCCGCAAGCGGACTGCGCTGCGCCGCGGCCCATCCGGCTGCGCCGATGAAAGCCGCGATGGCTGTGGCGCGATCAGACATCCCGCAACCGCTCCAGCTGCAGAGCGTCGATCAGCACCGCCCAGCGCAGGTCCGTGAACGACAGCGCAAGAACGCGCGAGTCCGGCTGTGACCCGGGCAGAAACCGCAGGCTGAGCGCCTTCGGGGGGGCCAGATCCTCCAAACGGTCGGGCCATTCGACCAGACAGATCGCCGTTTCGAACGCATCCAGCAGCCCCAGTTCGATCGCCTCGTCGGCCGAGGTCAGGCGATAAAGGTCGCTGTGCCAGATTTCGGTTTCGCCAGCCTCATAAACCTGGACCAGCGTGAAGGTGGGCGAGGGGACATCCTCGTGCCGACCGTCGGCAGACAGCCGGGCCTGGATCAGGGATCGGGCGAAATGGGTCTTTCCGGCGCCAATTTCGCCTTCCAGCAGCAGCACATCGCCCGGACCCAACTGCGGTGCCAGCCATTCGGCCAGGCGGGCCGTCGCCTCGGCCGAAGGGAGGGCGAAAAGCACCGGCGCGCTGGCATGGCCGGGGTGGGGAAACAGCGAAGGTGTGTCGTGGCTCATGCGCCCATGTTGAAGCCCCGGCGCGGCGGCTGCAAGGGTCGCTCAGGCGTCTTCGGTTTCGTCCACCTGTGCCAGAAGGGTTGCGCGCCGCACCTTCAGGCTGCGCCGGGCATCGGGTGCTTCGGCGCCTTCCGAGAAGCCGACAAGGGTCGATCCGCCTGACATCGGCACCAGACGACAGGACAGCGCGCGGCCATCCTTCAGCACCGCCTTCGCTGTCCTTGCGCTGCGCGGGCCCAGCGTCAGGACGAAATCGCGCGATTCCGCCCACAGGCTGTTTGGTTGGGTCATGGCCTGCCAGTGGCGGGCGGAATCGCGGATCGTCACCGTGCCCAGCGTGGCGCCCGGGTCGATGCCCCACAGCCGGGTGTAGGCGGCATTGGCCTGAAGCAGCACACCGGCCGGAGAAAAGACGGCGATGGCTTCGGCCATCTGGTCGACGATTTCCTGCCCCATCTCGATCTCGGCCCGGAACCGCCGCGTCAGCGACACTTCGGCCGAGATGTCCTCGAACAGGAAGGCCACGGCACCATCCGGATGCGGACGGCCCGTCACGCGATAGGTCTGGCCGGTGGGAAGCGTCCAGGTTTCCTGGTGAAAGCCCGAGGCCGCGGCGCGTTCCAGATCGGCCATCTGCTGCCGCCAGCCGCGGTAGTCCTTCGGCTCGGGGATCATCCGCATCTCGCGTAGCCGATCCAGGACGGTGAACAGCGTCGGCCGGCCGATCAGGAATTGCGGCTCCAGCCCCGTCAGTTCCAGCAGCGCCGGATTGAAAAGCGCCAGCTGCCGCTGCCGGTCAAAGATCGCAAGGCCCACGGTCAGATGGGCGAAGGTCTTGCCAAGCGTCTGGATGAACTCCTTCAGGCTGGCTTCGGCTTTTACGGCGGCATCAACGGGCGTTCCGTAATGCACGGTCCCGTCATGGACCGGGCGCGACACCACCTCGAACCACGATTGGCTACGGCCATCCGGTGCAGGAGTAACCACGCGAGTCGGGGTGTCCAGGGCGGTTTCGGGCACCTCAAGCAAGGGATCCAGCGGCCAGCCCAGTTCGTGCAGCGGGACGCCCCGCCGCCGCGCCAGCAGCGAAAGATAAGCGGAATTGGCCCAATCGATCCGGCCGTCGGACCGTTGCCGCCAGACCAGGATCGGCGTGGCGGCGGCGATGTCGCGCAACTGGCGCAACTCATCCTCTTGCGCTCGGTGGCTCAGCCCGTCGACGATGACGCCCTGTCCTTCCGCCGTGGGGTCCGCAACCGTGATCCGCACCATCCCCGAAAGATTTTCGGCCCGAAGATGCAGCCGCCCGTCCGTTCCGCCGTCCAGGTCCAGCTGTCCCAGCGCCGGAAGGCTTGTCAGGTCCGCGCCGAAATGTTGCGCGACATAGGCCTCCAGCCGATCCCACTCCGCCCCGCTGCCCGGGCCCAGCAACCGCAGCGCCGAGGGTGTGGCATCGACAAGAGCCTGCTCCTCGAACAGGAAAATCGCAGGCTCCATCCCGGCGGGAAGGTCCGAAATCCTGGGCCGCTGGTCGCGCCGCGAGGAAATCGCGGACAGAACCAGCAGCGCCACCACCGCCGCGGCGACCGAGGTCGCAAGGATCACACCCATCAGGCTAAGCGAGGTTAGCATGGCGACTCCGCAGTTCCGGCCCCTCTGGCCTACCCCTGATCCTTGCCGCAGTTGGTTAACGTGGCGTTAAAGTTGCTGATGGCTCAGGCTGTCACCTGCGGATTCTCTCCCAACGCCGCCGAGCGCGGCGCCTCGATCACGGCGCGGGGCCACACGATTGTGACGATGGCGCCGCAGCGCGCCGGCACTTCGCGCTTGTCCAGGAACGGGTCGGCCCCATTGGCAAACGAAAGTTGCGCGCCGCTGCGTTCCAGCAGGGTCTTGGCGATGAACAGGCCCAGGCCCATCCCTTCGTATCCCGGACGGCGGGCGATCTCGGCCCCCGTCTGGCGTCCGCGCATGAACGGATCCCCGATTCGCCCGATCACGCCGGGGGAAAAGCCCGGCCCATCGTCGGTAATCGACAGTTCCAGCCGGTCCGCCGTCCAGTCGGCGTCAATCCAGACGTTGGCCTGGGCAAAGTCGGTGGCGTTCTGGATCACGTTGCGCAGGGCATGGATGATCTCGGGCCGACGCTGCACGAACGGTTCACGACCGTCCGCGGCGGGTTGGGGCAGGTGCAGCGTCTTGCCGCGCCGGGCATGGGGTTCGGCGGCCTCGCGCAGGACGTCCGAAAGCGGCGCCTGCCGCACCATCGCGTCATCCTTGCCCGCGTCTCCCATGCTGCGCAGGATGTCCCGGCAGCGGTCGGCCTGTTCCACGATGGTCCGGGCATCCGCCCGCGCTTCGGCATCGGTCAGGTCCTGGGCCAGTTCGCTGCTGATCAGCTTGATGGTTGCCAGCGGCGTGCCCAGTTCATGCGCCGCCGCCGCCACCACACCGCCCAATGCCGTCAGGCGCTGCTCTCTCGCCAGGGCCATTTGGGTCGCCATCAGCGCGCTGGCCATCGAATGCAGCTCATAAGCCACCCGCCGGGCATAGAGAGAGAGGAACACCACCCCGATCACCAGTGCCAGATACTGTCCCAGGCTGAACAGCTCCGGCACCTCGATCACCCGGCCCTGGCCATCGACCAGCGGCAGGTGGATCCGCCAGATCACCGTGACAAGCACCACCGCCAGCGCGCCGACAACGGCGGTGGCGCGGCTTTTCAGGGCCGTCGCCGTGATGGTCGTCGGCGCCAGGATCAGCAGCGCGAAGGGATTGTTCAGTCCCCCGGTCACGCCGATCAGGAAGGCCATCTGCGCGGTATCGAACATCAGGATCAACAGCGCCTGGCGCTCCGAAAGGCGCTGCGAGGCGGGGAACAACGTCATCGCCAGCGCATTGGAGAGCGCCGACAACCCGACCGCGATCCCGCAAAGCCACGGGTCCAGCCGCATCCCGAGAACCGAGGTCGCCACGACGATGGTTCCGGTCTGTCCGACAATCGCGATCCACCGGAGGAGCGTCAGCGTGCCAAGGCGGACCCATTCGCTGTGTCGGTCGCGGTCCTCCAGGACGTCAGGCGACGGTGGCGGCGGTGCTGAGGAAGATGTGACCAAGGCACGCTCCTGTCCCGAATGATCGCGGATTGATAGACGCAGGCAGATCGGCGATCAATGACCGCGCCGGAGGAGGGGGCCCCGGCAACTTGTGCCGCCCCCGTATCAAGGATCTGCCATGCCGCTTTCGTCCCGTACCATCGCGCTCTCGGCGGGCGCCGTCGTCATTGCCGGTCTGGTGGCCAGCTATGTCCTGACGCGGCCCGGAGGCGACAATCCCTTTGCGCCCTGTCAGACCGCGGTCATGGCCGGTGCGGGAAAGATCGGCGGCCCATTCACGCTGACGGATGAAAACGGGCAGACCGTGACCGACGCCGACGTGCTGAAGAAGCCCAGCCTGGTCTATTTCGGCTATACCTATTGCCCCGATATCTGCCCGGTGGACACGGCGCGCAATGCCGAAGCCATCGACATCCTGGAAGAAAAGGGCTTCGAGGTGACGCCGGTCTTCGTCAGCGTGGATCCCCGCCGCGACACGCCGCAGGCGTTGAAGGACTGGACCGACAACGTGCACCCCCGGATGATCGGCCTGACCGGCACGCCCGAGCAGATCAAGTTGGCCGCGCAGGCCTACAAGGTTCTCTATCAGGTGCCGCAGAATCCGGCGGATGACAGCTATATCGTCAATCACACGACATTCAGCTATCTGATGTTGCCCGGATCCGGCTTTGCCGAGGTCTATACCCGGGAAGTGTCCGCCGACCAGATGGCCGAGTCGGTGGCCTGCTATCTCGACCATTCCAGCTAGCAGCATTTGAATCTTCCGCCCCGGGGGAATAGATAAACGGGGTGCATGAATGAGGATGCCAGATGCCAGACCGCGACATTCCAGACCTTGGGCCGGACCGGTCGCTTCTGCTGGTCGATGATGACAGCGTCTTCGTGACCCGACTTGCGCGCGCGATGGAAAAGCGCGGCTTCGCACCGCAAACCGCGGAAAGCGTTGCGGCGGGCAAGGTCGCGGTGGGCCTGCATCCCCCCGCCTATGCCGTGATCGACCTGCGCCTGCAGGATGGCAATGGTCTGGATGTGGTCGAGGCGTTGCGCGCCCGCAGGCCCGACTGCCGGATCGTGGTGCTGACGGGATATGGCGCGATTGCCACCGCTGTTGCAGCGGTCAAATCCGGCGCCATCGATTATCTGGCGAAACCGGCCGATGCCGACGACATCGTCAATGCGCTTCTGGCGCGGGGCGATGTATTGCCCGAACCGTCGGAAAATCCGATGTCGGCCGATCGCGTCCGGTGGGAGCATATCCAGCGGGTGTATGAAATGTGCGACCGCAACGTCTCGGAAACCGCGCGCCGTCTTTCCATGCATCGCCGGACCTTGCAGCGTATTCTTGCCAAGCGCAGCCCCAAATAGGACGACGCAACAAGTCGGCTTCCTATTTTGTTGATCGGGAATTCAATTCATAGCATGAAACCCTTGCCACTTTCGGCAGGGGATAAGAAATGAATATCGACTCACTCTCTTTGAAAGAACTGAAAGACCTGCAATCCCAAGTTGCAAAGGCCATTGCGACCTACGAAGATCGCAAGCGGAAAGAGGCGCTTGCCGCATTGGAGGAGAGCGCCCGCCAGCACGGCTTCAGCCTGAGCGAATTGATGTCGGTCGCGGCCACGTCGCGGACGCGCAAACCGGCCCAGGCGAAATACGGCAATCCCGAGAATCCCTCGGAAACCTGGACTGGCCGCGGGCGCAAGCCGCGCTGGGTTGAATCGGCGCTGAAATCGGGAAAGTCGATCGACGACCTTCTGATCTGATCAGACGCTGTCTTTCAGCCAGCGAATGAATTGCCGGACTGCGGTTCTTTGCGGTCCGGCAGGTGTCACGATGTAATAGGCCAACCGGTCATCATTCGATACCGCCAGCTGCACCAACCGCCCGCTGCGAATATCGTCGGACATCAGCGCCTCGTTCTCGACATAAAGGCCATAGCCCTGACGCGCCGCAGACAGCGCCAATTCCTCGGTCGGCATCTGGGTCGCCTTCAGCCGGCCTGTGTCAAGCCCCATGGCCGACAGCCAGGAAATCTGTTCCGGCCACCCTTCCTCAAGAATCCAGGGCATGTCCTGCATCTGTTCGACGGACGGGGCCGGACGTCCCTGCAGCAGCGACGGCGCGCCGACCACGACGTATCGCGCCGACACCAGCCGCTCGGCCGTGTTTCCGGGCCAGTTGCCGTTTCCGTAGCGGATGGCGATGTCCACGCCTTCGCGCCGCAGGTCAAGGATCCGGTGATCGGGTTGCAGCGTGACCGCCAGGCCGGGCAGCCGTCGCCAGAAGTCGCCCATCCGCGGCATCAGCCATTGAAGCGCGAAGGATGGCGTCAGCGTCACCACAAGGGGGCGGTTGGCCCCGCCGGCGCGCGCCGCGTCGACCCCGGTCTGGATCAGGCGGAACCCCTCGGCCAGCGACGCCGCCAGTTCCGCGCCTTCCGCCGTCAGGTCCAGCGCCCGCCCATTTCGCACCACCAGCGCCGTTCCCAGATGCGCCTCAAGTGATCTGACCTGTTGCGAGACCGCCGCATGGGTCACGTTCAACGCCCGCGCCGCCGCGCTGAAACTTCTGCTTTGGGCGGTGGCCTCGAATGCCCGCAGCGCCGACAGCGGCGGCATCTGCCGCCAGATCACGTCATTCATCTGTTAGCCCGGCTTACGCTGTTTCAGGCAGCATCCGCCATAGGGACCAGCTTTGGCAAGCCAGGCTGCAATGAACCTGTCGGCACAGCTTTCAGACACGGGTACCGGGTTCATGGATCACGGCCATCGCATCCAGCAATTCCCGATGCCGCGCGGTATAGGCCGTCCGCACCTCGACCGGCGGGCGCAGCCGGATCTCCAGGCCGTTGATGACCTGAGCGTCGGGCCGCCCGAAATACCGGTCGGCCTCGGTCCGGGTGAAGCCGGCGATCTGGATCGCCTCCAGCCAGGCCGAGATCCGGTCGGCCGTCTTGATCGCCTTCTTGATCGCGGGGGGCAACGCGGCTGGCAGGCCAAATCGCAGGTGCACCGCCGCTGTCAGCCGTGCATCCAGCTCGCCATAGGCGGGGCCCACGGCGGATTTCACCGGGCTGATCATGTCGCCGATCACATATTCCGGCGCATCGTGCAGCAGCGCTGCCAGATGCCATTTCGCCGGCATTCCCGGATTCTGGCGTCCGAAGATCTGTTCCACCAGCAGCGAATGTTCCGCCACCGAATAGGCAAAATCGCCGATCGTCTGGCCATTCCAGCGCGCGACGAAGGCCAGGCCATGCGCGATGTCCTCAACTTCGATGTCCACGGGCGTCGGGTCCAGCAGGTCAAGCCTGCGTCCCGAAAGCATCCGTTGCCAGGCCCGCGCCGGTTTCGCCATGTCCGTCCCCACTCTTGGAAGGCCGACGCCCCTTGCGCTGCGGCACCCGGGTAAACCGCAGGCAAACAGGCTGTTCCGGCGGCAGAAGATTGTTCCCGAGGCGACGCGGTGGTAGAGGAGGCGCGACCAAAGCATTCAGGAGCCGTAAATGGCGCAAGACTACATCGTCAAGGACATCGCGCTGGCCGATTTCGGCCGCAAGGAACTCGACATCGCCGAAACCGAAATGCCCGGCCTGATGGCGCTGCGCGAAGAATTCGGAGCGAGCCAGCCCCTGAAGGGCGCGCGGATTGCGGGCAGCCTTCACATGACCGTGCAGACCGCCGTCCTGATCGAAACGCTGGCGGCGCTGGGCGCCGACGTGCGCTGGGCCAGCTGCAACATCTTCTCGACCCAGGATCACGCCGCAGCAGCGATTGCCGCCGCGGGCATCCCGGTTTTTGCCATCAAGGGCGAAACGCTGGAGGATTACTGGGCCTACACCGACAAGATCTTCCAGTTCCCGGAAGGCACCTGCAACATGATCCTCGACGATGGCGGGGATGCGACGCTTTACATCCTGATGGGTGCGCGGGTCGAAGCCGGGGAAACCGGGCTGATCGAAACCCCGACCTCGGACGAGGAAGTGTGCCTTTTCAACCAGATCAAGAAGCGCCTGAAGGAAAGCCCCGGCTGGTTCACCAAGCAGCGTGACGCGATCCAGGGGGTTTCGGAAGAAACCACCACCGGCGTCCACCGGCTTTACGACCTGCACAAGAAGGGCCTGCTGCCCTTCCCGGCGATCAACGTCAACGACAGCGTCACCAAATCGAAGTTCGACAACAAATACGGCTGCAAGGAAAGCCTCGTCGACGGTATCCGCCGCGCCACGGATACGATGATGGCCGGCAAGGTCGCCGTGGTCTGCGGTTATGGCGACGTGGGCAAGGGCTCTGCCGCCAGCCTGCGCGGTGCGGGCGCGCGCGTGAAGGTAACCGAAGTCGACCCGATCTGCGCGCTGCAAGCCGCGATGGACGGGTTCGAGGTCGTGGTGCTGGAAGACGTGGTCCATGACGCCGACATCTTCATCACCACCACCGGCAACAAGGACGTGATTCGTCTCGAGCACATGCGTGAGATGAAGAACATGGCCATTGTTGGTAACATCGGCCATTTCGACAACGAAATCCAGGTTGCTGCATTGCGCAACCACAAGTGGACCAACATCAAGGACCAGGTGGACATGATCGAAATGCCCTCGGGCAACAAGATCATCCTTCTGTCCGAAGGCCGGCTGCTGAACCTGGGCAATGCCACGGGCCATCCGTCTTTCGTGATGTCCGCCAGCTTTACCAACCAGGTGCTGGCGCAGATCGAACTCTGGACCCGTGGCGCCGAATACCAGCCCGGGGTCTATATCCTGCCGAAGGTGCTGGACGAAAAGGTGGCCCGCCTGCATCTGAAGAAGATCGGCGTGAAGTTGACCGAACTGCGCCCCGAACAGGCCGATTACATCGGCGTGTCACCGGAAGGGCCGTTCAAGTCGGATCATTACCGCTACTGAGGCTTTGCGCCCGGTGCCCTGAGATTGCCCCGTGTTCCCCCGGAACGCGGGGCTTTTTTGAACCTGCCGTCTGATTTACACCAAGGAATTTTCCAATGACCGAAAGCACGCAAGAGCCGTCTCGCCGAGATGCCCGGCGGCGGGAGCTTCTGTCGAAGCTGCCCAAGGCCGCGGTAGGTGCGGAAATCGGGGTCTGGGAAGGCAGGTTCAGCGAAACGATCCTCGAGGTGGCGGCGCCGCGCGAATTGCACCTGATCGACCCCTGGACCTATCAGCCCGAATTTTCCAACACCGGTTTCGGCCGCAGGAAATTCGCCAGTCGAATGGACGAGATGTTCCATGAGGTGCGCGCCAGGTTCGCCGATGTCCCCGCCGTCCGCCTGCATCGCGCGCCTTCGGGCGATGTGCTTCGCGGTTTTGCCGATGGCTATTTCGACTGGGTTTACATCGACGGGAACCACAACAGCCCCATCATCGACGAAGACCTGGCCCTTTCGTCGGTCAAGGTCCGGCCCGGCGGGATCATCGCGGGGGATGATTACAACTGGGGCGCAGACGACGGCGCGCCGGTTCGGACAGCGGTGCAGACCCTTGTGTCAAAGCTTGGCCCGAAGGCGATATTCAGTACCTTGGGCAACCAATACCTGATCCGGCTGCCGGAATGAAGGACACGCGGATTTTCCCGTTGCTGAATTGTCAAAACCCTTCATTCTTGGGACGGGGACAAGGGAGCGCCATTCAACGCACCAAAGGAGTGGACAATGGGTAAGCGAGACGAGCTGATTGCCAAATACGCCGAGGACTTGAAGAACAAGTGCAAGGTGACCCCCGATCTGGACCTGCTGACGAAGGTCACCATCGGTTGCGGTCCCTCGATCTATGACAATGACGCGCAGACGGTTGCGGCCAGCCAATCGGACGAGCTTGAGCGCATCAAGAACAATTTCCTGGTCAAGAAACTGGGCCTGAAGGATGACGCCAGGCTGGACGAAGGCATTGCCGCCGTGATCGAGACTTACGGCAAGTCCGAACGCAACAAGTTCCGCGCGGTTTTCTATTACCTGCTGGTCAAGCATTTCGGCAAGGAAGCGGCCTACGCCTGATCCTGTTGCGGCGGGGCGCCGTCGCCGCGGCGCCAAGCATCTGAATTTTAATAAAATTGCTGAAACGCGACGCTTGCGGAAAGGTCGCGTTTCACGTTATCCATCAGCCATCGGTCAGGATGACCCGAACCTTTTCAGATACCAGTGGTGCAGGGGTGCGCCGGGGTGGCAAAGGGTCTCGGGCGTTGTCCGGGACCCTTTGTTCTTTTGCGACGGGATCAGGGCTCTATGCCGCCCAGTTCGCAGACGATGCGCCACTCCTCGTCGCTGACCGGCTGAACCGAAAGCCGCGTGTTCTTCACCAGCGCCATGTCCTGCAGGCGCGGATCAGCCTTGGCTTCCTCCAGCGTGACGGGGCGTTTCAGCGGCTTGATGGCGCGGATATGCACGCAATCCCAGCGCGGATCGTCGGTCGTGCTGTCGGGCGCGCTTTCCTGGCACACCTCGACGATGCCGACGATCTCTTTCCCTATGTTCGAATGGTAATAGAACCCGCGGTCCCCCACCTTCATGGCCCGCATGTTGTTGCGCGCCTGGTAGTTGCGCACGCCATGCCATTCCTCGCCCGCCTCGCCCTTGGCAACCTGCTGGTCCCAGCTCCAGGTGTCCGGTTCGGACTTGAACAGCCAGTAGGGCATCAGCCGATCACCTTCTTCCATTCGATGACCTCGACGCTGTCGAACAGTCCCGCCGCCTTGTAGGGATCGCCGGCCGCCCATTCCTTGGCCGCTTCCAGGCTGTCGGCGTTCAGGATCGCCAGCGTGCCGACCATCTGGCCATCCTCGATGAACGGCCCGGCCATCCAGACGATGCCCGTCTGTTCGATATAGGCCAGATGGGCCGCACGAGTATCCAGGCGGGTTTGCAGGTGGCCGGGCTTGTCACGACAGATCACGGCGTAAGGCATCAGGGAATTTCCTTCTTCAAGGGGCGCGCCATCAGCGCGGAAACGGCATCTTCTACGGCAATCCTGCGGTCGATCAGGGCGGCGACCATCGTGCAGACGGGCATGTCGATCCCGCGCTCCGCCGCCAGCCGCGCCACCGCCTGCGCCGTGGCCGCGCCTTCGACGGTGATGCGGGAATCCCAATCCGCCCCCGATCCAAGCGCCTGGCCATAGCGAAAGTTGCGCGACTGATCCGAGGTGCAGGTCAGCACCAGGTCTCCAAACCCCGACAACCCCATCAGCGTATCGGCCCGCGCGCCCAGGGCCGTGGCCAGGCGCACCATCTCGGCAAAGCCGCGCGTCATCAGCGCGGCGCGCGCCGAATGCCCCAGCGCGGCGCCCATCACCACGCCGGACGCGATGGCGATCACGTTTTTCAGCGCCCCGCCCAGCTCCGCCCCCAGGGTGTCGTCGCTGCGATAAAGCCGCAGGGTGGCGGTCGACAGAAGGTCTTGCAGCCTTGCCCCCACCGCATCGTCGCCACAGGCAAGCGTCAGCGCCGTGGGCAGCCCGCGGGCGATGTCGGCCGCAAAGCTGGGGCCGGTCAGGATCGCGACGCTGCCGCCCAGATTTGCGGCGGACAATTCGGCCACCGGCCCTTGCAGGGTCGAGAGGTCAATCCCCTTGGCGCAGGCCACCAGATCGCGCCCGCGCAGCCCCGCGTCGTGCGCGGCGACGAAACTGCCGGTCTGTTGCATTGGCAAGGCCAGCAGGATCGTCGGCGCCGTAACCCGGGACAGATCCGCCGTGACCACCAGGCCATCGGGCAGCGCCACGCCCGGCAGCCGGCGGTCATTGCGACGCGTGGCCTGCATCTCGGCCACATGGACCGGATCGCGCGCCCAGAGAGTGACGCGCCGCCCGCCCAGGGCCAGCGCCACCGCCAGCGCCGTGCCAAAGGCGCCTGCACCCAGAACCGCGACGGTCATGCCTTGGCCCCCTTCTTTCCCGCGCCCAACAGCGGCGCGGCGCGATCATCCAGCGGCCAGCGCGGCCGCGCGGACAGGTCCAGACCGTCGGTCAGGCCCCGTTCCAGCCGTTCGATCCCGGCCCAGGCGATCATTGCGGCATTGTCGGTGCACAGCGGCAGCGGCGGCGCCAGGAAGCGAACCCCTTCGCGGGTGCAAAGCGTTTCAAGCGCGGCGCGAACGGCGCTGTTCGCGGCCACGCCGCCCGCGACGGCGAAGGCAGGTTCCGCCGGCGCCAGTTCCAGGTAGCGCGCAATCGCCCGGCGGGACTTGGCGACCAGCACATCCCGCACTGCGGCCTGGAACCCGGCGCACAGATCGGCGCGGTCCTGGATCGCCAGGCCGCCCCGCTCGGCCACGGCCTGGTCGCGGGCGCGCAGAAGGGCGGTCTTCAGCCCCGAAAACGACATGTCGCAGCCGTCCCGATCCAGCAACGGCCGCGGGAAGTGGAAGCGCGCCGGATCGCCCGTCCGCGCCTCGGACTCGACCGCGGGGCCCCCGGGCTGCGGCAGACCCAGAAGCTTGGCCGTCTTGTCGAAGGCTTCACCGGGTGCGTCGTCGATGGTCCCGCCCAGTCGCGTGAAGCTGACGGCATCCTCGACAATCAGGAACTGGCAGTGCCCGCCCGAGACGAGCAGGATCAGATAGGGAAACCGCAAGCCATCAGTCAGGCGCGGCGTCAGCGCGTGCCCGGCCAGATGGTTCACCCCGACCAGCGGCAGGCCCGTTACCGCAGCGATGCCCTTGGCGCACATCACCCCCGCCAAGACCCCGCCGATCAGCCCCGGCCCGGCCGTGACGGCGATGCCCGACAGGTCCGCCAACCCAAGGCCCGCCTTGTCCAGCGCCTCCTCGATACATAGGTCGACCCGCTCGGCATGGGCGCGGGCGGCGATTTCCGGTACGACCCCGCCATAGGCCGCGTGCAGCGCCGTCTGGCCGGCAACGACCGAAGACAGGATCAGCCCCCGGTCCCCGGCCAGCCGCACCACGGCCGCGGCGGTATCGTCGCAGCTGCTTTCGATGCCAAGCAGGGTCAGGGGCGCGGACATGGACACTCCGGTTGCGAAGCCGTGCCACGGCAGGTAACACCGCGGTCAACGTCATACAATGCAAAGACACCGGCACTGATGGTTGCGCCTGCTTCTTCCTTCCGGCCGACACTGCTGCTGACGCGGCCGGCGGCGCAATCGCAGCGGTTCGCGCAGGATGTCCGGGCAATCCTGGGCGCCGACTGGCCCATCCTGCTGTCGCCCATGTCGCGGCTGGACATGCTGACCACGACCCTGCCGCTGGACGGGGTGGAAACCCTGGTCTTTACCTCTGAAACGGGGGTAGCGGCCTTCCTGCGGCTGTCCAGGCGCCGCGACCTGCGCGCCTGGTGCGTGGGTGAGCGGACGGCGCAGGCCGCACGGGCGGCGGGGCTGCCGGTGGTCATCGGGCCGGGCGACGGGTCCCGCATGATCGACGCGATCATCGACGAAGATCCGCAAGGCGTGCTCCTGCATATCCACGGCCTGCACATGGCCGTGGATGTCGCGCGGAAACTGACCGAGGCGGGACTCAAGGCGCGGGGCGTCACCGCCTATGACCAGATCGCCCTGCCGCCAACGCCAGACGCGCTGGCGCTGCTCCTGGGCGGCAGCCCGATTCTCCTGCCGCTGTTTTCGGCGCGGGCCGCGCAGTTGCTGACGCGCCTGAACCCCCTGCCGCGCGCGCCGCTTCTGATCGCCGCCATCAGCCCCGCCGTGGCCGAAGCGGCGGCAATCCTCTTGCCGGCGCGCATTCAGGTTGCCAAGGAACCGAATGCCGCAATGATGCTTGACGCTGTGCAGGGGCTGATTGCCGCAGGACCGCCCTGAGCCCCGGTGGTGCTTGAAGCGCAGGGGGCGGCGCGGCTAGATTTACCAGGCCCGGGACAGGCCGGACTATCGGGGAGAAGATTGTGGCGAATACCTCTGACGAACCGGACGCCGTTCCGCCAACCCCCTCCGACAACGGTGAGACCCTGGCCGCATCCGAACCCGGCAGCCATCTGGACAGCATCGTGTCGCGGATGGACACATCCGAGGCGGGCTCCGGCGCGCGGTCGCAACCCGATCCGGCACCCGTAGCCATGGAACCGCCTTCGAAACCGCAGCCTGCCTCCCGCCGCCGGGGCGGTTTTCTGGGGGTTTTCCTGGGGGGTGTCTGCGCGGCGGCCCTGGGTTTTGCTGCGGCCACCTATGTTCTGCCCAAGGTGCCGCCGGAATGGCGCCCCTTTCCGCTGACCGATACCGGCACCACTTCGGCGATCGAGGCCCAGGCCGCGCGGATCGAGATGCTGTCGCAGGACATCGCCCGCTTGCAGCAGGCCCCCGCGCCGCTGGACCGCGCCACGCTGGACGCCGAACTGGCAGGACTGCGCAAGGAATTGGCCGCCGCGCCTCAGGCAGCGCCTGACCTGGGGCCGCTGGAATCGCGCTTGGCCGATCTGGACAACCGGCTGAGCGCGCTGGAAAAGCGCCCCGTCGCCGGTGGCGCCGCGTCGTCGACCGCCATCGATGCCCTGAGCCGCGAGCTTGAGGCGCTCCGGTCCCAGGTGGCCCAGCAGGCCAGCACGGGCGGCCAGGATGCCGCGCGCATCGCCACCGCAGCCGCCGAGGCTCAGGCGCAGATCAAGGCCGCCACGGAGGAGGCCGCCCGGCTGAAGTCCGATACGGAACAGATCGCGCGGCAGTCCCGCGCCGAATCGGCGCTGCGCCTGATGCAGGCCGCGCTGGACAGCGGTGCCTCCTTTGCCGCCGCGCTGAAGGATCTGGAAGACGTCGGGGTGGCGGTTCCGCCCGAGTTGCAGAAGGAAGCCGAAGGCATCCCGACGCTGGCCCAGTTGCGCGACACCTTCCCCGAGGCGGCACGGCAGGCGCTTGCGGTCACCCTCCGGCCCGCGGCGGATGCAACTGCGCTGGATCGGCTGGGTGCCTTCCTGCGCGGCCAGACGGGCGCCCGTTCGCTGACCCCGCGCGAAGGCAACGATCCCGACGCGATCCTGTCGCGCGCCGAAGCCGCGCTCAGCCAGGGCGACCTGGGGGCGACTCTGACCGAGCTGCGCAGCCTGCCCCCCGAGGTTCAGGCCCCGATGATCGACTGGATCACCCAGGCAAACCGGCGCCAGGCCGTGCTGGACGCCGCTGCCAGCCTTTCGGCCAAGATCAACTGAGGACCGCCATGATCTGGAACTTCCTCAAGATTGCGATTTTCGTGACGGTCATCGCGGCGGTCACCTTCGGGGCGGCGCTTCTGTCCAGCAGCGGGGGGCAGGTGCGGCTGACGCTCTCGGGCATGGAATACACATTGGGTCCGGTGCAGGCGCTGCTGGGGCTTCTGGTCCTGTTCGTCGCGCTTTGGGCGATCCTCACCGTTTCGGGCCTGGTCGTTGCCTTCGTCCGCTTCCTGAACGGCGACGACAACGCGCTTCGGCGCTATTTCGACCGCAACCGCGAACGCAAGGGGTACCGCGCGCTGTCCGAAGGGATCATGGCGCTTGCGGCGGGTGAACCCAAGTCGGCGCTGGCCCAGGCCAGCAAGGCAGAGCGCTACCTCGATTCGCCGGAACTGACGACGATCCTCGTGGCGCAGGCGGCCGAGGCGGCCGGCGACCGCTACCGCGCGTCCGAGGCCTACAAGCGCCTGCTCAGCCACCCGCAATCGCGCTTCATCGGTGTGCGGGGGTTGATGAACCAGAAGATCGCCGAAGGTGACACCGAAACCGCGCTGAAGCTGGCCGAGAAGGCTTTCGCGCTGAAACCCCGCAACGCCGAGGTGCAGGACGCGCTTCTTGAACTTCAGTCCCGCAAGGGCGACTGGAAGGGCGCGCGGAATGTCCTGAACGCCAAGGCCCGGCAGGGGCTTTTGCCGAAAGAGGTGCACCGCCGCCGCGATGCGGTGATGGCCCTGCAAGAGGCGAAAGGCCTGATCGAGAAGGATGCGTCGATCGAGACACGCGAAGCCGCGATCGCGGCCAACAAGGCCTCGCCCGATCTGATCCCTGCGGCCGCCATGGCTGCCCGCGCCTACATTGCCGATGGCCGCCCCAAATACGCGACCCGCGTCCTGACCAAGGCCTGGGAGGCGCAGCCCCATCCCGACCTAGCCGCCGCCTTCGCCGAGATCGAGCCAGCCGAGTCGCCGCAGGAACGGCTGAAGCGGTTCGGCGCGCTTCTGAAGATCCGCCCCGAGCACCCCGAGACGAAGATGCTGGCGGCGGAACTTAACATCGCCGCCGAGGATTTCCCCGGCGCCCGCCGGGCGCTGGGCGATCTGACCGACACCCGGCCGACCGCCCGCGCCCTGACCATCATGGCCGCCATCGAGCGCGGCGAGGGCAAGGACGACGCCGTTGTGCGCGGCTGGCTGACCCGTGCCCTGACCGCAAGCCGCGGGCCGCAGTGGGTCTGCGACAACTGCCATCAGGTCGCGGCCGACTGGTCGCCGGTCTGCCCGCACTGCAACGGTTTCGACACGCTCAGCTGGCGCGAACCGCCCGAAGGCGCCGTGTCGATGCCCCACGGCGCCGAGATGCTGCCCCTGATCGTCGGAAAGCCCGCACCCAAGCCCGAGCCGGCGCCCGCCCCGGTGGCCGAAGCCGAGATCGTGGAGGGGCCTGCCGAATCCGCGCCGCCGCCCGTCGACGTGGCCGCGGTGATCGAGGAACGCCAGGGGGATGTCCACGCACGCCCCTTCGCCGTCGACTATGCCGAACCCGCGGACCCCGACAAGGCATGAATCCTCTTTGCTGAAATTGGGGCTACACACCTCGATCCGTTGATGCTAATGACCCGCCACCACGGAAGGATGCCGGTGTAGCTCAGCTGGTAGAGCACGTCATTCGTAATGATGGGGTCGGGGGTTCGAGTCCCTTCACCGGCACCATCCTTCCTGGTCGTCATCCCGACAGAACCTTGACTGACAGGGCCGTTGTTATGCCCTGTCCGATTCCCTTGCCGCGCGGCACGCAAGTTGCAGGCGCATTGCCGGGCAATGGAGTTTCCAATGGATCTGGCAACACTCATCGGTTTCGTCGGCGGTATTCTTGCGGTGGTCGGCACCATGGCGGCCGGCGGACATATCGCACCCTTCGTGTCGCTGCATGGGTTCATGATCGTCTTCGTCGGCGGCTTCTTTGCCGTGATGTACACCGCGCCCATGCCCGTGTTCCTGGGGTCGTTCAAGGCGATGAAGACCGCCTTCAAGCAGCACGACTATGACATCGGCAAGCTGGCGCTGCTGATGTCCGAACTGGCCGGTGTGGTGCGCAAGGACGGCCTCATGGCGCTGGAGGGCCGGGATCTTCCCCACAAGCTGATGCAGGGCGGCCTGCAGATGCTGATCGACGGTTCGGACGAACACAAGATGACCGAACAGTTGATGCAGGACCTGACGGCGATGAAGGCCCGCCACCAGGCCCGGCAAGAGGTGATCAAGGCCTGGGTCGAACTGGGCCCCGCCTACGGCATGATCGGCACGTTGATCGGCCTGGTCGAGATGATGGGAAACATGTCCGATCCGACGCTGGTGGGAAAGGGGATGGCCACGGCGCTGGTCGGCACCATGTACGGCGCCATCGTGGCCAACGTCTTCTTCGGACCGATGGCCACCAAGCTGAAGAACAACACCACCCGCGAGGTCGCCTATTGCGAGGCGGCGATCGAAGGATTGCGCGGCATCGCCCGGTCCGAGGCGCCCCGATCGATCATCTACAAGCTGGCGGCGCGCCTGCCGGTGTCGCAGCGCGAACAGATCCTCGCCGCAGCGTAAGGGATTGAGCCATGGCGCGGCCGACCGCGAAGAAGGCACCTGCCGAGAGCCACGGACCCGAACCGCACGCCCATCACGGCGGGGGCGGCGGCCATGACGATCATGGCGGCGGCGGGCATTGTCCGCCCCCCTGGATCATCACCTTCGCCGACATGGCGACGCTTCTGATGGCGTTCTTCGTCATCATGCTGATGACCGCGAAGACCGACCAGCCCAAGTTCAACGCCTTTGCCGCCGTCATGCGCCAGACCTTCGGGACCATCCCGCAGGATGAAAACGGGGAACGCGGCGGAACCTCGGTCCTGGATCTGCACTACGGCCCGCAATCGGGCGAACAGACCGACCAGCCCACGGGTACCACGCCCCAGTCCGGCGATCCCGACGCGCCCGAACAGCATTCCTCGGGCGGCGCGCCGGGCGGCTCCGCAGCCGATCAGGCCGCCGAGGCGCTGGGCAAGGCCATGCGCGACGCGCTGGCCCAGGGCGAGATCGAGATCCAGAGCGAGGCCGGCAAGGTCGTGGTGCAACTGCCGCCCGGCGCCGGCGCGGACGATGCGGCCAAGATCGCCGAAAGCTTCCGCAAGGCCATTGCGGACCAGTCCGGACAGACTGGCGCACCGCCCGGCCGGACACCGGCCGGGAAGGACAGTCCTTCCGGCCCGGAAGGGGCGCTGGATCCGACGAAGCCCGAACCGTCGGCAGCCCCCGCCGGACAGGGGACGGAAGGCACCGCCACCGGTTCCGGCCAGGACGGGGGGCAGGGTCCGGCCGGAACCGGTGAAATCCGGGCCGAGATCGCCGCTGTCCAGATGGGTCTTCTGCTTCAGGACCAGATCGACACGGGCGATGCCAGGGTCGAACGGCAGGATGGCGCCGTGACGGTGACGCTGGGTTCGGGTGGCGCCTTCGGTTCCGGCTCCGCCGATCTGACCGCCCAGGCCCAGGACATCGTCAACCGGCTGGGACAGGTCGCAGGCAAGGCCCGCCGCATCGTCGTCACCGGCCACACCGATGACGTGCCGATTTCCGGTGGCGCGTTCCGCGACAACTGGGATCTGGCCTCCGCGCGTGCGGGCAGTGTCGTGCGGCAGATCCAGGAAAGCGGCCTGGTGCCCGACGCCGAGCTTCAGGCTGTCAGCAAGGGCGACACCCAGCCCGTGGCCGACAACGCCACCCCCGAAGGGCGCGAGAAGAACCGCCGGATCGAGCTGCGGATCGAATTCGACAACTGAAACCCGGCCCGCTGGCGGGCCTTTTACGGAGTTCTGACATGGGTGCCTTGGGCTGCGCGACTTGCCGCATGATCCGCCGGTCCGTCCTTGCCTTCGGGCTGGGCGCCTTCCTGGCGTGGAAGCTGACCGGCACCTTGCCCACCGATCCCGCAGGTAGCGGTGCCTGGGGCGGGTTCATGTGGGTGGCGGTGGCGATCACCGTCCTCAATGTCATCGTGCGAATGCGGGAAATGCGCAGCCGCTTCCGCAGCCGCCACGGCCAGGATGCCAACTGATCCCCAGAAAGAAACCGGCCGCCCCGAAGGACGGCCGGCCGCGTCACCCTGTGTGCGGGGGTGGTGTGTGCGAAGAATGGGTTAAAGGAAGAAGATCGCGGCCAGGGCGATGCAGAGGAACAGAAACACCAGCCAGCTGAGCAGAAGGCCCCGGTCCATGCGGACTTCGGCCGCCCGCAGGCACTGCGAATAGTCCGGCCGGACCAGCGCGCAGGCGATGGCATGTTCGCAATCCGAACAGGGATTGCCCAGCACGGGCGCGGGCGCCGCCGGTTTGGCCAACACCGCGCTCATCTGGCGGACTTGCTGCACAGGATCGGTCCCCCCGACACCAGCCCTTGCAGGGCGGGAATGCCCAGCGCGCTGAGCGCGTTGCGGGCACCGGCGGTGTGGACGCCGCAAGCCAGCAGGACGGATTTGGATGTGCGCGCCTTCCGCATCAGCGCCGAGGTTCTGGGGCTGGCTTCCCGGTCGGAAGTCATGTCGAGGAGGGCGCTGGCTGCGACCTTGATCACCCGTCCCCCGGCTGCACGCCGCGTTGACGGTGTCAAACGAGGTGTCGTCGCGAAGATCGACACCCAGCCGCAGGCCCAGCCCCTGCAGCTCTTGCAGAAGGTCATGCGCTTCGACCGTCAGGGGATCATCGGGGTTTCCCTGGATCTGAAGGACGATCTGCGCGGCCTGGGGCATCAGCAGCCGACGTGTCCGCGGATCGTCCAGCGTCTCGCGGCTGATCTCGAGGCTGATGAAGGGCGCGCCCGGCAACCGCGCCAAAGCCCGCAACGAGGCGCGGATCACCGCCAGATCCAGTTCGACCATCAAGCCGTAGCGACGGGCCACGTCATACCAGAACGACCGTGCATGGCCCGTTGGCAGGAAGCGGGCCTCGGTCGCATAGCCCATCACCTCCAGGCGTCCGGTCTCGACGATCGGGTCAAGGCTGATCTGGAACAGGCTTTCCGCGGCCAGGTTCGACTTCGTCAGGTAGTTGTACAGATGTTCGGCGACTTCGGCCCGGCACATCATCCGACGCGCGCGCGAGCAGCCACGCTGCTTGCGGGTCTCCGTAACCAGGGTGCACTGCGCGGCACAGGGCAGCATCGGCACGGTGTTGACCTGTGCCGGCCAGCGGTGGGACAAGTCGGTCATGATGAAACCCCGCGGTCCTAGCGGAACAGGCTTACGCGCCGGGGCGCGGCGTGGTGGAACACCGGAACTTGCGGCTCATGGCCCATTTCGCTGGCGCGCTCGGCGGCCAGACGGGCCCAGACGGCCTGGTCGGCCCGCAGGTGGGAACCGAAACCCGAGAAGGCCATGCGACGGGTGGATTGGGTTTTGACGAGGGACACTTTTGACTCCTACAAGTTAGATCTTGGCGTGAATGCCGTATTTCTTCATTTTCTCGATCAGCGTCGTCCGGCGCAGGTGCAGCAGATCGGCGGCGCTGCTGACGCAGCCCCGGCTGCGGCGCAGGGCGGCCTCGATCGCGGCGATCTCGATGTCACGGATGTGGATGCGCAGGTCCAGGCCACCGCATCCGACCAGCGCCCGATCGAAGGGACCAATGTCCGCGTCGGACGCGGTGTCTTCCGCCAGCGACAGGGACGGGGTTTCGCTGCCCGGCGCGGTGAAGGTCAGCAGGTTGTGCTCAAGCGTCTGGGCCGTCACCGTGCGGCCGGGGAAAAGCGCCACGGCGCGGCAAACGACGGCGCGCAGTTCGCGGATATTGCCGGGCCAGTCATGCGCCGCCAGCGCCCGCAGCGCCGAGGTGTCGAAGGTCGGACGAAGGGCCGCGCGATCGGCGGGGCAGATCTCGGCCAGCAGCCGGTCAAGGATCAGCGGCATGTCGCCCGGACGCTCTGCCAGCGAAGGCACGACCAGCGGAAAGACGGCAAGGCGGAAATACAGGTCCTGGCGGAAGCTGCCCTGCTGCACCATCGCGGGCAGGCCGCGATGGGTGGCGGCCACCAGCCGGAAGTCGACGTCGATCATGGCGTGGCCGCCCAGCCGGCGCACCTGGCGGGTTTCCAGCACACGCAGCAGCTTGGCCTGCATCGCCAGGGGCATGTCGCCGATCTCGTCCAGGAACAGCGTACCGCCCTGCGCCGCCTCGAACAGGCCAGCGCGGCTGCGGTCGGCACCCGTGAAGGCACCCTTCTCGTGGCCGAAAAGTTCGCCTTCCAGCAATTCGGCGGGGATGGCGGCGCAGTTGATCGCAACGAAGGCGCCGCGCCGTCCCGACATCTTGTGGAGGGCCTGCGCGACCAGTTCCTTCCCCGTACCGGTTTCCCCCAGGATCAGGGCCGGAGAGTCATTCGGCGCGACCAGTTCCACCAGCTGCTTCAAGTCCTGCATGCGGGGGCTGTTTCCGGGGATCATCTGATCCATCGCGCAGCGCCGGACGGGCATGTCGGGCGCCCGGTTCGCGTTGACTTTCCAGTGATTCGACATCGTTACCGCCTAATACTCATCTGAAATGAATATTGGCGGTTAACTAAAATTCTCCAATTCTTAGAAAGGATTGGGGTCTATCGCCTTGCGATGGGAAATTGTCGGAAGGGATGACCGGACCATCGGAAAGTATGTATCAATCAGGCGAAATGCTGGCCGTTTTGCGGGCGAATTCGGACCCGGTCCGAAGACCCCGGAATCGGCCCACCGGAGCGCCCGGGGATTTCCGCAGGACAAAGGAAGAAGGCCCGGGCAGAGCCGGGCCAACCCCAGTTTCACGCGGGCTGAAGGGCCGTCGCCGGGGTCAGCGCCGGGCCGACCGGCGTGAACACATCCGCGCTTTCGCCCTCCAGCGCGGCGGTCGAGATCACAAGGCCCACCTCGCCTCCGGCAAGAAGGGCGATTCCGTTCAGCTGCTCCAGCCGCGACAGCACGCCCCGCAACGGCCGCAAAAGCACAAGCTGCTGGCCCAAGACCTCATCCACCGGGATCGCGACCCGGCAGTCCGCGACCGTCAGGATGACGTAGATCCGATCCTGCTGAACGGGCGTGCCGATCCGGCACACCGGCACCAGATCGCGCGAGGCCAGTTGCAGGACAGACCGCCCGCCACTGGCCGAAATGGTGAAGGCGGATCCCGGTGCTTCCTGGGTGATCAGGCTGATCGCGTTGACCGGAAGCACGTAACGAACGCTGCCGATCCGCACCACCATGCCGTCGATCACCACCATCGACAGCGGCAGGGTGACGTGCAGGCGGGTTCCGCCTCCGGGAATCTGCACCTGCCGCAGCCGGCCCTGCGCCTGACGGACCAAGTCATCCAGCGGCCGGAAGAATTCCGGGGCGATCAGCGCGGCTTCGTCATCCTCGATCATCGCATGCACGCAATCCCGGTCATGGCGGAAGATCAGCCGCATGATGCCGGGCAGGGTGGGGCCGCCGACCCGGTGCAGGGCCAGCGCGCGCAGAACATTGCGCAACGTTTCCAGAATGGTCACGTCCAGCGACAGATCGCCGCCCAGGGTGCTGACGGCGATCTTGCGCCCGGCCTTGGCCGCCTGGGCCTTGACCAGCGCCGCGATGGGTTGCAGCACGATCTCTGCCGGACGCGACCGCAGTGCCGCCGTTTCTTCCTGCAGGATCGCCATCTGCGCCAGCAGCGGCCCTTCCAGTTGCAGGATGTCGCGCTGCTGTTCCGTGACCCCGCCCAGAAGGCCGCGGATCTCGGCCCGCAGGTCCGGGGCGACCCCAGCGGCCTTCAGCCGGTTGTCGATCTCGCCGGCCATGTCGATCTCGGCCAGTTCCTTCTGCATGTGGTGGATCATCGCCTGCCCCGTGGCAATCTCGCCGATGCGCTCCAGCATCTCGGTGCTGATCCCCGCAACCGGCGGCAGGGCCTGCGCCGCCTCCGGCAGGTCCAGGTCCGACTGGTCCGCCGTCAGGGTCTGCGTGCAGTGAAGGCGCGTCCCCGAGGGGTCCAGATGCGCCAGCGCCTCGACGACCGAGGCATGGGACAGCGGCGTCGCGATCAGGAAGTCGAACAGGGTCTCGGCACCCCGGAACACCGTGACGTTGGTGATCGAGCGGGTGCGATTCTGGCCCAGCCACAGGACGAAGGCTTCGGCAAGGCGGTCGTCGTCGTTGATGTCGGCCCGGATGACATGGAAATGCAGCCCCGCGTCCAGCGCGTCCGCCGCAGCGCGGACGCTTTCCGGTGACAGCACGCGGTGGAATTCGCGCGGCAGTCCCAGCTTGCGCTCGATCGCGGCCGCGCTGACCACGCCTTCCGCCACGAAGGCCACGCTCGACGCCTCGGCGAACAGCTTCTGGAGCGTGTCGGTTTGCAGAACCTCCTGTCCGTCCTCCAGGCTGTCAAGGACCAGCTCGATCGTGCTGATGAACCCCTGGGCGATGTGTTCCAGGATCGGGTCCGGTGCGCCGCCCCGGGTCTGCTGACGGGCGAACAGGTCCAGAAGCGACATGGCCAACTGGCCCGCCGTGTCCATGTGATAATGCTGGCAGGCGTGATGGATCCGCCGCATCAGTTGATTGAAGCGGCTGTAGTTCGCATCATGGGCGCCGCCGTTTCGCAACGCATCCAGCAGGACCGAAAGCTCTCCCAGCGACTCGAACACATGGTCGGCGCACCACCTGTAAAGCAGCGCGCGCGGGCTGGCGTCCGGCGCAACCTCGCCGGTGGCGGATTCCACCGCCGCCAGTTCTTCATAAAGCCGAAGCTCGCCGTCGCGGAAGGCCTGCCGGTCCGTGACCGCCAGCAGGGCTTGCGTCGCTTCGGCCACGCGGATCAGGCCTTCGGCGCTGGCCCGCTGGACGATGGCGCCGATCACGTCGGCGCGCCGGGCGGCGTGGTCGGTCTCGGGCGAGAATTCCGCCCCGAGCGCGGCCAGTTTGCCCAGGTCGGGCCAGATCCGGGCCAGGAAGCCGTTTCCGGTGTCTTGGGCGGGCTGCGGGGTGCCCAGGTCGCGGCCCTGGCAATCGTCCAGCTCCAAAAGCAGGGCGGCGATCTGTTCGCCATCGGGCGCCGGAAGCTTCAGGAAACGATCCACAGCTTCGGCCCAAGCCGGCAGGTCCATCTGCCGGGCGGCGTGCGAGAGGTTGTCCGCGCCGCGTCGCGCAGCGGCCCGCGTTTCATCGGACGGGCTGGCCAGGGCCGCACGCAGCCGCTGGCGGGTGTCATCGGCCATGTCCACGAAGATCTTGCGGTAAAGGGGATCGTCGATCCGCCGCAGCATCGCCATTGGCGCGTCCAGGTCCGGCCCGGTCGTGGCGCCTTCGGTCACGCCGGTTTCGGTGGCGGGGTCTGTCATCGCATCCGCCGGCACTGACGACACATCGGTCGGCAGTTCATCGAAGGTATCGCGCACAGGAATGTCCGGGGCATCTTCCCGGCCATCGTCAGGCACCGGCGGCGGGGGCGCTTGCACGGCCGGGTCCGCACCGGCCAGCGCCCGCGCGATCTTGTCGCGCAACTGCACCATCAGATCTTCCGACGCGCCAGGGTCCACGTCGGCGCGGGTCCGCTCGGTCTGCTCTAGCATGTCGCGCAGCACATCGGCGGTCATCAGCAGGATGTCGCGGATTTCCTGGTCCAGAGGCACGCCCTGGTCGCGGACAAGCCCGATCAGGTCTTCGGCCAGGTGGGCCCGGCTTTCCACCGTGGCCAGCCCCAGAACGCGCGAATTGCCCTTGAACGTGTGGATGGCCCGGAACAGCGCCGCAATGTGGCTGGCCGCGTCGCTGCAATCGGGCTGATCCAGCGCGCTCAGCGCCGTTTCCATCGCATCCAGCGCCTGGGCGCCGTCATCTGCGTAAAGGGCCCAGATTTCGTCCATCTCGTCGGACATCACCGCTCTCCTGCTTCCGGCTCAGGCCGCGACCAGCGCGCGCATGGTCCGCGCCAGTTCGTCGCCGGTCTTTTCCTCGAGGTCGTGCGACACCGTACCCGAAGGCTTGGCGACCACCCCGTCCGCGCCCAGTTCACGCGCCTTCGCAGCATGAGGGGAGCCGGACACCGCCACTGACGACAGCATGCAGATCTTGGCGCGTGTCTTCAGCTTGGCGTGGCGCAGGAATTCCAGCCCGTCCATCACGGGCATCTCGATATCCAGAAGGATCAGGTCGACATCGCTGCCCGCCAGCTTGTCCAGCGCCTCCTGCCCGTTGGCGGCTTGCGCCACGACCTTGAAGTCCGGAAGCGAGCGGATGAAGCTGGCGATGTAAAGCCGCATCATGGCGGCATCGTCGACGATCATCACGTTGTAGGGCATGTGGTGTCCTTTTCGGTGAAAACCGCACCGGCAGACGCGCCGGTGCGGGCAGGGAAAATCCGCGGCCGCGGGTCAGAAACCTGCGAAGCCGCGTTCGTCATGATCGGCCGAGGGATGCCCCAGGCCGTTCAGCCGCACCGGCAACTGGACGGGCGAGGGCGCGACAACGCCCATCTGGGCCGCGACCATCTTCTGGATCTGCGCCAGAAGATCCGGCGAGATCTGGTCGAACCCGTGGGCCGGCATGCTCAGCGGTTCCACCTTGCGCAGCTTGAACCGGCCCACTTCGCTGCGCATGTTTTCGGTCGCCGCCTGCATTTCCGCGGCCGAAGCGGCCAGTTCGTCGGCCTGCTGGCTGGTCGACAGCGCGGATTTCGCCACTTCGCCGATGGCCGAATTGATCTGCGCCACGCCGCGGGACTGCTCTTCGCTGGCCGTCGCGATCTCTCCGACGAGCAGGCGCACCTTCTCGATGTCGTCCGCGATCAGGCCGAAGGACTTGCTCGTCTCATCCGCGATCCGCACCCCTTCGCGCACCCGCACCGTCGCATCCTCGATATAGTCCGAGGTTTCGCGCGCCGCCTTGGCCGAACGTCCGGCCAGGTTGCGCACCTCTTGCGCCACGACGGCGAAGCCCCGGCCATGCTGCCCCGCACGCGCGGCCTCGACAGCGGCGTTCAGGGCCAGAAGGTTGGTCTGGAAGGCGATTTCGTCGATCACCTTGATGATCTTCGCGATGTCCTGCGACGAAACCCGGATGCCCTCCATCGCGGTGACCATCTGGTTGATCTTCTCGCGTCCGTCCGAGGCCACGCCGGAGGCCGAGGTCACCAGCTGGCTGGCCGAACCGGCGGCGGCGGCATTCGCCTTGACCTGCGTGTCCGTCTCCTCGGCCGAGGCCGAGACCTGGTCGACCGAGGACGACTGTATCTGGGAATTGGTCGCCAGAGACTGGCTGGACTGCGACATCTGCGCAACCGTGATCGACACCTGTTCGACCTGCTCCGAAATCCGCTGGAAGGCCGAGTTCAGACTCTTGAACACCCGCTCGAAGGTTTCGACCATCGTGCGGAACGATCCGCTGAACTGCTCGGGATCGGTTTCGACATCCAGCTGCCCGTTGACGATCGCACCGGCCAGCCGGGCAATCTCGGCGTTGACCTTGCGGAAGTTGGCGCGGATCGAATCCACCGCGACGTTGACGAAGGCCCGGTCGTTGGCGAAGGTTTCAAGCTGCGCGTCAAAGTTGCCCAGTGCGAACTGCGAGACGCAGTCGATGATCTTGCGCTTGGTCGCGATGTGGTTCTCGACCATCGTGTTCACGCTTTCGGCCAGCACCTTCATCTCGGAGTTGAACCCGTCCGTGGGAATGACGTGGTGGATCCAGCCCTGTTCATGGGCAGAGGTCATCTCGGTGATGCCGGCCAGCAGCCGTTCGATCTGGATCTTGTCCTCGATCACCGCGCTGCGGTCCTGCCATTCGACATACAGCCATTCGACCGCGCCGTCCTTGCCCATGATGGGAGAGGCGCGGAATGCCAGATGGCGTCCGCCCACAGTGAACTTGCCGTCGTGCGGGCTGGTCAGGTTGTCCAGGATCCGGTGCTGGTAGGCGGGGTTCTTGTGAAACACGTCCACGCTCTTGCCCACCACGCTCCGGGCGCGGAAGTCGGGCAGGTCGCGCTGGATGTCGGCTTCGATGGCTTCGAACATCCGATATGCGGCCTCGTTCACGAAGCGGATCACATGGTCGCGTCCGGCAACCATCACCGGATTGCTCAGCACGTCGAGCGCCTGCTGAAGCGGGGTCTGTAGCCAGTCCTGGCTGGGGGCGATCGGGGAAAGTTCGGTCATGGCGTCGTTCCGTTCATTCGGGAAATCGGGAATAGGGGTGTTGCCGGGCGCGGCTTCGATCGGAGGGATCCAGTCCAGCGGATCGCTGGGCAGGCGCGAGGCAGGCGGTCTGGGGCGGCGGGTCATCGTTCGGCCCTCCTCTTTCGGGGTTCCGCGCCGCATAGGGCCTCGGCCAGCCGCGCATAGTCGGCGGCGCCGCTGGAACGGGGCGCATGGGCAAAGATGGTGCGGCCAAATCCGGGCGCCTCGGCCAGGCGGACCGAGGCATGGATCACGAAGGGCAGCAGCCGGCCGGCCAGGCGGGCCTCCAGCCGCGCGCGAACCTCACGGTGGATGGCCAGCCGCTGGTCATAGCGGCAGATCAGGAACCGGACCCGGTCTTCGGCCGCACCCTGCTGCTGCAGGGTCTGCAACAGCCGGTTGGCGCCGGACAGCCCCAGGAAATCCGGTTCCAGCGGGCACAGCACCATGTCCGCGCTGCGCGCAAGGCAGGCGAGGCTGTCGTCCCAGTGCGCGGAACTGTCCAGCACCCGCCAGTTGCAGGCGTCCGGCGGAAGGGCGGTAATTGCCAGGGGACGTGGGAAACCGGGGACCAGCGTCAGACCCGGTTCACCCGCCACGGCAATGGCCGCGCCCGGATGTCCGGCGATCCAGTCGGCCGCGGTCAGGCGCGGCGCCTGGCCGGATGCCAGCACCGCCGTCAGGTGCATCTGCGGGTCCAGGTCGGCCAGGATGACCGGACCGGCCCCGCGCCGGGCCAGTGCCGCGGCCAGGTTTGCGGCTGTCGTGGTCTTGCCCACGCCGCCCTTCTGGTTGTGGATCAGGATGGTTTTCATGTCGGCGCCAACTCCGGCTGGGCGGGCAGTTCCGCATCCGAGACGAGCGTCGCGGTCTCGAGCAGGACCGCCACGCGTTCGCCGATGCGCCCGATGCCGGCGATGACCGACCGCCCCGATGCGCGTCCGATCTGGTTCGGGCGATCGATCTGGGACGGCGCGATCTCCAGCACCTCGCGCACGGCATCGACGATCAGGCCGATGGGGGCGCCCTCCACCTCCATCACGATGATGACGGTGCGTTCGTCGTAGGCGCGTTCCGGCATGTTGAAGCGCAGCCGCACGTCCATCAGGGGGATGACATTGCCCCGCAGGTTGATGACGCCGCGAATGTAGTCGGGCATGTCGGGGATCGGCATGATGCGCTGCATCCCGACGATCTCGGACACGCCGCCGATGCCCACGCCGTAGTCCTCATCGGCCAGGGCGAAGGTCAGGTACATGTCGTCGACGTTGTCCGTTTCGGACAGGGCCAGCGCCGCATCGCGTCGGGTGTCGAGCGGGTCTTGAAGCGGGACGGTTTCGGGCATGGCTGCTCCTGTCTGGTTCAGGGCCGATCTGCGCAGCATCAAGGCTGGGAAACTTGAGGTGATAGGTCTTGGAAAGCATCTCTTTTTCCCGATGGTTGCTTCAGCTTCAGAACGGCCGCGATGGCGGCGATATGACCCGTTCGGACGGATGGACAGGACGCCTCTTTCGGATGGGATCATCCCAGAAAGTCGAAAAGCGTCTTGGCGTTGATCATCGTGTAGGACTGCATGGCGGCCTGCTGCTGCGTCATCAGCGCCGCCAGCCGGGTCGAGGCGGCGGCAAGGTCCAGGTCGTTCAACCCCGCGACTGCCTGGTCGATGGTCAGCCTGCGCTGGTCCAGGCGCCGGGTCTGGCTGTCGACCTCGGCCGCGATGGCGCCGACACGGCCACGCACCTCGGCCATGTGGTCGATGGCCGCGCCCAGGCGGCCCAGGATCGCATCGTCCGACATCACCGCCGCCCGGAAGCGCACCGCCGAGGCAGACCCTTCGATGGGGAACAGCGTGGCCAGCGGCACCCTGTCGTCGGCACCGGCGAACCCCGACAGCGCCACATCCCCGGCTGCCTGCAACAGGATGCCGCCCGTCTCGGCGTCGACGGTGGCGGCGATGCCCGTCCGGTCGCGCAGGGCATTGATCGCATCCGCCACCGGTTCCGGCGCGCCCGCCTGCGGCAGCACCGTCAGTTCTGCCGAACCTTTGGGCCCCGAGAGGGTGAAGGTCAGCGGGCGGGGCCGGGTGGACGTTTCCAGCTGCAAGAGCGCCGCCCCCTGGAAGCGCCCTGTCGCGGCCGTTCCCGCCAGCGAGGCAACGCTCGCCACAAGGTCATCCAGCATGGCGAAGGCGCTTTGCGGGCCGATGTCGGTGCCGATCGCCATCAGCGCCTCATCCCCGCTGATCCCCGTCGCCAGACGGTGGGATTCCGACAGCTGCACCTGCACCTGCCCGGTGTCGCCGCTGTAGCGCACCCCGTCTCCCTCCTGGACGAAGGGGGTGCGGGTGGACAGCCCGCCGAACAGCGGTTGCCCGGATGCGTCGGCGGTATTGCCCAGGGCCACCAGCGCCTTGCGCAGTTCCACAAGCTGCGTGCGAAAGACCGCGGTCGCATAGCCCGATGTGGCGGTGTTCGCCGTCTGCAATGCCAGATCCTTCACTTGCCGCAGTGTAGACGACATCGCCCCCAGCGCGGCGTCGGTCAGCGACAGGCGGCTGGCGGCGGTGTCGGCGTTGGCTGCATAACCCGCGACCCGCATCTGCTGTTCGCGCCCCGCCGCCAGCGCCGCGGCACGGGACGGATCGGCCGAGGGGCGCGGGTCGTTCGTGCCCTCCGAAATGCGGGTCTGGACGGCGCCCAGTTCGGATTGCAGCCGGTCGAAGCGGTCTGTGGCAAGTTGGGCGGTCAGGGCATTGCCGATGGTCATGATCCGACGGTCTTCAGAAGAGTGTCAAACAGGTCGCGCGCGACGGAAAGCGCCCGGGCGTTCGCCTGATACGCCTGCTGAAGCTGCAAGAGCCGTGCCGCTTCGGTGTTCAGGTCCACCGCGGAAAGGTTCGCCTCGGCCATCTCCGCGGCAGTCAGGCGGCTGGTTGCGGCATTCTCGGCGGTCCGGGCCGCAGCTGTCTGGCTGCCGATGTCCGAAACAAGGATGTTGAACCGCTCTGTCAGGCTTCCCGCGCCGCTCCAGGCGCCGATCAGCGCCTGAAGATTGGCCCCATCGCCCGATCCGGCCCCCGCCGGAAGCAGCGCGTAGCGATCCCCCGTTACCGCGCCCGCGCCCAGGGTGATCGCATATCCGCCGATGGTGCCCTGGCCATCCGCGCCCAGGTATCCGCCCGCGATCCGGTCGCCGGTCACGGCGTCCAGCACGGCAACCTCGCGCTGCGTGGCATCCACGACCTGCAACATCAGCCGGGGCGGCGCGTCCACTCCGGCGGTGGTTCCGCCGGCAAGGGTCAGGGCGCCGGTTCCGGTCATGCCGACCAGCAGCTCTTCGGACGGCAACCCGTTCAGCGACAGGCGTTGGGTCGCCAGGCCTTGCGCGGCAAAGGCCAGATCCGGCGCAAGGTCCTGGGCCGTCACCACCAGGCCGCCGTCGGCCGCCCCCACCGCCGCGCCCAGGGTGACGAAGCCCGCGCCCGGCACGTTGCCCACGGCAACCTCACCGGCCGATTGCGGAACCCAGAGGCTGATCGCGCCATCCGCATCGACGGTGGCCGAGCCGGGAAAGCCCGGCGGCGGCGTTACCACCACCCCCGCTCCAGCGGCGCTGACCGTCAGAAAGTGGCTGACCCCGTTGATCGACACCGGAACCTGCACGCCTCCCGCCGGAAGGCTTCCGGCCGCGATGACCTGGCCCCGCACCCGCTGCATCGCGCCCGCGCCCAGGCCAAAGGCCGCCGCAAGAGCCGAGCCCGGTGACCTGACGCGGATCGCGCCGCCGTTGCCGCTGCCGGTCGCGGACAGGGTCAGGCGGTTGTCGGCGCCAAGGCTTGCGGTAATGCGGCCCGCCTCGGGGCCGGTCACGACGGGTGCGCCGCCCTGCATGGTCAGGCGGTAGACCTGCCCGTCCGCCAGCAGCTCCAGCGTCTCGCCATCGGCGGGCAGGCCCGCCATCGGTGTGCCGGTCAGCGACGCATCCGGCGTTCCCTGCCGCAGTCCGTTGGCCAGGGCGGCGGCAATGTCCTGCGCGTCCTCAGCCCCCACCACGGCGGCCGACACCGAAACTGTCGCACCGTTCAGGCTGACGGAATAGGTCGTCCCCGCCGCCACCGGCTCGCCCGCCTGGGCACTGCTGCCGTCCAGCGCCGGATCGAAGACCACGTCCAGCCGGACCAGCGCCCCCGCCGCCGACGTGGTGCGCCGAAACAGGCCTTGCGCCGCGGCGTCCGTTGCCGAAACCACCATCTGACCCGGCGCCTCGGCCGTGAAGCTGCCGGCCGAGGACAGGGTGACGCCGCCCATCACCCGGACCGATGCCGCAGCGCCCGGCCCCAGGGATGCCGTGCCGGACAAGGGCGTGCCGTCGGTCCGCGCCTCGGTCAGCGACATCGTGGCACCCGCGGAATGGCGGAAATTGCCGATGTCGATCGTGGCGCCCGTGTCGCTGACCAGCAGCAGGCGGCCCCCGTCCGGGGACACTTCGGACCGCAGTCCGGTTGTCCCCACCTTGGCCGAGATCGCTGCCGCAAGTGCCGAAAGATCGCCACCGGCGACCTGGGCCGTGATCGTCACGGGCGTGGTGTTCTCGCCGCTCAGCTCGAAGCTGAGGCTGCCGTCACCCACGCGCAACGCGACCGCGGTCGAGGCACGGACCGACAGGCCCGGCAGGGCCCCGTTCATCATCGCCGCCGCCTGCGCGGCACTGGCACCGGCCGGAACGGTCAGCCGCGCGGTCCCGGCCAACGGCATGGTGATGCCGACGTCGCGTGCCCCTGCCGCCGGAATCGCGGCCGCATCCGATGCCGTGAGTCCGCCCATCGACACGCGGGCCACCTGCGCGCCGGGCACCAGGACCTGAGTCACGGACATGCCGCGGTAATCGGCATTCAGGCGACTGCTGTCATAGACCGCATCGGGCAGAAAACCGTTGGCGGTTGTCAGCAGCCGGGCCGCCTCGGATGCGCCAAGGGGTGTGCCCGCCAGATGAACCCCGCTGCGGGTAAAGACCTGCACCGCGCCCCCCGCCGGTCCGGGCATGGACACCTGCGCATCCAGGGCGCCGTCCGGCAGGGTCAGCTGGGCGGCCTGCACCTCGCCGCTGGCAAGGGCGATCTGCAACTGTCCCGCCGCGCCCGCCGCATGTCCGCCCAGCGCGTTCAGCGTCTGCCCCTCGGCGGTGGTCAGTCGGCCATAGTTCAGTGCCAACGCGATCTCGGCCGCGCCCCAGTCCGCGGGGCGCGGGCTGCCGTCGGCCAGGGTGGACAGGTCCAGGCGGAAGACTCCCGCCGGTGTTGTCAGTTGCAAGGCGGTCGCGCGCCCCAGCGTGGCGTCATCGGCCAGGAACTCGGCCTTGGCCTGACTGCCCAGGCTGGCCAGCTGCATCGTCCCGCCCTGAACCGGCACCATTCCGACGATCCCGGAGCCCCGCAGCGGCACCGCCGCCGCCGCGGTCGCGCCATCCGTCAGCACCGCGGCCAGCGTCACCAGCCCGGCGGAGCCGGCGGTCCGGGTCAGGGTGGCGGCGGCGTCCCCGGCATTGCCCGACATCGCCTGCAAGGATGTGCGCTGCGCCGCCGCGATCTGGACGGCGTCCTCCAGCACAAAGGCCATGTCCGCCGCGCGGCCATCGCGGCGCGTCAGGGTGAAACGGTCAAGGTTCTCGGTCACACGCTGGTCTGTCGCCGAAGCGGGATCGGCATAGCCGCGACGCAGATAGCTCATGCGGCGCTCTCCTTGGATGAAGGGTCACAGGACAGCCCGGCCCGGGCGCACCACTCTGCGGCCCAGGCGTTCAGGTGGTGGGCGCCCGGCAGCGTCAGGGATTGCAGCACCAGGCGCCCCTGGCAGAGCAGCCGCAGCACCATACCTGCCTGCGACAGGGCCAGAAGGTCATCCGGCAGCGGAACCTCTGCCTCGGGTATCCCGGTCAGGCAGGCGGCAACGCCGCGATTGCGGAAGGGGGCGGTCAGCCGGGCCAGCCGGTAGGGGTTGAGCCCCCAGGGCAGGACACACAGCAGGTCACTGTCCCACCGCGCCGGAAAGGCAGGATCGACCTCGCTGTCGGGGGGTACCACCACCAGTTGCGGCATGGCGGCCGGAAGGGGCGGCGCCTCTTGCGGGGCCAGGATGCGATGCGGAAGGGCAAGCCGCTGCGCCCAGTCCTGCAAGGGGACCGCCCACAGGGAATTGCGCCGGGGGTAGGAGTAAAGTTCCGGCAGGCACTCGGATTGCGCCTGACGGAAGGACGCGGCCAGCCGCACGGCCAGAAGGACCAGGTCTTCCGTCACCGGCCCGAAAAGGACGATCCTTTCGGCCGGCCAATCGCCGGAGCCGTCGGGCAGGACGGCGCGCAGCCCCGTCAGCGGCCCGGCGGCTTCGCCGCGGAGCTCGCCTGCAACCGCTTCCAGCCAGGCGGGCTCGGCCACTGCGCAGCGCAGCGGCGGTTCGGGCAGGTGCCGGGCAAGTTCGGCGGCAAATCCGGCCGAGATCTCGGGTCGGCTCGCAGCGGCTGGGTCCGTCGCGGCCTCGATCACGATGCCGCCCGGCTCGGCGCGGGTGGAAAGGATATAGGCCCCCACGCCCAGCTGACGAACCACTTCATCCATGGCCAGCGCGGTGTCAGCGGCGCGCACGACGATACGTGTCATGGGTCAACTCCCCTCGCTGGCAGGCAGGGCATCGGGGCCGCCGACCGTGGCGATGACCTCGATCCGCCGCGTGTCCGGCAGTTCGTTCAGGCCGATCGTGATCGCATCGGGCAGATGGGGGCGCAGGAAGGCCGCGAAGGCCCGCCGCAGGGGCTGTGCCACGATGATCACCGGCCGTTGATTCCGGCCCGATGCCCCCTCAAGCGCATTCGACAGTTCCCGCACCAGCTTCGCGGCGAGCGTTCCGTCGATGACCAGACCTTCCTCGGGCGCGGGACGGCGCGCCCGCAGAAGCAACTGCTCCAGATCCGGCTCCAGCGTGATCAGGGCGACCGGCGCAGTGACGGGGCCAAGTTGCTGCAACATCAGCGGCATCAAGGCGGGCCGCAGTGCCTCGGCCATGTCCTGAGGGCTGATCGGCCGCGCCGACAGCTGGGCCAGCCCTTCCAGGATGCGGCGCAGGTCGGCCACCGGAATCCGGTCGGCCAGAAGCGACCGAAGGACTGCCGTCAGGACATGCAGCGGCACCAGCTTCGGCACGACCGACTGCACCAGCGTCGGCGCGGCGCGGCCCAGGCTGTCCAGCAGGCCCTGCACCTCGTCCGGGCCCAGCAGGTCGGCCGCGTTCTTCATCAGCACCTGCCCCAGATGGGTCGCGATCACGGCCTCCGGCTCGATGATCATGTGGTCGTCCACCTCGGCCTCGACCTGCTGGTGGGGCTGGATCCAGACGGCATCCAGGCCGAAGCTTGGATCCTTGACCGCGATGCCCTTCAGCTTGCGGGTCGCGTTGCGGCCGGGGATCGCCAGCTTCCGGTCGGGATAGACCACGTCCTCGCCGACGATGGTCTGGCCGATGCGCAGGCGATACTGGTTCGGGTTCAGGCTCAGGTCATCGCGGATCCTGACGCCCGGAACGACAAACCCCAGCGAGCGCGACACCTCGCGCCGGATGGCGGTGATGCGCGGCACCAGAACCCCGCCCCCGTCACCGGCCAGGGTGATCAGCCCGTAGCCGATCTGCAGGGACAGGGGTGCGTGGTCGGTCACGTCCTCGGGCAGGATCGCCTCGGTCGAAGCGGGCGCGGCGGCAGGCGCGTCGCCCGTGCGGGAACCGGCCTGGGCCTGCGCCTCATTGGTGTCGGCCTTGGGGCGCCCGGACCGCCACGCCATCACCGCCGCCAGGCCCGCCGCCGCCAGCAGCATCATGTTGGGCATGCCCGGCACCAGACCCAGAACCATCAACACGCCCGCCACCGGGATCCAGGCCGACCGCATGTTGACCTGCGCCGCGATCAGCCCGCCCATGTCCGCCGCTGCGGCAGAGCGGGTGACGATGACGGCGGTCGCCAGCGACAGAAGCAGCGCCGGGATCTGGGCCACAAGGCCGTCCCCCACCGCCAGCAGGACATAGGTCTGCGCGGCCTCTGCGGCAGTCAGCCCGTATTGCAGGATGCCGATCAGCACTCCGCCCAGGATGTTGATCGCCAGGATCAGGATCCCGGCCACCGCGTCCCCCTTCACGAACTTCGAGGCCCCATCCATCGAGCCGTAGAAATCCGCCTCGGCAGCCACCTCGGTGCGGCGGATGCGGGCTTCGTCCGGTGTGACAAGGCCGGCGTTCAGGTCGGCGTCGATGGCCATCTGCTTGCCCGGCATGGCATCCAGCGTGAACCGCGCCGAAACCTCGGAAACCCGGCCCGCGCCCTTTGTCAGCACCACCAGGTTGATGATGACAAGGATGGCAAAGACCAGGAATCCGACGACGAAGTTCCCCGCCACCACGAAGTCGCCAAATGCCTGGATGACATGGCCCGCCGCGCCGTGGCCGGTGTGTCCGTTGGACAGCACCACCCGGGTCGAGGCGACGTTCAGCGCCAGACGCAGGACAGTGGCGATCAGCAGAAGGTTCGGGAAACTGGAGAAATCCAGCGGCCGCGCCGTGTTGATCGCCACCATCAGCACCAGAAGCGAAATCAGGATGTTGCCGATGAAGAACATGTCCAGCAGCACGACCGGCAGCGGCACGATCATCATGGCCAGCACCGCCAGGATGCCGATCGGCAGCGTCACCGGCCCCAGGCCCCGCCGGGACGGGGCCGCGCGCCCCAGGGCTGCGGCGGTCATAGGCGGCCCCCCGTCGGGCGGAACTCCTGGATGAGGTGCGTCACGGACATCTCCGGCTGTGCTGTGACGATCGGTCTGCAAAGCCCGTGCCAGCGGGTCCGGGTGCGGGTCCGCCGCCGGAACACCGCGCCGGACGCTGCGGCACGCCTTTTGCACCGATGGTCCGGACGGCCGGTTCCGGCCCCCTGATCGAAAGACATCGCCATGACGAAACACCTGCTGCAAGGCCTGATGCTTTGCCTGCCGCTCATCAGCTGTTCGCCGGCGGTCCACCGCGCCCAGGACGCGCTTCCCCCCGGCGCCGGCGCGCAGACCGCCCAGCTGGCGCAGGTGAAGGACCAGCTGGACGGGTTGAGCCAGCCGCCCGCGACGCCTTCAGGAACTGCGGTCTCGCCCTTGATCGGCCGGGGCTTTTCGCAGATTTCGGGCCAGCCCGGCCGGACACCGGGCGAGCGGCGGCTGATGGCGATCCGTGCTGCCCGGGTCGAGGCGATGCGCGACCTGACCGAACAGATCCACGGTGTGTCAATCGACGGTCAGACCACCATCCGCGATGCGGTGGTAACGGATGATGCCCTGTCCAGCCGAGTGGACGGCGTTCTGCGGGGCGCCATCACCCGCAGCATCCGGCCCGTGGGCAGCGACGGCTACGAAGTCGTGATGCAGATCGACCATGACACCGTCGGCTACATCGTCCGCATGGCAGGCGGGACATGGTAAGATGTCTGCTGCTTCTGGCGCTGCTTCTGGTTCCGCAACTGGCGGCGGCAGCCGAAGGCTGGGTCGAGGTGACGGGCATCGCGATGCAGGACGGGCCCTCCGACGCAGATGCCGCCCGGCGCCGCGCCCTGGCCGACGCGCTGTTGCAGGCGGCCTATGCGGGCGGCGCTTCGGTCCAGGGCCATACCGCCGTGTCGCTGGGGCGGGTCACGTCTGACCTGGCAATCGCGACGGCCACGGGCCGCATCCTGGAACACCGGATCCTGTCGCAGTCCTTCGATGGAACCGCCTGGCATGTGACGCTGCGCGCACGGGTCGGCGCGAACGACGACCGCGCCGCCTGCCGCCCGCGCCCGATCCGGGTGCGCGGCTTCGCGCCTGAAATCCGCGTCTCGACCGCGGCACCGGCCTGGGCCGAGCCTTTGGCCCAGGACATCGTCGCACGGTTGCGCGACGGGCTGTCACACCGTCGCGGCGTCACTCTGACCGGCTGGTCGGACCGCAGCCGCCCGCTCCCGCCCGACGCCCCGCGGCGCCGGAACTATCGCACCCTGACATCCGCAGAGGAACGGCTGGCCCCGAACCAATTCGGCCTGATCGCGCAAATCGCGCTGTCGTCGCAGGCGCGGGGATTGTCGGGCCGGTCGCTGGCGCTGGATCTGGACCTTGCGCTGGTCGATGGTCAGGGCGACCGCCGCTCGGTGCAGTTGCAGTCGGCCGTGCCCCTGCCCGGCGTTTCGCCGCTGGGCCGCGCGGCCGTACTGGCCGCGCCGGGGCGGCAACGGTTGGCGGCCGATCTGACAGACGGAGTCGAACCCCTGCTGGCCCAGTTGATGACGGCCGTTCAATGCGCCCCGGTGCGTGCGGCGCTGGGCCTGGCGGGGAACGCTCTGGTCGCGCCTGTGGGCCGCCAGGACGGGCTTTCGCGGGGCGACATTGCGATGACCGACGACCGGGACGGCACCACCCAACTGCTAGAGATCGTTGACCTGGGTCCCGACCGCACCACCCTTCGGCCGCTGGATCCCGGCCTTCGCCCGCAAACCCTTGCCGGGCGCACGATCCGTTTCATTGGGACGGGCGGATGAAGCGCCTGGCGCTACTGCTCTGGTGTGGCGCGGCAATGGCCGAAGATCCGTCTGCAGCGGTGCGGCAGGCCCTGGCGGCGGCGGGGCAGGCAAAGGCGCAGTTCGCCCTTCCGGCCCGGCCCTTTCCCGCTTGCAGCGGTCCGCTGCGGGCCCAGCCCCATCGGCAGGCCTGGGCGCAGGCCGACATCCTGTGCGACACACCGCCCTGGCGGCGCCTGATCCGGCTGGACGCCGCGGCGGAACCATCCGCCGATCCCCGCGCAGCCGCGCCCGAAGGGACAGCCACCCGAATGGCCGTCGTCACCCTGCGCCCCGTTCCGCGCGGCGGCACCATTGGCCCCGAGGACGTCACACTGGCCCCCATTCCGGTCCAGAGCGCGGCGGACAGCTTTGCGGATGTGGAAGCGGTGATCGGCGATGTGGCCCGCGCAGCCCTGTCCGGCGGCCAGCCGTTGCTGGCGCGCCAGTTGCAGCCCCAGTGGGCCGTGCATGCCGACCGGCCCGCGCGCCTGTCGGTCCGGGTTGGCCGGATCCTGGTGTTGCAGAGCGTCCTTCCCTTGCAGGATGCGGAAACCGGGGCGACCATCCGCATCCGCCACCCGGACAGCGGCCAGATCCTGTGGGCGCGCGTGACCGGAATCGATTCTCTGGAAGTCCAGACTAACACGGACTGAAACCCTGCCGTTCATCTGGGGAAGCGAGGGAAAACATCATGGTCCAGCCGATCAACAGCCCATCCGCCGGCATCCCGCTGCACGGCGAGCCGACCGCCACCGAAACCGATCTTCGGCCGAAGCCGGCGGTCGCGCCGGCCCCGGCCGGCGAAACGGTCCTGCTCAGCGCCGAGGCCAGCATCCTGCCCGCCGCCCTGAAAAGTGGTCCGCCCGTCGATCTGGACCGCGTTTCGCGGCTGCGTGATTCCATTTCGGACGGAAGCTATCGGCCCGATCCGCAGAGGATCGCCGACAGCCTGACGCAGAACATCGTCGAACTGTTGGGTTGAGGGACGCGCCATGTCGAACACGCTTCTTTTGCTGATTGGCACCATTTCGATCTTCCTGATCCTGATCGGACTGGCCCTGCGCAGCATTCGCGGGCAGATCGAGGGAATCGGCCGGGATCTGTCGCGGCTGGTGCAGGATCGCAAGCAACCCGCCATCGAGCGGCTGGATCTGGAATTGCGCGGCGGCACGGCGCTGGGCGGGTTCACCCGCGCGGCGGACGAAGACATTCTTTCCACCTTCGATCTGTCGGACGACATCGCCCGGACGATCGACCTGTTCCGCAAGCACTGATCCCGCCGCCTTGCGCGGTTTCAGGATCGCGCGAAGGCACAGCTTTCGGGGGGTGTCGGCGCCGTCTTGCACCAGTCGCCGAACCGCAGCAGGAAGCCATCCTGCAATCCGGCGCGATCGGCGTCGGGCATTTGCGCTGCGGTTGCGTCGCGCAGGACATCCGCGCCCGGCACGCCCAGCGTCGCCGCCAGCGCCTGCCAGAACCACACCTCGGGCAGGTTCGGCGGATCGGCCAGTTCCCCCTGCAAGGCCGCCGCCCCCAGAAGGGCTGCCGGGTCGCCTGCGGCCAGCCCGGGGCGCAGATCCTCCATCAGCCGGGCAACCAGGGGGCCGCGTTCGGCGGCGGGCAGATCGGCGGACACCAGTCCTTGCAGGCGATCGGCCTGCGCCACGCCCGACAGACGGGCGCGCCACGCCCAGTAAAGCGCCTCGCGGTCGCTGCGGGGCAGGCCCTGGCCCACCCGGAACAGCACGGCCAGATTGTACTGCGCCTGTCCGTCGCCTGTCAGCGCCAGCTGGTGGAACAGCGCGGCGGCATGGCCTGTCCGACCTTCCCGGTAGGCTGCCAGGGCATCCTCGAAAGGATCGGCCAGGACGGGCGAGGACAGCGCCAACGCCAGGGCCAGACCGGTGGCGATGCGCGCTAGTCGTTGTTCTTGTTCCATTGGGCGACCAGGGAATCCAGATAGTTCGAGGTGCTGTGGAACCGGCTCACTGCCGCCTCCATGGCGGAAAAGCGCACGGCGTAGATGTCGCGTAGCGCCGCGGCGCGGTCGGCCACCTGGGCCAGGCTGTCCTCGGCCTCTTGCGCGGTGCGGGTATAGCGTGTTGTGGCCGTGGCCAGCGCCCCGTCACGCCCCGTCGCACCGGACAGCAGGTCGCCCAGCAGCGACACAAGGCTGCGCCCGTAACCGACCGTGCCTTCCGTAACACCGGAACCGGCCGTCAGGATCATTCCGGCGGCGCGTCCGGCGGTGGCGGCAAAGGCGGTGCGCCCATCCCCAAGATCCACTCCAGCAAGCGGCCGGCCATCGAACGTCGCCTGTCCCGTCGTGGCGTCGCGGCGAAAGGAGTAGGTGCCGGGCAGGAACCCAGGAGGCACAAGCCCCGACACCTCGACGCCCGAGCCGCTGAGCCGGTCGGCGAACAGCGCGTCGATGCTTTCGGGATTGGCGGTGAAGATTTTCGTGAACACAGCCGTGTCCAGATACAGGCTGCCGTCCTGCGCGGTACGGACGCCGAAATCCGCAAGGCTGCGCGGCTTGTCGCCATATCCCGCAATCGGCGCCCGCAACAGCGCGTCCAGTTGCTGGGACATCTGCTGCAGGGTGCTGTCCCCCGCCATCGGGCCGGCCTTTGTGCCGGCGGTGGCACGGGTGGTCAGGCTGGACAAGAGGCTGCGCGTGTCGTTCAGCTGGGCGACCAGCGCCGCGACATTCGCCTGGGCCTGCGCCGCATCGCGCCCGACGCTGATGCTGGCCGGACCGCCGGTGGCAGCCAGCGTCAACTCCACCCCCGGAACCAGATCGCCCACGGTGTTGGTTTCGCGCTGCAAGGTCACGCCATTCAGCGTCAGCACCGCGTTCTGCGCCGCCTGAACCTGAATCTCGGCGTTCCGGGTGGTCGTGTCAAAGACCGCCAGTCCCGATCCCCGGACGGCTTCGGCCACCGACAGCCGCACCGCATTGCCCGCGCCGGTCTGCCCCGCCAGGCCCAGGGAAAAGGTGCCGTCGCCCTTGTCCACGATCGCGGCATCCAGCCCGTCCAGCTGGCCCATCGTGGCGGCAAGCTGCTTCAGCGTCATCCCCTCTGTGACGTTGACGATGTAGGACGTGGCGCCGGGCCGGGGCGCGAAGGCTTCTGTGCCGTCGGCGGCAGTGTACCAGACGCCGACATCCAGCGTGATGGTCCCCGCAGCCAGCGCCTGTTCGGCCGAGGAAAAGCCCCCGAATTCCAGCACCTGCGCCCGCGCCAGCTGCAACACGCCGACCTGCGTGGTGTCCGGGCGAACGGCGGACCGGTCGGTGATCTTCGCCCCGACTGCGGACAGGCTTGAGCGGACCGTCAGCGGGTCCGCCGCCTGCAGCGCGGTCAGGCCATCCGCGAAACGCGTCAGCTGCGCCCGCAGGGTGCCCAACGACGAGATCGACAGATCGGCGCTGTCGATCCGCGCCTGTGCCGCTGCCTTCGGAGCCGCCGTCGCCGCCTCGACCAGCTGCGCGGACAGATCCTTGAGGTTGATCCCCGATCCGGTCTTGTTCAGCGCCGATAGAATGTCGATCGCGGCCATGGCCACCCCCTTTGAACGCGCATAGCGAAACGGCCGGTTGCGGGAAAACTTTACCCCCCTGGCCCCATCTTCGCGCGGCCGGGTCGGCCCGAACACGGATTTGCCAAGGCGGCTAAACAATTTCCTGTCCGGCCGTTTCCTTGGTCATACGCCGGGCCCGAAGCAGAAAGCGCCGGCGCAACCTGCGAAGGAATGCGACATGACCACGATCAACACGAACATCACCGCGATCACCGCCCAGGCCAGCATGAACCAGGTCGAAGGCGACTATCAGACCGCCATGACCCGCCTTTCGACCGGCCTGCGCGTGAACTCGGCCGCGGATGATGCGGCGGGCCTGGCGATCGGTGAAAAGATGACCGCCCAGGTGATGGGTCTGGAACAGGCGATCCGTAACGCGACCGACGGGCAAAGCCTTGTGAACACGGCCGAAGGCGCGCAGAAGGAAATCACCTCGATGCTGCAACGCATCCGGGAACTGGCGGTTCAGTCGTCCTCCGACACCAACACCGCGCTTGACCGCTCAAGCCTCGGGTCGGAAACGAAACAGCTGATTTCGGAAATCAACCGCATCGCGCAAACCACGACCTTCAACGGAATGAAGATCCTTGACGGTTCCTATTCGGGCAAGACCTTCCAGATCGGTGCGGACCAGGGCCAGACCCTGAAGATCGACATCGACAGCGCTGCCGCGACCGACATCGGCGTCTATGCTGTGAAATCGAACGTGACCGCCGCCGGCGCCGCGACCAGCAGCATTGCATCGGGCACCAACATCTCGATCACGGGCTATCTCGGCTCGGCCACGCTCACCTCGACCTCGGGGCAGACGGCGGCCGATCTGGCCGGGAAGGTGAACGAGAATACCGCCTCGACGGGCGTGACCGCCACGGCGGAAACCAACGTCCAACTGTCGGGCTTCAGCGCCGCCAGCACCGTGACCTTCAACGTCAACAGCGTGTCGATCGGCACGGTGAACATCTCGGATGCGAACGATCTGTCCTCGCTGGCCGATGCGATCAACAACGTCTCGAACCAGACCGGCGTGACGGCGAAACTGTCCGAGGACAAGGCCTCGATCGTCATGACCGACGCCAAGGGCGATGACATCAAGATCTCGGGCTATGACACCGGGGTTGATGACACCACGATGACCGTCACCGCGCTTGAGGTCGATGGCACCGCCGCGTCGACCACGGCGGTTACGTTGACCGATACCACCTCGGCCGTGACGGATGCGACGGTGACGGGGCAGGTGACGCTGCAATCGTCGCGCGATTTCTCGGTCGGTGCCAGCGATACGACCGCGGGAACCAGCTTCCTGGAAACGGCGACGCAGTCGGCGGACCTGTCCTCGGTGTCCGAAGTCGACCTGTCGACCGCTGATGGCGCCGCAAAGGCGATCACGGTGATCGACACCGCGCTTCAGGCGATTTCCGCCTCGCGTTCGGAACTGGGTGCGATCTCGAACCGCCTGGAAAGCACGATCTCGAACCTGTCGAACATCTCGACGTCGGTTTCGGCGGCCAAGGCGCAGATCATGGATGCCGACTACGCGACCGAATCGACCAACCTGGCACGGTCGCAGATCATCAGCCAGGCGGCGACGGCAATGCTGGCGCAGGCCAACTCGAACCAGAAGAACGTTCTGTCGCTGGTCAAGGGTTGATACGGTTCAGTTAGCGGTGATTGTGGCCCCGGGGGAAACCCTGGGGCCGTTTTTGTCGCCAACCCACTGAGAGGACTGTCGTTTTTCCGACGTTTTAGGGGTGTCAAATCCCGTTTTTGCATTTCTGGCCCCCTTCACGGAATTGTCAGAGCCGGAGGTGCGCCATGCATATTTCACACGCACAGACATTCGTTCAGCGCCAGACCATCGTGGTCACACCGCAATTGCAGCAGGCGATCCGGCTTTTGCAGATGGGCAATGCCGAGTTGCAGGAATTCATCGAAACCCAGGCGGAAGAAAACCCCTTCGTGGAACTGCGTGCACCTGCCGCGCCGATGCCGGATCTGCCCTTTTCCCGGATGCGCGGCGCCGAAACCGACTGGGACCGGATCGCCGCGCTGCCGGATGAACGGACCCCGTCCCTTTATGCCCATGTCGAGGCGCAGATCGAACGCCTGGCCCTGCCGCCGCGACAGGCCCGCATCGCCGGCGCTTGCCTTGACGCGCTGGAGCCGTCGGGCTGGCTGGGGCAGGACCGCGAAGCGATTGCAGCGGCGGCGGGCGTTGGACCGTCCGAGGTGGACGAGGTTCTGTTGCTGTTGCAGCGGATCGAACCTGCGGGGCTGTTTGCCCGCGACCTGGCGGAATGCCTTCGGCTTCAGGCGGTGGCGTCCGGTCAGTTGGACCCGGTCCTGGATGCGGTGCTGGATCACCTGCCGCTTGTGGCTTCCGCCAACCTGAACGCCCTTGCGCGGGTTTGCGGCTGCGCTCTTTCGCACCTGCGTCCGGCACTGCGGCGCCTGCGGAGCTTCAATCCCAAGCCGGGGGCCCAGTTCGGCGATGATCGTGTGCCGCAGATGCCGCCCGACCTGATCGTGACCCAGGGCCCGGATGGCTGGACGGTGGACCTGAACCGCTCGACCCTGCCGGGCGTCGTGGTCCGCCCAGGGGCGGTGGCACTCTCGGGCCCCGATGCGCGGGCCCTGCGGGGGGCGGGATCCTACCTGACCGAACGGCTTGCGGTGGCGCGCTGGCTCGCCCGGGCTGTGCAGCACCGCAATGAAACCAGCCTGCGCATCGGCGCCGAGATCGTGCGGCGGCAGCAGGGTTTCCTGGAGGCGGGCCCCTCGGGCATGGTGCCCCTGACGCTGCGCGAGGTGGCGGATGCGGTGGGCGTGCACGAAAGCACGGTCAGTAGGGTGTGCGCCGGCATGATGATCGCCACACCCCGCGGCACCTTTCCGTTGAAGCATTTCTTCCCGGCAGCCTTGGCGAAGGCCGACGGGGCGCAGACCGGATCTGCCGAAGCGGCGCGGCATCTGATCCGCCAGATCATCCGGACCGAATCCAAGGCCCACCCGTTCAGCGATGACGAAATCGCCCGCCGCGTCGCGGAGGAAGGCATCCGGCTGGCGCGGCGGACGGTCGCAAAATACCGCGAGATGATGCACATCCCGACCGCCTCGGATCGGCGAAGGCAGGCGGCGCTACAGGCCCAGGTCGCCTGAGGCACAGGTCAAGCAGCGGATCAGGGGAAGGAATAGACGGTCTGCGCCTGTGCCTTGGGCCTTGCGGCGGCCTTGGGCGCCTTGGTCGGCGCGGACGGAGCCCGGGCGGCGGCTTCGGACGGACGGTTCGCCTTCGGGGTCTGGACCAGATCCTTGCGGACAGCATCCAGCGCCCGCATCGTTTCGCCCAGCATCATCGTCAGTTCCGAACATTCGGTCTTGCTGGCCGCCCCTTCCGTCGCTGCCCCCGCCCCCGCCGCCGGCCGAAGCGCAACTTCCGCGATCGAGGCCACGATGTCGCCGCGCAGTTTCTCCAGATCCTGCGGGGTGACGGCGGGGCCGGACTTTTCACCGATCGCGGCCTTCAGATCCTGCAACAACTTTTCCATCTCGGCCCGCCGGACCAGCGTGTCCGGCTGAAGGGTGGCGACGGATTCATCCAGGGCTTTTGCCTTTTCGATGATCGCGCCTACGGCGGTTGCCTGCATCTCGGACGCTTCGCGCAGGTCGGTGATGCTGCGCAGATAGACCAGTCCCGCCGCCCCCAGCGCAAAGGCTGCCCAGGCGGCTGCCACCCCGGCAATGACCAGCGCGCGCTTGTCGCCCTTGGGCGTGGGGCCGGATGCAAGGGTTGTCCGCGCCTCCCTCGCGGCGGACTGGGCCTCGATGGCGCCATCCGCCGCCGCCTCGGCCGCGGCCAGCGCCTTTTCGACGGCCTCCGTCATGGCGTCCTGCTTGTCTTCCTTCATCGGAGCCTCCTGCGTTCATCCACGCCAAGGGGCAAGGTTCATGCCACTTGTCCGGACGATCCGCCCCTTGCCTCGGGACGGCCATGGCTGTCGAAGCGCAGGTCGGGGGGCAACTCCACCTCGGGGTCGTCCGGGCGTTCGCCGCGGTCCAGCCGGTAAAGGAAGGCCAGGACGACGGCGACCGCGCTGAACAGCCGTTCGTCGATCTGGGTGCCGATGTCCCCGGTGAAGAACAGCGCCCGCGCCAGGGGGGGCATCTGCACCCGGTGGATGCCCAAGGCCCGGGCCCGGGCAATGATCTCGGCCGCAACCGGACCCTGCCCCATCGAGACGATGACCGGCGCGGCCATCTCGCCCGGGACAAAGCGCAGGGCGACGGCGAAATGCCGCGGGTTCGTGATGATGGCCGTGGCCTTCGGCACGTCCGCCACCGAGGCGCGTTGCCGGCCCGCGCGCCGGGCGGCCTGCATCTGCTTTTGCCGGATCTTGCCCTTCACCTCGGGCGAGCCGTTCTGCTCCTTGCTTTCGCGCCGGACCTCGTCCTTGGTCATCCGAAGCCCCGCCATGTGGCTGCGGTATTGCCACGCCAGATCCGCCACCGCGACGACGGCCAGCCCCAGCGACAGGCGCCCCAGCAGCGTGGCGGTCAGCCCGCCCAGGACGGCCATGTCCGCCGCCGCATTCCCCTGGCCAAGCGCGATGAAGTCTGGCAGCCGGGCGATGAACACTTCCCAGGTCAAGGCCCCCAGCAGCGCGACCTTCACCAGCGATTTGAGCAGCGTCACCAGCGCCCTGAGCGAGACAAGACGCGCCATGCCGCTGACGGGATCCAGCTTCTCGAACTTGAATCCCAGCGCCCGCGGGGCGAACCGCACCCCGCCCAGTGCCGTCTGCATCAGGATCACCCCGGCCAGCACCGGCACCGCCGCCGCCAATCCGGCCAGAAGCAACACCCGCCAGGCCAGCGCAAGGCGTGGGATCAGCAGGTCCGCGGGATCCCCGCCGATCCGCAAAAGGCCCGCCCAACGCCCCGCCAGATCTGGCAACAGCCGGAAGCCGATGGTCAGCAGGCCGGTTCCGATGCCGATGGCCGCCAGCACGAAGGCATCCTGCGACGTCAGGATCTGCCCGCGCTCCCGCGCATCATCCAGCCGCCGTTGGGTCGGCTCTTCGGTCTTTTCCAGGTCGCTGTCCTCACCGGCCATCCGGCGCCTCGAGGGTGAATTCCATTGCCGCCAGCGCCGTCGACACCAGCGCCTCGAATCCTGCGCCCATCCGCGGGGCCGAGACGAACAGCATCAGCAGCGTCGCCCCCATCGTCAGTGGGAAGCCGAAGGAAAAGATGTTGAACTGCGGGGCCGAACGGGTCAGCACCCCCACCGCCAGGTTCAAAAGGACCAGAAGCCCCATCACCGGCAGCGCCAGCCCCAGTCCCAGCAGGAACAGCCGCCCCCCCGCCTCGATCCCGGCCAGCAGCAGGCCGGGGGCCAGCGGCGCGCCGGGCGGGCGGCGGATGTAGCTGTCCAGCAGGATCTGGATCACCCGCAAATGCGCATCGGTGGTGACGAAGATCATCAGCAGCCCGAAGGTGAACAACTGGCTGACCACGGGCGTCTGCGCCCCCGCCGTCGGATCGAACTGCGCCGCAAATCCCAGACCGGCGGTATTGGCGATCCGGTCCCCGGCCATCGCCGCCGCCGAGAACAGGATCGTCAACACCGATCCCGCCACCAGGCCCAGCGCCACCTCGCCCAGCAGCATCGGCACAGCCGACAGGCTGGCGATGCGGTCGGGTGGCGGCAAAGGCACGTGGCCCGACAGGGGCAGGCTGAGCGCGAAGGCCATCACGATGCGCACCTGCACCGGAACGAAACGGGCGCCGAACAGTGGCGCGGCGCTCAGGAATGCCCCCACGCGCAACATCAGGGTGAACTGCACCAGACCCCGGTCCAGAAGCGGCACCAGATCCAGCGCCGGAAGCGCGGGCACGGCCATCAGTGAAGCGTCGCGATGGAGTGGAAGACGAAGGTGAAGAATTCCGACAGCCGCGCCAGCATGAACCCCGCACTCAGTGACAGCGTGCCCATCACCAGCGCCAGCTTCGGGACGAATCCGATCGTCGCGTCGTTGATCGAGGTTGCCGCCTGCAGTACGCCCACGACGATGCCGACGACCAGTGCCACCACAAGGACCGGCCCCCCGACCAGCAGCACGTTCCAGTAGGCGGCCTTCAGGTGCTCGATGCTTTGTGCGGGATCCATCAGCCTGCCCCGTAGCCCGCCGCCAGTGAACCGACCAGCAGCGACCAGCCGTCCACCATCACGAACAGCAGAAGCTTCAGCGGCAGCGACACCAGCACCGGGCTGAGCATCATCATCCCCAGCGCCATCAGAACCGAGGCGACGACCATGTCAATGACCAGGAACGGCAGGTAGATCAGGAACCCGATCTGGAACGCGGTCTTGAGTTCCGATGTCAGATAGGCGGGCAGAAGGACGGGATAGGGCACATCCTCCGGTCCGGCGAAGGGGCCCTGGTGCGACAGGTCGGAAAACATCAGAAGGTCGGCCTTGCGGGTGTTCTGGATCAGGAAGGCGTGCAGGTGTTTGCTGCCCTGCCGCAGGGCTTCGTCGGCGGGGAGCCGGTTTTCCAGATAGGGGGAAACCGCTTCGGTATAGATCGTCGTCAGGGTGGGCTGCATGACGAAGGCGGTCAGGAACAGCGCCAGCGCGATCAGCACCTGGTTCGGCGGGGTCTGCTGGGTTCCCAGCGCCTGCCGCAGGATCGACAGGACAATGATGATGCGCGTAAAGGCGGTCATGCCCAGGACAAGCGAAGGCAGGACCGTCAGCGCCGACATCAGCAGCACGATCTGGAGCGGCAGCGAATAGGTCGTACCCTCTGCGCCCTGGCTGAGCGTCAGCGCGGGCAAGCCCTGCGCCACAAGGGGCAGCGGCAGCAGCACCAGGCCCAGGGCTGGGAAAAGGACGCGGCCGAAGGTCATGGTTGTCCTCCGGGCAGCGGCATGACCACGGGGGCCGTTCCGCGCTGCCGCAGCACAAGGTAATCGCGTCCATCTACCCGAAGGATGATCGCGCGTTCGGACGGTGACAGGGCCAGCACCTCGGTCACGCGAAGACGGCGGCCGTTGCCTGCCAGCGGGCCGCGCCGGAACCGCGCGGCCAGGGCGGCCAGTCCCAGCACGGCCAGGAACCCGGCGACCGTCAGAACTTGCTGGAGCGAGATGAGGTCCATGTCGGCATATTCCCTGGCGTCACCGGACCGCCTTGCAGCTTCCGTGCCGTCACAAGCTTTCGGCGCGCTTCTCGGGGTCGATGATCTCGGCGAAGCGGATGCCGAAGCGTTCTCCCACCACCACCACCTCGCCCTTGGCGATGGCGGTGCCGTTCACCAGCACGTCCAGCGGATCGCCTGCCAGGCGGTCCAGCTCGATCACCGATCCTTCCGACAGACGAAGCAGGTCGCGGATGGTCAGTTCGGCCCGGCCCACTTCGACCGACAGGCGGACGGCGATGTTCTCCAGCAGCTTCAGGCCCTCGGGGTTGGGGCGATCGGGTCGGATGTTCATGGGGCATTCCTTTCGGCGGGCGGGACGGAAAGCAGGGCCTGGGTCAAGCTGACGGCGGCATGTCCGCGCACCTCGCCCGGTCTTGCCCGGCACAGCGGTGCACCTTCGACCGACACGTCGATGGTTTCGGTCAGGGTGACGGGAAGCGTGTCGCCGGGGTTCACCTGCAACAGCTGGCCCAGCGGCATCTCGATCTGCGCCAGCCGCGCCGTCACGGTCAGGGGAATCATCTGGATGGCCCGGTGCAGCCGGTCGCGCCAGGCGTCATCTTCGTCCACGATGTCGGATTGCAGACGCGACCGCAGCAGCGCCGAGATCGGCTTCAGCGTCTGGAGCGGGTAGAGGATGTCGAAGCTTTGCGGTTCCTGCCCCGGCAGCTGGACCATGAATGTGCAGTTCACCACATGCTCGTCCGCGTCGATGAAGGCCGCGAACTGCATGTTCTCCTCGCGCCCCTGGACGGTGAAGTGCAGTTCCAGCATGTCCCGCCAGGCCTGGGCCAGGGCCGCGTTCAGCCGTTCGGCCACGATCTCGATCACGCGCTGTTCGGTGCCGGTAAATTCCGTCCGGCTGCTTTTCATCTGTCGCACCGTGCCGCCGTAATAGGCATCGGTCAGCATCCAGATGAAGGACGGCGGCATGACCAGCATCTGGCTGCCGCGCAGTTCATCGATCCGCGACTGGGTGATCGACATGAAGTTTTCCTGGCTGCTGCGGTAGTCGTCGAAACTGCGCACCTCGGGCGGGAAGGCGGAAATGCGGGGGTGGAAGCGCAGCATGTCCACAAAGGCGCTGCGGGCAATCCGGCAGAAGCGTTCGTTGATCATCCGCAGGCCGTAGTAATCGCCCACCTGCGACGTGTCGCCCGAGCCAAAGACATAGGGCCGATAGTCGGCGCCCGTCTCCGGCCCGGCGGACTGGTCCATCTCGATCAGGCCGCCGACCAGCGCCGCGACCTCGTGCGAGGAAAGTTTGCGGGGTTTGGCCATCGCGGACCTACTGCATCACAAGGGCGGGGAAGATGACTTCCTTGATGCCGGCGAAGCCCTCCAGTTCCTTCAGGCGGGCGTTGATTGCCGCCAGCAGATCCGCGGCCAGCCGGTCGCGGCCTTCGGCGGATTTCAGATCCTCTTCGGAATAGCCGCTGATGACCTTCAGCGCGTCGGCACGCAGCGCGGGTTCATGGGCCTTCACCTGTTCCAGGATCTTGGCGTCATACTCCGTCGCCACGGCGATCGTCAGTTGAAGAAACCGCCGAGAATCCTTCAGGTTCGAGGTCAGGGGTTCGGCCATCGTGTAGTAGCTGGTGACGTAGCCGCCGTTTTCCGGCTCGGGGCGAGAAACCTTGTGCGGTGTTCCGTCCTCCTCGCCGTGGCCGCCGCCCGCGCTTTCCTCGGGCTTCTTCTCCAGCAGTTGCAGCACGTTCTGCGAGGGCGACATCGGGTTGTCGAAATACAGATACCCGGCGCCGAAACCCGCGGCGACCAGAAGGCAGGCCAGCACCAGCATGATCAGGATCCGCAGCACGCGGCCCATGGCGCCGCGTCCGGCCTTGGGGTCTTCGGGGGATTTGGTCATTGCAACCTCAGGCAATCAGGTTCAGGCCGGGACCGGCGGGTTCGGATGGATACGCAGTGGAAACCGGCCCGGGTGCCGGACCCCGTGTCGGGCGCAGGAGCGGCATCCCGCGCCCCCCGGACTGCTGTTGCTGCGCGCCGGGCGAAAAGGCTCCGGTGCCGGAATGGCCGGTCGGCTGGAAGGTGGCTTGTCCCGCCTCGGCCAGCGCCCTCTGCAACTCGGGCTGGGCGTCCCGCAACAGATGCGCGACGTCGGGATGGGCGGCGGCAACGCTGATTTCGGTGCCCTTCTCGGTCACGACGACCCGAAGGCGAAGGGGGCCCAGGTGCTGGGGCGTGATCTCGATCTCGATCTCGCGGGGGCCCTCTTGTGCCCCGTCGGCGGTCAGGCCCGCCAGCGTCCGGTCGATGATCTGCGCGGGCCAATCGCGGCCCGACAGATCGACCGGCGCCGCCGCGACGAGCGCGGGTTGGGCAGCGGCAGACGGAACCTGTGCAGATGGAACCAGGGCCGGAAGGACCGGCGCGAAAGTGATGGGGCCGGACGCCGCGCTGTCACCGGATCGGACCTCGGCCCCCTGCACTTCGGCCGGCGGAAGGAGGGGCGACGCCACGGCGGGGGCAGGGCCGGACATTGCGGAACTGTTCCCGCCGGACCGGATGGCCGCGTCGCCCGAGCGGATCTCGGCAAGCGTGGTCCCCACGGGCAACGGGGGCACCGGAATGCCCGGCGCCAGGACAGGGGGCGCCGGGGCCGCAGGATCGGCTGCATCCTCCGGGCCATCCTCCTTGGGGATATCGGCCCGGGCAGCGCGTTCCACGGCAGGGGGGCGACCGACTGGACGGCTGATCGCCGCCAGAATGCGGTCGGTCGGCTGCCAGGCCGGATTGTCGGATGTCGCGCGCGCGTCGGACGCAGCAGTTCCGGGCTGCACCGGGTCCGGCCCGACCACTTTCGGGATGGGCGCGGTTTGCCCAGCAGGCAGAGGCAGGGTCGCCCGCGGCGCTGCGGCGGCCCCGGCCTGCGCCGGGGGGAAGGGTGGGACGGGAACCGGAGCGACGGGCGGCGGGGGGAGCAACGCTGATGCGGGCATCAGAAGATCGGCGAACCGGACCTGCCCCTCTGGCCGTGCGGGTGACACTGCGACACCTTCGGCGCCGGGCAGGACCGTAAGGTCAGAAGGAGAGCTGAGCGCGGTTAGCATTGGTCCGATCCCTCGGTTGGGCCCGTTCCTGTCATGCAAGTCCGGTGCCAGAGCGCCGACCCGCCCCGGGGGGCAGGCTGGCGGCGATCCGCGCCTCGCGGGCGCTGGCCTCATCTTCGGTGGCGGCGCGACGGGCCTCGGCCAGACGTTCGCGCTTGCGGTCCTTCTGGGTCAGCACCGCGCGCCGGGCCGCAGCCTCGGCCTTCAGCTCGGCGGCACGGTCGGCCTGCCGCGCCCCCTCGGCGGCGATCTCGGATGTCAGTCGGCGGCCCAGGCGAAACGTGGCGGCCAGTGCTTCCTGCCCGGGCTTCACGCGGCGGTCGTTCAGCATCCCCTCCAGCCGCTCGGCCATCCGCAGCGCCTCGGCCGACTGGCGCACCAGCCCGGCCAGCTGAACCCGGTCCGCGGCCAGGTCGGCCGTCAGCTTCCGCTCCATCAATCCTATGATGCGGCTGCGCGTCATGCAGCGTCTCCGATCAGGTCAAGCAGCGCGCTGCGGCTGTCGGCAAAGCCGGCGGGTTCCTCCATGCCTTGCGCGATGAAGGCGCGGATCCGCGGCCAAAGCCGCAAGGCGGTGTCCAGATCGGCGTCCTGTCCGGGTGCATAGCCGCCCATCAGCATCAGGTCGCGGTTTTCGAACCAGGTGGCGATCAGCTGCCGCAGGCGGTTGGCGGCGCGGCGATGATCTGGGTCGACGATGTCGTTCATCACGCGGCTGACCGACTGCGGCACGTCTACGGCCGGATAAAGCCCCATCTGCGTCTGCCGCCGCGACAGCACCAGATGGCCGTCCAGAATCGCGCGGGCGGTGTCCACCACCGGATCGTTGGTGGTGTCATCGCCATCGGCCAGCACGGTGTAGATCGCGGTGATCGCCCCTTGCCCCGGCAGGCCCGGCCCGGTTCGTTCGATCAGCGACGGGATCAGCGACACGACCGAAGGCGGATAGCCCTTCGCGGTCGGCGGCTCCCCTAACGCAAGGCCGATCTCGCGCTGGGCATGGGCCACGCGGGTCAGGCTGTCGAGCATCAGCAGAACCTGCTTTCCCTGGGCGCGGAAATACTCGGCCACCGCCGTCGCCCGGCGCGCGCCCCGCAGCCGCAGCAGCGGCGATCGGTCGGCGGGAACGGCAATGACGCAGATGCGCCGCGCGGCTTCACCAGTCATCAGGTGGCGGACGAAGTGCCCGACCTCGCGCGCGCGTTCGCCGATCAGCCCGATCACCACGACTTCGGCCGAGGTGAAGCGGGCCATCATCTCCATCAGAACCGATTTGCCGACGCCGGAACCTGCCACGATCCCGATCCGCTGGCCCTGCCCCACGCTGAGGACGGCATTGACGATTCGGATGCCCACATCCAGGGGCCGGTCCACGGCGGTGCGCGCCAGCGGGTTCATCTCGACCCCGTTCAGGGGCCAGCTGTCCCAGCAATCCAGCGGCCCGGCGTCATCCAGCGGGTTGCCCTTGGCGTCGATCACCCGCCCCAGCAGCGCGGGCCCCACCTCGACATCCTGCCCGCCCGGCACGACGCTCAGGCGCGCACCGGGGATAATCGTCGCTTTCGGCTGGTCCAGGAACAGAAGCGTGCGGCCGTGCGCAAACCCCACCACCTCGGCTTCGGCGTCCGATCCGGCCTCGGTCTCGACCCGGCACAGCGTGCCGGGGCTGACGGGTATGCCCGTGGCTTCGACGACCAGCCCGTCATAGCGCAGCACCCGGCCCGATATGGCCGGCCGTGCCACCAGGACGGCGCGACCGAGGGTACTTTCCAGATGGGACAGAAGCGGGTTCATGCTGCCGCCTCGTCCGGCAGGGGCACGATCAGGTCTGCAAGATGAACGCCCGGCACGCGCAGGTCCACGTCGCCGCGAGAAAGCCCTGGGTCGGCGCTGATCCGGGCCGACCGAAGGTGTGTCGACTGCGCCAGAACCGGCGTCAGCGTCTGCAAGTCCTGCGGATTGAGCCGCACCTCGACCTGGGCCGCGCCTTGTGCAATCCGTTCGGCCATCCGGTCGATCCGGCGCAGGAAGGGAACGGGGCACTGGTCGATGGCCTGTCCCGCGCGTTCCGCCGCAAGGCTGCGGACCGCCCCCAGGATCGCGGCGCCAAGGGCGGCAGTGTCGGCGGCGCTGGGCGTGGCAAGCCGTGCGTGCGCGGCGGCCAGCAGATCCAGCGCGGTGGCCAGCCGTGCCTGCACCTCGGCCCGGCCGGCTTCCTGCCCCGCGGCCTGCCCTTCGGCCCGACCGGCGCGGTGGCCTTCTTCCCAACCTTCGGCATAGCCCGGTTCGGGCGGGGCCGGGGCGGGCGGTGCCGTGGGCTTTCCACCCGGATCGACGGCCACCGGTTCCGGCGCGGGCGTATCCGTAAAGCTGACGGGATCGGGCATGACCCCGGGCAGAACGGGCGCCGCGGTGGGCAGCGCGCCTGGATCGAAGGCACGGAAGGCCGCCTCGTCGATCCCGGTCCGGTCCAGCTGGAACGGCTCGGCCCGAACTTTCTGGAGAAGGTCGTGAAGGTCACCCAGGCGCACCGGCCGAACCGGGGCGATGGCGGGGATACCCAATGTGAAACCCTGCTCGCCCATGGTCAGACCATCTGCTCGCCGCCGCGTCCGGCGAGGACGATGGTGCCTTCATCCGACAGGCGGCGCGCGACTGAAATGATCTGCTTCTGCGCCTCTTGCACGTCGGTCAGGCGGACCGGGCCCATCGCCTCCATCTCGTCGCGGACGTTGGCGGCAGCACGAGTGGACATGCAGCCCAGCAGCTTCTCGCGCAGCACCTCGTCCGCGCCCTTCAGCGCCAGCACCACCTGCTCGGTCTCGACATTGCGCAGCAGCGTCTGAAGCGAACGTTCGTCGGATTTCACCAGGTTGTCGAAGACGAACATGTTGTCCTGGATCGACTGCATCAGATCCTTGTCGTCCTTGCGGATGTCGCGCAGGATGCGCTGCTCGACCTCGGTCCGGGTGTGGTTCATGATCCGCGCCGCCGCCTTCACACCGCCCAGCTGCGAAGCCCGGGTGCTGGTCGACGCCTTGAACTTGCGCTGCAGGACCTGTTCCAGATCCCGCAGCGCCTCGGGCGAAACGGTGTTGAGCGAGGCGACGCGGCGGATCACGTCGGTCTGCACGTCCTCTTTCAGAAGCGCGACCACGGCCGCCCCCAGGCCGTAGTCCAGGCAGGCCACGACCAGCGCCATGATCTGCGGATGTTCGTCCTCGATCAGCTCGGCGATCGACCGGGCATCCATCCATTCCAGAAGCTCGATCGGCCGTTCGGTGGCGCGCGGATTGATCCGGCTGATGACCGACTGCGCCTTGTCGGCGCCCAACGCGCGGGTCATCACCGACTTGACGTAGGCCGATGCACCTTGCGCGACCGAGCTTTCCCGCGCCATGAAGGCCAGGAATTCATCGACGATCTCGTCCAGCCGCGTCTGGCTGACATCGCGCACGGCATACATGGCCGCGCCCAGGTGCTGAACCTCGCCCGGCGACAGGTTCTGAAGAACATCGGCCGCGGCGGTTTCGCCAAACAGCATCATCAGGATCGCCGCTTCTTCGCTGCGGGGGGCATTTCTGGCAACCTGCATCACATCACCCGGTCAATTTCGTCTTTCATCATCTTCCGCAGGACGGCGGCCACGCGGGCCGGATCCTCGGTGGCGATCTGGCGCAGGATGGCGAACTTCTCGTCACGGTTCCCCGCGCTCATCGCGCTGCGGGCCAGCTGGACACGTCGATCCAGCCGAAGCTGCTCTTCGGACGGTCCCGCCTCGGCCGCGTCCGGTACAAGGATGCCCGCCGGTCTCAGGCCCGCCACGCCGGCGACGCCTGGCGCGGCAGTCGGCAGGGCCGGCACGGGTGCGCGCCCACGGCGCAGCAGAAGGAAGCCGCCGCCGCCGACCAGCGCCGTTGCGGCCAAACCAAGGGCGGCCAGGATACGCCAGTCCGCCAGCAGTCCCGGCGCGGCCGCCTGCTCGGGCAGGACGGCGGTGCCATCGGCCGCAGTCTGGATGAAGGGCTGGGCCAGGACCGTGACCATATCGCCCCGCGCCGGATCGAACCCCACTGCGCCCTTCACCAGTCGCTCCATGTCGGCCAGCCGCAGGGCGATGGCCTGCGCGTCCTGCCCGGCGACAGCGCCCACCAGCACGGCCGCGTTGACCTTCACCACCCGGGGTGCGCCGGGACGGGTGGTCTGGACCCTTCGGCCCACGTCATAGGTGCGCTTGCTGCTGGCCGACTGGCTTTGCGCGGTGCTGGCCGGGCCTTGTGCCTCGGGCTTGGCGCCAGTCGTCGCGGCCGCGGCGGGCGGGGTGTTGGATACCCCGCCGGGGATGCCCCGGGCGGTCGGCTGGTCGGTGGTGGCGGACTGGCTTTCCTCGGACAGGACCGTCGCGCTGTCGGGAATGATCTGCTGGTCCTGCACTTCGGTCACCGAGAAATCCATGTCCAGATTGACCTGGACCGACAGGTTCTCGGGGCCGGTCAACGGGCTGAGGAGGGCAAGGATCCGGTTGCGGTACAGCTCTTCCAGCCGGGCGCGCTGCTGCGACTGGCGGTCGGTCAGCCGGTCCAGCGCATCGGCCGGACCGTCCGACAGAAGCTGGCCGCGCTGGTCGATGACCGAGACATGCTCCCCGGCCAGTCCCGGAACGGAAGATGACACCAGGTTGATGATCGCCTCGGCCTGCGACGCCGCCAGTCGGAACCCGGGCCGGAGTGACAGGACGACCGAGGCCGTGGGCGGCAGCGTGTCGCGCACGAAGGCGCTGCGTTCGGGAAGGGCAAGATGCACCCGTGCGCTTTCCACGCCGGCGATCATCGCGATCGAGCGTGACAGCTCGGCCTCCTGGGCCTGTTTCAGCCGCAGCGCCTCGACGGCGGAGCTGCTGCCCAGTTGCAGCTTGTCCAGCATCACCTCGGCATCGGGGGCGACCACCGGCAGGCCCTGCGCGGCCAGAAGCATCCGGGCCTTTTGATAGTCCGCCGCAGGCACCTGAACCTCGCCGGTGGTGGGTTGCAGATCGGCGGGAATGCCCGCGCCGGTCAGCATCGTGACCACCCGCGATTTGTCGGCGTCGGCCATGCCGGGATACAGCGGCATCATCTCGGGCGCGCGCAACATCAGCCAGCCGCCAAGGCCCAACCCAGCCACGGCGGCCACGGCAAGAGCCGGAAGGGACCGGCGGATGGCGGGTTCGGCCGCCAGCCGTTCCAGCCGTTCGCGCAGCGGCAGGGCAAGGGCGGCAATCGCCCGTTGCGAATTCAGGGCCGAAGAAAGCGACATCGATCAGGCCCTTGCGTCAGACGGACATGTTCATGATGTCGCGGTAGGCGGTCAGGGCCCGGTTGCGAACATTGAGGGCCAGCTGGAATCCCAGCGAGGCCACCTGCTGTTCCACCATCACCCCGGCCAGATCCTGACGTTCGCCCAGTTCGTACGCCCGCGCTGCGGCGTCGGCGCCCGACTGGCTGTCATTCAGGTTCTGGATCGCCGCGCCCAGCCGGTCGGCAAAACCCGGGGCTTCGGCCGGCGCGGGCTTCGGAACGGGTGCCTGTGCGCGCAGGTTCTGAAGCGGGGGAAGAAACCCCGAAGAGCCGATGGTATTCATCTGCCGTCCTCAGATCGCTTGCCGGAAGTGGCTGGTCTGTATCTCGGCGCCTGCATCCAGAAGGATGTCCTGCGGCTCGACCGTTGTGCCGTCACAAAGGACCAGCGCGCGCTGGATGACGTTCTCCAGTTCGCGCACATTGCCGGGCCAGGCGTGCCGTTCCAGGGCGCCCAGCGCCTCGGGCGTCAGGCGCGGCACCGCCATCCCCGCAGGCGCGTGCCGGCGCAAAAGCGCAGCGGCAAGGGCTGCGATGTCACCCCGCCGGTCGGCCAGCGCCAGGGTCTTCAGCGGAAAGACGTTCAGCCGGAAGTAAAGATCCTGCCGGAAGCGTCCCGCCCGCACTTCGGTGCCCATGTCGCGGTTCGAGGTCGAGATGATACGGATGTCGACGGGAACCTCGGCCTGTCCGCCGACCGGCGTAACGGTCCGTTCCTGCAGGACGCGAAGCAGCTTGGCCTGCAGGCCCAGCGGCATCTCGGAGATCTCGTCCAGCAACAGCGTTCCGCCCTCGGCCGCGCGGATCAGCCCCCGGCAGGCTGTCGAGGCGCCGGTGAAGGCGCCCTTTTCGTGACCGAACAGGGTGGCTTCCAGCATGGTTTCCGGGATGGCGGCACAGTTGATCGCAACGAAGGGATTCCCGGCGCGGCGCGACAGGTCGTGGACCAGCCGGGACAGAACTTCCTTGCCCGTCCCGGTGGGGCCGTTGATGAACACGGTCACATCGCTGCGGGCGACCCGGCGCGCCATGTCGATCAGCGCACCGCTTGCCGGATCGGCGGCGACCATCGGCGACACGCGCGCGCCGACAAGGTCGGCCAGCATCAAGAGGTCGGCCTGCCGCACCGCCGGGGTCTGGCCCGAGGGCGCGGGCAGGGCGGCCCGGATCAGACGGCCGCCCATCTCCTCCACCACGTGGAAGGTGGCCGAATCTTCGGCCACGACGAAAATCGCCGAAGCACCGCAGCGCCGAGCCAGGTCGGTCACCGCCCGCAGACCGCCAAGGCCCGCCTCGTGCCGGGCGGACAGCACCAGGACTTGGGCGCGCGCCCCGTCCGGCTGGTTGTTCGTGGCAATGCGACGCAGGGCCAGAAGTTGTCCAAGGGCCGTTGCAGCACGAAAGTCCGCAGGCAGGATCAGAACGCTCGACATGGAATGATCTCCTTCGCAATTGCCGTCTGAAAGGCAGGAGTCGTGCCACATGACCCGGAGACCGGAAAAACTTTTGATCGCTGTCTAAAACTGTTGAAAAGCCGACCGTCCGGGCACGACGCGGCGCGAAGTCCGGTCCCTTCGCGGCGGATTCCACCGGCGGGACTGTCGGAAAGCCGTCAACCGACGCAAATCCGACAGACCGGCCCGGCATCCGGCTAAACATCCCGTGGGGCGGACCGTTTCCTTGCTCCACAGGCAACCAGAACAGCGGTGACGCGGACATGACCTATCTTGACCCCCACGCCTCCTATCGCCGGGTGCAGGAAGACGCCGCGCGCGTACCGGCCGATCCGCACGGCATCGTCCAGTTCACCCTGACCGAACTGGAACGGTCGCTGCGGGTTCTGGCCGCCAGCCGGGACGCGGGGCGCGCCCTGCCGGACACCCATCTGACCCGCGCCCTGACCGCCATCTACATCCTGCAATCCAGCCTGGATTTCGAGGCGGGCGGAGAGATCTCGGACAACCTGTTCACGGTCTACGAATACTGCCGTCAGCAGGTTCTGGCGACGTTCCGCCCCGATGCGACAACGGCGCGGCTGGATCTGGCCGCCAGCCAGATCGCGGACATCGCGGCCGCCTGGGCAAGCATCGCGCCCGGCGCCGTCTAGGCCGGGCTGGCACGGGACTTGCTGCCAGGGGGCAAGATGCCCCTGCGTCCGATCCTCCTGACCGTTTTGCTGGCTGCCGCCAGCGCCCATGCCGAAGGCGTGGATTGCGCCGCACTGGCGGAACGTGCAGCGGCGGCCGAAGGCATTCCGCCGGGCCTGATGACGGCGATCGCGAAGACGGAATCGGGGCGGCGGGATCGGCAAGGCAACCTGTCCCCCTGGCCCTGGACGCTGAACCAGGGCGGGCGCGGCAGCTTTCACGAAACCCGCGCGGCGGCGCTGGAACACCTGCGAGAGCTTCTGGAAGAAGGCGTCACGAACGTCGACATCGGTTGCATGCAGATCAACTATCGCTGGCATCACGCGGGCTTCGCCTCGGTCGAAGCGATGATGGATCCGGTCGGGAACACGCGCTACGCTGCGCGCTTCCTTCGGGCGCTTCATGACGACCTGGGTTCCTGGGACGGCGCGACGGCGGCCTATCATTCGATGGACGCGCGGAAGGGGGCCGACTACCTGACCCGCGTCACCAGCCTGCGGCACCGCGGCTTGCAGCCCCCCGACACTCCGGCCGAGGGCGCGGCCGAGGTTTCGGCCGTGGCGCTTCGGGTGGTGGGGCTGCTGGCGCTGCCGCCGCAGCCGTTGGTGAACCTTCGGGCGGCGCAGTCGGATGACGGAAAACCGGGCCTTCCCGCCCGCAGGGCCGACCTGCCCCCTCTGACGGTTCCTGTTCCGCAAGGCCCGCTGCTGGACGCGCAGTCCGCGCCGATGGGCCTGCGTCGGAACTGGTCAGAGGTGGCGCTGTTCCGCGACCAGCTTTCGACCGTGCCGGCAGTCCCGTCAGGCAGCCCTGAGCGCCCCTGACAGCGCGGCTTCGCTTTGGCTGGCGAGCGCCCGGATGCGTTCCAGCCGCGCGACCAGTTCACCCGCGGTTTCCGCCGACGCCGCGTTTTCCAGGCCCCGCAGCGCATCGGCCAGCGCGGCACAACCCATCACCGCCGCGGCCCCCGCTGCCTTGTGCGCCATCGCCGCAAGCTCGGGCGGTGCCGATGTCCCGATGGCCCGGCCGATCGCATCCTGCGTGTCGGACATCTCCTTGCGGAACCGTTCGAACATCATGTTCAGGAAGGGCGGGTCCATGTCCTCGACCAACTCTTCCAGCAAGGTCCGGTCCAGAAGATCCTGCTGCGCGGTCCGGGCCCCCGTGCCGAAAGGGTCCGCCGCGTCCAGGACCATCCGCTGCATGATCTCGTTCAGCATGGACAGATGGACCGGCTTGGTAACCACCTCTTCCATCCCGGCATCGCGGAATTCCTGGATCCGGTTCGGCGCCGCCTGCGCCGTCAGGGCGATGACCCGCGCGCGGCCCAGAAGCTGGCGTTCGTGCAGGACGCGGGTGGCGGCAAGGCCGTCCATGCGCGGCATCGACACATCCATCAGCACCACGTCGAAACTGCCCTTCTCGGCCGCCTCCACGGCCTCTATACCGTCGGCAGCGGTGGTGACGCGATGGCCCAGGCGGGTCAGCTGGCGTTCCAGAAGATGCCGGTTTATGTCGTTGTCCTCGGCCAGAAGGATGTCAAGGACCGCGCTCAGGTGGGGGGGCTCGGTCGGGGCCGCCAGCGTTTCGGTGACCTGTTCGGCCAGTTGCGCCTCGAACCGGATGGTGAAGACGCTGCCCTCGTCCCGCCGGCTCTGGACCGAGATCGTGCCGCCCAGAGCCTCGGCGGCCAGCTTGGTGATGCCCAGCCCCAACCCGCTGCCTTCCTGCATCCGCGAATAGGAGCTGTCGAGCGTCTCGAAGTTGTGGAAGATCCGTTCGAGGTTCGCCTCCTCGATCCCGATGCCGGTGTCGCGCACCGAAAGCGTCACCACGCACCGGTCGGGCTGCGCGGCAAGATCCGTCGAAAGGGTGACGTGGACGCTGCCGTCCCGGGTGAACTTGATCGCGTTCGACAGAAGGTTGTGCAGCATCCGCCGCACCAGGTTGATCGGCGCACGGATCCGCGTCGGCCCCACGGCGCAGGTATCCACCGTCAGCAGGTTCGACCGCCGCATCGCGAAGGCCTGGTACTGCTGCACCTGCTGCGTCGTCATCTCCTGAATGTCGAAGTCGCTTTCGGGGTAGTCGTTGATCGCACGCGCCGCCAGGCGGGTCAGTTCAAGGACGTTGTTCACCTGCTCCAGCGTGGTCTGCGCGCAGTTGCGGATGATCTCCAGCAGCCAGGTCTGGTGGTCCTGGAAGGCCCCGGAATCCTCCAGCAGGTCGATGGCCGACATCAGCCCGTGAAGCGGGGTGCGCATCTCGTGGCTCATGATGGCCAGGAAGCGGTCCTTCGTCTCTTCCCCGCGCTGGGCGGCCACCATCGCATCCGCCAGCTTCTGTTCGCGTTCCAGCTGCTTGGACATGTCGCGCAGGAAGACGATGGTGAAGGTCAGTCCCGTGGCCGTATGGGCGGGGGCAAGGTTCATCTCGACGGGCAGGATGGTTCCGTCGGCGTGCACGACCTCGGTTTCGAACCTTTCGCCGCTGGTCTTGTCCTGCAGGCTGGGACGCGAGGGCATGACCTCTCCCAGGTCCAGTGGCTCGGACGGGTTGACCGACCGGCCCAGCATCCCGATCCCGGCGTCATTGGCGCCGATCACGCGGCCGGAACTGTCCAGGATCAGAACCGCGTCCAGAGAGGACTCGATCGTTGTGCGCAGGTTGTGCAGCGCCAGTTCCAGCATCGTGCGGTGGCGGGCCTGTACACGGTTCTGCAGGTAGATCGTCAAAAGCAGCAGCGCCAGCGCGACAAGGATGACCCCAAGCGAGATCATCAGCCCGTAAAGCGAACTGCGCAGTTCCTGCCGCGCCTCGTCGCCCTGTTCCAGCGTTAGGTTGAAGGTGTCCACCAGTGCCAGGCGAATGGGCGGCAGGGCATCGGTCAGGCGCCTCGACATCTCCGGCAGCGCGACCAGAAGTGTCTCGTTGCCGCCGTCGATGTATTTCTCGAAGGACTTGACCAGGCCCTTTTCCCCCCAAAGCCGGTCCCAGCCCTCGGAATCCCGCAAGGGCAGGTCCGTCAGCAGCGATGCCTTCTGCGCCAGGTCGATCCGGCTGTAGAGGATGTCATAGGCCAGCCGCACCTCTTCCAGCTGCGCATCCTCAAGGGCGGAATGCGTCCAAACAGATCCGATCATCGCGCCTCTCGGACAGGAAACGGGCCTTATTCTACATGCAGGCTTTCAAGTTGCCAAATGCTGCGCCCATAGGCGGTTTCGGTCTGGTAGGACGCATCCCGGTCATAGGGATAGACGATCCAGAGCGGACCCTTTTCCCGGCGCGGGAAGTGTTCGCCGTCGATCCGGGTCGCGACGATCGGGGCATCGGCCGCGACTTCATCCAGGGGGATCGTCGCCACATAGGCATTCAGCGCCCGCGCCTTCACGGCGGTACCCTTGGTTCCGGTCGATTCCAGAAGCGTCTTCAGTGCGACGCCTTTGAATTCATGCGGGCCTTCCGTCCAGACTGTCTTGGTCGTGAAGGTGGTCTGCGGCAGTGCCTCGATCTCATCCATGGTCAGATGGACCCCTGCCGCGGGCAGGCCGGGCCCCGAAATGGTCAGGATGTGGTCATCTGCCGCGGCGGGTCCTGCAACAAGACCCAGGGTGACAAGAGCGGCAGTCAGGCCGGTTCGCAGGAACATAACAAAACCTCCGGTGGCAATAAGCCCGGATACTTATCACGATTTCATTTTCAAAGTAGCGGCCAAAGGGATGTGCTGCTATCCGAAAGTATGTATGATAAACGGCGAAGGTCGGGCGGCCCTACCAAAGCCACTATGGCAACTGGATGTTGCCTAGCCGAATTGTGAGGGATTATATACATTCCGCAGGTTGTTTTTCCGGCATGCGGAATAGCGATCCGGGGAAGAATTGGGGATACGACAATGGCAGGGGACGAGGGCGCAGGGTTGCGCATCCTGATCGCGGACGACCACGAAATGGTCCTCGAGATGTTCGCGATGTACCTGACCGCATCGGCGGGCATGAACGTGACCACAGCGCGCAACCTGGACGAGGCCGATGAACTGATCGTCGACAAGGGGCCGTTCGATGTGGTCCTTCTGGATCTGAACATGCCCGGAATGAACGGAATTGCCGGCCTGCGCCGCGCGATCCGGCACAATGGCGGCAAGCCGGTGGCGATCATCACGGGCAACCCCACCCCAAGGATGCTTGATGAAATCATCCAGGCAGGCGCCGCCGGGATCGTCATCAAGACGACGGCCGCGCGGAGTCTGGCGAACGCCATCCGGTTCATGCATTCGGGCGAAACCTATCTGCCGATGGAACTGATGCGCGGCGCGGCGACCGCCCCACGCGAAGTCCGTCACGGCACGCTCAGCGAAAAGGAAATGGCGGTTCTGCAGTACCTGGTCGAAGGAAAGCAGAACAAGGAAATCGCGAATGACCTTCAGCTGGCGGAACCCACCATCAAGATGCACGTGACCGCCATCTGCCGCAAACTGGGCGCACAGAACCGGACCCAGGCCGCGATGCTGGCCCGGAACATGGGAATCATCTGAAAGCGCCGAGGCATTCGAAGAATCCCCTCCGATCGGTTTTGTTGCGAAAGGCCCGTGCTGTCGAAATGGACAGCCGGGCCTTTTGCCTTTTTGATACCCAGCTAATGACAAAATTCCGCCATTATTTTAACGGTTGCGCGCTCTTATTAAAAAATTGCGAATGATTCCAGATTGTCGGCGGAACTGTTAATCCATTGGCGACATTGCCAGACAAGACAAAAGTCAGCCCCATACTTTCGTCACGTCACCATATCCGACTGTCCTAAAGACCCCGGCGGCAATCAGGTTCATTAAGTCCCCATGGCACAGCCAACAGGGAGTCGCCGAGATGAACACCGCGGTCCAGAATTACCACGTCGAGCAATCGGCAAATCGGTCGCAACACCGTTCGTCCGACGCCGAGCGCAAGATTCCCGCCGGCTGGTGGATCCTTCCCGCCGTGTTCGGTGGCGCCGCCATGTGGGTGAAATTGTTCATGTACGTGCTGGGCTGATCCAGCTGCCTTGCCCGACAGCAGATGTGACGAAGTAAGAGACCGGAGATACGATCATGCGGACGCTCATGCCTGAAATCGAAGTTGTCACGGATTTCGGCCGCCGTTGCCGCTGGGGCGGGACGGGGAAGTCCCTGGACCGGTTCGCCACCGCACCGATGACCCGCCGCTGATCGGCCCGGGCCGACACTGATCCCGGGCTGACAGGCCGGGTAACACCACCTTGGCGGGATGGATCGCCAGGGCAAGAAAATCCAGAGCAGCACAGATATTCCGGGCCGGATCCGAAAGGATCCGGCCGTTTGCCTTTCGCAGGCCGGTAAAAAGCAGGGTGTCGCCATCGCGGCATTCCCGCAGCCGCAAACGGCAACAGCCGCGAACCTTGTCCAGGTTCGCGGCTGTTGCTGTCCGTGTGTCGCTTACCCTTGGTAGGGGGTAAGTGGTGCCCAGAAGAGGACTCGAACCTCCACGCCTTGCGGCACTGGTACCTGAAACCAGCGCGTCTACCAATTCCGCCATCTGGGCGATGTCGTGGGGGCGGATGTATAGCGAGCGACAGGGGCTGTCAACGGCCCGCAACAGAAAATCTTCACATCCTTTCGGACGGGCCCCAAACCGGTGGAACTGCGGCGGAATGTGCAATCATTCCGGCTTGTTCCGCCTGCGCCCCGGCGCTAATTGTGGCGCTGAACAAAAGCGGAGAGGACAGCCGATGGCACAGCTTGTCACGATCTACGGCGGTTCCGGCTTTGTCGGGCGCTACATCGCCCGCCGGCTGGCCAAGCAGGGTTGGCGGGTCCGCGTTGCGGTGCGCCGCCCGAACGAGGCGCTGTTCGTGAAATCCTACGGTGCCGTGGGGCAGGTCGAGCCGATCCTGTGCAATATCCGGGATGACATCTCGGTCCGGGCTGCGATGCAGGGGGCGGATGCGGTGATCAACTGCGTCGGCACCTTCGACAAGGGCGGCCGGAACAGCTTTGACGCGGTGCAGGTCCAGGGCGCGTCGCGCATCGCCCGCATCGCGCAGGAGGAAGGCGTCGGCCGGCTGGTGCACATCTCGGCCATCGGCGCCGACCTGCACGCGACGTCCGCCTATGCCGTCAGCAAGGCCGAGGGCGAGGCTGCGATCCGCGCGCGCTTCCCCGGAGCGGTGATCCTGCGGCCCTCGGTGATCTTCGGGACCGAGGACCAGTTCCTGAACCGCTTCGCCGGCATGACGCGGATGGGCCCGATCCTGCCGCTGGTCGGCGGGCGCACCCGCTTCCAGCCGGTCTGGGTGGAGGACGTGGCCGAGGCCGCCGTCAAGGCCGCCAACGGCCAGGCCGCGCCAGGCATCTACGAACTGGGCGGACCCGAGGTGCTGAGCCTGCGCGACATCGTCACGCAGATCCTGGCCTGCATCCACCGCCGCCGTGCGGTGATCAACCTGCCGTTCTGGATCGGCTCGGTCATCGGGACGGTGCTGGATGTGGCATCGATCCTGACTGGCCGCCTGTTCCGCAACACGGTGCTGACCGCCGATCAGGTCCGCAGCCTGCGTCAGGACAACGTGGTGAATCCCGAGGCGAAGGGCCTTTCGGGTCTGGGCATCACCCCCACCCCGATGGGCGCGGTGATGAACGACTACCTGTGGCGCTTCCGTCCCTCGGGCCAGTACGACGACATCAAGGCTTCGGCCAAGGCGCTACCCACCGTGCCGGAACACAGCATCGCGGGACAGTGAACTTCGCCGCCTTGTCAGGCTGACGGGCCTTCCCTAGGGTGCGCGCGCATCCAGCCTTGGGAAGGCCCTTTTTCATGACAGATACGACACTTACCTCTCTGTTCCTCGGGTTTCTCGAGGGGCTGACGGAATTCTTGCCGGTGTCGTCCACCGGCCATCTGTTGCTGGCCGGGCATTTCCTGGGCTTCCAAAGTGCCGGAAAGACCTTCGAGGTGGTGATCCAGCTGGGCGCGATCCTGGCGATCCTGGGTGTCTATGCCGGTCGGCTGCTTGCCGTCTTCCGGGCCGCGCCGCAGGATCCGGCCGCGCGGCGCTTCATCCTGTCGGTCCTGGTCGCCTTCCTTCCCGCCGTGGTCATTGGCGTCCTGGCGCATGACTTCATCAAGAATGTCCTGTTCGAGACGCCCAAGCTGATCGCGATCATGCTGATCGTCGGCGGGGTCATTCTGCTGATCGTCGACCGTCTGCCGCTCCGGCCCCGTCAGGACGATGCCATGCGCTTTTCGCTGCCGATGTCGCTGGCCATCGGTCTGATCCAGTGTCTGGCGATGATCCCGGGCGTGTCGCGTTCGGGGTCGACCATCGTGGGGGCCTTGCTGATGGGCGCGTCCAAGCGCGCGGCGGCCGAGTTTTCGTTCTTCCTGTCCATGCCCACCATGGCGGCAGCCTTCACTTACGACCTCTACAAGAACCGCGATGTGCTGGACACGGGCGCGATGGGTGAAATCGCCCTTGGCTTCGTGGCGGCGTTGGTCACGGCCGTGATCGTGGTCCGTGTCGTGCTGGCCTATATCGCGCGCCACGGATTCGCGTTGTTCGGATGGTGGCGAATCATCGTCGGGACGGTCGCTTTGGCTGCGCTTTATGCCGGTTTTTGATTGGTAGGTCAGGATAGGTTACCTAATTTCGAAAGAAATCTTGCATCTGCGGGCGCTGCGGATGCATTTTTCCAAAGTTAGGTCAGCATGATTGACTTTTCATGAAAAGCGGATCGGATTACCAAGGCCGCAGCCGATTTCAGGGAGGGCTGTGCCTTGGCCAAAGAACGCATGCTGCAATTCGTGACCGTGGCCCGCGACATGCCCGAAAAGCGGTCGCCCGAGGCCCGCGCCCATGACTTCCATGAAATCTACCGCGATTTCGCGGACCGGAAAGCCGCCGAACAGGCCTCGCGCTGTTCGCAATGTGGCGTTCCCTATTGCCAGTCGCACTGCCCGCTGCACAACAACATCCCCGACTGGCTGCGCCTGACGGCGGCCGGCCGCTTGCAGGAAGCCTATGAGCTGAGCCAGGCGACGAACACCTTCCCGGAAATCTGCGGTCGCATCTGCCCGCAGGACCGGCTGTGCGAAGGCAATTGCGTCATCGAACAGTCTGGCCACGGGACGGTGACGATCGGCGCGATCGAGAAATACCTGACCGACACCGCATGGGAAAACGGCTGGGTGAAGCCGATCCGCCCCCGCGCCGAGCGGGCTGACAGCGTCGGCATCATCGGCGCCGGACCGGGCGGACTGGCAGCGGCCGAGGCGCTGCGCCGCGAAGGGGTGCAGGTCACTGTCTATGACCGCTACGACCGTGCGGGCGGCCTGATGACCTACGGCATTCCCGGCTTCAAGCTGGAAAAGGACGTGGTGATGCAGCGCATCGCCCAGTTGGAACAGGGCGGCGTCCGCTTCGTCCTGAACTGCAATGTGGGAACCGACATCAGCTTTGACGCGATCCGCGGCCAACATGATGCGGTGCTGATCGCCACCGGCGTCTACAAGTCGCGCGACATCGGCGGGCCCGGCGCCGGCGCCAAGGGCATCGTCAGCGCGCTGGACTACCTGACGGCATCGAACCGCAAGACCTTTGGCGACGATGTCCCCGAATTCGAGTCGGGTGAACTGAACGCCGCGGGCAAGCGCGTTGTCGTCATCGGCGGCGGCGATACCGCAATGGACTGCGTGCGAACGGCGATCCGCCAGGGCGCGACATCGGTCAAATGCTTGTACCGCCGCGACCGTGCGAACATGCCCGGCAGCCAGCGGGAAACTCAGAACGCTGAGGAAGAAGGCGTTGAATTCGTCTGGCTTTCCGCCCCGACCGGTTTCACGGGCGGCACGGCCGTGGACGGCGTGATGACGGAACGGATGCGCCTTGGGGCCCCCGATGCGACGGGCCGGCAGGCGCCGGAAGTGATCGAGGGGTCGGCCTATGTCGAACCCGCCGAACTGGTCATCAAGGCCCTTGGCTTCGAGCCGGAAGACCTGCCGCGCCTGTGGAACACCGAGGGGCTGGAGGTCACGCGTTGGGGCACGATCCGGGCGGATTTCCGCAGCCACTCCACCAGCCTGCCGGGCGTCTATGCCGTGGGCGACATCGTGCGCGGTGCCAGTCTGGTGGTCTGGGCGATCCGCGACGGGCGGGAAGCAGCCCAGAGCATCCTCACATGGCTGGCCGAACCGGCCCAGGTGGCGGCGGAATGACCATGCGCGCTGCTGCCTTTGCCCTTCTGGCGCTGGGCCTGGCAACGCCCGCCGCGGCGGCCGGAAAATTCACGCCGCCCAGCGGTTGCACAGTCTTCGCCACCGTCCAGCACCGCAACTGCGAAGTCTCGCAGCATTACCGCTGCGAGGGGGACCCGGCCGATCAGCAATGGTCGGTCTATGCCGATGCGCGCGGTCCCTTCTTCGCCAGCCGGATCGACGGGGAAACCCGCTGGCTGGAAAGCCTCGACCTGGACGAAGGATTGGTCGACACGCTGGGGACCGAAGCCGATCCCGCCTCGTTCTCGGAGCTTCTGAGCGCGGGTAAGGACAGCTACGATTTCACGCAGACCGACAGCAACGGGACAAGCACCCGCTATGTCGGAGAGGACCGCCTGACCGGCCAGAGCGTCACCATCGGGGGGCAGACCCTGGAGCGGACCGAATACGACATCAAGGCCTATGACGGGCAGGGCGCCTTTCTGTGGCACCGCACCGGCAATGACCTGATCCACCGCGACTGGCGGCTGTTCTTCGGCGACCGCGAGCGGTTCGAGAACAACGCCGGCGACGTGGTCGAAACCACCAGCACGCCCGTCACCATCGCCGTTCCCGGCGACAAGGGCTTTCTTGCGACGAAGCCGGAATTCGACTGCGACATGATGATGACCCGTGCGACCCCGGAAGCCGCACCCCTTGCGACGGAGACGAACCATGACGGAATTTGATGCAAGCTGGGTCGCCGCCGAGGAAGCCCGCCGCGCCTGGATGGATGCGCACAGCCTGTACCGGGCCGAGGATGAACATTCGTCCTGCGGCGTGGGGCTGGTGGTGTCGATCAGCGGCAAGGCCAGCCGCAAGGTTGTCCAGCACGGCATCGACGCGCTGAAGGCGGTCTGGCACCGCGGCGCGGTGGATGCCGACGGCAAGACCGGCGACGGGGCGGGCATTCATGTCCAGATCCCGGTCAAGTTCTTTTACGATCAGGTGCGCCGCACCGGCCACGAACCCGCCGAGACCAAGCTGATCGCCGTGGGACAGGTCTTTCTGCCCCGCACCGATTTCGGCGCGCAGGAACGCTGCCGGACCATCGTGGAAACCGAAGTCCTGCGGATGGGCCACTACATCTACGGCTGGCGCCACGTTCCGGTGAACACCGAAGTCCTGGGTGAAAAGGCGAATGCCACCCGGCCCGAGATCGAACAGATCCTGATCCGCTGTGACAAGGACATCGATAGCGAAGCCTTCGAGCGCGAACTTTACATCATCCGCCGCCGGATCGAGAAAGCCGTGATCGCGGCGCAGATTTCCGGCATGTATATCTGTTCGCTGTCCTGCCGGTCGGTGATCTACAAGGGCATGATGCTGGCCGAACAGGTCGCCGTCTTCTACCCCGACCTGCTGGACGAACGCTTCACCTCGGCCTTCGCCATCTATCACCAGCGTTATTCCACCAACACCTTCCCGCAATGGTCGCTGGCGCAGCCCTTCCGCATGCTGGCCCATAACGGCGAAATCAACACGCTGAAGGGCAACGTCAACTGGATGCGCAGCCATGAAATCCGCATGGCCTCCAGCACCTTTGGCGATGCGGCGGAAGACATCAAGCCGATCATCCCGGCGGGCACCTCGGATTCCGGCGCGCTGGATTCGGTGTTTGAAGTTCTGGTGCGCTCGGGCCGTTCGGCGCCGATGACCAAGACGATGATGGTCCCGGAAGCCTGGTCGAAGTCGACAACCAACATGCCGAAGGCCTGGGCCGACATGTATGCCTATTGCAACGCCGTGATGGAGCCCTGGGACGGCCCCGCCGCGCTGGCGATGACCGATGGCCGCTGGGTCTGCGGCGGCCTGGATCGCAACGGCCTGCGCCCGATGCGCTATGTCGTGACCGGGGATGGCCTGCTGATCGCGGGCTCCGAAGCCGGGATGGTCACGGTGGACGAAGCCACGGTGCGCGAAAAGGGCGCTCTGGGGCCGGGCCAGATGATCGCCGTCGACATGCGCGAAGGCCGCCTTTACCACGACAAGGAAATGAAGGACCGACTGGCATCAAGCCAGCCCTTCGGCGAATGGGTCGAGAAGGTCGTCGACCTGAACTCGATCATGCGCGACGTGCCCGAAGCCCCGCTGTTCGAAGGTGCCGAACTGCGCCGCCGCCAGATTGCGGCAGGCTACACCCTGGAGGAGTTGGAACAGGTCCTTGCGCCGATGGCCGAGGACGGCAAGGAAATGATCGCCTCGATGGGTGACGACACGCCCGTTGCGGTGCTGTCGAACCAGTATCGCCCGCTGAGCCATTATTTCCGCCAGAACTTCAGCCAGGTGACGAACCCGCCAATCGACAGCCTGCGCGAAAGCCGGGTCATGTCGCTGAAGACCCGGTTCGGCAACCTGAAGAACGTGCTTGAGGAAAGCTCGACCCAGACCGAGATCCTGGTGCTGGAAAGCCCGTTCATCGCCAATGCCGAATTCGACGCGATGGTGCGGCAGTTCGGGGCCAACGTCGGCTTCATCGATTGCACCTTCCCTGCCGGTGGGGATCAGGATGCGCTGCGCATCGCCCTGGAACGCATCCGGGCCGAAGCCGAGGATGCCGTCCGTTCGGGCGCCGCGCATCTGGTGCTGACCGATCAGCACCAATCCGAGTCGCGCGTGCCGATGCCGATGATCCTGGCCACCAGCGCCGTCCATTCCTGGCTGACACGCAAGGGTCTGCGGACCTTCACGTCCATCAATGTCCGGTCGGCCGAATGTATCGATCCGCATTACTTCGCGGTGCTGATCGGTTGCGGCGCGACCACTGTGAACGCTTACCTCGCGCAGGATTCCGTGGCCGACCGCATCCGCCGCGGTCTGATCGAAGGCAGCCTGGAAGACGCGATGCGCCGCTACCGCGATGCGATTGACGCGGGTCTTCTGAAGATCATGGCCAAGATGGGAATCTCGGTCGTCTCGTCCTACCGGGGCGGTCTGAACTTCGAAGCCGTGGGTCTGAGCCGCGCGATGGTCGCCGAATATTTCCCCGGCATGCACAGCCGCATTTCCGGGATCGGTCTGGTCGGCATCCAGCACAAGCTGGAGGAAGTCCACGCCCGCGGCTGGAAAAGCGGAACGGACGTGCTGCCCGTGGGCGGTTTCTACAAGGCACGGCGTTCGGGCGAAAAACACGCCTGGGAAGCGCAGACGATGCACCTGCTGCAATCGGCCTGCGACCGTGCCAGCTATGACCTGTGGAAGCAGTATTCCGCGGCCATGCGAGCCAATCCGCCCATCCACCTGCGCGACCTTCTGGACATCAAGCCTTTGGGCAAGGCCGTGCCGATCGAGGAAGTGGAATCCATCACCTCGATCCGCAAACGCTTCGTCACCCCGGGGATGTCCCTTGGCGCCCTGTCGCCCGAGGCGCACAAGACGCTGAACATCGCGATGAACCGCATTGGCGCCAAATCCGACAGCGGCGAAGGCGGCGAAGATCCGGCGCATTTCCTGCCGGAGCCGAATGGCGACAACCCCAGCGCCAAGATCAAGCAGGTCGCCTCGGGCCGGTTCGGCGTGACGGCGGAATATCTGAACGCCTGCGAAGAGCTGGAAATCAAGGTGGCCCAGGGCGCCAAGCCCGGTGAAGGCGGCCAGCTGCCGGGGATGAAGGTCACGCAACTGATCGCGCGGCTGCGTCATTCGACGCCGGGCGTCACGCTGATTTCGCCGCCGCCGCACCACGACATCTATTCGATCGAGGATCTGGCGCAGCTGATCTACGATCTGAAGCAGATCAACCCGCGCGCCAAGGTGACGGTGAAACTGGTGTCGGCCAGCGGTGTCGGCACCATCGCGGCGGGCGTGGCCAAGGCCAAGGCCGACGTGATCCTGGTGTCGGGTCACAACGGCGGCACCGGCGCATCCCCGGGCACCTCGATCAAATACGCGGGCCTGCCGTGGGAAATGGGCCTGACCGAAGCGCATCAGGTTCTGGCGATGAACCGGCTGCGCGAACGCGTGACGCTGCGCACCGATGGCGGGTTGCGCACCGGGCGCGATGTGGTGATGGCCGCGATGATGGGGGCCGAGGAATTCGGCATCGGCACCGCCGCGCTGATCGCGATGGGCTGCATCATGGTGCGCCAATGCCAGTCGAACACCTGCCCCGTGGGCGTCTGCACCCAGGACGAACGCCTGCGGCAGAAGTTCACCGGCACGGCGGACAAGGTGGTGAACCTGATCACCTTCTACGCACAGGAAGTCCGGGAAATCCTGGCCAGCATCGGCGCCCGCAGCCTGGATGAGGTGATCGGCCGCGCCGACCTGCTGACCCAGGTCAGCCGGGGCCATGCCGACCTTGACGATCTGGACCTGAACCCGCTGTTGATCACGGTTGATGGCTGGAACCGCATCGTCTACGACCGGTCGCGCCCGCGTAACGCCGTGCCCGATACGCTGGATGCGGAAATCGTGAAGGACGGTCACCGCTTCTTCGAGGACGGTGAAAAGATGCAGCTGAGCTATGCGGTCCGCAACACGCACCGCACCATCGGCACCCGTGCCTCCAGCCATATCGTTCGGAAGTTCGGGATGCGCAATTCGCTGCAACCCGACCACCTGACGGTGAAGCTGACGGGGAACGCCGGGCAGTCCCTGGGCGCCTTCGCGGCGCCGGGCCTGAAGATCGAGGTGCAGGGCGATGCCAACGATTACGTCGGCAAGGGCCTGTCGGGCGGTCTGATCGTGGTGCGGCCTTCGATGGTGTCGCCGCTGGTCGCGTCGGAAAACACCATCATCGGCAACACCGTCCTGTATGGCGCGACCGATGGCTATCTGTTCGCCGCAGGCCGCGCGGGGGAACGGTTCGCGGTCCGCAACTCGGGCGCGAAGGTGGTGATCGAGGGCTGCGGGACGAACGGTTGCGAATACATGACTGGCGGTGTCGCGGTAATCCTGGGCAGCATCGGCGCGAACTTCGGGGCGGGGATGACGGGCGGCATGGCCTATGTCCATGATCCCGACGGCGAGGCGCTGGAGTACATGAACCTGGAAAGCCTGGTCACCACGCCGGTGTCGCATCCGCATTGGGAAGCACAACTGAAGGACCTGGTCGAACGCCACCTGGCCGAAACCGGCAGCCGCAAGGCCGCCGACATCCTTTCCAACTGGGAGGAAGAGCGGCGCCGCTTCATCCAGGTCTGCCCGAAGGAAATGCTGGTCCACCTCAGCCACCCGCTGACGACCGAGCCCGAGGCCATTCCTGCCGAATGATCCCGGCCCGGCATCCCGATGGGGGCGCGCTTCGGCGCGCCCTTTTCGTATCGGGCGCCCGTTTTGCGCGGGGGCCGGCCGGAACCCGCCCCCCGCGCGGGCGTTGTCGCAGCGAATTTGCGGCCCCGCCCGGCCAGAACCAGGGGAAATGCCATGTCCGACCTTATCGTGATTGCCTTCGATGACCAAAGCACCGCCTTCGACCTGCGGGCCGAGCTTGTGCGACTGCAAAAGGACTATCTGCTGGAGATGGAGGATGTCGTCGTCGTCACCCGCAATTCCGACGGTGCCGTGCAGCTGCATCAGCCCGTGAACCTGACCGCCGTGGGCGCGGCCGGAGGCGGGATGTGGGGCGCGCTGATCGGCCTGCTGTTCCTGAACCCGCTGCTGGGCGCGGCGCTGGGCGCGGGGGCGGGGGCGCTGTCGGGCGCGTTCTCCGACATCGGAATCAACGACGACTTCATGAAGGAGGTCGGTCAGACCCTGCAACCGGGCGGCTCGGCCGTGTTCATCCTGTCGCGCAAGATGACGGCCGACAAGGTGTTGGAGCGTCTGGGAACATTCCGCGCGAAGGGACGCGTGCTGCAATCCTCGCTGTCCACCACGGACGAAGGCGCCTGGAAGGCGCTGTTCGACAAGGCGCAGGCCGTCGTGGCCGCGCCGTCGGCAAAGGACGGCACCTCCGGTAACGCGACCTAAGGCAACACGGACCTGCGCTTGACGGCACGCCGTCGGCCGTGGCTATGCTCGGCCGATGGAAGATCCGGCAAGCATAGACCCTGACAGCCCCGAGGGCGCGGCGTCCTCACAGGGGCGAAAGCCGCGTCCACCATCGGCGCCCAAGCGGCGCAGCGCGGGGACCAAGGGCAGGCGCAAGGTCAGTTCCCCTCCGCTGCCTTGGCGGCGCAGTCTGGCGCTTCTGGGGCGGGGTTTGCTGTGGGCGGGCGCGGCCATTCTGGCGCTGATCGTGGTGTTCACGGTGATCAATCCACCCGTCACGATGACCATGCTGGGCGAACGCTGGCGCCACGGGCCGCTGGATCGGGAATGGGTTGACCTGGAGGATGTCGCACCTGCCTTCGCCCGGTCCGTCGTCGCGGCAGAAGACGCGAATTTCTGCCAGCACTGGGGATTTGACATGCGGGCGATCCGGCTGGCGCTGGACAAGGGCGCCAACCGCGGCGCCTCGACCATAACGCAGCAGGTGGTGAAGAACGTCTTTCTGTGGCAGGGGCGCAGCTGGGTCCGGAAGGCGCTGGAAGCGGTGATCACGCCGGTGGTCGAGCTTGTCTGGACCAAGCACCGGATCCTGGAAGTTTATATCAACGTGGCCGAGATGGGAGACGGCGTCTTTGGCGTGCAAGCGGCATCCCGGGCAGCCTTCGGGAAGGACGCGAGCGCGCTGACACCGGTCGAAGCGGCGCGGCTGGCCGCGGTGCTGCCGGATCCCAAGGATCGCCGTGCCGGTCGCCCAGGGCCATTGGTCCGGCGTCGGGCCGCGCAGATTGCCGCCGGTGCCGACACGATTGCGGCCGATGGACGCGCGGACTGCTTCCAGGACTAGTTGATCCACCCGGCCCGCCCCGGTATCAGAGGCGCAATCCCCCGAAAGAAAAGACTCCGAATGGCCCGCCTGTATCACGTTCCGCTTTCCCCGTTCTGCCGCAAGGTCCGGCTTACGCTGGCCGAGAAGAAGATCGAGGTTGAGCTGATCGAAGAGCGGTACTGGGAACAATCGGCCGAATTCCTGCGCCGGAACCCGGCGGGAAAGGTGCCGATCCTGAAGCTGGACAACAAGACGCTGACCGAAAGCCAGGCGATCTGCGAATACCTGGAAGAGACCGTGCCGCAGCCTCCGCTGATGCCGCGTTCGGCCGAGGCGCGGTATGAGGTGCGGCGCCTGTGTTCCTGGTTCGACGACAAGTTCCACGAGGAAGTGACGTCGAAGCTGCTTTACGAGCGGGTGAACAAGAAGGTCATGGGGCAGGGGTATCCCGACAGCAAGAACGTCAAGTTCGGCGCGACGCGGATCAAGTTCCATCTGGATTACATCGGCTGGCTGCTGGATCAGCGCCGATGGCTGGCAGGCAACGAGATGACGCTGGCGGATTTTACGGCCGCCGCGCATCTGTCGGCGCTGGACTACATCTCGGACGTGGACTGGAACCGCAGCCAGAACGTCAAGGATTGGTATGCGAAGATCAAGTCGCGACCGTCGTTCCGGTCCTTGCTGGCTGACCAGGTGCCGGGATTCCTGCCGCCGCCGCATTATGCCGACCTGGATTTCTGAAGGCGCGCGACCGGGGGTTTCACACCCCCGGACCCCCGTGGGATATTTCGGCCAAGATGAATGGAGGGCCGCGTGGACGTGGCTGACCTGAAGGCGCGGATCCTGAAACAGGCGCTGGCCGAGGGCTTTGCGGCAATGGGTGTCTGTGCGCCTTCATCGATTCCAGAGGCGGGGGCGCGGCTTGCTGCCTATGTCGCAGGGGGGCGGCACGGTCAGATGGGTTGGATGGCGGAGCGCATGGAGTGGCGCGGCGATCCTTCGGCACTTTGGCCCGAGGCGCGGTCGGTGATCATGCTGGCGGAGGCCTATACGCCCGAGGGCGATCCGCTGGCGGTTCTGCGCCAAAAGGAACGCGGCGCGATCAGCGTCTATGCGCAGGGCAAGGATTATCACGATCTGGTCAAGCGGAGGCTGAAGCGACTGGGGCGCTGGCTGATCGGCGAAGCGGGGCCGGAGACGCAGATCAAGGTGTTTGTCGATACGGCGCCGGTGATGGAAAAGCCGCTGGGACAGGCCGCCGGGCTGGGATGGCAGGGCAAGCACACCAATCTGCTGGGGCGGGGCCTGGGCAGCTGGTTCTTTCTGGGGGCGATCTTCACCACGCTGGACCTGCCGAAGGACGAGGCTGAGGTCAGCCATTGCGGTCGCTGCACGGCCTGTCTGGACATCTGTCCCACGCAGGCATTTCCGGCGCCCTATCAGCTGGATGCGCGGCGCTGCATTTCCTACCTGACGATCGAGCATCGCGGGCCAGTGGAGCCGAAGCTGCGGGCGCGCCTGGGGAACCGGATCTACGGGTGCGACGATTGCCTGGCCGTCTGTCCGTGGAACAAGTTCGCGCAAGCCGCGACCGAGATCGGCTATCGGCCGCGCCTGGACGCGCCGGAACTGGCGGATCTGGCGGGGCTGGACGATGCGGCGTTCCGGGCGCGGTTTTCGGGCAGTCCGGTGAAGCGGATCGGGCGCGACCGCCTTGTCCGGAACGTGCTGTATGCCATCGGAAATTCCGGGCAGGTCGCCTTGATTCCGGTGGTCACCGGACTGCTTGACGATCCGGATCCGGCGGTGGCCGATGCTGCAGCATGGGCGGTGGAGCGCCTTCGGGCCCAGTAAGCCTTGGAGGGTCGGCGGATAGGGCTTGGCCGAATCCCTCTTCCCGGTGCATCCTTGGGGATCAACGCAACAGACCGGAGGTTTTTTGATGACACGCCACATCATCGATCATCATGCCGCACGCACTGGCAGCCGGACGCTGAACTTTCTGCGCATCGCCCGTCAGGAGTCCGATCGGGGATTGCACCCGGCGACGCGGACCCTGCATTCCCGGCCCGTCTCGCGGGACGAGGCTGCGCCCGTGGTGCGCTTCACCCGCATCGAACGGGGACACCAGACCTGAGTTTTCCAGAGCTGCGGAACTTTCTGTCCGACGCCGTGTTGTGAGGCAGGATCGAAACGGGAGGTTCCCTGATGAAAAAGTTTCTGCTGCTTGTGCCGCTGGCCTTTACCCTGGCCGCTTGTGAAACCTCGACCGACCGGACCGTGACGACCGGTGCGCTGACCGGGGCGGCCGTCGGGGCCATTGCCAGCGACAAGGGCGACCGGCTGGAAGGCGCTGCGCTGGGCGCAGTGGCAGGCGGGGCGACCGGCGCGCTGATCGATGCGGCGTCCAATCCGCGCAACTGCATCTACCGCTACCCCGATGGCCGCGAATATCGCGCGCAGTGCCCGCGGGGCTACTGATCCGAGAAACGAAGGGCCCCGGACGGGGCCCTTTCCTTGTCAGCTGCGGACCAGCTTTTCGTAGTCTTGCGCAATGTCGCGCGTCAGGGCGCCGACCTCGAAACGGTAATCGGCGATCTGCGACACCGGCGTCACCTCGGCCGCGGTGCCGGTCAGCCAGCACTGCTGGAAGCCCTCCAGCTCAGAAGGTTCGATCCGCCGTTCATGCACGGTAATGCCTTTTTCCTTCAGCATCTGGATCACCGTTTGCCGGGTGATGCCGTTGAGGAAGCAGTCGGCCAAGGGCGTATGCACTTCGCCATCCTTGACGAAGAAGATGTTCGCTCCGGTGCATTCGGCAACAAAACCGCGCCAGTCCATGAACAGCGCGTCCGAGAAGCCCTTCGCCTCGGCCGCGTGTTTGGACATGGTGCAGATCATGTAAAGTCCAGCGGCCTTTGCGGCGACGGGGATGGTTTCGGGGCTGGGGCGTTTCCACTTTGCGATGTCGATCTTGGCGCCCTGCATCTTGGCGTCGCCGTAATAGGCGCCCCATTCCCAACCTGCGATCGCCATGCAGACCGGGTTGCGCTTGGCCGAAACACCCATGTCTTCGCCCGACCCGCGCCAGGCCACCGCGCGCACATAGGCATCGGTCCAGCCGTTCGCCTTCAGCATTGCATCCTTTGCGGCGTCGATCTCTTCGGCGGAATACGGGATCTCCATGTCCAGAAGCTCGGCCGACTTGCGCAGGCGCAGCGAATGTTCATGGCCCTTGAAGATCTTGCCATTGTAGCAACGCTCTCCCTCGAAGACCGAGGAGGCGTAGTGCATCGCGTGCGTCAGGATATGCACCTTGGCATCGCGCCAGGGCACCAACTGGCCGTTCATCCAGATCCAGCCATCACGGTCATCATAGGAACCGGCCATTGTCATCTCCCGCCCTGGTTCATTGCTATAATTGCGCAACATAGGGCCGATATGGACATAATATTGCGCGAAATCCGCTGCGGAGCTAACAGTTGAACCTTGGAAAGTCAACAAGGCTGACGTAAAATTCCCCGATACGGGAAGGGGAGGACGATGCATGGCCGGCAATTCCACTGCGGCGGCGCCGGGGGGCGAAAGCCTGCTGTTCCTGACGGATGAACAGCTACGCAACGGGATCGAGGCGATGTTCTTCGCCTATCGCGCCTTCACGGCCGATCCCGACATGATCCTTGCGGCCCACGACTATGGCCGGGCCCATCACCGCGCCATCCATTTCATCAACCGGCAGCCGGGGCTGACCGTCTCGGCGCTGCTGGCGCTGCTGGGGGTGACGAAGCAGTCGCTGAACCGGGTGCTGCGCGCCCTGGTCGAGGACGGGCTGGTCGAGGCGCGGGTCGGCCGGCAGGACAAGCGGGCAAGGCACCTGTATCTGACCCCGGCCGGGCAGGCGTTGGAGCGGGAGCTGTCGGACGCGCAGCGCGCCCGGATGCGCGCCGCCTATCGCGCCGCCGGGCCGCAGGCGGTGGCCGGGTTCCGGCAGGTGCTGGAGGCGATCATGGACACCGACCTGCGCCAGACCTATCAATCGGTGAAGGGCGCGCCGGCGCGATCGTTGTCGGAGCGGGAGGGGCAAGCGTGACGATGCGTTCGCAGGCGGGATCCGAGGTGCATCTGCTGATCGTCGACGACGATGAGCGGATCCGGGGACTTTTGCAGCGATTCCTGATCAAGAACGGCTTTCTGGTGACCGTTGCGCGCGATGCCGCCCATGCGCGGCGGCTTTTGTCCGGGCTGGAGTTCGACCTGATCGTCCTGGACGTGATGATGCCGGGAGAGGACGGCGTGAGCCTGACGCGCGACCTGCGCCGCCAGATTGCCACGCCCATCCTTCTGCTGACGGCGCGGGGCGAAACCTCGGACCGGATCGCCGGTTTCGAGGCGGGGGCCGACGACTATCTGGCCAAGCCGTTCGAGCCGAAGGAGCTGCTTCTGAGGATCAATGCGATTCTGCGGCGCGCACCGGTTCCGACGGCTTCGGTGGCGCTGCCGAAGATCCTGAACCTGGGTCCGGTGCGCTATGACGTGGAGCGGGCCGAGATGTGGAAGGGCGAGGCGCTGATTCGCCTGACCGCGACGGAAACAGCGCTGATGCGGATCTTTTCGGCCAAGCCGGGCGAGCCGGTCAGCCGGATGCAGCTGGTCGAGGATCTGGGGCGCGCGGGGACTTCCGGCGATGCGGCGCAGGAGCGCGCGGTGGATGTGCAGATCACCCGGCTGCGCCGCAAGCTGGAGGAAGATCCGAAGCAGCCGCGGTACCTGCAGACCGTGCGGGGCGCCGGCTACATGCTGGCGCCGGACTGAGCAGTGGGGGCGCCGGGGAGGGGGCGCTGCCCCCGCCGCCTGTGGCGGCCCCCCCGGGATATTTGGAAAAAGAAGAATACGATGGCGACGCTGTTGATCACCCACGACTCCGGCCTGCTTCATGCGACACCGGAGGGACACCCGGAGCGGGTGATGCGCCTGCAGGCGATCCATGGCGCCCTGCGCGCACCGGAATTCGATGGGCTGCTGCGGAAAAGCGCCTCGCTTGCGCCCGAGGCAGAGGTGCTGCGGGTCCACAGCGCCGGACATCTGGAGCGGATCCGGACCAGTGCCATGCGGCCGGGTTACGTTCCGCTGGATGCCGATACCTGGATGTCCGAAGGCTCGTTCGCGGCGGCGATGCGGGCGATCGGCGGGGCCAATGACGCCGTGGATGCGGTGCTGGCGGGCGCGGCGCGGAATGCCTTTGTGGCCATGCGGCCGCCCGGGCACCATGCGCTGCGGGAAACCGCCATGGGGTTCTGCCTGTTCTCGACCGTGGCCATTGCGGCCAAACGGGCGTTGGACGACCTGGACCTGTCGCGGGTGGCGGTGCTGGACTTCGACGTTCACCACGGCAACGGCACGCAGGAGGCCCTGTGGGACGAGGCCCGGGCCACCTTCGTGTCATCGCAGCAGGTGCCGCTGTGGCCCGGAAGCGGGTTGGCGGCGGAACGCGGGGGGCATGGGCAGATCCTGAACCTGCCGCTGCCGCCCGGATCGGACGGCCAGGTGATGCGGCGCGAGTGGGAACTGGCGCTGGAGCAGGTGGCGAAGGCGCGGCCGGAACTGGTGCTGGTTTCCGCCGGCTTCGATGCGCACCGGGACGATCCGCTGGCGAACCTGAACTGGACCGAGGCGGATTTCGCCTGGCTGACCCACGCCATCTGCGATCTGGCGGATGACTGCTGCGGGGGGCGGGTGGTCTCGGTGCTTGAGGGGGGCTATGATCTGGATGCGCTGGGCCGTTCGGTTGCGGCGCATGTGCGGGTTTTGATGGAGCGGGGCGCATGACCGAGATCGCGGCGATGAGCTTTGAAGAGGCGATGAAGGAACTGGAAACCGTCGTCGGCAAGCTGGAGCGCGGCGATGTGGCGCTGGAGGAATCCATTGCGCTTTACGAACGCGGTGCTTTGCTGCGCGCGCGCTGCGAAGAACGGCTGAAGGCCGCCGAGGAGAAGGTGGAAAGGATCACGCTGGGCGAAGGTGGCAAGCCCTCGGGCACCACGGCGGAAGGTCTTTGACGTGTTTCCCGAACGGCTGAAGGCGGCACAGGTCGCGGTGGAATCGCGGCTGGCGGCGGCGTTGGAGCATCAGCCGGATGTGCCCGTGGTGGCGGCGATGCGGTACGCCGCGCAAGGCGGCAAGCGGATCCGGGCTTTTCTGGTTCTGGAAAGCGCCGCGCTGTTCGGGATCGAGGTGTCGCGGGCGATTTCTGCCGCGGCGGCGGTCGAGGCGTTGCACGCCTACAGCCTGATCCATGACGATCTGCCGGCCATGGACAACGACGATCTGCGCCGGGGACAACCGACGGTCCATGTGAAATGGGACGAGGCGACGGCCATTCTGGCGGGCGATGCGTTGCAGTCCCTGGCGTTTGAACTGTGCTGCGACCCGTCGCTGGGACCGGCGGACCGGCGCATCGCGCTGGTGGCGGAATTGGCGCGCGCATCGGGGGCCGAAGGGATGGTTCTGGGACAGGCGTTGGATATCGCCGCCGAAACCTCGGCCACTCCGTTGACCATCGAGCAGATCACCGACCTGCAGGCAGGAAAGACAGGCGCGCTGATCCGCTTTGCCTCGACGGCGGGCGCGGTTCTGGCGGGGGCCGATACCGGGCCGCTTGCGACCTATGCCCGCGCGCTGGGCCTGGCCTTCCAGATCGCTGATGACATTCTGGACGTGGAGGGTGACCCTGCGAAAACCGGGAAGCGTCTTGGCAAGGACGCTGACGCGGGCAAGGCGACCTTCGTTTCCCTACTGGGCCTTGATGGCGCCCGCACCCGCGCCCGGGATCTGGTGTCCGAGGCCGTTGCTGCCCTTGCCCCCTACGGCGCGGCGGGCAGGAACTTGGCAGAGGCCGCCGAGTTCGTTATTGCCCGCGAGAGCTAAGCGCCCCTTCACCTGCCCCCGGAGGGCTTCATGACCGACCGTCCCGCCACCCCGATCCTGGACCGCGTCCACCTGCCTTCCGACATGAAGGGGCTGACGGACCGCGAATTGCGCCAGCTGGCGGATGAGCTTCGGGCCGAAACCATCAGCGCGGTGTCCGTTACCGGCGGGCATCTGGGCGCGGGCCTCGGCGTGGTTGAACTGACGGTGGCACTGCACGCTGTGTTCGACGCGCCGCGCGACAAGATCATCTGGGACGTGGGCCACCAAAGCTATCCGCACAAGATCCTGACCGGGCGGCGCGACCGGATCCGCACCCTGCGGATGAAGGACGGGCTGTCGGGCTTCACCAAGCGGTCCGAAAGCGCCTATGACCCGTTCGGGGCTGCGCACAGCTCCACTTCGATCTCGGCGGCGCTGGGCTTTGCCGTGGCCCGGGATCTGGGGGCCAATACCGGCGATGCGGTGGCGGTAATTGGCGACGGCTCGATGAGCGCGGGCATGGCCTTCGAGGCGATGAATAACGCCGGCCATCTGAAGAAACGTCTGTTCGTCATCCTGAACGACAATGACATGTCGATTGCCCCTCCGGTCGGCGCGCTGTCGGCCTACCTCAGCCGTCTTTATGCGGGCGCGCCCTTCCAGGACCTGAAGGAGGCCGCGAAGGGCGCCGTCAGCCTGCTGCCCGGACCGCTGCAGGAAGGTGCGCGCCGGGCGAAGGAGATGATTAAGGGCATGACCATCGGCGGCACCCTGTTCGAGGAACTGGGTTTCGATTACGTCGGCCCCATCGACGGGCACGATCTGGACCAGCTGCTGCCGGTGCTGAGAACGGCACGGTCGCGGGCACGGGGGCCGGTGCTGATCCATGTCATCACGAAGAAAGGCAAGGGCTATCCGCCCGCCGAACGTGCCGCCGACAAGGGACATGCGACCGCGAAGTTCGACGTGGTGACGGGGGAACAGAAGAAAGCTCCGTCGAATGCGCCAAGCTACACCAGGGTCTTCGCCGAAAGCCTGATTTCCGAAGCCGCGCGCGACGATCGGATCGTGGCGATCACGGCGGCCATGCCCGACGGCACCGGCCTGAACCTGTTTGCCGAACGCTTTCCGAAACGTTGCTTCGACGTGGGCATCGCCGAACAGCACGCCGTGACCTTCGCGGCCGGACTGGCGGCCGCGGGGCTGAAACCCTTCTGCGCGCTGTATTCCACCTTCCTGCAGCGCGGTTACGACCAGGTGGTGCATGATGTGGCGATCCAGCGCCTGCCGGTGCGATTTGCCATCGACCGCGCCGGTCTGGTCGGTGCCGATGGCGCGACCCATGCCGGGGCGTTCGACATCGCGTTCCTGGCCAACCTGCCGGACATGGTGCTGATGGCCGCCGCGGACGAAGCTGAACTGGTGCATATGGTCGCCACCGCCGCCGCCATCGACGACCGCCCTTCGGCCTTCCGCTTCCCCCGCGGCGAAGGCGTCGGGGTCGAGATACCGGAACGTGGCACGCCGCTGGAAATCGGGCGCGGCCGGATCGTGGCCGAGGGCGGCCGCGTGGCGATCCTGTCGTTCGGCACCCGTTTGGCCGAGGTGCTGAAGGCGCGCGAATCGCTGGCTGCGCGCGGACTGGCCCCAACGGTGGCCGACGCCCGCTTCGCCAAACCGCTGGACCGCGACCTGATCCTGCGGCTTGCCCGGGAACATGAGGCACTGATCACCGTCGAGGAAGGCGCCATCGGCGGCTTCGGCAGCCATGTCGCGCAGCTTCTGGCCGAGGAAGGGATCTTCGACCGGGGGTTCAAGTTCCGGTCCATGGTGCTGCCCGACACCTTCATCGACCAGGCCAGCCCCGAAGACATGTATGCCACTGCCGGGATGAATGCGCCGCAGATCGAAGCGAAGGTGCTTGAGGTGCTGGGGGTGGCGGTGGTGGCGGGGAAAAGGGCCTGAACCAAAGGCCGCATCAAAAAGCGTTCATCACCAGGAAGATTGCCGACTTCACCAGCGCATAGGCCAGACCGCCCACCCAGAAGAACGCGGCGACCGAGATCAGCAGGCCGCCGATGATCCAGACCCCGTCGCGTTCCAGGACCCCAAGCGCGATCACGCTGATCGATAGCGCGGGCAGCAGGTTGCCCAGCGGGATCGGCAGCACCAGCACGAGCGAGAGGGCAAGGCACAGCGCACCAAGGAACCGTTCGGCCAACGGCGAAGTCAGCACCATCAGTCGCGCCCGCAGCAGCCGCTCGGCCCGTTCGAGGAAGGGATTCGCGCGGTTGATCAGCGACTGGAAGCTTTCACGCGACAGGGCCCGGCGGTCGATGAAGGGTGGCAGCCACGGCGATCGGGCCATCATCATCTGCGCCGACAGATAGATCAGCGGCAGCCCCAGCACCCCGGCCAGACCGGGCGGGGCGGGCAGGATGTTCGGGAACGCGAAGATCAGCAGAAGGGCGCCGAAGGCCCGGCCGTCCATGCCTCGCAAGAGATCCCCCACTGAAATTGGCGCTGCCCCCTCGGCCCGCGCCAGCCCTGCCAGTATCTCGGACAGCCGCCGCCGGCGCCGCATCGGCCGGCGCCTTGACAGCCGCCGCCGCAGCCCTTTGCGCCCCGGGCGGCTTCGGGCAACATCCGGCGCGCCGGGGTCCGTCGGAAAATCCTGCATGTTGGCTGCCTGTCTGAAATCGGATGGCCCGCCAGAGGGCGGGCCGGGAAATGTCATGTGGCGCGTTGCGGCAGACGCCAGTTGGGGCGCGGAAAATGGCAGGTGTAGCCGTTCGGGAACCGTTCCAGGTAATCCTGGTGCTCGGGCTCGGCCTCCCAGAAATCTCCGGCGGGTTTCACTTCGGTCACAACCTTGCCCGGCCAGATCCCCGAGGCGTCGACATCGGCGATGGTTCGCTCGGCCTCGGCCTTCTGCTCCGGGGTCAGGTAGTAGATGCCCGAACGATAGGACAACCCCAGGTCATTGCCCTGCCGGTTCAGTGTGGTGGGGTCATGGATCTGGAAGAAGAACTCCAGCAACTGCCGGTAGGACAGCCTTGACGGATCGAACACCACCTCGATGCCTTCGGCATGGGTGCCGTGGTTGCGATAGGTGGCGTGCGCCACATCGCCGCCGGTATAGCCCACACGGGTGCGAAGGACACCCGGCATCCGCCGGATCAGATCCTGCATCCCCCAGAAGCAGCCGCCCGCGAGGATCGCGCGTTCCTCGCTCATGCCGCGGCCCCCCGGATCCGGTCGACGAATTCGCCGTAACCCTCCGCCTCAAGCCGGTCGAGCGGGATGAACCGCAGCGAAGCCGAATTGATGCAATAGCGCAGGCCGCCCCGATCCTCGGGACCGTCCTCGAAGACGTGGCCCAAGTGGCTGTCGGCGTACAGAGACCGGACTTCGGTCCGGATCATGCCGTGGCTTTCATCCCGCCGCTCGATCACGTTGTCATCGACAACGGGCCGGGTGAAGCTGGGCCAGCCGCAGCCGCTGTCGAACTTGTCCGCCGAGGAAAACAACGGCTCTCCCGAGACGACATCGACATAAAGACCCGGCGCCTTGTGGTTCCAGAATTCACCGGTGAATGCGCGCTCGGTCCCGTCGGTCTGGGTCACGCGATACTGCTCGGGCGTCAGGCGTCCCACCGCTTCGGCGGACTTGAGGTAGGTCTTGGCGGGGTTGTCGACGTCGGATGTCATCGCGGCTCCTGCGGGTTTCTGGCGCGACGATAATGCATTCGTCGCGCCCGCACTATGTGGGGATGCGGGCGCGACAGGGGAAGGGTCAGTTTTCACCGATTGAGTGTGCCGCCTGCCCGCGCGTCTTCCAGAGAGACCAGCCCACGCCCGCGCCGAGGATCGCGAAGGTGACGCCGAGCGACCAGGCGGGGGGGAATTTCTCCAGCCCCAGCAGGTCGGCCGCAAAAACCTTGCCGCCGATGAACACCAGCAGGATCGCCAGCGCCTGCTTCAGATAGGCAAAGCGGTGCAGGATCGCCGCCAGCGCGAAATACAACGCACGAAGGCCCAGGATTGCGAAGATGTTCGAGGTGTAGACGATGAAGGGATCGGTGGTGATCGCAAAGACCGCGGGAATCGAATCCACGGCAAAGACAACGTCCGCCAGCTCGACCATGATCAGCGCCAGGAACAGCGGCGTCATCACCCAGGACGTCTTGCCCACGCCGTCGGCCACCCGCAGGAAGAAGGCGTTGCCCTCCAGGTGTTCCGATACGCGGAAGTGTCTGCGGATGAAGCGCAGCGCGGGGTTGGTCGACAGGTCGTGTTCCTTTTCGCCGGTGAACAGCATCTTCACGCCGGTCAGGATCAGGAACGCGGCAAAGACATAAAGCACCCAGGCGTAGCTGGACACGATCGCCGCGCCAAATCCGATCATCAGCGCCCGGAGCACGATGACGCCAAGGATCCCCCAGAACAGCACCCGGTGCTGATAGGCGCGCGGGATCGAGAAGAATCCGAAGATCATCGCGATGACAAAGACGTTGTCCATTGCCAGGCTTTTTTCCACCACGAAGGCGGTCCAGTATTCCGCCGCCGCGCCGGACCCGGACTGCCACCAGACGAAGCCGCCGAAAGCCAGCCCCAGCGCGATGTACAAGGTCGACAGGCGCAGGCTTTCCCGCACCCCGATTTCATGGTCACCCTTGTTCAGCACCCCCAGGTCAAAGGCCAAAAGCCCCAGCACGATCAGAAGAAATGTCGCCCACATCCACAGGGGCGTGCCCAGGAAGGGCATCAGCAGGAATTCCATGCACAAACCTCGTTCACATCGTTGGTCTGTGCGCGATGGAAAGCCAGAACTTGGGGAAAGCGCCGGGCCGGACCATCGAACACAGTCGATGCAGTCCGACATCACGGCTCATCGCCGCCAGAGGGGCCCGGTCTGCCACATCAACATGGGGCGGTCGGGCGCGGCGTCAAGGCCGCTTGCACAGAATATCGCTGACCCCCCTTGCCCCCGCGCCCGGCCCCGCCGCACTGTCCGGGGATGAGCGCCACCGTCTTCCTGATCGTCCTCGCCACGGCCGCCCTGCACGCGGGCTGGAACGCGCTGGTCAAGGGATCCTCGGACAAGACCGCCTCGGCCGTTGCCATCTGCCTGGCCGCGGCGGTGGTCGCGGCGCTGGTGCTGCCTTTCGTGGCCCAACCCGCCCGCGCCAGCTGGCCCTTCATCGCCGGCTCGGTCGCGCTGCAAACCGTCTACTACAGTCTTGTCGCCGCCGCCTATTCCCGCACCGACATGAGCCAGGCCTACCCGATCATGCGTGGCGGCGCGCCGCTGATCGTGGCGCTTCTGGCCGGGGTGGTGTTTCACGAAAGCCTGCCGCCGCTAGGGTGGCTGGGGATCGCGCTGATCTCGGGCGGGCTTGTCGGTCTGGCCTTCCTTGCGCGCGGCGGATCTCGCGCCGGAGTGGCCTTCGCCCTGGCAAACGCCTTGGTCATCGCCAGCTACACGCTGTGCGACGGGTTGGGGGTCCGGCGTTCGGACGCGCCGGTGGGCTATACGCTGTGGATCTTCCTGCTGACCGCGCCTCCGGTGCTGATCTGGGCCGGGACCTGGCAGGGGCGGACGTTGGCGGACCGGATCGTCCGGCACGCGCGTGTGGGCCTGGTCGGCGGCCTTGGCACGATGCTTTCCTATGGCGCGGTGCTTTGGGCGATGACCCAGGCGCCGGTGGCCATGGTCGCCGCGCTGCGCGAAACCTCGATCCTGTTCGCCACCGCCATCTCGGCGCTGATCCTGGGCGAAAGGGTCGGGGCGGGCCGGATCCTGTCGGTGGTCGTCGTGGCCCTGGGCGCGGGCCTGCTGCGGTTGGCCTGATCGCCGGTATGCGGTGGCCAAAGCGCCGTCAGGCACGATCCCCGTGCCTCAGCGCCTGAAGCCCCTCGCGGTAGCTGGGATACAGCAGCTTCACCCCCAGTTCCTGTCGGATCCGGTCATTCGCCACGCGCTTCGATTCCGCATAGAAGCTACGTGCGAAGGGCGTCATCTCGGCCTCGGAAAAGGGCACGGCGGGCGGTTCGGGCAGGCCAAGCAGGTGGGCCGCGTAGGACAGCACGTCCTCGGGCGGGGCGGGATCGTCATCGCAGACGTTGTAAACCCGTCCCGGATTGGGCCGCGCGATCGAGGCCGCCAGCACCCGCGCGATGTCGTCCACGTGGATCCGGCTGAAGACCTGGCCCGGCTTGATGATGCGGCGCGCGCTGCCGTCCCGGACCTTCTCGAAGGGGCCGCGGCCTGGGCCATAGATGCCGGCAAGGCGGAAGATGTGCAGGGGCAAACCGGTCTGCGCCGCCAGCGCCTGCCAGGCCCGTTCGGCCGCCACCCGTTCGGCCCCGCGGCGCGTGCCGGGCGCAAGGGGCGTTTCCTCATCTACCCAGCCGCCGTCATGGTCGCCATAGACGGCCGTTGTGGAAAGATACCCCACCCAGTCCAGATGCGGGGCCGCGCCTCCGATCTGGTCGGCCATCCGCGCCAGCACCGGATCATCGCCCTGGGGCGCGACCGATGACAGAAGATGCGTGGCCTCCGCCAGGTCCGCCGCCAGATTCGTTCCAGGCCAGACCCGCGCCTCGGCTCCGGTTCGGGCGACCGCTGCCGCGCCTTCGGCCGTGCGGGAAGTGCCGATGATCCGCCAGCCCTGCGGCAGCAGAAGCCGCCCCAGCGCCTGTGCGGTGTAGCCATGACCAAGGGAAAGAAGGGTGGGGCGCGACATGTCCGCGACTATCCAATGCCGGGAAGCCGGCTGCAAGCACAACCGCGCGGCCTCGGCTTGCGGCGCTTGGGCCGATCTGGCAGGCTGGGGCATGACCCGCGCCTTGCCCCATGCCGGCCCTTTTCCGCGTTCCGATGTCACCGGATTGTTGCGCGGCGATGCGATGGCCGCGGTCAGATGCCCCGATGGACAGCTTCATGCACATTGATCCCCAGTTCTTCCTGACTCCGCCCGAGACGCCGCGCGACAGCTTCACCGACGCCGAAGCCGCCGTCCGACGGCTTGAGGCGCTTTATGTTCAGGCGCGGGATTTCCTGCTCCAGCAGTTCCGCGAGACGTTGGTCAAAGGCCGTCCCGAAGCGCGGGTCCGCGCCTATTATCCCGAAGTGCGCCTGACGACGACCAGCCATGTGCTGGGCGACAGCCGGCTGAGCTTTGGCCACGTTGCGGTGCCCGGAACCTACACCGCCACGATCACGCGTCCCGACCTGTTTCACAGCTATCTGGTCCAGCAGCTGGAGCTTCTGATCCGCAACCACGGCGTCCCGGTTTTGGTGGGGCCCAGTTCCACCCCGATGCCCATCCATTTTGCCGTGACCACCGACACGACACTGTCCGTGCCGCAGGAAGGTGTCCTGAACTTCCCGTTGCGCGATGTGTTCGACGTCCCGGATTTGACGACGATGGACGATGACATCGTCAATGGCACCGCCGGCCTCAATCCGGATGGTTCGGGCCACCTGGCGCCCTTCACGGCCCAGCGTGTCGATTACTCGCTGGCCCGCCTGTCGCATTACACCGCGACCCTGCCCGAGCATTTCCAGAACCACGTCCTGTTCACGAACTACCAGTTCTACGTCGACGAATTCGAAACCTTCGCCCGCGCCGCCCTGGCCGATCCGGCGTCGGGCTACACCTCCTTCGTCGCGCCAGGAAATGCCGAGATCACCGCGGCCGACCAGCCCTTGCCGCAGGTTACGCGGATGCCGCAGATGCCCACCTATCACCTGAAGCGTCCCGGGGCGCAGGGGATCACCCTGGTCAACATCGGAGTCGGCCCGTCGAACGCTAAGACCGCCACCGACCACATCGCCGTTCTGCGCCCCCATGCCTGGCTGATGGTCGGTCATTGCGCGGGGCTCAGGAACAGCCAGTCGCTGGGCGATTACGTCCTGGCCCATGCCTACCTGCGCGAAGACCATGTGCTTGACGCCGATCTGCCCGTCTGGGTGCCGATCCCCGCACTTGCCGAAATCCAGATCGCGCTGGAGGGTGCGGTGGCCGATGTCACCAAGCTGGAAGGATACGAGCTGAAGCGCATCATGCGGACCGGCACCGTGGCCACCATCGACAACCGCAACTGGGAACTGCGCGACCAGTCCGGCCCCGTGCAGCGCCTGTCGCAGTCGCGGGCCATCGCGCTTGACATGGAAAGCGCCACCATCGCCGCCAACGGCTTTCGCTTCCGCGTTCCCTACGGCACGCTTCTCTGCGTGTCCGACAAACCCCTGCACGGAGAGCTGAAGCTTCCGGGCATGGCAACCGAATTCTACCGCGCGCAGGTCAGCCGCCACCTGCTGATCGGGGTGCGGGCGATGGAGAAACTGCGCGACATGCCGCTGGAACGCATCCACAGCCGGAAATTGCGCAGCTTTGAAGAGACAGCCTTCCTCTGAGCGGCCTAAAAACGCCCGAAATGCCGGAAAACCCCTTGCCTCGCCCGTGAAAAGCCTGTGTTTAGCGCCCATGCTTTGCATGAGGACGACTGCACCCGCGCCAGCGGGCACCAACTCAGGAGACAGAACATGTCCAAACCGCTGACCAAGACCCAGTTCGTCGCCGCCCTGGCCGACAAGATGGGCACCGACAAGAAAACCGCCTCGGCCGCCCTGGACGCGCTGGCGGAAGTCGTGACCACCGAAGTCGTGGCGGGTGGTGCGGTGACCCTTCCGGGGATCGGCAAGGTCGTGTGCCGTGCGCGCCCCGAACGCCAGGTCCGCAACCCGGCCACCAACGAAGTCATCACCAAGCCGGCAGACAAGGTCGTCAAGATCACCGTCGCCAAGGCGCTGAAAGACAGCGTGAACGGCTGAGCCCTGTTCCGGGCCTGAGCGCAATCGCATAGGGTCGCCCTTCGGCGGCCCTTTTGTTTTCGGGAATCAGAGATGGACTTTCGCGCGATTCTGATGGGGCTGGCCTTTGCCCTGATGTGGTCATCGGCCTTCACCTCGGGCCGGATCATCGTTCAGGATGCGCCGCCGCTGACGGCGCTGTTCTTCCGCTTCCTGATCTCGGGGCTTCTGGGCGTTCTGATCGCGCGTGCGCTGGGCCAAAGCTGGAACCTGTCGCGCGACCAGTGGCGGTCGACCTTTCTGTTCGGCCTGTGCCAGAACGCGCTTTATCTGGGGCTGAACTTTGTGGCGATGCAGTGGGTCCAGGCCTCGGTGGCCTCGATCATCGCCTCGACCATGCCGCTGATGGTGGCCTTCTTCGGCTGGATGCTCTTGGGCCAGCGGCTGAAGCCGATGGCGGTGATCGGCCTGGGCGCCGGGGTGATGGGGGTGGCCCTGATCATGGGCGCCCGGATTGACGGCGGGGTAGACCCTTCGGGCCTGGCGCTGTGCTTCGCCGCGGCCCTGGCGCTGACGGTGGCGACGCTGATGGTGCGCAGCGCCTCGTCCGGGGGGAACGTGCTGATGATCGTGGGGTTGCAGATGCTGGTCGGCGCGGTCCTGGTCGGCATCGCCGCCCTGCTGTTCGAGCCGTGGTCGGTCAAGTGGTCCGCGAAACTGGTGCTGGCCTTCCTTTACACGACGCTGGTGCCCGGCCTGCTGGCGACCTGGGTCTGGTTCCGGCTGGTCGGCCGGATCGGCGCCGTCCGCGCTGCCGCGTTCCACTTCCTGAACCCGTTTTTCGGCGTGGCCATTGCGGCGCTGCTGCTGAACGAACGGCTGGGCATGCTGGACCTGATCGGCGTGGCGATCATCGCGGTCAGCATCCTTCTGGTGCAGTTGGCCAAACGCGAAGCGGCGAGCTAGCGCGCCGGCTTGCGCCTGACCTGATCTCAGCCGATCCGCCCCCGAACGCCCCCCGTCTGACCACGGTCCAGAAGCAGGTGGTCCAGGATCACGCAGGCCATCATCGCCTCGGCCACCGGAACGGCGCGGATGCCGACGCAAGGATCATGGCGGCCCTTGGTCACCAGATCGACCTCTTCGCCGCGAAGATTGATGGATTTCCGCGGCGTCAGGATGGAGCTGGTCGGCTTGACCGCGAACCGCACCACGATGTCCTGACCGGTGGAAATCCCGCCCAGGATGCCGCCTGCGTGGTTGGACAGGTATTCCGGCCCCTCGGCGCCCATGCGGATTTCGTCGGCGTTTTCGACCCCCGTCAGCGCGGCCGAGGCCATGCCGTCTCCGATCTCCACCGCCTTCACCGCATTGATCGACATCATCGCAGCGGCCAGATCGCTGTCGAGCTTGCCATAGATCGGCGCGCCCAGACCCGCGGGGACGCCCGATGCCACCACCTCGATCACCGCGCCGACGGAATTGCCGGATTTCCGCAGGTCATCCAGATACCCTGCCCAATCCGCAGCGGCGACCGCGTCTGGCGTCCAGAACGGGTTTCGGGCGATCTCGTCGGCATCGAAGCGGCTGCGATCGATGGCGCGTGGCCCCATCTGCACCATGTAGCCGGTGATCTGCAGCCCCGGCACCAGCGCCGCCAGCGCCGCCCGGGCAACCCCGCCCGCCGCAACCCGCGCTGCCGTTTCCCGGGCCGAGGATCGCCCGCCGCCGCGATAATCCCGGATGCCGTATTTCTGATGATAGGCGATATCGGCGTGACCGGGCCGGAAGGCCTGCGCGATCTCTCCATAATCCTTCGACCGCTGGTCGGTGTTTTCGATCATCAGCTGGATCGGCGTCCCGGTCGTGCGGCCCTCGAACACGCCCGACAGGATCCTGACCGCGTCATCTTCGCGGCGCTGGGTGGTGAACTTCGACGTGCCGGGCTTACGCAGGTCCAGCCAGGGCTGGATGTCGGCCTCGTTTAGCGCGATGCCCGGCGGGCAGCCGTCGACCGTCGCCCCAAGGGCCGGTCCGTGGCTTTCGCCCCAGGTGGTGACGCGGAAAAGATGTCCGAAGGTGTTCAGGCTCATGACCGGGCTCCTTATCACGGCGGGCATAGCGGCGGGCCGGATGCACCTCAAGACATTTCGCTTGCACAAGCTGCGCGTGGCCCTATGGTCGCTGCCACCTCGGGGTGCCCTGCGTGACAGGGCTGAGATGCGACTGCGGACCCGTTGAACCTGAACCGGTTAAGACCGGCGGAGGGAAGGTCGGCGCCAGGACGCGCCCCCATCTCCGCTCGCCTGACCATTGGAGATGAGAGATGATGAAATCCCATGTCTCGACGCTGATGATCGCGGGCCTTCTGACTGCCACCTCTGCCGTGGCCGAAGAGAAGCCCGTCCTCACCGTCCATACCTATGACAGCTTCGCGTCCGAGTGGGGCCCCGGCCCCGCGGTGGAAAAAGGGTTCGAGGCCACCTGCGGCTGCGATCTGAAATATGTCACCGCCGGCGATGGTGCGGCGCTTCTGTCGCGGGTCATCATGGAAGGCGGCCGCACCAAGGCCGACGTGGTCCTGGGCCTGGACATGAACCTGATGGCGCAGGCCGCCGAAAGCGGGCTGTTCACCGATCACGGCCTGGGCGATGTCAAATACACCATGCCGGTCGCCTGGGACGATCCGGTCTTCGTGCCCTTCGACTGGGGCTATTTCGCCTTTGTCTACGACAAGACCAAGGTCAAGGACGTGCCCACCGACTTCAAGGCGCTCGCGGCCTCGCCCCTGAAGATCATTATCGAGGATCCGCGCTCTTCCACGCCGGGGCTTGGCCTGCTGCTCTGGGTCAAGTCGGCCTATGGGGCCGGGGCCGCGCAGATCTGGAAGGATCTGGCCGACAACATTGTCACCGTCACCCCCGGCTGGTCCGAAGCCTATGGCCTGTTCCTGAAGGGCGAGGCGGACATGGTGCTGTCCTACACCACCTCGCCCGCCTATCACCTTATCGCGGAAAAGGATGACACCAAGGCCGCCGCCCCCTTCACCGAAGGCCACTACCTGCAGGTCGAAGTGGCCGCCAAGGTCGCCTCGGCACGCGAAGGCGATCTGGCCGACCGTTTCCTGGCCTACGTCACCTCGCCGGAATTCCAGGCGGTGATCCCCGAAACGAACTGGATGTATCCCGCCATCACCCCGGCGTCGGGCCTTCCGGACGGATTTCAATCGCTGGTCGCACCGGCCAAGGCCCTGGTCTACCCGGCGGGTGAGGCGAAGAAGATCCGCGATGAGGCCCTTGGCGAATGGCAAGCCGCGCTCGGCCGCTGAGACCGGGGGTCTGGGGCGTCGGAGGCGGCTGGGTGGCAGCGGCGGCGCTGCTTCTGCTGACGCTCGGAACCACGGCTGCCGTGCTTTGGCGGGCCGGGGCTGCCCCCTTGCCGGGGGCGGCCGATTGGGTGGCCGTGCGCTTTACGGTGATGCAGGCGGCGGCCTCTGCGGCGATCAGCGCCGCGCTGGCCATCCCGGTGGCGCGGGCCCTGGCCCGGCGTTCCTTTCCGGGGCGCGGGCTTCTCATCTCGCTGATGGGGGCGCCCTTCCTTCTGCCGGGGATCGTGGCTGTCATCGGCATCCTTCATGTCTTCGGCCGCTCGGGCTGGATCAGCCAGCTGCTGGGGCGCTTCGGCCTGCCCCCGCTTGAGATCTACGGGCCGGTGGGCGTCGTTCTGGCCCATGTCTTCTTCAACCTGCCGCTCGCGGTCCGACTGATCCTGCAAGGCTGGCGCGACATCCCGGCAGAACGGTTTCGTCTGGCCGCTTCGCTGGGCTTCCGGTCCCGTGACATCAACCGCCTGCTGGAATGGCCGATGCTGCGCGCGATCCTGCCGGGCGTGGTGTTGGCGATCTTCCTGATCTGCCTGACCAGTTTCGTCGTCGCGCTCACCCTCGGGGGTGGCCCACGGGCCACCACGGTCGAGCTGGCGATCTATCAGGCCTTCCGCTTCGACTTCGATCCGGGCCATGCCGCCATGCTGGGTGTGGTGCAATTCGCGCTGTGTCTTGGCGCAACGCTGGTGGCGCTTTGGGTGACCGCGCCCACGGGCTTTGGCGCAGGACTGGACCGCCCGCTTCGGGTGTGGGCGGCGTCAGGGCCTCTGGCCCGGCTGGTGGACGCTGCGATCCTTGCGGCTGCGGCAGCGTTCCTTCTGGCGCCCCTGCTGGCGGTTCTGCTGGCGGGCCTGCCGGCGCTGACCCGGATCCCGGCATCGCTGGGCCAGGCCGCCCTGCGATCCGTGGTGATGGCGGGCCTCTCCGCCAGTATGACGCTGGGCCTGACACTGGCCCTTGCGCATGCCGCACTGTCCCGGGGTCTGGCCGGCCGCCTGGCCGAAGCCGCGGGAATGCTGACTCTTGCCGCCTCGCCGCTGGTGATGGGCACGGGGCTTTTCCTGCTGCTTTACCCGATCATGGACCCGACGTCGGCCGCCCTTCCGGTGACGGTCGTGGTGAACGCGGCGATGGCGGTTCCCTTCTCGCTGCGCGTTCTGCTGCCCAGCCTGCGAGAGGTTGACGCCGACTATGGCCGTCTGTCCGAAAGCCTGGGCATCCGGGGATGGACCCGCCTGCGCCTGGTCACCCTGCCGCGACTGCGCCGGCCGATCGGCTTTGCGGCCGGTCTGGCCGCCGCGCTGGCGATGGGCGATCTGGGGGTCATCGCGCTGTTCGGAAACCCCGACCAGCCCACCTTGCCGCTTGAAGTCTTCCGCCTGATGGGCGCCTATCGGACCGAGGCCGCGGCCGCCGGGGCAGTGCTGCTGCTGGCGCTCAGCTTCGGGCTGTTCTGGATCTGCGACACATGGGGACGGAATGCTGACGCTTGATCACCTGTCCCTGACGCTGGGAGCCTTCCGTCTGGAGGCCGACCTGACCGTCCCCGGTCCCGGCGTCACGGCGATCATCGGCGCTTCAGGTTCCGGCAAGTCGACGCTGCTGGCCGCCATCGCCGGTTTCCTTGCTCCGGTCTCGGGACGCATCCTGTGGAACGGGCAGGACATGGCAACGCTGGCGCCGGGTGACCGGCCGTTGACCATGCTGTTCCAGGACCAGAACCTGTTCCCGCACCTGAGCGCCCGCAAGAACGTCGCGCTGGGCCTGTCGCCCGCGCTACGCCTGACCGCCGCCGAATGGGCCCGCGTCGATGAGGCCATGGCCCGCATCGGGCTGGGTGGTCTGGAAAACCGGTTGCCTGCCCAGCTTTCCGGCGGTCAGCAGGCCCGCGTTGCCTTGGCGCGCGTGCTTCTGCGGGCGCGGCCGCTTCTTCTGCTGGACGAAACCTTCGGTGGCCTCGGCCCGGCCCTGAAGGAGGAAATGCTGGACCTGGTCGCCCGGCTTTCGGCCGAAACCGCTGCCACCGTCCTTCTGGTCAGCCATGATCCGGATGATGCCCGCCGGATCGCGCCGCAGACCATCCTGGTGGCGGACGGCCAGGCCCAGCCGCCGGTTGCCACTGCCGATCTGCTGGCCAATCCGCCGCCGGGCCTGCGGCGCTATCTCGGCACATGAAGAAGCCCCGGTCGCGGCCGGGGCTTCTTCATTTCGTCCTTGTTCCAATCCTCTGGGGTCCGGCGGGGGGATGAGCCCTGCCGGCCTTGTCCAGGTCAGTGCTTGCCCTTGTGAGGCGCCCAGAGGCGCTTGTTCGACAGGTACAGAAGCACCGTCAGCAGGCCAAGGAACAGAACACCCAGGAAGCCCGCCTGCTTGCGCGCCATCATGTGCGGCTCGGCCGTCCACATCAGGAAGGTCGCCACGTCCTCGGCCATGTGCTTGACGTCGTTCGGCGAACCGTCGGCGAAGGTCACCTGGCCGTCCGACAGCGGCGGCGGCATGGCGATCCAGCCGGTCGAGAAGGCGTGGTTCTGGTAATAGGTCGTGCCGGCTTCGTCCTTGGTCTCGCCGGTGTAGCCCGACAGGATCGCGACGATGTATTCCGGGCCGCCCATGCCCTTGACGATCTGGTTGATGCCCAGCCCCATCGGCCCGTGGAAACCGGCGCGGGCCTTGGCCATCAGGCTCAGGTCCGGCGCGTTTTCCATCCCCGAACGCGGGAAGTTGTCCTTCGGCTCGGCCGGACGATCTTCGCCGGTGTCCTTGTCGGTCACGGTGAAGTTCTTCGCATAGGCGCGCACCTGGTCTTCCGGCAGGCGCGGCCCGCCTTCATCCGAGAGCGACCGGATCGGCACGAACTTCAGCCCATGGCAGGCCGCGCAGACTTCGGTGTAGACCTGAAGGCCGCGCTGAAGCTGGTGTTCGTCGAACTTGCCGAACGGACCTTCGAAGCTGAAGGCCACGTCCTCGATCTCGGGCGCGCCATGCGCAGCGGCAGCCGGAGCCTCCGCCGGTGCGGCGGCGTGGTCGGCCGCCGAAGTGGTCGCCGGGGCTTCCGTGGTGGCAGGGGCAGCTTCCGTGGTCGTTGCGGCCGGTGCTTCGGTCGTGGTTGCGGGCGCTTCCGTCGTGGTCGCTGCCGGTGCTTCGGTCGTTGCCGCCGGAGCTTCCGTCGTCGCGGCCGGGGCCTCGGTCGTCGTCGCTGCCGGAGCCTCGGTCGTCGCTGCCGGCGCCGTCGTGGTTGCGTCGGTCGCAGCCGGGGCCGTCGTCGTCGCCTCGGTGGTCGTCGGCGCAGCGGTCGTTGTTTCCGGCGCCGCGGTGGTGGCCGGTGCTTCCGTCGCCACCGGTGCCGCGGTGGTTGCCGCGGGCTCGGTGGTTGTCGTCGCGGTCGTCGTGGCCGTCTGGGCGATCACGCCGCCCGACAGCACGGCGGACAGGGCCAGAGCCGAAACCGCTGCGATCTTGGTGTTTCTCAGCATTTCAATCTGTCCTTTTCGTCACTCGGCCGCGTGGGATTTGGCGCCGTAGTGGGCATTGAAGTCGTCCTCGATGGTCGCGGGCTGCATCAGCGGCTTTTCGATCACGCCCAGCAGCGGCAGGATCACGAGGAAATAGGCGAACCAGTAGGCCGAGGCGATGATCGAGATCCAGGAGGTGACATCGGTCGGCGTCTGCGCGCCCACCCACATCAGCACCACGAAGTCGATGACCAGAAGCAGGAACCACCACTTGAACATCGGCCGGAAGCGGCCCGACCGAACGCGCGAGGTATCGAGCCAGGGCGCCAGCGCCATGACCGCGATCGCCCCGAACATCGCCAGCACGCCGAAGAACTTGGCGTCGACGATGCCGAAGGTGATCCAGTTGGCGAACATCACGACCCAGACATCGGCGGTGAAGGCGCGCAGGATCGCGTAGAAGGGCAGGAAGTACCATTCAGGCACGATATGCGCAGGCGTCGCCAGCGGGTTCGCCTCGATGTAGTTGTCGGGGTGGCCCAGGTAGTTCGGCATGAAGCCGACGACCGCGAAGAACACCACCAGCACCAGACCCAGCGCGAACAGGTCCTTCACGACGAAGTACGGCCAGAAGGGCAGGGTGTCCTTGTCGGCTTCGGCTTTCGACGTACGGCGCACTTCGACACCGGTCGGGTTGTTGTTGCCCGTGGTGTGGAAGGCCCAGATGTGAACGGCAACCAGCGCGGCGATCACGAAGGGCAGCAGGTAGTGAAGGCTGAAGAAGCGGTTCAGGGTGGCATTGTCCACCGCCGGCCCGCCCAGAAGCCAGGTCTGGATCGGCTCACCGATGCCGGGGATCGCGCCGAAGAGCCCGGTGATCACCGTGGCGCCCCAGAATGACATCTGCCCCCAGGGCAGCACATAGCCCATGAAGGCGGTCGCCATCATCGCCAGGTAGATCAGCATCCCGATGATCCAGGTCACCTCACGCGGCGCCTTGTAGCTGCCGTAGAACAGGCCCCGGAAGATGTGGATGTAGACGGCGAAGAAGAACAGCGACGCGCCGTTGGCGTGCAGGTAGCGCAGCATGTGGCCACCATTCACGTCGCGCATGATGTGTTCGACCGAGGCGAAGGCCAGGCTGACATGCGGCGTGTAGTGCATCACCAGGACGATGCCGGTGACGATTTGCAGCACCAGGCAGAATGCCAGGACGATGCCCCAGATCCACCACCAGTTCAGGTTCTTCGGCGTCGGGATCATCAGGGTGTCGTAGACCAGGCTGACAAGCGGCAGGCGCTGGTGAAGCCACTTCTCGAAACCGGATTTCGGTTCGTAGTGGTCGTGCGGAATACCAGACATGTTGCCCCCTCAGCCCAGCAGGATGGTATTTTCGTCGGTGAACTTCGCCACCGGAACGGGAAGGTTGCGCGGCGCCGGGCCTTTGCGGATCCGGCCCGCGGTATCGTAGTGCGACCCGTGGCAGGGGCAGAACCAGCCGCCGAAATCGCCCGATCCGTTGCCCAGAGGCACGCAGCCCAGGTGCGTGCAGACGCCCATCATCACCAGCCATTCGCCGGCTTCGTCCAGCGTGCGGTTCTTGTCTTCCGCGGTCGCGGTCGCCTCGATGTTGGCGTTCTCGGCGCCCTTGTCGATCAGGTCCGCCAAGGCGACCTGGCGGCCCTTCTCGATTTCCTCAGGGGTGCGGCGGCGGATGAACACCGGCTTGCCGCGCCACTTGACGGTCAGCTGCGTGCCGACTTCAACCGCGCTCACATCGACGAAAATCGAGCTGAGCGCCTTCACGTCGGCCGAAGGATTCATCTGGTCCACCAGGGTCCAGACGGCCGCGCCACCGGCAACGGCACCGACACCGGCGGTAGCGTAGTACAGGAAATCCCTCCGGGTGCCTGCGTGCTCTTCTGCGTGGGACACGAGATCTTCTCCCTTTCTTGGCCGGGGTGGCCATGTATCGAAGGGCCGCGGTTTCCCGCAGCCATCACGGGCAGGTTATTATCTTTCAAAATTGGGGGCGTCCAGCACACAAAGGGGTGGGAAGCCCCGAGATTCCGCCGTTTACCCGAAGTGTTCCCGTGGCGACACGTCGCACCCCTGTCCTGTGCTGCCCTTACGTCAGGCGGCAGGCGCCGTGGCAAGCATCGCCGGCCGCCGCGCAAAGGCGGCCTGCCAGGCTGCCAACTGCGGGCGGGTTCTGCGCCAATCGCGGTCGGTCAGGCGGAAATCCAGGTATTCCAGCGCGCAGCCGATGGCGATCTGCCCCATGTCCAGCGGTCCTTGCAGATGCGCGATCCAGCGCGCCTCAAGTGCATCAAGTGCCCGGTCGATCTTGGCCAGCTGTCCTTCCGCCCAAGGGGCAAAGCGCGCCGCCTCGGGCCGCAGGCGTCCTTCATAGACCACCAGAACCGCTGCCTCCATGATGCCATCCGCCGTCGCCTCCAGCGTCAGCGTGTCCCACAGGCGTGGCGCGGTCGGGTAAAGCCGCCCACCCGCGCGATCGTCAAGAAAGCGGCAGATGACCCGGCTGTCATACAGCGCCGGACCATCGTCACGTTCCAGCGCCGGGACCTTGCCCAAGGGGTTCTGGGCCAGGGGCATCCTGGCGGGGTCAAGCGGGGTCCCCGATGCGGAGATCATGGCCACATCGGCAAGCTGTCCGGTTTCGTGCAGAACCACCATCACCTTGCGAACGAAAGGCGAGGTCGGCGAATGGTAAAGGCGCATGGGGTCAGTCCTTCGATCAGGGATCGAAGACCACTCTCGGACGGCCAGGGCCATTCGGCAAGCGTGGCGCGCGCCCGGTCGGGCCTCAGGCCAGAAGCTGCCCGTGCGCCTGCCCGGTGATCGTGGACGTCAGGATCGTGCCTTCGGGCTGATCCTTGGCGAAGACGACTTCGGCGAACTGTTCGGTCCGTCCCAGGCGCGGGCCTTCAGTCAGGATCCGGTGGACCTGCCCCACCTGTCCGCGAAGGTGGCGGTCCAGCGCGGCATTGCCCGCCGCGCGCAGGCGGGCGGCGCGGTCCTTTACCTCGGGTCCCTTGACCTGCGGCATCCGGGCGGCGGGGGTGCCCTTTCGCGGGCTGAAGGGGAAAACGTGCAGGAAGGTCAGGCCGCAGTCGTCGACCAGCTTCAGCGAGTTTTCGAACATCGCCTCGGTTTCCGTGGGGAAGCCTGCGATGATGTCCGCGCCAAAGACGATCCCGGGCCGCAGGCGCCGGGCGTCCTCGCAGAAGCGAATCGCGTCATCGCGCAGGTGGCGGCGCTTCATCCGTTTCAGGATCATGTCGTCCCCGGCCTGAAGCGACAGGTGCAGGTGCGGCATCAGGCGCGGCTCGGTTGCGATGGCCTGCATCAGGTTCTCGTCCGCCTCGATCGAATCGATGGAACTGATCCGCAGGCGCGGCAGGTCGGGGACCAGCTTCAGGATCCGCATGACCAGATCGCCCAGACGCGGCGTGGCAGGCAAGTCCGCCCCCCAGGATGTCAGGTCGACCCCGGTCAGCACCACTTCGTTGAAGCCGCGATCGACCAGCCGCTTGATCTGGTCGATCACCACGCCCGCAGGGACCGAGCGGGAATTGCCCCGGCCGTAGGGAATGATGCAGAAGGTGCAGCGGTGGTCGCAGCCGTTCTGGACCTGCACATAGGCGCGATGCCGGCCGAACCCGTCGATCAGGTGGCCCGCGGTTTCCCGGACCGACATGATGTCGTCGACCTGCACCTTTTCGGTGACGCCGATCAGATCGGGCGCGCGAAGGCGCGTCCAGGTGTCGGCCTGCATCTTTTCGTGGTTGCCGATCACGCGGGCCACTTCCGGCATGGCGGCGAAGGTTTCGGGCTCGGTCTGGGCAGCGCATCCCGTCACGATGATCGTGGCGCCGGGATGGTCGCGCGACAGGCGCCGGATTTCCTGCTTGGCCTTCCGCACCGCCTCGGCCGTCACCGCGCAGGTGTTGACGACGACGGCATTGTCGATGCCCGCCGCTTCAGCCAGTTCCTTCATCGCCTCGGTTTCGTAGGCGTTCAGGCGGCAACCCAGCGTGGAAAAGACCGGGGCGGTCATCGGACCCCGGCCAGGTAGTCGGGCGAAAGGCGTCCTTCGAACACCAGGGCAACCGGCCCCGACAGCCAGACGCCGTCGTCGCGCCAGTCCACCGTCAGAACCCCGCCATCCACGTCCAGCGTCACCTTGCGGCCCGTCAGTCCGCGCTGATGTGCCGCCACCGCCGTGGCGCAGGCGCCCGAGCCGCAGGCAAGCGTGATCCCCGCCCCGCGTTCCCAGACCCGCATCCGCAGACGGTCCGGACCGATCAGGCTGGCGAATTCGACGTTGGTGCGGGCGGGGAACAAGGGATCATGTTCGACCAGCGGCCCCCGCGCGGGCAGATCCACCGCTTCGGCATCCGGCACGAAGAAGATGCAATGCGGGTTGCCCATCCCCACCGCAGCCGGATCGCCCGGAAGCGGCAGATGCAGAAGGTCCGCATCGCGTGCCAGCGGCACCGACGCCCAATCGAGAATCGGGTGACCCATGTTCACACGTACGCTGCCATCGTCCTCACGAACGGCGAGCAGCTCGCCCCGCTCGGTCCTGATGCGCAGGCTGTCCCGTCCAAGGCCCGCCATCACATGATGGGCGACACAGCGCGTGGCATTGCCGCAGGCCCCAGCGCGCGAACCGTCCGTGTTCCAGAAATCCAGCGCGATATCCGCATCCTCGCTGTCGCGGATCTCGGCCAGCTGGTCAAATCCCACGCCCCGGTTCCGGTCTCCAAGCGTCCGCGCCAGGGCCGGAGTCGTCACGGCCGGCCGTCCCCGGGAATCGAGGACGACGAAGTCATTGCCTGCGCCATGCATTTTCAGGAAGGCCAGACCCTGGGGGAATTCATTCGCGTTCATGCCCCGCCATATAGGCCCGCCGCGAAAGTTTTGCCAGCGCCCGCATCTTTGCACTTGACCGCCCCCGCCGCCCAACCTAAAGACCCGCCCTGTGACGGGCCCGTAGCTCAGTTGGTAGAGCAACTGACTTTTAATCAGTGGGTCACAGGTTCGAATCCTGTCGGGCTCACCACTCACAAACCAAGGGCCTGGGCGGCGACGCTCGGGCCTTTTGGTTTTCCGGCCAGGGTGCGGCGCAGGGAGCGGATCAGTCCTGCGCCAGATCCGGATCGGGCCGCCACCAGGTCCCCAGGGAAATGACCCGCTGCAGCAGCTCTGACGCTTCCTGTAGAAGGGTCGCGCGCCCGGACTCATCGTCATGATGCGTGCCGGCCAGCGCCATGTCGGTCAGCTGTCCCAGTTTGTCCTGCAGGGCCTTCAGGGCATCCAGGCTGGCGCGCCAGTCGCCGTGGTCGATGACGGGGCCGAAGAATTCCGTCATGTAGCGGATGGCTTTCACATTCTTGCGAAGCGTGTGAAGCGCCGTGTCCTTCATCTGGTCCAGCGGCTTGCCGGGCAGGATGTCGGTCCAGGCATGGTCCAGCGCATTTCCCGCCAGCACCCCGATCGGCGACTTGCGCCAACCCTTCGCGCGCTTGCCCTCGGCCTTCCAGCCCTTTCGGTCCAGTCGATCCTCCAGCCGGGTTGCAAAGGCGCCGGCATCGCGGCGATCCAGGCGTTTGCGCGCCGTTTCCCGGACCTCTTGCGCCACGGTCTGCCGGCGGGAGCGCTCCTCCTCGGTCCGGGCCGCGGCCAGCAGGATGTCCGCGTCGCGGATCTGCCCCAACTCCCGGAAAATGCGGCGCGATTCGGCCTTCATGTCTTTGATGAAGTCGCCGTCCAGGATGGGCTCATAGGCGCGAAGCATGGTTCGCAGACGCCGCAGCGCCACCCGCGCCTGATGCGGCCCATGCGGATCGTCATCCGTCATTGTCGCATCAAGATGGGTCACGAAGTCATCTGCCGCGTCGAGGGCGATCACCACAAAGGCTTCTTCCGCGGTCATGTCCGGCGTGAGGGGAGTACGGTCTGTCATGGATCCCGTCCCTTTGACTGGGGCTGCACTGTGCCCCGGATCTTCGAAAACTGGTGTAACGAATGTTTGGCAGAAGCCGCGATATGTATGCCGCGGTTGCGCGACGGACATTAGACGCCTTCGGGGATTCGGCCAAGCCGGCCGGACGGACAGCGATTCAGCACGCCCGCCAGTCATCAAAGCCGAAGGCCGTATAGTCGCGGGGATAGGCCTCGCGCGCCAGGCGTTGCAGCGCGGGTGTCAGAAAGCCGGCCAGATCCTTAAGTCCGTCCGTATCGGGTGACAGGGGCGGGCAGGGGGTGCCGACCAGCCGGGCAAGATGGTCCAGTTCCTGGGGAAGATCGGGTTCGTGGATCAGGCGGCCCGGGACCGCAAGCTGCGCGAATCCCGAAACAACCGCGCTCTGGCTGGCCCAGGCGGCATGGGGCCGCAGGGGCGTCTGGCCGTTCAGGTTCAGCTTCAGCCAGCGCAGAAAAACAGCAAAGGCATCAGGAAGCGTCGCTGCCGGGTCCGGGGTGTCCAGCGGCAGACGGTGCACGCGGGTCAGGTGATCGCGCGCCTCGGCGTGACGCCCGGTCAGGATCAGGTCGCGGAAAGCGACCCAGGCGCGCGGCAGGGGATGACGCAGCACGGCAAAGCTTCGGTGGCCGGGATGCGCCATCTGCCACTGGCGGAGGGTCTTCTGGTTGAATCCCTCAGTCAGCGCACCGGTCCCGGCCAGCCAGTCGCGCAGTCGTGCCTCGCCCGTGCCGCGGATCGGCATCATCAGCAGACCCGCATCGCTGGCCACAAAGCCCGGAACCGCAGGCCCGCGGCGCGCCTCGAAATTCGGGGTCCGGCCCAGATTGAAGCGGTCGATCTGCGCCAGGCCCGCCTGCATCTCGGCCGGGTTCTCGACCTTGTCCGCCAGCGGCTCGGGGTTCTGCTTGATCAGGTCGCCGGCCAGTGCGGCGACCGGCGGCAGCCCCAGGAACCGCAGAAGGCCGTTGAACACCGCCAGATCATCCAGGTCTTCGTAATCGATCCAGAAAGCCGTCTGGCCCGTGGTCTGCAAGGCGCGCTGCAGTCGCAACTGGTGGTCTTGCAGGCTGTCCAGATACCCTTCGAACTGCGGCGGCGAAAAGCGGATGCGGGCCGAACGTCTGGCCGCACCATCGCCCCGGATCAGCCACTGGCCGGTTTCCTCGGCGATCCGGCGGCTGACATAGCTGTCCAGCGGATTGCGCGTCAGAACGATCTTGGCGCAACGGGGATCCGCAAGCACATGGGCCAGCGCGCGGGGATCATGCGTGTCGAACAGCCGGAAACCGTTCAGCCCGGGGCTTTGGCGGATCCGGTCCAGAAGCGGCCGCGCGTCCCGATCCCGGTCGTTTCGAGTGATGCCCAGAAGGCTGTCGCGGCCCGGCTGCCCGATGAACTGCGGGTTGAAGGCCTCACCGTGGCAGGCAAGGCCGGGAACCGCGTTCAGGCGCGATTCCAGCAGATTGGACCCGGTGCGCATTCCGGCCAGCATCACGAACCAGTCGAAGGGACGCGACATGGCGCTAACCTGCCACGGAACGGTGGCGGCGGGCCGAACCCTTGGCGGGCGCGTCGGGCAGGTCGCCCACCAGCGTCGGTTGCATGCCCTGGTTGCGCAAATCCTGAAGGAACTGCGCCAGCCCGTCGAGCGGCCGCATCGCAGGCACTTCGCCCAGCCCGCGCGGGCGGCGGGGCGCGGTTTCGTCAAGGATCGCCTGAAGGACTTCGACCGGGTTTTCCAGGAACTCGCCCAGCGACCAGATCCGGACCTGGGCCTTCACCTGGGCCGAGCGCAGGATCGCCAGGTGCCGCGTCTCGATCCGTTGCAGGCGGGCCGCTTCGGCGCGGATCGCGCCGAACCCGCCGCTCTGGTTCATCAGGGGAATGGCCCAGGTGCCGGTGATCGCCCAGACATGCGCGTTCGTGTCCTGGCCGATGAAGCCATTGCAGGCCTGGCTGTCGCGCGGACTGAACTGGAATACCTGGCGGTCCCCCCGGGCATTCCAGATCAGGCTGGTCAGGAAGGCGCGCGGATTGTAGTCGCGCAAGTCCACGCTGTCGCTCAACGCGCCGTGGAAAAACCGTTCTCCCCCGGCAAAGGCCACCCGATCGGGCGCAAACAGGTGTCCGTGAACCCGCGCGGCGGTGCTTCGGGACAACCAGCCCTCGAAATCCTCGAAAAGGTCGGTAAAGCCGTGAAAGACGCTGTAGGGCGCGGCGGTCTTGCCGTTTTCGCGGTCCGGGCGCGGAAAGCGGCTTTGCATGTACAGTCCCGACCGCCCCCGCAAACGGCGCTCCACCGCCCGCGAAAACTGCCGGTCGACGCGTCCCGGATGCGGCGACAGCCGCTGGCCGGGCCAGGGGGGTGGGGCCAGATAGGTCGCAAACAGTCGCTCCGCGCGTGGCCAGACCTTGCGCGCCAGATAGCAGTCCGACCGCCCCAGCAGTTCCAGGTGGTCGTCGTAGAAGACGAAGGGGCGGCCCTGCGGGTCGAATTTCGACAATGTCAGCGACCGGCTTTCCAGCCCGGTCGAATAGCGCCGCGCCAGTGACTGGAAATAGCTTTCGTCGGGGATCCAGACCCGGCGGAAATAGCGGTCGATGCGGGCGCGGTCCGGTGCCTGAAGGATCGCGCTCAGGGTCTCGCGCGTCAGGCACCACCATTGCGAGCCCAGGTGCGGCTCGACCCCGTCGGGGATGCGGCGCCTGAGGCCAAGGCGGCGTTGCAGGGCGACATAGCGGTCAAACAGCCGACGCCGCTTGCGCCAGGAAAACGGGAACCGCAGCGTGAAGCGTTCGATGTTCAGACCCCCGACCGTCCAGCCGACGTCGGCGGTCGTGACGCTTTCGATGAAGTCGGTCCGGGGGTGGGCCTCCAGATAGGCAATCAGTTCGGCTACCGGCCGAAGTGGCAGGCACATGCCCGAGACGAGGCAGACGTGCCGTACCCCGGGATGGTCGCGCAGCAACTGCTCGGCGGCGCTTTGCGTGGCCGCCACCAGTGACCACGTTCCCCAGTCGCAGACGAATCGCTTTCCGAAGCCGATGGCGGAATGGTCCGCCACCGCAAGCCGCAGCGCGTTCATGTCCTTCGTGGCCACGCGGCGGTCAACGTGGATGACCACCGGGCAGCCCGCGTCGGCCCAATGGCGGGCCAACTGCGCCGCGCGGTCCAGCGCCGTGTGACACAGCATCACGATCCCAAGCGTCGCTGTCATGTCCAGCCGCCGGTGGACATCAGGCCAAGAATTTCCAGCTGCCGCCAGTTCTGGTAGCGTTCCGACCACCGGCAGGACAGGTCCGTCGCGGAGGCCGTCCGGTCCGCGTAGGCACGGTATTCGGCGCCGTCCTGATAATGTTCGCGGCGGCGGCTTTCCTCTGCGGCCCGGGCGGGAAAGTCGTTCAGGAACTTGGCGTGCAGAAGGCAACCCGAACTGCGTTCGCCGCCCCATTCGTCATAGACGAGGTTCAGTCCCCTGGGCAGCAGCATGTGCGTCGAGGCGACATAGGCATAGCGCCGGTTCCATTTCACCAGCGGGATCTTGTTCAGCGCCGGGGCCCTTTCGGGCGCATCGGAAAAGAAGACGCGCGCCCGCGGCCCGCCCTGGATCCACAGGTTGCCGAAGCGTTCGTTGCGAACGGCGGTGTAGTTGCCCGGGTCGAACCATCCGGCCACTTCGAACGGGTTCTGGCCGGGGCGGCAGGGCTGCATCTCGAGCGGACCCTTGGGATACATGTCCAGCAGCATCGCCGGAAAGGATCTCTGCCCGCCCGTATCCAGCCATTCGGTCAGCGCCGCCAGGGGCCGTGTGTCGCAGAAGGGATAGACCAGGAATTCGTCCGCATCGACGACCAGGCACCAGCGGCCGTGGCCGTATCGGATTTGCAGCCAGCCGATCCAGTCCATGCCGAAGCGCGCCGCACGGTAGCTTGCATCTGTGTGCCAGACCGAGACATCGGGCTGCGTCACAAGGTAGTCCGCGGTGCCGTCGGTCGAGCCGTTGTCGACCATCAGGAAATGCCTGACGCCCAGCCTGCGGTAGTAGTCCAGGAACCAGGGCAGACGGTTCCGTTCGTTCCGCAGCGTCGAAAACAGCAGGATGCTGTCGGGATCCAGCGCCGAGGTGCGATCAGCCAGCGCGGTCAGGGCGCGGCGGCTGCGGAAGGATCGCCACAGCAAGCGCCGCCGGCGCAGGCGCAGCCTGTATCCCTGCCAGAACCCCACCTCGGCATCTCCCCTGACGGCCCGGACCGTCCTGCTGATCCTGCCTGAATAGACCCGGATGCGCGGCCCGACAACCGGCGGAGTGTCACCGTCCGTTCAGGACTTGAAGCCCCCTGTCTGGTGCCAGCGCCAGGCATCGCCGATCATGTCGCGCATGTTCGACCGCTTCGGCTGCCAGCCCAGTTCGGTCCGCGCCCGCGCGCTGCCCGAGACCAGCGCCACGGCATCCCCGGCGCGACGTTCGCCATAGACCAGCGGCACATCGCGGTTGGTCACATGGCGCGACTGTTCGATCACCTCGCGCACGGAAAAACCGCTGCCGGTTCCCAGGCAGAAGACCCGGCTACCCTGGCCGTCCAGCAGCCAGTTCACCCCCAGCACATGCGCGTCCGCCAGATCGCTGACATGGACGTAATCGCGGATGCAGGTGCCGTCGGGCGTCGGGTAATCGGTGCCGAAGACGGTCAGGGCCGGGCGCTTGCCGTCGATGGCGTCCAGCATCAGGGGGATCAGGTGCGTCTCCGGCTGGTGGAATTCGCCCACCTCGCCCTCCGGGTCGGCGCCCGCGACGTTGAAATAGCGGAAGATCACCGCACGCAGCCCGTGGCTTGCACCGAAATCGGCCAGCATGTCTTCGATGGCGCGCTTGGATTTTCCGTAGGAATTGATCGGTCGCTGCGGTGTGTCTTCATCCAGGACAACGCCGTCCTGATCGCCATAGGTGGCGCAGGTCGAGGAAAAGACAACATCCAGGCAGCCGGCTTCGACCGCCGCCTCGATCAGGTTCAGCGACCCCAGCACGTTCGCGCGCCAGTACTTGCCCGGATCGCGCATCGCCTCGCCCACCAGGCTGAGTGCGGCGAAATGCATCACGGCCACCGGACGGTATTCGGCAAAGGCCGCGTCCAGCGCCGCGCGGTCGAACAGGTCGCCCTGAACCAGCGGGCCGAAGCGGACGGCATCGCGCCAGCCGGTCGACAGGTTGTCGAAAGTGACGGGCAGGAACCCGGCATTGCGCAGCGCCTTGCAGGCGTGCGCACCGATGTATCCCGCCCCTCCGGTAACCAGAACGGCCCGCGTCATGCCTTATTCGGCAGCCTTGCGGACTTGCGTCATCTCGCCAAGGAACTCGGCGAATTCGTCATGCAACTCAGGCCGAGCCAGGCCGAAGGCCACCGTCGCCTGCAAGAAGCCCGCCTTCGAGCCGCAATCGAACCGCTGGCCGCGGAAGCGATATCCATAGACGTTGTTCGAGCGCGTGATCTCTTCGGCGATCGCGTCGGTCAACTGGATCTCGCCACCGGCGCCGGTTTTCTTGCTGTCCAGGTTCTCCATGACCTGCGGCGTCAGGATGTAACGACCGATGACGGCAAGGTTCGACGGTGCCTCCGCGGCCTTGGGCTTTTCGACCATACCCTTGACCGAGACGAGGCTTCCCATGTCTTCGCGGATGTCGAGTACGCCATAGGACGAAGCCTTCGCGGGCGGCACCTCCATCGCGGCGACGATGTTGCCGCCGACTTCCTCGTAAGCTTCGACCATCTGCTGCAGGCACGGCTTTTCCGCCGCGATCACGTCATCGGGCAGCAGGACGGCGAAGGGTTCGTCCCCCAGAAGCCGCCGCGCGCACCAGACCGCATGGCCCAGCCCCAGCGCCTTTTGCTGGCGGACATAGGCGATGGCGCCCGAATCCATGTCGGTCTGATAGAGGATATCCAGAAGATCCTTCTTGCCCTTCGCCTTCAGCTCGGCCTCGATCACCGGGGCGTGGTCGAAGTAATCCTCCAGTGCCGATTTCCCGCGCGAGGTCACGAAGATGAATTCCTTGATCCCGGCCGCGCGGGCTTCGTCGATGGCGTACTGGATCAGCGGGCGATCAACCAGCGTCATGATTTCCTTCGGGATCGACTTCGTCGCGGGGAGGAATCGGGTTCCCAGGCCAGCCACGGGAAAGATTGCCTTCGTAACCTTGCGCTTCATCCGTTCACCTTCAGCAAGTCGTTCTGCCCCAATCTTGGACCGGGATCTGTTATGTTGCGCGTCCGGCAACATTGGGACGCATGTATGTCGAATCGGCGGCGATGAAACGGGGAATTTTCCAGCAATTCGCGCCGTTTCAACGCTTTCCTTGTATACACCATTTCGGCGCCGGGGCGGGAAGGCGCAAGATCCTCTTATTTCCGATTTGCGACAGGATCCCGCCGCATCGGCGCATTTTCGCGCTGCACTGCGGCATGTGGCGCCATTCCGCCGCTTCTTTCGGCATCTTCAGAAGCGGGCGTAGGGTCAGTCGATTCCCATCTCGGCCATCATCGACTCGATCCGCGCCACGTCCGAGGGGTTGTTCAACTCCCAGAACTGGCGTCCCCGGGCCTCGACCTCGACACAGGCGACGGCGCGTCCGTTTTCCAGGAACCGCAGCTGTTCCAGCCCTTCCAGCGTCTCCAGCGGGCCAACGGGCCAGGTGACATAGTCGGCCAGCGAAGCGGGGCGGTAGGCATAGACGCCGACATGGTGAAACACCGGAGTCGGTTCCTGGGCACCGTAGTCGCGGCCGGTATAGGGAATGACTTCCTTCGAGAAGTAAAGCGCCCGGCCGCCCGCGCCGAACACTGCCGTCGTGCCGCCGACCCGGCCCGCGCGGCGGTCCGCCAGCAGGCTGTCCAGCATCGCGCCTTCGCAGCGCAGCACCGGGGTTGCGATTTCGGCCCCCGGATCGGCGCGCAGCGCGGCGATCAGGGATTCAATGAACCAGGGCGGCGTCAATGGCGCGTCGCCTTGCAGGTTCACGACGATGTCGTGGGCGCTGCCCAGCTTTTCATGCGCTTCCGCACAGCGTTCGGTGCCGTTGCGCCACTGGTCCGAAGTCATCACCACCTCGGCGCCGAATCCTTCGGCGTGGGCGCGGATCCGTTCGTCGTCGGTGGCGACGACCACCCGGTCCACGCCGGCGATCGACTGCGCGGCCATCCAGCTGCGTTCGATCAGGCTGCGCGTGGTCCCGTTCGCGCCGCGCAGGCCCACCAGCGGCTTGCCGGGATAGCGGGTCGAGGCATAGCGCGCGGGGATGGCGATCAGAACTCCCATTCGGACCCCGGCTGCGTCTCGGGTGCGTCCATGTCCTCGTCCTCATCGGCGGGATCGGGCAGATGCGTCTTGGACAGCAGGACGCCCGGCGAATAGGCGATGAAGAAGGGGTTGGCAAAGCCCGGCTTGCCATAGACGAAGGGGCCGTGGTCCTCGAACCGCACCATGGACCCGCCCGCGCCGCGCAGGATCGCATCGCCGGCGGCCGTGTCCCATTCCATCGTCCGGCCCAGGCGCGGGTACAGGTCGGCCTCGCCCGCCGCGACCAGGCAGAACTTCAGCGATGATCCCGCGCTGGTCAGGTCGCGCACCGAATAGCGGGCGATGTATTCATCCGTCGCGGCATCCCGATGCGACTTCGATGCCACCACCATCAACGCACGATTGTCGGGCATCGACACCGCGATGCTGGCAAGCTGGCCGGGCTTTTCCTTGGTGAAGGGCATCTTCTCCTCGACCGAGCGGCCATCGCCCAGCGTGTAGAACAGCCGGTCCTTCGCCGGCGCATAGACCACGCCCCGCAGTGGCACGCCATTTTCGACATAGGCGATGTTGACGGTGAAGTCGCCGCGCCGCTGCACGAATTCCTTGGTGCCGTCCAGCGGATCGACGATCAGGAAGCGGTCAGCATTCAGGGCGTGGGTCTCGGCCTGTTCCTCGGTCACGATGGTCAGGTCGGGGAACGCCTCGGCCAGGCCCGCGCTGATCAGGGCATCGGCGGCTTCGTCGGCCTCGGTCACGGGGCTGGCGTCGCCCTTCTGGCGCACCTCGAAATCGGGTGCGTTGTAGATTTCAAGGATGCGCTCGCCCGCCTCGAGGGCCAGCCGGCGCATCACGAAAGTCAGTCTTTCGAAGTCCACGTTCGCGGCTCCCTGCGCCATTCGTTGCCCGTTCGGGTTGGCGCGATTATGGTGGTTCCTGCCGAAACCGCAAGAATGCCCGTCACTTCGCCCGTCCACCCCGCCGGAGACCCGCCCCCGTGTTCAGGATCGAACGCCCCCCGACCGCGCTTTCCCGAGGCTTCGGTCTGGCCGAGCGGATCCATCATTCGACCGTTCGTGTGATAAGGCAGTCACAGGGCAATCCGGTTCTGGGTCTTCTGAAGAATATCCTGCGCACCGTCGTTCTGATCATGGCCTTCCACCTGATGGTCACGCTGCTGGGCTGGCGGCCCAATGCGATCCGCGGCGATTTCGTTCTTTACCTGATGTCGGGGATCTTTCTCTACATGACGCACACCCGTGCCATCGGTGCGGTCTTCGGCGCCGAGGGGCCGACCTCGACGATGATGCTGCACGCCCCCATGAACACGGTGATCGCGATCGCGGCGGCGGCGCTTTCGGCGCTGTACCTGCAGTTCCTGTCGATGGTGGTGGTCCTGTTCGTCTATCACGTCGCCTTCACGCCGATCCGGATCGACCAGCCGATCGGCGCGCTGGGGATGTTCCTGATGTCCTGGATCTCGGGCGTGGCGATCGGGATGGTGTTTCTGGCGCTGAAGCCGTGGTTCCCCGCGCTGGCCGCTGGCCTGCAGCAGATCTATTCGCGGGCCAACATGATCTTTTCGGGAAAGATGTTCGTGGCGAACGCGCTGTCGTTCACCATGCTGCCGCTGTTCAGCTGGAACCCCCTGTTTCACACCATCGACCAGTCCCGCGGCTTCGTGTTCCTGAACTACACGCCCCATTACACCGATCCGGTCTATCCGCTGCTGGTCACGCTGCCACTGCTGCTGGTCGGGCTGATGGGGGATTTCTTCACGCGTCGGCGCGCCTCGCTCAGCTGGTCGCGGCGCTAGTCCACCACGCGCAGCGTCAGGTTGATGCGCCCGCCCCGCGGCAGCAGGTCGGACGTGCCGAAATCGATCCGGTCGATGCCGTGGTAGGCCAGCCGCGCCGGACCGCCCATGACCATCACATCCCCCGACTGAAGCCAGACGCTTTCGGTGGGGCCGCCCCGCTCTGTCCCGCCCATGCGAAAGCGCGCCCGGTCGCCCAGGCTGATCGACAGCACAGGCTGGCCGAAGTCGGCCTCGTCCCGGTCCTGGTGCAGGCCCATCCGCGCGCCTTCGCCGTAGAAATTGACCAGGCAGCACTCTGGCAGCCGCACCGCGCCGACCACGTCACGCCAGACCGAAAGCACGCTTTCCGGGATCGGCGGCCAGGGGGTTCCGGCAGGATGGTTTGCGGCATAGCGATAACCGCGCCGGTCCGAGACCCAGCCGTATTTCCCCGCCGAGGTCATCCGCACGCTCATCGGTTTGCCCCAGGGAGTAACCGGCGAAAACAGGGGCGCTGCCGCGATGACGGCGCGCAGGTCGGCAACCATCGCCTCTTGGGCGGGCCGGTCCAGCCAACCCTGGTGAAGGACAAAGCCGCGCACCAGAACCGTGGCCGGGCGATCGTTGTGCGAAGGGTCGTCAAACAGGGACATGTTTCCCGCCATTTCTTCGAAAATTCGCGTCTGTCTTGTAACGGGCGATGCTTGCAGGGTGATTTTACCCCCCCTATATACGCCTCGACGCCGCCGGACCGATAGACGCGGACGGCGGGCGGAACTATGGGATCGGGGCCCAGAGGCCGCTTACGGGTCTGTGCCCCATAATATCGCCGAAGGAAGGAATTATCACATGGCTAAAGTCATCGGGATCGACCTCGGGACCACCAACTCCTGCGTTGCCATCATGGACGGCGCGCAACCCCGGGTGATCGAAAACTCGGAAGGCGCGCGCACCACGCCCTCGGTCGTGGCCTTCACCGATACCGAACGTCTGGTCGGCCAGCCGGCGAAACGCCAGGCGGTGACGAACCCCACCAATACCATCTTCGCCGTCAAGCGCCTGATCGGGCGCCGCGTCACCGACGCCGAGGTCGAGAAGGACCGCAAGCTGGTCCCCTATTCGATCGTCGACGGCGGCAATGGCGATGCCTGGGTCGAAGTGAAGGGCGAGAAATATTCGCCCGCGCAGATCTCGGCCGTGACGCTGCAGAAGATGAAGGAAACCGCCGAATCCTATCTGGGTGAGCCGGTGACGCAGGCCGTCATCACGGTTCCCGCCTATTTCAACGACGCCCAGCGTCAGGCGACGAAGGATGCCGGCAAGATCGCGGGCCTTGAAGTCCTGCGCATCATCAACGAACCGACCGCGGCCGCGCTGGCCTATGGTCTGGACAAGAAGGAATCGAAGACCATCGCCGTCTACGACCTTGGCGGCGGCACCTTCGACATCACCATCCTGGAAATCGACGACGGCCTGTTCGAAGTGAAATCCACCAACGGGGATACGTTTCTGGGCGGTGAAGACTTCGACATGCGGATCGTCAATTACCTGGCGGATGAGTTCAAGAAGGAACACGGCGTCGACTTGACGAAGGACAAGATGGCCCTTCAGCGCCTGAAAGAGGCGGCGGAAAAGGCCAAGATCGAACTGTCCTCCAGCCAGCAGACCGAAATCAACCAGCCGTTCATCTCGATGGACATGAAATCGGGCACGCCGCTGCACATGGTCATGAAGCTGACCCGTGCCAAGCTGGAAAGCCTGGTGGGCGACCTGATCAAGGCCTCGCTGAAGCCCTGCGCCGCGGCGCTGAAGGATGCCGGCCTGTCGAAAGGCGACATTGACGAGGTGGTTCTGGTCGGCGGTATGACCCGGATGCCGAAGGTCGTGGAAGAAGTGACCGCCTTCTTCGGGAAGGAACCGCACAAGGGCGTCAACCCGGACGAAGTCGTGGCGCTGGGCGCGGCGATCCAGGCCGGCGTTCTGCAGGGCGACGTGAAGGACGTGGTCCTTCTGGACGTGACCCCGCTGTCGCTCGGCATCGAAACCCTGGGCGGCGTGTTCACCCGTCTGATCGACCGCAACACGACCATCCCGACCAAGAAGAGCCAGGTCTTCTCGACCGCCGAAGACAACCAGAACGCCGTGACGATCCGGGTGTTCCAGGGCGAACGCGAAATGGCCGCGGACAACAAGATGCTTGGCCAGTTCAACCTGGAAGACATTCCGCCCGCGCCGCGCGGCATGCCGCAGATCGAAGTGACCTTCGACATCGACGCCAACGGCATCGTGTCGGTCAGCGCCAAGGACAAGGGCACCGGCAAGTCGCAGAACATCACGATCCAGGCGTCGGGCGGTCTGTCCGATGACGAGATCGAGAAGATGGTCCGCGATGCCGAAGCCAACGCAGACGCCGACAAGAAGCGCCGCGAACTGGTCGAAGCGAAGAACCAGGCCGAAAGCCTGATCCATTCGACCCGCAAGTCGCTGGAAGAGCATGGCGACAAGGTCGACGGCTCGACCGTCGAGGCGATCGAACTGGCCATTGGCGCGCTGGAAGAATCGCTGAAGTCCGACGACGCCGGCAAGATCAAGGGGGGGATCCACAACCTGACCGATGCCGCGATGAAGCTGGGCGAGGCGATCTACAAGGCGCAGCAGGCCGAAGGTGGCCAGAGCGCGGACGAAGATGGTGAAGGCCCGCGGTCGGTGGATGACGATATCGTCGATGCCGATTTCGAGGATCTTGGCGAAGACAAGAAGCGCCGGTAATACGCTGGTCACATCATGCAGCCGGTCCGACTTTGGTCGGGCCGGCTCATTGATGCCCGGAAGGGAATGGGAATGGCGAAACGCGACTTCTACGACGTGCTTGGCGTGGCCCGCGATGCCTCGGCAGCGGACATCAAGAAGGCCTATCGAACCAAGGCCAAGGAACTTCACCCCGATCGCAACAAGGACAATCCGGACGCCGAGTCGCGCTTCAAGGAAGTGAACGAGGCCTATGACATCCTGAAGGATGCTGACAAGAAGGCGGCCTATGACCGCTTCGGTCACGGCGCCTTCGATGGCAGCGGCGGGGGTCCGCGCGGCGGCTATGCGCAACAGGGCGACTTCGCCTCGTCCTTTTCGGACGTTTTCGAAGACCTGTTTGGCGATTTCATGGGGGGTCGCGGCGGTGCCGGCGCGGGGCGCGCCCGGGCGCAGCGCGGCTCGGACCTGCGATACAACTTGCGCGTCTCCCTGGAGGAGGCGTTCAAGGGCTCGCAGAAACAGATCAATGTGCCGACCTCGGTGTCCTGCTCGGCGTGCAGCGGCAGCGGCGCGGAAGGCGGCGCCGAACCCGTCACCTGCCCCACCTGCTCCGGCATGGGCAAGGTGCGGGCCCAGCAGGGTTTCTTCACCGTCGAACGCACCTGCCCGACCTGCGGCGGCCGCGGTCAGACGATCAAGGATCCCTGCAAAGTCTGCCACGGCGCGGGCCGGGTCGAAAAGGACCGCACCTTGTCGGTCAATATCCCTGCGGGCGTCGAAACCGGCACGCGGATCCGCCTGGCGGGCGAAGGTGAGGCGGGCCTGCGCGGCGGGCCGTCGGGTGACCTTTACATCTTCATCGAGGTTCGGGAGCATCCCATCTTCCTGCGCGATGGCGTGAATCTTTACTGCCGTGTGCCCATTGCCATGACCACTGCCGCCCTGGGCGGCGAGGTCGAGGTGCCCACGATCGACGGGGGCCGCAGCCGCGTCCGGGTGCCCGAAGGCAGCCAGACCGGAAAGCAGTTGCGCCTGCGGGGCAAAGGGATGCCGGCGCTGCGCGGCTCGGCGATCGGAGACATGCTGATCGAGTTGGCGATCGAAACACCGGTAAATCTGACGTCGAAACAGAAAGAACTGTTGCGCGAATTCGAGAAACTGAGCGAAGAGAACAATCCAGAAGGCCGTTCGTTCTTTTCCAAGGTGCGCAACTTCTGGGACGGCATGAAGGGCTGACCGTGGATCCGCCCCCCTGCTGTGGGGGCGGTCTGTGGGCCGTGGATGCACCGTGTGCATCCGCGATGACCGGATCGGCGGCAACACGCCATCAGGTCGGGGTCGGGGGTGCCGTGCGCCCATCGGCCGCGGGGTCCGATGCGACCACCGCAACAAGGGGCCTGCCGTGCGGGCTCCGGGGGAGTATCCGCCATCGCGCGCGCCGTGCGCGCTTTCCGGTTCTCAGGGCCTTTGGGCCGCTGTCCCCTTTTTGCCGGAGTCGGGGCGAAAGTGCCCCCGCAGCAGCGCCAGCATCCGCCGGTGCATCGGCCGGTGCCGGTGCCGCATGTGGACCGAAGCAAAGACCGGCTGGGGGATGACGGGCGCATCCGTGACCCAGGCGGCCGCGCCCGATGCAACCAGCGCTGCACCGGTTTCTTCCAGCACATAGCCCGCGCCGCCCATGCTGATGATCAGCCCCGCCGCCGCATTGGTCTGCCCCGTCGCAACCGCTGCCTGCGACAGCGCGGGCAGGAGATCGGCGTGGGTCTGCCCGAAGGCCGGGGAAAAGTTCGTCAGGATGTAGTTATCTGCCCTGACCCCCTCCAGCCGGTCGACTTCGGTCGAGATCATGCGGTAGGGCACCTCGCCCAGCGTTTCGAACCACAGGTCGGGGTGCATCCGCGCCGTATACATCACCCCAAGGTCCAGCGCGCCCGTGGCCAGGTCGGTGCACATCGCGGGGGAATAGTCGGCCTCGATATAGAACCGGGTGCCGGGCAGGGCATCGCGGAACCCGCGCACCCAGGCACCGATCTGGTGGCTGGTCAGGTCGTGCTGGATCCCCAGTCGCAGCGTTACCGCCGCCGACACGTCGGCCTGCGCCGCCGCCAGCGCCTCGGCCCAGGCCAGGCGCAGGGCGCGGGCATGGGGTTCGAATCGCAAGCCTTCGGTCGTCAGCTGCGTTCCCGCGCGGGACCGGGTGAAAAGCCGCCGCCCCACCGCCATTTCAAGCGCCCGGATTCGGCCCGAAATGGTCGACTGCATCACGCCCAACCGCTCGGCCGTGCGGTTGAAGCTGCGCGTTTCGCACAGGTCCAGGAAGGTGTCGATCAACTCGGTCTGCATCGCGGTTCTGATCGGTTTTTCCGATCAATATCGCAGTGTCTTGCGAATTGAAAGACCCGGGGCCGCGTGGATACTCCGGGCGCAAGGACTGGGAGGACGGCAATGGCAGAGGTTCGCACGGCGCGTGTGGTGATCATCGGCGGCGGAGTGGTGGGGGTGTCATCGCTTTACCACCTGGCCAAGGCCGGGTGGACGGATTGCATCCTTCTGGAAAAGAACGAACTGACCGCCGGATCGACCTGGCACGCGGCGGGGAATGTGCCGACGTTTTCGACCAGCTGGTCGCTGATGAACATGCAGCGCTATTCGACCGAGCTTTATCGCGGTCTGGGGCAGGCGGTCGATTATCCGATGAACTACCATGTCACCGGATCGATCCGGCTGGGCCACAGCCGCGAACGGATGCAGGAATTCGAACGCGCGAAAGGCATGGGCCGCTATCAGGGCATGGCGCTGGAGGTTCTGGCCCCGTCCGAGATCCGGGACAAGTATCCCTTCCTTGAAACCCATGGCCTGCAAGGCGCGCTTTACGATCCGGCGGATGGGGATATCGATCCGGCACAACTGACCCAGGCGCTGGCCAAGGGCGCCCGCGACATGGGCGCCACGATCCTGCGCCACACCCCCGCAACCGGCGTGTCGCGCGAGAACGGGGAATGGATCGTCCACACCGCCACCGGCGACATCCGCTGCGAAATCGTCGTCAACGCAGCGGGCTACTACGCGCAGCGCGTCGGTGAATGGTTCAAGCCCTTTGGCGGCCGCACCGTGCCGATGATGGTGATGAGCCACCAGTATCTGCTGTCCGAACCGATCCCCGAGATCGAGAAGTGGTCCCGCGAAGTGGGTCACAAGCTGCCGCTTCTGCGCGACGTCGACAGCAGCTACTACCTGCGGCAAGAGAAATTCGGCTTCAACCTGGGGCCTTATGAACGGAACTGCCGCGCGCATTGGGTCCGTCCCGACGATCCGATGCCCGAAGATTTCAGCTTCCAGCTGTTCCCCGACGATCTGGACCGGCTGGAACCCTATATCGAAGACGCGATGGCCCGCGTGCCGCTTCTGGGCTCGGTCGGGGTGTCGAGCGTCATCAACGGCCCGATCCCCTACGCCCCGGACGGCAACCCGCTGATCGGTCCGATGCCCGGCGTTCCGAACGCGTTCGAGGCCTGCGTCTTCACCTTCGGCATCGCGCAAGGCGGTGGCGCGGGCAAGGTGCTGGCCGAATGGGTCACCGAAGGCGCGACCGAATGGGACATGTGGTCCTGCGATCCGCGCCGGTTCACCGGCTATGCCGATGCCGACTACTGCCTGCAGAAGGGGCTTGAAGTTTATGGCCACGAATACGCCATGCACTTCCCCCACGCCCGCTGGCCCGTGGCGGCGGATAAGCGGCTGAGCCCGATCCATGACCGCCTGAAGGCCGATGGGGCGCAGTTCGGGGCCTATAACGGCTGGGAGCGGGCGAACTGGTTTGCGAAACCCGGCGATGACACGTCCTGGGAGGCGACGCAGACCTGGGATCGTGAAGGCCCTTGGGCGATCCGCGTGCGCGAGGAATGCGAAGCCGTCCGCGACGCTGTGGGCGTGCTGGACCTGCCGGGCTTTTCGCGGTTCGAACTGTCGGGCGATGGGGCGGGCGACTGGCTTCTGGGCCTGATCGCCGGGGCGCTGCCCAAGGTCGGTCGCATGGCGCTGGCCTATTTCCCCGATGCGCGGGGCCGCATCCTGACGGAAATGTCGATCATCAACCATGGCGCGGATCGCTTTACCCTGATCACTGCCGGTGTCGCGCAGTGGCATGATGGCGAATGGCTGCAGAAACACCTGGCGCCGGGCCTGACGTTGACCGACAGGTCCGATCAGGTCGGAACGCTGATCGTCACCGGGCCCAAGGCGCGCGACCTGTTCGCCGCGATCAGCGACGGCGACCTAACGCTGCCCTGGCTGTCGGTGCAAGAGGCGCATGTTGCGGGGCGCCCCGCCATGCTGGTCCGTGCGTCCTTCGCGGGCGAGCTGGGCTGGGAAATCCATGCAGCCCAGGGCGACATCCCCGCGATCTATGACGCGGTGCGCGGCCAAGGCGCGGTGCCCTTCGGCATGTGGGCGCTGGATCATCTGCGGATCGAAAAGGGCTACCGCGCCTGGAAGGGTGATCTGTCCACCGATTACAGCCTGCTGGAGGGCGGGCTGGAGCGGTTCATCAAGTGGGACAAGCCCGATTTCATCGGCAAGGCGGCGCTTCTGGCCGAGAAGCAGCGCGGCGTGAAGAAGCGTTTCGTGCAACTGAAGGTGCAGGCGGGGGCAGCGGATGCGCCCTACATGTCGACGATCTGGCATGGAGGCCAGGTTGTTGGTGAAACCACCAGCGGCGCCTGGGGGCATCGCGTGGGCGCGTCGCTGGCGCTGGGGATGCTGCGGGCCGATCTGGCGGTGCAGGGGACCCGCGTCGAGGTCGAGATCTTCGGGGAGCGGTTCGCGGCCGAAGTTCTGCCCGATGCCCCGGCATGGGATCCCGAGAACCTTCGCATCCGGGCCTGAAGCGCGCCGGGGCTCTGCCCCGGACCCCGGGATATTTGGACCAAGATGAAAAGGCGAAATGAGATGGAACTGCCGAAACAGGCGCGTGTGGTCATTATCGGGGGCGGGATTTCGGGCTGTTCGGTCGCCTATCATCTGGCGCAGAAGGGCTGGACGGATATCGTGCTTCTGGAACGCAAGCAGCTGACCAGTGGCACGACCTGGCACGCGGCAGGGTTGATCGGGCAGCTGCGCGGATCGCAGAACATGACGCGGCTGGCCAAGTATTCGGCCGATCTTTACGTCAAGCTGGAGGCCGAGACCGGGGTTGCCACGGGGATGCGGCAGGTGGGGTCGATTTCGGTCGCGCTGACCGAGGAACGCAAGCACGAGCTTTATCGGCAGGCGACGCTGGCCCGTGCCTTCGGGGTGGATGTGAACGAGGTGTCGCCCACGGAAGTGAAGGCGATGTATCCGCATCTGAACGTCTCGGACGTGGTGGGGGCCGTGCATCTGCCGCTGGATGGTCAGTGCGATCCGGCGAATATCGCCATGGCGCTGGCCAAGGGCGCACGGATGAAAGGGGCGAAGGTTGTCGAGGGCGTGAAGGTCACGCGCGTTCTGGACGACGGTGAAAAGGTCACCGGGGTCGAGTGGGAAGCGAACGGGGATCGGGGCGTGATTGCGGCCGACCATGTGGTCAACTGCGGCGGCATGTGGGGGCGCGATCTGGCGGCGCAGTCGGGGGTTACCCTGCCCCTGCATGCGGCCGAGCATTTCTACATCGTGTCCGAGCCCATCCCGGGCCTGAGCCGCTTGCCCGTGCTGCGGGTGCCGGACGAATGCGCCTATTACAAGGAAGATGCCGGCAAGATGATGCTGGGCGCCTTTGAGCCGAAGGCGAAGCCCTGGGGGATGAACGGCATCCCCGAGGATTTCTGCTTCGACAGCCTGCCCGAGGATTTCGATCATTTCGAGCCGATCCTGGCCATGGCGATGAACCGGATGCCGATGTTCGAATCGGCGGGCATCCACACCTTCTTCAACGGACCCGAAAGCTTTACCCCCGATGACCGGTATTACCTGGGGCCTGCGCCGCAGCTGAAGGGTTACTGGGTGGCGGCGGGCTACAATTCCGTCGGGATCGTGTCGTCGGGCGGCGCCGGGATGGCGCTGGCCGAATGGATGGACACCGGCGCCGCGCCCTTTGACCTGTGGGAGGTCGATATTCGCCGGGCGCAGCCTTTCCAGAAGAACCGTCGCTATCTGAAGGAGCGCGTGACGGAAACGCTGGGCCTTCTGTATGCCGACCATTACCCCTACCGGCAGGTGGAAACCGCGCGTGGGGTGCGTCGCACGCCGCTGCACGAACACCTGAAGGCGCGTGGCGCGGTTTTTGGCGAAGTTGCCGGATGGGAACGCGCCAACTGGTTCGCCCGCGAGGGACAAGAGCGGGAATATCGCTATGGCTGGCACCGGCAGAACTGGTTCGAGAACCAGAAGGCTGAGCATATGGCGGTGCGGTCCGGTGTCGGGCTGTTCGACATGTCGAGCTTTGGCAAGATTCGCGTCGAAGGGCGCGATGCGCTGCCGTTCCTGCAACGGCTGTGCGGGGCGGACCTGGACGTGGCCCCGGGGCGGATCGTCTATACCCAGATGCTGAATGACCGGGGCGGCATTGAAAGCGATCTGACAGTGACGCGGCTTTCGGAAACCGCCTTCCTGCTGGTGGTGCCCGGTGCGACCCTGCAGCGCGACCTGCATTGGCTGCGGTCGCATCTGGGGGATGCCTTCGCAGTGGTGACGGATGTGACGGCGGCGGAATCGGTGCTGTGCGTCATGGGGCCGAAGGCGCGCGATCTGATCACCCGCGTCAGTGGCGATGACTTCAGCAATGAAGCCCTCCCCTATGGCTCTGCCCGCGACGTGGAACTGGGCCTTGGCATGGGGCGCGCCCACCGTGTGAGCTATGTGGGTGAGCTGGGATGGGAGCTTTACGTGCCCGCCGATCAGACCGCCCATGTCTTCGAGGCGCTGGAGGACGCGGGCGCGGATCTGGGTCTGAAGCTGTGCGGGCTTCATGCGCTGGACAGTTGCCGGATCGAGAAGGCCTTCCGCCACTGGGGCCACGACATCACCGACGAAGACCATGTGCTGGAGGCGGGACTGGGCTTTGCGGTGAAGGTGGGCAAGGGCGATTTCATCGGGCGCGAGGCGGTGCTGCGCAAGCGCGAGGCGGGGCTTTCCCGTCGCATGGTGCAGTTCCGCCTGCAGGACCCGGCACCGTGCCTGTTTCACAACGAGGCGCTGGTTCGGGATGGCCAGATCGTTTCGATCATCACATCGGGCAACTACGGCCATGCCTTGGGCGGCGCGATCGGCATGGGCTATGTGCCTTGCGAAGGCGAAAGTGCCGAGCAGGTTCTGGCCAGCCGCTACGAGATCGAGATCGCGGGGGAACGCTTCGCGGCAGATGCCTCGTTGGTGCCCATGTACGACCCGCGGGCCGAACGCGTGCGGATGTGACAGATGAGTATTTAGGCAAAGAAGAAGGAGGGGGCGCGATGACGGACGACGCAGTTTGTGAACCTCGGCGCAATGCCAGGGCGGGCGGCAGGGCGGCACGAACGGCAGCGCGGGCCGCGCCCCTGGCCGAGAACCTGCGCCCGGTGCGCGCGGGGATGCCCGGGGGGCAGTACCGGCCGCTGACCGATGCGGGCGTGGCGCGGATCCATGAGGCGGCGTTGCAGGCGCTGGAGCGGATCGGGCTGGCGAATGCGCCGAAGTCCGGGGTCCAGATCCTGACCGGGGCGGGGGCGATCCTGGGGGATGATGGTCGCATCCGCTTTCCCCGGGCGCTGGTCGAGGACATGCTGGCCAAGGCCGCGCGCGACATCACGCTGTTTGCCCGCGATCCGAAATTCGATCTGCACCTGACGGGCAGCAATGTCCATTTCGGCACGGCGGGGGCGGCGGTGCATATCGTCGATCCGGTGACGCTGGACTACCGCGATTCCACCGCGCAGGATCTGTATGACGCCGCGCGGCTGACGCAGAACCTGGACAACGTGCATTTCTTCCAGCGCGCCATGGTCTGCCGCGACGTGCTGGACAATTTCGACATGGACGTGAACACGCTTTACGCCTGTTGCGCGGGAACGAAGAAACATGTCGGAACATCTTTCAGCGATCCCAGCCATGTGAAGGGCTGTTTCGACCTGATCCACATGATCGCGGGCGGGGAAGAGAAATGGCGGGCGCGGCCGTTCATCTCGAATTCGAACTGTTTCGTCGTTCCGCCGATGAAGTTCGCCGAGGAAAGCTGCATCACCATGGAGGCCTGCGTTCGCGCGGGCATGCCGATCCTGCTTTTGAGTGCGGGCCAGGCGGGCGCCACGGCGCCGGCGCCGCTGGCGCTGGCCATCGTGCAGGCGGTGGCGGAGTGTCTGGCGGGGGTGGTCTACGTGAACGCCATCGCGCCGGGGCATCCCGCGATCTTCGGCACCTGGCCCTTTGTGAGCGACCTGCGCACCGGCGCCATGTCGGGCGGGTCGGCGGAACAGGCGCTGCTGACCGCCGGTTGCGCGCAGATGCACCGGTTCTACGCCCTGCCGGGCGGCGCGGCTTCGGGGATCTCCGACAGCAAGTTGCCCGACATGCAAGCGGGCTGGGAACAGGCGATTACCAACGTGCTTGCCGGGCTTTCGGGCCTGAACATGTGCTATGAGGCGGTGGGGATGCATGCCTCGCTTCTGGGGTTCTGCATGGAAAGCCTTGTCATGGGCGACGACATCCTGGGCCAGGTCATGCGCTGCGTCCGCGGGATCGAGGTCGACGCCGATTCGACCAGCATCGAGGCGATGGAGGCGGTCTGCTATGGCCCCGGCCATTACCTTGGGTCGGATCAGACCTTGGCGCGGATGCAAACGGAATACGTTTATCCGGTGGTTGGCAACCGGATGAGCCCGAAGGAATGGAACGAGGCCGGGAAACCGCTGCTTCTGGACCGCGCCATCGCGCGCAAGAACGACATTCTGGACAAGGCAGGCTGTCAGGTCGATCCTGCGACAGATGCGGCGATCCGGTCGGCGTTCAACATCCACTTCAGGGGGTAGGCCATGACGATTTCCAGCCATATGGGTGAATTCTTCATCGACGGCGAATGGGTGAAGCCCTCGGCTGCTGCAACCCGGATGGGGGTCGAGAATCCGGCGACCGAAGAGATCGTCGCCGAAGTAGCGTTGGGGTCGGAAGTGGATGCGGATCGCGCGATCCTGGCGGCGCGGGCGGCGTTTGACGGCTTCACCACGACCCCGGTCGCGGAACGCATAGCGCTGTTGAAGCGTATCCACGAGGTCTATCTGTCCCGCGCCGAGGACTTTGCCGAAGCCATCACGACGGAAATGGGCGCGCCGCTGGAGTTTTCCCGCGCGGCGCAGGTCTGGGCGGGGGATGTCCACATCGGTGCGACGATCAAGGCCGGCGAGGACTTCGAATGGGAACACCAGCGCGGTGACACGCGCATCGTCCATGAAGGCATCGGCGTTGCCGGGATGATCACGCCGTGGAACTGGCCGATGAACCAGATCGCCTGCAAGGTCGCCCCGGCCATTGTTGCCGGCTGCACGATGGTGCTGAAGCCGTCGGAGATCGCGCCGCTGTCGGGGATGCTCTTTGCCGAGGTGATGGAGGCTGCGGGCACACCGACAGGTGTCTTCAACCTCGTGAACGGCGCCGGGCCGGTCGTGGGGGCGCGGCTGTCGTCGCATCCGCAGGTCGATATGGTGTCCTTCACCGGATCGACCCGGGCCGGGGTGCAGGTGGCGGCCAATGCCGCGCCCACCGTCAAGCGCGTGGCGCAGGAACTGGGCGGCAAGTCGGCCAACATCATTCTGGACAGTGCCGATATGGAAGCCGCGGTGATGGGCGGGGTCGAAGGGTGCTTCGGCAATTCGGGCCAAAGCTGCGACGCGCCCACGCGGATGTTCGTGCCGCGCAAATGGCACCGCGATGCGCTGGAGGTGGCGAAGGCCAAGGCTGAACGCATGGTGACTGGTGATCCCCGCGACGCGAATACCGATCTGGGCCCGGTGGTCAGCAAGATCCAGTTCGACAAGATCCAGGGCCTGATCCAGAAGGGCATTGACGAAGGCGCGACGCTGGTCACGGGCGGCACCGGCCGGCCCTCGGGCCTGAACCGCGGCTGGTATGTCCGCCCCACGGTCTTTGGTGACGTGACCCACGCCATGACCATCGCGCGCGAGGAAATCTTCGGACCGGTGCTGTCGATCCTGCCCTATGACGATCTGGACACCGCGATCGCCCAGGCCAATGACACCGTTTATGGCCTTGCCGCCTATGTGCAGGGTGCGCTGCCCGAGGCGCGGGCCGTGGCGCGGCGGCTGCGCGCGGGGCAGGTCAGCCTGAACTATCCCGACTGGGACATCTTCGCGCCTTTTGGCGGTTACAAGCAATCCGGCAACGGCCGCGAATACGCCGACTGGGGCATCCGCGATTTCTGCGAGGTGAAGGGCATCGTGGGATACGGATCATGAAACTTGCCTATATCGGTCTGGGAAATCTGGGCGGGCACCTGGCGGCGTCGCTGGTGCGGGCGGGGCATCAGGTTGCGGTTCACGACCGGAACCCATCGCTGGCCGACCGGCACGTCGCCCTGGGCGCCACCCGCGCATCCTCGGCGGCCGAAGCGGCGCGGGGGGCCGAGGTGGTCTTTACCTGCCTTCCCTCGCCCGCCGTTTCCGAAGCCGTGCTGGCCGAGATCCTGCCCGTGATGCCGGACGGCGCCGTCTGGGCCGAAATGTCGACGCTGGGCCGCGACGACATCCTGCGACTGGCGGGCTTGGCCGAGGGCGCGGGCATAAGGGTGCTGGAATGCCCGGTCACCGGCGGAGTCCATCTGGCGGGCCAGGGCAAGATCACCGTCCTGGTGGGGGGCGATGCCGCGCTCTTTCAGGAAGTGCACCCCCTGCTTCAGGCGATGGGCGGCAAGATCTTCCACATGGGTCCGCTGGGCTCTGCCGCCGTCATCAAGGTCATCACCAACATGCTGGCCTTCATCCACCTGGTCGCCGATGGCGAGGCGCTGATGCTGGCCAAACGCGGCGGTCTGGATCTGGACAAGGCCTGGCAGGCCATTGCGGCATCCTCGGGCACCAGTTTCGTTCATGAAACCGAAGGACAGCTGATCCTGAACGGCAGCTACGACATCGCCTTCACGATGGACCTTGCGCTGAAGGATCTGGGCTTCGCGATGGAGTTCGGGCGCGATTTCGGCGTGCCGCTGGACCTGGCCGGCATGGTGAACCAGACTTTCGTCCGGGGGCGCGCGGCCTATGGCGGTCAGGCGCAGTCGACGCAGATCGTCAAGCTGCTGGAGGATGCCCTGGGCACCGATCTGCGCGCGCCGGGCTATCCGTCGCGGCTGGAGTGATCTCCGCGCCGGTTAGCGGCGGAAGATGTCGCAATCCTGCCATCGCTTGCCGCGATCCGCAGGCAGGATCGCCGGCATGAGCGAGTGGGACTACATCATCGTCGGCGCCGGTTCCGCCGGCTGCGTTCTGGCCGAACGGCTGACCGCGAACGGACGGCATCGCGTTCTGCTGCTGGAAGCGGGGGGGACCGATCGCCGCTTCTATGTCCAGCTGCCGCTGGGCTACGGCAAGCTTTTCTACAACCCGGCCGTCAACTGGATGTATCGCACCGAAGCCGACCCCGGTCTTGCAGGCAACCGCGACCACTGGCCCCGCGGCAAGCTGCTGGGCGGCTCATCCAGCATCAACGCCATGGTCTGGATCCGCGGCCATCCCACCGATTATGACGACTGGGAAACGGCCGGAAACGCCGGTTGGGGCTGGACGGATGTCCTGCCGAACTACCGTGAGATCGAGGATAACGAGGCCGGGGAAGACGCCTTTCGCGGCAAGGGCGGCCCTTTGTTCATCTCGGCGAACCGGACGGACCTGCATCCGCTGTGTGATACCTTCCTTCAGTCCGCCGCCCGCGCCGGATTGCCGCTGACCGCCGATTTCAACGGCGCCCGGCAAGAAGGCGCCGGCATCTACCAGATGACGATCCGTCGCGCCCGCCGCAATTCGGCGGCCCGCGCCTTCCTGCGCCCGGCGATGCGGCGGCCGAACCTGCGGGTCGAGACTCACGCCCATGCCACGCGGGTGCTGTTTCAGGGCCGCCGTGCCGTAGGGGTGGAATACCGGCAAGGCGGCGTCCTGAAGACCGCCAGCGCGGGCGAGGTGATCCTGTCGGGCGGGGCGATCAATACGCCGCAGATCCTGATGCTGTCGGGCGTGGGGGATGGCGCGCACCTGCAATCGCTGGGGCTGCCCGTCATCGTGGACAACCCCAATGTCGGACGGCACCTGAACGACCATCAGGGCATCAACTACACCTGGCGCATGACGGTGCCGACCTACAACGACGTGCTGCGCCCCTGGTGGGGCAAGTTGGGTGCCGGCGCACGCTACTTCCTGACCGGGAAGGGGCCACTTGCCAAGTCGATCAACCACGCGGGCGGTTTCTTCCGCACCGATCCGGCCCTGGATCGGCCCAACATGCAGCTTTACTTCCAGGCCTTCTCGACGCTCTTGCCGCGCGAAGGCGAACGGCCCGTGCTGTCGCCCGACCCGTTCCCTGGCCTGTCGATCGGCCTGTCGAACTGCCGCCCCACCAGCCGGGGCCAGATCACGCTTGCCTCACCCGATCCGTTTCGTCACCCGAAGATCGTGGCCAACGCCTTTTCGACCGATCACGACGTGGCCGAGATGCTGGCGGCTGTGAAGATGCTGCGCCGGATTGCGGATCAGGATCCGATCCGCAGCCTCATCGCCGAAGAACTGCGCCCCGGTCCGCAGGTCCGGTCGGATGACGAACTGATCGCGGATTTCCGCGCTCGGTCCGGGACGGTCTATCACCCCTCTTGCACGGCGCGGATGGGGCCGACCCCGGCGACCGCGGTCATCGGGCCAGACCTGCGGGTTCATGGCATTCACGGCCTCCGGGTCTGCGATGCTTCGGCCTTTCCGACGCTGATCGGAGGCAATACCAATGCGCCGGCCATCCTGATGGGGTGGATGGGCGCGAAACGGATAATGGCGGACAGATGACGTATCTACTTGGGATCGACACGGGCGGCACCTACACCGATGCGGTTGTGCTGGATGAAGAGGCCAGCCGGGTCATCGCCTCGGCCAAGTCGCTGACGACGCGGCCCGACCTGGCCCCCGGCATCGGCGGCGCCATCGACGCGGCGGTGGCCGAAGCGGGGATCCGGGCGGCCGAAGTCGCGCTGGTGTCACTGTCGACGACGCTGGCCACCAACGCGCTGGTGGAGGGGCAGGGCGGCCGTGTCGCGCTGGTCTTCATCGGCTTCGAGGAAGCCGAGCAGCACCGCTCCGGCCTGACCGAGGCGCTGAAGGGCGATCCGGTCATTGCGCTGGCAGGCGGCCACAACCACGCCGGCAATGAGGTGGCGCCGCTGGACCTGGCCGAGCTTGAGTCGGCGGTGCGGGCCTTGGGCGATGGCATCACCGGCTATGCCGTTGCCGCCAGCTTCGGCACCCGCAACCCGACGCATGAACTGGCGGCCCGCGACCTGATCCGGCGCCTGACCGGGCGGCCCGTTACCTGTTCGCATGAACTTTCCGCCGCGCTGAACGGGCCGAAGCGCGCCCTGACGGCGGTGCTGAACGCGCGGCTGATCGGAATGATCGACCATCTGATTTCGGCCTGTGAACAGCACATGGCCGCGCTGGGCATCGACGCGCCCCTGATGGTGGTGCGGGGCGACGGCGCGCTGGTGTCGGCCCGCATGGCACGTGAACGGCCTATCGAGACGATCCTGTCCGGTCCCGCGGCCTCGATCGCCGGGGCAAGCTGGCTGACCGGAGAGCATGACGCGCTGGTCAGCGACATCGGCGGCACGACGACAGACGTTTGCCTGCTGCGGCACGGCAAGCCCGCGATCGATCCAATGGGCGCGCGGGTGGGCAAGTATCGGACCATGGTCGAGGCGGTGGCGATGCGCACCACCGGTCTTGGCGGCGATAGCGAAGTCCACCTGCTGGAAGGGCTGGCCGGTGCGCTTTGGCTGGGTCCGCGCCGGCTGATCCCGGTGGCGCTGGCGGCGCGGCAATGGCCCGATCTGGTGCACCCGGCGCTGGACACGGCGCTGAAGTCCGATGTGCCAAACGAACACGACGGGCGCTTTGCCATCCCGATGTGGGCGGGTGATCTGCCCGCAGGTCTGAGCGACCGCGAAAAGACCGTGGCGCAACGGCTGGCGAATGGCCCGCTGCGGCTGGTCGATACGCTGCGGACGCGTCTTGACGGCGCCTCGCTTGACCGGCTGGTGGCGCGGGGGATGGTGATGCTTTCGGGTGTGACGCCATCGGACGCCAGCCATGTCCTGGGCCGGCTTGATGCCTGGGACGGCGCGGCCTCGGCCAAGGCGCTGACCCTTCTGGCGCGCAAGCGCAATGGCCGCGGCGAACGGATCGCGCCAGCGCCCGAACCGCTGGCGCAGGCGATCATCGACCAGTTGACGCGCCAGACCGCCGACTGCCTGCTGGAGGCGGCCTTCGCGGACGACGATCTGGAATGGCAGGATCCACCCGAAGTGCTGGCACGCCATCAACTGATGCGTGCCGCCATGGCGGGGCACAGCGGCACGATCCGCCTTCAGGCCCGGTTGGGCGTTCCAGTGATCGGCCTTGGCGCCTCGGCCAGTAGCTATTACGGCGCGGTGGGTGATATGGTCGGCGCACGAATGATCCTGCCCCGTCACGCAGGGGTGGCCAATGCCATCGGCGCGGTTGTCGGCCAGGTTTCGATGCACGCCAGCGGCCTGGTCACGGCGGGCGGGCCTGGGGTTTTTGTCGCGCATCTTGCTGAAGGTCCGGCGCGCTTTGCCGAACAGGATGACGCGATTGCCGCGCTGACGGCCGATCTGACCCGGCAGGCCCGCGCGCAGGCCCTGGCCTCGGGCGTGGAAGAGCCGCGGATCACTGTCACCCGCGATGTCACATCGGCCGAGGTCGAAGGCCAGCCGATGTTCATCGAGGCCAGCCTGCGCGTGACGGCGCAGGGCCGTCCCCGCATCGCGGTGGGCTGAGCGAACCGGGCGGCGGCGGGCGGGGGGCAGGGAATCCTTACCCCCGGCCAACTTGTGATTCCGCCCCCTGTCTGAGAGGATGGCCCTGCAGCCGGGGGAGCCTTTCATGCGCCGTTTTCTCTTGTCGCTTTCGCTTGTCGTCCTGTCCGTGACCGGCGCCCGGGCGCAAGAGCCGCAGGTCGTACCGGAACGCCACATCGCGCTGTCGCGCGACACCGATCTGGCGGGCGGCGACATCCAGTCACTTTTCGACACGACGATCGAGGCCTGCGAAACCGCTTGCCTCGCCAATGCCCGCTGCCAGGCCATCACCTTCAACAGCCGCAAGAACGCCTGCTTCCTGAAATCGACCGTGGGGGAACCTTCGGCCTATGCCGGGGCGTTCAGCGGTGTGTTCCGCGCGACCGATCCGAAGGTGCTGGCCGGCGCGGCCGAACGCGCCGCGGAACTGTCCTTCCTGCAAGGCCCGGACCTGGAGGGCGCGACCCATCAGGCCCGCACCCTGGCCAATGACCACCTGGCCGACGGCTGGACCGCCGAGGAACTGATCGCCGCCGCCACCGAAGCGCGCGCCAAGGGCGATCTTCAGGCCGCCCTGCAGGCCGAAGGGGCCGCGGTCACCCTGACGGATGCCGCCGACCAATGGGTCGAATATGCGCAGATCCTGCTGGATCTGCCGGCCGCGGACGACAACCAGCGCCAGATCAACAACCAGCGCGCGGTTTCCGCCGCGATCAACGGCTATCTGCGCACCGCCTCGCCGCCGCTGCGGTCGACCGCGCTTGCGATCCTGGCGCAGGGTCTGGAACGCCTGGGCCGTGGGTCCGAGATGATCCCGGCGCTGCGTCTGGCGCAGGATCTGTCCCACCGCGACGACATCGCCGCGGCGCTTGACGACGCCATCGGCAAATACGGCTTCCGCGTCCAGGAAACCCGGGTCGAGGCCGACACTCCCCGCCCGCGCATCTGCGCCGTCTTCAACCAGCCCCTGAAGGCGGGCACCGATTACGCGACCTTCGTCCAGTTGCCCGAACCGGGCCTGGCGGTCGAAGCCAGTGGCAGCGACCTTTGCGTCACGGGCCTTGCCAATGGCCGGCGCTACACGATCACGCTGCGGCAGGGCCTGCCGTCCGAGCGAGGCGAGGAACTGGCCAAGCCGACCGAGGTCACGCAATACATCCGCGACCGGTCGCCCGCCGTGCGTTTTCCGGGCCGAGCCTACATCCTGCCCCGCGCGGCCGAAGCGGGCATTCCGGTCGAAACCGTCAACACGCAGAAGCTGGACCTGGTCCTGCACCGGGTGTCGGACAGGAACCTGATCCGCGCCATCCAGCAGGATTATTTCGGACGTCCGCTGGATTACTATTCCAACGAGGAATTCACCGGCCAGATGGCCCAAGAGGTCTGGCGCGGAACGGCCGAAGTGGCGATGGAGGTCAACCGCGACATGACCACCCGCCTGCCTCTGGATGGGTTGATGCGGGATCTGGGGCCGGGGATCTATGCCCTGCAAGCCGCCGTTCCCGGACGCGATCCCTATGACAACCCGCCTGCAAGCCAGTGGTTCGTGATTTCCGATCTGGGCCTGACGACGCTGATGGGCAGCGATGGCCTGCATGTCTTCGTGCGCGGCCTGTCCGACGCCGCAGCACGGGCCGGCGTGAAGGTGACGCTGGTGTCGCGCGCCAACGCGGTGATCGGAACGGCCTCCACCGACGATATGGGTTATGCCCGTTTCGATCCGGGCCTGACCAGCGGCGCGGGTGGCGCCGCGCCGGCGCTGGTCAGTGTCGAGCAGGGCGAGGATTATGCCTTCCTCTCGCTGAGCGACCCCGAGTTCGACCTGTCCGACCGTGGCGTTGCGGGACGCGAGGCCGCGCCGCCTATCGACGTGTTCCTGTCGACCGATCGCGGCGCCTATCGCGCGGGCGAGACGGTGAATGCCACGATCCTGGCCCGCGACCCGCAGATGCAGGCCATCGAGGGCCTGCCGCTGACCGCTCGCCTGACCCGGCCCGATGGTGTGGAATATTCCCGCGCCCTGACAACCGATGAAGGCGCCGGCGGCCAGACCGTCGCGCTTCCCATCGCCGGAAATGCCCCGCGCGGCACTTGGCGGCTGGAGGTCTTCGTGGACGAAAAGCAGGGCTCCCTGGCGTCGCAAGCCTTCCTGGTCGAGGACTTCCTGCCCGAGCGGATCGACTTTGCACTGGCGCTGCCCGACACCCCGCTGCGTCTGGGTGCGGAGACGACGCTGGACGTGGCGGCGCGCTACCTGTTCGGCGCGCCCGGCGCGGGACTGGCCGCCGAGGGCGAGTTGCGCCTGACGGCCGCAGCCGGGATCGACGCTTTTCCGGGGTACCTCTTCGGACGTCACGATGCCTCCTTCATGCCCAGCGTCACCGCGCTGGACGGGCTGGACGTGACCGATGCGGAGGGCAAGCTGTCGGTGCCCCTGTCGCTGCCGATGCCGGAAGGGGTCATGCAGCCCCTCGATGCCCGCGTCACCCTGCGGCTGGTCGAAGGCTCGGGCCGCCCGGTGGAACGGCAGACCACCCGCCGCGTGATGCCCGACGCACCGGTGATCGGGGTGAAGCCGCTGTTCCAGAACGGGGTCTCGCCCCAGGGCGCCGAGGCCGCCTTCGACCTGCTGGCCATCGGACCGGATGAGAAGCCTGCCGATCTGCCCGTGCACTGGACCATCAACCGTCTGGAGACGAATTATCAGTGGTATTCGGTCTACGGCAACTGGAACTGGGAAGTGACCACCAGCCGCATTCGCGTGGCCGAAGGTGACGCGAGCCTTGCTGCCGCGGGTCCGGTGACGGTGAAGGTGCCAGTGGACTGGGGCCAGTACGAAATTGTCGTGACGGGCGCCGATGGCCGCGCCGCGACATCGACGACCTTCTATGCCGGATGGTATGCGCCCGCCGATACCGCCGCCTCGCCCGACACGCTGGAACTGTCGCTGGACAAGCCCGCCTACAAGTCCGGCGATACGGCCACCTTGCGGATCGTGCCCCGGGCCGAAGGGGTGGCACTGGTCACGGTCATGTCGAACCATCTGATCGACATGAAGGCCGTGCCGGTGAAGGCCGGGGAAAACGTCATCCCGCTGCCCGTGACCGATCAATGGGGCGCGGGGGCCTATGTGACGGCTTCGGTGATCCGACCGGTGGGCGATGCCAGCCGCACCCCGGTCCGGGCGCTGGGTCTGTCCTATGCCCCCGTCGATCCGGGCGCGCGGCGGCTGACCGCCACGGTCGAGGTTGCGCCGGACGTCGCGCCGCGCGGGCCGCTGCCTGTCGCCGTGAAGGTTCAGGGCGTCCGGCCGGGGGAGACCGCCTTCGTGACCATCGCCGCAGTCGACCTGGGCATCCTGAACCTGACGGCCTTCAAGTCCCCCGACCCCGAAGGCCACTATTTCGGACAGCAGAAGCTCGGGATGGCGGTGCGGGACATCTACGGCCGCCTGATCGACGGACAGAATGGCGCACAAGGCAGCGTCCGTTCGGGCGGGGATGCCAACGCGGGACTGAAGATGCAGGCCCCACCCCCGACCGAGGAACTGGTGGCCTATTTCAGTGGTGCGGTCGCGGTGGAAGCGGACGGCTATGCGCGAACCGAATTCACCCTGCCGTCCTTCAACGGCACGGTCCGGGTCATGGCCGTCGCCTGGTCGAAGACCGCCGTGGGACAGGCACAGGCCGATGTCCTGGTGCGCGATCCGGTCGTTGTCACCGCTTCGGTGCCGCGCTTCCTGGCGCCGGGCGACGAAAGCCGCCTGCTTCTGGAGATCGTCCATGCCACCGGGCCTTCGGGCCGCATGGGGCTGGATGTGACGGGCGACGGGCTGACGCTGGGCGGCGCGCCCTCGGGTGTTGACCTGGCGGACAAGGGAAAGGCCACCGTCGTGGTACCGATCACGGCCGGAGAAGCCGAGGGCATCGACACGATCCGTATTGCGCTGACCACCCCGGACGGAAAGCACCTGGTCAAATCGCTGGTCATCCCCATCCAGGCCAATGATCCCGAAGTGGTGAAGCGAAGCCGCTTCGATCTGGCGGCCGGTGGCAGGTTCACGCTGGACCGGGATGTCCTTGCCGGCTACCGCGCCGGGACCGGGCGGGCGACGCTGTCGATCGGGCCGCTGGCGCGCTTTGATGCGCCGGGGCTTCTGGCCTCGCTCGACCGTTATCCCTATGGCTGCACCGAACAGTTGGTGTCAAAGGCGCTGCCGCTGTTGTATTTCGACCAGGTGGCCAGGGCTGTGGGCGTGGCCGGTGATGCCGACCTGGGTCAGCGAATCCACCAGACGATCACCGAGATCCTTTTGAACCAGTCGTCAAACGGATCGTTCGGGCTTTGGTACGCGGATTCGGGCGATCTGTGGCTGGATGCCTATGTCACCGATTTCCTCAGCCGCGCCCGGGGCTTGGGTCATGCCGTCCCTGATACCGCCTTCCGAAACGCGATGGACAATCTGCGCAACCAAGTGAACTACGCCCCCGACTTCGACCGGGACGGCGGACCGATTGCCTATGCGCTGATGGTTCTGGCGCGCGAAGGTGCCGCGGCGGTGGGGGATCTGCGCTACTACGCCGATGTGAAGGCCGAGGCCTTCGACACCCCGATCGCGGCGGCGCAACTGGGGGCGGCGCTGGCCAGCTACGGCGACCAGACCCGCGCCGACGCGATGTTCGCGCGGGCCGCAAGGCTGATGGCCGAACGGCAGGCCAAACCCGAAACCCAGGTCTGGCGCGCCGACTACGGCACCAACCTGCGGGATGGCGCCGCGCTTCTGGCCTTGGCGTCCGAAGCCGGATCGGGCGCGGTGGCGGTGGATACCCTGGGCGAGGCGGTCGCTTCTGCCATGGCCGGCCGGACGCTTTCCACGCAAGAGGCGACTTGGGCCTTGCTGGCCACACATGCCCTGATCGACCGGAGCGGAGCGCAGGGGTTCACCCTGAATGGCGCCCCGATCCAAGGGCCATTGGTTCGGGTGCTGACCGACGCCAGCAGCGAACCGACGGTGATCGGCAACGGATCGGGGAAGGACAGCGACATCACCCTGACCACCTACGGCGTGCCCGCCGTGCCGGAACCCGCCGCGGGCAACGGCTACTCCATTGCGCGCAGCTGGTACACGATGGAGGGCGAACCCGTTGATCCGGCCAGCATCAAGCAGGGCACGCGTCTTGTGGCGGTGGTCGAGGTGACGCCGCTTCAGGGCGGCGAGGCGCGGCTGATCGTCAACGATCCGCTGCCGGCGGGCTTCGAGATCGACAACCCGAACCTGATCCGGGCCGGTGACCTGTCGGGGCTGGACTGGCTGACCACGGTCGAGGAAACGCGCCGGACCGAATTCCGCCAGGACCGGTTCATCGCGGCGGTGGACTGGACCAGCCCGGACCCGTTCCGCCTGGCCTATGTCGTCCGTGCGGTGTCGCCCGGCAGCTTCCACCTGCCCGCCGCCAGCGTCGAGGACATGTATCGGCCCGATTACCGCGCCCACAGCGATGCCGGCCGCGTTACGGTGACGGACTGACGGATGCGCCCGCTCTGGCCCTTGCTGCTGGCGGGCGCCTTGCTGATCGGCGGCGGTCTTCGGGATGCCGCCGACCAGTGGATCGACCGGACCGAACTGCCGGTCCTGTTGCGCCCCACCTCGGTCGAGGTCAGGGCGCGCGACGGCAGCCTTCTGCGCGCGTTCACCGTCGCCGACGGGCGCTGGCGGCTGGAGCCGGGTCCGGTGGACCCGATGTTTCTGAAGATGCTGGTCACCTATGAGGACCGGCGTTTTTACAGCCACCCGGGCGTCGACCCCATCGCACTGGCGCGCGCGGCGGGACAGGCGGTCTGGAACGGCCGCGTCGTTTCGGGTGGCTCGACCCTGACGATGCAGGTCGCACGCCTGCTCGAGGACAGCGGCACCGGCAAGGTGGCGGGCAAGCTTCGCCAGATGCGCGTGGCGCTGGCGCTGGAACGGCGGCTGGGGAAGGCACAGATCCTGGACCTGTACCTGCGGATTGCGCCCTATGGCGGGAACCTGGAAGGGGTCCGGGCTGCAAGCCTTGCCTACCTGGGAAAAGAACCGCGGCGCCTGACCCCGGCGCAGGCCGCCTTGCTGGTCGCGCTGCCACAATCCCCGGAATCCCGCCGGCCCGACCGAGCCCCGGACCGGGCCAGTGCGGCGCGCGAACGGGTGCTGCGTCGCATGGCGGGTGCGGGCGTCCTGTCGGACGATCAGGCCCGGGCCGCACTGACCGAACCGGTGCCGCAGACCCGCAAGCCCTTTCCGGCGCTGGCCCCGCATCTGGCCGCCCGTCTGCGGGCCGAACATCCCGGCGCGCAGGTCATCGACACGACGATCGACCCCGCCGTCCAGGCCGGGCTGGAAGACCTGGCCGCGCAAACCGTGCGGACCCGGGGTGACCGGCTGTCGCTGGCCATCGTTGTCGCCGATCACCGGAGCGGGCAGATCCTGGCCAGCGTCGGCTCGCCGGACTGGACGAACGACCGCCGCGCGGGCTTCGTCGACATGACCCGCGCCTTGCGCTCTCCGGGGTCGACGCTGAAGCCCTTTGTCTATGCGCTGGCCTTCGACGAAGGGCTTGCCCACCCCGAAACCCTGATCGAGGATCGGCCCGCGGCCTTCGGAACCTACAGGCCGCAGAATTTCGACAAGACCTTCCGGGGGACCATATCGGTGCGCAGCGCGCTGCAAATGTCGCTGAACATCCCGGTGGTCAGCCTGGCCGATGCGCTGGGGCCGGAACGCCTGCTGTCCGCACTGGAACGAAGCGGCGCGCGGGTCGAACTGCCGGGCGGGCAGGCGGGGCTGGCGGTGGCGCTGGGCGGATTGGGGATCAGCCTGGAAGACCTGGTGCAAGCCTATGCCGCGCTGGCCGGGCTGGGGCAACCTGTCCGCCTGTCGCCGCTGGACTCCGTACAGGACGCGCTGCCCCGGATGCTGTCGCGCGAAGCCGCCTGGATGGTCACGGATATCCTGGCGGGCCTGCCGCCGCCGCCGGGGGCTGCGGCGCACCGCCTGGCCTACAAGACGGGCACCTCCTACGGCCATCGCGATGCCTGGGCGCTGGGCTATGACGGCGCGCATGTTGCCGGGGTCTGGATGGGACGGCCGGATGGAAGCCCGGTGCCGGGCGCTTTCGGTGGCGACTACGCCGCACCGGTGCTGTTCCAGGTCTTCGGGCGGATCGCTCCGGGCTTTGCGCAACTGCCGCCGCCGCCCCCCGCGACCCTGATCCTGCCGAACGCCCGGCTGCCGAAGCCGCTGCAAACCTTCCGCCCCCGCGGCGCGGTCTTTGCCGACGCCCCGGCCGATGCCCCCCAGGTCAGCTTCCCCCCTGACGGGGCCGAGGTCGAACGGCTGGATGGGCGGCTGACGGTCAAGGTCGCCGAAGGACACCCGCCTTTCACCTGGCTCGCCAATGGCCGCCCCGCGGCCATTGGCGCGGGGGGGCGCGAAATCGGGCTGGATCTGCCGCCCGGCTTTGTCACGCTGTCGGTGATCGACGCGACAGGTCAGTCGGCCAGCGTTTCGGTCCGGCTGCGCTAGGCCGTCGTGGGCCAGGCCGTGGCCACCACATGCGCCAGCGCCGCGATCAGGTCGCTGCGGGTGACAAGACCCACCAGCTTCTGGTGATCTACCACCGGAACCGCCTGCTGATGGCCGTCCGCCAGCAGCGGCAACAGCACCGCCAGCGGCGTGTCGACGTTCACTGCCTGCGTCTGCGCCTGGGTGGCGATGGTGCGCGCTGTCTGCGCCGTGCCCTCGCGCAGGGCCTCCAGCAGGTCATGTTCGTTGACCAGGCCGATGTAGTTGTTCAGCGCATCGACCACCGGCAGCGTCTTGAAGCGGTGGATGTGGAACAGCGCGCTGATCCGGTCGGTGGGGTCTTCGGGCTGAAGCGTCACCACGTCGCGCGACATCAGGTCTGCGGCGGTAGTCGCGCCGATGTGCCGCGCGGCCGCTTCGGCCTCGGCCGCCGCCAGCACCCGGGCAAGGTCTTCGGTGCCGATGTTCGCGGCCAGATTCATGCGCGCCAGAAGCGCCGCCAGATCCTCGGGCGTCAGCCCCAGCCGCCGTTCGGGCGCTACATCGCGGGTGCCGTGGACCCCCGCCTCGGGCGGCTGGCGAAACGGATAGCGCCGCCCCGTCGGCCGGTTGTAGAGGACGCCCGCCAGGACCAGAAGCGCACTGTCCAGCGCTACGGGAACGGCGGCCCAGTGAAACTCAGGCGCGCCGGATTGTGCCGCCAGGACCACGCTCAGCGCCACGGCGCCGCCGGGCGGGTGCATGGCCCGGAACGCCATCATGGCAAACACCGCCCCCGCCACCGCAACCGGCATGGCCAGCCAGATTTGCGGGATCAGGTGAACCGCGATCAGGGCCGTCAGTGCCGAGAAGGTATTCCCCGCGACCACCGACCAGGGCTGCGCAAGCGGGCTGTTCGGAACCGCAAAGATCAGGAAGGCGCTGGCCCCCAGCGGCGCAACCAGCAGGATGCCCAGCGATTCGCTGCCGCGCAGGGCCGAAGCCATCAGTGCTGTCAGCAGCAGGCCGATGCCAACCCCAATCGCGGCGCGAAGGATTTCTTGAAAGGTCGGCCGGGCGACGGCGGGGCCAAGGGCGCGCAGGATACGGGCAGTCAGTGTCATCGGCGCCCCAGCATTGCCAGCCGGATCAACGCCCGCTCCATCACGGCCATCGCGGGGGCGCGGGAGGCGGATCGCAGGGTCAGGTCGGTGTCCGTCAGGATTGTCAGTGCCTGTTCCAGCCGGTGCATTCCCCAGGATTCCGCTTGCCGGACCATGCGGTCGCGGTTCTTGAAATTGACCGGCGGGCGCAGGCTGCCGATGCCCGCGCCAGCGCCGCCCGGATGGGACGCCGCGGCGTGAAGGCTGCGGAAATGCCGTGTCGCCCCGATGCACAGCGTCACGGGGTTGACCCCCTGCCCTTCAAGCCGCCGAAGAAAGGGCCCCAGATCCTTGACCCGCGCCTCGGCGACGATATGGGCGACATCGTCCACGTGGGCCTCGATGGTGACCGGGGCGCAGGCGGCCACGTCGTCGGGGACCAGGGGCGTGGGATCGCCGAACTTGTAAAGCGCGATCTTCTCGACCGTCTGCCGGAAATCGCCGGGATCCAGTTCTCGCGCCAGCGCCGTCAGGTCAGTCATCGCCTCGCGCCCCGCCTCATGAAGGCCGGCGGCGCGCAGGATGGCCTCGATCTCCTCGCGGCCGGGCGGATCGTCGTAGATTCCGGCCGCATAGGCGTTGGGGTGATCCTCAAACAGCTTTCGCAGCGCCGATTTCGGCGTCAGTTGCCCGGCCGTGACCACGATCACGGCATCGCCGCGTTTCCACTCCTCCAGTGCGGCGCGGACCGCGGGCGCCGTGGTGTCGGTCGCATCTTCAAGGAAGGCCACGCGCGGCCCGGGAAAGAACCCTTGTGCCTTGGTCGCGTCAGTCAGCGCTGCCGGATCCTTGCGCAGGTCGGACGCGGGCATCCGTGTCAGCCGCATCTCGGCTTCGCCGGTGGGGCCGATCAGCGCGGCGATCACCTCTTGCCGTTTCAGCGCCACCCGCATCGCATCGGGTCCATAAATCAGCAGCCCGGCGCGATCCGGCTCGGGCTTGGCGAAGTAGCGGACGGCGCCCGCTCCGGCCAGTTTCATCGGCCGCCCCAATCCCCCGACGTGGCGATCAGGCGGGTGACGATCTGGTCCGCCAGAAGCCGCATCAGCCGCAACCGCGCGTCGATTTCCGAGGCATTCGTGGCCACCGGCGTGCCCGAGGCGGAATAGGAGGTGAAGGTCGTCACGTCGCCTTCGGTCAGCACCCGGTCCGACGGCAGGTCACGCAGCGTGTAGTGGACCTTGCCGTTCAGGTTGTAGCGGGTGGTGGCGTTGGTGGGCGTGATCGTGCGGCTTTCGGACTGGACATCGATCCGGTAGCTCAGGCGGTACGCGGCGCCGCTGGGACGGCCCAGCCGCTCCTCCAGCCGCTCGACCAGATCGAAGGCCGAGCGATCCTCGGGCGCGTCGATCAGGACGCGGTCCAGAAGCCCGGCCGCCGGGCTGCCGGGCCCATAGGCCGGGGTGAACCCGCAGGCCGCAAGGGCCAAAGCCCCAAGCAGCCCGCCAAGGACTGCGCGACGGTCAGACAACCACATTGATGATGCGCCCCGGAACGACAATCAGCTTCTTGACCGGCTGCCCGGCCAGGAACTTGACGACATCCTCGTTCGCCAACGCGATCTTTTCAACCTCGGACGCCGGCATCTCCTTCGGCACGCTGATTTCCGCGCGGCGCTTGCCGTTGATCTGGATGGGCAGCGTCACGTTCGTCTCGACCAGCATCGCCGGATCGGCCTTGGGCCAGGGGGCCTGCGTGACCAGCCCCGCCCCGCCCAGATGCGCCCAGATGTCTTCGGACAGATGCGGCGTCATCGGTGACATGAGTTGCGCCAGGACCAGCGCCGCCTGCTTCTGCACCGCCTGGCTGGCATCGGATTTCTGGATCGCGTTCGAGAATTCGTAAAGCTTGGCGATCGCCTTGTTGAAGGCGAAGCCCTCGATCGACTGCGTCACGTCATGGATCGCGCGATGCATCGCGCGAAGCAGGTCTTCGTCACCCGAACCGGCCTTGTCGGCGGGCAGGGTGGCAATCCGGTCGGCCAGGTTCCAGACGCGGGTCAGGTGCTTGTAGGCGGCTTCCGCCCCGGCCGCCGTCCATTCCACGTCGCGTTCGGGCGGGCTGTCGGACAGGATGAACCAGCGCGCGGTATCGGCACCGAAGGCCTGGATGATGTTGACCGGGTCGACGACGTTCTTCTTCGACTTCGACATCTTGGCCGAAGGGATGATCTCCACGCTCGTGCCGTCGGCCAGTTTGCCCTCGGTCACGTCTTCGGGCAGGTGATAGACCGGCCGGCCCGCGCCGTCCCGGGTCATGTAGATTTCATGCGTGACCATGCCTTGCGTGAACAGGGCATTGAACGGCTCGATCGCCTTTTGGGGCAGGTGGCCGGTCCTGGCCATCGCGCGGGCGAAGAAGCGCGAATACAGAAGGTGCAGGATCGCGTGTTCGATGCCGCCGATATACTGGTCGACGTTCATCCAGTAATCCGCATCCTCGGCCACGGTCGGCGTCGTGGCGCGGGGCGCGGTGAAGCGGGCGTAGTACCACGAACTGTCCACGAACGTGTCCATCGTGTCGGTTTCGCGCCGCGCGGCCTGGCCGCATTTCGGACACGACACATTCCGCCACGTCGGATGACGGTCCAGCGGATTGCCCGGCTGGTCGAAGGACACGTCATCGGGCAGGCGGACGGGCAGGTTTTCCTTCTTCTCGGCCACCACGCCGCAGGACGGGCAGTGGACGACCGGGATCGGGCAGCCCCAGTAGCGTTGCCGGGAAATCCCCCAGTCGCGCAGGCGGTAGTTGGTGACACCGCGCCCGATGCCGCGCTCTTCGCATTTCGCGATGGCGGCGGCGACGGCTTCGTCCCCGGTTTGGGTCACATTGCCGGTCAGGCCGCGCACATAGGTCACGCGTTCGGACTTCATCGGCACGAAAGCCTCGGCCAGCGGGGCTTCGGCCGTGCCTTCCGGAACGAAGACCGGCGGGATCGGCAGGGCGTATTTCGTCGCGAATTCAAAGTCGCGCTGGTCATGCGCCGGGCAGCCGAAGATCGCGCCGGTGCCATAGTCCATCAGGATGAAGTTGGCGATGTAGACCGGCAGTTCCCACGCCGGGTCAAAGGGATGGCGCACCCGGATACCGGTGTCCAGCCCGCGCTTTTCGGCCTTTTCCAGCGCCTCTTCGCTGGTGCCCACACGGCGGCATTCGGCGACGAATTCGGCCAGCGCCGGGTTCGACTTTTCCAGTTCCTTCGCCAGCGGGTGATCGGGGCTGATCGCGGCAAAGCTGGCCCCCATCAGCGTGTCGGGCCGGGTGGTGTAGACTTCCAGACGCTCAAACCCTTCCGGCGCGCCGATGGTGTCGAAGGCGAATTGCAGCCCGCGCGACTGGCCGATCCAGTTCGCCTGCATCAGGCGGACCTTTTCCGGCCAGTCCTTCAACCCGTCCAGCGCCGCCAGCAATTCGCCCGCATAGTCCGAGATGCGGAAGAACCACTGCGTCAGTTCCCGCCGTTCGACCAAAGCGCCAGACCGCCAGCCGCGCCCGTCGATCACCTGTTCGTTGGCCAGAACCGTCATGTCGACCGGATCCCAGTTCACGACGGCGTTCTTGCGGTAGACCAGTCCCGCTTCCATCATGTCGATGAACATCGCCTGCTGCTGGCCGTAGTACTCCGGGTCGCAGGTGGCGAATTCCCGGCTCCAGTCGATGGACAGGCCCAGAGGCTTCATCTGCGCGCGCATGTCCGCGATGTTGCCATAGGTCCAGTCCTTGGGGTGGCCGCCCCGCTCCATCGCGGCGTTTTCGGCGGGCATCCCGAAGGCATCCCAACCCATCGGATGCAGCACCGAAAACCCGCAGGACGATTTGTAGCGCGCCACGACATCGCCCATCGTGTAGTTGCGCACATGGCCCATGTGGATGCGCCCCGAAGGATAGGGGAACATCTCAAGCACATAGTATTTCGGCTTCGCCGGATCGCGGGTGGCGCGGAAGGCTTCGGCCTTGTCCCAGGCTTCTTGCCATTTCGGTTCGCTTTGGGCGGGATCGTAGCGCGACATGGGGGCGGTTCCGGTCTTGGAAAAAAGGGTCCGGGCCGGGATATACCGCAGGGGCCTTGCGGGCAAGGCTTCAGCCGTAGGCGCGCGCCCCGAAGATCGCGCTGCCGACGCGCACATGGGTGGCGCCGGCTGCAATGGCGGCTTCGAAATCGCCGCTCATCCCCATCGACAGGCCGGTCAGGCCGTTGCGGGCGGCCATCGCGGCCAGCGTTGCGAAGTGCGGCGCGCTGTCTTCGCCTTCGGGCGGAATGCACATCAGCCCGACGACGGGCAGGTCAAGCGCCCGGCAGGTGGCGACAAAGGCATCGGCGTCGCCGGGCAGGATCCCGGCCTTCTGCGGCTCGGCCCCGGTATTGACCTGTATGAACATCTGGGGCGCGCGGCCCCGATCCTGCGCCAGCCGGGCCAGCTTTTCCGCCAGCGAGGGACGGTCGACGGTGTGGATCGCATCGAACAGATCCATCGCAACCTTGGCCTTGTTGGTCTGCAACGGCCCGATCATGTGGACCGACACCGGACCAAAGCGGTCGCGCAGCGCGGGCCATTTCGCCTGCGCCTCTTGCACGTAGTTTTCGCCGAACACGCGCTGGCCGGCCTGCAATACCGCCTCGACCCGATCCAGGGGCTGGACCTTCGACACCGCGATCAGTGTCACCGAACCGGGCGCGCGGCCGGCGGCGGTTTCGGCGGTGCGGATGCGGGCAAGGATGTCGTCAAGCGGCATGGCAGTCCTGTCGATGGCGGGGGCAACCTGACCCAAAGCGGCGAAAAAGAAAAGAGCGGGCCAAGGCCCGCTCTTTCCCTGACTTTGATCCGTCAGGATCAGAAGTTGAAGCGAACGCCGACGTCGGCGTAGGTTTCTTCGGCGTAGTCACGCTGGATCGAGCCGGTCAGCTTGGCGCCGCCCAGGTCGTAGTCAGCGCCGATGCCGAACGCGGTGTCGGTGGCGTTGCCAACGTAGTCGTTGTTGGCGACATAGGCGCGCAGGGTGGTGGCGCCCATGGTGTAGTTGCCGTACAGGGTGATGGTCTTGCCCAGGTCGGTGCCCGTGCCGGTGCCATCATCACCTTCGTCGACGTAGTTCAGGCCGACGGTCAGGTCCGGCATGGCCTTGTAGGCGGCGCCCAGGAACCACGCGTCGTTGTCGGCAATGCCGGCACCGTTCTGAACCGCAGCGGCCGACACGGTGAACAGGTCGGTCGAGTAGGCCAGAGCGATCGACGATTCTTCGTCAACAACGGTCGCGCCGGTCTGGTCCGGGGTCACGAACGACGCCTGGGCCGAGAAGCCGTTGATCGAGTACGAAGCGTAGACGCCCATGCGGTTTTCTTCGCCGGCCGAATAGCCGTTCGAGTCAAACGCGTAGAAGCTGGTGCGCGGGTCGCCGAAGGACGAGTCAACCAGGCCCATTTCCGAGTCGTAGATCAGCGCGGCCGAGTCGAACGCGGTGTTCACGTTGCCGACTTCAACGCGCAGGCCTTCGTATTCGGTGTACAGCAGGGCGGCGGAGTTGCGGGCAGCGCCGTAGCCGTTCTGGTCCTGAATGCGCAGGCGAGCACCGAAGACCACGCCCGAATCGGTTTCGGTGGTGGCGTCGATGTTCAGGCGCAGACGGGTGTGGACCTGGGTTTCGTTTTCGCCAGCAGCGGCGCCCGAGTAGTGGATCAGACCGAAGCGGCCGTAGCCACCCAGCTTCACGCCGGTTTCGGCCGAAGCGACGGTCGCCAGCGAAGCCAGCACGGTCGTCGCGAAGAGAACCTTTTTCATCTTTTTTCCCTCGTTGTCTCAAAGGTGCCCAGTTCAGGGGAATCCGAACTGGGGATGCGGTCTTTGTCAGGCGAGGGGCACCTGTTTGCAATCGAAATGGCCCGGAGGCCGGGAAGAACTGCCACAGTGTTGCAGTATTGCCGTTTCACCTGCGCGACAAAAAAGTCACGCACGCTGGTCCCGGCGGCCCTTCCTGAGGGGGAAAGCGCGGGCAGGCCGCACTTTCCGATGGCGTGGATCCGCAAGGATCAGAAGTTGAAGCGAACGCCAACGTCGGCCCAGGTGTCTTCGTTGTAGTCGCGCTGGATCGAACCGGTCAGCTTGGCGCCGCCCAGGTCATAGTCGGCGCCGATGCCGAAGGCGGTGTCCGTCAGGTTGTTGACGTGGTCGTTGTTCGCGACGTAGCCCTTCAGCGTGGTCGCGCCCATCTTGTAGTTGCCGTACAGGACCGCGGTCGAACCCATCGACACGCCGCCAGCGTTGATGCCTTCGTCGAAGTAGTTCAGGCCGACGGTCAGGTTCTCCATGCCGGTGTAGGCGCCACCGATGAACCAGGCGTCGTTGTCGGCGCGGCCGGCGCCGTTCTGGACCGCAGCGGCCGATACGGTGAACTGGTCGGTCTTGTAGTCGACGGCGATCGAGGATTCCTCTTCGACCGGAAGGGCGCCCGTCTGGTCCGGGGTCACGAACGAGGCGCGGACCTGGAAGCCTTCGAACTTGTAGGAGGCGAAGACGCCCATGCGGTCTTTGGTCGACACGCCCGAATAGGGGGCGGATTCGAAGGCGAAGAAGCTGGTGCGGCTGTCGCCGAACGACTTGTCGGTCAGGCCCATTTCCGAGCCGTAGATCAGGGCGGCGGTGTCGAACGCGGTGTTCGTGTTGCCGACCTCGACGCGCAGGCCTTCATATTCGGTGTAGAGCAGCGCGGGAGCGTTGACGCCGCCGCCGGTGGTCGATCCGTGGGTGCCGCGGCTTTGGTCCTGGATGCGCAGGCGCGCACCGAAGACGACGCCCGAGTCGGTTTCGGTCTTGGCGTCGATGTTCAGGCGCAGGCGGGTGTGGACGGTGGTGTCGTTCAGCGGCGCGGTGCGGTCCGAATAGTGGACCAGACCGAAACGGCCGTAGCCTCCGATCTTCACGCCGGTTTCGGCCGAAGCCACGGTCGCCAGCGACGCCAGGACGGTCGTCGCGAAAAGAACGTTTTTCATATCGTTGTCCCTCGTTGTCTCTCGAAAGCCGCCCAACCCAGGGAATCCGAATTGGGAATGGCCGCCTTTTCCCGAGAGTCGGGTCGTGAGGCAATCTTGACCGCCGGGCCGCCGGGAAGATCTGCGCCGATGGTGCAGCCTTGCCACAGTAACCCATTGAAATGTCATGGTATTTTTACAAATCCGTTTCAAAACTACCTGTGGTGGAACGAGGTTCTTCGTTTTGGGAAGAGCGGGCAACCCGCTCTTCCCGGCTTCGGATCAGAAGCTGAAGCGAACGCCCAGGTCGACCCAGGTTTCTTCCTGGTAGCCGCGCTGGATGCTACCCTGCACCTTGGCGCCGCCCAGGTCATAGTCCGCGCCGATGCCGAACGAGGTGTCGGTCAGGTTGTTGACGTAGTCGTTGTTCGCGACATAGGCCTTCAGCGTGGTGGCACCCATCTTGTAGTTGCCATACAGCGTCGCGGTCTTGCCCATCGAAACGCCGGCGGCGTCGATGCCTTCATCGATGTAGTTCAGGCCGACGGTCAGGTCCGGGTTGACGTTGTAGGCGCCGCCGATGAACCAGATGTCGTTGTTGGCGACAGCGGCACCGTTCTGGATGAACGCGGCCGACACGGTGAACAGGTCGGTCGTGTAGGCCAGGTTGATGCCCATTTCTTCGTCAAGCGGGCTGGTGGCGCCGGTCTGGTCCGGGGTGATGAACGAGGCCATCGCCGAGAATTCGTTCATCTTGTAGGATGCGAAAACACCCATCCGGTTCGTCTGGGCGACGCTGTAGGGCGTCTGGTTGTAGGCGAAGTAGCGCGACTGCACATCGCCGAAGGACTTGTCCGTCAGGCCCATTTCCGAAGCCGCGATCAGCTTGGCCGATTCACCGACGGTGTTGGTGTTGCCGACTTCGACGCGCAGCCCCTCATATTCGGTGTAGAGCAGCGCGGCGTTCAGCACGCCGCCGCCCGTGGTCGAGCCGTGGGTGCCGCGGCTTTGGTCCTGCAGACGGATGCGGCCGCCGAAGACCACGCCCGAGTCGGTTTCGGTCTTGGCATCGATGTTGAAGCGCAGGCGGGTGTGAACGGTGGTCTCGTTCAGACCAGCAGCGGCCGCACTGTTGTGGATGACGCCAAAACGGCCGTAGCCGCTGATCTTCACACCGGTTTCGGCAGAAGCGACGGTCGCCAGCGAAGCCAGCACGGTCGTCGTGAAAAGTACTTTTTTCATTCCGTATCCCTCATTGTCCCTTGCCCAACCCCGGCCTGGCCCGCGTTGGAACGATTCCGTTTTTTCGGCAAAACCGAGTCCGCACAACAAAAAGTGCGAGGCAAAACCATACGGTGCCGCACCATGATGCAATCTTGTCACAATTGCGTACTGTTCGGCAGGTTATCATCACGAGGTTTCGCCGGACCGTGCCAAGCGGCCTTCGGGAAAAACCTTGTCGCTGTTTCCCCCTTCGGCTAGAGACAGGAAAAATGATCTCGGGGGCAGGCTGCATGGCTATCCAACGCAAGATGCGGGTCGTGATTCTGGGCGGCCTGGTGGCAACGGTCGCGGCCTGCGGCGGCATGAAGCGTTCCGCGCCGGATGGTGCCAGGCGCGACACGGTCGAGACCCGCGAAGACCAGGAAATGGGCAAGGGCGGGTCGAAGATCTGGGACTTGTTCAGCAATTCCGCCGATGCCAACACGACGGTTGGCGTGAACAAGTACCTGTGGAACGCCAGCCTTGATGTGCTGAACTTCCTGCCGATCCAGTCGGTCGATCCGTTCTCGGGCGTGATCGTCACCGGTTACGGCACGCCGCCAGGTGGCGGCCGGGCCTACCGCGCCACGATCTATGTCCAGGATCCGGCGCTTGAGGCGCGGTCGCTGAAGGTGGCGCTGCAATCCAGCGGCGGCGGCGCGGTGCCCGCGGAAACCACCCGCGCGGTCGAGGATGCGATCCTGACGCGCGCCCGGCAGCTGCGTATCCGCGACAGCAAGCTGTAATTCAGCCCCCCAGGGCGGCACGGGCCGCCCGAAGGCCGGCCAAGGCCGCACCATCGGACCCTGCCGACCGGGCGTCCACGCCTTGTGCCTGCAAGGCGGTGCAATAGGCGCGGCCGATGTCCGTTTCCCCCAGCACGACCACCGACTGACCCAGCCACCAGGGCCGGGCCGCGGCCAGTTCTGTCCCGATCAGGCGTCCGGCGAGCCGCGCCCGGGCCGCGTCCGGCGTCAGCCCGGCAAGTGCGGACTCGGCTCTCAGGGACAGAAGATCGGCGGCGAGGGTTGCCGGACGGGACATGGCTTCGTCAACCGCCGCCGCGAAGGCACCTTCGTCCCAGCCCGACGCTGAGATGCAGTCATGCAGCAGCGGGTGGTTCGCCAGAAGGTCCAGCAGATCCTGCGTCATGAAGCTGCGGAAGCTGACGACTTCACCGGCGCTCACATGGGCCCAGACGGTTTGCGGGCCGGTCATGCACAAGACCCCGTCAAACCCCGGATGATGGGCAAGGAACCCTGCAACTGTCGTCTCGGGCCCGCGCATCAGGTCCAGCGGCCTGTCCTGGCGTAGCCCTGGCAGAAGGACCACCCGAAGGCGCGGATCGGCCGTGGCGATGCGCACCGCCCTGTCCGGGTGCAGCGGCGGGCAGGGAACCGGGACCAGCGGCGGCGCAGTCCATCCCGCCGGCGCACCGGCCAGCACCACGTCCACGCGGCCACCGGCCGCAAGATCGCTGCCGACCAGCGCCAGCAGCGCCCGTTCCGGATCGCCCGCCGGGGCAGGGGCATCGATCCGACGGATCAGGGCGCCCGCCTCGTCCAGCAGCCACAGGCGCAGGTACCGGCTGCCCCAGTCGCCACCGACCCAGGCCAGGGTCACGGCGCCTCTCCGGCCAGCGGCGGCACGATGACGCGGGTGCCGGGCAAGATGCGCGCCGCGATCCAGCGCAGGTCGCGCGGCGCCAGCGCGATGCATCCGGCGGTCGGCGCGCCGGGGCGGCGCCAGGCATGGATGAAGATGGCCGAGCCCCGATGCGGCCGCGCATCGGGGAAGTTCCAGTCCAGCACCAACACCAGGTCGTACATCGGATCGGCGCGGCGCAGGTTTTCATGGCTGGCGGAAAAGGGCGCGCGGACCGGACGGTTGTAGCTTGGGTGATCGGGCGCGTCGCACCACAGATCGCCCGGCAGGATCGGTTCGGCCCAACGCGGCAGGCGCGGGTCGGCGATCCGGTCGGGACGGTAGAGCATCCCGACGATCCGGTGCACGCCCACCGGTGTGCCGCCATCTCCTTCGCGCTTGTCCCGCACCAGCCCGCCGCGCCCGATCGTGGCGGGCAGCCTGCGGCCCTGGAACCGCAAGCCCCCCGGCACAAGCACCAGATCGGCAAGTGACAGCGCCGGCGTCACAGCAGATGCCCGGACTTCGCGGCCTTGGTGGCCAGATAGGCGCTGTTGTGGCGGCTTTGGCCGACCTTCAAGGGCACCCTTTCGGTCACTTCGATCCCGCAACTTTCCAGCATCCGCACCTTGGCCGGGTTGTTGGTCAGCAGCCGCACCTGCGAAAACCCCAGCCGCCCCAACAGGCGCGCGCCGATGCGAAAATCGCGCTCGTCATCCTCGAACCCAAGGCGGTGGTTGGCCTCGACCGTATCGAAGCCCTGATCCTGAAGCGAATAGGCCCGCATCTTGTTGGCAAGACCGATGCCCCGGCCTTCCTGGTTCAGATAAAGCAGCACGCCCGCGCCTTCGTCGTTCATCCGGCTGAGCGCGGCATGAAGCTGCGGGCCGCAGTCGCACTTCAGGCTGCCCAGCACATCTCCGGTGAAACAGGCGGAATGCAACCGCGCCAGAACCGGCCGATTGCGCGGCGGCTGGCCCACCTCGATGGCGTAATGCTCCTCGCCGCCGTCGTCGGGGCGGAAGATGTGCAGCCGTCCCGCCTCGGCCAGGGCCATCGGAACGCGCGCATTGGCCACCGGCCACAGCAGCGCCGCGCCCGCCAGAAGCGGCTGCAACTCCTCCAGCGTCAGCGCCGTCAGATCGGCGGGTGCCGCAGCGGACAGGGGCACCAGAACGGCGGCCGGCAGCAGATGGGCGCTTTTGGCCAATGCCACGGCCGCGCGGTGCAGGTCGGCCGGACCATCGCGTTCGCTTTGGAACGGGCCTTTCATCGGCATGGTCAGGTCGTCTGCCGGGTCGGCCACGGCATGGATCCAGCCCAGCGGGGCATCTTGCGGCACGACCAGGCGGGCCACGTCCCCGTCATAGGCGCGGGCCTTCAGCGTTTCGGCCCGATGCACGGTCACGACCAGTGTCAGCCTTCCCACTGCGCGCAACGCCGCAAGACGATCCGCGCCCAGGGTTTCCGCCGCCACCGCCAGCGCCGAGCCCGAGGGCGTGCGCAACACCACCGGAACCCCCATGCGCAGGTCGGCGCGGGCGCGGTTCAGCCGTTCGGTGGGGGTGGGGCCAAGTGTCATTCTGCTGTCCTTCGTCGCACCTTCAGTTAAAGGCTTCGACAAGGAATTGAAACATTTCCTGGCCCTGCGACACGACCGCGTGAGGGGTTTGTCGCAAATCTTGCCGCCCCCGTGACGCGGGATCATCTGTCAGGCGACCGGAACGGAGGACCACGATGGCCAACCTGAAGAAGATCCTGCTGGTGGACGATGACACCGACCTGCGCGAGGCGCTGGCCGAACAGCTGGTCGCCACGGACGACTTCGACGTGTTCGAGGCGGGAACGGGCCAGGAGGCCGGCGAAAAGGTAAAAGGCGCCATCTTTGACCTGCTGATACTGGATGTCGGGCTGCCCGACACCGACGGGCGCGAGTTGTGCCGCAAGCTGCGCAAGAACGGCGTGAAATGCCCGATCCTGATGCTGACCGGCCAGGACAGCGACTCCGATACCATCCTGGGTCTGGATGCCGGGGCGAACGACTATGTGACGAAGCCCTTCAAGTTCCCCGTCCTGCTGGCGCGCATCCGCGCCCAGCTGCGGACGCATGAACAGTCCGAGGACGCGATCTTCCAGCTTGGGCCCTACACTTTCAAACCGGCGATGAAGATGCTGATCGACGCCAAGGACCGGAAGATCCGGCTGACCGAGAAGGAAACCAATATCCTCAAGTTCCTTTACCGGGCGTCCGAAGGCGTTGTCCCCCGCGAAGTGCTCTTGCATGAAGTCTGGGGCTACAACGCCGGTGTAACCACTCATACGCTGGAAACGCACATCTACCGTTTGCGCCAGAAAATCGAACCCGATCCGTCGAATGCCCGCCTTCTTGTGACCGAATCCGGGGGCTACAAGCTGGTGGCATAGATCCGCCGCGTTCTGCTTCCCCTTGCCGCCCCGGGGTCATGAGGCGGCACCCTCCCTGTCAACTGGCCCGGACCTTCGCGTCCGGGTTTTTCTTGTGCCGAACGTTGCGCGCGCCGGAAAAATTCACGTCCTGCGGGAACTGATTCCGTGATAGGATGCTTGTCATGGCAGGCGGCGTACCTCGGTTCAGGTCTTTCCCCTTGTCGGGTTCCTGAATGCGCCTGCCACAGGCCCTGCCGTATCAGGGGTTGGATGCGGACTGTCCCTCCCTGTCTCTGACTGGCCCGGGCCTTTTGCGCCCGGGTTTTTCTTGGCGCGTCACTTCACCGGTTCGGACTGCGCCACCGGGAACTTGGCTTCCGCCAGGAACGGATAGGCGAGGCTTACCATCTGTTGCTGGGCCGCGCCTTCGGTGCGGATGAAATACCACGTGTCACCTTCGCGCAGCGCCAGCATCGACTGACGGTTCCGGGTCTTCGCATCGGCCTGCGCGACGGTGAATTCCGTCGGGATCACGGCCCAGGTCACGACCGTTCCATCCGGAAGCTTCGAATCGGTGACGTCGCTGTCCTTGGTCTGCGCGGCAAGATCGCTGAAGCGCGAACCTCCGATCATCGCCTTGGTCTGCTGCGCCAGGGTGGTTTCCAGTGTCGCCGCGTCGGTGCCCGACTGGGTGGCGAAAAGCTGGATGATCCGCGGCGGGATCGCCTTGACGATGGCCGAGGCGTCGCCGGATTCGATCGCAGCCAGATAGGACTTTACCGCCGTATTCAGAGCCTTTGCTTCGGGCGCGGTCAGATCGCGGGCTTGGGTCGGCGCCGCCAACGCAAGGAAAAAGACGGCGGCTAGGGCGGAAAGGTCAAGGCGGCGCATGGCGGGCGATTCCTGTTGCATGACGGCGTTTCACCGCGCGATGTGGCATGTTGCTGCCCGACCCTCAAGCAGGCGTGGCGTCCGGATCGGCGGCGCATTGCCGCCGCCTTCACGCGCCGCTAAGGTCAGCCGCTGTTGCCGCCAGACCGGAGTCCGAGATGCCCTTCACCCTTGCCACCTGGAACATCAATTCGGTCCGCCTGCGCGAAGGACTGGTGGCACGGCTGATGTCCGAGACACTGCCCGACATCCTTTGCCTACAGGAATGCAAGAGCCCGGTCGACAAGATCCCGACGGAACAGTTCCGCGCCCTGGGCTACCATCACATCGTCGCGCGCGGCCAGAAGGGCTACAACGGCGTCGCGATCCTGTCGAAACTGCCGATCGAGGATGCGGGCGACCGGGATTATGCGCGCCTGGGTCATGCCCGCCACGTTGCGGCGCGTCTGGAAAACGGTGTGGTCATCCACAACGTCTACGTTCCGGCGGGCGGGGACATCCCCGACCGCGCGCAGAACGTGAAGTTCGGCCAGAAGCTCGACTTCCTGACCGACATGCGCGACGCCTTCCACGTAGACCGGCCCGAACGGTCGATCCTGGTGGGTGACCTGAACATCGCGCCGCGCGAAGATGATGTCTGGAACCACAAGGCGCTGCTGAAGATCGTCAGCCACACCCCGATCGAGGTCGAGCATCTGGGCGCTGCGCAAGACGCAGGTGGATGGGTGGACGTGACGCGGAAGGACATCCCGTCGGGCCCGCTCTATTCCTGGTGGTCCTACCGCGCGCCGGACTGGAACGCCGCCGACAAGGGCCGCCGTCTGGATCACATCTGGGCCACGCCCGACATCGCGGGTGCCACCCATTCCAGCCATATCCTGCGCGATGCCCGCGGGTGGGAACAACCCTCCGATCACGTTCCGGTTTTCGCCACCTTCGACCTGTGATGCGGTGCCGCCTCTTGGCAGGCCGCACGGTCCGGACCATATAGGGGCAAAGGAATTTTCGGGGACCGAAGGATGCTCGAACTGGGAAGTGCGGCCAATGGCGCCGCAGCGGCGGATGTGATCCGCGACGTGACGGAAGCCACCTTCATGGCCGAGGTGATCGAACTCAGCCAGACTGTTCCGGTCATCGTCGATTTCTGGGCGCCCTGGTGCGGACCCTGCAAGACCCTGGGCCCGATGCTCGAGTCCGAGGTAACGCGCGCCAAGGGCAAGGTCCGCATGGCCAAGGTCAACGTCGATGAAAACCAGATGATCGCGGGACAGTTGCGGATCCAGTCGATCCCCACCGTCTACGCCTTCTGGCAGGGCCGGCCGGTCGATGCCTTCCAGGGGGCGCTTCCCGGGTCGCAGATCCGGGATTTTGTGGAAAAGCTGGCCGCGCTGGCCGGTGACGGCGGCCTGGGCGAGGCGATGGATGCCGCCGACGCCATGCTCGCCGAAGGCGCGGCCGTGGATGCCGCCGAAACTTTTGCCGCGATCCTGGAAGAGGAACCTGAAAACGCCCGTGCCTATGGCGGGTTGATCCGGTCGCACCTGGCGCTGGGCAACCTGGACCAGGCCGAAGGGCTGCTGGCCGCCGCCCCCGCCGCCATCGCAAAGGCCCAGGAACTGGAAGCCGCCCGTGCGCAACTGGAACTGTCGCGCCAGGCCGCCAGCGCCGGCCCCGTGGCCGACCTTCAGGCCGCCGTCGCCGCCGATCCGACCAACCTTCAGGCCCGCTTCGACCTTGCGCTGGCGCTGCACGCCGATGGCCAGGTCGACGCGGCGGTGGACCAGTTGCTGGACCTGTTCCGCCGCGACCGCGACTGGAGCGACGGTGCGGCCAAGGCCCAGCTCTTCACCATCTTCGACGCCCTGAAGCCGACCGATCCCATCGTCCTCAAGGGGCGCCGAAAGCTGTCGTCGATGATCTTCGCCTGATTCCGTCCGGGGACAGGCCCGTCCATGAAGGGTCGTGCACGATGATGAAGGATCTGCCCGATACGATCGCATTGTTCCCGCTTCCGGGGGCGCTGGTCCTGCCGCGCGCCCGGCTGCCGCTGCACATCTTCGAACCGCGCTATCTGGCGATGCTGGACGACACGCTGAAGACCCCGCAGCGCCTGATCGGCATGATCCAGCCCCGCTCGGGATCCGAGCCGGGGCTGTCCGCCATCGGCTGCGCGGGCCGCGTAACCGGTTTTTCCGAAACCGATGACGGGCGCTACATGATCACCCTTACGGGGGTGTCGCGCTTCCGCCTGCGGCGCGAAATCGGCGGTTTTACCCCCTACCTGCGGGCCGAAGTCGACTGGTCGGAGTTTCGCCGCGATCTTGGCCCGACCGAACACGACCCGGCCTTCGACCGCCCGGCCTTCATCGAGCTGCTGGGCCGGTTCTTCGCCGCCAACGAGCTGTCCACCGACTGGGATGGTCTGAACAACGCCAGTGACGAGCTTCTGATCAATTCGCTGGCCATGCTTTGCCCGTTTGAGCCGGGGGATCGTCAGGCGCTTCTGGAAGCGCCCTGCCTGACCGACCGCCGCGAAACGCTGGTGGCGCTGATGGAATTTGCCCTCCACGGGGGCCAGAAGGCCGAGGATCGCCTGCAATGACCGAAAACCCGATCACTTTCGACCGCCGGATGCTTGAGGCCTTGGTCTGCCCCCTGACTCACGCGGTTCTCAGCTACGATGCCGAACGCCAGGAACTGATCTCGAAACCCGCGAAACTGGCTTTCCCGATCCGCGGTGGCATCCCGATCATGTTGGTGGACGAAGCGCGCGAGATCGAGTGACGGCCGAGCCCCGCTTTTCCGCATCACCCTGATGCTTCTCCGGGGCACGGCAAATCAGTGCGCCTGGGCCCAATTCGGCCCGCGTCCCGCTTCCACGACCAACGGCACGGCCAATTTGACGGCAGGCGCATCGGCCCCCTCCATGACGGCGCGCGCGCGGGCGATCAGGTCGTCAGCGGCGGCTTCCTCGACCTCAAACAGCAGTTCGTCATGGACCTGCAGCAGCATTCGTCCCGGCAGATCGGCAATCGCCGCCGGCATTCGGATCATCGCGCGCCGGATCACGTCCGCCGCGGCCCCCTGGATCGGCGCGTTGATGGCCGCGCGCCGCGCAAAGCCGGCCGTCGGGCCCTTCGAATTGATTTCGGGTGTATGGATCTTGCGCCCGAACAGGGTCTGCACATAGCCATTCGCCTTTGCGAAGGCGACCGTGTGATCCATGTATTCCCGGATGCCAGGGAAGCGCTGGAAATAGGTGTCGATGAAGGCCTGCGCCTCCATCCGCGGAATCCGCAGGTTGCGCGCCAGGCCAAATCCGGAAATGCCGTAGATGACCCCGAAGTTGATCGCCTTGGCGCGGCGGCGGATTTCGGGCGTCATCTGATCCAGCGGCACGTTGAACATCTGGCTGGCGGTCATCGAATGGATGTCGATGCCTTGCGTGAACGCCTCTTTCAGCGCCGGAATGTCGGCCACATGGGCCAGGATCCGCAACTCGATCTGGCTATAGTCCAGGCTGACCAGCGTCATTCCCGGCCCCGCAACAAAGGCTTCGCGGATCCTGCGGCCTTCCTCGGTTCGGATCGGAATATTCTGAAGGTTCGGATCCGTCGATGCGAGCCGCCCGGTGTTTGCCCCGGCGATGGAATAGGACGTGTGCACGCGGCCCGTTTCCGGGTTCAGGTAGGTGGGCAGCGCATCGGTATAGGTCGACTTCATCTTGGCGATCTGCCGCCAGTCCAGAACACGCGCCGCAAGTTCTGCGGCCTTTGGATTGTCCTGCTGCGCCGCCACGTCTTCCAGCACATCGGCACCGGTGGCATAGGCGCCGGTCTTGCCCTTTTCGCCGCCCTGAACGCCCATCTGATCGAACAGGATCTCACCCAGCTGCTTGGGGCTGCCGACGTTGAAGGGCTGTCCGGCCAGACCTATGATCTCGGCCTCCAGGCCCGCCATCTGCTGTGCGAAGGCATTGGACATCCGCCCCAGGGTCGCGGTGTCGATCCGAACGCCCGCCATCTCCATTTCCGCCAGCACGGTGACCAGCGGACGTTCCAGCGTTTCATAGACGGTCGTCACCTGTGCGCGGTGCAGCGCCGGCTTGAACGCCTGCCAAAGCCTGAGCGTCACATCCGCATCTTCGCCCGCGTAAGGCGTTGCATCGCAGATCGGCACCTGATCGAAGGTGCGGGACGACTTGCCGCTGCCCAGCAGCGTCTTGATGGCGATGGGGTTGTGACGCAGGTAACGCTCGGACAATCCATCCATGCCATGCAGATGCTTTCCGGCGTGCATGGCATAGGACAGAAGCATCGTGTCATCGAAGGGCGCCACCCGGATGCCGTGGCGCGCCATGATCTTCCAGTCATACTTCATGTTCTGCGCGATCTTGAGGATCGAGGCATCCTCAAGCACCGGCTTCAGCGCCGCCAGCACCTGATCCAGCGGGATCTGGTCTGGCGCTAGCGCCGAGCCGCCGAAAAGATCGCCTGAACCGGTCCTGTGTCCCACCGGGATATAGCACGCCCGCCCCGGATCTGTGGCCAGCGAAATCCCCACAAGTTCGGCCCGCATCTCGTCCAGACTGGTGGTTTCGGTGTCGAAGGCCACATGACCCTTTTCACGGATCTGGGCGATCCAGCGGTCCAGCGCGGCCATGTCGGTTACGCATTCATAGGCGGAATGGTCGAACGGCGGATGGCTGTCGTCGGGCGCATGGGTCTGCTCATGCACTTCATCGGCTACCGGGCGCGGCGCTTCCGGGATCGTCGGCGCCTCGACCTTCAGGCTGTCGGCGACGCGCTTCGTCAGGGTGCGGAACTCCATCCGGCCCAGAAAATCCAGAATCGTATCGGGGTCGGGCTTGCGCACCAGAAGCTCATCCGGCGCCAGATCCAGCGGCATGTCGCAATCCAGCTGCACCAGCCGCTTCGACAGGCGGATCTGGTCGGCGAATCCGATCAGCGTCTCACGCCGCTTGGCCTGCTTGATCTCGCCCGCGCGCGTCAAAAGCGTTTCCAGATCGCCGTATTCATTGATCAGCAGCGCCGCCGTCTTGACCCCGATTCCGGGCGCGCCCGGCACGTTGTCGACGCTGTCGCCGCACAAAGCCTGCACATCCACCACCCGTTCGGGGCCGACGCCGAATTTCTCGATCACCTCGGCGCGGTCGATGGTGCGGTTCTTCATGGCGTCGAACATCACCACGCCATCGCCGATCAGCTGCATCAGATCCTTGTCGGACGAGATGATCGTGACCCGCCCCCCCGCATCCCGCGCCCGGCAGGACAGGGCGGCGATGATGTCGTCGGCCTCGTAGCCGTCCGTTTCGATGCAGGCGATGTTGAAGGCGCGGGTCGCTTCCCGGGTCAGGGGGAACTGCGGCTTCAGGTCCTCGGGCAGCTCGGGGCGGTGGGCCTTGTATTCGGGGTAGATGTCATTGCGGAAGGTCTTCGACGAATAGTCGAAGATCACCGCGACATGAGTCGGCGCATCGGGGCCCTTGTTGTTTTCGACATAGCGGAACAGCATGTTGCAGAACCCCGCGACCGCGCCGATGGGCAGGCCGTCGGATTTGCGGGTCAGCGGCGGCAAGGCGTGATAGGCCCGAAAGATGAAGGCCGAGCCGTCGATCAGATGCAGATGCGTGGTCTTGTCGAATCCGTCGGCCATGCGCGCGCCCTTCGTTGCCATTCGCCCCTTCTGCCACGGGCGGGGCGGCCGTGCCAGTGGCACCGCCCCCGCAGGCGACGGTCGGCCGGGTCACGCGGAAGGAGGCGGGCTCAGTGGTCGTCGTGGGCGTGGGCGCGGTCGATCACGAAACGCTTGTCGCAGTAGCCGCATTCCACCCACCCGGCAGTGACCGGAATCTGAAGCCAGACGCGGGGATGCCCCAAAGCACCCTCGCCCCCGTCGCAGGCCACCTTCCAATGGGTGACGGTCTGGATTTCGGGGGCGGCGGTCCGGGTCATGGCTGGCTATCCGTGCTGAATCTGCGTGCGGGCGGCATGATAGCGATCCGGACGGCGCGGGCAAGGCGGCGCTTCGGGCAAGGCCGCTTGCCCCTCAACCCTTCAGGAAGGCCGCGATGGCGCGGATTTCCGCGGGCGGAACCTCATGCCCGCCGTCGTGCAGCGACAGTTCGACCGTGGTGCCTTGCGCGCGGAAGTACCGATCAAGGCCCTGCGTCAGCAGCAACGGACAGATCGGATCGCGCCGCCCGGCGGTGATCAGGACCGACAGGGCCGCAAGCGCCGGGACCGGATCGGGTTGCCAGGGAATCAGCGGGTGCATCAGCACGGCGCGGTCAAAGAGGTCGGGTGCCTGAAACAGCACCGACGCAAGGATGTTGGCGCCATTGGAATAGCCCAGCCCGTAGACCGGCACGCCGGGGTGCGCGGCCTTGTGGGCGCGAACGAAGCCCTCCATCCGGGTGGTGCGGCGCGCCAGATCGGGCATGTCGTAGACGCCCTCTCCCGTGCGCCGGAAAAACCGTGCGGCGCCCTGTTCCAGCACATCGCCGCGGGGCGCGACGATCGCCGCATCGGGCAGGATCTGACCGATCAGGTCGAAGAACTGGTTTTCATCGCCGCCGGTGCCGTGGAAGGCAAAGACAAGCGGCGCGCCCGGTGCGCCGGGGTGGGCGCGGTGGTGGTAGCTGGCAAGTGACATCGATTTTCCTTCGGGAAAGGCGGCCGCCGGATCGCACCGGCGGCCTGTGGCCTGTCAGTCCTGGATCGGAGTCAGGATCCGTTCGATCTGGGTGCGCAGGTGTTCGTGCTGCGCCGGGATCCGCAGGTGTTCGCCCAGGTGCGCGGTATCCTCGTCGCGGTCGAAGCCCGGCTCGTTGGTGGCGACCTCGAACAGCACCCCCCCGGGAGTACGGAAGTAGATCGCCCAGAAATAGTCCCGGTCGATCACCGGCGTCACGTGATAGCCTGTGTCCATCAGCGCCTTGCGGACCTCAAGCTGAGCCGCGCGGTTTTCCACCGCGAAGGCCACATGGTGAACCGAGCCGGCGCCTTGCCGTGCCGGGGCCGCGCCGGGCAGCACCTCAAGGTCGATCACATCGGCGCCATTGCCGTCGCGAACGGCATATCGGCTGACGGAACCCTGACGGTCCACCTCTTCGTAGTTCATGAATTTCAGAAGCTCGGCCGTCGCCCCGCCGTCGCGCAGCCGCATCGTCACGCCACGGAAACCGTGGACGCCTTCCGACGCGGGCACCGGACCGCCATTCCAGGCGGCGCGCTTGTCGTCCGCTACCTCGGCCAGCAGGAAACCGTCCCTGTCCGGGCCGAAGAAGCGCAGCCGCTTTTCACCGAAAGCCTCGCGTTCCTCGATGCCGGAAACGCCATGGTTGCCCAACCATTCCTTCCAGAACCCCAGGCTGCCCTGCGGGACCGAAAAGACGGTTTCCGCGACTTCGCCCGCGCCCCGGCGGCCCTTCACGATATGCGGGAAGGGGAAGTAGGTCATGACCGAGCCGGGCGTGCCGACTTCATCCCCATAGTAAAGGTGATAGACGTCCGGGGCGTCGAAGTTCACGGTTTTCTTCACCCGCCTCAGGCCGAGGGTCCTGGTGAAGAAATCGTTGTTTTCCTGCGCGTCCGCAGCCATCGAGGTGACATGGTGCAGGCCCTTGATCTGTTTCAGCATCGCATCGGTCCTTTCACCGTGGGCGGCTAATTGCCGCGTTGATTGCGTGCCGTGAATATGGAGACGCCCGCGCCCTCCGGGAATGAGGATAAACTTGCAGATATTATTGCGCCCTGCGTAATAATCATCCGCATGGGAGAGCTTGAGTCCATCCGCGCCTTTCTGGCCGTCGCCGAACAGCGCAGCTTTACCGCCGCTGCCCGCCAGCTGGGCATGACCCCTGCATCGGTGACGCGAACCATCGCGGCGCTGGAGGACCGGCTGGGGGTGCAGCTTCTGCTTCGCACCACGCGGCAGGTGTCCTTGACCTCGGCGGGGGCCGCCTATGCGGCCCGGGTCGCGCCGCTGGCGGAAGCGCTGGCGGGCGCTGCGGATGAAACCCGCGAACAGCATGGCATCACCGCCGGATCGATCCGGGTGTCGGCGCCGGTTTCCCTGGGGGTGCGGGTGCTGCCCGCGGTTCTGTCGCAGTTCGCCGCGATCCATCCGCAAACCCACGTGGCGCTAAGCCTGTCGGACAGCTTCGTCGACATCGTCGAAGACGATTACGACCTGGCGATTCGCATTTCCGGCCCGCCCGCCGACAAGTCGACCGTCTGGCGCAAGATCTGCAAGGTGCCGCGCCTGCTGGTAGCCGCGCCCTCTTACCTGCTGGCGCAGGGCGTGCCGGAAACGCCCGAGGATCTGGTCCGGTTTTCCTGCCTGAGCTACGGCGAGGATGCGCGGTCCGAGCTGTGGGAGCTGACGAAGGGCAAGACAACGCGCGCGCACGAGGTCCGGGGCAGTTTCAGCGCCAACAACGGCGACCTTCTGGCGCGGCTCGCGATGCAGGGTGAAGGCATCGCACGCCTGCCCCGCTTCATCATCGAGGCCGAGCTGGTCAGCGGCGCGCTGGTGCCGGTGCTGTCCGACTGGGCCTGCCCCGACATCTGGCTGACGCTTTATTATCCGCCCTACGCCCGCCTGCCGCTGCGCGTGGCGCGGTTTTCCGACTTCTTCGAGGTCTACGTGAAGGAAACCCGCCCGCTGTAAATCAGGTGGTCAGGTGGCGCAGCCCTTGCGTCACATCGGTCCGCACCGCCAGCCGCAACCCGGGTTCGTCCCCGGCGCGCAGGGCCGCGATGATCATGCGGTGATACTGCGGCGGCTCGTTCCGGCGCAGACGGGTGTAAAGCGCCCGCATGGTGGGGCCAAGCTGAAGCCAGATCGTTTCGATCACGGCCAGCATGGCCGGAGCTTGGGCGCGAAGGTAAAGCGTGCGATGGAATTCCAGGTTTGTGCGGATGTAGGCGACGGCGTCTTGTTTCACCACGGCTTCGGCATTGGCCATGTTGATCGTCTGCAGCCGATCGATCAGCGCCAGATGGGCGCGGGGCAGGGCGCGGCTGGCCAGCTCCGGCTCGATCAGCGCGCGAAGGGCCGCCAGTTCCTCGATCCGGTCGTTCGAAAGTTCGGGCGTGGTGACCCGTCCCGATGAAGACAGCGCCAACGCGCCTTCCGCCACCAGCCGACGCAGCGCCTCGCGCACCGGGGTCATCGACACGTCATGCTGCTTGGCCAGCCCCCGCAGGGTCAGCGCCTGGCCGGGCCGCAGTTCGCCATACATGACCTGAAGGCGCAGCGTCCGGTAGATCCGGTCATGCGCGGCGGTCTGGCTGTCGGAAGGGCGCGCCGAGGGCAACATGGCTTCAGCAACACCATGCCGCGCCCGCCGTCAAGCGTTGCGCCGGTCAGGCCTCAGCCGAAATCGTACTGGTGAAGCTGGTTGCCGCTTGCCTTCAGCCAGCGGCGGTGCGTCTCGTAATCCGGCATCAGCCCGCGCACCACGTTCCAGAAGGCGGCGGAATGGTTCATCTCGGCCAGATGCGCCACCTCATGCGCTGCGACATAGGACAGCACCGGCTCGGGCGCCAGGATCAGCCGCCAGGAATACATCAGCCGCGCGTCTGTGGTGCAAGATCCCCAGCGGGACCGGGTGTCGCGCAGCGTGATGCTGCGAAATCCCCGCCCCAGCTTACCCGCGTACAGCTCGGTTGCCGCCTGAAGCCGCTGGCGCGCCAGCAGCCGCAGCCAGGCGCCGGTGCGCAGGGCGACGCGTTCGGGATCGGCGGGCAGCAGCAGCCGGTCCTCCTCGACCCGAGGCGCGCGGATGGGGGCGGGCGTGAGCGTCAGAAGCTGGCCCTGCACCGGCAGTTGCGTTCCGAAAGCCACCGCCACCCGCGATCCGTTGCGCTCAAGCGTATTGCGGATCCAGTCGGCATGGCCCTGGGCAAAGGCCAGCGCCTCGGATTCGCGCGCATGTGCGGGCATCGACAGCGTGACCTTTCCATCGATGCGCGACACCCTGAGCGAAAACCGCCGCGCCCGCGCCGAACGGCGCAGCACCACCTCGACCGGCGGATCGCCCCGAAGAAGCCGTCTGCTCATCTGCCCCACCCTTTCCCTGTTCCTTCTAAGGGCTCGGCCGCGCCGAAAAAAGCCTGCAAAAGGCCGGGCGCACCCTTGGCGGAAAGCCTTTGACAGCCCGGCCCGCTTGTGGCAGTTGGCACCGACTCTGGATAGACGTGCATTGGAAGGAGATTTCCGTGCCCAAGGAAGAATGGGGCGTCAAGCGCCTTTGCCCGCATTGCGCCAGCCGGTTCTACGACCTGCGCCGCGATCCGATGACCTGCCCGGAATGCGGCCACAGCTTCACCGCTGAAAGCCTGCAGGCCGGCCGGGGCCGCGCCATGATTGCCGAAAAATCGGTGGCCAAGGAACGCGATCTGGAATTGGACGATCTGGCGGACGACGAAGTGCTGGACGAAGAATCCGGCGATGTCGAGCTAGACGACGACCTGCTGGAAGACGACGAGGACGACAACGTCTCGCTGGACGACATCGCCGACGTCAGCAGCGGCGACGACGAAGTCTGAACGTTTTCGCACCGATCGGAACAAGGGGGCGCGGTTTCGGACCGCGCCCTTTTTTCATGCTTTGCATGGCCGTCGCGAAGCTGTCGCAAGACCGTGAAGTTTTCGCTTGCGCATCCTTTGGGCCTTCCCTATATCGCCCCCACGCAGGCGACGCCCGACGTTGCCTGGACCTCCGGTGGGGCCATAGCTCAGTTGGTAGAGCGCTTGAATGGCATTCAAGAGGTCAGGGGTTCGACTCCCCTTGGCTCCACCAATCACCATCAGACAAGTGCTTGAGATAACCGGGTAAATTTCGTACGCCCCGATCTGCGGCTCGGACGGCCCGTTTCCCCTTCTGGTTGACAGCACCGGCATCGAGATCGACAGCGAAGGGTGTCGTTCCCTTCATCTTCCGTTCCTGCCTTGCGCCGGACTTCGCCGCTCTGGAGGAAAACTCCCTAACGCTTTCCACAAAAGCCGGGCAAGACCAGGGTAGACTTCGCACCAAGGGACAGGAACATGCCGAACAGCACCTTCCCGTAGTCATGGGCAGCCTGCAGGCGATCGCGCGCCCTGCCGGCAAGCACCAATCCGCCCGGAAACATCCGCGTCTGCCCGGGCTTCCTCTCCGTCGGTCGAATCCTGACCGGGTCGCTCTGAAATCGGGTAAGCTTTGCCATGCAGGACGCATGGGGTGGTAACGCATCGGAGGATCAGATGGCGGCGCAGACGATACGCAGGACAACCGGGCGCGGACGGCTTTATGACAGCATCCTTGATACGATCGGGGATACACCTGTCGTCCGCCTGAACGCGCTTTCGCCGAAGGATGTGTCGGTCTATGTGAAGGCCGAGTTCTTCAATCCCGGCGGTTCGGTCAAGGACCGACTGGCCTTGAACATCATCGAGGCGGCGGAACGCTCCGGGGCCCTGAAGCCGGGACAGACGGTTGTCGAGGCGACAAGCGGCAATACCGGCATCGGCCTTGCGATGGTTTGCGCGCAGAAGGGCTATCCGCTGGTCGTGACGATGGCGGACAGCTTTTCGGTCGAACGGCGGCGGCTGATGCGGATGTTCGGCGCGAAGGTCGTGCTGACGCCACGGGCCGACAAGGGGATCGGGATGTACAACAAGGCGGTCGAACTGGCGCAGAAGAACGGCTGGTTCTTGGCGCGGCAGTTCGAGACGGACGCCAATGCCGACATTCACGAAAGCACCACGGCGCAGGAGATCCTGGGCGATTTCGCCGGGCAGCGGCTGGATCACGTGGTGACGGGCTATGGCACGGGCGGCACGGTCGCGGGGATCGCGCGGGTCTTGAGGCGCGAGCGGCCGGACACCCGGATCGTTCTCGCGGAACCGGCGAACGCGGCGCTGATCGGCAGCGGCATCGCGCAGACCCGCGGCCCTGACGGTGCGCCGGCCGTCAGCCATCCGGCCTTTGAGCCGCATCCGATCCAGGGCTGGACGCCCGACTTCGTCCCGCTGGTGCTGCAAGAGGCGATCGACAAGCGCGGGTATGACCAGCTTGTGTCGGTGCCGGGCACCGAAGGCATTGCTTGGGCGAAGAAGCTGGCGGCGCGCGAAGGCATCCTGACAGGCATTTCGGGCGGATCGACGGTTGCCGTGGCCATGAAGATCGCCGAGAGCGCCGCGCCGGGCAGCGTGATCCTGGCCATGCTGCCCGACACCGGCGAACGCTATCTTTCGACGCCGCTTTTCCAGGACATCCCCGAGGAGATGGACGAGGCCGAACTGGCGCTGTCCCGCTCGACCCCCGGTTATCAGCTTGGTTGAAGCGAGGCGCCATGACCGAAACGCTTGACCCCGATGACTGGGGCGCCTTCGCCCGTGCGGCCCATGCGGCGCTGGATCGCGCGATCACCGAAACTGCCAGCTTGCGCGCGCGGCCGGTCTGGCGGCCAATGCCGGACGGGGTGCGCGCCGCCCTTCGCCAGCCGCTGCCGCAACAGCCGCAGGCGCTGGACACCGTCCTGGATGAGGCGTGGCAGACCATCCTGTCCTATCCCATGGGCAATACCCATCCGCGCTTCTGGATGTGGTACATGGGCGCCTCGTCCCTGACGGGGGCGCTGGCGGATTTCCTGGCGGCCTTCGACGGCTCGAATCTTGGCGGCGGGAACCACGCGGCTGCGGAGACCGAACGCCAGGTCATCGACTGGCTGAAAGAGATCGCCGGTTTCCCGTCTGGCGCCAGCGGCACCCTGACCAGCGGCGGCTCTGCGGCGAACCTGATCGCGCTGACGGTCGCACGGAACGAGGCCGCCGAGATCGACCTGCGGGCCGAGGGGTTGGCCGCATTGCCGCGACCCTTGCGCTTCTACGCCTCGGATCAGGTGCATGGCTGCCATCAGAAGGCGGTGGAACTGCTGGGGCTGGGCAATCGCGCCCTGCGGCGGATTCCAACCGATGCCGCCTGCCGGATGGATATCGCCGCCCTGGCCGAGGCCATAGCAGAGGACCGCCGCGCCGGCTGGCAGCCCGCCTGCGTGATCGCCACAGCCGGAACGGTCAACACGGGTGCCATCGATCCCTTGCCCGCCATTGCCGACCTGTGCCGTGGCGAAGGCCTGTGGCTCCACGTCGATGGTTGCATCGGCGCCTTGGCGCGGCTGTCCGCCGACCACCGTCACCTGCTGGACGGGATGGAGCGCGCCGACAGCCTGGCGCTGGACCCGCACAAAAGCCTGCATGTCCCGTTCGAAGCGGGCTGCGTCCTCATCCGCGATCCGCAGGCGCATCTGCGCGGCTTCGCCCTGCACAGCGAATATCTGGACCCGTCGGCGCGTGGGATCGCCGCAGCAAGCTGGCTTCTGGACCTTGGATTGCAGACATCGCGCGGGTTCCGGGCGCTGAAGATCTGGATGATGCTGAAGGAACAGGGCGTGGACCGTTTCGGGCGGATCATCGGCCGCAACATCGACCAGGCGCACCTGCTGGCGGCCCGGATCAACGGCGAACCGCGACTGGAACTGCTGGCGCCGGTCACGCTGGACATCGTCTGCTTCCGCTACAATCCCGGCGGCCTGGATGCCGAGGCGCTTGAGACCCTGAACACCGAGATCATGATGCGCCTGCAAGAGGCGGGCACCGTCGCCTTTTCCGATACGACGGTTCATGGCGTGCATGGACTTCGCGCGGCGATCTGCAATCACCGGACCACCGACGAAGATCTGGATATCGCGGTATCCTCCCTGCTGGCCACAGGGGATGCGCTGGTTTCGGGGGGGCTGACCGCTCAGGATACGATCTTCCAGTAGGAATCCTTTCGGATCACCTTTCCGTCCGCGAAGGTATAGAAATCGCAGCCACGCACCCGCAGCTTCGTTCCGTCCAGGAGGGTGCCGGTCAGCAGCCATTTCGACATGCCGGTGTCGCCGCTGGCAAAGTTCTCGACGTCGGCATAATGAACGTCGGGGGTGGTTTCGAAGCGCGTCATCAGCCCCCGCCGCACCTCGGCCCGGCCGACAAAGCGACTGCCGTGCGGTTCCGGCCCGCGCGGCATGTCCAGCTGACAGTCGTCAGCAAGGAACGCCATGATCTGATCGATATCATGTGCGTTGAAGGCCGCCGCCAGGCTGTCAAGCGCCTCAAGGATCGCTGCGTCGTCCATCTCCGTTCTCCGTCCCGGAAGAACGATTGCAGTCTACACCCTTTTGGCCCTCATGCCGGCGATTTCGACACCGGAGGAGCGATCCTTGGCCGATCGGGCAGTTCGGGGGCGGGGGGCAGGCCCGTCACCTCCAGGATCTCGGCTTCGTCCAGAGATTCGCGCTGCATCAGGGCCGTTACCAGGGCGTCCAGTCTTGGACGGTGCTCGACCAGCAGGCGGCGGGCCTCCTGGTGGCACTCGCGGATCACCCGCGCCACCTCCAGGTCGATCAGGCGGGCGGTATCCTCGCTGTAGGGCTTGGCCCCGGGCAGCGCCTCCATGCCCACCCAGTTGTTCTGTCGCGGCGCCAGCTGAACCATGCCGACCTTCTCGCTCATCCCCCAGCGGGTCACCATTTGCCGGGCAAGGCCGGTGGCCTGTTCGATGTCGTTCTCGGCCCCTGTGGTCCGGGTGCCATAGACGATTTCTTCGGCGGCCCGCCCGCCCAGCATCCCGATGATCTTGGCGCGCAGATAGGCTTCTGCATAGTTGTAGCGGTCGGTCAGCGGGCGCTGGTAGGTGACGCCCAGCGCCTGCCCGCGCGGAACGATGGTGACGCGGTTCACGGGGTCGGCCCCGGCCACGACCAGTCCCAGGATGGCATGGCCGCCTTCATGATAGGCCACGCGCTCCTTGTCGGCCTCGCTCAGGATGATCGGGCGTTCCGGCCCCAGGATGATCTTTTCCAGCGCGTCGATGAAGTCCTTCTGGTGCACCTCGTCCTGCTGGCGGCGTGCGGCCAGAAGGGCGGCTTCGTTCACCAGGTTGCGGATATCCGCGCCGGACACGCCCGGCGTGGTGCGGGCAAGCTCGGCCAGGCTTACGTCCGGGCCCAGCGGGACATTGCGGGTATGGACCTTGAAGATCGCCTCGCGACCGTTCCGGTCGGGCAGGTTGACGACCACGCGACGGTCGAAGCGGCCAGGGCGCAGAAGCGCGCGGTCCAGCACATCGGGCTGGTTGGTCGCGGCCAGGACGATCACGCCTTCGCGGCTGGAAAACCCGTCCATCTCGGTCAGGATCTGGTTCAGCGTCTGTTCCTGTTCGCTGGCCCCGCCCAGCACGGCCTGGCCCCGGGCGCGGCCGATGGAGTCGATCTCGTCGATGAAGATGATCGCCGGGGCGTTCTTGCGCGCCTCCTGGAACAGGTCGCGCACGCGGGCGGCGCCGACACCGACGATCATCTCGACGAATTCCGAGCCGCTCATGGAAAAGAACGGCACCTCGGCTTCGCCGGCGACGGCGCGGGCCAGAAGGGTCTTGCCGGTGCCCGGCGCGCCCACCAGCAGCACCCCTTTCGGGGCGGTGCCGCCCAGGCGAGTGTATTTCTCGGGGTTTTTCAGAAAATCGACGATCTCGACCAGTTCGTTTTCGGCCTCCTCGATCCCCGCGACATCGTCGAAACTGACCCGTGTTTCGGTTTCCTTGTCAAAGCGGCGGGCCTTGCTTTGCCCCATGCCCCCAAAGCCGCCCAGCATCCCGCCGCCCATCTTCGCGGCGCGACGGAACAGCCAGACATAGATGCCGATGATCAGAAGTGCCGGGCCAAAGGCGGACAGCAAGGTGATCAGGGGATTGGCCTCGGTCTGGATCGGCGTGGCCCGGATCTCGACACCGCGCCGGATCAGTTCGGTCTCCAGCCCTGAATCGACGAAGGCGGGCAAGACGGTGGTAAAAGCGCTGATGCTGCGCGCCTCGGGCGCCGGTGCGCGGTCGGTCGCGGGGGGCGTCCACTGGACCGGCGCTTTGAACTTGCCGTCAAGCGCGTCGTTCCTGCTGTGCACGGCCTCGATATTGTCGCGCGCCAGCTGTTCCCGGAAGAAGGTGTAGGAAACCGAATCGGGTTCCGCTTCGCCAGGGAACAGCAGGCCGACCAGGAAGTAGTTCAGGATCAGGATCGCCAGGAAGATCAGCCAGGTCCGGCCGGGTGGAACCGCATTCCCGTTTTCCTGCCGGCCGGACGCGGTTCGGAACGGGCGGGACGTGTTGGCGTTCACGGGCATTCCGGTCTCCTGAGGCGGCTTGGGCGCAGGAAACCGGCATTGTGGCCCTGGGGCAAGCGCAATCGGACCCGGGTGAAATCCGCGGACCCGTCACATGGCGCTGATGCGTCCCGCCGCCGCGCGCAGATGGGCGGCCAGCTCCTCGCGTCGGCCCAGCATCCGGTAGATCGGGCCGGCCACCGCCAGCCCGTAGCGACGGCCCGCCGTGACGACTGGCACGCCCACCCCCAGGACATCGGCGGTGGATTCGCCCAGATCCTCGCACCAGCCGCGCGCCTCGGCCGCCTCGATTTCGGCGGACAGATCCGAAGGGCCCTTCGATTCCGGTCCGGGCTGATAGCGCAGGGTCCGCAGGATGCGGTCACGCTCGGCCGATGGATAACTGGCCAGGATGGCCTTGCCGCTTGAGGTGGTCTGAAGGGCCCGGCGTTCGCCGACGCGGGCAAAGTAGCGGATCGGTGCGGTGCATTCGACCACGTCGACATAGACCACATCCTGCTGGTCCCGCACCGAAAGCACGGCGGTTTCCCCGGTCGCAAGCGCCAGTGCCTCCAGCTGGCCGTGGAGGCGCGCGGTCAGCGGGTCGCCGTCCATGGTCAGGCGGGAAAGCTCCAGCATCCGCTGGGTCGGATAATAGCCGCCGCGTGGCTTGGTTTCATAAAGGAAACCGCGACTGGCCAGTGTCTCGATCACGTTGAAGGTGCTGGATTTCGGAGTATCCAGAAGCTCGGACAGCGCGGTTAGCGTCAACGGCGACCGCTCTCGGGCGAAGACCTCGAACAGATCCAGGACATTGTCGATCTGCCTGACACGCATGAAGCCTCCGGCCGCGTTGGTGGTGTTTCCCTGATCTATAGCGTTTTTGTTCATGAATGTGAACAGTTTTGCTTGTTTCTGAAATCTGTTGACTTGGTCAAAAACCGGTCCTAGCCTTTTCCCAACGGGGCAGCAGACCCCAGGCACCAACGGGAGGATTCATGGCGGATGACATCATCCTGTCTGCCAGTGGCCTGACGAAGGAATTCAAGGGCTTCATCGCGGTCGACGGCGTTGATCTGAGGGTGCGGCGCGGCAGCATCCATGCGTTGATCGGGCCGAATGGCGCAGGAAAGACCACCTGCTTCAACCTTCTGACCAAATTCCTGACGCCGACGCGCGGCACCATCACCTACAACGGGCGGGACATCACCCAGCGCAAGCCGGCCGATATCGCCCGGCTGGGGCTGATCCGCTCTTTCCAGATCTCGGCGGTCTTTCCGCACATGAGCGTGCTGGAAAACGTCCGCATCGCCCTGCAACGCGAACGCAACGACTCCTTTGCGTTCTGGCGCTCGCAGTCCACGCTCGACAGTCTGAACGGCCGGGCCCATGACCTTGTGCAGGCCGTGGGGCTGATCGAGTTCATCGACTCCCTGGCGGGTGAACTGTCCTATGGCCGCAAACGGGCGCTGGAAATCGCCACGACGCTGGCGCTGGACCCCGAACTGATGCTGCTGGACGAACCGATGGCCGGAATGGCCGCCGATGATGTGGACCGCATAACCCAGCTGATCCGGCGCGTGTCGAAAAACCGCACGGTGCTGATGGTCGAACATAACCTTTCCGTCGTCTCGACGCTTTCGGATGTCATCACGGTGCTGGCGCGCGGCAAGGTCCTGGCCGAAGGCGATTACGCCACCGTTTCGAAGGATCCGCGTGTTCTTGAAGCCTATATCGGGGCCCACCCATGACGAGTGTTGCACCTTCGACCGAGCCGCTTCTGGCCGTCCGCGACCTGAAGGCGTGGTATGGGGAATCGCATGTCCTTCACGGCATCACGATCGACGTCCGTCCCGGTGAAGTGGTCACGCTTCTGGGTCGGAACGGCGCGGGAAAGACCACCACGCTCAAGTCCATCATGGGCGTCATCGACAAGCGCCGCGGATCGGTGCGCTTCAACGGGAATGAACTGATCGGCCTGTCCTCGCGCCACATCGCCCGGCAGGGCATCGCCTGGTGCCCCGAAGAACGCGGGATCTTTTCAAGCCTCGACGTGCGGGAAAACCTGCTTCTGCCGCCGGTCGTGGCCCCGGGCGGCTTCACGATGGAGCAGATCTTCGATCTGTTCCCGAACCTGAAGGAACGGCTTCACAGCCAGGGGACAAAGCTTTCCGGCGGCGAACAGCAGATGCTGGCGATCGGCCGCATCCTGCGCACCGGCGCGCGGCTTCTGCTTCTGGACGAACCGACCGAGGGACTTGCGCCGGTTATCGTCCAGCAGATCGGCCACATGATCCAGAAGCTGAAGACGATGGGTTTCACCATCATTCTGGTTGAACAGAACTTCCACGCCGCCGCGACCGTCGCCGACCGGCACTACATCGTCGAACAGGGCCGCGTGGTGGACGAAATCGCCAACGCAGAGCTGGAAGCCAACATGGACAAGCTGCACCGCTATCTCGGCGTCTGAGACTTTGATCCAACTTAGGGAGTGGAAAACAATGAAGCTTTCGAAACTGCTCATGGCCGTCTCGGCGGCGGCGCTTCTGTCGGGCGGCGCCTTTGCCCAGGACAAGATCGACGTGAAGCTGGGTGTGCTGAACGATCGTTCCGGCACCTACGCCGACCTTTCGGGCGAAGGTTCGGTTATCGCGGCGCAGATGGCGGTCGAGGATTTCAAAGCCGCCGACAAGGGCATTAACGTCGAGATCGTCTCGGCCGATCACCAGAACAAGCCGGACATCGGGTCCAGCATCGCGCGCCAGTGGTATGACCAGGACGGCGTCGACGTGATCCTGGATGTCCCGACCTCGTCCGTGGCGCTGGCGGTGGCCGACATCACCAAGGAAAAGAACAAGATCTTCATGGATTCCGGTGCCGGGTCATCGGACCTGACGGGCAAGGCCTGTTCGCCCAACACCGTCCACTGGACCTATGACACCTGGGCGCTGGCCAATGGCACCGGCAGTGCAATGGTGAAGGCGGGCGGCGATACCTGGTTCTTCCTGACCGCCGACTACGCCTTCGGTCACGCGCTGGAACGGGATACCGCCGCCGTTGTCGAAAAGGCGGGCGGCAAGGTGCTGGGCAGTGTCCGCCATCCGTTCCCCGGGCAGGATTTCTCGTCCTTCCTGCTGCAGGCGCAGTCATCGGGCGCCAAGGTGATCGGCCTTGCTAACGCGGGGGCGGACACGACCAACGCCATCAAGCAGGCATCGGAATTCGGCATCGTGCAGGGCGGACAGAAGCTGGCCGGCCTTCTGACCTTCGTCACCGACGTCAAGGCGCTGGGCCTGCAAACCGCGCAGGGCCTTGTCCTGACGGAAGCCTTCTATTGGGATCAGAACGAAGGCACACGTGAGTTTTCGAAACGCTTCGCCGAACGCCACGGTGGCGCGATGCCGACGATGGTTCACGCGGGCGTCTATGCGTCCGTCCTGCATTACCTGAAGGCGGTCGAGGCGACGAAGGGCAAGGACGCCACCGCCGTCATGGCCAAGATGAAGGAAATGCCGACCGACGATCCGCTGTTCGGCCAGGGCGAAATCCGCGTCGACGGGCGCCATGTCCACAACATGTATCTGTTCGAGGTGAAGAAGCCCGAGGAATCGACCGGCGACTGGGATCTTTACAAGACCGTCGCCACCATCCCCGCGGCCGAGGCCTTCCGCCCGCTGGCCGATGGCGGCTGCAACCTGGTCAAGTAAACACGAAAACGTTGTCCCCCGGGGCGTTGGTTCCCCGGGGGATAGGCCCCTTTCGGAACCGGTCACATGGCTGAAATCTTTGGAATACCGGCCGCGGCGCTGTACGGCCAGCTTCTGCTGGGCTTCATCAATGGCGCCTTCTACGCCACGCTGAGCCTGGGCCTGGCGGTCATCTTCGGGCTGTTGAACATCATCAACTTCACCCACGGCGCGCAATACATGATGGGCGCCTTCGTGGGCTGGATGCTGCTGACCTATCTGGGCATCGGCTACTGGCCCGCCCTGATCCTCGCGCCGATCATCGTTGGCGTGGTCGGCATGGTGATCGAAAGGCTGCTGATCTCGCGGCTTTACAAGCTGGATCACCTGTACGGGCTGCTGCTGACCTTCGGCCTGGCGCTGATCATCGAAGGGCTGTTCCGCAACGGCTATGGCGTATCGGGGATGAGCTACGCGATCCCGGCCGAGCTTTCGGGCGGCGTGAACCTGGGGTTCATGTTCCTGCCCCTTTACCGTGGCTGGGTCGTCCTGGCGTCGCTGGTGGTCTGCCTTGGCACCTGGTTCATGATCGAAAAGACCCGTCTGGGAGCCTATCTGCGCGCCGCGACCGAAAATCCGACGCTGGTTCAGGCTTTCGGCATCAACGTGCCGCTTCTGGTGACGCTGACCTATGGCTTCGGCGTGGCACTGGCGGGCTTTGCCGGCGTGCTTGCCGCCCCGATCTATGCGGTCAACCCGATGATGGGATCGAACCTGATCATCGTGGTCTTCGCGGTGGTGGTCATCGGCGGCATGGGCTCCATCCTTGGGGCCGTCGTCACCGGCTTTGCGCTGGGCCTGATCGAGGGGCTGACCAAGGTCTTCTACCCCGAAGCCGCGGCAACGGTGATCTTCATCATCATGGCGATCGTCCTGCTGGTGAAACCAGCCGGACTGTTCGGACGGGAGGCCTGACATGAGCGACGAAGCTGAATCCGTCGGCGCCGGCGCCACCCTTGATGTCGAACCTGTGGGCGCCGAAGCCATCCTGTCCGACCGGGCCGCGCGTGGCAAAAGCCTGCACATGGCGATCTTCGCCGGACTTGCTGTCCTGCTGCTGATCGCGCCGTTCCTGATGTATCCGTTCTTCCTGATGAAACTTCTGTGCTTTGCGCTGTTCGCTTCGGCCTTCAACCTGCTTCTGGGCTATGGTGGGCTTCTGTCCTTCGGCCACGCGGCCTATTTCGGCATGGCCAGCTATGTCTCGGCCCACGCGGCCAAGGTCTGGGGACTGTCGCCGGAACTGGCGATCCTGGCGGGCATGGTCACGGCGGCGGGCCTTGGCCTTCTGTTCGGGGCGCTGGCGATCCGGCGGCAGGGGATCTACTTCGCGATGGTCACGCTGGCCTTCGCGCAGATGATCTACTTCTTCGCGCTTCAGGCACCCTTCACCGGCGGCGAGGACGGCATCCAGGGCGTTCCGCGCGGGCATCTGTTCGGGATCATCGACCTGTCGAATGCGATGACGTTCTATTACGTCGTGGCGGTCGTCTTCTTGCTGGGGATTCTGCTGATCTACCGCATCATCCATTCGCCTTTCGGTCAGGTCCTGAAGGCGATCCGCGACAATGAACCCCGCGCCATATCGCTGGGCTATCGGGCGGATCACTACAAGCTTGCGGTCTTCGTTCTGTCCGCCACGCTGTCGGGGCTTGCCGGCGGAATGAAGGCGATCGTGGTGCAGCTGGCTTCGCTGACCGATGTCTATTGGGCCATGTCCGGCGAGGTGGTGCTGATGACGCTGCTGGGCGGCATGGGCACCATTTTTGGGCCGATGGTGGGCGCCGCGATCATCATCACCATGCAGAATTACCTTGCCAGCCTGGGCGCCTGGGTCACGGTTGCGCAGGGGGTGGTCTTCGTGGTTGCCGTGCTGATGTTCCGCGAAGGGATCGTCGGCGTCGTGTCGAAATGGCTCAAAAAACCGCTCTGATCTGCTGCACAAGGTGACAGGCGCGTGCCCCAGGGGTGCGCGCCTTCATATTCCTGTCGTGCAGCAGCCCTAGGGTCTTTCGCACCTGAACCCCAGCCGGCGAAAAGCGAGACCCCGTGACCGACACGACCTATCCCAAGACGCTGCAACAACAGCTTCGATCGGCCGTCCACCAGAACAAGCGGTTCAGTCTCACCGGCCAGCTCGAGCGGCTGTTCGCCCAATGCTTCCATGGGCTGGTCTATGCCCAGATCTGGGAAGACCCGGTGGCCGACATGGCGGCGCTTGCTCTCCAGCCCGGGGACAACATGGTCTGCATCGCTTCGGGCGGGTGCAATGTGATGTCCTACCTTACCGCCGATCCCGGTTCGATTACTGCGGTGGACCTGTCGCCGGCACATGTGGCGCTTTTGAAGCTGAAGCTGGCGGCGGCGCAGACCCTGCCGGATTTCGATGGTTTCTATGATTTTCTGGGTCGGGCCGATGTCCCCGGGAATGCGGCGGTCTATGACCGGCTGATCGCGCCGGTCCTGGATGCGCAAAGCCGTGCCTGGTGGGAAGCGCGCCCGCGCCTGCGGCGGCGGATCGAGATGTTCGAGCATGGCTTCTACCGTTTTGGGCTTCTTGGTCGCTTCATTGGCGCGGCGCATCTGGTCGCGCGCCTGGGGGGTGTGAATTTCCGCCCCTTGCTGGAGGCGAAAACCATGGAAGACCAGGTGCGTTTCTTCGACAGACGCATCGCGCCGCTTTACGAAAAGCCCATCGTCCGCTTCCTCGCGCAGCGCCGCGCCTCGCTCTTCGGGCTGGGCATCCCGCCAGCGCAGTATGACAAGCTTGCTGCCGATGGTGGTGGCGACGTGGTCCCGGTCTTGCGCGAACGGACACGGAAGCTGATGTGCGATTTCCCGATTGCCGAGAACTATTTTGCCTGGCAGGCCTTCAACCGCGCCTATGCCGCGTCGGAACCGCGCTCGGTCCCGCCCTATCTGGAACGGCAGAATTTCCAGGCGCTGCGCCGCAATGCATCGCGGGTCGAGGTGCTGAACCGATCCTTCACCGATGTCCTGGCCGAAGCGCCTGATGCGTCGAAACAGGCCTATGTGCTGCTGGATGCGCAGGACTGGATGACCGATGCGCAGCTGAACGCCCTTTGGTCCCAGATCACCCGCACCGCCACACCGGGCGCAAGGGTGATCTTCCGCACCGGCGGAACGGCGGACATCCTGCCGGGCCGCGTCGCGCCCGAGATCCTTTCGCGCTGGAGCCGCGATGAAGCGGCTTCCGCCGCCGCATTCGCCGCGGATCGCTCCGCCATCTATGGCGGTGTGCATCTTTACAGGTTCGAGGGGTGAGCGGGATGGAGGGAACCCAGACCCACGCCGCGTTGATGGATGCGACCTACCGGCACCAGCGGCTGATCTACGATCTGACGCGGCGCTACTATCTTCTGGGTCGTGACCGGCTGATTTCCGAACTCGCCCCGCCGGCTGGCGCCAGCATCCTTGAGGTCGCCTGCGGCACCGGGCGCAACCTGCATCTGATCGGGCGGCGCTATCCGGGCTGCAAGCTGTATGGCATGGACATTTCCGAAGAAATGCTGCGATCGGCCCGCAAGACGCTCGGGGTTCGCGCGGTGCTCGGCCAGGGCGATGCCTGCAACTTCGACCCCGAGGCGCTTTTCGGCGTCGCGCGTTTTGATCGCGTGGTGCTGTCCTACAGCCTGTCGATGATCCCCGATTGGCGGGGCGCACTTTTGCAAGCCGCGCGACTGGTCGCCCCGGGTGGACAGCTGCACATCGTCGACTTCGGCACGCAATCGGGCCTGCCTGGCTGGTTCAAGTCGGGCCTGCGCGCCTGGCTCGCGCGGTTCCACGTCGCACCGCGCGATGATCTGCCCGCAGCGCTGGATCGCGTGGCCGGCGATGTTGGCGCTGATATTCGTTTCACGCCGCTTTATCGCGGCTACGCACAGTCTGCGGTGCTGACGCTTCACCGCTGATCCGTCGCCGCTTTTCGCGCGGTCTTGCGGGGCATGGCGCGCTTGGGCGCGGCACACCCGAACCGCGTCAAAAGCAACAGCACAAGATGGACGAAGAGCGCAAAGGTCAGCGCCATCTTGAACTGGAATGGCAGTGCGAACGCGACGAGAGCGAGGAATGGGAACTGTGAGGGCGGTTGTAGGGCCTCACCGGTCACCTGCATTCGAGCGGATCAGTGCGGTGCCCCGGTCGCAGCTTGGCTGGGTTCATTGCGTCCTCGATTATCAAGGGCCGCGCCGTGGTGCGCCAACCTGCGGCCTTTCTGATCGACGAGCCGCTGTCGAACCTGGATGCCAAGCTGCGCGTCTCGATGCGGGGCGAGATCAGGCGCCTTCAGAACCGGCTGGGCATAACGTCGATCTACGTCACCATAACCAGCTTGAGGCGATGACGCTGGCCGACCGATTGGTGGTGCTGAATGGTGGCCGGATCGAACAGATGGGCGCCCGGCTGGAAATCTACCACCGCAGTGCCTCCACTTTCGTGGCCAGCTTCATCGGATCGCCCGCGATGAACCTTCTGGACGCCGAGGTGTCGAGCAGCCGATTGCGGATCGTCGCGACGGTGGCCGCTCTGCCGTTCCGTGTGGCAGCAGAGGGGTCCGTCACGCTGGGCATCCGCGCCGAAGCCCTGCACCCCGCGCCCGCGGCGACTTCGGCGGGCCTGCCGTTCGTTTGCGACTTCGTCGAGGAACTTGGCGCCCGGCGGCTGGTTCATGGTCATGTGGAAGGCCAGCCATTGACCTTCGCGCTTTCGCCGCAGGCCGCACTGTCGCAGCACTTCACCCTGACGGTGCCGCTCGAGGCGCTGCATTTCTTCGATACCGCCAGCGGCCGCCGCCTGGCCCTTCGGGACGCGGCGCGCCAGATGATGGAGTTGCCCGCATGATCACCGATGTCACCGACCGGCTGCCCGCCCTTTCGCAAGAGGATCGCGCCGCGATCGCCGCCCTGCCGCGCAACATTGCCGCCCATGATGCGCACATGTCCGGCCTGGCCACGATGACACAGGTCGAACTGGGTGGGGCGCCCGCGTCCGTGCCGCTGGCCTTGCCGCTGACGATCGCGGCCTGGAATCTGGAACGCTGCCTCTTCCCGGCCGAAAGCGCAGCCAAGCTGGCCGACGCGGGGGCGCAGGTGGCGCTTTTGTCCGAAATGGACAATGGCATGGCCCGCACCCGGCAGGCCCACACCACGGCCATCCTGGCCCGGTTTCTGGGGATGCAGTACCTCTACGGTGTCGAATTCATCGAACTGGGCCTCGGCTCGGAGACCGAACGGAAGTTCTGCACCGATGCGGAAAACCGCCTCGGTCTGCACGGCAACGGCCTTTTGGCGGCCGGACCGCTGCGCCAGCCTTTCATGCTTCGGCTTGCCGGCCGGCGCCGCTGGTTCACCGAGGGCGAGGATCAGCCGCGCATGGGCGAACGCATGGCGGTCGGCGCGGTGATCGATACATCCGAAGGGCCACTGGTGGCCATTTCGATCCATCTGGAAAGCCACGGCGATGCAGCCCTTCGCCAGGCCCAGATTGCCGGACTGATCGACACGCTGGACGCGGCCTTTCCCGGGCTTCCGGTCGTGATTGGCGGCGATCTGAACAGCGGCAACCAGATCGGCGGCGACTGGCGGGCCGAAACCTTGTTCGCCCATGCCGAAGCGCGGGGATTCACGAAGCATTCGGGCGACATCGATCAGCCGACCACCCGAGCCAGCCTGATCAGCCCCGATCCCGCCCGGTCGCAAAAGCTCGACTGGTTCCTGACGCGGGGTGTGCAGGTGTCGCGATCCTGGATCGCGCCGTCGCTGGATCCGGCGGGCCAGTCGCTTTCGGACCATGATCCGGTGTTTCTGACCGTCGAGGGGATGACCGCGCCCTGACGGTTATTCCGGGTCCGGCAGAACCGGCGCAATGGCCGTCCGGGCCAGGGAGTCCCGGCTGAATCTCCCCCGCGCCGCCCTGTGCCATCGGTCCTGCCAGTGGCGGATTTGCCCCTGTGTTGCACCTCGGCGGGGCAAAATGCCGCAGTGCAGAAACACGTTTGTCACACCTCCTTCACCGAAGCCGTTCAAACAAACTTCAGCTTTTCGAAGGCTATTTGAGCAGCGTTTTGGCAGGAGAGAATCGTGGGCGCTTTGCAGGGGCAAAAGGCACTGATCGTCGGCATCGCGAACGAACATTCCATCGCCTGGGGGTGCGCGCAGGCGTTCAAGGCGCAGGGCGCGGACCTTGCGATCACCTGGCTCAACGACAAGGCGGAGCCCCATGTCCGGCCGCTGGCGGAACAGCTTGGGGCCGAGATCATGGCGCCGCTCGATGTCGCGCGGCCGGGGCAGCTTGAGGCGGTGTTCGACCAGATCGCGGCGCGCTGGGGGCGGCTGGACACGCTGATCCATTCCATCGCCTTTGCACCCCGTGACGACCTGCATGGCCGTGTCATCGACTGTTCGGCCGATGGCTTTGCCACAGCGATGGACATATCGGTCCATTCCTTCCTGCGCATGATCCGCCTGGCGGAACCGCTGATGCAGGACGGCGGCACCTGCATGGCGGTGTCGTTCTTCGGTTCGTCCCGCGTCGTGCGGCACTACAACCTCATGGGGCCCGTGAAGGCCGCGCTGGAAAGCACCGTTCGCTACGCCGCCGCCGAACTGGGCGAAAAGGGCATCCGCGTCCATGCGCTGTCTCCCGGCCCGCTGGCCACCCGCGCCGCAAGCGGCATCGACCATTTCGACGAACTGCTGGCCGCCGCCGCCGAACGCGCGCCCACGCATCAGCTTGCCTCGATCGAGGATGTGGGGGCGATGGCGGCCTTCCTTGCCTCGCGCCAGGCGCGCAACCTGACCGGCGGTGTCCATGACATCGACGGCGGCTTTTCCATCACGGCCTGAGGACATCCATCATGGCATCCATCTTCGACCTGATCGATCCGGCGCTCCAGCCTTCGGTTCCGCGCCCCGAGGGCGATTTCCTGGCCGCCCTTCACCGGGCCATGCAGACGTTCGAATCCGAGATGGCCGCGACATCGACCACCGGAAACATCCTGTCCACAGCCACGATGCGCCACACTCAGCGCATCTCGGACGAACATTCGCGGCGGACGAAGGGGATTGCCGAGGATATCGGCGACCTGGTCGAGCAGCTGCGCAATGCCCAGTCCGAGGGTCGCCTGGCGCGGGACTGGAACGCCTATCTGCGCGATGCGGCCGAACGCGGGATCCTGACCCTGGACGCGCTGCGCAAGCGCGGCGACATCTTCCTGGAACACGAAGCCGCCGGCTGTCCGCCGGTGCTGATCTATGACTACGAGGTGGTCATGGATGGCAAGGATCTTCCCTATCCCTCGAACTACATGCTGCTGCGGATCCTGCCGCCGGAAGGGGTCGTCATAGACAACACCCTCCGCCCCTTCATCATCATCGACCCGCGCGCCGGCCACGGTCCGGGCATCGGCGGCTTCAAGGCCGACAGCCAGGTGGGCGTCGCGCTGCGCGAAGGCCACCCGGTCTATTTCGTCGCATTCCGCCGCGAACCCGAGCCGGGGCAGTTCCTGGCCTATGTCACACGCGCCGAGGCTGCTTTCGTGCGCGAGGTGATGCGGCGCCATCCCGAAGCGCCGCGTCCCGTGGTGACGGGGAATTGCCAGGGGGGCTGGGCGACGCTGCTTCTGGCCGCCGCGAACCCGGACCTGACCGGCCCCATCGTCGTGAACGGTGCGCCGGTCGCGCCCTGGTCGGGCCGCGTGGGCCAGGATCCGATGCGCTACAACGCCGGCGTGCTGGGCGGCACCTGGGTGCCGATGTTCCTGTCCGACCTGGGCGGCGGCATCTTCGACGGCGCGCATCTGGTGCAGAATTTCGAACTGCTGAATCCCGGCCGGACCTTGTTCCGCAAGTATACGGACCTGTTCCGGGACATCGACAAGGGCGACCAGGCGTTTCTGGAGTTCGAGAAGTGGTGGGGCGGGTTCTTCCTGCTGAACGAGGCCGAGATCCGGTGGATCGTCGAACAGCTGTTCGTCGGCAACCGCCTCGTGAAGAACGAAGCACGGATCGAGCCGGGCCGGCCGCTGGACCTGAAGGCGATCCGCGCGCCGATCATCGTATTCGCCAGCCACGGCGACAACATCACGCCCCCGCAGCAGGCGCTGAACTGGATTACGGCCACCTATGCCGACGTGGCCGAAATCCGCGTGCGCGGCCAACGCATTGTCTACATGGTCCATGACCAGGTCGGGCATCTGGGGATCTTCGTGTCGAGCCAGATCGCGAAGAAGGAACACAGCGAGGTCACCTCGACCCTGAAGACCATCGAGGCACTGGCCCCCGGTCTTTACGAGATGACGATCGAGGACATGTCCGAACTGAACGGCCACAAGCATTTCACTGTCGGCTTTGCGGAGCGCACCTTCGACGATCTGCGCGCGCTGGACGATGGCCATGACGACGAGCGTCCCTTCGCCGCGGTGGCGCGGGCGGCCGAAGTGCAGGCGCAGGTCTATGACACGATGGTGCGGCCGGTGGTGAAGGCCACCGTCACCGGCACCGCCGCCGAAATGAGCCGCGCCCTGCATCCCAAGCGTCTGGAACGGGCGCTTGCCTCGTCGCAAAACCCGCTGGTGCGCCCGATCGCGGGCATGGCCGAGAAGGTCCGCGCGGAACGGTCGAAAGCGGCGCCCGAGAACCCCTTCCTGGCCGCCGAGGCGCTGTGGGTCAAGGGTACCGAGCAGGCCATCGACTTCTGGCGCGACCTGCGGGACATGCAGTACGAACTGATGTTCCACAGCCTTTGGGGAACCCCTTGGGCGCGCAGCTTCGGCCGTACGCACGAAGCGCGGCGCACCTTGAAAAGCAGTGACGAACTGCGCAGCCAGCCCGAGGTGCTGCGCGCCATCATGATGATCGACCAGGGCGGTTTCGTCGAAGCAGTCATCCGCATGCTGGTCCTTCTGGCGGAAAACCGCGGCCAGGTCCGACGCGACCGGCTGGAACGGTCGAGCCGGGTGCTGAACCAGGATGAGCCGTTCCGGTCGCTCAGCGTCGAGCGCCGGGCGATGATCATTCACCAGCAAACGCTGATCGCCACGTATGAGACCGAGCGCGCCATTGCGACGCTGCCGTTGTTGCTGCCCGATCCGGCCGAGCGGCGCCTGGCGCTGGAGGTCGTGCAGTATGTCCCCGGCGCGCTGGACGAGATGTCGCCGCGTACCCTGTCGCTTCTGCAGCGTTTCCGCGAGGTTCTGGGTCTTGAGCCCCTGACCGGCGACGTGGTCGAGGATCCGCTGGCGACGGCTCCGGCCGCGCCCCGCGCCCTGCCGGCCCCGCGGCGGCGCCTGGCCAAAGCCGATCGCGTGTCGGCGGACCAGGAGGCCCCGGCCACCGGCGATCCGGCCGCCACGACGAACCAGGAGGCCTGAGGTGCGGCTTGTGAACCGAACTCTGGAGGAGCTTCGTCCCGGCGACGTCTCGGAACTGCGCCGGTTGGTCACGGCGGATGACCTTTACGTCTTCGCCGCGGCCTCGGGCAACTACAACCCCATGCACCTGACCGACAGCGACCTGGATGGCGACGGTCATCCCGAACGGGTCGCGCCGGGAATGTTCGTGGCCTCGCTGATCTCGGCGGTGCTGGGAACGCAGCTTCCGGGGGCGGGAACGCTGTATCGGCGGCAGGTGCTGGACTTTCACGCCCGCGCCCATGCCGGCGAGGAACTGGTCTGCCGGGTCGAGGTGCAGGAGAAGAAGTCCGACGGTTGCGTCCTTCTGTCGACGACCGTCACGCGCGCCGGCGATGGGGCGCTGATCCTGTCGGGCGAGGCTGAAGTGCTGGCTCCGTCCAGGAAATTCGACCGCGACGATATCGAGGTGCCGGGTCTGATCGTGCAGCGCCACCGCCATTTCGAGGCGCTGCTGGAACGGGCAAAGCCCTTGCCGGCGCTGCCCACTGCCGTGGTCTGCCCGGATGAGGCCAATTCGCTGGGCGGGGCGCTTCTGGCCGCGAAGGAAGGCATCATCGCGCCGGTCCTCATCGGCTCAGCCGAGGCAATTTCGCGTGCCGCAGCCGAGATGGGCGCGGATCTGGCCGGAACACAGGTCGTGGACGTGGCGGGAGACGCCGCTGCCGCCGCGATCGCCTGCCAGATGGTGCACGAAGGCCGAGTGGCCGCAGTGATGAAGGGGCATCTGCACACTGACGACCTTCTGAAGCCGATGCTGGACAAGACGGCGGGCCTGCGTGACGGGCGGCGGTTCACCCATGTCTTCGTGATGGATGTGCCGGGCCAGCCCGAACCGATCTTCGTGACCGATGCGGCCATCAACATCGCCCCCGATCTGGCGACCAAGGTGGACATCTGCCAGAACGCCATCGACCTGGCGCTGTCCCTGGGGATGGACCCGCGCGTTGGCGTGCTTTCAGCGGTCGAAACGGTGAACCCGGCGATCCAGTCGTCCATCGACGCGGCGCTTTTGTCGAAGATGGCCGACCGCGGCCAGATCAGGGGCGGGCAGGTCGAAGGGCCGCTGGCGATGGACAACGCCATCGATATGGGCGCTGCGCGGACCAAGGGTCTGCGCGGTGGAGTTGCCGGGCGCGCCAATATCCTGGTGGTGCCGGGGCTGGATGCCGGCAACATGCTGGCCAAGCAGTTGTCCTTCATGAGCCATGCCGAAGGCGCGGGGCTTGTCCTGGGCGCGCGCGTGCCGGTGATCCTGAATTCGCGGTCCGACAGCCCGATGTCGCGGCTTGCATCCTGCGCGGTTGCGGCGATCCATCACGCGGCAAAAGGGGGCAAGTCATGACCGAGGATTGGAAGAACCGTGTCTTCCTGACGCTGAACGCCGGGTCCTCATCGCTGAAGGTGGCTCTTTATGGCGCTTATGACGACACCCCGATCATCACTGGACAGGCGGACAGGATCGGCCCGGAAGGTACGCTGAAGCTGAAGGATGGCGAAGGCCAGCCGATGCAGGTGGTGGCGGGCGATCTGACGACGCATGATGGCGCGCTGGGCGCGGCCATCGCCACGATCCGCACCGCGCGGCCGGATCTGCGGCTGGCCGCGATTGGCCATCGCGTCGTGCATGGCGGAGCGCAGTACACCGCGCCGGTCGTTCTGACGCCCGAGGTGATGGAGGATCTGGGGAAGCTTTCGTCCTTTGCACCCTTGCACCAGCCGCACAATCTGGCCGGGGTTCGCACCGCGATGGCAGCCTTTCCGGGTGTGCCGCAGGTGGCCTGTTTCGACACGGCCTTCCACCGCGGCCAGCCGTTCGTGAATGACACCTTCGCCATCCCCTACCGCTATTATGAACAGGGCGTGCGCCGTTACGGCTTCCACGGCTTGTCTTATGACTATGTGACCGGCGAATTGCAGCGGATCGCGCCGCACCTGATGGCGGGGCGCGTCGTGGTGGCGCATCTGGGCAATGGCGCGTCGATGTGCGCGATCTACCGGGGCCAGTCGGTCGCTTCGTCCATGGGCTTTTCGGCGCTGGACGGGTTGCCGATGGGCACCCGCTGCGGCCAGATCGACCCCGGCGTGTTGCTGTACATGCTGGATCAGGAAAAGCTGGATACCGCCCAGATCCGGCAGATCCTTTACAACGAATCCGGGCTCATGGGCCTGTCGGGCGGCCTGTCCAACGACATGCGCAGCCTGGAGGCTGCCGACAGCCCGGAAGCGCATCGCGCCATCGATTACTTTGTCTTCCGTATCCAGCGGGAACTGGGCGCGATGGCCGCGGTCATGGGCGGGATCGACGCCTTGGTCTTCTGCGGCGGCATTGGTGAAAACAGCCGCGTCGTGCGGCGCCGGGTCTGCGAACGGCTGGGCTGGATGGGGATCGAGATCGACCACGGCCTGAACGCCCAGGGGTCGCAGATCATCTCGTCTGAATTCGCGCGCACCACCGTGATGGTGGTGCCGACGCACGAAGAACTTGTGATCGCCCGCGCCGCCCGTGCGGTGGCCGGCGTTCCCGCGAAGGAGGCGGCATGAAAGGCGCACTGAAACCCGAAGCGGCGGCCGAGATGATCCCGGATGGCGCAAGCCTGCTGATCGGCGGCTTCATGGCTGTCGGATCGCCCGAACGCCTGATCGACGCGATGGTCGAACGCGGCACGAAGGATCTGACGGTGATCGCCAATGACACCGCGATGCCCGGCAAGGGAACCGGAAAGCTCATTTCGGCCGGGATGGTGTCGCGGGTCATCGCCTCGCATATCGGGCTCAACCCCGAGACGCAGGCCAAGATGATCGCGGGCGAGATCTCCTGCGAACTGGTCCCGCAGGGAACCCTTGTTGAACGCATCCGCGCCGGCGGCATGGGGTTGGGGGGCGTGCTGACGCCCACCGGCATCGGGACCGAGGTCGAGGATGGCAAGCAGGTCATCGAGGTTGAGGGCAACCGCTATCTGCTGGAAACCCCGATCAAGGCCGATTTCGCCCTCATCGGCGCCTGGCAGGCGGATTACGTCGGCAACCTTGCCTATCTGCTGACGGCGCACAACTTCAACCCGGTGATGGCGCTGGCGGGCAAGGTGGTGATCGCCGAACCCGAAAGCATCGTGCCGGTGGGAGTGATCGCGCCGGATGCCGTGAAGACGCCCGGCGTTCTGGTCGACCATCTTCTGATCCGCCCGAACTAAGGAGGAAACGGCATGGATGCCAAGGAACTGATCGCCCGTCGTGTCGCGCGCGAGATCAAGTCGGGGATGCTGGTCAACCTCGGGATCGGGCTGCCGTCGCTGGTGGCGAATTTCGTGCCGCAAAGCCTCGGGGTTTTCTTTCAGGCCGAAAACGGTGTGATCGGCCTTGGCGCCCGTCCGCCGGAAGGGATGCAGGACCCGCACCTGACGGACGCAGGCGGCGGTTTTGTCTCGGCAGTGCCGGGGGCGGCCTCGATCGACAGCGCGATGAGCTTTGGCCTGATCCGCGGCGGGCACCTGGACATGACGGTGCTGGGCGGCTTGCAGGTGGATGAAAAGGGCCATCTGGCGAACTGGAAGGTGCCGGGCAAGATGGTGCCGGGCATGGGCGGGGCGATGGATCTGGTCACGGGCGCGGCCCGGGTCGTGGTGGCCATGCAGCATTCGGCCAAGGGGGCGTCGAAGATCGTCAAGCGCTGCACACTGCCGCTGACGGCGCAGCGCCGGGTCGACCTGATCGTGACCGATCTTGCGGTAATCGAGCCGGGGCCCGAGGGCCTGATCCTGCGCGAACGCGCGCCGGGTATCGGGCTTGACCATATCCGCGCCGCGACCGATGCAAACCTGATCGTCATGGGCGACATCCCCGAGATGGCGTTGGACTAACCGGACGCGCGACTCTCCTCTGGGGCTTGCCTTCCGTGCGGCGCTGGTCACATGATTGCCGAAATGCGGCGGCGCTTTGTCCCCGTGCTGCCAACGGCATGGAGAGCCAGCCGTGGTCCGACCGCGGCGGTATCTTCCCGCAGCCGGGGTAGAAAGGGCATCCCAGGGAAAGGAACGACATGCTTTGGTTCGACGCCGAGGATGGCACCAGACTGGCCTATCGCGACGATGGGGTGGGCTTGCCGCTTCTGGCGTTGGCGGGGCTGACGCGGGATGGGCGGGATTTCGACTACCTTGCGCAGCACTTGCCGGGGAACATCCGGCTGATCCGGCTGGACAGTCGCGGGCGCGGCGCGTCGGCCTGGGCCGCGCCTGAAACCTACACCGTCGTTCAGGAAGCGCGGGATGCGCTGGCGCTGCTGGATCACCTGCGGCTCGATCGTGCGGCGGTCATCGGATCTTCGCGCGGGGGGCTTCTGGGCATGTTCATCGCGATGACCGCCAAAGACCGGCTGCTGGGGCTGTGCCTGAACGACGTGGGGCCCGTACTGGAAAAGGACGGCCTGCTCCGGATCGGTTCTTACATCGGGGTCTTGCCCACAGTCGCGACGCTTGCGGAAATCGCCGACCGGATGGGCGCCGCGATGCCCGGCTTCGATCACGTCTCGCAATACCGCTGGCAGGAAGAAACCGTGCGCCACTATGTGCAGATGGAGGGCAAGGTCGCCCTGACCTACGACCCCGCCCTTCGAATCGGTTTCGAGGCCGCCATTGCCAGTCCCGCCGATGACCCTTGGCCGCTGTTCGATGCCTGCGCCCATCTGCCGCTGGCGCTGGTCCGTGGCGCGAATTCCGATGTCCTGTCAGGCGCCACGGCACAAGAGATGTGCCGCCGCCGGCCTGACATGCTTTACGCTGAAGTTCCGAACCGCGGCCATATCCCCTTTCTGGACGAACCGGAGGCGATCAGTTGCATCCAACGCTGGCTCTCCGTCGTGGCGATGGCGGCGGCGTCCCATCCGCAGGCAGTCTCTGCGACGTGATCCGAAGCTGGCGTCTTTCCACGCCGCCCCGCTTCCGCTAGGTCTGCGCAGGAACGGAATTCGGGGCAGGCCATGGATCATTTTCTGTATCGCGACGGGGTTCTTCATGCCGAAGGCGTAGCCCTTCCGCGCATCGCCGCCGAGGTGGGCACACCCTTCTACGTCTATTCGACCGCCACTCTGACCCGGCATTACCAGTTGTTCGACGACGCGCTGGGCGATCTGCCGCATCTGGTGTGCTTTTCAGTGAAGTCGCTGTCGAACATCGCGGTGCTAAAGACGCTGGCAGGCCTTGGCGCGGGGATGGACGTGGTTTCGGGCGGGGAATACCGCCGCGCCCGCGCCGCCGGGGTGCCGGGTGATAAGATCGTGTTTTCCGGTGTCGGCAAGACGGTCGAGGAGATGAGGCTGACGCTGGACGGTGGCATTCGCCAGTACAACGTCGAAAGCGAAGCCGAGATGGAGGCGCTGAACGCCGTTGCCCTCTCGATGGGCAAGGTCGCGCCGATCACCGTCCGGGTGAACCCGGATGTCGATGCCAAGACCCATGCCAAGATCGCGACGGGCAAGAAGGAAAACAAGTTCGGCATCCCGATCAGCCGCGCGCGCGAGGTCTATGCGCTTGCCGCCAGTCTGCCGGGACTGCGGGTCGTCGGCATCGACGTGCATATCGGCAGCCAGCTGACCGATCTTGCGCCCTTCGCGCAGGCCTTCGACAAGATTGCGGAACTGGCTGTGGCGCTACGCGCCGATGGCCACAGTATCGAACGACTGGATCTGGGCGGCGGACTGGGCATCCCCTATACGCAAAGCAACGACACGCCGCCCTTGCCGCATGACTACGGCGCGCTGGTCCGCGAAAAGCTTGGCCATCTGGGCTGCGAGATCGAGATCGAGCCGGGGCGGCTGATTTCGGGCAATGCCGGACTGCTGGTCGCTTCGGTGATCTATGCGAAATCGGGCGAGGAGCGGGATTTCCTGATCCTTGATGCCGCGATGAACGATCTGGTCCGCCCGTCCATGTATGACGCGCATCATGACGTGGTTCCCGTGGTCGAACCCGCGGCAGCGGCGGAGCGGCAAAGCTATGATGTGGTTGGCCCGGTCTGCGAAACCGGTGACACCTTCGCACGGGGCCGGGCGCTGCCGGAACTCAGCGCCGGTGATCTGGTCGCCTTCCGGTCCGCGGGGGCCTATGGCGCGGTGATGGCATCGGAATACAACACCCGGCCGCTAGTGCCCGAGGTGCTGGTTCACGGGGATCACTATGCCGTCATTCGCGAAAGACCGTCCTATGAGGAGATCCTGAACCGCGATAGGCTTCCCTCCTGGCTTGAGGACAGCGGGGACAGCGCCTGACCAAGGACGGAATGACAGATCCAGACCGCATTCCGCAGGGGGTTCGTCGCCGCCTGCTTTGGCCGCTGCGCCTCACGCGTCTTGGAATGGCGGCCGAGCGGGCCGTCCGTCTGTTCTGGCCGGCCTGGACGATCCTTTTCCTGACGATCGCGGCCTTTGCCTTCGGGCTTCAGGACAGTCTGCCGCTTGAGGTGCTCTGGCCCCTGACGGTGCTGGCGGCGCTGGCGCTGGCCGGTTTCCTGCTGCGGGGCCTCTGGCGGTTCCGCTGGCCGGGCCGGGACGAGGCGCTGGCGCGGCTGGATGCGTCCCTTCCGGGGCGGCCGCTTGCGACGCTGGCCGACCAGCCCGCGCAACGGGACGGCGATGCCGGAACGCAGGCTGTCTGGCAGGCGCACCGTGACCGGATGGCGGCGCGGGCCGCCGCGGCGCGGGCGGTCGATCCCGACCTGCAACTTGCGGACCGCGATCCTTTCGCGCTGCGCTATCTGGGGGCGACGGCGCTGGCGATGGCGCTGCTGTTCGGCTCGGCCTGGCGCGGGGCCGAGATTGCCGCCGCCTTGACCGGGGCGCCGGTGCCGGCGGCCACGGCCGCCACCGGGCCGCAGTGGGAAGGCTGGATCGAGCCGCCGCTTTATACCGGACGCCCGACCCTTTACCTGAACAAGGTCGAGGAGGCGGCGCTGACCATCCCAGAGGGCAGCACCATACAATTGCGCCTGTATGGCGACGTGTCCGTGTCGGAATCCGTGTCGGATCCGGCCACGCCGGTTCCGGTGGCGGCGGGAACAGAGGCCGGGAAACCGGCCGGAACGGCAACCGGAATGCGCAGCTTCGTCGCCACCCGGACCGGTGCGCTGGAGATCGGCGGCGCGAACGGGCGGCGCCTTGATCTGACGGTGCAGCCCGATGCCGACCCGACCGTCACCGCCAAGGCGCAGATCGGGCGCAAGGCCGACGGGCGGATGTCACTGCCTTTCACGGCCGGGGATGACTATGGCGTCACCGGCGGCACGGCCACCATCACGCTGGACCTTGCGGCGCTGGACCGTCGCTACGGGCTGACGGCCCAACCCGAACCACGCGATCCGCTGGTCTTCGATCTGCCGCTGCCCATCAGCGGCAAGCGAACCGGATTTTCGGAAGTTCTGGCCGAGAATGCCTCTGAACATCCTTGGGCCAACCTGCCTGTGGTGATCGCGCTGGAAGTGAAGGACGGGCGCAACCAGACCGGTGCGGCCGAACCTTTGCATCTGGTGCTGCCGGGGCGGCGGTTCTTTGATCCGGTAGCGGCCGCGGTGATCGAGACCCGCCGCGACCTGCTGTGGACCCGCCAGAACGGCGCGCGCAGTCTGCAGATCCTGCGGGCCATCACCAACCGGCCCGAAGGCCTGGTCCGTAATGAACGCGCCTACCTGATGTTGCGCGTCGTGATCGACCGGCTGGAGGCGGCGTTGAAGGATTTCACTCCGGCGGCGCGGGACGACCTTGCCAAGGCGCTGTGGGAAGTTGCGCTGCTGATCGAGGATGGCGGCCTGTCGGACGCGCTGCAGCGGATGCAGCAGGCCCAGGAACGCCTGTCGGAAGCGATGCGCAACGGCGCCTCGCCCGAGGAAATCCAGAAGCTGATGCAGGACCTGAAGGAAGCAACCGACGACTACCTGCGCAAGCTGGCCGAGAACATGGAAAACTCGACCGACGAACCCGACCGCCGGGCCGAGGGGGAACGTCAGCAGGTGACGGGGAACCAGATCCAGCAGATGATGGATGAAATCCAGAAGCTGATGGAACAGGGCCGCATGGCCGAGGCGCAAGAGCTTCTGGATCAGCTTGCCCGGATGATGGAGAACCTGAAGGTGACAGAAGGCAGCGGCGGCGAAGGGATGCCGATGCCGGGTGGCAAGGGCGGGCAGCAGCAGTCGATGCGCAACCTTCAGGACACGCTGAAGGGCCAGCAGGGATTGTCTGACGACACGTTCCAGCAAGGACAGCAGGGGCAGGATCGACAGGGCCAGAATCCGCAGGATCCGGGCCAGGGACAAGGCCAACCCGGACCGGAAGGGCAGGGCCAGGCGCAGCAGGGCCAACCGCAGGATGGGCAAGACGGGCAGGCCCCGAACGGTGAACGCCAAGAGGGTTCGGGCAGCACACCCGGCCAGGCGCAGGATGGAAGCGGCGGACAGGGGGGCCAGCCGTCGCTGGCCGAACGGCAGCAGCAGCTGCGCCGCGAACTCGACCGGCAGCGAGAGGGACTTCCGGGCGCCGGGACCGAGGCGGGCGACGCCGCGCGCCAGTCCCTGGACGATGCCGCCCGCGCGATGGACGAAGCGGAACAGGCGCTGCGCGACGGAAAAACCAGTCGCGCCATCGACCGGCAGGCCGAGGCGATCCAGAACCTGCGGGAGGGGTTGAAGTCGCTGGGCCAGGCGCTGGCGCAGAACCAGCCGCAGCAGGGCCAGCCGGGGGCGGGGGAACAATCGGCCGAGGGCGACCCGGACCGACTGGTGCCGCGCGATCCGCTGGGCCGCACTGCAGGGCGGACGGGGCAGCTGGGAACGGATGCCGACATGCTGCAGGGCCAGGACATTTACCGCCGCGCCCGCGACCTTTTGGACGACATCCGCCGCCGCGCCGGGGAACGCACCCGCCCGGTGCCGGAACTGGATTACCTGCGCCGCCTTCTGGACCGGTTCTGAAACGAAAAAGACCGGGCGCTGGGCCCGGCCTTTGATCAATGTCCTGGCCTTGATCAGATCAGGCCAGCATGGCGCATGGCCGCGTCGATGCGCGCCTTGGTCGCGTCGGTCAGCGTGGTCAGCGGCAGGCGCACCTCCTCGCGGCAGAGCCCCAGTTTCGACAGGCCATATTTCGCCCCGGCCAGCCCCGGTTCGATGAAGATCGCTTCGTGCAGCGGCATCAGCCGGTCCTGGTATTCCAGCGCCTTGGCGAAGTCCCCGCGCAGGGTGGCTTCCTGGAATTCGGCGCAAAGCCGCGGCGCGACGTTGGCCGTGACGCTGATACATCCGACGCCGCCGTGGGCGTTGAAGCCAAGCGCGGTCGCATCTTCGCCCGACAGCTGGATGAAATCGGCACCGCAGGTGATGCGCTGCTGGCTGACCCGTTCGATCTTCCCGGTGGCATCCTTGACGCCGATGATCCGCGGCAGCTTTGCCAGTTCGCCCATGGTTTCCGGCGTCATGTCGACGACCGACCGGCCGGGGATGTTGTAGATGATGATCGGCAGATCGCAGCAATCATGCAGTGCAGTGAAATGCGCGATCAGGCCGCGCTGGGTGGGCTTGTTGTAATAGGGCGTCACGACCAGCGCGGCAGTTGCGCCCGCCTTTTCGGCATGGCGCATCAGGCCGATGCCTTCGGTGGTGTTGTTCGACCCGGCGCCCGCGATCACCGGAACGCGGCCCGCGGCGGCCTTGACCACCTCTTCGATGACCCGGCCGTGTTCTTCGTGGCTGAGGGTCGGGCTTTCGCCTGTCGTTCCTACCGGCACCAGCCCGTGCGAGCCTTCGGCGATGTGCCATTCGACAAGTTTCTTCAGCGTGTCCAGATCCAGTTCGCCGTCCTTGAACGGCGTGACCAGGGCAGGGAAAGACCCTTTGAACATGACACGCTCCTTGTGTGGTGGGGGCAGGGGCCCGTTGGAATCGCGCGGACCATAGTGGGGGTGCGGGCGCTTGCCAAGTTTGTGTGTTGTGAAGATGGCCGCGCTCGCGGTAAAGATCGCGGAAAAGAAGCAGCAGTCCACCCGCAGGCACTTCATGATCCGCAGTTTGCTATTCTCGGCGACGGTGTGCGTTGCCCTGTCCGTTTCCCTGCCCGCCAGCGCGCAGGTGGCGGATCCTGGGGCGCTGTCGCGGGCATTGACCCTGGCCGAAGGCGGCGACTGGGACGGCGCGCTGGCCGCGGCGCAGCAGTCGGGACCGTCGGCGACGACCATCGTCGAATGGCAGAAGCTACGGCAGGGGGCAGGCAGTTTCCCTGAATACCTGGCCTTCGTGCGCAACTACCCGGACTGGCCGGGGATCAAGCTTCTGCGGAAGGCCGGAGAGGCGAAGATCGGCGACGGGCAAGCGCCCGACGCGGTGGTCAGCTATTTCTCGCGGCAGGCGCCCCAGACCGGGGCGGGCTGTCTGGCGCTGGCGTCGGCCTATGCCCAGACCGGCGATTTCGCCGCCGCCGAGGCCGAGGCGATCCGCGGTTGGCGGACGCTGTCGCTGTCGAAGGCGGACGAGGCCGAGTTCCTGTCCCGCTACGGCGAGGTGCTGAAGGAACACCACGGCGGCCGCATGGCCGCGCTTCTGGAAGCCGGGAATGTGACCGAGGCGCGCCGGATCCTGCCGCTGGTCGGTCCGGGCACGCGGGCGATTGCCAACGCCCGACTGGCGCTTCAGGCCGATGCACCGGGGATCGACGCCGCGCTGGCCGAGGTGCCCGCCCGCCTGGCCGGTTCGCCGGGACTGGCGCTGGACCGGTTCCTCTGGCGGATCAAGAAGGACAAGTATGACGAGGCGATCGCACTGCTGCTGGAGCGTTCGGCGAGCGCCGATCTGCTGGGCATGCCGGATGCCTGGGCCGACTGGCGGCGCAAGCTGGCGCGACGGGAAATGCGGCTGGGGGATGATGCGAAAGCCTACAAGCTGGCCTCTCGCCACCACCTGGACCCCGAGGCGCCGGGAACCGAGGCGGACGACTACGCCGACCTGGAATGGCTGTCAGGCTATATCGCGCTGCGCAAGCTCAATGATCCCGAAACCGCGCTGAACCACTTCAAGCGGATCCGTTCCGTGGCGAAGGGGCCGATCAGCATGGCGCGCGCCGGATACTGGGAGGGTCGCGCCTATGAGGCGATGGGACGCGACGATCAGGCGCGCGAAGCCTACGGCGAATCCGCAATGAACCAGACCGCCTTCTATGGCCTGCTGTCGGCCGAGCGCCTGGGGCTGCCGCTGGACCCGGCGCTGGTGGGCGGGGAAAGCTACCCCGACTGGAAGTCGCAGCCCTTCGCCCGGTCATCGGTCTTTCATGCGATGGTCGCCCTGCATCAGGCCGGCGCGGATGACCTCGCATCGCGCTTTGCCCTGCATCTGGCCAGCACGATGGACGGCCGCCAGATCGGGGCGCTGGCTGGGCTTGCCGTGCAATGGAAAGAGCCCAAGATGGCCCTGAGCCTGGCGAAGGTTGCCGCCGACAAGGGCACCGTCTGGCCCACCGCCTATTTCCCGCTGAACGGGATCGAGGACATGCGCCTGCCGGTAAAGCAGTCGCTGGCGCTGGCTATCGCGCGGCGAGAAAGCGAGTTCGATCCCAAGGTGGTGTCTCCGGTCGGGGCGCGGGGGCTGATGCAGGTGATGCCCGGCACCGCCAAGATGATGGCACCCAAGGTGGGCCTTGCCTATGAACCTTCCCGCCTGACGGGCGACTGGAAATACAACGTGGCGCTGGGCAGCGCCTATCTGGCGGGGCTGGTCGATGAATTCGGGCCGTCGCCGGTGCTGGTCGCTTCGGGCTACAACGCCGGACCGGGACGTTCGCGCAACTGGATCCGGGATCTGGGCGATCCGCGCAGCGACCAGGTGGATGTGGTGGACTGGGTCGAGCATATCCCGTTCCGGGAAACCCAGAACTATGTCATGCGGGTGGCGGAAAGCCTGCCGATCTACCGCGCGCGCATCACTGGCAAGACGGAAACGGTGTCCTTCACGTCCGAGCTGAAGGGGCGCTAGGCCGCGCCCCTTTCCTTCTGCCGGGCGCGAAGCAGAGTGAAGATCCCCGCGCCCACGACGACGACCGCGCCGATGATCACGTTGGTCCGGATCGTTTCGCCGAACAGGAAAAAACCCAGCGCGGCAATGAACACCAGTTGCAGGTAGGCAAAGGGCTGGATGGCCCCCGCCTCGGCCACGGCATAGGCCTTGATCATGGTGAAGTGCGCCGTCACCGAGGTGATGCACAGGGCCAGCATCCAGCCCCAGTTTTCGGCAGACATCGGTTCCCACTTGGCCAGTCCGAAGGGGGTGATCGCGGCGGCGCCGGCGACCCCCGTCCAGAAGAAGCTGACCGTGGCACTGTCCTGCCGCGCCACAAAGCGGGTCAGCAGGCCATAAAGCGCGAACATCAGCGCCGAGGCCAGCGGCAAAAGCGCATAGGGAGAAAACACCGACATCCCCGGCTTCAGCACGATCAGGATACCGATAAAGCCGATGCCGATGGCGGTCCAGCGCCGCCAGCCGACCTTTTCTCCCAGCACGGGCCCCGACAGCGCCGCAACCATCAGCGGGTAGCAACTGAACACCGCGTGGGTTTCGACCAGGCCCAGCTTGGTGAAGGCAAAGACCATCGCGCAGACTTCGGCGATCAGCAGGGCCCCGCGGAAGACCTGCACGAGCGGCTGCCGCGTGGCGACGGCGGCGCGCAGTCCGCCGGGCTGGCGCGCGGCCAGGATCGTCACGAAGGCGGCGAAGAACCAGAAGCGGATGGTGACGACCATCTCGACGCTGTAGGCCTCGCCCAGGTGGCGCGAGATGCCGTCCTGGATCGAGAACACAAGGCTGGTCAGCGCCATCAAAAGGATGCCCAGGCGGGTGTTCTGTTCGGTCTTCATGCCGGGGCCATCCTTCCGATCGTCATGTGCCTTTTGCTGCCGTAGCCCGCGACACGGTCGACCGCGAATCCCGCCGCCTGCAAGGCGCGACGGACGAAACCCGCAGCGGTATAGGTGGCGAAGCTGCCCCCGGCTGCGGTGTGGCGGGCCACCTCTGCCAGCAGGGCCGCATCCCACATCTCGGGATTTTTCGCGGGAGAGAAGCCGTCAAGATACCAGGCATCGGCGCGGCCTGACCACTGCGGCAGGGTCTGGCGGGCATCGCCCTCGATCACCTCGACCTCGATCGCGCCCAGGTCGAAACGCCGCGCGCCGCGGGCCCAGGCGTCGATCAGCGGCGCCGCAGGTCCGGCCAGTTCGGGAAAGGCCGACAGCGCCCGGGCCATATCGTCCGCGGGCATGGGAAAGGCTTCGAAGCTGGTGTAACGGACCGGACCCGTCGCAGCGGCGGCCAGTGCGGTTGCGATCAGGTTCAGCCCGGTGCCAAAGCCCAGTTCGGCGATCCGGAACCCTGGCCGCAGCCGCCGGGGCAGGTCATTGCCCGCCAGAAAGACGTGGCGTGTTTCGGCCAACCCGCCCGCAAGGCTGAAATAGGGATCGTCAAACAGGGTCGAGACGGGGATCAGGCCGTCGCGCCACTGGGTCCGCTCGATCTGGTCCTTGGCGATCATCTGGAATAGTCCTTTCGGGGTGGGCGGACCATGACGAAGGGCGGCGGGAATGGCAACGGCTGAGGTGACGGTTCTTGGGGCGGGGATCTTCGGTCTGGCAATCGCCTTCGCCTGCGCCAGAAGCGGAGCGCGAGTCCGGGTGATCGAGGCCACGCGAATCGGCGCAGGATCTTCCGGCGGGGTCGTTGGCGCGCTGGCGCCACATGTCCCCGAGCAGTGGAACCCCAAGAAGCAGTTCCAGCTGGGAAGCCTTCTGATGGCCGAAGCCTTCTGGGCCGATGTCGCGGCCGTGGGCGGGGCCGATCCGGGTTTCGCGCGGCTGGGGCGTCTGCAACCGATTGCGGATGCGGCGGCGCTGGCGCTTGCGCAAGGGCGGGCGAAGGGGGCCGAGGCGCTGTGGCAGGGACGCGCGGAATGGCGGGTCGAACCGGCCACGGATGGCTGGGGACCGTTCAGTCCGACGGGACAGGTGATCCGCGATACATTGACGGCGCGCCTGTCGCCCCGGCAGGGCAGCGCGGCGCTGGTGGCGGCGATCCGGGCGCTGGGAGGGGACGTCGTGATTGGCGCGGCATCGCTTCAGGGAAAGGTGATCCATGCCACCGGGGTGGCCGGCCTGGAAGAACTGTCCGCGGCGCTAGACCGCCCGGTGGGTGGGGCCGTGAAGGGGCAGGCGGCGGTACTGGCCTTCGATGCCCGGAACCAGCCGCAGATCTTTGCCGATGGCTTGCATATCGTTCCGCATGGCAACGGAACCGTGGCCATCGGGTCGACCAGCGAAAACCAGTGGAATGATCCCGGCGCGACCGATGCACAGCTGGAAGTGATGATCGGACGCGCGCGGGCGATTTGCCCAGCCCTGGCCCAGGCCCCGGTGATCGAGCGTTGGGCGGGCCTGCGTCCGCGCGCCCGGTCGCGTGCGCCGATGCTTGGACCCTGGCCGGGGCGGCCGGATCATTACGTTGCCAATGGCGGCTTCAAGATCGGCTTTGGCATGGCGCCCAAGGTGGCGCAGGTGATGGCCGATCTGGTGCTGACGGGCCGTGACGGGATTCCCGAAGGCTTTCGCGTCGAGGACAGCCTATAACGCCAGGACCATGTGGCGGTGCGGGATGCCTGCATCCATGTATTCCGGCCCTTCGGCGACGAATCCCAGTGCTTCGTAAAAACCGATGGCGTGGACCTGCGCGCCAAGCTCGGCCGTTGTGACCCCGCGGGCGCGCAGGCTGTCCAGCGCGGCACGCATCAGTGCCTTGCCAAGCCCCGTCCCGCGCGCTTCCGCCAGGACACAGACCCGACCGATGGTCGCCGTGGGGCCATCCAGCAAAAGGCGCGCCGAGCCCATCGCGCGGCCATCGACGGTGGCCAGAAGATGCACGGCATCTGCATCGCGGTCGTCCAGTTCATCTTCCTCGGGCACGGCTTGTTCTTCGATGAAAACCGTTCGCCGCAGCGCATGGCAGATGGCCAGATCCGTGGTTTCAGCGACAGAGATCACGCGAAATAATCCCGCAGGATTCGCGAATAGACGGCCTTCAGCTGATGGATCTGCTCGACTTCGATCCGTTCGTCGACCTGGTGCATGGTCTTGCCGACCAGACCGAATTCCACGACCGGACAGTGATCCTTGACGAAACGCGCGTCCGAGGTGCCGCCTGACGTGGAAAGCACAGGCTTCACGCCGGTTTCCGCCGCGACCGAGGCCGCGACAAGGTTCACGAAATCGCCGGGCGGAGTGAGGAAGCTTTCGCCGGAAATCTCGATCCGGCAGTCGAAAGTGACGCCGGTTTCGGCCTCGACCTTCTCCGCTTCGGCGCGCAGCCAACCGGACAGGCTTGCGCCGCTGTGGGCATCGTTGAACCGGATGTTGACGGTGGCGCGCGTGCTTGCGGGGATCACGTTCGTCGCCGTGTTGCCCGTGTCGAAGCGGGTGATGGCCAGGGTCGAGGCATCGAAATGCGCGGTCCCCCGATCCAGTTCATGGTTGGCCAGCCGGTCCAGCAGACGGACCATCGCGTGCAGCGGATTGCGGGCCCGGTGCGGATAGGCGGAATGGCCCTGCACGCCCTTCGCCACGAATTCACAGTTCATCGACCCGCGCCGGCCGATCTTCATCATCTCGCCCATCCGTTCCGGACAGGTGGGCTCCCCCACCAGGCAGACGCTCATCGCCTCGCCGCGTTCGCGCATCCAGTCGAGAAGGGCGATGGTTCCATCCAGGCCCGGGCCCTCCTCATCGCCCGTGATGGCCAGGATGACCGCCCCGTCGGGAGGCGTCTGGCGCACGAAGTCCACTGCCGCCGCGGCAAAGGCCGCGACGCCGGTCTTCATGTCGGTGGCGCCGCGTCCCCAGAGGATGCCGTCGATGACCGCGCCCGAGAAGGGATCCTGCGTCCAGGCAGCGGCATCGCCCACCGGCACGACATCGGTGTGGCCGTTGAAACCGAAGGTGCGGTTCGCGCCTTGTCGGCCCCAGCGCGCAAAGAGGTTCGGGGTTCCGTTACGGTCGACACGGGTGCATTCGAAGCCGGCATCGGACAGAAGCCCTTCGAGCAGCGTCAATGCGCCGCCCTCCTCGGGCGTGACCGAGGGGCAACGGATCAGCTGCGCGGAAAGGGCGACCGGGTCGACCGGGCTGTGAACGGGATGCGGCAAGCGGGCCTCCTTCTGGGGGTTCATCATCCCGGGGTCTGGGCCCCAGGGCGGTGTCAAGGCGTCAGTTCTGGATCAGCCGGGCATGGTTGCGCTGGATCAGGACCGCACCCACAAGAAACAGCGTGGCGGCAATGCCCAGGACATAGGGCAGATCGACATAGCTTCCGCGGTAGGTGCCGAAGATACCCACCCGCGCCTCGCCGACGATGTGGACCAGCGGGTTGTACTGCATCCACGACCGGACGTCGCCTGGCAGCGACTCGAAGGTGAACATCACCGCCGAGACCAGGAACATCGGCCGGTTCAGGATCGACCAGATGTTGCGCCAGATCGGGAAGTAGAAGAACAGGACGCAGTTCAGCGTGCCCATCCCCAGGCCCAGCAGCGAGGCCGCGCCGAAGGCATGGATCAGCCGGTCATAGCGCAGCAGCAGATGCAGGTCATAGATCCAGATGATGCTGGCGAAGAGCACGATCGCAACGAGGATGTTGGTCAAAGTCTCAAGGATCCAGCGGGCCAGGATGGTGTCCAGGATTGTGACCACCGGATAAGTCAGAAGGCCCCGATTGGCCGGAAGCGAATTGGCAATCTTCGCCGCAACCGCACTGTAAAGGCTGAAGGGCATGACTCCGGTGGCGTAGAACAGCGGAAAGTTGTGCCCGATGGGCGGGCGCGCCAGCATGATGCCGAAGGCAAGCGACAGGAGCGCGATTCCGCCCAGAGGCTCGGCAATCGCCCAGATGTAGGACCAGCGCGATTCCCCCGTCTTCGTCCCCATTTCCCGCAGGATCAGCGCGCCGATGATCCGCAACCGCTGGAGCGGGACGCGGCCTGAGCTGGTTGCCGCCATCGTCATGCCATCCTCGCACCGTTTGCCTTTCCTCGGGCGCGACCGTAGATTAACGCTCGCCATGAAACAAGCTGACCCCCGAAGCGGCAACGCAGGAGTGGAAAGAGGGCAAGCATGACGAGCAGTCCAAGCCCCGAAGGCCTGCGTCCGGTTCCCAAGCCGGGTGCAGCGGGTGGAGTTGGTGCAGGTCCGGTGCAACCGGCCGGCGGTCTCCAGAATGTGCAGCCGAAGGCCGCGCCCAAGCCGGTTCCCCTGGTCGCGCCGCGACCGGAGGGCGCGCCGAAGCCCCTTGGCGGGGCTGAGCAGCGGCTGGTCCTGACCGGCAAGGCCACCGCCGTGCCGCGCCCCGCGCGGATGCGGCGGCGGCACCGCGTGGCGCTGGTATCTTTCCTGGCGATGGTGGCCCTGCCCTTGGCGGGGGCAGTGTTCTACCTGTGGTTCGTGGCCCGGGACCAGTACCAGTCTCAGGCCGCCTTTTCGGTGCGCACGGAAAAGGTCGGTGGCGAAGGCGGGGGGATCCTGGGGGCGCTGACCTCGCAATTCGGGACGTCCGGCGGGGCGTCGGATGGCGATGTGCTGTTCGAATATATCCGCAGCCAGAAGATGGTCGAGATCATCGACGCCAAGCTGGGCATGGAGAAGATCTACAGCCAGGAAGGCGATCCCTGGTTTGCGCTGCCCCGTGGCGAGACGGTCGAGGACAAGGTGGACTACTGGCACCGGATGGTCGACGTGTCCTATGACACCTCGACCCATATCCTGACGGTGGCGGCGCGCGCTTTTACTCCGGCGGATGCCCAGGCGGTGACCCGCGAAATCCTGACCCAAAGCAGTAACCTGGTGAACGCGCTGTCCGATCAGGCGCGCGACGACGCGATCAAGAACGCGGCCGCCGACCTGTCCGACGCCGAGGAGAATCTGCGCAAGCAGCGTCAGAAAATGGCCGAGTTCCGCCGCGACAACCAGATGATCGACCCGCAGGCCGACATCATGGGGCAGGCCGGCGTGCTGAATGCCTTGCAGGGCCAGATGGCGCAGGCGATGGTCGAGCGCGACATGCTGCTGACCTATGCCGACAAGACTGATCAGCGCGTGCAGCAGGCCGACCGCAAGATCGAGGCGATCCGGGTCCGCATCAACGAGGAACGAACGAACCTGGGGATGAACGGCGGTTCGGACGTCACCCCGTCCCAGCTTCTGGGCCGCTACGAGGAACTGAAGGTCGATCTGGAGTTTGCCAATGCCGCCTACACGCAGGCGCTGGCCAACGTCTCGATCGCGCGCGCCGAAGCCCGTCGTCAGGCGCGCTACCTGGTGTCGCATGTGGAGCCGACGCTGGCCGTTGAATCCCGCTTCCCGCAGCGGGAACTGGATGCGCTTCTGGTGGCGATGATCCTGTTGTTCGGCTGGGGGATCGCCTTCGTGATCTTTTACAACATGCGCGACGCGCGCTAAGCCCTGCGATGATCGAATTCCGCGATGTTTCGAAGTATTTCCTGACGCCGAACAGCCGCAAGGTGGTGCTGGACCACTTTTCGCTGCAGATCCCGTCGGGGGCACGCGTGGCGCTTCTGGGCCGCAATGGCGCGGGCAAGTCCACGATGATTGGCATGATTGCCGGGACGGTCCGACAGGACACCGGGCAGATCCGGCGCCATGGCAGCATTTCCTGGCCGCTGGGCTTTGCCGGCAGCTTTGCGCCCGAGATGACCGGCGCGCAGAATGCGCGCTTCGTGGCGCGGATCTATGGCATGGATACGGACGACCTGCTGGAATATGTCGAGGACTTCGCGGAGCTGGGCGATTTCATCAACATGCCCGTCCGGGTCTACTCCTCGGGGATGCGGGCGCGGCTGGCGTTCGGGCTGTCGATGGGCGTGAACTTCGACTGGTATCTGGTGGATGAGATCACCGCCGTGGGGGATGCCGCCTTTCGTGAAAAGTCCATGGGTGCCTTCCGCCGCAAGCTGGATCGCGCCGGGCTTTTCATGGTGTCCCACGCGATGCCGACTTTGCGCAATTTCTGTACCAGCGGGCTTTTGCTGGATCAGGGTCGGGCGACCTATTTCCCGGTTCTGGACGACGCCATCCGGGCCTATAGCGAATCCATCAACATGCAGGCCTGAGGCCCGGTCCCGCCGGGTGTCGGTTCAGCGCAGCGGGCGGCGCGACCGGATCATGCCCATGATATCATAGGTCTGGTCAAGGATCGGCTGCGCGATCGCATCGGCGCGGTTGGCGCCGTCGCCCAGAATGCGGTCAAGTTCTGCCGTGTCGGCCATCAGGCGCTTCATCTCGGCCGAGATCGGTTCCAGCTTCGATACGGCCAGATCGGCCAGCGCCGGTTTGAACGCGCCAAAGCCCTGACCGCCGTATTGCGCGATGACCTCCGCCGGAGTCAGGTCTGCCAGCGCGGCGTAGATGTTCACAAGGTTGCGGGCGTCCGGGCGGTCTTGCAGGCCTTCGACCGTTTCGGGCAGCGGCTCCGGGTCGGTCTTGGCCTTGCGGAACTTGGTGGCGATGGTGTCGGCATCATCCGTCAGGTTGATGCGGCTGGCGTCCGAAGGGTCGGATTTCGACATCTTCTTCGTGCCGTCGCGCAGCGACATGACCCGCGTGGCGGCGCCTTCGATCAGCGGTTCGGTCACGGGGAAGAAATCGACGCCGAAATCGTGGTTGAATTTTTGCGCGATGTCGCGCGTCAGCTCGACGTGCTGTTTCTGGTCCTCGCCCACCGGGACCATGGTGGCGTGATAGACCAGGATGTCGGCCGCCATCAGGGACGGATAGGCGTAAAGCCCAAGGCTGACCTGTTCAGTATGCTTGCCCGCCTTGTCCTTGAACTGGGTCATGCGGTTCATCCAGCCCAGACGCGCGACACAGTTGAAGATCCAGCCCAGTTCGGCGTGGGCGGAAACCTGGCTTTGGTTGAAAAGGATCGACCGCTTCGGATCGACGCCCGATGCGATGAAGGCCGCCGCGGCCTCGTACGTCTGCTGGCGCAGGCGGTCGGGGTCCTGCCAGACGGTGATCGCGTGCAGGTCCACCAGACAATAGATCGTCTCGATCCCTTCGTTCTGCTTTTCGGCAAAGCGTTTCAGCGCGCCAAGGTAGTTGCCCAGCGTCAAGCCGCCCGAGGGCTGGATGCCCGAGAAGATCCGGGGTTTGAACGCGGTTTTTTGCGGGGCTGCTTCGGTCATTGGCTGGGGTCCTTGCGCGCGCATCTGCTGGAAAACAGGATCGTGTTCGCGTATCGCAGGGGGCGTGGGGCGTCAACTGCGGGCCGCAGGGGCACCTGGAACGAAGGGGCAGGACCAGATGAGCGATCAGCAGCCGAAACGGAATGGCAACGTGCATGAATTCCGCCCGCGCGCCGAGGCGCTGGACGAGGATGCCCATCCGGTGGCCGAAGCATTGCTGCACGACCTACCGCCGGTGGTTTGGCTGATCGCCGTGCCAATGGCGATCCTTGAACTGATGGCGCAGGCGGCGTCCTATGGCTTCATCGACGGCAGCCGTGGAACCGGCTGGCGGATGGCGATGCTGCAGAAATTCGCGCTGGCGCCCGACATGCTGGGGCGGATGTGGGAATCGGGGGTGTGGCCCGCCGACTTCCTGATGCGCTTCGTCACCTACGCCTTCTTCCATGTGAACTTCCTGCATGCCGTCATGGTCATCGTCTTCGTGCTGGCGCTGGGCAAGTTCGTGGCTGAAGCCTTTGGTGCCTTCGCCATGCTGGCGATCTTTTTCGTCGCCACCGCCGCAGGGGCCGTCGCCTATTCGCTGGTGCCGATCGCGCAGGCCGGGCTGATCGGCGGCTATCCCGGCGTCTATGGTCTGATCGGGGGCTTTACCGCGATCCTGTGGTCGCGGCTGGGGGCCGCCCATGCCAACCAATACCGCGCCTTCACGCTGATCGGGTTCCTACTGGCGATCCAGCTGGTCTATGGGCTGCTGTTCGGCACCGGCTGGGACTGGGTGGCCGAATTGACAGGCTTCGCCGCGGGCTTCGGGCTATCGTTCCTGGTAGCGCCGGGTGGGCCGGCGCACCTTCTGCGGCTGATCCGCCAGCGTTAGGCCGAACGCCGGAAGCTTGCCCGGAAGTCGGACAGCCGGAAGGCCCCGACCAGCGCGGCGAGCGCGAGGTATAGCGCAAACCCGGCGGTGCACAGCAGCATGAGGCCGATGTAGCGGTGCCCCGTGGGCTGAAGCATGTCGTGCATCTGCCCGGCCAGCCACCAAAGCCCGGCCCCCATCAGGGCCGATGCCAGCACGATCCGTGGCAGGCGAGACTTCAGTCGGTCATCTGCGCGCGCAGCCTCGCCCATCTTGCGGCTGCCCCACCAAAGCTGGAGCATCATCGTCCAGCCTGAAATCGTGGTGCCAAGCGCTGCGGCGATGAAGCCCAGCGGATACATCAGCCCCACGGCAAGCGCGACGTTCACGATCATCGAATGGATGGCAAAGCGGAAGGGCGTCCGCGTATCTTCGCGCGCGAAATACAGCGGTTGCAGCACCTTCTGCATGACGAAGGCGGGAAGTCCCGCACCATAGACGGCCAGCGTCAGCGCCGTGGGAAGGGTGTCGGCGGCGGTGAACTCTCCCCGCTCGAACAGGACCGAGATCAAGGGCACCGGAATGACCATCAGCGCGACGGCGGCCGGAACCGTCAGGAACAGCGCGAATTCGGTGGCGCGGGACAGGGCATAGCGGCTGCCGGCCACGTCATCGGCCTTCAGCCGTCGCGAGATGTCTGGCAGCAGCACGATGCCGATGGCAATGCCGACGACGCCCAAAGGCAGTTGATACAGACGGTCGGCATAGTTCAGCCAGGCGATGGCGCCTTCGAAATGGCTGCCGACCTGCCGACCGACCAGCAGGTTGATCTGCACCACACCGCCCGCCAGGACGGATGGCCCCGCGATCATCACCAGCCGCCGCAGGTCGGTGGAAAACCGCGGGCGGCGGAAGCGCAGCGGATAGCCCATACGCGCCGCGGCGATCCAGACGATGGCCAGTTGTAGGAACCCGATCAGCGGCGTCGACCAGGCCAGCGTCAGCCCCATGTCCCAGCCCAGGCGATAGGCCAGCGCCATTGCCACCAGGAATACGATGTTGAGCATGACCGGCGCGCCCGCAGCGGCGGCAAAGCGACCCCCCGCGTTCAGCAGTCCAGATAAAAGCGCGGTAAGCGAGATGAAGAAGATATAGGGAAAGCAGATGTTGCCATATTCGATCGCCAGTTCCAGCCGTTCGTCCCCGGCAAAGCCCGATGCCATGGCCAGCACCAGCCCGCGCATCCCGATCATCGCAAGGACGGAAAACACCGCCACCACCAGCGCCAGGCCCGTGAAGGCATCCTCGGCAAAGCGGTGCGCGTCGGCTTCGTCGGATTCGAGCTTTTTAGAGAAGATCGGCACGAAGGCGGTATTGAAGGCCCCTTCCGCGAAAAAGCGGCGGAACATGTTCGGCAGCGAAAAGGCCACCAGGAAGGCTTCGGCCACCGGGCCGGTGCCCAGGAAGCTGGCGGTCTGCACGTCGCGGGCAAAGCCGGCGATGCGGCTAAGCAGCGTCCAGGCCCCCACGGTCAGGAAGCCGCGCATCAGTCGGATGGGTTTCATCTGTCAGGTCCGGGCGCGCTCGGCCCCTTCGGTGATGGCCTGCCGCAGTTTCTTTTCCAGCGCCTCTTGGCGCGATTTGGTGTGCAGCTTCAAGCCGAACATGTCCTTGACGTAAAAGCTGTCGACGACCTGCGCGCCAAAAGTCGCGATCACGGCGCTGGCGATGTAGATGTTGTTGGCGGCCAGCGTCCGCGTCAGGTCGTAAAGCAGGCCGGGCCGGTCGCGGGTGTCGACTTCGATGATCGTGTAGATTTCCGATCCTTCGTTGTCGAAGCTGATCGTTGTGGGAAAACGGAATTCACGCTCGCGCTTCTTCACCTTGTCGCGGTCGCGCATCGCGTCGCGGGTCACGACTTCGCCCTTCAGCGTCTTTTCGATCATGCCGCGCAGCCGTGGCAGGCGCTCCACCTCGTAGGGGGTGCCGTCGTCGTCCTGGATCCAGAACACCGCCGTCGCATAGCCGTCCTTGGAGGTGTAGGTCCGCGCATCGACGACGTTCGCACCGACCAGCGCCAGCGCTCCGGCCAGGCGCGAGAAGATGCCCGGGTGGTCGGCCAGCGCGAAACAGGCGCGGGTGGCATCATGGTCGACGTCCGGTTTCAGGTCCAGGCGGATCTCGTCATCCGGGATGTCGCGCAGAAGTTCGGCAAACACGATCTGCGTGTCGGTCGAAAGGCCCTGCCAGTAGGGGATGTAATGGCGCGCCATCTCGCGCCGCAGATCCTTCGGATCCCATCCGGACAAGGCGGCACGGACGGCGCGGCGGGCCTCCTCGATACCGCGTTCGCGGCTGGCGGATTCGATGCCGCCTTCCAGCATGGCCACGGTTTCCGCATATAGCCGGCGCAGCAGCATGGCTTTCCAGTTGTTCCACGTCGTCGGGCCGACACCTCGGATGTCGCACACCGTCAGGACCGTCAGCAGGTCAAGCCGCTTGCGCGACTTCACCTGGCGGGCAAAGTCGCGCACCGTCCGCGGGTCCGACAGGTCGCGTTTCTGGGCCACGTCGGACATGAGGAGGTGGTTGCGCACCAGCCATTCCGCGGTTTCGCTTTCCTCGGCGTTCAGGCCCAGCCTCGGCGCGATCCGCCGCGCCATCTGCGCCCCGAGGATCGAGTGATCTTCGGGCCGGCCCTTGCCGATGTCATGAAGAAGCAGCGCCACATAGAGGATGCGGCGGTTGACTCCCTGTTCCAGGATCCCGGAGGCGACGGGCAGCTCCTCGACCAGTTCGCCCCGTTCGATCTGCGCAAGATTGCGGATGCACTGGATGATGTGTTCGTCCACCGTGTAGTGGTGGTAGACGTTGAACTGCATCATCGCGACGATGGCGCCGAATTCCGGGATGAAGGCGCCCAGAACGCCCAGTTCGTTCATCCGGCGAAGTGAACGTTCCGGGTTTCCGTGCTTCAGCAGAAGATCCAGGAAGATCCGGTTGGCCTCGGGATTTTCGCGCAGGGAATCGTCGATCAGGTGCAGCAACGACCGGACGGCCCGCATCGCGTCGGGGTGGATCAGCAGGCCGGTGCGCAGCGCCTCTTCGAACAGGCGCAGCATGTTCAGCGGATCGTCGGTCAGCAGCTTCGGCGAAATCAGGTTGAGCCGCCCGCGATCTTCACGGAACCCGGCCCGAAGCTTCGGCTTGCGGCGCAGCAGGCGCTGCAACATCGGCGCCGCCTTGGTGTGCCGGCTTTCCAGCGCCGTCAGGAACACGCGCGTCAGTTCCCCCACATGGGTCGCGTGGCGGAAGTAATCCTGCATGAAGATTTCGACCGCGCGGCGGCCGGCGCTGTCCTCATAGCCCATGCGGGCGGCCACCTCGACCTGCATGTCGAAGGTCAACTGATCCACCATGCGCCGGGTGATCAGGTGCAGGTGGCAGCGCACGGCCCAAAGGAAATCTTCTGCCGCCTCGAAGGCCTGGTACTCCTCGCGCGTGAAAACGCCGACATCGACCAGCGCGCCGCGGGTTTCCACCGGGTGCAGGTACTTGGCGATCCAGTACAGCGTTTGCAGATCCCGCAGCCCGCCCTTGCCTTCTTTGACGTTCGGCTCCAGCACGTAGCGTTGTCCCTGGCGCTTGTGGCGTTCGGCGCGTTCGGCCAGCTTGGCCTCGACGAACTCGGGGGCGGTGCCCTTGAACAGTTCATTGCGAAGCCGGTCGTGCAACTCGATCGCCAAGGGTTCGTGGCCAACCAGGAACCGGTGCTCAAGCAGGGCGGTGCGGATGGTGAAATCCTCGCGTCCCAGGCGCAGGCAATCGTTCACGGTGCGGCTGGCGTGGCCGACCTTCAGCTTCAGGTCCCACATCAGGTAGAGCATCGTCTCGATGATGCTTTCCGCCCAGGCCGTTTCCTTCCACGGTGTCAGGAACAGCAGGTCCACATCCGATGCGGGCGCCATTTCGGCACGCCCGTAGCCGCCGACAGCCAGGACAGCGATGCGTTGCGCTTCGGTAGGGGTGGCCAGCGGGTGAAAGTTGCGGGTGGCCAGGCGGAAGATCAGGCCGATCACCGCATCGGTCACGGCGGCATAGGCTGCCTTGGTAATGGCGGCCTGACGCGGATGCAGGACCAGATCCTCGGCGATCAGGGTCAGTGCCTGGTTCCGCGCGTCGCGCAGCACCTGCGCGGCGGCGCTGCGCATGGCCTTGGGCTCAACCGAGCCAGCCTTTTCCAGAGCGTCATCCAGCCGCGAGGCCATCAGGCCCGTGTCGAAAAGGGCCGCGGCCCCGATCCTTGCGGGAAGGACCGGAGCCGCCGGTGGTGTCTGCGGGGCCGTCGCCGTCGTATCAGAGACCGGTGCCACCGAAGCTCCTCGGGGCGGCGTCGATCACGACAACCTGGTTGTTGCGGATCGTGGCGACCGCCAGCCCGCGTTCGTTCGATCCGTCGGGCAGCAGGCGGAAGACCCCATTCACACCCGCGAAACCGGACCCCTGCGTCAGCGCAGCGCGGCTGAGCGCATCCTTGCGGCCCGAACGGACCAGCGCGCCGATCGCGGCAATGCCGTCATAGGCCAGCCCCGCGATGGGATGCGGCGGCTGGCCGTAGGCCTGCTGGTAGCGTGCGTTGAACTGGTTGGTCAGCCCGGGATCGGGCAGCGCAAACCAGCCGCCCTGGACGCCCGGCAGCGCCAACGTTGCCGAGGGCAGATCCCACCGGGTCAGACCCGCGAATTGCGCCGTGCTGTTCGACAGCCCCTGTTCGGGCAGAAGTTGCGTCAGCAGCGGCAGGGCGCCCGCGGTGTCGGCGGTGAAGAAAACCGCGTTCGCCCCCGTTGCGCGCTGCTGCGCCACGATGCTGGGAACCGTCTGCATCACGCCCTGCTGCGAGAAGTCGTATCCGATGGTCCCCGCCACCTGGACCCCGCTCTTGCGCGCCGCATTGGCGATGGCGCGTGCACCAAGGTTGCCGGCGGGGTTGTTTTCGTGGACGACCAGGATGTTGCGCTTGCCCTGCGCCGCGCCATAGCCCACCAGCCGGTTTGCGGTGTTCTGGAAGGTCGGCCCCAGCACAAAGACATTGCCACCCGCGATGTCGGTGTTGTTCGAGAAGGACAAGACATTCACGCCCTTCGAGGCCACGGCCAGGCCCGCGGCGTTCGCCGTTTCGGCGTAAACCGGGCCCAGGATGATCTTGGCGCCCTCGGCCACCGCCTTCGTGGCCGCGGCAGCGCCCGTGGCGGCACCTGCGCCCGCGTCATAGACCCGAAGGTTGATCTTGGCGCCGTTCAGGTCGCGGATGGCCAGTTCGGCGGCCTGTTTCAGGCTGCGCGACAGCACATCGTCCCCCGCGCTGCCCGAGGGCAGCAGCAGCGCGACCTGCACCGCCTCGCCCGAGGTGACGGCGGGCGCATTGCCGGTGGCCACCGGCTCGCACCCCGACAGGGCAACGGCCGCGGCAGACATCGTGACAAGGCCCCAGACCTTGCGGGCGGTCGATAAAACGGCGAACATCCTGAATTCCTCATCGGCAAACGGTGAGGCAGACCCTAAAGCCTTGCCGCCATGAAGTAAACTTTCGCCGAGCCGGGCAGGCGGTTTCCGGCAGGTGAGGCAGATGTCGCAAGTCACAGCTAAGGACGGTAGGGGAAAGCTGGATCCCGGGCTTTATTTTGTGGCGACGCCGATCGGCGCGGCGCGGGACATCACGCTCCGGGCGCTGGACATCCTGCGCGATGCCGACGTGATCGCGGCAGAAGACACGCGGACGCTGCGGCACCTGATGGACATTCATGGTATTGCGCTGGGGGATCGGCCGCTGGTGGCCTATCACGATCACAATGGCGAACGAATCAGGCCGCGCCTGCTGACGGCGCTCTCCGAAGGCAAGTCGGTCGCCTACGCTTCCGAAGCCGGAACGCCGCTGGTCGCGGATCCGGGCTTCCAGTTGTCCCGCGCGGCAATCGCGGCCGGCCACGCGGTGCGCACCGCGCCGGGGCCATCGGCCGCGATCGCGGCGCTGACGGTGGCCGGCCTGCCGTCCGACAGGTTCCTGTTTGCGGGCTTTCCCCCGACGGGCGGCGCGCGCCGCAAGTGGCTGGCGGACCTGGCGGCCGTGCGCGCGACGCTGATCTTTTACGAATCGCCCAAGCGCGTTGGGGATTTGTTGACGGACTTGCGGGACACCTTGGGCAACCGGCAGGCGGTGGTCTGCCGGGAACTGACAAAACGATTCGAGGAGGTGACGCGCGGGCCTCTGGCCGATCTGGCGGCCGGCTTTGCGGATCGGGACGTGAAGGGCGAAATCGTGGTTCTGGTGGACCGCGGCGAAGAACAGGCAGCCGATGAGGACACGGTGGACGACGCGATGCGGAAGGCGCTGGCGCAGATGTCGGTGAAGGATGCGGCGCAGGCGGTGGCCGAGGCCTACGGCCTGCAAAGGCGGGCGGCCTATCAGTTGGCCTTGAAGATCGGCGGCGAAGAATGACGGGCACCGATGAGCGGTCACGCAAGGGCGCATTGGCCTGGCAGTCGGGCAATGCGGCCGAAGAGGCGGCGGTGCGTCATTACGAAAGCCTTGGGGCCAGTGTCGCCGCGCGCCGCTGGCGGGGCCGTTCAGGCGAAATCGACCTGATCCTGCGCGAAGGGTCGCGGGTGGTGTTCGTCGAGGTGAAGAAGGCCGACACCCATGCCGCCGCCGCGGAACGGCTGGGCCCCCGGCAACAGGACCGGATCTGGCGCGCGGCGCGCGAATTCATCGGCGGCGAACCGACCGGCCAGGATACCGAGGTCCGGTTCGATGTCGCGCTGATGGATTCCCTGGGCCGGATCAGGATCATCTCGAACGCGCTGGGGCACTGAGGCGGCATTGCATCCCGTGCAGGCTTCCGCCATCAAAGGCGAAGCGCGACGACACCCCGGAGGATGAGATGGCCCTGAAGGTTGCCCTGCAAATGGACCCGATCGGTCCGGTCAACATCGAGGCCGACAGCACCTTCCGCATCGGGATCGAAGCGCAGGCGCGCGGGCACAGCCTGTTCTATTACACACCCGACCGGCTGTCCTATCGGGAAGGCCGCATCCTGGCGCGGGGCTGGCCCATCGAATTGCGCCGTGAACGGGGAAATCACTTCACCCTGGGGGATGAGACCGAGGTGGATCTGGCAGAATTCGATGTGGTCTGGCTGCGTCAGGATCCGCCCTTCGACATGGGCTACATCACGACCACGCATCTTCTTGAACGGATCCATCCGAAGACCCTTGTGGTGAATGATCCGTTCTGGGTGCGGAACTTCCCCGAAAAGCTGCTGGTGCTGGATTTCCCGAAGCTGACCCCGCCGACTCTTGTGGCGCGCGACCTGGCGACGATCCGGGCCTTCAAGCACGAACATGGCGATATCATCCTGAAGCCGCTTTACGGGAACGGCGGCGCGGGGGTGTTCCGGCTGGACCCGAATGACCGGAACCTGGCTTCGCTGCATGAACTGTTCACGGGTATCTCGCGTGAGCCGCTGATCGCGCAGAAATACGTTCCCGACGTGGTGCGCGGTGACAAGCGGATCATCCTGGTCGATGGCGAACCTGTCGGCGCGATCAACCGCGTTCCGGCCGAAGGCGAGACTCGGTCGAACATGCATGTGGGCGGGCGGCCCGAAAAGGTGGGACTGACAGAGCGCGACCTGGAAATCTGCGCCGCCATCGGTCCGACGCTCCGTGAAAAGGGCCAGATCTTCGTCGGCATCGACGTGATCGGCAACTGGCTGACGGAAATCAACGTGACCTCGCCCACCGGCATTCAGGAGCTGGAGCGATTCGACGGCACCAACACCGCCGAACGGATCTGGCAGGTGATCGAGGCGAAGCGCGCCTGACTGCTACTGCGTCATCTGCGCGGCCAGCCGGAAGCTGACCGCTTCGGCAACATGGGGGCGGCGGACGGTGTCGGATCCGGCCAGGTCGGCAATGGTGCGGGCCACCCGCAGCACGCGGTGATAGGCGCGCGCCGAAAGCTGGAAGCGTTCCGCCACCTGCGCCAGAAGGGTCCGGCCCTCGGCGTCGGGGGCGGCGATCTCCTCCAGCAGGCGGCCTTCGGCATCGGCGTTGACCCGCGCCTGCGGGTGGTCGGCGAAGCGGACCGCCTGCCTGTCCCGCGCCTGTGCGACCCGCGCCGCGACCGTGGCCGAGGCTTCGCCGCCGTCGGGAAGATCGAGATCGCGGTAAGCCACGGGCGGAACTTCGACCCGCAGGTCGATCCGGTCCATGAGCGGTCCTGAAATCCGGCCCATATAATCGTCTCCGCAGGCGGGGGCGCGGGCGCAGGCGCGTGACGGATCGGTCATGTAACCGCATTTGCAGGGATTGGCGGCGGCAATCAGGAGAAACCGGCTGGGATAGCGCACGTGGGCATTGGCCCGCGCCACGACCACCTCTCCGGTCTCGATGGGCTGGCGCAGGGTTTCCAGAACGGCGCGGGGAAATTCGGGAAATTCGTCCAGGAACAGCACGCCGTTATGAGCCAGCGAGATTTCACCCGGTTTTGCCCCGCGGCCGCCGCCAACGATCGCCGCCATGGATGCCGTGTGGTGCGGTTCGCGGAAGGGGCGGGTGCGGCTGATTCCGCCGGCATCCAGAAGCCCGGAAAGCGAATGGATCATCGAGGTTTCCAGCGCCTCGGCCGCGGTCAGCGGGGGCAGGATCCCCGGCAGGCGCGCGGCCAGCATCGACTTGCCCGATCCGGGCGTTCCGACCATCAGGAAATGATGCCGCCCCGCGGCCGCGATTTCCAGCGCGCGTTTGGCGCGTTCCTGGCCCTTCACGTCGCGCAGGTCGCGGGCCGTAGTGGTGCCCTGCACTTCGCCCGGGCGGGCGGCCGAAAGCGGCGCGGCGCCGGTGAAATGCCGCAGGGCCTCGGCAAGGGTTGCGGGGGCATAGACCGGCGTTGCGCCGACCCAGGCCGCCTCGGGCCCGCAAGCCGATGGGCAGATCAGGCTGCGCCCTTCGGCGGCGGCGGCCATTGCGGCCGGAAGCGCGCCAATGACGGGCACCATCCGCCCGTCCAGCGACAGCTCCCCCAGGGCGACGCTGCCTTCGACGGCATCCGCAGGCAGGATTTCGATGGCGGCCAGAAGCGCAAGCGCGATCGGCAGGTCGAAATGCGATCCTTCCTTGGGCAGGTCGGCGGGGGACAGGTTCACGGTGATCCGTTTGGACGGTAGGGCGATGGACAGCGCCGTCAGCGCCGCGCGGACACGTTCGCGCGCTTCCGACACGGCCTTGTCCGGCAGGCCAACGATCGAGAAGGCTGGCATCCCGGCCGAGACGGCGCATTGCACCTCGACCAGGCGGGCCTCGACCCCTTCGAAAGCGACCGTGTAGGTGCGCGCGATCATCCTGCCTCCGCCAGCTTTGGTTAACGGCTAGCGGGGAAGCGGTTTAAGAAAGGTTAACGCTCGTTGAATTCGGCGATCATCGCCAGAAAGCCTGGCCAGGCATCGGGATCGGCCAGGGTCTTGTCGCGGCAGAAGGCGTTGCAGAATCCCCAGACCTGACCCTCCAGCCCGAGGAAAGCGGCCACGGGTTCGCCCGAATAGGGGCAAGCGGTGTTCAGCGACGGTCCAGCTACGGCTTCGGCCTTTCGCGGTGCGGGGCCGGGCCAGGGTCGTTCGGGCCAGGGGCGACGGTAGAAGGGCTGGTCGACCCCTTCGGCCCAGCCCATCGCGCGCCAGCGCCGGAAGGAAGGATGGGCCAGATGCGCGGCGACGTAGCCGATTGTGGCGACGTCGACGGGCAGGTTGTAGCCGGCAATCCGAGCCGCTACCGGTGCGAAGAAGGCATCCGCGGCGCTGTAGCGGCCGAACAGCCAGGGACCGCCGCCGCCAAACCGGGCGCGGGTCTCGGCCCAGCGTTCCTGCAACCTGGAAAGGTCGTCCAGAACCTCCGGGACGGGGGCGCAGTGGGTGTAGCTTTTGGACAGGTTCATCGGGCAGTGTTCGCGCAATGCGGCAAAACCGGCGTGCATCTCGGCGGCCAGATAACGGGCGGCGGCGCGGGCGGCGGGGGATGCGGGCCAGATTCCGGCGTCGGGGTGACGTTCGGCCAGCGTCTCGGCAATCGCCAGGGTTTCGCCGATGACCAGCCCGTCGGACAGGCGCAAGGCAGGCACTTGCCGTGCCGGGGCAAAGTCGCGCCTGAGGGCCTGCATCTCCTCGGAATAAAGCCGGTAGTGCCGCACGGTGACCGGAATCTCGAAGGCATCAAACATCAGCCAGCCGCGAAGCGACCAGCTGGAATAGGTCCGGTCGCCGATGGCAAGTTCATACGTCATGCAAATCTCCGGTGCTGGTTGCAGGCAGCCTAACCGCGTCACCGTCGCGGTTCACGCGACGATTTGTGCGATCCGGCTTCACGGCGCGTGATGGAGCCGCCCTTGCCATCGCAGCCGGCCGTCCCTAATCCTTGGACAGCACGAAAGGGCCGGTCCAATGCTGTCGGGAAAGCGCATCCTTCTGATCATCGGCGGCGGCATCGCGGCCTACAAGGCGCTGGACCTGATCCGGCGGCTGCGGGAACGCGGCGTTCACGTGACGCCGGTGCTGACCCCGTCCGGCGCAGAGTTCGTGACACCCCTGTCGGTGGGGGCGCTGGCGGGCACGAAGGTCTACCGCGACCTGTTCGACCTGACGGACGAGGCCGAGATGGGCCATATCCAGCTGTCGCGCTCGGCCGATCTGTTGGTGGTGGCCCCCGCCACCGCCGATCTGATGGCGAAGATGGCTGGCGGACTGGCCAATGACCTGGCCTCGACCCTGCTTCTGGCCACCGACAAGCGGGTACTTCTGGCCCCGGCCATGAACGTCCGCATGTGGCAACACCCGGCCACGCAGCGCAATCTGGCGACGCTTCAGGGCGATTACGTCCGGTTCGTCGGGCCGAACGATGGTGACATGGCCTGCGGGGAATACGGACCCGGCCGCATGGCCGAGCCGCTTGAGATCGTCGCGGCGATCGAAGCGGCGCTGGGCAGCGGGACACTGCGGGGGCGGCATGTGATCGTGACCTCGGGCCCCACGCATGAACCGATCGACCCGGTGCGCTACATCGCCAACCGGTCGTCGGGGGCGCAGGGGACGGCGCTGGCGGCGGCGCTGCGCGACCTGGGCGCGCGGGTCAGCTTCATCACCGGCCCCGCAAGCGTTCCGGCCCCGAAGGGCGTTGACGTGATTCCCGTCGAGACCGCGCGCCAGATGCATGAGGCGGTGATCGAGGCCCTGCCCGCCGATGCGGCCGTGTTTGCGGCGGCGGTTGCCGATTGGCGGGTGTCGAACGCGGCGGCGAAGAAGATGAAGAAGGACGCGACCGGCAAGGCGCCCGCGCTGGATTTCGTCGAAAATCCTGACATCCTGGCCACGGTCGCACGGATGACCGAGGGGCGGCCGCGCCTGGTGGTGGGCTTCGCGGCGGAAACGCATGACGTGCTGGACAACGCTCGGGCGAAACGCACGCGCAAGGGCTGTGACTGGATCGTGGCGAATGACGTAAGCCCCGACACCGGCATCATGGGCGGCAGCGAAAATGCGGTCACCGTGCTGTCGGCGGAAGGGGCGGAGACCTGGCCGCGGATGAGCAAGGAGGCCGTGGCCGAGCGGCTGGCGCGCAAGATCGCTGCCGCGCTGGCATGACGGTCGCATGAGTATCTGGACAAAGAAGGTGAGGGTGCGATGCAACCCGTGATCCGCTTCGTGCGCGAGCCTTGGGCCGACCCCGCGGTTCCCCTGCCGGCCTATGAAACCGCGGGGGCGGCGGGGGCCGACCTGCGGGCGAACCTCCGGCCCGAGGATCGTGCGACCGGGTTCACCCTGGATCAGATGCACCGCACGCTGGTGCCGACGGGGCTGCGGATCGAGATACCCACCGGACATGAGGTGCAGGTTCGACCCCGGTCTGGGCTGGCGCTGAAGTTCGGGGTCACGGTGCTGAATGCGCCGGGGACCATCGACAGCGATTACCGGGGGCCCTTGGGCGTGGTGCTGGTCAATCTGGGCGCCGAGCCTTTCGTGATCGGACATGGTGAGCGGATCGCGCAGATGATCGTGGCGCCGGTCGCGCAGGTCCGGTTCGAGCTGGCCGAGACCCTGGCGGAGACGGCGCGCGGGGCGGGCGGGTTCGGCTCGACCGGGCGAAGATGAGCGTGCTTCTTGCTGCCGGGGCCCTGGCCGCGCTGGGCGTCCTGTTGCGGATGCCCTTCCGCGGCATCCTGGGCATGCTGGGGCTGCTGTGGGCCGGAGTGCTTCTGGCGCATCTTCTGTTGCCCGAGGGGCACGGCTTGGTGCGCGCCATCGGCGGCAGTTGGCAGGGCTGGCTGGTTCTGGGTGCGGTGGTGGTGCTGGCGCTGGCCTATCGTACGGTGTTGGGTCGATTGCGGCGGGGGGCGGTGCACCCCTTGGCGGCGGCATCCGGAGGGCCCTTTTCACCTGCGGAACTGGATCGCTATGCCCGCCATATCGTGTTGCGGGAACTGGGCGGCCCGGGGCAGCGGCGGCTGAAGGCGGCGCGGGTCCTGGTCCTGGGGGCGGGGGGACTTGGCTCCCCCGTGCTCATGTATCTGGCGGCGGCGGGGGTCGGGTCGCTGGGCGTGGTGGATGACGACACGGTGTCACTGTCCAATCTTCAGCGTCAGATCCTGCACGCGGACGACCGGCTGGGGATGCCCAAGGTCTTTTCCGCGCAGATCGGCCTGAAGGCGATCAATCCGCATGTCACGGTCCTGCCCTACAACCGCAGGCTGGACGCTGCCACGGCCGAGGCGCTGTTTTCAGAGCATGACCTGATCCTGGACGGGACCGACAACTTCGTAACCCGGGCGCTGGCGAACCGCGTGGCGGTTGCCTTGGGAAAGCCTCTGGTTTCGGGATCCATCGCGCAGTGGGAAGGGCAGGTGTCGGTCTATGATCCGGCGCGGGGCGGTCCCTGCCTGGCCTGCATCTTTCCGGACGCGCCGGCCCCGGGGCTTGCGCCCGATTGCGCCGCCGCGGGCGTGATCGGTGCGCTTCCGGGGGTGATCGGGTCGATGATGGCGCTGGAAGCGATCAAGATCCTGACCGGCGCCGGTGAGCCGCTCAGGGGACGCATGCTGATCTACGATGCCCTGCATGGCGAAAACCGGATGGTTCTGCTGAAGGCGCGTGCCGGGTGTCCGGTCTGTGGCGGCCGGGGCGGGACGGCGACCGGGGCATGAGAATTCGGGCAAAGCAGAAGTTGCGACAGGAGGCATGATGACCAATCCCTTGCTGGACCTCTGGACCGGGCCTTTCAGATTGCCGCCTTTTGCGGCGGTGGCGGACGCGGATTTCGGCCCTGCCTTCGAGGCGGGGCTGGCCGAAGCGCGGGCGCGGATTGCCGCAATCGCGGCTGAGGTGGCAACGCCCACCTTCGCCAATACGATCGAGGCGCTGGAACTGTCGGAAGAAACGCTTGACCGGGTCTCGGGGGTGTTCTTCAACCTCGTGTCCTCGGATGCGACGCCCGCGCGACTGGAACTGCAACGGCAGTTGGCGCCGAAGCTGGCGGCGTTTTCGTCCGAGGTGACGACCAATCCGGCGCTGTGGCGGCGGATCGAGGATCTGTGGCAGCACCGCGAAACGCTGGGGTTGACGCGCGAACAGGCGCGGGTGCTGGAGCTTTACCATCGCATGTTCCGCCGCGCTGGGGCCGCCCTTTCCGAAGCGGGCCGGGCGCGGATGGCCGAGGTGACCGGGCGGCTGGCGGTCCTGACGACCCAGTTCACCCAGAACGTGCTGGCCGAGGAGCGGGACTGGTGGATGCCGCTGGAGGCGGCGGAGCTGGCGGGGCTGCCGGACTTCGTGCAGGACGGCCTGGCCGAGGCGGCGAAGGAACGTGGACACACGGGCCATGTGCTGACGCTGAACCGATCGCTGATCGTGCCATTCCTGCAATTCTCCGCCCGCCGCGATCTGCGCGAGCGCGCCTATGAAGCCTGGATGGCGCGGGGCGCGAATGGCGGGGCGACCGACAACCGTGCCATCGCGGCCGAGATCCTGAAACTGCGGGAAGAGCGGGCACGACTGTTGGGTTACGACAGCTTCGCGGCCTTCAAGCTGGAACCTGAGATGGCGCGGACCCCGGCGGCGGTGCGGGCACTGCTGATGCGGGTCTGGGAACCGGCGCGCGCCAAGGCCGAGGCGGATGCCGAAGTCCTGGCGCGGATGATGCATGAAGACGGCATCAACGGCCCGTTGGAGCCTTGGGACTGGCGCTATTATTCGGAACGGCGGCGCAGGGCCGAGCATGATCTGGATGAGGCGGTGCTGAAACCCTACCTGCCGCTGGACAGCATGATCGCCGCGGCCTTCGACACCGCGCACCGCCTGTTCGGGCTGGAGTTCCGGCCCCTGGACGTGCCGCTTTACCATCCCGACGCCCGGGCCTGGGAGGTGACGCGGCAGGGACGGCACATCGCCGTCTTCATCGGGGATTACCTGGCGCGACCGTCCAAGCGCTCGGGCGCCTGGATGTCGGCGTTCCGCGGCCAGCGCAAGCTGGGCGGAGAGCGGCGGCCGGTGATCGTCAATACCTGCAACTTCGCCCGACCGGCCGAGGGTCAGCCCGCGCTGCTGTCCTTCGACGATGCGCGGACCCTGTTCCACGAATTCGGCCATGCGCTGCACGGGATGCTGTCGGACGTGACCTACGGCTTTACCGCAGGGACGGCCGTTGCGCGGGATTTCGTCGAACTGCCCAGCCAGCTGTTCGAACACTGGCTTGAGGTGCCGGAGGTGCTGGAAACCTTCGCGCGCCATGCCGAAACCGGCGCGCCCATGCCGCGTGATCTGATGGACCGGCTGCTGGCGGCTTCGACCTATGACCAGGGTTTTTCGACGGTGGAATATCTGGCCTCGGCACTGGTGGACCTGGCCTTCCACGAAGGGGCCGCACCCGACGATCCGATGGCCTTGCAGGAAAAGGTGCTGGCCGATCTGGGAATGCCGCAGGCGATCCGGATGCGGCACGCGACGCCGCACTTCACCCATGTCTTTTCGGGCGACGGATACTCCGCGGGCTATTACAGCTACATGTGGTCCGAAGTGCTGGACGCCGATGCCTTCGCCGCCTTCCGCGAGACCGGGGATCCCTTCGATGCCGAAACCGCGCGGCGTCTGGAGGAGAACATCCTGTCCGCGGGCGGCACCGAGGAGGCCGAGGCGCTGTATACGCGGTTCCGGGGCCGTCTGCCGGGGGTAGAGCCGATGCTGCGCGGGCGGGGCCTGCTGGACCCTGCCTAGGCCGCTTAGGTTTCGCCCGCCACGTCCTTGTGGATGATCACGTCGCACTGCGGATAGGTTTCAAGGATCTTGCGGCGCAGGCGGGCGCCGATGTCGTGCGCCTCGCGCAGGGACTGGTCGCCGTCCAGTTCGATGTGGATGTGGACGAAGACCCGGCTACCGGCGGTGCGGGTCTTCAGGTCATGGAAGCCGCGAATGCCGGGGAAGGTGCGGGTGATGGCGGCGATGCCCTCCAGAACCTTGGTGTCGGCCGAGCGGTCCATCAGCGCGTCCCAGGCGCCCTTGCCGATGGACAAGGCGCCGTAGGCCAGCATCACGGCGGCGGCGAGGGCAATGATGCTGTCCACCTGACCGATGCCGAACTGGCGCGAAATCCACAGGGCCGCGATGGCACCCAGCGTGGGCAGCAGGTCCGACAGGTAATGCAGGCTGTCTGCGGCCACCACCTTGCTGCCGGTCCGGCGGGCGACGCGCCGCTGCCACAGCACCAGCGCGACGGTGAGCAGCATCGACACGACCATCACCACGATGCCGCGGCCCTGCGCCATCAGCGGCGCGGCCGTATCCGACTGCAGCCGGCCGATGGCCGCCCAGGCGATGACGCCGGCGGAAATCAGGATGAAGACCGATTGCGCCAACGCGGTCAGATCCTCGACCGAGGTGTGGCCGAAGGCGTGATCTTCGTCCGCGGGGCGCGCGGCATAGATGACGGCCATCAGTCCGGCCAGCGACATCATCATGTCCAGCGCGCTGTCGGCCAGCGATGCGGCCACCGACAGCGACTGCGTGGCCCCAAGCGCCCAGACCTTGAGCACCACAAGGATCAGCGCCACACTGACCGAGGCGAGCGCGGCCGAGATGTTGAGCTTGCTGCTGCGGTCGGCGGATTGGACGGCCATCGGACTCTCCGGGCGGAATCGGAGCGACCGAATACACCCCGCGACCCCCGATTTCAAACGGGCAGTTGGCGCCTATTCGCGGATTTCGTCCTTGTCGACGCCCCAGATGGCGGTCTTGGGAACCCAGCCGCGTTCCCCGCCGCCCGAGATCCGGCACCAGTCGATGCTGCACTCCTCAAGCCGGACGATGGCACCGTTTTCCGCCTTGGCCACAACGGCGGATTCGGCGCGCGGGCTGCTGTGCAGTTCCGCCATGTCGGCGGTGATCAGGGCCGTGCGCACCCCGGACAGAAGCGAGTAGTGGATCCATCCGCCCTGGCCATCCTTGTCCTCGACGCGGCGCCAATGCCCGAATTCGGCCGTGACGACTAGCGGCATGTCGCGGTGACGGAACACCCAGTCGATCCGGTGCGAAAGGCTGGGTCCGCGGCGGGCATTCCCTTCGCTTCCCTTCAGCGACACGTAGCGCGGCAGCGGCATGTTCGTGACGGGGCCGCGCCCGGGCAAGGGTGCGGCCTCTTCGGCCAGTTCGTCGACCGACGGTTCGGTGTCCGAGGTCGGCTCTTCCTGCGCCTGGGCCGGATGCCCCGCGCCAAGCGCGGCGGCGGCCGTCGCCACGGCAAAAAGGATCGCCAGGAAGGGGCGGGTGGGGTAGGTCATCTGACTTGGCCTGCTTCTTCGGGGGGCGGCGCCCCGGTCGTGCCTCGGGCGGTCAATCGGCCGCGATTTTCGGGGCTTGTGGGATGCCTCGTTGCACTGCACTTTGCCATTGTGAATTGCCGCTGGAAAGAGAGGTGCGCCACATGAGGGGATCGGAACGTCTGAGTGTTGTCGTGACGCGACGCTTGCCTGATGCGGTTGAAAACCGCATGAAAGACCTGTTCGACGTGCAATTGCGCGATCCCGACACGCAGATGTCGCGGGATGAACTGGCTTCGGCCATGCGGCAGGCCGATGTGCTGGTCCCGAGCCTGGGCGATCACATTGACGCGACCCTTCTGGCGCAGGCGGGCGAGCGGTTGAAACTGATCGCCAACTATGGCGCGGGCGTCGACCATATCGACGTGACCTCGGCCCGCCAGCGCGGGATTCTGGTGTCGAACACGCCAGGTGTGGTGACGGAAGATACCGCCGACATGGCGATGGCGCTGATTCTGGCGATTACCCGGCGCATCCCCGAAGGCCAGGCCGTGATGCAGGCCGGAACTTGGCAGGGCTGGGCCCCCACCGCCTTCATGGGCGGGCGCGTCGGGGGGCGGCGTCTGGGGATCATCGGGATGGGACGGATCGGCCAGGCGGTGGCACGGCGGGCCAATGCGTTCGGGATGCAGGTCCACTATCACAACCGCAAACGGCTTCGCCCCGAGATCGAGGCGGAAACGCAGGCGACCTATTGGGAAAGCCTGGACCAGATGGTCAGCCGGATGGACGTCATCTCGATCAACTGCCCGCACACGCCCTCGACCTTCCACCTGATGAACGCGCGGCGGTTGAAGCTTCTGAAACCAAGCGCCGTGATCGTCAACACCTCGCGCGGCGAGGTGATCGACGAAAACGCCCTGACGCGGATGCTGCGTGCCGGAGAGATCGCCGGTGCGGGGCTGGACGTCTATGAGCGGGGGAGCGAGATCAATCCGCGACTGCGTGAATTGCCCAATGTCGTGCTGCTGCCGCACATGGGTTCGGCCACCTTGGAAGCGCGCACCGAAATGGGTGAAAAGGTCATCATCAACATCAAGACCTTTGCCGACGGTCACCGGCCGCCCGATCTGGTCGTTCCCGGCATGCTGTAATTCGCACGCAAACAGGCCCGGAGACATCTCCGGGCCTGTCTTCTTCCTTTCGGAAGCGTTTAGCCTTCGTATTTCGGCAGCGCCTTCAGCTGATCCTCGGTGGCATTGACCTGGACATGAGTGCCGCTGCCATCCGCGTCCGGAACAACGGTCAGCATGTCCTTGTTCAGGGCCACCCGATGTTCGCCGATGCCAAGGAAGCCGCCGACATCCACGATGAACGCGTTGATGTTCTGGCCATCGGTGGCCACGGCCGAAACTTCGCCGATGTCATTGCCGGCCGGATCGTAGACCCGGGTGCCCTTCCATTCGTCCGCAGTGCGGGCGGTGAAGTCCACGGCGCCCTGCGCCAGGTCCTTCACGGCAGCGCCGGTCGCGGCCGCGCCCGTGGCGACGGCGTTGGCCGTGCCCTCGGCGGCGTTGCCGACGGCCGTCGCGGCGTTGTCCATTGCCTTGGCCATGGCTTCGGTAAACTTCGGCGCGCTTTCAAGCTCGGCCTTGGTGCCTTTGAACACCAGGAAGTAGTTGTCGGGGCTGCTGCTGTCGGCCACGCGGTGGATCTGGGACAGGTCAACTGCCACGGTCTTTTCGCCAATCCCCAGGAAGCCGCCAACATCCACCAGAACGGCGTCCACGCCGCCCGCAGGCGACAGGATCACGTCCGACACTTCGCCGATGTCATTCCAGTCCGGCGACTGGCCGGCGACCGGGTCGGTCCCCACGTCGTTTTCAGCGGTGTAGACCCGCTTGCCGATGAAGTGCGACGCCCGAATCCCGTGTTCAATGGTCGGCAGGAAGATCCCGCCCGGGGTGACGGCGGCACCTTGCGTCGTAGCGGTGCTTTCAGTGGTGGTTGCCGTCTGGGCCGAAACGGGGCCGACTGCCAGAAGGACCAGGGCGGTCGTTGCCAGAATGCGTTTCATGCTGAACTCCTGTATTCGTTGGTATCACGGTCGCGCAGGCACTGCGCTTGGACCGAGGCAGCTTCACACTGCTCGGGATCGAAACGACCCCTGGCGCGGCAGGGTTCCGGCCGCGGGCGGATGCGTCGTGGAGTGGCGGTCCAGGCCCATGCGCCCTGGGCGTCTTTTAGCCGATCGTTCGGCGGGTTCCCGCGAATGGGGCGTTTCCACGCTTTTCTGGCTGAACCTTGGGCCAAGGCAGGACGGGGATGCCGCAACTGGCCACCGTGCATGTCGTATTTGAAACGGAACAGGTCGGCGGGGCCTTTCTGCAAAATCGGCGCTCTGGCAGATAGGGGCTGAATCTGAGGCAGAGGGAGGCCACCGATGAAAACCCACGTCAAGGCTCTGGTCGTCGGCGGCGGTGCCGTCGGAACAGGGATCGCCTATCACCTTGCGAAAGCAGGCTGGGACACCATGCTGCTGGAGCGGGACGAACTGACATCCGGTTCGACCTGGCACGCGGCGGGCCTGCTGCCGCTGTTCAACATGTCCTATGCGACGACCCACATCCACAAATACTCGGTCGATTTCTACAAGGGGCTTGAGGCGGAAACCGGGCTGAATGCCGGGTTCTCGATCTGCGGCAACCTGCGGATGGCGCAGACCGATGCGCGAATGGACGAATACATGCTGTATTCGTCGGTCGCGGAAACCGCTGGCGTCTACCATGAATTCCTGACGCCCGCCCAGATCAAGGAACGCTGGCCGCTGGTCCGAACCGAAGACCTGAAGGGCGCGCTGTTCCACCCGCAGGACGGCTACATCAACCCCGCCGACGTGACGCAGGCGATGGCCAAGGGCGCGCGTCAGCACGGCGCCACGATCGAGCGCAAGTGGCAGGTCGATGGCTACCGCTGGACCGGGTCGGAATGGATCGTCAGCGTCACGAAGATGGTCGAACAGGGCGGCAACCTTGTCCCGTCCGACGAGAAGACAGAAATCCGGGCCGAACACGTCGTCACGGCGACCGGCAACCACGCGCAGCGCACCGCGCGTCTGCTGGGCGTCAAGATTCCGGCGATTCCGGTCGAACACCAGTATATCGTGACCGAGCCCGACCCGGCGCTGGTGGCCTGGCGCAAGGAAGGCAATGCCGAACACCCGGTGCTGCGCGATGCCGATGCCAAATGGTATGTCCGCGAAGAACGCGGCGGCTGGATCCTTGGGCCCTATGAACGCAACGCCCCGGCGCGGTTCCTGTATGACGTGCCGCAGTCCTTCCGCGCCGACCTGTTCCCGCTGGATCTGGAACGGATCGAGGCGGAATACATGTCGATGATCCACCGTATCCCGTCATCGGAATCGGTGGGCCTGAAGGACGATTTCAACGGCCCGATCTGCTACACGCCCGACGGCAACCCGCTGGTCGGTCCGGTTCCGGGCCTGCGCAACATGTGGATCGCCGAAGGCTTCAGCTTCGGCATCACGGCGGCGGGCGGCACCGGCTATTACCTGGCGCAGATGATGGTCAATGGTGAAGCCGAGATCGACATGGCAAGCCTGGATCCGCGGCGCTACGGGTCGTGGATGACCACCGAATATGCGGCCCGCAAGAACGAGGAATCCTACGAGCACGTCTTCATCCTGCACCACCCGGACGAGGAACGCGAAGCGTGCCGCCCCTTGCGCACCTCGCCGGCCTATGACCGTCAGAAGAAGCGCGGCGCGCAGTTCGGTCAGGTCAATGGCTGGGATCGCCCGAACTACTACGGTCCCCTGGATGCGCCGGCGGACTTTGACCACAACGCCCGCAGCTTCCGTCGGGGCGGCTGGTGGCAGTATGCGGTGGACGAGGCGAAAGCCATTCGTGAAACCGCGGGCCTGATCGACGCCACCGCCTTCACCAAGCATGTGGTGCGCGGCCCGGGCGCGACGGCGTTCCTGGACTGGTTCACCTGCAACGCGCTGCCGAAGGTCGGCCGGATCAACCTGACCTATGCGCTGACCCCCACCGGCACGACGCGGACGGAATACACCATCGTCCGCAATGGCGAGAACGACTACTATCTCGTCTCGGCCGGGGCCTGGACGGCTTATGACGCCGACTACCTGCGCAAATGCGCCGAGGACAAGGCGCCCGAGTTCGGCTACATCGAGATCCACGATGTCACCACGCAGTGGGGCGTCTTCGCCATCGCAGGGCCGAACGCGCGCCGCATCCTGCGCGAGATCGTCAAGGACGCCGATCCCGACACGGTTCTGGGCAACAAGCGCTTCCCCTGGCTTTCGGCGCGCAAAATCGAACTGGGGATGTGCCCGGTCAACGCGATCCGCGTGGCCTATACCGGTGAACTGGGCTGGGAACTTCACCACCCGATCGAGATGCAGAACTACCTGTTCGACCAGCTGATGGCGGCGGGCGAAAAGCACGGGTTGAAGCTGGTGGGCGCGCGGGCGCAGAACTGGCTGCGGCAGGAAAAATCCTACCGCGCCTTTGGCACCGAACTGGGCCGCGATGCGACCCCGCTGGAAGCCGGGCTGGACCGCTTTGTCGATCTGTCGAAGGACTTCCAGGGCAAGCAGGCGATGCTGGACACCGGCGTGCGCGCGATGTGCGTGACGCTGCTGATCGACGGGCCGTCGGACACCGATCCCTGGGGCAAGGAAGCGCTGATCCTGGACGGTGAAAAGGTTGGACGTCTGACCTCGGGCGGGTATTCGGTGGCCTTCGGCAAGCAGATCGGCATGGGCTATGTCCGCCCCGACCTGGCGAAGCCGGGAACGAAGCTGCAGGTGCGGATGCTGCGGCAGCTGTTCGATGCGGTCGTGACGGAAGACAGCCCGTTTGACCCGACGAACGCCCGGATCCGCATCGACGGCTGATCCGCCGGGACATAAAGAAAAGGGGCCGTTCGCGGCCCCTTTTTCGTTACAGCTGGCGGTTTCGCAACCACTCCGCCCATTCGCCTTGCGACCCTGCGAAGGTGTTGATGTCGGCCCGTCCAGGAATGCCGGGGACAAGACCGGTGCCAGTATACTGCCAGAAGGTCCAGTCCTGCCCGTCATAGATCTTGTCGGGGTGTCCCGCGACGGACCGCAGCCAGAAGTCCGCGCCATCGACCTTCCACAACTGGTTGTCGCGGTAGAAGTCGATGGATGTGTAGATGATCGGCCGCTGGCCATAGTGGCGTGCGACGATGGCCAGGAAGGTCTGCGCTTCTGCCCGGACTTGCGCTGCGGGCGGGCGCAGGGTGCAGGTCGGTGAAAACGGCGTCCATTCGATGTCCAGGACCGGGGGCAGGGCACCCGCCGTCCGGGGCACGTTGTTGATGAACCAGCGCGCCTGTTCGGCGGCAGGCCGGCAATGGTAGTAGAAATGGTAGGCCCCACGCGGCACGCCTGCTGCTGCGGCGCCCGACCAGTGATCGCGGAACATCGGATCAAGGTTCTCGCCGCCCTCGGTCGCCTTGATGAAGGCAAAGCCCACGCCGTTGTCGCGCGCCACCGGCCAGTCGATCCGGGTCTGATAGCGCGACACGTCGACGCCGTGCACCGGATAGCGATGCGGACCGTGGCGTCCGAAATCATGGGGTGAGGCATCGTCGAAGTTGATCCGACCGGGCAGGGCCGTCAGGGCGGGCGCCCCTTCCAGCCGCGAGGCCGGACGCCCGCAGGCCGCTAGCGCCAGAACCAGACCCAAGGCCAGCATGGCCGTGCCCTTCCGCATCTTCCTGTCCCCCGAATGTCATGCTTGTTGTCCGCGTTCTAGACGGCGACGCGGGCCGCTGTCACGGACGAAAGCGGCCGCGACGCGGCTGTAACGAAACCTCTGGCACCCTCCGGCAAAGGAGCGCCGACGCCGGCCCGACGGTCCATCCTGTCGGGCAGGCATTGGGCGTCAGCCGCGCCCGTTCCGGACATCGGCCCGGGGGCCGAATCAGCCTGCGCGGATGGGGCAACGCACGCAACCAGAGGTGGATTCGGGCGGTAGGCCAGGGAACCGGAAAGGGAACTGTTGCAGCTTTCGCGCTGCTTTCGCGGTTGGAAAAATTTGTTTCGCCGGCAGTGGTGCCGCCCCATCAATGTCTTGGCTTTGACGCGCCGACACCGGAAAGCGGCCAAGGTTCGGACACACATGCGGTAGAAACTCTTAACTACGCCGGTTTTAAGGCAGAAGCGTCCACACACCGCCCTGTCCGAGCCGATCCCTGGAACCGCACACACACAGGTGAGAGACCGCAAATGACTGACATGATTGAAAAAGCCCGTCTTGGCCGCATGAATGCCCTGGCGCTGCGCGCAGCCGCCGATGCCCGCATCCGGACATCCGACCGCCGCGAACTGATCACATTCATTTCCAGCCGCGCGCGCCAGCAGGCAAATTCGACGCTGGTCTGAGGATTATCCGCCACCGGTCGCGCCCCGATCGGGCGCGACCCGGCTTGGCCCATTCGGAAAGGTGCGTGGCGACACGCACCTTTCGTGTTTCTTGCCACAATTCAAGGGTGGCCTTTTTGCGGCATGGTCCCTACCCTCGATAATAAGTTTTCACTCACGGGCAAATTTTTTTGATACATATCAACGCGGACTTTGTGCCGAACCTCTAACCAGAACAATGCTCGAACCAGGGAGAGACTGAGATGACGATGAAAATCCTGTGCCCCGTCGATGGTACCGCGCACGCGGAACAGGCGATCTCCACCGCCGTGGACCTGGCGCTGAAATACGGTGCCTCGCTGACGGTCTGCACCGTCAACGTGGCCCACGGCGGCGGACGCGGCGTGACGATCCCGCACTGGACCGACGAGGAAGTCACCGAAATCCTGGACAAGGCCGAGGCCGATGCCCGTGCCGCCGGGGCGACCGAGGTTCACCGCGCCATCGTCACCAGCCGGGAAGCCGCTGCAGGCATCGTTGGTTATGCCGAAACCGAGGACTTCGACCACATCGTCATGGGCACGGGTGACAAGCGCGGCCTGTCGCGGCTGATGCTGGGCTCGGTGGCCGCGGATGTCGCTGGCCGCGCGCATTGCACGGTAACGATCGCGCGCTGAAATTGCTGCAGCGGGACGTATTCACGAACTTGAATTTGTCCTGCTGCCTTGCTACCTCTCAATCAGGTGGCGGGATCGGTCCCGCCCTGTTTCAGAGGAGCTATCCATGACACTTGATCGTTCTGTGCTGCTGTTTGCCGGCGTGATGGTGCTGCTGTCCGTCGTCCTGACGCAGTTCGTCCATTCCGGCTTCGTATGGCTGACGGTGTTCATCGGGGTGAACCTGATCCAGTCCAGCTTTACCGGTTTCTGTCCGGCGGCGGGCCTGTTCCGGCGCCTTGGAATCAAGTCGGGTTGTGCCTTCTGAACCGGTTCCGGAAACGAAAAGGGGCGCGCCGACGGCACGCCCCCCGAAATTCACGCTCGGAAGCGGTCGATCAGACCAGCGCCAGGTTGATGGCGCTTTCGCGGCCGTCACGGCCGGCTTCGATGTCGAAGGTCACTTTCGCGCCGTCCGCCAGCGAACGGATGCCCGCACGCTCGACCGCCGAGATGTGGACGAACACGTCCTTCCGTCCGCCTTCCGGCTCGATGAAGCCGAAACCTTTGGTGGCGTTGAACCATTTCACGGTGCCATTGGCCATCGTGGATACTCCTGTCATATGCTGCCCGCGAAAGTGCGGCAGCCCGGCAAAGTCAGCGCAGATCGAAGACTGTGGCCGGTGACGGAGAACAGCAGGTCGAAAGGGGTAACGTCGCCCGCTTCCTATGCGCGCAATGGGTCCGAAAAGCAAGCGTCATGCAAAAAGCCGTTCGGGCCGCACCGTCAGGCGACTGAGGGCGCGGGGGGCAGATGCGGCCCGACGGTCGTCAGATCCGGCCCATGAGGACGAGGATCAGGATGATCAGCAGGATCAGCCCGACCCCGCCGACGGGGCCATATCCCCAGCCCCGGGAATAACCCCAGGTCGGCAGGGCACCGATCAGGGCCAGGACAAGGATGATGAGAAGGATGGTTCCGAGCGTCATGTGAACTCCTTTCCGGATACCGCCGCAGGGCGGTCTGTTCCGAGGAAATGCACATGCCGCCACACCGGTTCCACCCGCGCGATCGGTTTGCCATCGCATGGGCCATCCGATAGTGCGGAAAAGCGAGATATCTGAAGGAGCGGCAGGATGGATGCGCTGGTGCGGTCGGGCGGAGTTTGCGAATTCTGCGGATCAGGGGATGCGGTTGCCGCCGTGGGGGTCCCGCCGGCCGGCGATGTGGCGCTTTGCGCGGTCTGCCGCGGCGAGGAGGATGCCCCGGCCGGACACTGGCGGTGCCTTGAGGGCGCGGCGTGGTCGGCAGAGCCGGTGGTGCAGTTCGCCGTCTGGCGCAAGCTGGGAGACATCGATCAGTCCTGGGCTGTCGAGACGCGTGACGGGATGATCCTGTTGCCCGAGGCCGAGGGCTGGGCCGCCATCCCCGTGGTCGAACACAAGGACTGCCACGGCACCCGACTGGCACAGGGCGACACCGTGGTGCTGATCAAGGATCTGGTCGTGAAGGGCGCGGGCTTCACGGCCAAGCGCGGCACGGCCGTCCGGGGGATTTCGCTGGTGCCCGACAACGCGGGCCAGATCGAAGGCCGGGTCGAAGGCCAGCGGATCGTGATCCTGACCGAATTCGTGAAGAAGAAGTAACGGTCAGAAGCTGCGATGATAGCGCAGCATGATACCGTTCATGCCCGGGTTCATGTGGCCGATGCTGGCGTTCGACACATGCCCGGCGGCCAGTGACAAGGCGCTGCCATTATCGAAGCGGTAGCCCAGGCCCAGAAGGCTGCGCACCTCGAAGTCGCTGCCAAGGTCTGCCTTGGCGGTGGCCGCGTGGTAATAGCCAGGCATGACACTGGCTTCGACGAACCAGCGGTTCGACAGCGGCGCCTTTGCCACCACTCCCCCGCCAATCCAGGCCGAGCCATCGGTATCGGCGCCGACGCCGGCGCCAAGTCCCAGTTTCAGCCAGCCGTAATCCCAGCGCGGCTTGCCGTGCAGTTCCAGCATCATCGCCGCCTTGGCGCCGGACCGCAGTTCCCATCCGGAAATGCTGCCAACCCACTCCTGCCCATGAGAGGGACCGGCAAAGGCCATGAAAAGGGCAAGAGTCGTCAGGGCTTTGCGGTTCATGATGGGCCTGCGATTGGCTGAGGGTGTGGGGTGTTGGCGCGCAGGCTAAGGTCTTCAGCCGGACCGGGCAAGGACCATTGGCAGCGGGAACAGTGCGTGGATGAACACCGGATGACCGTTCAGGCGGATTGAAAATCCGGAAAGGCCGAGGCGGAAACGGTCTTCAAGAGGGCGCTGGTCAAGGCCAAGGGCCGCCCGGTGGGGCGGCCCTGCATGCCGGTTTCGATAGTTCAGCGGGTGAATTTCTTGTACTTCACCCGCTTCGGCTGGATGCTGTCGGCACCCAGGCGGCGGACCTTGTCCTGTTCGTATTCCTCGAAATTGCCCTCGAAGAATTCCACATGCGCATCGCCCTCGAAGGCCAGGATATGCGTGCAGAGACGGTCAAGGAAGAAGCGGTCGTGCGAGATGATGACCGCGCAGCCGGCAAAATCCTCGATCGCGGCTTCCAATGCCTGAAGGGTTTCCACGTCCAAGTCGTTGGTCGGTTCGTCCAGCAGAAGGACGTTGCCGCCTGATTTCAGCAGCTTGGCCATGTGGACGCGGTTGCGTTCACCGCCCGACAGCAGGCCGACCTTCTTCTGCTGGTCGGCGCCCTTGAAGTTGAACGCGCCCGTGTAGTTCCGGCTGTTCACCTGCGCATCGCCCAGTTCGATGATCTCGGCGCCACCCGAAACCTCTTCCCAGACGGTCTTGTCGGGGTCGAGCGCATCGCGCGACTGGTCGACATAGGCCAGCTTGACGGTGTCACCCACGGTAATGGTGCCGGAATCGGGCTTTTCGGCACCGATGATCATCCGCATCAGCGTGGACTTGCCCGCACCGTTGGGGCCGATGATGCCCAGGATCCCGCCGGGCGGCAGCGAGAAGCTCAGATCCTCGATCAGCTGCTTGTCGCCCAGGTGCTTGGACAGATTCTCGACCTCGATCACCTTGCCGCCCAGGCGCGGGCCGTTCGGGATGATGATCTGGGCCTTGCCCACCCGTTCCTTGACGCCTTCGTCGGCCAGTTTGTTGTAGGCCGCGATCCGGGCCTTGGACTTGGCCTGCCGCGCCTTGACGCCGGCGCGGATCCATTCGAGTTCCTTTTCCAGGACCTTCTGCTTGGCCTTGTCCTCGCGGGCTTCCTGTTCCATCCGCTTGGCCTTCTGTTCCAGCCAGCTGGAATAGTTGCCTTCGTAGGGAATGCCGCGGCCGCGCTCCAGTTCCAGGATCCAGCTGGTGATGTCATCCAGGAAATAGCGGTCGTGGGTGACGATCAGGATCGTGCCCTGATATTCGATCAGGTGCTTTTGCAGCCAGGCGATGGTTTCGGCGTCCAGGTGGTTGGTCGGTTCGTCCAGCAGCAGCATGTCCGGCGCTTCCAGAAGCAGCTTGCACAGCGCCACCCGGCGCTTTTCACCGCCCGAAAGGGACGAGACATCGGCATCGTCGGGAGGGCAGCGGAGGGCCTCCATCGCCACGTCGACCTGGCTGTCCAGATCCCACAGGTTCTGGCTGTCGATGGTGTCCTGAAGCTGCGCCATCTCGTCCGCGGTTTCGTCCGAGTAGTTCATCGCCAGTTCGTTGTAGCGGTCCAGGATCGCCTGTTTCGCCGCCACGCCCTGCATGATGTTGCCGCGGACGTTCAGGGATTCGTCCAGTTGCGGTTCCTGCGGCAGGTAGCCCACGCGCGCGCCCTTGGCGGCCCAGGCCTCGCCCGAGAAATCCTTGTCGATGCCGGCCATGATGCGCAAAAGCGTGGACTTGCCGGCGCCGTTGACGCCCACGACACCGATCTTGACGCCGGGAAGGAAATTCAGGCGGATGTTTTCAAAGCATTTCTTGCCGCCGGGATAGGTCTTGGAGACACCATCCATGTGATAGACATACTGGTAGGAGGCCATGACACGGTCCTTCATGCGGGGGAATAAAGTTGGCCTGCGTTCTATCCGCGCCGGGCGTTCACTGCAACGGGCGGCGACAGAAGCGGTTGCACGCGTTGACTCCGCCCCCACCGGGCGCGAAAAAGGCGCGATGCGCGGTCGGGGCGGCATCGCAAGTGGGGAAATATGCAGGGTTTTCCGATAGCGGTGCCGGGAATGGCCGTTGGTCTGCTGGGCGGGTCCTTCGATCCGGCTCATGACGGCCATGCCCATCTGACGCGTGAGGCCCTGAAGCGGTTCGGCCTGCAACGGGTCTGGTGGCTGGTCAGTCCCGGCAATCCGCTGAAGGCCAATCCGCCGGCCCCGATGGCGGAGCGGATCGCCCGGGCAAGGGCCGTGATGGACGATCCGCGCGTCGTCGTCACCGACATCGAGGCGCAGCTTGGCACCCGCTACACGGCCCAGACGCTCAGGCGGCTGAAGGCGCTGTATCCCGGCGTTCGTTTCGTCTGGCTGATGGGCGCGGACAACCTGGCGCAGTTCGACCGGTGGCAGCAGTGGGAATGGATCATGCAGAACGTCCCCATCGGGGTGATCGCGCGGCCCGACTACCGGCTGGAGGCGCGGGGATCGCGGGCGGTCGAGGAATATGCACGGTACCGGATCGCGCCGCAGCACTCGCAAATGTTACCGCGAGTCGCGCCGCCGGCATGGTGTTTTCTGGACGTGCCGATGATGAAGCATTCGTCCTCGGCCATCCGGGCGCGGGGCGAATGGGGCAGACAGGGCCGCTGAGCGGCCGGCAGAGAAACGGGTTCGACATGTGGACAAGACGGTCATTCCTGGGGGGGCTGATGGTGGCAGGGGCCTGGCCGGCGCTGGCCGATGCCCCGATGACCTCGCCACGCTCGCCTGTCCGCAAGCTTCAGTCTCCGGCGATCCAGCAGGGGACCAGGATCTTGGCCCAGCCGGCCGAGGATCTGATTGCCGCGGCGAAGCTTGGCGGAGAGGTGACCTATGCGGTCATCGACGCCGCGACCGGACTGGGACTGGAGGCGCGGGGCGGGCAGCGGCTGATGCCGCCGGCCAGCACACTGAAGGCCATCACGTCGCTTTACGCGCTGGAATGCCTGGGGGCGGATCATCGCTTTGCCACGCGGCTGGTGGCGACGGGCCCGGTTTCGGGCGGGCTGGTGCAGGGCGATCTGGTGCTGGCAGGGGGTGGCGATCCGACGCTTTCCACGGATGAGCTGGGCGACATGGCGGCCGCTTTGAAGATGGCCGGCGTGACGGGGATCACCGGGCAGTTCCTGGTCTGGGGTGGGGCGCTGCCCTATCTGCGCGCCATCGATGACGGGCAGCCCGAATATCTGGGCTACAACCCCGCCGTGTCGGGGCTGAACCTGAACTACAACCGCGTGAATTGCGAATGGCGCCGGGTGAACGGCGATTACCAGATCGGGCTGGACGCGCGGGCGGAACGTTTCGTGCCGGCGGTTTCCAGCGCCCGCGTCACGATCGCGGACCGTGAAAAGCCGCTGTTCGCCTACGCCGACAGCGACCGGGCCGAAGTCTGGTCCGTGGCGCGCAAGGCGCTGGGCAAGGGCGGCAGCCGCTGGTTGCCGGTGCGGCGCCCCGATGCTTATGCGGGCGATGTGTTCCGCACGCTGGCGAAGGCGCAGGGGATCGACCTGCCGCAACCGCGCATGACCGACCGGCAGCCGCAGGGAACGGTGCTGGCCAGCCACGCCAGCGAGGGCCTGCGCACGGTGCTGAAGGCGATGCTGAAGCATTCGACGAACCTGACGGCGGAAGCCGTGGGAATGGCCGCATCGCTCCGGATGGGGGCGGCGGTGGATCACGAAGCTTCGGCCCGCGCCATGACGCAATGGTTGCAGGCGCGCGTCGGCGTATCGGATGCGGTGCTGCATGACCATTCGGGCCTGGGCGCCACCACCCGGATTTCGGCCGAGGACATGGTGCGCACCCTCCGCGCGCTGGGGCCGAAAGCGGGCCTGCGCGGGTTGATGAAGCCGGTGGTGTTCAAGGACGACAAGGGCAAGAAGGCCGCGCATCCGATCCTGGTCGAGGCCAAGACCGGAACGCTGAATTTCGTTTCGGCGCTGACGGGCTTCATGGTGACGCCGGATGGGCGCGAGCTGATCTTTGCGATCTTCACCGGCGATGTCGCGCGCCGCGACGCGCTGCCGCTGGAGGCGCGCGAGTCACCCGAGGGCGGTGCGGCCTGGGTGCGGCGGTCGAAGCGACTGCAACAGCAACTGATCGAACGCTGGGGCGCGGTCTACGGGGCCTGATCGCCGCGCCACCGTCAGATCGTGCGGTGGCGGGCCCTGGCGCCGTATTCGATAGCGGCGGCCTGAAGGTGTTCCAGCGCCAATTCCTCGCGCAGTTCCTCCAGCATCCGAAGCTCGGACTGACCCAGGCGGATGTCGGCGGCGGCCACATCGCAGGCCAGGGCATAGGCGGTTTCGTGCAGCTTCTGCGGCAGGGCGGCACGCACCATGGCGAAAAAGGCGTCCAGTCCGTCTTCGTCCTCGAACAGCGAATAGACCGTCTGCGCCACGGCGGCGGTCCGGTCGCTGTCGTAGCCCGCAAAGACCGGGAGGTGGTTCACCTGCCGGTCGATGGCCAGGAGTTCCGCCGTGCGGATCGTCTCGTCCGAGGCCGAAACCGCCACCATGACGGCCACAAGGGCATCCTGGGCGGTGAAGGAGGGCAGTCTCTGCGGCATCGGTCTCTCCCGGCTGGTGCCTGTTTGCCGCGACATTATTGACGATGCCCCCCCCGTTCAATAGGACCGGGGCGCGGGCCTTGAAGGCGCGCCTTTTCACCGGATGATCCACCATGACCACGTTGCGCGATGCTGCGATGAACTCCAAAGCCTGGCCTTTCGAGGAAGCGCGCCGCGTGCTCAAACGCTATGAAAAGAAGGACCCGGAAAAGGGCTATGTGCTGTTTGAAACCGGCTATGGCCCGTCGGGCCTGCCGCATATCGGCACCTTCGGCGAGGTGCAGCGCACCACCATGATCCGCCGTGCGTTCGAGATCATCAGCGACATCCCCACGCGTCTGTTCTGCTTTTCGGATGACCTGGACGGGATGCGCAAGGTTCCCGACAACGTCCCGCAGCCGGACATGCTGCGCGAAAACCTTCAGCGCCCGCTGACCAGCGTTCCCGATCCCTTTGGCGAATACCCCAGCTTTGGCGACCACAACAACGCCATGCTGCGCCGGTTCCTGGATACCTTCGGGTTCGAATACGAATTCATCAGCGCGACCGAGTTCTACCGCTCGGGCCGGTTCGACGACACGCTGCGGCTGGCGGCGGAACGTTATGACGACATAATGAAGATCATGCTGGCCAGCTTGCGCGAGGAACGCCAGCAGACCTATTCCTGCTTCCTGCCGATCCACCCCGAAACCGGCCGGGTGCTTTACGTGCCGATCAAGCATGTGGATGCGAAGAACGCCACTGTCACCTTCGATGACGAGACGGGCCGCGAATGGACGCTACCGGTGACCGGCGGCAACGTGAAGCTGCAGTGGAAGCCCGATTTCGGCGCGCGCTGGGCGGCGCTGGATGTCGACTTTGAAATGTATGGCAAGGATCACAGCACCAACACGCCGATCTACGATGGAATCTGCGAGGTTTTGGGCGGCCGGAAGCCCGAACATTTCACCTATGAACTGTTCCTGGACGAGAACGGCCAGAAGATTTCGAAATCGAAGGGCAATGGCCTGACCATCGACGAATGGCTGACCTATGCGGCGACGGAATCGCTTGGATACTTCATGTATCAGAAGCCGAAGACGGCGAAGCGGATGCACTTCGACGTGATCCCGAAGGCGGTGGACGAATATCACCAGCAGCTGAAGGCCTTCCCGGGGCAGGATGCGGCGGGGCAGTTGAACAACCCCGTCTGGCATATCCACGGCGGCAAGCCGCCCGCGTCGGACATGGTCGTGCCCTTTGCGATGCTTCTGAACCTGGCCAGCGTGGCCGGGGCCAAAGACAAGACCGGGCTTTGGGGCTTCATCCGCCGCTATGCCCCGGACGCCAGCCCCGAACATAACCCGCAGATGGACCAGGCGGCGGAATTTGCGGTGCGCTACTTCAACGATTTCGTGGCGCCCACGCGGACCTTCCGCCTGCCCACCGACAAGGAACGCGCCGCGCTGGAGGATCTGGTGGCCCGCCTGAAAGTCTGGACCGGCGGCCTGGATGCCGAGGCGCTGCAGACGATGGTCTTTGCGGTGGGCACCGAACACGGGTTCGAGCCGCTGCGCGACTGGTTCACCGCGCTGTACGAGGTGCTGCTGGGCGCCAGCCAGGGGCCGCGTTTCGGGGGTTTCATCGCGCTTTATGGTGTAGATGAAACGATTTCCCTGATCGAGCGCGCTTTGAGGGGCGACCTCGCCTCCTGAGCTGGAAAGGGAAGGTTGTTGCGGCCCCGCCTTGGGTGGGGCCCTTTTCATGCCCGGCGTTGCCGATTGCGCGCGGGACCGCGCGACGGATTTTTTCGCCGTTGATCCCCGAACGCTAAAGCCCCTGCCATCATCCGCCGCGACCAGCGCGGTCGGCGGCATCAGCGGGAGGCTTCGATGAACAAGGCGATAACCGACGGACTGGTCCTCATGCCCGCTCCGTTCGCGGCGGGTCTGAACCAGTGGTCCAAGGGCGACGGAACGGCGGGATCGGCCACCTATCAGGGGGCGCCCGAAGCGGCGCTGGTTGCGACGGATCAGGATTTCGGCGGCTGCCTGGAGTTGCAAAAGCTCCAGCCGACGACGAAGCTGCGCTACATGGCGCAGACGCCGATCCTGCCCGGCTGCTACCTGCGGATCACGGCGCGGGTGAAGGCCGTCAGCGGCAACTTGCCCCAGGTTCGGATCGCCGCCTGGGCGGGCGGGGCGGGGGACCAGCATGTCACCGGGCTGGTCGAGACGGGCTCCTCCGTCAGCCTGACCACCTATGGCGAGGTGGTCACCGCAGAGGCCATCATCGGATCCGGCTGGAAGGCGGGCGTCGACATGCGCTGGGGCACGCAGGCGCTGTATGCGCATGTGGGGCTTGACCTGACCGGCCCGAACGGCGGCGTGGTGCGCATCGACGATCTGGTGGTCGAGGATGTCACCTCGGCCTTCCTGCGTGACATGATGGATTGGGTCGATGTCCGTGACTATGGCGCAAGGGGCGACGGGACCACGAACGACGCGCCCGCCTTTGCGGCCGCCGATGCGGCCGCGGCCGCCAGCGGGCGGCAGCTTTTCGTTTCGCGCGGCAGCTACTTCCTGGACGACGACCTGACGTTGGAAGCGCCGGCGCGGTTCGAGGGCACGGTGACGATGCCTGCGCATCGCCGCCTGTCCATGACCCGCAGCTTCGACCTGCCCAGCTATGCCGCCGCCTTCGCCTCCGAGGAGCTGGGCTTTCGCAAGGCGTTCCAGGCGCTTCTGAACTTTGCCGACCATGAAGCGCTGGACCTGGGCGGACGGCGGATCGAGGTGACGGCCCCGATCGACATGCAGGCGGCCGTGGCCAACAAGACGGTGTTTTCCACCCGCCGGGTGATCCGCAACGGCCAGTTCAACGCCGTGGCGGGTCCGGCCTGGATGCCGACGGTCGTGACATCGCAGGCCAGCTATTCGCCCACCAACCCCAAGGCCCTGACCGGGGTGGCCAACGCTGCGAACGTGCCGGTCGGGTCGCTGGTCAGCGGGGCAGGCGTCGGGCGCGAAGTGTATGTGACGGCGGTGAACCTGGGAACCGGCACTATCACGCTGAGCCAGCCCCTTCATGGGGGGGCGGGAACGCAGGTCTTCACCTTCACGCGCTTCAAGTACCTGCTGGACTTTGCGGGGTTCGTGCAACTGGACAAGATGAATTTCGACGATGTCGAGTTCCAGTGCAACGGCATCGCCAGCGGCATCCTTCTGGCGCCCGCCGGCGAAGTGTTCCAGTTGCGCGACTGCTACATCACCCGCCCCAGGCATCGCGGCCTGACCTCGATCGGGACGGGTTGCCAGGGGATGCTGGTCGATCGCTGCCATTTCCTGTCGGACGAGATGTCGGCCCGCTGGCAGGATCGGATCAGCATCGGGATGAACGTCAACGCCAACGACGTGAAGCTGCGGGACAACCGCGTGGCGCGGTTCCGGCATTTCGCCGTCCTGGGCGGCGCCAACCATCTGTTGACCGGCAACCACATCTACAACGGCGACGATGAAACCCAGGGGTTGCGCGGCGCCGGCGTGGTGCTGGCGACGACCAACGTGCTGACCACCGTCACCGGCAACTACATCGACAACGCCGCGCTGGAATGGACCAACGAATACGAGGCCGATCCCGTGTTCTCGACCCGGTATTCCTTCGGCGGGCTGACAGTGCAAGGCAACACCTTCCTGTGCGGCAACGTCGCACCGTGGTTTGCCTGGCTGGTGGTGAAGCCCTATGGCGCTGGGCACTTCATCCACGGGCTGAATGTCTCGGGCAATGTCTTCAAGGCAATCGCCGGCACGGTCGACCGGATCGACAAGGTGGACACGACCTTTGCCCTGCTGGATCCGGCGCGGATGCGCAACATCACCTTCGAGGGCAACATCTTCAACGCGGTGACGCAGATTTGCGCCAACCCGGTGACGCTGGACCATGACCAGGCCACAGCGCAGGCGGTCTGGACGGTGGGAACGGCGGAGTATCTGCCTTTCGGTGGCTGGGCCCGGAATGTCGAGGCGGTCACGGCGCGTTCGCCGATCACCGGTCCGGCGGGCGAGCGGCGCAGCGACATGCCCTGGGTCGCAACCCAACAGGGCGCCAACAAGACCGACGTGGCCCTGAACTGGCTGGCTGCATCGAAGGGGAAGGTCACGCTTCGGGTGCGGATGGACAACCCCAACTGACGGACGGGCGCAGGACGCAGGGGGCGGGGCGGGGCGAACCGTTCTGCCCCTAGGCCCTTGCGGCAGGGGCAAGGTCGGCGGCACCCAGTTCATAGGCCTTGCCGAAGCCGCCGTTCAGGCTGGCATCGCGCCACTCCAGCCGCAGGAAGTGGAAATCCGCAAAACCCGCATAAAGGACTGCCTTGGGGTGCGCCGCCAGCCAATGCTCCAGCAGGGCGTCGTGATCGGCACTGTCGCGCGGCACCGGGCGGGCGACCGCCCGCAGCGACAGCCGCGGGCCGGTCAGCGGATCGCCCTTGGCGGGCAGGTCACCCACCAGCAGGGCGCAGCGCGGATCGGCCGCCAGGGCCCGGGCGTGGGCCGAGAGGGAGGAAACCAGGGTCAGCCCTGCCCCGCCCAGGTCCAGAAAGGCGATGCGGGTGGCGTTCGGAAATCCGCTGTCCGTCAGCGTGGCCAGCGCGGCCGTCCGGGCCCCCGTCAGCAGGTCGCGCGCCAGTCGGCGTGCGTCATCATCGGTCGGCCGGATGGGAGAGGCGGGATTTTCCATGGCGCATCCTTGACTTTCGTTGAATCGGGAACGCAGGCTTGCGGAAAATCGGTAGGTTTCCCCCATGCCGCATGCAAGCCCCTCCGCAGCCCGCCCGCGGTTTTCCGAACAGTTCGTGCCCAAGCTGCTGACCGTGCTGCGCGAAGGCTATGGGACATCGGCCTTGCGGGCCGACGCTATTGCCGGCCTGACCGTCGCCATCGTCGCACTTCCCCTGTCGATGGCGATCGCGATCGCCTCCGGCGTCGGGCCGGAGCGGGGGCTTTACACCGCGGTGATCGGCGGGTTCCTCGTTTCGGCGTTGGGTGGCAGCCGGTTCCAGATCGGCGGTCCCGCGGGCGCCTTCATCGTGCTGGTGGCTGCCTGCGTGCAGACGGTGGGCGTTCAGGGCCTGCTGACCGCGACGCTTCTGTCGGGTCTGTTCCTGATGGCGGCGGGATTCCTGCGGCTGGGGCAATATGTCAAGTTCATCCCCTATCCCGTGACGGTTGGCTTCACCGCCGGGATTGCGGTCATCATCTTTTCCAGTCAGATCAAGGATCTGTTCGGCCTGAGCCTGCCGGAAGGGGAACCCTCGGCCCTGGCTGCGCGGCTGGGCGCGCTGTGGGCCGCCCGGGGCAGCGTGACCTGGGCGGCCGTCGGGCTGGCGGTGCTGACGATTGGCGTGATCCAGGGGATCAAGCACTGGCGTCCGCAGCTGCCCAGCCTGCTGATCGCGGTTACGCTGGCGGCGCTTGCGGCATTCCTGTTCGGCCTGCCGGTGGAGACCATTGGCACCCGGTTCGGTGCGCTGCCGCAGCACCTGCCGGTGCCAGCGATGCCGGACCTGTCGGCGGAAACCGTGTTGGCGGCGCTGCCCTTCGCCCTGTCCTTCACCCTGCTGGGCGCGATCGAATCCTTGCTGTCGGCTGTTGTCGCCGACGGGATGAGCGGCCGGCATCACCGGTCGAACGCCGAACTGGTGGCGCAAGGCGTGGCCAATGTCGGGTCGGCCCTGTTCGGCGGAGTGCCCGTCACGGGGACGATTGCCCGCACCGCCACCAATGTCCGTGCGGGGGCGCATGGCCCGGTGGCGGGGATGCTGCACGCGCTGTTCGTGCTTCTGTTCCTGCTGATCGCCGCACCGCTGGCCGGCTACATTCCCCTGGCCGCGCTGGCCGCTGTGCTGGCGGTCGTCGCCTGGAACATGGCCGAGAAGGCCGAGTTCTGGACGCTTCTACGCAGTTCGGGCGGCGATGCGCTGGTCCTGATGTCGACCTTCCTTCTGGTGATCTTCCGCGACCTTTCCGAAGGCATCGTCGTGGGCTTTGCCATCGGTTCGCTGTTGTTCATCCACCGCATGTCGCAGACGGCCGAACTGCGGGAAGGCCTGCCGCTGGCGGTCGAGGATCACGCCGACACCGGCACCACCTATGAGGCCGGGCAAGAACGGGACGTGCTGGTCTACCGGATCGCGGGTGCCTTCTTCTTCGGTGCCGCCTCGGCCATCGGCACCACGCTGGACCGGTTGGCCGACCGACCGCGCGCCTTTGTCCTTGACCTGTCCGAGGTGCCCTTGCTGGACAGTTCCGCCGCCCACACCATCGAGATGCTGGGCCGCAAGATGCAGCGGCGCGGTGGCATCCTTTACGTCACCGGCGCCCGCCGCGAGGTGCGAAAGGCCCTTCTGGCGCTGGGCCTGCGAGAGCCGCATGTCCATTACCGAGCCACGATCGAGGATGCGCTGTCGAACCTGCATGAATCGCCGGGGACGTGACGCGAATCACCGACTTTCGGATGGAGACAGGGGCAAACCAGCATCGGAACGGCAGGCCCGGCCGTCGGCGGCGATAAACAGCCAAACCCTTGCACGGTAACATGTTTTTCATTTTCCTGAACCGGCACTTTACAAGGGGCGGCAGCAGTTTGTGAATTTATTTACAAAATTATCGAGTGAAAAAAATGGGTTACATTATGATTCTGAATATGTTTACCTGAAGGAGGAGGGGCGTGGTTTCGGCCATGCCAAGGGCTACATTCTAGGGGGATTGCATGGCGGAAGACGCTCTGGCGCAACTCGTTCGTCCGGTGCCGGATGGCTTTGGCGAGGCTTATGCCGATCTGGCAAAATACCAGGCCATGTACAGCGAAAGCATTTCCGACCCGGAGGCGTTCTGGGGACGCGAGGGCAAGCGGCTGGACTGGATCAAGCCCTACACCAAGGTGAAGGACAGCGATTTTACCTTTGGCAAAGTGTCGATCAAGTGGTTCGAGGATGGGGTGCTGAACGTTTCGGTCAACTGCATCGACCGCCACCTGAAGGACCGCGCGCTTCAGACCGCGATCATCTGGGAACCCGATGATCCCAACACGCCGGCGCGGCACATCACCTACAAGGAACTGTCGCGCAAGGTGAACCAGATGGCCAACGTCCTGCTGAGCCAGGGCGTGATGCGGGGCGACCGCGTGGTGATCTACCTGCCGATGATCCCCGAAGCGGCCTATGCGATGCTGGCCTGCGCGCGGATCGGCGCGATCCACTCGGTCGTTTTTGCGGGGTTCTCGCCTGATGCGCTGGCGAACCGGATCAACGACTGCGGCGCAAAGCTGGTCATCACCGCCGACACCGCGCCGCGTGGCGGCCGCCGCACGCCGCTGAAAGGCAATACCGACGCCGCTCTGCTGCATTGCTCGGACAAGGTGCGCTGCCTGGTGGTCAAGCACACGGGCGACCAGATCAGCTGGGTCCAAGGGCGCGACGTGGACGTGCTGGCGATGATGGACATGGTCAGCCCCGAATGCCCGCCCCGCCCGATGGGGGCGGAGGATCCGCTGTTCATCCTTTACACCTCGGGGTCGACCGGCAAGCCGAAGGGCGTGGTCCATACCTCGGGCGGCTATCTGGTCTATGCCGCGATGACCCACCAATACACCTTCGACTACCATGACGGTGACGTGTTCTGGTGTACCGCCGATGTGGGTTGGGTCACCGGCCACAGCTACATCCTGTATGGCCCGCTGGCCAATGGTGCGACCACCATCATGTTCGAGGGCGTTCCGACCTATCCTGATGCGGGCCGGTTCTGGGAGGTCTGCGACAAGCACAAGGTCACGCAGTTCTACACCGCCCCCACCGCGATCCGGTCGCTGATGGGCATGGGCGCCGAGTGGGTCGAGAAGTACGATCTCTCGTCCCTGCGCGTTCTGGGCTCGGTCGGTGAGCCGATCAACCCCGAAGCCTGGGTCTGGTATGACAAGCATGTCGGCAAGGGCCGCTGCCCGATCGTCGACACCTTCTGGCAGACCGAAACCGGCGGCCACATGATCACGCCGTTGCCGGGTGCCACGCCCACGAAGCCGGGATCCGCGACGCTGCCGTTCTTCGGCGTGAAGCCGGTGGTCCTGGACCCGCAGAATGGCCGCCGCATCAGCGAGGTTGAATGCGAGGGCGTGCTGTGCGTGTCCGACAGCTGGCCGGGTCAGATGCGGACTCTTTGGGGCGATCACGAACGCTTCCAGGAAGCCTATTTCAGCCAGTATCGCGGCTATTACTTCACCGGCGACGGCTGCCGCCGCGATGCGGATGGCTACTACTGGATCACGGGCCGGGTCGATGACGTCATCAACGTCTCGGGCCACCGGATGGGCACGGCCGAGGTCGAAAGCGCGCTGGTCGCCCACCCGGACGTGGCCGAGGCCGCCGTGGTCGGCTATCCGCACGACATCAAGGGCCAGGGAATCTACGCCTATGTGACCCTGATGAACGGGATCGAGCCGTCGGAGGATCTGCGCAAGGATCTGGTGAAATGGGTCCGCACGGAAATCGGCCCGATCGCCAGCCCGGACCTGATCCAGTGGGCACCGGGCCTGCCCAAGACCCGCTCTGGCAAGATCATGCGCCGCATCCTGCGCAAGATCGCCGAAAACGACTACGGCGCGCTGGGCGACATCTCGACCCTGGCCGATCCGGCGGTCGTCCAGGATCTGATCGACAACCGAATGAACCGGGGCTGAGCGCATGGCTGGACAGATCGTCATTCTTCTGGGCCCTCCGGGCGCGGGCAAGGGCACCCAGGCCCGGATGCTGGAGGAGCGTCACGGCCTGGTGCAACTGTCCACCGGCGACATGCTGCGTGCGGCGGTCAAGGCGGGGACACCCGCAGGACTTGCCGCCAAAGCGGTGATGGAGGCAGGCGGCCTTGTCAGCGACGAAATCGTGCTGGCGATCCTTCAGGAACGCATGGCGCAGCCGGATGTAGCCAAGGGCGCGATCCTGGACGGTTTCCCGCGGACGGCGGTGCAGGCGGCGGCGCTGGACCAGCTTTTGGCGGGGATCGGCGGGCGTGTCGGTGCGGCGATCAGTCTGGACGTCGATGACGCGGCGATGGTTCAGCGGGTTGCGGGCCGCTACACCTGCGCCGGTTGCGGCGAAGGTTGGCACGACAGCTTCAAGCAACCCGAAAAGGCCGGCACCTGCGACAAGTGCGGCGGGACGGAGTTCACCCGCCGTGCGGATGACAACGAAACCACCGTCCGTGGCCGGCTTGACGCCTACCACGCCCAGACGGCGCCCCTGATCGCGCATTACGACGCGCTGGGGCTTCTGTCGCGGGTGGATGCCATGCAGGACATCGCCGCCGTGGCGCGCGATCTGGAACGGATCGTGGCCGAGACGACGGCCGGGGCCTGAGGGGGCTCCGGTCGGACCAGCTGATGCGAAGGGGGCATCACGGGTAGCAAGAGGGGCTGCTGGCAGCCCGGGGAAGACCTGCGCCGTGTGGTGCGGGAACGGCTTCGGCTTGGCCTTCGCCAGGCTGGGGAAATCGGGGGAATACGGGCTGCGACAGACGGCCCGGCGCAAGGAGGAGCAAAATGGCAGAAACCACCCAAAGCTGGGAGACGGAACGGTCCCGGCCCATGACCCGAGAGGAAAAGAAGGTCATTCTTGCCTCTTCGACGGGGACCATCTTCGAATGGTATGACTTCTACCTCTATGGCTCGCTGGCCTCGATCATCGGGGCGCAGTTCTTTTCGGCCTACCCCGAAGCCACGCGGAACGTCTTTGCGCTGCTGGCCTTTGCCGCGGGCTTCATCGTGCGCCCCTTCGGCGCGCTGGTGTTCGGGTCGCTGGGCGACCTGGTGGGTCGGAAATACACCTTCCTGATGACCATCGTCATCATGGGGATGTCGACCTTCCTGGTGGGTATGCTGCCGGGCTACAACAGCTGGGGTTCGATTTCGCCCATCATCCTGATCGTCCTGCGCATGCTGCAAGGTCTGGCGCTGGGCGGTGAATACGGCGGTGCGGCGACCTATGTGGCCGAACACGCGCCGAAGAACCGTCGCGGATATTATACCTCGTGGATCCAGACGACCGCGACGCTTGGCCTGCTTCTGTCGCTGATCGTGATCCTGATGGTGCAGGGCTATGTGAACGGCAACTACGATCCCGTGCCGCAGTTCCTGGCCGATGGCACGCCGAAGCTGGATGCCAAGGGTGCGCAGGAAATGCTTGAGCCCTTCAAGGTCTGGGGCTGGCGGATCCCGTTCCTCGGCTCGATCCTTCTGCTGGCGGTGTCGCTGTATATCCGCCTGACCATGGAAGAAAGCCCGGCCTTCAAGAAGATGAAGGCGGAAGGCGCCCAGTCGAAAGCGCCGCTGCGCGAGGCCTTCGGCCAGTGGCGCAACGCCAAGATCGCGCTGATCGCCCTGCTGGGTCTGGTCGCCGGTCAGGCCGTGGTCTGGTACTCGGGCCAGTTCTACGCGCTGTTCTTCATCAACAACGTCGTCAAGGTCGATACGTTCACCTCGAACGTGCTGGTGGCCTGGTCGCTGATCCTGGGCACCTGGGGCTTCGTGTTCTTCGGGTCGCTGTCCGACAAGATCGGCCGCAAGCCGATCATCCTGGCGGGCTGCCTGCTGGCCGCGATCACCTACTTCCCGGTGTTCAAGGCCATTACCCAGACTGCCAACCCGGCACTGGCCGCCGCGCAGGAAATCCCGGTCGTGGTGACGGCTGACCCGAACGCCTGTTCCTTCCAGTTCAACCCGACGGGCACGGCCAAGTTCACCTCGTCCTGCGACATCTCGAAGGCGCTGCTGGCGAAATCCTCGGTGAACTATACCTCCGAAGATGCGGCTCAGGGGTCCACGGCGTCGGTTAAGATCAAGGACACGGTGATCCCGGCGTACGAAGGCACGCTGACCGGGGACGAGCTGAAGGCCGCGAAAGCCGCCTTCGAGAAGTCGGTCAACGACGCGCTGTCGGCGGCGGGCTATCCGCTGGTGGCGGCCGACAACACCACCGTGGCGAAGGCATCGCACTTCTTCGACATCTTCACCGCGCAGAAACTGAAGCTGGTCGTGCTGCTGACCTATCTGATCCTGCTGGTGACGATGGTCTATGGTCCGATCGCAGCCGCCCTGGTCGAGCTGTTCCCGACCCGGATCCGCTACTCGGGCATGTCGCTGCCCTACCACATCGGCAACGGCTGGTTCGGGGGCCTGCTTCCCGCCACGGCCTTCGCGATCTCGGCCCAGAACGGCAACATCTATTCGGGGCTGTGGTATGCGATCGTCGTTGCGGTGATGACCGTGATCATCGGGGTTATCTTCGTCCCGAACGGCACGCACAAACGCGACATCTTCTCGGACAACTGATCCGGGGAAGACAGGACAAGGAACAGGCCGGGGGAACCCGGCCTGTTTCATTTTCCGCCGAAGGGATCGAGGGGATAGCCCACCCCGGTCAGGTAAAGCCCCTGCGGCGGCGCGACCGGCCCGCAGGCCGCGCGGTTTGTCGCCGCCAGCGCGGCCCCCACATCCTCCGGTGACCAGGAACCGGCGCCGACGCGTTCCAGCGTGCCGACGATCGAGCGGACCTGATTGTGCAGGAAGCTCCGCGCCCTGAGCCGGAAACGGAACTCGGTGCCATGCGGCACCGGGACCGCCTCGATCGAAATCTCGTCCAGCGTCTTCACGGGCGAGGTCGACTGGCACATGGCGGAACGGAAGGTGGTGAAGTCGTGCCGCCCGACCAGATGCGCCGCGCCGTCGCGCATCGCACCAAGGTCCAGGCGGTGCAGCACCTGCCAGACCAGTCCCGCTTCGTGCGTGGCGGGCGCGCGACGGGACAAAAGGCGGAACAGGTAGCGCCGTTCCACCGCCGAAAAGCGTGCGTGAAAGTCATCGTCCACTTGCGCCGCGGCCAAAATCGCAACGCGGTGCGGCTTCAGGTGCCAGTTCAGCGCCTCGGACAGGCGGAAGGGATCCCAGTCCTTCGCCAGATCGCAATGCGCAACCTGCCCCGTGGCATGAACGCCCGCATCGGTGCGCCCCGCCGCGGCGATGCCGGGCGCATCCGCCTCCAGCCGGCGCAGCGCGGTTTCCACCGCTTCCTGCACCGAAAGCTGGCCGGATTGCCGCTGCCAGCCCGCGAAGGCCGCGCCATGGTATTCGATCTTCAGGGCAAATCTGGGCATGTCCGCCCCATATCCCGCCAGTGCAACGGTGGCAACGGCCGCGGTCCTTTCCCCCTGTTCCTCTCGGACGCCTCTGCCTATCTTCCAGATGGCAACAGGGCAGGGATCGGACGCTTGGGTATCGGTGACATGGCGGGCGGCCTGATTCGCGGCCTTGGCGACTTCGGCACGGGGATCGGGGACCTGTTTTCCGACCCGGTGATCCGGCTGGGGGTCACGGGGCTCAGCCGGGCGGGCAAGACGGTGTTCATCACCTCGCTGGTGGCCAACCTGATGGACCGGGGCCGGATGCCGGGGCTGCGGGCCGCCTCGGACGGGACGATCCGCGCCGCCTGGTTGCAACCGCAGCCGGACGACACCGTGCCGCGCTTCGACTACGAAACCCACCTGGCCGCCCTGACCGGTCCCGATCCGCACTGGCCGGAAAGCACCCGGTCGATCAGCGAATTGCGCCTCTCCTTCCGGCTGCAACCGGCGGGGTTGCTGGGGCCGCTGACGGGGGAACGCACGCTGCACCTGGACATCGTCGACTACCCCGGCGAATGGCTGCTGGACCTGGGCCTTCTGGATCGCAGCTATCCCGACTGGGCCGAGGCGACACTGGCGCGCATCGCGGCGCGCCCGATGGCGCAGTCCTACCTTCAGATGGCCCGCGGCACCGACGCCGCCGCCCCCCTGGACGAGGTGCAGGCCAAGGCGCTGGCGGCAGGCTTTGCCGATTACCTGCAGGCGGCCCGGGCGGCGGGGTTTTCCGACTGCACGCCCGGCCGGTTCCTTCTGCCCGGCGATCTGGCGGGTTCTCCGGCGCTGACCTTCGCACCGCTGCCGCGGCCCGGAGCCGATCCGCGCGGCAGCCTCTGGCGCGAGATGGCCCGCCGGTTCGAGGCCTACAAGACCCATATCGTCAAACCGTTCTTCCGCGATCATTTCGCCCGGATCGACCGGCAGGTGGTTCTGGCCGATGTGCTGGGCGCCATCCATTCCGGCCCCGCGGCGGTCGAGGACATGCGCAGCGCGATGGCCGATATCCTTGCCGCCTTCCGGCCGGGGCGGAACGGCTGGCTGACCTCGGTCCTGGGCGGCAAACGGGTCGAGAAGATCCTGTTCGCCGCGACGAAGGCCGACCACCTGCACCACAGCCAGCACGGACGGCTGACCGCGATCACCGCCGCCCTGATGCGTGAAGCGAAGGACCGCGCCGATTTTGCCGGGGCACAGACCTCGGCCCTGTCGGTCGCGGCCGTCCGCGCCACAGTCGAGGAAACCGTGGCCCACAGCGGCCAGATGCTGGACTGCGTGCGCGGCACCCTGTCGGGCAGCGGCAAGCAGGCGGCCTTTTATCCCGGCGAACTGCCCGACAACCCGGCGCGCCTTCTGGCTCCGGCGCGTGAAGGTGCGCAGGCGTGGCTGGATGCCGATTACCGGGTGATGACCTTTGCCCCCGCGCGCCTCTCGTTGCGCCCCGGCGAGGGCCCACCGCATATCCGTCTGGACAAGGCGGCCGAGTTCCTGATCGGAGACCGGCTGTGACCGTCGCCATCACGCCCGCCTCGGCCTCGGACGCCCGCGAACTGGCCGCGATCCTGATCGACTGGGCCAGCGAAACGCCCTGGATGCCCGATGTCTATCCTCCGGCGGAAACCGAGGCGCTGTTTGCCCGTCTGATCGCCACGCGCACCGTCTGGGTGGCGCGGCACGGCGAACGGCCTCTGGGCTTTGTCGCGGTGGACGGCGGCGGTTATGTGGATGCGCTTTACCTGCGGGACGGTTCGCGTGGTTCGGGTCTGGGTGCGCGGCTGCTGGATCGCGCCAAGGCCCATGCCCCCGGCGGTCTGGCGCTGCGGACCTTTCGTCAGGCCGAGGCGGCGCGCCGCTTCTACCTGCGGGCGGGGTTTGCGGAAATCGAAGGCTCGGAAGGGTCCGAAAACGATGCGGGCCTGCCCGACATTCGTCTGGAATGGAGGCGCTGATGGAGTTTCCGAAAGACAAGCCCGCCACACCGCCGCTGAAAGGTCCCGTGCTGGTCGAGATCGAAAGCGAGGACCGCCCCGATCCGGCGCTGGCCCCCGCAGTGCCCGACGGCCTGCCCGAAGGCCGCGCCATGCGGACGGTCGCGGCGCTGGGTGCCCGCCGCGCCTCGTGGCTCTGGCGGTTCTTCTGGTGGGCCGCGACGACGCTGGTGGGGTTCCTCGCCTCGGTCGCGGCCTGGCGCTTCGTCACCGGGTTGTTGGCCACCAATCCGATCCTGGGCTGGGTGGCCTTCGTGCTGTTCGCGATCTTCCTTCTGGCGCTGACGCTGGTGACGTTGCGGGAACTGGCCGCCTACGCCCGGCTGGCGCGGCTGGATGGCGTCCACAAGGCGGCGACGGCGGCCCTGGCGTCGAACGACGCAGGCGCGGCGCGCAAGGTGGCCGACCGGCTGGTGGCGCTATACGCCGACCGGCCCGAAACGGAATGGGGCCGCACCCGCCTTCGGGAAGGCGCGACAGCATCCTTTGACGCCGACACGATCCTGCACATGGCAGAATCCGAGTTGCTGGCCCCCCTGGACCAGGCGGCCCGGCGCGAGATCGAGGCGGCCGCCCGGCAGGTGGCCACCGTCACCGCGCTGGTCCCGCTGGCGCTGGCCGATGTCGCCGCGGCGCTGACGGCCAACATGCGGATGATCCGGCGGATTGCCGAAATCTACGGCGGCCGCGCCGGTGCCTTCGGTGGCTGGCGGCTGACGCGCACGGTGCTGACGCATCTGGTCGCCACGGGGGCGGTGGCCGTGGGCGACGACATGATCGAGACAGTGGCAGGCGGCGGACTTTTGTCGAAGCTGTCGCGGCGTTTCGGGGAAGGGGTCGTCAACGGTGCGCTGACTGCCCGAGTGGGCGTGGCCGCGATGGAGGTCTGCCGGCCGCTGCCCTTTGCCCGGTTGCCGAAGCCGCGCGTCACCAATCTGGTCAGCCGCGCCTTGGCGGGCCTTTTCGGGCGTTCTGAAGTCGCGGCGGACAACGGCCGGAATATCTGACTTTGCGCCCGGCCGGGGCGGCAGTAGTGTCACGCGAAAGTGACCTTTTCAGCCGCATCGGGGATCCGCATGACATTTCTTCTGCTGATCGCATTTCTGCTGGTGCTGGCCTGGATCGTTGCGGTGCCGATCCTGGCCTGGAAGCTGCACAAGATGTCGGGGCGCATTGCGCTGCTGGAGGCGTGGATAGCGCCCGTTCCAACCCGGGGGGCCGCGGACAGCCCCGCCGTTGCAGCGACAGAACCCGCGCCCGCCGAACCCCCGGCGCCACCCGCGCCGCCGCGCGCCGCACCGTCCGAACCCGTGGATCGACCGGGACCAGCCGCGCCGGGTCCGTGGGAAGTGTCCGCCACCCATCCGGCGCTGCCGCCGCTGCCGATCAGGCCGGTGGTGGCACCTTCATCCCGCGACAGCCGTTCCGTCCGGTTGGCCCGCTGGCTGGTCACGAACTGGGTCTACGCGGTGGCGGCGGTGTCACTGGTCCTGGCGGGCGTCTTCCTGGTGCAATACGGGATCGAGCGCGGGCTGCTGCCACCCGTGGCCCGCGTGGTCGCGACGCTGCTGCTGGGCCTGCTGTTGATCGCCGGTGGGGAGGCGATCCGACGTCGCTGGGGCGACAGTCCCGACCGCAGCACCGCGTACCTGCCCTCGACCTTTTCGGGGGCGGGGATCGTTGCCCTGTTCATCGGTGTCTTTGCCGCGCGTCAGATGTACGGTCTGATCGGGGTCGAAGCGGCCTTTGCGGGCTTCATCGCGGTAGCGGCGGGTGCCCTGCTGCTGGGTTGGTTCCACGGTCCCTTTCTGGCCGCCATCGGTCTGATTGGCGCGGGAGCCACGCCCTTTGTGGCGGGCGGCGGGGCCGAGGCGCCGATCTGGCTGCCATTCTATTATGCGCTGCTGGCGGGGACGGGCCTTGGCATCGACACGATGCGGAGATGGGCCTGGGTTTCGATGCTGGCGCTGGTGATAGGCTTCGGCGGGCTGGCGCTGCTGGAGCTTTCGGGCGTCGACCAAGGCGCGCTGGCCCTGGCGGCAGCCCTGATCCCGCTTCTGGCCATGGCGATTCCCGCGCGGTCGATCTGGCCCGACCAGTCGGGGCCCACGCTGACTGCCGCGCTTGTCCACCAGCGGCGCCCCGGTTTTCCCACGATGCTTGCAGGCGCGGCGCTTCTGGTGGCGGCGACGATGCTGCTGCGCCTGCCGGAGGCCGGGATGGTGGCCTTTGTCTGCCTGGCCGGGCTGGTCGTGCTGCTTTCGCTATGGGCCATCGGCGCCCCCGCGATGGCGGATCTGGCGGTCGTTTCGGCAGCCGGCTTCGTGCTGCGGCTGGCGGCCGAGGCTTGGGGCTGGCCGCTTTGGCAGCGGGTGCAGGACCAGACCATCGCCCTCCGAGCGCCCGAAACTTCCGCCCCGCCGACGCTGAGCCTGCTTGTAGGGCTGGCGCTGGCCGGATCGCTGGCGGCTGCGCTCCGCAGCCTGTGCGGGACGGACCATCCCCGAAGCTGGGCGGCGTTGGCGGCGCTGCTGGCCCCCGTGACGATGCTGGTGCTGGAGTTGTTCTGGCAGCCGGCGCTGATCCTGGGGCCGGGGCTTTGGGCGGGCCATGTCATCGCCTTGGCGGCGGTCGTGGTGGTGTTGGCCGAGCGCTTTGCCCGCGCCGACGGCGCACCCGGGCCGCGCACGGCCTACATGGCGCTGGCCGCCTTGTCGCTGGTGGCGCTGGCGCTGTTCATCCTGCTGACGAAAGCCGCGCTGACGCTTGCGCTGGCAGTGCTGCTGGTGACGGCCGCCGCGCTGGACCGGCGGCTGCGGTTGCCGGAAATGGGCTGGTTCATCCACGCCGCGATTGCGGTCATCGGCTGGCGGCTGGTGGTGGACCCCGGCCTGGGCTGGGCGCTTGATGCGCCGTTGTGGGAGGTCTGGCTGAGTTACGGCAGCATCGTCCTGGGCGCCGCTGCTGGGCGCGTGCTGCTGGAGGGCCTGCGGCGCCCGGCGACGCAGCTTGCGCTGGAATCGACCGCTGTCGTGGCGGGGGCAATCCTGGCGGACGTCCTTCTTCTGCGCTGGCTGGATACGCAGGATCAGGTGCCGGAACATGCGCGCGCAACGTTGCTGGCGCTACCTTGGATCGTGACGATGTTCGCCCAGCTTTACCGGCGCGAGGCACATTCGGGCTGGGTGCGAAAGCTGCGGCTGGCCCTTGCGCTGGTCGCAGGGGCGATGGGCATCATGGGAGTGCTGATTGCGGCGGTGGTGCTGAATCCGGCGCTGGACAGATGGCTGGGCGGACAGGTCCGGGGGCCGGTCCTGCTCAGCACGCTGACGCTGGCCTATGCACTGCCGGGCGCGATCCTGATCGTGGGGGGGCGGCGGATCGACATGCCGCGGGTTCTGTCCCGCATCCTGCAAGGGATCGGGGGCGCGCTTCTGGCGTTGTGGGTCGCGGTCGAGATCCGGCATTTCTGGCATGGCCCGAATCTGACCGGCCCCATGTTGCAGGGCGAGCTTTACAGCTACACCGTCGCCCTGCTGCTGACGGGGGCGGTGCTGCTGTACCTGGCCATTGCGCGGCGTTCGCAGACCCTCCGGCGCGTGGCGGTGGCGGTGATCGGGCTGACCATCGCCAAGGTGTTCCTGATCGACGCTTCGGGCCTGACGGGGCTGACGCGCGTGGCGTCGTTCCTGGGGCTTGGTCTGGCGCTGGCCGGGCTTGCCTGGCTCAATCGCTGGACGAAAGGGATCGATTCGCGTTGACAGGGGCCGGGAGCTGAAAAGCCCGCCCTGGTGTGGGGCGGGCCGCAATCCAGGATCTTTGGCGATGGATCAGGCGTGGATGGCGCCGTCGCCGCAGGCCAGCGCGGCTTCGCGCACCGCTTCCGACCAGGTCGGGTGCGCGTGGCAGGTCAGAGCCACGTCCTGCGCGCTGGCGCCGAATTCCATTGCGACGCAGATTTCATGGATCAGATCGCCCGCGGCCGGCCCGATGATGTGGCAGCCCAGAACCCGGTCGGTTTCCTTGCAGGCCAGCATCTTGACGAAGCCTTCCGCCTGGAACACCGCCTTGGCGCGGGCATTGCCCATGAAGGGGAACTTGCCGACCTTGTAGGGGCGGCCTTCTTCCTTCAGCTGCTCTTCGGTCTTGCCGACCGTTGCCACTTCGGGCGTGGTGTAGATGACGCCGGGGATCACGCCGTAGTTCACGTGGCCATGCCTGCCCGCGATGACTTCGGCCACAGCCATGCCTTCATCTTCCGCCTTGTGGGCCAGCATCGGGCCGGGGATCGCGTCGCCGATCGCATAGATACCGGGGATGTTCGTCGCCCAGTGGTCGTTTGTGCGGATCTGGCCGCGGGGCAGCATCTCGACCCCCAGCGCTTCGAGCCCGAGGCCCGCCGTGTAAGGTTTGCGCCCGGTGGCGACCAGCACGACATCGGCCGAAAGCGTTGCGTCGCTGTCGTCCTTGCGCAGCTTGTAGCGGACGGTCGCGCCGGCTTCGGCGGTGTCGACGCCCTGGACGGCGGCACCCAGAACGAACTTCAGGCCCTGTTTGGCAAGGATGCGCTGCAGGGTCTTGGCGACTTCGGCATCCATCCCCGGCGTGATCGCGTCAAGGTATTCGACCACCGTCACCTGGGTGCCAAGGCGTGCATAGACGGAACCGAGTTCCAGCCCGATCACGCCCGCGCCGATGACAACCATGGATTTCGGGATCGACGGCAGCGTCAGTGCGCCGGTCGACGTGACGACGGTCTTTTCGTCGGCGGTGACGCCCGGAAGGCTGGAGGGTTCGGAGCCGGTGGCGATGACGATGTTCTTCGCCTCGTGCACCTCGTCCCCGACCTTGACCTGGCCGGGAGCGGGGATGGTGGCCCAGCCTTTCAGCCAGGTGACCTTGTTCTTCTTGAACAGGAATTCGATGCCTTTGGTGTTGCCGGTGACGACATCCTGCTTGTAGCCCTGCATCTTCGCCCAATCGACCGTCGGATGCGCCCCCATCAGGCCCATCTTTTCAAAGTTCTCGTGGGTTTCGTGCAGCATGTGGCTGGCGTGGAGCATGGCCTTGGACGGAATGCAGCCAACGTTCAGGCAGGTGCCACCGAGGGTCTCGCGGCCCTCGACGCAGGCGACCTTCAGGCCCAGCTGCGCGGCGCGGATCGCGCAGACATAGCCGCCGGGACCGGCGCCGATGACGATGAGATCAAAGCTGGACATCGTTGTCTCCTGTAGGTGTCCGGGCCGGGGGCTGCCTGCCCCCGGACCCCCGGGGATATTTGAACCAAGATGAAAGGGTCAGATCAGGTTTGCGGCGATCATGACGGTTGTGGCGAGAAATCCAACCGCCCATATGACCGAGCGCCAGGGCACGAGGCCAAAGGCGTAGGCGGGGATGTAGAGGATGCGCGCTGCGAGGTAGGTCCAGCCGCAGGCGGCGGTGAGCGCACTGGACTGACCGGAAAGCGTGGTGACGGTGACGGCGAGGGTGAAGAGGATCAGCGCCTCGAAATGGTTGGCCAGCGCGCGTTGCAGGCGGGCGGTGCGGAGGGAGAGTGGGCGCGGGGAAGGCAGGTCGCGCGGGGAAGCCGTGTAGCGGGTGCCAAGTTCGAGGTTCGCCGGGATGGCGAAGAGGCCGTATTGGACGATCTGGAGAAGGCCGGCGAGGGAGAGTGCGGTGAGTTCGGGGGTCATTCGCTGACATCCTTGGATACCAAAGATGTATGCTCGCTGTTCAGCCCGAAACGCTCCATACGATCGTCGGCCCAAAACACCTTGTCATCGGAAGGATCTGGAAACTCCAGCCCCCTTAATATCTCTGCACTCGTTGGCCCGTTCTCGAGGGAGTGACGAAGGATATCCGGTCGACGGCTACGAATTTTGGAAATAGCTGCCAACGACTCCTCGCCTTGCCCTCTACCCAAAATTACCAAACTGTCCTGAATTGCAGCGAGGTCGTTCTCGATCTTGAAGAAGGTAACGGAAAGACGATCAGGTCTGGATTTGACCTGCTTTACGCGATTATCAATGCGTTGGACTACTAATGCCACCGCTACCAGCAACACGAAACTCACCAGAACCCAGTTCGCGCTCTCGCCGTAAATCATCTTATCCTCTGCAATGATTTCTGAAGCATTCCCCTCCTACGGGATTGTGGAGGAGGGGAACGCTTCAGGCTTTCACAGATCCATCAGCAGGCGGCGCGGGTCTTCCAGCGCCTCTTTCACGCGCACCAGGAAGGTGACGGCGCCCTTGCCGTCGACGATGCGGTGATCGTAGCTGAGCGCGAGATACATCATCGGACGGATGACGATCTGGCCGTTCACCACCACCGGGCGGTCCTGGATCTTGTGCATGCCAAGGATGCCGGACTGCGGGGGGTTCAGGATCGGCGAGGACATGAGCGAGCCGTAGACGCCGCCGTTCGAGATGGTGAAGGAGCCGCCCTGCAGGTCGGCCATCGCCAGTTTGCCATCGCGGGCGCGGACGCCCAGTTCGGCGATCTTCTTCTCGATCTGCGCAAAGCTCATCTGGTCGGCATCGCGGACGACCGGAACCACGAGGCCCGCGGGCGTGCCGACAGCCACACCCATGTGGACGTAGTTCTTGTAGACCACGTCGCCGCCGTCGATTTCGGCGTTCACTTCCGGGACTTCCTTCAGGGCGTGGACGCAGGCCTTGACGAAGAAGGACATGAAGCCAAGCTTCACGCCGTGTTTCTTTTCGAACTGGTCCTTGAAGGTGTTGCGCAGCTCCATGATGCCGGACATGTCGACTTCGTTATAGGTCGTGAGGATCGCGGCAGTGTTCTGGGCGTCTTTCAGGCGGCGTGCGATGGTTGCGCGCAGGCGGGTCATCTTCACCCGTTCCTCGCGCGCGGCGTCTTCCGCGGTGACGGGCGCGCGGGGGGCGGCAATCGGGGCCGGGGCGATGTTGACGACGGGGGCCGCCGGCGCCGGCGCCACGGCAGCGCGGGCCACGTCTTCCTTCATGATGCGGCCATCGCGGCCCGTTCCCTGGACCTGATCGGCGCTGAGACCCGCTTCGGCCATCGCCTTGGTGGCCGAAGGCGCATTTTCGACGTCCTTGCGTTCGCGCACCTGTTCCGGTCCGGCGCCCGGAGAGCCGACGGCCTGCGCCTGGGCAGCCTTCGGTTCAACGGCCTTGGTACCGGCAGCGCCTTCGGTGATGATGGCCAGCCGGGCCTTGGCGTTGACGGTGCTGCCTTCGGGCGCAAGGATTTCCGCCAACACACCGGCGGCGGGGGCGGGAACCTCGACCGAGACCTTGTCGGTTTCCAGTTCGCACAGCATTTCATCCTGTGCGACCGTGTCGCCGACCTTCTTGAACCAGGTCGACACCGTCGCTTCGGTAACGCTTTCGCCCAGCGTCGGGACCATCACATCCGTCATCTTGCCCTCGTTGGCAGCGGGTGCGGCCTGACCGGCATCCCGCGGTTTCATCTGTTGTGCCGCGTCATCCGCCCCTTCGGCGATCTGCGCCAGCAATGCGTTCACGCCGACCGTCGTTCCTTCCGGGGCGACGATTTCGGCCAGTGTTCCGCCGGCCGGGGCATGGACCTCGACCGTGACCTTGTCGGATTCCAACTCGCACAGCATGTCGTCGGCGGCGACGCGATCACCCGGTTTCCGGAACCAGGTGGCCACTGTCGCTTCGGACACGCTTTCGCCGAGGGTCGGAACCCGGACCTCGATCGTCATGCGGTCTTGCCCCCGAGGGTCAGCGCCTCGTTCACAAGCGAGTCCTGTTCAGCCTTGTGCTTGCTGGCCAGACCCGTCGCGGGCGAGGCGGTCGCGGTGCGGCCGACATAGGTGGCGCGCAGGTGTTTGGCGCCCACGCGGCCCAGGACCCATTCCAGGTTCGGTTCTATGAAGCTCCAGGCTCCCTGGTTCTTCGGCTCTTCCTGGCACCAGACGATCTCGGCCTTCTTGAAGCGCTCCAGCTCATGCGTGAGGGTCTGGGCCGGGAAGGGGTAGTACTGCTCCAGGCGGAGGAGGTAGATGTCATCAATGCCGCGCCTGTCGCGTTCCGCCAGCAGGTCGTAGTAGACCTTGCCCGAGCAGATCACGACGCGCTTGATCTTCGCATCCGGCACCAGTTTGGTCTGCGAATTGCCCTTCTGCGCATCGTCCCACAGGACGCGGTGGAACTGGCTGCCGGTGGTGAAGTCCTCGGCCGTGGAGATGCAGAGCGGGTGCCGCAAGAGCGATTTCGGCGTCATCAGCACCAGCGGCTTGCGGAAGCTGCGGTGGATCTGGCGGCGCAGGATGTGGAAGTAGTTCGCCGGGGTCGAGCAGTTGGCGACGATCCAGTTTTCCTGGGCGCAGAGTTGCAGCCAGCGTTCCGGACGGGCGGAGGAATGTTCCGGCCCCTGGCCTTCGTAGCCATGCGGCAGAAGCATCACGAGGCCGGACATCCGCAGCCACTTCGATTCGCCCGATGAGATGAACTGGTCGAACATGATCTGCGCGCCGTTGGCGAAGTCGCCGAACTGGCCTTCCCACATGGTCAGCGCCTTCGGCTCGGCCAGCGAATAGCCGTATTCGAAGCCCAGGACCGCATATTCCGACAGCATCGAATCGATGACTTCGTAGCGGGCCTGGCCAGAGCGGATGTGGTTCAGCGGGTAGTAGCGTTCCTCGGTCGTCTGGTCGACGAAGGCCGAATGGCGCTGGCTGAAGGTGCCGCGGGTGCAGTCCTGGCCCGAAAGTCGGACGGGGAAGCCTTCGGTGACGAGGCTGCCGAAGGCCAGTGCCTCGGCCGTGGCCCAGTCGAAGCCCTGGCCGGTTTCGAACATCTTGGCCTTGGCTTCCAGCTGCCGGCCGATGGTCTTGTGCAGGTCGAAGCCTTGGGGGACGCGCGTCAGGGCGACCCCGACCTCGGCCAGCGTCTGCGGGGTGATCGCGGTGTTGCCAGCACTGTATTCCGCGCCTTCGCGGCCGAAGCCGGACCAGCGGCCATCGAGCCAGTCGGCCTTGTTGGGTTTGTAGTCCTTGCCCACCTCGAATTCGGCGTTCAGATGCGCCTGGAAGGCGGCCTTCATGTCCTCGATTTCGCCTTCGGGGATCAGTCCGTCACGGACCAGCCGTTCGGTGTAAAGCTGCAGCGTGGTCTTCTGCTTCTTGATCCGGGTGTACATGACCGGATTGGTGAACATCGGCTCGTCGCCTTCGTTGTGACCGAAGCGGCGGTAGCAGAAGATGTCGATGACCACGTCCTTGTGGAACTTCTGGCGGAATTCCGTTGCCACCTTGGCGGCATGGACCACGGCTTCCGGATCATCGCCGTTGACGTGGAAGATCGGCGCTTCGACCATCAGGGCGATGTCGGTCGGATAGGGCGAGCTGCGCGAAAAGTGCGGCGCGGTGGTGAAGCCGATCTGGTTGTTCACGACGATATGGATGGTGCCGCCCGTGCGGTGGCCGCGCAGGCCGGACAGGCCGAAGCATTCGGCCACGACACCCTGGCCCGCAAAGGCGGCGTCGCCATGCAGCAGGATCGGCAGGACATGGGTGCGATCCAGGTCGCTCAGCTGGTCCTGCTTGGCGCGGACCTTGCCAAGGACGACGGGGTTGACCGCTTCCAGGTGGCTGGGGTTGGCGGTCAGCGACAGGTGGACGGTGTTGCCGTCGAAGGTCCGGTCGGACGAGGCGCCCAGGTGGTATTTCACGTCGCCCGAGCCGTCGACATCCTCGGGCTTGGAGCTGCCGCCCTGGAATTCATTGAAGATCGCGCGGTAGGGTTTGTTCAGCACATTGGCCAGCACCGACAGACGGCCGCGGTGCGGCATCCCGATGACGATTTCCTTCACGCCCAGGCTGCCACCGCGCTTGATGATCTGTTCCATCGCCGGAATCAGGCTTTCGCCGCCATCCAGGCCGAAACGCTTGGTGCCCATGAACTTGACGTGGCAGAATTTTTCGAAGCCCTCGGCCTCGACCAGCTTGTTCAGGATCGCCTTGCGGCCTTCGCGGGTGAAGGTGATTTCCTTGCCGTAGCCTTCGATCCGTTCCTTCAGCCAACTGGCCTGTTCCGGATCCGAGATGTGCATGAACTGCAGCGCGAAGGTGCCGCAATAGGTGCGGCGGACGATTTCCAGGATCTGGCGCAGCGACGCGTGCTGAAGACCCAGAACGTTGTCGATGAAGATCGGGCGGTCCATGTCGGCATCGGTGAAGCCGTAGGATTTCGGATCCAGTTCCGGATGCGGAATGACATCCTGAATTCCCAGCGGATCCAGGTCTGCGGCCAGGTGGCCGCGGATGCGATAGGCGCGGATCAGCATGATGGCGCGGATCGAATCCAGCACCGCGCGCTTGATCTGGTCGTCGCTGACCTTGACGCCGGCCTCGGCCGCCTTGGCGCGGATCTTGTCGCCCGCGCCCTTGGCTTCGGCCGGAACCATCGGCCATTCGCCGGTCAGCGCCGCGGTCAGGTCATCGGACGGAACCGGCGGCCAGTCCGGGCGGTCCCAGCTGGCGCCCTTCGCCTCGCGCGTGACGGTGGTGCCGTCATCCCCCAGGCTGCGGAAGAAGGCGGCCCAACTGCTGTCCACCGAGTTGGGATCGGTGGCGTAGCGGGAATACATCTGTTCCACATAGGTCGCGTTGCCGCCTTCCAGGAAGGACGACGCGCGCAGGGCGAGATTGGGGGATTGATCGGTCATCGGAAGCTCCGGCTGAGGCGGGCGGTGAAGCGGGGGCGCTGGCGGCCGAACGGGGGCCGGGCGCAGCGTCATGGGTGGGATCGCGGTGCGCGAGGTGCGCGCAGTCGTCTGGGTCCGGCGCATCCGCAGGGGAACGCGCCGGACCCGTTCAGGTTTACTTGCCCATCGCCTTCATGACGGCTTCGCCCAGGTGGGCGGGGCTGTCAGCGACGACGATGCCGGCGCTGCGCATGGCTTCGATCTTCGATTCCGCGTCGCCCTTGCCGCCCGAGACGATGGCGCCAGCGTGGCCCATCCGGCGGCCTTTCGGCGCCGTGCGGCCAGCGATGAAGCCCGCGGTCGGTTTCCAGCGGCCGCGTTTCTTTTCGTCGGCCAGGAACTGCGCGGCTTCTTCTTCGGCGGAACCGCCGATTTCACCGATCATGATGATCGACTGGGTTTCCGGGTCGGCCAGGAACATTTCCAGCACTTCGATATGTTCGGTGCCCTTGATCGGGTCGCCGCCGATGCCCACGGCCGAGGACTGGCCAAGGCCCAGGTCCGAGGTCTGCTTCACCGCTTCGTAGGTGAGCGTGCCCGAACGCGACACGACGCCGACCGAGCCGCGCTGATGGATGTGGCCCGGCATGATGCCGATCTTGCATTCGCCCGGCGTGATGACGCCCGGGCAGTTCGGCCCGATCAGGCGGGTGTTCGACCCTTGCAGGGCGCGCTTCACCTTCATCATGTCCAGCACCGGGATGCCTTCGGTGATGCAGACCACCAGCGGGATTTCGGCGTCGATGGCTTCCAGGATCGAATCCGCCGCGAAGGGGGGCGGAACGTAGATGACGGACGCATTCGCGCCGGTCTTGGCAACTGCGTCATGGACGCTGTCGAAGACCGGCAGGCCCAGGTGGCTGCTGCCACCCTTGCCCGGCGTCACGCCGCCGACCATCTGCGTGCCGTAGGCGATCGCCTGTTCGGTGTGGAAGGTGCCCTGGCTGCCGGTGATGCCCTGGCAGATGACTTTGGTGTCTTTGTTGACGAGTACGGCCATCTTGGATCAGCCCTTCACTGCTTTGACGATTTTCTGCGCCGCGTCGCTGAGGTTGTCGCCCGCGATCACGTTCAGGCCGGAGTTCGCGATGATCTCCTTGCCCTTTTCGACGTTGGTGCCTTCCAGGCGCACGACCAGCGGAACCTGCAGGCCCACTTCCTTCACCGCGGCGATGATGCCTTCGGCGATGATGTCGCAGCGCATGATGCCGCCGAAGATGTTCACAAGGATGCCCTTCACGTTCGGGTCCGAGGTGATGATCTTGAAGGCTTCGGTGACCTTTTCCTTCGTGGCGCCGCCGCCAACGTCCAGGAAGTTGGCCGGTTCGGCGCCGTACAGCTTGATGATGTCCATCGTCGCCATGGCCAGGCCCGCGCCGTTGACCATGCAGCCGATTTCACCGTCCAGCGCGATGTAGTTCAGGTCGAACTTCGACGCCGCGAGTTCCTTCGGGTCTTCTTCGGTTTCGTCGCGCAGCGCCAGGATATCGGGGTGGCGGTAAAGCGCGTTGTTGTCGAAGGACACTTTCGCATCCAGCACCTTCAGGTTGCCGTCCGGCATGACGATCAGCGGGTTGATCTCCAGCATCTCCATGTCCTTCTCGAGGAAGGCCTTGTAGAGCGTCTTGACCAGCTGCACGCACTGCTTGACCGCCTGGCCTTCCAGCTTCAGCGCATAGGCGACACGGCGGCCGTGGAAATCGGACAGGCCCGAAGCCGGGTCGACCGAGAAGGACAGGATCTTTTCGGGGGTCTGGGCCGCCACTTCTTCAATGTCCATGCCGCCTTCGGTCGAGACGACGAAGGAGATGCGCGAGGTCTGACGGTCGACCAGCAGCGCAAGGTAGAGTTCGCGCGAAATGTCGCTGCCCGCTTCGATGTAGATGCGGTTGACCTGCTTGCCTGCGGCGCCGGTCTGGTGCGTGACAAGGGTGCGGCCCAGCATCTGCTTGGCCAGTTCGGCGGCTTCGCTGACGGATTTCGCCAGACGCACACCGCCCTTTTCACCGGCTTCGGGTTCGACGAACTTGCCCTTGCCGCGGCCGCCGGCGTGGATCTGCGCCTTCACGACCCACAGCGGGCCGTCGAGCTCGCCCGCGGCGGTCTTCGCCTCTTCGGCGCGAAGGACGGGGCGGCCGTCCGACACCGGCGCGCCGTAGCTGCGCAGCAGGGCCTTGGCCTGATATTCGTGAATGTTCATGGGCGATCCTCATGAGATGCAGTTCGCGGCCCACATGCCATAGCCGCGACCTGTGTCAAAAGCCTAAATGGGTGCAGATGCGGTGGTGCGCGGAAAAATCCGACTTTTGTGATCACACTTCGAAATCGTGTGATCACATCGCCCGGAGCGGCACCAGGGACTCGGGCGTCACACGGCGCGCGTCAGTTCAACCAGATGGCAAACAGGACGGCGTTGCCGGATACCAACCCTTCGAATGCGCGCCAGTTGGCGTTGCTGATCTGTGGGCCGGTTTTCAGGAAAGGCGCCATGCCCATGCCGTGAAGCCATTCCACCAGATCAACGGGGCCGGGGTTTTCCAGCCAGGCCGATACGTCGAAGCCGATGCTTTCCCCGTAGGGCACGAGGAGTTCGCCTTTCAGCAGCTTTTCCGCATCGTCCAGGATCGCAAGCCAAGCGACGTCAACGCCTTCGGGAAAGAGCGCGCCCAGGGCCGAGGTCTGGTGCTTGTTCGGGATCCATTCCTGGTCATTGTCCGTTTCCGCCGCGACCTCTGTCCAGAAGCGGCGGTTGTGGTTGACCATCGCCAAAAGGTGGTCGCGGGTCTTGCGGGTATGATCGGCCAAGGGCTGCTGACGCAGCGCAAGAAGCGCAGTTGCCATCATGTCTGCACTGTTCGGATAGCCGCCGGTTTCGCCCATGAACTGGTCAGCCGGCCCGGTGGTGCCAAGGGCGATCAGGGCCTTTCGACCTTTGAACACCTGTTCGATCACTGCGGTCGGCTGGAAGGCCAGCACCGTGTTTGAGGTGGCGGACAGAAGGTGCGTGTAGGCGGTCAACCAGGAAACATCGGCCCGATCGAAGCGGATGCCATCAACCTTGGGCATTTGCGGGGTTTCCATGACCCCCGTGTCGAAGTTGAAGCGCGGCTGTGCGAGGAAGTTTGCGCCAACGGCAAGGATCGACTCTCCTTCAGCCCGGTCGCCAGAGCCGTCGATGTCGAGCCAAAGGTCTGCAGGTCGCAACACAAGCCCGATGTCGCCTTCCGCTGGAATGCGGGACAGGGTCGCGCGGGCGTCCTCCATCCGGGTTTCCAGATTGCGGAATACCGTTTCGACCAGCGCCGGATCAAAGGGCGCAGGGTTCGGGTTCGCGGGAACCGGCAGACGAAAAAGCGGCAGGGCGCTTTCCTGGGATTGGCCGACTTTCCAGCGGTCGTGAAGTCCGGCTTCGATCCCGCCCAGAAACTGCGTCATGGCAAGGGCCAGCAGATCTTCTGCGGAAGGATCGGACAGATCAGTGATCGCGGTTTCGGTCCTGGCCAGTCCGTCCTTCGCGATCAGCGCCGACCAGTCCTGCGTGGGCGCCGCCTGAAGAGGGCAGGAAAGAAGACTCAGGATCGTGCATGAAATGAACTTGCGCATGATACCTCCTTTTGAAATCCAAAAAAAAAGGGCCGCCCAGGCGGCCCTTTTGTATACTGTCAGGTCTGGATCAGGCCAGCGTCGGGTCAATGCCCTTGCAGGCGGTGACAAGGCCGTTCACCGCTTCGACCGACTTGTCGAACATCGCCTGTTCTTCGGCGTTCAGCTTGATGTCGACGACGCGTTCGACACCGCCGGCGCCGATGATGGTCGGCACGCCGACATACATGCCGTTCAGGCCCAGGGCACCCTTGACGTAGGCCGCGCAGGGCAGCAGGCGCTTCTGGTCCTTCAGGTAGGCTTCCGCCATTTCGATGGCCGAAGTCGCGGGGGCGTAGAAGGCCGAGCCGGTCTTCAGCAGGCCGACGATCTCGGCGCCGCCATCACGGGTGCGCTGCACGATGGCGTCCAGCTTTTCCTGGCTGGTCCAGCCCATCGCGACCAGGTCGGGCAGCGGGATGCCGCCCACGGTGGAATAACGGGTCAGCGGAACCATCGTGTCGCCGTGGCCACCCAGAACGAAGGCGGTGACATCGCGCATCGAGACGTTGAATTCGACCGACAGGAAGTGGCGGAAGCGTGCGCTGTCCAGCACGCCGGCCATGCCGACGACCTTTTCATGCGGCAGGCCCGAGAATTCGCGCAGCGCCCAGACCATCGCGTCCAGCGGGTTGGTGATGCAGATCACGAAGGCGTTCGGGGCATATTGCTTGATGCCTTCGCCGACCGATTTCATGACCTTGAGGTTGATCCCCAGAAGGTCATCGCGGCTCATCCCGGGTTTGCGCGGCACACCGGCGGTAACGATGCAGACATCCGCGCCCGCGATGTCGGCGTAGCTGTTCGTGCCCTTCATCACGGCGTCGAAGCCTTCCGACGGGCCGGACTGCGCGATGTCAAGCGACTTGCCCTGCGGCGTGCCTTCGGCAATGTCGAACAGGACGACATCGCCCAGTTCCTTCATCGCGGCGAGATGGGCGAGCGTGCCGCCGATCTGCCCTGCGCCGATCAGCGCGATCTTGGGTCTGGCCATGGAAAAACTCCGGGATGAGGGTGGAAATCGCTGCGATGCCTAATCCCATGGTGGTGTTTAGGCAAGACTGACACGGCCGCACAAACTGCATCGAATGCGAAGTTTGGCTTGTGGCGCCCGCTGGGCGGAGTAGGAGATGCAGCGAAAACGGGGCCGGCTTTCTGCGATGCGGCAATTCTGTGCTTGAAGAAAGTGCCATTTTTGTGGTCCTTGACGTAATAAAGTTGCGAGGAGAGAATCATGGACGCGGTCGCACGCCCCTATCGTTCGGTGCTCTACATTCCCGGTTCGCGGGAACGGGCGCTGGAGAAGGCCACGGGCCTTGCGGCCGATGCGATCATCTTCGACCTGGAAGATGCGGTTGCGCCCGATGAAAAGGTGCCGGCCCGCGACCTGTTGGGACGGGTTCTGTCGGCGCAGGATTATGGACATCGGGCGCGGATCGTGCGGATCAATGGCTTTGACACCGAATGGGGCCGCGCGGATGCGGAAGCCTTCGCCCAACATCCCGATGTCGATGCGATCCTGGTTCCGAAGGTCAGCCGTGCCGCCGATCTGGATGCCGTGGCGGCTGTCACCGGCGCCAAACCCCTGTGGGCGATGATGGAAACCGCGATGGGAATGCTGAACGCGCCCGAGATCGCGGCCCATCCGCGCCTGGAAGGTATGGTGATGGGCACCAACGACCTGGCCAAGGAACTGGGCAGCCGCTTCCGGGCTGACCGCCTGCCGATGCAGGCGGGGCTGGGCCTGTGCCTGCTGGCGGCCAGGGCGCACGGCCGGGTGATCATCGACGGGGTCTACAACGCTTTCAAGGATGACGAGGGCTTGCGCGCGGAATGCGCCCAGGGGCGTGACATGGGCTTTGACGGCAAGACCCTGATCCATCCCGCCCAGCTGGAGATCGCCAACAGCGGTTTCGCACCGTCCGAGGCCGAGGTCGACCTGGCCCGCCGGCAGATCGCCGCTTTCGACAGCGCCACCGCGGCGGGTCAGGGCGTGGCCGTGGTGGATGGCAAGATCGTCGAGAACCTGCATATCGTCACGGCGAAGGCCATCCTGGCCCGCACCGCCGCCATTGCGGCCCTGGCAAGCTGAGGGGAATCGCATGTCTGTCCTGATCGTTGGCGTCGCGTTGTTCATCGCGGCGCATGTTCTGAAGCGGCTTCTGCCCGGCCTGCATGACAAGCTGGGGAAGGGCGGGGTTGCCGCCGTGCTGGTCGTTTCCGTGATCCTGATGATCTGGGGCTATCGGACCGCGCCATTCGAGCCGGTTTACACGCCGCTGCCGGGCATGGGGCACCTGAACAATACGCTGATGCTGGTCTCGATCTTCCTGTTCGGGGTCGGGGGGACGAAAGGCACGCTTTACAACCGGATGCGGCACCCGATGCTGTGGGGCACCGTGATCTGGTCGGTGGCGCACCTGCTGGTCAACGGCGATGTCGCCGCGCTGGTGCTGTTCGGGGGGCTTGGCCTTTGGGCGTTCCTTGAAATGGCGCTGATCAATGCGGCTGGTCCCTGGGTGCGGCCCACAGAGGGGCGCGGGATCAAGGGCGATGCCATGAACCTGGTGGGGACGCTTGTCCTTTATGGTCTGATCGCCGGCGTCCATGTCTGGCTGGGCCACAACCCGTTCCTGGGAACCTACGGCTGACCGCCGCGAACCCGTACCCTTTCCGCGACAAGAGCTTGAGCACGCAATGAAGACCAATCCGGGACGTTTCTTCGAAGATTACCGCATCGGCGAAGTGATCCGCCACGCGGTGCCGCGCACGCTTTCGGGCGGTGAACGGGCGCTGTACCACGCGCTTTATCCGGCGCGTCATGCGCTTTATTCATCGAATGAATTCGCGCGGTCCTGCGGGTTGGCGGCAGCGCCGATGGATGACCTGATCGCTTTCCACACCGTATTCGGCAAGACAGTGCCGGACATCAGCCTGAATGCCATCGCGAACCTGGGCTATGCCGAAGGCCGCTGGCTGGCGCCGGTGTTGCCGGGCGACACGATCCGTTCGGAGTCGACGGTGATCGGGCTGAAGGAAAATTCGAACGGCAAATCAGGTGTCGTCTATGTCCGTACCCGGGGGCTGAACCAGCGGAACGAGACGGTGCTGGAATATGTCCGGTGGGTGATGGTGCGGAAGAACCGCGAAACGCCAGCACCGGAAACCGTGGTGCCGGAACTGGCGAAAGCGGTCGCCGCCAAGGATCTGGTCGTGCCGGCGGGCCTGCGCTTCGACAGCTACGACTTCACCCTGGCTGGCGAGGCGCATCGCTGGGGCGACTACGCGGTGGGCGAAAAGATCGATCACGTCGATGGCGTGACGATCGAGGAAGCCGAGCACATGCTGGCCACGCGCCTGTGGCAGAACACCGCCAAGGTCCACTTCGACGCCACCTTCCGCGACGATGGCAAGCGGCTGATCTATGGCGGTCACGTCATCAGCATGGCGCGCGCGCTGTCCTTCAACGGGCTGGCCAACGCCCAGATGATCGTGGCACTGAACGCGGGCGCCCACGCGAACCCGTGCTTCTCGGGCGATACCGTCAAGGCCTGGTCCGAGGTATTGGAAAAGGCGCCGACCGACGCGCACGGTGTGGGTGCGATCCGGCTGCGGCTTGTCGCGACGAAGCAGGGTGCAGCACAATTCGCCCTGAAGGGGGAAGACGGCAAATACGCCCCCGAGGTGCTTCTGGACCTCGACTACTGGGCATTGATGCCGGTTTGAGAAATTTGTGATCACGGCCACAAAAGTCGTGATCACATCCGCAATAAAACTGCGACTCGCAGGGCGCGAAGATGACGGTCGGGCGTGACTTGGTCGGAAAAAGCGTTATTCAGGTCGCGCAAAGTTCAAGTGGTCCGTCTGAATCGGACCCGCCAGCGCAGAGGGATTCAGCATGGCTGACCTAAACCGGGGCAAGCGCCCGCTGTCGCCTTTCATGATCGGGCCCTATTACCGCCCGCAGATGACCTCGATCAGTTCGATCCTGACGCGGATCACCGGCAACGCCCTGATCGTCACCTTCGCCCTGATCGTCTGGTGGCTGCTCGCCGCCGCGACAGGTCAGCATTACTTCAATTTCGTCAGCCACGTCCTGACCTCCTGGTTCGGCAAGCTGGTGATGCTGCTGTCGATCCTCGGGGTCTGGTACCACTTCCTGGCCGGTCTGCGGCACCTCTGGTACGACTCGGGCCGCGGACTGGACATCGAAACGGCCGAGAAGCTGGGCTGGGTTGTCATCATCGGTTCGGTCGTGCTGACCGTGCTGACCGTCGTCATCCTGTAAGTGGGGGCCACCATGCATTATCTGACCGACCGCAAGCGTGCGAACGGCCTGGGGTCCGCCAAATCCGGGACCGAACATTTCTACAGCATGCAGGTCAGCGCCGTGGCGCTGGCGATCCTGGTGCCGCTGTTCCTGTTCACCGTCGCGCCGCTGATCGGTGAGCCTTTCGAATATGTGTTGCGCCACCTGCGCCAGCCTTTCCGCGCTGTGATCACAGGTCTGACGCTGGTCGTCGGCCTGGTTCACTTCAAGAATGGTGCGCGTGTCATGATCGAGGACTACACCCAGGGCGCCACGCGCAAGGCGCTGATCTTCATCGCCGCCGCCATCGCCTATGTGCTGATGGCCGCCGGGCTATTCGCGCTCATCCGCATCTCGCTCTCGTCTGTCCCTTTCTGAGGCCCCGAACATGGCAAGCTACGCTTACGAAACGCATGAATACGACGTTGTCGTGGTCGGCGCCGGGGGCTCGGGCCTGCGGGCGACCCTCGGCATGGCCGAACAGGGGTTGAAGACCGCCTGCGTCACCAAGGTGTTCCCGACCCGCAGCCACACCGTGGCCGCGCAGGGCGGCATCGCCGCCAGCCTGTCGAACATGGGGCCGGACAACTGGCAGTGGCACATGTACGACACCGTGAAGGGCTCGGACTGGCTGGGCGACACGGATGCGATGGAATACCTCGCCCGTGAAGCACCGAAGGCGGTTTACGAACTGGAACATTACGGCGTGCCGTTTTCGCGCACCGAAGAGGGCAAGATCTACCAGCGTCCGTTCGGCGGCCACACCACCGAATTCGGCGAAGGCCCCCCCGTGCAGCGCACCTGCGCCGCGGCGGACCGGACCGGCCACGCGATCCTGCACACGCTTTATGGCCAGAGCCTGAAGCACAACGCGGAATTCTACATCGAATATTTCGCGCTGGACCTGATCATCACCGACGGGCGCTGCACCGGCGTGGTGGCGTGGAAACTGGACGACGGCACCATCCACGTCTTCAACGCCAAGATGGTCGTTCTGGCCACGGGCGGCTATGGCCGCGCCTATTTCAGCGCCACGTCGGCCCATACCTGCACCGGTGACGGCGGCGGGATGGTGGCCCGCGCGGGCCTGCCGCTGCAGGACATGGAATTCGTGCAGTTCCACCCGACCGGCATCTACGGGTCGGGCTGCCTGATCACCGAAGGCGCACGCGGCGAGGGCGGATACCTCACCAACTCGAACGGTGAGCGGTTCATGGAACGCTACGCGCCGACCTACAAGGATCTTGCGTCGCGGGACGTCGTGTCGCGCTGCATCACGATCGAGATCCGCGAAGGCCGGGGCGTGGGCGAAAACAAGGACCACATGCACCTGAACCTGTCGCATATTCCGCCCGAAACGCTGCATGAACGGCTGCCGGGCATTTCGGAATCGGCGAAGATCTTTGCGGGCGTGGACGTGACGAAAGAGCCGATCCCGATCCTGCCAACGGTCCATTACAACATGGGCGGCATCCCCACCAACTACTGGGGCGAGGTGCTGAACCCGCAGCCGGGCAACCCCGACAACGTCTTCCCCGGCCTGATGGCAGTGGGCGAAGCGGGCTGTGCAAGCGTGCACGGGGCGAACCGTCTGGGCTCGAACAGCCTGATCGACCTTGTGGTCTTTGGCCGCGCTGCCGCCCTGCGCGCGGGTGAGATCGTCAATCCCAAGGAACGCAACGCGCCGGTCAACAAACCCGCCGTCGATGCGATCCTTGATCGCTTCGACACCTTCCGCAACGCCAATGGCTCAATTTCCACCGCTGACCTGCGGCTGGAAATGCAGCGCACCATGCAGGCCGACGCGGCGGTATTCCGCACCGACAAGACGCTGGCCGAAGGCGTTGACAAGATGAAGGCCGTTGCCGCCAAGATGAAGGACCTGAAGGTCACCGACCGGTCCCTGATCTGGAACAGCGACCTGATGGAGACGCTGGAACTGGCGAACCTGATGCCGAATGCGCTGGCCACGATCGTTGCGGCCGAAGCCCGCAAGGAAAGCCGGGGCGCTCATGCGCACGAGGATTACCCGGACCGGGACGATGCCAACTGGCGCAAGCACAGCCTGGCCTGGGTTGAGGGCAATCAGGTGCGTCTGGACTATCGTCCTGTGCACCTTGATCCGCTGACGACCGAAGATCAGGGCGGGATCGACCTGAAGAAGATCGCCCCCAAGGCCCGCGTCTACTGAATGCGTGGCGGGCTTGCAGGACTGATCGGGATCGGGGCGGCCTTGGCCGCCTGCGGTCCCGTGTCGGTCGAGCAGGCCGAGCGCTATTGCCTGGAACGGGCGCGGGGCACCCTGCATCCGCGCGGCACGGTTGAAGTCGGCGGGTCGACCGCCGGTCCGGTTGCCCGGGTGGAGCTGGATGTGTCGTCGGATTTCCTTGCAGGGCGCGATCCATCGGCGGTCTACCAAAGCTGCATTATCCGCAAGACCGGTCAGGCGCCCCGCCAGCCGCTTTATTCGATTCCGGGCTGGAGGGGCTGATGATGGCCGACCTTGCCCGCAGACAGAAACCCGGCGCGAGCCTGTTTCCCAGGGCCGACACCGCGTCACAGAACACCTGCGCACAGCAGATCAGAGCTGAGGAATAGCCATGGTCCAGTTTTCGCTTCCCAAGAACTCCCAGGTCCGTGTCGGCAAGACCTGGCCGAAGCCGGACGGCAAGAACGTCCGCAAGTTCAAGATCTACCGCTGGGACCCCGACACCGGGGAAAATCCGCGGGTCGACACCTATTTCATCGACATGGACAAGTGCGGCCCGATGATCCTGGACGCGCTGATCAAGATCAAGAACGAGATCGACCCGACGCTGACCTTCCGCCGGTCCTGCCGTGAAGGCATCTGCGGGTCGTGCGCGATGAACATCGACGGGATCAACACTCTGGCCTGTATCTACGGCACCGATGAGGTGAAGGGCGACGTGCGGATCTACCCGCTGCCGCACATGCCGGTGATCAAGGACCTGATCCCCGACCTGACGCTGTTCTATGCGCAGCACGCGTCGATCATGCCGTGGCTGGAAACCAAGACCAACCGCCCGGCCAAGGAATGGCGCCAGTCGATCGAAGATCGCAAGAAGCTGGACGGCCTGTATGAATGCGTGATGTGCGCCAGCTGCTCGACCGCCTGCCCAAGCTACTGGTGGAACAGCGACCGCTACCTTGGCCCCGCCGCGCTGCTGCATGCCTACCGCTGGATCATCGATAGCCGCGATGAAGCGACGGGCGAGCGGCTGGATCAGCTTGAAGATCCGTTCAAGCTGTATCGTTGCCACACGATCATGAACTGCACCAAGACCTGCCCCAAGGGCCTGAACCCGGCCAAGGCGATTGCCGAGATCAAGAAGCTGATGGTCGAACGGCACGTCTGATTTCGCATCGCGGACCTGATCGAAAGCCCCGGCATCGTCCGGGGCTTTCGCATATCTTGCCCCCGCGTGCAGGCTTCTCATTCCGTCCGTCCCGTGTCACACCGGTTTCATGCCGATCCTGCTTGTCGTCCTGGCCCTTTCCGTGCTGCTTTATCTCTGGATATCGCGGCGCAACTCGACCCTGACCCGCACCTGCCGGTGGCGGCTTGACACAAGCCTTGGGACCGGTGGTTATCGCTGTGCCGCCTGCGGGGCCACCACCCGGACCGACGGCCGCCCCCCGCGCGACTGCCTGCGCCCCGACCGGAGCACGCTGCCATGAAGCCGACGCATCCCGACACCGCCGCCCCGGCCGACGCCGCCGAGCGCCGCAATATCCGGCCCGTAATCTGCTATCCAGTCGAAACCCTGCCACCGGCCGACATGGACCGATACCGTGCCCTGCGCGCCGGCCTGACGCCTCACTCCAGCATCCTGGTTCCCGCGCGCGAGGCCCGGTGCTTCCACGTCCCCGCTGGCCATGTCTTCCGCATCCGGTCGGTCGAGGGGCCGCAGGTGGGCGACCTGAACCTGTGGAATGCCCATGATTTGTCCGAACGGTTCTATTCAGGCAAGACCAGGGCGCTGCACGGGACGCACCTGTCGACAGGCGACCGGATGTGGTCGTCCTTCCCGCACCTGCGGCCGATGGCGACCGTGATCCACGACACGCTCGACTGGTACGGCTTTGACGAATACGGTGGCTCGGTCCATGACGTGATCGGCACCCGCTGCGATCCCTACACGCACAACCTTCTCAGCCACGGCGGCCAGTATCACCACTGCTGCCATTCGAACCTGACGCGAGCCCTGTCGGATGAAACGGGCCTGCCGCTGCATGTCGCGGAACAGCATGTCCATGACGTTCTGAACGTTTTCATGTGCACCGGCTTTACCCGCGACACGGGGCAGTATTTCATGAAGGCAAGCCCGGTGCGCCCCGGCGACCATCTGGAATTCCTGGCCGAGATCGACCTTCTGGGTGCGCTGTCGGCCTGTCCCGGCGGGGATTGTTCGGCCGAACATTCCAGCGATGCCGCCGCTTGCCACCCGCTGCTGGTCGAAGTCCTGGCGCCGGCCCCCGGTGCGCTGGACAGCTGGACCCCTCCGCCCGCCAACGGATACGATCGCAGCCACGGCCGTTGATCGGCGGCGCACGGGCGACGCGGCGGTCCGCTTTCAGGTCGGTGCCCGTGTCAGCCTGCGGGAAGGTGCCATTTCCGATGGAATCCTGGGCGTGGCGGCGACAAGGCGGCGGGTCTGATCGTGAACCGGCGCTGCGAAGACGCGCCCTGTCGGGCCTTCCTCGACGATCCGGCCCGCCTGCATGATCAGCACGCGGTCCGTGACCTGGCGCACCACCGACAGATCGTGGCTGATGAACAGGTAGGACAGACCGTGGTCCTGTTGCAGGCCGGCCAGCAGGTCAAGGATCTGCGCCCTCACCCGCAGGTCCAGCGCCGAAACCGGCTCATCCAGGACAAGCAGCCGCGGACGGGTGATCAGCGCCCGGGCAATGGCAATGCGCTGGCGCTGGCCCCCTGAAAATTCGTGGATGTATTTCCCCGCATCTTCCGGTGTCAGGCCGACCTCGCTCAGGGCCTCGGCCACCCGGTCCTGCGCATCGGGGGGCTGGCCCGTCAGATGGAAGGGTTCGGCCACAAGGCGCCCGACCGTCCAGCGCGGGTCGAAACTGCCGTAGGGATCCTGGAACACCATCTGCATTCCGGCCCGCACGGCGCGCGGCATGTTCGGGCCGACGGTATGGCCGTCCAGCCGGATCTTGCCGCCCTGCAACGGATCCAACCCCAGAATCGCGCGGGTCAGCGTGGACTTGCCGCAACCGCTTTCGCCCACAAGGCCGACGCTTTCCCCCCTGGCGATCGTCAGGCTGACGTGATCGACGGCCCGCACAATCGGCAGCGGCCCGAAGGGGCGGGGGCGGGGCAGACGGTAATCGCGTACTGCCCGGTCCACGGTCAGCAGCGGCTTGTCCCGGGGTGGCGCGGCGCGGGGCGGGATGTGGCTTGCGGCGGCGAACAGGTGGCGGGTGTAGTCCTGCGCGCGGGTGCGGAACACCGCTTCCGTCGCGCCCTGTTCGACGATCCGCCCCTGCCGCATGACCGCGACGGAATCGGTGCGCTCGGCCACCACCGCCAGGTCATGGGTGATCAGCAGCAGCGCCATGCCCTGTTCGTCGACCAGCCCCCCCAACAGGTCAAGGATCTGCGCCTGAGTCGTCACATCCAGCGCCGTCGTCGGTTCGTCCGCGATCAGCAGGGCGGGCCGCAGCGCCACCGCCATCGCGATGGCAACCCGCTGGCGCTGGCCGCCGGACAATTCGTGCGGATAGCGGTCAAGGCTGATGCGGTCGGCGGGCAGCCCGACGCGGTCCAGCCTTTCGCGGGCGGCGGCGCGGGCCTCGCGGCGGGACAGGCCGGTGTGGATGCGCAGCGTCTCGGCCACCTGGTTGCCGATGGTCATCACGGGATTGAGCGCCGTCATCGGTTCCTGGAAGATCATGCCGATATCGCGCCCGCGCAGCCGGCACAGCGCCGCTTCTGGCAGGGCAAACAGATCCTGGCCCTGGAACCGTGCACTTCCGGCAGCCACGGCGCCCCGCGGCAAAAGACCCATCAGCGCCAGCGCGGTCATCGACTTGCCCGAGCCGCTTTCACCGACCAGCCCGAAGACCTGACCCTGCGTCATGTCGAAGGAAACTCCGGACAGGATCGGGGTGCTGTGGATCGCGACGGACAGCCCTTGGACGGACAAGAGCGTCATCGCGCCCGCCTTAGCCTGGGGTCCAGCGCATCGCGCAGGCCGTCCCCGGCAAGATTGAGGCCGAGCACCGTCAGCACGATGGCCAGGCCCGGAAAGATCGCGACATGGGGCGCGATGGCGAACAGGGTCTGCGCCTCGGCCAGCATCCGGCCCCAGCTGGGGGTGGGGGGCTGCGCGCCAAGGCCCACATAGCTCAGCCCCGCTTCGGCCAGGATGCCAAGGCTGAACTGTATGGTGCCCTGCACGATCAGAAGGTTCATGAGGTTGGGGAGCAGGTGTTCCAGCGAAATCCGCGCCGCGCCCTTTCCGGCGATGCGGGCGGCGCGGACATAGTCCAGCGTCCAGAGCGGCAGGGCACCCGCCCGGGTCACGCGGGCAAAGACAGGGATATTGAAGATGCCGATCGCCAGGATCGCGTTGATGGCCGAAGGGCCGAAGACGGCTGTGATCAGGATGGCGATCACCAGTGACGGAAAGGCGAAGATCAGGTCGTTTCCGCGCATGATCGCCTGGTCCAGACCCGAACCACTGACCGCCGCCGCCCAAAGCCCCAGCGGCACGCCGAAAGCCATGCCAATTCCCACCGCCACCAACGCCACCGCGATAGTCGTGCGCGCACCGACCATCAGCATCGACAGGATGTCGCGGCCGAACTGGTCTGTGCCCAGCCAATGCTTGGGTGAGGGAGGGTTCAGCTTGTCGGCAAGGGCCATCGCCTGAATGTCATGGGGCGTCCAGATGGCCGACACCAGGGCCAGGGCCAGCGCCATTCCGGCCAGCAGCAGGCCAAGTGTCAGTGAAACCCTCATCCCTGCCGCCGGAGGCGCGGGTCGGCCAGCGCATAGGTCAGGTCGACCAGGAAGGTCACGGCGATCACCGCAAAGACCAGCAGCATCACTACGCTTTCCACCACAATCAGGTCGCGCTGGGTGATGGCCTGGAAGGTCAGGCGTCCAAGACCGGGCAGGTAGAAGACATTTTCGATGATGATTGCCCCCGCCAGCAGGAACGAAAACTGCATCCCGAGGATGGTCAGCGTGGGAATCAGCGCATTGCGGAAGGCATGTCGCAGGATCGTCTGGCTGCGGCTGAGGCCCTTGGCGCGGGCGGTGCGGATGTAATCCTGGTCCAGCGTCTCGATCAGGGCCGAGCGCAGGACGCGCGCCAGGATCGCCGCTTGCGGAAGGGCCAGCGCGATGGCGGGCAGGGTCAGCGCCTTCAGCGCGGCGGCGGGATCGGACCACCCGGGGAAGCCGCCCGCCGGAAACCAGCGCAGGCGAACGGCCAGCACCAGGACCAGCAGCATCGCGAACCAGAAGTTCGGCAGGGCCACGCCCACCTGTGCCACACCCATCGTCGCAAGGTCCGGCACCCGGCCCCGCCGCACCGCCGCCAGTAGCCCCACCGGAACCGCGACGGCCATCGCCAGCACCAGCGCATAAAGGGCCAGCGGCAGGGACACGACGATTCGGTCGGCGATCAGGTCTGCCACCGGCACCTTGTAGGTGTAGGACGTGCCGAAATCCCCCGTCAGCATCCCGCCAAGCCAGTGCAGGTAGCGCAGCGGCAGGGGATCGTTCAGCCCCATCTGGTCCCGCAATGCCGCGATGGTTTCGGGCCGGGCATTCAACCCCAGCATGAAGCTGGCCGGATCGCCGGGGATCACCTCGATCATGGCAAAGATCACCAGGCTGGCGACGACCAGGCTGAGGATCAGCGAGAGCATCTGCCGCAGGATGTAACGCGTCATGATCCCTCCGGGTGGACCGCCGCGTCAGGCGAAAGCGGCGGCGAGGGCCATTTCGACCATTTCGCCGAAGCTTTGCTCACGGTCCAGGGCGGGCAGGGCTTCGTGGGTCAGCAGGTGGTCCGAGATCGTCAGGATCGCCAAGGCCCGAACCCCGTGGCGTGCAGCAACGGTGTACAACTCGGCCGCCTCCATTTCCACGCAAAGAATGCCGTGGCGCTGCATGACCTCGTTCAGGTCGGGGCGTTCGTCATAGAACACGTCCGAGGAATAGATCCCGCCGACATGAAGCCGCGTGCCCTTCGCTTCTCCGGCCAGGACGGCATTGCGCAAAAGGGTGAAATCGGCGGTGGGGGCGAAGTTCACCTCTCGGAACATTCCGCGCGAGGGGGTGGAGAGCGTGGTGGCCGACATTGCCACCACAACGTCGCGGATCTTGACATGCGGCTGCATCGCGCCGGCCGAACCGATGCGGATCAAGGTCCGCGCGCCGTAGTCGCGGATCAGTTCGTTGGCGTAGATCGACAGCGACGGCATCCCCATCCCCGACCCCTGGATGGTAACGCGATGGCCGTTCCACGTCCCGGTGTAGCCCAGCATGCCACGCACCTGGTTGATGCAGGTGGCATCCTTCAGGAAGGTTTCGGCGGCCCAGCGGGCGCGGTAGGGATCGCCCGGCATCAGGACGGTTTCGGCAATCTCGCCCGGTCTTGCGCCGATATGGGTGGACATTCGCTGCTCCGTCTTTGGATTTGGCCGACTTTCCCGCGCGGGCGGCGGCGGATCAAGGATGCTTCGCGGCGGAAGGCGGATTATCCTTCGGGCCGGGGCCAACCCGCAACAAGGGAACAGCGATGGACTGGCAGGACGAAGGCGCGATCCTTTCCGTGCGCCCGCATGGCGAAAGCTCGGCCATCGTCGAGGCGTTCACGGCGGGGCACGGCCGACACGCCGGGGTGGTGCGTGGGGGGGCGTCGCGCAAGATCGCGCCCGCGCTGATGCCCGGGGCTCAAGTGGCGCTGACCTGGCGGGCGCGGCTGGACCAGCATATCGGCACCTTTACGGTGGAGCCGGTGACAAGCCGGGCCGCGATCCTGTCGGACCGGCTGGCGCTGATGGGCCTGAACGCGGTCTGCGCGCTGTTGCACGTCACCCTGCCCGAACGCGAGCCGCATGAAGCGCTGTATGCCGCCTCGGTCGCGCTGCTGGACCGGCTCGCCGCGGGACCGGACTGGCCCAGCGACTATCTGCGGTGGGAGGCGAAGCTGCTGGAGGATCTGGGATATGGGCTGGACCTGGGGCGCTGCGCCGTCACGGGCACGCGCGACGACCTGGCCTTTGTCAGTCCGCGAACGGGGCGGGCGGTGTCAACCGCGGGGGCCGGCGAATGGGCGGACCGGCTTCTGCCGCTGCCGGCGGTGCTGCTGGGGCAGGGCCGGGGGTTGCCGGCCGAGGTGGTCGCGGGCCTGCGGACGACCGGGCATTTCCTGGAACGGCTGATGGCCGACCTGGGCCACCGGCCCCTGCCCGAGGCACGCCGGAGGCTGATCGAAGCGCTGGCGGGGATGTGACGTGCCCCAAAACGAAACCGGCGCCCGTTGCGGGGCGCCGGTTGCGTTTCGATGGAGGGAGGATCAGGCCGCGCCGCCGATGACGGCCGCTTTCACATCCGCGTCGATGTAGGGCACATACTGGGCGAAGTTCTCCGAGAACATGCCGACCAGCTTCTTCACCTGCGCGTCGAAGGCGGCCTTGTCGGCCCAGGTCGAGCGAGGATCCAGCAGCGTCGAATCGACGCCCGGCACTTCGACAGGCACCTCGAAACCGAAGTTCGGATCCTTGCGGAACGTCACCTTGCCGAGCGAACCGTCCAGCGCCGCAGTCAGAAGGGCCCGGGTGGCGCGGATCGGCATCCGCTTGCCCACGCCGAAGGCGCCGCCGGTCCAGCCGGTGTTGACCAGCCAGCAGGTTGCGCCGGTCTGGGCGATCTTCTGTTGCAGAAGCTTGCCATAGACTTCGGGCCGGCGCGGCATGAAGGGCGCGCCGAAGCAGGTCGAGAAGGTCGGGATCGGTTCGGTGACGCCAACCTCGGTGCCCGGGGTCTTGGACGTGAAGCCGGACAGGAAGTGATACATGGCCTGCGCCGGGCTCAGCCGCGCGATCGGCGGCAGGACGCCGTAGGCATCGCAGGTCAGCATGATGACGTTCTTCGGGTGGCCCCCCAGCGCGGTCGGCGATGCGTTGGAGATATACTCCAGCGGGTAGGCGCAGCGCATGTTGTCGGTCAGGCTGTTGTCTTCGAAATCCAGGTCCAGCGTTTCGGGATCGAAGATCATGTTCTCGATCACGGTGCCGAACTTTTCGGTCGTGGCATAGATCTCGGGCTCCGCCTCGGCGGACAGGTTTATGGTCTTGGCGTAGCAGCCGCCTTCGAAGTTGAAGGTGCCCTTGTCCGACCAGCCGTGTTCGTCGTCGCCGATCAGCGTGCGGGACGGATCGGCCGAAAGCGTGGTCTTGCCGGTGCCCGACAGGCCGAAGAACACGGCGGTTTCGTCGGTATTGCCGATGGCATGGTTGGCCGAACAGTGCATCGCCATCACACCCTTGCCGGGCAGGATGTAGTTCAACAGCGTGAAGACCGATTTCTTGTTTTCGCCGGCATAGGCGGTGTTGGCGATCAGGATCAGCTTCTTGTCGAAGTTCAGCGCGATCACGGTTTCGCTGCGGCAGCCGTGCAGGGCGGGGTTCGCCTTGAAGCTGGGGCAGTTGATGATGGTGAATTCAGGGATGAAATCGTTCAGCTCATCCCGGCTGGGACGGCGCAGCAGGTGGCGGATGAACAGGCCGTGCCAGGCCAGTTCCGACACGACGCGCACGTCCAGGCGATGTTCGGGATCGGCGCCGCCGAACAGGTCCTGGACGAAATAGTCCCGGCCCTTCATGTGGTCGAGCATGTCGGCATGAAGCCGGTCAAAGGCCGCCGGATCCATCGGGCGGTTGTTTTCCCACCAGATCGAATCCTCGACCGACGGGGTGCGGACGACGAATTTGTCCTTGGGCGACCGGCCCGTGTGCTTGCCCGTGGTCACCAGGAATGAGCCACCCTTGCCCAGGTTGCCTTCGCCGCGCTGGAGCGCCTGTTCGATCAGCGAAGGTTCGAGCAGGTTGTAGTAGACGCGGCCAAGCCCCGTGATCCCTTGGTCTTCCAGGCGGTGCGCAGGATTAACCCGTCCAATGATCATTGTTTCGCTCCCGTATCGCCGTGCGTGCGGCTGTCGCAGATTGTCTGAGGGATGGACCAATAGGTCCTACGGCGCCGGAACCGCGCCTGCATCTGCTATAGCATGCCGCCAGAGCCTTGAACCAGAAGGCTTTTTTGACGTTAGCGCAATCAATACACGTTTAGCGCAACCATCACGGACCCGTGGGGCGAGATTGTGGCAACTGTAGTGGGTCAAGCGACAAATCGGCCAAACAATCGGCTTTTTTGCATGTTGTGAATAAGTTCATAGACGTGATTCGTGTTTACCAGTTGATTCACCCTGTCCGAACACCCAAAAGGACTGAAATTCGGCTGGAAACGACGAGAGCAGACAAGGGACAGCAGATATGTCGCGGATTGCACTGGTTGACGATGACAGGAACATCCTGACCTCAGTCTCCATGACCCTTGAGGCCGAAGGCTTCGAGGTCGAGACCTACAACGACGGCCAGTCGGCGCTGGACGCCTTCAACAAGCGTCTGCCGGACATGGCTGTCCTCGATATCAAGATGCCGCGGATGGACGGGATGGACCTGCTGCAGCGCCTGCGGCAGAAAACCTCGATGCCCGTCATCTTCCTGACATCGAAGGACGACGAGATCGACGAGGTTCTGGGCCTGAGGATGGGGGCGGACGACTATGTGAAGAAGCCGTTCTCGCAGCGGCTGCTGGTCGAACGGATCCGGGCCCTGCTGCGCCGGCAGGACGCCATTGCCACGGGCGAGGTCGCGACGACCGAGGAAACCAAGATCATGACGCGTGGCGCGTTGACGATGGACCCGCTGCGCCATTCCGTCAGCTGGAAGGGCCGCGACGTGGCGCTGACGGTGACCGAATTCCTGCTGCTGCAGGCGCTGGCCCAGCGTCCGGGCTTCGTGAAAAGCCGCGATCAGCTGATGGACGTGGCCTATGACGATCAGGTCTATGTCGACGACCGCACGATCGACAGCCATATCAAGCGGCTTCGCAAGAAGATGCGCACCGTGGACGATGACTTCTCGGCCATCGAGACCCTGTACGGGATTGGCTATCGTTACAACGAAGAATGACGCCCACCACGGGGGATGGCGTGCGCGACGGCAAGGCATCGCGGAAGGCGGAGCTGGTCCTTGGAGAGGACTGGCTGGCCGCCGACGGGCTCGTTGACAGCGAGCTGAAGGCCGGGCGCGAGCGCCGGAGCCTGATCTCGCTTAACCGTTCGCCGCTGGCGCGCAAGATCATCACCTTCAATCTGGTCGCCATGCTGGTGCTGGTGGCGGGGGTGCTTTACCTCAACCCGTTTCGGGAAAGCCTGGTCCTGCAACGCGAAAACGGCCTGGTTGCCGAGGCGCGGCTGGTCGCGGACGTGTTCGAGGCACGGCTGCCAGCCAGCGGGCCCGTGGACCTGTCGGATCCGGCGGTCCTGGATGCGGCTGGGATCCTGCGCGGCCTGAACCTGTCGGACCGGGTGGAGTTGTTCGTCTACGATCCGACCGGGGCCAAGGTCGGCCAGGCGCGGGGCGTGGCCCGCACCGACGACGTGATCGGCATCGCGCGCGAGGACGGGCGGTCGATCATCATTACCGAGATGCTGAAGAAGCTGTGGGACGGTCTGGCGGCGCTGCTGTCGCCCCGGGATGGCGAGACCGATACCAGCCTTGCCGAGGCGGCGGTGCGCGACCTGCTGTCCGCCACCCTGAAGGGCCAGACGCATGTGCGCGCCGGGCAGGGCGTGACCGGCGACACGCAGTTCGTCGTGACGACGCCGATCCGGCAGGGAAGCCTTGTCGTCGGGGCCGTCGCGCTCAGTTCCAGGGCCGGAGAGGTCGATCAGCTGGTGCGGATCGAGCGGGAGCAGGTTCTGCAGATGTTCCTGATCGCCATCGTCGTCTCGATCGGCCTCAGCCTGGTTCTGGCGTCGACCATCGCCAACCCGCTGTCCGATCTGGCGGCGGCGGCAGAACTGGGGCGCGACAAGAATGCCCGCAAGATGTCGCCCAATCGGGTCCGCATCCCCGACCTGACCGCCCGCCCCGACGAGATCGGGCGTCTGTCCGGTGCGATGCGCGGCATGGTGGCGGCGCTGTATGACCGGATCGAGTCGAACGAACAGTTTGCGGCTGACGTGGCGCATGAGATCAAGAACCCGCTGGCCAGCCTGCGTTCGGCCGTGGGCACGCTGCGGGTGGCCAAGCGCGACGACCAGCGCGACAAGCTTCTGGACGTGATCGAACATGACGTGCGTCGGCTGGACCGTCTGGTCAGCGACATCTCGAATGCCTCGCGGCTGGACAGCGAACTGGTGAAGGAAGAGGAAGAGACCTTCAACCTGCTGAAGATGCTGGGCAACATCACCGAGTATCTGGGCCAGGAGGCGCGCCAGAAGGGCGTGGACTTCATCGCCGACCTGCCGCCCGAGCCAATCGTCATCACCGGGCTGGAGGGCCGTCTGGCGCAGGTGTTCGTCAATCTGATCACCAACGCGATTTCCTTCTGCGAGGATGGCGATGCGGTGCGCGTCTGGGCCCGCAAGCGGGAAAACCGGGTGCTGGTCGTGGTCGAGGATACCGGACCGGGGATTCCGGACCAGGCGCTTCAGAAGATCTTCAAGCGGTTCTATTCGGAACGTCCGCCGGGGCAGTTCGGGGAACATTCGGGGCTGGGTCTGGCGATTTCAAAGCAGATCGTCGAGGCGCATGGCGGCGTGATCTGGGCCGAGAACATCCGGCCGACCGACGCCGACATCACATCGGACCCGCTGGGCGCGCGGTTCGTCGTGGGCCTGCCGGTGTGACGGGCGGGGCCGCGCCCGAAACGATCCTTCATGCCGGGTGCGTGGCGCTGGACGGGCGGGGGCTTCTGATCCTTGGGCCATCCGGGTCGGGCAAGTCCTCTCTGGCGCTGCAACTGATGGCGCTGGGCTGCGGGCTGGTGGCCGATGACCGGACGATGCTGACCCGTCTGGAGGGGCAACTGCTGGCCGACTGCCCGGACACGATCCGGGGCCGGATCGAGGCGCGGGGCGTCGGTATCCTGATCGCACCTCCCGCGGGGCCCGTGCCGGTGGCCGCCGCCGTAGACCTGGGCATTCCCGAAGCCAAGCGCCTGCCGCCCGAACGTCACACAACCATCCTGGGCCTGTCGCTGCCGGTTCTTCACAATGTCGCATCTCCGGCTTTTCCCGCCGCCCTACTGCACTATCTAAGGGCAGGACGCGCCCCATGACCGAACAGATGCCCCATTCCCCCCTTTCGGTGCCGCAGGACGCGGCGCAGCAGGTCGTGCTGGTCACCGGCCCGTCCGGTGCCGGGCGCTCGACCGCGCTCCATGCGCTGGAGGATCTGGGCTACGAGCCGATCGACAATCTGCCGCTGAGCCTGATCCCGCGCCTGCTGGACGGGCCGCCGATGGATCGTCCCGTGGCGCTGGGCATCGACGTGCGCAACCGCGACTTTTCCGCCACCGCGCTCGTTGAGATGATCGACGCGCTGGTGGCCAAGCCTCAGCTTCGGGCCGAAGTTCTGTACCTGGACTGCGCGCTGGGCGAACTGGTCCGCCGCTACGGCGAAACCCGGCGCCGGCATCCGTTGCGGCCCGATGTCGCCCCCGAGCAGGGCGCGCGGGAAGAGATCGACCTGCTGGCCCCGGTCCGGGTCCGGGCCGATGTGCTGATCGACACCAGCGACCTGTCGCCCCACGACCTGAAGGCCGAACTGGGCCGCTGGTTCGACCGGACGGCGGGCAACCGGATGGCCATTTCGCTGCAGTCGTTTTCCTACAAGCGGGGCGTGCCGCGCGGTATGGACATGATCTTTGACTGCCGCTTCCTGCGCAATCCGCACTGGGACACGCAACTGCGCCCGCTGGATGGCCGCGACGACCGCGTGTCGGACTATGTCCGCGCGGATTCGCGCTACGCCGGTTTTCTGGACCGCCTGCGCGATCTGCTGACTTTCGTTCTTCCCGCGCATGTGGAAGAGGGCAAAACCCACCTTGCAATCGGCTTTGGATGCACCGGCGGGCAGCATCGGTCGGTCTGTGTGACCGAAACCATGGCCAAACTGCTTGCAGAGGCCGGTTGGCAAGTGTCTATAAGGCATCGGGAGCTTGAACGTCGGGCGGTGTCCGCGACGGATTCGGGCGTTTGATTAGGGTACGTGGCTTGATCGGTATCGTGATCGTCGCGCATGGCGGACTGGCAAGGGAATATCTCTCCGCGGTCGAGCATGTCGTCGGCAAGCAATCCGGCATCCGCGCGATCGCGATCGAGGAAGATCACGACCGTGCCGAGAAGCAGGCTGAAATCTGCGCTGCCGCCGACGAGGTGGACCAGGGCGCCGGTGTGGTGGTGGTGACCGACATGTTCGGCGGCTCGCCCTCGAACCTGTCCTTGCGGGCCTGTACGCCCACGGACCGGCAGATCCTTTATGGTGCGAACCTGCCCATGCTGATCAAGCTGGCCAAGTCCCGCGACCTGACGGTGCCCGAGGCGGTGTCCACCGCGCTGGAGGCGGGGCGGAAATACATCAACGCCTATGTCGGCGCCGGCCACGGCCAGCAATAAGCAAAAAGGGGCAGCCCATGAAGGATCAGGCCGTGAACGAACAGTCCCTGTCCATCGTCAATGAAAAGGGCCTTCATGCCCGCGCTTCGGCCAAGTTTGTCGAGGTCGTCGAAGGTTTTGACGCCCGTGCCGAGGTCGAGAAGGACGGGATGAGCGTGTCGGGCGATTCGATCATGGGCCTGCTGATGCTGGGCGCCTCCAAGGGAACCTCGATCATCGTCCGGACCAGCGGCGCGCAGGCAGGCCCGCTGGCCGAGGCGCTGGCAGAACTGGTCCGCAACCGCTTCGGCGAAGATTTCTAAGGGCGTGGCGGACAACAGGATGACCGACACGCCGCCCCCGGCCCGGACCCCGGAAGGCAAGCCCTATGAAATGGGACGCCTGTCCTATGCGGGCACCTTTCGCAATCCGTTCAAGTCCGGCGCGATCCGCACCATCGAATGGCTGACCGGCAAGCTGACGCTGCTGCGGCTGATCCGGCAGTTCGAACGGTCGGGCGCGCCCACGGGGCAGCCGTTCTGGCCCAAGGCGATGAAGACCATGGGCATCGACATTCTGACGCCAGATGAACAGGTGGCCCGCATCCCCCCGACCGGGCCGCTGGTCGTGGTGGCCAACCATCCGCACGGACTGGTTGATGGCATGGTCATGGCCACGCTGATCGGGCGGGTCCGCAGCGACTACAAGATCCTGACCCGTTCGCTTCTGACAGGCATCCCCGAGATCGAAGAGTTCATGATCCCGGTTCCGTTCCCGCACGAAGAAAATTCGCGCGAGCTGGGGCTGAAGATGCGCGAAGACGCGATGCGGCAGCTGAAGAATGGCGGCGTCATCATCCTGTTTCCGGCGGGCAAGGTCGCGTCATCGGAAACCTATTTTGGCCCCGCGATCGAGCCGGAGTGGAACCCCTTCACCGCCAAGATGGTGATGCGTTCGGGCGCGACAGTGCTGCCGATCATGTTCCCCGGCCACAATACCCGCGCCTATCTGATCGCCAACAAGCTGTCTGCCACGCTGCGTCAGGGCCTGCTGCTGCACGAGATCAAATGCGCGCTGAACAAGCCGCAGGCGCCGGTGATCGGCCATCCGATTCCGCCGCAGGAAGTGCGGAAATGGGCGTCCGATCCGCGCGGCTTCCTGGCGTGGCTGCGGGAACATACGCTGGCGCTGAAGGATTAACGGCACGGACATTTCCTTTCGCGCCTGCAAGGGTTTTGGTTTTTTTATTGCGCTGCAATTGCAAAGGCCCTAATCCATTGCAGACGCAGAAAAGGGACGATTCCGATGCCGAAGGATCTTGCAGTGATGGAACAGGCGCTTGTGTCCAATCTTGTTGCCCTGACCGCCGAGGCCCTGCCCGAGGTCGAGGCGCTGGCCCCCGCCGCCGCACAAGCCATGCGCGAGCGCGTGTCGGTGCAGGGCAAGATCTCGAACGGTGCGCTGGAGGCCGAACAGTTCGCGGCCCATGCCCTGTCCTGGCTGACCACCTATGTCGAATCGTTGCGCCAGTTGCAGGCCTGGGCCGTGCGCCTGCAAGACGCGGGAACGTTTGGCGACATGGAAGCCCTGATCCTGCAGATCGGTTTCGGCGAATATCTGGCGCAGCTTCAGGGCGGCATTCCGATGAGCCAGGGCGAAACCGCCCGCCTGTCGGACCTGGGCCTGACCTGGACCCCCGGCGCGGCCGCCCAGACGCTGATCGCCCGCGGCAACACCGCCGCCGCCCGCACGGCGCTTGTCGCCCTGATGCGCGACAACCACGGCCGCGCGACCTTTGGCGCCAGCGGCCTGGACGAGGATCTGGAAATGATCCGCGAACAGTTCCGCCGCTATGCCGACGACCGCGTGGTGCCGAACGCCCATGACTGGCATCTGAAGGACGAACTGATCCCGATGGAGATCATCAACGAACTGGCCGACCTGGGCGTGTTCGGCCTGACGATCCCGGAAGAATTCGGCGGGCTTGGCCTGTCGAAGGCCTCGATGGTGGTCGTGTCGGAAGAGCTGTCGCGCGGCTATATCGGTGTGGGAAGTCTGGGCACCCGCTCGGAAATCGCGGCCGAACTGATCCTGTGCGGCGGCACGCCGGAACAGAAGGCGCAGTGGCTGCCGAAGCTGGCCAGCGGTGAGATCCTGCCGACGGCGGTCTTCACCGAGCCCAACACCGGGTCGGACCTTGGCAGCCTGCGCACCCGTGCTGTGAAGGTGGGCGACGACTGGGAAGTGACCGGCAACAAGACCTGGATCACCCATGCCGCGCGCACCCATGTGATGACGCTGCTGGCCCGGACAGATCCGGACACCACCGATTACCGCGGCCTGTCGATGTTCCTGGCGGAAAAGACCCCGGGCACCGACGAACACCCCTTCCCGACCCCTGGCATGACGGGCGGAGAGATCGAGGTGCTGGGCTATCGCGGCATGAAGGAATACGAACTGGGGTTCGACGGCTTCAAAGTGAAAGGCGAAAACCTTCTGGGCGGCGTCGAAGGCCAGGGCTTCAAGCAGCTGATGCAGACCTTCGAATCTGCCCGCATCCAGACCGCGGCCCGCGCCGTGGGCGTGGCGCAGGCGGCACTGGAAACCGGGATGCAATACGCGATCGACCGCAAGCAGTTCGGCAAGTCGCTGATCGAATTCCCGCGCGTCTCGGGCAAGCTTGCGATGATGGCGGTCGAGATCATGATCGCCCGCCAGCTGACCTATTTCAGCGCCTGGCAAAAAGATCACGACAAGCGCTGCGATCTCGAGGCAGGGATGGCCAAGCTTCTGGGCGCGCGCGTCGCCTGGGCGGCGGCGGACAATGCGCTGCAGATCCACGGCGGCAACGGCTTTGCGCTGGAATACCGGATCAGCCGGATCCTGTGCGATGCCCGCATCCTCAACATCTTTGAAGGCGCGGCCGAGATCCAGGCCCAGGTGATCGCGCGGCGGCTGCTGGACAGCGCGGCCTGAGGCTTTGGTGCTTGCCTCGATCCCTTGTGTCGTGCGAGGGATCGGGCAAAAGAACCAGAGGGACACACATGCGCCAGATCGCACTCCTATCCGCCTTGACTGCTGTTCTTGCGGCCTCTGGCTGCGGCGCGCCGACCGGCGGCGACACCGCGGCCCAGACCGGCAAGGTGTGGCGGCTGAACACGGTCGACAACCTGCCGTTCAACGGCGGCGAAATCACCATGTCGCTGTCGAAGGACGGCAAGCAGATCAGCGGGCAGGGTCCCTGCAGCGCCTTCAGCGGCGACATCGTGAACAAGCATTACCCCGCGGTGCGGATCGTCAACATCCAGTCCTCGAACGCGACCTGCGCGCTGAGCGGCAAGGAGCATGACTTCCTGCAGGCGCTGGGGGCGGTGACCGGCCAGATCACCCGCGACGACATCGTCGTCTTCTCCAGCACAACGGGCCGCCGGCTGGAATTCGTGCCCGTGGCCGGCTGATCCGGTGGGGCGCCCGGAACCCGACGCCTGGGCGCCAACCGAACAAAGCAGATCAACCCGCGCCGCCCCTTTCGCGGCCGAGGCGCGGGTGAAGGCGCGCGGCGATGCCCCAGGCCACCGCCAGGCCCGCCCCGCAGGCGGCAAAAACTCCGGACACCGGCGCCACCAGCAACACCAGCCAGGCCGCGCCCGGCGACAGGATCCCCGACACATCGCGGAAGCTGGTGTAGATCGCCGACATCTCGGTGCGCTCGGCGGGGCGGACGGCCATCAGGAAGGGCAGGCTGCCGAAGGTGTCCAGCATGACCAGGAAGAACGACCCGACCAGGATCGCCAAGACGGACAGCGGCGGCCAGATTCCTCCGAAGGCGGCCAGGGTAAAGCAGGCCCCGGCGCAGGCGAAGGCCGTTCGCACGGCGCGCCGTAGCGTGATCTTCTGCATCCAGCGCAGCATGAAGGGCGACAGGAACAGGAACAGGTTCGACACCGAGAAGGCATAGCTGGCGATCCGGTCCCCCAACCCGTTCTGGATGCAGAAGATCGGCAGGTAGACGATGTAGACCCACCACCCGGCCGACCGCAGCACCGCGAAAAGCCAGCCCGCCACCAGACGCGGCTGCTGGACGAAGCGCCCCAGGTAGGCCAGCGGGTTCGGCGCCGGGCCGCGCGCCCGGGTGATGGTCTTGCCGTTGCCCATGCGCAGGTGCCAGAAATAGCCCAGCATCGACAGGGTGCCGACCATCCCCACCAGAAAGGGTAGCGGCGGCCAGATCTTCCACAGCGTGACGCCGATCACCGGGCCCACCGCCCAGGGCGCGGCGCTGTAGAACAGGCGCAGCGTTTCGCTTTTGCCCAGATCCTCGCGTGCGATGTAATCCATCAGGTAAGCGGCGACACAGATCTGGACCATGACCGTGCCCCAGGCCATGCACAGATAGGCGGCCGGAGTGACCATGCCGCCCCCGATGATCCCCAGGACCGCGGCGGTCAGGTAAAGCCCCGCCCCCGAGGTATAAAGCCAGCGGCGCGGGATCCGGCGACTGACCCAGGGCACCAGCATCCCGAAGCAAAGCGAGGCTATGCCGATCAGCGTGTAGACCCAGCTAACCACTTTCGCGTCACCCAGGGCGTGATACATCTCCAGCGGCCAGACCGACACCAGGATGCCGCGCATGGCCGATTCCAGCCCGCCAAGGATCGCGAAGTCACGAAAACCGGGCGCGGGGGCGGCGGTTTCGGAGACCGGCAGGACAGGTTCGGGAAGGATGCGCTGGGCCATGGCTTTCCGCCAAGAAAGCCGCATGGCCGCTGGCCCGTCTGGACCGTTTCCGACAGCCGGTGTCGCCTATTCGCAGGCGACCGGGTGCATCAGCGGGTTGGCACCGGCTTTTCGCCGCGATAGTCGTAGAAACCGCGCTGTGTCTTGCGGCCCAGCCATCCGGCCTCGACATATTTGGTCAGCAGCGGGCAGGGACGGTATTTCGTGTCGGCCAGCCCGTCGTGCAGGACGTTCATGATCGCGAGGCAGGTGTCCAGCCCGATGAAATCCGCCAGTTCCAGCGGGCCCATCGGATGGTTCGCGCCCAGCTTCAGCGACTCGTCGATCGACTGCACCGAACCGACGCCTTCGTAGAGCGTGTAGACCGCTTCGTTGATCATCGGCATCAGGATGCGGTTCACGATGAAGGCCGGGAAATCCTCGGCCGATGCGGCGGTCTTGCCGATCTTGCGCACCACTTCCAGCAGCGTCTGGTAGGTTTCGTCATCGGTGGCGATGCCGCGGATCAGCTCGACCAGCTGCATCACGGGGACGGGGTTCATGAAGTGGAACCCCATGAACTTTTCAGGGCGGTCGGTGCGGCTGGCCAGACGGGTGATCGAGATCGACGACGTGTTCGATGTCAGAATTGTCGTCGGCTTCAGGTGCGGCTGGAGATCCTCGAAGATCGCCTGCTTGACGGTCTCGCGCTCGGTCGCGGCTTCGATCACCAGGTCCGTCTGGCCGATCTCGGCCAGTGTTAGCGTGGTGCGGATGCGGGCCAGCGTTGCGGCCTTGTCCGCCGCGGTGACCTTCCCGCGCGCAACCTGCCGGTCAAGGTTCGCTTCGACCTGCGTCAGGGCCTTGTCGAGCGACTCCTGCGAAATGTCGTTCAACAGGACGTCGAAGCCCGCCAGCGCAAAGACATGCGCGATGCCGTTGCCCATCTGCCCTGCGCCAACGATCCCTACCGAGGTCACGTTCATCTGCCCGTCCTTCCTGGCCATTCCGGCGCGACCTTAGTCAGGGCGCGCCCCCCGACGCAAGACCGAACCCCGCCCCAACGGTGGGACGCTGCGTCGCAGCATGATCCCATTAGCGGTTTTGCAAGGTCTGCGGCGGAAAGTGGTCATGGGTGAGTCGCAAGATGGATGATGGGTGACATGGCATACGAATACCCCGGGCAAGGCGGTCTGGATTACTTCCCCTGCCGCTACGGCAAATCGAAGCTTCTGTTCCGGGGGCCGCGGCGGCGGCTGGACGGGGATTATCTGGCCGTGATCGGGGGGTCGGAGACCTATGGAAAATTCGTTGCCGACCCCTATCCGGCCCTTCTGGAGCAGTCGATCGGGCAGCCGGTGGTCAATTTCGGGTACATGAATGCCGGAATCGATGTCTTCGTGAACGAACCCACGGTGATCGACATCTGTTCGAAGGCGCTTGTCACGGTCGTCCAGTTGATGGGGGCACAGAACACCTCGAACAGGTTCTACGCGGTCCACCCCCGGCGGAACGACCGTTTTCTGCGCGCCTCGCCGCTGATGAAGACCATCTTCCGCGAGGTGGATTTCACCGACTTCAACTTCACGCGCCACATGCTGAACACGCTGCGCCTGCATGCGCCGGACAAGTTTCCGATCCTGGTCGACGAACTGCGGGCGGCGTGGCTGGCGCGGATGAAGCTGCTGTTGCAGCGGATCGAAGGCAAGGTGCTGCTGCTGTGGCTGGAACCGCCGGCCCATCTGCCGGCGCGCGATGATCTGGGGCCCGATCCCTTCCTGGTCGATGCCGACCTGGTGTCGCGCATCCGGCCGCTGGCGGCGGGGCTCGTGCATGTCCGGTCGACCGGGCTTCCCGCACCGGGGGCTTCGCCGGGCATGATCTATTCCGAACTGGAAGAACCGCAGACCCATGACATGCCCGGACCGGCCTGCCACGGCGACGTGGCCCGCGCGCTGGAACCGGCCCTGCGGGAGTTGATGCAATGAAAAACGGGCGCCTTTTGGCGCCCGTTTTCCCCATGTCCTGCCGATAGGGGCGGTCGATCAGAGCTTGCCGGTCAGTTCCGGCACCAGGGTGAAGAGGTCGCCCACCAGGCCGTAGTCGGCCACCTGGAAGATCGGCGCCTCCTCGTCCTTGTTGATGGCGACGATGACCTTCGAGTCCTTCATCCCGGCCAGGTGCTGGATCGCCCCCGAGATGCCCACCGCGATGTAAAGCGCCGGCGCCACCACCTTGCCGGTCTGGCCGACCTGCCAGTCGTTCGGCGCATAGCCGCTGTCGACCGCCGCGCGGCTGGCGCCCACCGCGGCACCCAGCTTGTCGGCCAGCGCCTCGATCAGCTTGAAGTCCGCTTCCGAGCCGACGCCGCGGCCGCCCGAGACGACGATCTTCGCCGAGGTCAGCTCCGGCCGGTCGCTCGAGGCCACCTTGTCCTCGACCCAGGCCGACAGCCCGGAATCGGCCGCCGCCGCCGCCGCCTCGACCGGGGCCGAACCGCCCTGGCCCACGGCGGTGAAGTTCGCGCCGCGCACGGTGAAGACCTTGACCTTGTCGGCCGATTTCACCGTCTGGATGGCGTTGCCGGCATAGATCGGCCGTTCGAAGGTGTCGGCATCGATCACCGCCGTCACATCCGACAGCACCATCACGTCGAGAAGCGCCGCCACCCGCGGCAGCACGTTTTTCGCATAGGCCGTCGAGGCCCCGGCAATGTGGCTGTAACCGCCCGCCAGACCGGCGATCAGCGCCGCCGCAGGTTCCGCCAGGCCGTGGCCCGCGTCCTCGGCATGCAGCACCTTGGCCACGCCCTCGAGCTTCGCCGCCTCGGCCGCCGCCGCGGCCGGACCCAGCACCAGGACATGCACCTCGCCCAGGGGCTTCACGGCCGCCACCGTCTTGGCCACCGCATCCGTCGCCAGGTGGCCGCCATTCACATCCGCCAGCAGAAGAACCGCCATCTCAGATCACCCCCGCTTCGTCTTTCAGTTTCGCGATCAGCTCGTCGACCGAGCCGACCTTCACCCCGGCCTTGCGGCCCGCGGGCTCGGTCGTCTTCACCACCGTCAGGCGCGGCGTGACATCGACGCCGTAATCCGCCGCGGTCTTCTCCTCCAGCGGCTTCTTCTTGGCCTTCATGATGTTCGGCAGCGAGGCATAGCGCGGCTCGTTCAGGCGCAGGTCGACCGTCACGATCGCCGGCAGCTTGACCTTGATGGTCTGCAGGCCCCCGTCGACCTCACGCGTCACCGTGGCGCTCTCGCCCTCGATCGACAGCTCCGAGATGAAGGTCGCCTGGCTCCAGCCCAGAAGCGCCGACAGCATCTGGCCGGTGGCGTTCATGTCGTTGTCGATCGCCTGCTTGCCCGCCAGCACCAGCCCGGGCTGTTCGTCGCGCACCACCGCCGCCAGAAGCTTCGCCACCGCCAGCGGCTCGATGTCGGTGTGCACGTCCGACGCCGCCTCGATCAGGATCGCCCGGTCGGCCCCCATCGCCAGAGCCGTCCGCAGCGTCTCCTGCGCCTGCTTCACCCCCACCGACACCACCACGATCTCGGACGCGACACCCTTCTCCTTCAGACGGATCGCCTCCTCGACCGCGATCTCGTCGAACGGGTTCATCGACATCTTCACGTTCGCCAGATCCACGCCCGACCCGTCCGCCTTCACGCGAACCTTCACGTTGTAGTCAATCACCCGCTTCACGGGCACCAATACCTTCATCGATGCGTCTCCTCGTGCAAACTGCGCCACCCCTCCCAAGGGACAGCAGGAAGTCGTTCGGTGCCTTTACTATCGACTCTGTTCGCAGGGAAACAGAGGAAAATCGACAGTCTGACAGTCTCCTGCGCCAAAACGCGCCGGAAGAATTCCGATAGCGCCAACACTGATCGGCAAAGAGCCTGTCCCTTGCGGGTCCGGCCGGTCAGCGATTCTTGCCAGGCACCCAGAGGACGTCGGCGCGGCCTTCGTCGTTGGCGATCCGGGCGGCAACGAAGAACCAGTCCGAAAGCCGGTTGAGATACCGCAGCGCGTCCGGGTTGATCGCATCATGGGCCGCGAGCTCGACCGTGCAACGTTCGGCGCGGCGCGAGACGGTGCGGCACAGATGCAGGTGCGCGGCCAGCGCGGTGCCCCCCGGCAGGACGAAGCTGCGCAGGGGGGTGAGCCGTGCGTTCATCGCGTCGATCTCGGCTTCCAGGCGGTCGACCTGGGCCGCCACCATGCGCAGCACCGGATAGCCCGCTTCGGGATCCTTTTCGGGGGCGGGGCGCGACAGGTCGGCGCCCAGATCGAACAGGTCGTTCTGGATGCGGGCGAGGGCCGCGTCGATGTCGTCGGGCGCATGAAGGCGCGCCAGTCCCAGGGTGGCGTTGGTTTCGTCCACCGTGCCGTAGGCCGCGACGCGCAGGTCGGCCTTGGAAACGCGGCTGCCGTCGGAAAGGGCGGTTTCACCGGCGTCGCCGGTCCGGGTGTAGATGCGGTTCAGAACGACCATCAGCCATGCCTCCGAAGGGTTACGAACGCGAGGATCAGGGCGACGGCGATGGCCTGCGCGACGATCCGATAGCGCATGATGCGGTTGGCGTGCTTGCGGTTGAAGGCCCCGCCCTTGGCAAAGCCGCCGATGCCGATCATCAGGATGACCACCACGGTCAGGCAGGCAAGCGCCGCTATCAGGAAAAGGGGATCGCGGGTCATGGCCATCCTTTCGTGCGTACCCCGGCTTCTTACAGCCAGCCGCGGCCCTGCGCCATCCCGTTCAGGTGCGCGCCGTGATCCAGTCCAGCATCGCCACCGGCAGGAAGCGGCGGATGAAGGCCGTGAAGTAGGCAGGGGTGGTGATGTAATACCGCGGCTTCGGCCGGCGTGCATCCAGCGCGCGGAGCAGCTTGGTCGTCACGGCCGAGGCCGGAAGCTCGAAGGGATCTGGGCCGCGGCTTTCATACAGACGCTTGAGCAGCGTGGCTTCGTACTGGGCCCGGCGCGGACTGCCCCGCCAGTCGATCCAGCGTTCGAAATGCGGGATCGAGTTCACGCGAATCTTCGATGTGACGGGGCCGGGGATCATCAGGACCACGTGAATGGGCGTGTCGCGCATTTCCAGGCGCAGGACGTCGGTCAGCCCCTCCATCGCGAATTTCGTGGCCACATAGGCGCCGCGCCAGCGGATGCCGACCAGCCCCAGCACCGAGGAGCAATTGACGATGGTGCCGCGCCCCTGCGCGCGCATCACCGGAATCACCCGGCGCGTCAGGTCGTGGACGCCGAAAAGGTTGGTTTCGAAGATCTCGCGCAGCGCGCCGCGGGGCAGGTCCTCTGTCGCGCCGGGGCAGCCGAAGGCGCCGTTGTTGAACAGTGCGTCCAGCGTCCCGCCGGTGCGGCGGAGGGTTTCGGCGACGGCAGAGTCGATACTGGCTTCATCGGCGTAATCCAGTGGGAAGCTTTCCAGCCCCTCGCCCCGCAGTCGTTCACAATCGGCCTCGGACCGGCAGGTAGCAAAAACGCGCCACCCTGCGCGCTTCAGCCCGTGAGCGGCATCGTAACCGATGCCGGAGGAACATCCGGTGATCAGGATCGTGCGCGTCATCTGAAATCCATGCTCTTGCCGGTAAAGGGCCGATCCGGCCGTCGGTGAAGGGGCTAGGGGGATTTCGGGGTTTTCGCAACCGCCAAACCGGGAAATCCGGCTGGACCGCGACCGATGCAGCCACTAAACCCCGGCCATGACCGATACGCCCGACGACCTGCCCGAGTCCGGCCCTGAAACCGGGCTGACCACGTCCGAACCGCTGAGCCGCGCCATCGGCGAGCGGTATCTGACCTATGCGCTGTCCACGATCATGCACCGGGCATTGCCCGATGCGCGTGACGGTCTGAAACCGGTGCACCGGCGCATCCTTTATGCGATGCGGGAACTGCGGTTGTCGCCCACGGGGGGCTTCCGCAAATCGGCCAAGATCGTTGGCGACGTGATGGGGAACTACCACCCGCATGGCGACAGCGCGATCTATGACGCGATGGCGCGCCTGGCGCAGGATTTCGTGATCCGCTACCCGCTGGTCGACGGTCAGGGGAACTTCGGCAACATCGACGGCGACAGCCCTGCAGCCAGCCGCTACACCGAAGCGCGGATGACCGCTGCCGCCGAGATCTTGCTGGAAGGTCTGGCCGAGGACGCGGTCGAGATGCGGCCGAACTACGACGGCACCTTGCAGGAGCCGGTGGTTCTGCCGGCCGCGATCCCGAACCTTCTGGCCAATGGTGCGAGCGGCATCGCCGTGGGCATGGCCACCAACATTCCGCCCCACAACCTGCATGAACTGATCGACGCCTGCCAGCACCTGATCCGGCACCCGCAGGCGACGGCGGCCGATCTGATGGCTTTCGTGCCCGGCCCCGATTTCCCGACGGGCGGCATTCTGGTGGAACCGCGCGACAGCATCCTTGACGCCTACAGCACCGGGCGCGGCGCCTTTCGTCTGCGCGCCCGCTGGCAGACCGAGGATCTGGGCCGTGGCACCTGGCAGATCGTCGTGACCGAGATCCCCTATCAGGTGCAGAAATCGAAGCTGATCGAACGTCTGGCCGAGCTGATCCAGTTGAAGAAGGTCCCGGCGCTGGCGGATGTGCGCGACGAATCCGCCGAAGACGTGCGGATCGTGCTGGAACCGCGGTCACGGACCGTGGACCCGGACATGCTGATGGGGATGCTTTACCGCAATTCGGAACTGGAAACCCGGTTCAGCCTGAACATGAACGTGCTGATCGACGGCCGGGTGCCGAAGGTCTGTTCGCTGCCCGAAGTGCTGCGCGCCTTCCTGGACCACCGCCGCGATGTGCTGTTGCGCCGCAGTCAGCACCGGATCGGCAAGATCGACGCCCGGCTGGAGGTTCTGGAAGGCTATATCATCGCCTATCTGAACCTTGACCGGGTGATCGAGATCATCCGTTACGAGGACGACCCCAAGGCCAAGCTGATCCAGGAATTCGACCTGACGGATGTGCAGGCCGAGGCGATCCTGAACATGCGGCTCAGGAACCTGCGCAAGCTTGAGGAAATGGAGCTGCGCCGCGAACGCGACGACCTGATCCAGGAACGCGCGGGGCTGGAAGACCTTCTGGGCAGCGAGGCGCTGCAATGGAAGGCGATCGGCAAGGAACTGGCGGACGTTCAGAAGAAATTCGGCAAGGGCACCGAATTCGGCAAGCGCCGCACTGATTTCGCCGAGGCGGTCGAGGTTGCGGAAGTGCCGATCGAGGCGATGATCGACCGCGAACCGATCACCGTCATCCTGTCGAAGATGGGCTGGGTCCGGGCGATGAAGGGCCACCAGCCGCTGGATGCCGAGGTGAAGTTCAAGGATGGTGACGCGGGCCGCTTCGTGCTTCACGCGGAAACCACCGACCGCATCCTGATCGCGGGGGCCAATGGTCGCTTCTACACCGTGCTGGGGGCGAACCTGCCGGGCGGGCGGGGCATGGGCGAACCGCTCCGCCTGATGGTCGATCTGCCCAACGATGCCGATATCACCGATCTTCTGATCTACCGCCCGGGCGAGAAATACCTTGTCGCCTCGTCGGAAGGGGATGGGTTCGTCGTCGCTTCGGATGAACTGCTGGCACAGACCAAGGCCGGCAAGCAGGTGATGAATCTCGGGACCGGTGCGGTTGCAGCGGTGGTGCGCAAGATCGCGGGCGATCACGTCGCGGTGGTGGGAGAAAACCGCAAGGTTCTGGTTTTCCCGCTGGTAGAGCTGCCGGAAATGGCGCGCGGCAAGGGGGTTCGCCTGCAACGCTACAAGGACGGCGGCCTGTCGGATGCAACCACGTTCAACCTGATCGACGGGCTGTCCTGGAAGGATCCCGCCGGGCGGACCCGAACGGAAACCGACCTGGGCGAATGGCTGGGCAAGCGGGCGACTGCGGGCCGGATGGCGCCGCGCGGTTTCCCGCGCGACAACCGGTTCAACTGATCCGGTTCAGGTCGTCATCGAGGGCGAATCGGGCCGCTTGGCGGTGGCGGCCGCGATTTCGGCGGTTTCACCTTCGGACAGACCCAGCGCCTCGGCGAGACGGCGCAGGTGGTCATGTTCGGCGAAATGGTCCGCGTTGATCGCCAGCAGCGAGGCGGCGTAGACCTCACGCTCCAGCCCCGGCGGTGTCGCGGCGGCCAGCGCGCGCGCGTCAACCTCTCCCTCCATCTCGCGACGGACGAACTCCACCTCGGCATCGGTCGCGGACTTGAGGTTGTCCATGATGATCCGCCGCTCCTCGGGGTCGATCTCGCCGTCGGACTTGGCAGCCTGGATCATGGCCCGCAACAGAAGGGCAGCGACGGCCTCCTCCGGGGCCGAAGCGGGGGCCGCTGCCGCGCCTTCCTCGCCCTGCCGAAGCTTTTCCGCAAAGCTTCCGGGCGCCGGTGCCGTTGCACTGGGGGCGCTGCCCGGGACGAGGGAACCCGCACCCAGCTTGTTCCAGAGATCCTCGATCGGCGATTGACCGGCGTTGCGGCCGTAGGGCACGCCCCGGCCGGGGCGTCGGCTGGCGAAATCGTCCCAGGGGCTGGCCCCGCCGCCGGCGCCGGGCTCGCGCTGGCCCAGCCCCTGGATCACCCGGTCCAGCATCGAGCCCTCGCGGGGCCGCGAAATCCGGTCCAGAAGACCGCCGAGGCCGGCGTCGGACTTGCCCGGCGTCCGGTTCATTGCATTGGTGATGCCCTTGTAGGCGATGACCCCGAGGGCCACGCGGGCAAGCGTCTGGATCAGGCTCATGACGTTCTCCTGTCTGAGGGACGCAGCCCAACGCCAGGGCGGGGTCAGCGGTTCCTGTCGGGGGAACCGGTCCCGTGCCAGCGCCTCAGGCAGGGGCGACGCGCAGCCAGACGCCGCCGTCGGGTCTTAGCGTCAGGATCAGCACCGGCTTCGGATTGCGGCCCGGAACAAGGTCGAACCGGAAGCGCGCCAGAAGGGTCGACAGGATGATCACCGCTTCCTGCAAGGCGAAGGAGGCGCCGATGCAGATGCGGGGGCCGCCTCCGAAGGGCAGGAAGGCAAAGCGATCGACCGCTTGTCCGGGGGCAAAGCGACCGGGGTCGAAGCGGTCCGGGTCGGACCAGAGCAGGTGGCTGCGGTGCAGGGCATAGATTGGAAGCATCACCGTATCGCCGCGCCGGATCTCGCGGCCGCAAAGGGTGTCCGGGGCTTGCGCCGTGCGCGACAGGATCGCGGCGGGGGGATAAAGACGCAGCGTTTCGTCGATGATCTGGCGGGTGTAGGGCAGGTGGGACACATCCGCGCCTGTCGCCGCCCGGACCCGGGAACCGCTTCCCAGGACCGCCTGCGCCTCGGCCCGGGCGCGCTCCTGCACCACGGGGTCGAAGGCGCAGAGGTAAAGGGCCCAGGCCAGGGTCAGCGCCGTCGTCTCGTGCCCTGCGACGATGAAGGTCAGAAGGTTGTCGCGCAGTTCGGCCGGCGACATGCGCCGTCCGGTCTCCGGGTCTGCCCCGTCCATCAGCAGGTCCAGCAGATCGGGCACCGGACGCGGCCCGGCGGCCCGGCGGTCTTCGATGGCGCGATCCGCGACCGACTTCATCTGCCCCAGCACCCGCGCCGACCCCATGCGTGACGGACGCGGCACCCATCCCGGTACGCCGAGCATGTCCAGCAGCGAAACCTTGGCCACCTGCGCGATATAGCTGTCGATGGCACCGTGCACCGCATCCCGGTCGATCTGGCCACCGCCCGACAGGGTCACATCGGCGATCACCTCGAAGGTGGCCGTCACCATCTCGTCGAACAGGTTGGCGGCCCGGCCTTCGGCCACAGCGATTCGGGCCGCCGCGCGTTCGGCGGCCGCCGTCATCACCGGCGCAAGTGCGGAGACCGGGCGGGGGGCAAAGGCCGGGGCGGCCGCGCGCCGCTGCCAGTGCCAATGCGCGCCTTCCGCCACGAACAGACTGTCGCCGATGGCCGGCCCCAGCAGCAGCTTCGTCACGTCGGACTTCGGATAATCCTCGACCCGATCCTTTAGGATATGTCGCAGGGCATCGGGGTCCATCACCATGTGCCAGCGGATCCCGGTGCGCCCCGACACCATCGGTTGGCGGGTCGCGATTTCGGGCAGGATCTCCAGCAGGTTGCGCCGGGCTGCCCGCAGGGTTTGAAGCAGGCCCCATTTTTCGCGGACCAGCGCCACCCGGGGCGGGTAGCGGTTCGGGGCGTCGGTGGTCACGGATGCTGTCATGCGTATCTCCGGCGATCGGTGCCGCCACCGTTGCACGCAAGGGCCCGCTGGGCTATCCCTGCGCCGATCATATTCAGGGGATGTTCATGTCCGTCTTTACCCGCATCGCCGCCGTCGCCGCCGTGGTGATCCTGTCCGCCTGCGCCCGCGAGGATCTGTCGAAGCCGCAAGCGGACATCGGCGACTTCCGTCTGGGCTACAACATCGTCGTGGCCAAGAACGCCAAGCCGGTCGGACCGTCGCGCAAGGCCGAACCGGCCGAGTGGGAAAAGGCGATCAAGGACGAAATCGCGAAGCGCACCGGCACGTATCAGGGCAACAAGCTTTATCATCTGGCGACGGGCGTCGATGCCTATGCGCTGGCGGTGCCGGGCATTCCGGTCCTGCTGGCGCCCAAGTCTGCGCTGGTCGTCACCGTCAACGTCTGGGACGATGCGGCGGGCGTGATGATCAACCCCGAGCCGAAGCAGTTCACCATCATCGAGCAGCTGAGCGACAAGTCCGTGGTCGGGTCGGGCCTGACCATGACGCGCGAGGAACAGATGAAGGGGCTGGCCGAACAGGCGGCGCGGCGGATCAACGCCTGGCTGGTGGAAAACAAGGTCTGGTTCACCCCGGAAGAAGTTGCCAGGCGCGCCGAAGGCAAGGCCGGGCGCAAGCTGGCAGAGGCGGCTGCACCTGCCCCGGCGAAGCCCGCGGCGGCGGCCAACCCGAAGGTGTCCAAGCCGGCCAACTGACCGCCGCGGCCTGCACGGTCGCGCATCGGGCGGCCGGTGGCATCGGCGTTCTGCCGCTTGATTTTTCTGGCGCGGGCGAATAGTCAGCCCGCGTTGCTCGGGGCGCGGCCACTCGCCCTGTTAATCCCCCGGTCCGCGAGGGCCACGAACCATGAGGCGCCAGCATGGCAAAGGCAAAGTTTGAACGGACGAAACCGCACGTCAACGTGGGCACGATCGGCCACGTCGACCACGGCAAGACGACGCTGACGGCGGCGATCACGAAGTACTTCGGGGAATTCAAGGCCTACGATCAGATCGACGCGGCGCCGGAAGAGCGTGCGCGGGGGATCACGATCTCGACGGCGCACGTGGAATACGAGACCGCGAACCGTCACTACGCGCACGTCGACTGCCCGGGCCACGCCGACTATGTGAAGAACATGATCACCGGTGCTGCGCAGATGGACGGCGCGATCCTGGTCGTGAACGCCGCCGACGGCCCGATGCCGCAGACGCGCGAACACATCCTGCTGGGCCGTCAGGTCGGCATTCCCTACATGGTCGTCTACATGAACAAGGTCGACCAGGTGGATGACGCCGAACTGCTGGAACTGGTCGAGATGGAAGTCCGCGAACTGCTGTCGTCCTACGACTACCCGGGCGACGACATTCCGATCGTCAAGGGTTCGGCGCTGGCCGCGCTGGAAGGCCGCGACAAGGAAATCGGCGAGGATTCGATCCGCGCGCTGATGGAAGCGGTCGACACCTACATCCCGACGCCCGCGCGTCCGGTGGACCAGCCGTTCCTGATGCCGATCGAGGACGTGTTCTCGATCTCGGGCCGCGGCACGGTTGTGACCGGCCGGGTCGAGCGTGGCGTGATCAACGTCGGCGACGAAGTCGAGATCGTCGGCATCCGCGCGACGCAGAAATCGACCTGCACCGGCGTCGAGATGTTCCGCAAGCTGCTGGATCGTGGTGAAGCGGGCGACAACGTCGGCGTCCTGCTGCGCGGCATCGACCGTGACGGCGTGGAACGCGGCCAGGTGCTGTGCAAGCCGAAGTCGGTGAACCCGCACACGAACTTCGAAGCCGAGGCCTACATCCTGACGAAGGAAGAAGGCGGCCGCCACACGCCGTTCTTCGCCAACTACCGTCCGCAGTTCTACTTCCGCACGACCGACGTGACGGGCACGGTGAAACTGCCGGAAGGCACCGAGATGGTGATGCCGGGCGACAACCTGAAGTTCGAGGTCGAGCTGATCGCCCCGATCGCGATGGAAGAAAAACTGCGCTTCGCCATCCGTGAAGGCGGCCGCACCGTCGGCGCCGGCGTCGTATCGAAAATCCTGAAGTAAGTCGCGCGCCAGATTTCTGGCCGCAGCAACCTTCATGGGCCGCCTTCCGGGGCGGCCCTTTCTGTTTTCCGCCGGGGCGCGCCGTCGGAACAAATGCGGGGGGATCGGCATTTCCGAAGGGAACCGATGCCCGGACGGGCACCGTTGCCCTTGACCCGCGAAGGAGCCCCGCCATGCCCACCCATGTCGAAGATCACCTGAAGGACGCCCAGACCGCCGCCGATACGCTGGTTGGAACCTTTGTCGGATCCCTGTGCCAGAGCGGCAGCAGCACACTGCGGCTGGGCGAGGATCTGCTGGCGGACTGGCTGGGCTATGACGTGCGCGACGAGGAAAGCCGACAGCAGATGCGGCGGACAACCGCCATCGGGGCCGGGGGGCTGTTCGGACTTGGCTTCCTGCTGGGAACGCGGACGGGACGGTCGGTGCTGCGCGACGTGATCGTGCTGGGTGGGGCCGCCATGCTGGGCAAGGCCGCGGTCGATGCCGGAGCGGCGATGGTCGACCGGCTGAGCGATCCATCCCCGCGCAAGGTCTCGCTTCTGGCCTCGGTGATCGCGCGGGCAACGGGCGGGCGCGACGTGACGCCCGACGAGATGCGCCGCATTGATGCCCGGCTGGATGCGCTGCCCGAAGCCCGGCGCGCTGCGCTGCTGGAGAAAAACACTCACCGGATCCACGAAGCCGAGGAACTGACCGAACGGATCGAGGATCCGGCGATGCGCCGGGAAGTCTTTGCGATCTCGGCCCTTCTGACCGGATCCGGAAGCGAGGAGGACCGGCAGAACCTGGGGCGCCTGGCGCGGGCGTTCGGCTATGATGACGAACAGGCGCGGCTGATCCGGGCTGAGGTCGGCCAGCCCTGATCCGCCGACAGGGACAAAGCGCAAACAACTCTCGTGCCGCTCTTGATCTTCGGGGCGCGGTGTCGTATCTGCGGTGCCGGACCTCAGGAGTTTAGCTCAGTTGGTAGAGCATCGGTCTCCAAAACCGAGGGTCGTGGGTTCGAGTCCCCCAACTCCTGCCAGGTCCGGTTCCCTTTTACTGTCGGTGACGGACTTCGGCGCATTTCGCCGGCTTACGGCTTCGTGCTTGTAAAGCGCGCCGCGGCCGCGTATCTGAACCCCCGATCCAAGAACAGCTTTCCCGAAGGCGAGACAGATGGCCAATCCCCTCCAGTTCCTGCAGCAGGTCCGTTCCGAAGCGGGCAAGGTCGTCTGGCCGACTCGCAAGGAAGTCGTGACCACGACCATCATGGTCTTCATCATGGCGGCGCTGGCGTCGGCGTTCTTCGCGGTTGTCGACCTGCTGATCCAGTGGGGCGTGGGCGCGATCATTGGCGCGTAAGCGGCGGCTTGCGTTTTTGGCCTTTCGCCTTGCCTGGGGCGGCGATTGGCGGTATTGGGGCCCACACTTCACCGGCATCGGCGCGCAACGATTCGCTCGAGCGCGCTGTTTTTTGTTCGGCGAAAGCTGTGAAGGCGGTGTGAACCGCCTGAACTGAAAGTGGAATTCGCGGGCAACCGCACAGGGCATGGGGTCCAGGCAGATGGCGAAGCGTTGGTATTCGGTGAGCGTCCTCTCGAACTTCGAGAAGAAGATCGCCGAACAGATTCGCCAGACCGTGGCGGAAAAGGGCCTTCAGGACGAAATCGACGAAGTGCTGGTGCCGACGGAAGAGGTCATCGAGATCCGCCGCGGCAAGAAGGTCACGTCGGAGCGCCGCTTCATGCCGGGTTATGTGCTGGTGCACATGGACATGACCGACCGCGGCTACCACCTGATCACCTCGATCAACCGCGTCACCGGCTTTCTTGGCCCGCAGGGCAAGCCGATGCCGATGCGTGACAGCGAAGTGAACCAGATCCTGAACCGGGTCGAAGAGGGCGAGGCCCAGCCGCGCAGCCTGATCCGCTTCGAGATCGGCGAGCAGGTGAAGGTTGCCGACGGCCCCTTCGAGGGCTTCACCGGCATGGTCGAGGAAGTGGACGAACATTCGAACCGCCTGAAGGTGACGGTGTCGATCTTTGGCCGTCCCACGCCGGTGGAACTGGAATTCACGCAGGTGTCGAAAGGCGCCTGACGTGCGAGCCGTGGGAGGCGAGGCGCCGAAAGGAGCCGGACCGGACCACTAAGTCAGTGCCCCCATCGGGGCGGATGATGATGAAGGAGACGGCCAGATGGCCAAGAAAGTCATGGGCAGCCTCAAGCTGCAAGTGAAGGCGGGGCAAGCCAACCCGTCGCCCCCCATCGGTCCGGCGCTGGGTCAGCGCGGGATCAACATCATGGAATTCTGCAAGGCGTTCAACGCCAAGACGCAGGAGATGGAGCCCGGTTCGCCGGTTCCGACCGTGATCACCTATTATGCCGACAAGTCCTTCACCTTCGAGATGAAGACCGCCCCGGCATCGTATTACCTCAAGAAGGCTGCCGGCCTGAAGCCGGTGGGCAAGCGGAACCGTCCGAAAGCCTCGACCAAGCCGGGCCGCGAAGTCGCGGGCACCGTGACGGTCGCGCAAGTGCGCCAGATCGCCGAAGCCAAGATGAAGGACCTGTCCGCGAACGACATCGAGGCTGCGATGCAGATCATCCTCGGTTCGGCCCGGTCGATGGGTATCGAGGTTAAGGGGTAAGTCATGGCCAAGATCGCAAAACGCACCCAGGCTGCCCGCGCGCTGTTCGACGGCAAGGAAAACCTGTCCGTCGAAGACGCCGTCAAGCTGATCAAGCAGGCGGCCTCGGCCAAGTTCGACGAGACGCTGGAAATCGCGATGAACCTGGGCGTCGACCCGCGTCACGCCGACCAGATGGTCCGTGGCGTCGTTACCCTGCCGAACGGCACGGGCAAGACTGTCCGCGTCGCCGTGTTCGCCCGTGGCCCGAAGGCTGACGAAGCCAAGGCCGCTGGTGCCGACATCGTGGGCGCCGAAGACCTGATGGAAACGATCCAGTCGGGCAAGATCGAATTCGATCGCTGCATCGCGACTCCGGACATGATGCCGCTGGTCGGCCGTCTGGGCAAGATCCTGGGCCCGCGCAACCTGATGCCGAACCCGAAGGTCGGCACCGTGACGATGGACGTGAAAGCGGCCATCGAGGCGGCGAAGGGCGGTGAAGTCCAGTTCAAGGTCGAAAAGGCCGGTGTCATCCATGCCGGGATCGGCAAGGTGTCCTTCGACGAAGCCAAGCTGGCCGAAAACGTCCGCGCCTTCGTGGACGCCGTCAGCCGCGCGAAGCCCTCGGGCGCGAAAGGCGCATACCTCAAAAAGGTGTCGCTGTCCTCGACCATGGGGCCGGGCGTCTCGGTCGACCTCGCTTCGACGGCAAACGCCTGAAACTGAATTTGCCGGGTTCGCCCGGCGAATGGCGGGGCCGGAAACGGCCCTGTCCTGTCCGAGACGGAGGGTGGGCGAAAGCCCTTAATGATCCTTCCTGAGATGGGGAACGAGACAGAATTCCGGGGTTCGCCTCGGGCGATCTGGCCTCGGGACCATCACGGACCCGACCCCTGCGCGGAGCCTCCGTTGCAGGGAAACGTGAGCCGGGGGGAAACCCCCACACTTGGAGTGTAACCGTGGATAGAGCCCAGAAAGAGAAAGTGGTCGAGGAACTCGGCCAGATCTTCGCAAGCTCTGGCGTCGTGGTGGTTGCCCACTACGAAGGCATGACGGTTGCCCAGATGCAGACCCTCCGGGCGCAGATGCGCGCCGTCGGTGGGTCGGTGCGTGTTGCCAAGAACAAGCTCGCCAAGATCGCCCTTGAAGGCAAGCCCGGCGAAAGCATGGGCAAGCTGCTCACGGGGATGACCGTGTTCGCCTATTCCGAAGACCCCGTCGCTGCGGCGAAGGTCACGGATGCCTATGCCAAGACCAACGACAAGTTCGTGATCCTTGGCGGCACCATGGGCGACACGTTCCTGGACCAGGCTGGTGTGAAAGTCGTCGCCCAGATGCCGTCGCGCGAAGAGCTCATCGCTCAGATCGTGTCCTGCATCGGTGCGCCCGCTTCGAACATCGCCGGGGCCATTGGCGCGCCTGCTTCCAACATCGCCGGCATCCTCAAGACCCTTGAGGAGCGGGAAGCCGCCTGAGCAACGAATGCCATCGTGGGGCCGCGCCCCGACGTTGGAAACCCTTAGAATTGGATGAGAGAAAATGGCTGATCTGAACAAACTGGCCGAAGACATCGTCGGTCTGACCCTGCTGCAAGCGCAGGAACTGAAAACGATCCTGAAAGACAAATACGGCATCGAGCCCGCCGCTGGCGGCGCCGTGATGGTTGCCGGCCCGGCCGCTGCTGCCGAAGCTGTCGAGGAAAAGACCGATTTCGACGTCGTCCTGGTCGAAGCTGGCGCCAACAAGATCAACGTGATCAAGGAAGTCCGCGCGATCACCGGTCTGGGCCTGAAAGAAGCCAAGGACCTGGTCGAAGCCGGTGGCAAGGTCAAGGAAGGCGCTGCCAAGGCCGAAGCCGAGGAAATCAAGAAGAAGCTCGAAGAGGCTGGCGCCAAGGTCGAGCTCAAGTAATCCGGTCGGATGCAACTGCATCCGGTCTGAAAACAGCAGGCAGGGTCGGGTTTTCCCGGCCCTGCCGAACCTGTCTTGGCAGGAGCCTCCGACCGGGGGCTTGCGCAATCGGATCACAGCACTTACGTGCCCGAGGCTCCTTCCAAGGCGGCGTTCAAGGTTCGGGAGCCATTCGGTGGGACGGATGGCGTGAATGGAACCTGACCTCCTTCATTCGCAAGCGGCCACTGCGGAACCCAGACGCAGTGTGCAGGCGATAGACGAAAGGTGACGACGAGCATGTCGCAAGCGACCGTTGGCCAGAAACGTATCCGCAGGTACTTTGGCAAGATCCGCGAAGTCCTTGAAATGCCGAACCTCATCGAGGTTCAGAAATCCTCCTACGACCTGTTCCTGAAGTCGGGCGACGGCGAAAAGCCCGCCGATGGCGAAGGCATCCAGGGCGTGTTCCAGTCGGTTTTTCCGATCAAGGACTTCAACGAGAACGCGATCCTCGAGTTCGTGAAATACGAGCTGGAAAAGCCGAAATACGACGTAGAGGAATGCCAGGCCCGGGACATGACCTACAGCGCGCCCTTGAAGGTGACGCTGCGCCTGATCGTGTTCGATGTCGATGAAAACACCGGTGCCAAATCGGTCAAGGACATCAAGGAACAGGACGTCTACATGGGCGACATGCCCCTGATGACGCCCAACGGCACCTTCATCGTCAACGGCACCGAGCGGGTCATCGTCAGCCAGATGCACCGGTCGCCCGGCGTGTTCTTCGACCACGACAAGGGCAAGACCCATTCCAGCGGAAAGTTGCTGTTCGCCTGCCGGATCATTCCCTACCGCGGATCGTGGCTCGACTTCGAATTCGACGCGAAGGACATCGTCTTCTCGCGCATCGACCGTCGCCGCAAGCTGCCGGTCACGACCCTGCTGTATGCGCTGGGTCTGGATCAGGAAGGCATCATGGATGCCTATTACAACACCGTCGACTACCGTCTGGAAAAGAACCGTGGCTGGGTCACGAAGTTCTTCCCGGAACGCGTGCGCGGCACCCGTCCGACCTATGACCTGATCGACGCTGCCACCGGCGAAGTGATCTGCAAGGCCGGCGAGAAGATGACGCCGCGGATGGTCAAGAAGCTGATCGACGAAGGCAAGGTGACCGAGCTTCTGGTGCCCTTCGATCACATCCTCGGCCGTTTCGTCGCCAAGGACATCATCAACGAGGATACCGGCGCGATCTACGTCGAAGCCGGGGACGAGCTGACCCAGACGCTGGACCGCGACGGCGAAGTGTCGGGCGGCACGCTGAAGGTGCTGCTGGATAACGGCGTCACCACGATTCCGGTTCTGGACATCGACAACATCAACGTGGGTCCCTACATCCGCAACACCATGGCCGCGGACAAGAACATGGGCCGCGATGGCGCGCTGATGGATATCTACCGCGTCATGCGCCCGGGCGAGCCCCCCACCGTGGAAGCGGCATCGGCGCTGTTCGACACGCTGTTCTTCGACAAGGAACGCTATGACCTGTCGGCTGTGGGCCGGGTCAAGATGAACATGCGTCTCGACCTGGACAAGCCGGACACCCAGCGCACGCTGGACCGCGACGACATCATCGCCTGCATCAAGGCGCTGGTCGAACTGCGCGACGGCAAGGGCGAGATCGACGACATCGATCACTTGGGCAACCGCCGGGTGCGTTCGGTGGGCGAACTGATGGAAAACCAGTACCGTGTCGGCCTGCTGCGGATGGAGCGCGCGATCAAGGAACGCATGTCTTCGGTCGAGATCGATACGGTGATGCCGCAGGACCTGATCAACGCCAAGCCGGCGGCGGCGGCGGTTCGGGAATTCTTCGGTTCCAGCCAGCTGTCACAGTTCATGGACCAGACCAACCCGCTGTCGGAAGTGACGCACAAGCGGCGCCTGTCGGCCCTTGGGCCGGGCGGTCTGACCCGTGAACGCGCCGGCTTCGAGGTGCGCGACGTCCACGCGACCCACTACGGCCGGATGTGCCCGATCGAGACGCCGGAAGGCCCGAACATCGGTCTGATCAACAGCCTGGCGACCTATGCCCGCGTCAACAAGTATGGCTTCATCGAAACCCCCTACCGCAAGGTGAAGGACGGGGTGGTGACGGACGAAGTGCAGTACATGTCCGCCACCGAGGAAATGCGCCACACCGTCGCGCAGGCCAACGCGGAACTGGATGCCGATGGCCGCTTTGCCTCGGACCTGATTTCGTCCCGCCAGGCTGGCGAATTCATGCTGAACCCGCCCGAGGCGATCAGCCTGATCGACGTGTCGCCGAAGCAGCTTGTTTCGGTTGCGGCCTCGCTTATTCCGTTCCTGGAAAATGACGACGCCAACCGCGCACTGATGGGCTCGAACATGCAGCGGCAGGCCGTGCCGCTTCTGCAGGCGGATGCGCCCTTTGTCGGCACCGGGATCGAGGCCGTCGTGGCCGAGGATTCGGGTGCGGCCATCATGGCGCGTCGCGGCGGGATCATCGACCAGGTGGACGCCACCCGGATCGTCATCCGGGCCACCGAAGACCTGGAGATCGGTGACGCCGGCGTCGACATCTATCGCCTGCGCAAGTTCCAGCGGTCGAACCAGAACACCTGCATCAACCAGAAGCCGCTGGTGAAGGTGGGTGACCGGGTTGCGAAGAACGAGGTCATCGCCGACGGTCCTTCGACCGACATGGGGGAACTGGCGCTTGGCAAGAACGTCATCGTCGCCTTCATGCCCTGGAACGGCTACAACTACGAAGACTCGATCCTGATTTCCGAACGGATCGTGCGCGACGACGTCTTCACCTCGATCCACATCGAGGAATACGAAGTCGCCGCCCGCGACACCAAGTTGGGGCCGGAAGAAATCACCCGCGACATTCCGAACGTCGGTGAAGAAGCGCTGCGCAACCTTGATGAGGCTGGCATCGTCTACATCGGCGCCGAAGTCGGGCCGGGCGACATTCTGGTGGGCAAGATCACTCCGAAGGGCGAAAGCCCGATGACGCCGGAAGAAAAGCTTCTGCGCGCCATCTTCGGGGAAAAGGCCAGCGACGTGCGCGACACCTCTCTGCGTCTGCCGCCGGGTGACTTCGGCACCGTCGTGGAAGTGCGGGTCTTCAACCGCCACGGCGTCGACAAGGACGAACGCGCGCTGCAGATCGAGCGGGAAGAGGTCGAACGTCTGGCGCGCGACCGCGACGACGAAATGGCGATCCTGGAACGCAACATCTATGCGCGTCTGAAGTCGATGATCCTGGGCAAGACCGCCGTGAAGGGGCCGAAAGGCATCCGTGCGGGGGCCGAGATCGACCAGGACCTTCTGGACAGCCTGAGCCGTGGCCAATGGTGGCAACTGGCGCTGGCCGAAGAAGCCGATGCCCAGAACGTGGAAGCGCTGAACACCCAGTTCGACGCGCAGAAGCGGGCGCTGGAGCACCGGTTCGAGGACAAGGTCGAGAAGGTCCGCCGTGGCGACGACCTGCCGCCGGGCGTCATGAAGATGGTCAAGGTCTTTGTCGCGGTGAAGCGCAAGCTGCAGCCGGGCGACAAGATGGCCGGCCGTCACGGCAACAAGGGTGTCGTATCGAAAGTGGTGCCGATGGAGGACATGCCGTTCCTTGCCGACGGAACCCCGGTCGACATGGTTCTGAACCCGCTGGGCGTTCCGTCGCGCATGAACGTCGGTCAGATCCTGGAAACCCACATGGGCTGGGCCGCGCGCGGTCTGGGCCTGCGGATCGACGATGCGCTGCAAGGCTATCGCCGGTCGGGTGACCTGACGCCGGTCAAGGACGCGCTGCTGCACGGCTATGGCCAGGACGCCTTCGATGAAGCCTTCGCGGATCTGGATGACGAAACGCTGATCCAGCGGGCCGAAACGGTGCGCCGCGGCGTTCCGATCGCGACCCCGGTCTTCGACGGCGCCAAGGAAGCCGATGTGAACGACGCGCTGTCGCGTGCGGGCTTCGACCAGTCGGGCCAGTCCGACCTGTTCGATGGCCGCACCGGCGAGAAGTTCGCGCGGAAGGTCACCGTGGGCGTGAAGTATCTGCTGAAGCTTCACCACCTGGTCGACGACAAGATCCACGCGCGTTCGACCGGACCCTACAGCCTTGTCACGCAGCAACCGCTGGGCGGCAAGGCCCAGTTCGGTGGCCAGCGCTTCGGGGAGATGGAGGTCTGGGCGCTGGAAGCCTATGGCGCCGCCTACACCCTGCAAGAGATGCTGACCGTCAAGTCGGACGACGTGGCGGGCCGGACCAAGGTCTACGAAAGCATCGTCAAGGGCGAGGACAACTTCGAAGCCGGCGTGCCGGAATCGTTCAACGTTCTCGTGAAGGAAGTCAGGGGCCTCGGCCTCAACATGGAACTCCTGGATGCGGAGGGAGAGGAATAACGGACCCTTTCCTGCCCCGCGCCGACAACGCGCGGGGCAGGGCTGACCGTCTTTCCCACCGCCCCCTTTCAAGGATTTGAAGATGAACCAGGAACTGACCACCAACCCGCTGAACCCGCTGGCCGCGCCCAAGCAGTTCGACGAGATCAAGATCTCGCTCGCCTCGCCGGAACGGATCCTGTCGTGGTCCTATGGCGAGATCAAGAAACCCGAAACCATCAACTACCGCACGTTCAAGCCGGAACGTGACGGCCTGTTCTGCGCCCGCATTTTCGGGCCGATCAAGGACTACGAGTGCCTCTGCGGCAAATACAAGCGCATGAAGTATCGTGGCGTCGTCTGCGAGAAGTGCGGCGTGGAAGTCACGCTGCAGAAGGTGCGCCGCGAACGCATGGGCCATATCGAACTGGCCGCGCCGGTCGCGCATATCTGGTTCCTGAAATCGCTGCCGTCGCGGATCGGCCTGATGCTCGACATGACGCTGCGGGATCTGGAGCGCATCCTTTACTTCGAAAACTACGTCGTGATCGAGCCGGGTCTGACCGACCTGAGCTATGGCCAGCTTTTGACCGAGGAAGAATTCCTTGACGCGCAGGACCAGTATGGCGCCGACGCCTTCACCGCCAATATCGGCGCCGAAGCGATCCGCGAGATGCTGGCGGCGATCGACCTTGAGGCGACCGCCGAACAGCTGCGCGAGGAGCTGAAGGAAGCCACGGGCGAACTGAAGCCGAAGAAGATCATCAAGCGGCTGAAGATCGTCGAATCCTTCCTGGAATCGGGCAACCGTCCGGAATGGATGGTCCTGACCGTGATCCCGGTCATCCCGCCGGAACTGCGCCCGCTGGTGCCGCTGGACGGGGGCCGCTTCGCGACGTCCGACCTGAACGACCTGTATCGCCGGGTGATCAACCGGAACAACCGCCTGAAGCGGCTGATCGAACTGCGCGCGCCCGACATCATCGTCCGCAACGAAAAGCGGATGCTGCAGGAATCGGTCGATGCGCTGTTCGACAACGGCCGCCGCGGCCGCGTCATCACGGGGGCCAACAAGCGCCCGCTGAAATCGCTGTCGGACATGCTGAAGGGCAAGCAGGGCCGCTTCCGCCAGAACCTTCTGGGCAAGCGGGTCGACTTCTCGGGCCGTTCGGTCATCGTGACCGGACCGGAACTGAAGCTGCACCAGTGCGGCCTGCCGAAGAAGATGGCTTTGGAACTGTTCAAGCCGTTCATCTATTCGCGGCTTGAGGCGAAGGGGCTTTCCAGCACCGTCAAGCAGGCGAAGAAGCTGGTCGAGAAAGAGCGCCCCGAAGTTTGGGACATCCTCGACGAGGTGATCCGCGAACATCCGGTGATGCTGAACCGCGCGCCGACGCTGCACCGTCTGGGCATCCAGGCGTTCGAACCGGTGCTGATCGAGGGCAAGGCGATCCAGCTGCACCCGCTGGTCTGTTCGGCCTTCAACGCCGACTTCGACGGCGACCAGATGGCCGTTCACGTGCCCCTGAGCCTTGAGGCCCAGCTGGAAGCGCGCGTCCTGATGATGTCGACGAACAACGTCCTGTCGCCCGCCAACGGCGCGCCGATCATCGTTCCTTCGCAGGACATGGTTCTGGGCCTGTATTACGTCTCGATGCAGCGCGAAGGCATGAAGGGTGAAGGCATGGTCTTCGCTTCGGTCGACGAGGTCCAGCACGCACTGGACGCCGGCGCCGTGCATCTGCATGCCAAGATCATCGCGCGGGTTCCGCAGATCGACGCCGAGGGCAACGAAGTGGTGAAGCGGTTCGAAACCACGCCGGGCCGCGTGCGGCTGGGCGCGCTTCTGCCGAAGAACGCCAAGGCGCCCTTCGAACTGGTGAACCGCCTGCTGCGGAAGAAGGACGTGCAGAACGTCATCGACACCGTCTACCGCTACTGCGGCCAGAAGGAATCGGTGATCTTCTGTGACCAGATCATGACGCTGGGCTTCCGCGAAGCCTTCAAGGCCGGCATCTCGTTCGGCAAGGACGACATGGTCATCCCGGACGCAAAGTGGAAGATCGTCGGCGAGGTCCAGGACCAGGTCAAGGAATTCGAACAGCAGTACATGGACGGCCTGATCACCCAGGGCGAAAAATACAACAAGGTTGTCGATGCCTGGTCGAAGTGTTCGGACGCGGTTGCTGCCGCGATGATGGGCGAAATCTCGGCCGTCCGGAAGGACGACGCCGGGGCCGAGAAGGAACCGAACTCGGTCTACATGATGTCGCACTCGGGTGCGCGGGGTTCGCCGGCGCAGATGAAGCAGCTGGGCGGGATGCGCGGCCTGATGGCCAAGCCTTCGGGCGAGATCATCGAGACGCCGATCATCTCGAACTTCAAGGAAGGCCTGACCGTTCTTGAATACTTCAACTCGACCCACGGGGCCCGGAAGGGTCTGGCGGATACGGCGCTGAAGACCGCGAACTCGGGCTACCTGACTCGCCGTCTGGTCGACGTGGCGCAGGACTGCATCATCCGCCTGACGGACTGCGGCACCGAACGCGCGATCACGGCTTCGGCCGCGGTCAACGACGGTGAAGTGGTCAGCCCGCTTTCGGAACGCATCCTGGGCCGCGTGGCCGCGGATGACGTGATGGTTCCGGGCACGGACGAACTGCTTGTGCGCAAGAACGAGCTGATCGACGAACGCAAGTCCGACGCTATCGAGGCTTCGGGCGTGACCTCGATCCGCATCCGTTCTGCGCTGACCTGCGAGGCCGAAGAGGGCGTCTGCGCCATGTGCTATGGCCGTGACCTGGCCCGTGGCACGCTGGTGAACATCGGTGAGGCTGTCGGCATCATCGCCGCGCAGTCGATCGGTGAACCGGGCACGCAGCTGACGATGCGGACCTTCCACATCGGCGGCATCGCGCAGGGTGGCCAGCAGTCGTTCCAGGAATCCTCGCAAGAGGGCCGGATCGAGTTCCGCAACCCCATGCTGCTGACCAATGCCAATGGCGAACAGATCGTCATGGGCCGGAACATGCAGATCGCCATCCTGGACGAACAGGGGCAGGAACGGGCCAGCCACAAGCTGAGCTACGGGGCCAAGATCCACGTCAAGGAAGGCGAGGTCGTCAAGCGCGGGGCCAAGCTGTTCGAGTGGGATCCCTACACCCTGCCGATCATCGCCGAAAAGGCCGGTGTGGCGAAGTTCGTCGACCTGATCTCGGGGATCGCCGTGCGCGAGGACACCGACGAAGCGACGGGCATGACCCAGAAGATCGTCACCGACTGGCGCACCGCGCCGCGCGGCAACGATCTGAAGCCGGAAATCATCATCATGGATCCCGAAACCGGGGAACCCGTGCGTGGCGATACCGGCAATCCGGTCAGCTACCCGATGTCGGTGGACGCGATCCTGTCCGTTGAAGACGGACAGGACGTGCGGGCAGGCGACGTCGTGGCGCGTATCCCGCGCGAAGGCGCCAAGACCAAGGACATCACCGGGGGTCTGCCCCGCGTGGCGGAACTGTTCGAGGCCCGTCGTCCGAAGGATCACGCGATCATCGCGGAAATCGACGGCTACGTCCGCTTCGGCAAGGACTACAAGAACAAGCGCCGCATCACGATCGAGTCCCCGGACGAAACCGTGCTGCCCGTCGAATACATGGTGCCGAAAGGCAAGCACATCCCGGTGCAGGAAGGCGACTTCGTGCAGAAGGGTGACTACATCATGGACGGCAACCCGGCTCCGCATGACATCCTGCGGATCATGGGGATCGAGGCGCTGGCCGACTATCTGATCGACGAAGTGCAGGACGTCTATCGCCTGCAGGGCGTGAAGATCAACGACAAGCACATCGAGGTGATCGTGCGGCAGATGCTGCAGAAGATCGAGATCCTGGATGGCGGCGAAACCACCCTGCTGAAGGGTGAGAATGTCGACAAGGCCGAGTTCGACGAGGAAAACGACAAGGTCATCGCGCGCGGCGGGCGTCCCGCCACGGGCGAGCCGGTTCTGCTGGGCATCACCAAGGCGTCGCTGCAGACCCGGTCGTTCATCTCGGCGGCGTCCTTCCAGGAAACCACGCGCGTCCTCACCGAGGCCGCCGTGCAGGGCAAGCGCGACAAGCTTGTCGGCCTGAAGGAAAACGTCATCGTTGGCCGCCTGATCCCGGCGGGCACCGGCGGGGCGACCCAGCGCGTTCGCAAGATTGCGGCAGATCGCGACCAGATGGTGATCGAGGCCCGTCGGGCCGAGGCCGAAACGGCGGCGGCGTTGGCGGCACCCATGCCCGAAACGGTCGAACTGGACGAGGACATCCTGGTCGAAACGCCGGAAAGCCGCGAGTGATCGGCTGAAACAGTCCAAAAGCGATGAAGCCCCCGGTGCCGTTTGCACCGGGGGCTTTTTCATTCCGGCCGCAGGCGTTAGCCTGGTGACAGGCAGGAGGGGCGGCATGGCACAAGACGGACAGCGGCCCTGGAATCGCCAAGGCTTCCTGTGACCTTGGCGGTCAATGCGACGGCCGCCGAAAACCATCGCGGCATCCTGCTGATGGTGGCCGCGATGGCGGCCTTCACGCTGAACGACACCTGCATGAAGTCGGTGAACGCGGATCTGCCGCTGTTCCAGGCAATTTTCCTGCGGGGCGTCCTGACGACCCTGGTACTGGGACTGATCGCCTGGCGGATGGGCGCCCTGCCGCTTCGGCTGACGGGCCGGGACCGTCGGCTTGTGACGTTCCGTCTGTTGGGCGAGGTTGCCAGCACCGTCACCTTTCTTCTGGCGCTGCGCCACATGCAGCTGGCCAACCTTTCCGCGATCATGCAGTCGCTGCCGCTGGCCGTGACCCTGGCTGCGGCCCTGCTGCTGCGCAGCCCGGTCGGATGGCGGCGGATGGCCGCCATTCTGGTCGGCTTTCTGGGCGTGCTGATGATCGTTCGCCCGGGAACACAGGGTTTTGACCACTGGTCCCTGCTGGGCCTGGCCTCGGTGGGATTCGTCGTGCTGCGGGATCTGACCACCAGGGGGCTATCCCATGACGTGCCGTCGGCGGCCGTCGCGTTCCTGTCGGCAGGTTCGGTGACCGTTATCGCGCTGCTGGCCATTCCGACCGAAGGTTGGGTTCCCGTGACGGCGACGGGTGCGGCCAAGGTCGGTGCTGCCGCTGCGTTCCTGATCGTCGGCTATCTGACCGTCGTGATGACGATGCGGGTCGGCGACATCGCGATTGTCGCGCCGTTCCGCTACACCGCCCTGCTTTTCGCGCTGGTGCTGGGGTGGCTGGTCTTTGACCAGTTTCCTGATGGCTGGACGCTTCTGGGCGCTGTCATCATCATGGCAACGGGTGCCTACACCTTTCACCGCGAACGGTTGGCGGCGCGGCGCTGAGCCTTGTTGCGTCCCGGGGGCAACAATTGCCAATATCCTGCCGCTGCATTATGAGCGCGGGGGAAACGGGGCCGGTCGCGCCCCATGAGGTGCGGGCAAGATGACTACAGTCTCGATCGTCATTCCGGCGAAGAACGAGGCCGAGAACATCGGCGCGCTGATTGCCGGAATCCGGGCCGCCTGCGCCGACCAGGACCATGAGATCATCGTGGTGGACGATGCGTCCACAGACCGCACGGCCGAAGTTGTGCAGGGGCTGATGGCAACGGTGCCGGGGCTGCGTCTGCTGCAGAACGACCGGTCCGGCGGACAATCGGCAGCGGTGCATTCCGGTGTGCGGGCGGCACGGTCGCCGATCTGCTGCACGCTGGACGGTGACGGGCAGAACCCGCCCGAGGAATTGCCCAAACTCTACCGACCGTTGCTGGCGGCAGGCTCTGACGCGATCGGGATCGTGGCGGGGCAGCGCGTCGGGCGGCAGGACACGGCGTCGAAGAAGCTTGCCTCGAAATTCGCCAATGGCCTGCGGTCCGCGATCCTGAAGGACGGCACGCGCGACACGGGTTGCGGGTTGAAGGGCTTTCGCCGCGATGCATTCCTGGCGCTGCCCTATTTCGATCACATGCACCGTTACCTGCCGGCGCTGTTCGCCCGCGACGGCTGGCAAGTTGCGCATGTGGATGTCAGTCACCGACCGCGCGGGGCAGGCCGCTCGAATTACAACAATCTGCAGCGCGGGCTGGTGGGCATCGTCGACCTGATGGGCGTCGCCTGGCTTTTGAAGCGCCGCAAGAAGTCACGCCCGACCGAAATCGGCCGGAAGGAGTAACGCGATGACCTGGCTGATGCAGACGCTGCACGCCGACAGTCCCACCGGCGTCTGGTGGGTGATGTTCGGCCTGCTGGGCCAACTCATGTTCACGGGCCGGTTCATCGTGCAGTGGATCGCTTCGGAACGCGCCGGGCGTTCGATTGTCCCCGAGGCGTTCTGGTACTTCTCGATCCTCGGCGGTCTGATCGTCCTGGCCTATGGCGTCCACCGTGTGGACCCGGTGATCATCCTGGGCCAGATGCCGGGGGTGATCATCTACAGCCGCAACCTCTGGCTGATCCAGAAGGCCAAGCGCGCCGCCGAGGCGCCGGATGCCTGATGCGTCGGCGGGCTGGCTGCGCCCGGCGCTGATCGTCGTCGGCGCGGTTACGGCGCTGCGCGTGCTGGCGCTGGCCTTCAACCAGACGGACCTTTTCGTCGACGAAGCGCAATACTGGTTCTGGGGCCGGAACCTGGATTTTGGCTATTACTCGAAACCCCCGCTGATCGCCTGGGTGATCCGGGCCTTTACCGAGGTGCTGGGCGACAGCCGGTTCGCCATCCGTCTGCCAGCGGCGCTTTTCCATGCCGCGACAGCCCTGATCCTGGCCGCGCTGGCCGCTCGGATTCATTCGGGACGTGCGGCGCTGTGGGTCGCGGCCAGCTATGTCACCTTGCCCTTCGTTGCCCTGGGCAGCCTGCTGATCTCGACCGACACCATCCTTGCCCCGTTCTTTGCGGCGGGCCTCTTGTGGTGGTGGCGCGCCACGCAAGAGAACCGCGCGTCATTGGCGCTGGCGGCGGGCGTCATGGTCGGGCTGGCGGCGCTGGCGAAATACGCGGCGATCTATTTCTTTCCCTGCGCGGTGCTGGCGGCGGTGCTGGCCGCGCCGATGCGGGGCAACCTGCGGCTCTGGCTGATGCTGGTCGTCGGCTTTGGAGTCACGGTCCTGCCGAACGTGATCTGGAACCTGACCCATGACCTGAGCACGGTCGAACACACGATGGACAACGTGGGCTGGGTGCGAGAGGCGACGGGCCCGTCGCTGGACCTCGCCTCGCTGGCCGAGTTCTTCGGCGCGCAGTTCGCCGTTTTCGGACCGGTCCTGTTCGCGGCCCTGTTGTGGGCCTGTGCACAGCCGCGCCCGGCGACGCGGCGCGCGTTGCTGGCGTTTGCGTTTCCGATCCTGCTGGTGGTCTGCGTGCAGGCGCTGATGGACCGCGCCTATGCCAACTGGGCGGTGGTGGCCTATTACGCCGGAACTCTGGTGGCCGTGCCGTTCCTGCTGGAGCGCGCGCCCCGGTTGCTGTCGGTGTCGCTGGTCCTCAACACGGCGATCGCGATCCTGCTGCCGGCGCTGACGGTGCTGGCACCCTGGCCCGTGCGGGACGGCCAACCCCTGTTGCAGAGGTATCTGGGGCAGGCGCGGCTGTCGGAACAGATCCTCGAGGCGGCCCGCCGCTCGGGTGTGACGACCGTGCTGGCGAAGGACCGGGCCATCCTGGCCGACCTTTTCTACACCGGCCGCGAAGCAGGGCTGGCGATCCGGGCCGCCCGGCCAGCGGGTCGGCCGCGGAATTACTACGAACAGAACTTCGCCATCGGCATCGGGGACAACGGTCCCGTACTGGCCGTCCTGCCGGCCGCCCCCACCTGCGACGGGTTCGAACAGATGCCGCTCGGCAAGCTCGACACCCGAATCGGCGCCTGGCACAAGACGCGCCTGTCGACCTACCTGATCGGAGCGGATTGTGCCCGGGCGCTTCGCTAAGATCTGGGGGCCGGTCCTTGCCGTGCTGGCGGTGATCGGGGTGGCCGCGGCGATCTTCGCGCTTGGGCCGGGGCTGGATCCGTGGATCACCGCGCAGTTCTACGACGGCAGCGGATTTCCCGCCGAAAGCGGGGCGTTCAGCAAGGGGGTTCGCCTGCTGATCTGGGATGCCAGCATCGCGCTTGCGGCCCTCTCTGCGGTCATGGCGGGACTGGGGGCCTTCGGGAAGACGGTGCTGCGTATCCCCGCCCATGTCTGGGCCTATATCCTGACGGTCTACCTTTTGGGGCCCGCGCTTCTGGTGAACGTCATCCTGAAGGCGCACTGGGGCAGGGCACGTCCGGCGACGACCACCGAATTCGGCGGCAATTTCGATTATACCCCCTTCTGGCAGCCCGGCCTGCAATGCGTTCACAACTGTTCCTTCACCTCGGGCGAGGCCGCTTCGGCGGCGGCGCTGGGTATCGCGCTTTTCGCACTCATGCCCTTTCTGACGCGAGGCTGGACGCGGATCGCCCGGCTGGGGTATGGGGCTGCGGCGGTGGTGCTTCCCCTGATGGCGGCACTGCAACGGCTGGCGGCGGGACGGCATTTCGCGTCCGACGTGGTGTTCAGCATCCTGTTCGTCGGCCTGATCGCCGTGGCCCTGCGGGCGGCCTTCCTGACCTGGCGACACGCGGGCCGCGTCACCGCGCCGCGCCCGCGTGGGCCGTGTTGACACCCCTCCCGATTCCCCCTATACGGCGCCAACCCGAAGTGTGTGCAGCCGATGCGCGCCGCCGGGTATCATGACTGACGTGGTCACGATCCGGGCGCAAGCCCCGATCCTCTGGAATCCCACCGCACCGTTCCCGTTCGGGGGCGTCTGCGGTTTTGGTGTTTTGCGGACGCGCAAGGCACGACCTAGGCGAAAGCCCCCGGATGCGGCACTGACGAGTGTCCGTTGAACGGGCTGCAACACAAGGCGAGAGTTTATGCCGACGATCCAACAGCTGATCCGCAAGCCGCGGGAAGCGAACGTCCGGAAGTCCAAGTCGCAGCACCTGGAAGGGTGCCCGCAGAAGCGCGGCGTCTGCACGCGCGTCTACACCACCACGCCGAAGAAGCCGAACTCGGCCATGCGGAAGGTTGCCAAGGTGCGCCTGACCAATGGCTTCGAGGTGATCAGCTACATCCCCGGTGAAAAGCACAACCTTCAGGAACACTCGGTTGTCCTGATCCGTGGCGGCCGGGTGAAAGACCTTCCGGGTGTCCGCTACCACATCCTGCGCGGTGTTCTGGATACCCAGGGCGTCAAAGATCGTCGTCAACGCCGTTCGAAATACGGCGCGAAGCGTCCGAAGTAAGGAGAGAACGCCATGTCGCGTCGTCACGCCGCTGAAAAGCGCGAAGTTCTGCCCGATGCCAAGTACGGTGACCGGGTCGTCACGAAATTCATGAACAACCTGATGGTCGACGGCAAGAAATCCGTCGCCGAAACCATCGTCTATTCCGCTCTGGACCGCGTTCAGGCCCGCCTGAAGCGCGAGCCGATCGAGGTCTTCCACGAGGCGCTCGACAACGTGAAGCCTTCGGTCGAAGTGCGTTCGCGCCGTGTCGGCGGTGCGACCTACCAGGTGCCCGTCGAGGTGCGTCCGACGCGCCGCGAGGCGCTGGCGATCCGTTGGCTGATCACCGCTGCGAAGAACCGCAACGAGAACACCATGGAAGAGCGTCTGGCCGGAGAGCTGTCGGATGCCGTCAATGGTCGCGGTACCGCGGTCAAGAAGCGTGAAGACACCCACAAGATGGCCGACGCGAACAAAGCGTTCAGCCATTACCGCTGGTAAGAGGACGCCTCATCATGGCACGCGAATATCCGCTGAACCTGTACCGCAACTTCGGGATCATGGCCCACATCGACGCGGGCAAGACCACGACGACGGAACGGATCCTTTACTACACCGGCAAGTCCCACAAGATCGGCGAAGTCCACGACGGCGCCGCGACGATGGACTGGATGGAGCAGGAACAGGAACGCGGCATCACCATCACCTCGGCCGCGACCACCACGTTCTGGGAAAAGACCGAGGATGGGAAAAACCCGCTCTCGGAGAAGCACCGCTTCAACATCATCGACACCCCGGGCCACGTCGACTTCACCATCGAGGTCGAGCGTTCGCTGGCGGTTCTCGACGGTGCCGTGTGCCTGCTGGATGCCAACGCCGGTGTCGAACCGCAGACCGAAACCGTGTGGCGTCAGGCTGACCGCTACAAGGTTCCGCGGATCGTCTACGTCAACAAGATGGACAAGATCGGCGCCGACTTCTTCAAGTGCGTCCAGATGATCAAGGACCGCACCGGCGCGACCCCGTGCCCGATCGCCCTGCCGATCGGCGCCGAGGACAAGCTGGAAGGCGTTGTCGATCTGGTCACCATGAAGGAATGGGTCTACCTCGGCGAAGACCTGGGCGCTTCCTGGGAACTGCGTCCGATCCGCGACGAGCTGAAGGATCTGGCCGACGAATGGCGCGGCAAGCTGATCGAACTTGCGGTCGAGCAGGACGATGCGGCGATGGAAGCCTATCTCGAAGGCACCGAGCCCGACGAAGCCGCCCTGCGCGCGCTGATCCGCAAGGGCACGCTGGCCATGGCCTTCGTTCCGGTCACCGCCGGGTCGTCCTTCAAGAACAAGGGCGTGCAGCTGGTGCTGAACTCGGTGGTGGATTACCTGCCGTCGCCGCTGGACATCCCGCCCTACGTCGGCTTCGCTCCGGGCGACGAAACCGAAACCCGCAACATCGAGCGCAAGCCCGATGACGCGGAGCCGTTCTCGGCGCTGGCGTTCAAGATCATGAACGACCCGTTCGTCGGTTCGCTGACCTTCACCCGGATCTACTCGGGCGTCCTGAAGAAGGGCGACCAGATGCTGAACGCCACGAAGAACAAGCGTGAACGCGTCGGCCGGATGATGATGATGCACGCCATCAACCGGGAAGAGATCGAAGAAGCCTTCGCGGGCGACATCATCGCGCTGGCCGGTCTGAAAGAGACCACCACCGGCGACACCCTTTGCGATCCGGCGAAACCGGTCGTTCTGGAAACGATGACCTTCCCCGAGCCGGTGATCGAGATCGCTGTCGAGCCGAAATCGAAGGCCGACCAGGAAAAGATGGGCCTCGCGCTGGCACGTCTGGCGGCTGAAGATCCGTCCTTCCGCGTCGAGACCAACTTCGAATCCGGTCAGACGATCATGAAGGGCATGGGCGAACTTCACCTCGACATCCTCGTCGACCGCATGCGTCGCGAGTTCAAGGTCGAGGCGAACATCGGTGCCCCGCAGGTGGCCTACCGCGAAACCATCTCGCGCGAAGCCGAGATCGACTACACGCACAAGAAACAGACCGGTGGTACCGGCCAGTTCGCGCGCGTCAAGCTGGTGATCACCCCGACGGAGCCGGGCGAAGGCTATTCGTTCGAAACCAAGATCGTGGGCGGCGCGGTGCCGAAGGAATACATCCCCGGCGTCGAAAAGGGCATCAAGTCCGTCATGGACTCGGGTCCGCTGGCTGGCTTCCCGGTCATCGACTTCAAGGTCGCGCTGATCGACGGTGCCTTCCATGACGTCGACTCCTCGGTGCTGGCGTTCGAAATCGCGTCCCGTGCGGCGATGCGCGAAGGCCTGAAGAAGGCCGGCGCGAAGCTGCTGGAACCGATCATGAAGGTCGAAGTCGTGACCCCGGAAGAATACACCGGCGGTATCATCGGCGACCTGACCAGCCGTCGCGGCATGGTCCAGGGTCAGGACACCCGCGGCAACGCCAACGTCATCAACGCGATGGTGCCGCTGGCGAACATGTTCGGCTACATCAACAACCTGCGTTCGATGTCTTCGGGCCGCGCGGTCTTCACGATGATCTTCGATCACTATGAAGCCGTGCCGCAGAACATCTCGGACGAGATCCAGAAGAAGTACGCTTGATTTTCGGGTCGCGCCCTTCGGGGCGCGCACCCTACCCAATCCGTAGGGTGCGTGGCTTCACGCACCGACACCGAAACAGGAGGCCAGCATGGCAAAGGCAAAGTTTGAACGGACGAAACCGCACGTCAACGTGGGCACGATCGGCCACGTCGACCACGGCAAGACGACGCTGACGGCGGCGATCACGAAGTACTTCGGGGAATTCAAGGCCTACGATCAGATCGACGCGGCGCCGGAAGAGCGTGCGCGGGGGATCACGATCTCGACGGCGCACGTGGAATACGAGACCGCGAACCGTCACTACGCGCACGTCGACTGCCCGGGCCACGCCGACTATGTGAAGAACATGATCACCGGTGCTGCGCAGATGGACGGCGCGATCCTGGTCGTGAACGCCGCCGACGGCCCGATGCCGCAGACGCGCGAACACATCCTGCTGGGCCGTCAGGTCGGCATTCCCTACATGGTCGTCTACATGAACAAGGTCGACCAGGTGGATGACGCCGAACTGCTGGAACTGGTCGAGATGGAAGTCCGCGAACTGCTGTCGTCCTACGACTACCCGGGCGACGACATTCCGATCGTCAAGGGTTCGGCGCTGGCCGCGCTGGAAGGCCGCGACAAGGAAATCGGCGAGGATTCGATCCGCGCGCTGATGGAAGCGGTCGACACCTACATCCCGACGCCCGCGCGTCCGGTGGACCAGCCGTTCCTGATGCCGATCGAGGACGTGTTCTCGATCTCGGGCCGCGGCACGGTTGTGACCGGCCGGGTCGAGCGTGGCGTGATCAACGTCGGCGACGAAGTCGAGATCGTCGGCATCCGCGCGACGCAGAAATCGACCTGCACCGGCGTCGAGATGTTCCGCAAGCTGCTGGATCGTGGTGAAGCGGGCGACAACGTCGGCGTCCTGCTGCGCGGCATCGACCGTGACGGCGTGGAACGCGGCCAGGTGCTGTGCAAGCCGAAGTCGGTGAACCCGCACACGAACTTCGAAGCCGAGGCCTACATCCTGACGAAGGAAGAAGGCGGCCGCCACACGCCGTTCTTCGCCAACTACCGTCCGCAGTTCTACTTCCGCACGACCGACGTGACGGGCACGGTGAAACTGCCGGAAGGCACCGAGATGGTGATGCCGGGCGACAACCTGAAGTTCGAGGTCGAGCTGATCGCCCCGATCGCGATGGAAGAAAAACTGCGCTTCGCCATCCGTGAAGGCGGCCGCACCGTCGGCGCCGGCGTCGTATCGAAAATCCTGAAGTAAGACTACGGTTCGACGCAGGCCGCGCAATGAGGCGCGGTCTGCCTCTCAACCTTTGGCCCCTAAAAGGCAGATGACTATGCAAGGTCAGAATATCCGTATCCGGCTGAAGGCCTTCGATTACCGTGTGCTGGATGCCAGCACCCAGGAAATCGTGAACACGGCCAAGCGGACCGGCGCCACCGTTCGTGGTCCGATCCCGCTGCCCAACAAGATCGAGAAGTTCACCGTTCTGCGCGGTCCGCACATCGACAAGAAGTCGCGCGACCAGTGGGAAATCCGCACGCACAAGCGTCTTCTCGACATCGTCGATCCGACCCCGCAAACCGTGGACGCGCTGATGAAGCTCGACCTGGCTGCCGGTGTCGACGTCGAGATCAAGGTCTGAGGAGGGCACCCGAATGCTTCGTTCTGGTGTAATCGCCAAGAAGCTGGGCATGACCCGGCTGTTCCTGGAAGACGGCAAGCAGGTTCCTGTGACCGTTCTCCAACTCGACAACCTGCAGGTCGTGGCGCAGCGCACCACCGAGCGGGACGGCTACACTGCCGTTCAGCTGGGTGCCGGCGCCGCCAAGGCCAAGCGCACCACCGCCGCGATGCGCGGCCACTTCGCGAAAGCGAACGTGGCGCCCAAGCGCAAGATCGCGGAGTTCCGCGTGTCGCCCGAAAACCTGATCGAAGTCGGTGCCGAAATCTCGGCGGCCCACTACGCTGAAGGCCAGTTCGTCGACATCGCCGGCACCTCGATCGGTAAAGGCTTTGCCGGTGCGATGAAGCGTCACAATTTCGGTGGTCTGCGCGCCTCGCACGGCGTGTCGATCAGCCACCGTTCGCACGGTTCGACCGGCCAGTGCCAGGACCCCGGCAAGGTGTTCAAGGGCAAGAAGATGGCTGGCCATCTGGGCGCCGTGCGTGTGACCACGCAGAACATCCAGGTCGTCCGCACGGACGCCGACCGCGGCCTGATCATGGTCAAGGGTTCGGTTCCGGGCAACAAGGGCGGCTGGGTCACGATCAAGGATGCGGTCAAGAAGCCGCTGCCGAAGGACCTGCCGCTGCCGGCAGCCCTGAAATCGGCTGCGGGTGCCGCTTCGGCCGCCGAAGCGCCCGCCGAAGGGGGTGAAGCATGAAACTCGATGTGATCAGCCTCGACGCCAAGAAGTCGGGCACGGTCGATCTGGACGACGCGATCTTCGGCCTTGAGCCGCGCGCCGACATCCTGCATCGTCTGGTCCGCTGGCAGCGCGCCAAGGCACAGGCCGGTACCCACTCGGTGCTGGGCAAGTCGGATGTCAGCTATTCGACCAAGAAGATCTACCGCCAGAAAGGCACCGGCGGGGCCCGTCACGGGTCGCGCAAGGCGCCGATCTTCCGGAAGGGTGGCGTTTACAAAGGTCCGACCCCGCGCAGCCATGCGCATGATCTGACCAAGAAGTTCCGCGCCCTGGGCCTGAAGCACGCGCTGTCGGCTAAAGCCACGACCGGCAACCTTGTCATCCTCGAGAACCTCGAGATGACCGAGGCCAAAACCGCGACCCTGGCGAAAGCCGCCAAGGAGCTGGGCTGGAAGCGTGTCCTGATCATCGACGGCGCCGAGGTGAACGAGAACTTCGCCCTGGCCGCGCGCAACATCGAGGGCATCGATGTGCTGCCGTCGATCGGTGCCAATGTCTATGACATCCTCAAGCGTGATGTTCTCGTCATCACCAAGGCGGGTGTCGAAGCGCTGGAGGCGCGCCTGAAATGAGCAAGGCTCCCAAGACCCAGGACGTGGCCCTGAAGCCCGAACACTACGACGTCATCCGCAAGCCGGTGATCACCGAAAAGGCGACCATGGCTTCGGAAAACGGCGCGGTGGTGTTCCAGGTGGCGATGGACGCGAACAAGCCGCAGATCAAGGAAGCGGTCGAAACGCTGTTCGGCGTCAAGGTGAAGGCGGTCAACACCACCATCACCAAGGGCAAGGTCAAGAAGTTCCGCGGCAAGACCGGCGTTCGGAATGACGTCAAGAAGGCCTACGTCACCCTCGAAGAGGGAAATACTATCGACGTCTCGACGGGCCTCTGATAGAGAACCACGAATCTCGCGGCCCCGGGTAATCGGGGCCGCGTGCCTTTTCGGGAATCCGCCTTCGGCTTTTCCTGAATTTCACGACGGGGACCTGCGGGGCCCTATATCGAAACGGACCGAAAGGTCCAAAGCTACGGAAGACAGAGAGCATGGCACTCAAGTCGTATAAGCCGACGACGCCTGGCCAGCGTGGGCTGGTTCTGATCGACCGTTCGGAGCTTTGGAAAGGACGCCCGGTCAAATCCCTTACCGAGGGTTTGACCAAGTCGGGCGGCCGGAACAACACCGGACGTATTACCTCGTTCCACAAGGGCGGCGGCGCGAAGCGTCTGTACCGCATCGTGGACTTCAAGCGTCGCAAGTTCGACGTTCCGGCGACCGTCGAGCGGATCGAATACGATCCGAACCGGACCGCCTTCATCGCCCTGATCCGCTATCAGGACGGCGAACAGACCTATATCCTCGCGCCGCAGCGTCTGGCCGTGGGCGACAGCGTCATCGCTGGCGCCAAGACCGACGTGAAGCCGGGCAATGCGATGCCCTTCTCGGGCATGCCGATCGGCACGATCGTTCACAACGTCGAACTGAAGCCGGGCAAGGGCGGCCAGCTGGCCCGTGCCGCCGGCACCTATGCCCAGTTCGTCGGCCGTGACGGTGGCTATGCGCAGATCCGCCTCAGCTCGGGCGAGCTGCGGATGGTGCGTCAGGAGTGCATCGCGACCGTTGGCGCGGTGTCGAACCCCGACAACTCGAACCAGAACCTTGGCAAGGCCGGGCGTCGCCGTCACATGGGCATCCGCCCGACCGTTCGCGGCGTGGCCATGAACCCGATCGACCACCCGCATGGTGGTGGTGAAGGCCGCACCTCCGGCGGCCGGACCCCGGTCACCCCGTGGGGCAAGGACACCAAGGGCAAGAAAACCCGCTCGAACAAGTCGACCGACAAGTACATCGTCCGGTCGCGCAGCGCGAAGAAGGGGCGTTAATCCATGGCACGTTCTATCTGGAAGGGCCCCTTTGTCGACGCCTACCTGCTGAAGAAGGCAGAAAAGGCGCGCGCATCGGGCAAAAGTGACGTGATCAAGATCTGGTCGCGCCGTTCGACGATCCTGCCGCAATTCGTGGGTCTGACCTTCGCGGTCTACAATGGCCAGAAGCATATCCCGGTGAACGTCACCGAGGAGATGATCGGCCAGAAGTTCGGTGAATATTCGCCGACCCGCACCTATTACGGCCACGCGGCCGACAAGAAAGCCAAGAGGAAGTAAGCCATGAGCAAGGAAAAGAATCCGCGCCGCGTGGCCGATAACGAAGCCTTCGCCAAGGCGAAGATGCTGCGTACCTCGCCGCAGAAACTGAACCTCGTTGCCCAGCTGATCCGCGGCAAGAAGGTGGAAAAGGCCTTGGCCGATCTGACCTTCTCGAAGAAGCGCATCGCGATCGACGTGAAGAAGTGCCTGCAGTCGGCCATCGCCAACGCCGAAAACAACCACAGCCTGGACGTGGACAACCTGGTTGTCGCGGAAGCCTGGGTTGGCAAGAACCTGGTAATGAAGCGTGGCCGCCCGCGGGCCCGTGGCCGGTTCGGCAAGATCATGAAACCGTTCAGCGAACTGACGATCAAGGTCCGGCAGGTCGAAGAAGCAGCTGGGGAGCAAGCGTAATGGGACAGAAGGTCAACCCCATCGGGATGCGCCTCCAGGTCAACCGGACCTGGGACAGCCGCTGGTTCGCCGAAAGCAAGGACTACGGCAACCTGCTTCTGGAAGACCTCCGCATGCGCGAGTTCATCCACGAAGACGCCAAGCAGGCCGGTGTCAGCAAGGTGATCATCGAACGTCCGCACAAGAAGTGCCGCGTGACGATCCACACTGCGCGCCCGGGTGTCATCATCGGCAAGAAAGGCGCCGATATCGAGACCCTGCGCAAGAAACTGGCCGCGTTCACCAAATCGGAACTGCACCTCAACATCGTTGAAGTCCGCAAGCCCGAACTGGATGCGCAACTGGTGGCGGAATCGATCGCCCAGCAGCTGGAACGCCGGGTGTCCTTCCGTCGCGCCATGAAGCGCGCCGTGCAGAACGCCATGCGCATGGGTGCCCTGGGCATCCGCGTCAACGTCGGTGGCCGTCTGGGTGGCGCCGAAATCGCGCGGACCGAATGGTATCGTGAAGGCCGCGTGCCGCTGCACACCCTGCGTGCCGACATCGACTATGCTCTCTCGGAAGCTTCGACCCCCTACGGCATCATTGGCGTGAAGGTCTGGATCTTCAAAGGCGAGATCATGGAACATGACCCGCAGGCTCGTGATCGTCGGGCCGCCGAAGCCCAGGACGGGCCGGCGCCCCGCGGCCCGCGCCGCGATGACCGCCGCGACGCCCGGTAAGGAGTAAGGACAATGCTGCAACCAAAACGGACAAAGTTCCGCAAACAGCACAAGGGCCGGATCCACGGCGAAGCCAAGGGCGGGTTCGAGCTGAACTTCGGCGGATACGGCCTGAAGGCCACCGAGCCCGAGCGCGTTACGGCGCGGCAGATCGAAGCGGCCCGCCGCGCGATCACCCGCCACATGAAGCGTCAGGGCCGCGTCTGGATCCGCATTTTCCCGGACGTCCCCGTTACCGGCAAACCCACCGAAGTTCGGATGGGTAAGGGCAAGGGCTCGGTCGATTACTGGGCGGCCAAGGTGAAGCCCGGTCGCGTGATGTTCGAGATCGACGGAGTTGCCGAGCCGATCGCCCGCGAAGCCCTGCGCCTGGGCGCGATGAAGCTTCCGGTCCTGACCCGGATCGTCGTGCGCGAAGACTGGTAAGACACCCGTCTGATTTGATCTTTCAGAAGGGCCGGGGGCAATCCCGGCCCTTACTGCATCTGGCACGCCGCCGCAGTTCGGAGTGGCAAAGTTTCCCTTGCTGCGCCCCACTTCCCCCTGTATGGAGGCGCATCCACGGCTCCGGGGTGACTCGGAATCGGTGGTTTATCATTGATCCACCAGGTTCAAGGTGACCCTGACATCTGTAGGGGCCCGCTGGTGATTGTGAAAAGGAACAGGCGAATGAACGCCAAGGAACTGAACGCGAAGACGCCGGACCAGCTCCGCGACGATCTTCTGGCGCTGAAGAAGGAAGCCTTCAACCTGCGCTTCCAGCAGGCCACCGGCCAGCTGGAAAACACCGCCCGGGTGCGCATCGTCCGCCGTGACGTTGCCCGCATCAAGACGGTGCTGAACGCCAAAGCCGCAGACGCTGCGAAGTAAGAGGGAACAGCCATGCCGAAACGTATCCTGCAGGGCGTCGTGACCTCGGACAAGAACGAACAGACCATCACCGTTCTGGTCGAACGCCGCTTCAAGCACCCGCTTCTGCAAAAGACCGTGCGGAAGTCGAAGAAATACCGCGCCCATGACGCGGAAAACAAGTTCAAGGTCGGTGACACCGTTCGCATCGAAGAATGCGCGCCGATCTCGAAGACGAAACGTTGGACGGTTGTGACGGAAGCCTGAGGCTTTACCCCACATCCCCCTTCTGAACGAAACCCTGGGGCCGCGGATCAGCGGTCTCCATAGGTCGGGAGAAACCAAATGATCCAGATGCAGACCAATCTGGATGTTGCTGACAACTCCGGCGCTCGCCGGGTTCAGTGCATCAAGGTTCTGGGTGGTTCCCACCGCCGCTATGCCAGCGTCGGCGACATCATCGTGGTGTCGGTCAAGGAAGCCATCCCGCGCGGTCGCGTGAAGAAAGGCGACGTCCGCAAGGCCGTTGTCGTGCGCACCGCCAAGGAAGTTCGTCGCGAAGATGGCACGTCCATCCGCTTCGACCGCAACGCCGCCGTCATCCTGAACAACCAGGGCGAACCGGTCGGCACCCGTATCTTCGGGCCGGTCGTTCGCGAACTGCGTGCGAAGAACTTCATGAAGATCATCTCGCTGGCGCCGGAGGTGCTGTGATGGCTGCGAAACTCCGTAAAGGCGACAAGGTCGTCGTCCTTGCCGGCAAGGACAAGGGCAAGCAGGGCGAGATCGCTTCGGTCGACCCCAAGGCCAACAAGGCTGTGGTCGAAGGCGTGAACATCGCCATCCGCCACCAGCGCCAGACGCAGACGAACCAGGGCGGCCGCCAGCCGAAGGCGATGCCGATTGACCTGTCGAACCTCGCGCTCATGGACAAGGACGGCAAGGCCACCCGCGTCGGCTTCCGCATGGAAGGTGACAAGAAGGTGCGCTTCGCCAAGACCACCGGGGAGGCGATCTGATGCTCGACCAAGCCAACTACACCCCGCGTCTGAAGACGATCTACAAGGACAAGGTCCGCGCCGCTCTGAAGGCCGAATTCGGCTACAAGAACGACATGCAGATCCCGCGTCTGGACAAGATCGTCCTGAACATGGGCGTCGGCGAAGCCGTCAAGGACACCAAGAAGGTGAAAAGCGCGCAGGAAGAACTGACGCTGATCGCCGGCCAGAAAGCGGTCATCACCAAGGCCAAGAAGTCGATCGCCGGCTTCCGCGTCCGTGAAGAAATGCCGCTGGGCGTCAAGGTGACCCTGCGCGGCGACCGCATGTACGAATTCCTTGACCGCCTGATCACCATCGCGCTGCCCCGCGTCCGCGACTTCCGCGGCGTCAAGGGCACGTCGTTCGATGGCCGTGGCAACTATGCGATGGGCCTGAAGGAACAGATCGTGTTCCCGGAAATCGACTTCGACAAGGTCGATGAGGTTCTGGGCATGGACATCATCATCTGCACCACCGCGCCGACCGACGCGGAAGCGAAGGCACTGTTGAAGCACTTCAACATGCCCTTCAACAGCTGATCGCGGAGGAACGACGAATGGCGAAGAAATCCATGGTGAACCGCGAAGTGAAGCGCGCCCGTCTGGTCAAGCAGTATGCTGCCAAGCGCGCCGAACTGAAGGCGGTCATCGAAGACCAGTCCCGGCCGATGGAAGAGCGTTTCAACGCGACGCTGAAACTGGCCGAACTGCCCCGCAACTCCTCGGCCGTCCGCCTGCACAACCGGTGCCAGCTGACCGGCCGTCCCCACGCTTACTACCGTAAGCTGAAACTCTCGCGGATCATGCTGCGCGACCTGGCCTCGTTCGGCCAGATCCCCGGCATGGTGAAGTCGAGCTGGTAAGGAGGTCGAGTGATGATGAACGATCCTCTCGGCGATATGCTGACCCGCATCCGCAACGCGCAGATGCGTGGCAAATCGACCGTCCGCACGCCGGCCTCGAAGCTTCGCGCCTGGGTTCTGGATGTGCTGAAAGACGAAGGCTACATCCGTGGCTACGACAAGGTTGCGGCGGCCAATGGCCAGCCGGAGCTGGAAATCAGCCTGAAGTACTTTGAAGGCACCCCCGTGATCCGGGAACTGAAGCGCGTCTCGAAGCCCGGCCGCCGCGTCTACGCGAGCGTCCAGGAAATCCCGAGCGTCCGCAACGGCCTGGGTCTGTCGATCGTCTCCACGCCGAAAGGCGTCATGTCGGATGCAGCAGCACGGACCGCCAATGTCGGCGGCGAAGTGCTCTGCACCGTGTTCTAAGGAGGGGCCGATGTCTCGTATTGGGAAGAAACCGGTCGAGGTGCCTTCGGGCGTCACCGCCAACATCAACGGCCAGACCGTTGAAGTGAAGGGTCCGAAAGGCACCCTGAGCTTCAAGGCGACCGACGATGTGACGATCAGCCAGGACGAAGGCAAGATCTCGGTCCAGCCGCGCGGCACTTCGAAGCGCGCGCGCCAGCAGTGGGGCATGTCCCGCTCGATGATCGAGAACCTTGTCACGGGTGTGAGCAAGGGTTTCAAGAAAGAGCTTGAGATCAACGGCGTGGGTTATCGCGCCGCGATTCAGGGCAACATCCTGAAACTCTCGCTGGGCTACAGCCACGAAGTGAATTTCGAAGTGCCGAAGGGCGTGACCGTCACGACCCCGAAGCAGACCGAAATCATCGTCGAAGGCATTGATGCCCAACTCGTCGGCCAGGTCGCGGCCAACATCCGCGAATGGCGTGGTCCCGAGCCCTACAAGGGCAAGGGGATCAAGTACAAAGGCGAGTTCATCTTCCGCAAGGAAGGCAAGAAGAAGTAAGGACCCGGGAAATGGCAAACAGCAAACGAGACCTGTTTCTGAAACGCCGCCTGCGCGTTCGGAACAAACTGCGGAAAATGTCGGCCGGGCGCCTGCGCCTGTCCGTGCATCGTTCCAGCAAGAACATCAGCGTGCAGTTGATCGACGATGTGAAGGGCGTGACCCTCGCCGCGGCCTCCTCGCTCGAGAAGGATCTGGGCGTGGTCGGCAAGAACAACGTCGAAGCGGCGGCGAAGGTCGGTCAGGCCATCGCCGAGCGTGCGAAGAAGGCGGGCGTCGAAGAATGCTACTTCGACCGCGGCGGCTTCCTCTTTCACGGCAAGATCAAGGCTTTGGCCGATGCTGCCCGTGAAGGTGGCCTGAAGTTCTGATGACCTGAGGGCGGCGTCCGCGCCGCCCCGATGATCCGGTGGCAGGGCAGGGCCCTCCAACCAGGATTGGCCGTAACGGCGCGCAACCCGCGCCACCATGCAAGGAATGCCGAATGGCAGAACGTGATAACCGCCGGGAAGGCCGTCGCGAAGATCGTCGCGAACGGGAAGAAACCCCGGAATTCGCTGATCGTCTTGTTGCGATCAACCGCGTGTCGAAAACCGTGAAGGGTGGCAAGCGCTTTGGCTTTGCAGCTCTGGTGGTGGTCGGTGACCAGCGCGGCCGTGTCGGCTTTGGCAAGGGCAAGGCCAAGGAAGTGCCGGAAGCGATCCGCAAGGCCACTGAACAGGCAAAGCGCAGCCTGATCCGCGTGCCGCTGCGCGATGGCCGCACCCTGCACCACGATGTCGAAGGCCGTCATGGCGCCGGCAAGGTGGTGATGCGGACGGCCGTGGCGGGGACCGGCATCATCGCCGGTGGTCCGATGCGCGCCGTGTTCGAAATGCTGGGCGTTCAGGACGTCGTGGCGAAATCGCTCGGCAGCCAGAACCCCTACAACATGATCCGCGCCACGATCGACGGACTGAAGTATGAATCGAGCCCCCGCCAGATCGCGCAGCGTCGCGGCAAGAAGGTGGCCGATATCCTGCGGAAGCCCGAAGCCGAAGTGGCAGAAGCGTAAGGAACGGGAACCATGGCCAAGAAAACCATCGTGGTGAAGCAGATCGCTTCGCCGGCCCGCCGCCCGGACGTGCAGCGCCGCACGCTGATCGGTCTGGGTTTGAACAAGATCAACCGGACCCGCGAACTGGAAGACACGCCTTCCGTCCGTGGCATGGTCAACGCAATCCCGCACCTGGTGCAGATCATCGAAGAACGCGGCTGATTCCAGCCCCCTTCTGACAAACGAAAGCGCCCCGGCCCCCAGGCCGGGGCGTTTGCCACTCTTGACCACTGCGCGGTCGCGCCGCTAGGCCTCTGGAAACAGATCCAGTGGCAGCATTTCCGATGTCCAACGCGCCCGCCTCCGGCAACCCGATGTCCGATGCACCCTTGTCGAGGTTTGCCCTGTCCCGAACCGCTGTCCTTCTCTGGTGCCTTCTGGGTGCTGCGATCATCGGCGTGACGCTTTGGTCCTGGGGTCAGCCGCTGGTCAGCCGGAATGGCCGGATCCTGCTGTGGGTCGGCTCGATCTGGTCAAGCGAGAATTCGCAGCAGGTCGCCGACTGGTACAGCCTGTCACATGCCGTCCAGGGCGTGCTGGTGGGCCTGGCCGGTCGGGCGCTGCGGCGCTGGATCGGCTTTCCGGTGGCCTTGGCCGTGGTTCTGGTCATCGGTGTCGGATGGGAAGTGGTCGAGCATACCGACTGGGTGCTGAACCGATTCCGCGCGGCGACCATCTACCAGGGCTACGTCGGCGACACGGTGCTGAACGCGGTTTGTGACTACCTGTTCATGCTGGCGGGCTTTTTCGCCGCGATCGCAATGCCGGTGTGGGTCGGCATCGGACTGGCCCTTCTCCTTGAGGTGGGATCGGCCGTTGCGGCCCGGGACAGTCTGGTCCTGACGACGGTGCAACTGATCCATCCCGTTCCGGTCATCGCGGCTTGGCAAGATGCGATCAACCCCCGGACCCATCCCGCGCCTTGAACGAGGCTTGCGCTTCAGCCGTCGCGTGCTACGCTTTCTGCGTCTGCCCCGGGGAGGGGGCGGCAAACTCCAGGGAGGGGATTTCCGATGTCTGGCGAATTGTCCGGCGGCTGCGCGCACGTGCATACGAAGGCCCTGCACGGCCCGATCGACAACCACATCTGCCACTGCAACGTCTGCAAGGCGGTCACGGGTCAGCAAAGCACCCATGTGGCCTTCTTCAATCACGGGGATCTGCAGGTGGATCACCCCGAGAACTTGAACCGGCAGCCCTTCAACAAGGACAACCCGAACGGTCCGCTGGAACTTTGCACCTGCAAGGAATGCGGCGCGGCGATCATGCTGGACGACAAGCAGCACCGTATCCGTGTCGCCGTGCCGAATGTCATGGGCTATGACGACGCGAATTTCCCCAAGGCGACCTATCACGCCTTCTGGGATGAGTCGAAAGGCTATGCCAAGCCGAACGACGGCCGCCCGGTCTATGAAGGCCTGCGCCCGGACTTCGTCTGGCCGAAAGGCTCCTGACGCGCGGGAGCGTGGCCCTTCCCGCGCCCCGGTGCGAGGACCCTTCAGGGCCCTTGATCGGGGCGCCGGCTTCGGCTACATGCCCCCGGTGGCGCATGGCGCGCCGCGAGTCACAAGCAAGAAAAGCCGTGTCTGGCCACTCCCGTCGCTGGGGGCCATTTCCGGCGTAGGAGAAGCGACATGAAACTGAACGAACTCCGCGACAACGAAGGCGCGGCCCGCAAGAAGAAGCGCGTCGCGCGTGGTCCCGGCTCGGGCAAGGGCAAGACCGCAGGCCGTGGTATCAAGGGCCAGAAATCGCGTTCGGGCGTGGCCATCGGCGGATACGAAGGCGGCCAGATGCCGCTGTATCGCCGCCTGCCGAAGCGCGGCTTCAACAAGCCGAACCGCCTGTCCTTCGCGGTCGTGAACCTGGGCACCATCCAGGCCTTCATCGATGCGGGCAAGCTGGACGGCAAGGCCGAGATCACCGAAGACGCGCTGCTGGCCGCCGGTGTCATCCGCCGCAAGCTGGATGGCGTGCGCGTGCTGGCCAAGGGTGAGCTGAAGGGTGCGGTCAAGCTGTCTGTCACCGGGGCGTCCAAGTCCGCGATCGACATCGTCGAGAAGGCGGGCGGGTCGCTGGCGGTTCAGAAGGCTGCCGAGGCCGCAGCCGAATAAGCTTGTGGGCGGCCGCCGCGCCGCTTACATAGTCAGCCAAGTTTTCCCAGCGCCGCCGACCGGAAAACGGTAGGGCGGCGCTTCTCATGAAAGAGACAGGAATGGCATCTGCTGCAGAGCAAATGGCGGCGAACCTCAGCTGGGGCGCCCTGGGCAAGGCGTCCGACCTTCGCCAACGCATCTTCTTCACCCTAGGGTTGCTGATCGTCTACCGCCTGGGCACCTACATTCCGGTCCCCGGGATCGATGCCGAAGCTTTGCGCAAGTTCATGGATCAGGCGAACCAGGGCATCGGTGGCATGCTGCAGATGTTCACCGGCGGCGCGCTGGGGCGGATGGGCATCTTTGCCCTGGGCATCATGCCTTATATCTCGGCCTCGATCATCGTGCAGCTGCTGACGGCGCTCATTCCGACGCTGGAACAGCTGAAGAAGGAAGGCGAGCAGGGCCGCAAGAAGATCAACCAATACACCCGCTACGGCACCGTGGCGCTGGCGACGGTGCAGGCCTGGGGTCTGGCCGTCAGCCTTGAGCACGGCAGCCTGGCGCAGGATCCCGGCATGTTCTTCCGTCTGGCCTGCGTCATCACGCTGGTCGGCGGCACCATGTTCCTGATGTGGGTGGGCGAACAGATCACCTCGCGCGGGATCGGCAACGGCACTTCGCTGATCATCTTCGTCGGCATCATTGCGAACATCCCTCATGCACTGGCGGCGTTCTTCGCCCAAGGGCGCAGCGGCAGCCTGTCGCCCGCGGTCATCGTCGGCGTCATGCTGATGGTCGTCGCCGTGATCGCTTTCGTGGTCTTCATGGAGCGCGCGCTGCGCAAGATCCACATCCAGTATCCGCGCCGTCAGGTTGGCATGAAGATCTATGACGGATCGTCCAGCCACCTGCCGATCAAGGTCAACCCGGCCGGCGTGATCCCGGCGATCTTTGCCTCGTCGCTGCTGATGCTGCCGACGACGGTCGCGACCTTCTCGGGCAACCAGACCGGACCGGTCATGTCCTATGTCCTGGCGCTGTTCGGCCCCGGACAGCCGCTGTACCTTGCGTTCTTCGTGATCATGATCGTGTTCTTCGCCTATTTCTACACGGCGAACGTGGCCTTCAAATCCGACGAAGTCGCCGACAACCTGAAGAACCAGGGCGGCTTCATTCCCGGCATCCGTCCGGGCAAGAAGACCGAGGATTACCTGGACTACGTGGTGGCCCGCGTGCTGGTCATCGGTTCGGCCTACCTGGCGGCGGTCTGCCTGCTGCCCGAGATCCTGCGCCGCGAACTGGCGATCCCCTTCTACTTCGGCGGCACGTCCGTCCTGATCGTGGTCAGCGTGACCATGGATACGATCAACCAGATCCAGTCGCATCTGCTGGCCCACCAGTATGAAGGACTGATCGAGAAATCGCAGTTGCGCGGCAAGAAGCGCGGTGCGACGACCAAGAAAGCCCCGGCACGGAGATAACTGATCATGACCAACATCATTCTGCTTGGACCGCCGGGTGCCGGCAAGGGAACGCAGGCCCGCATTCTGGTGGAACAACGCGGGATGGTGCAGCTTTCAACTGGCGACATGTTGCGCGCGGCACAGTCGTCGGGCACCGAAATGGGCAAGAAGGTGACCGAGGTCATGGCCGCCGGCAAGTTGGTGACGGATGAGATCGTCATCGGCCTGATCGAGGAGAAGCTGGCCGAGGGTGGAACCGGTTTCATCTTTGACGGCTTCCCGCGGACGCTGCCGCAGGCGGACGCCTTGGGCGCGCTGCTGGACAAGCGGGGCGACAAACTGGATTCGGTGATCGAAATGAAGGTCGATCCCGAGGCGCTTGTCGATCGCATCACCGGCCGGTTCACCTGTGGCCAGTGCGGCGAAGTCTATCACGACCGGACCAAGCCGACGCACAACGCCGGGGCCTGCGATGTCTGCGGCTCGACCGACCTGCGCCGTCGCGCCGATGACAACGAGGAAAGCCTTCGCAAGCGGCTGTTCGAATACTACCAGAAAACCTCGCCGCTGATCGGTTATTACTATGCCAAGGGAACCCTGCGCGGGGTCGATGGCATGGCGGAACCCGAAGCGGTGTCGGCCCAGATTGCAAAAATTCTCGGGCCCGCTTGACGGGGCGTTTGGAACCGCCTATCCGGCACTGTCTCATTCGAGAATCGCCGCAGTCAGCGGGTTATTGCCTGTTGCCTTCGCGGAGACCGCTGGACCGGTTTGCTGCCGGTCTGTTGTGAAAAAAGGTTCCGGCACTACGGAACCGCAACGAAAGGAAAAGACGTGGCACGTATTGCTGGCGTCAACATCCCGACCGCGAAACGGGTTCCCATTTCGCTTCAGTACATCCACGGCATCGGTCCGATGTTCGCCGAGCAGATCTGCGAAGCCGTGGGCATCGACCGCGCCCGTCGCGTCAACGACCTGACCGACGCCGAAGTGCTGGCGATCCGTGAATACATCGACGCGAACTTCACCGTCGAAGGCGACCTGCGCCGTGAAGTCTCGATGAACATCAAGCGCCTGATGGACCTTGGCTGCTACCGCGGCCTGCGCCACCGTCGCAACCTGCCCGTCCGCGGCCAGCGGACCCACACCAACGCCCGCACCCGCAAGGGCCCGGCGAAGCCGATCGCCGGCAAGAAGAAATAAGGGGAGGGTTCCGATATGGCACGTGACAAGACCCGTATGAAGAAAAAGGAACGCAAGAACATCGCCGCTGGCGTTGCTCATGTGAACTCTTCCTTCAACAACACCAAGATCCTGATCTCGGACGTCCAGGGCAACGCGATCTCTTGGTCGTCCTCGGGCACGATGGGCTTCAAGGGTTCGCGCAAGTCGACCCCCTACGCCGCCCAGATGGCTGCCGAAGACGCTGGCCGCAAGGCGCAGGAACATGGCGTGAAGACGCTGGAAGTCGAAGTGCAGGGCCCCGGTTCGGGCCGCGAATCGGCGCTGCGCGCCCTGGCGGCCGTCGGCTTCAACATCACGTCGATCCGTGACGTGACGCCGATCGCCCACAACGGCTGCCGCCCGCCGAAACGCCGCCGGGTCTGAGCCAGAATTAAGCGATCGGGCCGTGCGGTTTCGCGCGGCCCGGTCGCGTTCGTTTTTATCCTCGGGAGTTTCCGGATGTCGGACATGGGCCGGGAACAGGTATGGAGGCAGATCGCATGATCCACAAGAACTGGGCCGAGCTCATCAAGCCGCAGCAGCTTGACGTGAAGGCCGGCAATGATCCCGCGCGTCAGGCCACCGTCGTCGCCGAACCGCTGGATCGGGGCTTCGGCCTGACGCTGGGCAACGCCCTGCGGCGCGTGCTGATGTCGTCGCTGCAAGGTGCGGCGATTACCAGCGTGCAAATTGACAATGTCCTGCATGAATTCTCGTCCGTCGCCGGAGTTCGCGAAGATGTCACCGACATCGTGCTGAACCTGAAGGGCGTCGCGCTGAAGATGGAAGTCGAAGGGCCGAAGCGGCTGTCGATCTCGGCCAAGGGGCCGGGGGTCGTGACGGCGGGCGACATTTCCGAATCGAACGGCATCGAGGTTCTGAACAAGGACCACGTCATCTGCCATCTGGATGACGGCGCCGACCTGTTCATGGAACTGACCGTCAACACCGGCAAGGGCTATGTGGCGGCGGACAAGAACCGCCCCGAAGACGCGCCCATCGGCCTGATCCCGATCGACGCGATCTATTCGCCGGTCAAGAAGGTCAGCTACGAAGTGCAGCCCACCCGCGAAGGCCAGGTGCTGGACTATGACAAGCTGACGATGAAGATCGAAACCGACGGTTCGCTGACGCCGGAAGACGCGGTGGCCTATGCCGCGCGCATCCTGCAGGATCAGCTGTCGATCTTCGTCAACTTCGACGAACCGGAATCGGCGCTGAAACAGGACGCGGAAGACGGGCTGGAATTCAACCCGCTGCTGCTGAAGAAGGTCGACGAGCTGGAACTCTCGGTCCGTTCGGCCAACTGCCTGAAGAACGACAACATCGTCTACATCGGCGACCTGATCCAGAAGACCGAAGCCGAGATGCTGCGCACCCCGAACTTTGGCCGCAAGTCGCTGAACGAGATCAAGGAAGTGCTGTCGGGCATGGGCCTGCACCTTGGCATGGATGTCGAGGATTGGCCGCCAGAAAACATCGAAGACCTGGCCAAGCGTTTCGAAGACCAGTTCTGATCTTTTGGCCGGCGGGGGCAGCCCCGCCCGCCACCCCGGGCATCCTGCCCCACCAAGGAGAGGGCCAGTCCACCGGCCCCGGACAAAGCAAAACCTGAAGGAGAAACATCATGAACCACGGAGCCGGCTATCGCCGCCTGAACCGTACCCACGAACACCGCAAGGCGCTGTTCGCCAACATGGCCGGATCGCTGATCGAGCATGAGCAGATCAAAACGACCCTGCCGAAGGCCAAGGAACTGCGCCCGATCGTCGAAAAACTGATCACGCTGGCGAAGCGCGGCGATCTGCATGCGCGCCGCCAGGCTGACGCGCAGCTGAAGCAGGACATCCACGTCAAGAAACTGTTCGATGTTCTGGGCGTTCGCTACAAGGATCGTCAGGGCGGCTATGTTCGCATCCTGAAGGCGGGCTTCCGCTATGGCGACATGGCACCGATGGCGATCATCGAACTGGTCGATCGTGACCCGGCCGCCAAGGGTGCTGCCGACAAGGCCCGCCTGGAAGCCGAATCCGCCGAAGGCTGATCGCATCCCGACTTCCGAAATCGAAACCCCGCCGTTCCACCGGCGGGGTTTTTTCATGTTCTGGCCCCTTTTGTCCGGCACATGTTAAGGATGTTTCGGCCTTGCGACGGAGTACCGCATTGGTTGTTACGCGAAGGTGCAAGACAGTCCGCCAGATCGGCCAACGATCTTTGCTGGCCAATCCCGGCGGCAGGTCAATGGCGCTGATGGTTGGCAGGCCCAATTCGGGGCGGAAAGATCAAGATTGTTCTTGTTGAAGAGACAGGTCGCGAAAAACCGGATGATGGAACACAATTTACGGTTGACCATCCTCCCATCCACTTATCAATAAACACATGTTCGAAAAGACAATGTTCGATAAAGAGCTCAAGCAGCTCGACGCACTTGCCCCGAAAGGCTATTTCGTCGGGCTTCACATCCGATTTACCTCGCCGTTGATGTCCTTCCAGACCTACGATCAGGCGTGGACTGACCATTACACCAACAATGGCTACGTGCTGCGGGATCCGATGACCGCCTGGGGGTTCTCGACCACCGGCTGGATCCGCTGGAGCGATCCACGCCTGCCCGATCCGTTCGGGCTGTTCGATGAATGCGCGGCCTATGGTCTGCGCTACGGGGTGACGTTTTCCTGCGGGCCGATCGCGTCACGGACAATCGCCAGCATCGCGCGCGACGACAGGGAGTTCGACGAAAACGAGATCCGTGCGGCCGAACGTATCGTGCATCAACTGCACGACATGACCGAAACGCCCGACCTGACGAAGGCGCAGATCGACGCGCTGAAGTGCATCGCAGCGGGGGAACGCCATGCGGCGGCTGCGAATCGGCTGGGAATTTCGGAGAGTGCGCTGAAGGCGCGACTCAACTCGGCGCGTCTGCGTCTGATGGCGCGGACGACGGCAGAGGCCATACAAAGGGCAAAGGATTACAGGTTCCTTTAACGAGTGACGCTGCCTTTGGGTGAGGGCAGGTAAGAAATGGGAAAGAGACATGAGGGCAGACATGTTTGCAACGACACTTTCATTCGAAAATCTTCATAATCACGGCGAGCTTTTCGCCAATATGCTGCGTGCGCGGAGGGAAACCTTCATCGTCCGCGCCCAGTGGGATCTTCCCGAAGCGAACGGGATGGAATACGACCAGTACGATACTCCGGCCAGCCGCTGGGTTGTCGTGCATGATGATGCGGGACATGTGCTGGCGTCCAACCGGCTGACACCGACCACCGCCAAATGCGGCATCTACAGCTACATGATCCGCGACGCGCAACGCGGTCTTCTGGACACGATCCCGTCGGACCTGCTTTACGAAGAAGCGCCGGTGGCCGACGACATCTGGGAAAGCTCGCGCCTGTTTGTGGCGCATGACGTGCCGGCGGGCATCCGCCGCAAGGTGCACGCCCGGCTGATTTCGGAAATCGCCACCGCCTCGCGTGGCTTGGGCGCGCGGATCTGCCTGACGCTGCTGGCGGCCAACTGGCCGCGGTGGGCGGGACGTGTCGGGGTGGACATGACGGCGATGGGACCGGTCATGGTGATCGACGGGATCGAGAATCAGGTTGTCGCCATGAACTTCGCCAAGCAGTTCCACTGACGCGGGAGGTGCCGCCCGAAAGGGGCGGCGGCCCTTCCGTCCGGTCGGGCAAGGCGTTAGCCTGTGGGAATGGCCGACCTTTTTGACCAATCCGAACCGACACGGACCAGCGGCCCCCGGCCGCTGGCCGACCGAATACGTCCGACATCGCTGTCGGAGGTCATCGGCCAGGAGCATGTTCTTGGCCCCGAAGGGCCACTCGGGGCGATGCTCGCATCCGGAAACCTGTCGTCGCTGATCCTCTGGGGGCCGCCCGGGGTGGGCAAGACCACCATCGCGCGGCTTCTCGCCCATGAAACCGACCTGGCCTTCGTGCAGATCAGCGCAATCTTTTCGGGTGTCCCCGAACTGCGCAAGGTGTTCGAGGCCGCGCGCCTGCGGCGGTCGCAGGGCGGCGGCACCTTGTTGTTCGTGGATGAAATCCACCGTTTCAACAAGGCGCAGCAGGACAGCTTTCTGCCGCATATGGAGGATGGAACCATCCTTCTGGTCGGCGCAACGACCGAAAACCCGTCTTTCGAACTGAACGCGGCCCTTCTCAGCCGATCGCAGGTGATCGTGCTGCAGCGCCTGTCGCTGGCCGATCTGGAACGGCTGGCCCAGCGCGCGGAAAAGGCGCTCGGCCGGGGGCTGCCGCTGACGGGCGCGGCGCGCGAGCAGTTGCTGGAAATGGCCGACGGCGATGGCCGTGCGCTTCTGAACCTGATCGAGCAGGTGTCGGGGTGGAACGTCACGGCACCCCTGACACCCCAGGCGCTGGGAACCCGCCTGATGCGCCGGGCGGCGAAATACGACAAGTCGGGCGATGAGCATTACAACCTGATCTCGGCCCTGCACAAATCCGTTCGCGGGTCAGATCCGGACGCGGCACTGTACTGGTATGCCCGGATGCTGGAAGGCGGAGAAGATCCGCGCTATCTGGCCCGACGCCTGACCCGGATGGCGGTCGAGGATATCGGGCTGGCGGACCCGCAGGCGCAGGCTTTCTGCATCGATGCCTGGAACACCTACGAACGACTGGGCAGCCCAGAGGGTGAATTGGCGCTGGCGCAGGCCGTGATCTACCTTGCGCTCGCCCCCAAGTCGAATGCGGGCTACACCGCCTACAAGGCCGCACGCGAGGCCGCCCGCCGGACGGGGTCCGAACCGCCCCCGAAACACATCCTCAACGCGCCGACGCGGTTGATGAAGGAACAGGGCTACGGCGAGGGCTATTCCTATGACCACGATGCCGAGGATGCGTTTTCGGGGCAGAATTACTTTCCCGAAACGATGAAGCGTCCAGTCCTTTATCAGCCCGTCGAACGCGGTTTCGAGCGGGAGTTGAAGAAGCGCACGGACTGGTTCGCGCGCCTGCGCGACAAGCGTGGCGCATAGCGGCCGGGCCGCGCCTGACTTATCCCCAAGAAACTGCTTTACAGCATCGTGCTTTGGAACCACCATATCTTGTGTGGGTTATGCTGATATGCGCCTCTTGTGGTTTTTCTCACCAAAGGCTTGGCGCAATGGGTCCGGTTCGGACAAGGGGGCGAGATGGCGCTGTCGGAAGTGTTCCTGGATCAGGGCGATATCCACCCGATCGACATCGTCGAATCCTTGGCCGAGCACCACGAATGGGATTTCGATCGCGTCACGGATGACCAGATCGCCATGTCGGTGGAGGGCCAGTGGCGCACCTACTCGATCACGCTGGCCTGGAGCGCGCGGGACGAAACGCTGCGCCTGATCTGCACCTTCGAGATGGATCCCCCCGAGGGCCGCACCGCTGCGCTTTACGAATTGCTGAGCCGCGCCAATGACATGGTCTGGACCGGGGCCTTCACCTGGTGGAGCGAGCAGAAGCTGATGGTCTGGCGCTATGGCCTGTTGCTGTCGGGCGGGCAGATTGCGGCACCGGAGCAGATCGACCAGCTGATCACCAGCGCCGTGACCGCGGCGGAGCGGTTCTATCCGGCCTTCCAGCTGGCGACCTGGGGTCAGGAGCCTCCGGAACGGGCGCTTGGCGTCGCACTGACGGATTGCTACGGCCGCGCTTGACGGCAAGCCCTTTCCCTTTCCGCCGCGGGGACTAATCTCTGCCGCAGACAAGCGGAGGATTTCATGGACATCGACAGGATGCACGATGCGATCGCGGATGGCGGCGGACTGGTTCTTTTGGGCTGTGGGCAGATGGGCTCGGCCATGCTGGCGGGGTGGCTGAAGGGCGGTCTGGAACCTGGGCACGTCTGGGTGATCGAGCCGCGGCCCTCGGGCTGGCTTTCCTCAACCGGGGTGCATCTGAACGAACCGCTGCCCGCGGCGCCTGCCATCGTTCTGATCGCGGTCAAGCCGCAGATGATGGGCGAGGCGCTGCCGATCCTGAAGGCGCTGGGAAATGGCCGGACGCTGTTCCTGACCGTTGCAGCCGGAACCACCATCGCCACCTATGAGGCGGTTCTGGGCGACCGCACGCCGCTGGTGCGGGCCATGCCAAACACGCCTGCCGCTATCGGCAAGGGAATCACGGCCATCACCGGCAATGCCCATGCGAACGAGGCGCATCTGGACCTGGCGGCGGCGCTGCTGTCGGCCGTGGGGCAGGTGGAACGGCTGGCGGGAGAGCATCAGATGGACGCTGTGACCGCTGTTTCCGGCTCGGGTCCGGCTTATGTCTTTCACCTGATCGAAACGCTCGCCGCGGCCGGCGAGGCCGAAGGCCTGCCCGCCGACCTGGCGCTGCGGCTGGCCAAGGCGACGGTGGCCGGGGCAGGGGCCCTGGCCGAGCAGTCCGACCAGGATCCGGGGCAGTTGCGCGTCAACGTCACGTCGCCCGGGGGCACGACCGCCGCCGCGCTGGCCGTTCTGATGGACCCGCAGACGGGCTTCCCCGATCTGCTGCGCCGGGCGGTCCACGCCGCCGCAGAACGCGGGCGGGAGCTGGGGAAATGACCACCACCGAAGCTTCGCAAGCCCCCACCATCGGCTTCGATGATTTCCTGAAGGTGGACATTCGCGTGGGCCGGATCACCCGCGCCGAACCCTTTCCCGAGGCGCGAAAGCCGGCCTACAAGCTCTGGATCGACTTTGGCCCCGGCATCGGGGAAAAGCGGTCCTCGGCCCAGATCACGCGGCACTATACTCCCGAGGGACTGGTGGGCCGGCAGGTCCTGGCCGTGGTGAACTTCCCGCCCCGCCAGATCGGCAAGGTCCGCTCCGAGGTGCTGACCCTGGGCGTGCCGGACGCAGATGGCGACGTGGTGCTGATTTCGCCGACCCAGGATGTCCCGGAAGGCGGAAGGCTCTTCTGAACGTCGGCGGGAACCGGCCCGTCGTGCCTCGGCATTTCGGCGAGATAGTGCCCGTGGGGATTGTCCAGAGCTTCGGTGCGCAACCCGCCGCGGGTGCCAGGGTTGTCCCTCCATCAATCCAACCGTCTACGGAGGACGCGATGAACTGGGATATTGTCGAAGGCAATTGGAAGCAACTCAAGGGCTCGGTCAAGGAGCAGTGGGGCAAGCTTACCGATGACGATCTGGATGAAGCGGCGGGCCAGCGCGACAAGTTGGCGGGCAAGCTTCAGGAACGTTACGGCTGGGCCAAGAACGACGCCGAACGTCAGGTTGACGATTATTTCCGCGACCGGAATCTGTGACGAACAAATGAATGGAAGGGGCGCCTGCGGGTGCCCCTTTTGCATCTATGCTGCGATGCAGCTTGACTTGCGGCCCTCCAGGCCCCATGTCCGTGTCAGACCCGAGGCCGCTGCCGCGTGAGCAGCCGTTCCAGAATGGAACACGGCACGGGTCAGGACTGGTTCCCACGTCACGCAGGGGTCCGGCGGCCTGATCAGGCCGCGCCCCGCAATCGACGGACACACTTCCGCGTGTGGCCGGGACCAGCTTGTTTTGACTGCGCCAAAAGTGGCGCAACAGGAAAACCATTGAACAATTTTGACCAACTGGCGCTCGACACGCGTCTTGTGAAGAATGCGGCCCTGAAGGGGCTGACCACCCCCACGCCGATCCAGGCGCAGGGCATTCCCCATATCGTCGCCGGGCGCGACCTGCTGGGCCTGGCGCAGACGGGCACCGGCAAGACGGCCGCCTTCGGCCTGCCAATCATCAACCGGCTGCTCAAGCTGGGCACCCGTCCGGCCCCCAAGTCCTGCCGGGCGCTGATCCTTGCGCCGACGCGCGAACTGGCAACCCAGATCACCGACAACCTGACCGCCTTTGCGGCAGGGACGCCGATCAAGGTCTATCGCGTCGTTGGCGGGGCTTCGCTGAACGCGCAGGCGGATCGGCTGGCCAAGGGCGTCGATATCCTGGTGGCCACCCCCGGTCGCCTGATCGACCTGCTGGACCGTCGCGCGCTGACCCTGAACGAGGTTCTGTGCCTGGTCCTGGACGAAGCGGACCAGATGCTGGACATCGGTTTCATCCATGCGCTGCGCCAGATCGCAAAGCTGCTGCCGCGCCGCCGCCAGACGCTGCTGTTTTCCGCAACCATGCCCAAGCTGATGGAGGAGCTTGCCGCGTCGTACCTGACGGATCCGGTGCGCGTGCAGGTGTCCCCTCCGGGCAAGGCGGCGGAGAAGATAGAACAGGGCGTGCATTTCGTCCGGCAGGGCGACAAGGCGAAACTGCTGGCGGACTACCTTGCCAAGCATCCGGGCGAACTGGCGCTGGTGTTCAACCGCACCAAGCATGGGTCGGACAAACTGACGAAGCTGCTGGATTCCTGGGGTTTTTCCGTGGGCGCGATCCACGGCAACAAAAGCCAGGGGCAGCGTGAACGGATCCTGCAGTCGTTCCGTCAGGGCGAAGTTCAGGTTCTTGTCGCTACCGATGTGGCGGCGCGCGGGATCGACATCCCCGAGGTGCGGCACGTCTACAACTACGACCTGCCGAACGTGGCCGACAACTACGTCCACCGCATCGGCCGGACGGCCCGCGCCGGTCGGGACGGGCGCGCGGTGGCCTTCTGTTCGCCGGACGAAATCGGCGAACTGCGCGACATCGAGAAGACGATGAAGGCGGCGATTCCCGTCGTCGGCGGTGAACCTCCGGTGCAGCTGGGCCCCATCGCCAAGCGCGGTCCGCAGCAGCAGCAGCAGCGCAAGCAGTTTCCGGCAGGCCCCGATGGCAAGACGCGACCGCCGCGCCGACCCTCGCGCCGGCCGAAGCGCGAACAGGCAGCGTGATGATCGAAGGCGGTGCTTCCGGGCACCGCCTTTTTCGTTCAGCAGGCTTCCTGTTCGAGATGAAGCTTCATCTCGATCAGAACCTGCTGAATGGCCAGCGTTTCGTGCAAAAGCCGCTTGGCTTCGTTGATCGAAATCCGTCCATCCTCGATGGCTGTATTGTATTCACCCATCAGCACGGCAAAGCGCTGCGAAAGCGCCACGACATCCGCATTCACCCCGCCTTTCGGCGCGTTGGCACGATGTTCCGACCGGGACAGCGTAATGCCGCGCAGGTTCGCCAGCGCCGCCGTCACATGCGGAAAGCGGGAGGATGCTTCGATCGCCGCCACCACGTCGATGGGCATGAACCGGTCGGCGTGTTCCGCATCTTCCGAGTAGTAGCGGCCCAGCGTCGCCTTGGACTTCCCCGACAGGCGCGCGGCCGCCTCGATCCCCACGTCCTTGACCAGGGCTTCGGTGTGCCGCTTCAGATAAAGTCCCGACATCCCGGCCCCTTTCGTGGCTTTGGCGGTCAGCCCTGAAGCGTGCGGACCCCGATCCCCTCGCTGCGCGCCCGCATGGCCTGGACGGCCGAGATGCTGGCGGCGGCGGTGGTGAAATAGGGGATCTTGTCCATCAGCGCGACGGCGCGGATATCGCGGCTGTCGCTGATCGCCTGGCTGCCATCGGTGGTGTTCATCACCAGCGCGATGTCATCGTTCTTCAGCCGGTCGACGATGTTCGGGCGGCCTTCGTAGACCTTGGCCACCTGCGTGGCCGCAATGCCCTGATCGGCCAACCAGGCAGCGGTGCCGCGGGTGGCGATGATCTCGAACCCCATGGCGATCAGGTCGCGGGCGGCTTCGGCCAGGGCTTCTGTCTTGTCGGCGTCCTTCACCGACAGGAAGGCCCGTCCCGATTCCGGCAGGTGGGTTCCCGCACCGATCTGCGCCTTCAGGAAGGCCAGCGGGAAGGTGCGGTCCCAGCCCATCACCTCGCCGGTCGAACGCATCTCTGGCCCAAGGATGGTGTCGACGCCGGGGAAGCGGGCGAAGGGCAGCACCGCTTCCTTGACCGAGAACCACGGGGTTTTCGGATCGGCCAGCGTCAGCGGATCGGCATAGGGCAGGGGCGTATCGGGGCCGACGCCCGCCGGATAGGCAGCGCGCATCGGGAAGGTCGACAGCGGTTCACCGGCCATCAGCCGCGCGGCGATCGACGCGATGGCGCTGTCGGTGGCTTTGGCGACGAAGGGCACGGTGCGGCTGGCGCGCGGGTTCACTTCCAGCACGAAGATGTCACCGTCCTTGATCGCGAACTGCACGTTCATCAGGCCGACAACGCCCAAGGCCAGCGCCATCTTTTCGGTCTGGCGCTTCAGTTCTTCGACCACGTCATCGGTCAGGCTGTGGGGCGGCAGGCAGCAGGCGCTGTCACCGGAATGCACGCCCGCTTCTTCGATATGTTCCATGATGCCCGCGACATGCACGGCCTTGCCGTCGCACAGCGCATCCACATCCACCTCGATCGCGCCGGCCAGGTAGCTGTCCAGCAGGACCGGGCTTTTGCCCGACACGGTGACGGCGGTGGTGATGTAGCGTTTCAGCTGATCCATGTCGCGCACGATTTCCATCGCGCGCCCACCCAGAACGTAGGAAGGCCGGATCACCAGCGGGAAGCCGATGCGCCCGGCGATTTCCAGCGCCTGTTCGTCGGACGAGGCGATGCCGTTGATCGGCTGGCGCAGGTTCAGGTCGTTCAGAAGCTTCTGGAAGCGTTCGCGGTCTTCGGCCAGGTCGATCGCATCGGGCGTGGTGCCCAGGATCGGGATGCCTTCGTCATGCAGGGCGTTGGCCAGCTTCAAGGGCGTCTGGCCGCCGAACTGCACGATCACGCCATGCAGCGTGCCGTTTTCGCGTTCGACCCGCAGGATTTCCAGCACATGTTCCAGCGTCAGCGGTTCAAAATACAACCGGTCCGAGGTGTCGTAGTCGGTCGACACGGTTTCGGGGTTGCAGTTGATCATGATGGTTTCATAGCCGGCTTCGGTCAGCGCAAAGCAGGCGTGGCAGCAGCAGTAGTCGAATTCGATCCCCTGGCCGATCCGGTTCGGACCGCCGCCCAGAATCACGACCTTTTTCGCGTCCGAAGGCCGGGCTTCGCATTCGACATCGCCCATCGCGGGGGCTTCGTAGGTCGAATACATGTAGGGAGTCTGTGCCTCGAACTCGGCGCCGCAGGTGTCGATGCGCTTGAAGACCGCGGTCACACCAAGGCCGATCCGGGCGCGGCGGACAGAGGTTTCATCGCGGCCGGTCAGTTTTGCCAGCCGCGCATCGGTGAAGCCCATCATCTTGAGCTTGCGCAGACCCTCCGCCGTGGTCGGCAGGCCGTCGCGCTGCACGCTGGCCTCGGTTTCGACGATTTCGCGGATGCGCGCCAGGAACCAGGGATCGAACGCCGTGGCCGCCTTGATTTCGTCGTCCGACAGGCCGTGACGCATGGCTTGCGCGATCAGCCGGATCCGGTCGGGCGTGCGCTGCGACAGCGCCTTGATGATGGCTGCCTTGTCGGGCGCACCGTCGATGGCGATTTCGTCAAAGCCGGTCAGGCCGGTTTCCAGGCTTGCCAGCGCCTTTTGCAGCGATTCGTGGATGGTGCGCCCAATCGCCATCGCTTCGCCCACGGATTTCATGGCCGTGGTCAGTTCGGGCTTGGATCCGGGGAATTTCTCGAAGGCAAAGCGCGGGATCTTGGTCACGACATAGTCGATGGTCGGCTCGAAGCTGGCCGGCGTCACCTTGGTGATGTCGTTGTCCAGTTCATCCAGCGTGTAGCCCACGGCGAGCTTTGCCGCGATCTTGGCGATGGGGAAGCCGGTGGCCTTCGACGCCAGAGCCGATGACCGGCTGACGCGCGGGTTCATCTCGATCACGACCATGCGGCCGTCTTCCGGGTTGATCGCCCATTGCACGTTCGATCCGCCGGTTTCGACGCCGATTTCGCGCAGCACGGCGATCGAGCCGTTGCGCATGATCTGGTATTCCTTGTCGGTCAGCGTCAGCGCGGGGGCGACGGTGATGGAATCACCTGTGTGGACGCCCATCGGATCGACGTTTTCGATGGCGCAGACGATGATGGCGTTGTCGGCGCGGTCGCGCACGACTTCCATCTCGTATTCCTTCCAGCCCAGCAGCGATTCATCGACCAGAATCTGCCCCACGGGCGAGGCTTCCAGCCCGCTGCGGCAGATCGCTTCGTAGTCGTCGCGGTTGTAGGCGATGCCGCCACCGGTGCCGCCCAGGGTGAAGGCGGGGCGGATGATCGCGGGCAGGCCAACTTCGTCGATGACCGACATCGCCTCGGCCAGACCGGCCTTCGTGTCGTATTTGCCGTTCGCGTCCTTCGGCGAACTGACGATGGCGGCGCGCGGGTTTTCCAGCCCGATCCGGTCCATCGCCTCGCGGAACAGCTTGCGATCTTCGGCCATTTCAATGGCTTGCCGGTTCGCACCGATCAGCTGCACGCCGAACTTGTCCAGCACACCCATATCCGCCAGCGCCAGCGAGGTGTTCAGCCCGGTCTGACCACCCATCGTGGGCAGCAGCGCGTCGGGGCGTTCCTTTTCGATGATCTTGGCGACGATCTCGGGTGTGATCGGCTCGATGTATGTGGCGTCGGCCATGCCGGGATCGGTCATGATCGTGGCAGGGTTCGAGTTCACGAGGATGACCCGGTAGCCTTCCTCGCGCAGCGCCTTGCAGGCTTGCGCGCCCGAGTAGTCGAATTCGCAGGCCTGACCGATGACGATGGGTCCGGCGCCGATGATCATGATCGAATTGATATCGGTTCTTTTCGGCATCTCGGACCCCTTCGTGCAAATTGACGGGGTTATAGCCGCCGCAAGCCTGCGCGCAAGGGCCAACGGTCACAGGGCGCCAGCCCTGGCCGAAGTGCTGCGCCCGATCGGACGGCTAAGGGCGAAGGCGGCCGCGAAGCACAGGATGCCCAGCAGTCCGACGATCTGACGCGGCAGCAGCGGCCATGGCAGCAATCCGCCCTGGACCAGCCCGACGGACAGCAGCAACATCCCCAGCAGGGCCAGCAGGCTGGACGCGCCGGGACGCAGTCGTTCCAGCACCATGGGGGTGAAGGCCAGCGGCGCGATGTAATGGTAGCCCCAGGACATCGGCCCCAGAAGCGACAGGACCATCATCGCCAGCGGCCAGATCGCCGCCTCGGCCCTGGGTCCGGGACGGCGCCAGAGCAGCCAGGCAAATCCCGCGAGCGCGGCAAGCTGGATGGCCTGGCCCAGCAGCGCCAGCGCGGGCGGTTTCGTCATGGCATACCAGCCGATCGGCTTGCCGCTGACCCCGGGATTGAGCGGCGCGAGCACGAGCGTCAACTTCTGGGGCATGAACATCTGCGCCATGGCCGCATCGACCGTATAGGTCAGCGGCGTGACAAGGATGCTGCGAGAGATCGTCGCCAAAAGGTCCAGGAAGGCGACATGCAGCGGCCAGCCGGCCACAGCGACAGAGAATGCCCCCAGTGCGCCGCCCACCACGCAGAAGCTGCCTGCCGCCCGGTAGCGCCGCGAAGCCAAGAACAGCACCGCCAGCAGCACTGGATAGACCTTGATCGCCGCCGCAACTGCCAGCACCGCGCCTGCGCTCCGTTCCCGCCCGCTGAGCGCCCGCTCGATCGCCAGCACTGTCAGGAACGCGACGATGATCTGCGGCTGGTTCTGCATCAGCGCCGTCAGGCCCACTGTGGGAAGGAACAGGACCAGCATCCCCGACAGCAGGAAAGTCGATCGCGGCATCGCGGGCGCCGCGACCCGGTGCGCCAGAAGGACGGTCGCAGGCAGGAATAGCGCGTTCAGGGCGCTCGCCACCTGCGCGACGGTCTGGAAACCGGTCAGCAGCGACAGTTGGCCCATCGCCCAGGCCCAGAGAGGCGGGTAGAGAAACGGAAAGACATCGCCCTGCTGGCCCGCCGCGCGCAACCGCTCAAGCCAGGCCTCGGGCGGCAGCATGGCGAAGGGTAGCGTCGCGGGTGGATAGACTTCGTCGGGCCGGCCCGAGATCATCGCCACGCCGGCCTCCCAAGCGGCCTGAAGATCGGCAGACACGCCCGTTCCCAACGCGGGGACAAGCCCGGCCAGGTACAGCAGAAGGATCGCAAGCGTGGCAATCACGTCCAGGCGCGAAAGGCGCGCCTGAAACGGTGCCGCCAGCGCGCCCCGCCCGGTTCCTTGCATTGCCACCCTTTGCCCTTTGCCGAATGTTCCTGCGACGTCGGGGCAATCATGCAAAACAATGTGGCGCAAATTCGGATTGTTTCCGGCGCGGGCGGGAATCCGCGGTGAGGAAACGGATGGGAGGGCGGCTGCGGCCTTGACTTCCCGCCCCCGTCACGCTGTATCGGCGCGACTGCTTTGCCTCCGGAAAGGGGATCCATGATGCACGCCTATCGCAGCCATACCTGCGCCGATCTGAACACGTCCCACGCCGGCCAGGATGTGCGCCTGTCGGGCTGGGTGCATCGGGTGCGCGATCATGGCGGAGTGCTGTTCATCGACCTGCGCGACCACTACGGGATGACGCAGATCCTTTGCGATGGCGACAGCCCGGCCTTCAAGGCGCTGGAGGCCGTGCGTTCGGAATTCGTGATCCGCATCGACGGCACCGTGAAATTGCGCGATGCGGCACTGGTGAACCCCAAGATCCCGACGGGCGCGATCGAGGTCTATGTCCGCGACGTGGCCGTTCTGGGCGCGGCGGACGAACTGCCGCTGCCGGTTTTCGGCGACGTCGACTACCCCGAGGAAACCCGCCTGACCTACCGCTTCCTCGACCTGCGCCGCGAAGGGCTGCACCAGAACATGATGCTGCGCTCGAACGTGGTGCGGTCCTTGCGCAACCGGATGTGGGACCAGGGCTTCACCGAATTCCAGACGCCGATCATCACCGCATCCTCGCCCGAAGGCGCGCGCGACTTCCTGGTGCCATCGCGGCTGCATCCGGGCAAATTCTACGCGCTGCCGCAGGCGCCGCAGCAGTTCAAGCAGCTGATCATGGTCGCGGGCTTTGACCGCTATTTCCAGATCGCGCCCTGCTTCCGCGACGAAGACCCGCGCGCCGACCGGTCGCCCACCGATTTCTACCAGCTGGATATCGAGATGTCCTTCGTGGAACAGGAAGACGTGTTCCAGACCGTGCAGCCGGTAATCCAGGGTCTGTTCGAGGAATTCGGCAACGGCCGCAAGGTTCACGCCGACTGGCCGCGCATCGCCTACAAGGACGCGCTGCTGTGGTATGGCTCGGACAAGCCCGACTTGCGCAACCCTATCAAGATGCAGGTGGTCAGCGACCATTTCGCCGGTTCGGGCTTTGCGATTTTCGCCAAGCTGCTGGAAACGCCCGGCAACGAGATCCGCGCCATTCCGGCGCCCACCGGGGGCAGCCGCAAGTTCTGCGACCGGATGAACGCCTTTGCCCAGAAGGAAGGCCTGCCGGGGATGGGCTACATCTTCTGGCGCGAGGCCGAGGATGGATCGGGGATGGAAGCCGCCGGCCCGCTGGCCAAGAACATCGGGCCCGAGCGGACCGAGGCCATCCGCCAGCAGCTGGGTCTGAAATCCGGCGATGCGGCCTTCTTCCTTGGGGGCAAACCCGAAACCTTCGAAGCGATCGCGGGCCGGGCGCGCAACGAGATTGGCCGCGAACTGGGTCTGACGGAGGAAAACTGCTTCCGCTTTGCCTGGATCGTCGATTTCCCGATGTATGAAAAGGATGCCGACGGCAAGATCGACTTCAGCCACAACCCGTTCTCGATGCCGCAGGGGGGACTTGAGGCGCTGAACGGCGATCCGCTGAAGGTGCATGCCTATCAGTATGACCTGGCCTGCAACGGGTACGAGCTGATTTCGGGCGGGATCCGCAATCATACGCCGGAAATCATGTTCAAGGCCTTTGAAATTGCCGGTTACGGCCGGGACGAGGTCGAGAAACGCTTCGGCGGCATGGTCAAGGCCTTCCGCTATGGCGCGCCGCCGCACGGGGGGTGCGCCGCCGGGATCGACCGGATCGTGATGCTGCTGGCGGACGAGGCGAATATCCGGCAAGTCATCATGTTCCCGATGAACCAGCGCGCGGAAGACCTGATGATGGGGGCGCCTTCGGAACCCACGAACGAACAGCTGCGCGAATTGCGGCTGCGGGTGATGCCCAAGGAATGATCCCCACGGGGGGGAGCGGAAAAAGCAAAAGGCGCAGGATCGACCTGCGCCTTTTGCTTTGGGCTCGCGTTGCGGGCGCGGCCAGCGGTCTTACAGCGCGCGGGCGGCTGTCGCGATGACAGAGAAGAACAGCGACATTGCGCCGACGCTGAACACCGTCCAATGCGCAGCGCGCGTCAGGCGTTCATTCGTTACAAGGCGATGCAGTCCAGCTTTCATGTCTTTCACTCCGCTTTGCCAGAGGCTCACTCGTACAGGGCCGAAACTGGCCGGGGATTGCGGCGCGATTGCGGAAAGCCCGGGTCGCAGCTGGGGCATTTTCGGTGCCTTTTCGGCGCGGTGCGTCCGTGCTTAGATCGCGCGGAACGAGTCCGACAGCGGGCATAAGGAGGATCCATGCCGACATTCGGTGAGCTGATACCCAACTGGGTGCCCCCCGCCTGGCCCGGTGACGATCCGATGGCCGGGCGATTTGCGCGGCTGGAACGGCTGGACCCGGCGCGCCATGCCGGCGACCTGCACCAGGCCAACCTGGCTGATGATGCGATCTGGGACTACCTGCCCTATGGCCCGTTTGCCGAAGCTGCCGCCTATCGTGGGTGGGCCGAAGGCATGGCAGCCGAACGGGATCCGTGGTTCCTGGCGATTATCGACCAGGCCACCCGAAAGCCCGCGGGTGTGGCCAGCTATCTGCGCATCACCCCGACGCATGGCTCGATCGAGGTGGGGCACATCTGCCTGTCGCCTGCGCTGCAGCGCACACCCGCGGCGACCGAGGCGATGTTCCTGATGATGGACTGGGCCTTTGCCGCAGGCTATCGGCGGTACGAATGGAAATGCGACTCGCTGAATCTGCCATCGCGGCGGGCGGCGCAGCGGTACGGGTTTTCCTATGAAGGCACCTTCCGGCATCACATCATCTACAAGGGTCGCAACCGCGACACAGCCTGGTTCGCCATCACCGACCGAGACTGGCCGGGCCTTCGCCAGGCTTACCAGGCATGGCTGGCCCCCGAGAACTTCGAAGGGGACCGTCAGATCCGGCGCCTGTCGGACCTGACAGCGCCGCATCTGTTCAGCCGCGATCCCGCGCTGGAGTAATCAGATGGACCCGGCGCCTGCCGCAAGCCGTTCGCGCACCAGGCCGGTGACGTGGCGAAGGTCCGCGACGTTGCCCTGCATTCCCGGTCGGGCCAGACTGGCGGCGGCAGAGGCCAGGGGCTGGTCATGGGCGACGCGGGCGACACCGGAAAGGAACTGCGCCACGTAGCTGACGGCGCGATCATCGGGGTTGTTGCCCAACAGGTCGGCGGCCAGCGTCAGGTCATCGCGCAGCGCAATGGGATCGGGGCTGATCTGGTCGTCGCTGGCAAGTCCCAGTGCGCGCGGGCGGGACGCGGCGGGCAGCGCGGACAGGACCGCCTGCTGAAAGACCGCAAGGCGTTCGATGGGCTTTTCCAGGAAGCCGTCCGCACCGGCGGCGCGTGCCGCCTCGGCCAGATCGGGGTCGCCGCTGGTGCCCAGCAGCACCGGCACCCGCGGCTGCGCCGCAGCAAGATCGCGGATCAGGTCCAGTCCCGACCCATCAGGCAGGCCGACATCGATGATGACCACGGTCGGACGATAGGTCTGCAGGTGACGCTGGGCCGATCGCAGGCAATCGGCGCGGCGGATCCGCGCGCCCGACCGCAGGCACAAGAGCCGCATGGCTTCGGAGGCAAAGCGGCTGTCTTCCACCAGAAGCACCGTGAGCCCCAGCAAGGGGTGGGCCGCGGTGGGCGGCCGCTGCGCCATGAAGCGGGAAAGATCGTCGTCCATTCAGACCTCCTGGAGGGGGCTTCTGCCCGTCGAATCGACCCTAGCCGCTCAGTGCCTAAGGGAAGGTAAATACGGCCTCCGAGCCTTGCGCTTTGCCCCTGCGCGCGACATAAAACCTGCAACAAGCCAAGGAGACCGCCATGATCGGACGTCTGAACCATGTCGCCATCGCCGTGCCGGACCTGGCCGCCGCGGCGGACCAGTATCGCAACACGCTGGGCGCCGTGGTGCGCGACCCGCAGGATGAACCGGATCACGGCGTGACGGTGGTGTTCATCGAACTGCCGAACACCAAGATCGAGCTTCTCTATCCGCTGGGCGACAATTCCCCGATCGCGGGCTTTCTGGAAAAGAACCCCGCGGGCGGAATCCACCACATCTGCTACGAAGTCGAGGACATCCTGGCGGCGCGCGACAGGCTGAAGGCTTCGGGTGCGCGTGTCCTTGGCAGCGGCGAGCCGAAGATCGGCGCGCATGGCAAGCCGGTGCTGTTTCTGCACCCGAAGGATTTCAACGGCTGCCTTGTGGAACTGGAGCAGGTCTGATGAACCTGACCGGTGGGATCGTCCTGTTCGCGACGATCTGGTTCATGGCGTTCCTGACGATCCTGCCGATCGGTCACAAAAGCCAGTCGGACGCCGGACATGTCGTTCCGGGCACTCCCGCCTCCGCCCCGGCGGAACTGAACATGAAGCGCAAGGTCGCCATCACCACGATCATCACGGTGATCGTCTGGGGGATTTGCGCGGCGGTGCTTCTGTCGGGCGCAATCACGCTGGACGATGTCACCTGGTTCGGCCCGACCCGCCCTGCGCCGGTGGCCGCGACGGGCACCGCCGGTTAGGCGCCGGGGCGCCGGCCCTGCATCCGATGGAAAAGATGGGTGAAGGTTGCTGCCCCCAGGACCGGCACCAGCAGGTTCACGACCGGAATTGTCAGGGGAACCGCCATCAATCCCCCCGCCAGCCAGATCCGGCCGCCATTGGCCCGGCGCAGCGCCCTTGCTTCGGTCCGGCTCATCCGGCGCTGAGCGGCCAGTTCGAAATATTCCCGCCCGAGAAGGTAGCCGTTCACCGCCCAGAAGAGTACCGGCACGAGAGGCCCCGCGAAAGGCCAGAGGATCAGCGCCAGAAGGTTGACGAGGATCAATACCCCCAGGAAGTTCACGCTGGCGACCATGCTGTCGAACAGGCCCAGGGGTCGGGCAGGCGGCAGTGCCGGGTAGTGCCGCGCCTCGACCGCCGTGGCCACCTGATCAAGGAACAATCCCGAAAAGGCCGAGGCGACCGGCACCATCAGGAAGACCGACAAAACGGCCAGCGCGACAACAAGACCCCAGTTCAGGACGGTCTCGATCCAGTCCACCGGACCGATCCACGGCAGCGTGATGGTCGGCGGCAGGATCTGGTCCAGAAGCCAGATCGAGCCCACTGAAAAACCGACCAGCAACAGGATCGCCAGCGCCACGCCGATCAGCGTGACCCGCAGAAAGCGCCCGTCGGCCAGTTGCGACAGTGCGTCCCGGAAGGCGGCAAAAATCATTCCGATACCCAAGTGGTGATCGCAGCAAGATCGGGGCGCGGACGGTCAGGCGGGGTGGCGGTTTCCGTGCCGATGTGGACAAAGCCCGCGACCCATTCTCCGCGCTGCAGTCCCAGCGCCTGTTCGCAGAACCCGTCATCGTAAGCGGGCCAGCCGGTCAACCAGCAGGCACCCCAGCCCGCGGCCAGCGCCGCGTTCAGGATGGAAAGGGCGACATTCGCGGTCGAAAGTTCCTGCTCGCGGGCAGGCACCTTCTCGGTTCCGCGCGGGACATGGACCACCGCCACGCACAGCGGGCTTTCGGAAAACTGGGTGATGCCCTTGCGGGCCTTGTCCGGGTCCATGCCCAGGTCCTGCGCGCGCTGTTGGGCGACGGCGGCCACCCGCGCCATCGCACCACGTTCCAGGACGACCAGCCGCCAGGGCTCCAGCTTGCCGTGATCGGGCACCCGGACGCCCGCGGTCAGGATCGGCGCCAGCGCCGTTCGGTCGGGGGCGGGGGTGGTCAGGGTTTTCGCGGGCCGCGACCGGCGGGTCAGCAGGAAATCCAGTGCGGCGGCGTTCGGGGTGGGCATGGTGCGACCTATTGTTGTTTCGCCCGGGAAGATGTGGGCAAAGCGCTTCCGCCACAAGTCGGCGCGGATCATCCGCCGAAAAACAGGTCGGCCAGATGCCCGATGTGATCGGAAACCGGTTGGCGCCATTCAAAGGCGGGCTGGCGGCGCGCGATGGTTTCCGCCAGCGGATCGGCGGCGCGGATGGCGCTTCCGGACAGTTCCTCGATCACGGCATGGCCGCAGAAGGGGACATGGACTTCGGAATAGCCGCCTTCATGGACCAGGACCAGCCGCCCGCCGCACAGCCTGTCGGCCGCCCCCAGGACCATGCGCGTCATCTGACGGAAGGTGTCGGCGCCGGCCAGCATCCGGCCCAGCGGATCCATCGCGCCCGCGTCATAGCCGCAGGCGACGATGATCGCATCGGGGCGGAAGCGGTCCAGCGCGGGCAGGACCAGCCGCTCCATCGCCTCAAGATAGCTGTCATGCCCGGTGCCGGGGGGCAGGGGAATGTTCAGGTTGAAGCCGAAGCCCTTGCCCTGACCGCGCTGGTCGGCCCCGCCCGTGTCCAGGGGATAGTTCCGGTCCTGGTGGAGCGAGATGGTCAGAACCTCGGGGTCGGAAAGAAAGATCGCCTCGGTTCCATTGCCGTGGTGCACGTCCCAATCCACCACGGCGATGCGCCGCGCCAGCCCATGCGCCTGCGCGGCGCGGATCGCGACGGCGATGTTGTTCAGAAGGCAGAAGCCGTTCGGCCAGTCGGGCAGCGCATGGTGGCCCGGCGGCCGGCACAGGGCATAGGCGTTGCGGACCTGGCCGCGCAGCACCGCCGTCATCGCACCAAGGGCCAGCCCCGCGGAAAGGGCGGCGATTTCGTAGCCGCCGCGGCCGAAGGGCGTGCGCAACCCCAACTCGCCCCCGCCTGCATCCGAGGCCGCCTTGAAAGCATCCAGGTAGCGGGCGGGATGGACGCGCAGCAGATCCTCGCGGCAGGCTTCCGGGGCAGTTCGGACATCCAGTTCCCGATAAAGGCCCGTCACCTCAAGCAGGTTCTTCAGTCGCCGCTTGGTTTCGGGGTTTTCGGGCAGGCCGCCGCCGGGCTGCACAAGGCCACCTACCGGCAGCGTGAGGGCATAGTTGCCGCCGCCGTGCCAGAAGCAGCGTTCGTCGGTGAAGAAGGCCGTGCGGGGCGGGATCGCTTGCGGTTTCATGGGGCGTTCCTTATCGCTTGGCCCGACAGTAGCGCGACGGACAGGATTGACCAGAGGCAAGGCCATGACCGACCTGACCCATCTTGCGATTCCCGGCGCCGAGATCGCGGTGCGCGTGACGCCGAAGGCTGCGCGCAACGCCGTGTTGCTGGAGGACGGGCTCGTCAAGGTCCTGGTCACCACCGTGCCCGAAGACGGCAAGGCCACGGCCGAGGTGCAGAAGGCGCTGGCCAAGGCCCTTGGCGTCGCTAGGTCGCGGCTGACGCTGGTCCGCGGCGCCAAGTCCCGGGACAAGGTGTTTCGCCTGGACTGAACCGCTCAGGTCTTGCGCACGCGGCGGTAGACGCCTTCGGGAAGGTTCAGTGCCGCCGCAAGTTCCTGCACCTGAGTCATGGAAAGGACGATCTTCACCACGGCATCGAGGCGCGGATCGTACTGTTCGATCGTGACGCATTCCTCGAAACCCTGGATCGTCACATCTTCTTGCAGATGCGGCTGACCCTCGTCGACAAGGGTGATGACCGTGGCGTCGAATTCATGCTCGATGGTAAACATTCCCGAAAGGCTACTCCCGTTCCGGGCCTTTGCCAATCGCCCTTGCACAGGGCGGGGCGGCACACATCCGCGTGATAAGGTGCGCGCGCGGCTGACCGCACTTTCGGCGGGGGGAACGAACCGGTAATCTGGTGGCAGAGGCAGAATGAAAATCCGCCAAAGCGGATCATGATCGGGTGGATGGCGATGCGGCGCGGCTTGTTGCGGTTCGGGTTCTTGGCCCCATTGGCTTTGGCTGCCTGCATGGAGCCGGTGCCCCCCTATGACGCGCCGCCGCCCCTGGCGCAGCCGGTGTCGCGCGGCGAGCCGATCTCCGATTACCCGGACCTTGCCAGCGACCCTGGCCCGGCCGTTTCACCGAAGGTGGCGGCGCAGAACTTCGTCAGTGTCCTGAACCGCATCGAACCGGTGGCCGAACGCGAATGCCGCCGCCGCCGGCCGGACGCGAACTGCGATTTCCAGATCGTCGTCGATGAACGGCTGGACCTGCCGGCCAACGCGGGCCAGACGCTGGACCGGAACGGCCGCCCGATCATCATCTTCACGCTGGCCCTGATCGCCGAGGCGCGCAACACCGACGAGCTGGGCTTTGTCATGGGGCATGAGGCCGCGCACCATATCCTGGGGCACCTGCCTCGGCAGGCGCAGACCGCCTCGCTGGGCGGGGTGGTCGCTGGCGGCCTTGGCGCGGTTCTGGGCGCCGATTCCCCGACGCTGGATGCGTTGCGCAACATCGGCGCCAGCGTCGGCAGCCGCGCCTACTCCAAGGAAATGGAACTGGAGGCCGATACGCTGGGCACCTACATCGCCTGGATCGCCGGCTATGATCCCGACCGCGGCGCCCAGTTCTTTGCCCGCATCCCCGATCCCGGCAATCAGTTCCTGGGCAGCCACCCCGGCAATGCGCAGCGCATGTCGGTCATCCATGCCACCGCCGCCCGTCTTCGGGCCGGCGGGCCGGTGTGACAAAGATGCTCGGCAACCGGGCCGTGATGCGCTAGCAGGGGTCATGGCCCTTCTGATCCTGGACAACGTGATTTCCGACCGCGGCTCGCGCTATGCGGTGTCCGGCGGTCCCGTGGCGGGACGCGCCCAAATCGACGCGACGCTGGCCGAGCTGAAACGCGAGAAGCGGTTCGCCAAGGCCACGCACAACAGCTGGGCCGCGATCCTGACGGAAGGCGGCGCGCCCGTGCCGGTCAAGAATGACGACGGCGAAAGTGGCGCGGGAACCGTCATGCTGCGGATGCTGGAGCGCGAGGCCCTGCACGACCATCTGATCATCGTCACGCGCTGGTATGGCGGCACGAAACTGGGCGGCGACCGCTTCCGCCATGTAACGGAAGCGGTGCGGATCTATCTGGCGGAGCGGCGGCTGGCGGGCTAGCGTCCGACGGAAAGCCGCCGCGGAAGGACGATGCTGAAGACACTGGGCCAGGAACTGCGCCGCCTCGGTCGCACCGCCCGCTGGTCCGCGCAGGGCCTGGGCCGGGCCTGGGCGGACGAGAAGAGCTTTCGGCAATGGATCGCGGTCAATGCCGTATCGGTCCTGCTTGCGCTGATCCTTGATCTCACTGCGGCCGAGCGGGCGCTGATCGTCGCGCTGGGCCTTCTGATCCTGGTGGCCGAACTTCTGAATACCGCAATCGAGGCGACGGTGGATTACATCTCTCCGGCGCAGGATCCCCGGGCGCGCAAGGCCAAGGACTGCGGAAGCGCGGCGGTGGCCCTGACGGCAGTTGCGGGTGCGGTGGCCTGGATGTTCGTCCTTTGGGGCTGATGTCCGGGGGCGGGCGCAATTTTGCGGTTTGCTTGCAATATCATCGGCGACAGTGCCATGTTGGGCGCAGCACAACCGGGCGCGACTCCACGCGCACCTTCCAACAGGAGACGATCGATGTTCCTCAGAACCGTGACCGCGGCGCTTTTCCTTGGTCTGGCCGCCGGCGCCGTGCAGGCACAGGAAACCCTGAAGCTGGGGACCGAGGGTGCCTATCCGCCGTTCAATTTCATCGATTCCGCGGGCAAGGTCACGGGCTTCGACGTCGAGATCGGACAGGCGCTTTGCGCGAAGATGAAGGTGACCTGCGAGGTGGTGGCGCAGGATTGGGACGGGATCATCCCCGGCCTTCTGGCCAAGAAATATGACTTCATCATCGCGTCGATGTTCATCACCGAGGAACGCAAGAAGCAGGTGAACTTCACCGATCCCTATTACAAGGCGGCCATGACCGTCGTTGCCCCGAAAGAGACCGACATCAAGGACTTCACCGCCGACGGTCTTGACGGCAAGCTGGTGGGCGTGCAGGTCGGAACGACGCAGGCAGAATATGCCCACAAGGTGTTCACCAAGTCGGAAATCCGCGAATATCCGACGCAGGACGAGGTGAACCTTGACCTGGCGGCGGGCCGGATCGACGCGCAGGTGGGGGACATGCTGCCGATGCTCGACTGGACGACCAAGACCGAAGACGGCAAGTGCTGCGAACTGAAGGGCGAGCCGATCACCGATCCGGCCTTCGTGGGCGAAGGCGTGGGCATCGCGATCCGCAAGGAAGATACCGATCTTCTGGCGAAGATGAACGCCGCGCTGAAGGAAATCCGCGAGGATGGCACCTACAAGGCCATCAACGACAAGTATTTCCCGATTGACGTCTACACCATGAAGTAAGACAGGCATGCGGGGCCGGGGGTCCAGGATCCACCGGCCCCGCCGCCGTCGGGCGACGGGCGCAGAACCCGTGCCGGAATGCGGTCCCGGGCAGGGTCGTATGCAGGGGGAATGATGGAACGGCTATTGGCCTTCGGCGATGCAGGCTGGGGCGATGAAATCCTGTGGGGCACGCTGCTGACGCTGGAACTTGCGGCGGTCACCCTGCCGGTGGGAATGTTGCTGGGCTTCTTCTCGGCCTTCCTGTCGATGTCCGCCAATCCGGTGCTGCGCGCCATTGGCTGGGCCTATTCCACCACGATGCGCGGCATGCCCGAACTTCTGACGCTGTTCATCGTCTATTATGGCGGCGGCCTGGCCCTGAACACCGGCCTGAACTGGCTGTGGCCCGGCATGTCCTTCGAGATCAGCCCCTTCCTGGCGGGTGTGATTGCCCTTGGCCTGGTGTTCGGCGCTTATGCCGGGGAAGTCCTGCGTGGCGCCTTCCAGTCGCTGAACCCCGGGCAGTCCGAGGCGGGAATGGCCATCGGCATGACGCAACGGCAGATCTTCTGGCGGATCAAGCTGCCGCAGCTTTGGCGCTTTGCCCTGCCGGGTCTGGGCAACTTGTGGGTCAACCTGCTAAAAGACACCTCGATGGTGTCGGTCATCACGCTGGGCGAACTGATGCGGATGAGTCAGGTCGCCGTCCGCACCACCAAAGAGCCGTTCTTCTTCTTCCTGGTCGCCTGCGCGATCTACTGGGTCATGTGCGTGCTGTCCGAGATGATCCTGGCGAAGATGGAAACCCGCGCGAACCGCGGCATCATCCGGGCACGTGCATGAACCCGATGGACATCCTGGCCGTTCACGGCCCCCGCTTCCTTCAGGGCCTGGGCATGACGCTTCTGATCACCGGGCTGGGCGCCCTGATCGCGGGGCTGTTCGCGCCCTGGCTGGCGCTGTGGCGGGCGCAGGGCGGGGCAGTCGCGCAAGGCATGCTGCGTCCCTACATCTCGATGATGCGTGGCACCCCACTGCTGGCGCAACTGTTCCTGATCTACTATGGATCGGGCCAGTTCCGTCCGGAATTGCAGGCCATGGGTCTGTGGCCCTTCTTTCGCGAACCGTTGAACTGCGCCATCCTGGCCTTCGCCCTGAACTCGACCGCCTACCAGACCGAGATCCTGCGCGGCGGCATCATGGGCGTGCCGCGGGGCGAGATCGAAGCCGCCCGCGCCATCGGCATGACCCGCTGGACCCTGTTGCGGCGGGTGGTGTTTCCCCACGCCTACCGCATTGCCTGGCCCGCGCTGGGCAATGAGATCATCCTGCTGATGAAGGCCTCGGCGCTGGCATCGGTCGTGACGGTGTATGATGTGATGGGCGTGGCGCGGCAGGTCTATCAAAAGACTTTCGACTTTTCCGCGCTCTTGTGGGCGGCGGTGATCTATCTGCTGGTCACAGGCATCTTCGTGACGCTGTGGCGGCAATCGGAACGTTGGCTTTCGCCCCATGTGCTGGCGATGGAGAAAAGGGCGCGCAGATGACCGATCGACCCGTGTTGCTGGCCGAAGGCATTCACAAGAGCTTTGGGGATCTGCATGTCCTGAAGGGCATCGACCTGACGGCCCGCAAGGGCGACGTGATCTCGATCCTCGGCTCATCCGGGTCGGGGAAATCGACCTTCCTGCGCTGCCTGAACTTTCTTGAAACTCCGGATGCGGGCCGCGTTGTCGTGCATGGCGAAGAAATCGTCCTGCGCAATGGTCGCCCGGCGAATACGGCCCAGGTCGAAAAGCTGCGGCGGCACCTGGGCATGGTGTTTCAACAGTTCAACCTTTGGTCGCACCGCACGGTTCTGGAGAACGTCATGGAAGGGCCGGTTCAGGTCCTGAAGAAACCGAAAGCCGAAGCGCGTGATCGCGCCTTGGCCTTGCTGGAGCGTGTGGGCCTGACCCATCGCGCCGATGTCTATCCGGCGCAACTGTCGGGGGGGCAGCAGCAGCGCGTCGCCATCGCGCGCGCCCTGGCGATGGAGCCGGACGCGATCCTGTTCGACGAACCGACCAGCGCGCTGGACCCCGAACTGGTGGGTGAGGTGCTGAAGGTGATGCAGGCCCTCGCCGCCGAAGGGCGCACCATGATCGTCGTCACGCATGAGATGGGCTTCGCCCGCAACGTCTCGACCGAGGTGGTTTTCATGCACCAGGGGCAGATCTGCGAACAGGGCGAGCCGGCACGGATGTTCGCCGCCCCCGCGACCGAGGCGTTTGCGCGTTTCATCTCGGATACGCGCTAACCCACCGGCGCAGCGCCGTAGCCGACCCCGCACCCAGTCTGCCCCACCGGACCGGACTGTCGCGGAAAGGCGGGACCTGGGCAAAATTCGATCCTGAATTGACCTGACAAAGACCAATCGCGCGCCATGTTTTCGCCCCGGCGCGCCAGCATCTTCACATCATAGAAAGACGAACTGCCGACGATAGCACCCCAACACCCCTCGGAGCCACCAGCCATGAAATTCGTCGCTTCCTTCCTGAACCGGTTCACCGCCAAAGGCGTCGACTCCCAACAGGATATCTTTGACAAGCGCCTCAGCAAGATGACCGCCCCGGCGCCGGTCAAGAACCGCCGCGCCCGTTCCGGGCAAGTACCCTCGGCTTTCCGCGGCCGCCCGGCGCTGGCGCACTGACCGGTTTGCTGCCCTTTCCGGGCGTCAGAAGTTGACAGTGACGCCCGGCAGCCGCAATTCGCGCATCAGGTCCCGAACCTCCTGACGCGCGGCGACATTCGACAGGTTCAGGTTTTCCACGCCGATATCGCGCAGGTCCAGCAGGGTCAGGCCCCTTGGAAACAGCTCGCGGAAGATGACGCGTTCGGAAAAACCCGGCGCCACTCGAAAGCCGATCCGTTTCGACAGCTGCTCCAGCGCCGCGCCGACCTTCTTCTTGTTGTGCATCTGCTGGGCGCCCAGGCGGTTCCGCAGCACGATCCAGTCGATAGGTTTCAGCCCGGCCCGCGCCCGCAACTGCCGGGCATTCCACACCATTTCCGAATAGATCGACGGTCCGGTCACGCGGCTGGTGTCCGGGTCGATCCGGGCCAGCAGGTCAAAGTCGATGAAGCTGTCGTTCAGGGGTGTAATCAGCGTGTCGGCCAGCGAATGCGCCACCTGGCTCAGCCGGGTGTGGCTGCCGGGGCAATCGATGATGATGAACTCGGCATCCTGCTCCAGCGCTGCCACCGCGGCCGACAGGCGGTGATCAAAGACGTTTTCGCCTGGCTCGACGGTGCTTTGGTCGGCTTCGGGCAGGTCGCGGTAATCGGGTGTCGGCAGGTCAAGCCCCTGCTTGCGCGCAAAGGCGATGCGGTTCTCGATGTAGCGGCCGAAGCTGCGCTGGCGCAGGTCCAGGTCCAGCGCGCCCACCTTGTGCCCCATGCGCACCAACGCGGTCGCCACATGCATGCAGGTCGTGGATTTGCCCGAACCGCCCTTTTCGTTGCCCACGACGATGATATGCGCCACTTTTTCCGCTCCGCCTCTTGTCCCCGCGCCTTGACGGCGATGCATTCCTATAAGCGGCCCGGAGTGGGCAGGGAAGGGCGGACGGCGTGGAAATGACGCCGCACAGAACGGTGGCGCACCAACAAAAAGGGCGCACCCGGAGGTGCGCCCAATCGTCCGAAGGGTCGTTGCGGCCCTTCTGCCTGCCTTAGAATCCCAGGCCGGCGTATTTGTTCTTGAACTTCGACACGCGGCCGCCAGTGTCCATCAGCTTGGCCGAACCGCCGGTCCATGCGGGGTGGGCCAGCGGGTCGATGTCCAGCGCCATCTGCTCTCCGGCCTTGCCCCAGGTCGAACGGATCTGGAACACGGTGCCGTCGGTCATCTTGACGTCGATCATGTGATAGTCGGGGTGAATACCGCTTTTCATGACTGCGTTCCTCACTCGGCTTTGGGTTTGTAGTTGGTGACTTCGGCGATACGGGCCGATTTGCCGCGACGGTCGCGCAGGTAGTACAGCTTGGCGCGGCGCACGCGGCCACGGCGGACCACTTCGATCGAGTCGATGTTGGTCGAATACAGCGGGAACACACGTTCCACGCCTTCGCCGAACGAAATCTTGCGGACGGTGAACGACGCCGACAGTGTGGCGCCGCCCTTGCGGCCGATCACGACACCTTCGTAGTTCTGCACGCGGGTGCGGGTGCCTTCGGTCACCTTGTAGCCGACGCGCACGGTGTCGCCGGCCTTGAAATCGGGGATGGTCTTGCCAAGGCTGGCGATCTGCTCAGCCTCAAGTTGCGCGATCAGGTCCATCGCACGCTCCTCTGGTTGCTCGCGGTGGTTCCGCGAAGGTTTTGCCACGGCCTCAGAGCTCTTGGTCTTCGCCCGGGTCCCGGATCAAGCCAGCCCGCCAGAGTTCAGGTCGTTCTATCGTCACCGCGTCCGGCCCGGACCCCCTCGAAGAAGCAAGGTGCATCGGCCATAAGACACGGGTCCGCGCGACTCATGCAAGTCTCGGACGGGCGGGGTATAGGGGGAAGGGGCGCTTCGGTCAAGCCGTCCCGCCGGGCTCATCCTTGGCCGCGTCACGCTTGCGCCTGCCCTTTGGCGGCGTGGGCGGATGGGCCTCCTGATAGGCGGTCCAGATGTCGGGTCGCCGCTCCTGCGTGACCCGCTCGGCCTGATCCTTGCGCCACCTGGCGATGTCTGCGTGGTGACCCGAGGTCAGAACCGCCGGAATCTCGCGCCCTTGCCAGACCTGGGGGCGGGTGTATTGCGGATATTCCAGCAGGCCCGAGGAAAAGCTCTCCTCCTCGGTCGAGCTGGCGTTGCCCAGCACGCCGGGCAAAAGCCGGACGGTCGCATCGATCAGGGCCTGCGCGGCGATCTCGCCGCCCGTCAGGACGAAATCGCCCAGGCTGATTTCCTCGATCTCATAGTGGTCCAGAACCCGCTGATCCACGCCTTCGAAGCGCCCGCACAGAAGCGTGATGCCGTCCGCCGATGCCAGGCGGCGGGCGGTGGCCTGGTCGAAGGGCCGGCCGCGGGGCGACAGGTAGACCACCGGCCAGCGGGTGCGATCCTGCGACGTACCGGACCGGGCTTCGTCCAGCGCCTGTGCCACGACATCGGCGCGCAGGACCATGCCGGCCCCGCCGCCCGCCGGATTGTCATCGACATTGCGATGCTTGCCGATGCCGAACTGGCGCAGGTCGAAGGTTTGCAGCGACCAAAGTCCCTCTGCCAGAGCCTTCCCGGTCAGTGACAGGCCCAGGATCCCGGGAAAGGCCTCGGGGAAAAGGGTGATGATCCGCGCGCACCAGGCGCCGCGGATGCGGGGTTCGGCCATCAGTTCCCGCGGCTTCACCGAGGCCGAGATCGACAGCCGTCCGTGCGACTTGCCGACCGGAAGGGGGCGTTGCGAATCGTCCGGCGCGGCCGGTTCGTCGGGCTGGTTCATGGTCGGCGCATTTCCCTGGCGCGGGATCAGCGCGGCGCACTGTCCCGTGCCATGTCATTCCGGGTTTGGATCGCTTCGTCAAGGAAGCCATCGATCCGGTCAGGCCCGGATTGCCACAACAGCCGCGCCGCAATCAGCGCCCCCGCCGACAGAAGCACCGGCAGGATCCCCGGAATGGCGAGCGTTGCGCCCATCAGGACGGCAATCCCCCGGCCGAGGGCGAAGCACAGGATGACCAGCAGCGATTGCAGCAACGTGACCGAACCCAGGTGCAGAGCCAAGGCAAAGGGCGTGCCTTCGGCCCCGATCGCCTTCCAGATCGCGGGGCGCATGACCACGACCCACAGGGTGAAGATGCCGACGAACACCGCCACCAGCGCCTCGGGTACCCCGGCCAGTCCGGCCAGAAGCGGACCTGCATAAAGCATGGCGGCCAATACCGAATACAGCTTCGATCGCAGGTCCATGGGCTTTCCCTTCGTCACTCGTCCTTCGCTTCGATCTCCTCGGGGGGATCGGCCACGATACGGCCGGCCGTCAGATCGACGGTAGGAACGATGGCGCGGGTGAAGGGCAGAAGTAAGGCAGTCCTGCGACCGGTGCCCAGAATTTCAAGGATGTCGCCCGCGCCGTGGTTGTGGACGGCACGCACCTTTCCCAGAAGCGCGCCGCCGGTGTCATAGACCGGCAAGCCGATCAGGTCGGCGTGATAGAATTCATCGTCGGGCAGGTTTGGAAGCCGGCTCCGGTCCGCCCAAAGGGTCACGCCCTTCAGCGCGTCGGCCTCTTCCTTGGTGGTCACGCCCGAAAGCCGTGCGCCCAGGGCGCCGGTCACGGGCCGGGTCAGGCGAAGGGTGAAGCTGCGCGCGCCGTCCTCGGTGAACAACGGTGCATAGGCGGCGATGGCTTCGGGCTGGGCGCAGAAGCTTTTCAGCCGGACCTCGCCCCGCACGCCGAAGGCGCCCGCGATGACGCCGACGCAGACGCGATCACTTGCCATTTGGGGCCTCCTGCGGTGGACATTCGGCCACCGCCCCCGGAGGGGCGGTGACGGGATCGAAGATGCTTTCGGTCTTCATCCCCAGCCAGAACGACCCGGCGCAAAGGCCAAGGGTGACGATCCGACGGGCGAGGAAGAACAGCATGGCTTATTCTTCGGCCGGGGCGGCAGCCTTCGCGGCCTTGGCGGCGGCGCGTTCCTTGGCGCGCTTGCCCGGCTCGGCGGCTTTCGGGTTGTTACGGACGGTCTTTTCCTTCACGCCCGCCGCTTCCAGCATCCGCGCCACGCGGTCGGTCGCCTGCGCGCCCTGACCCAGCCAGTACTGAACCCGCTCGATGTTCATCTTGACGCGGTCTTCGCTGTCCTTGGCCAGCAGCGGGTTGTAGGTGCCCAGCTTCTCGATGAAGCGGCCGTCGCGCGGCATGCGCGAATCGGAGGCCACGATCGAGTAGTGCGGGCGCTTCTTCGAGCCGCCGCGGGCAAGACGGATTTTCATAGCCATGTGAGTTTCTCCTTTGTCTGGCCGTGAAACAGGCAACGGGCCTGTCATTCCTTGGTTGGTTATTTCTGGAAGGTTTCGTGGTGCCGGATCACTTCCGAGATGATGAAGCTGAGGAACTTGCGCGCGAACTCCGGGTCCAGGTCCGCCTCAAGGGCCAGCCGGCCCAGCCGTTCGATCTGCGCCGCTTCCCGCGCCGGGTCCGAAGGCGGAAGATCGTGGTCCGCCTTCAGGCGTCCGACGGACTGCGTATGCTTGAACCGCTCGGCCAGCGTGTAAACCAGAATCGCATCCAGCCGGTCGATCGATTCGCGATGTTCACGCAGAAGGTCGGCGGCGCGGGTGGCGGCGTCGGTCATTTGGAAGCCCCGTCGTCAGTGTGGCAGGTGATCGCGCCCCGGTCGGCAAGACCGGGCGCGGGGTGGCGGTAGACGATGCACTCGCCCATCGGCTGTGCCTGCGCGTCGGGCGTGGCGCCCAGACGCTCGGCCAGCCGGCGCGAGCGCAGGTTGTCGGGGTGCACGTAGCTGACGGCGGTTGTCCAGCCCAGGGTGTCATAGGCAAAGGCACGGGCCGCGCGCGCGGCCTCGAACGCCATGCCCTTGCCTTCGGCAGCGGGATTCCAGACCGACCAGCCTATTTCCTGTTCGGGCCAGGTTTCGGGGAACCAGGGGCCGGTCATGCCCAGCGGCGTGTCATCGCCCCGGGCCTGCCACACGAACATGCCAAAGCCCCGCAGCACCCAATGGCCAATCAGGTGGCCAAAGCTGCGCCAGGTCTGCGCCAGGTCATACCCTGCGGTGCGGATGAAGGCCGCGCGGTCCGAGGCGAGCATGGCATTGAAATGCGGCCAATCCCCCGCCGCCGGCGCGCGCAGCACCAGCCGTTCGGTCGTGATCACCGGGGTATGGGCCAGGGTGGGCGTCATCCGCGCGTCACTTCTTCTTTCCAAAGGCGCCCAGGCCCGACAGCCCGCCCGGCAGCTTCAGCCCGCCCAGGCCGCCCAAGCCGCCCAGACCGCCGGGAAGCCCGCCCGGCAGACCGCCGCCCCGCGCCTGCATCGCCTTCGCGGCTTCCTCCAGCTTTTTCGGGTCCATCTTTCCGTCGGCGCCGGCCAGGCCCGCCATGTCGGGCATGCCGCCGCCCTTGCCCATCATGGCGCGGATGGCCTGCTTCATCATGCCGCCCTTGCCCATCTTCTTCATCATGTCGGCCATGCCGCGATGCATCTTCAGAAGCTTGTTCAATTCAGACACGTCCAGGCCCGCCCCGGCCGCGATGCGCTTCTTGCGGCTGGCCTGCAGCAGGTCGGGGTTGGCGCGTTCCTTCTTCGTCATCGACTGGATCAGCGCGATCTGGCGGCGCAGCATCCGGTCGTCAAAACCCGCGTCCTCGGCCTGCTTGGCCATCTTGCCCATGCCGGGAAGCATGCCCATCATGCCCTGCATCCCGCCCATCTTCAGCATCTGTTCCAGCTGGCCCTTCAGGTCGTTCATGTTGAACAGACCCTTCTGGAAGCGCTTCATCATGCGCTCGGCCTGTTCCAGTTCCAGCGTTTCCTGCGCCTTCTCGACCAGGGCCACGATGTCGCCCATGCCGAGGATCCGGCCCGCAACGCGCGACGGCTCGAACGTCTCGATGGCGTCCATCTTTTCGCCCAGGCCGACGAAGCGGATCGGCTTGCCGGTGACGGCGCGCATCGACAGGGCTGCACCCCCGCGGCCGTCGCCGTCCATCCGCGTCAGCACCACGCCCGAGATGCCGACCTTGCCGTCGAATTCCGTGGCAACGTTCACCGCGTCCTGGCCGGTCAGGCCATCGACGACCAGCAGCGTTTCGCGAGGCTGGACGGCATCGCGCACCGCCTGAACCTCGTCCATCAGCACTTCGTCGATGTGCAGGCGGCCGGCGGTATCCAGCATGTAGACGTCATAGCCGCCCAGCGTTGCCTGCTGTTTGGCGCGCTTGGCAATCTGAACGGCGGTTTCGCCCTTCACGATCGGCAGGGTATCCACGCCGATCTGGTGGCCCAGGATCTGCAACTGCTCCATCGCGGCGGGGCGGTTGGTGTCCAGCGAGGCCATCAGCACCCGCTTGCCGTTCTTTTCCTTCAGCCGCTTCGCCAGCTTCGCCGTCGTCGTGGTCTTGCCCGAGCCCTGAAGCCCGACCATCAGCATCGGCGCGGGCGGGTTGTCGATCTTCAGCGCCTCGGGTTCATCATCCCCGGCCAGAACATGCACCAGTTCGTCGTGGACGATCTTGACGACCTGCTGGCCCGGCGTGACGGATTTGGTCACTGCCTGACCGGTGGCCTTTTCCTGCACCCGGGCGACGAAATCGCGCGCCACCGGCAAGGATACGTCGGCCTCCAGCAGGGCCACGCGGACCTCTCGCAACGCGGTGGCGACATCGGCATCCGAAAGGGCGCCCTGCTTCGTCAGCCGGTCGAAGACGCCGCCAAGGCGTTCGGACAGGTTTTCAAACATCGCGGGGCCCTCCGTGGCCGTTACATTTCTTCGTGCCGGAAGATAAGGCCCGGCGGCCCAAACACCAACGGCACCCGTGGGCGCAACGCGCTGACGGATGGCGATCCTTCGCCCATGCGAAGGACCGGAAGCAGTCACACTTCCGGGAATCTTGGGCGGCTTAGGCGCGCGGCGTGCCAGAGTCAAGAAAAACAGGAGATTTGGCGGCGCGGGCCACCTGACTGGTGTTAGAAGGCCGAATTGCGCAGGACCCCTTCCAGGATCAGCAGCGCCGTCCCAAGCCCGCCGAACCCCACCGCGATGGCGGCGTACAGCACCAGCATTGGCAACCGTTCCAGATCATGGGGATTGCGGGAGGCGCTTCGCACCTTGGTAAGGGCCAGTCGACGCGGCATGGGACACCTGCACTTGCACGCCAAGACTGTTTCGCGCGACAGCATTTTCCGCAAGTCTGGTAAACCTTACTTCGTCGGAAAACCGGCAGAGCAGAGCAGGAACGGAAAAGCCGGCCCGCGATGGGGCCGGCTTTGGGGCGGTGGATTCGCGTCAGCCTCAGGCGGCCAGCGCGTCGACCTCGGCTTCGGCTTTCTTCAGCGCGCCCTCCGGATCGAAGACGATCGCATCGGCGGCGACGAATTCAACGTCGGTGATGCCGAAGAAACCCAGCATGTGGCGGACATAGCCCGAAGCGAAGTCGATGGGCGATCCCAGCTTGGTGCCGTCCGAGCTCAGCACGATGATCGCGCGCTTGCCGGTCAGCAGGCCTTGCGGGCCGGTTTCGGTGTAGGTGAAGGTCTCGCCCTTGCGTGCCAGGTGGTCGAACCAGCTTTTCAGCTGTGCGGGAACGCCGAAGTTGTAGACCGGCAGGCCGATGACCAGGACGTCGGCGGCGCGGACTTCGGCCAGCAGCGCGTCGGAATAGGCGGCGATTTCCGCCTGTTCGGCGCTGCGCGCTTCGGCGGGGGTGAAGACGGCGCCGATCCAGTTGCCGTCGATCTGCGGAACGCCGCCCGACAGGTCACGCGTGATGACGGTCGCGCCGGCGTGGGCGGCCTGAAGGCGGGCCATGACCCGGTCGGTCAGGCGGCGGGAAACCGAGTTGTCGCCCTTGATCGAGGCGTCGATGCGAAGAATGCTGGTCATCGGGATGATCCTTGATGTGTCCTGCCGCGATGCGGCGGTGCTTGCTGCGATGCGGAATATCTAGTCGTTGCAGGAATGCGCGCAATTGCAGAAACTGCACGTCAGATGTTTGCAGGTGCACAGAAAATGACGATCGGGAACTGGGATGAAATCCGTACGGCCTTCCATGTGGCGCGGCTGGGCACGGTCAGTGCAGCGGCCGAGGCGCTGGGCGTTCACCACGCCACGGTCATCCGGCACATCGACGCGCTTGAGGCCCGGTTGGGTGCCAAGCTTTTCCAGCGTCACGCCCGGGGCTACACGCCCACCGACGCGGGGCGGGAACTGCTTTCGGTCGCGCAGGTCGCGGATGAGCGGTTTTCCCAGATGGCGGCCCGGATCGGTGGGGCACGCGACGATATTTCGGGCGAACTGATCGTCACCGCGCTGCCCGGTTTCCTGAGCCTCGTGTCTCCGGCGATCCTGCGGCTGTTGTCGGCCCATTCGGGCCTGACGGTGCGCTATGTCACCGACCAGCGGGTGTTCCGTCTTGAATACGGAGAGGCGCATGTTGCCTTGCGGGCCGGCAGCCGCCCGCAGGAACCCGACAATGTCGTGCAGCCCCTGATGACGGAAGACTACGCGATCTACGGCGCCCGATCCTATATCGACCGTTACGGCCGCCCTGCGACCGAGGACGATCTGACCGGCCACCGCTTTGTCGGCCCCGAGGATCCCCGCCATCGCGCGCCGTTCTGGCGCTGGCTTCTGGATCGCGTCCCGCCCGAGGCCCTGGTGTTCCGCTCGAATGACGTTCTTGCGACGGTCGATGCCGTGGCGGGCGGGGCGGCCCTGGGATTCATGCCGGTCACGGCGGCGCTGGGACACCCCCAGGTCGAACAGATCTTCGCCCCCCGTCCCGAATGGCAGGTTCCGGTCTGGCTGGTCACGCATGTCGATCTGCATCGCACGGCCAAGGTCCAGGCCTTTCTTGCCGCGGTGAAAGAGGTCGCGCGCGAGATCGGCGCCAGCGTCGCGCCGAACGGGCAGGGGTAGCACCGGATGGCCGGCCTGGCGCGCTTGTCACCTTCGGCGCGGGGACACCTGGCGATGCTTGGCTTTTCGGCGCTGGTCGCGGGATCGTTCTCGCTGGGCGGGTTGATGGCGAACATGATCTCGCCCACCGCCTTCAGCGCGGTGCGTTTCCTGCTGGCCGCCGCGCTGCTCGGCTCGGCGGTGGCGGCCATGTCCCGGCCGGAAAAGGGGGGCATCCGGCGCGCAGGGGCGGCCCCCTGGCGCTATCTTGTGCTGGGCGGATTGCTGGCCGCCTACTTCGTCCTGATGTTCGAGGGGCTGAAGACGGCGGAACCCGTCTCGGCGGCGGCCGTCTTTACCCTGACGCCGCTGATGTCCGCCGGTTTCGGCTGGCTTCTGCTGGGGCAACGGTTGACGCGGCGGATCGCGGTTGCACTGGCGCTGGGCGCGGCGGGCGCCGTCTGGGTGATCTTTCGCGCCGATCTGGCCGCGCTGATGCGGTTCCAGATCGGCCGGGGCGAGGCGATCTACCTGGCCGGATGCGCGTCGCACGCGCTTTATACGCCGATGGTCCGGAAGCTTAACCGCGGCGAAAGCCCGGTGGTGTTCAGCTTTGGCGTCCTTGTGGCGGGGCTGTCGATCCTGGGCGTCCTGGGTCTGGACGAAATCCGCGTGACGGACTGGACCGCGCTGCCCGCCATCGTCTGGATCACGTTGGCCTATACGGCGCTGTTTGCCACAGCCGTCACCTTCGTGCTGCTGCAATATGCGGCCTTGCGGCTGCCGTCGTCGAAGGTGATGGCCTATACCTACCTTACACCCTCGTGGGTGGCGCTATGGGAAGTGGCGCTGGGCAAGGGCGTGCCGCCCGCCCTGACCCTGGTCGGCGTGGCCGGGATCGTCCTTGCGCTGGTGCTGCTGCTGAAGGATCAGGAGGCGCCGTCGCCCAGTTCGCGCTCCAGCAGCCGCTCCAGCGCGTCGTAGTCCACCGGTTCGAACAGGCCGAAACCCTGGATCCAGATGCTGGCGGCGCGCATCGCATCGGGTTCCAGCTTGCACCACTTTACCCGGCCGCGCTTTTCCTGGGTGATCAACCCCGCCTCTGCCAGAACCACCAGGTGCTTCGAGATCGCGGCCAGCGACATGCGGAACGGCTCGGCCACATCCGTCACCGCCATGTCGTCTTCCAGAAGCATCGCCAGAATCGCGCGACGGGTCGGGTCGGCCAGTGCGGCAAAGATCATGTCCAGTGCCGATGGCACGGCGGCGGGGCTGGAACGGGGCGGTGTGGCTGTTGAGGTCATGTCGCCTGTTGTCGGGCCTTGCTGGGCCATCGTCAACCGCGCGGTTGAATGTCCGACGCGCGCCCGGGTGGCGCTAACGGAGCGTCGTCGGCGGATGAAGCACGCAGCGATACCTTCCATAAATCACACAAAAACAATGGCTTGATGGCAAATCTCCACTGATCCTATCGCCTTGACTCACGGCTTTGTGCAGTCTAGCTATCGCCGCAACTGTCCAAGGGGCGATCCCGGGGGGCTGCCATGTCTGACGCACCAGATCCTGATCGGCTGAAAAAGCTGGAAGAGCGGATCGCGGCGCTGAAGAAGGCGCGCGAACCCAAAGTCGAACGCCACGAGGAGCATTTCACCGCGGCCTCGCAAGGGTGGCGGATGGTGATTGAGCTGGTCGCCGGATTGGGGATCGGTTTCGGCATCGGATACGGGCTTGATGTGCTGTTGGGCACGATCCCGATCTTCCTGGTGCTGTTCACATTGCTGGGCTTTGTCGCGGGCGTGAAGACCATGCTCAGGACGGCAGAAGAACTGCAGAAGGATACGGCCTCGCAAGAGGCTGGCAAGACAGCGGGGGCCAAGGCCCCCGAGGACGAAGGGGAATAGACGTGGCGACCGAAGGACAAAGCGAAGGGCTTGCATTCCACCCCCTGGACCAGTTCCAGGTCAAGCCGCTGTTCGGCGACGGCCCGATCGAGTGGTATACGGTCACGAACGCGACGCTGTGGATGGGCATCGCCATCCTGGCAATCATCCTGATCTTCGTCGTCGGCACCGCGGGCCGCTCGATCATCCCCAGCCGGATCCAGTCGATCGCGGAAGTCATCTACAGCTTCATCCACAAGATGGTCGAGGACATCGCCGGCCATGACGGCGTGAAGTACTTCCCCTATATCTTCACGCTGTTCTGCTTCATCGGCTTCTCGAACTTCCTCGGCCTTCTGCCGAAGTCGTTCACGACCACCTCGCACATTGCGGTCACGGCCGTGCTGGCGGTGATGGTGTTCCTGACGGTCACGATCCTGGGTTTCGTGAAGAACGGCCCGGCGTTCCTGAAGCTGTTCTGGGTCACGTCGGCGCCCTTGGCGCTGCGCCCGGTGCTGGCCGTGATCGAACTGATTTCCTACTTCGTGCGCCCCGTCAGCCATTCGATCCGACTTGCGGGCAACGTCATGGCCGGCCACGCCGTTATCAAGGTGTTCGCCGCCTTCGCACCGCTCGTGCTGATGTCGGGCATCGGTTACGTCGTCACGCCGCTGTCGATCCTGGCCATCACCGCGATGTACGGGCTTGAAGTGCTGGTGGCGCTGATCCAGGCCTACGTCTTCACCATCCTGACATGCGTCTATCTGAAAGACGCCCTGCATCCCGGCCACTAAGGCCAGGTCCAACCCTTCTCAACCTTTCCAAGCCTCAAGGAGCATCATCATGGAAGGCAGCATCTCGCAACTCGGTCAATACCTCGGCGCGGGCCTGGCCTGTGTCGGCATGGCCGGTGCCGCGGTCGGTGTGGGCAACGTGGCCGGCAACTTCCTGAACGGCGCGCTGCGCAATCCGTCGGCTGCCGCCGGCCAGACCGCGACGCTGTTCATCGGCATGGCCTTTGCCGAAGCCCTCGGCATCTTCTCGTTCCTCGTCGCGCTGCTGCTTCTGTTCGCAGTCTGATCCCGACGAACCAGACTTACGGTCGGGCGGGGGGTAAGCCTTCCCGCCCGAAGACCATCACTGTAAGACCAGGTTTCCGGGGGACGACATGGCAAACGAGACCACCGGCGCGGTGACATCCGCGACCGAGGCTGCAGCCGGCCACGCGACCGAGGCCGCGACCGCAGCCGGACATACCGCCGAAGCGGCGGGCCATGCGGCTGGCTCCGCAGGAATGCCGCAGCTGGACGTCAGCACCTTTGGAAACCAGATCTTCTGGCTTCTGGTGGCGCTGGTCCTGATCTATCTGATCCTGTCGAAGATCGCGCTGCCGCGGATCGGTTCGGTTCTGGCCAACCGTCACGGCACGATCGCAAAGGACATCGCCGCGGCCGAGGAGCTGAAGGCCAAGGCGCAGGAGGCCGAGAAAGCCTACAATCAGGCGCTGGTGGATGCGCGCAACGAAGCCAACCGGATCATCGCGGCGACCAAGGCCGAGATCCAGGCCGAGCTGAACGTTGCCACCGCCAAGGCCGATGCGGAAATCGCAGCCAAGGCGGCGGAATCCGAAGTGCGGATCAACGAGATCCGCGCCGGTGCCATGGCGGCTGTCAGCCAGGTCGCGCAGGATACGGCCGGCGAGATCGTCGGCGCACTGGGCGGAACGGCCGACCCGGCCGCGATTGTCCAGGCGGTTACCGAACGGCTGAAAGGGTGAGTGCGATGAAAAAGCTGACCACTGCACTAGTGCTGACGGCCGCGGGTTCGCCCGCGCTGGCGGCCTCGGGCCCGTTCTTCTCGCTGCGCAACACCGACTTCGTGGTGCTGATCGCCTTCCTGATCTTCGTGGGCATCCTGATCTATTACAAGATCCCCGGAGTCGTGGCGAAGCTGCTGGACAACCGTGCCGAAGGCATCAAGTTCGAGCTGGACACCGCGCGTTCGCTGCATGAGGAAGCCCGCGCGCTGCTGGCGTCCTACGAGCAGAAGCACCGCGAGATGCAGGCCCAGGCCCAGCAGATCGTCGAAGGTGCCCGTCGCGAGGCGCTGTCCGCCGCCGAGCAGGCCAAGGCCGACCTGAAGACCTCGATCGCGCGGCGCCTTCAGGCCGCGACCGACCAGATCGGTTCGGCGGAAGCCGCGGCGATCAAGGCCGTCAAGGATCAGGCGGTTTCGGTGGCTGTCGCGGCTGCGGGCGACCTGCTTGCCCGCCAGATGGACAAGGGCGCGAAAAATCGGCTGATCGAAGACTCGATCCAGCAAGTGGCCGATCGGCTGCACTGAACCGATCATCAGACAGATGGAAAAACCCGGCCGCAAGGCCGGGTTTTTTGCTTTCAGGTTTGCTTTCACGGGGCGCAATGAAAAAGGCCGGGCGCGGGCCCGGCCTTTCGGAGCCGTTGTCCCCTTTTGCCTACTGCACGGGACGGATGATGATTTCCACGCGGCGGTTCTGGGCGCGTCCTTCGGGCGTCAGGTTCGACGCGACGGGCTGATCCTCGCCCCGGCCATAGGCTGCGATCCGGCCGCCCGAAACACCACCCTGGCGCAGCACGGCGGCCACGGCCTGGGCCCGGCGCTGCGAGAGGTCCATGTTGTAGGACGCCGAGCCGGTGTTGTCGGTATGGCCGATCACTTCGATGCGGGTGTTCGGATACCGGTTCAGGTTGTCGGCCACTGCATAAAGGTCGTTCATCAGGCTGCCCATGACCGTTGCGCTGTCGGTGGCGAACAGGATGCCTTCGGGCATGGTCACGACCAGTTGGCTGCCGGTGTTGACGATGCTGACGCGGTCGTTGCGGATGTCGCTGCGCAGTTCCGCCGCCTGCCGGTCGAGTTGCGCGCCAATCGCGCCGCCGATCAGCCCGCCGACGATGGCGCCGGTCGCGGCCTTCGCCAGCTTGTCGTCGCCCTTGCGCGTTCCGCCGATGAAGCCGCCGATCAGCGCACCGGTCACGGCGCCCGCCTGGGTGCGGTTCTGCGCGCCGCCCGTGCCCGCGCCGTAGCCCGCGCCGCCGTAGCCCGCTCCGTATCCGCCGCCGTAGGCCGGATCATAGGGCGAGGAGGTCGGCTGACAGGCCGCCAGGCCCAACGCGGCGGTGCTTGCAAGCAGAAGGGGAGTTCCGAATTTCATGGTGCTGCTGCCTCTGAAGAGCGTCCAGTTCACCTGGACAACGTGCATCCTATAACAAAGGTCCGCAGTGTTATTCCATATCAACGACATAAACCGGTGGCCAGTCGGGCATCACTTCGCCGAAATACGCAGGGCACCGTCGATTGGAGCGGCCTGCTTCTCCTCATCGTCCCGGCGGGCCGCTTCCCACGCCAGCATCGCCCGCTTGCAGGTCAGCCCCCAATGATAGCCACCCAGTGCCCCCGACTTGCGCAGCGCGCGGTGGCAGGGGATCAGAAAGCTGACCGGGTTGCGGCCAACGGCGGTTCCCACGGCACGGACGGCCTTCGGGTGGCCGATGGCGGTGGCCAGGTCGGAGTAGGTGGTGACGTGTCCCGAGGGGATGGCCAGCAACGCTTCCCAGACCTTGATCTGGAACGGCGCGCCGATCATGTGCAGCCGCGCCTCGCCGGTGCCGCCAAAAGCAGCCTCGGTCCAGGTGGCGAGCACGGCCGGATCTTCATGGAAGCGGGCCCGCGGCCAGCGGCGGGCCAGGTCGGCGAAGGCGGCATCGGTTCCCATGTCGCCGGTGAAGGCCATGCCGCAGATGCCGCGACCGGTTCCCATCACCAATGCTTCTCCGAAGGGAGACGGGAAAAGGCCCCATGCGATGTCCAGTCCTTCGCCGCCGCGCGCGAATTCTCCGGGACTCATCGCCTCCCACCTGAGGAACAGGTCATGAAGCCGTCCGCTGCCCGACAATCCGGTCGCCAGTGCCGTCGACAGGACGGTATGCCGTGTGGCCAGCAACTCGCGCGCCTGGCCCAGCGTCAGATATTGCTGGTATCGCTTCGGCGATACCCCCACCCAGGACGAAAACACCCGCTGGAAATGCGCCACGCTCATCCCCAGGCGCGCGGCCAGATCGTCCAGCGCCAGTTCACCCTGGCCCTGGTCCGTTGTGCGGTCGATTTCGGCGATCGCGCGGGCGATGACGGCGTAGTGGTAGGCGTGGCTGCTGTCCTGAATTGTCATGGCGACTCTCCTTGCCAGACAAATCTAGACCTGCACGGCCGCCCCGACGACCCGAAACCTGCGGTTTTTCAGGGGGGAACGCCTTGCCCGGCGGCGCAGGGGCGGGCATAGGGCTTTCATGGCACGACAGCTTCCTTACCGCACCATGCACGAGATCTTTCGCAGGTTCCAGGCCGCCGAGCCCGAGCCGAAGGGGGAGCTTGAGCATGTGAATGCCTACACGCTTCTGGTTGCGGTGGCGCTGTCGGCGCAGGCCACGGATGCGGGCGTCAACAAGGCGACGCGGGCGCTGTTCGCAAGGGTGGACACGCCTGAAAAGATGCTGGCCCTGGGCGAGGAAGGGCTGATCGAGCATATCAAGACCATCGGCCTTTACCGCAACAAGGCCAGGAACGTCATCGCCCTGTCGCGCCGCCTGATCGAGGAATTCGACGGCCAGGTGCCCAGCAGCCGCGCGGCGCTGGCCTCGCTTCCGGGGGTGGGGCGCAAGACCGCGAATGTGGTGCTGAACATGTGGTTCGGTTTCCCGGCGCAGGCGGTCGACACCCATATCTTTCGCGTGGGCAACCGCACGGGCATCGCGCCGGGCCGCGATGTCGATGCCGTCGAGCGCGCCATCGAAGACAACGTGCCCGTCGAATACCAGCGCCACGCGCACCACTGGCTGATCCTGCATGGCCGTTATATCTGTCAGGCCCGAAAACCCCGCTGTGCCGATTGCCTCATCCGCGATCTGTGCGCCTATGAGGAGAAGACCGCATGAGCCCCGTTTCCGGCAAGGACCGCTATCAGGTCGTTGGCATCGGCAATGCCATCGTCGATGTGCTGGCCCAGACCGACGATGCCTTCCTTGACCTGATGGGGATCACCAAGGGCGTGATGCAGCTGGTCGAACGTGAACGGGGCGAGCTTCTGTATGCCGCGATGCGCGAACGCACTCAGGCGCCAGGCGGCTCGGTCGCCAACACATTGGCGGGGCTGGGGAACCTGGGTCTGAACACCGCCTTCATCGGCCGCGTGCGGGACGATGCGCTGGGGCGGTTCTACCAGGCCTCGCTGAACAGTGAAGGCACGGCCTTCCCGAACCCGCCGGTGGCGGGGGGCGATCTGCCGACCTCTCGGTCGATGATCTTTGTCACGCCGGATGGCGAACGGTCGATGAACACCTATCTGGGCATCTCGGCCGACCTTGGCCCACAAGACGTGCCGGAAGAGGTAGCGGGCCGGACCGACTACCTGTTCCTGGAAGGCTATCTCTTCGACAAGGACAAGGGCAAGGAGGCCTTCCACCAGGCCGCAGCAGCCTGCCATCGCGGCGGCGGGAAGGCGGGAATCGCCCTGTCCGATCCCTTCTGCGTCGATCGGCACCGGGGCGATTTCCGCCGTCTGGTGGCCGAGGAGATGGACTATGTCATCGGCAACGTCCACGAATGGTCCTCGCTGTACCAGACCGAGGATCTGGAGGCCGCACTGGCCCAGGCGCGGGCGGATTGCGGGCTGGTGGTCTGCACCCGGTCGGGCGAGGACGTAGTGGTGATCCGCGGGGAGGAGCGGGTCGAGGTGCCGGTGCACCGGGTCGTGCCGGTCGATGCCACAGGGGCTGGGGACCAGTTCGCGGCGGGATTCCTGTACGGCCTGGCGACGGGCCAGTCACTGGCGCGGGCGGGCCGGATGGGCTGCGTCGCCGCGGCAGAGGTCATCAGCCATTTCGGCGCGCGGCCCGATTCCGATGTGAAGGCGCTGTTCCGCGCCGAAGGGCTGATCTAGCGGCGGCGGTCGATCAGGCCTTCGTATCGGGGGCAGGGGGCGAAGGTGTGACCGGTGCAAGACGCTCGGCCAGCCAGAGGCAGAGCATGGCCCAGCCCGCGCCGGCCGCCCAGCCGGCGATCACGTCCGTGGGCCAATGGACGCCCAGGTAGACCCGGCTGACGCCGACCGCCAGCGTCACCAGCGTGGCGACGGCCACCAGGTAGACCCGCACCGATGTCCGGCTTTCGGTCCGGCCCGCCATGGCTGCCAGGGTCAGGTAGGTGACGGCGGCCATCATCGAATGACCTGAAGGAAAGCTGGCGGAACTGACATAGACGCTGTGCGGCACCAGTTCCGGCCGCGGCCGGTCGAAGCCCAGCTTGGCCAGCGTCGACAGCATCTGGCCCCCGATCACCGCCCCCAGCAACCACAGCGCGGATCGCTGCTGCCGGTGCAGCCACATCAGCCCGGCGACCGCCACGGTGACGAAGGTCAGCACCACCGTGCCGCCCATCGCCGTCAGGTCGCGCATCAGTTCCTCGACCACCGGGGGACCGATGGGATCGGCCGGATTGCCGGGGGTGCGCAGGGCCAGCAGCAAGGCCGTGTCGAAGCTCGCGGTCTCGCCCTCGCGCATTTCCTCGGCGACGGACAGAAAGACCGTGGCCGCCCCGCCGATCAGGGCCAGGGCCGCCAGCGGACCGGCCTCCAGATGCCCGGACAGCCAGCGCCAAAGTCCCCGCCGGTGATCCGGATCCCCGATCATGCCGAAAGCCGCGCGTGAACTTCGTCCAGGTCGATCTCGGCGGTGGGCATCCGGTTGTCGGGATTGTCGAAATCGTAGCGGAACAACTGGAAGTCCTGGCGATAGACCTCCCACATCAGGTGCCGCGACAGATCGTCGAAATAGGCGCTGACGGGGTGGGCACGGCGCGGACCGTGGCCTTCGCTTTCATTGAAACGCGGCATGTCCGCCAGATCCACCGGAACGCGCACCGCCGCGGCATCCAGCACGGCTTGCATCCCGGCGCCAAAGTTCTCGGTTGAAAAGATGTGACTGTAGCGACCGCCGTTGTGGATGAAGGTTGAGATATGGCCTGACATGGCCGACCAGTGGATGTCCGGCTCCATCGGCTTGCGGAATCGGATGGTGTCGCGGGCAAACAGCAGAAAGCGCCGGAAACTGGCGATCTGGTCGAACTGAAAGCCGTCCTCGGGCGATCCCACGTCCACGCCATAGCGCTGCGCCAGTTGCGGCAGCAGATTGTCGCGGTAGCGTCGGCCGTTGCGCTGGATGCCGGCGATCTTGTCGAAGAAGGACGACAGGATCCGGGCGTAGGGGTTGCGCACGCAGGTAAACCGCACCGTCCCGACATCGCGGGCTGCCGCCTCGATCCGGGGCTGGCTGGCCTCATGCGCCCATTTGTGCAGGCCGGTGGTCGCGTCGTGGATGTCCCCGTCGTAGAAGCGGCCATGATCGGAATAATACATGACCTGCCCGATGGTCGAGCAGGCGCATTTCGGCACCACCCGATAGACCATGCTGCCGCTTTCGGTCAGCCATGTTCCCGGAAAACCCATCTTCCCCAGACCCGACGCAAATGCCCTGACGCAGAACCATGCTGCACAAACAACGTCACTGAACAAATAAACTCTCTGCTTTCAAGGAGAGTTTCCAGTATCAGACCCGTTATCGGACCCGGGCGCGCGGAAATGCCGCCCCTGCGCGGAAAGGATCATGGCGAGGATTGCCTATCTCTTGTTGTGCCACAAGGATCCGGAAGGGATCGTCCGGCAGGTCACGCGCCTGACCGAGGCGGGCGACTACGTGGCGATCCACTTCGACGGCCGCGCCCCGGCGGCCGATCATGCCCGCCTGCGCCAGGCGTTCCCGGACAACCGCAACGTCGCTTTCGTGCGCGACCGCGTTCGATGCGGCTGGGGTGAATGGAGCCTGGTCGAGGCGACGCTGCGCGCCACGAAAGCCGCGGTGGAGGCGTTTCCAAGGGCCACGCATTTCTACCTGCTGTCCGGCGACTGCATGCCGATCAAGTCCGCGGTCCATGCGCATGACGTTCTGGACCGGGACGATGCCGACCACATCGAAAGCTTCGATTTCTTCACCTCGGACTGGATCAAGACCGGCCTGCGCGAGGACCGGCTGATCTACCGCTTCCCCTTCAACGAACGTCGCCACAAGCGGCTGTTCTACGCCTTCCTTGCCGCGCAGAAACGTCTGGGCCTGACGCGCCGGATCCCCGCCGACCTGCGGATCATGATCGGCAGCCAGTGGTGGTGCCTGCGCCGCCGGACGGTCGAGGCAATCCTGGATTTCACCCGGACGCGCGCCGATGTGATGCGGTTCTTCCGTGGAACCTGGATCCCCGACGAAACCTTCTTCCAGACCCTTGTGCGGCATCTGGTGCCCACCACTGAAATCCGCGGCCGGACGCTGACCTTCCTGATGTTCACGGACTACGGCATGCCCGTGACGTTCTACAACGATCATTACGGATTGCTTCTGGCGCAGGATTTCCTGTTTGCCCGCAAGATCAGCAGCGAGGCAGTGGCACTCCGGTCCGATCTGGGGGCGCTTTACGCATCGGGGCAACGGGACATCGCTATCTCGGGCGAGGGGCAGCGCCTGCACGGCTTCCTGACCAGCCGCGGCCGTCAGGGGCGGCGCTTTGCCCGCCGTGCGTGGGAAACCGGCGGAACCCTTGGCCGCGGGCGCGAGCTGATGGTGATCCTGTGCAAGAAGTGGCATGTAGCCAAGCGTCTTGCCGACAGGATCCGCACCGAGAGCGGCATTCCCGCGCTGCACTACCTGTTCATCGAGGAGGATACCCCGCTTCCCGACCTGGGCGGGCTGGAGCGCGGTCTGGCGCGCCGGTCCCGGCATCGCCGGGCGTTCCTGCGGCTGATCTACGACCATTTCGGCACAGACCGGCTGGTGATCTGCCTTGACCCGTCAGAGCTTGAACTGCTGCGCGATCTTGCGTCCGATCCGGCCACGCTGCGGACCCTGCAGATCGACTGCGCCTTCAGCGACGACTATCTGGCGGGACATGCCCACCGGGTCGGGCTGGCCGGACCTGCCACCGCCCCCGAAACGATGGCGCGACTGGTGCCGGTCCTTCGCCGCGACATCGCGCATGAAGCGGAACAGATCCGCGACGCCGGCCTGGCCCGTTCCGAACACTTTGCCGAAGCTGCGCCCCTCAGCCTCAATGCGCAGGCGCTGGAACGTTTCCTTGGGGTGCCGCAACGGGTTGCGCAGGCGATCGCCGCCACCGATTATCTTTTTGCCGACTGAGGAAGGAACAACCATGGCCTATGTCTATGACGACCAGAACATCTTTGCCCGGATCCTGCGGGGCGAAATCCCCAACAAGACCGTGCGCGAAACCGCCCATACCCTGGCCTTCCATGACATTCACCCGCAAGCCCCAGTGCATGTGCTGGTGATTCCCAAAGGTGCCTACGTCAACTTCGACCACTTCGCCGCCGAAGCCAGCGCCGATGAGATCGCGGACCTGACCCGCACCGCCGGGGACATCTGCCGGGAACTGGGCGTCGCCTCGGATATCGGAGAGGGTTACCGCGTCATTTCGAATGCCGGGAAGCACGGGATGCAGGAAGTGCCGCATTACCACCTGCACATCCTGGGCGGGCGTGTCATGGGGCGTCTGGTCGAACGGCTGGACTGAAACGACCGGGCGCGGGGTTCAGCCCCGCGCCGCCTTCTCGGCAATCCCCGAGGTGCCTTCGCGCCGTTCAAGCTCGGCCAGCACATCCGCCAGCGCCACGTCCCGCGCGGCCAGCATCACCAAAAGATGGTACAGCACATCTGCTGCTTCGGCGGTGAGCCGCGCCCGGTCGCCTTTCACGGCCTCGATGATCGCCTCGACGGCTTCTTCACCGAACTTCTCTGCGCATTTCTCTGGCCCCTTGGCCAGAAGCTTTGCCGTCCAGGAACTGTCGGGGTCGGCCCCCTTCCGCGCCGCGATTGTCGCGGCCAGCCGGTCCAGCGCGCTCATGACAGCCTCATCGGGATGCCTGCGGCGGCCATGTAATCCTTGGCCTCGCGGATGGTGAAATCGCCGAAGTGGAAGATCGACGCCGCCAGCACCGCCGAAGCGCCGCCCTTCGTCACGCCTTCCACCAGATGTTCAAGCGTTCCCACACCGCCGGACGCGATCACCGGGATCGTGACCGCATCCGAAATCGCCCGCGTCAGCGGCAGGTTGAAGCCCGCCCGCGTGCCGTCCCGGTCCATCGAGGTCAGAAGGATCTCGCCCGCACCCTTCGCGGCCACGGTTCGCGCAAACTCTACCGCGTCGATGCCCGTGGGCTTGCGCCCGCCGTGGGTGAAAATCTCCCACCGGCCGGGGGCCACGGTCTTGGCGTCTATCGCCACCACGATGCACTGGCTGCCGAAGCGGTCTGCCGCGTCTGCGACTACATTCGGATCGGCCACCGCCGCCGAATTGAAGCTGACCTTGTCAGCCCCCGCCAGCAGCAGCGCCCGCACGTCGTGGTGTGTCCGCACGCCGCCGCCCACGGTCAGCGGCATGAAACACTGCTCTGCCGTGCGCGTGACCAGATCGAACATCGTGCCGCGGTTTTCATGCGTGGCGTGAATGTCCAGGAAGGTCAGTTCATCCGCGCCCGCCAGATCATAGGCGCGCGCGGCTTCGACCGGGTCGCCGGCGTCGATCAGGTTGACGAAATTCACGCCCTTGACCACACGGCCATCGGCGACATCAAGACAGGGGATGATCCGGGTTTTCAGCATGAGGGAACCTTACGCGCTTGACGCGCGGGACAAAAGGCCCGGCCCGTTCGGAGTCTTCCTTGCCACCAGCTCATTCCGCCAGCGCCGCCAGCGCGGCCTTCAGGTCGATGGCGCCATCGTAAAGCGCCCGACCCGAAATCGCCCCGGCAATCACGCCGGTGTCGCGCAGCGCCACCAGGTCTTCCATCCGGCTGACACCGCCGCTGGCGATCACCGGAATTGTTACCGCGCGGGCCAGCGCTTCCGTTGCCTCGATGTTCGGGCCGCCCATCGCGCCGTCGCGGTCGATGTCGGTGTAGATGATCGCGGCAACGCCGGCATCCTCGAAGGATTTCGCCAGGTCCGTGGCCTGCACGGTCGTTTCTTCCGCCCAGCCTTTGGTGGCAACGAAGCCCTTCCGCGCGTCGATTCCCACGGCAACTTGTCCCGGAAATTCCCGCGCCGCCTGGCGCACCAGATCGGGGTTCTCAACCGCCACGGTGCCCAGGATCACCCGCGCCAGCCCCTTCGACAGCCAGGCCTCGATCGTGGCCATGTCGCGGATGCCGCCGCCCAGCTGCGCGGGAACCTTGATCCGCGCCAGGATCGCCTCGACCGCAGCGGCATTCACGGGCTGGCCGGCGAAGGCGCCGTTCAGGTCGACCAGATGGATCCATTCGCAGCCCGCATCGGCAAAGGCCGCGGCTTGGGCTGCCGGATCATCATTGAACACCGTGGCCGCCGACATTTCGCCACGCAGAAGCCGCACGCACTGGCCGTCCTTCAGGTCGATAGCCGGATAGAGGATCATGCACGGGGCTCCTTGATAGATGCGCGGGCCTTCTGCCACAGGGTCGCCCGCTTGGCAAACGCTGCCTCAGGGCCGCCAGGTCAGGAAATTGGCGATCAGACGCAGGCCGGTCGCCTGGCTTTTTTCGGGGTGGAACTGGGTGCCGACGATGTTGTCGCGGCCCACGATGGCGGTGATGTCGCCGCCATAATCCACATGCGCCAGACGGTCTTCGGGATGCGTGACGCGGAAGTGGTAGGAATGCACGAAATAGGCGTGGTCGCCGGTCTTGATCCCGTCCAGCACCGGATGGGACCGGTCGATCACCAGATCGTTCCAGCCCATGTGCGGCACCTTCAGATGCGGATCGGCGGGGGTAATGCGCACCACCTCGCCGGCGATCCAGCCAAAGCCTTCGGTATCGTGGTATTCGCGGCCCCAGGTCGACAGCATCTGCATGCCGACGCAAATGCCCAGGAAGGGCTTGCCCGCATTCACCGCATCGGAAATGGCCTCGAACATGCCGGTCTGCGCGTCCAGCGCCGCCCGGCAGGCGGGATAGGCGCCGTCGCCCGGCAGGACGATCCGGTCGGCGCGGGCCACATCCTCGGGGCGGTCGGTGACGATGACCTGGCCCGCGCCGGTTTCCGCCGCCATACGCTGGAACGCCTTTTCCGCCGAATGCAGGTTGCCGCTTTCATAGTCGATCAGTGCGGTCAGCATGGCCGGTCACAAGGCCCCTTTGGTCGAGGGCAGGATGTCGCCCAGCCGTGGGTCGGGCTCGACGGCGGCGCGCAGCGCCCGGGCCACGGCCTTGAAGGCGGCTTCCGCGATGTGGTGGCTGTTGAAGCCGTGGATGCCGTCGACATGCAGGGTGATGCCGCCATTCGTTGACAGCGCCTGGAAGAATTCGCGCACCAGTTCGGTGTCGAAGGTGCCGATCTTCGGCGTCTGGAACGCCACGTTCCACACCAGATAGGGCCGCCCGGACAGATCCAGCGCCGCCGCCACCTGGGCATCATCCATCGCCAGGTTGAAGTGCCCGTAGCGCCGGATGCCGCGCTTGTCGCCCAGCGCCTTGACCAGGGCCTGCCCAATGGCGATGCCCGTATCCTCAACCGTGTGGTGATCGTCGATGTGCAGGTCGCCCGTCGCCTCGACCGTCAGGTCGATCAGCGAATGCCGCGAAAGCTGGTCCAGCATGTGATCGAAGAAGCCGACCCCGGTCTTGTTGTCGTATTTTCCGGTCCCGTCCAGGTTCAGCGTCACGCTGATGCTGGTCTCTGCCGTCTTGCGTGTGATCGTTGCCGTCCGCATCGGTATCGCCCTCTGTCCTCAGGCGAACTTATAGGGGGGTGGGGCGGGCTTGGAAAGCGTCGGCCGGGTTTGGCGCGCGGATCAGTTCGTCTTGCGTGCGGGCAGGAATGGCAGGGGCATCACCGGAATGCCGTCCTCCATCAGGGCGCGGGCCTCGTCCGCCTTCGCCTCGCCGTGGATCGCGCGTTCGGGGGCATCGCCCTCATGCATGGCGCGGGCTTCGGTGGCGAAGTTCATCCCGACATATTCCGAGTTTTCCTCGACCTGCCGGCGCAGGGCGGCCATCGCCTCCTCGAACTTCGACTTCTGTCCGCTCAGAGGCGCTTCGGCCGTCTTGCCGGCCGGGCGCACCGCGGGCGCCATCAATGTCTTGCCCACCTTGGTCGAGCCGCAGATTCCACAGGAAACCAGACCCGCCGACAGCAGGCTGTCGAAGGCTTCGGCCGACTTGAACCAGCTTTCGAAGTCGTGGTTCTGGTCACAATGAAGGGCATAGAGGATCATGCCTCATACCTAATCCAACGGATCGGGATTTCAACGGTCGCTTTCGACCTGACCCTCGCCGGCCTGCGGATCGAATGCGGCAAGGATGGCGGCCAGTTCGGGTTCGGCGACCTTGCCCGCGGCGGCCTTCGGGTTGAACCACTTCAGCTTGCGCTGGCCCTTTTCCGGGAAATTCGGCGCCATTTCCGTTACAAGCAGCGGATAGACGGCAACGATGCAGGGGCAGATCTTCTTCGGACCCAGCACCTTGCCGTAGAAATACATCCCCACATAATCGTCATCAACGACGCCCTTCGCCCCGGCCTCTTCATAGGCTTCCTGCGCGGCGCTGCTGGCGGCGGACTTTCCCGCGACCGGCCAGCCCTTCGGCAGAACCCAGCGGCCGGTATCACGGCTGGTGATCAGAAGCACCTTCGTGCGGCCCTTGGCATCAATCCGGTAGCAAAGCGCGGCATATTGGGTGCTGGCGACTTCGGACTCCTCGTCCGGTTCGATCCTCTTGAAACGGTTCATGGCCTCCTCAACGTGTTCGCCCTCCTCTGGACAGGCCGGCGCATCTCGGGCGTCGGACCTTGGCGAAACGGTGGATAATGCCAGATTGTTCCCCTTGGATTTCCGCAACGTCATCGCCCTGGCTTTCTGATAGGCCCGAATCAGGGCGTTTTTCTGTTCGACTCGGGAAAGCTTCCGGTGAAATGCATTCCAGGCCCGTCGAAGTGGACGGGACTGCTTCAGCGCAAAAGGGAAATGTCTGCCCTGCCTTTCCCCCAGTTTGCGACTGCAATGTAACAGCGTCAAGACGTCGTCGCGCAAGGCGTGTTGCAAAATCGTTACAATTCTGCGGGACTGCTGTCATCGCGAACGCTTATTCGCAGCCAGATTCTCGCAACAGGTGCAACATGCAGGATGCCTTCACCGCCCCCGGCCGTTTCTGGCGCGGGAACCTTCACACCCATTCCACCCGGTCGGATGGCGTCCTGTCCCCCGAGGAGGTCTGCCGCCGCTATCGGGAAGAAGGTTATGACTTCTTGGCGCTGACCGATCATTTCATCGGTGCCTATGGCTATCCGCTGGTCGACACCCGGCCGTTCCGCACCGCCGGTTTCACCACGCTTCTGGGGGCCGAACTGCATTCAGGCGCCATGGCAAACGGAGAGTTGTGGCACATCCTGGCCGTGGGCCTGCCCCTGGACTTCGCACCGGGGAACGCGCCCAGCTTCCAGCCCGTGCCCGACATGGAAACCGGCCCCCAGATCGCCCGCCGCGCGCGCGACGCGGGCGCCTTCGTGGCCGTCGCGCATCCGCAGTGGTCGGGCCTGACGCTGGCCGATGCCCGCAGCATCGAGGCGGCCCACGCGGTCGAGATCTACAATCACGGTTGCTACGCCGGCTGCGACCGCGGCGACGGTTTCGGAATCAATGACCTTCTGCTGTCCGAGGGCCGGAAGCTGAACCTGATCGCCACCGATGACGCGCATTTTTCCGAACCCGACCATTTCGGCGGCTGGGTGATGGTCAAGGCCGCCGAGAACGAGCCGGACGCTCTGCTGACGGCGTTGAAGGCGGGGCACTATTTCTCCAGCCAGGGGCCCGAACTGCGCGGGATCCAGATCACGGACAAGTCGGTCGAGGTCGAATGTTCGGCCGCGGTGTCGGTGATCGTGCAGGGGCAGGGACTAGCCGCCAAGGCGGTGCACGGACTTTCCATGACCCGCGCCTCGGTCACAATCGGGGGCGTGGACCGGTTCGAGCGCTCTCCCTGGCTGCGGGTGACGGTGGTCGATGCGGCGGGCAGGCGCGCCTGGTCGAATCCGTACTGGCGCTGACCCTCAGGCGCCGGTCGCGGCGCGATACCAGGCGATGATCCGTTCGCGTTCTTCCGGTTCCATGAAACTGGCGTTCGCGGGCGGCATCGCGTGGGTCAGTCCCGCTTGCACATAGATGCGGCGGGCCTCAAGCGCGATCTGTTCGGGGGTTTCCAGCCGCAGTCCCTTGGGCGCCCAATGGATACCGTCGTAAACCGGTTCTACCGCATGGCACATGGCGCAGCGGCTGGCGACGATGTCGGTCACTTCGGCAAAGCCTTCGGCTTCGGCAAAGCGGTGCGCCGAAGGGGGCAGGGCGGCCTGCGCGTCGGCCCCTGCGGGGCGCAGCGACGAGAGCCCGACAATCGCCAGGAACAGAAGCACCGTCGCCGCCCATGTCCAGTGCGGGTTGCCTTTCCGGGCGTGATGGGTGTTGAACCAGTGCCGGATCGTCACCCCCATCAGGAACACCAGACTGGCGATCAGCCAGTTCCATTGGCTGGCGAAGGCCAGCGGATAGTGGTTCGACAGCATCAGGAAGATCACCGGAAGCGTCAGGTAGTTGTTGTGGGTCGACCGCTGCTTGGCGATCTTGCCGTATTTCGCGTCAGGCTTGCGGCCCGCGATCAGGTCGGCCACCACGATGCGCTGGTTGGGCATGATGATGAAGAAGACGTTCGCCGTCATGATCGATGCCGTGAAAGCCCCCAGGTGCAACAGCGCCGCGCGCCCCGAAAACAGCTGCGCATAGCCCCAGGCCGTCACCAGCAGGATCACATAAAGCCCCAGCATCAGCCGGGTGTTGTCATCCCCGAAGCGAGTTTTGCAGATTTGGTCGTAGACGATCCAGCCGAACACCAGCGAGGCGACGGAAATCCCGATGGCCTGTCCTTGGGTAAGTTCCCGCACCGCCGGGTCGATCAGATACAGGTCCGCGCCCAGGTAGTAGACCAGTGCCAGCAGCGCGAAGCCCGATAGCCAGGTCGAATAGCTTTCCCATTTGAACCAGGTCAGGTCGGCGGGCATCTGCCCCGGCGCGACCAGGTATTTCTGCACGTGGTAGAAGCCCCCGCCATGCACCTGCCAGGCTTCGCCATCCGCGCCTGACGCCAGCGCCCGGTCCCGGTGCAGGCCCAGATCCAACGCAATGAAATAGAAGGACGACCCGATCCAGGCGATGGCGGTGATGACATGCGTCCAGCGCACCGCGAATTCCAGCCATTCGGCCAGCACGATGAAATCCCACATGATCCGCCCCCTTGGACCCGGCCCCTGATTTTTCCGGTATATCGCAGGAATTCTTCGCTAGAATGGCGCAAATGGCACAGCACTTTCAAAAGCTGCGATAGAATGCCGACATGGGATGAGGAGGCCGCATGTCCTACGTCAACAACCTGCGCATGTTCGTCCGGGTCTACGATCTGGGCAGCATGAGCGCGGCCGCCCGCGATCAGCGCACCTCGCCGGCCGTGGCCTCGGCCCGGGTGGCGGAACTGGAAAAGCATCTGGGCGTGCGGCTGTTCAACCGCACCACCCGACGTCTTCAACCGACCGAGAATGGCCGCCTGTTCTACGATGGCGCGCAAAAGGCGCTGGGCGCCATCGACGAAGCCGAAGCGGCGGTGATGGCCAGCACGCAGACGCTGCGCGGATCTATCTTCGTGGCGGCGCCATTGGGGGTGGGCCGGCGCTTCATCGCGCCGCATATCCCGGCCTTCAAGGACGACCACCCGCAGATCGACCTGCGCCTGCGGCTGTCGGACCGCAAGATCGACGTGATGGCCGAAGGGCTGGACATGGCCTTCCACCTGGGCGCGCTGGATGACAGCACGATGAAGCTGAGGACCGTGGCGGACTGTCCGCGGCTTCTGTGCGCCGCGCCCGCCTATGTCGAACGGCGCGGAATGCCCGAAGACGGCGCCGCCCTGATCCGTGACCGCCACGATTGCCTGACGCTGCGCTTCCCCGGCGCCACCGAATATGCCTGGACACTGCAATCCCCCGATGGTCCGCGCCGCCATGATATCTCGGGCCCGTTCGAGACGGATGACGGCGATGTCCTGACGGGCTGGGCGCTGGATGGCCGCGGGATCATCCTGAAGCCGATCTTCGAAGTGGCCGAGCACCTGCGTTCGGGTCGTCTGGTGCCGGTGGCCCGCGCCACGCCGCCCTTGCCCGTGCAACTGGCCTGCCTGACCCAACACCGCCGCCTGCGCGATCCGAAGATCCGCACCTTCACCGATTTCATCGTTGCCCGTTGCCGCGCCGATCTGGCCCGCGCCACCGAAGGATTGCAGATCGCGTAATCAGCTGCCGCGATAGGTCGAATAGCCGAAGGGCGACAGCAGAAGCGGCACGTGATAATGCGCCCCCGCGTCCGAAATCCCGAAGCGGATCGGGATTTCATCCAGAAACTGCGGCTCCTGATGCAAGGTGCCAGCGGCATCCAGGTAAGCGCCGGCCTCGAACACCAGCTCATAAATTCCGGGCACGACCTGCCCCTGGGGCAGGATCGGGCTGTCGGTCCGTCCGTCAGCATTGGTGACCATCTGGGCCAGCAAGGTTCGCGCCGCGCCCTCGATCCGGTAAAGCCGCACCCGCAAGCCCGCCGCGGGGCATCCCCGGGCGGTGTCCAGCACATGCGTCGTCAGCCATCCTGCGGTCATCGGCCCCTCCGTTTCCACCGGGCTTACCATGCCCCACAGCAGGCCCCCGCGCGACCCCCTTCCGCGCGTCCAAGTCCTTATGTCATTTCTTGAAAGTCTCCGGCTGCGGGTGCCAGTATCACTTCCATACCGGACCGGAGGCCCAGATGACCCGCTACCCCCGCGACCTGCTTGGCTACGGCCAGACACCCCCCGATCCGCGCTGGCCCGGGGGCGCCCGCATCGCGATCAGCCTGGTCCTAAACTATGAAGAGGGTGGCGAAAACAGCCTTCTGCACGGCGACGCCCAGTCCGAAGCCTTCCTGTCCGATATCGCGGGCGCCACCCCCTGGCCCGGCCAGCGCCACTGGAACATGGAATCGATCTACGACTATGGCGCACGCGCGGGGTTCTGGCGGCTGCACCGCCTGTTCACCGGCCTCGGTATCCCCGTCACCGTCTACGGTGTCGCCACGGCGCTGGCACGCAGCCCGGTGCAGGTGAAGGCGATGAAGGATGCCGGCTGGGAAATCGCCAGCCACGGCCTGAAATGGGTCGAACACCGCGACATGCCAGAGGAGGAGGAACGCCACCAGATCTCCGAGGCGATCCGCCTGCACACCGAAGTGGTGGGGGGACCGCCCCGCGGCTGGTATACGGGGCGCTGCTCGATGAACACCGTGCGGTTGACCGCGGAATCCGGCGCCTTCGACTGGATCTCGGACACCTACGATGACGACCTGCCGTATTGGCTGGATGTGGGCGACCGGCATCAGCTGGTCATTCCCTATACACTTGAAGCCAATGACATGCGCTTTGCCACGGCGCCCGGCTATATCACCGGCGAACAGTTCTTCCAGTATCTGAAGGACAGCTTCGATGTGCTTTACGCGGAAGGGCAGGCAGGCGCGGCGCGGATGATGTCGGTGGGCCTCCACTGTCGGCTGATCGGGCGGCCCGGCAAGGTGGCCGGGCTGGCGCGGTTCCTTGACTATGCGCGCGGCCACGAAGGCGTCTGGTTCCCGCGCCGGATCGACATTGCCCGCCATTGGGCCGCGACCCATCCCCCCGTGCGCCGCGACCGCCCCAGCCGCATGGACCGCGAAACCTTCGTCGCGCGCTTCGGCGGCATCTTCGAACATTCGCCCTGGATCGCGGATCGCGCCTTCGATCTGGAACTTGGCCCCGAACACGACAGCGCCATCGGCCTTCACAATGCCCTGGCGCGGGTCTTCCGCTCGGCCAGCGCGGACGAACGTCTGCGCGTTCTGCGCACCCATCCCGATCTGGCCGGCAAACTGGCCGCGGCCCGCCGCCTGACGGAAGCCTCCACCAGCGAACAGGCCAGCGCCGGCCTTGATGCCCTGACGGACGCCGAACGCACCCGCTTCACCGACCTCAACGCAGCCTATGTCGCCCGGCACGGCTTCCCCTTCATCATCGCCGTCCGCGATCACGACAAACCCGGCATCCTCGCCGCCTTCGAACGCCGCCTCGCGCAGGACACCGAAGCCGAATTCGCCGAGGTCTGCACCCAGGTCGAACGCATCGCCGAACTCCGCCTGAAGGACCAGCTGCCATGACCGGTTACTACGCCCCGAAAGGTGGCTTGCCGCCCCAGACCAGCCTGATGACAGGCCGCGCCATCTTCACCGAAGCCTATTGCGTCATTCCGCGCGGCTGCTTTTCCGACATCGTGGCCAGCTTCCTTCCCGGCTGGACCAACACCCGCATGTGGCTGATCGCCCGGCCCATGTCCGGGTTCTCAGAAACCTTCAGCCAATATGTGATGGAGGTCGGCCCCGACGGAGGCTCCACCACCCCCGATCCGGACCCGGGCGCGCAATCGGTGATCTTCGTCACCGAAGGCGAACTCTGGCTCAGCCTCGATGGCGAGGGCCATGAACTCTCCGCCGGCGGCTATGCCTACATCCCGCCCGGATGCGACTGGAGCCTGCGGAACGGCGCCGACCACCCCGCGCGCTTCCATTGGATCCGCAAGATCTACGAACCCGCCCCCGGCCTGCCCACACCTTCGCCCTTCGTCACCTCCGACAAGGAGGTTGCCCCCGTCTGGATGCCCGGCACCCATGAAACCTGGGGCACCACCCGCTTCGTCGATCCCACCGACCTCTCGCACGACATGCACGTCACCATCGTCACCTTCAAACCCGGCAGCGTGATCCCCTTCGAGGAAACCCATGTCATGGAACACGGGCTCTACGTCCTTGAAGGCAAGGCGGTCTACAAACTCAACCGGGACTGGGTCGAGGTCGAGGCCGGCGATTTCATGTGGCTGCGCGCCTTCTGCCCGCAGGCCTGCTATGCCGGCGGCCCCGGCCCCTTCCGCTACCTTCTCTACAAGGACGTCAATCGCCACGCGCGCCTCCGCGGCCCCTGGGGGTTCCGATGACCGGACTTTCATCTTGGCCGAAATATCCCACGGGGGTCCGGGGGTGTGAAACCCCCGGCCGCGCCCGATGAACAGGCTCATACCCCGGCCCCTTGACCCGGGTGCCTTCGCGCCCTTCGGCGATGTGCTTGAAGCGGCAGGCGACTTCCGCCTGATCAACGACGGCCTCTGCCGCCGCTACCATGACCGCGCCCGGATCGACATCGACGGCGCACCCCCCGGCCTTTCGATCTTCCAGGCCCAGCCGCGCGCGCTGCCCTACCGTTTCGATCTGGTCGAACGGCATCCGCTGGGATCGCAAGCCTTCATCCCCATGTCGCCCGACGCCTTCCTGGTGATCGTCGCCCCCGACGACCACGGGCGCCCGGGGCAGCCGCTGGCCTTCGTCACCAATGGCGCGCAAGGCATCAACCTGCATCGCGGCACCTGGCATGGGGTGCTCACCCCGCTGGCCGGGCCGGGCCTCTTCGCCGTCCTTGACCGCTGCGCGCCGGGACCAAACCTGCAGGAATACCGCTATCCCGCGCCATGGCTGGTCGCGCCTTAGAACCAGGGGCGCCCCAACCCCCTTGCGACGGACCGGATTGCGCAGATAGTCGGTTCCAGACCCCTCCGACCGGCAGGAAACCGTGACCGAACCGCTTCCCCAGACCACCGCTCCAAGCCTCAAGCATCGCGTGCGCGAGCTTTATCAAGGTGACACACGGGGCGCGATCCGGTTCGGCTATGGGATGCTGATCTTCGATCTGGTGACGGTCTGCTTCATCATCGGAACCTCCTTCACCGACCGCACACCGCTTCTGGGGATCATCGACGCCGGGATCGGTGCCCTGATCGCTCTGGACTTTGCCGCGCGGCTCTGGATCAGCCGCGATCGCAAGCGGCGGTTCTTCAGCTTCTATTCGATCCTCGACCTTCTGGTGATCTTCTCGCTTCTGGCGCCGATCAATGGTGAAGGCGTCGCCTTCCTGCGGATTGCGCGGGTCTTCCGCGTCTTCCGGTCGCGCACCACCCTGCGCCAGCTGCGCCGCGATTCAGGCTTCTTTCGCCGCAACGAAGAGGCGCTGGTGGCGGCGATCAACCTGCTGATCTTCCTCTTCGTGATGACCGGCCTTGTCTATGAAACCCAAAGCGGCCCCCAGACCAAGATCGGCAACTACGTCGATGCGCTTTACTTCACCGTCACGACTCTGACGACAACCGGGTTTGGCGACATCACCATGACCACGACCTTCGGGCGGCTGCTGACGGTCATCATCATGATCTTCGGCATCTCGTTCTTCCTCCGGCTGGTGCAGGTGATCCTGCGGCCTGCGAAGGTGATCCACAAATGCCCGACCTGCGGGCTAAAGCGGCATGACTTCGATGCTGTCCATTGCAAGGCCTGCGGTCAGATCCTGAACATCGAGGACGAAGGCCTGGTCTAGGCGCCCGGCTGCCGCCCCATCCGCAGCGCCACGTCGATCATGCGGTTGGAAAAGCCCCATTCGTTGTCGTACCAGCCAAAGACGCGCAGCATGCCGCCGGCGGTGGTCCGTGTTTCGGGCAAGGCCATGACGATGCTTTCGGGGCGTGCCCGCAGGTCGGACGACACGAGCGGGCAATCGGTCCAGCCGATCACGCCACCCGCCGCCTGCAAGACGGCATTGGCTGCGTCGGGCGAAGGCCGATCGCGGGTCATCACCGCCAGATCCACGGCCGAAACACTGGCCGTCGGCACCCGGACCGCCGCGCCTTCGATCCGGCCCGCCAGATCGGGCAGCACCACGTCCAGAAGGCGCTGCGCCGAAGTGGTTGTCGGCACCATGGACAGCGCGGCGGCGCGGCTGCGGGCAAAATCTGCGGCGGGGGCGTCCACGGTGGGCTGGCTGCCCGTGTAGCAATGGATCGTGGTCATCCAGCCGGTTTCGACCCCGAATGCGGTGTCCAGAACGCGGACCAGCGGTGCAAGGGCATTGGTCGTGCAAGAGGCGTTCGACACGATCCGCTGCCCCGCCAGCCGGTCTTCGTTCGCACCCAGCACCACAGTCAGCTCCGCCGCCTTCGACGGCCCGGAAACCAGGACGCGCCCCGCACCCGCCGAAAGTCCGCGCGACGCGATATCAGGCGTATCGGCGCGCCCCGTGCATTCCATCAGCACATCGCAACCCGAAAGGTCCACCGTCGCCAGATCGGCAGAGCGCGTCAGCCGCAGCCGGTGGCCGTCGACGATCAGCGCGCCATCCGTCAACTCGACCGTGCCCGGCCAGGGGCCGAAGACGCTGTCATACTGGAACAGATAGGCGCACATCTCGGGGGTGGCGATATCGTTGATCGCGACGATCTCGATCCCGCGCGCGGCGTCTGACCGGCCCTGCAACCAGGCGCGCAGGACGGTCCGCCCGATGCGCCCGAAGCCGTTGATCGCCACCCTGACCTTCCGCATTTCCGCCGTCCTGTCCCTGCCGCCGTGACCGCCTGTCTCTTGCTAACGGCCGGGCGGGGCAGGCTCAACTGCCAGAATGTATCCGGCACATCTTCAGGTCGGCGGCGGCGCGGGGGCAGGGGTGGGTTCCGGCTCATCCTCGGGAACGGCAGGCGCATCCTCTCCGCCCAGGAAGTTGGCCAGCTTCTCAAGTCCCGGCACATGTTCGCACAGCACCCGGATCATCACCAGGATCGGCACGGCCACGATCATGCCCACGATGTTCCAGAGCCAGGCCCAAAGCGCCACGGCGATGAAGACCACTACCGTGTTCAGCTCGAGCCGGCGGGACAGGAAATAGGGGGTGACGAACTGCCCCTCGATCGAGTTGATGCCGATGTAGGTCAGCCCCACCATGGCGGGCATCAGGAAGCCGTCCATCGTCACCAGCGCGACGGCCACCGACAGGCCCGCTGCCATGAAGGCGCCGATATAGGGGATGAAGTTCGCAAGGCAGGCCAGAACGCCGAACAGGAATGGCGCGGGCATGTCCAGCGCCCAGAAAGCGCTGCCGATCGCCACGCCCAGGCCCACGTTGATCAGCGAGATGGTGCCAAGATAACTGCCAAGGTTTTCCTCGATCTCGCGCAGGGCTTCGTAGGCGGCGCGCTTTTCCTTCAGCGTGTCGAAGCTTTGCACGATCTTCAGATACATCAGATCGCCCGAGGTCAGCATGAAGAACATCAGGATCAGCACGAAGAAGAACTGGCCGATCAGCGCCGGCGCCGCGGTGGCGACCGACATCGCCAGGCTGCCGCGCGTTTCTTCGGTCTTGATGACGCCGGGTTCGGGTGCGGCGCCGTTGGTCACGTCGTCGATCTTGGTGGCGACTTCCTGAATGCCCTTGATGCTGTCCTTCAGCTCCTGGAACTTCGTCTCCAGCTTGCGCGAAATCGATGGCGCGTCGGAAATCATCTGGCCCACCGGACTCATGACCGACAGGACGACCCCGCCCATCAGCCCCAGAAGGGCCAGCACGACCATTGTCGATGTGACCCAGGCAGGGATGCCCTTGCGCCCCAACCGGCGGACCAGCGGCGAAAAGACGAAGAACAAGAGCAGCGACATCGTCACCGGCATCAGGAAATCGCGCGCCAGCAGGATCGCGCCCAGAAGCATCAGGAAGAAGATACCCACGGTCGCCCAGCTGGGCTTGACGGCCACGGGCTTCGCTTCCGAAACGGGCATGTAGAACATCGCTTGCTTGCCTGGCTGGATGGGGCTGCGGGCCATCTCGTTCCTCGCGCTCAGTGGCTTCGTCTGCGACAAGCGCCGCCGCAGGCCGCGGGTTTCATTCTGCCGGAAATAAACCCTCACAGCATCCGGATTGCGTCCTTGCCCACCGACAGGACATAGCCCTTGCGTGCGACATTGCGCACCAGAAGTTCGGCCACCATCTGGTTGCCCAGCGCATCGCGCAGCCGCTTGATGCGCATCGCCCCGGCGGCTTCCTCGCAATCCACGGCGGGCTTGCCCGAGATGACGCCCTCGATCTGGGCGCCCGACAGGATCTCGTCATCGAGCCGGGCTTCGGCCAGCACGGACAGCGTCTCGATGGCGGCCTCGGTCAGCTTGAACTCCATGTCGTTCAGCACGACGGCGTTCTGGCTGCGGCTGATCAGCAGCGAACTGACCTGGATGCCCTGCCGCTGGATGGCGCTCATCCTGCGGTTCAGGCCGATGATCGTTACCAGAAACACAAGCGACGCGATCAGCAGCGCGGTCGCAAAGACCAGAAGGACGAAGATCACCATCCGGTAGCTGGCCAGCACTTCGGTAAAGACCGTGCCGGATTGCGCCAGGATTTCCAGAAGCCGGATTTCCCCGGCGCGGGTCAGGGCGTCATTTTCGACGAAGATCCGCTCGACCCGGGCGTTGAAGGCATTGGCGTCGGGCAGGGTCAGGAACAGCAGCACCGCCGCGGCCAGAAGGATCGCGACGATGGCGACGATGCCGAAGGTGACGGTGCGGTTGCCCGAGCGCAGCGCCTCAGTAGCGGAGGAAATAGGGTCCGGCACTGTCTTTCCTTTGTTCAAGCCCCTCTGGCCCGAAAATGGACAGGATGTTGAGCAGCGTCCATCCGTCGCTTGCCAGCCGGGGCGCCAGGGCCTGGAATGCGGCGGCGCGGCTGCCGCAGGCGGCATCGGGGATGGCGGCCACGCCGTAATGCAGGCGCAGCGGCGCTTCCTGCTTGGCCTTGTAGTCGGCGAAGCATTCCGCACGCGCCGCCTGAACCGGCAGAACCAGCGTGGCAAGGGCCATCAGCGGCAAGAGGATGCGGGCGGATTTCATGCCTACAACCTGCGCGCGGGCCCCGCGATAGGCAATATCAAAGGCGGGTTTTGGCCCATGTTATCCGATAGCAGGGGGGTGTTATTGTGTTCCCGCCCAGCCGGCGGCATCTGTCGAACATGAACCGGGCTTTCCGCTGCCCGCCTGGACAAAGGACTTTCGCCATGAAAAGCCGCTTGATCGCTGCCGTGACCGCCTTCGCTGTCGCACTTGGCGGCCTGGCCGCCACCCCCGCCGACGCCTGGAGCAAACGCGAACAGGATGCCTTGAAGATCATTCTGGGCGCCGCCGCCGTCGGCGTCATCATCAACCAGCTGGACAAGCAGGACCGCGACAATCGGTCCCGGCCGGCCCAGGTCTATGTGCCGCCGTTCGGCTATGACGACGGCTACTACCGCGACCGATACAATCGGGACGGCTACTTCGGGGACGACGATGGATATTATCGTCACCGCGACGGCTACCGGAACGACTGGGGACGCCGTGATGATCGCCGCACGCGCCGCAGCCACCGTGTGCCGTCGGAATGCGTCTATGACATCCGCACGTCGGATGGCTGGCGCGATGTCGTCTCGGCCAGCTGCATGAGGAGCCTGGGCCTGTCGCGCGCCCTGCCGCGTGAATGCGCGTTCGAGGTTCGCACACGCCGGGGCAACACCGTGGTCTATGGCCCGAACTGCCTGGAACGCCGGGGTTGGCGCGTGGCCGGCCGCCGCTGAGCGGCGGGACTGCCAGAAGGCGCGGGGGCTTTCCTTGTTCACCTCCGCGCCGGACCCTGCGGCGGGCTTTCTCCGATCCCGCCGCCTTTTTTCCCGATGACGAATCCTTGCATTCGTTTCAGCGGCTGGCGAAGAAGCCGCCATGACCGATCTACCCGACCTTCCCGACTTTGCCTTTGAAGCCGCCGCCCTGGCGCGGGGCCTGACCTGCATCTGTGGCGTGGACGAGGCCGGTCGCGGTCCCCTGTGCGGGCCGGTCGTCGCGGCCGCGGTGACGCTGGTCCGGGACAGGATCCCCGACGGGCTGAACGACAGCAAGAAGCTGACCGCGAAGCGCCGAGCCGAGCTTTATGACCTGATCCACCAGTCCGCCGACGTGGGCGTGGGAATAGCGTCTGTGGAAGAAATCCACATCCACAACATCCTCCGTGCCAGCCATCTGGCGATGACGCGCGCCATTTCGGCGCTACGGCGGACGGCGGATCATGTGTTGATCGACGGAAACATGATTCCGCAGGGCCTCAGCGTTTCTGCCGAAGCGATAGTCCAGGGTGACGGCCGGTCACTGTCCATCGCGGCCGCGTCGATCGTCGCCAAGGTGACGCGCGACCGGATCATGGTGGATTTGGCGCAACAGCACCCGGGCTACGGCTGGGAACACAACGCCGGATACGCCACCAAAGACCACGTCGATGCGCTGCGGAATCTTGGTGTGACCCCTCACCATAGGCGTTCGTTCAAAACCATCCACAACATCTTGTATCAAGAAAATTAGATAACCTATTGATTCAAAAAAGAATTTGACGGCGAATCGCTCCTGACTCATCCTTGGCCTCAACAAACGGCACCCAATCTGGCCCGCACCGAAGCGGGGCCCCGCCGAACAAGAGGCAGAGAATGACCAAGACCCTGACGAAGGTGGCGCCCAAGGCGCTGCCGCTGAACCAGATCCTTGCCGGCGACTGCATCGAGATCATGCGGTCCCTGCCCGAGGCTTCGGTCGACCTGATCTTTGCTGATCCGCCCTACAACCTGCAACTTCGCGGTGACCTGCACCGCCCCGACAATTCCCGCGTCGACGCGGTTGACGACGCCTGGGACCAGTTCGCCAGCTTCGATGCCTATGACCGCTTCACCCGTGACTGGCTGGCTGCCGCGCGGCGTCTGCTGAAGCCTAACGGCGCGATCTGGGTCATCGGCAGCTATCACAATGTGTTCCGCATGGGGGCCGAGCTTCAGAACCAGGGCTTCTGGATCCTGAACGACGTGGTCTGGCGCAAGTCGAACCCGATGCCGAACTTCCGCGGCAAGCGGCTGACCAACGCCCATGAAACGCTGATCTGGGCGTCGAAGTCGGAAGCCGGGAAATACACCTTCAACTATGAAGCTCTGAAGGCGCTGAACGAAGGCGTGCAGATGCGGTCGGACTGGGTGCTGCCGATCTGCACCGGCCACGAACGGATGAAGGACGAGGCGGGCGAAAAGGCCCATCCGACGCAAAAGCCCGAAAGCCTGCTGCACCGGGTGCTGGTCGGCACGACCAATCCGGGCGATGTGGTCCTGGATCCGTTCTTCGGCACCGGCACCACGGGCGCCGTGGCCAAGATGCTGGGCCGCGACTTCATCGGCATCGAACGCGAAGCCGCCTACCGCGACGTGGCGCAAAAGCGCATCGACCGCGTGCGCAAGTTCGACAAGGAAGCGCTGGAGACCAGCACCTCGAAACGGGCCGAGCCGCGGGTGCCTTTCGGGCAGGTCGTCGAACGGGGCATGCTGCGCCCGGGCGAGGAGCTGTATTCGCCGCGCGGTGGCATTGCCAAGGTGCGGGCGGATGGCACGCTGGTCGGCAATGACATCAAGGGGTCGATCCACCAGGTCGGCGCCCATCTGGAAGGGGCGCCCAGCTGCAACGGCTGGACCTACTGGCACTTCCGCCGCGATGGCAAGCTGGTGCCGATCGACCTGCTGCGCCAGCAGATCCGGGCCGAGATGGAAGACCGCCCGAACTGACCAATTCCGTTACCGCCGGTGTCCGTGGCTTGTCCACGGCACGACCTTGGCCCGCCGGGACTCACACCCCCTGGCGGGCCCTTTTCGTTACAGGATTGGCGCCAGCAACCGGGCGAAATGCGCCCCCATCCGCAGCAGGCGCGGCTGGCGATCCAGCGCGATCTCCAGCAGGTCGGATTCGGCAAAATCCTCGATCAGCATCGCGGCCACATCATCGGCGAACTGCTTGCCGATGGTGACGACCGTGATTTCGAAGTTCAGCCGGCAGGACCGGTTGTCGAGGTTGATCGACCCGACCGAGGCGATGTCGTCATCGACCAGCAGCACCTTCTGGTGCATGAAGCCGTCGCGGTACTGGTAGATCTTCACGCCCGCGTCGCGCACGATGTCGAAATGCGGAAAAGCCGCCAGCCAGACCGTCAGGTGATCGGCCCGCCCGGGAACAAGGATGCGCACATCCACGCCGCGCAGCGCCGCCAGTTTCAGCGCGGTCAGGATGTCGGTGTCGGGCACGAAATAGGGCGAGGCGATCCACAGCCGTTCCTGCGCCGCGCCGATCGCATTGCAGAAATAGAGGCTGCCGCTTTCGATCGGGTCGGCGGGGCCGGGGGCGATGACCAGCGCGTCGGTGTTGCCCTCGATGTCGACCGGATCCCAGTTCAGGTCCAGCGGCCGGTCGGTCGCCCAAAGCCAGTCCTCGGCGAAGGCCAGCTGGATTTCGGCGACGACCGGCCCCTTTACCTGCAGGTGCGTGTCGCGCCAGGGGACGAAGCGCGGATCCCGCGAAAGGTATTCATCCCCGACGTTCAGGCCGCCGACAAAGCCGATGTCCCCGTCCACCACCATGATCTTGCGGTGATTGCGGAAGTTGAACTGGAACCAGCTTCCCAGGCGCCGGTTCGCGTTGAATTCCACCACCTCGATCCGCGCCGCCTGAAGGATGGCGATGTAGTCGCGGTTCAGCCAGTTGCTGCCCACGCCGTCATACAGGATGCGGATCGTCACGCCGCGTCCCGCCGCCGCTGTCAGGCGGTCGCGCAGGGCCCGGCCGATCCGGTCGTCACGGATGATGTAGGACGAGATCAGGATATACCGTTCGGCCCGGTCGATGGCACCGAAGACCGCTTCGAAGGTGCTGTCGCCGTTGATCAGCAGCCGGCAGTGATTGCCGCCCAGAAGCGGCACGCCTGCCAGATGCTCGAAGGCACGGATGCGGCGCTGGTCGATGCTGTGGTCAAAGCGCGTGGCGGGCTTGTTGATCCGCCGCTCCTGCCAGATGGCCCGCGCCGCCCCGCGGAGTTCGCGCCGGCGCGTCACCTTGGACGGAAAGCGGCTTTTCCCCAGGACGACGAACAGCGGGATGGCGATGAAGGGCGCGGCGGCCAGGAAGATGACCCAGCCCATCGCGCCCTGTGCGGTGCGCGACTGCTGAAGCGAGACATAGGCAAGATAGGCCGCAAGTATGTAATGGCCCACCACCAGCAGCAGCAGCAGATCCTGCCAGAAACCCAAGTGCTGCAACCCCGTCCTCCTGGCTTCCGGCCTGCCCGTGACCAACACGCGGATGATATGCGGGTTCCTTCGCGGCGCGCCAGAGCTTCAGGTGCTGCCGCGCGGCAGGGGCAACGTGCCCCGGTTGTAATCCGACCAGTCCGTGATGTCGGGGTAGAACCGCCGACGCCAGGCGCGGACACGCGGGTTCATCGCCCGGCGCCAAAGCGGCGGGACCAGCGCCAGCACCCCCATCAGCGGATAGCCATAGGGCAGTTGCGGCGCTGCGCTTTCGTCATGGGTCTGCAGAAGCGGAAAGCGCCGGCCCGGCTTCAGATGGTGGTCGGAGTGGCGTTGCAGGTTGATCAGCAGCCAGTTCGAGGCCCGGTGCGCGGAATTCCAGCTATGCCGTGGCTGGACCGGTTCGTAGCGGCCGTCGCCCAGGTGTCGGCGGGTCAGGCCGTAATGTTCGATGTACTCCACCAGCTCCAGCTGCCAGATCGCCACCAGCGCCTGCCCCAGAAACAGCGCGACCCCGGTCCAGCCCCCCAGGGCAAAGGCCAGCGACAGCATCAGCGATTGCAGGACCGCGTAGCGCCAGAAGGGGTTCGAGCCGTGCCAGGCCGACCGCCCGGCGCGGGCCTGCAAGGCGGCTTCCGCGCGCCACGCCGAGGGCGGGCATTCGCGCAGAACCCGCAGGAAGAAGCGGTGGAATCCCTGGTTGTAGCGCGCGGTGACCGCGTCGCGGGGGGTGGCGACATGGCGGTGGTGGACCAGAAGGTGCTCGGACCGGAAGTGGCTGTACAGGACCGAGGCCAGCAGGATGTCCGCCAGCCAGCGTTCTCCCTTGCCTTTCTGGTGCAGCAGCTCATGCGCGTAGACGATGCCCACCGCGCCGGTGACGATGCCGATGCCGAAGAAGGCCGCGGCCTGTTCCCAGAGGGCCAGATGGCCGGATTGCGTGACATACCTGATCGCGCCGAACTGAAGCGTCAGTTGCATTGGTGCCCAGACGAGTGTGATCAGGCGATACCAGAACAGGTCGGCATCGGCGGTGGCGGGGTCGGCGTTGTCGGTGTTCAGGCCCAGCGTCAGGTCCAGCAGGTCGAAAAGTCCCCAGGTGAACAGCGGCAACAGGAACACCGCCCAGCCTCCGAAGGCCAGGCTGGCGGCGGCCAGCGGCAGCGTCAACAGTGACAGCCAGAAAGGCAGCGCGCGGCTGAGGCGGCGAAGTTCGGATGAAGGCAGGGTGCGCATGTGTTCTTGGCAGGGGTCGGTCTGGCCGCGACGCTACCATTCCGGACGGTCGCAGGCCAAGGGGTGGGGGGTCCTGTCAGGTTGCTCCGTCCAGAAGGGTCATGGCCGCTTCCAGCGCCTTGCGCATCAGGGTGGGCAGGTCCGAAGCCCGGAACTCTGCCGCAGGAACGAAGGCGCCGCGACGGGGGTGGGTGTGTAGCGGCGTCCGGGCGACCAGCACGGTCAGGGTCAGGTGCATGTGGGTGAAGGTGTGGCGGACCTGCATCGGCGCTTCCCGCCAATCGGCGGCGATGGGGGGCGCGGCGGGGGCGGACGGATCCGCCGCCATGACCCACCCCGCGCCGGGCCAGCCCAGCATGCCGCCCAGAAGCCCCTTTTCCGGCCGTGTCTCCAGCAGCATCGCCCCATCGTCACGGCGGACGACATAGGCAGTGCCGGCGCGTTCGGGCTTGGTGGCCTTCGGGGCCTTGCGCGGCAGTTCAGGCGCCAGGCCCAGGGCGCGCGCGCTGCAAGCATCGGACAGCGGGCAGATCCCGCAAGCGGGATTGCGCGGCGTGCAGATCGTTGCGCCAAGGTCCATCATCGCCTGGGCATGATCGCCCGGGCGCGTATCGGGCGTCAGGCGGGCTGCCAGTTCCGTCAGTTCGGCCTTCGCGGCCGGAAGGGGCGTTTCCACGGCGAAAAGCCGCGACACCACGCGTTCGACATTGCCGTCGACCACCACGGCCGCTTCGTCATGGGCGATGGCCGCGACGGCGGCGGCGGTATAGGGGCCGATGCCGGGCAGACCCAGCAGGCCGTCGCGGGTTTCGGGAAAGCGGCCGCCGTGATCCGCGACCACGGCGCGGGCGCATTTCAGAAGGTTGCGCGCCCGGGCGTAATAGCCAAGCCCGGCCCATTCCGCCATCACCTCGGCATCCGGGGCTGCCGCCAGATCGGCCACGGTCGGCCAACGGTCGGTGAAACGGCGGTAATAATCCCGCACCGCCGCGACGGTGGTCTGTTGCAGCATCACCTCGGACAGCCAGACACGATAAGGATCGGGCCGCACCCCGGACCGGCGCTCGGCCGGGCCGACGCGCCAGGGCATGACCCGGGCCGAGCGGTCGTACCAGGCCAGAAGTGCTGCCGAGACCGCAGCATCCGGCGGAAAACTGTCGTCACGCAATCTTTATGGCTCCGTGGGGCGGGGACGATATGGGCAAGAGGACTTTCCTTTCATAGGATAGTCAGAGACGCGCGAAAGGACAGCCCACCCCGATGACCGACGCCGCCCCATCGACACGACGCCGGCTTCGCGGGTTCGAACCCACCGGATCGCTTCTGCGCGACAGGATCCGCACCGCCGGCGAATCGCGCGGTTTTGCCGTGTCGCGGCTGTTGACGCATTGGGCCGAGGTCGTGGGGGCCGATACTGCCGCCATCTGCCGACCGGTGAAGATCGGCTACGGCAAGGGCGGTTTTGGCGCAACCCTTACCCTGCTGACCACGGGCGCGACGGCCCCGCTTCTGCAAATGCAACTGCCCACCATCCGCGAACGGGTCAATGCCTGCTATGGCTACAATGCCATTTCCCGCGTGGCGATCACCCAGACCGCGCCCTCGGGCTTTGCCGAAGGGCAGGCGGCCTTTGCGCCCGCGCCCCGGAAGACGCCCGCCGCGCCACCGCCCGAGGTGCAGCGCAAGGCCAGCGAAGTGGCGGGTGGCATTGCCGATTCCGATCTGCGCATGGCGCTTGAAGCCCTGGCGCAAAACGTCCTATCCCGTACCGGACGACCAGGCCGGACTCCTGCCGACCCTGAACAGAAAGGCTGAACAATGCTTTGGAAGCTGACCCTTGCCGCCGCGCTGACCGTGACCGCGCTGGGCCTGACCCCGCAGCCGCTGCGCGCGCAGGAAACGGCCAGCCCGGCGGCGCCCGCCACCGCGCCCGCCGACATCAAGATCCCCGACATGGTGCTGGGCAAGGCCGACGCCCCGCTGACGGTGACGGAATATGCGTCCTATACCTGCCCGCATTGCGCCAACTTCCACGACACCGTGTTCGAGAAGTTCAAGCAGAACTACATCGACACCGGCAAGGTGCGGTTCGTCTACCGCGAGGTGTATTTCGACAAGTACGGCCTTTGGGCGGCGATGGTCGCGCGTTGCGGCGGAGAGATGCGCTACTTCGGGATTTCCGACATCCTCTATTCGACCCAGCGCGACTGGCTGGCCTCGGGCAATGACGCAGGTATCGCGGATGCGCTGCGAAAGGTCGGCTTGACGGCGGGACTGGACAAGGCGCAACTGGACGCCTGCATGAACGATGGCGCGACAGCGCAGGCGATGGTCACGACCTACCAGGCCAATGCGACCGCCGACAAGATCGAGGGCACGCCCAGCTTCCTGATCAACGGCAAGCTTTATTCCGGCGAAATGACCTATGAGGACTTCGCAAAGATCCTTGACGAACAGCTGAAGGGCTGACCGCATGACACCGCTGGAGGGGGTCAAGGTCGTCGAACTGGCGCGGATTCTGGCTGGCCCCTGGGCCGGTCAGATGCTGGCCGATCTGGGCGCCGAGGTCATCAAGGTCGAGGCGCCCGAAGGCGACGACACCCGCCGCTGGGGACCGCCGTTCATCGAACGGGACGGGGAAAAGACCGCCGCCTATTTCCATTCGACGAACCGGGGCAAGAAATCGGTGATCTGCGATTTCCGCACACCGGAAGGACAGGCCTTCGTGCGCGATCTGGTGCGGGACGCGGACGTGCTGATCGAGAACTTCAAGGTGGGCGGGCTGGCAAAATACGGGCTGGATTACGCCAGCCTGCAAAAGGTCAATCCGCGGCTGATCTATTGCTCGGTCACGGGTTTTGGCCAGGACGGGCCTTACGCGCACCGGGCGGGATACGATTACATCATCCAGGGCATGTCGGGGCTGATGAGCGTGACCGGCGCACCGGACGGTCAGCCGCAGAAGGTCGGCGTGGCGGTGACGGACATCTTCACCGGCATTTATGCGGCAACGGGCATCCTTGCGGCGCTGCACCAGCGGCACCGGACGGGGCAGGGCCAGCATGTCGACATGGCGCTGTTCGATGTGGCGACCGCGATCATGGCCAACCAGGCAATGAACTATCTGGCCACCGGCACCTCGCCGCGGCGGATGGGCAATGCGCATCCGAACCTTGTGCCCTATGCGGTGTTCGACTGTTCCGATGGCTACGCGATCCTCGCCACGGGGAACGACAGCCAATACCGCAAGCTGTGCCGGATTCTGGGTCTTGAGGCCCAGGCCGAGGCCCCCGAATATCTGACGAACGCCGACCGGATCGCCAACCGCGATGCCTTGACCGCCGCGATCACCGCGAAGACCCGGGGCTGGACGCGCGATGCGCTTCTGGCGGCCTGCGAGGCCGAGGGCGTGCCTGCCGGCCCGATCAACGAGATGGGCGATGTGTTTGCAGATCCGCAGATCATTGCCCGCAAGATGCAGATCGCGCCCGAGGGCGTTCCCGGTGTTCGGTTGCCGATCACCTTCTCGGGGGCGGAACTGGCGCTGGACCGTGCCTCGCCGCGGCTGGGGCAGCATGACGCCGAAGTGCGGGCAGGGCAGAAGGCCGAAGCCTGAGGCGCGGCGGCTAAAGGCCCAACCGTGTCAGCGCCGCGTCGATCGGCGACCAGTCTTCCAGTTCCAGCCGCACCGGCAGGGCCAGCACCTGCGCGCGGAATGCGGCGGGCAGGCGCACGGCGTCCTTTTCGGTCGTCACCAGTTGTGCGCCCAGGGCCTGCGCCTCGGCCGACAGGCGTTGCAGCAGGGCGCGGGTGAAGGGCTGGTGGTCGTCCAGCGGCTCGGACCGCGCCAGATCGGCGCCCAGGCTGCGAAGGGTGGCGAAGAACTTCTCGGGATGGCCGATGCCTGCGAAGGCCAGGACGCGCATGTCCTGCCAGTCCATCCCGGTTTCCAGGGGCCGCAACTCTCCGGTCAGGTGGGGGACGGTGATCTGGCGGCCCCAGGTGGCGGTGAACTGCGCCTGCGCCGGCCGGGGACCGATGGACAGCAGCAGATCGGCGCGACGAAGACCGGCGGCCACGGGTTCGCGCAACGGACCGGCCGGCAGGCAGAGGCCGTTGCCGAAGCCCTTGCCCGCATCGACCGTCAGGATGGTCAGATCCTTGACCAGCGCGGGGTTCTGATGGCCGTCGTCCAGCACGATCACCTGCGCCCCCGCAGCTATCGCGGCCCTTGCGCCCGCCGCCCGGTCCCGCGCGACCCAGGTGGGCGCGAAGGCCGAGATCAGCAGCGGCTCGTCCCCGGTATCGGCGGCGCTGTGGTGGCGTTCGTCCACGCGCACCGGGCCGGTCAGGCGCCCGCCGTGGCCACGACTGACGACATGCGCCGCCATGCCCCGGTCGGCCAGCCGCTGGACAAGTGCGATCGTCGCCGGGGTCTTGCCGGTACCGCCGGCATTGATGTTGCCGATGCAGATCACCGGGACGGCCAGGCGCGCGCCCGGTTGCGCGACGCGCCGTGCCGTCGCCCGGGCATAGATCGCGCCCAGAGGGGCCAGCAGGCGCGCCGTTGCGCCGGGGGTTTCGGGGCTGCGGTACCAGAAGGCGGGGGGCTGCATCACGCCGCCTTTTCCGGGCCGGCCACCAGCCCCGCTGCCGGGCGCAGGTTGGTCGGCGTCTCGGCCATCATCAGGTCCGCCAGGATATGGGCCACGCGGTCGGTGACCTCGGCGCCGCCAGAGGCAGCGGCCCAGGCATTGTGGGCCAGTTGCGCCGCGCGATCGGGGGCGCTGACCTCGGCCAGTGCCTGGGCAAGATCCGGCCCATCGACCACCTGCCGCGTCGCCCGCGCCTCGCGCAGTCGGGCATAGGCTTCGGGATAGGGGGCGACATGTGCACCATGCAGGATCGCCGATCCCAATGCCGCGGGCTCCATCGGACTGCGGCCGCCGCCGTTGGCCGCCAGCGTGCCGCCCATGAAGGTGACGGGCGCCAGCCGGTACCAGAGACCCAGCTCGGTCTCGCCATCGGTGATGAAGACCTGGGTGTCGGCCTCGGGTTCCTCGTCGCGGGCGCGCTGGGCCACGTCCCAGCCTTCGCGGGATAACCGTTCCGCCAGCGCGGGCGCGCGTGCGGGATCGGTCGGCACCAGGATCAGCAGCATCCGGTGCGCCAGGCGCAGCACATGGGAATGCGCCGCGATCACGGCCTCTTCCTCGGAGGGCGGGCAGGACATCGCCAGCCAGACCGGGCGGGCCGCGAACAGGGTCGCCAATGCGTCACGCTCGGCCTCGGTGCAGGGAAGCGGGTCGGTGGTTTCCTCGATCCGGCCGGTGATCTCGATCCGGGTCTCGGGGCCGCCAAGCCGTTGGTAATAGGCGGCAGCATCGGGGTCCTGCGCCAGGATCAGGCTGAGCATCGGGACAAGCGCCGCCGCGATCGCGCCCGCGGGATACCAGCGCCGCGGCGGCTGCGGCGGTCGGCGGGCATCGGCCAGCACCACCGGAATGCCCCGTCCCCGCGCCGCCACGATCAGCGCGGGCGGCAGGTCATCCCCCGTCAGGACGATCAGCGCGGGCCGCCAATGATCCAGCCAGACGGCAATGGCGCCAGACTGGTCGGGCGGCGTGGCGGCCGTGACGGTGCCAGCGGGAAAGTCCGTTGCGGGATGATCGGCAACGTCGAAGGTGACCAGAAAACGCAGTCCCGGCCGGTCCCGGGTCATCCGCCGGGCCAGGTGGCCGATCCCCGCGATCCGTTGGCCCGATCCGGCCTGCAGCCAGATCAGCGGCCCGGTGCCGTCAGCCCCCGCCGCAGGCAGGGCGCCTGCGCGGTTCTCGCCGCCGCGCGCCAGCAGCAGATAGAGGCTGAGTGCAAGGGAATGGCCCATGGACTGGCCTCAGCGGCCCAGTTCCTCGGTCGGGCTCGCGGCCTCGGCCTCGTCCCGCAGGCGGTGGATATGGGCGATGTAGTAGCGCATGTGCGCGTCATCGACGGTGCGCTGGGCCTCGGCCTTCCAGGCCAGGTAGGCGCTTTCGTAATTGGGGAAGATCCCCACGACATGAAGCTTGGACACGTCCTTGAAGACATTCCGGGTGGGCGAGGCGAGTTCGCCGCCGAAGACAAGATGCAGGCGTTGCTGGGACATGTCGGACTCCTGGCCGGTTGCGGGCGCACCTTATGTCAGGATGCCGTCCCCCTCAAGGCAGGCCGGGTGCGGGCGCCAGTCCGGCGACCAGAGCATCATGCACCAGCACGCCCGCGGCGATGACCCCGGGCGTGCGCGGGTCGGGGCGGTTGAAGACCAGGCCGCCGCCGCTTCGGTCGGTGACGCGGGCCCCGGCGCGTTCCGCGATCAGGGCGCCGGCCGCGATGTCCCATTCCCAGGTCGGGCCGGGGGAAAGCATCGCGTCGAACCGGCCCTCGGCCACCAGGCACAGCCGATAGGCAAGCGAGGCCCGGAAATCCCGTTTCACCGGCGGCACGCGGCCAGCCTTCCAGTGTTCAGGCGCCATGTTGCGCTTGGCGGTCAACAGGGTCGCGTTGTTCACCGTCCGCGGGGACGAGACCGCAAGCGGCGCGCCATTGCACAGGGCGGGACCGTGGCGCGTGGCGGTGTAGAGCCGGTCGGTGATCGGCAGGAAGACCGCCGCGGCGATAACCCGGCCCGCGACCGCCACGGCGATGGAATGGGCGAAGGTCCGTTCTCCGGCGATGAAGGCGCGCGTGCCGTCCAGCGGATCCAGGATGAAGACCGGATCCGCCTTGAGGCGCGCGGCATCGTCGGGCGTTTCTTCCGACAGCCAGCCATAATCGGGCCGTGCGGTCCGCAGCCGATCGGCCAGCATGTCGTTGATCGCCAGATCCGCCTCGGTCACGGGGCCGGCGCCTTCGTCCTTTTCCCAGACCTGCGGCTTCTGCTGCCAGTAGCGCCGCGCGATGTCGCCCGCCGCGCGCGCGGCATCGGCGATCAGCGTCAGGTCGGACTGATGTTCGTCAGGCTCCGGCAAGGGTCAGCCCTTCGACCAGAAGGCTGGGCACGACATGGCTGAGCCAGGGGCGCGCGTCGTTGGCGGGCGTGATCCGCAGCAGCATGTCGCGCAGGTTGCCCGCCAGGGTGAATTCGTTCACCGGATAGGCCAGTTCGCCATTCTCGACCCAGAAGCCCGAGGCGCCGCGCGAATAGTCGCCCGTGGTGGCATTGATCGACGCCCCGATCATCGAGGTCACCAGAACGCCGGTGCCGATCTGGCGGATCAGGTCGTCCCGGCTTTGGCTGCCCTGGGTCAGGGCGATGTTGCCGACCGAAGGCGACGGTGGCGACGACGGCCCGCGGCTCGCGTTCCCGGTCGAGCGCAGGCCCAGGCGGCGGGCGGTGCCCAGATCAAGGGTCCAGCTTGTCAGGATGCCGTCATCCACGATCGCACGGGCCCGGGTCGGAAGCCCCTCGGCATCGAAGGGCCGAGAGGAGGAGATGCGGGGGCGGAACGGGTCTTCGAGGATCGACAGCCCCTTGGGCAGAACCTGGGTTCCCATTGCGTCCCGCAGCCAGGACGAACCGCGCACGATCGAGGCGCCGTTGATCGCTGCCAGCAGGTGCCCGATCAGGCCGGCGGCGATGCGTTCGTCAAAGATCACCGGAAAGGCGCCGGTGCGGGGCTGGCGCGGGTTCTGGCGTTCGACGGCGCGTTCGCCCGCCTTCCGGCCAATGCTTTCGGCATCTGGCAGTTCCGCCTGGAAGGTGCGGGATTCGGCGGACCAGTCGCGCTCCATCTTCAGACCTTCGCCGCTGATGGCCACGGCCGAGATCGAACGCGAGGTGCGGGCATAGCCGCCCTGGAAGCCGTTCGTGGCGGCAAACTGGACGCGGCGCCGCCCGTAGCTGGCCGATGCCGACTGAACCTGTGTCACGCCCGAAACCGCCAGCGCCGCCGCTTCGGCCCGCAGCGCATCCTGTTCCAGCGCGGAGGGCTCGGGTTCGGCCGTGGAGTCGGCCAGTTCCAGCGCCGCGATGTCCCAGTTCCGGGCCAGTTCGCCCGGGTCGGCCAGACCGACCGATGAATCCTGCGGCGCCTCGCGCGCCATGGCAACGGCGCGTTCGGCCATGTCCGCCAGGGTCCGGTCGCTGATCGACGAAGCCGAAACGCAGGCCTGGCGCTGTCCGACCAGCACGCGCAGGCCGATCTCGATCCCCTCGGCGCGTTCGGCCTGTTCCAGATGGCCCTGCCGCACATCGATCGACACGGCGGTGCCATCCACGGCCATCGCATCCGCGGCCTCGGCCCCGGCCTTGCGGGCGGCGGCCAGCAGGGCCTCGGTCAGCTGCGACAGGTCGGTGGGCGTGGCTGCGGTCATGATAGGGCGCTTTCGGGGAAAGGTGGGGCCTCTGGTCAGAGCTAATCATTGTACCGGAGCGGTGCAAGGAAAAGGCAGGCTATGCGAAAAGGGCCGCCCGGCACCCGGACGGCCCCCTTTTTCTGCAAGCTGCCGCGCTTATTGCAGGCGCTGGCCGTTGGCGCTGATGCTGCCGTCTTCCTTGAACTCGATCTTCGAGGTCAGGACATCGTCGCCCGAAGGCACGGTGAAAGCGCCCAGCATCATGCGAACGCCCATCGCCTGATCCTCGGGGACAAGGCCCATCGCCACCAGCTTGTCCATCAGTCCGTTGCCGCCGACCAGCTTCAGGTCCACCGCGCCCACGGGCTTCGGGGTTTCGCCGGTGTTGTCGATGGTGGCCTGGCCCGAGCCGGTCAGTTCGGCGCCTGCGACCGAAAGCCTGACTTCATTCAGGGAAACCTGGTCGATCTTGCCCGGCGTCTTCGTGGATTGCGCTGTGGCCGGGTCAAAGATGTCGACGTCCAGCGTGGCCGTGCCGTTCGCGTCGATCACCACCGTCGCCGGATCGCGCGGGAGTTGCTTGGTCGGATCGAACATGTCCCAGATCGCATCGGCCACCTTCAGGTCGACCAGCTTCGTCACGATCTTGAAGGGCTGCGGTGCAGCGCCCTTCGCCACGGGCATCGCGAAGTCGAAGATCGACGATCCCAGCGACACTTCCAGATTGGGCGGCAGGTTCGGCACGGTCAGGTTCATCTGCGCGCCGCCGGATTCACCGCCGTAGGACAGGCCGTCCTTCGACATGGCAAAGTGCAGCTTGCCCGCGCTGTCCTTGTAATCGACCTTGCCCTCGCCATCCTTCGCGCTCTTGAACGACGCGCTGTAGGTGCCGCCGCCATAGGTGAAGGTGCCCGACATGTTCGTCCCGGCGTTCAGGGCAGCGGCAAGGTTGCCGTTCAGGTCCGCCCCTTCGACCACCTGCGCCTTCGACGTGCCGGCCAGGTTCTGCACCGTACCGGTCAGATCGAAGTTGCCCTCGTTGCCGGCCTCGGACGAAGTGGCCGCGACCTTCAGGTCCGCCGAGGCCGCCGAGAAGGTTGAATCCAGTCCGAACCCGCCGGTGCGGACCATGTGCGACTGGCTGGTGATGTCCTTCATGGTCAGGTCCACCGTCGCGGGCAGTTCCTTTCCTTCGGATACCGCCGAGGACAGGACCAGCCCGACCGAAGCGGCCTTGGCGTCATAGGTGATGTCTTCCGGCGCGCCCGAGGCGGTGATCAGCAGGTCCGACTGCTTGACCATCAGGTCCGTCTCGACGGTCTTTCCTTCGGGATCCTTGCCGGAAATCTTCACGGGCATCTCGGCGGGCAGGGTGATCTCGACCCGGCCGTCACCGGTTTCGCGCAGCCGCACTTCCGGCAGCGTCACCGTGAACGCGCCCTCCTCGCTCCGCTTGGAGGCGATCACCGCATTCGTCACCACAAGGGTGTCACCCTCCATCGCGCTGGCATCCGAGGTGACGACCTGACCGCTGGCCGTGTAATAGTCCACCCAGCCCTGCCAGACCTGCTCGGCGGTCACGTCGGCCTGCACGGCCGTGGAACCAAGCAGCAGGGCCAGCGCCGACCCGGCTCCGAAAGCGGTCCATTGTTTCATGATCTATCCTTTGTCCTCAGTATTCGTTTTACAGAATCCGTTGAGCCCGGTCGGGGGTCAAGTCCGGGAAACCCGCCACACAGGACCGGTTTCGCCCCTTTCCTGTCTGGCCTCCGGGCGCCGCGACCTGATACATGAGAAAAAACCGGCATTTTCAAGGCGAAGGCGCATGATAGAACTGGAACAGAACGACAATGTCTGGGTGGTCACGATCTCGCGCCCGGACAAGGCCAACGCACTGACGAAGGCGATGCTTGCCGAATTGGCGACAATCGCCCGGCGCGCTTCCGCCGAGGGGGCGCGGGCGCTGATTCTGACAGGCGCGGGCAAGGTGTTCTGTTCGGGGGCGGACCTGGACGATGCCCGGGCAGGCCTTGCGACCGACCCGGTCTGGGAAGAGCTTTCGGGGGCCATCGCCAATGCGCCGATGCTGACCATCGCGGCGCTGAACGGGACCCTTGCGGGCGGCGCCTGCGGAATGGTCCTGGCCTGCGACCTGCGGATTTCGGTGCCGACGGCGAAGATCTTCTACCCGGTGATGAAGCTGGGTTTCCTGCCCCAGCCTTCCGATCCCGGGCGGCTGGTGCGGCTGGTCGGACCGGCCCGGGCCAAGATGATCCTGATGGCGGGCGCCAAGGTCGAGGCGCCCGAGGCTCTGGCCTGGGGGCTTCTGGACCGGCTGGTCGAACCCGAGGCGCTGATCGACACCGCACGGGCGCTGGCCGCCGATACCTGCGGCGCCAGGGACGGCCTGGCCCAGGCAATCAAGCGCATGATCGACGCGGGCTGATCCCGGCGCCGGGGGATCAGCGCCCGGCCAGATACCGCATCAGGAACATCCGGTCGCCGGGGTTGTCCAACAGCGCGACCGCCTCGTGCTGCGGCACCCGGTGCGCGCTGTGGCCCGGTTCTTCGGGCGGGCCAAGGCGCAGGATCGGCCGCGCAAGGTAGATCGCGCAGATCTTCTCGGCCCAGAGATCGTAGTCGGGCATGTAGACGAAGCGGCGATAGACGCCCAGCCGGCGGGGCCGGCCGATGGTCCAGCCGGTTTCCTCGCGCACTTCGCGGTGCAGCGCCGGAATCGGCGCCTCGCCCTTGTCGATGCCGCCGCCCGGAAGCTGGTATTCGGGTTCCGGCGATGTCTGGAAGGTCAGCAGGATCTGTCCGTCGCGTTCGAGGATCGCATAGACCCCCGGCCTGCGGCGGTAGGTCTGCCCCGGAAGCGGCGGCTGGTCGAAACGGCGGATCATGCGGCCCCCTTTGGTGCTGGCATTGTCGTGCCTATATGGACGCGGTATGCCGGGGCAATGCCCCTTGGCGCCCGCTCCCCCGAAGGAAGGCTCATGACGTCACTGTCGCAAATCGCTTGGGACGATACCGTCCTGCCGTTTCAACTGGACCGATCCGACATCCGCGGCCGCGTGGCGCGGCTGGATGGGTTGCTGGAAAAGGTCTTGTCGCAACACGATTATCCTGCCGCTGTCGAGGCACTGGTGGCCGAAGCCGCGCTGCTGACGGCGCTGATCGGACCCACGATCAAGCTGCGCTGGAAGTTGTCGCTGCAGATCCGCGGCGATGGACCGATTCGCATCATCGCGACCGATTACTACGCCCCCGAATCCGAAGGTGCCCCCGGCCGCATCCGCGCCTGGGCCAGTTTCGATGCCGCAAGGCTCGACCCGGCGGCGCGGCCGTTCCAGCAGATCGGCAAGGGCTATTTCGCCGTGCTGATCGACCAGGGCGCGGGCACGGTGCCCTATCAGGGCATCACGCCCCTGGCGGGCGGATCCCTTGCCGCCTGCGCGGAAACCTATTTCGCCCAGTCCGAACAGCTGCCGACCCGCTTTGCGCTGTCCTTCGGCAAGTCGCGCCTTGCGGGGGCGCAGGAACGCTGGCGGGCCGGTGGGGTGATGCTTCAGCACATGCCCAAGGCTTCGCCCCTGATGTCGGGCGAGGGCGGCAGCGGCGAAGGCGGGCTTCTGACGGCGGCGGATGTGCTGGATGGTGAGGACGGCGAGAACTGGAACCGCGCCAACATCCTTCTCGACACTGTCGAGGAGCTTGAGCTGATCGGCCCGCAGGTTGCGCCGACCGATCTGCTGATGCGGCTGTTCCATGAAGAGGCGCCGCGCGTCTATGATGCGCAGACCGTGGCCTTCGGCTGCACCTGTTCGGATGACAAGGTGCGCCAGAGCCTTTCGATCTATTCGGCGAAGGATATTGCGACCATGACCACTGCTGAAGGCACCGTCACCGCCGATTGCCAGTTTTGCAGCCGGCACTATGTCTTCGACCCCCGGACACTTGGGTTCGAGGCCAGCCTGACCGCCGAGGGAACGCCCATCCTGCCTCCGAACGACCCCGAGGATGAACCGGGCGACAATCCCGAGGAACTGCCCGACGATGCGCCCTATGAAGATCCCGCGGATCAACCCGATCTGGTCCCGGACGATCAGCCGCTGGAAGAGCCCGGTGTGGATTACCCCGAGATGCCGGACGATCAGCCGGGTCAGATGTCGGCTGCGGGCCGGGGGCGCTTTCGTGCCTGACACGGGCGTTGCGTCGGTCCGGGCCCGGGCCGCCCTGGCCCGGGTCCGCGCCGCTCTGGCCGCACCGGCCCGCAATACGTCGGATTACGATCTGAATGATGGCGGGTCGGGCAGCGATCCGTCGCGCCTGACCCCCGCCGCGGTGCTGATCGGCCTTGTTCCGGTGCCCTCTGGGCTTGAGGTGATCCTGACCACCCGCGCTTCGCATCTGAAGCACCACGCGGGGCAGGTGGCCTTCCCCGGCGGCAAGCTGGACGCCGAGGACCGCGACGAAGTCGCCTGCGCCCTGCGCGAGGCTGGCGAGGAAATCGGGCTGGACCTGTCGCAAGCCCGTGTGATGGGTGCTTTCGCGGCCCATGAAACGGTGACGGGCTACCATGTCACCCCCGTCGTGGCCTTGATCGACCCCGCCTTCCAGCCGCGCCCCGATCCCGGCGAGGTGGCCGAGGTGTTCCGGGTGCCCTTGGCGCATCTGACCGAACCTGGCAGCTACCGCATCGAACAGCGTCACTGGCGCGGAGTCTGGCGCCGGTATTACACCGTGCCTTACGGCCCCTATTACATCTGGGGCGCAACCGCGCGTATGTTGCGGGCGCTGGCGGATGGGATGGCGGATGCGGATCACGGCGGACTGGATCAGGGATGAGGCCGCGCAAGCGGTGATGGCGGCGCTGGCCGCGGGCGGCGTCCATGCGCTGTTCGTGGGGGGCTGCGTGCGCAACGCGCTTCTGGGCGTGCCGGTGGCCGATATCGACATCGCGACCGAAGCCCGTCCCGAAACCGTCATCGCCCTGACCGAAGCCGCGGGGCTGCGCCCCGTGCCCACCGGCATCGACCACGGCACGATCACCGTCGTCTCGCACGGGCGCGGGTTCGAGGTGACGACCTTCCGCATGGATCTGGAAACCGATGGCCGCCGCGCTGTGGTGGCTTTTGCCGATGACGTGGCCGATGACGCCGCGCGCCGCGATTTCACCATGAACGCGCTTTATGCCGATGCCGAAGGCAACGTGATCGACCCGCTGGGCGGCCTTCCCGACGTGATGGCCCGGCGGGTGCGTTTCGTTGGCGATCCGCACGCCCGGATTGCCGAGGATTATCTGCGCATCCTGCGCTTCTTCCGTTTTCATGCGCTTTATGGCGACCCCGAGAAGGGGCTGGACCCAGAAGCACTGGCCGCCTGCGCCGCACATGTCGACGGGCTGGACCGGTTGTCGCGGGAACGGATCGGGCATGAGATGCGCCGGCTGTTGAAGGCTCCCGATCCGGCGCCCGCAGTCGCTGCGATGGCTGCGGTCGGGGTGCTGGCGCATGTGCTGCCGGGCGCCGACGCGCGCGCTTTGGCGCCCTTGGTCCATCTTGAAAGCGGGATGCCGCCGCGTTGGCTCAGGCGGCTGTCGGCGCTGGGCGGCGATGCCACCGGCCTGCGCCTGTCGCGGGACGAGATGCGGGGGCTCGATGCCCGCCGGGCGGCGCTTGCCTCGGGCGAGGGACCGGCGGTGCTGGCGTTCCGCCACGGCGCACATGTCGCCGAAGACGCCATCCTGATCCGCGCGGCATCGCTGGGCGCGCCGCCGCCCGAAGGTTGGCTGGACGAGATCGCGCGCGGGGCCGGGGCGGTCTTTCCCTTGCGCGCCGCCGATCTGCCGGAGCTTTCGGGACCGGCGCTGGGCGAGCGGTTGCGCGATCTGCAAGAAGTATGGCTGCGGTCGAATCTTCGCGCCACCAGGACGGAACTGCTGGCGTAGGCCCTATTCGGCTGCCTCGTCCTCGACCCCGATGAAACCGCCCGATTGCCGGCTCCAGTAGCGCGCGTAAAGCCCGCCCCGCGCCAGAAGTTCGGCGTGCGATCCGTCCTCGACGATCCGGCCGTTTTCCAACACGACGATGCGGTCCATTTCGGCGATGGTCGAGAGCCGGTGCGCGATGGCCAGCACGGTCTTGCCGGCCATGACCCGCACCAGCGCCTCCTGGATCGCGGCCTCCACCTCGCTGTCGAGCGCGCTCGTCGCCTCGTCCAGCACCAGAATCGGCGCATCCTTCAGGAAAGCGCGCGCCAGGGCGATCCGCTGCCGCTGGCCGCCCGACAGCTTGACACCCCGTTCGCCCAGGTGTGCGTCATAACCCTTGCGGCCGGTGTGGTCCTGAAGCGACAGGATGAAGTCATGCGCTTCGGCGGCGCGGGCGGCGGCGATGACCTCGGCCTCGGTGGCATCGGGCCGTCCGTACAGGATGTTGTCGCGGGCCGAGCGGTTGAACATCGCCGTTTCCTGGGTGACCATCGCGATCTGGCGGCGCAGCGATTCCTGTGTCACGTCGCGCACGTCCTTGCCGTCGATCCGCACCGCGCCGCTTTCGGTGTCGTAAAGCCGCAGGAGAAGCGCGACCAGCGTCGACTTCCCCGCGCCCGAGGCGCCAACGATGCCGATGCGTTCGCCGGGGCGGATGGTCAGGGTGATGTCGTCGATGCCGCCGACCTCGCGCCCATAGGCGAAGGTAACGTGGTCGAATTCGATCCGGCCCTTGACGCGATCAAGGCTGATCGCATCGGGCGCGTCGGTCAGGGCATGGGGCGGTGTCAGGGTCTTCATCCCGTCCTCGACCTCGCCCACCGATCCGTAAAGCGACATCAGCGCCATGCTGACCCAGCCGGTCATCTGCGCGATTCGCATGGCGATGGCGCCCGATGCGGCGATTTCGCCCGTCGTCGCATGGCCGGTCGACCACAGGTAGATCGTCCCACCCATCAAGAGGACCGGCAGCACGCCCGCCAGAAACATCAGGGAAAAGCGGAACCAGGCCGAGGTGATGCCGTATTCCGTTGCCCGGTCGCGGAAACCGGCCATCGCCGTCAGGGCGACACGGTCCTCATACTCGGCATGGGCGAACAGCTTGACCGTCTTGATGTTGGTGATCGTGTCGACCACCTGCCCGGTCACGTTGGCCCGGGCCGAGGCGCGCGCCGCCGACCTTCCGCGGACATGGGGAAGGAACAACCGGATCAGCAACAGGTATCCCGCCAGCCAGATGGCAAGGGCCAGCGCGATCCGTCCGTCAATCCCCAGCAGGAAGGCCACCGACCCGATCAGCGAGGCCATGGCAAAGGCCACGACGTTGACGGTTTCCGTTGCCACATCCGTCACTGCCCGCGCCGTCTGCATCTGCTTTTGCGCGATGCGGCCGGCGAAATCGTTGTCGAAGAAGGTGACCGAATGGCCCATCGTCCAGCGGTGCAGGCGCGATAGCACCAGCGGCAGCAGGTTCGGCCCCAGCACGATGTTCACCGTGGCGGAGGACATGGCGAACGTGATCGGCCGCACCGTCAAGTAGAAGGCCGCGAAACCGAGGAAAAGCGTCCAGTTGTCCTGGAACACCGTCCCGGGGGCCGAGGCGAGCGCCGCGTCGATCACGGTGCCGATGATCAGCGCCGAGACCACGTCAAGAACACCCGCCGCCGAGGACCAGAAGGTTGCATAGATGAGCGCAGGCCAGCTGCCTGACAGCGCCCACAGGAAGAACCGGCCCAGCCGCCGGGGCGGTGCGCTGACCGCGGGGCTGAAGCTGTCGATCTCGGGTCCAAGGGTCATGCGCGGGCTTCCCCTGCAAACGGGGCGGGCAGGACCGGGGATGACAAGGCAGTGGACCGGATCATTTCGTGAACCTTTCGCGCGGGCCGGACCTTTCTACCCCCAAGGCGGGGCCGGGGGCCAGTCCCCGGAAGTGTCCGTCAGGGCCAAACCCGCCGGAGGGCCGTCCGGATCCGCGGGCGGGGCCGCTTTCCGGCCAGGGCGGCGCGGTTGCCACGGCCCTGGTGCGTGGGTAGGTTGGCCCGGATCCCCATCCGGACGAGCCACCGATGCACCACGACACGCTTTTCGCGCCCCAGCGGGGCTGTTCCCTTCGGAGGATCGGCATTCGCCTGCCCAACTGCGATTGGACGGTGATCGAAGACCATGGGATGGTGATGCAGATCCATTCGGACGCGGCCTCTGGCGCCCATTCCTTGGCCCGGCTGATCTCGGAGCAGCCGCCGCGCGGGGCGGGGGTGCACATCTGTCCTTTCGGCGTTGAGCCCGACCGTGCTGTCTGGCCGGAGCGGTCATGGGGCGGCACCGCGATCGAACCGCCAGCCCGAAAACCCCATGGCCTTCGCAAGCCGACGAGCCTGGCGCCCGATGGGCAGGCCTTTTCGCCCGCGATTGCCCCGGAAGTGGCGCTGGGATGAGCCGGACGATCACCATCGAGCGGCTGGGCCATCTGGGGGATGGTCTGGCAGACCGCGGCGCCCTGCGCGTGCCGCTGACCCTGCCGGGCGAGGTGGTCGAGGGCACGCCCGTAGCCGACGGTCGCGTCACCGATACGCGGATCGTGACGCCTTCACCCGATCGGGTGCGCGCGCCCTGTCCGCATTTCCGGACCTGCGGCGGCTGTGCGTTGCAGCACGCCTCTGACAGGTTCGTGACCGATTGGAAGGCCGGTGTGGTGCAGACGGCGCTGGCGGCGCAGGGCCTTCAGGCACCCTTCCGGCCGGTGCTGACTTCTCCGCCCCGGTCGCGGCGGCGGGCGGTGCTGGCGGGGCGGCGGACGAAGTCTGGAACACTGGTCGGCCTGCACGCGCGCGCCTCGGACACCATTGTCGAGATCCCGGGCTGCCTGCTGCTGGACCCGGCGCTGATGGCGGTTATTCCGGCGCTGCGCGAGGCGGTGGCGTTGGGTGCGTCGCGCAGTGACGAACTGGCGATGACGGTGACATTGACGGAGGGCGGGGTCGACCTGTCGATCAAGGGTGGCAAGCCCATGGAGGCGGCGCTGTTCGCCGGCCTGGCCGCCCTGGCCGAACGGGCGGGGCTGGCGCGGCTTTCGTGGAATGGCGACGTTGTCGTGACCCTTTGCCCGCCGGTCCAGCGGTTCGGGGTGGCCCGGGTGCTTCCTCCGGCCGGGGCCTTCCTGCAAGCCACGCGTGAGGGCGAGGCCGCGCTTCGGGACGCGGTGGTCGAGGCGGTGGGGGATGCCCGCCATATCGTCGATCTGTTTTCGGGTTTGGGCACGTTTTCACTGCCGCTGGCGGCGGGGGCCGATGTGCACGCCGTCGAAGGTGAAGTCGCGATGACGGCGGCGCTGCTGGCGGGTGCCCGCCAGGCACCGGGTCTGCACCGCGTCACCGCCGAGACGCGCGATCTGTTCCGCCGGCCGTTGCTGCCTGACGAACTGGCGCGGTTCGATGCAATCGTGATCGACCCGCCGCGGGCCGGATGCGAGGCGCAGGCGCGGGAAATCGCTGCATCGGCGGTCAAGGTGGTAGCGGCGGTGTCCTGCAATCCCGTCACCTTTGCGCGGGATGCGCGGATTCTTGGCGAGGCCGGTTTTCGGCTGGACTGGGTGCAGGTGGTCGATCAGTTCCGCTGGTCGCCGCATGTCGAACTGGCGGCGCGGTTCCGGCGGTAAGGGCAGGGCGCCCCTCCCCTCGCGGCAATCCAGGGTCCGTTCCGGGACGGACCTTGGCCATTTTCGCCTTCAGCCCCGAACGAATTCCGCGGCGGAATAGCCCTGGATGTACAGCAGCGCCGTCAGGTCGCCGTGGTTGATCCGGATGTCGCATTGCGCGGCCACCGCAGGCTTGGCATGCAAGGCCACCCCCGCCCCGGCGCGGCCCAGCATTCCAAGGTCGTTGGCGCCATCCCCCACGGCAATCACCTCGGCCGGCGTGATGCCCCGGCGGGCGCTGATTTCGTCCAGCGCGGCGATTTTGGCTTCGCGACCCAGAATCGGGCGGGCCACATCGCCGGTCAGGCGGCCGTCCTGTTCCAGCAGGACGTTCGCGCGGTTTTCGTCAAAGCCCAGATGCGCGGCGACGGGTTGCGAGAAGGCGGTAAAGCCGCCCGAGACGAGGACGGCATAGCCGCCCCGCGCCTGCATCGTGGCGATCAGCGTGCGGCCCCCGGGGGTGTAGGTGATGCGTTCCGCCAGGACTTCGGCAATGACAGAGACCGGAAGGCCCTTCATCAGGCCCACGCGTTCCAGCAGCGCCTCTTCGAAGTTCAGTTCGCCATTCATGGCGCGGGCGGTGATGGCAGCGATGCGGGGGCCAAAACCCGCCTTGTCGCCCAGTTCGTCGATGCATTCCTGACCGATCATGGTCGAATCCATGTCGGCCAGCAGCATCTTCTTGCGCCGCCCCTCGGCGGGCTGGATCACCAGGTCATGACCCATGGCTTGCAGGTCTTCCCAGACGGTCCAGCGGTTTTCGGGCAGGGAGGGCAGGTCGAATTCCACCGCGACCCCGGGGTTCAGCCAGCGCAGGGCGCCCCCGCCCCAGGCGTTGCGCAGGGCTTCCGCCGTGTCGCGTGACAGATCGGCGCGGGTGGGGTTGGAAATCAGGCTGGCGGTGAACATGCGGCACGGACTCCGATTCGGGGTTGTGGCCGGTTTAGGGGCAAGTCCTTGCGGGCGCCAGAGGGGGCCGATGTCGCATTTGCTGCCCGATCTGCCGCATTGGAGCAATTTTTTTCTTGTGCGCCAGAGCCCTCGCCGCTATGGCTGGCAGCGGGACACCCCTCCCCAACGAGGGGCGTGTATATGGAAGGATACCATGAAGGATCTGACGATCCCGGCCACGCGGCCGGCCAATCCGCGTTTTTCCTCTGGCCCCTGTGCCAAGATCCCCGGATATTCGCTGGACATGCTGGCCGACGCCCCCCTTGGGCGGTCGCATCGCGCCGCTGTCGGCAAGGCCAAGCTGAAAGAAGCGATTGACCGCACCCGCGCGGTTCTGGGCATTCCTGACGATTACCGCATCGGCATTGTTCCGGCTTCCGATACCGGTGCCGTGGAAATGGCGATGTGGTCGCTTCTGGGCGCGCGCGGCGTCGAGATGCTGGCTTGGGAAAGCTTTGGCGAAGGCTGGGTCACGGATGTGGTCAAGCAGCTGAAACTGGACGCGACGGTGCGCAAGGCGCCCTATGGCGAGATCGTTGATTTCGCAGAGGTCGATTTCAACAAGGACGTGGTTTTCACCTGGAACGGCACGACTTCCGGCGTGCGGGTGCCGAATGGCGAGGCGATCCCGGCCGACCGCGAAGGGCTGACGATCTGCGATGCGACCAGTGCGGCCTTTGCGATGGACCTGCCCTGGGACAAGCTCGACGTCGTGACCTTCTCCTGGCAGAAGGTGCTGGGCGGCGAGGGTGGCCATGGCGTGCTGGTCCTGGGTCCGCGCGCGGTCGAACGGCTGGAAAGCTATTCCCCCGCCTGGCCGCTGCCGAAGATCTTCCGCATGACCAAGGGCGGCAAGCTGATCGAAGGGATTTTCCAGGGCGAGACGATCAACACGCCGTCGATGCTGTGCGTGGAAGATTACCTGGTGTCGCTGAAGTGGGCCGAAAAGATCGGTGGGCTGCCGGCGCTGATCGCGCGGTGCGATGCGAACGCGGCAGTGATCGACGAATTCGTGGCCGCCCGCGACTGGATCGCCAACCTGGCGGTGGCACCCGCCACGGCCTCGACCACCTCGGTCTGCCTGCGCTTCCAGGATGCCCGGATCAAGGACGCCGCCGGATTTGCCAAGGCCGTTGCCAAGCGGCTGGAAAAGGAAGGCGTGGCGCTGGACGCCGGGGCCTACCGCGACGCGCCGGCTGGCCTGCGGATCTGGTGCGGCGCGACGGTGGAAACCAGCGATGTGCAGCACCTGATGCCCTGGATCGACTGGGCCTTCCACGCCGAGATCGCGGCGCAGGGCTGATCCCCTGCCTTGGGAGCCGGGGCGCTGCCCCGGACCCCGGGATATTTTCGAAAAGAAGAAATCCGGCCGAGATGGGACTCCGCGTCCCCTCGTGCCTGCAAGAGGATGGCACAGATGCCCAAGGTTCTTGTTTCCGACCAGTTGTCCGAGACCGCCGTTCAGATCTTCCGCGATCGCGGGGTCGAGGTGGATTACCTGCCCGAAGTGGGCAAGGACAAGGAGAAGCTGGCCGAGATCATCGGCAATTACGACGGACTGGCGATCCGTTCGGCCACCAAGGTGACCGACAAGCTGCTGGAAAAGGCCACGCGGCTGAAGGTGATCGGCCGCGCCGGGATCGGGGTCGACAACGTTGACATTCCGGCCGCGTCGAAGCGTGGCGTGATCGTGATGAACACGCCTTTCGGCAACAGCGTCACCACGGCGGAACATGCGATTGCGATGATGTTCGCGGTGGCGCGGCAACTGCCGGAAGCCAGCGCCTCGACCCACGCGGGGAAGTGGGAGAAGAACCGCTTCATGGGGGTGGAGCTGTTCAACAAGACGCTGGGCGTCATCGGGGCGGGCAACATCGGCGGCATCGTCTGCGACCGGGCGCTGGGCCTGAAGATGAAGGTCATTGCCTATGATCCCTTCCTGTCGGAGGATCGTGCGCGGCAGATGGGTGTGCACAAGGTGGAACTTGATGAACTGCTGCACAAGGCGGATTTCATCACGCTGCACGTGCCCCTGACCGACAAGACCCGCAACATCCTGAGCCGCGAGAACCTGGCCAGGACCAAGCCGGGGGTGCGGATCATCAACTGTGCCCGTGGCGGGCTGATCGACGAGGAGGCGCTGGTCGACGCGCTGAAGTCGGGCCATGTCGCCGGGGCGGCGCTGGATGTCTTTGCGGTGGAGCCGGCAACGGAGAGCCGGCTGTTCGGTCTGCCGAACGTGGTCTGCACGCCGCATCTGGGCGCCTCGACCACCGAAGCGCAGGAGAACGTGGCGCTACAGGTGGCCGAGCAGATGGCAGACTATCTGCTGACGGGCGCGGTGTCGAACGCGCTGAACATGCCGTCGGTCACGGCCGAGGAAGCCGCGGTGATGGGGCCCTGGATCAAGCTCGCGCAGCATCTGGGGGCCTTTGCCGGCCAGATGACGGACGAGCCCATCAAGGCGATCAACATCCTTTACGACGGTAGCGTCGCCAATATGAACCTTCAGGCGCTGAACTGCGCGGCCATCGCGGGGATCATGAAGGCGACCAACCCGGACGTGAACCTGGTCTCGGCGCCCGTCGTCGCCAAGGAACGCGGCATTCAGGTGGCGACCACCCGGCAGGAGAAATCGGGCAGCTTCGACGGTTACATGAAGCTGACCGTGGTCACGGACAAGCGTGAACGGTCGCTCGCGGGCACGGTCTTTTCTGACGGCAAGCCGCGCTTCATCCAGATCAAGGGCATCAACATTGATGCCGAGATCGGCCAGCACATGCTTTACACCACGAACGAGGACGTCCCCGGCATCATCGGTCTTCTGGGGATGACGATGGGCAAGAATGGCGTCAACATCGCCAACTTCACCCTGGGCCGATCGGGTGTGGGCAAGGACGCGATCGCACTGCTGTATCTGGACAACGCCATCGATCGGAAGGTGGTCGAGACACTGGAGGCCACGGGCATGTTCCAGCAGGTCAAGCCACTGGAATTTGAAGTGGGCTGACTTTCGGTTGTCGCAATCTCGTCGTAGAAAACGGGTCCGGGGCGCATAGCCGCCCTGGGCCCTTTTTCGGTTCAGGAGACGACATGCGCAGCTATGCCATAGGCGACATTCACGGCCACCTTGACCATCTGATCGCCGCGCATGACCTGATTCTGGCCGACCGGACCCGGTGCGGCGACGACGAAGCGCCGGTCGTTCATGTGGGCGACCTGCCGGACCGGGGGCCGGACAGCGCCGGTGTCATTGCCTGGCTGATGGAACGGCAGCAGGCCGATCCGCGCAATGTGGTGCTGAAGGGCAACCACGACCGGATGTTCCTGCTGTTCCTGGACGAACCCCATCGGCGCGATCCGGGCCTGCGCGAAGGGCTGACCTGGCTGGACCCGCGGCTGGGCGGGGTCGAGACGCTGCTGTCTTATGGCGTGGCCAATGCCGACAGTCGCGCGCTGGAGGAGGTTCACGCCGAGGCGCTGCGGTCCGTCCCGCCGGCACATCGGGCATTCCTCGCCTCTTTGCCGACATCCTTTCTGCATGGGACGGCGCTGTTCGTTCATGCCGGGGTGCGGCCGGGGATCGACCTGCGGGCGCAGACCGAGACGGACCTGGTCTGGATCCGGCAGGGGTTCCTGGACAACACCCAGGACCACGGCGCCCTTGTCGTGCACGGGCACACCGCGATCCACGCGGCCACGCATTATGGCAACCGGTTGAACATCGACAGTTCGGTGGCCTATGGCGGTCCGCTGTCGGCGGTGGTGGTCGAAGGGCGCGATGCCTGGCTTCTGACGGATGCGGGGCGGGTGCCGGTGGCGCGGGATGAACCCGCCGGAACCGCCCGCGGCCGGGCGCGTTGAACGCCACCAGTCACGGGGCATCAGGGCGCAGATCGGCGGGAATGAAATGAAAGGCCGGGTCTGCATCATCGCCAACAAGGGATCGGGCAAGCGCAACGCCGAACGGATCCGGCAGGCCGCGCGTGCGCTGGGCGAAGGCCTGGACGAACCGCCGGTGCTGCGGCTGGTCGGAAGCGGTCGGAAGCTGGGCGCCGCGGCCCGGGCGGCGGTGGCGGAGGGTTTCGACACGATCGTTGCGGCCGGTGGCGACGGCACGGTGGCGGCGGTGGCGGACGTACTGGTGGGCACCGGCGTGGCGCTGGCGGCGCTGCCGCTGGGGACCTTCAACTTCTTCACGCGGGGTCTTGGCCTGCCCGAAGACCCGGTGCGGGCGGCTGAAATGCTGGCTCGCGGACAGAACCGGCCGATGGATGTGGCCGAGGTGAACGGCCGGGTGTTCCTGAACAATGCCAGCCTGGGCATGTATCCTGCGATCCTGGCCCAGCGCGAGCATATCTATCAGAGGTTCGGCCGGTCGCGTCTTCTGGCCTATTGGTCGGTGTTGCGGACGGTCTTCACCTACAGCGACTCGGCCTGGCTGGTGGTTCACAGCGACGGCGACCGGCAGGTGGTGCGCACCCCTTCGGTCTTTGTCGCGGCCTCGGCCTACCAACTGCGCTGTTACGGGCTGGAGGGTGAGGACCTGCTGCGCGAAGGCAAGCTTGCGGTGTTCATGGCGCCCGATGTCAGCCGCTGGCGGATGATCGGCATTGCCTTGCGGCTGGCCTGCGGACGGGCGCGGTCCTACCAGGATTTCACGCTGCTGGGCAGTTCGGACATGCTGATCGAGGCGCCGCGTCGTCGGCGGCGCACCGTGGCGCGGGATGGCGAATACGGCAAGATGGCTGCCCCCTTCCGCTTCCAGATGAAGAAAGGGGCGCTTGTGGTGGTGATGCCGGACACCGCCGGCCGAGGCTGAGCGGTGGTGCGGATCGTCCATATCTCGGATCTGCATTTCGGCCGGACGCGGGCCGAACTGGTTCAGCCGCTGCTGGCGACCATCGCCGCGCTGCGGCCGGAACTTGTGGTCATGTCGGGTGATCTGACGCAACGTGCGACGGCCGACGAATTCCGCGATGGCATGGCGATGATGCGTCGGATCACGGTGCCGGTCCTGATGGTGCCAGGCAACCACGACATGCCGCTTTACAATCTGGTGGCGCGAATGCTGGCACCTTTTGGGCGTTGGCGGCGTTGGGTGGGTGAACTGGCGCCGGTTTGTCGGGGGGCGGGGTTCTTGATCCTTGGAATGAATACCGCCGATCCTTTCGCGCACGAACGCGGCCGCGTCCGCCCGGCCGAACTGACGCGGGTCTGTGACGCATTGCGCGCGACTGGGCGCGATCGGCTGCGCGTCGTGGTCATGCACCATCCGCTGGCGGTGCCGCCCGGCGTCGACAAGGAGCCGATGCGAGGCGCAGAGGGCGCGGCCGAGGCGCTGATCGCGGCGGGGGTGGATCTGGTGCTGGCAGGGCACCTGCACAGTTGGGGCGCTGATCCCTTCGCGGCACGGGGCTCCGGTCGCGCGGCGCTGTTCGTGCAGGCGGGCACGGGGCTTTCGACCCGGCTTCGGGGCGAGCCGAACGATTTCAACCTGATCGAGGCGCAGGACGACCGGATCGCCGTCACGCGCTATCATGTGGGAGCGGCGGGCACGGTGTTCGAGGCCGAGGCCCGCGCCGAATTTGTCAGAGGAGACGCAGGATGGGCAAGATCGGACGGCTGACGGTGGGGATGATGGCGCTGGGACTTGCAACTGCGGCCGCCGCCGAGGAGGTGGGCCGCGTCGGCGTCGACTGGGTGGGCAACGACATCATCGTCGAATCCATCGTCGACCCCAAGGTCGAGGGCGTGACCTGCCATGTCGCGTATTTCGAACGCAGCCTTTGGGATCGGGTCAGTCAGGGCAACTGGTTCGAGGATCCGTCCTACTCTGCTGTCGATTGCAGCCGGACCGGCACGATCACCCTGGGCGACATCAACCGCAGCGCAAAGGGCGAAGCGGTGTTTTCCGCCAGTCGCTCGCTGGTGTTCAAGTCGCTTCGGGTCACGCGGATCTATGACGCCAAGGCCCGGACCCTGATCTATCTGGCCCATGCGAATGAACTGACGCAGGGATCGGGCAAGATGTCGATGTCGGCAATTCCGCTGCTGCCCGAGGACAAGGACGGGCGCTAGTTGCGTCGGGCGCCACAAGGAAGTTAGGATGCGTACGATCTGAACGGGGAAGAGTGGACGACACATGACAGATATCGTGATCCTGAGCGGGCTTCGCACCGCCATCGGCACCTTTGGCGGCAGCCTGGCCGGCGTGACCCCGATCGACCTGGCCACGGTGGCTGCGAAGGCCGCGCTTCAACGGGCGGGCATCGATGGCGGCCGGATCGGCCACGTTGTCTTTGGCCATGTGATCAACACCGAGCCGCGCGACATGTATCTGAGCCGCGTCGCCGCGATGCAGGCGGGCATTCCCGACACCACGCCGGCGATGAACGTCAACCGGCTGTGCGGATCGGGGGCGCAGGCAATCGTCTCGGCGGTGCAGGCGCTGATGCTGGGGGATGCCGATTTCGCGCTGGCAGGCGGCGCCGAGAACATGAGCCGCGCGCCCTATGCGCTGACCACCGCCCGGTGGGGCCAGAAGATGGGCGACACCCGGGCGCTGGACATGATGACCGGGACGCTGACCTGCCCCTTCGGCACGGGCCACATGGGGGTGACGGCGGAAAACGTCGCGGCGGAACATGGGGTTTCCCGCGCTGATCAGGATGCTTTCGCGCTGGAAAGTCAGGCCCGGGCCGCGCGGGCGATTGCCGAAGGCCGCTTCAAGGATCAGATCGCGCCGGTCGAGGTCGCGGGGCGCAAGGGCACCGTCATTTTCGACACGGACGAACACCCCAAGGCCACGACCCCCGAGGCGCTCGCCAGCCTGCGGCCCGTGTTCCAGAAGGACGGCAGCGTGACGGCGGGCAATGCCAGCGGCATCAACGACGGGGCGGCGGCGCTGGTGCTGGCGCGCGGCGCGGTGGCCGAGGCGTCGGGGCTGAAGCCCCTGGCGCGGATCGTGGGCTATGCGCACGCCGGGGTTCGCCCCGAGGTGATGGGCATCGGCCCGGTCCCGGCGGTGCAGGCGTTGCTGGCCCGCACGGGCCTTGGGCTTGGGGATTTCGACGTGATCGAGTCGAACGAGGCTTTCGCGGCCCAGGCGCTGGCGGTGAACCGGGCGCTGGGGCTGGATCCGGAACGGGTCAACCCGAACGGCGGGGCGATTGCGCTGGGCCATCCGGTCGGCGCGACGGGGGCGATCCTGACCGTCAAGGCGCTGCACGAACTGGCGCGCATCGGCGGGCGGCGCGGCTTGATCACCATGTGCATCGGCGGCGGGCAGGGGATCGCCCTGGCAATCGAGCGGTTCTGATCTAGCGCGGCAGGATGTCGGGTTCTTCCCCGTCGGGCGGGTCACGGGCCAGTTCGATCAGCAGCCATTCGCGGAAGGCGATCAGGGGCAGGTAGCCAGAATTGGTCTGTGGCCAGACCAGGTAGTAACTGCCATCCCCCGGCTCGGGCGGGCCCCATGCCGCGACCAGACGTCCTTCGGCCAGTTCGGGCCGCGCCAGGAACATTGGCAGCAGCGCCACGCCCAGACCGTAGATCGCCGATTGCATCATGGGCGCGAACTGGTCGAAGAACATGCCCTGCGGGGCGCGTGCCACGACCCCCTTGCGGGCGAACCATGTGCTCCAGGCATGGGGGCGGGTTTCCAGTTGCAGAAGCGGCAGGCGCATCAGGTCGGCCGGCTGCTCGATCTGGTTGCGGACCAGGAAATCCGGCGCGCAGCAGGCCATCATCCGTTCGTCAAAAAGCTTTTGGTATTCGCTGCTGCCGGGCCAGTTCTCGACCCCGTAATGCAGCGCGGCGTCGAACCCTTCCGAAGCGAAGTCGAAAGGCCGCACCCGCGTGCCAAGGTTCACGGTGATCCCCGGATGCGCCGCCATAAAGCCCGGCAGGCGCGGCGCCAGCCAGCGGGTTCCGAAGGTGGGCAGGATCGACAACGAGAGCGTTCCGCCCCCGCCCGCGTTCGACCGCAGCCGAACTGCCCCGCGCGAGATCAGGTCAAGTGCCTTTCTCACATCGCGGGCATAGGCGAGTGCGCCTTCCGTCGGCACCAGACGCCGCCGGTCGCGGACGAACAGGTCGACGCCCAACTGGTTTTCCAGGTTCTGGATCAGCCGGCTGACCGCCCCCTGCGTCAGGTCCAGGTCGCGTGCTGCGGCCAGCGTCGATCCGGTGCGGCAAACGGCTTCCAGCGCCGACAAAAGACTGAGCGAGGGGAGGGTGCGGCGAGGATATGCCATGTATGCGTTCCATGCATAGAATATGGCCACAATAGCGCTGTTTTGCGCAAAAGGAACGCCGATAAAGAATACACCGACTCGGTCCGCGCCGATGGACGCCTGCCGAGGGCCTGATATGATCTGAAACGCCAACACCCGTTGCTGGGGGAGTGCCATGACCGACAAACCGAAACTGAAAGCCAAGGACACGCCGGACCTGAGCCGGTTCGACTGGGAAGATCCTTTCCGTCTTGAGGACCAGCTGTCCGAAGACGAACGGATGCTGCGCGATGCGGCCCGGACCTATGCCCAGGACAAGCTTCAGCCGCGCGTCATTGCCGCGTACCGCGAAGAACAGACCGACCCGGCGATCTTCCGCGAAATGGGTGAAATGGGCCTTCTGGGCGTCACTGTGCCGGAAGAATACGGCGGACTTGGCGCCTCGTACGTCAGCTATGGCCTGATCGCGCGTGAAGTCGAGCGGGTTGATTCCGGCTATCGGTCGATGATGTCGGTGCAGTCGTCGCTGGTGATGTATCCGATCTACGCCTACGGCTCGGAAGAACAGCGCAAGAAATACCTGCCGAAGCTGGCCTCGGGCGAATTCATCGGGTGCTTCGGCCTGACCGAACCTGACGCAGGCTCGGACCCCGCCGGCATGAAGACCACCGCGAAGAAAACCGCCAACGGCTATGTGCTGAACGGCGCGAAGATGTGGATTTCGAACGCGCCGATCGCGGATGTCTTCGTGGTCTGGGCGAAATCCGAAGCGCATGGCGGCAAGATCCGCGGCTTCGTTCTGGACAAGGGCATGAAGGGTCTGTCGGCCCCGAAGGTTGGTGGCAAGCTCAGCCTGCGCGCCTCGATCACCGGCGAGATCGTCATGAAGGATGTCGAGGTTGGTGAGGACGCGCTGCTGCCGCATGTCGAGGGGCTGAAGGGTCCGTTCGGCTGTCTGAACCGCGCGCGCTACGGCATCAGCTGGGGCGTTCTGGGTGCGGCCGAATTCTGCTTCCACGCCGCGCGCCAGTATGGTCTGGACCGCAAGCAGTTCAACCGCCCGCTGGCCAACACGCAGATCTATCAGCTGAAGCTGGCCAACATGATGACCGAGATCAGCCTTGGCCTGCAGGCCAGCCTGCGCGTGGGCCGTCTGCTGGACGAAGCCAAGGCCGCGCCCGAGATGATCTCGATCGTCAAGCGCAACAACTGCGGCAAGGCGCTGGACATCGCCCGGGTCGCCCGTGACATGCACGGCGGCAACGGCATCCAGGAAGATTTCCAGGTCATGCGCCACATGGTCAACCTGGAAACGGTCAATACCTATGAAGGCACCCATGACGTGCATGCCCTGATCCTGGGCCGCGCCATCACGGGGCTTCAGGCATTCTTCTAAAGCAACCGCCGGGGGTCGTTCGCCGCCCCCGGCTTCCACATATCCGAGGGTCATGGATCGCGCAGATATCGTTCACGACAATTTCCTGCGGCGCGTTGCGGCAGGTGATTTTCCCCCGGGCCGCGCGCCCGATGGCCCTTTGGCCGCGACGGATGCCGTCGCCGCCTTTCGCGCCGGCTGCCTGAGCCGGGCGCTGGACCGCACCAGCCGCGCCATGCAGAAGGCGGGGCAGGGGTTCTACACCATCGGATCGTCGGGGCACGAAGGGCTGGCCGCCGTTGCACTGGCGCTGCGTCCGACGGACATGGCCTTCCTGCATTACCGCGATGCCGCCTTCCAGATCGCCCGCGCCGGACAGGTGCCGGGGCAATCCATCGCCTGGGACATGCTTCTGTCCTTCGCCGCCAGTTCCGAAGACCCGATTTCGGGCGGGCGGCACAAGGTTCTGGGGTCGAAGGCGCTGTCGATCCCGCCGCAGACTTCGACCATCGCGTCGCACCTGCCCAAGGCTGTGGGCGCCGCCTATGCCATCGGCTCGGCCCGGCGTCATCGGCCCGAACACGCGACGCTGCCAGACGATGCGATCGTCTATTGCAGCTTTGGCGATGCCTCGGCCAACCACTCGACGGCGCAAGGGGCGTTCAACACCGCGCAGTGGACCAGCTATCAGTCGATCCCGCTGCCCTTGCTGTTCGTCTGCGAAGACAACGGCATCGGGATTTCGACCAAGACCCCGAAAGGCTGGATCCGGGCGACATTCGAAAACCGGCCGGGGATGAAGTATTTTGCCTGCGACGGGCTGGACATCTACGACACCTTCCGTGTGGCGAGTGAAGCCGCCGACTATGTCCGCACCCGCCGCAAGCCCGCCTTCCTGCATGTGCGCACCATCCGGCTTTATGGCCATGCGGGCGCGGATGTGCCCACCACCTATCTGTCGCGTGACGAGGTCGAGGCCGAAGAAGCCCATGATCCGCTGCTGCATTCCGTGCGGCTACTGGATCAGGCGGGGGCGCTTGGCCCAGAACAGGCGCTTCAGATCTACACCGACACCTGCGCCCGCACGGCCCGCATCGCCGCCGAAGCGGTGACGCGGCCGCGGCTGCGCACCGCGCCCGAGGTGATGGCCTCACTTATCCCGCCGCGCCGGGTCTGCAAGCCGACGAACGGCCCCAGTGCCGAAGCGCGGGAAGCGGCTTTTGGCGGCGACCTGAAGGCGATGGCCGAACCGCAGATCATGTCGCGGATCATAAACTGGGCGCTGACGGACCTGATGCTGGCCCACCGCGACATCGTGATGATGGGCGAAGACGTGGGCCGCAAGGGCGGCGTTTATGGCGTCACGCAGAAGCTGACGGCGCGGTTCGGTCCCGACCGGATGATCGACACGCTGCTGGATGAACAGTCGATCCTGGGGCTGGCCATCGGCATGGCGCAGAACGGCTTTACGCCCATGCCCGAAATCCAGTTTCTGGCCTATCTGCACAACGCCGAAGACCAGATCCGGGGTGAAGCCGCGACGCTGCCGTTCTTTTCGAACGGGCAATACACCAACCCCATGGTGCTGCGGATCGCGGGGCTGGGCTATCAGAAGGGCTTCGGCGGGCATTTCCACAACGACAACTCGGTCGCCGTGCTGCGCGACATTCCGGGCGTGATCCTTGCGGTGCCGTCGAACGGCGCGGATGCTGCGCGGATGCTGCGCGAATGCGTGCGACTGGCGCGAGAGGAACAGCGGGTGGTGGTGTTCCTGGAACCCATCGCGCTTTACCCGATGCGCGACCTGCACGCAGACAAGGACGGCGGCTGGATGACCCGCTATCCCGATCCGTCCGAAGTGATCGCCCTGGGCGAGGTTGGCGTGCATGGCGCGGGCGAGGATCTGGCCATCGTGACCTTCGGGAATGGCACCTACCTGTCGCGGCAAGCGGAAAAGCGGCTGGCGGACGAAGGCGTGAAGGCCCGGGTCATCGACACGCGCTGGCTGTCGCCCCTGCCGGTCGAAGGGCTGTTGCAGGCGGTCAAGGGCGCCAGGCGGATCCTGATCGTCGACGAAACGCGCCATTCGGGCGGGGTGGCCGAAGGTCTGATGGCGCTGTTTGCCGAACATTGCGATGTGCCGCTGGCGCGACTGACGGCGGAAGACAGCTTCATCGCCACGGGGCCGGCCTATGCGGCCACCATGCCCTCGGCCGACAGCATCGTTGCCGCCGCGAAGGCGCTGATCGGGGGTGCGAAATGAAGACCGCCGTTCTGATCTGCCCCGGTCGCGGCACCTATACCAAGACCGAGCTTGGGTCGCTGACGCGGCTGCACCCGGACAAGGCGCCGATGATCGCGGGCTTTGATGCGGCGCGGATGGCGCTGGGGCAGGAAACGCTGACCGCGCTGGACACCGCGCCCAGCTATTCGGTGTCGCGCCATACGCGCGGCGATAATGCAAGCGGGCTGATCTATGCCTGCACGCTGGCCGACAGCCTGTCGATCGACGCCGAAAAGGTCCGTATCGTGGCCGTGACCGGCAATTCGATGGGCTGGTATTCCGCGTTGGCCTGCGGGGGCGCGCTGACGCCGGACGATGGCTTTCGGGTCGTCAACACGATGGGCACGCTGATGCAGCAAAGCCTGATCGGCGGGCAGGTGATCTACCCGTTCATGTCCGAGGACTGGCACGACGATCCGGCGCGGCGGAATGAGATTCTGTCCATCGCGGCCCAGATCGCGGCGCGACCGGGGCACCAGTTGTCGCTGTCCATCGACCTGGGCGGAATGCTGGTGCTGGCCGGCAATGCCGAAGGCCTGGCCGCGTTCGAGGCCGCCGTGCCGGTTGCGCAGGCGCGGTTTCCGATGCGGCTGGCGAACCACGCGGCCTTCCACACCGCGATGCAGGCGCCCGTTGCCGAACAGGGCCGCGCCGCGCTGCCCCTGTCGCTGTTTTCGCAGCCTACGGTGCCGCTGATCGACGGACGCGGCGCGATCTGGTGGCCGGGGGCGACGAAAACCGATGCGCTGTGGGATTACACCCTTGGCCATCAGGTGACGGAGCCCTACCTGTTCACCCGTGCGATCACCATCGCCGCGCGGGAATTCGCGCCCGACCTGTTCATCGTCGCCGGACCCGGCACGACATTGGGCGGGGCTGTGGCGCAATCGCTGATCCGCGCGAACTGGAAGGGGATGCGGTCGAAAGCCGATTTCCAGGCTGCGCAGCAAGATGACCCGGTTCTGGTCTCCATGGGAATGGACGACCAGCGCCGCACCGTGACAAGGGAGTAAACCATGACCAACGCCATTCTGACTGCTTGCGGCCTGACCGAGGCCGAAGTGACCGGCGGCACGCTTGCCGTCCGTTCGCCCATCGACGGGGCGGAAATCGCCCGCGTCCATGAAACCCCGGCCAGCGACATGCCGGCGGTCATCGCCCGGTCGCAGGCTGCCTTCCGCGTCTGGCGGGAACTCCCGGCGCCTCGCCGGGGCGAACTGGTCCGTCTGCTGGGCGAAGAACTGCGCGCCAGCAAGGAGGCGCTGGGCGCCTTGGTGACGCTTGAGGTCGGCAAGATCACGTCTGAAGGTCTGGGCGAAGTGCAGGAGATGATCGACATCTGCGACTTCGCCGTCGGCTTGTCGCGGCAGATCTACGGGCTGACCATCGCTTCGGAACGCCCGGGCCACCGGATGATGGAAACCTGGCACCCGATGGGCCCTTGCGGCGTCATCTCGGCCTTCAACTTCCCCGTCGCGGTCTGGTCCTGGAACGCGGCGCTGGCGCTGGTCTGCGGCGATCCGGTGATCTGGAAACCGTCGGAAAAGACCCCGCTGACGGCGATGGCCACCATGAAGATCATGGAGCGCGCGCTGAAACGCTTCGGACCCGAGGCGCCCGAAGGGCTGGTGCAGCTGGTCATCGGTGGCCCCGCGATTGGCGAGGCGCTGGTGGCATCGAAAGACGTGCCGATCATCTCGGCCACCGGCTCGACCCGGATGGGCGGAATCGTCGGGCCGCAGGTCGCGGCGCGCTGGGGCCGGGCGATCCTGGAACTGGGCGGCAACAATGCGATGATCGTGGCGCCTTCCGCCGATCTGGACATGGCGGTGCGCGCCATCGTCTTTTCGGCCGTGGGAACGGCGGGCCAGCGCTGCACCTCGCTGCGGCGGCTGATCGCGCATAACTCGATCAAGGACGATCTGGTGGCGAAGCTTGCGAAGGCCTACGCCAGCCTGCCGATCGGCGATCCGCGCCAATCGACCACGCTGGTCGGCCCGCTGATCGACCACGCCACCCGCGACCGGATGCTGTCGGCCCTGGAAAGCGCGCGCGCCGAAGGTGGCACCGTGCATGGCGGTCAGACCGTGACGACGGGCGTGCCGCAGGGCGGGGCCTATGTGACCCCCGCCATTGCGGAAATGCCGGGCCAGACCGACACCGTGCGCACCGAAACCTTCGCGCCGATCCTTTACGTGCTGGGCTATGACACGCTGGAAGAAGCGATCGCGATCCAGAATGACGTGCCGCAGGGGCTGTCGTCTTGCATCTTCACCCTGAACATGCGCGAGGCCGAAACCTTCCTGTCGGCTGCCGGATCGGACTGTGGCATTGCCAACGTCAACATCGGGCCTTCGGGCGCGGAAATCGGCGGGGCCTTTGGCGGGGAAAAGGAAACCGGTGGCGGGCGCGAAAGCGGTTCGGACGCCTGGAAGGGCTACATGCGGCGGCAGACCAACACGGTGAACTATTCCGCCAAGCTGCCGCTGGCGCAGGGCGTGAAGTTCGACTTCTAAGCCCACACTGCTTTTTGCCAGACCTACGACCCGGCCGTCGAACTGACCGGCCGGGTCGTCATTTTTGTGCGGCTTTCCGCAATTGCGACGGAAATAACCACGGCAATCGTCCGTGAAGCCCGGCAAGTTGAGCCGTGCAACAGGCCGCAGACAGACGGCAAATCAAGGAAAAATCCATGTCTTTCAATAAAGTGGCCGTTCTTGGCCTTGGGAAGGTTGGCCATCTGGCGGCAGAGCTTCTGGTGGGGGCAGGGTTCACTGTCACGGGCATCGATTCGCGCCCACTGACGGATGCGCCCTTTGCAACCCGGGTGGCCGACCTGACCGACCCCGAGGCGCTGCGCAAGGTCTTGTCGGAGCAGGAGGCCGTCCTGTCCTGCCTGCCCTATCACCTGAACATCGGCGTCTCGACCATCGCGCATGCGCTGGGGATCCATTACTTCGACCTGACCGAGGACGTGCCCACCACCCGCCATATCCGGGAACTGGCCAAGACCTCACGCGGTCTGATGGCGCCGCAGTGCGGGCTGGCGCCGGGGTTCATCGGCATCGTGGGCGCGCATCTGGCCGAACAGTTTGACACGATCCGGTCGATCAAGCTGCGTGTCGGCGCGCTGCCGCAGAACCCGACGGGGCTTCTGGGCTATGCCTTCAACTGGTCGCCGGAAGGGGTGGTGAACGAATACCTGAATGATTGCGAGGTGATCGAGGAGGGCGTTCTGAAGACCGTGTCCGCGATGGAATGGACCGAGACGATCTACATCGACGGCATGCAGCTGGAAGCCTTCACCACCTCGGGCGGGCTGGGGACGATGTGCGAAACCTATGCCGACCGGATCGAGAACCTGGATTACAAGACCATGCGCTATCCGGGACACGTCAAGCTGATGAACTTCTTCTTCCATGAACTGCTGATGCGCGAGAACCGTGCCGAGGCTGGCCGCATCCTGACCCACGCGAAACCGCCGGTGGATGAGGACGTGGTCTATGTCCACGCCGCCGCCGAGGGCCGCACCGAAGGCGGAATACGCCGCAAGGAATTCGTGCGCGCCTATTACCCGATCGAGATTGGCGGCAAGCACCGCACCGCGATTGCCTGGACGACCTCGGCCTCGGTCGTCGCGGTGATCGAGATGGTGCGGGACGGCAAGCTGCCGCAATCGGGGTTCCTGAAGCAGGAGGATATTCCGTTGGAGCCTTACCTGGCCACCCGCACCGGGGGCTACTACCAGACCGGACATCGCAGCCGCCGCGCCTGAGGTTCAGGCCACACGGTTGCCGATCTGGCCGGAGGGTTCCAGCCCCGCAAGGAAGGCGTGCTTGGTGATGCGGTACTGCCGCGTCACCAGTTCCGGATCAACATCGGCGGCCAACCCCTGTGCCGCCATCTTTTCCCCATGCTGGCAATGGGCGCCGAAACCAGTAAAGCCCAGATTCCACGCGCTTCCCTTCAGAAAGTGCAGGTCCGCCTCCAGTTGCGGGGCGGACTGGTTCGACAGGCGGTCGAGAATCGATTCCACCTCGTCCCAGAACAGGTCCAGCACTTCGGCGAACCCGCCTTCGCCGATCTCACGCCGCAGTTCTTCGACCCTGTTCCAGTCGATCATCCCCAGGCCCTTTCACTCCAATCCAGTTCGGCGACAGGCTAAGCCCGCCATCTTTCCCGAGGGTTAATCCGGAACCTCTTTTTCGGTTCAGCCAGAATTAACCCGCAAACGGTTAGCTTCAGGGGACCGGATTGAGGAACGCAACTTGTCTATGCCCCAGAATCATGGACCCGAACCGCCTCGGCCTGGCGACAGGCAGGACGTGCTGATCGTCGATGACAGCCGCGTGCAGCGGCGCATCCTGGCGGCGCAACTCAGCCGCGCGGGATACCGCGTCATCGAGGCCGGCTCCGCCGAAGAGGCGCTGGACCTGTGCCGCGACCGGATGCCCGCGATCATCATCTCGGACTGGACCATGCCGGGCTTGTCGGGGCTGGAGCTGTGCCAGCTGATCCGTCAGCAGCAGGCCGAGGATTATGTCTACTTCATCCTGCTGACATCGCGGGCCGAGGCCACGGAAGTGGCGGCAGGTCTGGATGCCGGGGCGGATGATTTCCTCACGAAGCCGATTGCCGGGGATGAATTGCGCGCCCGGATCGCTTCGGGGCGGCGGCTCTTGCGGATGCAGGGTGAACTGCAGGAGAAGAACCGCCTTCTGCTGGAGACACTGGGCAAGTTGCAGACGGTCCATGAACGGCTGGACCGCGACCTGAAGGAAGCGCGGAAACTGCAACAGGGGCTGGTGCGCGAACGCCAGCGCAGCTTCGGCCGGTCCGAGGTCAATCTTCTGTTGCGTCCCTGCGGCCATGTCGGCGGTGACCTGGTCGGTTTCTTCCCGATCAACGCGCGCCGAATTGGACTTTACGCCATCGACGTGTCGGGGCACGGCATCGCCTCGGCGCTGATGACAGCGCGCCTGGCGGGCTATCTGTCGGGGAACGCCCCGGGGCTGAACGTGGCAATCCAGACGAATGAGGCGGGGAGCTATGATCCGGTGCTGCCTTCGGATGTCGCGGCAGAGCTGAACCAGATCCTGCTCGATGACATGCGCGGCGATACCTATTTCACCATGGCCTATGCCGATGTGGACCTGATCACGGGCCGCGTGGCGCTGGTCCAGGCGGGGCATCCTCATCCCGTGGTCCTGCGCGCGGGCGGCGCGGTCGAATCCCTGGGGGCGGGCGGGCTTCCGATCGGGCTGATCCCTGATGCGGAATATCACACCGTATCCACCGTCCTGCGTCCCGGCGACCGCCTGATCCTGGTCTCGGACGGCATCACCGAAGTGGTCGATGCCAGCGGCACGATGCTGGACGACCGGGGCTTTGCGGACCTGCTGTCCGCCATTGACGAGGCGCCCGGCGCGGCCTTCGCCGAGGCGCTGGTGAAACGGCTGTCGCAGATCAATGGCGGGGAATTTGCCGATGATGTTTCGGCCGTTCTGTTCGACTTCGAGCGGTCGGGCGCGGCTCTGCGGTCTCAGATCCCGGACAGGGCGCGAACGGCCGCCTTGCCGGCCCACAGCGCGGTGGCCATGCAGCCCGTCAGCAGATAGCCGCCGGTCGGGGCTTCCCAGTCCAGCATTTCGCCGCAGGCATAGACGCCCGGCAGGGCCCGAAGCTGCAGATCGCCGGTCAGGCTGTGACGGGTGATGCCTCCGGCTGAAGAAATCGCCTCGGCGATCGGCCTTGGACCGGTATGGCGGACAGGAAGGTGCTTGATCTTGCGGGCCAGGGTGGCGCCATCGCCCAGGGGACGGCCCCATTCCTGCAGCAGGGCGATGCGCAGCGGATCCAGGCGCAGCGCCTTCCGCAGGCGGTTGGGCAGGCTGTCCTTGCCGTGCGGTGCCGACAGGCGCCCCATTACCTCGGCCAGCGACAGGTTCGGCAAAAGGTCCAGGAACAGTGGCGCGCCATCGCGGACGGCGGCCGAGACGCCATAGACGCCGCCGCCTTCAATCCCTTTCGCGGTCACCACGAATTCGCCCCGTGACACCTGCGCTCGGGCCATCAGCGCCGTTCCCTTCACGGGCTGGCCAAAGTGGCGCTGCATTGGCGCGCTCCAGTCGACACCCAGGCCCACGTTCGCCGGCTGGAACGGCGCAACGGCAACCCCACGGCGCGTCAGCCAGGGAACCCAGGCCGCGTCGGATCCGAGCCTTGGCCAACTGGCTCCGCCCAGGGCCAGGACGGTGACCTTGGGTGACAGCCGCACCGGCCCCTCCGGTGTGTCGAAGCGCAGGGCGTCCCCGTCCCAGCCGGTCCAGCGCCAGCGGGTCTTCAGAGCCACGCCCTGATCCGCCAGCCGCCCCATCCAGGCCCGCAGCAAGGGCGACGCCTTCATGGCCACCGGAAAGACCCGGCCCGTAGTGCCGGTAAAGACGTCCTGGTCGAGCCCGCGCGCCCAGTCCATCACCTGTTCCGGCCCGAAGTCGGCCAGCATCGGATCCAGCCAGTCGGTTCCATAGGCGGAACGAAACACCGCCAGCGGTTCATCCTTCGTCAGGTTCAGCCCCGACTTGCCCGCCATCAGGAACTTGCGCCCCGCACTGGGCCGCGCCTCGGCCAGAAGGACAGTGTGACCCGCCTCGGCCAGAACCCCGGCGGCCATCAGGCCCGCCGGTCCGGCACCGATGACGACAGTTTCGGCCATGCTCTGCCTCCGGCTGGACGGTCGGGTCTTTGCGCCAGAGGTGCCGCCTTCGCGGCCCTTGCGCAACCCCTTTCTGCCGGGTTGCTGCCAGGGCTTGTCCGCGGTGCCGCCGGCGCTATCCTGTCCGCCGTGGGGACGGCCCCACCCTGGATGCAGAACATGAGGACGGCCTCATCCGATCACGAGGGGACGTCATGTCCTGGATTTTCCTTCTGCTGGCGGGCCTCGCCGAAATCGGCTGGGCGCTGGGCCTGAAATACACCGATGGCTTTTCGCGGCCGCTGCCGACGGTCGTCACCCTGTTCCTGCTGGTGGCCAGCGTGGCGCTGCTGGGGCTTGCACTCCGGCACCTGCCGATCGGCACGGCCTATGCCGTCTGGACGGGGATCGGGACGGTTGGCACCGTTGCCCTGGGTATCTGGTTGTTCGGCGATCCGGCAACGCCGGTGCGGCTTCTTTGCATCGGCCTGATCGTGGCGGGAATCGTGGGACTGAAGCTGGTGTCTTAACCCGGCGTGCAGAAGCCGGACGCCAGCCGCAGTTCACCCGTGATGAAGCCGCGCCAGTTCTTCTGCGGGCCGGAGAGCCAGGTCGAGACCACCGGATCGCCGGCGGCCAGCACGCCCAGTCGCAGAAGCAGGGCAGTGATCGCCGCTTCCGACGCGCGGGTGGCGCCATCCTCGATCTTCAGCGCAACGCCCAGCCGGCGTTCCGGCAGGATGGCCACAAACACCGCCTCGGCCCCGGTCTTGACGGCGGCGCGGCCGCCCATCGCCCGCATCAGCGCGGTGCAGGACCGGCCCTCACCGGCCACAAGCTCGGGGTAGGCCATCATGGCGCGGGTCAGGCGGTGGGCAGCGCGGTCGCGAAGATCACCGGATCCCGTTGCGGCGGCGAAGAAGGCCATGGCGCGCGCCAGGCCGTGGACGGTGGTCGCGAAGTTCGGCGCCGAACAGCCATCTATCCCGAAGCCGGGGCTGGGCTCGCCCGTCACCTCCTCGAAGGCGGCCTTCACCGCTTGCTGCACGGGATGGTCCGGGTCCACATAGTCCGGCCCGCCCCGCAGGTGTTGATTGAGGGTGAGGAACCCGCTGTGCTTGCCCGAGCAGTTGTTGTGGATCTGGCAGGGCGGCGTGTCCGAACAGGTCAGCGCCTTGTTCGCCGCCGGGTCCGACGGCATGTGCGCCCCGCAGCGCAGGTCCGATTCGGACAGGCCCAGATCCGACAGCCAGCGTGACACCCGGTCGGTGTGTATCGCCGCGCCGCTGTGACTGGCGCAGGCCAGCGCCAGTTGCGCATCCGTCAGCCCGGCGGCCTCCGCCGCTCCGCTTTCCAGAAGCGGCAGTGCCTGAAGCATCTTGCAGGACGACCGGGGGAAGATCACCGTTTCGGGGTCGCCCCAGGCCTCGACGATGCCCTGCGGGCCGCAAATCACGGCATGTCCGTGGTGACGACTTTCCAGAAGCCCGCCGCGCCAGAGTTCCACCATCGCCTGGGCTGCCATCGTCTTCACCCTCACACTTGCGCGAAAACCCGCCAAGAGGGCTTTTCCCCCTTGGCCCTTTCGCGGTAATAGCGGCAAATCGAGTTGAATACACCCTAGCTTCGGGGAAAAGGTGCTGCCAAGGCGCTGGCCGAAATCAGGGGAAATCTGGAGGCTCTGGAACACATGAAATCGTGGATGCTGTGCGGTCTGACCGTGCCGGCGTTGGTGATCGGTGCGGCATTGCCCGGTCTGGCACAGGAATCGACGAACCGGGTTGCCGCCAACACCGACTGGAGCGTGTTCGTCGAGGAAAATCCGAAGGAATGCTGGGCCGTTTCGGCGCCGAAGGAATCCGTCAACACCAAGGACGGCAAGCCCACCGCCGTTCGGCGCGGCGACATCCTGCTGTTCGTGACCTATCGTCCGGGCAACAAGGGCGAGGTCTCATTCTCGGGCGGCTATCCGTTTGCGGGCGGCTCGACCGTGGGCATGGACGTGGGCGGAACCAAGTTCGACCTGTTCACCGATGGCGAATGGGCCTGGTCCGGATCGAAGGACGACGATGCCAAGATCATCGCGGCGATGAAATCCGGGTCGTCGGCCGTTCTGGCAGCGCGTTCGGGACGCGGCACCCAGACCAAGGACACCTTCTCGCTCAACGGGATTTCGGCGGCGCTGGACGAAGCCGCGAAACGCTGCGCCAGCTGATCCGGTGATTGCAGCGAAGGTTTGACGGCCCCGCTTACCGGCGGGGCTTTTTTCATGCGGCGAAATCCCCTATATCCACGCCTTGTTCCAAGGATCAGGCCCATGACCGAAGCGACTGCCCCCATCACGCAGGACGTTGTTACCCTGCCGCGCAAGCTGCCCGAAGGGGGCCGGACCAATCTGGTCGGCCTGACGCGCGAACAGTTGCGCGATGCGCTGGTCGCGGCGGGCACGCCCGAGCGGCAGGCGAAGATGCGGGTGGGGCAGATCTGGCAGTGGATCTACCACTGGGGCGTGCGCGATTTCGCGCAGATGACCAACCTGGCCAAGGAGTACCGCACCTTTCTGGCCGAACGCTTTGAAATTGCCGTGCCGGAAATCGTCACGCGGCAGATATCGGACGATGGGACGCGGAAGTATCTGTTGCGGATCGCGGGCGGGCATGAAGTTGAAACCGTCTACATCCCCGAGGAAACCCGCGGCACGCTCTGCATCTCCAGCCAGGTGGGCTGCACGCTGACCTGTTCCTTCTGCCACACCGGTACGCAGAAGCTGGTGCGCAACCTGACGGCGGCGGAGATCGTCGGGCAGGTGATGGTGGCCCGCGATGATCTGGGCGAATGGCCCGTGCAGGGCGCGCCCAAGGACGAAACCCGTCTGGTGTCCAACGTCGTGCTGATGGGCATGGGCGAGCCGCTTTACAACTTCGACAATGTCCGCGACGCGATGAAAGTCGTGATGGACGGCGAGGGGATCTCGCTCTCACGCCGCCGGATCACCTTGTCGACCAGCGGTGTCGTGCCGGAAATCGCCCGCGCGGCGGAAGAAATCGGCTGCCTTCTGGCCGTAAGTTTCCACGCCACTACGGACGAGGTCCGCGACCGGCTGGTCCCGATCAACAAACGCTGGAACATCGAGGCGCTGTTGGCGGCGCTGCGCGACTATCCGCGGCTGTCGAACAGCGAACGGATCACCTTCGAATACGTGATGCTGAAGGGCGTGAACGACAGCGATGCCGATGCCAAGCGGCTGGTGCGGCTGATCCAGGGGATCCCCGCGAAGATCAACCTGATTCCCTTCAACGAATGGCCCGGCGCGCCCTACCAGCGGTCTGACTGGGAACGGATCGAGGCCTTTGCGGACATCGTCTACAAGGCCGGCTATGCCAGCCCGATCCGCACCCCGCGCGGCGAGGACATCATGGCAGCCTGCGGCCAGTTGAAGTCCGCGACCGAACGCGAACGCAAAAGCCGCGCACAGGTCCAGTCCGAGGCCGGTCTGGGCTGACCCACGGGCGGTTTGCCTGTCCAAAAGATCCGTTGCATGGGCACCGGCGCGTGTCATCCTGCGCGTAGCCCTGCGACCAAATGTCGCGGGGCGCGCTTCGCAATTCGTCTGCGCGTTGGGGGAGACACACGCAATGCAACGTTATGCATATCTTTATATCCTTCTGGGTCTGGTCTGGCTGATCGCCGCGATGAGCTTCGGCATCTGGCTGGGCGCGACCGAGCACTTCGGCTTTGCCGAATCCCACGCCCACATGGCGCTGGTCGGATTTGCCAGTTCGGTGCTGTTCGGGCTGATCCACCATGCCTTTCCGGTGCTGTCGCGGTCGGCGATGGCGATGTGGCAGCTGGTGGTCTACCAGGTCGGCGCCGCCATTCTGGTCACGGGAAAGGTCATCGTCGATGGCGGCGGCGCGCCGACGGTGGTGAAGGTCGGCTCGATCGTCGTTCTTCTGGGAGCGGTGCTGATGCTGGTGCTGTTCGTGGCCAAGGGCCGGGTCGTCGAAGGCGCGGCGGCCCGCGCCCTCTGATCCGCGGCCGGCGGGGATTAGTCGCGCGGCCCTTCCCACAGGCACCAGGCCTGACCGTTGAACTGGACCTCGCGCGTGGCGGGGGTCGGCAGAACATGCAATGCGCAGGGGGCCAGAACCTTGCCTTCGGGGTGGTCGGCCAGCCAATCCGGCAGCGCATCGGGCGTCAGTTCGGCGACGGGCTGGGTCAGGCGGGCGGGGAAGTTGAATTCGGCGTGGTACTTCGGACCGACGACGGCGATGCCTTTCGTTTCCTGTCCGGTCAGCGCGCTGGCAAGAATCCGGGCATCATAGGCTTGGCGCAGGCCGGTCAGGCCGATGCCCAGGTTCAGTGCCAGCACCAGGCCCAGTCCCAGGAACACCATTCCCAGCGACAGGGGCAGTCGTAGCGCCACGGCAGCGGACAGCAGCAGCACGACCACCGCCGCCACGACCGAAACCGCGGGCCTCAGCAGAGCCGCATCGCCACTGCCGATCAGGCCGAAGGCTGCGGCGATGGCCACCACCCCTCCCAGCAGGACCAGGGCCGCGGGCAGGGCGATGCCGGCAAGCGGGCGCGACAGATCCTCGGCCGATCGGCCCAGCGCATGGGCGAACAGCAGCGCCACGGCGGGAAGTTCGGGGACCAGGTAATGCACCTGCTTGCCCGAGATCAGGCTGAACAGCACCAGTCCCGAAAGCGCCCAGATGGCGATCATGCGCAGGGCCGGATCGGTCCGGTCCAGCCGCCGCAATCCGCGCCAGAGGGCAGGCGACCAGATCCAGGGGAACAGCAGCAGGGGAAGCGTGGCCGCCAGCCAGTACCACGGCCGGGCATGGGCAAACGAGGATACCATCCGGCCGCTGCTTTGCTTCCAGAGGATCATCTCGCGATATTCCGGCCCGCCCAGAATGGCAGCGGGCACCACCCACAGCGCAACCAATCCCATGGCCACGGCCAATGCCAGTCCCGTGCCGCGCAGGATCCGGCCCAGCGGCGGCCGCGTGGCTTCGGGGGCCCAGAGGAAGGACAGCAGCAGCACCGGCAAGAGGTGCACCAGGATCACCGGTCCCTTGGCATAGACCCCAAGCGCCAGCGCCAGCCCGAAAACCAGCCAGGCCTGCCGTCCGCCGCCCTTGACCAGGGCCGACCAGAGCGCCGCGATGCCAAGAAGCACCGCCGAGGCCAGCAGCGTGTCGAACATCGTCGCCCCGCCGTAGATCGCGAAGATGCTGAAGGCAGACAGCACCGCCGCGGCCCGCGCGCCCGTCCGGTCATCCCAAAGTCGGCGCCCCACGCCCCAGGTGCCGGCGATGACGGCCAGTCCGAAGGCCGGACCGACGATGCGCGCCGCAAGATCGCTGACGCCCGTCACGCTCCAGACCAGGTTGATCAGCCAGAACAGAAGCGGCGGCTTGTCGGTGTAGAAGGCGCCGTTCTTGTGCGGCACCAGCCAGTCGCCGGTGACGCGCATTTCCCAGGCGACCGAGACATAGCGGGTTTCGTCAATGGGGATGAGCGGCCGCAGCACGATCCCGGAAAGCGCCACCAGGGCGAAGGCAAGCAGGGCGAAAAACCCGATCTGACGCGCGGACATGACTGGATCAGCGCCCCGGAATGTGATCGCGGCGTTCCCCGCCATGGGGCCAGTTGTCGAAGGCGGCCACGGCTTCCTCGGCCGTCTCGACATACTGGAACAGCGACAGGTCTTCCTCCGAGATCGTTCCCGCCTCGGCCAGTCCGCGCCAGTTGATGAGGTTTTCCCAGAAGCTGCGGCCGAACAGCAGGATCGGGATCCGCGCCATGCGGCCGGTCTGGATCAGGGTCAGGGCCTCGAACATCTCGTCCATGGTGCCGAAACCGCCGGGGAAGACACAGATCGCGCGGGCCCGCATCAGGAAATGCATCTTGCGGATGGCGAAGTAGTGGAAGTTGAAGCACAAGTCCGGCGTCACATAAGTGTTAGGCGCCTGTTCATGCGGCAGGACGATGTTGAAGCCGATGGAATGGCCCCCCGCTTCGTGCGCGCCCAGGTTCCCCGCCTCCATCACACCGGGACCGCCGCCAGTGACGATCACGTTCTCGCGGCCGTACGAGTCCAGGCTGCGTTCGGTCATGATCCGGGCAAAGCGCCGCGCCTCGTCGTAATAGACCGCCAGTTCCGCCAGTTTCGGCGTCCTTGCGGTATGGGCCAGGTCCGGGGCAGGGATCCGCGCGCCGCCGAACATGACGATGGTCGTGTTGATGCCGCGGGCGTCCAGCGCCATTTCGGGCTTCAGCAGTTCCAGTTGCAGGCGGACGGGGCGCAATTCCTCGCGCGTCATGAAATCGAGGTCGGTGAAAGCCAGCTTGTAGGATGGGGCGCGGGTCTGCGGCGTATCGATGGCGCGCTCGACGGCGATGGCATCTTCCTGACTGTCCCGCAGCGGGTGGGTGCGGTTGTCGCTGTCCTCGGTCATATCCGGCGTCTGTCCATTCCGATTGCGTGACTGTGCCCCTCGGCATATAGCGACTTGTCACTGGAAACCACACGAAACGCGAGGAAGCCCCCATGACGAACACCGCGCCGAACGCCGCGCTGGAAGCCGCCATCGAAGCCGCCTGGGAGGCGCGCGACACCATCACGCCGTCGACCAGGGGCGAGACGCGCGACGCGATCGAAGCGACGCTCGAGGCGCTGGACAAGGGTGCGCTGCGGGTGGCGGAAAAGCGCGGCGCGGACTGGCATGTTAACCAGTGGGCCAAGAAGGCCGTGCTGCTGGGCTTCCGCATCACCGACATGGGCCGGCAGGACGGCGGCCCGCAGGGCGGCGGCTGGTGGGACAAGGTCGACAGCAAGTTCAAGGGCTGGACCGACACCGACTGGCGCGCGGCTGGCTTCCGTGCAGTGCCGAACTGCGTGGTCCGGCGGTCGGCCTATGTGGCGAAGGGCGTCGTTCTGATGCCGTCCTTCGTCAACCTGGGCGCCTATGTCGATGAAGGCACGATGGTCGACACCTGGGCGACCGTGGGCTCCTGCGCGCAGATCGGCAAGAACGTGCATCTGTCGGGCGGTGTCGGCATCGGCGGCGTCCTGGAGCCGATGCAGGCCGGCCCGACCATCATCGAGGACAACTGCTTCATCGGCGCCCGGTCCGAGGTGGTGGAAGGCTGCATCGTCCGCGAAGGCTCGGTCCTGGGGATGGGGGTCTTCATCGGCAAGTCGACGAAGATCGTCGACCGCGAGACCGGCGAGGTCATGTATGGCGAGGTCCCGGCGGGATCGGTGGTCGTCGCGGGGTCGATGCCGTCGAAGAATGGCGTCAACCTGTATTGCGCGGTGATCGTCAAGCGCGTCGATGCGCAGACCCGGTCCAAGACCTCGATCAACGAGCTTCTGCGCGACTGAGCGCCTGCTTCAACCGTTCGCAAGCGGTTGGGGCGCGGTGGGTATCTGCGCAAGAAAGAATTGGGAGCGCGCGCCGGGGACATCCGGCGCGCGTTCGGCATTTCGTGGGTTCGCCTGTCGGGAACGGCGGGCGGATGCATGGCGTTGGCCTGCGGGTCGCCTGTGCGACGAGGGGGGTCTTGATGGAAGAAGCGATCATCCCGCTGGATCTCGGCCGGATGTTTCTGGGCGATGAACCGGTGCTGTTCTACCTGGAGATCGTCGTCAGGACCGCGATCATCTACCTGTGGACCCTGGTGCTGATCCGATGGATCGGCGGGCGCGGCGTGGCGCAGCTGTCGTTGATCGAGTTCCTGCTGGTCATCGCTCTTGGTTCGGCGGTGGGGGATTCGCTGTTCTACCCCGATGTGCCGCTGCTGCACGCCATGCTGACCATCCTGCTGATCGTGCTGATCAACAAGGGGCTGGATGCGGCCGTCAACCGCTTCCGGCGCGCGAAACGCATCATCGACGGGGTGCCGCGGGAACTGGTCCGCGACGGCGTCATCCAGGGCGGGCAGGAATTGCGCGACCTGGCTTCGCTGGAGGTGATGGCGATGCTGCGGTTGCAGGGTATCTCCAACCTGGGAGAGGTCCGGCGCGCCTATCTGGAAAGCAATGGCTCGGTCAGCATTTTTCGCCATGACCCGCCGCGTCCGGGATTGCCGATCGTTCCGCCGCCCGAGCTGGAGCGTCGTCCGCAGCCCGTGGGGGGCGGCGCGGTCTGCTGCGGCTGTTGCGGGCAGGGGCTGACGGCAATGACGCCGGACGTCGCCTGCCCCAACTGCGGCGCAAAGGACTGGACCCGGCCTGCCTGAACGGGCAAGGGTGGGGCAAGAACACGAAGGAGGTAGCCCGTGGACGCCAACGACAAGGACAAGGCCGTGAAGGCAAAGCGGGCGCAGCAGGTTTTCACGCTGGTCGTCGAGGTGGGCCGGAAGGCCGATGATGGCCTGCCCAAAGGCGCCACCGGCGCGGGCCTGATGGTTTATGCCAGCGGCGTGGACGAGGCCGAGGCGGTGCGCGAAACCGTGGCCGTCCTGAAAGAGGCCGGGGTCGCGCCCCTGGACGTGACGGGCTACGGCACCCTGGACGAACGTCTTGCGGCGGGCGAGGAAATCGACCCCGAGGAGCGCGCGCTGATGGAGCGCGCCCTGGCCGAAAACGCCGTGATCGTCGCGCAGATGACGCCGTTTTTCCCCGAGTAAGGAGCGGATCATGGCGCGCATTCCGTCCAAGCAGGACATCCTCGACTGGATTTCGGAAAACCCCGGCGCGGCGGCAAAGCGCGACATCGCCAAGGCGTTCGGCCTGAAGGGGGCCGAGCGGATCGAGCTGAAGCGGCTTCTGAAGGAGCTGGAAGCCGACGGCGCGGTGGAACGGAACCGCAAGCGGTTCCGCGATCCCGAAAAGCTGCCTTCGGTCACCGTGGTGCAGATCCTGGCGCCGGACCAGAACGGGGACCAGTTCGCGCGCCCGCTGGAATGGCAGGGCGATACGCCGGCGCCACGGGTTCTGTTCGTGGGGCGGAAGTCCGATGACCCGGTGGCCGAGGGCGACCGGGTCCTGGCCAAGTTGGTCGAGGTGGAGGCCGAGGATCACGCGTATGAAGCGCGGCTGATCCGCAAGGTGGGGACCAATCCGATCCGCATCCTTGGGGTTTTCCGGGTCGAGGCCGAGGGCGGGCGGATCGTTCCGGTGGACAAGGGCGCCGACAAGGTATGGCGCGTTCCGTCGGATGCAACGGCGGGGGCGCGGGACGGGGAACTCGTTGAGGCCGAACTGGCCAGTGGCCGCACCCGGCTGGGCCTGCCGCGCGCGCGGGTGGTGGACCGTCTGGGCGACCCCTCGGCGCCGAAGGCCGTGTCGCTGATCGCGATCCACCAGCACGGGATTCCCGACGCCTTTTCCGACGCGGCCGTGGCCGAGGCCGATGCGGCGAAACCCTTGCCCCTGGGGGAGCGCGAGGATCTGCGCAGCCTGCCGTTCTGCACCATCGACCCGTCGGACGCGCGCGACCGCGACGATGCCTGCCTCGCCCATGCCGATACCAGCGGAACCAACCCGGGCGGACATGTCGTCTGGGTCGCCATTGCCGATGTCGCCGCCTATGTGACGCCGGGCAGCGCGCTGGATCGGGACGCGCGCACCCGCGGCAATTCAACCTACTTTCCCGACCGGGTGGTGCCGATGCTGCCCGACCGGCTGTCGGGTGATCTGTGCTCGCTGCATCAGTCGGTGCCGCGTGCCGTCATCGCGGTGCGGATGGTCCTGGACGGGGACGGCAACAAGATCAGCCACCGCTTCACGCGCGGGATGATCCAGTCGGTCGCCAGTTTTTCCTACGAGGAGGTGCAGGCGGCGCGGGATGGTGCCCCCTCGGACCGGGCCGCGCCCTTGCTGCCCGAGGTCATCAACCCGCTTTACGAGGCCTATTTCGCGCTTCGCAAGGCGCGCGAACGCCGCCAGCCCCTGGATCTGGAATTGCCGGAGCGGAAGGTCGAGCTGACCGCCGACGGCCGGGTGAGTTCGGTGGCCTTCAAGGAACGCTTCGACGCGCACAAGCTGATCGAGGAGTTCATGATCCTTGCCAACGTCGCGGCGGCCGAGGAGCTGATCCGCCTGCGACGGCCGCTCTTGTTCCGGGTGCACGAGGAACCTTCGCCCCTGAAGCTTGAGGCGCTGCGCGAAGTGGCCGAGGCGTCGGGCTTCACGCTGGCCAAGGGGCAGGTGCTGAAAACGCAGCACCTGAACCGCCTGCTGGCGCAGGCCGAGAACACCCAGTTCGACGAATTGATGAACATGACCACGCTGCGGTCGCTTCCGCAGGCCTATTACCACCCGCAGAACTTCGGGCACTTCGGTCTGGCCTTGCGTAACTACGCGCATTTCACCTCGCCGATCCGGCGCTATTCCGACCTGATCGTCCATCGCGCGCTGATTTCCGCCCACGGATGGGGCAAGGACGGGCTGAGCGCCTGGGACATCGAGAACCTGGAGGAAACCGCGCGCCTGATCAGCGAAACCGAACGGCGCAGCATGGCCGCGGAACGGGATACGAACGACCGTTATCTGGCCGCCTACCTGTCGGAACGGGTGGGAAGCGAGTTCGCGGGCCGGATCAGCGGCGTCACCCGCTTCGGCATCTTCATCCGGCTGGACGAGACGGGGGCCGATGGCCTGATCCCGATCCGGTCCCTGGGACGCGAGTTCTTCCATTTCGACGCCCAGGCGCAGACGCTGCGGGGGGCGGACACCGGATTGACGCTGGGGATCGGGCAGAAGGTCCTGGTCCGCCTGGTCGAGGCGATTCCGCTGACGGGCGGGCTGGTGCTGGAACTTCTGGAGGTCGAGGGGGAAGGACGGCCCGGCGGCCCGTCTGCCCGCCGCGGCAAGGCCGTGATGCGCAAGCCGGGCGCCGCCAAGGCCAAGGCCGCGAAGGTCAAGCGGTCGGTCGAACGGCGCCGCCGCCGATAGGCGCCGCTTCGCGCTTTCCCATACTGCTTTCCTCCGCACGGCTTTTCCCCGGGCGGGTGCCGCGCTAGCATGGCGCAAAACAGGCAAGGCGCGCGGGGGCAGCACATGACGAACAGGATCAAACAGGGGCTGGCGGCCGCGGCGGTGATGGCGATGGCCGGCGGGGCGCAGGCACAGACCGCACCGCAATTGCCACAGGCGCAACCCACGTCAGGAGGCAGCATGACCGGACCAGAAACCCTGACGCAGGTCACTTCGGCACAGGGTTTTGCCAACTGGGTCCAGGGCTTTCGGGGACGCGCCCTGGCACAGGGGATCCACCCGCAGGTTTTCGACCGCGCCTTCCAGGGCGTGACGCTGAACGGATCGGTCATCGAGAAAGACCGGAACCAGGGCGAATTCGTCAAGCCGATCTGGGAATACCTTGACCGGGCGGTGTCGGACGAACGGCTGGCCAATGGCCATCAGGCGCTGCGCGAGAATCGCAAGCTGCTGCGCCGGATCGAAGCCGCCTACGGTGTCGATCCCGAGGTCGTGGTGGCGGTCTGGGGCCTGGAAAGCAGCTACGGCACCAGGCGCGGCGACATCCCGGTGATCGAGGCGCTGGCGACGCTGGCTTATGAGGCGCGGCGCGGGCGGTTCTTCGAAGGCCAGTTGCTGGCGGCGCTGAAGATCCTGCAATCGGGCGACGTTCATCCGCAGGCGATGGTGGGAAGCTGGGCCGGGGCGATGGGCCATACGCAATTCATCCCGACTTCGTACCTGTCCTTCGCGGTTGACTTTACCGGCGATGGCAAGCGGGACATCTGGTCGGACAACCCCGCCGATGCGTTGGCCTCGACGGCTGCCTATCTGCAGCGGTCGGGATGGCGCGCGGGTCAGCCCTGGGGCGTCGAGGTGGCGCTTCCCCGGGACTTCGACATGGGCCTGACGGGCGAGCGGCAGAAGCGATCCGCCGCGGAATGGCAGGCGCTGGGCATCCGGGCCGTGGATGGCCGCGCGATCGCGAACCACGGCCCGGCTTCGATCCTGCTGCCCGCGGGGGTGCGGGGGGCGGCTTTCATGATTTTCCCCAACTTCCATGTGATCGAGAAATACAACGCCGCCGACGCTTATGTGATCGCCATCGGGCATCTGTCCGACCGGTTGAGGGGCGCTGCGCCGATCCGGGCCAGCTGGCCACGCGGCGACCGGGCGCTGGCGCTTCAGGAACGAATCGAGCTTCAGGAGCGGCTGACGGCGGCGGGCTTCGACACGGGTGGCGCGGATGGCAAGATCGGGCCGAAGTCGGTCGCGGCGGTGAAGTCCTTCCAGCGTTCCATCGGCATGATCCCCGATGGCTACGCCAGTCTCGATCTGCTCAAGCGTCTGAGGTGAGTTTCGAAAGCCTTCGCAGGAGGATGATCCATGAAAGAACTTGCGATCCTTTGGCAAAGGCTGGTCGATGAAAGTGGGCGGACGTGTGTTCGTTGCGGTGCAACCGAGACACAGGTCAGGCAGGCGGTCGACACGCTGAAACTGGCCTTGGCGCCCCTGGGCATCGCACCTCGGCTGGAAATCGGCACGTTGGACGATGTGACGTTCCGCACCAATCCGTCTGAGTCAAACCGGATCTGGATCGGCGGCCGGCCGATGGAGGATTGGCTGGATGCGGGTGTGGGCAGCAGCCGCTGCTGTTCGGTCTGTGGCGAGGCCAGGTGCCGGACCGTCGAGGTTGAAGGCCAGACCTACGAGACGATCCCCGAAAAGCTGATCGTCAAGGCGGGACTTTTGGCCGCGGCCCAGATCGTGACGGCCGGCTGACGCCAAAGAAAAAGCCCCGCGGGCAGGCGGGGCTTCAGCGAGTATCGCTTGGGTGTCGGCCCCGGCAGGTTGGCAGGGTGGGGGCTAATTGCCGCGCTGCCAGGGCCTAGCGTGTCTCGCTATGTGAACAATCTGCCGGCCGATGCGGGCATTTGTTCGCTCATGCCATGCAATCCCCAAGGTCTTTTTGCGGCGCAATCAGGGCAGGTGCTTGATTTGGACTTCCGAAGGGACCAGTCTTGGAAGATGACGGTCCTGACGCCCTCCGGCTTTCCGCAAGCCTCCCCCCAGCCCGACGCCCAGGTCGTGTTTGACCGTGCGGAACTGTCGGCGATCCTCTCGCTTTATGGCCGGATGGTCGCCGCCGGAGAATGGCGCGACTATGCGATGGCCTTCCTGCGCGATGCGGCAGTGTTCTCGGTTTTTCGCCGCTCGGCCGAGTTTCCGCTGTACCGGATCGAGAAACAGCCGCGCCTGCGGGGGAAACAGGGGATGTATTCGGTCATTGGTGCGGACGGCCAGATCCTGAAGCGGGGCCACGACCTGCAACAGGTGCTGCGCGTCTTCGACCGCAAGCTGATCCGGCCGGTGGACTGATCTGTCGGATCAGAACCGCCGAAGCCCCAGGAAGGGGCCTTCGCCCGCCGCATCGATCCTTGCAATGGCCGCGCCGATCGGTTCAAGCGTGACCGCCATGCGGTTGCCATTGGCGTGGATCATCGTGGCGTCGTCCACCGCCAGCGCGACATGGCCGGGCCAGAACAGCAGATCGTTGCGCCGGGCGGGGGTGCCTTGCGGCAGCGGTTGACCCACGCGCATCCATTGCAGGTCGCTGTCACCGGGACAGGAGAGGCCACAGGCCAGCAGCGCCGCCTGCACAAGCCCCGAACAGTCGATTCCCGTGCCGCTGTTGCCGCCCCACAGATAGGGCGTGCCCAGAAACAGCATTGCCACCGCTGCCGGATCTTCAAAAGGCTGGTCCAGGGGGCGCAGGTGTTGTTCCGGGATGAAATGCCCCGTTGCCGTCTCGACGAAGCGCCCGGTCTCCCCGACCGCCGCAATCCGCGACCCGAAGGTCAGCAAGCCGATTTCGGGGCGCTTCAGGTTCGGTTCCGAATAAAGGTGACTGCCGCGCAGCGCGATGCTGTGGGTGGCGGCCCAGTCCGGCCCCAGCGCGGCTTCCGCGATATAGCCGCAGAACCCGTCTTTCTCCGCCTGCACGAACGCAAAGCCGTCGCGCCGTTCCAGCACCAGAAGCCGGTCGCCGTGGATCACCTGCCGGTCGCGCCGCCCGTCCGGGGCGGTAAGAAGGTCCGTGATCGGCGCCCACACGCGGGCGAAGGTGCCGTCGACATAGGCATGAGCCGCGACCTGTCCGCGAAGGCTGGCATGGGCCACGCGGCCGTTGGCCGGTGTCAGCCTGCGGTCGGTCATTTCAGCACCCGGGGCAACGCGGCCAGAATGGCGCGGGCCCCCTGGCCGACACCCCCCTTCGGTCGCGCCGGGGCGGCGGTCGGCTGCCAGGCGTAGATATCGAAATGGACATAAGCGGGCGTTTCAGTGACGAAGCGGCGCAGGAACAGCGCCGCAGTGATGGACCCGGCAAAGCCAAAGCCGGGGGCGTTGTCCAGATCCGCGATGTCCGGCTCGATCACCGATTCATAGGGCGCCCAGAAGGGCAGCCGCCACAAGGGATCGGCCACCGCGGTGCCGCTTTGGGACAGGCTCAGGGCAAGGCGGTCGTCATCGCAGTAGAAGGGCGCCAAGTCCGGCCCCAGCGCCGTCCTTGCCGCGCCCGTCAGCGTCGCCATCGAGATCAGCAGGTCGGGCCGTTCCGCATCCGCCAGCGCCAGCGCGTCGGCCAGCACGAGGCGCCCTTCGGCATCGGTGTCGTTCACCTCGACCGTCAGGCCCTTGCGGCTGGTCAGGATGTCCTTGGGGCGCAAGGCATTGCCGGAAATCACGTTTTCCACCGCCGGGATCAGCACCCGCAGCCGCAGCGGCAGGTTCAGCGCCATGATCATCCGCGCCAGCCCCAGCACCGTGGCCGCGCCGCCCATGTCCTTCTTCATCAGCGACATGAAGTTGCCGGTCTTGATGTTCAGGCCGCCGGTGTCAAAGCAGACCCCCTTGCCGACCAGCGTCAGGCGCGGCCCCTGTGTGCCCCAGCGCAGGTCCAGCAGCCGGGGAGCACGGGGCGAGGCGCGGCCGACGGCGTGGATCATCGGGAAGTTCTGCGCCAGCAGGTCATCGCCCCGGATCGCGGTGATCGTCGCGCCAAAATCGCGGGCCAGCGCGGTCGCCGCCGCTTCAAGTTCCTCCGGCCCCATGTCGGACGCCGGGGTGTTGACCAGATCGCGCGTCAGCGCCTCGCCCTCCGCGATGGCGGTCAGGCGGGCGGGGTCGATCCCCGGCGGCGGCACCAGGCGCGCCCGGGCGGGCTTGGCGGTCTTGTAGCGGTCAAACCGGTAGCCCGAGAGCAGCCATCCCAGCGCGGCTTCCTCGGCCATCGCGGGATCGAGCCCCTCCAGCCGCCAGTTCCCTTCGGGCAGGGCGTCGGCGGCCCGGGCCAGATGAAACCGCCCCCGCGCCCGGGCAGCCGGGGTGCCAAGCCCGAAGGCCGCCGCGACCGGCAGGCCATCGGGGCCGGGAAGGACGACCAGCTGTCCTAGCGCGCCGGTGAAGCCCGCTGCGGTCAGGACGCCGCGATGCAATGCCGGACGGTTGGCGGCAAAGGCCGGAGCGTCGCCATCGGCCACAAGGTGCAGGGGAAGCGAGGTGGCGCCCGAGAGGGCGAAAAGGGGATGGGTCATGGGGATGGTCCGGCTGGTTGGTGCGCGGAGCCTAGCGGATGGGTGGGGCAGGGCAAGGGCTCTTACTCGATAATACAGCTTTCTATATACTGCCTTAACAGCGATGCGTCTAAAAAAATCGGTTCCTTTGGAACAGAGAATATTTGACCATCTTTTGTTACGAAGAACAGGAATCGATATTCCCGCTCTCTTTCAAACTGCCGCGACTTAACCCTCCAACGGTTTTGGAGGATGAGGTCTATTGTGCTGGCGGGCATGTCGTCTTCTGCACTTAGTGTATGTGAGTTTCCGGCATAAATGACGGGTCCAGAAATAACCTTTAAACTCATATTGTGCGAATACCACGATTTCTCCTCAAGCATTTTTGCTATCAGTGATCTCATTAGCGTTGAGAATTGGGTGTGCGCGCTTTGTTTTATTGCCCATGCGCTATTGTAGTTCTGAAATGGATTGATCTTTGGTGTCTGATTTTGCCACGATACGCAAAATATGTAGGCATTCGCAAAATTGTTTAAGGCGCGGAAGCTGCCCGCAATATTGATTGTTGAGCTGTTTGCTTCTTGGTGTTTAGCTAGGCGTTCTGTTAAAATAAGCCCGCTTGACGTGGTAACCTTTTCTAACCAGTGCAAAGAAACCGGAGTCATTTCGGGGAATGAAAAAGAAAATAGTACCTCTCCTTCATTATTGTCGCGAAGCTCAGCCTGTTCACTCTCTCGGAATTCGTGGAGCGTGCCTACTCTGATGTTCGGTCCACTGAGAGTGATATTATCTTTTGCATCGCAGAATTTGACCAAGTGGGGTGGGTTCCCCGCCTTTTTCCACCACTCATCAAACATCCAACTCCTCCACAAACCGCGCATTCGCCGAAATATACTCAAACCGCAGTTCGGGTTTCTTGCCCATCAGGCGTTCCACCAGGTCGCCGGTTTCGCCGGGATCGTCCTCGTCGATCGACACGCGGATCAGGCGGCGGGTGGCCGGGTCCATCGTGGTGTCCTTCAGGTCCTTGGCGTCCATCTCGCCCAGGCCCTTGAAGCGCTGCACGTCGATCTTGCCCTTGCCGCCGATGCCCTTGGCCAGCCACAGGTCTTTCTCGCGGTCGTCCGAGACATACAGCCGTTTGGCGCCTTGCGTCAGCCGGTAAAGCGGCGGGCAGGCCAGATACAGGTGTCCCTTGTCGATCAGTGGGCGCATCTGGGTGAAGAAGAAGGTCATCAGAAGGCTGGCGATATGCGCGCCGTCGACGTCGGCGTCGGTCATGATGATGACCTTGTCATAGCGCAGGTCGTCGGTGCGGAATTTGGTGCCCATGCCGGCGCCAAGCGCCAGGCACAGGTCGTTGATTTCCTGGTTCGCGCCCAGTTTCGACGAGGCCGCGCCCAGAACGTTCAGGATCTTGCCGCGCAAGGGCATGACCGCCTGGAAATGCCGGTTGCGAGCCATCTTGGCCGATCCGCCGGCCGAGTCGCCTTCGACGATGAACAGTTCCGTCCCTTCGCGGTTGCTGGCCGAGCAATCGACCAGCTTGCCCGGCAGGCGCAGCTTCTTGGTGGCGGATTTGCGCTGCGTCTCTTTCTCGGCCCGGCGGCGCAGGCGTTCTTCGGCGCGCAGGACCAGGAAATCAAGGATCGCGCCCGCGGATTTCGTGTCATTGGCAAGCCAGTTGTCGAAATGGTCGCGCACCGCGCTTTCGACCCATTTCGCGGCTTCCTCGGTCGACAGGCGGTCCTTGGTCTGGCCCACGAAACTGGGTTCGCGGATGAAGATCGAAATCAGCGCCGCGCCGCCTGCCAGCATGTCGTCGCGGGTGATCTGTTCGGCCTTGCGGTTCTTGACCAGTTCCCCATAGGCGCGGATGCCCTTCAGGATCGCGGCCCAGAACCCGGCTTCGTGCGTGCCGCCTTCGGGGGTGGGGACGGTGTTGCAGTAGGAATGGATGAAGCCGTCACGGACGGGCGTCCAGTTGATCGCCCATTCGACGGACCCAGGCACGCCGAATTTTTCCTGGAAGCTGACCTTCCCGGCAAAGGGCCGGTCGGCGTAGGTGGTCGCGCCCTCCAAGGTTACGGCCAGGAAATCAGCCAGCCCGTTCGGGTAATGGAAGGTGGCTTCCATCGGCGTGTCGCCGTCGGGGACTTCGGTCTTCCAGCGGATTTCGACGCCGGAAAACAGGAAGGCCTTCGACCGCACCATCTTGAACAGGCGCGCGGGCTTGAAGTGCAAGGTGCCAAAAATCTCCGCATCGGGGTGGAAGGTGACGGTGGTGCCGCGACGGTTCGGGGCGGCGCCCAGTTTTGCCACCGGACCCTGCGGGACGCCGCGCGAAAAGCTTTGCTCAAACAGCTCGCGGTTGCGCGCCACCTGCACGACCATCCGGTCCGACAGCGCGTTGACGACGGATGAGCCGACGCCGTTCAACCCGCCGCTGGTGGAATAGGCCTTGTTCGAAAACTTGCCGCCCGCGTGCAGCGTGCACAGGATGACTTCCAGCGCCGATTTGTCCGGGAATTTCGGGTGCGGATCGATGGGGATACCGCGCCCGTTGTCGCGGATGCTGATCGAATAATCGGCGTGCAGTTCAACCTCGATCCGGTTGGCATGGCCCGCCACCGCTTCGTCCATCGAGTTGTCGAGGATCTCCGCCACCATGTGATGTAGCGCGCGTTCGTCCGTGCCGCCGATATACATGCCGGGGCGCTTGCGAACCGGCTCCAGCCCTTCAAGCACCTCGATGGAGGAGGCGTTGTAGTCATCCGGGGCGGCGAAAAGAAGGTCGTTCATCTGCTCGGGCTCTTTATGCTGGGCGGCGGAATAGACCACGAAGCGGCGGTCGGGGCAAGCGAGGGGGGCGGCGGTCAGGCGGCGCGGAAGTGCTTGGACAGTTTCAGGCCCTGTCCCTGGTAGTTCGAGGCAAGATCGGCGCCGTAAAGCCGTTCAGGCCGCGCGGCCATGCGTTCATAGACCAGACGGCCGACGACCTGCCCGTGTTCCAGGACGAAGGGCGCTTCGTGGCAGCGCACCTCCAGCACGCCGCGTGATCCCTTGCCACCCGCCGCGCCGTGGCCAAAGCCCGGGTCGAAGAAACCGGCGTAATGGACGCGGAATTCACCGACCATGGCCAGATAAGGCGCCATTTCGGCGGCGTAGTCGGGCGGGATGGTCACGGCTTCGCGGCTGACGAGGATGTAGAAGGCGCCGGGATCGAGGATCAGGCGGCCCTCGGCGCTGTGGAGTTCTTCCCAGAACTCGGCCGGGTCGTACTGGCCGATGCGGTCCAGGTCGATCACGCCGGTGTGGGGCTTGGCGCGCCAGCCGACCAGATTGCCCGTGGCAGGGCGCAGGTCGACGGAAAAGCCCAGGCCTTCCGAGATGACAGCCGTGCCGTCGACCAGCGGTTCGGCGGCGTGCAGGGCCATCAGTTCCGTATCGGTCAGCGCCGCCTGGCCATGGCGGAAGCGAATCTGGTTCAGGCGCATGCCGGGGCGGACCAGAACCGAAAAGCTGCGCGGGCAGATTTCAGCATAAAGCGGGCCGGAATAGCCTTCGGGAATGCGGTCGAATTCCGTGCCGCCATCGGTGATGGTTCGCGTCAGCAGATCCAGCCGCCCGGTGGAGCTTTTGGCATTCGCGACGGCGGTGATCCCTGCGGGCAGGGCCAGCCGTTCCATCAGCGGCACGACGTAGACGCAGCCTTTTTCCAGCACGGCGCCGTTCGTCAGATCGACCCGGTGCATTTCGAATTCGGCGATGCGGTCGGCGACGCTGCGCCCTTCGCCCGCCAGGAACGAGGCGCGGACCCGGTAGGCAACATGCCCCAGTCGCAGGTCAAGGCTGGCGGGTTGAACCTGGGCGTCGATTATGGCGGGTTCGGCCGCGATGGCCCCGTCCGCGATCAGGCCGCGCAGTGCGTGGTCGGGCAGGACGCCGGTTGCGATCATGGCAGGCTTCCCTCTGCTGTCCCCGAAACACGAACGCCCACCCGCATCGGGGTGGGCGTTTCGATGATGGTCGGGCCGGTGAGATTCGAACTCACGACCTTCCGCCCCCCAGACGGACGCGCTAACCAGACTGCGCCACGGCCCGACGGGGCGGTGTATAGGATGATTGTGCCAGCCGGGGCAAGCCGCAAAATGGAACCTTGCTGCCGAAGTCAGCCTGCGTTCGTGCCTTGGTCGGCGCTTTCCGCCAGCCGGTCGTAAAGACGTCGGGCGCGCTGGTAGATGGCGCTGAGTTCCACCCGATGCTCCTGCGCGCGGAGCGCGGTCATCGCCCGCAATAGCCGCGCGGCGGGAACCGGAGTTTCATCGATCGGGTTTGCCGCAGGCTCGGCCTCAGGTGCGGCGGCGGGTTCAGCTTCAGGTACGGCAGCAGTTGTCCGATGCCCCTCGGTGATCGCGGGCTCGGATTCCTCTGCGGCGGCCGCCTTCGCCGCAGGCGCCGGTTCGGCAGTGCGTCCGTAGACCCGCCCGATCGCCGTCACCATGCCGTGCCCGTGCAGGGGCAGCGTCGGCACGTCGACCTGCATTGGCGCTTCCGGGTCCTCGGGGTCGACCTGCAGATGGTCGTCCGGCGCGCCGGCCTCGGGCGACTGGCTTTCCGACCAAAGGGGAATTTCGGGCACCGCGGTGTCGGGGTGTCCCGTCGCGGGCGCTTCGATCTCCTCCAGGGCCGCGGCCACATAGGCTTCGGCTTCGGGGTCGAAGGTATCCTCATCGCCCTCCGCCTCGGCGGTGCGCAGCATCAGATCGCCCTCGATCATCGCCTCATCCGCAATCGGCTGCACCGTAGGCTGGGCGAAGGCGTCGGGCGTGGCGACCGGTCCCGGACGCGAGGAGGAAGCCGGCGACGGCATCGGGGCCAGCCCCACCGCATCCATGACCTTCGTGGGTGACAACGCCGATACGTGCGCAACACCGCGCTCTCTCAGGATCTTCTGCACGCCGCGTATCGTCAGCCCATCGTCATGCAGGAGTTGCTTGATCCCGGCCAAAAGCGCCACGTCCGCCGGACGGTAGTATCGACGCCCGCCCGCGCGCTTGATCGGCCGGATCTGCGCGAAGCGGCTTTCCCAGAAACGCAGAACGTGCGCCGGAGTATCCAGCAGCTCGGACACCTCGCTGATGGTGCGGAACGCGTCGGCGGATTTCACGGTGTCAGCTCCGGTTGCCGGCGGCAACACGGTCCTTCATCAGGTGCGAAGGGCGGAAGGTCAGCACCCGGCGCGGATGGATCGGGACTTCGTCGCCGGTCTTGGGGTTGCGCCCGACCCGGGCGGCTTTTTCGCGGACCGAGAAGGTGCCGAAGGACGAGATCTTGACGGTTTCGCCGCGCACCAGGGCATCGGACATTTCCTGAAGAACCGTCTCGACAAGCTGCGCGGATTCGTTGCGCGACAGCCCCACTTCGCGGAAGACGGCCTCGCTCAGGTCCATGCGCGTCAGGGTCTTTTCGCTCATCCCAATCCCCCAGATGTTTGCATGAGGATGCGGGGTTTGAAATCCCGAGTCAATATCAACGGCTTGCCGCCGGAAGTTGAGAGCGGCGGATCCGCCGATCACCAGCGCAGGACGACCGAGCCCCAGGCCAGGCCGCCGCCGATCGCCTCGGTCACGATCAGATCGCCTTCCTTGATCTGCCCGCGCTGCTTGCCGACCGACAGCGCCAGCGGGATCGAGGCCGCCGAGGTGTTGCCATGGTCGGACACGGTGACGACCACCCGTTCCATCGGCACCTGCATGCGCTGCGCCGTGGCCGCGATGATCCGCAGATTGGCCTGATGCGGGACGATCCAGTCAACGTCGCCGCTGCCCAGACCGGCCTTTTCCAGTGCGGTATGGGCGGTGCTGGCCAGCTTCTCGACGGCATGGCGGAAAACGGCGTTGCCCTGCATCCGCAGGTGGCCCGCCGTGCCCGTGGTCGAGGGGCCACCGTCGACATACAGGATGTCGCGGTACTGGCCGTCGCTGTGCAGGTCGCTGGACAGGATGCCTCGGTCGGCGGTCGTGCCACTGCCTTCCTCGGCCTCCAGCACCAGGGCGCCGGCGCCATCGCCGAACAGCACGCAGGTGCCGCGATCCTCCCAGTCAAGAATGCGGCTGAAGGTTTCCGCGCCGATAACCAGGACGCGGCGGGCCTGACCGGACAGGATCATCGCATTGGCGTTCGCCAGCGCGAAGATGAACCCGGCGCAGACCGCCTGCACGTCGAACGCGAAGCCGCTGGTCATCCCCAGCTTGGCCTGCACCATGGTCGCGACCGAGGGGAAGGTGAAATCGGGGGTCGATGTGGCCAGCACGATCGCGTCGATCTGATCCGCGGTCATGCCGGCATCGGCCAGCGCGGCGCTTGCGGCGGCAGTGGCCAGATCAGAGGTCGTCTCGTCCTCGGCCGCGAAATGGCGCCGTTCGATCCCGGTGCGGGTGCGGATCCATTCGTCGGTCGTGTCGATCCGCGCCTCGAATTCGGTGTTGGGAACCACGCGCTTGGGCAGATAATGGCCAACGCCACGGACGACGGCGCGAAGTGTCATTGGTTGTTCCCGTTCCCCACCTGAATATCGGTGGCATCCTGCCCCGCCCGCGCGGCAGAGGCAACCCGTGCGGCAAGCCGCTCCTGAAAGCCGGACAGCGCCAGTTGCGCCGCAAGGCCGATCGCCGCGGAAACGCCGGTTTCGTCGGACGAACCGTGGGATTTCACCACCGTGCCGTTCAGCCCCAGAAACACCCCGCCATTGACCCGGCGCGGATCGATGCGGCGTTGGAGCCGGCGCAGCGATCCCAGCGCCAGAAGCGCCGCGAACTTCGACAGGATCCCCACCGAGAAGGCATCCTTCAGGCTTTCGCCGACGAACTTCGCAGTGCCTTCGCCGGTCTTCAGGGCGATGTTGCCGGTGAAGCCGTCGGTCACGATCACGTCGATGCGCGAACCGGGCAGGTCTCCGCCTTCGATGAAACCCACATAGTCGAACCCGCCGGCCGCCGAATGACGGGCCAGTAGCTCTCCCGCTTCCTTCAGCTCTGCCCGGCCCTTGTGCTCCTCGGTGCCGACGTTCAGCAAGCCGACCCGCGGCCGGGCCACCGACAGGCCATCGCGGGCATAGGCCGCGCCCATCATCGCATAGGCCAGAAGGTCCGAAGGCTCGGCCCGGATGTCGGCGCCGACGTCCAGCATGACGTTGTAGCCTTGCGGGTTCTTCGAGGGCCAGAGGCAGGCGATGGCCGGGCGGTTCACGCCGGGCAGCTTGCGCAGCCGCATCATCGACAGGACCATCAGCGCGCCGGTGTTGCCGCAGGACACCGCCGCGGCCGCTTCGCCGGATTCCACCGCATCGATGGCCGACCACATCGAGGTGTCCTTGCCATGCCGCAAGACCTGGCTGGGCTTGTCTTCCATCGTCACCACACCGTCCGCATGGCGGATGGTGGTCCGTCCGGCCAGTACGCGCCGCCTGGCGATCAGCCGGGTCAGTTCGGCCTCGGGCCCGTGGACAAGGAATCGGATCGACGGCATCTTCTCGGCACAAATGGCCATGCCGGCGACAACTGCCGCCGGCCCGCGGTCGCCGCCCATCGCGTCGACCGAAATCAACACCTGCAAGTCCGAACCGGGCCGGGTGGCCCCGCCGGTCAAACCATCTGCCGCCGGATCAAGAGCGGGTGCCATCGGACAGTTCGACCGGAGCGCAGCTTACGCCGCGTCTTCGTCCAGATCGACTTCGGTGGCCTGAGCGACCACTTCACGGTCGTCATAGTGGCCACAGGCACCGCAAACGTGGTGCGGGCGCTTCAGTTCGCCACAGTTCGAGCATTCATTGGGGTTACCGGCGACCAGCGCGTCGTGCGCGCGGCGCATATTCCGGCGGGACCGCGTGGTACGGTTCTGGGGGACAGCCATGTCTCAACCTCGGGTTACTGGGGGCATGGCCCCGATTTTCCTGGGTTTTCATCACTGGTTGCCAAGCGCCACCGGGTGCGAACCCAAACATCATGCGAGGCCGGGAACATACTGGGATTCTCTGCGCGCGCAAGCCCTTTTTGGCACCTGGCCACGGTCAGGCCGGAATGACCTGGTCATAGGCGCCCACATCGGGCTCGGCCCGCAGAAGGGCGTCGGTGGCGGCGAAGATGTCGCGCAGGTCGGCCGGGCTTTGCGGGCTTTCGCAGACCACCACCAGATTGGGCGTGTTCGACGACGCGCGGACCAGGGACCAGCCGCCGTGGTCCAGCATCACGCGCGCACCGTTCACCGTGACGATTTCGGTGATCCGCCGTCCGGCCAGTCGCTCTCCTGCGGACTGCATGTCGCGCAGGCGTTCGGTCAACCGGCGCACTACCTCATACTTCCGGTCGTCGGGGCAGGCGGGCGCCATGGTGGGCGAGGTGAAGCTTTGCGGCAGTTCCGCCACCAGATCCGAAAGCCGCAGACCCGTGCAATCCAGCCGCCGCAGGATGTGGACGGCAATCGTCAGCGCGCAGTCATATCCCCGGCCCAGCGGCGGGTTCAGGTAGTAATGGGCCGACTTTTCAAAGCCTGCCAGCGCGCCGGTGTCCCGCAGCCGCTGCTTCATGTAGCTGTGCCCCGTGGGGCCATATTCCACCGTGGCACCGGCCGCGCGCAGCACCGGGTCTGTCGCAAAAAGCCCGGTCGATTTCACATCGGCGATGAAATGCGCGCCGGGATGATCCGCGGCCCAGCCCCGGGCCAGGATCAGCCCCATCTTGTCGGCCGGGACCTCGTTCCCCCGGTCGTCGACGACACCGCAACGGTCGCCGTCGCCGTCGAAGCCCAGGGCCAGGTCGGCTCCGCTTTCGCGAACCGCGCGGGCCATGTCGTCCAGCATCTGCAGCGATTCCGGATTTGGATTGTAGTGCGGAAAACCGGCGTCGAGATCGGTGTGAAGGGGAATCACCGTCGCGCCCAGGCGCTCCAGAAGCGCGGGCGCAAAGGCTCCGGCGGTGCCATTGCCGGTGGCGCAGACGACGCGCAGCGGCCGGCGCAGGCGTGGCCCTTGCGCAAGACCGTCCAGCCAGATCTCCCGCAGGCCCGAAACCGGAAGCCAGCTTCCGCCGGGGGCGGGGGCGGCATTGCCGGACAGGATGATGTCGCGCAGTTCGGCCATCTCCAACTGCCCGTGGGTCAGGGGCGGGGTGAAGCCCAGTTTCACCCCGGTCCAGCCATTGGGGTTGTGGCTGGCCGTTACCATCGCCACCGGCCCAATGGCCAGGTGATCGCGCGCGAAATAGGCCAGGGGCGAGACGACCGTGCCGATGTCGCTGACCGCAATTCCGCCCCGGACCAGCCCCAGGATCAGCGCCTGTTTGACCGCCAGGGAATAGCTGCGGAAATCGCAGCCGACGACGATCCTGGGCTCGATCCCCCGGACCCGCATCTGGGTGGCGATGCCAAGCCCTACCTCGGCCATGCCCGGCAGGTTTACCTCGGCCGGGTAGCGCCAGCGCAGGTCGTATTCGCGAAAGCCCGATGCGGCGATGACCGGCGGTTGCAGCGGATCGTGGGCGTCAGACACGGACGGGATCGGCCTTGGCGATGCGGTCGATCGCCATCAGCGTGTCCAGAAGCCGCGGCATCTGGTCCAGAGGGATCATGTTCGGCCCGTCCGAAGGGGCGGTATCGGGCGCCTCGTGCGTTTCGATGAAGACGCCGGCAATCCCCAGCGCCACGGCCGAGCGCGCCATCGCAGGCGCAAATTCACGCTGCCCGCCGCTGGCGCCGCCCAGCCCGCCGGGTTGCTGGACGGAATGGGTTGCGTCCATGATTACCGGATAGCCGGTACGCGCCATTGTGGGGAGCGACCGCATGTCCGCGACCAGGGTGTTGTAGCCGAAGCTGACGCCCCGTTCTGTCAGAAGGATGCGGTTGTTGCCGGTGCTTTCCACCTTGGCGGCGACATTGGCCATGTCCCAGGGCGCCAGGAACTGGCCTTTCTTGATATTGACCACGCAGCCGGTTTCGCCCGCGGCAATCAGAAGGTCGGTCTGGCGGCAAAGGAAGGCCGGGATCTGGATCACGTCCACAACAGCGGCCGCCGCCCGCGCCTGATCCGCATCGTGGATATCGGTCAGGACGGGAATGCCCATTTCGGCGCGCAGGTCGCCCAGGATCTTCAACCCCGTGTCGATGCCGACGCCGCGCTTGCCCGACAGCGAGGTGCGGTTGGCCTTGTCGTAGCTGGCCTTGAAGATGAACTGTGCCCCGACGGCTGCGCAGGCCTCGGCCATGCGGCCGGCGATCATCCGGGCATGGTCGGCCGATTCCAGTTGGCAGGGGCCCGCAATCACCGTCAGAGGCCGGTCGTTGCCAACGGTCAGGCCGCCGATCGTCACATCCGTCATCATCGTCATCTGGACCGCCCCTAGGTGGAAACCTGTTCCCGCAGGATCGCTGCCGTCAGCGACAGCATCAGGTAAATGCCACTGAAGATCAGCAAGGCCAAGACCGTGTTTTCGAAGGCGCGGGGGTAGGCGGCGGCATCCGGCGCAATCGGGGCAACCCCCATCGACAGGTAGCGGGTCTGGCGGTTGGCCTCGATCCGGGCGGTTTCCATCTGTTGAAGCGCCTGCGCCATCATCAACTGCCGGCTGGTCAGCTCTCCTTCCGCGATGCGCAACTGCCCCGTCACCGCCGCCAGCGAGGCGCTTCCCCCCTGGTCCCGGGTCAGGCCGGCGCGCAATTCCGCAACCGTCGATTGCAGCCGGGCGATGTCGGCGCGGGTGCCTTCGACCCGGGCCGCATTGGGCTGGGCATTGTCCAGCAGGGCCTGAAGCTCCAGCTCCTTCTTGCGCAGGTGGGTTTCGATGGTGCCGATCTGGTTCATGACCAGCCCCGTCTCGGTCCTCGGGTCCAGAACGCCGACCTTCTGCTGCAGATCCAGCACGGCCGCCTGTGCGGCCTGGACCTTGCGTTCGGCATCCTCATAGCCGGCGCGGGCGTCCTTCATCTGCGCCTCGCGCAGACGCAGCGACAGGCGGTCCACCTGTTCCTCGGCGTAGCGGATCAGCGTTTCGGCGAAGGCCTGGCTCAGGGCGGGATCGGGGGCGATCACCTCCATCTTCACGATCCCTTCGGTCGGGTCGTAACCGATCTTCACGTGGTCCTGGTAAAGTCCGTAGGCGTCCTCGGTGGTGGCATCCGGGGAAAGGCGCTGAAGCGGGTCGATGGCCGGGTTCGAAAAGGCCGCGCGAAAGCCCAGCTCCTTGTCCAGGCGCAGCATCGCGTCCCGCGATTGCAGGTAGCTCTGGACCGTGATCGCATCCTGCGAGGTGGCGAACTGCGTCCCTTTGAAGAAACCGCCCAGGTTCCCCATCGCGGTGCTTTCGGCCTGCTGGATGACGAAGGCGGAATGGGTCGCATACATCGGCGTGGCAATGATGAAGAAGTAGACCCCCGCCAGAAGGCTGGGCAGCAGCACAAACGCGACCAGCCGTGCGGTCAGCAGCGTAAGCTGCCGCCGTCGCCTGCGGACGATGTCACGCTGGATCCGCATGATGTGGTCGACCCGGGCGGCGCCTTCGTCCGGCATCGCGGGCGGCGGGCTCGGGCGAAACGCCTGTGGCAGCTGAACGGCGGTCCCGGCGCCGCCAACGTCGGGTGCAATGGCGCTGGCCGCCGTGCCACGCCGGCTGGGGTCGATGCCCCTCTGCCGCAGCTTCAGGACGGCGTCGTGGTCCGAGGTGTAGTCGATGCCGTTCTGTGCGGCCATCCGGCGGGCCATGCGCAGTTGGCGGGGAGTCAGCCCTTCCGCCTCGACTGCCCGCAACGCGGCCTCGCGGTCGGGGACCGCCGGATCACCGGGGCCGGGCGCCGCATCCGCCGCCGGGGATGAGGTCCGGCGCACCCGGTAAAGCACCGCTTTAGTGGGCGTAGTCATAAAGACGTTTCGCTTCTTCCAATGAATCAAAGAACTGCATCCGGCCGTCGCGCAGGACCGCCGCCTTCCGGCAATAGGATTCCAGAACCTTCGGCTGGTGCGAAACCACGATGACCGTCGCCTGGCGCAGCCGGTCCCTCAGGATCGTTCCGGCCTTGCGGTTGAATTCGACGTCCGAGCTGGAGGGCATCCCCTCGTCGATCAGGTAGAGATCGAACTCCAGCGCCAGAAGCAGCGCGAAGGTGAAGCGGGACTTCATGCCGGAGCTGTAGGTGATGACCGGTCGGTCGAAATATTCGGCGATATCCGCCAGCCAGCGGCAGAAGGCCTGGATATAGTCCGGGTCCAGCCCGTACAGCCGCGCGATGTGGCGGCAGTTCTCGGCGGCGGAATGGTGGCTGTTGATGCCGCCCATGAACCCGAGCGGAAATGATACGCGACACGCCCGCCGCACCCGGCCCTCATCGGGTTTCTCAAGCCCGGCCATCATGTTGATGATCGTGGTCTTGCCGGTGCCGTTGCGGGCCAGGATCCCCAGCGATTGCCCCGGTTCGATACGGAAGGTGGCCCGGTCCAGGATCACCTTGCGGGTTTCTCCGGTCCAGAACGATTTGCTCACGTTCTCGAATTCAAGCATCGGTGCGCCACTGTCCGCCGTCGGATGACGGACGGTGCAGCACCGGACATCACCCTGACCTTTTGGACAGTATGGCCCATCCGAACGGATGAAAACAACCGCCGATCGGATGGGCGCGCCGGGTCAGTCCTTTACCTTCTGGACCCGGGCGAGCATCCCGGCCAGGATCGCCATGAACGCGGCGCCGAAACTGAACAGCGCGCCCATCTTGGCCGCGTCCTGGATCGCGCCCGCCGGGAAGGCCACCGAGGCCACGAACAGCGCCACGGTAAATCCGATGGCGGCCACGCAGCCCACGACAAGCAGGTCGGGCAGGCGCATCCCGTCAGGCAGGCCCAGTCGCAGCACCCGCGCGGCAAACCAGCCCAGGGCGAAGATCCCCACCGGCTTGCCGACCAGAAGCCCGAACATCACCAGCCAGGTCGGCGCGCCGATGGCGGAAAACTCGACGCCCGCATTGGCCAGGCCGAAGAAGAAGAGGATGATCTGAACCGGCATCTTCAGGTGATGCTCGATCCAGTTCAGCAGGTCGGTCAGGTGGACCTCGGCCTCGGCGAAGATCCCGAAGGCGCGGTCGGCGTGCGGGATGGTGGGCACGATCGGCAAAAGCCCCAGCGCAGGATGGATCCCCGCCTCCTGAAAGCCATACCAGCTGAGCGCGCCGGCGATCAGATAGGGCCAGAAGGACAGGCGCTTTCGGACCCAAGTCGACCGCCGGCGGAGCTGGTCACCGCGGTCCAGCCACCGGGGAAGCCAGTTGGCCAGCACGAAGACTGCCACCGCCGCCCCAATCGACAGCAGAAGCCAGGCCGGGGCCAGGGCACCGGTAGGGTAGAAGATCGCCAGGATCACCAGTCCCGCCGCATCGTCTGCAATGGCCAGCAGCAACAGGAACCGAATGGCGGGATGCCCGGCGCCAAAGACCACCCGGCCGACCAGGTAGGAAAACGCGATGTCGGTCGCGGTCGGAATGGCCCAGCCGCGTCCGGTTTCGGGCAGGATCCCGAGAAGGGCGGCCAGCCCCAGATAGACCAGGACCGGCCCCAGCATCCCCCCCGCTGTGGCGATCAGCGGGGTCAGCGCCTTGCGCCCGCGCAGGGAGCCTTCCTCGAGGATCACCGCCTCCCAGACCTCTTTCGCGGCAATCGCGAAGAACAGCGCCATCAGAACGTCGTTGATCAGGAAATGCAGCGTCAGAGTCCGCGTCAGGGTGCCGCCTTCATACTCGGCCTGGCCGATCAGAAAGTTCTGCACCAGCGGATATTCGACAAAGGCGTGATAGCTGTCGGGGGCACTGTTGGCCCAGGCCAGGGCCAGACCCGCGCCCCCGATCAGCAAGAGCGAATAGTTGGTGACGTAGTTCCAGACCCGATACATCCTGTCCCCCCGGCGATTTTCGCGCACGATAAGGAGGGGAGGCGGGACGGGCAACCGGCGATCGCCCGTCCCGAACCCTGGCGTCCGGGGTGGCGGGATCAGACCTTGGTCAGGATGTAGGCCGGGGCCAGGGCGCCGCGGATCGGCTGGCCGGTCATGTCAAGCCGCTGCAACTGGCCGTTCAGCACCTTGAACCAGGCCTGATTGCCGGCCGCATCCAGACGGATGTAATTGCCCGTCGGATCCCAGGCGTAACGGCCCTTGACGGTCGCAGTCTGGCCCCGGTCGATGTAGGTTTCCGTCATCTGGTAGGTGCCTTGCAGCCCCAGCGTGATCGACGTCGAGATCCCCGGGCAGTCGGCACAGGGGAGCGTGCCGGCGTAGGTGCCGGCCCATTGCACGGACGAACGCGCGCCCGCACCCGGAACCGGGGTCACGACCGTGGTGGCCTTGGTCCGCGCGCCCACCTTCTCGACGGTGGTGGTGGCATCGGGCGTGGAGACGGTGGTTTTCACATAAGGTCCGCAGGCGGTCAGGGCGGCCACGGCGGCCAGGGCGGTGAGGGGAAGGGGAAACTTCATCTTGCTGTCCTTTGATGCCAAACAAGGTTCATGACGTCGCCGGAAAAACTTCCCTTGCGGCGCCGAAGTTCCCATTGTCCTAAAATAAGCAAAGGACGCCGTTTCATGCGCAGGATCCCGCAAGCCCAATTCCAGACCGCGCCGTGGAAGAACGGCGGTGGCATCACGCATGAGATCGCGCGCCATCGGGATGGGGATGCGCTGGTCTGGCGGATCAGCCTGGCAGAGGTGACGACGGATGGCCCGTTCTCGTCCTTTCCCGGCCTGACCCGCATCCTGACCGTGATCGACGGCGCGGGCCTGGACCTGCACGGCCCGCAGGGCGTGTTGCCCGCCCGACCCCTGGCGCCGGTACGGTTTGCAGGAGATACGCCGGTTGACGGGCGATTGCTGGACGGACCCTGCCGGGATGTGAACGTGATCTTCGACGGGCACTGCGTCGAGGCGTCGGTGTCGGTGCTGCGTGCGGGCGACATGGCCAGCGCGACGGGGGTGCTGGCCCTGGCGGGCGCCGTCCGGGTGGGGGCGCTGCCGCTTCCCGTCGGGGATTTCGCCTGGACGGACCGCGAAACGGTCCGGGCGGAAGCGGATGGCCTGGCGCTGCTGATCGACATTGCGCCGGTGCGGTGCCAGACGCGCTGGGCGCTAGCCGGTGCAGTGGCTAAAGGTGCTTTTCCATGAACAGGCTGGCAGGGTGTTCGTCATAATTCCCGAACGGTCCGCGGACGGAATAGCCCAGCGTGGTGTATAGCTGAACGGCCGCGACCAGCGCGTCACCGGTTTCAAGCCGAACGATGTGATGTCCCGCATCGCGCGCACGGGTTTCCAGATCTTCCATCAGCAGGTGCGCCACGCCCTTGCGGCGGCCGCGGGGGGCCACGTAGAGGCGCTTCACTTCGACATAATCGCGGCAATCGACCATCGCAACGCAGCCCAGCGGTGCGCCGTCCTCGTCACGGCCCACCAGGAAGGTCACGGCGGGGTCGGCCAGTTCCTCAACGGTGAAGGAAAAGATTTCGTCCGCTTCGAACACATCCAGCAAGGCCTCCTGGCTTGCGGCGATCAGGGCCCGGCCGTCGTCGGACAGCGGGGATTCCGGGGTGATTGTGACTGTCATGATCCATACGGTTTGCAGTGATGCGAGGATCAAGGCGGGCGGAGGGCCGGGCTGTCAACCCCCGGCGGGCGGTGGGATGGCTGGAGGGTCTGTTGGTCGCTGGCAATATCTTGGGGATAACCGCCGATCGTCAGCAAGATGCTGCGGGCGCCGGTTGACTTGGGGGGCGGCTGGCCGAAGATAGCGGACCCCGCAGGAATCATCGGACCTCGGCCTTGCGCTTTACCCGGCTTCGGCTCAACGGCTTCAAAAGCTTTGTCGACCCCACGGATCTGGTGATCCATGAGGGGCTAACCGGCGTGGTCGGACCGAACGGCTGCGGCAAGTCGAACCTGCTGGAGGCGCTGCGCTGGGTGATGGGCGAAACCCGCGCCAGCGCCATGCGCGGCGGCGGGATGGAGGACGTGATCTTCGCCGGCGCCGCGACCCGCCCTGCCCGCAACTTCGCCGAAGTGGTCCTGACCATCGACAACGGCGAACGGCTGGCGCCTGCGGGCTTTAACGACACCGATCAGCTGGAGATCGTTCGCCGCATCACCCGCGATGCCGGGTCGGCATACAAGGCCAACACCAGGGACGTCCGGGCGCGCGATGTGCAGATGCTGTTCGCCGATGCGTCGACAGGCAGCCATTCCCCGGCGCTGGTCCGGCAAGGGCAGATTTCCGAACTGATCAATGCGCGGCCGAAGAACCGCCGCCGGATTCTGGAAGAGGCGGCGGGCATCTCGGGCCTTTACCAGCGCCGGCACGAGGCTGAGCTGAAGCTGAACTCGACCGAACAGAACCTGGTGCGCGTCGATGACGTGATCGAGCAGTTGGCCCAGCAACTGGCGCAACTGGCGCGGCAGGCCCGGCAGGCGGCGCGGTACCGCGAGATCGGCGAGGAACTGCGCCGCACGGAAGGGATGCTGCTGTATCGGCGCTGGCGCGAGGCCGACCAGGCGCGGCTTCTGGCCGAGGGCGAGCTGAACGAGCGTACCCGCGCCGCGGCCCAGGCCGAAGCGGCAGCCCGTGCAGCGGAAAAGGCCCGTGTGGCCGCCGAGGACAAGCTGCCGCCCTTGCGCGAGGAAGAGGTGATCGCGGGCGCGATCCTGCAACGCCTGAGCGTGCAACGTGATTCGCTGAGCCAGGACGAGGCCCGCGCCCGCCAGACCATCGAGACGCTGACAGGACGCATCGCGCAACTGGTCCGCGACCTTGAGCGCGAGGCGGGCCTGAACCGGGATGCCGGTGAAACCATCGCGAGGCTGGACTGGGAGCAGGCGCAGATCGCCAAGGCCTCCGAAGGCCATGACGACCGTCTGTCCGAAGCCGCTGACGCCGCATCCGAGGCGGCCCAGGTGCTTCAGGACCGTGATGCGGCGCTGTCGCAGCTGACCGAGGATGTCGCCCGTCTCTCGGCGCGGCACCAGTCGGCGGAGCGGCTTCTGTCCGACCATCGCGCAACGCTGACGCGATCGGAATCCGAACTGGCCAGGGCGCAGGAGGGGGCCCTGACGGCCGAGGCGGCGCTGGGCCGGGCCGAGGCGGATTTCACCGCCGCCGAGGAGGCGCAGTCCCTGGCGCTGGATGCTGCCGAGGCCGCCGAGGAGGCGCTGGCCGAGGCCGACACCGCCCGTGCCGAGGTGCAGACTCGCGAGGCCGATGCCCGGGCGCAACGCTCGGAGGCCGAGGGAGAGGCTGGCGCCCTGCGGGCCGAGGTGGCAGCCCTTGCGCGGCTGGTCGACCGGGAATCGGCGGCGGGGCGGCAGATCCTGGACCGGGTGCAGGTGGCGCGCGGATATGAAAAGGCGCTGGGCGCGGCCTTGGCGGACGACCTGCGGGCGCCGGAAACGGAAGAAGGCTCGGGCTGGGCGGTATTGCCGCCCTATGACGCCGACCAGCCCCTGCCCGACGGGGTCGCCTGCCTGGCCGATCACGTCACCGTACCACCCGTTCTGGTCCGGCGGATCCGCCAGATCGGCCTTGTCGCCCGCGCTGACGGGGCGCGGCTGCAGCCGCTTTTGCGGCCGGGGCAGCGGCTGGTGTCGCTGGAAGGCGATCTCTGGCGCTGGGACGGTCTTCGGGCAACCGCAGAGGACGCGCCATCGGCCGCGGCGCTGCGCCTGCAACAGCTGAACCGGCTGGTCGAACTGAAGCGCGACCTCGAGGACATCGCCGCCCGGGCCGAAGGAGCCCGGCGCGCGCATGAAGTGCTGACGCAACGGCTGGCCGATGCCACTCGCGCCGATCAGACCGCCCGCGAGGCGCGCCGCGATGCGGACCGCCGCATGGCCGAGGCCAATCGGGCGCTGAGCAAGGCCGAGGCGGATCGGTCGATTGCGGCCGGCAAGCTGGAAAGCGCCCGTCTGGCCGTGGCCCGCCACGACGAAGAGGCCCTGTCAACGCGGCTGCGCCTGACTGAAGCGGAGACTGCGGCCGCGCAGCTTCCCGATCTGGCCGTCGCCCGGGCCGCGGTCGAGGACGTGAAGCTGACGGTGGAAGCAGCGCGCCTGACGATGATGACCCGGCGATCGGCTCATGACGAATTGCGCCGCGAAGGAGAGGCACGGCTGAAGCGGCGGCAGGAGATCGCGAAGGAGATCTCTGGTTGGAAGCATCGGCTGGAAACGGCGGAGAAGCGCACGGCCGAACTGACGGACCGCAAGTCCGACAGCGAAGCCGAACTGAAGGCGGCCAGCGCCGCACCGTCCGAGATCGCCGCCAAACGCGAGGCCCTGGAAGAGGCGCTGGCCGAGGCGGAAGACCGCCGCGCCCAGGCCGCTGACCGCCTGGCCGAGGCCGAGACCGCGCTGCGTGCGGCCCAGGATGCCGAACGCGAAGCCGCCCGTGCCGCCGGCGAGGCGCGCGAGGCCCGCGCCCGCGCTGAAGCCCGCGCCGATGCCGCCCGCGAAACCGTGGCCTATGCCGCCACGCGCATCACTGAAGAAACCGATGCGACTCCGACCGCGCTGCTGGAAAGTCTGGCGGTTGACCCGGATCAGATGCCGGGGGCCGAGGCTCTGGACATCGAGGTGAACCGGCTGAAGCGGCAGCGCGAATCGCTGGGGGCCGTCAACCTGCGGGCCGAGGAAGACGCCCGCGAGGTGCAGTCCGAACACGACCTTCTGGTTCGGGAAAAGACCGATCTGGAAGAAGCGATCAAGAAGCTGCGCGCCGGGATCGCAGGTCTGAACCGCGAAGGGCGCGAACGGCTGCTGACGGCTTTCGAACAGGTGAACACCAATTTCCGCCTGCTGTTCACGCATCTGTTCGGCGGCGGCGAGGCGAACCTGGTTCTGGTCGAAAGCGACGATCCGCTGGAGGCGGGGCTGGAGATCATGTGCCAACCGCCGGGGAAAAAACTGGCGACGCTGAGCCTTCTGTCGGGGGGCGAACAGACGCTGACGGCGCTGGCGCTGATCTTCGCGGTGTTCCTTGCGAACCCCGCGCCGATCTGCGTGCTGGACGAGGTGGACGCGCCGCTGGACGACGCCAACGTCACCCGGTTCTGCGACCTTCTGGACGAAATGACGCGGCGCACGGACACCCGCTTCCTGATCATCACCCACCATGCCGTCACCATGAGCCGCATGGACCGGCTGTTTGGCGTGACGATGCAGGAACAGGGCGTCAGCCAGCTGGTCAGCGTCGATCTGAAGCGGGCCGAGGCGCTGGTGGCCTGAGCTGCGCTGTAACGCGGCATTAAGGGTTACTGCATAGAACGATTCGGGAACACGCCACCGCTGACCAGAGGATCCCGATGCAGGAACACATCTTCGCCGCCGCCCTCATGATCGTCCTGGCCCTGACCGGGGCGGACCACTCGACCATCCGCTGGATGGACAAGGAAATTGCCTGCATGTCCGAATGCAGGGTGGTGCTGAACAGCCAGCTTCCCTGACGGTTTCAAGGATCCCGGAATTGGATCTGCCTTGTCTTGTGCGGTAACGCCGGTCGTGGGAGCGGATCGTTCGGAGCATGCACACAATCGCGGGTGCGAGGAGGAAACCGCGTGAAATTTCCGAATTCTCTGGCATAGTTATAGCCGTGAGTATGAGGTGTGTGATGTTCGAGTATCTTCCTCCGGGGCTGCGCGCCGAATTCGAGTCGGCCCGAATGGACGCCATGCGCCGCAAGTCGCGCCTTCGGATCCGCACCGGCGAACAGGTCTATCCCATTTTGCGCTTCCGGTCCGACTGGTTCACGCTGGATGTGGCGCAGGTGGATCATCTTCGCGGCGTGGTCGACATCTTCGACGGCGGACGGCACCTGTTCCAATGCCTCATCGTTGCATCCGAGGTCGAGGGCGACGAGCTGATCTGCCGGATCAAGCAGTCCACGCTTTCCGCCCCGCCTGTGGCGGTGGACTTCGAGCGCCGGCCGGATGCCCCGATCGCGCTGATCACCGATGCGAGTGGCAGAGGCAGGGGAAGGCACTGAGCGGGGCTTGTTGTCGTCAAAGTCCGCACGGCAGTGCAGATGCGATCCGTATTCCTCAAGCAATGGTAGCGCTTCTCTCGACAAGCGCGGAGGTGGGCGCCAAGGTGCGCTTGTCCCCGGTCCGGACCAAGGGCCGGGATCGGAACCCGGAGGCACATGCAAGGATCAGGAACATGGCACCTCAGGTCAGGTTCAGGGCCTTCCCCGGCTTCGGGCCGGTCTTGAAAAGAACAGCGATCGCCGGCACAGCGGCCGCTTCACGCGCCGACCCATCCTTGCGGTAGATCCGTTGATTCCGCGAGCGGTCAGCGTCGTGTACCATCGCGTCGCTGAGCGGTGCCCTGTTGCCGGAGGCTTCGGACCCGGGTCGCCACCGTTCTGCCAGGTCAGGGGCGGATCTCGACAAGGGTACCCAGGGGCGTGACCCGCCACAGCTCCTCGATCTCGGCATTCGTCAGCGCGATGCAGCCGGCGGTCCAGTCGCCTTTCAGCATCAGGTCGGGGTCCAACCCGTTGGGCTGCCCGTGCAGGAAGATGTCGCCGCCGGGCGACCGGCCCAGTTCCGCAGCGCGGCGGCGATCGTCCGGCTGCGGATAGTTGATGCCCAGCGACAGGTGGTAGCTGCTGGCGGCGTTCAGCCGGTCGATCCGGTAGATCCCCTCGGGGGTTTTCCCGTCGCCCTGGACGCGCTTGGCGCCCACGGGCGCCGCGCCAAGCGCCATGCGATAGGTGCGAACAGGCTTCCCCTTGCGGAACAGCGTCACGCGCCGCGCGGCCTTTTCAACCAGGATACGATCGATGGCCTGCGTCAGCGCAGGGGATTGCGGCGCGGGCGCACGGCGGCGGCGGGTTGTCCGTCGGGGCCTGGGGCGCGCGGCCGGAGAGCCAGATCAGCCCCACGACCAGCGCCGCAAGCAGAAGGACCAGGCGGAGAAACCGCCGCATCGGCTATTGCAGGTCTCCAAAGGCCCGTTGCAGCCGGGCCACGGCTTCGATGACCCGCGCGCGCTGCGTAGCCAGGTTGAACCGCAGGAAGTTCGCGCCGCTGGCGCCGAAGCTGGCGCCGTGGCTGGCGGCGATATGGGCCTCCTTCTCGACGCGCGCGGTGAATTCGGCGGGCGGCATCCCGGTGCCGGAGAAATCCACCCAGCCCAGGTAGGTCGCCTGAAGCGGCATCGACCGGATGCCCGGCAGCGCGTTCATCGCCTGGTCAAAGATCTGCCGGTTGCCGTCCAGGTAAGCCAAAAGTTCGGTCAGCCAGGCGGCGCCTTCCGCGGAATAGGCCGCCGTCGCCATCTCGATCCCGAAGCTGTTGGGCGAGATGCCCAGCGCCCCCATCCGGGCGGCGAACAGCGCGCGCAGCCGGTCGTCCGCGATGATGACATTGCCGGAATGTGCCCCCGCGATGTTGAAGGTTTTCGTGGTGGCGGTCATCGTCACCAGCCGGTCGGCCAGATCGGGCGCGGCCACTGCGGTGGGGATATGGATTCGGCCGGGATAGACCAGATCGTGGTGGATCTCGTCCGAGATCAGGATCAGGTCGTGCCGCTTGCAGAAATCCGCGATGCCGCGCAGTTCCTCGGCCGTCCAGACCCGGCCACCGGGATTGTGGGGTGAACAGAGGATCATCATGCGCTCACCCCCGGTCATGCGGGCATCCCAGGCGGCGAAGTCGGGCACATAGAGGCCATCCCGGACGGCCAGGTCGCAATCGACCACGGTGCGTCCGGCGGCTTTGATCACGCGGGCGAAAGCGTGATAGACCGGGGTCATCAGCACGATGCCATCGCCGGGTCTGGTAAAGGCATCGACGCAGAGCGCGGTACCGTTGACCAGCCCGTGCGTGGTAAAGATCCACTTCGGGTCGATCTGCCAGCCGTGGCGGGTGTCCATCCACCAGCGGATCGCCTCCAGATAGTCGCGGTCGTCGCCAAAGTAGCCGTAGATGCCTTGGGCCAGCATCTTTTCCAGCGCTTGCTGCACGCTGGTGGGCGGGCGGAAGTCCATGTCGGCCACCCACATCGGGATCCCGTCGGTGCTGGGCACACCAAAAAGCATCTCCATCCGGTCCCACTTGTCGGAATGCGTGCCGCGGCGTTCAATCATTTCGTCGAAGTTCATGGGTCCGCTCCTGCCGTTTTGCCCAAGCTAACCCCTGTCCGCGCCGCCGCAAGTGCCATTGCGCCACGGGACGGCTTGGCCTAAATCCGTAGCCCATGACCCTGCGTTCGATCCTGATCCATCCCGACCCGCGCCTGAAGAAGGTGGCCGACCCCGTGACCGAGTTCTCGGAAGATCTGCGCCGTATTGCCGACGACATGCTGGACACAATGTATGCCGCGCCGGGCATCGGTCTGGCCGGGCCGCAGATCGGCCTGATGAAGCGGCTGATCGTGCTGGATTGCGTCAAGGATCGCGACGCGCCGCCGCGTCCGCTGGCCATGGTCAATCCGGTTGTCACCTGGTCATCGGAAGAACGCAGCGTCTACGAGGAGGGCTGCCTGTCTATCCCCGAGCAGTTCGCCGAAGTCACCCGTCCCGCCGAGGTGCGGGTGCGCTGGCAGGATGTGACGGGGGCCGAGCAGGAAGAACAGTTCAGTGGCCTGTGGGCCACCTGCGTGCAGCACGAGATCGACCATCTGAACGGCAAGCTGTTCATCGATTACCTGACGCCGCTGAAGCGCCAGCTGATCACCCGCAAGATGGAAAAGCTGAAGCGTGAACGGGCGCGGGACGGTCTGAAACCCGAGCCCAAGGACGAGATGTGAGCGCGGGCTCCATCCTTGTCTGGCCGGACCCGCGTCTGTCGCATGCCTGCGCGCCGGTGGGGCCGGTGACGGATGAGGTCCGCGCCCTGGCGCAACAGATGCTTAAGGTGATGTATGCGGCCAAGGGGCGCGGACTGGCTGCGCCGCAAATCGGCGTGATGAGCAGACTGTTCGTCATGGACGCCGGCTGGAAGGACGGGCATGCCGAGCCGCGGGTGTTCGTCGATCCGGTGATCGAGGCGGCCTCGGACGCTACCGATACCGGCCTCGAGGGGTGCCTTTCGATCCCCGGGATCAGCGCCGAGGTGACGCGACCCGCCGAAATCACCCTTCGCTGGACCGATCTGGACGGCGCGGCGCGCCGCGAACGGCTGACCGGCTTTCATGCCCGCTGCGCCCAGCACGAGATCGACCATCTGGACGGGATCGTCACCTTCGACCGGGTTTCGGCTATCCAACGCGCGGCGCTGCTGTCGACCTATCTGCCATGACGGTGCGTCCTTTCGTTCCCTTTCCCGACAAGCGCCTGCGCACCCCGGCCGAACCGGTGGCCGTGGTGAATGAAACCGTGCGCATGATCTGGGACGACATGGTCGAGACGATGGATGCAATGCCCGGCGTGGGACTGGCGGCGCCCCAGATCGGCATCATGTTGCGGCTGGCGGTGGTCGATGCGTCCGACAAGCGCGGGCAGGCGGTGAAGATGGCCAACCCCGAGGTGCTGCATGCCTCGGTCCAGATGCGCAAGCATGAGGAGGCAAGCCCAAACCTGCCCGGCGTCTCGGCGGTGATCGAACGTCCGCGGGCGGTGACGGTGCGCTTCCTGAACGAGGATGGCCAGATCGAGGACCGCGATTTCGTCGGGTTGTGGGCGACCAGCGTCCAGCACCAGATCGACCACCTGAACGGCAAGGTCTTCATCGACCATCTTTCGCCCGTGCGCCGCAAGATGCTGGCCGCGCGCGTGGAAAAGTTGCGCAAGCGGGGCGAGTGATGCGCGTCATCTTCATGGGCACGCCCGACTTCTCGGTCCCTGTGCTGGAGGCGCTGAGCGCACGGCATGAGGTGGTCTGCGTCTACTGTCAGCCGCCGCGTCCGGCCGGCCGCGGCAAGAAGGATCGGCCGAGCCCCGTCCAGGCCAGGGCCGAGGCATTGGGCCTTGCGGTCCGGCATCCGGTGGGGCTTCGGGATGCGGCGGAACAGGAGCGCTTTGCCGCGCTGAAGGCCGACGTGGCGGTTGTCGTGGCCTATGGGCTGATCCTGCCGAGGTCCATCCTTCAAGCGCCGCGCCTGGGTTGCCTGAACATCCACGCCTCGCTTCTGCCACGATGGCGGGGGGCGGCCCCGATCCATCGCGCGATCATGGCGGGAGACGACCGGACGGGGGTCTGCATCATGCAGATGGATGAAGGGCTGGACACCGGTCCCGTGCTGCTTCGCCGGGAAACCCCGATCGGGGCCGAGGAAACCACGGCGGATCTTCATGACCGGCTGTCGGTCATCGGGGCCGAGGCGATCTTGCAGGCTCTGGACCGTTTGCCCGATCTGATGGCGGTGCCGCAGCCGGGCGAAGGTGTCACCTACGCCGCCAAGATCGACAAGGCCGAAGCGCGGATTGACTGGACCTGTCCCGCGCCCGAGGTGGACCGCCAGATTCGCGGCCTGTCGCCCTTTCCCGGTGCCTGGACCGAGATCGCGGGCGAACGGGTGAAGCTTCTGCGGTCCCGTCTTGCGGAAGGGCAGGGGGCGCCGGGCCAGGTTCTGGGCGCGTTCACCATTGCCTGCGGCAGCGGAGCCGTCGAGGTTCTGGAGGCGCAGCGCGAGGGAAAGCGGCCGATGGCCGCGCACGAGCTTTTGCGCGGGCTAGTCCTGCCTGACATTCTTCGGTGACCCCTCGGGCCCTGTGATTTCCGCAAGGCCCGTCCTATATCAGCGGGACAACGCCCGGAGGCCTGAATGCCCATCCTTGGACTGCTGATCGTCGGAATCGCCGCCGGCTTCATCGCCACGCGCCTGATGCGGATCGAGGCGGACGCCGTGACGACCATTGCCATCGGCGTTCTGGGCGCACTGGCCGGCGGGCTGGTGCTGCGACTTCTGGCGATCGTCACCGGTTGGGCGGCAGGCTTTGTCGGCGCGGTGCTGGGCGCGATGCTGCTGATCTGGCTTTGGCGGACCTACGGGCCGAAGCGGTTCTGACGGGTTTCAGGTCCGCGCCCGGCCGGGCTTGTAGGGGGCCATGCCCGCCCGTGCCAGCGCATCGGCGCGTTCGTTTTCCGGGTGGCCGGCGTGGCCCTTGATCCATTCCCACCGAACCTTGTGGCGCGCCTGGGCGATGTCCAGCCTTTGCCACAGGTCGGCGTTCTTCACCGGTTTCTTGTCCGCCGTCTTCCAGCCATTGCGTTTCCAGCCGTGAATCCAGGTGGTGACGCCGTTCTTCACATAGGCGCTGTCGGTGACGACAGTGATGGAGGTGTCCCGTCCCAGTGCCTCCAGCGCCGAAATGGCAGCCAGAAGCTCCATCCTGTTGTTGGTCGTATCCGCCTCGCCGCCCGCAAGTTCGCGTTCCTTGAGCGTGGCGCCCCCGGCATCGCGCGCGATCAGCAGCGCCCCCCATCCGCCCGGCCCCGGATTGCCGGAGCAGGCGCCATCGGTATAGGCAAAGAATTCGGCCATCTTGATCCTTCCGGCTGCAGGCCGGCGGTGTAGGCGGCAGGCGCGGCGGCGTCAATCGCCGCGCGGCCCGGCGGATCGTTGCAAAGGATGTGGGCGGCCCCCTGCCGCGGCGCAGCGGATTTTCGGCCGTCACATGCATTTGTTGCTGTTCTGGATTGCAAAATTAACTGGCTGTGATTTATGCGGCAGGCAGTAGAGACCCTCTGTGCACCTGCAGAATTCAGCGAAGCGACCCCTTCCGATGACCATCTCCGGCCCAAGTTCCATGATGCTCAGCCGCCGCCGCGCGCTGGCCCTGCTGCCCGCCACGCTGCTGGCGACCACGGCGTTGCCGCGCGTGCTGCGCGCACAAGGGGTGAACCCCGCGGATGTCGCCGCGCCGCAGACCTTCAGCTTCGACCTCTTCTCGGACGTGATGCGCGAAAAGGCAGCCCATGAACCTCAGGCCGCGCCCCCCCTTCCCGATTTCCTGGCCTCTCTGAACTATGACGATTTCCTGAAGATCGCCTTCCTGCCCACGCAGGCGCGCTGGAACTTCCCTGGCAGCGATTTCCGTGTCCAGGCCTTCCACATGGGCTGGCTGTTCCGTGAACCCGTCACCGTGTTCGAGGTGGCGGACGGGATGGCGGTGCCGATGGCCTTCTCGACGGATGATTTCGAATACCGTCACGACCTGAAGGCCCGTGTTCCCGTGGGCTTCCAGTTGCCGGGCGTGTCGGGCATCCGCCTGCACACCCCCTTGAACCGACCGGATGTCATGGACGAACTGATCGCCTTCGCGGGGGCCAGCTATTTCCGTGCGCTGGGGCGCGACAATCTTTACGGCCTTTCGGCCCGGGGTCTGGCGGTGAATACCGGCCTGTCCTCGGCCGAGGAATTCCCGCGTTTTTCGGCTTTCTACCTGGAAAAGCCTCAGCCCGGCGTCGGGACCGTGACGGTCTATGCCGCGCTGGAAAGCGCCTCGGTCACGGGCGCCTATCGCTTCGTCATCACGCCGGGCGAGGAAACCGTGGTCGATGTGACGGCGCGGCTGTTCTTCCGTGCGGCGGTCGAACAACTGGGCGTCGCGCCGCTGACCTCGATGTTCCTTTATGCCGACGTGAACCGGGTCGGCTTTGACGATTATCGCCCGCAGGTCCATGACAGCAACGGCCTGCGGATCGAGCGTGAGGACGGCGATATCCTGTGGCGGGCCCTGAACAACCCGAAGTCGCTGGGCAGCACCTTCATTGCGCTGACGCGGCCGAAAAGCTTTGGCCTTTACCAGCGCGACCGGGAGTTTCAGAACTATCAGGACGCCGAGGCGCATTACGAACGCCGTCCCACCTGCGTCATCGAGCCGATGGGCGACTGGGGTGAAGGCTCGGTGCGGCTGGTCGAGATTCCCTCGGACCTTGAGGTCAACGACAACATCGTCGCCTTCTGGGTGCCGTCGGGCACGGTCGCGGCGGGGGACACGCGCGAATTCTCCTACCGCATGCATTGGGGCGCGATGGGCGAGGACGAGAACAGCGAACTGGCCCTGGTCCACAAGACCAGCGCGGGCCACGGCGGCAATGCCGGTTCTTCCGAAAAGCCCGACAGCCGCAAGTTCGTCGTGGATTTCCGCGGCGGTCTTCTGGCCCGTCTGGCCGATGACGACGGCGAGGTTCGGCCGGTCGTCACGATCACCAATGGCAAGGCCGAGGTTACCACCTTGTCGAAAGTGCGCGGCACCAATATATGGCGCCTCGTCGTTGACGTGGCGAGCGAGCCGGGAGCCGTGGTAGAGCTTTCGGCCCATGTCGCCGGTTACGGTCGCAAATTGTCCGAAGTTTGGTTGTTCCAATGGGTCAGGCCATGACGGTTCAGAAAGTGTTCGAGCAGGCCGAGGTGAAGGTGCTGGGCCAATTGCCGCAGGCACCGCTTGCGATGCCCAAGCAACTGCTGGAGGGGCCCTCGCTGATGCGGGTGATGCGTCGCCGCCTGCTGCGCTGGATGTCCCCTGAATCGACCGCGCGGATCGGGTTGGGACGCTGACGCATGGCCGCACGCCCCCGCAGGGCAAAGCCGGTCCCGCCGTCGCGTGGGGTGCGGCTGGCGCGGGTCACGGCGCTGGTGCTTGCCGGGCTGTCCGGCGCGGGCGCGACGGCGCTTTTCCTGCAATTCGGGGCTGTTGACGGCCTGCAAGAGATCGATCTGCTGCGCGCAGCCCTGATCCTGATCTCGACGCTCTGGCTGGCATGGGGTGCCGCAGGGGGGCTGGCGGGGCTGTTTTCGCGCCGGATCGACCCCGCGCCGCAAGTTCCGATCAAGGGCCGCACCGTGGTTCTTGTGCCGGTCTATAATGAAGACCCGGTGGTGACCTTTGCTCGCGTTGCGGCGATGCTGCGTTCGGTCGACCAGGACGCGGGCGGGGCGCGGATTGACTTCGCCATCCTCTCGGACACGCGCAACGACAAGATCGCCGCCCGCGAATCGTTGTGGTTCGAGCGTCTGGTGCGCGACAGCGGTGCCGAAGGTCGGCTGTTCTATCGGCGCCGTGTGAACAATACCGGCAAGAAGGCCGGCAATGTCGAAGATTTCATCCGCACCTCCGGCGCGGCCTGGGATTTTGCGGTCATCCTCGACGCCGACAGTCTGATGGAAGGCACCACCATCGCCGAGATGATCCGCCGCATGGAGGCCTCGCCCAACCTCGGCCTGCTCCAGACACTCCCCAAGGTCGTGCGCGCCAGGTCGCGATTCGGCCGGGCCATGCAGTTTTCCGCCAGTTTCTATTCGCCGGTCTTCGCGCGCGGCCTTGCGCACATGCAGGGGCAGACCGGGCCTTTCTGGGGCCACAACGCCATCGTCCGCATCCGTGCCTTCGCCGAATGCTGCGGCTTGCCGCAACTGTCGGGAAAGCCGCCGTTCGGCGGGCATATCCTTAGCCACGACTATGTCGAGGCGGCGCTGCTGGCGCGCGGCGGCTGGGAAGTGCGTCTGGACGAGGACATGGAGGGTTCCTACGAGGAAGGGCCCGAAAACATCATCGACCATGCCAAGCGCGACCGCCGCTGGTGCCAGGGCAACCTTCAGCACGCGAAGCTGCTTCTGACACCGCGCCTGCGGGCCTGGTCGCGGTTTGTCTTCGTGCAAGGCATCATGGCCTATATTGCGCCACTGTTCTGGGGCGGGTTCCTGGCCGCGAGCATCGCCGATGCGATGGTCCAGCATCAGCCCGACTACTTCCCCGAACCCTACCAGCTGTTCCCCGTGTTCCCTAGCGACCAGACCACGAAGGCCATCGGCCTGGCCATCGGCATCTTCGGCCTTCTGGTGCTGCCGAAGCTTCTGATCGTGGCGCAGGCGGCCTTGAACGGACGCGCGCGCGGCTTCGGCGGGGCCTGGGCCGCCTTCTGGTCGACACTCAGCGAACTGGCCCTGTCCAGCCTGATCGCGCCCTTGATGTTGATGTATCAAAGCCGCTCGGTTCTTCAGGTGCTGATGGGACGGGACGGCGGCTGGCCTCCCAACAACCGTGGTGACGGGCGCCTGTCCCTGGCCGAGGCGGCTGCGGCATCACGCTTCATCGTGGTAACCGGCGTCGTGGGTCTGTTCGCGACCTGGCATCTGGCGCCGGCGCTGGTCGCCTGGATGCTGCCGGTCGGACTGCCGATGGTCTTCGCACCGCTGATCATTGCCTGGACCTCACAGCCCTCGGGCAATGCGCGGCTGTTCCAGACCCCGACCGAAGTTCAGGTTCCCGGTGTCCTGGCCCAGCACGACGCCATCGTCGCCCTCTGGAGCGCGCCACCGGCCGCGCCGCCCACCGCACAGCCCGGAGACGTGTTTGCCTGAGATCGCCGTGACCGGCATCCGTGGCGGACGGGATCGACGAATCGACGTGCTGCGGGGCATCGCCCTGCTGATGATCTTCATCAACCACATTCCCGGCACGATCTACGAGAACTACACCTCGCGGAACTTCGGGTTTTCGGATGCCGCCGAAGGTTTCGTGATGATTTCCGGGATCTCGGCCGCGCTGGCCTATTCTGCCGGGCTGAAGAACAAACCGCTCTGGAATGGGATTGCGCGCGTCTGGAACCGGGCCTGGATGCTTTACCTTGTCCATCTGTTCGTGATGGCCTGGGTGATCGGAATCGCGGCGGCAGTCGCGCGCTTTACCGGCAATCTGGTCCTGATGTCGCAAAACAACCTGCAATATCTGCAAAGCGACCTGGCGGGAACGCTGGTCGGCATTCCGCTGCTGACCCACCAACTGGGCTATGTGAATATCCTGCCGCTTTACGCCATTCTGCTGCTTGCCGCGCCCGCGCTGATCCTGGCGGCGTTGCGCTGGCCGTTGCGTACGCTTGCAGGTTCCGTTGCGCTTTGGGTCGTGGCCGGTCTTCTCCACCTGGACATGCCGAATTTCCCGTCCGAGGGCGGGTGGTTCTTCAATCCCTTCGCCTGGCAGCTTCTGTTCGTCATCGGGATCGTGACCGGGCTTGCCATGCGGCGTGGCCAGCGGCTGGTTCCGGTGAAGGGCTGGCTGGTGGCGCTTTCAGTTGCCTATCTGCTGTTCGCGCTGGCCTGGGTGAAGATTCCGGCCCTTATGGATGCCGGCAACGCTACCCTCTCTGCGGTGGCCGCCAAGGGTGTGCCCTTCTTCATCCGGGATTTCGACAAGACCTATGTCGCCGTGCCCCGGCTGCTGCATATCCTTGCCCTGGCCTATCTGCTGTCGGCGCTGCCGCTGGTGCGACAGACCGCCAACAGCCGCCTGATGGAGCCGATCGCTATGTTGGGGCGGCAGGCCCTGCCGGTTTTTGCCTTCGGCACGATCCTGTCGACGCTGGTTCAGGCTGCAAAGACGCTGACCCCGGCTTCGGCCGTGGTGGACGGGCTGATGATCGCCGCGGGTGCACTTTTGCAGCTGGCCCTGGCCTGGGCGCGGGAGCGGCATCGCAACCGGATGCGCGCGGACGCCCGGGTTTAGGAAAATAGCTTCAATTTGGTTCCTTAGGCCCCCTTTAACACGCATCGCCTATTCCTTGGGTCGGGTGAAGAAAGTGGGTTGGTGGAATGTGCGCAGAACGCAATGCGTCGGCGCCAGTCATCATCAAACGCAAGAAGAACATAGTCGGTGGCGGTCACCACGGTGGGGCGTGGAAGGTTGCCTACGCCGATTTCGTGACGGCCATGTGGGCCTTCTTCATGCTGATGTGGCTGCTGAACGCGACGACGGAAAATCAAAGGAAGGGGCTTGCGGACTATTTCAGTCCATCAATCCCGGTCAGCCGCACCTCGGGCGGCGGTGACGGCCTTTTCGGCGGCGACAGTGTGCTGGCGGCGGACAAGCTTGCCAACACCGGCAAGGTGCCGCCGGCCGCGGTGCCGGGCGCGGAAGGCGTCGGCCCCGACGCTGAAGCGGAAGCGCGCTTCCAGGAGGAGGTCCGCCGGATCGAGGAAGAGTTGATGGGCCGGGGCGGTGAAAGCCTGGTCAGCGAAAGCGCCGCGCGCCACATCGTCACGCGCGTCACCGATGAAGGCCTGATCGTCGACCTTTTCGATCTTGAGGGGGAGCCGCTTTTCGCATCGGACACGGCCGAGCCGACGCAGATCGCGCGGGATCTGGTCTCGCTGGTGGCCGGGGTCTTTGCCTTGGCCAGCAATGGTGTTGCGGTGAATGGGCACGTCCGGTCCTACGCCAGCGTCCTCAGGGTCAATCCGGCTTGGAACCTGTCGGTGGATCGCGCCGTGGCGGTTCGCCAGCTGCTGGAGGGCGCGGGCCTTCCAAAGGCGCGGGTGGCCCGTGTGACGGGTTTCGCCGACCGAAAGCTTGCGCAGGAAAATCCGATGGCGCCGGGGAACAACCGGATCGAGCTGATCCTGCTTCGGAAGCAACCTTAGGTCGGGAGAAATCCGGCAAGTTTTAGGAGTTAGCGGGAAATTAAACATGCGGGCCCAATAGTGCATGCATCGAATGCAGCAGAAAGGCCGCAGCATGTTACTTTCTTCCTCGCTCAACGCCGGTGTGGCGGGCCTGATCGCCAATGCGACCCGGCTTTCGGCCATTTCGGACAACCTCGCGAACTCGAGCACCTATGGCTACAAGCGCGTGGTGGCGGATTTCGAAAGCCTGGTGATCACGCAGGCCCGCGGCGCGGGCCTGTATTCGGCGGGCGGTGTCCGTGCCCTGACCTCGCGCATGGTCGACCAGCATGGCGCTCTGGTGCCGACGACCAATGCCCTTGACCTTGCGATCGCGGGACGGGGGATGCTGCCCGTCACCCCGCAGGTCGGCATGGACAATGCCACCGGCGACATGCCGTTCCTGATGACGACGACCGGATCCTTCAAGGCCGATGAAAACGGCGTCCTGCGGACCGGGTCTGGTCTTGTTCTGCTGGGCTGGCCCGCCGATGCTGCGGGCAACATCCCGACGATGCCCCGCGATTCCATTTCGGGACTGCAGCCGATCATCATCAACCAGAACCAGTCGGCCGGTGATCCGACGACCGTGATGCAATTGGGCGCCAATCTGCCCGCAACCGAAACCCAGGCCGGGCGGGCAGGTGCAACCCTGCCGCTTTCGGTCGAGTATTTCGGCAACCTGGGGACGTCGGAAAGCCTCGACATCAGTTTCTCGCCGGTGGTTCCGGCAACCGGAACATCGAACAGCTGGACGATGCAGATCCGCGATTCGGCCCAGGCCGGGGCGGTCATCGGGGAATATACCCTGACCTTCGACGACACGCGCGCGATGGGCGGAACCCTGGCGTCGGTGACGGTCGTTTCGGGCGGCGCCTATGACCCGGCGCAGGGGACGCTGGCGCTGAACGTGGGGGGCGGACCGCTTTCGATGAAGATCGGCAAGCTTGGGGATCCGAATGGCCTGACGCAGCTGTCGGACCGCTTTGCCCCCACCGCCATCACGAAGGACGGCTCACCGGTCGGGAACCTGAAGGCGGTCGAGGTTGACGAGAACGGCTTTGTCGTCGCGACCTATGACACCGGTTTCACGCATCGGCTTTACCAGGTGCCACTGGTCGATGTGCCCAATCCGAACGGGCTGATCACGTTGAACAACCAGACGTTCCAGATCTCGCCCGACAGTGGATCGTTCTTCCTGTGGAATGCGGGCGACGGCCCGACGGGTTCCCTGGTCGGCTACGCGCGCGAGGCGTCGACCACTGACGTGGCTTCGGAACTGACCGCGATGATCCAGACGCAGCGGGCCTATTCGTCGAACGCCAAGGTCATCCAGACCGTCGACGAGATGCTTCAGGAAACCACCAACCTCAAGCGCTGAGGCAAAGCCTCGGCTGTGAACGGAGCTCGGCATGAGCATTTCGAATGCAATGATCAACGCCCTGTCCGGGCTGGGCGCGGCCTCCCGGTCCGCCGATGTGGTGGCCTCGAACGTGGCGAACGCGCTCACGCAGGGCTATGCACGGCGCGATCTGCAAGTGTCCGCCCGAACCCTCGGCGGCGTGGGAACGGGGGTGCGTGTCGATGGCGTCAGCCGCTTTGTCAACCAGGCGGTGCTGAACGACAAGCGTCTGGCGGATGCGGAAACCGCCGCCGCGTCAGGGCGGAGCATCTTCCATCTGAGGCTTGAAACGGCCATCGGCCAGATGGACGATGGCCGTTCCCTCGGGGGACGTATCGCCGCGCTGGAGGCGGCCTTCACACAGGCGACCAGCCGCCCCGACAGCGAGGCGCGGCTGCAGGACGTCGTGACCGCGGCGCAGGGTCTGGCGGGCACGCTTCACGCCCTTCAGTCCGAGGTCCAGGCCGCCCGGATGGAGGCGGATGCCGCGATCGGCCGGCAGGTCGATCTTCTCAACACCTCGCTTGCAAACGTTGATCGTCTGAATGCCCAGATCGTGGCCGAGCGCGCCTCGGGGCGGGATCCATCGGCCCTGATGGATGAGCGACAGGCGATCGTCGACCGGATTGCCGAGATCGTTCCCCTTCGGGAACTGGCGCGCGACCGCGAACAGATTGCGCTTTTCACCACCGGGGGCGCGGTCCTTCTGGAAGGCGTTCCGGTCAAGGTGGGCTTCACAGCCACGGGAATCATCACGCCCGACATGGTGCTGGGGGCGGGCACGCTCTCCGGGCTGACCCTGAACGGGACGCCGATCGTCTCCAGTGATGCCGGCGTTCTGGGCGGCGGCGCCCTGGGGGCGGCGCTCGCGGTTCGGGATGAACTGGGACCGGCCTTTCAAAGCCAGATTGATGCGCTGGCGCGCAGTCTGGTCGAACGGTTTTCGCGACCCGGTGTGGATCCGACGCTGGTGGCGGGGCAGCCGGGCCTGCTGACAGACGCGGGCGCGGCATTCGATCCCTTGAACGAAATCGGCCTGGCCGGCCGGATCGCCGTGAATGTCGCGGTGGACCCGGTGCAGGGTGGCGCGCTCTGGCGGCTTCGCGACGGCATCGGCGCAACCGCGCCGGGCGCCGTCGGCGATGCACGGCGCCTGATCGCGCTGTCAGACGCGCTGGCCACACCCCTGGTTCCCGCCTCGGGTGACTTCATCGGTGCCGCGCGGTCGGCCCATGGTCTTGCCGCCGACATCCTTTCGCAGGCTGCGTCCGCCCGGCAGCGGGACGAGGCGCGCACCAGCCATGCCCGGGCACTTCAGGACTCCCTGACGTCGCAGTACCTGGAAAACGGGGTAGATACGGATGCCGAAATGCAACGGCTGCTTCTGATCGAGGAAGCGTTTTCTGCCAATGCGCGCGTCATCCAGATCATGGACGACCTCCTTCAGCAGATCATCAGGATTTGACATGAACTTTCTTTCCATCGGCGATCTCGCGCAGAGCTTTCGCCTCAGAAACCATGACGTGCATCTCAAGCGTGAACTGGCGCGGTTGACGGATGAAGTGACCACCGGGGTTGCCTCGGATCCGACGAAAGCGGTGCGCGGCGATTATGCGGCGCTGGCCGCGATCGAGCGTTCTCTGACCCGTACCGAAAGTTTCCGCACCGCTGCCTCCGAGGCGGGCGGACTGGCCGGAACCATCCAGATCGCGCTCGAGACGGTGCAGGCACAGGTCCAGGCAACGGCTCCCTCGTTGTTGTCCGCCTCTCTTACCATGACCGACCGGCAGATCGACACTCTGGCGCTTGCGGCGCATCAGCGGTTGGGTTCCACGATCTCGGCGCTGAACGCGCGTGTGGCCGATCGCCATGTGCTGTCGGGAACGGCGACCGATCGGGCCCCGGTTGCGGACGTGGCAACGCTTCTGGCCGCGGCCGAGGCGGCCGTATCCGGCCTTGCCGCGCCAGGAATGATTGCGGCAGCCCTTCAGGACTGGTTTGACAGGCCCGCCGGCGGCGGCGGTTTCATCGACCAGATCTATGGCGGTTCGGCCAGCGCCTTGGCCGCCTTTCAACTGGCCGAGGGCGAAACCGCAACGATCGGCATGACGGCGGCGGATCCGACGATCCGCGATACGCTTCGGGGGTTCACCCTTGCCAGTCTTGTAGATACGGGCGCGCTGTCTGGTGACCGCGCCGGCCGCACCGAGCTTTTGCGCCGGGCCGGAGAAACGCTTGCCCAGGCGGACATCGCCGTGACCGGGGCGCGCGCCGACCTGGGCGCTACGGAAGAAGCCATCGATGCAGCCGCAACCCGCGCGTCGTCCGAGCGGCATCGCCTGCAGATCGCGCGCAACGACATCCTGGCGACCGATCCCTATGAAACGTCCTCGGCGCTTGAAGCCGTGAAATCCCAGACGGAGATGCTTTACACCATCACCGGACGGCTGTCGCAGCTGCGCCTTGCGGATTACCTGAAATGAGCCGGGGTCGCCTTGTTCGCGCCCTGGCGCTGAGTGTTTTTGCCTGGTCGGAAGCCGTGCAGGCTGCGCCGGTCCGGATCAAGGACCTGGTCGAGTTTGACGGCGTGCGCGGCAACGATCTTGTCGGCTATGGGCTGGTCGTCGGTCTGAACGGCACGGGCGACGGACTTCGGAACACGCCCTATACCGAAGAGATCATGACAAACATCCTTGAGCGTCTGGGCGTGAACGTGACCGGCGAGCAATTCCGCCCGAAGAACGTCGCCGCCGTGCTGGTCACGGCGACGCTGCCGCCCTTTGCCCGGAACGGCGGGCAGGTGGATGTGACGGTTTCGGCGATCGGTGATGCCAAGAGTCTGCTGGGCGGAACGCTCATCATGACCCCGCTCAATGCCGCAGATGGGCAGATCTATGCCGTCGCCCAGGGCCCGATCATCGCGGGTGGGGTCGCGGCCGAGGGTGAGGCCGCAAAGGTCGTGCAGGGGGTTCCGACCACCGGGGTCATCCCATCGGGGGCGCGGGTGGAACGGGAGGTCGCGTTCAACTTCTCCGAACTCCAGTCCCTGCGCCTGGCTCTGAAGGAGCCGGACTTTACCACCGCGGGGCGGATCGAGCAGGCGATCAACGGGCTTTATGGCCGGGGCGCTGCCGTGATGGTCGACGCAGGGGCCGTGCAACTGAACATTGCGGCGACCAAGGCGCGCTCACCGGCCCATGCGCTGGGGCGGATCGAGAATCTGACGATCGAGCCGGAGGTGCGCGCGCGCGTGGTTGTGGATCAGCGGTCGGGGACGATCGTGATGGGCGAGGACGTCCGGATCAGCAATGTCGCTGTCAGCCAGGGCAACCTGACCCTGCGGGTATCCGAAGCGCCGGTCGCGGTGCAGCCCAATCCTTTTGCCGAAGGCGACACGGTGGTGCTGCCCCGGACCAACGCCGACATCGCCGAGGAGCCGGGCGTGGGCCTGGCGCAGATCCCGGCGGGGACAAGCCTGTCGGAGGTGGTCGCGGGACTGAATGCACTGGGCGTGGCACCCCGCGACATGATCGACATCCTCAAAAGCATCGATGCCGCAGGGGCGCTGCACGCTCAGTTCGTGGTGCAGTAGCCCCTGTCCCCCTGGACGTTCAGCAAGCAAAAAGACGCGCCGGTGGCGCGTCTTATTCCTGTGCGAGGATCAGATCGGGGCGCGGATTTCAGATGTAGCTGCGAACCAGCGCCGAGGAGACCAGCGTCCATCCGTCGGCCACGACGAAGAAGGCCAGCTTGAAAGGCAGCGACACCACCGCCGGCGGGACCATCATCATCCCCATGGCCATCAGCACCGCCGAGACAACCATGTCGATGATCAGGAACGGCAGATAGATCAGGAATCCGATCTCGAAGGCGCGCGAAATCTCGGACAGCATGAAGGACGGCACGAGGAGCGACAGGGGAGCCTGACCCATTTCCACCAGCCCCGCCGTTTCGGGGCGAAGATCGGCCAGGTCGAGGAAGGTATCGGGATCGGTGCGGCCGGCCATGAAGGTCTGGAAGGGCGCAACCCCGCGGGAAAACGCCTCGGCCGGCGCAAGCGCCCCGTCAAGAAAGGGCCGGACAGCCTCGGCCCAGGCCTGGGTCATGACCGGCTCCATGATGAACCAGCTCAGGAACAGGGACAGCGAAACGATCAGCATGTTCGGCGGCGACTGCTGCAACCCGATCGCCTGCCGCAGGATCGACAGGACGGTCACGATGAACGGAAAGCAGGTCACCATCACCGCAAGGCCCGGCGCAAGGCTGAGCAGGGTCACGGTCGCGATCAGCAGCAGCGACTGTCCGCCAAGCGTTCCTGACCCCAAGGCGCCCAGCGTATCCTGTGCCGCGGCCGGCTGGACCAGCAACAGAAGGCCGCCCGCAAGAGTGACGAGGCGCCGCATTCAGAGACTGCCCTGCAGGTCGATCACCTCGGTCAGGCGTACCGCGAGTTGGCCGCCGCCTTCGCCCTCGACCTCGGTCAACTCGCCGCGGGCGATCAGCCGGTCGCCCACGAAAAGTTCCACCGGATCGTCGATCCGGCGATCCAGCGGCAGGACAGCATCCCGGCGCAGGCGCAGCAGGTCACGCACAAGCGGGCGGGCGCGGCCGACCGAGATCTGGATCTCGATCGGAACCAGCGAGAAGGGATTGCCGGCCAGGGCAGACGGGGTCTCGGTGCGGGGTTCGGTCATTCTGTGTCTCCGGAATGGGTGGCTTGGGACAGCCAGTGAGTTTCAAGGAATTCGGTTACGGCCGCGGACATGGCGGTGATGGCGCCGTCCAGGTCGATCTTCTGTTCCGTCTGCCCCGTGGCCAGGATCGCCTGCCCGGGACCGAGCTCAGTCCCGGGGGCCACGCGGAAGGGATGACCAGGGGTCACGGACAGGAACGCCTCTGCAGCCTCGAGCTGGGTGGGGGCGACCCGAATGGTCACGGGATGCGCCGCGCCTTCGGCCACCAGCGGATGCAGCTGTTCGACAATCCGCGGCAACAGCATCTGGTGGGCAAGCTGGGGCAAGACCTTCGCGGTCATTTCCTGAAGCAGGGGCTTCAAGCCGCGCAGGACATGTTCCTGCGCTTCCTGGTAGGTAAATGCCAGCGCCTGAAGGTGTGTCCCGACCGCCTCGCGCAGGTCCGTCCCGGCCGCGCGCGCTGCCGCTTCGCAAGCGTCCCAGCCCGCACGGTGGCCCGCCTCATAGCCTTGCTGCCGGGCCTGCATCAGTTGGGCAGCGTCCGGCGCCGGGACATCCTGCGGGGCCACCCGGAAGGTTTCAAGCTGCAAAGGCCGCGTCATGTCCGCGCCTCTCCGCCCGAGCCGTCGATCCAGCTGCGCAGAACCTCAACCGTCTCGGACTGCCGTTCCGCGACGAGGGCGCGGAGGCGGTCGACCGGATCCGCGCCCGGTTCGGGCGTGATGGCCAAGGGCGCCGCAAGACCGCGCGCCGGATCGGCCAGCGTCGGAAGGGTGCCGGGGAAATCGGTGCGGTCATCGATCTCTCCCGTCAGGGCGCCCGACCCGGTGGTAGGGGCGGGGGAGGGCAGACCCAAGGGGCGGCCGGAACCCGAGGCAAGGATCGGGCGCAGCACGAACAGGCCAAGGATCAGCGTGACCAGGGCGACCGAGGCGATCTGGATCACGGTCATCAGGTCGATCCGGTCCAGCAAGGTCAGCGTGGAGGCTTCGCTTCCAACGGGCTGGACCGCTTCGAACGGCAGCGATTTCAGGGTGATCACGTCGCCGCGGGCCTCGTCAAAGCCGACGGCGGAAGCCACCAGCTCCTTCAGTGCAGCCAGTTCCTCCTCGGCGCGGGGCTGGACACTGGTCTGCCCGTTCGCGTCCGTCGCGGCGCCCGCGTTCACCAGGACCGCGACGGTCAGACGCTTGACCGCGCCCGGAGCGCGCAGGACTTCGCGGGTGGTTTGCGACACTTCGAAATTCACCCGCTCACGCGTCTGGCTGTTCTGGTTCTGTGAGCCCGCGCCTTTCGCCGAATCCCCCTCCGGCAGGTTCGAGGCCACGGTCACCGCGCCGTCGGCCGCCTCCTTCGAGGTGGCGCTTTTCTCCTCGGTATCGGTCGAGATGGCGACGCGCCCCTGCGGATCGATCCGGCGTTCGGTGATCGCCTCGCGTTCGGTCACGGTGTCGAGCGAGACCTCGACGATGGCGTTACCCGCGCCCACGCGCGCCTCGAGAAGCCGCTCGACGTTCTGTCGCAACGCCTCCTCGCGTTCATCGCTCTGCCCGGCGGTGGCCGAATCGGCGGCGATCAACAGGCCGGTTGTCGCGTCGATGACCGAGACATCCTCGGGCGCCATCCCCGGAACGGCGGATGCGACCAGATACCGGAGCGCCCGCGCCTGCTTTTCGGTAAAGGCCCCGGCCCGCGGACTGACGGTGACCGAGGCGCTGGACCTGGTGCGCGCCCGCAGACCTTGCGCCGTGGGCGTGGCGATATGCACCCGGGCCGTCCGCAGCCCGAGGCCCGTGGTGATGGTGCGCGCCAGTTCGCCTTCTTTCGCGCGCCAGTAAGCGACGTCGAACATCTGCGACGTGGTGCCGAAGCCGGACATCGTATCCAGCAACTCGTATCCCGTTCCGGCGTTCGCGGGCAGCCCATCCGAGGCAAGCGCCATGCGCAGCGAATCCCGCTGGCCCGCCTCGACGTAGATCGCCGCGCCGCGCACCTGGTAGGGGACACCCCGCTGATCCAGGGCGGCCAGAACCTCACCGGCGCTGCTGCCCTCCAGCCCGGAATAGAGAAGCGCCATCGAGGGGCGCGCGGCGAAGCTGTAAAGGATCGCCACCCCCATCAGCACCGCGGCGGCCGTTCCGACGAACAGGGCGCGGCGGCGCAGGGGAAGGGACTGCCACAGGGCGAGGATGTGTTGCACGGCGTTCTCCGTATTCACGGGCTTCTGCCCGGGTCAGGGAAGATTTCGCCGATGGCTCTTAAGAATCGGTTAGCCGGTTTGGAGGTAATGAACCCCTGGAAGCAATTATGGGGACAGCCATGGCAGACAACGCAGCCAGCGCGGCAGAAGCGCCGAAGCAATCATCGAAAAAGCCTTTGATGATTGGGCTTTTCCTCATGTTGGTTCTGGGGGGCGGCAGCTTTTACGCCATGCAGTCGGGCCTGATTCTGGGCGGGCATGGCGAGAAGGCCTCGACCCCGGAAAAGGTGCTTGATCCGGCGCTGCCCGATGTCGCCTTCATTCCGATCGAGCCGCTGGTGGTTGCGATCGGCGATCCGGGCGCACCGCGCCATCTGCGGTTCGTGGGCCAGCTGGAAGTGGACAAGACGCAATTGCCCGAGGTCCAGCATGTGATGCCGAGGGTGATCGATGTGCTGAACACCTATCTGCGCGCCGTGGATGCCAAGACCTTCGAGGAGAAGGATTCGCTCATCCGCATCCGCGCGCAGATGCTGCGCCGCATCAAGCTTGTCGCCGGCGAAAACCGCGTGCGCGACCTTCTCGTTTCCGAATACGTCATCAACTAGGGGACCGACATGGAGTTCATTTCGGACGTGCTGCTGTCCGCGGGCGCCCTTGGCGCGGGGTTCTACTGCCTTGTGCTTTCCCGCCGCCTGCGCAAGTTCATGCATCTGGAGAAAGGCGTGGGCGGCGCGATCGCGACCTTGTCCGCCCAGGTCGACGAAATGTCCCGGGCGCTTGCAGAGGCGCGGCGACAGGCGGCCGAGTCGACACGTTCGCTGGCCGATCTGACATCGCGTGCAGGCGAGGCGGCCGGACGGCTTGAGGCCCTTCTGGTGGCCGCCGAAGACCTGCCATTGGCGGAGGTGCGCGTTCCCGGCTCTGCCGCGCTGCAGGTGCCGCCTGCAACCGCCGCGGGGCCGGCTGCACCGGAACAGGCCGCAGCTGAAGCCGCATCGCAGAGACTGCGCCTTGTGCGCCGACGGGGCAGCCGTGCCGCAGCGGAGGCGGCATAGATGTCCGGCCAGATGATCATGCCGGAGGCCACAGAGGCTAGGCCCCCCCGCCGGTCCCTGATCATTCTTGCGGCGTTGCTGTTCGCTTCGGGCGCTCTCCGCATGGGCGACAATGCCGGTCGGGCTTGGGCCGAGGTGGCGGCCGCCCCTGCTGCCGGTGCCCCGCTTCCCGCTGAACCTGCGTCGGGCAATGACCCCGGACCGCTCGTTGCGGCGCTGAAGGAGCGTGAGGCCAAACTTCAGGAACGGGAAAACGCCCTGCGAGAGCGTGAAGCGAGCCTCGCGGAGGCGCGCGCACTGGCCGAAACGCGAATTGCCGAGCTTCAGGCGCAGGAGGCCGAGTTGGCCAAGACGCTGACCATCGCGGATGACGCCGCCGAAAGTGACGTGGCGCGGCTGGTCGCTGTCTACGAAACGATGAAGCCCAAGGATGCGATTCCGCTTTTTGCGGTCATGGACGCCGATTTCGCGACGGGTTTCCTGGCACGGATGAAGCCGGAACCGGCGGCGGCGATCCTGTCCGGCCTGGATCCGAAGCTGGCCTATACGATCAGTGCCGTCCTTGCGGGACGAAACGCCAGGGCGCCGCAGAACTGAAGCCTGGAAACGGCAGTTGCGGATCATTTCGCAGCCGCAGAATGACGAATTCTTTACCGCGCCCGGCGACAGTGGTCCGGGGCAATCAGGATAAGACAAATGATCGGTCTGGTCGGCATCATCATCATCTTCGTCATGGTCTTCGGCGGATACGTCGCGGCGGGCGGAAAGCTTGGCGTCATCATGAAGGCCTTGCCGTTCGAGATGATGATGATCGGAGGGGCGGCGGTCGGCTCCTTCGTGATCGGCAGCGACATTGCCACGATCAAGCACACGCTGAAAGACATGGGCAAGGTCTTCAAGGGGCCGCGCTGGAAGCCGAACGACTACCGCGACCTGCTTTGCCTGTTGTTCGAGCTCATCCGGCTTCAGCGGCAGAACCCTGTGGCGATCGAGGAGCATATCGAAGCCCCCGAAAGCTCCAGCATCTTCACCCGTTATCCCAGGATCCTTAAGGACCACGAGGCCATAGACCTGATCTGCGACACGATGCGTTCAGCGTCGATGAACTATGATGATCCGCATCAGGTGGAAGAGGTTCTGGAAAAGCAGATCGAGGCGAACTTCCAGCATTCCATGCATTCAAGCCACGCGCTTCAGACCATCGCCGACGGACTTCCCGCGCTGGGCATCGTCGCGGCGGTGCTGGGCGTGATCAAGACGATGGCCTCGATCGACCAGCCGCCCGAGATCCTTGGCAAGATGATCGGCGGGGCTCTGGTCGGGACGTTTCTGGGTGTGTTCCTTGCCTATGGGATTGTCGGCCCGTTCGCCACGCGGGTGAAATCCATCACCGAGGAGGACGGCCATTTCCTGAAGCTTATCCGCGAAGTGCTGGTTGCCAATCTTCACAACCACCCCGCGAACATCTGCGTCGAAGTGGGACGCCAGAACACGCCGCACCACATCCGACCTACTTTCGGCGATCTGGAAGAAGCGTTGAAAAGCATCAAGTCCGAGGCCGCGTGACATGCGCGCCCTATCCATGGCCGGACTCATGTGCCTGGTTTGCGGGACAGCCGCTGCGGAAACGGTGCCCGTCCGCGCTGGTGAGCATGACGGCTTCACCCGGATCGTCCTTCAGCTTCCGGCGGGCGTCACCTGGTCGCTGGGCCGCGGGCCGGACGGTTATCTCCTGGAAACCGAAGGAGCCGGGATTACCTATGATCTCGGTGCCGCCTTCGACTACATTTCCCGCCAGCGGATTGCCGGTATCAGGCCTGTGCCCGATTCTCCGGACTTGGCGATCGATCTTGCCTGCACCTGCCATGTGGTCGCGTCGCAAACCCCCGCGGGGCTGCTTGTGATCGACGTCAAGGACGGGTCCGGCAAGGAAATTCCGTCCGACAGCGCCGTCCCCGTTCGTCCCGAAACGGATCTGTCGACATTCTGGTTGGACCGGCTTCCGCAGGCCGGACCGGGCGAACCCGTTGCGACGCCCGACGCGACAGCAGCCGAACCGAAGGCCGATCCGGCCCGCATGCAGGCGGCGGCGCATATGCTGGAATGGCAGATCAGTCGGGCAATGGGCCAAGGCCTGGTCGAACCGGCTGCCAATACGCCAGCCGTAGAACTGGAACCCGCCCCTGTCGGGCGCGCGGATGGGCCGGACATGCCCGCGCCCGCAGAGCTCGGTGTCGGGGCCGACACCGTGCTGGATCACCTCTCCCCCCGGCCCGCGCCGCCCGGGCAAGCGGCGACGGCGTGCCCGGAAGCGGAAGACCTTGCAATCGGCACCTGGGCCGATGACCGCGACTTTGGCCAGCAGCTGGCCGAAGCGAATGCAGCCTTGGTGGGTGAATTCGACGCCCCGGACAAGGAACAGGTGCTGCGTGCGGCGCGACTGCATCTTCATTTCGGGCTGGGGGCAGAAGCCGCGCACCTGCTGGACAGTTTCGGGATCAGCCGGAGCGAAGACCATCTCGTCAGTGATCTGGCCGAGATCCTCGAAGGAACGGCCGAGCCAGATAACCGCCTGATTTCCCTGGATTGCGATGGGGTGCTTCTCTGGCGCGTCCTTGGCGCCCCCGCCGTTCTGAACTCGGGAAACGCATCTGCTGTCCTGGCCCGCTTTTCGGCCCTTCCGGTCCCGCTGCGCGATCAGCTTGGGCCGCGCCTGATCGACATTTTGCTGGCCCGCGACGATCTGCAGGGGGCGCGCTCCATCCGCGATGCCATGGTGCGCGGCTCCATCCCCAGTCCCGACATCCCGCTGCTGGACCTGAAGATCGGTCTTGCCAATCCTGCGGCCCATCCCGACCCGGATGCCCTTGTCGCCCAGCTTTCGGGCCTCGGAGACAAGACGCCCCCGGCGGTCGTCCTCGCGATTGAGGCGTACCATCGCAAGCAACTGGCGGTGCCGCGGGAGCTGACCGAACTCGTCCAGTCGCTTGCCTACGAATTTCGCGATGGAAGGACGGGCGGCGATCTTCGCCAGGCGCTGATGCTGGCCTTGGCATCCGAGGGCAGGTTCACCGAGGCTTTGGCTGAAAACGATGCGCTGTCCGGTTCCGACAAGGCCGCGATTCCGCCCGGTTTCCTTGGCGCTCTGGCCGCGAAGGCGGATGACGGACAGTTCCTCCAAGTGATCTTCGATCGCATGGACCAGGCACAGTCGCCCGAACATGTGAAGGACTGGGGCGCCATCGGCACACGGCTGGTCGGCCTGGGCTTTCCCCGCGAAGCGGCCGGATTTCAGCGTCGCCCGGCGCAGACAGAGGCCGATCACCTCCTTTCGGCGCGCATCGCCCTGGCAGAGGGCAGGGCAGAGGCCGCCTTGGACGCGTTGCGCGGCCTTGCCTCCTCAGAGGCGGTCGAGTTGCGGGAGCGGATCCAGTCCAATCCAGGCAGTCCGGTCCTGCCGCCGGACCCGGCCGTCCGTCCGCCGTTGCCGGACGCCGGGCCCGAGGTTCCGTCAGGTCTGCTCGCGCGGACCCGCGCCTTGCTGGATCGTACCGGCGCCGAGCGGAAGCAACTGGAAGCCATGATCGAGGGATCCGCATCCCCCTGACGGGATCTGCATGACGGGATCTGCCGTCTGGTTACCAAATCTCAACCCCGGCGTCCTAGCGTGAAGGGGCAGCAGAACGCGGCGAGGGAACTGAAGAATGTGCAGGACGCAACAGGAAGGTCTGGGCGCGCTCGCCCGCCGAATCGCATTGGGCGCACTGGCGGGTGGGCTGTGTCCCCAGGCCGCCGTTGCCGCGATGGCCGGCCCTGCAGAAATCTGCGAACGCGTCGCCGTGCTTGCCTCGCGCCAGACAGGGGTGCCGCTGGATGTGCTTCGCGCGATCTCGCTGACCGAGACGGGACGCGTCCGGAAGAAGGCACTGCAGCCTTGGCCCTGGACCGTCAACATGGAGGGTAAGGGCCACTGGTTCGAAACATCCGATGACGCAAGAGCCTTCGTCTTCAAGGAGTTCAAGCGTGGAGCGCGCAGTTTCGACGTGGGCTGTTTCCAGATCAATTACAAATGGCATGGCGACAACTTCGCCTCGATCGACCAGATGTTCGATCCGGTTGCCAACGCGACCTATGCCGCAGGTTTGCTTCGCGATCTCCACTCGGAAACCGGTTCCTGGAGCAAGGCTGCCGGCGCCTACCATTCGCGGACACCCGAATATGCCACGCGCTACCGGGACAGGTTCGATCGAATCCTGGCCAACCTCGACACGACGGATCCCGGAGGATTTCCGTCCGGCGAGTCGGTCGAAATCCCCGAGATCCCGGACATCGTTGCCGCCGCGGAAGCACCCGTGGCGGCCGCACCTCGGGTCAACTCCTTCCCCCTGTTGGTGGCGGGAAGCAGTTCCGGACTGGGGTCGCTCGTCCCGAATGTCGCCGGAACGGGGGCCTCGCTCTTTCCGGCCAGCGCCGTTGCGGTGACCGATTCCCGCCCGTCCGAGGAGGTTCTGCCATGACCCTCCGGTTCTCGGCCCTGTTCCAGCCCACGGTCCTTCTGGCGCTGGCGTTGATGGCGATCATCGTGATGATGATCCTCCCGGTGCCCTATTGGGTCCTGGACATCGGACTTGCGGTCTCGTTCGCGCTGGCCATCCTGATGTTCACGGTCACGCTTTTCATCGAGCGTCCGCTGGATTTCTCGGCCTTCCCCACCATCCTTCTGGCATCGTTGATGCTGCGGCTGTCGCTGAACATCTCGTCCACGAAACTGATCATCGGCCAGGGCCATACCGGAACCGCGGCCGCGGGTCATGTGATCGAGGGCTTCGCGATGTTCATCATGTCGGGGTCGGTGCTGATCGGGCTTGTCGTGTTCGGCGTTCTGATGATCGTGAACTTCATCGTGATCACGAAGGGCGCCGGCCGGATGGCCGAGGTGGGTGCGCGATTCGCCCTGGATGCGATGCCCGGCAAGCAACTCGCCATCGACAGCGACATGAGCGCCGGTGCGATCGACCACGCCGAGGCGCGGGCGCGGCGGGAACGCGAGCAGGCCGAGACGACCTTCTTCGGCTCGCTGGACGGGGTGTCGAAGTTCGTGAAGGGCGATGCCATTGCCGGCCTGATGATCACGGGTCTGAACCTGTTCGTGGGGCTGGCGATCGGTGTCTTCGTGCACCAGATGCCGGTGGGATCGGCGCTGGAAACCTATGCGATCCTGACGGTGGGCGACGGGCTGGTCAGCCAGATCCCGGCTGTGATCATCTCCATCGCCTCGGCGCTGCTGCTGGCGCGGGGGGGCACGAAAGGCTCGACCGACCGGGATCTGGTCCGGCAGTTGTCGCGTTATCCGGCAGCGCTCATGACGGTGGCGGGGCTGCTGGCACTGTTTGCCCTGGTGCCGGGACTGCCGTTCTGGCCCTTCATGGTGGGCGCCGCGATCCTTGCGGGTGCTGCCGAACTCGCGCGGCGTCAGAATGCGGTGGCCGCCGAGTCCGAGGCGAAAACGGCGGCAACCCCCGCTCCGGTGAAGGCAAAGTCCATGGGGGATATTCTGGATCTGGACGACATCCACGTCGAATTCGCACCCGACCTGGTCGGCATGGTCCTGGACCCCGCGACGGGGCTTGACCTTCGGATTGTCAACATGCGGACCCACGTTGCCACGTCCTACGGGTTGATCCTGTCGGATATTCGGCTGACGGATGATGCCGCGTTGCCGCCGGGGCACTATCGAATCCGGGTGCACGGAGTCGAACAGGCCCGGGACCGGCTGTATCCCGACAAGGTGCTGGCCCTTGTGCCGGCGGGCCAGCATCCCGAGTTTGCCGGCATCGAGGTTCGGGAGCCGGTTTACGGCGCCGCCGGCCGCTGGATCGCCGCAACCGATCAGGAGGGGCTTGCCCTTGAAGGCATCACCGTCGTCGGCCCGACCGAAGTGCTGGCGACCCATTTGCTTGAAGTGATCCGCCGCAATCTGGCCCGACTCTTGACGTTGAAATCGCTCCGCCGCCTGATCGACGAGGCGACCAATCTCAGCGATGGCGCCCGCGCGGCGGCGGCCCGCAAGCTGTTTGACGAACTGATCCCCGACAAGGTTCCGGTGGACCTGCTGCTGCCCGTCCTGCGGCTGCTGCTGGAAGAGCGGGTGTCGATCCGGAACCTGCCGCTGATCCTTGACGCCGTGACTGAAACGCGCGGGGCTGGCGGAGCGGAGGCGATCTGTGAACACGTCCGGCGCCGGCTGGGGTTCCAGATGGTGGCGGAACTGAAACGCGAGGACGGAACCTTGCCCCTGCTGCAACTGGCGCCCGAGTGGGAGGAGACCTTCACCACCTACCAGTTCGATGCGGCGTCCCCCGATATTGCGCTGCCGCCCGATGTCTTCAACCGGCTGACCGCCGCAGTCGCCGACAAGGTCGCGCAGAATGGCGAGCGGGGTGTCTTTCCGGCGGTCATCACCTCGTCCCGGCGGCGCAGGTTCCTCAGAACGGTTCTGGCCGCGCGGGGCATCGCGGCGCCGGTGCTGTCCTATGACGAGATCGGCACGGACGTGCGCCCGGCGATTGTCGGACTGGTGGCGGCATGAACCAGCTGGCGCCGCTTCTGGATCTGATCTGGTCCGAAGCGCTGATCCCGGCGGCGGTGGTCTTTCTTCGCGCCGGTGCCGCGATGGCATTCCTGCCCGCGCTGGGAGAGGTGGTCGTTCCCGCCCGGGTCCGTCTGGCGCTTGCCATCGCCCTGACGCTGGCGGTGGTTCCCGGCGTCCAGGCGGACTTGCCGCCCCTCGCCGACCTTCCGGGGTTGTTGCGTTACCTCGGGACCGAGGTTCCGGCCGGACTTGCGCTCGGGCTGTCGCTCCGGCTGTTCGTCCTGGCGCTGCAGATGGCGGGGACAATGGCCGCGCAGGCCACCTCTCTGTCCCAGATGTTCGGCGGGCAGGGGGCCGAACCGATGCCGGCCATCTCTCACCTGCTTGTCGCGGCCGGACTTGCGCTCGCCATGATGATGGGACTGCCCGCGCGGATGGTCGCCCTGCTGATTCAGTCCTATGAGCTGTGGCCCGCGGGTCAGTACCCCGACGTGGAAACCCTGCGCGACTGGGGTGTCGGCATTACGGCCCGGTCGTTTTCGCTGGCCTTCTCGCTTGCGGCGCCGTTCCTGATTGCAGGGCTGATCTACAACGTCGCGCTGGGCATCCTGAACCGGGCGATGCCGCAACTGATGATCACCATGATCGGTGCGCCGGCGATGGTCCTGGGCGCGATGCTTATGATGGTGGTGTCGCTTCCGGTCGGCCTGGCGCTTTGGGTCCGCCTGCTTCTGGGCGCCAGCGGAGATGCCTTCGGAGCCCTGCCATGAGCGAGAGCGACGCCGAAAAGGAACACGCGCCATCCGAAAAACGGTTGGGCGATGCGCGTCGGCGGGGCGAGTTCGCACGATCGGCCGATGCGAACACCGCAGCGGTCTACGGTTCGATCTTCCTCATCCTTTCGGCCTTTGGCGCGGCGGGTGTACTGCGGTTCGGAACCGCCGCGCAGTCGGTGTTGTCGCTTCCCAAGGGTCTGACGGGCGCTCTTTCCGACCGTGCGGGCTCTGTCCCGCTGGGTCAGGCGGTTTGGGCGCTTCTCCTGCCGGCGGTGCCGCTGCTGGCGCTGCCGGGTCTGGCGGTGTTGGCCTTCCTGCTGGCCCAGCGCGGAATCGTCTTTGCCCCCGACAAGCTGATGCCGAGACTGTCGCGCATCAGTCCCTTGGCCGCGGCGGGACAAAGGTTCGGGCGCACCGGACTTTTCGAATTCGCCAAAAGCCTGGTGAAGCTGACTCTTGTGGGGGTGCTGCTGGTCGTTTTCCTGCAGGGCCGCCTGGCGGAGTTGGTCGCCGCGCAGGCGCTGACGCCCGCCGCCGCCAGTGTCACGATGATGCAGATGCTGGTCGGCTTCCTGGCGGTGGTCGCCGGGATCTGGGTGGTTCTGGGGGGGGTCGACTACTTGTGGCAGCATTTCGAGCACATCCGCCGCAACCGCATGTCCCGGCAGGACATGATCGACGAACACAAGGAATCGGATGGTGATCCGCAGGCCAAGGCTCAGCGACAGCAGCGCGCGCGTGAAATCGCCACCAACCAGATGCTGCAGGACGTTCCAAAGGCCGATGTGGTGATCGTGAACCCCACGCATTATGCGGTTGCATTGCGCTGGTCGCGCGGCAGCGGGCGGGCGCCGGTCTGTGTGGCCAAGGGCGTCGATGAAATCGCGGCCCGCATCCGAGAAGCCGCTGCCCTGGGCGGCGTGCCGATCCGGTCCGATCCGCCAACGGCACGGGCCATCCACGCCAAGGTCGAGATCGGGCAGGAGGTCCGGCCCGAGCATTATGCCGCCGTCGCCGCCGCGATCCGGTTTGCCGAAACGATGCGCAAGCGCGCCAAGGGGCGCGGCGGATGAGGCTGGAAGGCGTTGAATCCGGGCAACTGCGGGCCCTGAGGGATCTGGCGCAGCTGCGCAAGGATCGGGATCTGGCAGCGCTTGCCGCGGCGCGTGCGACTGTCAGCGACCTTGAGGCGCAACTGGCGGATCTGGACGCGGCTGTGCGCGCAGCGCAGAGAGGCGTGGCGGTGCAGCCCGACCCCTGTTCTCTGGCGGCGCTCGACGCCTACATCCGGCTGTCGCGCAGGCGACGGGAAGCCATCAACACCGACCTTGCGCGCGCCCGGGCGCGGGTGGCCGAGGTGCAGCAGCAGGCCGTTCGGGCCACGGGCCAGATCGAGGTGCTGGAAAAGATGCAGGCGCTTCAGGATGAAGAAGCGCGGATCGCGCAGGCCCGCCTGACCCAGGGATAGGCCGCGTGCGACCGGGACCCATGGGGGCAACGGTGCCGCCACACTGAACGGCAGGATTTCCCGGGCCGGGCCGGCTCGGGCTCGCGTGCAGCCTGCATCCAGGCAAACCGATGGGCACCGTACCGATGGACCAAGCGGCCGCGGGTGGCTCGAAGTCCACCCCATGGGTCCAGTCAACCCCCTCAACATCAGCGCCTCCCCCGGACTTCGCGCGGGTACACCTTGCCTGTCTCTGCGGCCCGCGCTATTTGGAATCATTCTAAATCTGGAGAGTCCCATGCTTCCCGGCCTGGCCCCCCGCCGTCGCTTCTCGGATCTGAGCGAACAGGAAATCCTTGCACTTGCCATTTCCTCCGAGGAGGACGACGCGCGGATCTACCGGCTTTATGCCCAGCAGTTGCGCGCGGAATATCCCGCTTCGGCCGCAGTGTTCGACGCCATGGCCGCCGAGGAGGACGGCCATCGCCAGGCGCTGATCGACCGCCATGCCGCGCGGTTCGGCGACGTCATCCCGCTGATCCGCCGCGAACACGTGGCGGGTTTCTACGCCCGCAAGCCGGTCTGGCTGGTCCGGAACCTGGGGCTGGACAAGATCCGGGCGCAGGCTTCGGCGATGGAGCATGAGGCCGAAGCATTCTATCGCATGGCAGCCGGCCGCGCGACCGATGCCGAGACGCGGAAGCTTCTGGGGGATCTGGCGGCCGCCGAGGCGGGTCACGAAAGCCTGGCGGATGCGCTGGAGGCGCGGCATCTGGACGGCGACGCCCGAAGCGACGAGGACCGGGCCGCCCACCGCCAGTTCGTGCTGACCTGGGTGCAGCCGGGGCTGGCGGGGTTGATGGACGGGTCCGTGTCAACCCTGGCGCCGATCTTTGCCACCGCCTTCGCGACGCAGGACACGGGGACGACCTTCCTGGTGGGACTTGCGGCCTCGGTCGGGGCCGGCATCTCGATGGGGTTCACCGAGGCGGCACATGACGACGGGGTGCTTTCGGGGCGCGGCTCGCCGGTCAAGCGCGGCATTGCCTCGGGCGCCATGACGGCGCTGGGCGGGCTGGGCCACGCGCTGCCCTATCTGATTCCGGATTTCTGGACCGCCACCGCGGTTGCGGTCTTTGTCGTCTTTGTCGAGCTGTGGGCCATCGCCTGGATCCAGAACCGGTTCATGGAGACGCCCTTCCTGCGCGCCGTCTTCCAGGTGGTGCTGGGCGGGGCGCTGGTCTTTGCCTCGGGGGTGCTGATCGGGGCGGGCTAGGCTGGCCAGAAGCCCCCCCGCATGTTAGGCGGGGCCATGGTGGACATCCTGCTGAAAACCCTGCCGTTCTTCGCGCTGATCGCCTTGGGCTGGGGCGCGGGCCGCACGCGGTTCTTCCCCGAGGACGGCACGGCCTGGCTGACGAAATTCGTCTTCTACTTCGCGCTGTCGGCGATGCTGTTCCGTTTCGCCGCCACCTTGTCGCCGCGGCAGATCTTCGATCCGGCCTTCGTTGCGGCCTATCTGGCCGGTTGCGGGGTGGTCTATGTCCTGGCCTTCACCATCGCACGCCTGCGAAGGCGCGGCTGGGACGAATCCGCGATGGAGGCGCAGTGCGGCGTGATCGGCAATACCGGCTTTCTGGGGGTTCCGATGCTGGTGGCGCTGCTGGGCGCGGGGGCGGCGGGGCCGGTGATGATGGTCCTGACGATCGACATGATCGTCTTTTCGACGCTGATCACCCTGATCGTGACCGCCGCGCGTGAAGGCCACATGCGGCTGTCCCTGGTCCGGCCGCTGCTACTGGGGCTGGCGCGCAACCCGATGATCGTGTCGATGGCGGCGGGGTTCGGCTGGTCGGGACTGGGCCTTGGAATGCCCGCGCCGCTTCTGGATTTCGTCACGATCCTTGGGGCGGCGGCAACGCCGGGGGCGCTGTTTGCGATCGGCGCCTCTCTGGCCGACAAGTCCGCCGAACGGGTGGGCGATGCGCTGTGGCTGAGTTTCGCCAAGCTGGTGCTGCATCCCGCGGCCGTCGCCGTTGCCGCCTTCTGGATCTTTCCGGTGGACCGGACGGCCGCGGGCGTGATGGTGGCCGCGGCGGCTTTGCCCGTGGCGGGAAACACGTATATCCTTGCGCGACATTTCAACGTGGCCCCGCGTCGTGTTTCGGCGGCCATCCTGTTCTCGACGGCGGCAAGCGTTGTCACCATCACGGCGGTGATCGCCGCCATAACCGCATCACCCTGAAACAGGAGAGCGTGATGAAGACCGTATCGGAAAACAGATGCTTCGGCGGCGTGCAGGGCGTCTACACCCATGCCTCGGACGCGACCGCCTGCGACATGACCTTTGGCCTGTTCCTGCCGGAAGAGGCGATGGAGGGGCCGGTGCCGCTGCTGTGGTATCTGTCCGGGCTGACCTGCACGCATGAAAACGCCATGACCAAGGCGGGTGCGCAGGCCTGGGCGGCGGACCACGGGCTGGCGCTGGTGTTCCCGGACACCTCGCCGCGGGGCGAGGGCGTCGCCAATGACGAAGCCTATGATCTGGGGCAGGGCGCGGGCTTCTACGTCAACGCGACCGAGAATCCCTGGGCCCCGAATTTCCGCATGTGGGACTACATCGCGGAAGAGCTGCCGCGCATCCTGACCGCGAATTTTCCCATCGACGAGGAACGCCAGTCGATCACCGGCCATTCGATGGGCGGGCATGGCGCGCTGACATTGGCGATGCGCTATCCCGGACGCTTCCGGTCGGTTTCGGCCTTTTCGCCCATCGCGCATCCGACGCAGTCGGATTGGGGCCGCAAGCAGTTCACGGCCTATCTGGGGGCGGATGAAACCCTGTGGGCCGAACATGACTCAAGCCTGTTGATGGCGCGGGACGGGTTCGATGGCCCGGTGCTGATCGACCAGGGCGCGTCGGACCAGTTCCTTGACCTTCTGAAGCCCGAGGCCTTGGCCCATGCGATGGCGGCGCGGCGGCAGGACGGCCAGTTCCGCATGCAGAAGGGCTATGACCACAGCTACTACTTCGTTTCGACCTTCATGGCCGACCACGTCGACTTCCACGCGGCGGCGCTTTCGGCGTGACGCTCTATGTCGATGCCGATGCCTGTCCGGTGAAGGACGAATGCATCCGCGTGGCCGAACGTCTGGCCACGCCTTGCGTGATCGTCTGCAACGGCGGGCTTCGGCCGGTCAACCACCCGCTGGTCCAGACGGTGTTCGTGCCCGATGGCCCGGACGAGGCCGACAAGTGGATTGCCGACCGTGCGGGCCGTGGCGATGTCGTGGTGACGGGTGACATTCCGCTTGCCGCCAAGGCCGTGGCGGCAGGGGCGCGGGTGCTGCGCCATGACGGCACGGCGCTGACGCCTGCCAACATCGGCAATGTGCTGGCCACGCGCGATCTGATGGCAGACCTGCGCGCGGCCGACCCCTTCCGGCAAGGTGGCGGGCGGGGGTTTACAAAGGCGGATCGGTCCCATTTCCTTGACGCGCTGGACCGGACCTTGCGGGCAGCAATGCGGGAGAAGCCGGATGGCGATTGAGGCAGTGGTTCTGGACATCGGCAACGTGCTGATCGAATGGCAACCGGAACGGTTTTACGACAGCGTGATCGGCGAAGCCGCCCGCAAGCGGTTGTTCGACACCATCGACCTGCATGCGATGAACGATGACATCGATCGCGGCGGCGCCTTCCGTCCGGCTGTCGAGGCGATGGCCGCGCGCCATCCCGACCATGCGGACGCCATCATGATGTGGCATGACCGATGGACCGAAATGGCCGCCCCGGCGATCCCGCGATCCGTCCGCCTGCAACGCGCGCTCAGGGCAAAGGGGGTGCCGGTCTTTGCCCTGACGAACTTCGGGCGCGAGACCTTCGCAATTGCCGAACCGATCTATCCCTTCCTGTCGGATTTCGACCGGCGCTACATCTCGGGGCATCTGGGGGTGGTGAAGCCTGATCCGCAAATCTACCAGATCGTCGAAAGCGACAGCGGCGTGTCGCCGTCGCGGCTGCTGTTTGCCGATGACCGCGCCGAAAATATCACCGCAGCCCGTGCGCGTGGCTGGCAGACCCATCTCTTCACCTCGGATCAGGGCTGGGCGGACCGGCTGGTGGCCGAGGGACTTCTGACTGAAAGCGAGGCAGCATGACCATCACCATCGTCGGACCCGAGGTTGAACCGCGTCTGAACTGGATCGACCTGACCGAGGCCCTGCGCGCGGGCCATGCCCTTCCGAGGGCCGAAGTGGCCGATACCTTCCTGTATCGCGGCCCGGACACGCTTCTGACGCGATCGGCCTGGATCGATGGCCTTGGCCTGGCGGTCAAGGCGGCGGCGGTCTTCCCCGGCAATCCGGCGCGGGGGCTGGCGTCGATCAATGGGGCCGTCAACCTGATGTCGGATACGGATGGCACGCTGGAGGCGATCGTCGATTTCCAGATCGTGACGAAATGGAAGACCGCCGGCGACAGCCTTCTGTCGGCGCGTCTCCTGGCGCGTCCTGACGCGCGGCGCATCCTGATCGTGGGGGCGGGGAATGTGGCGCATTCGATGATCGACGCCTATTCCGCCGTCTTCCCCGGCGCGGAATTCACCGTCTGGGCCCGCAATGCGGACAGCGCCCGGGCCTTTGCCGATGCCACCGGGGCGAGCGTGGCCAGCGATCTGGAAGCCGCCGTGCGCGGGGCCGAGATCATCGCGACCACCACCATGTCCACGGTTCCGCTGGTCAAGGGCGAATGGTTGCAGCCGGGGACGCACCTAGACCTGATCGGCGCCTACCGCCCCGACATGCGCGAGGCCGACAACGAAACCTTCCGTCGGGCCCGCATCTTCGTCGATTCCCGCGACACCACGCTGGATCATATCGGAGAGGTGATGTTCCCGATCAACGAAGGTGCGATGCGGCGCGAAGACATCATTGCGGATTTCTACGACCTGCCTACTGGCGCCTATGCCCGCCGGTCGGACGATGAAATCACCGTCGCCAAGAACGGCGGCGGTGCGCATCTGGACCTGATGACCGCGCGCTACGTTCTGGACGTGGCGCGCGGCGCGTGACGGCGTTCAGGCGACGGCGCCGGCCGGCGTCTCAAGCACCCGTTCGCGGATCGGCAGGTGGATCAGCGCGGAAAACGCGCCGATCCCGACGCCTACCCACCACACAAGTGTGTAGTTGCCATAGCTGTCATACATCCGGCCTCCCAGCCAGACGCCAAGGAACGATCCCAGCTGGTGGCTGAAGAAGACGATGCCGTAAAGCGTGCCCATGTAGCGCAGCCCGTAGATATGCGCGACCAGCCCCGAGGTCAGCGGCACCGTCGCCAGCCAGAGCATCCCCATCACCGCAGAGAAAAGCAGGACCGAGGTGGGAGTGATCGGCATCATGATGAAGGCGGCCGAGGCCACGGTGCGGGCAGCATAGATCGCGGCCAGCAGGTATTTCTTGGTATAGCGGTTCCCCAGCCAGCCCGCGAAGATCGAACCGCCGATGTTGGCCAGCCCGATCACCGCCACCGAAATGGCCCCCAGGGCCTTGGTTGAAGTGATGCCGATGCTGGCCAGCGCGCCCGAGGGGTCGATGGCGGCGCACATCTCGGTCACCATCGCCGGGAAGTGCGCGGTGATGAAGGCCAATTGGTAACCGCAGGAAAAGAAGCCAAGGAAGATCATGGTGAAGGTCGGATCGCGCATCGCCCGGCCCAGAACGGTACCCAGGCTTTCGGCCAGTTCGGCGCGGCTGGCGCGTTCGGGGGCGCGCATGAAGGGCAGCGCAAACAGCGTGACCAGGATGATCGCGGCAAAGATCAGGAACACCGCCTGCCAGTGATAATAACCCAGCAGGTACTGCGCGAAGGGCGCGCCCACCACCTGACCCGCCGATCCGGCCGCCGTGACGATGCCCAGTGACAGCGACCGGTTTTCGGCCGACGCAGCGCGCCCCACCACGGCCAGGATCACGCCAAAGCCGGTTCCCGCGATGCCGAAACCCACCAGCACTTCAAGAATCTGCATCTGCGCCGGCGTGGTGGCATAGGCCGACAGCACCAGCCCCAGCGCATACAGGACGGCGCCGCCGATGATCGCACGCCGGTCGCCCCACTTTTCGGCCATCGCGCCGAAGATCGGCTGGCCGAAGCCCCAGGCCAGGTTCTGGATCGCGATGGCCAGGCTGAACTCGGCCCGGGGCCAGCCGAAGTCCGATCCGATCGGAATCTGGAAGACGCCGAAACTGGCCCGGATGGCAAAGTTCAGGAGGATGACGGCACAGCCGGCAATCAGGACGGGGGTAAGAAGCGGCGCGGCGCGTTGCATGGGGCAGACCTTTCGTTCGCGGCGGCGACCCTGCGCGCGCGCGGGCTGAAGGTCAAATTCCGAATTGTGATGGTCACGTTTTCGCGGGCCTGTCCGGCCTCCTTCGCAGGTGACAGGCGCGCGCCTTGGCGTTATCCGGGGAAAGACCATGACCGAGACACTGACCCAGATCTATGACCGGAAGGTCGCCGCCGGCGACCTTCGCCCCGATGCCGCGCAACGCGGCGTGCTTCCTCTCCTCCAGTCCGTGCGCGAAGGGTTGGAGGCGAACAACGGCCGCAAGAATGGCTTCCTGAGCGGCCTGTTCGGCAAGGCGCCCGAGCCGGTCCGGGGCCTTTACCTTTGGGGCGGCGTCGGGCGCGGCAAGTCGATGCTGATGGACCTGTTTCACGGCGCCACCGCGATCAATGCCAAGCGGCGGGTGCATTTCCATGCCTTCATGCAGGAAATCCAGGCCGCGCTGCATCAGGTCCGCAAGACCGGCGTCGATGATGCGATCCGGCCCGTCGCCGATGACATTGCCGACAAGCTGCGGCTGTTGTGCTTTGACGAAATGCAGATCACCGACATCGCCGATGCGATGATCGTGGGGCGGTTGTTCGAGCGGCTGATGGACCGGGGCGTGACCATCGTCACCACCTCGAACCGGGTGCCGGACGACCTTTACAAGAACGGGCTGAACCGGGCGCTGTTCCTGCCCTTCATCGCATTGCTGAAGGCGCGGTTGACAGTTCATGCGCTGGACAGTGAAACCGACTACCGCCAGCACCGGCTTTCGGGTGCAAAGGTCTGGTTCACGCCCATCGGTGCGGGGGCCGAGCGCGAGATCAACACGATCTGGACGGAGCTGACCGGCGGCGACCAGACGGGCAGCCTGACGCTGGCGGTGAACGGGCGCAGCGTGCTGATCCCGCATTTCCACAATGGCGTGGCGCGGATGTCGTTCTGGGATCTGTGTGGCCGGCCTTTGGGTCCGGCCGATTACCTGGCGCTGGCCGAGGCGTCGCGGGTGCTGATCCTGGAAGATATCCCGCGCCTCTCGTCCGACAACTTCAACGAAGCGCGCCGCTTCGTGACGCTGGTCGATGCGCTTTACGAAGCCAAGGTGCGCCTGGTCGCTTCGGCCGCAGACGAACCCGAACGGCTGTATATCGAAGGCGAGGGAGTGTTCGAATTCGAACGCACTGCCAGCCGGCTGCGGGAAATGCAGGGCGCCGACTGGGGCGCCGAGGGATGAGGGCCGGGTAAACCCGGCCCTTTGTCCTCAAGCCAGCAGATCTCGCACCATCGGGATGACCTTGGTGCCGAAAAGCTCGATCGAGTTCATCATGTGGTCGTGGCGCAGCGGCCCCGAGGAATATTTCATCTCGAACCGTTGAAGGCCCAGCGTCCTGACCGTTGCCGCGATCTTGCGGGCCACCGTCTCGGGCGATCCGACATACAGCGAACCCTGCGCGATCTCGGCCTCGAAATGCTCGCGCGTGATGGCACCCCAGCCGCGTTCGCCGCCGATGCGGCTGTGCATGGCGTGATATCCTTCCCAGTAGCGGGCCCTGGCTTCCTCATCCGTCGCCGCGACATGGCCCGGCGAATGAACGCCCACCGCTTTTGGTGCGCTGCCGAACTGGGCATGGGCGCGGTGGTAAAGATCGACGAAGGGTTTGAACCGCGCCGGGCTGCCGCCGATGATCGCCAGCATCAACGGCAGGTCGTGGCGCGCCGCGCGCACGACCGATTCCGGGCTTCCGCCCACTGCAATCCAGGTGGTCAGGTTTTCAGTCGGCGGATAGACCCGCTGGCGCCTCAGCGCGGGCCGGGTCTGGCCGGACCAGCTGATATCGCCGCCCTTCAGCAGCCTCGAGAACAGGTCGAGCTTTTCCTCGAACAGCGACTCGTAGTCCTTCAGGTCGAAGCCGAACAGCGGGAAGCTTTCAGTGAAAGAGCCGCGGCCCAGGATCACTTCGGCCCGGCCCTTCGACAGTGCATTCAGGGTTGAGAACCGCTGATAGACGCGGATCGGATCGTCCGAGGACAGAACCGTCACCGCCGATCCAAGCCGGATGCGGCTGGTCCGGGCGGCAATGGCCGCCAGCACCACTTCGGGGGCCGAAACGGCGAAATCGTCGCGGTGATGTTCGCCCACGCCGAAAAAGTCGACGCCGGTCTGGTCGGCCAGCACCGCTTCATCGACCAGGTCGCGCAGCACCTGGTCATGGGGCGTCAGAGTGCCATCCGCGGCCCGGGTGACGTCGCCAAAGGTATCGATACCCAGTTCAAGCACAGACATGTGTCATCCTTTCCGGGCTGTCCGGTTCCTGCCCAAGATAGGCAAGCCCCGCGCCAGAAGCGAGGGCGGAGGGTCGCACAGCGCCTGTGCGTCTCAGCCGTTTTCCCGCAGCACACCGCCTGCCAGATACAACGAGCCACAGATCAGGATCCGCGAACCGGGATCGGCCGCGGCAATGCGCGCGACCGCGGACAGCACGCTTTCGGCGGTGTCGGCCTCGATCCCGGCGGCGCGGGCGGCGGCCTGGGTCTGTTCGGCAGAGAGGGTGTTCGCCTCGCCCGGAATCGACACCGCGGTCAGGCTTTGCGCGCAGGCTGCGACGGGACGCAGGTACCCGGCGATGTCCTTGGTATTGAGCATGCCCAGGATCAGGTGCGTGGGCTTGGCCGTCATCCGCGCCAGCGTCGCAGCAACCGCCTCGCCCCCGGCGGGGTTGTGACCACCGTCCAGCCACAGTTCGCTTGACCCTGCGGCATCGACCAGCGGACCGTGGCGCAGGCGCTGCATGCGGGCAGGCCAGTCGGCGCGTGTGACGGCCGCCTCGCAAGCGGCTTCATCGGCGCCCAGGTGGCGCAGCGCCGCCAACGCCGCGCCGGCGTTGTCGATCTGGTGGGGGCCGGGCAGGTTCGGCAGTGGCAGGTCCAGAAGGCCGTTTTCATCCTGGAAGATCAGCCGCCCGCGTTCTTCCCAGGCGCGCCAGTGCTGGCCGTGAACCAGCATCGGGCAGCCCAGCCGCGCGGCGCGCGCCTCGATCACGGCAAGGCCGTCTTCGGTTTGCGGACCCACGACGCAAGGCACGCCCCGCTTCAGGATGCCGGCCTTTTCACCCGCAATCTCGGGCAGGGTTTCGCCCAGATATTGCTGATGGTCGACCGACACCGGCGTGATGATCGTCAGGCGCGGGTGGTCCACCACGTTCGTGGCATCCAGCCGCCCGCCAAGGCCGACCTCCAGCAGGGTCCAGTCGGCCGGGGTGCGCGCGAAAGCCAGGAAGGCGGCGCAGGTGGTTATTTCGAAGAAGGTGATCGGTTCTCCGCCATTCGCGGCTTCGCATTCTTCCAGCAAGGCGGTCAGGTCGGGTTCCGAAATGAGGGTGCCCGCCAGCCGGATGCGTTCGTGAAACCGTGCCAGATGCGGCGAAGTATAGGCATGGACGCGGTCCCCCATTGCCTCAAGCCCGGCGCGGATCATCGCCTGGGTGGAGCCCTTGCCGTTGGTGCCCGCGACATGGATCACGGGCGGAACGCGCCGCTCGGGGTGGTCGAGCGCCGCCAGAAGCCGGTGGACCCGGTCCAGCGTCAGATCGATGATCTTCGGGTGCAGCGACATCAGTCGTTCAAGGATGCGGTCGCTGGCGGGTTGGGTCGTGGTCATTGGCGCTCTCGCTGGATACGGGTGGGGGCAGCGACAGGCGCGGGCGTCAGGCCTTCGCGGCGGTGGTCGCGGGCGGGGTGGCTGCGGTGGCGACGGTGCTTTCGGCCTTGCCGGGGCTGGGCAGGTCGGCCTTCACGGCCGGGGTTTCGCGCATCAGCATCCGCAGGATGGTGATCAGTTCGTCCCGCATGTTCTTGCGGTGGGTCACCCGGTCCAGCATCCCGTGGTCCAGCAGGTACTCGGCGCGCTGGAAGCCTTCGGGCAGTTTTTCGCGGATCGTCTGTTCGATGACCCGCGGACCGGCAAAGCAGATCAGGGCGTTCGGCTCGGCGATCTGCACGTCGCCCAGCATCGCGTAGCTGGCCGTCACGCCGCCGGTGGTCGGATGGGTCAGCACGACGATGTAAGGAAGACGCGCTTCCTTCAGCATCTGCACGGCGACGGTGGTGCGCGGCATCTGCATCAGCGACAGGATGCCTTCCTGCATCCGCGCCCCGCCCGACGCGGAAAACAGAACGAAAGGCGCCTTCTTCTTCACTGCCCGTTCGGCGCCCGCGATGATGGCGTTGCCGACATACATGCCCATCGAGCCGCCCATGAAGGAAAAGTCCTGCGCGGCGGTGACGATCGGCGTGCGGCCGATCTGGCCTTCGGCGACCAGCATCGCATCCTTTTCGCCGGTGGCCTTCTGGGTGGCCTTCATGCGGTCGGTGTATTTCTTCTGGTCGCGGAAATGCAGCGGATCGACAATGGGTTCGGGCACTTTCACCTCGGTGAAGATGCCGCCGTCGAACAGCGCCTGAAACCGTTCCCGCGGTGTGATCGCCATGTGATGATCGCAGTTCGAACAGACATTCAGGTTGTCGGCCAGTTCGCGGTGGAACAGCATCGTGCCGCATTCGGGACACTTGGTCCACAGGTTCTCGGGAACTTCGCGGCGCGAGAAAAGCGAATTGATCTTGGGCCGGACGTAATTCGAGATCCAGTTCATCTTGCGCCCTCTTGCCGTCCGCGAATGTTGGCGTTGAAATAAGCCGGGTTTTGCGGAAATGCAATCGGCGGGCGCGGAACGGGGGCAAGGAAGCGTGATCGCGCCCGCCGGCCAACCGGGTGTAGGCTGGTGTCTGGCATGGATCCGCGACAGGAGGCAGCGATGACCGAAGAGAAGCATCTGGCGGAACAGACCTGTGTGCCCTGCAAGGGCGGAACGCCCCCGCTGGCGCCGGAACGCGTCCGGGATCTGCTGGCGTCGCTGGATCCCGGCTGGCAGCTGTCCGAGGACGGCACACGGATTTCCCGGCGCATTGCCACGCGCAATTTCGCCCGTGCGCTGGAGTTGACGGATGAGGTTGGCGCCATGGCCGAAACGCAGAAGCACCACCCCGACATCGCACTGGGTTGGGGCTATTGCAGCGTGTCGTGGACGACCCATGCCGCCGGGGGTCTGACTGAGAACGATTTCATCTGCGCCGCTCGCACAGACCGGCTGGCCGGGCCGCCGCCGGGCTGAACGATCAAAGCCGCAGGGCCAGTCGCGCCAGAAGCCAGGCGACGATCAGCGACATCAGGTCCACCGCCAGGATCATGACCGTGGCTTCGGACGCCGGATCGATCGGAAGGACCCACAGCGCCAGCCCGTCCATCGGCCCCCGGATCGACGCCAGCAGCATCGCCGTCACGTTATTGGCGAAGTGAAAGCCGATGGCCGCGCCCAGATGGCCGGTCCGCGCCGTCAGGTCGGCGGCAAAGATGCCGAATACGGCCGTCCAGGCCATGACCGCAACCGTGTTGTCGCCCCAGAGGATGCTGTCGTAGTGCCCCATCGCGAACAGCGCGGAAGGCACCCCCATCCAGACCAGCGGCGACCGGAAGCGCGCGGCAAGCTGCTGTTGCAGATAGCCGCGAAACACCATCTCCTCGGCCCCGGTCTGGACCAGGATGCCCAGCAGGCCGAAGGGCAGCGCCGCAATGAAGCTGCCCCAGGGCAGGTCCGGGTTCCGCACCAGTTCGCCCGATGCCAGCGGCAGCAGGACGGCCGCCAGGTTGAAGGCAGTCAGCGCGCCCGCCACCCGCAGGAAATCGGCCAGCGCCTGCCGGGGCCAGGGTCCGGTCAGCCCCAGGGCGTTGCGGGAATGCAGCAGCCGGACCACGATCACCGCCGCTGCGGCCATGCCGATGAAGCTGAACAGAAGCACCAGCATCTCGGCCGGGGATCGTCCCAGCGCCATCTGGTTGAACAGGAAACTGCCCATGAAGGCGCCATAACGGCTGACGTAGAACCCTGCCAGCAGCTGGAGCGAGGCGATGTACAGCAGCAGGATCACCGCCGCGCCCAGGACCGTGCGCCAAACCTCGGACCGCGGGCGCGCGGGCGCGACGAAGGCGTCATGCCAGGGGTAAGGGGGGAAGGGCAGCCGCTGCGTCATGGCCCGGACGCTATCGCGACGGGCGGGTCCGGGCAATCCCGCAAACGGATGCGGACCGGATCGTCCGGCCCGTGGCAATGCGCCCCGCTTCCGTTGGCTGATCCGGCTTGCCCGAGCCTTGCTGCGCCTTTATTGCAGGGACAGCTGTTTCCCGGAGGATGCCATGAAGAACACCCGTTTCGACAAGTCGAAACTGCCCAGCCGCCATGTGACCGAGGGCCCCGAACGCGCCCCGCACCGCAGCTATTTCTACGCCATGGGCATCTCCGAGGAAGAAATCCATCAGCCCTGGGTCGGCGTCGCCACCTGCTGGAACGAGGCCGCGCCTTGCAACATCGCCCTGAACCGTCAGGCGCAATCGGTGAAGATGGGCGTGAAGAAGGGCGGCGGCACGCCGCGCGAATTCACCACCATCACCGTGACCGACGGCATCGCGATGGGGCATGAAGGCATGCGATCGTCGCTGGCGTCGCGCGATGCGATTGCCGATACGGTGGAACTGACCATGCGCGGGCATTGCTATGACGCGCTGGTGGGCCTTGCGGGCTGCGACAAGTCGCTGCCGGGGATGATGATGGCGATGGTGCGGCTGAACGTGCCGTCGGTCTTCATCTATGGCGGCTCGATCCTGCCGGGCAAGCTGAACGGCAAGGATGTGGTCGTTCAAGACGTGTTCGAGGCGGTGGGCAAGCACGCGGCCGGCACCATGTCGGATGCGGAACTGGCGATCCTGGAACGCGTCGCCTGTCCGTCGGCCGGAGCCTGCGGCGGGCAGTATACCGCCAACACCATGGCCTGCGTCTCCGAAGCCATCGGGCTGGCGCTGCTGAATTCCTCGGGCGCGCCCGCGCCTTATGAAAGCCGCGACCAGTATGGCGATTTTTCGGGCCAGGCGGTGATGAAGCTGCTGGAAAAGAACATCCGTGCCCGGGACGTGGTGACGCGCAAGGCGCTGGAAAACGCCGCCCGCGTGGTGGCCTGCACCGGCGGGTCCACGAACGGCGGCCTGCACCTGCCCGCCATCGCGAACGAGGCCGGGATCGACTTCGATCTGTTCGACGTGTGCGACATCTTCCGCGACACGCCCTATTTCGTGAACCTGCGTCCGGGCGGCGACTACGTTGCCAAGGACCTGCACGAGGCAGGCGGCGTGCCGGTGGTGATGAAGGAACTGGCCCGCGCCGGCCTTCTGCATCTGGATTGCATGACCGCCTCGGGCGAGGAACTGGGCGAGGCGCTGGGCCGCATCACCCATGACCCGGATGGCAAGGTCATCCACTTCATCGACAAGCCGATTTCGAAGACCGGGGGCGTTGTCGGGCTGAAGGGCAACCTGGCACCGGACGGGGCCATCGTGAAGGTCGCCGGGATGTCCGAGGCCGAGCAGGTCTTTACCGGCCCGGCCCGCGTTTTCGAATGTGAAGAAGAAGCCTTCGAGGCCGTGCAGAAGCGCGACTACAAGGAAGGCGAGGTCATCGTGATCCGCAACGAAGGCCCCGCTGGCGGTCCCGGCATGCGCGAGATGCTGTCCACGACTGCCGCTCTGTCGGGCCAGGGCATGGGCAAGAAGGTGGCGCTGATCACCGATGGCCGCTTCTCGGGCGCGACGCGCGGTTTCTGCGTGGGTCACGTGGGACCGGAAGCGGCGCATGGCGGCCCGATCGCATTGCTGCGCAATGGCGACATGATCACCCTGAACGCCCTGACCGGCGAATTGTCGGTCGCGCTCAGCGATGAGGAACTGGCCGCGCGCAAGGCCGAATGGAAAGGCCCGCGCCAGACCGACTACAACTCGGGCGCGTTGTGGAAATATGCGCGGCTGGTCGGTTCGGCGCGCTATGGCGCGGTGACGCATCCGGGTGCCAAGGCGGAAACGCATGTCTACATGGACCAGTAGGCTTGGTCCGATCCTGATTGCCGCGGCGGCCGCCTGGCCGGCTGCCGCGGATGTCGACCCCCCGGCCGAAACCAGCCTGCCGCCCGCGCGGCAACCGGCGTCCCTGGCCCCGCAAGGACAGCCCGCGCCCGGCCAGCGGGGGGGCGCCATCGCAGCCCGCCCCGCCCCCCGGGCGCTTCAACTGCTGAACGGCGGCATCGTGATCCAGGGGCCGACCGGCTATTGCTTCGACATGACGGTCCTGCGATCCGAGGTCACGAATGCTTTCGTGGTGCTCGGCAGCTGTGCCGCACTGGAAGGGAAGGGGCAGCAGGGCCGCCAGTCGGCCCTCCTGACCGCCACGGTGACGACGCCCGCCGAACAGGCTGCGCCCCTGGCGCAGAACTTTCCGGCAATGGCCGCGTTCCTGCAATCCGAACCGGGACGTGCTTCCATCAGCCGGGCAGGCGATGCCCGGTCGGTGCGGGTGGTTTCGGTCAGCGCCTCGGACGAGGTGCTGTTCGTCCGCGCCGCCGATGCTGCGGCGGCGGTCTGGGGCCAACCGGTCGAACAGGATTATTGGCGCGCGATCTTCGAGGTGAATGGGCGATATGTCACGCTGACGGTGCTGGGTCTGAAGGATCAGCCGCAGGGCGCCGCGGAAAAGCGCCGTCTGCTTGAGGCGTTCGTCCGCTCGGTCCGCAAGGCCAACCTGCCCTAGATGCTGGGCGCTGCGTTTCACAGGATGCGGCTGGGGTGGCAGCGCCGCCGCCTGCTGGCGCCCTGGCTGTCGCTGGCAGAGCGCGGCGATGCCCTGTCTGCCGAGCATCTGGCCGAGATCCGTCCCATGGCACGGCAGGTCCGCCGCGCCGCCGAGCGCCTTCTGCTTCGGGCCGAGGCGCAGGTGCAGCGCGCGGCCCTGCCCCGACTGCCGGGGACAGATGCGCTGTGGCGCCCCGATCCCTGGGCCACGCCGATGATTCCCGCGGGGCAGGTCGCGCCGGCGCCGCGCTGCCCGCTGGGGCCGGGGGCGACGCTGTTTCACGATGGCCGGCCGGAATCAGTGATCCTGCGGCAGATCCGCAATTCCGGCCCGACCGACCTTGCCCCCTTCGGCCTGCGGTTCGAGGTGTTCGACCTTCAGGGGCGCTTCGTTTCACTGTCGCTGGACCTGCCGTCCTGGCTGGCGGCGGGGCTGACGCGCCGGCAGATCCTGCGGCTGGACCTGGACCTTGCGGTCGAGCCCCCGCAAGAGGTTTATGCCCGGCTGAACATCCTGCAGGGGCCGAATACCGAAACGCAGGTCTGCCACCAGCCGATGGCGACGCCGCACACCGTGATGGAATTCGATCTGGCCTTTGCCCGGGTGGAGGATCCCCGGATCGGGAAGGTCTGGCTGGACGTGATCCTGCAGGATCCGGCGCAGAATGCCGTGACGCTCCGTGATCTGGTGGTCAGCCGGCGTCTGCGGGCGGAAATATAGGGGGCGGGATGGAGCATCGGCTGATTTCATCAGAGCTTCGCGGCGGTATCTGGACGGTTGTCCTGTCGGGCGGCGCGCCAGTCGGGGCGCAGGTCCGGCACGATGGCCGGGTGCTTCCGGGGCTTGAACTGACCGAAGGCGCGGGTCGGGTCACGGTCCGCCTTCCCCTGCCGGGCGACCTTCTGGCCGACGGCGTGCAGGTTCTGCTGCTGACCGATGACACCGGCACGCGGCTGGCACAACTGACGCTGATCGCCGGCCCGCCCGCCGATGTGGATCTGCGCGGCGAAATCTCGCTCTTGCGGGCCGAGCTTGATCTTCTGAAGCAGGCCTTCCGCAGCCATTGCCGGACGGGTGGCGCGTGACGCAACGGCGGGGATGACGTCACCTGCCCGGATGCTGCAATCTGGGGGCAGGGTGCATGAACAGGGCCGGAACAGGAATGACAGACTATCCGCATCTTCTGGCGCCGTTGGATCTGGGCCATGTCGTCCTGCCGAACCGGGTGCTGATGGGGTCGATGCATACCGGGCTTGAGGAAACCGGCGACTGGAACCGGGTGGCCGAATTCTACGCCGCCCGCGCGCGGGGGGGCGTCGGCCTGATGGTCACGGGCGGGATGGCGCCGAACCGGGAAGGCGGCGTCTTTCCGGGTGCGGCGGGGCTTTATTCCGCGGCGGACATCGCCAATCACCGGCTTGTCACGTCGCGGGTCCATGCCGCGGGTGGCCGGATTGCGATGCAGATCCTGCACGCCGGACGTTATGCGATGGGCAAGGACTGCGTCTCGGCCAGCGCGGTGAAATCCCCGATCTCGCCCTTTGTGCCCCATGAACTGGACGAGGCGGGCATCGAAAAGCAGATCGCCGACATCGTCACCGCCGCCGCCCGCGCGCGCGAGGCCGGGTATGACGGCGTCGAGGTGATGGGGTCGGAAGGCTATTTCCTGAACCAGTTCCTGGTCGCCCACGTCAACCGCCGCACCGACCGCTGGGGTGGGTCATACGAAAACCGGATGCGCCTCCCGGTCGAGGTGGTGGCCCGGGTCCGTCAGGCGGTTGGCCGGGATTTCATCCTGATCTACCGCATCTCGATGCTGGACCTGGTCCCCGATGGCTCGACCTGGGACGAGGTCGTGGCGCTGGCGCGCGCGGTCGAAACGGCCGGGGCATCGATCCTGAACACCGGAATCGGCTGGCACGAGGCGCGGGTGCCGACCATCGCCACCTCGGTGCCGCAGGCGGGATTCGCCTGGGTGACGCAGAAGATGATGGGGCAGGTGGGCATCCCGGTGATCGCCTCGAACCGGATCAATCGGCCCGAGGTCGCGGAACAGGTGCTGGCCAGCGGCGCCGCCGACATGGTCAGCATGGCGCGGCCCTTCCTGGCCGATCCGGACTTCATCGCCAAGACGGCCGCCGGTCAAGCCGCGCGCATCGCGCCCTGCATCGCCTGCAACCAGGCCTGTCTGGATCACATCTATTCCGGCAAGGTGGCCAGTTGCCTTGTCAACCCGCGTGCCTGCCATGAAACCGAACTGCGGATCGAACCGGCTTCTGTGCCCCGTCGCCTTGCTGTGGTGGGCGCCGGTCCGGCGGGCCTTTCGGCGGCCCTGACGCTGGATCGCCGCGGCCACCGGGTGACCCTGTTCGAAGCCGCGCCACAGATCGGCGGGCAGTTGCTTCTGGCGCGCGAGGTGCCGGGCAAGGAAGAGTTTCGCGGCCTTGTCGCCTGGTACGAAGCGATGGTGGCCGCCAGTCGCATCGACCTGCGCCTGAACCACAAGGCGACCGTCGCGGATCTGCGCGGCCATGACGACGTGATCATCGCCACCGGCGTCCGTCCGCGTGACCCGGGGATTGCGGTGCAGGATGGCGCACATGTCGTCAGCTATGTGGATGTCCTGTCGCACAAGGTGCAGGTCGGGCCGCAGGTGGCGATCCTGGGCGCGGGCGGGATCGGGTTCGATGTGGCGGAATTTCTGGTCGAAACCGGGGAAAGCCCGACGCTTCACCCGGCCGCGTGGCGGTGTGAATGGGGGGTGGCCGATCCGGCGCTTCGGCGCGGCGGTCTGGCAGAGCCCCGCCCCGCAGCACCTGCGCGTCAGGTCACGCTTTTGCAGCGCAAGCCGGAAAAGCCGGGGCGCCGCCTGGGCAAGACCACCGGCTGGATCCACCGGGCGAGTCTGCAGGCGAAGGCCGTGCGGATGATCGGCGGCGTGAACTATGAGGAAATCACCCGCGACGGGCTGCGCATCAGCTTCGGCCCCGAGCGGCGCGATCCCCAGTTGATCCCGGCGGATACGGTTGTCCTGTGCACCGGGCAGGTCAGCGAAAGGGCCCTGGCCGAGGAACTGCGGGCGTGGGAAACGGCTGTCCACATCATCGGTGGTGCTGATCTTGCAACAGAACTGGACGCAAAACGCGCCATCGATCAGGCGACGCGACTGGCGGCCGCACTGTGACCTGTGGCAGATACAATTGAATAACCATCTGATTTCAACCGTATTTGCTTGCCGGACAGTCCCGCTTTGGGCATCCGCCGTCCTATCGCTGTTGCGAAATGCGACACTAAACACCCCCGTGCGCCGTTATCGGTTCAACAGAAAACCCAACTGTTGACCGCTGGGCTCCGCATTCTTGCCCGAATTCAGGGTGATACGGGTTCCTGGCGGGCAATGTCGAATAAGGGTGCATAATGGACCGACTGACCGAAATGGAAGCGTTCGCCACTGTGGTGGATCAGGGGGGATTCACCGACGCGGCCAAGAAGATGGGGATTTCCAAGTCCGCCGTCTCGAAACATGTTTCTGCGCTTGAGGCCCGTCTGGGCGCGCGCCTGCTGAACCGGACGACACGGCGCGTGTCGCCCACGGAAATCGGCCTTGCCTATTACGATCGCGCCCGGCGCGTGCTGAACGATGCGGGCGAGGCGGATGCGCTGGTGACTTCGATGCAGTCCGCGCCCTCGGGCCTGCTCCGGATCTCGGTTGCGACCGATTTCGGGGTGAACCTGCTGTCGCCGATCCTGGGCGACTTCCTGCTGGAATACCCCGAAATCACCGTGAACATGGTGCTGAACAACCGCTATGTGGAGCTGATCTCGGAAGGCTTCGACATGGCGATCCGGGTGGGCGAACTGGAGGACAGCACCCTGCGCGCCCGCAAGCTGACCGACACCGCGAACCGCATGATCGGCGCGCCCAGCTATTTCGAGCGCTATGGCCGGCCGCAAAAGATCGACGATCTGAACGAGCACAAGCTGCTGCATTACTCGAATCAGGCGTCTGGCAACGTGTGGAAGATCACCGCCCCTTCGGGAGAGAAGCGTCAGGTGCGCACCACCGGCTGGCTGACGGTGAACGACGGGCAATCGCTGCTGAATGCCGCGATTTCGGGGCTGGGAATCGCCTACCTGCCCAGTTTCCTGTACTCCGATGCGATGAAACAGGGGCTGGTGGAGGAGGCGATCCCGGATCTGCCGGTCGATACGCTGGGCATCTATGCCGTCTATCCGCCGGGCCGGTTCACCCAGCCCAAGGTGCGCGCCTTCATCGATTTTCTGGCGACCGCCTTCGCCGACAAGGGACCGGACAACTGGTAATGGCCCGAACGGCCCTTCCGATTCAGCGGGTCGGGGTGAGGATCACCTCGACCCGCCGGTTTTTCTGGCGGCCCTCATCGGTCAGGTTGCTGGCCCGCGGCGCCAGGTAACCCGCCCCTTCGGCCGAGATCCGTGCTGACAGGCCGCCATCTCCGGCGATCAGGCGGGCGCGGACGGATTCGGCCCGTCGTTTCGACAGCGCGACATTGGCGGCCAGACTGCCCTGCGCATCGGTATGGCCAACCAGGGTGACCTGTGCATCGGGTGTCCGTGACAGCCACGCAGCCAGCGCGTTCAGCGATGCATAATCCCCCGGCGACAGCTCGGCCGATCCGCTGGTGAAGGCCAGATCGTCCAGGGCCACACGGCCGTCGGCGGCCAGCCGCGCGGCCAGGTCGCCAGGCGTTTCGCCGGCCGGAGCGGCAGGTTCGACGGGCGGTGGTGCGGCGGGCTGGGTGGTCGCCGCTGGCCCGGTCAGGACGGACGGCGGCACGGGCGGTGCGATGGTCGAGGACGGAACGGTGGCGACCTCCGGTCGCGCGGATGGGGCGGCGGTCAGGATCTGGACAAACCCGCTTTCGTTCGACCGGCTGACCAGCACCGCCACATATTCGGCGCCCCCGGCTCCGTCGCGGCGGGCAGAGAGATAACGGAAATCGCCCAGATCCACATGCATGGCCGGTTCTGCCAGCACGGGGATCGCATAGCGAAAGTCGAAACCGCCGCAAAGATCGGTGGCGCAGTCCAGCATCGTGGTGAATCCCGCCCGGGTCAGGGCCTGCCGGTAGGGCATCATCAAGGCCAGCGTGGTTTCGGCGGTCGACACCCGCCAGGCGCCCATTGCGATGCGCCCTTCGGCCGGGACGCCGGGAACGGCGCCGTTCGCCCAGGCGCCGCCGGCGACCAGCGCGCTGCCCGGATCCTGAACCCGACTGTCGGTGGCGGTGGCGCCCGCGGGCAGGGGCAGATCGACCGGCTCGGCCGAGGCCGGGGCAAGGCGAAGCGCGCAGACCAGGCTCAGGGCCAGCGCCCGTCCTGGCCTCATGCCGCGGTGTCCGATCCGGGATGGCGGCGGTAGTGGTAATGCGTCACGACCTCCATCCCCAGCGCGCGGTACAGCGCCTGGGCGGCGTCGTTGCTGCGCGTCACGGCCAGGGCCACGCGGGTTGCGCCCTGGGCCGCCGCCCACCCCGCCGCCCCGCGCATCATGTCACGCGCAAGGCCCTGGCGGCGGAACCTGGGCAGGACATGCAGCGCATGGACGAAGGCCACATCGCCATTGCAGGCCACGAACATGCACCCGGCCGCGCGGTCGTCATACCGGCCCAGGATCGAGGTCTTGGGGCTTTCGGCGCGTTCCATTACCGCGATCCGTTCCGGGCCGATGCCGCTGTCGGACCAGACATCGCGCATGATGGCAAGCATCGGCCAGATCGGGAAGGTGGACAGCCGGCGCGGGGCTTCGGCGGTCAGGCGTGTGACGGGCGCCGCGAACAGATCGACCGGGTCGTGGACAGCGTAGCCGCGCGCCGCCAGCGCCGCATCCAGCCGGTCCTCGCCTTCGCGGATGGTGAACATCGGCGCCTGGCCTAAGTTGCGATGCGCCGCTTCGGCCAGCGCGATGTCCGCATCGGTCCACTCGGCGTCGGCCGTGGCGCAGGATACCCGGCCGCCGCCGCCCTGGCCATTGCGCACGATCCAGGGTCCGACGCGCAGACGCGCGGCGGCGGGCCAGGTGCCCTCCATCAGGCCAAGCCAGTCGGTCATCCGGCGATGTCTCCGGGGAAAAGGGTTTGCAGGCGGGCGAAGGCTTCGTCCAGGCGCGGGATGTCGCTGCCGCGGATCACCAGATTGGTTCCGTAGTTGCCGTTGGCGACGAAGGGGTAGGAGCCCATGCTGAGATCCGGATATTCCGCAGCCAGCTCCGCGAAACCGGCGGCAATCGTGCCTTCCCCGCGGTTTACCCGCCAGGTGCGGCTTTGGACCGGCGCGCCGCCCTTCAGGCCGGGCAGGACGAAGGCCACCATCGCCTCGAAGATGCGCGGGACGCCGGCCATCACATGGACATTGCCCAGCGTGAAGCCCGGCGCGACGGACACCGGATTGTCGATCAGGGTGGCGCCTTCGGGAATGCGGGCCATGCGCTGGCGGGCGTCGTTGAATTCCAGCCCCTGCGCGGCGTAGTGCCGGGCCAGCAGGTCGCGCGCGTCGGCCCGGATTCCCAGCGGCATGCCAAAGGCCGCGGCCACGGCATCGGCGGTAATGTCGTCATGGGTGGGCCCGATCCCGCCCGAGGTGAAGACATGGTCCCAGGTGGCGCGCAGGGCGTTCACGGCCGCGACGATGGCGGGCTGGTCGTCGGGAACCATCCGGACCTCGCGCAGGTCGATGCCGATGCGGGTCAGTTCGCCCGCCAGGTGGTGCATGTTGGAATCGCGCGTGCGGCCCGACAGGATTTCATCCCCGATGATCAGGATGGCGGCGGTCGGGTTCGGGGCGGGGTTCGGCATGGCGGGCTCCTTCGTCACATCTATAGGCAGGCCGCGGCCTCTGGCCAAGCGGGAACAACCGCATTATCTAACGTCCATGCGACACAAGGAGACAGCCGTGGAAGAACCGCGGGGCCGTCAGACGAAGGACGGCATCAGGATATACGAGCCCGCGGATTTTGCCGGGATGCACCGGGCCGGGCGTCTGGCCGCCGACATCCTGGACCGGGTGGCGGCGCTGGTCGAGCCGGGCGTGACGACCGAGGCGCTGGACGACTTCATCCGCGCGGCGGTCGAGGCGGCGGGGGCGGTTTCGGCCACGATCGGGTATCGGGGGTACCAGCACGCGTCCTGCATCAGCGTCAATCACGTCGTCTGTCACGGAATCCCGGGTCCGAAGATCCTGAAGGACGGCGATATCCTGAACATCGATGTCACTGTCATCGTCGACGGCTGGTATGGCGACACCAGCCGCATGTATGTGGCGGGGACGCTGGGCCGCAAGGCGGAGCGGTTGATCCAGGTGACGCATGACGCGCTGATGCTGGGGATCGAGGCGGTGCGGCCGGGGAATACCTTCGGCGACATCGGCCATGCGATCCAGACCTATGTCGAGGCGCAACGGATGAGCGTGGTGCGCGACTTCTGCGGTCACGGTCTGGGCCGGGTGTTCCACGCGCCGCCGAACGTCCTGCATTACGGGCGTCCGGGCAGCAAGGAAGTGCTGGAAGAGGGCATGTTCTTCACCATCGAGCCGATGGTGAACCTGGGCCGGCCGGAAACCAAGGTCCTGGCCGACGACTGGACGGCGGTGACCCGCGACAAGTCGCTGTCGGCGCAGTTTGAACATTCGATCGGCGTGACGGCGGATGGCTGCGAGATCTTCACGCTCTCGCCCGCGGGGAAGTTCCACCCGACCTGGGGCTAGGCGGTGAGCGACCGGGGGTTTCACACCCCCGGACCCCCGTGAGATATTTCGGCCAAGATGAAAGAGCGTCAGCTTTGGGGCGCGCGGAGGATGGTGACGATCGTGTCGCCGTATTTGCGCTGGTCGAGACGTTCGAACCCCGGAGGCGGGGTGGGGCTTGCGCTTTCTTCCCAGACGATCAGCGCCCCGGGGGCGAGCCAGCCGCCTTCGACGGCCGAGGCGAGGGCGGCTTCGCCGAGGCCCGCGCCATAGGGCGGGTCGAGGAACACGAGGTTGTAGCCGGGGCCGCGGTTCGGGCCGAGGCGGGTGGCATCGCGGCGCCAGACATCCGTGGTGCCCATGGCGCGCATGAGGTCGATATTGCGGCGCAGAAGGGCGCGGGCCGCTGTGCCGTCATCGACGAAAGCCACGCGGGCGGCGCCGCGGGACAGGGCTTCGAGCCCAAGGGCGCCGGTTCCGGCAAAAAGGTCAAGCACCCGTGCGCCCGCGACCGGGTTTCCGTAGCCGCCGTTCAGGATCAGGTTGAAGATCGATTCGCGCACGCGGTCCGTGGTCGGACGCAGATGCGCGGCCGGATCGCCCGCGCCCACATCGGCCAGTTTGAGGCCGCGCCGTTCGCCGCCGATGATGCGCATCACTTCATCAGGGCCTTGAGGTCGGTTGCCGGATCGGCGACGAGCGCGGGGTCGGGACTGCGGCCCGCCTCGATCAGGCGTTTTCCGATCATGTAGGCGCGCGGGTCGTTCATCGCATCGACGGCGAGCAAGGTCGTGCCGGCATAATACCAGAACGAGATGCCCATGGCATCGGGCCGGGTGATGACGCGGTCGTAGCCGCTGTTCAGGCCGGCAATCTGCAACTTGACGTCATACTGGTCGGACCAGAACCAGGGCCTGGCGACATAGTCGGTTTCGGCTCCGAGGATGTTTTCCGCGACCCGTTCGGCCTGGTCGATGGCGTTGCCCACGCTTTCCAGCCGTATCCGCCCGCCCTTGTACGGAAAGGAGGCACAGTCGCCGGCGGCCCAGATCTGCGGGTTCGACGTGCGGCCCCGGGCATCGGTGCGGATGCCGTTTTCGACGGAAAGGCCCGCCGCTTCGGCCAAAGCGGTGTTCGGGGTGATGCCGACCCCTGCGATCACGAAATCGACCGGCAGTTCCCGTCCGTCCGAGAGCCGGGCCGCGGTGACACGGGAGTCGCCCAACAGGCGATCGATGCCGGTGCCTTCCAGGATCGTGACACCGTGGTCCTGGTGAAGCTTGCGGAAATAGTCCGACGTTTCAGGTGCGGCGACCCGTTGCAGGATGCGGGGTGCCATTTCCACAAGCGTCACCTGAAGCCCCAGCCGCGATGCGACGGCGGCCGCCTCCAGCCCGATGTAGCCGCCGCCGATAACCAGAAGCCGCGCGCCGGGACGGAATTCCGGCGCCATGGCATCGACATCGGCCAGCGTGCGGACGGTGTAGACCCCGGCCAGATTGCCGCCGATCGCGGCCGGCAGCCGGCGCGGGGCAGAACCCGTGGCCAGCACCAGCGTGTCGTAAGGCAATGGCACTTGGTTCAGGGTCACGCTTTGGCGTTCGGTGTCTATGGCCGTAACGGGCGCACCCAGACGCAGCGTCACGTTCTGGTCCGCCCAGAAGGACGGGGCACGCAGGTAAAGCCGGTCAAGCTCCATCTCGCGCAGGAGATAGCCTTTGGACAAGGGCGGGCGCTGGTAGGGGGGCGCGGGTTCGTCCCCGATCAGGGTGATCGGGCCGCCATGACCCAGCGCCCGGAGCCGGGCCGCGACAGAGGCACCGGCCTGGCCTGCGCCGATGATCACGATTTCCGTCATGGGCGGTCCCTCCGGTCTGGTCTTGTCGGAGCGGGAGACTATATCCTTGGCCGACCTATTGGCAACGCACGAGGATTTTTGCGATGACGATTTCCGTGGGGGCTTCGCTGCCCGACGCTTCCTTGCTGACGCTGGGCGAAAAGGGGCCGGAGCGGGTGGACCTTGCCAGCCGGGTGAAAGGCCGCAAGGTCGTGATCTTCGGTCTGCCGGGCGCCTATACCAGCACCTGTTCGACGGCCCATGTCCCGAGCTTCATCCGCACCCGCGACCGCTTTGCCGCCAAGGGCGTGGACGAAATCATTTGCGTTTCCGTGAACGACCCCTTCGTGATGGGCGCCTGGGGCAGGGACACCGGCGCTGCGCAGGCGGGCATCACCATGATGGGCGATGCGGATGCGTCCTTCACCAAGAAGCTGGGGCTGGATTTCTCGATCCCCGCCATCGGGCTGAACGACCGGTCCAAACGCTATGCGCTTTATGCCGATGACGGGGTGGTCAAGGTTCTGCATGTCGAGGACAATGCGGGCGTCTGCGACACATCGGGCGGCGAGGCGCTTCTGGAAGCGATCTGAGGTCGGGGAAGGCGGGGGCCTGCCGCTCAGTTCGCCGTCGTGGCTTCGGCTGCGGCGGCGTCGTCCAGCGCCTTGGCGCGCTGGTAGGCGGGCCGGGCGGTCAGCCGGTCGCGATAGGCTTCCAACGCGGGGGTGGCCGGGATCGACTGGAAGCCCAAACCCCAGACGACCTGCGATCCGACATAGACATCGGCGGCGCTGAAGCTGTCGCCGGTGATATGCGTCCGGCCGTTCAGCATGGTTTCAAGCGCCTGCATGGTCCGGTCGTAAGTGCCGTAGCCAACCATGCCGCGGCGGTCTTCGGGCACGTCCACTCCAAGGGATTTGTTGGTCACCGCATGTTCCAGCGGGCCTGCGGCGAAGAACAGCCACCGGTAGTAATCGGCCCTGTCCTGCGGGTCGGGCGCCAGTCCCGCGTCGGGGAAGGCATCGGCCATGTAGGCACAGATGGCGGCGCATTCTGTGACGATGCGGCCGTCATGGACCAGCACCGGCACCTTGGCCATTGGGTTCAGACCCCGGTAGCTGTCGGAGTGCATGGTCGCGCCAAAAGGCAGCATCTGGATGTCATAAGGTGCGCCGACCTCTTCCATCATCCAGCGGGCGATGCGACCGCGCGACATCGGGTTTGAATACAACGTCAGGGACATGGGCGCTCCGGGGGTCTGGGATTCGGAAAACAGGATAGCATGTGCGAGGAGGGTAGAGCGTCAGTCCTGCGGATCCTGCGCCGTATCGGCGGGGCCGCGCCGGAAGGGACCATAGGCTGTCAGGATCTCGATGTCCTCGTCCGTCGCGGCGCGCTCGGCCTCAAGAAAGCGGGCGACGGCGGCGCGCAGGCCCTTGTCGGCGATCCAGTGCAGCGAATGGATCGGGCTGGGCAGGTAGCCGCGCGCCAGCTTGTGTTCACCCTGCGCCCCCGCTTCGACGCGGGAAAGGCCTTGGGCAATGGCATGGTCGATGGCCTGGTAGTAGCAGCATTCGAAATGCAGGAAAGGGTGGTCCTCGGTCGCACCCCAGTAGCGGCCGAACAGCGTGTCGCGCCCCAGAAGGTTCAGCGCACCGGCCACCGGTTCGCCGTTCCGTTCGGCCAGCACCAGGACCACATCGCCGCGCATCGTGGCGTGCAGTTCGTCGAAGAAGGCCCGGGTCAGGTAGGGGCGGCCCCATTTTCGGCTGCCGGTGTCCTGGTAGAACCGCCAGAAAGCGTCCCAGTGCCGGGCCTCGATCTGGTTGCCGGACAGGCGGCGGATCGTGCCGCCAAAGGCTTGCGCACGCTCGCGCTCCTTGCGGATGGCCTTGCGCTTGCGCGAGCTGAGGTCGGTGAGGAACTGATCAAAGCTCGAATACCCGCGGTTTTCCCAGTGGAACTGCTGGGTGATGCGGTGAAGGTAATCCCCGCCGCCCAGCGCATCTGCTTCCGCATCGGTGCAGAAGGTCACATGCACCGACGACAACCGGTTCTGGGCGGCGATCCGGCTGGCCGCTTCCGCCAGCGCGGCCCGGCCTGCATCGTCCCAACCGGGCCGCGTCAGGAAGCGGCGGCCGGTGACGGGGGTGAAGGGCACCGCGATCTGAAGCTTGGGGTAGTAGCGGCCGCCGGCGCGTTCCCAGGCATCGGCCCAACCGTGGTCGAAGATGTATTCGCCCTGGCTGTGGGTTTTCACATACATCGGCGCCACGGCGACGACCTCGCCCGCGACGCGCGCCACCAGCGGGCGCGGGATCCAGCCCGTGCCGTCACCGACCGAACCGGAGCGTTCCAGCGCCGACAGGAAGCGATGCGTGGTGAACGGATCCCGTGGCGCGCCGCCGTCCACCGTTTCGGGGCAGGCGCAGGCATCCCAAACCGCGGCGTCGATCGCGGCGACGCCGGATTCGCTGCTGATCTCGATGGTGTCGGGGTCGCGCATGGGTCGCGCCTTCCTCGCAGGTCCAGGATCCGGCGCAGGCTGCGGCCCGTCAGTTCCCCGGGGGCGAGGCATAGCCCTCGAAGGTGACGTTGTCCGCCCGCTTGCGCGCCAGCACTTCGTCCTGAATCGAACGGATTGTCCAGCAGAGGATCTTGCCGCGCTGGCTGCGGATTTCGGCCAGCCGGGGGTTTTCCAGGTCCGACGCCTCATGCGAGACGAAGCTGGCATGGACGCGGTCGTAATCGGGGATGGCGCGAAGCCGGTCGCAGATCCGGGGCAGCAGCAGCGGCCAGTCGTCGTGTCGATAGGCGCTGGTCGTCAGGCCCCGGGCGATGCCGGGGGCCGCCTTGGCCATGACAGCGACGGAATGGGGGTTGAAGGACATGACCGCCACCGGCCCGCGATAGGCCATCAGCATGATCGCCACCGCTTCCTCCATCGCGCCGACGTTCGGGCCCATCGCGCCGTCCTGATCCTTGATCTCGATCAGCAGCGGCACCTGGCCCGCGACCAGGCGCAGGACTTCGGCCAGCGTCGGGATGGTCTCGTCGCTGTCGATCAGCCGCAGGCGTTCCAGATCCGCGGCGGCTTGCCCGCGGATGCGCCCCGGCTGGCCGGTCAGGCGGCGCAGGTCGTAGTCGTGGAACACCATCGGCACGTTGTCGGCCGATGGCTGGATGTCCAGTTCGATCCCATACCCTGCCTCGATCGCGGCGCGGAAGGCTGCGCGCGAATTCTCGGGCCGTCGCTGGTCGCGGTCATGATAGCCGCGATGCGCGATGGGCGTCTGGAGGAAGGCGTAAGGCAGGGTGATGGGCGAGGGCATCAGGATACCTGGAAGATCGCCTCGATCTCGACCGCGACGCCCAGGGGCAGCGAGGGAGCCGATACGGCGGAACGGGAATGGCGGCCGGCGTCGCCCAGGACCTCGACCAGAAGGTCCGAGCAGCCGTTGATGACCTTCGGCTGGTCGGTGAAATCGGGGGTGGAGTTGACGAAGCCGGTCAGCTTGACCGCACCCTGCACCCGGTCCAGATCCCCGCCCAGTGCGGCGCGCAGCTGCGCCAGGATGCTCAGCCCGCAGCGGCGCGCGGCGGCCGCGCCGGCCGTCACGTCCAGCGTTTCGCCCAGCTTGCCGGTGATAAGGCCGTTCTCGTCCTGGCTGATCTGGCCCGAGATGAAGACCAGATCGCCGACCTGCACGAAGGGCACGTAATTCGCCGCGGGGGCAGGCGCGGCGGGGAGGGTCAGCCCCAGCTGCGCAAGGCGGGCTTCGATTCGGCCGGTCATGGGAACTCCTTGAAATAGCTTGACGGGTGTGGCGGAAAATATCGCCCAGAATGCGGCAAGGAAAGGTCTGCCGCCCGGCGTTGGTGACGCGTTGGCATCAATCTGTCGCCGTGCGCGGATAATTGCCCCGGCCGATCAGCTTTCGCGGAAGGCGCGGGCGAAATAGGCGGTGAAGGGTTCCAGCAGATAGGCCAGCGGCGTGCGGTCGCCGGTGCGCACGAACACCTCGACCGGCATCCCCGGCACCAGCTTCAACGCCCCCAGCCGCGCCGCCTGGTCGGCGGAAAGTTCGATCTCGGCGCGGTAGTAGGCGGCGTGCGTCGCTTCGTCGGTCAGGGCGTCGGCCGAAACGCGGCGCACCTGTCCGGTCAGCTCGGGGGTCCTGCGACGGTCGAAGGCATCCAGCCGCAGGGTCACGGGCTGGCCGGGATGGACCTCGTCGATGTTCAGGGGCGAGATGCGCGCGGCGATGACCAGCGGCCGGTCCTGCGGCACAAGGTAAAGCACCGGTTCCGCCGCCCGGATGACCGAGCGCGGCGTCGTCACCTGCATGGCGTGGATCAGGCCGGACACCGGGGCGGTAATGTCCAGCCGCGCGATCCGTTCCGCCAGCGAACGCCGCCGTTCGGCCAGTTCCAGTTCACGGTAGCCCAGGTCGCGCAGCTGGCTGATGGCATCTTCGCGCCGCTGGCTGCGCAGCTTCAGCGCCTCGATGTCCACCTCGGTGATGCGGGCTTCGGTTTCGGCCTTTTCGGCGTCCAGTTCCCCCGCGCGGCCCAGAAGCGCGGAGTGTTCGCGCCGCAGCGTCAGAACGCGGCTGGACTGCGCAAGGCCCTTGTCCAGAAGCGTCTGCTGATCGGCCAGATCGCGAGAGATCAGGGCGATCTGGTCCCCAAGCGCCGCACGCTGGGCCGCGATGCCTTCGGCCTGCGCGGCAATCTGGCCGCGGCGGCGCTGCAACTGTTCCAGTTCGTTCTGCAAGGTCTCCAGCCGCGCCGCGAACAGCCGCTTCTGGCCGTCGATCTGGTCCTCGACCTCGGGCCGGGTCTGCGACAGCGCGACCAGTTCCGCCGGAAAGGTGATCGTCGCAGCATCGTCGCGCTCGGCCGTCAGGCGGCCGCGCCGGGCAAGGTGTTCGAAAAGCTGCCCCTCGACGATCGCCAGTTCCGATTGCAGCAACGTCCCGTCCAGCCGGATCAGGATCTGGCCGGCCACCACCGGATCGCCATTCTTGACAAGGATTTCCGCGACGACTCCGCCATCGGGGTGCTGGACGACCTGCCGGTCCTGCTCCACTTCGACGCGGCCGGGTGCGACGACCGCGCCAGAAATCTGCGTGAGCGTCGACCAAAGCCCTACGCCCACCAGCAGAAGCGCCAGCGCCAGCCCGCCCAACAGCAGCGGCCCCCGCGCCGAAAGATCGTTCCGGCCGGTCATGCGATGCCTCCCTGTCCGGTGGACCGGGCGATGTCGGTCGCGTTGCGGACCATGCCGCGCAGGATTTCGTCGCGCGGCCCGAAGGCGCGCCGCGCGCCGCCGTCCAGCACCAGCAGAAGGTCGCATTCCTGGATCGCCGCCGGGCGATGCGCCATGATCAGGACCGAGCAGCCCTCGGCCTTGGCGGCCCGGACCGCGGCGTTCAGGGCCAGGCTGCCGTCATTGTCCAAGGATGCGTTCGGTTCGTCCAGGATCAGCAGCACCGGATCGCCGTAAAGGGCCCGCGCCAGACCGATCCTCTGGACCTGCCCGCCCGACAGTTGCCCGCCATTCTGCGTCACCCGGGTGTCATAACCCTGTGGCAGCGCCAGGATCATCTCGTGTGCGGCGGCGGCGCGGGCGGCGGACACCACCTTCGCCGGATCGGGCCTTGGAGACAGCCGGGCGATGTTTTCTGCGATGGTCCCGTCGAACAGCGTGACGCGTTGCGGCAGATAGCCGATCAGCCACCCCAGCACGTCCGGGTCGTATTGGTCCAGTGTCGCGCCATCCAGCCGGATCTGCCCGGCCGCCAGCGGCCAGACCCCGGTCAGCGCCCGCGCCAGGGTCGACTTCCCGGCGCCCGAGGGGCCGATGACGCCCACCGCCTGGCCGGGGGAAAGCTGGAAGCTGAGACCGCGAAGCACGGGTTGCGTCTGGCCCGGCGGCACGACCGACGCCTGCCGGACCTCCAAAGCGGCGCGGGGACGGGGAAGGGCGGTCCGCGCTTCGGGGGCGCGCTCGACCGTCAGAAGGGCGCCCAGCCGGACCCAGCCTTCGCGCGCCCGCTGGATCAGCGGCCATCCGGCGATCACCTGTTCAACGGGCGCCAGCGCGCGGCCCATCATGATCGAACTGGCGATCATGGCGCCGCCCGTGACGTCGCCCTTCAGCACCAGAAGCGCACCCACCGCCAGCAGCGCCGATTGCAGGAACAGTCGGAAGGTCCGCGACAGGGTCGAGAACAGCCCGTTGCGGTCGGCCGCCCGCGCGGCGCTGGTCAGGGCCTTTTGCCGGGTGGCATCCCATCGGGCAAAGCCATGGGCGCGCATCCCCAGCGCGTGGATCACCTCGGCCTCGTCGCGAAGCTGGTCGGCCAGCCGTTCGGCGCGATGCGCGGCTTCGGCGGCGGCCAGGGCGTTGCGCCGGGTCGTCGTCTGGTTCAGCAGCGTCAGAACGACCAGGACCACGCCCCCCGCCAGCGCCGCAAGGCCCAGCCAGGGATGCAGCAGGAAGACAAGGAACAGGTAGAAGGGCACCCAAGGCAGGTCCAGAAGCGCGATCAGCGCAGGGGCGGCCAGGGCTTTTTGCACGGAGTCCAGATCGCGCAGCGCGGCGGCGGCGGCCGGATCCCCGGGAGCGCGGCTGCTGCGGGCCAGCATGGCGGGGAAAACCCGGGCCTGCGCGCGGCTGTGGAAGCGCAGCGCCAGCCGCGCCATCAGCCGTCCGCGCGCCAGGTCCAGCATCCCGAGGATCGCAAACAGCAGCACCACCAGCGCGAACAGCGCCGCCAGGGTTTCCTGCGACCGGCTGCCCAGCACACGGTCATAGACCTGTAGCATGAAGACTGAGCCGGTCAGCCCCAGAAGGTTGACGAAGGCCGAGAACACGAAAACGGCCGCCAGCAGGCCGCCGTTGCCCGCAAGGCTTGCGCGCAAGTCCGCCCGACCCGCAGAATGCGATTCCCGTTTCGTGCTGATCGTCATATCCTGCCCCTGGACCGATCCTTCGCGATGCCGCCACGGCACACCACGGCCGTGGCCTGTCCGTTGACCTTGCATCCCTGGCGTGCCGAAACTAAGCCTTTCGCGGACGTCGTCCGTACAAGACCCGGATCCTTTGGCCAAAGGCATGACAATGACACCGCAGACCTCATCCTTATCGGACGGCATGATGTCCATGTCATGGACAGCTTGTGGCAAGTTTGCGTCCAATATCGCCTTGATCGCGGGATTGTCCCTTCTGGCCGGTTGCGGAGCCCGGACGACCGGCGGGGAAGTCAACGATCCCTATGAACCGGCAAATCGCCAGGTCCACAGCTTCAACGTCGCGCTGGACCGGGCGATCTTCGGGCCGGATGCCGGGCCCAGTCCGCTGCCGAAGCCGGTGTCGCGGGGGCTTTCGAACCTTGTCGACAACCTCGGAACCCCGTCCTACGCCGTCAACAACCTGCTTCAGGGCCGCCCAGAACCCCTGGTCAAGAACACCTTCCGTTTTGTCATCAACTCGACGGTCGGGATCGGCGGGATCTTCGATCCCGCCGGCAAGCTGGGGCTGACGCGTGATCCGACCGACTTCGGCGAAACGCTTGCCGTCTGGGGGGCGCCGGAAGGCCCCTTCGTCATGCTGCCCGTCAAGGGGCCGTCGACGGGCCGCGACGTGGTGGGTCTGGTCGTCGATACCGCGCTGGATCCGGTGGGCATGGCCGTCGGCTGGCCCGAGGCGGGATACCTGACCGCGGTGCGCCTTGGTAACAAGATCGACAACCGGCTGATCTATTCCGACACGATTTCGTCCGTCCTGTATGAAAGTGCCGACAGCTATTCCCAGCTGCGCCTGCTTTACCTGCAGAACCGCCGGTTCGAGCTGGGACAGGAAGCCGATGTGACAGACCCCTACGAGGATCCCTATGCGCAATGACATCTTCACCCGGATCCAGCTTGGCCGACGCGGCGCGCTGGGCATACTGGCCGCATCCGCCGCGGCGCTGGCGCTGCCCCGCGCGGCCCAGGCCCTGACGGTGGCCGAGGCGCGCAGCCTGATCGACCGGGCCGTGGCCGATGTGAACGCCGTGATCGATTCGGGCGCCAGCGAGGCGTCGATGCTGGCATCGTTCGAGAAGATCTTCGTGAAATACGCCGACGTGCCGACGATCGCGCGCAGCTCGCTTGGGCCGGCGGCGCGCGGGGCCAATCCGGCAGAGCTGGCGGCCTACAGCAAGGCGTTCCAGGGATACATCTCGCGCAAGTATGGCCGCCGGTTCCGCGAATTCATCGGTGGCCGGATCGAGGTGGTCGATGCCCGCCCCCTGAAGACCTATTTCGAGGTCGTCTCGGTCGCGCATCTGCAGGGCGAGGCGCCTTTCGACCTGCGCTGGTATGTGTCGGACCGGTCGGGACGCAACCTGTTCTTCAACATCATCATCGAGGGCGTCAACATGCTGTCGTCCGAACGGGCCGAGATCGGCGCGATGCTGGACGCGAACAAGGGCAGCATTCCGGCCCTGACCGCGGCGCTGCAAAAGATCTGATCGCCCCATCACGCGCCGGGCATCGAAAGGGCCGCCGTCCAGGGGACGGGCGGCCCTTTTTTCTGCCGGGTCAATTGGACCGCAGGACTTCGTTCAGGATCATGTCGATGATCTGCCCCTCGGGCGAACGCGCCTTGCGGGCGGGTTGTTCGGGGGCGGGCGCCGTTTCCGGTGTCGGCGCATAGGCGTCATCGGGGAAGGGCGCGCCGCTGTTCGGGTCGTAGGGCTGTCCGTAGGAATCCAGCGGCAGGCCGGTTTCGGCGTCATACTGCTGTTCCGGCGTGTCTTGCGGCGGGACCGGCTGGCCATTCGCGTCAAACACCTGTCCGGGATAGCTGGGTGTCAGTGGCGCGTCATTCGGGCGCGCCATCGGCAGGGGCTTCGGCTCCAGTCCCTTTTGCACCCGCGTCATCACCGCCTGCCAGATCTGCGCCGGAAGGCCGCCGCCCGTCACGCCGGTCAGCGGGCGGTTGTCGTCATAGCCCATCCAGACCCCCGCGACGTAATCGGCGGTGAAGCCGATGAACCAGGCGTCCCGCGCCGCCGAGGTGGTGCCGGTCTTGCCCGCCGCTTCATAGCCGTCCAGCTTGGCGCGACGTCCGGTGCCGCGTTCGATGACCTGGTTCATCATGTAGATCAGCTGCTTGTCGGCCTCTTCCGAGATCACACGCTCGCCGATGCCGCCTTCCTGGCCGGCCAGCGGCGTGTCGTCGCCCTGAAGCTTCAACTCGACAATGCCATAGGGTTCGACCGAACTGCCGCCGTTCAGGATGCCGGCATAGGCGCCGGTCATGTCGATCAGCGTCGATTCCGACACCCCCAGCGCCAGCGCCGGACCTTCGGCGTCGATCTTGGCAAAGCCGAAATCCGTGGCGACCTTCTTCACCGGCTCGCGTCCCACGGCTTCGGATACGCGGACGGCGGCGGTGTTCAGCGACCGCGCCAGCGCCTCGATCAGGGGAACCTGGCCTGCGTAGGTCTTTTCGTAGTTCTTCGGCGACCAGGGGCCCGAGCCGGGGACGTTGATCGTCAGCGGCGCATCCTCGACCATCGAGTACATGTTGTAACCCATGTCGAGCGCCGCGGCATAGACGAAGGGCTTGAACGTCGACCCGACCTGGCGCAGCGCCTGCGTGGCGCGGTTGAAGGACCCGGCCGACTGGATGTGGCGCCCGCCGACCATGGCCCGCACCGCACCGTCCGAGGACATGACGATGACCGCCGCTTCGGCCTTCGATCCTTCCTTGACCTTGGTGGCGAACACCTCGGCCAAGGCTTCTTCCGCGGCCTTTTGCAGCTTCTGGTCCAGGGTGGTGCGGATCACCACGTCCTCGGTCGTGTCCTTGGTCAGGAAGGCGGGGCCGCTTTCCATGACCCAGTCGGCGAAATAGCCGCCCGCGCGGGCCTGGGCCGCCTGGCTGAGTTGCGCGGGATTGGCCTTCGCCTGTTCGTATTCGGCGTCGGTCAGGTAACGCTGGTCGTGCATCAAGCCCAGGATGACCGCCGCCCGGCCCTGGGACCGTTCAAGGTTCGAGGTCGGGGCGTATTTCGTCGGGGCCTTCAGAAGCCCGGCCAGCATCGCCGCCTCGGCCGGGTTCACGTTCGCGGCCGACTTGCCGAAATAGCGTTGCGCCGCCGCTTCGAAACCGCGGGTGCCGGCGCCCAGGTAGGCGCGGTTGAAGTAGATGGTCAGGACGTTTTCCTTGCCGTACTTCGCCTCCAGCGCCAGGGCATAGGGAATTTCCTTCAGCTTGCGCCACAGGCTGCCCTTGCGGCAGTCTGCTTCGTAGTCGGATTCCGATTTCCACTGCTTGGGGTCATAGGGCGTGCCCAGGCACAGAAGCTTGGCCGTCTGCTGGGTGATGGTCGAGCCGCCGTTCCCTTCGAACGGTCCCCGGCCTTCGGACATGTTGATGCGGATGGCGCCGATGATGCCGCGCGGGCTGATGCCGATGTGGCGGTAGAACCGCTTGTCCTCGGTCGCGATGATGGCGTTCTTCAGATAGGGCGACACGGTTTCCGAGGTGATCTGGCCGCCGAAGGTCTCGCCCCGCCACGCGAAGACCTTGCCCTCGCGGTCCAGAAGCGTGACTGAACCCTTCGCGCGGGCATCGATCAGTTGTTCCAGCGGCGGCAGCTGGCTGTAGAAATACCAGACCGTGACGGCCAGCGCGCCGATGACCATCGCCGCGACGCGCCAGCCGATGCCCCAGATGATCCGCCAGATCGCGTTGACCACGCGCGCAAGGAACCCCCCGCGCGGCCGCCGGCCGTTGCCACCCGTGCGTCGTCCGCGGCCGCCGCCGTTCGACCCGCCGCTGTTCGACCCGCCGCCACCCGATCCGCCGGACCGTGCGCCGCCGCGCTGACCGCTGGCGGCCTTGGGGGCCGCGGCGCGGCGCGCCCGCGTGCCGCTGTCCGGCCGTCCCGGGCTGGACAGTTCGTCGGGCGCGTAGCGCCGGTCCGCAACCAATGGCGGGGTGTGGCGTCCACCCAGATCGTCCATGCTGAAATCCGTCTGCCTGCTCTTTTGCGGGGCACCATACAGCGCCCCGCCGCCGATGTGGAGAGACGAGGGAAACGATTCGCATTCGTGACCTGCCGTGACGGCGCGCATCCGCCCGCCGCGCTGCCGCATTATCGTGCAGTTCCCGCACCGGCCCCCTGTCGAACGGTCGGTGCCTTGTCGCCCGGCGGTGATGCGTGCGCTCTTTGGTCATGCGGGATGCTCATCCCAGGGGTCATGACAGGAGCGGGACGGTGAAACTGATCATAGCGGCGATCAAGCCCTACAAGCTCGACGAGGTGCGCGAGGCGCTGATGGCCATCGGCGTGCGGGGCATGATGGTGACCGAAATCAAGGGCTTCGGCGTGCAGTCGGGCCATACCGAGATCTATCGCGGGGCCGAATACACGGTGAACTTCGTGCCGAAGATCCGGCTGGAGATCGTCGTTTCGGACAGCATCGCCGAAGAGGTGGTCGAAACGATCCGCGCCGCGGCAGAGACCGGCAAGATCGGCGACGGCAAGATCTTCGTGCTGAACGTCGAGCAGGTGGTGCGGGTCCGCACCGGCGAGACCGGCGAAGACGCCATCTGAACATTTCGCGACAGGCGGTCGGCCTGCACTTATCCAGATCGGGGAAGACACAGACGATGGAACGACAGACGAAACTGATGGGGCCTGCGGGCCTGGGGCTGGTCGCCGCGCTTGCCGCCGGGGTGGCGCTTCCGGCACTGGCGCAAGAGGCGACGACAACGGCCCAGACCGCCGCGCCGGTCATGGACAAGGGCGACGTGGCCTGGATGATGACCTCGACGCTGCTGGTGCTGTTCATGCTGGTGCCGGGGCTTGGGCTGTTCTATGGCGGGCTGGTACGGGCCAAGAACATGCTTTCCGTGCTGATGCAGTGCACGGTCGTCGGCGCGATGATGATGGTGATCTGGGTCGTCTACGGCTACTCGATGGCTTTTGGCGGGGGGACGAGCGCGTTCTGGGGCGGCTTTGGCAAGCTGTTCCTGAAGGGCGTCACGCCCGACAGCATGTCGGCCACCTTTTCGGCTGGCTACGTCATCCCGGAATACGTATTCAGCGCCTTCCAGATGACCTTTGCCGCTATCACGCCCGCGCTGATCGTCGGGGCCTTCGCCGAACGGATCCGGTTTTCGGCGGTGCTTCTGTTCTGTGCGCTTTGGGGAACGCTGGTTTATTTCCCGGTGGCGCACATGGTCTGGGATGCCTCGGGCCTGATCTTCAACTGGGGCGCGCTGGATTTCGCGGGCGGCACGGTTGTCCACATCAACGCAGGGGTCGCGGCGCTGGTCGGTGCGCTGGTCCTGGGGCCGCGGATCGGCTACGGACGCGACATGATGGCCCCGCATTCGATGACGCTGACGCTGGTCGGTGCGGGGATGCTCTGGGTCGGCTGGTTCGGCTTCAACGTCGGATCGAACCTTGAGGCGAACGGCGGCGCTGCGCTGGCGATGATCAACACCTTCACGGCGACGGCGGGCGCGATCCTGGCCTGGTGCGCGCTGGAGGCGGTGTTGCGGGGGAAGGCGTCGATGCTGGGTGCGGCCTCGGGGATGATCGCGGGGCTGGTGGCGATCACACCGGCCTGCGGCACGGTGGGTCCGGTGGGTGCCATCGTCCTGGGCGCGATCACGGCGGCGGTTTGCTATTTCTTCGTGGCGGTGGTCAAGAACCGCTTCGGCTATGACGACAGCCTGGATGTCTTTGGCATCCACGGCGTGGGCGGCATCATTGGTGCCATCGGCACCGCCGTCTTTTCGGCCGCGGCGCTGGGCGGGATGAAAGGCGGCGATTATTCGATGGCCGCGCAGACCGTTATCCAGATCAAGGCGGTGCTGGTGACGGTCGCTTGGTCGGGACTTGTGTCCTGGGCGCTTTACAAGCTGGTCGACCTGACTATCGGCCTGCGGGTCAGCGCCGACGACGAACGCCAGGGACTTGACCTGTCGGCGCACGGCGAAAGCGCCTACCACATGTAAGGTTCGGGGTCGGCGGGACAGGGCCGCGCGTCACGCGCGGCCCTTTCTCCGTATCCGGCGATCAATCCGCGTGCACGGCCACGGGTGCCGTGGCGGCGCCCGGCTTGCGCAGCAGAAGCGCGAGCGGGATCGCGGCCAGGGTGATCAGCATCATGATGTGGAAATCGTTGATGTAGGAAATCATCAGCGCCTGAATGTTTGCGATCCCGTCCAGCTGCGCCAGCACGGCGGCCGTGGGGGAGGTGCCGGGCGGGATCAGGGGTGCAAGGTTCGGGTTGAACGGTGTCAGGCCGGCTCCGATCTCGGCATGGTTGATCTGGACGTTGCGCGTCAGCAGCACCGACACGATCGAGATGCCGATCGAGGAACCGATGTTGCGCGTCAGGCTGAAAAGGCTGGTGGCATCGGCGCGGAAGCGCGGCTCAAGCGTGGCGAAGGCCAGCGTCGACAGCGGCACGAAGACCAGCCCCAGCCCAAGCCCCTGCACCACGCCCGAAACGATCAGCAGCATGGCATCCATCTGGGGACTGAACCCTGTCATGATCCAGAGCGACAGCACCGTCAGAAGCAGCCCCGAGACGACCAGATTGCGCGCATCGATGACGCGGACAAGCTTCCCCGCAAGGATCATGGTGATCATCGTTCCCACCCCGCGCGGCGCCATGACCATGCCGGTGGTGATCACCGGATAGCCGAAGATCGTCGACAGCATCGGCGGCAAGAGCGCAAGGCTTGCCAAGAGGATGATCCCCACGACGAAGATGAAAATGATGCCGGTGGCAAAGTTCCGGTCGGCCAGCATCCGCGGATCCAGGAAGGGCTTGTCGCTCAGGGTGATGTGCATGGCAAAGACCCAGAAGCCGCACAGCGCCAGCGCCAGCTCGATCCAGATCTCGGTGGCGGCGAACCAGTCCACCTCGGCGCCGCGGTCCAGCATCAGTTGCAGCGCGCCCACGCCCAGCGCCAGCATGGCAAAGCCGAAGAAATCGAAGCGACGTGCCAGGCGGGGCAGGCTGGGCAGGTAGGCCGAGCAGCCAAGGAAGGCCAGAACGCCCACCGGCAGGTTGATGAAGAACACCCAGCGCCAGTTCATCGTCTCGGTCAGCCAGCCGCCCAGGGTAGGGCCGATGATCGGGCCGACCATGATCCCCGCGCCCCAGATGGCCATCGCCTGTCCGTGGCGCTCGCGCGGGTTGATGTCCAGAAGGAAGGTCTGCGACAGCGGCACGATGGCCGCGCCGAACACTCCCTGCGCCAGCCGGAACGCCACCATGGACGGCAGGCTCCAAGACAGTCCGCAAAGGATCGAGGTCAGGACGAAACCCGCAACCGAGACCAGGAAGATCTGCTTGCGTCCGTAGCGTTCGGAAAACCATCCCGACAGCGGCGTCACGATGGCCGCCGCCACGATGTAGGAGGTCAGCACCCAGTTGATCGTGTCCTGAGAAGCGCCCAGGTCGGCCCGCATTGATGGCAGGGCGACGTTGGCAATGGTCGTGTCCAGCACCTGCATGATCGTCGCCAGCATCAGCGACAGGGTGATCAGCCCGCGATGCGGAACCTCATGGTGCGAGGCAGGGGGGGCGTCGCTCATTTGGCCGAGCGGAGCTCCCGCGCCTCGGCCACCAGGCCCGACAGAGCGGATTGCCGGCCCGTGTCTACCGTGACGGCGGCGGAAACACCCGATTGCAGGTCGGCGGCGGCGGTGGCGTCGGCCAGACGGATGCGGACCGGCACGCGCTGCGTGACCTTGACCCAGTTGCCGGTCGCGTTCTGCGCCGGGATGATCGAGAATTCGGACCCGGTTCCCGCGCCGATGGCCTCGACCTGGCCTTCGTAGCGCTGGCCGGGGCGGGTATCGAAGACCACCTCGGCCTTCTGGCCGGGATGGATGCCCTCCAGCTGCGTTTCCTTGAAGTTGGCGTCGACCCACAGATCACCGGTTTCGACCAGCGCGAACAGCGGCGCACCGGCGGCCACGAATTGCCCGGGCCGGAAGGTGGACGCCTGATAGACCACGCCGGCGGCCGGGGCCTTCACCGTTGTCTGCGTCAGGTTGTAGGCCGCGGTGTCGCGCGCCGCGATGGCGGCCAGAACGGACGGATGGGCGTCGACCTCGATCGCCGCATCACCGCCCAGCGCCGCAAGGGCAGCGTTGACGCCCTGATGCGCGGTCGCCAGCGCCTCTTCGGCCTGGGTGGCGGCGTAGCGGGCCTTGTCCAGAGACGAATCCGTGGACACTCCCTTGCCGGTCAGCGATTCCGCCCGGCGCAGTTCGGAACGCTGGTAGTCCGCCTGATCCGCCGCAAGCTTCTCCTGGGCCACCGCCACGCCATAGGCTGCCTTCAGTTGCTGGACGCCCAGCCGCGCCTGCGCCAGCGCCGCTTCGGCCTGCGCCAGCGCCAGCGCATAGGGCTGCGGATCGACCTGGAACATGGCGTCGCCCGCCTTCACCCGGCCGTTTTCGCGGACACTGACGGAAACGATCCGCCCCGGCAGGCTGGACGCAATCGCAACGCGCGCCTGATGCAGCGCGGCGTTGTCGGTTTCCTCATACCGGCCCCCGGACAGCCAGACGTAGCCGCCGACGACCGCCAGTGCGAGCGGCACGGCATACATCAGGGTGCGGCGGGTCTTCGGGTTGGAAAGCGGGGATGCCATCAGGAGGTCTCGAATTTCGGGGTGGGGCGCTGGTCGGCAGGGCGGGCGTCGGAGGGGCGTTTCGGCGGGGCGCAGGCGCTGTCGTCCTCGGCGCTGTCGGAAAGGTTGGCGATGACGTGCCGCAGGCTTTCGATCATCGCATGGCGTTCGTCTTCGGTCAGGCCGCGCAGGGCTTCTTCATAGACTCCATCCGCCAGGATCAGGCCGCGGGCGTAGGCATCGCGGGCCTTCTGGGTGGGGACGACGATCCGGCTGCGGCGATCGGTCGGATCGGGTTCGCGCAGAACCCAGCCTTGTTCCGTCATCCGGTCGATCAGGCGCGAGACGCTGATCGGCTCGATCTCCAGCCGTTCGGCCAGCCGGGCCTGCGTGATGCGGCCGCAGCGGAACAGATGCACCAGAAGCCGCCATTGGGCCGTCGACAGGCCCAGTTCGGTGGCGCGCAGGTCGAACCGGCGGCGCAACGCGCGCGCGGCATCATGCAGCAAAAGCCCCAAGGGCCATTTTTCCCGTGTTTCCATGAGCGGGATATAATATAAGCATGCTTAGATATTCAAGGGCAAACGCGAACCTTACTTGCGTCGCATTCCGGAATGGATCCGAAGCAGGCCTATTCCCCTGACCCGCAGGGGAAGCCAGCGCCGAACGCTCCGACAGAGGCGATTTTGATGCGGGGCGCAGGGGCTTCGCGGTCGGGCGGGTTCCCGGCAGACCATGCTGCCGGCTCGCGCGCCGGGTCGGACTGGACCTGGCCTAGACCCCCACGGCGATCATCGCCCGGGCCAGCAACCGGACGGTGCGGGCATTCAGGCCGGCGATGTTGATGCGGCTGTCGCCCACCATGTAGATGCCGTGTTCGGCGCGCATCCGCTCGACCTGATCGGGGGTCGCCCCCAGGCGCGAGAACATGCCGCGATGTTCGGCCACGAAACCGAAGCGGTTCGACTGCGACAACGCGGCCAGTTCGGCGGCAAGGGCCTCGCGCAGGGCGATCATGCCGTTGCGAACGGCTTCCAGTTCGGCCTCCCAGTCGGCGCGAAGGTCGGGCGTGGTCAGGATTGTCGTCACCAGTCGCGCGCCGTGGTCGGGCGGGAAGGAATAGGCCAGCCGGTTCAGGGTGGTCAGGTTGGCCTGCACCAGATCGCGCCGGGTGGTGTCCTGCGCCAGGGTCAGAAGGATGCCGGTGCGTTCGCGGTAGATGCCGAAGTTCTTCGAACAGGACGCGGCAATCAGCACCTCGGGCAGGCGCCGGGCCAGAAGCCGGGTGGCCGCAGCGTCGGCATCCAGCCCGTCGCCGAAGCCCTGATAGGCGAGGTCGATCAGCGGCAGCGCACCGGTCCGCTCCAGCAGGTCGCCCACCGCCTGCCATTCGGGCAGGGTCAGGTTCGCGCCAGTCGGGTTGTGACAGCAGCCGTGCAGCAGGACGACATCGCCGGCCTGAACCCCGCCCAGATCGGCCATCATCGCGCCGAAGTCGACACCTTTACTGTCGGCATCGAAATAGCGGTAGGCCCGCGCCTCGATCCCCATTTCCGCCAGGATCGAAAGATGGTTGGGCCAGGTCGGGTCGCTGACCCAGACGCGAAAGCCGGGCCGCGCGCGCTTCAGAAGCTCAAGCCCCTGGCGCACCGCCCCGGTGCCGCCGACCGTCGCCACAGCTGCCAGCCGGTCGGCCGGACAGTCCGCGCCCAGCACCAGCCCGGCCATCGCCGCGTGGAAAGCCGGATCGCCCGCCAGTGCCGTGTAGGTCTTGGTCGTCTCGGTGTCCAGAAGCCGCCGCCCGGCCGCGCGCACCGCGCGCATGACCGGAGTGTGGCCCGCTGCGTCCTTGTAGACCCCCACGCCCAGGTCGACCTTGTCCGCGCGCGGATCGGTGCGGAACTGGTCCATCAGGGCGATGATCTTGTCGGCGGGCTGCGGCTTCAGGGCTTCGAACATGGCTCAGCCTTTTTCGACCTTCAGGTCGTCATACATGCCCCATTCGGCCCAGGAACCATCGTAGAGCGAATGGTCGTGCTTGCCGATCCGTTCGAGCGCCAGGCTGATGACGGCGGCGGTGACGCCCGAGCCGCAGGTGGTGATCGCCGGTTTCGAAAGATCGACACCTGCCCATTGGAAGACGCCGCGCAGATCGTCGGGCGATTTCATCGTGCCGTCCTCGTTCAGCAGCGATTTCATCGGCACGTTGCGCGCGCCGGGAATGTGTCCCGAACGCAGGCCGGGGCGCGGCTCGGGTTCCTCGCCACGGAAGCGGGCGGCGGGGCGGGCGTCGATGATTTCGTGATCGCCGAGCTTCGCGGCGGCGGCCACCTGCGTCACGTCGCGCACCAGATGCGCCTGGCGCTGCACGGTGATGTGCCGGTCGCGCAGGATCGGCGGCATGTCCTCGATCGGGCGGCCCTCGGCCTGCCACTTCGGGAAACCGCCGTCCAGAACCGCCACGTCCATCTTGCCCATCAGCCGGAAGGTCCACCAGACCCGCGCCGCCGAGAACAGCCCGTGCGTGTCATAGACCACGACCTGATGGCCGTCACCGATGCCCATCGCGCGCATCCGGCTGATGAACTTTTCGGGCGGCGGGGCCATGTGCGGCAAGGCCGAACGGGTATCGGAGATCTCATCAAGATCGAAGAAACGCGCGCCCGGAATATGCGCGGCGTTGTATTCGGCCCGCGCATCGCGGCCTGAACCCGGCATGTGCCAGGAAGCATCGATGATCCGCAGGTCGGGATCTTTCAGATGGTCTGCCAGCCAGTTCGTGGAAACCAGCGTGCGCGGATCGTCTTTCTCGGCCATGTCGTCGCCCTTTGCTGCCTTGCCCCAAAGCTATAGGCGGGCAGCGGAAACGTGGCAAGCGCGCGGCGGGGCGGGTCAGCCCTGCTTCAGCAGGCGTTCCTTCTGGCGGTTCCAGTCCCGCTTGGCCTCGGTGTCGCGCTTGTCGGCCAGTTTCTTGCCCTTGGCGATGCCGATCTTGATCTTCACCCGCCCGCGATGGTTGAAATACATCACCAGCGGCACCAGCGTCATGCCTTCGCGCCCGACGGCGTTCCACATGCGCGACAGTTCCTTTTTCGACACCAGAAGCTTCCGGCGCCGCCGTTCTTCATGCCCGAAGACACCGGCCTGCATGTAGGTGGCGATGTAGCCGTTGATCAGCCAAAGCTCCCCCCCTTCGACCGAGGCATAGCTTTCCGCGATGTTCGACTGCCCGGTCCGCAGCGACTTGACTTCCGATCCCGTCAGGACGATGCCGCATTCCACATCGCTTTCGATGAAATAGTCGAACCGCGCGCGGCGGTTTTCGGCAATGATCTTGTAATTCGGGTCGGATTTTTCGGCCATGATCGACAGGAAATAGGCGAGGGCGGGGCGCAAGTCCAGTGCCGCGGTCACCGGTCGGACGAAGCGGGGCAAAGGGGGCGCGATGCTCAGGGAAATCTCGGTCGGGACGGGGCTGATTCTGGCCAGCATCGCGATTGCGGGATTCAGCCTCTGGATCGTCGAGACCTGGCTGCGCCGCGCGCATGGCTGGCTGACGACCGAGCCGCATGCGCCCAAGCTTTTCGTGCTGCTGTGCGCGGCGGCGGTCTGGATCATCTCGATCGTGACGGTCGGGGTCTGGCTCTGGGCGCTGACCTTCTGGGCGCTGGGTCTTTTCCAGACCCTCGAGGAAAGCGTCTACTTCTCGCTCGCGTCCTTCACCACGCTTGGCTACGGCGACGTGATCCTGCCCAAGGGCTGGCGGCTGCTGGGGGGCATGGCGGCGGCGAACGGCTTCCTGACCTTCGGCATCCTGATCGCCATGATGGTCGAGGCGCTGCGCCACATCCGCATCGGTCAGGTGGAGCGCAGCAGGAAGCCCTGAGGGGCGCATCAGGCGCGATAGGTGATCCGACCCCCCGCCACCGTCAGCGCGATGGACAGGCCCGAAATCGCGTCAGGCGCGGTTGCCTCGATGTCGCCGGACAGCACCACGACATCGGCCGCCATGCCGGGCCGCAACGTCCCGGTCACATGATCCCAATGCGCGGCCCAGGCGCCGCCTGCCGTATAGGCATGAAGGGTCCGGGCCAGCCCGACGCGTTCGTCACGGCAGCCCGGGGCGTCGAAGGGTTTGCGGGTCATGGCCGCCTGAATCCCGCGCAGCAGCGAAATGTCGGTGACGGGCCAGTCCGAGGCAAAGGCCAGCGGCGCACCGGCCTCGACCAGCGTCCGCCACAGGTAGGCGTCCTTCAGCCGGTCCAGCCCGATGGTGTGGATCGTGGGTTCCAGCGCGAAGTCCATAGCGCCCGGCGGGTGCGGAGGTTGCAGTGACGCGGTGATCCCCAGTTCGCCCAGCCGCGCGATGTCCGCCGAGTCGATCAGTTCGATATGTTCGATCCGGTGACGGCTGTCGCGCTTGCCGTTGGCCTTCTGCGCGGCTTCATAGCCGTCGATGGTGGTGCGCACCGCGCCGTCGCCGATGGCATGGACGGCGATCTGCAGCCCGCGGCGGTCGATTTCGGTGGCGATTTCGTTGAAGCGCGGGCCGGGGAACAGCGGTTCCGAACGGTGGCCGGGATGGCCCGGATAATCGTTCAGCATGTATGCGGTGCGGCTGTCGATCACCCCGTCCATGAACATTTTCACAAAGCCTGACGAAAGCCAGTCGTCGTTGAAATCCCGCGTCATGGCATCGGCGCGGTCCAGCTCCGACAGCTCCATATGCGGCTTCAAATGGAAGGGGACCTTCACCCGCGCCAGAAGCTTGCCGTCGCGTTGCAGGCCGCGAAGCGCCTCCAGCGTGAAGCGGTTGCCGTCCATGTTCACCATGGTGGTGATGCCGTGGCGGGCGCAATATTGCAGGCCCAGGTGAAATTTCGCCCGGTCGATGGCCATTTCCGCGTCGGTCGGCCAGGGCGAAGGCTCGCCGCCGGTGGCGATGCCAAGGTTCATCCGCGCTTCGCCGCCGATGGCGATGACCGGGGCGAAGGCCTCGAATTCACGCAATTCGCCCGTGGCCAGGCCGTCGGGGCCCATCACCACCTCGTGCCCGTGGGGCATGTCGGCACCGCTAAGGATGCCGGCCTGTTTCAGCGCCGCCGTATTGGCCCAGACGGTGTGGTGGTCGTGCGAGGTGATGGCGATGGGCCGGTCCGCGATGATCGCATCCAGATCATGGCGCGACAGCGGATGGTCAAGGATCGCGTAATGCCCGCCCTGGGCCATCAGGATCGGGCGGTCGGGGTGTTCGGCTGCAAAGGCGCGGAAGACGCGCGCCAAGGCTTCGGCGCCTTCGACATGGGTCAGTTGCAGATGCGTCAGTTCGGAGCCGCCCAGCCCCAGATGCAGGTGGCTTTCAACAAAGCCGGGCAGCAGCGTCGCGCCGCCGCAGTCGATCACCTCGGTCGTGCTGCCGGCCAGCGCCTCGATCTCGGTCCGGCTTCCCAGCGCGGCGATCCGGTCGCCCGAAAGCGCGATGGCCTCGGCGCGGGGGCGGGCGGGGTCCATCGTCTGGATGCGGGCATTCGTCAGGATCAGCGTCGGTGTCATGGTCGGGCCTTTGGCAGGGTCGCGTCGCGGCTCAGGCTGGGCGATCGGCGGGCACAGGGCAAGCCCCTTCGCGGCACCGGAGATGTCGCGGTTGGAACAGCGCCAAGGGGGTGGATCAGTTCGTGCTGGCGGCTTCCGGATTGCGCAGTCGGGCGTCCAGCCAGATCCGCCCGGCGTCGACCGAGGCGACGTAACGATCCAGCGCCGGGGCAAGCGCCGGCAGGCTGTGCGACAGGCGCGGCGCCGAGATGTAGAGCAGCAGCAGCGCCAGCGCGATCAGCAGCGAGATCGAGAATCCGGCGCGAAAGCCGCTGCGGTTGCGGCGGCGGTCGATGTCATCCAGGTGCGCCGGCAGGTCGCGCCGCTCGGACGAGGCGGTCAGGGTCGAGTTGATTTCCTCGATGTCCGGCAGCAGGGCCTTGCGGTTCACCGGCTGGGGCACCTCGGGTTCGTCGTCCTCGGCTTCGGCCAGCGCCTCGTCACGGCGACGCAGGGCGCGAACGGTGGCGGCACCCACATCCTCGATGGTCGGATGGGGCGGCTCGACCTCCGGCAGGCCCAGCTCGGGCTGGATCTCGATGGCGCTGCCCTCCGCGCGACGGGCCTCGGCCTCGCGCGCGGCTTCTTCGCGCAGGACGCTCAGCATGTCGTCGTCCAGCGCGCGGCGCGGCGGCAGTGGTGCCTGGGCCGCTTCGTCGGTCCCTTCCTCGTCGCGAAGATCGGGCTGCGGTATCGGGGCGGGTGCGGCCATCGCCGTGTCCTCGGCGGGCAGCAGGTCCGCGACGGCGGCGGCCGCCACCGCTTCCTCGGCGGCCATGCGGGTCGCTGCGGCGGTTGCTGCGGCGGCTTCGGCCGCGCGGTCGGCCTGAGATACAGCGACGTGGCGGGGTTCTTCGGGCGGTGCGACGGCGACGGCGGGTGCGGGTTCCGCGGTTGCAGCCTGTTCCGCCGACCGTTCGTCCTGTTCGTCGGCAGACTCTGCCGCCAGTTGGCGTTCGCTCAGCTGAAACCAGGCATGGCCGCAGTTCGAGCACAGGACATCGCGTCCTTCCTCGGGAATGACAGCCGCATCCACTTCGTATTGCGCGCTGCAATTCGGACATACGAGCCGCATGTCGTCTCCAGTCTGTTGGGCCGCCTTGCCGCCGGCCCGTGTGAATGTCGGGCAGCGGGTTCTGGCCTTTGGCGTTGTCCTGTTGTAGCAACCTCGACGCCGCGGTCAAAGCGTTTGGTCCAAGTCTTTGTGCCGGATGCCAGAAAATCTCGACCCACGGCGGCAGGAATGCAACGCAGGAGCAGCGCGCGTGATCGAGCTTGAAGGTGTCTCGCAAAGTTACGGGGGCGGCGAACTTCTCAGCGGCATCTCCCTCAGGCTGGCACCGGGATCCTTCCACTTCCTGACCGGGCCGTCGGGCGCGGGAAAGACCACGATGCTGAAGCTGTGCTACGCCGACCTTCTGCCCACGTCGGGCCGGGTGACGCTGTTCGGGCAGGACGTGCGCGACCTGTCCCGCGACGGCGTCGCCGAGGCGCGGCGGCGGATAGGCGTCGTCCACCAGGATTGCCAGTTTCTGGATCACCTGTCGCTGGCGGAAAACATCGGCCTGCCGCTGACCGTCGCGGGGCGCGAGGCCGGAGTGGCCGACCTGAAGGACTTGCTGGGCTGGGTCGGGCTTGCGGCGCAGGCGCGGTCGCTGCCGCCGTCGCTGTCGGGCGGCGAACGCCAACGGGCGGCCCTGGCGCGGGCGATCATCACGTCGCCCGACGTCATCCTTGCGGATGAGCCGACCGGCAACCTGGACTGGGACATGTCGCTGAAGCTTCTGACGCTGCTGGCCGAATTGAACCGGATGGGCAAGACGATCCTGATCGCCACTCATGACCTGAACCTGATCCGCGCGGCGAAAAGCCAGGTGCAGGCGCGGGTGCTGCGGATCAAGGACCGGCGGCTGCAACTGGCGGGGGCGGACCTGTGAGACGACTGATCTTCGCGCAAGACCTGCTGATGCGGTTCGTTCCGGCTACCGCCGCCGACAGGGTGGTGCCGCCGACCGGCTACACCGCGATGCTGACCACGGCGACGGCGGCGGCGATGGCCTTCCTGGCCGTCTTCGCGCTGGCGCTTTCGTTGGCCGCCGGGCGGGTGGCGGACCGCTGGTCCGATGCGCTGACGCGCGGCGCGACGATCCGCATCTCGGCCCCCGCCGAACAGGTGGCCGCGCAGACGCAGGCGGTAATGGCGATCCTGAAAAGCACGCCCGGCGTCCTGGACGCGCGGGCCTTCAGCGTGGACGAGACGAAGGCGCTGCTTCAGCCCTGGTTCGGGCCGGACCTGCCGGTCGACAGCCTGCCTTTGCCGCAGCTGATCGAGATCCGCGAGTCCGACGGCGGTGGGTTCGACCCCGAGGCGCTGCGCCTGCGCCTGACGGCCGAGGCGCCCGGTGCGGTGCTGGACGATCACCTGCGCTGGCGCCGGCCGCTGGCGCAGGCGGCAGAGCGACTGCGGTTGCTGGGGCTGATGTCGCTCGCCCTGATCGGCGCAGTGACGGCCGCGATGATCACCCTGGCTGCGCAAGCGGCGCTGGCGGCCAACGGTCAGGTGCTGCGCGTGCTTCGGCTGATCGGCGCGCGCGACAGTTACATCGCCCGGGCTTTCGTGCGCCGTTACACGCTGCGCGCACTGGGAGGCGCGGCGGCGGGAACGGTGCTGGGCATGATCGCCCTCGCATTCCTTCCGGCCGCAAGCGAGGAGGGCGGATTTCTCTCCGGCGTGGGCTTCACCGGTCTAGACTGGCTGTGGCCGCTGGCGATTCCGCCGCTGGCGGCGCTGGTCGGCTTCGGGGCGACGCGACGGGCGGCATTGCGAGTCTTGCGGGACGGTGCGTAGGGCGGAACGGCAACGGGAATGGAACGGACGACATGAGACTGGCACTGCAATACATCCTGTCGGCCATCTTCATCGTTCAGATGTATCTGGCGATGTTCGTGCTGGCGGTGATCTTCACGCCCATTGCGCTGTTCCACCGTGACACGACCTTCACCGCCGTCCACGCCTTCTGCGGCTGGGTGCGGATTTCGGCGCGCTGGCTGTGCGGGCTGCGATCGGAAATCCGCGGCGAGGTGCCGGTGGACGAGGTTCTGATCGCATCCAAACACCAGAGCTTCTTCGACATCATCCTGATCTGTTCCGCCGTGCCACGGCCGAAGTTCGTGATGAAGAAGCAGCTGGTCTGGACCCCCATCGTGGGCTGGTATGCCAAGCGCATGGGCTGCGTGCCCGTCGATCGCGGCAAGCGCGGGCAGGCGATCAAGGACATGCTGGCGCGGGTGAAAAGCGGTCAGGACCTTCCGGGGCAGCTGATCATCTTCCCGCAGGGCACGCGGGTCGCGGCGGGGGCCTATCTGCCCTACAAGGTAGGCGTGGGCGCGATTTACGACGGGCTGGGGCAGGTGTGCGTTCCGGCGGCCACCAATGTCGGCGTCTTCTGGCCGCGCCACGGTATCCTTCGCAAACCCGGTCTGGCGGTGGTGGAGTTCCTGCCGCGCATCACTCCGGGCAAGACCGTTTCCGAATTCATGGCCCAGGTCGAGGCCGAAGTCGAAGGCGCCTCGAACCGGCTGATGGCCGAGGCGGGGATGGATGTGTCCGGCGCCGAGAGCGCGGCCCGGAAAAACCGGCGCGCGGGCGTGTCGGGCCGGGCGGGCCGCGCCTGAGACGGCGTGGGGACTGGGCAGAAAACGATCGGGTGAAAACATGCGTCCCCCCGCCCGCGACGCTTGACGCTGCATCGGGTTTTGCCCAAAGCGGAAACCGTCGATCCTGATGGGATCATTCCGCCTGAAAGGAACAGCCATGTCCGCCGCCACCCCCCGCATCGTCTATCTGAATGGCGACTACCTGCCCGAAACCGAGGCCCGCGTTTCGATCTTCGACCGGGGCTTTCTGATGGCCGATGGCGTCTATGAAGTGACGAGCGTTCTGGGCGGCAAGCTTCTGGATTTCGCCGGGCATTTCGCGCGACTGAACCGGTCGCTTTCGGAACTGGACATGCCGCCCCTGCCGATGACCGAGGCCGAGCTTCTGGCGATCCACCGCGCGCTGGTGGAAAAGAACGCCATTACCGACGGCATGGTCTATCTTCAGGTCACGCGCGGCAATCCGGGCGACCGCAGCTTTGAATTCCCCGATCCGGCCACGCCGCTGACGGTGGTGCTGTTCACCCAGTCGAAACCGGGCCTTGCCGACAATCCGCAGGCGAAAACCGGGCTTCGCGTCATCTCGATCCCGGATATCCGCTGGCACCGCCGCGACATCAAGACGGTGCAGCTGCTGTATCCGTCGATGGGCAAGATGATGGCCAAGAAGGCCGGCGTGGATGACGCCTGGTTCGTCGAGGATGGGTTCGTCACCGAAGGCACATCGAACAACGCCTATATCGTCAAGGGTGGCAAGATCATCACCCGCCACCTGACGAACGACATCCTGCACGGCATCACCCGCGCCGCCGTGCTGCGCTTTGCCCGCGAGGCGCAGATGGAAATTGAGGAACGGGCCTTCACCCTGGATGAGGCCAAGGCGGCGGATGAAGCCTTCATCACCTCGGCTTCGGCCTTTGTCCTGCCGGTGGTGGAAATCGACGGCGCGGCGATCGGCACGGGCGAACCGGGGCGCGTCGTGCCGCGCCTGCGCGAGATCTATCTTGAGGAAAGCCGCAAGTCGGCGGTCTGATCCGCGCCACGTCTGAAAAAGAAGGGGAGCCCGCGGGCTCCCCTTTTTTGTTTCTCAGGGCGATGTGGTGTAGCTCACGCCCTTTACATCGGCATCGGGGGCGGTCTTTTCGCGCCGCACCCGCAGGCGGTTCAGCGCGCCGATATAGGCGCGGACGGACGCCACGACAGTATCGGTGTCCGCCGACTGGCCCGTGGCGATGCGGCCCTGTTCCTCGACCCTGACCGATACGGTCGCCTGCGCGTCGGTCCCTTCGGTCACGGCATGGACCTGATACAGCTGCAGGGTCGCTTCATGCGGGAACAGCGCGTTCACCGCGTTGAAGGCCGCATCGACGGGGCCATCGCCGGTGGTGTTGACCGATTTCTCCTCGGCGCCCACCACCATCGTCATCTCGGCGCTGGAGGGTCCAGTGCCGCAGACCACGCGCAGCGATTTCAGTTGCAGGTAATCGCTGTCGGTATTGGCCGCCGAATCCTGCAAAAGCGCCAGGATATCGTCATCGTGGACTTCCTTCTTGCGGTCGGCCAGCGCCTTGAACCGCACGAACAGGTCGTTGAGCTGGTTTTCCGCCATCTCGAAGCCCAGTTCATCCAGCTTTGCCCGCAACGCGGCGCGGCCCGAATGCTTGCCCATCGCGATGTTCTTGGCATGCAGCCCGATGTGTTCGGGGCGCATGATTTCAAACGTCTCGACGTTCTTCAGCACACCATCCTGATGAATGCCGGATTCGTGCAGGAAGGCGTTCTTGCCGACGATGGCCTTGTTGAACTGCACCGGGAAGCCCGAGACGGTGGACACGCGCCGCGACAGGTTCATGATCTTGGTCGTGTCGATGCCGGTGCGGTAGGGCATGATGTCGTTGCGGACCTTCAGCGCCATCACCACTTCTTCCAGCGCCGCGTTGCCCGCCCGTTCGCCCAGACCGTTGATCGTGCATTCGATCTGGCGCGCGCCTGCTTCCGCCGCTGCCAGGCTGTTGGCCGTCGCCATGCCCAGGTCGTTGTGGCAGTGGGTCGAGAAGATGACCGTATCGGCGCCCGGAACCCGTTCCAGCAGCATGCGGATCAGGTCCGCGCTTTCGCGCGGTGCCGTGTAGCCGACGGTATCGGGGATGTTGATGGTCGTGGCCCCCGCCTTGATGGCGATTTCCACGACGCGGCACAGGTAGTCATGTTCGGTGCGCGTCGCATCCATCGCCGACCACTGCACGTTGTCGCACAGGTTGCGGGCATGGGTCACGGTATCGTGGATCAGCGCGGCCATCTGGTCCATGTCCAGATTGGGGATCGCGCGATGCAGCGGCGAGGTGCCGATGAAGGTGTGGATGCGCGGGCTTCTGGCATGCCGCACGGCTTCCCAGCAGCGGTCGATATCCTTGAAGTTGGCGCGGCTCAGCCCGCAGATGGTCGAGTTGACCGAGCGTTTGGCGATTTCGCTGACGGCGTTGAAATCCCCTTCCGAGGCGATGGGGAAGCCCGCCTCGATGATGTCGACGCCCATTTCGTCCAGGAGGCCGGCGATTTCCAGCTTTTCGTCATGGGTCATCGTCGCGCCGGGCGACTGTTCACCATCGCGCAGCGTGGTGTCGAAGATCAGGACGCGCGGCTGGTCTGCCTGCGCAATTTTCTGTTGGGTCGTCATGCTATGTCTCTCACCATGTCCTTGAGCCTTGTCAGTTCGGCGCTGATCACCTCTGAGCGGTCGCGCCGGAAGGCACGCTCAGAGGCGGCTAAGGAGAAGAAGCAGACCACGGGCGACCGCGCCGCGAAAATTCGCAGCGACTGCAGCAGGAATGGGCCGGGTCCGGGTCATGGGCCGCGACTATAGGCAGCGGCGCGGAAAGGAAAAGCGGAAAAAGCGGCCGCAAGGCCGTTTTGCGGCAATTCGGCCATAGGTCGGCGCGGAAGCCGCGGACCGTTTTGACGCGACCGGGCGAGGGATTTATCCTGCCCCAGGATTGGCGGTCAGGCAGCAAGGGGCAGGCGGGTGGCGAACGGACCAGATCCCTATTCCGGCCTGCCACCGGCGGCGCTGTGGCGAACGGCCGTGGCGGGGACGGGGATCTTCGGTCTGTCGGATCTTTGGCGGTCGCGCTGGGCGCTGCCCGGGGATGCGCGCTTCGCCACCTTCGGTTCCTGCTTTGCGCAGCACATCAGCCGGGCCCTCACGGCGCGCGGGCTGACTTGGGTCGATGCCGAACCGGCGCCGGGGCGCTGCCCGCCCGATCTGGCGCGGCGCTTCGGCTATGGTGTCTTTTCGGCCCGGACCGGCAATATCTACACCGCCGCGCAGCTTCTGTGTCATGCGCGGCTGGCGGCAGGTCTGGCTGACCCCGACGTTATCGAGACCTGGGACGACCGAGACCGCCACTACGATTCGCTGCGTCCCGCGATCGAGCCGGAGGGCTTCGCCACAGCGGAGGAAGCGCGGCTGTCGCGGCGTTCGGCGGTGCGGGCCTTTGCGCGGGCAGTGCGGCTGGCGGATGTCCTGGTCTTCACGCTGGGCCTGACCGAGGGCTGGCATTCGGCCGCGACGGGCCAACCCTACGCGATGTGTCCGGGGACCGTGGCGGGCCGGTTCGATCCCGACCGCCATCACTTCCGGAATGCGGGCTATCAGCAGGTGCGTGCGGCGTTGGAAGAGGCAATCGGCCTGTTGCGCGGCCTGAATCCGGGCCTGCGGGTGATCCTCACGGTGTCGCCGGTGCCGCTGACGGCGACGGCATCGGGACAGCATGTTCTGGTGGCGACCGGCTGGTCCAAGGCCACGCTACGCGCGGTCGCGGGGGATCTGGCAGCCAGCGATCCGGGCATCGACTATTTCCCGTCGTACGAGATCATCACGGGCGCACCGGCGCGGTCGATGTTCTTTGATCCGAACCTGCGGACCGTGGCCGAGCCGGGGGTCGATCTGGTGATGCGGCATTTCTTCGCCGGTCTCGACCTGTCGGCCCCGGCCGCGCATGGCGGGGCCGCAACCCGCCCCGACAGCGCGCTGGAGGCAGCGATGGCCGCCGAGGATCTGGTCTGCGAGGAAGAGGTTCTGGGAGGGATGGCGGGTGGCTGACGGCGCGCCGGAGCTTGTGCCGGAACTGGTCCCGGACCTGATGATCCTGGGCGACAGCCACGCGGTGGCCTTGCAGGTGGGCTGCGTGGCGCATGGGATCGTGCCCGCGGTCTTGTCGTTTTCGGGAAACCTCTGGCATCATGGCCATGTCGCGCTGCATCGGCGGACGGGCATCCATGTGCGGGGGCGGGCCTGGCACGCCCGCGTCACCGATCTGGGGCGCGCCCTCGGACGGGCGAATGTGCTGTCTGCCGAGGTGCCGGTGCTGGCCTGTTTCGGTTTTCACCTGGGCCGCATTGTGCCGGCCTTCGGCTACAACGGCCATCAGTCGGACCCGGCGCTGTTTCTGGCCGACCCCGAGTCAGGTTTCGCATCGTCCGCGCTGGTGCGGGCCTACGCCGAGGCCATGCGCGCCGGACAGTTGCGGCTGCTGGCGCAACTGTCGCGCCGGGTGCCCACGCTGGCCGTCGTGCCGCCCGCGATCTACCCGGCCGGGAATTACCCGGCCTTTGTCGCGGCGATCAAGGAACGGATCCGCGCCCTCGGGGTGCCGCTGGTGGATCCTTCAGCCGAGCTGTTTCCCGGTGCGGCGATGTTGCCTCAGGCCCTGCGGTCCGATGACGGGGTGCATGGCAACGCGGCCTATGGCCAGGCGGCCATCGGCATGATGATCGAGCGCGGGCTGATCCGTCGCCGGACCGGGGCCGAGCCTCGCGCCTAGTTGCCGGTGTTGGTCGGGGTGGCGGTGGTGGCCGGCTGGCCCGCTCCGGTGGATGCGCCGGCGCCGGTTCCAGCCTCGGGTGCGGGGGCGGGCGGGTTTGCCGTCAGCGTGCCATCGGCCCAGTTGCCTTCCGCGACCTCTCCGGTGGCGTAGCGCATCGTGCCTTGGCCCTGGCGCTTGCCCGCGACGAAGTTGCCTTCGTAGACATCGCCGTTCGGATAGGTCGCCACCCCCGCGCCGTCGATCTCGCCCTTCTTCCAGCCGCCCTTGTAGCGGAAGCCGTCCGGCATGACGATTTCGCCGGTGCCTTCGCGCAGGCCGTTGACGAATCCGCCGGTGTAGACGGTGCCATCGGCATAGACGGCGCGGCCCTGGCCCTCGCGCACGCCGCGCTTCCAGTCCCCTTCGTAGACGTAGCCATCGGGGTAGGTCATCTTGCCCTTGCCCTCCAGCTTGCCGCCGACGAATTCCCCGTCATAGATCAGCCCCGAGGCATAGCGGGCGATGCCCTTGCCCTCGATCACGCCGGCCTTCCACGGTCCTTCGTAGGTCGAGCCGTCCTTGTAGGTGATCTTGCCCTGGCCCTCGGCCAGGTTGTTGACGAAGCTACCCACATAGACCGAGCCGTCGGGATAGGTGACGGTGCCCTTGCCCTCGATCCGGCCGGCCTTCCAGTCACCTTCGTAGCGATAGCCGTCCTTGCCGGTGAACAGGCCCTTGCCGTCGCGCAAATCGGCCTTGAAGCTGCCGTCGTAGACGTCGCCATTGGCGTAGCGGGCGATGCCCTGACCTTCGCGCTTGCCGTTCACGAAGCTGCCTTCGTAGACATCGCCGTTGGCCTGGGTCAGCTTGCCCTGGCCGTTGATCTCGCCTTCCTTCCACTGGCCGATGTAGGTCAGGCCATCGGGCAGGGTCAGCGTACCCGTCCCGGCGCGCAGGCCATGAACCATGCTGCCGTCATAGGTGGATCCGTCGGGGTAGGTGATCTTGCCTTTCCCCTCCTTGACGCCCATCACCCAGTCGCCTTCGTAGCGGTAGCCATCGGGGCTGGTCATCACGCCTTTGCCGTTGTGCAGCGCCTTGGTGAAGTGTCCGGCATAGACCGTGCCGTTGGCGTATCGAGCCGTTCCCTCGCCCTCGATCTCGCCGTTCTTCCAGTCGCCCTCATAGGTCGAGCCATCGGCATAGGTGATCTTGCCCTTGCCGTCGGGCTTGCCCTTGACGAAGCTGCCTTCGTAGACCGACCCGTTCGGGAACCGCGCCTTCCCCTGTCCCAGGATTTCCCCCGCGACCCAGTCGCCGGTGTATTCATATCCGTTGGGCAGGCGATAGGTGCCGCGGCCGTGCTGGCGTCCGTCCTTGAAGGTGCCCTCGTAGACGCCGCCATCGGCGTAGTCCTTCTTGATGACCTCCTGCGCGGCCGCGCTGCCCGCCGTGACCGCCAGCACCAGAAGCGCCGCCGCCGCGCGCCGCGTTGCCTTGCCACCGTAACCGCTCATGCCCGCACCCGATTCCTGTCACCCGCCGCCCGGCCGCCACGCTGCGTGGCATCGCTTCGGGGGCGGAATATCCGCGACGGAGCCTAAAGGGCAGGCGCTTCGGTGACAAGCGCCCGGACCGGAAGCGCCCCTCAACTCCGGGCGAGGCTTCGGGTGACGTCGGCGCTTTTCCCGGGCGGGCAAGCCGTCTACACAAAGGGGGACGCCTGCCACATCAAGGATTGCCCGATGTCCGCCGACCGCTTCCGCCTGACTCTTGCCCAGACCAATCCCACGGTGGGCGCGCTGGCCGAAAACGCAGCGAAAGTTCGCGCGGTTTGGGAACAGGCCAAGGCCGCCGGCGCCGATATGGTGGCCTTCCCCGAGATGTTCATCACCGGCTACCAGACGCTGGACCTGATCCTGAAGCCCGCCTTCCATCGGGACGCCATGCGCGTTCTCGAGCAACTGGCGATCGACTGTGCCGATGGTCCGGCGCTGGGCGTCGGCGGCCCCTGGGCGGATGACAGCGGCCTTTACAACGCCTACTGGATCCTTTGCGGCGGGCAGGTCGTGGCGCGGGTGTTGAAGCATCACCTGCCCAATGACACGGTCTTCGACGAACCGCGTGTGTTCCGCTCGGCCCCGGTCAGCGGCCCCTACCGGATCGGGCCCATCCGCATCGGCACCCCGGTCTGCGAAGATGCCTGGCACGACGATGTGACCGAGACCTTGGCCGAAACGGGGGCCGAGATCCTGCTGGTTCCCAACGGTTCGCCCTATGCGCGCGGCAAGCATGACGTGCGCCTGAACCTGATGGTGTCGCGGGTGATCGAGACGAAGTTGCCGCTGGTGTATCTGAACATGGTGGGCGGGCAGGACGATCAGGTCTTCGACGGGGGGAGCTTCGCTCTCAATCCCGGGGGGGCCTTGGCGATGCAGATGCCGGTTTTTGAAGAGGCAATTGCGCATCTGGATTTTAGCCGCGGGCCGAAGGGTTGGCAGGCCGAACGGACCGATCTGGAGCCGCTGCCCGATGTGTGGGAACAGGATTATCACGCGATGGTCCTGTCCCTGCGCGACTACCTGCGCAAGAGCGGAATCGGCAAGGTGCTGCTGGGCCTGTCGGGCGGGATCGATTCCGCGCTGGTGGCGGCGATCGCGACGGACGCCGTCGGGGCGGCGAATGTGCGCTGCGTGATGCTGCCTTCGGATTATACCTCGACGACCTCGACCGAGGATGCTTCGGCAGTTGCGCAGGCGCTGGGCTGCCGTCTGGACACGGTGCCCATCGAAGGCCCGCGCGATGCCGTCGGCGCGGCGCTGGCGCCGTTGTTTGCGGGCCTTGCGCCGGGGCTGGCCGAGGAAAACATCCAGAGCCGCCTGCGTGGCCTGCTGCTGATGGCGCTGTCGAACAAGTTCGGGGAAATGCTGCTGACCACGGGCAACAAGTCCGAGGTGGCCGTTGGCTACGCCACGATCTACGGCGACATGGCGGGCGGCTACAACCCGCTGAAGGATATGTACAAGACCCGGGTCTTCGAAACCTGCCGCTGGCGGAACCTGAACCACCGCCCGTGGATGCAGGGCCCGGCGGGCGAGGTCATCCCCCCGCGCGTCATCGACAAGCCCCCCAGTGCGGAACTGCGCCCCGACCAGAAGGACGAAGATAGCCTGCCGCCCTATCCGGTACTGGACGCGATCCTGGAGCGGCTGGTCGACCGCGACCAATCCGTGACCGAAGTGGTCGCCGCGGGCTTCGACCGTGCCGTCGTCAAGAAGGTCGAGGCGCTGGTCTACGGGGCGGAATGGAAGCGGTATCAGTCCGCGCCCGGCACACGGCTGACGGAAAGCGCCTTCTGGCTGGACCGCCGCTATCCGATCGTCAATCGCTGGCGCGATCCGGGCTGAGGGGCGAAGGACGGGCCGCTGCACGGATCCTGCACAGTCTCTGCGGTGGTGCCGGAAATTGCGGAATCCTAAGCAGCCGCCATCATGTCACGGATTTCCCGTTCAAGATACCTGGGTGACGCCGCGCAGGCCAGCCAGACGGGGTGTTGGCCGGGCCGATTGAGGATCAGCACGAACGGCGCCCCTTGGCGCGGCGCGATGCTGACCCGACGCTTGATGACGGTCCAGTCCACGTTGTCCCGGTCCAGGTCGACCACGATCTCGGGTGTGACGGAGAAACCCAGAAAGCGCACCGGGAGAAGCCGGAGGGTCCGGCCCTCCAGGTTGGCCTTCCGGTAGGGAAGGCGTCGGACCAGGGGTAAGGCCACCAGGTTTGCGATGGCCAGAAGCAGCAAGGCGCCAGCACCCGTCAGGAAACCGGAGAGAAAAAGGATCAGGGACCACGCCGGCAAGGCATGGAGGATGAGCTCGGTCGGTGTCGACCGCAGACCGCGGGGCTGTCGCAGTGTCGTCTTCTTGTCGACGAAGAGCATCGACGGAGTTTTCCTGTTGCCGGAAACGAGGGAACAGCGGTGACTGGCCCTTTGCAGGAAGTCCATGCCAGAGAAGTCTGTCAAGAATTGGGCCTTTGCTGCGACGGGTGTCTCATTCCCGCAGTCTTGGCCCGAATGGACGGACGCGGCAGAAGGGGCGCAGGCGGAGCTTCTGCGACCGCGACGCGGGTTCCGGGCCATTCCGCACAATGGCCTTGCGGTTGTGCGCCTTTGCGGCGTCCCTTCCCGGGGGTAACGTCACCCCGGAAACAGCGCCCAAGGAGGGATTCATGTCCAAACCCAAGATCGCCGTCCTGTTCTATTCCACCTATGGCACCAACCACGCCATGGCCGAAGCCGCCGCTGCCGCCGCGACGGCGGCCGGGGCCGAGGTGAAGCTGCTGCGCGTTGCGGAAACCGCGCCGCAATCCGTGATCGACACCCAGGACGCCTGGAAGGCCGAGGCCGCCACGCAGTCGAACATCCCGGTTGCAACGCCCGACGACATGGCCTGGGCGGACGGATACATCGTCTCCTGTCCGACCCGCTTCGGTCAGGCGCCGTCGCAGATGCGGGCCTTCATCGACACCTTGGGCGGTGTCTGGTCGCAGGGCAAGCTGGCCAACAAGCCGGTGACGGCGATGACCTCGGCCCAGAACCCTCATGGCGGGCAGGAGGCGACGATCCTGGGCCTTTACACCACCTTCATGCACTGGGGCGCGATCATCGTGGCGCCGGGATATACCGACCCGAAGTTCAGCGATGCCGGCGGCAACCCCTATGGCACCTCGGTCACTCAGGGGAAACTGGACGAGGCGAAGAAGGCCGCCATCGCAGCGCAGGCCGGACGCCTGGTGCAGTTCGCCACGAAACTGCTGGGCTGACCGATCCGCGTCGGTGCTGGCGGCCCCGGGCCGGGGCCGCCGGTCGTGCATCAGCCTTCCAGCATCAGCTGGTAGGAAAGCGGGACGAAACGGAAGCCGTCGCCCGCCGCTTCGACGAAGCCTTGCGCGGGGAAGGGCATGTGATAGCCGGCGAAGGGAATCCGGTCGGCGGCGATCATGCCGAAGATCTTTTTTCGCGCCTTTGCCGCCTCGGCCTTGTCGGCGTCGAAGCGCACTTCCCAGTCGGGGCGTTGCAGCGACCAGACATAATGGTTGGCGGTATCGGCGGTAACCATCATCCGCCGCCCGTCGCTTTCCAGATGCCAGACCATGTGGCCCGGCGTGTGGCCGGCGGCTGCCATCGCGGTGATTCCGGAAACGACCGTGCCGCCGTCGTCCAGCATTGTCATCTTGTCGCTCAGGGGTTTGACCTTGGTGTCGAACCCTTCGTTCCCGGCCTTGGACCAGTGGTTGTGTTCGGCGCTTCCGGTGACATAGCGCGCCTTGGCGAAGGTCGGCCCGCCGTCGCCCATCAGCCCGCCGATGTGATCGCCGTGCATGTGGGTCAGCACCACGATGTCGATCTGGTCGGGCGCGATGCCGGCCGAGGCGAGCGCAGCGGTGATCCCCTTGGGTTCAAGCCCGGTGTCGAACAGCACCAGTTCCTTGCCGGTGTTCACCAGGACGGGCGTGAAGAAATTCAGCGACGCGTCGGCGGGCACGAAGTTCGCTTGTGACAGCGCGGCGAATTCCTCGGGCGGGGCGTTTGTGCCGAAGGTTTCCTGCGGTTTCTCCATCGGCCGGGTTCCGGCCAGAAGGGTTGTCACCTCGAACCCGCCCAGGCGCGAACGGGTGAATGCCGGCAAGGCGGTGCCCTGCAACGGCGTTGCGGCGGCGGCCGGGGTCAGCGGCAGCGCCGCGGCCAGGGGCAGGGATGCCGCCGCCACCAGGGCGGAACGTCGGGTCAGTCGCGGATCGTTCATGGTCGTCCTCATCCTGTTGGCGCAATGCAGGACCGAGGTGGCGTGACGGGGACCGATCATCAAGACTTGACTTGCCGCCGGTTTTTCAATCGTCACATCGCGGTTACCGGGCACAGAGGCGTCAGCCGCGCGACGTCCTCGGGTCGGCAAAGTCGCGTGGCTTCGGTCGATACGGCCGAGGCCGCCGCGGCGACCCCGGATTGCAGCGCTGTCGCGGGGCCGGCGCCCCGCGACAGCGCCAGCACATAGGCGCCGGTAAAGCTGTCGCCCGCTCCTACCTTGCTGACCACCTGGACCCGCGGCGGCAGGCCGTGCAGGCGAAGACCCTCCGCCGCCAGGACCGAACCATCCGCGCCGCGCGCAATGATGACCGTCCGCGCAACGCCCCGCGCGACAAGCGCGGCGGCGAAGTCGGCGGTTTCATGGCGGTGTCGCAGGCGGCCCCCGGCAAGCTCGGCCGCCTCGGTCTCATCCATGCGCAGGGTGGCGATGGGGGGCGCGCCGGGGGTTTCCACGATGTGCCGCAGCGCCGCACCCGAGGTGTCCAGCACCAGATCCGCGCCCCGCGCCGCCAGCCGCATGGCCAGCCGATGTGGGAAATCGACAGGAACGCCTGGGGGCTGACTGCCCGACAATACCAGAAGGTCGCCGGGTTGCGCGACAAGGGACGCCGTGGTCAGGACGACTTCGACATCGGACCCGGCCCAGGGCGGGCCAGGCATCACGAAGCGGAACTGCGCGCCGGACGACCGGTCGGTGACGGACAGGCTTTCCCGGGTCGGACCCGGCGCAGGCAGCACCAGCGGCTGGATGCCTTCGCCGCGCAGCAGATCCTCGACCATCGCACCGGCATGTCCGGCCGCCACGATGATCGCAAGGCTTTCGCCGCCCAGGATGCGGATCGCGCGCGAAACGTTGACGCCGCCGCCGCCCGGATCGATCCGGGGCGCGTCGCAGCGCAGTTTCGGGCCGGGAACGACATGGTCGGCCGAAGTTGCAAGGTCGAGCGTGGGGCTGAGCGTCAGGGTCAGAACCCGCCGCCGCCCGTCCGGGGCAAGGGGCGTGGGCAGCCCTATTCCCACCATCGGTCGATCTCGGCGATCTGTTCGTCCGTCCAGCCGAAGTGGTGGGCAAGTTCATGGATCAGCACATGCGCGACCAGCTGGCCCAGCGTCACGTCGCCGCGTTCGGCCCATTCGTCCAGGATCGCCCGCCGGAACAGCCAGATCGTGTCGGGTCGGTCTACGGTATCCATCACCGACTTTTCCGTCAGCGGCGTACCTTCGTAAAGGCCCGTCAGTTCGAACGGGTTGTCGATGTCCAGGTCTTCCAGCATCTCGTCGCTGGGGAAGTCCGCCACCCGCAGAACGACGCCCTGCGCCGGTCCCGCGAAGGGACCCGGCAGTTCCGCCAGCGTGGTGCGCGCCAGCCGGTCGATCGCCTCGAGGTCGGGCGCGGCGCGCCCCAGCCAGTCATCCATCGCGTTTCTCCTGTTCAGGCCCAGATATGGACAAAACCGCCGCCTTGTGAAAGAGGGGCAGCAACAGGAGACCGCCATGACCGTGACCCGTTTCGCGCCTTCGCCCACCGGCTACATCCATGTGGGCAACCTCCGCACCGCGCTGATGAACTACCTGATCGCCCGAAAGACCGGCGGAACCTTCATCCTGCGGCTGGATGACACCGACCGCGAGCGTTCGAAACAGGAATATGCCGACGCGCTGATGCAGGACCTGGAATGGCTGGGCCTGACCTGGGACCGGCTGGAACGCCAGTCCGACCGGCTGGGTCGCTATGCGGAAGTGGCGGGTGAGATGCGCGCCTCGGGGCGGTTCTACGAATGTTTCGAAAGCCCGACCGAGCTGGACCTGAAGCGGAAAAAGCAGCTGAACATGGGCCGCCCGCCCGTCTATGATCGGTCGAGCCTGAAGCTGACGGCCGAGGAAAAGGACAAGCTGCGGGCCGAGGGGCGCGACGGCTACTGGCGCTTCCTGCTGGATCAGGAACGGATCGAGTGGAACGACGGCATCATCGGGCCGGTGTCCATCGATGCGGCCAGTGTCAGCGATCCGGTGCTGATCCGCGCCGACGGGCAGGTGCTTTATACCTTCGCATCGTCGGTCGATGACGTGGACATGGGGGTGACGCATATCGTGCGCGGCGCGGATCATGTGACCAACACCGCGACCCAGATCCAGATCATGAAGGCGATGGGCGGCACCCCGCCCGAATTTGCCCATCACAGCCTGCTGACCGGCGCGCAGGGCGAGGAGTTGTCGAAACGCCTGGGCACGCTGAGCCTTCGGGACCTGCGCGCGCAAGGCATCGCCCCCGAGGCGCTGCTGAGCCTGATGGCGCGTCTTGGGTCCAGCCAGCCAGTCGAGTTGCGCGTGACGCTGGACGAACTGGCGGAAGGGTTCGACGTGTCGCAGTTCGGCACCGCGCCCACCAAGTTCAACGCCGACGACCTGCTGCCGCTGACGAGGGAACGCAACCAGGCGCTGCCGTTCGCGTCGGTTCGTGACCGGATTGCGGCCCTGGGCGTGCCGGATGCGATGGCCGAGGATTTCTGGCGCGTCATGTCGGCCAATATCACGTTTCTGGACGACCTTGGGCCGTGGTGGGCGCTTTGCCGGGACGGGGCCGAGCCGTTGATCGAGCCGGGCGATGAAGATTTCGTCGCGCAGGCGATGACGCTGCTGCCCGAGCCGCCCTTCACCGAGGCGACCTGGTCAGCCTGGACCGACGCGGTGAAACAGGCGACGGGCCGGAAGGGCAAGGCGCTGTTCATGCCGCTTCGCAAGGCAGTGACGGGCATGGCAAGCGGGCCCGAGATGATGGAACTGATGCCGCTATTGCAGAAGGTCCGCGCCAAGGGGTGACGCTGCACCCATCGCGGCTTTGGTTCTTGCGGTGCCCGCGGGCGCCCGAAATGCCGGGCCGCGTCAGATCCCGGACGGGTCGCAGCCGCGGTCGTGGGGGCGAAGGTGAACCGCTGCCTGCAGTGAAAGAGCGTATTCCATTGTATACTCTCTGGACAGCCGGGGGCGTGTCGCGCTAACCAGATGGCGTCAGGATCGGGAGAACTGGCGGGGCAAATCCCCGGCCGGTGCCGAAGGAGCAACCGCCCCGGTAAACTCTCAGGCGCAAGGACCGTCCTGGCGACGAAGCTCTGGAGAGTGGCCGCACGGCCCGCCGAAGGGATAACGATCTCAGGCGCCCGCTGGCCGGGCAGGGACAGAGGGGGCATCGGAAAGGACGGGCATGGGGCCCGGCCGGAATCGGTGCCGGGATCTTGCAAGACCGGCGTGAACCAGGGGGGCGGGATGACCGACCTGAAACGAACGGGTCTTTACGATCTGCATTTGCGGCTGGGCGCGAAGATGGTGCCCTTCGCCGGGTACGACATGCCGGTGCAATACCCGATGGGCGTGATGAAGGAGCACCTGCACACGCGCAGTGCGGCGGGGCTGTTCGACGTTGGGCACATGGGGCAGGTGATCCTGCGGGCAAAATCGGGGCAGGTCGAGGATGCCGCGTTGGCGCTGGAACGGCTGGTGCCCGTGGATGTGCTGGGGTTGGGCGTGAACCGCCAGCGGTATGCGATGTTCACCAATGACGCGGGCGGAATCCTCGACGACCTGATGGTCGCCAACCGGGGGGACCACCTGTTCCTGGTGGTCAATGCCGCCTGCAAACAGGCGGACGTTGCCCATCTGAAGGCGCATCTGTCGGATGATTGCGAGGTGACGGAAATCACGGATCGCGGGCTTCTGGCCCTGCAAGGGCCGACGGCCGAGGCGGCGCTTTCGGCGCTGGTTCCGGGCGCGGCCGCGATGCGCTTCATGGACGTGGGGAGTTTCGACTGGCAGGGTATCCCGCTCTGGATCTCGCGCTCCGGTTACACGGGGGAAGACGGTTACGAGATTTCCGTTCCCGACACTCATGTCACGGCTTTGGCCGAGGCGCTTCTGGCCCGGACGGGCGTGGCGCCGATCGGCCTTGGCGCGCGCGACAGCCTGCGCCTGGAGGCCGGGATGTGCCTTTACGGCCATGACATCGACACAACGACAACCCCGGTCGAGGCGAACCTGACCTGGGCGATCCAGAAGGCCCGTCGCACGGGCGGCGCCCGCGAAGGCGGCTTCCCCGGCGCCAGCCGCATCCTGCGCGAACTGGCGGAAGGTCCGTCCCGCCGCCGTGTCGGTCTGCGCCCAGAGGGACGGGCGCCGTTGCGCGAGGGCGTCGCGATCCTCGATGCCGCTGAAGGGGGCGCACAGATCGGCACGATCTGTTCGGGCGGCTTCGGGCCGTCGATCGAGGGGCCGATGGCGATGGCCTACCTGCCGTCTTCCCTGAAAGAGGGCGACACGGTCTGGGGCGACCTGCGCGGCAAGCGCGTGCCGGTTGTCATCAGCCCGATGCCGTTTCATCCGACAAACTACAAACGTTGATCCAGCAAGGAATCGAAATCATGAAATTCACCGAAGAACACGAATGGCTGAAGGTCGAGGGCGATCTGGTCGTGGTGGGGATCACCGAACATGCCGCCGAGGCGCTGGGCGATGTGGTGTTCGTCGATCTGAAGGACGCGGGCCTGACCGTTGCAAAGGGCGATGAGGTTGCGGTGATCGAATCGGTCAAGGCCGCCTCGGACATCCTGGCGCCGCTGGACGGCGAAGTTGTCGAGGTGAACCCGGCGCTGGGTGACAATCCGGCCCTGGTGAACGAAGACCCGATGGGCAAGGCCTGGTTCTTCAAGATGAAGGTCGCCGATCTTTCGGCGCTGGACGGTTTCATGGACGAGGACGCCTACAAGGCAATGATCGGTTAAGGCCATGGTCTATACTCCCACAACCTACGATCCCTACGATTTCGCCAACCGCCGCCACATCGGCCCTTCGCCGGCCGAAATGGACGAGATGCTGAAGGCGGTCGGCGCGCCCACGCTGGACGCGCTGATCGACGAAACCATCCCGGCCTCGATCCGCCAGCCCAAGGCACTGGATTGGGCGCCGCTGTCCGAACACGAGCTTCTGGCGAAGCTGCGCGCCGTGGCGGACAAGAACCGCGTCATGACCAGCCTGATCGGGCAGGGTTATTACGGCACGGTTACGCCGCCGGCGATCCAGCGCAACATCCTGGAAAACCCCGCCTGGTACACGGCCTACACGCCGTACCAGCCGGAAATCGCCCAAGGTCGGCTTGAGGCGCTGCTGAACTTCCAGACGATGATCGTCGATCTGACCGCGCTGCCGGTGGCCAATGCCTCGCTTCTGGACGAAGGCACCGCGGCCGCAGAAGCGATGACGATGGCGCAGCGAGTGGCGAAGTCGAAGGCCAATGCCTTCTTCGTGGACGAACATTGCCACCCCCAGACCATCGAGGTGATCCGCACCCGCGCGCTGCCGCTGGGGATCGAGGTCATCGTTGCCGATCCCGAGGACATGGATCCGACCGCCATTTTCGGCGCGATCTTCCAGTATCCCGGCACCTGGGGCGACGTGCGCGACCTGACCCCCTGGATCGGGCGGCTGCATGGCGCAGGCGCCGTGGCTGTCGTGGCGACCGACCTTCTGGCGCTGATGATGCTGAAGGCGCCGGGCGAGATGGGCGCCGATATCGCCGTGGGCTCCAGCCAGCGTTTCGGCGTGCCGATGGGTTATGGCGGTCCGCACGCGGCCTTCATGTCCTGCCGCGACGACTACAAGCGGGCGATGCCCGGGCGGATCGTGGGCGTGTCCATCGACGCGCGGGGCAACAAGGCCTACCGGCTGAGCCTTCAGACTCGCGAACAGCACATCCGCCGCGAAAAGGCCACCTCGAACGTCTGCACCGCGCAGGCGCTGCTGGCGGTGATGGCCAGTATGTATGCGGTGTTCCACGGACCCAAGGGGCTGCGCGCGATTGCCGAACGGGTGCATGGCTATGCCGTGCGGCTGAACAAGGCACTGCGCGATGCCGGTGCGACGCTGCCGCAGAAGCATTTCTTCGACACGATCACCGTGAACGTGGGCGTGGGGCAAGCCGGCATCCTGGCCGCCGCGCGGGCCGAGGGGTTGAACTTCCGCAAGGTCGGCAACGATCACGTCGGCATCAGCCTGGATGAAACCACGAACGAAGACGTTCTGGTCCGCGTCCTGCGCGCCTTCGGCATCCACGAAGCGCCCCCGGCGGACGCCGAGGTGGGCTTCCCGGAATCGATGCTGCGCACGTCCGAGGTTCTGACCCATCCGGTCTTTCACATGAACCGGGCGGAATCCGAGATGATGCGCTACATGCGCCGCCTGTCGGACCGCGACCTGGCACTGGACCGGGCGATGATCCCGCTGGGATCGTGCACGATGAAGCTGAATGCCGCGGCCGAGATGGAACCGATCACCTGGCCGAAATTCGCCACGCTGCACCCCTTTGTCCCGGTCGATCAGGCGGCGGGTTACATGGAGATGGTGCGGGACCTGAGCGAGAAGCTCTGCGCGATCACCGGCTACGACGCCTTCTCGATGCAGCCGAATTCGGGTGCACAGGGGGAATATGCGGGGCTTCTGACGATCCTTGCCTATCACCGGGCCAACGGGGATGCGCAGCGCAAGGTCTGCCTGATCCCGGTGTCGGCGCATGGCACGAACCCCGCTTCGGCGCATATGGCGGGGATGAAGGTCGTCGTCGTCGCCTCGACCGCGACGGGGGATGTCGATCTGGACGACTTCCGCGCCAAGGCGGCGGCGGCGGGCGATACGCTGGCGGCCTGCATGATCACCTATCCCTCGACCCACGGCGTGTTCGAGGAAACCGTGCGCGAGGTCTGCGAGATCACGCATCAGTACGGCGGGCAGGTCTATATCGACGGGGCGAACATGAACGCCATGGTCGGGCTGGTGCAGCCCGGCGCCATCGGCGGTGATGTCAGCCACCTGAACCTGCACAAGACCTTCGCCATCCCGCATGGCGGCGGTGGGCCGGGCATGGGACCGATCGGCGTGAAGGCGCATCTGGCGCCCTATCTGCCGGGCCATCCGATGACCGGCGGGCAGGAAGGGCCGGTCAGCGCCGCGCCCTACGGCAGCGCCTCGATCCTGCTGATCAGCTGGGCCTATTGCCTGATGATGGGGGGCGAAGGCCTGACCCAGGCGACGAAGGTGGCGATCCTCAACGCCAATTACATCGCGGCGCGGCTGAGGGCGGCCTATCCGATCCTGTTCATGGGCAACCGCGGGCGGGTGGCGCATGAATGCATCCTGGACACGCGACCCTTCGCCGAAGCCGGGGTGACGGTGGATGACATCGCCAAGCGCCTGATCGACAACGGTTTCCATGCCCCCACGATGAGCTGGCCGGTGGCCGGCACGCTGATGGTGGAGCCGACGGAATCCGAGACCAAGGCCGAGATCGACCGGTTCATCACCGCGCTTCTGGCGATCCGGGCCGAGATCAAGGACGTCGAGGAAGGCCGCATCAAGGCCGAGGACAGCCCCCTGCGTCACGCGCCCCACACGGTCGAGGATCTTGTCGCCGACTGGACCCGCGCCTACTCGCGCGAACAGGGGTGCTTCCCGCCCGCCTCGTTCCGGGTGGACAAGTACTGGCCGCCGGTGGGACGTGTGGACAACGTGTTCGGGGACCGGAACCTGATCTGCACCTGCCCGCCGGTCGAGGCCTACGCCGAAGCTGCCGAGTGATCGAGCGGGGCCCTCCAAGGGCCCCGTTTTCCTTTTGGGGGGATGCCCTTGCGGCGGCCCCCGTCGCCGTGGCAAACCGCCCGCATCATGACCCCTGCACAACGATCGCCTTTCCTGCGCGGCCTGGCCGCATCCCTGCCCATCGCGCTGGGATATGCGCCGATTGCCTTTTCCTTCGGCATAGCAGCGACTCATGTCGGCCTCAGCCTGACGCAGACGGCCGGACTTTCGGTGATCGTCTACTCCGGCGCGGCGCAGTTCATGGCGCTGGCGATCATCGCGGCGGGGGCATCGCTGCCGGTGGCGGTGCTGACGCTGGTGCTGATCAACTTGCGCCACCTGATCTACGGCCCCACCCTGCTGCGGGCGGCGCGCCCCGAGACGCCGCTGAAGATGGGCTGGCTCTGGTCCTTCAGCCTGACGGATGAGGTCTTTGCCGCCGCTCTGGCCGCTTTCAGCCGCGGGGGCGAGCGGTTTTCGGAAAGCTACATGCTGGGCCTTGGTATTGGTGCCTATTCGTCCTGGGTGGGCGGCACGATCCTGGGGGCCATGGCCGGGGCAGGGGCGCTGGACGGGTTTCCGGCGCTGGCCGCGGGACTGGGCTTCATGCTGACGGCGCTTTTCCTCGCGCTGCTGTTGGCGATCCTGGCGCCGCGCCAGATCCCGGTCATCGCGGTGGCCGGCGTGGTGACCGTGATCCTGATGCTGACCGTTTCGACCGCCGCGGGGATCGTCGGCGGGATGCTGGCGGGGGCGCTGGCCGGGGTGCTGCTGCCGGATCCAGCCGGCGCCGCGCCCGGCGATGCAGACGCAGCGGAAGGGGAGCATGCCGATGCGGCCTGACCATGTGCTGTGGCTGACATTGGCGGTGGGCGCCGTGACTTGGGCCTTCCGTTACCTGCCCCTCAGGATCAACCTGCGGCGGATGCGGACCGACGGGCCCCTTGCCCGCTTTCTGGCCGCCACCGGACCTGCGGCGATTGCAACGCTGTTCGTCGCCGCCATCCTGGCCGATGTGCAGGGCGGGGTGACCCCTCGCACGGCCTTCGGGGGTGCAAGCCTGCCCCTGCCGCTGATTGCCGGAGCGCTGGCGACGGGCGGGCTGTGGTTCGTCCGGCATTCGGTCGTCCTGGCGACGCTGGGCGGCGCGCTGGCCTACGGCCTGGTGTTTGCGCTGGTGTCCTGACCCTTGCGGACTTGCAGGCCGCACCTACATTCATCATCGTGAATGTGAAAGGGCCCGTCATGAGCAACGCGCATCGTCTGACCTGTCTGGACTGCGGCCAACTGAACCGCGTGGCCACGGACCGGCCCGCGCTGGGGGCCAAATGCGGCACCTGCGGAGCGGCGCTTCTGTCGCCCAAGGTGGCGACGCTGGACCCGGCCATCCACGACAAGGCCAGCCGCAATGACGAACTGCCGCTGCTGGTCGACTACTGGGCGCCCTGGTGCGGTCCCTGCCGGATGATGGCGCCGGAATTTGCCAAAGCCGCGGCGCAGCTTGCCGGCAAGGCCCGGTTCGCCAAGATCAACACCGAGGACCACCCCGCCCTTTCCCAGCGGCTGGGCATCCGGGGCATCCCGCTTCTGATCCTGTGGCAGAACGGGCGCGAGGTCGCCCGGCTGCCGGGCGCCCGACCGGCCGATCAGATCGCGGGGTTCGTCCTTCAGAACACCCAACCCGCCGCCGCCCGCGGCTAAATCCCGCGGCCCGCGGCGAACCGCGCGACTGTGACGATTTTCTGTCACAGAAGGGGGGAGGCTTCTTGACAATGCTTCGCCCTTCGGCCAAATCCACCCTCGGTGCGGGGCAGTAGCTCAGTTGGTAGAGCGCGTCGTTCGCAATGACGAGGTCAGGGGTTCGATTCCCCTCTGCTCCACCAAATTCTTCCACCAAATCCCCATTGCAGGCGGGTCCGGCGTCTAGCTGATCCTGGATCGGTCCAGCATGGCAGCAGTGGCAATCGGCCGTGGACCGCCGCCGAACGCCTGACCGCGGTCCGGGCCCAGCCGCAGCAGGCAGAACGCCTCGGCCACCTCGGGCGGGGCGAAGCGCAGGAGAAGGCTGGCCTCCAGCGCCAGGGCCATTTTCTCGACCAGATGACGGGCCAGACGTTCGGCTACGTCGGGTTGCCGGATCATCGGCTCCAGCTCCCGGATGCAGGCGTCAAACGTGGCATGGACGCCCTGGGCCAAGGCGACTTCGGCCAGGAAAGCCCGGGCGGTGGCCGGATCGCGCTGCATGGCGCGCAGCACATCCAGGCAGATCACGTTGCCGGACCCTTCCCAGATGCCGTTCAACGGCGCCTCACGATACAGTCTCTCCAGCGGGTGATCGGCGACATAGCCGTTGCCGCCGTGGCATTCCAGCGCCTCGGCCACCAAGGCCGGTGTCCGCTTGCAGGACCAGTACTTCGCCACCGGGGTGGCGATGCGGAAGAAAAGCGCCTCGGCGGCATCGTGGGCAGAGCGGTCCAGCGCCTGGGCCAGGCGCAACGCCATCCACATCGTCGCCTCGGCCTCCAGGGCCAGGTCGGCTATGACATTTTCCATCAGCGGCAGGTCCAGAAGCCGGCGCTGGAAGGCGCGGCGGTGGGTGGTGTGGTGAAGCACCTGGCTTACCGCCTGGCGCATCAGGCCCGCCGATGCCGCGACGATGTCAAAGCGCGTCGCCTGGGCCATCTCCAGAAGGGTGCGGATGCCGCGGCCTTCTTCCCCCAGCATCACGGCGTGCAGGTCGTGGAATTCGACCTCGCTGCTGGCGTTCGCGCGGTTGCCGCATTTGTCCTTCAGCCGTTGCAGGCGCAGGCCGTTGCGGCGGCCGTCAGCAAGCCAGCCGGTCGCCAGGAAGCAGGAGAGGCCGCCGTCCGACTGGGCGACCGTCAGGACCAGATCGCTCATCGGGGCGGAGAAGAACCACTTGTGCCCCGTCAACAGGTAGGGCGCACCCGAGCCCCGCCGCGCGCCGGCGGGACGCGCCATCGTCATGACCGCGCGCAGGTCCGACCCACCCTGGCGCTCGGTCAGGGCCATGCCGGCGGTCAGGCCTGCCTTCGCCCCCGGCGCGACGGGCCGCGGGTCGTAGGTGGGGCGCGTGATCCGAGGCATCCATTCCGCCAGAAGGACGGGGTCATGGCGCAGCGCCGGGATGGCTGCGAAGGTCATGCTGGTCGGACAGCAGATGCCGTTCTCGGCCTGGTTCCAGAGGTAACTCAGGGCCGCGCGCGCCACATGGGCGCCGGGGCGGGCGCGGGTCCAGGCGAAGGAATGCGTCTCGGACCCGAGGATCAGCCCCATCAGTTCATGGTAGGCGGGGTGGTATTCCACCTCGTCCCGCCGGTTGCCAAAGCGGTCATGGCTTTGCAGTTCCGGCGGATGGCGGTTTGCCAGCCGTGCAAGGCCCTGGACGCGCGCGCTGCCCACCAGAGCCCCGGTCCGCGCCAGATGTTCCGCGGCCCAGTCGGCCCCGAAGGTCCGCACCGCCTGGACCAACGCCCGGTCGCCGGAATACAGGTCATGGTCCTCGAACGGGCCGGACTGGTTCAGCACGTCCTGTGCATTTCCGGCGGGGGTCCGTTCGATGAGTGGTTCCTTCGGCTTCGCCATCGCCATCTCCCTTCGGCGGGGATGTCCGGGTCCCAGACTACCACAGGTTCCAGGCGGGATGGGCGGTCTTGCGAAGGCTCAGCGCCGCGCCGCCGCCGGCGGTTGGGACGCCCGTGTCGCAAGGCGTTGCAGGCGACCGATCAGCAGCACGCCCAGTCCGGCATGATAGGGAATCGTGAACAGCAGAACCCAGCCCAGCATGGCCCAGCCACCAAGGAAGCCGGCCAGAATGGCGACGACCAGCGATCCCGCAAAGGACACGACCAGCGCGGCCAGGATCGGAAGGCCGTTCGCGCCGTTGACCCTGGCCTTCACGGCCGACCGATCAACCAGATATCCGGTCAGGATCACGACAAGCGACAGCAGAAGCGCCGCGCCAAGGAAAAAGGGCATGGGATTGCATCTTTCGAAGCCGGAAAAGCGATCGCTGGAAAACCCGATCCGGGGGCCGGGTCAACCCCCATCCACAGCCAGGCGCCCGCGGCCTAGATCAGGCGCAGCGCCGCAACGGCGGCCAGCCACAGCCCCAACGGCAGGGTGAAGGCCCCCAGCCAGCCAGGTGCCCCCTTCAGGTGCAGGAAACCGCCGAGGATGCTGCGCGCCTTCAGCCAGGCCAGTACCATCAGGCCCGGCACCGCCAGACGACCGTCCCAGGCCGCCAAGGCGACGGTGGAAAGGGTGAGGCCGATCAGCAGGGCCCACGTCTTGTTCAGAGAATCCATTGCATTACCACATCAGGTAGATGGCTGGCAGGATCAGCACCCAGACCAGATCCACCATGTGCCAGAACATAGCCCCGGCCTGCACGCCCTCGGGGCGTGCGCGGACGGCGACCAGGCCCAGGACGCCTACACCGGCCAGGACATGGGCCGCGTGGAAGGCGGTCAAGAGGTAGTAGAATGTGAAGAACGGGTGGCTCTCGATGCCAATGCCGGCGCCCATGTCATGAGCATATTCCAACGCCTTGATGCCCAGGAAGGCCAGCCCGCCCAAGGCGGCAAAGGCCAGCGCCACGCGGGCCCCCCGTACGTTGCCCGCTTTCGCATGGCGTTCCGCGCGCGCGGCGAACAGGCCCGAGGTGACCAGAACCACGGTATTCAGCGCCGCAAGCCATCCGTTCAACCGCGCCTGCGCCGCTGCAAAACCGTGCGGGTCCATCACTCCGTTGATTACCAGCGCCGAAACGCCAGCCATGAAGACCATGATCTCGGACACGATCAGGATCCACAGGATCAGTTCGCCGGGCAGGTCATCCAGACGCATCACAGCACCAGTTGCCGGTAGATTTCGGGCAGGGCTGTGGTCAGCCGGTCGGGATCGCGGATGACCTGGAAGCCGCCTTGTCCGAAGATGCGCGGGAACCAGGCCTGCGCATCGCGGTCGATGGTGATGCCAAAGACCGCATGTCCGGCACGGCGGGCCTGACGTACGGCCATCGCGCTGTCCTCGATCCCGTGGCGGCCTTCGTAATGGTCAAGGTCGTTGGGCTTGCCATCGGTAATGACGATCAGCAACCGACGCGAGCGGCCTTCCTTCGCCAGACCATCCGAGGCATGGCGGATCGCCGCGCCCAGCCGGGTGTAGAAACCGGGGCGCAGATTGTGGATTCGCGCCTCGATCCGTTGGCCCATCGGTTCGTCGAAGGTCTTGCAGTCGTGGATCCAGACCCGATCCCGCTTCAGCGAGGAAAATCCCTGGATGGCAAAGCGGTCGCCGCAGGCATCCAGCCCCCAGGCCAGCGCCGTCAGCGCCTCGCGCGCGATGTCGATGACGGGGCGACCAGTGACCGCGCTTTCGGTAGACCGGGACACGTCCAGCAGGATCGACACCGCCAGATCACGCTTCTCGGGCCGGGCCTGCTGCCAGATCCGGTCCGATCCGCGGCCCGTGGCGCGCAGGTCGGCCACCGATCGCAACGCGGCGTCCAGGTCGATCTCTTCGCCATCGGGCTGGGCGTGGCGGATCAGTTTCGCGGGTCGCAGCGCCTCGAACTGGCGCTTCACGGCGCGGATGCGGCGGCGCGCGGCATCATCGGTGATCCCGGCATAATCCGGGGCCGGTTCGACCGGCGCGGCGAGCACCCGGCAATGGTCGGGCATCCAGACCCCGCCGCGCGCATCCCATTCGGGATAGGTGAACCGCCCGGCGATCCGTTCGCGGTCCACGTCTTCGGGGGCAAGGTCGAGGTGCAGTTTCAGCTTGGTCGCGGGCGCCTTGGAAATCTGGCCAAGGACGATCTCTTCATGGTCCTCGGCGGCCTTCTTGGCATTGTCCAAGTCGTCATCCTCGACCCGGCGGTTGATGTTCATCATCTCGGCCCAGGTCAGCATCGCCTCGAACTTGTAAAGGATGATGCTGTCCTTGCGTTCCGCCTGATCAGCCTTCATGCGGCGGGTCTTGCGCGCGGTGCCATTGCTGGCTTCCTCGGGCGTGCCCGATGTGGGAAGGCTGGCGACCTCGGTCGGGTTGCCGGTCGCAAGGCCGCGCAGATCGGGCCACAGAGGCACCGGCAGCATGGGCCGGTAGCCTTTCGGCGCACGCCAATGGGCGGGCGGAGCTTTGTATTGCGCCAGAAGGGCGGCTTCGGGCGGGGTCGGATCACCCAGCAGATGGCGCACCAGCCCTTCCACGCGCGCCTCGGTTCCGCGCAGCATGGGGCGCTGGCGCAGGGCCAGGTGCGCCTGGCACAGGCGGTGCCACAGCGGGCGCAGGCCGGGGGCCGCTTCCAGGGTGGCGTCCGTCATGGCCACCCCTGCCGCGATATGGGCAAGGTCGGCGCGCAGCGGATCGGTTTCACGCTCCGCCGGGCGCACATGCGCTACGATGGCCGCAAGCCACAGGTAAAGCGACTGGTTGTCATCCCGGCTGGGAAAGATCGCCAGTTCTGCCGGCAGGCGCAGGCTTTCTCCATCGAAGCTGGCGCGTGCAACCTGTTCCGTGTCGAAGGCCAGCCGCCGACGCCACGAAATTCGGTGGCGGCTGGATTGATCTGCCACCGGTTTCATCTCGACATCCTGCCCGCCGCCAAGGCCCCGGAACAGCACGGCGATACGGCCGCGCATGTCTTCGAACCGCGCCGCTTCGTCCGGGAACCGCTGTGGCGGGTCCATCCGCGACGCCAGCTGGTGCCAAAGCTTGCCGATGGTTTCTTCCGGTTCCCACGGCGCGATATCGAGATGTGCCATCGCTCAGCCCGCCACTGCCACGACCAGATCCATCAGGCCCTTGCGGGTGTCGGCGTCATCCGTCAACGGCTCGATCATCGCGGCGCGGATGGCCCGGTTCAGGTCCATTCCCCCCGCGATCAGCGTGGCGGCATAGACCACCAGACGGGTGGACACGCCTTCCTCCAGATCCTGGCCCTTCAACCCGCGCAGCTTGTTCGCCAGCCGAACCAGAAGCGAGACGCGATCGGCGTCCAGCCCGCTTTCGCGCGCCACCACGGGGATTTCGTGTTCGGGCTTGGGGAAGTTGAATTCGACCGACAGGAAGCGCTGCCGTGTCGACGGCTTCAGTGTTTTCAGGATGTTCTGGTAGCCGGGGTTGTAGGAAGCGACCAGCATGAAGCCATCGCCCGCGTGCAGTTCTTCGCCGGTGCGGTCGATGGGCAGGATGCGCCGGTCGTCGGTCAGCGGGTGCAGCACCACGGCGACGTCCTTGCGGGCCTCGACCACCTCGTCCAGGTAGCAGATCGCCCCTTCACGCACCGCGCGGGTCAGCGGTCCATCGACCCAGACGGTTTCGCCGCCCTTCAGCAGATAGCGCCCGATCAGGTCGGCGGCCGACAGGTCGTCATGGCAGGCAACCGTATAAAGCGGCCGGCCAAGCTTTGCCGCCATATGGGCGACGAAGCGGGTCTTGCCGCAGCCCGTGGGGCCTTTCAGCAGAAGCGGCAGGCGGTTTTCATAGGCGGCCGCGAAGATGTCGCGTTCATCGCCCTGCGGGAGGTAGAAGGGGGCATCTGCCCCCCTCAGTTGGGTTCCGTCCATGATTTCACTCCGCAGCATGTTGGATGACAGGGCCGGGTTCGATGACTTCGCGACGCGGCATCAGCAGCGAGTAGATCAGGAGGTAAGCCCCCAGAACCACCACCACACCGGCGCCAAGACGCATCCAGTAGAAGAGCGCCAGCTGGTCCTGCACTTCCATGTAGAACATGCCCAAGACGCGTTGCAGGTGCGTTTGCACGGTGCCTGCGAAGGTCAGCACGAAGGTCATGAACACCATGCCCGAGGACATCAGCCAGAAGCCGGCCATGTTCAGCACCTGGTTGTAGGGATCACGCTTGCGCAGGATCGGCAGCGCATAGGTGAAGAGCGCAAGGTTGACGCAGACATAGGCACCGTAGAAGGCCAGGTGTCCGTGGGCAGCGGTGACCTGCGTGCCGTGGGTGTAGTAGTTCACCCCGTGCAGCGTGTGCAGGAAGCCCCAGACCCCCGCCCCGAAGAAGGCCAGAACCGAACAGCCCAGCGACCACAGCAGCGCCGCCTTGTTCGGATGGTCGCGCCGGCCTTTCCAGACCATGACGAAAGCGAAGGCCATCATCGCGAAGAAGGGCACGATCTCGAAGCTCGAGAAGATCGAACCGATCCACTGCCAGTAGCCCGGCATGCCGATCCAGTAGTAGTGGTGCCCGGTGCCGAGGATGCCCGAGAACAGGGCGGTGGCGACGATGACATACAGCCATTTTTCGACCACTTCACGGTCCACGCCCGTCAGCTTCAGCATCAGGAAGCCCAGGATCGAGGCCATAATCAGTTCCCACACGCCTTCAACCCACAGGTGGACGACGTTCCACCAGTATTGCTTGTCCAGCGCCAGGTTCGACGGGTTGTAGAACGAGAAGAGGAACAGCAGCGCCAGCCCCCAGAGGCCGATCAGCATGATCGAGGAAATCACCGTCTTGCGGCCCTTGGCCACGGTCATGGTGACGTTCCACAGGAAGATCAGCGCCGCGACGACGATCCCGACCTTCACCCAGCGCGGCTGTTCCAGAAACTCGCGCCCTTCGCGGCCCAGCAGGAAGTTGCCTTCGAACAGGTTGAACAGGTAGGTGACGACCACGCCCGCCGTGCCCAGCACCAGGATGGCAAGCTGGATGTAGGCGGCTTTCACCGAATGGATCTCCCGTTCGGCTTCCTCCGGGATCAGGAAGTAGGCGGCGCCGAAGAAGCCGGTCAGCAGCCAGACGATGAGCGAGTTGGTGTGCAGCATGCGCCCGACGTTGAAGGGCAGGATTTCCGACAGGAAGTTCGGCTCGACATAGATGTAGCCGATAAGGACACCCATGCTGACCTGGACGGCGAACAGGGCGAGCGCGACCAGAATATAGGCCAGCGCGATCTTTTGTGTCTGGTATTTCATGATGTCTCTCTCAACCGGCGTCGTTGGGCGGCCAGCTTTGGGTGTTGATCTTGCCGGTCCACAGCAGGAAGTCGGACAGCGCCCGGATTTCCTGATCGGTCAGGTGGAACTGCGGCATCTGCCGGCGGCCGGGGATTCCGGTCGGCTGCGCCTCCATCCAGCCTTTCAGCGATACGAAGGCGGCCTCCGGGTCGTCCTGGACGCCCCAGCGTTTCATGACGTTGCCGACCTCGGGCGCGAAGTAGGCGCCTTCGCCCAGGATCGAATGGCAGTTCACGCAGGCCTTGCGTTCCCAGACGTGCTTGCCCTCGGCCACGCTCGCGGTCAGGGTCGCCTGATCGGTCGAGACGTTGACGATGTAGCGGTGGCCATGAATGAAAAGGCCGATGAAGATGAGGATGAAGAAGAGTGACCCGCCGTAGAAGATGTTCCGGGCCATGCTCTTCGTCAGGACTTCGCGCATGGCGAGGATCTCCCGAAGCTGTTGCGACGGCTCTGGAATGCCCGCCCCATCCGGCTTCCGCCTTAACAAATGTCAAGGATGCCTGATTTCTTTTGTCGCAGGATGCCGATCAGTCAAGGAGGGAACGGCATGGGAAACCGCTGGCCGGTGTGGAAACTGGCGCTGCTGCTTTACGTCTTCGCGACGGGGGCCGTGGCGATCAACCTGTTCATGCTGGGCCTGCTGATGCAGGCGGTCGGCATGACGGCGCTATCCCCCGAGATGACGGTGCTGGTCTCGATCCCGTTGGGCATTCCCGCGGCCTGGGCGTCGGGCGCCTGGGTCTACCGGCTGATTTCGGAAGCCGAAGGCTGATCGTCCGGCCCCGCCGTCAGGTAGCGGCGCGGACATCGGACGGGCCGGCGCGGAAGGGGCCCAGTTCACGCAGAAGAAAGTCCTGCAACTGCGCGGCCATCCGGTCGGGGGCGCCAGGGCCGGTCACCAGGCTCAGTTCGAACATCGGCAGGCGGGGCAGGCCCTCCTCTTCGCCCAGATGCACCAGTCCGGGCGGAACGCTTGATTCGGCCAGGCCGATGACCGCCAGCCCCGCCTGCGCCACCGCGATCAGGCCGTGCAGGCTGCGGCTGGAGCAGACCAGCCGGTAAGGACGTTCGGCGCGCTCCAGCGCCTCGACGGCATAGCGCCGCGCGATGTCTCCGGCCTCGAACAGGGCCACGGGCAGCGGGTCACGCAACCACGCCTGATGCTCGGGGGTCGCCGCCCAGACGAAGCGTTCGTTGCGCAGCACCGGAAGGCGCTGCTGCGGATAGCGGGTGACCAGCGCCAGATCGATCCGGCCGGCATCCAGCTTTTGCAGAAGCGAGGACGAGGGTTCGCAGGTCAGTTCGATCTCGGCGCGGGGATAGTCCAAGGCGAAACGCGAAAGGACCGGCAAAAGCAGATAGGCGGCGTAGTCCTCTGGCACGCCCAGGCGCACCAATCCAGCATCGTCGGGACGGCGCAGGCTGGCCAGTGCCTCGTCCGACAGCCGAAGCAGGCGGCGGGCGTGCAGCAGCAGTTCCTCGCCCGTCGAATTCGGCCGAAGCGTGCGACCGGAGCGGTTGAACAGGGGCCGGCCCACCTCGGCCTCCAGCCGCTGGATCTGCATGGACACCGCCGACTGGCTGCGCCCAACGCGCGCCGCCGCATTCAACACGCTGCCGCTTTCGACAACCGCCACGAAGCTGCGCAGCAGGGCAAGGTCGAGCGGCTCGGGCATCTATCTGTTTTCCTGAAGTTTCGTTTCAAATATATTCGTTTGATTGAGGTTGTTGGCAAGGCGTAAAAGCGGGGAAAACGCGCAGGTGCAGGATGAAATACGGAACGGGAATGGTGCTGGTGCTGACGGCCGGGGTGCTTTGGTCATTCCAGGCGTTGATCATCCGCCAGCTTGAGGCGACGGGATCCTGGGCGCTGCTGTTCTGGCGGTCGCTGGTGATGTTCCCGGTGATTCTGCTGTTCCTGGCCTGGCGGTCGGGCGGTGCGCCCTTCCTGGCCATCCGGCGAACGGGCATGGCCGGCGTGCTGGGGGGAATGGCGCTGGTCGCCGCGATGGGCGGGGCGATCGTCGCCTTCCAGACGACGACCGTCGCGAACGCGGCCTTCCTGTTTGCGGCCTCGCCGTTCCTGGCTGCGATTCTCGGCCGCGTGATCCTGGGCGAGGCGGTCGCACCCCGGACATGGGCGGCCATCGGCGTGGCTCTGGTCGGCATCTTCATCATGGTGCGGGAAGGCCTGGACGCCGGCGCCTGGCTGGGAAACGTCGCCGCGCTGACCTCGGCGCTGGGGTTTGCGACCTTCACGGTCACGCTGCGCTGGCACCGGGTCGACGATACGCTGCCAGCTTCGGTCCTGGGTGGATTGTTCGCGGTGATCGTGGGGGCCCTTGTCGCGGTGCAGACCGGCCAGCCCCTGGTCATCCCGCCGACCGATCTTGCCTGGTGCGTGCTGATGGGGGTCGTCACCATGACGGGTGGCATGATCCTGTACACCCTGGGCAGCAAGATCGTGCCGTCGGCGGAACTGGCGCTTTTGTCCAACACCGAGGTGATGCTGGCGCCGTTCTGGGTCTGGCTGCTGATGGGCGAGACCGCCAGCACCGGAACCTTCGTGGGGGGCGGCGTGCTGCTGGTGGCGATCCTTTACAACGCCCTTTCAGGGGTCCGGCGCCTGGTGGCGGCCTGATACCGGGTGTGCGCGCGGCCCGGCGTCAGACCACGCCGCGCTGTGCGACCAGCCAGTCCCGGACGGCCAGCGCCTGCGGCGACAGGGTGCCATCCCGCGGCCAGATCAGGTGGAAGTCCATGCCAGTGGTCAGCGTGTGGTCCGTCAGCCGGATCAGCACGCCTTTTTCCACCAGGCCTTCGACCAGGTGCCGCCAGCCCAGGGCCACGCCCTGGCCCGCGATCACCGACTGGACGACCAGCACGTAATCGTTGATCTGTAACCCTTTCGGAACCTGGCGCGTGCCAATCCCGACCGAGGCGAACCAGTCCGTCCAGGTTGCCGCGGTGCGGAAGGGTTCCTCCAGGTGGATCAGCTGATGGGCCAGCAGGTCGGCGGCGTGGTGTGGAACCTCCCGCCCGGCCAGGTAGCCTGCGCCGCAGACGGGAAAGATCTCTTCGCGTTCCAGGGGTTCGGCCTGATACTGCGGCCAGTCCTCGGGGACGCCGGCGCGCACCGCCAGGGGAATGCCTTCCCCCACCAGGTCCAGGTCACGTTCGGAGGTCTGGATGCGCAGGTCGATGTGCGGCAGGTCCGCCCGCAACTGGTCCATGCGCGGGACCATCCAGAAGGCGGCAAAGGCGGTCGAGCAGGACAGTGTCACATGACCGCCCATCGTCACCGACCGCAAGGCCTGGGCCGAGCGCTGGATATGCGCCAAGCCGATCGAGACATCGGCATGGAACCGCTGGCCCGCCTCGCTCAGCCGGACACGGCGATGTTCGCGCAGGAAAAGCGCGGTGCCCAGGTCATCCTCCAGCCGGCTGATCGCATAGGACACCGCCGCCTGGGTCATCCGCAATTCGCGTGCCGCCGAAGTGAAACTGGACAATCGTCCTGCCGCTTCGAAGACGACAAGGCTGTTGATCGACGGCAAAAGGCTGCGCAAGTTTTGCATAATTCCAGTTTATCAAGTCGATGAAAGTTTTCCAGCGTTACAGCAAAAACTGTCAAGCGTAGCCTGCATGAGGCTTATGGAGGGGATCATCATGGCAGACGGCGGCGACTCGGGGAACGATGCACGGCGGCAGCGCGGCGGGCGTTCGCAGCGGCGCGAAGCGCGGTTGTCCACCGACCAGGGCGTGCGGCGGCCCTATATCGTGCGGGGCATCCCGACCTATGACATCCTGTCTGACGAAAGCCTGACCCGGATCGAGGAAACCGCTGACCGCATCCTGGCCGAGATCGGGATCGAGCTGCGCGAGGACGCCGAGGCGATGCGGCTTTACCGCGAAGCCGGCGCCCAGGTCACGGAGACCGCCCCGGATGTCTGGCGGCTGAAGTTCGAGCCGGGAATGCTGCGCGAGATCCTGAAGACCGCGCCCGCCGAATTCACGCAGCACGCCCGCAACCCGGCCAACAACGTGCGGATCGGCGGCAACAACGTGGTCTTCGCGCCGTCTTACGGCAGCCCCTTCGTGATGGACCTCGATCGCGGCCGCCGCTACGGCACGATCGAGGATTTCCGCAATTTCGTGAAGCTTGCCCAGTCCTCCCCCTGGTTGCACCATTCGGGCGGCACGGTGTGCGAACCGACCGACGTGCCGGTGAACAAGCGCCACCTGGACATGGTTTATTCCCATATCCGCTATTCGGACCGCGCCTTCCTGGGTTCGATCACCGCCGCCGACCGGGCAGCCGACAGCGTCGAGATGTCGCGCATCCTGTTCGGGGCCGATTTCACGGACCGGAACTGCGTGGTGATGGGCAATTTCAACACCACCTCGCCTCTGGTCATAGATGGGGTGACGGCGGCAGGCATCCGCACCTATGCGGCGGCAAACCAGGGCTCGATCCACCTGCCGTTCCTTCTGGGCGGCGCGGTCGCACCTCTGACCATCGCGGGAATGGTGGCGCAGGGCTTTGCCGAATCGATGGCCTCCTGCGCGCTGACGCAACTGGTGCGCCCCGGATCGCCGGCGATCCTGGCGTCGTTCTTCTCGTCGATGTCGCTGCGGACAGGCTCGCCCACCTTCGGCACGCCGGAACCGGCGATCGGCTCGCTGGCGATGGGCCAGCTGGCGCGGCGGATCAACCTGCCGCTGCGCTGTGCGGGCAACTTCTCGACCTCGAAGCTGCCGGACGGGCAGGCGATGTGGCAAAGCATGATGTCGATGATGTCGGCGGTGCAGGGCGGCGCGAACTATGTCCTGCACTCGGCCGGGTTCCTCGACGGCCTGCTGTCGATGTCCTACGAAAAGCTGGTGATGGACACCGACATCTGCGGCGCGCTGCATGCCTACCTGGATGGCATGCCGGTGAACGAGGACACGCTGGCCTTCGAGGCGCTGAACGAACTGGGGCCGGGCCAGCACCTGTTCTCGACCCAGCACACGCTGCGGCACTATGAAACCGCCTACTGGGACAGCGCGCTGGACGACAACCAGCCGTGGGAAACCTGGGACGAGCAGGGCGGCATCGATTATGCCCAGCGGGCCAACACGCGGTGGAAGAAGCTGCTGGCCGAATACCAGGCCCCGGCACTGGATGAGGGCATCGATGAGGCGCTTCGGGATTTCATGGCCCGCCGCAAGGCCGACATGGCGGACATGTGGTACTGACCACCTGACCTGATCGCATTGCAAGAACACATCAACGTCCCCCGATTGGGGGGCGGCGATTTCGCACATCTGCCATCACGCCAAAACGGAGAGCACTGGCATGAGCAAAGACCTGATCGCCCGCCTTGATGACAAGCTGCGCGACACCCGCGAAAGCTTCGACGCCATTCCGGTGATCGACGTGGCCCCGCTGCTGGACGGCAGCGACAAGCAGGGTGTCGCGAAACAGATCCGCTGGGCGCTGTCGAATGCGGGCTTCATGTATGTGAAGAACCACGGCATCGACCAGGGCTTCGTCGACGACGTGTTTTCTGTCACGCGCCGTTTCTTCGACCTGTCGATGGCCGAGAAGATGGCCCTGCATGTCAGCAGGTCCGACGTTGCCCTGCGCGGCTATATCGAGCCCTTCGGCGAAAACACCGATCCCGGCAAGACCCGCGACCTGAAAGAATGTTTCGACATCGGACCCGAGCGCAAGGCGCTGGAAGGCCCGTTCTTCGGCCCCAACCAGTGGCCGACCGCCTTGCCCGAATTCCGGACCCTGGTTTACGGCTACCATGAAAAGATGGTCACGCTGTCCAGACAGCTTCTGCGCGGGATCGCCCTCAGCCTGGACCTGGCCGAGGATTTCTTCGACGGCATCATGAAAGATCCGATCTCGATCCAGCGCCTGCTGCACTACCCGCCGCAGAACGGCCACGCCGACAAGGACATCATCGGCATCGGCGCGCATACCGACTACGGCAACCTGACGATCCTGGCGCAGGATGACGTCGGCGGGCTTCAGGTGATGAACCGTGACGGCAACTGGGTCGATGGCACGCCAATCCGCGGGGCCTTCGTGATCAACATCGGCGACCTGATCCAGAAGCTGACGAACGACATCTACCTGGCCAACATGCACCGGGTCATCAACACCTCGGGACGTGAACGCTATTCGATTCCCTTCTTCATCGACGCGGCCTTCGACGCGGTGATCGCGCCGCTGCCGTCCTGCGTGACCGAGGCCAACCCGCAACGCTATCAGCCCGTCACCTGCGGCGCGCACAAGTTCGGCCGGTTCAAGGCCAGCTACGCCCACCTGCAACGCCCTGCCGCCTGAGCACCGCCGGGGGTTTCTGGGCCCCCGGCCTTTCACGGTGCTGAAACTTAGCAGGTTGGCGAAGTTTTTCTTGCTTCGGCGGCGGATCCGGCTATGGTTAGATGCATGGCTAAGCATGATGCCGACCTTTCTCTTGTCTTTCACGCCCTCGCAGATCCGACGCGGCGGCGGATCCTGACGCGGCTGGCCGAGGGCGCCGCGCCAGTGACGGAACTGGCCCAGCCGACGGGACTGCGCCTGCCCACCGTCATGCGCCACCTTTCCGTGCTGGAGGAGGCGGGGCTGATCGTCACGTCGAAGGACGGCCGGGTGCGCACCTGCGCCATCGTCCCCAGCGCGCTGGCGCCCGTCCGAGGCTGGCTTGAGGAGCAGAAGGCGATCTGGGAATCCCGGCTGGACCGGCTGGACGACTACGCATCGAAACTCTGGGAGGAACGCAAGACATGACACCCGCGCTGGATCCGAACACCGACCTGAGCTTTACCCGCATCCTTGCCGTCCCGCGCCAGCTGGTCTGGGAATGCTGGACCGAACCCCGGCATATCCCGCATTTCTTCATTCCGGCCCCGCACAAGGTGACGGCGGTGGACCTGGACCTGCGCGTGGGCGGGCGGTTCAACACCACCTTCGACGTCGAGGGCAACGTGATGGACAACAAGGGCGTCTATCTTGAGGTGGTGCCCGGTGAAAAGCTGGTGTTCACCGATGCCTATAGCGAAGGCTGGAAGCCGGCGCCCGACCCCTTCATGACCGCGATCCTATTGCTGGCGGATGCGCCCGGCGGCGGTACATCCTATACCGCCATTGCCCGGCACCGGACGCCCGAAGCCCGCAAAAGCCATGAGGACATGGGCTTTTTCGATGGCTGGGGCACGGTGGTCACGCAGCTGGAAACCTATGCCAAGGGGTTGGGGCGATGACCGCGCGCTTTGAAACGCTGAGTTTCGCGCGGGACGTGGCCGCCCCGGTTGCGACCCTGTGGCAGGCCTGGACAGCGCCGGCCGCGCGTCGGGTCTGGGCCGCGCCGTCGCCTGCCACCACGGTCGAATTCCTCGACTCTGACCCGCGCGTCGGCGGGCGCGAGGTTTCGCTTTGCCGGGTGGCGGGGCAACCTGACGTGCTGTGCGAAGGCGGCTGGCTGGACCTGCAACCGCAACAGCGCAGCGTCAACCATGAGGTCGTTTCGATCGAGGGCGAACGGCAGTCCGCGGCGCTGGTGACGGCCGAGTTTTCCGCCGCCGGCGCGGGCAGCCGCCTGAACGTCACGGTGCAGTTGTCCTCGCTCCTGCGGGACATGGGGCCGGGCTACGCCGCAGGCTTTGGCGCGGGGCTGGACAACCTGGCCGGCGTGGCCGAACGGACCATGGTGCTGGAACGGATCATCAAGGTGCCCCGCAGTCTGGTCTGGGGCGCATGGATGAACGCCGAAACGCTGCCCCGCTGGTGGGGGCCCGACGGATTTTCCTGCCGGACAAAGCGGATCGACCTTCGCGCCGGCGGTGAGTGGGTCTTTGACATGATCGGTCCCGATGGCGTGGTCTATCCGAACCACCATCGCTACGGCGAGGTCCGCCCCGAGGACCGGATCAGCTACACGCTGCTTTGGGGCGAGAACGGACCGAAGCACGCCGATGCCTGGGCTTCGTTCGAGGAGGACGAAGGGCAAACTCGGGTGACGCTGGGCATGATCTTTGCGACAGCCAACGAGTTCCAGACAGCCCGGGGCTTTGGCGCCGAGGCGCTGGGGCTGCAAACCCTGGGGAAGCTTGCCCGGGCAGTGGGTGCGGACTGAACCGTCGGGCCGGACGGTGCGGTCCGGTGTCGGGTCCACGGTTTCAGGACCGGCTGGCTGAAACCTGCCTTTCCCGACCGCGGCGCGGAACAATCCTTTCCCCGACCGGTTCGGGTCCAAACGCCGCCCCCGGACGGGCCAGGGAAAGGATGCAAGGATGAGCCAGCCAGAAGAAGACCTGACGCGGCAGGTGCGCCGCCATCGCGGTCCCATCCTTGGGTTTGGCATCGTCGTTCTGATCGTGCTGGGGTTCTTCCTGTGGTGGGTCGGGTATGAGGTCGACCAGTCCGCGCCCGACAACACCCCGGACCAGGCCGGCGAGACAGCCGCCCCGCCCGCATCCGCCGCCCCGCCCGCCCAGGCGCCGGACCAGCCCGGCGGCGCCCCGGCGCCGGGATCCAAGGTGCCGTGATGGACGATTCCGGGAAGGGCGCGCCGTGACCGAAGGCATCGTGCATGGCCCCGTCGGACCGGCGACACGGCACATCTGCGTGGACATGCAGCGCATGTTCGCGCAAGGGTCCTGGAAGATTCAATGGATGGCGGCGGTCCTTCCCCGGATCGCCCGCATCTGCGAACGCCACGCCCCGGCCACGATCTTTACTCGCTTCATCCCGCCCGACAGCCCGGCCGACGCGCAGGGCACCTGGCGGGACTATTATGAACGCTGGCCCGAAAAGACCCGCGGCCGGCTGGACCCAGGCCAGTTGGAGCTGGTCGAGGTGCTTGCGGCCTTTGCCCCGCCCGCCCGGCTTTTCGACAAGGCGGTCTACTCCCCCTGGCTGGACGGCCGGCTGGACCTGTGGCTGACGACGGCGGGCGCGGATTGTGTCGTCATCACCGGCGGCGAGACGGACATGTGCGTTCTGTCGACCGTGCTGGGCGCCGTCGACCGGGGGCTGAGGGTGATCCTGGTCAGCGACGCCGTCTGCAGCTCGATCGACAAGACCCATGATGCGATCATGGCGCTTTACCGCACGCGTTTCGGCGTCCAGATCGAGACGCTGACGACCGAGGCCCTGCTGGACCTGTGGCCGCGGACGCCCGACCTGGCCGCACCGTAAACGCCCGAAACCCTGCCGGGAACCGCCCTGATGGCTGGCGCGTTGTCCAAAAGGCCGTGGCGCGCCCGCCACGTGGATTGTGGGGATGTCATGTGGTCGAACCTGTTGCACCTTCGGCTTTGCAGGCTGATCCGGAAGGGAACGCTGGCACTGACCGGTCCTGACGGCTCCACGCATCTTTTCGGAACCGGAGAGCCGCAGGTAAACGTCCGCTACACCGATCCCCGGCTTCCGCGCCGCCTGGTCCTCAACCCCGAACTGGCGCTGGGCGAGGCCTATACCGACGGCCTGCTGTCGATCGAGGGGGACGATCTGTATGGCCTTCTGGCGCTGTTGATCGAGAACCATCCCGATTACCGCCACGCCAGCAGCGTCCGGCTGGACCGAATTCTTCAGGCGGGACTGCAACGCCTTCAGCAATACAATCCCGTCAGGCGATCGCGCCACAACGTGGCGCATCACTATGACCTGTCCAATGACTTCTTCGAGCTGTTTCTGGACAGCGACATGCAGTATTCCTGCGCCTACTTTCCCACCCCCGATGCGACGCTGGAGGAAGCTCAGGCTGCCAAGAAGAACCATATCGCGCGCAAGCTGCTGCTGGCGCCGGGGATGCGGGTTCTGGACATAGGCTGCGGGTGGGGCGGGCTTGCGATTTCGCTGGCGCGGGATCATGGCGTTCATGTCACCGGTGTCACGCTTTCCCGGAACCAGCACCGGCTGGCTACGGAACGCGTCGAACGGGCCGGCCTGTCTGGACAGGTGGACATCCGCCTGATGGACTATCGCAGCGTTACCGGCGAATTCGACCGGATTGTATCCGTGGGCATGTTCGAACACGTCGGCGTGCCGCAATATGACACCTTCTTCCAGGTCATTCGCAACCGGTTGGCGGAAACCGGGGTGGCGATGATCCACACGATCGGCAGAGCCGCTCCTCCGGCCAGCACCGGTCCGTGGATCCGCAAGTACATCTTCCCGGGCGGCTATGTTCCGGCCCTGTCCGAAGTGATGGGGCCAGTCGAACGACACGACCTTTGGACCACCGACATCGAGGTCTGGCGAATGCATTACGCCCGCACCCTGGCCCATTGGCGGCAGCGGTTCGAAGACAAGCTCGACCAGGTCCGCGCGATGTATGATGACCGCTTCTGCAGGATGTGGCGATTTTACCTGATCGCTTCGGAACTGTCCTTCAGCCTCGGGCGGCAAGTGGTGTTCCAGATGCAGTTTTCGCGCGACCAGGAGGCCGTGCCTCTGACCCGCGATTATCTTTACCCGCAAGCCGTGCCGGCAGAACGTCAGCCAGCCCGCCGCGACCTGCGCAAGATCGTCTGATGTGTGCGGCCCCAATGCAAAAGGCCCCGTCCGGCGGACGGGGCCTTTCTTTGGCGCAGGAACGCGGATCAGGCGGCCAGCGCCGACTGGTTGATCGAGGCTTCGGCCAGATCAGTCAGCGATTTGTCGGTTTCTTCTTCCTCGGCCAGGGTTTCCTTCAGCAGCGACACGATCTCGCGCTGCCCCATCAGGTCGGCCCAGGTGCAAAGGGTGCCGTAGCGGGTGATCTCATAATGCTCCACCGCCTGGGCCGCTGCCAGAAGGCCCGCATCCAGTGCGGCGCTGCCCTTGTAGCTGTCCAGAATCTCCTGGCCTTCCTCCAGAATGCCGTCGATCGCCGGGCAGGTCTTGCCCTGGGCGCGCTTGCCCATCAGCTCGAACACTTGTTGCAGGCGGTCCACCTGCATCTCGGTCTGTTCGAGGTGCTTTTCGAACGCGGCGCGCAGGTCGCCCGATTGGGTTCCGCGGATCATCTTGGGAAGGGCCCGCAGGATCTGACGCTCGGCGTAGTAGATGTCGCGCAGGCCTTCATGGAACAGGTCTTCCAGGGTCTTGGTCTTCATCGTCTCACTCTCCGTGGGTTGCATCCTGCGCCTGATGCGCGGGGGAAATGATCGAAAAAAGCAGGGTGCCGGGATCGATTTCCCGGCACCCCGTTCAGCAGGGGTTAGCGATTGCGCCAGCCGCGGCGCGACGCTTCCGAATGGCCTTCGGAATCGCCGAACCAGCCGCCTTGGCCGCGGTCGCGGCTGCTGTCATCACGCGACGAGCGCGAGGACGACGAACGCGAGGACGACCGCCGGTCATCATCGTCGTAGCGGGACGACGAGCGCGATCCGCCGTTGCCACGGTCTTCGCGGTGTTCCCAACCCAGACGCGCAGCTTCCGAATGGCCTTCCGGATCCCCGAACCAGCCGCCTTGGCCGCGGTCATCGCTGTAATCGTCATCGCGCGACGAGCGCGACGAGGACGAGCGCGACGAGGAACGGCGGTCATCATCGTCATAACGCGAGGAGGAGGAGCGCGATCCCCGACGGTCATCGTCATCGGAACGGGACGACGAGCGCGACGAGCCGCGACGATCATCATCGTCATAGCGCGACGAGGACCGCGAACCGCCACCGCGGCCGTTGCCGCCGCGGTCTTCGCGATGTTCCCAGCCCAGGCGCGCCGCTTCCGAATGACCTTCCGGATCGCCGAACCAGCCGCCTTGGCCGCGGTCATCGCTGTAGTCGTCATCCCGCGACGAACGCGACGAGGAGGAACGTGACGAGCGACGGTCGTCATCGTCGTCATAGCGCGACGACCTCGAGGAGGACGAACGTCCGCCACGGTCATCGTCATCGCTCATGAAACGGCCATAGCGGTCGCGTTCGGGCATTCCGCGGGACGAACCCGACGAACGTCCGCCGCGATCGTCGTCGCTGGTGAACCGGCCGTAACGATCGCGATCCTGATCGCGGCCCGACGAGCGGCGATCATCATCGTCGCGCGAACTGGAGCTGCGAGAACCGCCGGACGAGCGCCCGCCGCGATCATCGTCGTCGCTCATGAAGCGACCGTATTCGTCTCTTTCGCGATAGTTCGAATTCCTGTTCATCTCGGTTCTCCGATGTTGAGAGAGCGGATCGACACAGACCCGCCGCGGGGTCCAGAACCGGCAGTCCGGGGGTTTGTTCCTGCCGCCCGGGCCGCGTGAAAGGACCGGGGGCGGTTGCGCGGGAATCTGCCGGGCCTTGGGAAAGTCACCGGCCGGAGGTTTTCCGGCCGGTGGAATCGCTTGGGGAAGGTGTCAGGACTTCTTCGACGATTCGTCGTGCTTGCCGCCCTGGTGCTGCGACTGCTGCCCCGAGCTCGAGGACTGGCCCGACTGCTGGCCGCCGGTCTGGCCACCCTGCGCCTGCTGGCTGGTGCCCTGACGGTTCTTGCGCCATTCGTCGAAGTCCGAGTCGAACTTCTTCTGCCGTTCCGAATTGAAGGTCTGATACTCCTCGTCATAGGAGCTCATCTTCCGGTTGCGCCAGTTCTGGTAGTGCGGGTCGTTGATGTGGCGGTTCTGGTCGCTGAACTGGCCCTGCTGCCCGCTGCCGAAATGCTCACCGGACTGACCGCCCGATCCCGACATCCCGCCATACTGGCTGTAGCCCGAGCCGGAAGCCGCGCCGTAATGGCCGCCCTGACTCATGCTCCCTTGGCCGTAGCTGCCCTGACCGTAGCTGCCCTGGCCGCCGAACTCATGCTGGCCGTGCTGGCCCTGACCATACGAACCCTGGTTCTGGCCGGCGCCATACTGGCCGCCGTACGATCCCTGGCCGTAATAGCCCGTGCCATAGGCGCCCTGGCCAAAGTGCCCGCCCTGACCCTGGCTTTGCTGGCCGTATTGCCCGCTCTGGCCATACTGGCCGGGGTTGTACTGACCGCTCTGGCCATACTGCCCCTGCACGTGCTGGGCTTGGCCATAGCTGCCCTGACCGCCGTACTGACCATACTGACCCTGCCCATAGCGGCCCTGATCCTGGCGGCCCTGTTCACCTTGCCAACCACCGGATTGCCATCCGCGGTCTTGCCAGCGTTCCTGGCCGTATTCGGAACGGGGTTCATCATAACCGCGGCTCCGGCCATAGTTCTGGCTTCCGTAGCTTCCGTAGCCCTGGGCGGCGCGGCCTTCATCCTCGTCCATGCCGCGTCCACGACCGCGGTCGCCGCGACCGCTGCTCATCTCGTCCCGGCTGCGGGAGCTTCCGCCAAAATCGCGCGAACGCTCACGCCAGTCGCTCTGGCCGCCCCGGCCACTGCGCAGATCGCGGTCATCGTCGCGGTCGCTGCTGCTGCTGCGGCGCATGCGGTCGTCGTCGTCATCATATCTGCTGGGCATATCTCTCTCCAAATTTTGACGATGCCGGATGGATGGCCGACCTTCGGTCTCCGTCACGGCCCGGCAGCGTCACAAACTGGAGGAAGCGGAGTATGTTCCCGCGCCCGCGCGACCTTTGTCAGCGTCGCGGGTTCGTTCCGGCGGGATCGCGCTGGTTGTGCGGGGATCGGGGTATCCCCCGGCGATTCACGCCTTTTCGTCGCCGGGAACCGGGGCCGATTTCATCTTGCGGCCCGCCAGGGCATCGCCCAACTGTTGCGCCAGCTTGCGGATCCGCTCGGGCACCTCTTCCTGGGAGATCGACTCCACAAGATCCTCTGCCGCCTTGCGCAGAAGTTGGTCACGATCTGGATTCGCTCGAGCCATCGCCTTGGTTTCCGATGTTGGTTGCCCGTTCAGGAATACCGCAAAACCTGGCGGTAAACAGGTGCTGCCACCGTTTTTGTCGTTCCCTGAATGGTCCCTGTCGCTAATTGGAAACAATGGAACGGGAACAACTCGTCCGTTCAGGAATTGCTTTTCAAAGGGCCGACGCCCCTTTGGCAAGCGCCCGCAGATAAAGGAGCGATCCGATGGCTGCCCGTCCCAGACGTGCCGTCCCCCCGCCCAGCCCGCACCAGCCGGTGTTCCTGCGAACCGTCGCGCGGCGCCTGACGGACCCGACCCGCCCCAGCGATCCGGTCCCGGACCCGAAGCCAGATCCGGCGCCCGATCCCGCGCCCGGCACACCTGCGCCGGGGCAGCCGGGCCCGGGCAAGCCGGGGCCGATCGCCCCGCCCGACCTGCCGGATACACGGCCGGATCCGATACCCACTCCTGAAACCGATCCCCAGCCCATACCCGCCCATGACCCGCCGGGAACCGTTCCGCCGGTCTGGAGCCAGGGATTGATGCTGGAAATCCTGTTGGGAGAAATCTCGGGCGACCAGATGGAAGTCCGGGCCTGAAGGATGGGGCGGTTCGTCAGGAACCGCCCCTTTCTCATGCAGCCGCCGTCACTTCGTGTCGACGATCTTGCACAATTCGACCAGGTTCGCATGGCTCACGCCGGCCATGTCGCCGGCCGACGTCGTCGACGTGCCGGTGGTGGTCGTTGTGGTCGTCGTGGACGATTCGGTGGTGGTGCCGCTTGCGCCGGTTTCAGCCTTCACCGTAGCGCAATCCTTCAACACCATGTCCTTGTCTTCCTGCGACAGGTTCGTCCAGGCCGCCCGGATATCGGTTTCCGACTTCAGCGTTCCCATCGTGCTGTCGGTGAACAGCCCGGTCTTGATCGTGTCCTTCCACTCCTGCCCGACCTTGGCGTCGGTGCTGGCCCCGGCGGTGGTTCCGGTGGTGGTCTGGGCGAAAGCGGAAGTCGCCAGGAAGATCGCCGCAACCGGCGTGATCAACGTGAATTTCCTCATGCGCTTGTCTCCTGAGTTCGAAGGGTTGGACGGCCGCAACGGCCGGCTGCCGAAGGAACGAGCCCCTGGATCGGGTTGCCCTCGCGACCGGCCTGCAACCGCTCTCGCCGCGCTTTGTTCCGTCCTGTCTGGGGCGCCCGTCGAAAAGCGGGCGGAAGTCCGCCTTGTGGTGCCGACGGGCGTCGCGGCAACGGAACCGGCGGCGGCGTTCGGCGTTTTTCCACAATGAAACCCCCCGAAAACGCCATGCCGGACATCCGCGAACATACAATCTCCGAGATTGTCGAGTTGATCCCGCGTCTGCGTGCCTATGCGCGCGTTTTGACCCGAGACAGGTCGGATGCCGACGACCTGGTGCAGGAAACCCTGACCAAGGCCATTGCGAAGGTGGAACTTTTCCAGCCGGGCACGATGCTGCGGGCCTGGCTGTTTACCATCATGCGCAATACGTTCTTTACCGAGGTGCAGAAGCGCAAGCGCGAACAACCGGGGGCGGCGGATTGCGTTTCGGGGCTGGCGATTTCGCTGCCGGACCAGGAAACGCATCTGATGCATGTGCAGTTGATGGCGGCGATCAACCGGCTGCCGGTCCACTACCGGGAGATGCTGGTGCTGGTCGTTGTCCTGGGCGAAAGCTACGAAGATGCGGCCCAGATCTGCGATTGCGCGGTCGGCACGGTCAAAAGCCGGGTGAACCGCGCCCGCGCCAAAGTGATCGAGGATCTTGAGCGGCTGTCCTGGCCCGAACGGTCGAACACGGGCACCTTCCAGGCCTGAACCTTGCCCAGCAAAAAGCCGCGGCCGAACGTTTCGACCGCGGCGGCACCATTACGCACTCAGGTCAGTCAGCGGGTCTGCTTGCCCTGATCGGACTTCTGGTCCTGCTGCTTGCCGCGCTGATCGGACTGGCCGCTTTGCTGCCCGCCCTGGCGCTTGTCATCGGATTGGGTCTGCTGCTTGTTCGGCTGCTGCTTTTCACCCGACTTGTTGCTTTGATCATTCTTTTGCATCGCATGCTCCCTGGGAGGTCTGGCGAACTGCCAGGCCTGATGAACCGGGACGCCGCGGATTTGTTCCCGCGCGCTCGCGGCCAGGCCGCCGGAACAAAGCCCGTGTCTTCCGGTTGCGGTTTCGCGAAACCCAATCCTTTCGGAGGTGTCATGATTCCATCCTTCTGGACCGCCGTTTTCGTCTCGGGTCTGGCTGCGGCCGTCCTTTCGGGGTTGGTGCTGATGGTACTGGCGCTGGCCCGGTCGCAGTCACCCGTTGCGCCGATCAACGCCACCAGCCAGTGGCTGTTCGGGCCGCGCGTGGCATCGGTGGGCGATGTGACTGTTGCGGAAACCGGTGTCGGGCTGGCGACGCATGTGGCCTCCTCCGTTCTGTGGGGGGGCGTGACTGCCCTGGCGGCGCGATGGCTGGGCGCGGAGCGGACCGGATCGCTTCTGCTGGTCGGCCTGGGGGTCGCCGTTGTGGCGCTGATCCTGGATTACGGGCTGTTGCCACGCCGGATCAGCCCGGGCTGGCACCTGGTCCTGCCGTGGTGGGCCGTGGGAATCGGCTTCCTGGCCCTGGGTCTTGGCCTTGGGCTGGGTGCCGGTGGCGCGCTGGGCCGGGGCTGACGTGCGCGCCCCAGGCACGGCCGTCAGAAGCCGTCTTCGTCCTGCTGCCAAGGCCGGACAAGGTTGCCAAAGCGGGTGAAGCGTCCCTCGAAGCTCAGTTCCACCGTGCCGATGGGCCCGTGGCGCTGCTTGCCCAGAATGACTTCGGCCTTGCCATGCACCCGCTCCATGGTTTCCTGCCACTTGGCCATGGCTTCCAGGTTATCCTCACCCGGTTTTTCGCGTTCCTTGTAGTATTCGTCGCGGTAGACAAACATCACGACGTCCGCGTCCTGCTCGATCGAGCCGGATTCCCGCAGGTCCGACAGTTGCGGGCGCTTGTCCTCGCGGTTCTCGACCTGACGGCTCAGCTGCGAAAGCGCGATGACGGGGATGTTCAGTTCCTTCGCGATGGCCTTCAGCCCTTGCGTGATTTCCGACACTTCCTGCACGCGGTTTTCGCCCTTGCCGGTGCCGCGCACCAGTTGCAGGTAGTCGATCATCAAAACGTCCAACCCATGCGTCCGCTTCAACCGCCGGGCACGGGCGGCCAGCTGGCTGATCGGCAGGGCAGGGGTGTCATCGATATACAGCGGGCAGCTTTCCAGCGCCTTCGCCGCCTCGACGAAGCGGCGGAATTCGGCTTCGGTCATGTCGCCGCGGCGGATCTGTTCGCTGGGCACTTCCGAGGCTTCCGAGAGGATCCGGGCGGCAAGCTGCTCCGACGACATCTCAAGGCTGTAGAAGCCGACCACGCCGCCTTCCACCGCGCCCTCGCTGCCATCAGGCAGTTGGCCGCGCTTGTAGGCCTTGGCGATGTTGAAGGCGATGTTCGTTGCCAGCGAGGTCTTCCCCATCGAGGGACGGCCGGCAAGGATGATCAGGTCGGACTTGTGAAGGCCGCCCATCTTCTTGTCGAGGTCGATCAATCCGGTCGAGATCCCCGCCAGACCGCCGTCGCGCTGGTAGGCGGCATTGGCGGTCTGAACCGCTTCGGTCACCGCCTTCAGGAAGGACACGAAGCCTTTTTCGGCGTGGCCCTGTTCACCCAAGGTGTAAAGCCGCTGTTCGGCCGCGACGATCTGTTCGCGCGGATCGTTGTCGACCTCGATCGTATGCGCCCGTGCCGCAATGTCCTGGCCCAGCTGGATCAGTTCGCGCCGCACCGCCATGTCATAGATCATCTGCGCGTAATCGCGCGCCGCAAAAGCCGAAATCGCCGCCCCTGCAAGGCGCGCCAGATAGGCTGGCCCGCCCAGTTCCTTCAGACCGGCGTCGTCCTCAAGGTAGGCTTTCAGGGTCACGGGCGAGGCCAGCGCGTTTTTCTGGATCTTGGCCACCGCCACTTCGTAGATGCGCCGGTGCACGGGTTCGAAGAAATGCTCGGCCCGGACGATCTGGGCGATCCGGTCGTAGATGTCGTTATTGGTCAGGATCGCGCCCAGAAGCTGCTGCTCGGCCTCGATATTGTGGGGCAGAACCTCGGTTGCTGGCGGTGTCTCGACCGCGCGGATCATGGCTACGTCGCTCAAGTTGTCCCCCATGGCTGACGGAAGGGGATAGGCTTCCTTGTGCCCGGACGCAAATTGTATATCCCTGTGGATGCCCTGTGGAGAGCGCACAGCACACAAGATCATGTGGTCGTCGGCGGTCGTCCGTCAAGGCGGCGTGAACGCTCCGCCCTGTCGTCGGAGCCCTTGGGCACCTTGTCGCAAATCAGGCAGGTTTCCGCGCGTCCTGCCAGGCCCGGGGATCCTTCAGGAATCGCTCTACCTCGGCCAGGGTCGCGGCATCGAACGCGCCCTGCGCCCGCGCCTCGGCCAGGACGTCCCACCAGGTGCACAGGTGGTGCAGCCTGACGCCATGCGCGCCCAGTTTCGCTTCTGTGTCAGGGAAGATGCCGTAGTAGAAGATCACTGCCGTGTGGCCGCAGGTCGCGCCGGTTTCGCGGATCGCATCGACGAAGGACAGTTTCGATCCGCCGTCGGTGGTCAGATCCTCGACCAGCAGCACGCGCTGGCCTTCGGTCATTGCTCCTTCGATGCGGGCGTTGCGGCCGTAGCCCTTCGGCTTCTTGCGGACATAGGTCATCGGCAGCGCAAGCCGTTCCGCCACCAGCGCGGCGAAGGGGATGCCGGCCGTCTCGCCGCCCGCGATGTTGTCGAATGCCTCGAACCCCGCCTCACGCATCACTGTCACGGCCAGGAAATCCATCAGCGTCGAACGGATGCGCGGATAGGAAATAAGCTTCCGGCAGTCGATATAGGTCGGCGAGGGCAGGCCGCTTGCCAGAATGAAGGGGGTTTCGGCGTTGAAGTGCACCGCCTTGATTTCCAGAAGCGCCCGCGCCGTCAGCCGGGCGATTTCGTCTTTCGGGGGGAAGCTTGTGGGGATCATGGACGGATCAGCCTTTCAGGGGTGCGGTTTTTCCGCCCGGAGGCAAGGACGGTTGGACCGGGAGTCTCGGGCGGGGGGGTCTTGACGAAAAGGGTCAGTCGCGGACGTGCCAGAAGACGGGAAAACCCGGGTCGAAAACAGTTACCGGGCCGGCACCGGTCTGGATCTTCGCGGGCGGCGCCAGGGGCGTGTCGCGTTTCTCCAGCGTCAGGCGCGCTTCGGTCAGCGGCAGGCGATAGAAGGCCGCGCCGTTCACCGAGGTGAAGGCTTCCAGCCGGTCGAGCGCGCCTTCCTCGTCGAAGACATGCGCCAGAAGCGGCATGGTATTGGTGGCGGTGAAGCAGCCGGCGCAGCCGCAGGCATGTTCCTTCAGTGCGTCGACATGCGGGGCGCTGTCGGTGCCCAGGAAGAACCGCGTCTCGCCGCTGGTGGCGGCTTCGCGCAAGGCAAGGCGGTGTTCCTCGCGCTTGGCGACCGGCAGGCAGTAGTAATGCGGTTTGATCCCGCCCACCAGGATGTGGTTGCGGTTGATGATCAGGTGGTGCGTCGTGATCGTGGCGGCCAGGTCATCGCCCTGGGAACGGGCGTAGGCCACGCCGTCGCGGGTGGTGATATGTTCCATGACAACGCGCAGGCCCGGCGTTCTGCGCCGCAGCGGATCAAGGACCGTGTCGATGAACACCGCCTCGCGGTCGAAGATGTCGACCGAGGGCGTCGTCACCTCGCCATGCACGCACAGCGGCAGGCCGATCTCGGCCATGCGCTCCAGCACGCCGCGCACCTTGTCGAAATCGCGCACGCCCGAGGCCGAATTGGTGGTGGCGCCAGCCGGGTAAAGCTTGACCGCCTTCACAACGCCAGAGGCCGCGGCGCGGGCGACGTCCTCGGGATCTGTTTGCTCGGTCAGGTAAAGGGTCATCAGCGGTTGGAACGCGGCGCCTTCGGGAAGGGCGGCCAGGATCCGGTCGCGGTAGGCGGCGGCCTCGGCCCCGGTCACCACGGGCGGCACCAGGTTCGGCATGATGATGGCGCGCGCAAAATGCCGGGCGGTTTCCGGCAGGATTCCCTGCAACATCGCGCCGTCGCGCAGGTGCAGGTGCATGTCGTCGGGGCGGCGAAGGGCAAGCGTCTGGGTCATGGCCGCGCCCGTACAGCAAAAATCGTCTTCGTTCCAGTGTCAGGGTTATGCTGCACCGCAGAATCGTGTAAGATTGGCGCGGCAGTCATTGAATGGGATACATTATGGCCCGCGGTATTTTTCCCTTGCACGAAATGATGCGCGTTTCCTTTTCCACCGGCATGATGATGATCGAGGCGCAGAGCGTCATCACCATGCGGCTTTGGGGCATGGCGGGGTTGTGGAACCTTGGCCCCGGTGAAAGCCAGAGGATGTGGACCGAAAAGGCCCATGCGGCCCGGCAAAGCGGGCAGGCGGCCACCCGGGCGGTGATCCAGGGCGCAACACCCGGTCAGGTGGCGCTGGCAGCGATCCAGCCGGTCCGGCGCAAGACCCGCGCCAATGTGAAGCGTCTGGTGCAGCGCGGCCCGGTCAAGGACCAGGGCTGACGCCTGCACCGCCGGAGCTTGCTTTTTGGCGGCCGTCCGTCCGATAGTCCGGCAGGCACAACGAACGAGGTCTTCCATGACATCCGTCACCGGCTCCTGCCAATGCGGTGCCGTCCGCTACGAGGCCGAAGCCTCGCTTGACCAGCCGATCGTCTGCAACTGCTCGCGCTGCCAGCGATTGGGGGCGGTGCTGGTCTTTACACCGAAGGATAAGTTCCACCTGCTGTCGGGGGATGGGGCGTTGACCGAATACCTGTTCAACCGCAAGCTCATCCGTCACCAGTTCTGCAAGACCTGCGGGATCGAGCCCTTCGCCTATGGTGCAAAGCCCGACGGGACCGAGGTCGTGGCACTGAACGTCAACTGCATCGAAGGCGTGGACCCCCGCGCGATGACGCCCGTGCTATATGACGGCCGGGCTGTCTGAAGCGGCACCTTGCCGAAGATCCGTCCCGGACTTGCCGAAACGGGCGGACTGACGCAGTCTGTGCCGATCGGCAGCAATGACAAATGGGGCAACCATGAAAGGCAAGGGCATGTGGATCGCGGTGGCCGCGCTGGCTGCCTGCACCAACGATCCCGGGTTCACCGGCGTTGCCGGGATGAACGAGGCGGAGCCGGGCGAAGTCGCGCAGTGCCGCTATGTGACCGACCTGCGGATGACCCCCGGCGTTTACGGTCCTGTTCTGGCGGAACAGGGGCTGCGCTATGCCCGCAACAAGATCATGGCGGATGCCCAACGGTCGGGCGCGGATACGGTGGTCTTTGACAAGGTGGCCCCGGGCAGCGATGTCTATGAACTGCACGCCGTGGCCTATCGCTGCCGCGGCTGAGGGACGGCCCCTGCCGGGGCTTGCCCGATGGGTTCAGACATGCAACGGTTTCAAAGGGATCCGGGCCGGGCGCCCGGAGACCGATGGTATGTTGTAAATGGAGACCCGCGTGCATTCCTGTCATCCAGAATCCCGCCGCCCCGGCGTTCTGTCCCTTGGCCTGACCGCAGCACTGGCCGCGGCACCCTTGCCGCTGCTGGCCGAATGCCTGACGCAAGGCGATCTGGCCAAAGGCCTGCGCGCCACCTACCTTGATGGCTCGGTCGTGGATTACCGGTCGGGTGGGCAGGATGTGGTCGAGGTAACGGAAATCCCCGATCCGAAGGCGCCGCAGGCCCTGCGCTTTCGCAGCCGCTATGGCATCTATGACCTGTCGGCCCAAGGGCTGATGCAGGGCGTTCCGCAGGCAGGGCAGGTGCTTGACTACACCTACAGCGATCCCGAAGGGGCCGAGCCGCCGCGGCCGGATCCGGGCAAGCTCTGGCTGGGACATTCCACCACCACCTATGCGGATGGCAGCAGCGACTCCTTCGTGGCCGTCATGGTCTATGGAACGGAAGGTACGCTGCGGCTGGGCGACTGCGACTATGCCACCGTTCCGGTCACCGTCAGCTATCTGGCCGGCGAAAGCTGGAGCGCGCAGGACTACGAATGGCTGTCTGACCTGGGTATCGGCCTTCTCACGCGGCGCGAAGGATCGGATGCCGCGCGTCCCTCGGCCTACCGGATCACCGGGCTTGGCCGCGCGCTGCCCTGAGGGAGCGGCGACGTTGCGCCCCGCCAGCCCGGCCGGGCGACGTCAGACCAGACTGGGGGGCAGGCGTTCCCCAACGCGGGCCAGTTGCGCCTCGATCTCGGCCAGACGGCTTTCGAACTGGGGCAGGCGCAGACGCTTGACGGCATTGCGGGCGACCAGCCCCGCCAGGATCAGCCGGCCTTCGTTGTCCAGCTTGGCCAGCAGGTTCTTGATGTAAGGCGCGAAGTTCCGGCGCGACCGGTAGAAGGTGCGAAAAAGTCCCCGGTCCAGCGCGCCCATGGCCGCGGCCTGCAGCACCGAGGGCAGCACCCTCATCCCGTCCAGTGCGGCGGCCGTGTCGCGCCCCAGGTTCCGGCAGGGCAGCAGTGTGGCATAGGGCCGTGCAAACAGCGCGGCATGCATGGAATCCAGCGTCTGCTCGGGGTCATAGATCACATAGACAGCCGCCGCGCCCTCGGTCATGTCGGGGGCATAGCCATAGCGGTCGGTGAACGAGGTGCGGCGCATCTCGGGCCAGCGCGGATCCCAGCCGGCGATGGCCGGGTCCAGCGTGGCCTGCGGCTGGATGGCCACCACGACCGATCCCGGCGCGGCAACCGAATAGGCGGCTGCCGCATAGCCGCACATCCCGGCCCCGTAGAACAGCACCCGGTCGAAAGCGTCGAAGAAGCAGTCATCGACCAGGCGGTCGACAAAGGCATGGACCGCCGCATCCCGGAACCATGTCGGACGCTCGGCCATCAGGCAAAGGTGCGACCATCCCCGCGCGCGGGCCAGCGACAGGCCGAAGGGCAACTGGTCGGCTTGTGTCTTGCGGATGGTGTCGACGCTTTCGAACGTCACCAGAAGCGTCGTGGATCCTTGGGCAAAAAGCGACACATGAGAATCGCCCAACCGTTCAAACGAGCCCTGTTCATCCCCGATCCGGCGGATTCTGTCGAACCACGCGGTACCGGAAAGCGACCGAAGATCGGTCGGCTCCGCACCAACACTTTTCATTTTCACCCCACGGCCGATCACACACCCATGATGCAGCCTGCAAAGTTAGACATTGATCGCCGTCGAAAGTCTAGACCGTTGTTAACGGATTTGCTGCCCGAGGGCCGCCGGATCATCTACGGGTTGTAGGTTTGGGGATGAATCTTGGCTATTGGTGGTGGTTGTTCCGAAGTCGCGAACAACCTTGCCACAAATGCCGCATCGCCGCCGGCCAGCGGATGACTGGGGCCGGTCATCAGCAGGCGCACCAGGTGGTCGCGCCAGGTCTCCTGCCGCAGCAGCCAGGCGATCCGCGCCTTCCGCCAGTCGCGCGCGGCCGTCTCCAGGGCCAACAGCGTCGGGTCGCTTCGCAGCTCTTCGGCCAGGGCGCGGCGGGCGGGGCCCAGGGTTTCGATGCTGTCGTCCCGGACCGCCGCGAAGTTTCGCTCGACCCAGTAGGACAGGTCCAGCGGCGGCGCGTCCCGGTTCGCGCGGCCGCGGTCGCATTTCACCAGATAATCGAGAACCGACCCCAGCGGATAATGGTTCAGCTGCGCCAGCGTCAGCCGGTCGACCCCCGGAGTGAGGAAGGTGCCCTGCCGATGAACCCTCGGCGGCAGGCGGCGGCCAGCGCCGTCGAACCAGACCTGCGCCGCCATCTGCGCGGGGTCCGGCTGGCGCGGCCGGTGGACACCCAGGCGGGCATAACAGCCATTGTTGCGGAACAGGGTCTTGAACTGCGCCGCCCGCCAGGGCCAGGGCAGCACCGCCGGGGCGGCCAGCCGGAAACTGTCGGGGAGCGGTGTTTCCAGAGGACCCAGAACACCGTCGTTGCCGAACAGCCGCCAGCTGAGGGGGATTGCCGTTGCCTGCGGCAGGTGCGCGATCAGGTCGGGCAGGCGATGGCCGCCGACGTGGACATTGACGAATTCGTCGATGTCGAGCACCAGGATCCAGTCCGCCGTCGCCCGCAGGGGATGGCGTTCGGCCAGCGCCAGCGCAGCCCATTGCGGCCCCTTGGGATGGGGGCCGGGGTTCGGCACATGGCAGATCCGGCCCATGGCCTGCAAACGGTCCAGGATCCGGTCGGTGCCATCCGCACAGTCGTTCGACAGCGCCAGCACATCGGTGATCCCGGCCGCGCGGTGATGCGCCAGCCAGTCGATCAGGAAAGGCCCCTCGTTGCGGACCGTCAGGATGGCCAGGATGCGCGGCGCGGCGTCAGTGGGCGGCGGCATCGTCGTGATCCACGGTCAGGTAGAAATTCGGTGGCAGATCCCGCAGGTGCAGGTCCTGCGGAATGACCTGCGGCCCGGCGTTGAAGACCGAAGCGCCAAAATGGTGCAGCATCCGGCTGAGCCGCTGCATCCGGTCGCTGACAAGCGTGTCGTACAACGCGGCATAATCCGGGCGGGCGCGCAACTCGGCGATGCGGCGCCGATGTGCGGCGATGCAGGCAAGGTGCGCGGCACGGGTCGCGTCATCGGCCAACAGGGCTGCCATCTCCTGCTCAAGGGCGGGCAGCATCCGCTGGATCGACACCTCGGCTTTTGTGTTGTGATTCATGCGGAACCAGTAGTTCAGTCCCTGGTCGCGGTCGACGTGATTGACCCGGCCGCGGTCGCGCTTCACGAGGAAGCTTTCGGCATCCCGCACCGCATAATGGTTCAGCGTGACCCAACCATAGCCGAGGCTTTCGGTCGTCGAACGCCAGCCGTTGCGGAACATCTCGCGCGGCATCGGCTGGCCTGAACCGTTCAGCCATCGCACTTCCTCCCACAGGTCGGGGCGCAGGCCCTTGGGGCGGTGGACACCCAGTTTCCGGTAAAGCGCGATGTTGCGAAACAGCGTCTTGAAGGCCCAGGCCTGATGCGGTTTGCGTACCCGATCCGCCGCGGCCTGAGTGAACTGTCGCAGGACAGGTGCGGGGTCGAAGGCCGCGCGGTCGCTGTTGCCGAACAGCCGCCAGGTCAGCGAGATCATGTTCGCGCCGGGCATCGCCGCCTCCATTGCGGCGTAAAGCGCGGGCAGGCGGCCGTCGGCCAGATGGATGTTGATGAATTCATCCACGTCCATGCAGATGATCCAGCCCGCCTGCCGCAGCAGATCTTCGGCCTCGGCGGCCTGCAGCGCGGCGTGCTGGGGGGGCAGGCCGGTGCCCCGAAAGGGGTTGTCCCGGCGGGTGACGACGCCGCGCCGGGCCAGCGCGTCCAGCAGGGCGTCGGTCCCGTCGGTGCAGTCGTTGGTATAGATCAGGAAGTCGTCGACGCCGATGGCGCGGTGATAGGCGATCCATTCCAGGATGAATGGCCCTTCGTTCTTCATGGTCGAGACGACGCAGGTGCGTCCGTCGCGGTGTTGCGCCTGCGACTTCGGCGGGCGCACGGGGCGGGCGGCGAAGCAGCCCTCGGCCAGTGCCAGCAGTTCGGGATCGGTGACAAGCGACGACTTCGGGACCATCTCGCTGACCCGTGCGCCGGGAACCCGCAGCGCCATCGCCCGCCAGAAGCGCAAGGGCGCGCCCTCGGGCGCTGCGTCCTCGACCCGCAAAAGCCGCCAGGCCCGGTCCAGACCGCAGGTGTCCGGGGCGGCGCCCCAGCGCGCGATGCCGCGACGGGCGTCGAAGGGCCGGCAGATATGGTCGCCAAAGCCCGCCTCGGCCCCGGGGCGGAGCCGCCAGGGATAGACCCGCCGCCCGACCAGCGCCACGATGCCGTTCGGTGCGGCCCGGCAGCGGTCAAAGGCGCCGGGCAAGGCGGCCGGATCGGCCAGCACATCGCTTGCGTCCAGCATCAGCACGGCGCGCGCGCGGGCCAGGAAGCGCCACTTCAGCAGGTCGAAGACCGAACCTTCGCCCAGGGGCGCGGTCCAGGGGTCGGGGACGGGGGTCACCATCCGCTCTTTTCCCGGGGCATCGGGCGCCTGGATCGGATGGGCCTCGGAGGCTTCGCCAGGGCGACCCAGGGGCAGGGGGCTGTCGCAAAGGATCACCGTCATAGGCACGGCCAGCAGGCTGCGCAGCGCGGCGGCCAGCGGCGCATTCCCGTCGCGGGCGCGGTTCATGATCACCGCGCCGTCCGCGCGATGGTGCCTGTGGTGATAGGCCAGCCAGTCCGCCACCTGCCGGGCGGATTCGACGCTGCGGCACCCCAGAAGGACATTGGCATCGGCCAGCAGGTCCGGTTCGGCGGGGACGGGCACGGGCCGGTCGGTCGATCCATCGGCAAGCACTGTTTCCGGCAGCTGGCCGGGCGCGAACGTCTGGACGACGGCCCCGGCGATGCGGCGCCGTTCGGCCGCAGGATCGGGGGCGAAGGCAGCGTCCGGCGTTTGGCGCGACCAGTAGATCCGGGTTCGGCCATCGGGGCCGGTCTGCGCGTCCAGCCGGACAGCGCTGCCCAGATCCGCGGCCAGAAGGCTGCGGCAAAGGATCCGGGGCTGCGATGACGGAAGGTGCATGATCCTCTGGGGGGGGCGGGGCGGCGACGATGCCCGGATAGCACAGCGCCGTTCGCGCGCAAATCGATCCGGGGAGGATGTCTTGGCAAGCCACCGGCCTTGCGCCATCTTTCCGGCCCGGGGCGCGCGCGCGTGCCCTTAAGGCCCGGAGACCGCCACATGACCCCTGACTACCGCATCGCGGCCCTTTGGATCGGCGGGGATCTGTCGTTTCTGGAACAGCTGTGCCTGAAGTCCTTCGTCGATGCGGGCCATCATGTCACGCTTTACCGCTATGATCCGATCGGCAACGCCCCCCAAGGTGTCGAACAGGCGGATGCGGCTGCGATCCTGCCGCGCGCCGGGGTTCTGCGCCATGCCCGCACCGGTAGCCCCGCCCTTCATTCCGACCTGTTCCGCTATCACCTGCTGGCCGCGACGGACCGTACGATCTGGGCCGATACCGACGCCTATTGCCTGCGGCCTTTTCACCCGGCGGCCGGGCACTTTCACGGTTGGGAAAGCGACACCGGCATCAACGGGGGGGTGCTGGCCTTGCCGCAGGACAGCGAAACGCTGGCGGCGCTGCTGGACCTGACGGAAGATCCCCATGCCATCCCGCCCTGGCTGCGTGGCCCGCAGCGCCGCGCGCTGGAGGAAGCGGCTGCGGCCGGAACCCCGGTCCATGCCGCCGACATGCCCTGGGGAGTCTGGGGCCCGCATGCCCTGACCCATTTCCTGAAAAAGACGGGCGAGGTGCGCCATTCCCTGCCCAGTGCGGCGCTTTATCCGGTGCCCTTCCGGGATCGCAATGCGCTGCTGCGGCCCGGGGCGGACCTGTCGGGTTATTTGACGGACGACACGGTCTCGATCCACTTCTACGGGCGTCGGCTGCGGGCGCGGCTTCTGTCGGCCTTCGGCGGGGTGCCGCGGGCGAAGTCGCTTCTGGGACGGCTCTTGCGCCAGCACGGCATCGACCCGGCCCTGGCGCCGATTCCGGTTGCGACCGCGGCGGATGAAGGCGACGGCGACGAATGACGGGCACAGGGGAACTGCTGTGCGCGCTGGGCCAGGAACCGGTCGAACGTCTGGCCGACCTGGGTGGCACGGCGCCCGAGGCGGCGCTGGCCGCGCTGGAACGCTGGGATTGCCGGATCGACCTGATCGACGTTCTTCCCGACGGCCGCTTCCCCGATCAGCCGTCACCCTGGACCGGACCCTACCGTGACCGGCTGCTGGCCGCGGGCGCCGATCCCGGCCGCATCCGGATCGTCAGCCGGGCGGAGGAGCTGCGGCCCTGCGACGTGGTTCTGTCGCTGCGGGGTTTCGGTGATCGGTGGCGGATCCGGCACCTGGAGGCGGTTCTCAGCGGACTTGCGCATTCCGACACGCGGGTGATCCTTGACCTGAGAAAGGGCCAGGGCGGGTTTCCCTGGTTGCGGACGCGCGGCACCAGCACACCCCTGTCCCGTTTCCAGGACGGGGGGGCGCAGTTGACGCGGGTTCGTTTCGCGCCCGGTCCAACGGCGGCGGGTGATACCGATGACTGGCCCGCCGTCGCGGCGGCGCTGGCCGGCCCCGCAGGGTTTGTCACCGGGAACGGCAGCCACAGCTTCATCTTCCGCCCGCGTGACCCCGGAACGCTGGTCGTGACCTTTGACAACCTCGACCTTGCGATGACGCGTCGTGCTGATCGCCGGCCCTGGGGACATGACTTCATCGAGCGGCAGGGTTGGTCGATGCTGGGGGTCATGGCACAGGGCTGGACCTGGTATCGGAACCCCTGGGTCTGGGCCGAGTTCGACCGTCTGGGTGCCGAGGGGTTTTCAGCAGGTTCCGGCGGGTGGTGTTCTACGGCGCCTCGATGGGGGGATATGCGGCCTGCGCCTTCGCCCCGGCCCACCCGGGCTGCGACGTGATCGCCATTTCCCCGCAGTCCACGCTGGACCCTGCAGTGGTGCCTTGGGAAACCCGCTATGCCGCGGCCCGTGCCTATGATTTTTCGGGCCCTTACGGCGATGCGGCCCTCGGCGTGGCCGCTGCGGGGCGGGCCTTTGTGCTGTTCGATCCCCATACGGCGCTGGACGCGGCCCATGCCGCACGGCTGCAGGGGCCGCAGGTCGTGCATCTGCGCGCGCCATTGCTGGGACATCGGCTGGGGTCGTCGCTCAATCAGATGGGGGTGCTGCAACCGCTGCTGTGCGCCGCACTTGACGGCACGCTGACGCCCCTTCGGTTCCACAAGGCCCTGCGGGCGCGACACCGCTTTCACCGCTACCAGCGGGAGTTGTTCGACGCCGCGCTTCGCCGGGGTCGGCCCGGACTGGCGCGGCGGGTGGCGGTCTGGGCGCTGGCGCAGGGGCCGAACCCGCCGCTGGCGCGGTCCTTGCGTGAACTGGACACCGGATTGCCGTAAGGAGCCCCCTCCCGGGGACGGAACAGCACGGGGGGCGGGGTCAGATCTTCATCTTCTTGAAGATGAACTCCGGGATGTGCCGGATGATCAGCATGATGTAGCGCCAGAAGAAGGGCGTGTAGATGACGTTCCGGCCTTTCAGGACCGCGCGGGCGATGTCGTCGGCCACGTTCTCGGGGCTGGCCACCAGGAAAAGACCCGGAAGGCCCCAGGTCATTGCCGTATCGACAAAGCCGGGCTTGACCGTCACGACATGGCCGCCCGCCCGGGTCAGGCGGTTCCGCAGACCCGACAGGTAAGTGGCAAAACCGGCCTTCGCGGCGCCATAGACATAGTTGCCGATCCGCCCGCGATCCCCCGCGACCGAGCCGACGCCAACAACGGTGCCACCGCCCCGCCGTTCCATTTCCGGGACAAGCAGGTGGAGGAACCGCGCCGGTCCCGTAAAGCTGTCGGTGACGGTGCCATCGATCAGTGCCGGGTCGGCGTCGATCAGTGCCTGTTCGGGCATGGAGCCGACGAAGACTGCGGCCGAGATGAGGCCATCCTCGGCCTTCAGGCGTTCGACCAGCGCAGCAAAACCCTCGGGATCGCGGGCATCGAAGGTGACGGCTTCGGAAATGCGCGCCCCGCGCAGGTGGCAATCGCTGGCCAGCGCGGCCAGGTCGTCGGAGTCGCGGCCCGCCAGCAGCACGCCGTCACCCTGGGCGGCAACCTTGCGCGCAAAGGCGCGGGCCATCGAGGAGGTCGCCCCGAGGATGATCCAGGTGTTCGTCATGCTTGGCTCCGCAGTTTCAGGCGGCGGATCATGTCGGTCATGAGCCGCGCTTCCGGATCGGCCTGCGTCACGACGCGCAGCCATTCCTGGTGTTCGGGATACATCGCGCGGATGTCGGTGCCGCGGGCCAGGCTGTCCTTGGCAAAATAAAGCCGCCCGCCCGCCGAAAGGGTCATGTCTTCCAGTCGCTTGATCAGCTCGCGCGCTTCGGCCCGGTTCGGAAAGTCGACGGCCAGGGTATAGCCCTCCATCGGGAAGGACAGATGGCCCGCGCGGCCCTCCGCCATGCGCTTGAGCACCGCAAGCGGCGAGGCCAGGCCCGAGGCCGCGATGGTTTCCAGCATCTCGCGCAGCGCGGGATGACTGGAAAGCGGCACCACGCACTGGAACTGGTGGAAGCCGTGCTTGCCATAAAGCTTGTTCCAGTCGTGGATCTTGTCGAGCGGAAAGAAGAAGTCCCCGATCGGCCGGACAACGGTGCGGCCAGTCCGCGGGACTCGGCGGAAATAGGCCTCGTTGAAGGCGCGGACGATGGGTTTCGACAGGGCGAAACGCGGGGCGGTGAAGGGGACCTTGCGGAATTTCTCGCGCTGCGGGACAAGGCCGGAGTTGGTCTCGCCTTCCTCGAGGATGCCGCGGCCCAGCGCCTTGCCCATGGCGGTCGCATCGATCCAGCCGACGGTGTAGGTCGCGGTTGAGGCATCCAGCAGCGACAGGTGTTGGTCCCAGCCCTCGACCCGGCGTTCGGTCACCATCATGATGTCGCCCTTGCAGGGCTGAAGCCTGATCCGGGCCGCGACGATGACGCCGGTCTGGCCAAGGCCACCCGCGGTGGCGCGGAAAAGGTCGGGCGTGGTGTCGGGTGTGACGGTCACGGTCTGTCCATCGGGCTGGCGCAGCTGGATCGAGATGACGTGCTGGCAGAAGCTGCCCGCGACATGGTGGTTCTTGCCGTGGACATCCTGGGCGATGCAGCCGCCCACCGTGGCAAAGCCGGTGCCGGGCATGACCGCCGGCAACCAGCCGCGCGGCGCGAAGGCGGCGGCGATGGTGCCGATGCGGGCGCCGGATTCGACATCCAGGATACCGGTGTCGGGATCGAAGCCCAGCATCCGGTCCAGCCGGGTCATGTCGACCATGCGGCCCTTGTCGTTCAGGCCCGCGTCGCCATAGCTGCGGCGCATGCCTTGCGCGGGAACGATCCCCTCGGCAAAGACCTGGTCCAGACCGCGCTGCCGTTCGGGACGGGCGATTTCCCCCTTGGCCCAGAGCGCGCGGCCCCAGCCGGAATATTCAGCGGCTTTCCAACGCATGATGACCTTTCAAGGACTTGCGTTCGGCCAACGGGAACACGGCCATGCCGATCCCGATGGCGAACCATAAAGTGGTGACGCGGATGATGGCGGTCGCGGGCACAGACATGGTCAGCGGCACACCGTCCAGCGTCAGAAGCGCGATCATCGCGGCTTCGGCCCCGCCGACACCGCCGGGGGCGCCGGTCAGGCCGCCGGCCAGCGTGGCGAAGACGAAGATGCCGATGGCCTTCCACAGACCGGGATCGGCGCCCATCCAGGACAGCAGCAGATGGAAGGCATAGCCTTCGGCAAACCATCCCAGAAGCCCCAGTCCCAGCGCCAGCATCAGCGTCGGGCCGTGGCTGAAACGCTCCAGCGACAGCGCCGCGCGCCGGACCTTGGCAAAGACGCGCGGAAGCCGCCCGGTGGTGCGGTAGCCAAGGTGGGCAAGACCGGCCAGCAGCCGGGGCCGGGTGACCAGAAAGGCGGCCGCCAGCGCCAGAATCGCCACTGGGGCCGCGCCGCGGATGCCGGTCGCGGCGTGAGACAAGGCGACCGCCAGGATCAGCGCCATCGCGGCCAGGTCGGCGGCGCGGTCCACCAGGACCATCGGCGCCGTGCGTTCATAGGCCCAGCCCGTCTCGCGGCGAAGCCAGCGCATCCGCACCAGTTCGCCGACCCGCCCGGGCGTGACGCTCATCGCGAAGCCGCCCAGGAAATGGCGCATGTCCTGCGAAAGGCGGGTGGGCAGGCCCAGCCGACGCGCGAACAGATGCCAGCGCAGGCCGCGCAACAGGTAATTGGCCAGCGACAGCACCAGCAGCAGGCCCATCTGCCAGCCGTGCAGACGCGCGATCTGGTGCAGCGTCTCGCGCCAGCCGGTTGCAGCGATCACCCCGGCCAGCCCCGCCAGGAACAGCAGCGCCAGCCCGACCACGAACAGCCGGTCCCGCAGCCGCTTCCGCGGCGCGACATCCGACACGGGGCCGGAGACAGGGGGCAGAGTTCGATCCGTGGTCATCATTGCCCCGCAGTTAGATACAGAATGGGGCAGGATTATGAAGTTGTTTCGGATTGTCCCACAGTCTGTGCCGGGATTTCACTCGAAGACGTCGGACCACTCAGGGTGCTTCTGGGCCTGCGCCTTGACGTAGGGGCACAGTGCCACGACCTTGAAGCTTTCCGCGCGGGCATCCGCCACCAGCCGCTCGACCATGCGCAGGCCCGCGCCCGTCCCGCGCATGGCGTCGGGAACGAAGGTGTGATCGGCGATGATCCGGGTGGGCGAGACGACCGACCAGGTCAGTTCGGCCTCGGCACCGTTCATGTCGAGGACATAGCGCCCCTTCGAGGGACCCTGTTCGCGGGTAATCTGGGGGGCGCTGTCCGTCATGGTTTCATCCTACGATCGTGGCTTCGGTGGCGGCGCGCAGGTCCGCTTCGGTGACGCCTGTCGCCAGTTCGACGATCTTCAGGCCGCCCGGCACCACATCCAACACGCCCAAGTTCGAGATGATGCGGTTCACCACGCCCTTGCCGGTCAGCGGCAGGGTGCAGGCGCGCAGCACCTTCGATTCGCCGTGCTTGCTGGTGTGGTCCATCACCACCACCACGCGGCCCACGCCCGCGACCAGGTCCATCGCGCCGCCCATGCCCTTGACCAGCTTGCCGGGGATCATCCAGTTCGCCAAGTCGCCGTTTTCCGCGACCTCCATCGCGCCCAGGATCGCCATCGCGATCTTGCCGCCGCGGATCATCGCGAAAGACTGCGCGCTGTCGAAATAGGCGGTCTGCGGAAGTTCGGTGATGGTCTGCTTGCCGGCGTTGATCAGATCGGGGTCTTCCTCGCCCTCATAGGGGAAGGGGCCCATGCCCAGCATGCCGTTTTCCGATTGCAGCGTCACCTCGATCCCTTCGGGGATGTAGTTCGACACCAGCGTCGGGATGCCGATACCCAGGTTCACATACCAGCCGTCCTGCAGTTCCTGCGCGGCCCGCGCCGCCATCTGGTTGCGATCCCAGCCCTTCACTGCCTCGGTCATCACACGGCCTCCCGTTTGCGCGTGGTGCGCTGTTCGATGCGCTTTTCATGCGGGCCGGTGATCAGGCGATGCACATAGATGCCCGGCACGTGGATCTTGTCGGGGTCAAGGCTGCCCAGCGGCACGATTTCTTCCACCTCGGCCACGCAGACCCTGCCGCAGGTCGCGGCGGGGGCGTTGAAGTTGCGCGCGGTCTTGCGGAACACCAGGTTGCCCGACGGGTCGGCCTTCCAGGCCTTGACGATCGACAGGTCGGCCACGATCCCGCGTTCCAGGATGTAGGTCTGGCCGTCGAAGTCCTTGTGTTCCTTCCCTTCGGCAATCACCGTGCCGACGCCGGTCCTGGTGTAGAAGCCGGGGATTCCGGCGCCACCCGCCCGCATCCGTTCGGCCAGCGTGCCTTGCGGGTTGAATTCCAGCTCCAGCTCTCCGCTCAGGTACTGGCGCATGAATTCCGCGTTCTCGCCCACGTAGGACGAGATCATCTTCTTCACCTGCCGCGTCGCCAGCAACACGCCCAGGCCAAACCCGTCGACGCCGGCGTTGTTCGACGCGATGGTCAGATCCTTTGTGCCAGCGGCGCGGATGGCGTCAATCAGCAGTTCGGGAATGCCGCAAAGGCCAAAGCCGCCTGCCGCGATGAACATCCCGTCGGACAAAAGCCCATCAAGGGCCTCGGCCGCGCTCCCATAGACTTTCTTCATGCACTCCTCCACGCGCTGTGGGGGATTTTGTGGCCCGACTATGGGGCCGTGTCAATCGCCGCGATGCGGCGACCGGTAAGCTTGCGTACCAACCGAAGCCGTGCGTCCCGTCAGCTTGCGGCCTTGGTTTTGGCGGTGGTCGTGGAAGCGGCAGCCTTCGGCTTCGCGGCGGTCTTGGGCTTGGCCGCGGCCTTGGGCTTGGTGGCCTTGGCGGGGGCCTTTTCAGGCTTTGCGGCGGCCTTTTTCGGCGCTTTTGCCTTGCCCTTGCCGGACTTAGCGGCCTTTTCCGCCAGCAGCGGCAAGGCGGCTTCCAGCGTCATCTCTTCGGGTTCGGTGCCTTTGGGAAGGGTGGCATTGACCTTGCCCCATTTGACGTAAGGCCCATAGCGCCCCGGCATGACCTGCACCGCGCCGCCGTCCGGATGGTCGCCCAGTTCCTTCAGCGGTTGCGCGGCGGCGCCACGGCCCGGGCCACGGGCGGCCTTCTGCGCCAGAACCTCAACGGCGCGGTTCATGCCGATGGTGAACACCTCTTCCACATCGGGAAGGTTCGCGTAGATCGACAGGTGCTTCACATAGGGGCCAAAGCGGCCGATGCTGGCCTCGACCGGTTCGCCATCGGCGGGGTGCATGCCCACAAGCCGGGGCAGGGCCAGCAGTTCCAGCGCGCGTTCCAGCGTCAGGCTGTCGGGCGACCAGCCTTTCGGCAGGCTGGCGCGCGGGGGTTTCGGCATCTCGGTCGTTGCCTCGCCGCGCTGGACGTAAGCCCCGAAACGCCCGGTGCGGAGCGAGATTTCGACGCCGTCGTCATCAGTGCCCAGGACGCGGTCGCCGGTCGCCGCGTCTTCGCTGGCCGACAGGGGCCGGGTGTAGCGGCAGTCGGGATAGTTGGAACAGCCGATGAAGGCCCCGCCCGACCGCGCCGTCTTCAGGTTCAGCCGTCCCTTGCCGCAGGTCGGGCAGGACCGGGGGTCCGAACCGTCGGCGCGGGGCGGATACAGATGCGGGGCCAGGAAATCGTCGATCGTTTCCAGCACCTCGCCGATGCGCAGATCGGCCGTGCCGGCGATGGCGGCCGAGAAATCGCGCCAGAACCGTTCCAGCACTTCCTTGTAGGGCCGCGTTCCCGCCGAGATGTCGTCCAGCTGTTCTTCCAGATCGGCGGTGAAGTCGTATTCCACGTAGCGCGGGAAGTAGTTCGCCAGGAAGGCCGTCACCAGCCGGCCCTTGTCTTCGGGGATCAGGCGGTTCTTGTCCTTGCGGACATATTCGCGGTCCTGAATCGTGGTGATGACGCTGGCGTAGGTGGACGGACGGCCGATCCCCAGTTCTTCCATGCGCTTGACCAGCGTCGCTTCGGTGTAGCGGGGCGGGGGCTGGGTGAAGTGCTGTTCCGGCGTCACCTTGCGCTTGTCGGCCCTTTCGCCGTCAGCAATCTGCGGCAGGCGGCCTTCATCGTCGCCTTCGTCGTCCCGGCCCTGATCGTAGATCTTCAGGAACCCGTCGAACAGCACCACCTGGCCGTTGGCGCGCAGTTCGACCTGACCGTCGGCGCTTCCCACGTCGATGGTGGTGCGTTCCATCCGCGCCGCGGCCATCTGGCTGGCCAGCGTGCGCTTCCAGATCAGGTCGTAAAGCTTCCTCTGGTCATCTTCGACCCGCAGTTTTTCGGGCGACAGGCTCATGTCGGTGGGTCGGATGCATTCGTGCGCTTCCTGCGCGTTCTTGGCCTTGTTCTTGTACATGCGCGGGCTGTCGGGGACGTAATCGGCGCCGAAGCGGCGCTTGATTTCATCCCGCGCGGCCATGACTGCCTCGGGCGCCATGTCGATGCCGTCGGTTCGCATGTAGGTGATGTGGCCTGCCTCATAGAGCCGCTGCGCCGCCGACATGCAGGCCTTGGCGCCCATGCCGTATTTGCGGCTGGCTTCCTGCTGCAGGGTCGAGGTCATGAAGGGCGGCCAGGGGTTGCGGGTCGCGGGCTTGGCCTCGATCGACTTCACCTTCAGGTCGCGGTGGTTGACCGCCTCGACCGCCAGCGCGGCGTTTTCGGCATTGGTGATGTCGAACTTGTCCAGCTTCTTGCCGCCCAGAACCGTCAGCCGGGCCGCATATTCCTGCCCCGAAGGCGTGGCGAGGATCGCCTCGATGGTCCAGTATTCGCGGGCGCGGAAGGCCTCGATCTCCATCTCGCGGTCGACGATCAGGCGCAGGCAGACCGACTGCACCCGGCCCGCCGATTTCGCCCCCGGCAGTTTGCGCCACAGAACGGGCGACAGGTTGAAGCCCACCAGATAATCCAGTGCGCGGCGGGCCAGATAGGCCTCGACCAGTTCCATATCCACGTCGCGGGGCTTGGCCATCGCTTCGGTCACGGCGGCCTTGGTGATCGCATTGAAGGTCACGCGGCGCACCGTCTTGCCCTTTTTCAGGCTGGTCGCCAGGGCCTCCTTCAGGTGCCAGGAAATCGCCTCGCCTTCGCGATCGGGGTCGGTGGCAAGGATCAGCGTGTCGTCGGACTTCAGCGCCTCGGCAATGGCGCGGACATGCTTCTTGCTGTCGGCGGCAACCTCCCAGCGCATGTCGAAATCATGTTCGGGATCGACCGAGCCATCTTTCGGCGGCAGGTCGCGGACATGGCCGTAAGACGCCAGGACGACATAGTCATCCCCAAGATATTTGTTGATTGTCTTGGCCTTGGCAGGGGATTCGACGACGACGACGGCCATGGACCACCTTTGAAAACGGGGACGCGGGTTCGGGCGGCGACCATGAGCCGCAAGTCCGGGAATTGTCAATGCAGGGCATCGTGACCCGTGCAACGGCGGAAAGCCCGCCGTCAGGTCGCGGAAATGGGGACGATTGCCGTTATGTCAAGTTCGACCGCGCCAGCCGGGCGGCGCCAGGTGACGCTGTCGCCGACGCGCGCACCGAGCAGGGCCCGCGCCAATGGGGACTGCGGCGCGATGCGGCCCAGGGTTGCATCGGCTTCGTCCTCTCCGACAATCTCGTAGCGCGCTTCGGCGCCGTCCTCGTCCAGCACCGTCACCGCGGTTCCGAAGGCAACCTCGGTCGGCGCGATGGGTGGATCGACGGGAATGGCGCTGCGCAGCCGGGCCTCCAGATAGCGGATATCGCGTTCGGCCGCCTTTTCCGGCAACCGGTCCAGCCGGTCAGGCCGCGCCTTCAGTTGCGCCAGTTCGGCCTGCGTGCCGGTCAGCCGGTCCTGCAAGGCCCTGAGCCCGCGCGGCGTGACGTAGTTCGGATGTGCCGAGATCGGCAGGTCGGGCAGCGGTTCGTTGTCCGGTCCGTCTTCCTTCACGAAGGCGCGGCTCATTTCACGATCTCCTCCAGCGGGTCGTAATGGACCGGCGCGCCCGGATCGAAGGCGACGAGGGGCAGGCTGTCGGGCTTGAACCGGATCGCGGCCAGTTCGGCGCGGGTGAAAAGGCGCCGTTCCGACACCACGCCTTCGGGATCGGTCCAGGGGGCGTCAAGCCGTCCGGCCAGGATGATGCAGCGGTAATACAGGTCAACCTGGTGGAAGCCGGTGGCGGGATCGTGGAATTCGTTCACCAGCGCCAGCGCGCCCGGCGCCACCGTCAGGCCGGTTTCCTCATGCACCTCGCGCACCAGGTTTTCAGGAAGGCCGCTACCGGCATGGACGCCGCCGCCGGGCGCGCACCACAGCGGCGGCGTGCTGTTGCGATAGGCATTGACCAGCAACAGCCGGCCCTGATGCAGGATCAGGGCGCGGACCGCCAGACGGGGCGTTCGGGGGCGCAGGGACGTAGACATCCGGCCAAGGTGGCGCGCCGGTGCGGTGATGGCAAGGGGATGCGGGGCACCGGGAACGACGGAGCGGGGGGCCTTCCGTGGGCGCAGGTGGCATCCTATTTTGCCGGACATGCGGCTTCTGGTCCTTGTCCTTGCCTTGCTGATGCCGGGTCCGGCGCAGTCCGACTGCGTCGTGCTTCTGCACGGGCTGGCGCGGACCAGAACCTCGTTCGTGCCACTGGCGCAGGTGCTGGCCCGCGCGGGATATCAGGTGGTCAATGTCGGCTACCCTTCGACCCGCGCGCCGGTCGAGGTGCTGGCGCAGCGCCATCTTCCACCTGCGGTCGCGGCCTGTGGCAACCGGCGGATTCATTTCGTCACCCATTCGATGGGCGGCATCCTCTTGCGGGACTGGCTGGCCCGGAATCGTCCCGCCCGGCTGGGACGGATCGTCATGCTGGCGCCGCCGAACGAGGGGTCGGAGCTGGTGGACCGGCTGGGCGATCTGGCCCCGTTCCACTGGATCAACGGCCCGGCCGGAGGCGAACTGGGAACAGGGCCGGAAGCGCTTCCCCGGCAACTGGGCCCCCTGCGCGCCGAGGTGGGCATCATCGCGGGGACGCGAACGCTGAATCCGGTCTATTCAGGAATGATCCCCGGCCCGGACGATGGCAAGGTCAGTGTCGAAAGCACCCGCCTGCCCGGAATGCGCGATCACCTGACCCTGAGCGTGACGCATACCTTCATGATGGTCAGCCCGCTGGTCATGGCGCAGGTGCTGGACTTCCTGCAGCAGGGGCACTTCGATCATGGAATGACCGACGCTCAGGCGATGCGCCGGATCGCGGCGCTTTGGGCGCAGGACTGACCGCCCGACGGCGCGTCAGGGACGCGACCGGACGCGGTTCACGTGGCCCATCTTGCGGCCCGGACGTGCCTCGGCCTTGCCGTAAAGGTGAATCGCCACCTGCGTTTCGCGGGCCAGGGCGGGGACACGTTCGATGTCGTCGCCGATCAGGTTCTCCATCACCACGTCGGAATGCCGCGTTCCGTCGCCCAGCGGCCAGCCCGTGACGGCGCGGATGTGCTGTTCGAACTGGTCGATGGCGCAGCCGTTCTGCGTCCAGTGGCCCGAGTTGTGAACCCGCGGTGCGATCTCGTTCACGACCAGACCGCCCGCGGTCACGAACAGCTCAACCCCCATGACACCGACATAATCAAGCGCGTTCAGGATCCGCGCGGCGATCAGCACTGCGTCGCTGCGATGCGAAGGCGACAGGCGGGCCGGGACGGTCGTGGTCCGCAGGATACCGCCTTCGTGGACATTCTCGCCCGGATCATAAACGGCAACCGAGCCGTCGAGCCCGCGTGCGGCGATCACCGACACCTCGTGGCTGAAGTTGATGAAACCCTCAAGCACCGCCGGCTGCCCGGCCATGTCCGAAAGCGCTGCCGGTGCGTCGGCGGCCGACATGATCCGGGCCTGGCCCTTGCCGTCATAGCCCAGCCGCGCGGTCTTCAGGATTGCGGGGGTGCCGATCCGGGCCAGCGCCGCGTCCAGGTCGGCCGCCGATTTCACCGAGGCGTAGGGGGCGGTGGCCAGGCCCAGCGAGGTCAGGAAATCCTTTTCGGCCATCCGCTCCTGGCTGACAGCCAGCGCGCGGCGGTTCGGTCGGATCGGCCGCGCGGCCTCCAGAAGGTCCAGCGCCGAGGTAGGCACATTCTCGAATTCGTAGGTGATGACATCGACCGCATCCGCGAAGGCCCGCAGGGCAGCCGCGTCCTCATAGGGGGCCGTCGTTACCCGGTGGGCCACGTCGGCGGCGGGCGGATTGGCACCGGGTTCGTAGACATGCGTGCGATAACCCAGCCGCGCGGCCGCGACCGAAAGCATCCGGCCCAACTGGCCGCCGCCCAGAATGCCGATGGTGGCCCCGAAGGGCAGGGGGGAGATGTCAGTCATCGATGGGTTCATCCGGGATCGAGGCGGAAAGGGCGGAACGCCAGGCATCCAGTCGTTCGGCAAGGGAAGGATCGCTCAGCGCCAGGATTCCCGCCGCCATCAGCCCCGCATTCGCGGCCCCGGCCGCGCCGATGGCCATGGTGGCGACCGGATAGCCCTTCGGCATCTGGACGATGGAATACAGGCTGTCGACGCCCGACAGGGCCTTGGTCTGCACCGGGACGCCGATCACCGGCACCCGGGTCTTCGACGCCATCATTCCGGGAAGATGGGCCGCACCGCCGGCGCCTGCGATGATCACCTGAAGCCCGCGTTCGACCGCAGCCTTGCCGTAGGCCCAAAGCCGGTCGGGCGTGCGATGCGCCGAGACGATCTTCGCCTCATAGGACACGCCCAGTTCATCCAGGATCGTGGCGGCTTCCTTCATCGTGGGCCAGTCCGACTGCGATCCCATGATGATCCCGACTTTGGCGTCCATATGCGGCCCCGTATCCCCTGTTGTCCGCGCAGCCTTGCGCGGGCCGCACTATAACGGTCCGCCCGGGGCGCACAACAGCCAGAGGCGCCATCAGGCGATGATGTCAGGGGTCAGCAGATCCTCAAGGCGGGCGATCTGGTCCTTCAATGACAGTTTCTGCTTCTTCAGCCGGCGCAGCATCAGCTGGTCGCCGCGGCCGCCGGATTCGATCGCGTGGATCGCCTCGTCCAGATCGCGGTGTTCGCGTCTCAGCACTTCGAGCTTCACGCGCATCACCTCGGCGCTGTCCATCTCGAAATGGGCGTTCATGATCATCCCCGATTGGTCCCCAACGCGTCCGTGTTAACACGAGTCGCCGTTTTTACAGGCTTGAATTATAGCAATTTCATCCGATTCCGGGAAGCGTCCCGCGCAAGCGGTCCCCTTCGCGCAAGGGCTTGCCTCCTCCGGCATCGCTTCCCATATTAATCCTTGGGTCGCCGGATCATCGGGGCCCGGTTTGCAACGTCGCTTGATCCGAGGACTTGCCCGAATGACGAAACTGACCTTTGCCGCACATCCCTTCCTGCTGGGGTTTGACCAGTTGGAACGTCTGGTGGAACGGACCGCGAAAAGCGGGCATGACGGCTATCCCCCCTTCAACATCGAGCAGACCTCGGAACATGCGTTCCGCATCACCCTTGCCGTGGCGGGGTTCCGCGAAGACGATCTGGCCATCACGGTCGAGGATCGCCAGTTGGTCATCCGTGGCAAGCAGGCGGATGACAGCGACGGGCGGGTGTTCCTGCATCGCGGGATCGCCGCGCGGGCCTTCCAGAAAAGCTTCGTGCTGGCGGAGGGCGTCGAAGTTGCCGGGGCTGGTATGGAAAACGGCCTGTTGCATATCGATCTGAAACGTTCGGTTCCCGAAGCGGTGGTGCAAACCATCCGGATCGCCCGCAAGTAAGGAGGCAGGAAGATGAATACGGAATATGAACTGGGCATCGACCCCGCCGAACGGCGCATCGTCTATGTGCGTCCGGTGATGGTGTCGGAACTGCCGCAGGACGTGCAGTCACAGGCCATGGGCCTGGAAACGATCTATGCCGTGCACGATGCGCAGGGCGAACGGATTGCATTGGTGAAGGACGAAAAGCTGGCCTTTCTGCTGGCCCGCCAGAACGATCTGAAGCCGGTCCACGTCCACTGACGGACAGTGAGGCCAAAAACGAAAAGGCTGGCTTTCCGCCAGCCTTTTTCATGTGCCGGGCTCCGGTCCGACGTCAGTGCATCTGCTGGCGTTCGATCAGCGCGAACAGGGTGTCAGCCACCGTTTCAGGATTCGTCGGCTTGGGACAGATGGGAATGTCGCGATAGGCTTCGCTCAGCACCTGCGGGTTATGCCGTCCGGTGTGGAATACGAACGGAATGTTCGCCTGTTTCAACAAATCCGCAACGGGAAACACGGTTTCCCCGGCCAGATCGACGTCCAGCACCGCCGCATCGATCCCGCCCAGCTGCGCGGTGGTCAGCGCGGTGGAAAGGCGATAGCAGGGGCCGACAACCGAAGCGCCCCGGTCTTCCAACGCAAATCTCAAATCCAGCGCCAGTAGCGCTTCATCCTCAACGACGAGTATTCTTTTTCCGTTCACTTTCATTCACCCAAGTTTTCCTGAACGCGCGCCCCTATCCTCCCGCTGGACCATCCCGTTCAAATCTCAAGACGACCGTGAGGCCGTCCGCACCCCAACTCCGCGACACTTCGGCACGGGCCTGGGTCGCGGAAAGCTCTATCATGTTCGACCCGAACCCCTGTGTCGTCGGTTCGGTCAAATGCCCGTTCGGCACCTTCTCCGTCCAGATCAGGCGGAACGGAATTGTCGGACCCGCAACGCCTTCCTGTGCGGCGGACTGCTGATCATTTCCGTCGAACGCCCATGTGACGGTCAAGGTTCCCTCGGGCGTGCTCCATGCGCCATATTTCACAGCATTCGTTGCAAGTTCGTTCAGAATAAGGCCCACAGGTGTCACGCGATCGGCAGAAAGCCAGATTTCCGGGCCCGCGGACGCGACCTTGTGACCCTGCGGGACATAGGGCTGGACGATGGCGGATACCAGATCCCCCAGGCGCGCGCTCTGCGCGGTGTCCTGGCCGTTGGACAGCGCATGGGCCCGTGACAGCGCCTGCACCCGTTCGCGGATCTTCCGGGCCGCCACGCGCGCGTCGGTTTCGGCGCGCCCCGTGGTCGAGATGATCGACATGATCACCGCGAACAGGTTCTTCACCCGGTGGCTGAGTTCGCGGCTGACCAGGTCGGCGCGGTCCCGCTCGCTGCGAAGCTGTTGGGCGAACTGGGCCGCGGTTTCGGCCTGGATGGCGCGGCGGATCAGGATGCCGGCGCTGATCAGCGCGATGAGCGTGACCAGCAGAAGAAAGCCCAGGGCGGCGGCGGTCTTGTCCTGAAGAAGCCGCGCCGAGGCGAAGGCGCTGTACAGGCGGCCCTCTTCAAAGTCGCGGATCGTGTTGATCTCGGCCCGGATGCCGTCCATCGCCTCCTTGCCCCCGCCCATCCGGATGATATCCAGCGCCGCCCCAAGGTCATTGCGGCGCCGTGCGGCGATGCCCTTGTCCAGCAGGTCGAACCGCTGGGTGCTGAGCGTCTGGATGCGGTCCAGCGCCGCAAGCTGGGGGCCTGCCTCGCGCTGCTGTTCAAGCTGCTTGCGCAGGTCGGCAAGTTCGTTTCCGAACTGCGCGCGCTTTCCCTGGAAGGGGGTCAGGTATTCCTCATCCCCCGTCAGCAGATAGCCGCGTTGTCCGGTTTCGGCATCCAGCACCGTGATCAGCAAGGCGCCGGTCTGCGCGAGGGTTGTCTGGGTTTCCTCGGCGATGCGGCGCGCGCGGTTTTCGCTGGCCACGGCCCGCGCCACCGCGACGGCGCCCAGGACATACATGATGACGATCACCGCAGCCACCGACACGTATATGGCGTTGGTGCGGCGTCGGGTTTTCGCGATGGCTTCGTTCGGCACGTCTACGATCCCGATCAAGCGTTCAAGGGCTGGTCCGGCGCCGACATAAGCAAGCGCCGCCGGTTTGCGCAATCGTGATCTGGCGTTACGCGCCGCTGGCCAGCCAGCGTTCGGCGTCCAGCGCGGCCATGCAGCCCATCCCGGCGCTGGTCACGGCCTGGCGGTAGACGTGGTCTGTCAGGTCGCCGGCCGCAAAGACGCCAGGAATGCTGGTCGCGGTCGTGCCCGGCTGCACCTTGACGTAGCCGCCCGAGTGCAGTTCCAGCTGATCCTTCACCAGTTCCGAAGCGGGGGCATGGCCGATTGCGACGAAGAAGCCCGCGCAGGGAATGTCGCGGGTTTCACCGGTCTGAAGGTTGCGCGCCCTGACCGCCGTCACGCCGCGGGGCGCATCCTCGCCCAGCACTTCGGTCACTTCGCTGTTCCAGACCACCTCGATCTTCGGGTGCTTGAACAGGCGGTCCTGCATGATCTTTTCGGCCCTCAGGCTGTCGCGGCGATGGATCAGCGTCACCTTGCTGGCGAAATTGGTCAGGAACAGCGCCTCCTCGACCGCGGTGTTGCCGCCGCCGATCACCACCACCTCTTTCCCGCGATAGAAGAACCCGTCGCAGGTCGCGCAAGCCGAGACGCCGAAGCCCTTGAAATGTTCCTCGGAGGGCAGGCCCAGCCATTTCGCCTGCGCGCCGGTGGCCAGGATCACCGCATCGGCGGTGTAGGTGGTGCCGCTGTCCCCCCTCGCCGTGAAGGGCCGCGATTTCAGGTCCAGCGACTGGATATGGTCCGAGATGATCTCGGCCCCCATGCTGCGGGCATGTTCTTCCATCCGCACCATCAGTTCCGGGCCCTGGACATGGGTGTCCCCGGGCCAGTTCTCGACCTCGGTCGTGATGGTCAGCTGGCCGCCCGGCTGGATGCCCTGGATCAGGATCGGGTTCAGCATCGCGCGCGACGCATAGACGGCGGCGGTGTAGCCCGCCGGGCCGGACCCGATGATCAGAACCCTGGTGTGGCGCGTGTCAGACATGGTGGCCCCTTTGAAAACTCCGCCGCCCGATATACGCGCCGGAACCACCGGGGAAAAGGGTCCGCGACAGGGGAAGGCTTGTGATGGAAAGGGCGGCGCGGGGCCGGAGCGAACGAAAAGTTGCAGCGCGGCGCAATAAAGTTGCGCGCGCCGGGGCGGCGAAGTAAGTTCCGCGCATATTCGACAAGGGAACACCAGGTATGGCCGCCAACAAGCTCGACGAGATCGACCGGAAGATTCTGGCCGAGCTTCAGGCGGATGGTCGGATGACCAATGTCGAACTGGCCAAGCGCGTGGGGATTTCGGCGCCGCCCTGCCTGCGTCGGGTGCGCACGCTGGAGGAAGCCGGCTACATCCGCGGCTATCACGCCGATGTCGATCCGCGCGAACTGGGCTTCGAGGTGCAGGTCTTCGCCATGGTCGGGCTGCACAGCCAGGCCGAGGTCGACCTGTCGGCCTTCGAGGCGCGTTGCCGCAACTGGCCGCTGGTCCGCGAATGCCACATGCTGAACGGCGAGATCGACTTCATCCTGAAATGCGTGGCGCCGGACCTGTCGACCTTCCAGCGATTCCTGACCGAGCAGCTGACGTCGGCCGAGAATGTGGCCAGCGTCAAGACCAGCCTGGTGATCCGCTGTGCCAAGGACGATCCCGGCGTGCCCTTCGACATCCTGGAAGCGCGAGTGGCGCGGCTGGCCTGACGGTGGGCCGCCCGGATTAAGACCCGGGCGGGCAGGTCTTCATTCCCGGCCGCCGGGAACGAAGAAGTCCAACGTGCTGCCCTGACCGGGCTTCAGGTCGGCCCAGGACGGGATCTCGAAATCGATGACCAGCGTGGCGGCGGTGGGATAGCGCGCGAAATCGGGATGCGTGGGCCGGCGCGACGGCAGCATGGCGGCGAATTCCGAAATGCCGGGGTTGTGGCCCAGCATCATAACGCAATCGCCGGTGGCCTTGCGCAGCACCTTCAGCATCACATCCGGCGAGGCGTGGTAGAGCGAATCGATGAACTCGACCTCGGGCATCACCTCAAGCGGAGCCGCCTGCGCCACCGACCAGGTTTCGCGGGTGCGAATCGCGCTGGAACACAGGACCTGATCCGGTTCGTAGCCGCGCGAATGCAGCCATTCGCCAAGTTCCAGCGCCGATCGGCGGCCGCGAGGGTTCAGCGGGCGCGCGTGGTCGTCCAGGGCGGGATTGTCCCAGGCCGACTTGGCGTGGCGGGTCAGGATCAGGCGGCGGTGCCCCGAGGGTGTCATCTGTGGAAAAGCCTCATGTGATAGGCGGACTGTTCGGGCAGCCTGCCATAGGCTTGTGACAAGGGGCAAGCGCGACGAACGCCGCACCCCTTTTCCAGGCAGTCCCGCGCCTCGGACCTGTCCAGAAACGCGTGGCAGGCGTCCAGGTCGTATCCCGCCGCCGTCAGGGCGCGGGGCGGGCAGGCCGTCAGGCAGGGGCGCGCCTCGCAGCGGTCGCAGGGCCGTTCGGGCGGCGGCGGAAGGTCCAGCCGCTCCGCCAGTCCGATCGCGCCGCGATAGGAAATCATCAGCCCCGCCACATCATGAACCAGCAAAGTCACCGGCGAGGCCCAGGCGCGCCCCGATCGGCGCGCCCAGGCGAAGAACGGCGCATAAGGCGGCCCGCCAAAGGGAAACCAGGCGCGGCCGCCAATCTCCGCCGCGATCTGACCGACGACGCGGGATGACCAGCGGTCGACGGGATCGGGCGCGCCGTCCGACCATTCGGCAGCGGCGGTCATATGCGCCCAGAACCCCGGCTCGGCCGGGGCCAGCAGGATCAGCGTGGCGATGTCCTCGGGCAGGCCGTCCTCCGGCCCCGGATGGAAAGCCCCCGCGACCATCAGCCGGTCGTGCGCTGCCCGCGCCTCGATCCGCGAAAGCCCCGTCACCGGCCGCGCGGCTTGACCCGCGGTTCGGTCGAGCGGATCAGGGACCCGGCGCCATGATCGGTGAACAGTTCCAGCAGGCAGGCGTTCGGCACCCGGCCGTCCAGGATGACGGCGGCGCGCACACCTTCCTCGACCGCCTTCAGCGCGGTTTCCACCTTCGGGATCATGCCCCCCGAGATGACACCCGAGGCAATCATCTCGCGCACCTGTTCGGGGGTCATCGAGGTGACGACCTCGCCATTCGCATCTTTCACGCCCGCGACATCGGTCAGCAGCAGCAGCCGATCGGCCTTCAGCGCGCCTGCAATCGCGCCGGCGGCCGTATCGCCATTGACGTTGAAGGTTTCGTTGTCGTTCCGGCCCGTGGCGACGGGGGCGACAACCGGGATGATGCCGGCGTTGTAAAGATCGCTCAGCACCTCGACGTTCATCTCGACCGGGCGACCGACGAAGCCCAGTTCCGGGTCGTCGGCTTCACAGACCATCAGGTCGTCATCCTTGCCGGAAATGCCCACGGCGCGGCCGCCCTGATCGTTGATCGCCTGGACGATGCGCTTGTTCACCAGCCCCGACAGGACCATCTCGACCACCTCGACCGTGGCCTGATCGGTCACGCGCTTGCCGCGGATGAATTCCGACTTGATGTCCAGCCGCTTCAAGAGGTCGTTGATCATCGGCCCGCCGCCGTGGACGACGACCGGGTTCATGCCGACCTGCCGCATCAGCACGATGTCGCGGGCGAATTCGGCCATCGCGGCCTCATCCCCCATGGCGTTGCCGCCGAATTTCACCACCACGACCGCACCGGTGTAGCGTTGCATGTAGGGAAGCGCCTCGGACAGGGTCCGGGCGGTGGCTTGCCAGTCACGGTTCATGTCTTGCTTTCTCATGCCGGGCCCTCTTTTCCCGTTGTGTTAGACCCTCGGGCCGCCCCTGCCAAGCGCCCTTTGCCTTTGCCGCCGCAAGCGATACGGTCACGGCGGAAACCGGCAGAACGGGTGGCGGGAATGAGCGACGAAAAGGTGATGCTGCTGACGGGCGCCAGCCGCGGGATCGGCCATGCGACGGTCAAGCGGTTCGAGCGTGAAGGCTGGCGGGTGCTGACCTGTTCGCGCCAGCCATTCGATCCGCGCTGCCCCTGGAAGGGCGGGAAGGACAACCATATCCAGATCGACCTGGGCGATCCCACCGCCACGATGGAGGCGCTGGCGCGCATCCGTGAAAAGCTGGACGGCAAGCTGCATGCGCTGGTCAACAACGCGGGGATCTCGCCGAAAGGGCCGGGCGGGTCACGCCTGAATTCGATCGAGACAGACCTGCGCGACTGGGGACGTGTCTTCCATGTCAACTTCTTCGCGCCGATCGTGCTGGCCCGTGGCCTGAAGGACGAGCTTTCGGCCGCGAAGGGCGCGGTGGTCAACGTGACCTCGATCGCCGGAAGCCGTGTCCATCCTTTCGCGGGGGCGGCCTATTCGACCTCGAAGGCGGCGCTGAAGGCGCTGACCCGGGAAATGGCCCATGACTTCGGCCCGTTGGGCGTGCGTGTCAATGCGATTGCCCCAGGCGAAATCGAGACATCGATCCTGTCGCCCGGCACCGAAAAGATTGTCGAAACCCTGCCGCTCCGGCGCCTGGGCCAGCCATCGGAGGTGGCCGACGTGATCTGGTTCCTGTGTTCGGACCAGTCGAGCTATGTCACCGGTACCGAAATCGAGGTGAACGCGGGCCAGCACGTCTGAGGCACCTGGCGCGCGGCCGTCCGATTTGACGATGGAAAAAACCCCCTTCGCCCGCTAGGAAGGCCCCGACAGAAAGGGCTTTTCATGCGGCGCATCTACATCACCGGCGCGGCCGGCTTTATTGGTTATCACCTTGCCGAACTGCTTCTGGCCGAGGGTTTCCGCGTCCACGGCCATGACGGGATGACGGCCTATTACGACGTCACGCTGAAGCGGCGCCGGCTGGCCGGCTTGATGCAGCATCCGGGGTTCAGCTTCACCGAGTCGATGCTGGAGGAAAACGCACGCCTGGCCGCCGACATCCGCGATTTCGGGCCCGAGGCGATCGTGCACCTGGGGGCGCAGGCCGGTGTTCGTTACAGCCTTGAAGCGCCGCGCAGCTATCTGTCGTCAAACGTTGACGGCACCTTCAACGTGCTGGAGGCGGCGCGCGACGCGGGTGTCGGGCATGTGCTGCTGGCCTCAACCTCGTCCGTCTACGGCGCCAACACGGAAATGCCCTACCGCGAAACCGACAAGTGCGACACCCAGGTCAGCCTGTATGCCGCCACCAAGAAGGCAACCGAAAGCCTCAGCCATTCCTGGGCGCATCTTTACGGTCTGCCCGTCACCGCCTTCCGCTTCTTCACGGTCTACGGCCCCTGGGGACGGCCCGACATGGCGCCCTACAAGTTCACCCGTGCGATCCTTGAGGGCGATACGATCGACGTCTACGGCCACGGCAACATGTTCCGCGATTTCACCTATGTCACCGACCTGGTGCGCGGCATCCGCCTGCTGATCGATGCAGTTCCGGTCCGGCCGACCGATCCCGCTGAAATCGCCCCCGGGGACAGCCTGTCGCCCGTCGCGCCCTGGCGGGTGGTGAACATCGGCAATGGCGAGAAGGTCAGCCTCGGCGACTTCATCGCGGCCATCGAGGCGGCCACGGGCCGCTTGGCGCGGCGCAACCTGATGGAGATGCAGAAGGGCGACGTGCCCGCGACCTGGGCCGACAACAGCCTGTTGCAGCGCCTGACGGGCTATCGGCCCGAAACCAACATCGTCGAAGGGATGGCGCGTTTTGTCGCCTGGTATCGCAGCTACTACGGCGCCAGCTGAAGGCGGCAGGGATCACGACGGGCCGGGTTCCGGCAGCGGAAGGTCAGATTTCCGCTTGACCTTGTAACAGGCATAAAATAGGCAGCGGCGCTGTGATGGCTAGGTAGCTCAGCTGGTTAGAGCGTGCGACTCATAATCGCAAGGTCGAGGGTTCGAGTCCCTCCCTCGCCACCACCAATCCCCTTCTGACACGCGAAAATCGGGGCCTGCCCGGGGCCCGGCAAGGACCGTATCGTCGACCGACATGGGCGTCTGGGCCGATCCTCGGCCCGCGATGGGCGGTCGCGGCGGAATAGGGCAGGGGCCTGTCCTGGTCCGGCCCCTTCGATCTTTCGCGGTGGGCCGACGGGGGAAGAATTTCATCTCTTTTCGCGACAGTCTTTGGAATGGCCGGCGCCCTGGCCTTCGCCCATTATACACGACAACATCAATCGTTATTCGGGGCGGCCATGTCGGGCGAAATCATCGGAATTGCAGGAAGCCTTGGCCAGCCGTCCAGGACGCTGGCCCTTGTGACGGCGGCCGTGGACCGCGCTGCGGCCCGGTTCGGCCGGACATCCGTTGTGCATGATCTGGCCGACTTCGGCCCGTCGCTTGGGCAGGCGCGCAGGCTGTCGGACCTGGGGACCCGGGCACGGACCATCGTCGACCGGATCATCGCGGCGGATGCGCTGGTCGTCGGCACCCCGGTTTACAAGGGCGGTTACACGGGGATTTTCAAGCACCTTTTCGACCTGCTCGAACCCGAAACGCTGGTGGGCAAGCCGATCCTGCTGACGGCGACGGGCGGCGGCGAGAAGCACGCCCTGGTCATCGAACATCACCTGCGCCCCCTTTTCGGCTTCTTCGAAGCGGCGACGCTGCCAACGGGAATCTACGCCTCGGGCGCGGATTTCACGGATGCCATCCCGACGTCGCCGCCGCTGATCGCCCGGATCGACCGCGCCGTGGCGCAGCTTTCCTTCTGGCTGGAGCCTGCCCACCCAACGGCGGCCTGACCCCCCGATCCACCCACCGTTCACCCCCGAAACACCCCGCCCTTCGGCGGGAACGGGAACCGCTTGTCTGAAAGGAACCGAACCATGACCCGACCCCGCAAGATCCGCCTTGGCGCCTTCCTGCCCGGCGGCGGCCAGCACATCGCCGCCTGGCGTCACCCTGACAGCCCCGCCGATGGGGCGACCAGCTTCGACTTTCACCTGAAGCTGGCGCAAGAGGCGGAACGGGGCCTGTTCGACGCCTATTTCCTGGCCGATGGGCTGGCCATCGCCTTTGGCGGCGAGATCGAGGGCGGCAACGCGAAGGTTGCAGGGTTCGAACCCGTAACGCTGTTCGCGGCCCTTGCCCCGCTGACGAAGAACCTGGGCTTCATCGCCACCGCCTCCACGACGTACGAGGAACCCTACAACCTCGCTCGCAAGTTCGCCTCCCTCGACCTGATCTCGGACGGCAGGGCCGGGTGGAACGTGGTGACGACGGCGACGGAGTCGGCGGCCCACAACTTCAACCTCGACCAGCAGCATCCCCACGCCTTCCGCTACCGCCGCGCGGCGGAACATGTCGAGGTGGTGAAAAAGCTGTGGGACAGTTTCGAGGACGACGCCTTCCTGCGCGACAAGGAAACGGGGCGGTTCTTCGACCCCGACAAGGTCCATTACACCGACCACAGGGGCGAGCATTTCAAGGTGAAGGGCCCCTTGAACGTCAGCCGCAGCCCGCAAGGCCATCCGGTCATCGTGCAGGCCGGGCAGTCCGAGGACGGGCGCGGCCTGGCGGCCGCGACGGCCGAGGTGATCTTTACCGCCCACCAGCGCCTTGATACCGCGCAGGAATTCTACCGCGACATCAAGGCCCGCGCCCGCGGCCTGGGGCGGAACCCCGACCACGTGCTGATCATGCCGGGCGTGTCGCCCTTCGTGGGCCGGACGGAAGCGGAAGCGCGCGAGAAGTATGACCGCCTCACCAGTCTGATCCTGGAAGAGGACGGCATCGCGCTGATCAAGGGCCTGACCGGGGGCACGCTGGACCTGACCGGGGTGGACCTTGACGGCCCCTTGCCGCCCGTCGGCCCGACGGAAGGCATGAAATCCCGCCAGGCGCTGATCCGCCAGATCGCGGACGAGAACGGCTTCACCATCCGCCAGCTTTACCAGCATGTCGCATCTGCCCGCGGCCACTTCACCGTGGTTGGCACCGCCAATCAGATCGTCGACATCCTGGAGGACTGGTTCACGAACGAAGGCGCCGACGGCTTCAACATCCTGCCGCCCTGGCTGCCCAACGGTCTGACGGATTTCGTCGACCTGGTGATCCCGGAACTGCAACGCCGGGGCCTGTTCCGCACCGAATACGAAGGCCGCACCCTGCGCCAGAACCTGGGCCTGCCCTTCCCGGAAAACCGCTGGGTAGCCGCTCGTCGCGCCACCCACGCGGCGGAGTAAGGCCATGACCTATCAAATCCTAGATGCGCCCGCGCTCCAGTCCGGCGGGGCTTCGTCGCAGCGCGCCGACGTCCTGCGCCGCCGAAGGGCCGGGGTGGCTTTCGCGCTCAGGCGCTACGGCCTTCTGGCCGGTTTCCTGGCCCTTTGGCAGATCGGTGCGATGCTGGGTTGGATCAACCCGACCGTCTTTCCGCCGCTGGACCGGATCATCGCCGCAACCTGGACCGGCCTTGCCGGGGGCGCCTTGCTGGATGACATCGCCATCAGCCTGCAAAGATCCGGGCTGGCTTATGCCGCTGCCGTGGGCCTGGCGATCCCGCTGGGTCTGTTCATGGGGCAGATCCGCGCCGTCGAACAGGCCCTGGACCCGATCCTGCAGTTCTTCCGCCAGACCTCGGCCCTGGCGCTTTATCCGGTGTTCATCCTCCTCCTCGGCCTCGGTGAGGCATCGAAGGTCTTCGTGATCTTCTGGGCCACACTGTTCCCCATCCTGCTGGCCACCATCGGCGGGGTGAAGGAGGTCGACCGCAAGCTGATCGAGATGGCCACCAGCTTCGGGGCCCCGCGCGGCACGATCTTCCGCCGTGTGGTCCTGCCCGCCAGCCTGCCCTCGATCTTCGTGGGCCTGCGCCTGTCGGCCACCACGGCGCTGCTGCTGCTGATCGCGGCCGAGATGATCGGCGCAAACAAGGGCCTGGGGTTCCAGGTGATGAACGCCCAGTACAACTTCCAGATCCCGCAGATGTTCGCCGCGATCCTCTTGCTGGCACTGCTGGGCCTGACGGCCAATGCCGCGCTGGTCTGGCTTCAGCGTCGCTTGTGCCGGTGGGCAGACCTGGCCCGCTGATCACCATTCCGAAATCTCAAAGGAACATGACCATGACGATCCATTTCCCCGCCCTTGCGCTTGCCGCCGCGCTGGGCCTGCCACTCTCTCCGGCCTGGGCCGAGGTGAACATCCGCTATCTTGCCAGCCAGGGCGGCCTTTCGGCCCATGAACTGGCCGCGGAACTCGGCTACTTCGACGGTACCGGCATCACGATCGAAAACGTGGGCTATGCCCAAGGTGGACCTGCCTCTCTGGTGGCGCTGGCGGGCGGCAGCGTCGAGGTGGGCTCGGCCGCCACGGCTGCCGTCCTGAATTCGATCGCTGCCGGGAACGACTTTGTCGCCGCCTACCCCTCGAACGGAATCAACGACGAGGCGCAGTCGATCTTCTACGTCCTTGACGACAGCCCGATCAGATCGGTCGAGGACATCGTCGGCAAGACCATTGCCGTCAACACGCTTGGCGCGCATCTGGACTATGTCGTCCGCGAGGCGCTGCATCAGAAGGGCCTGCCCCAGGACAGCGCCAACCTGGTCGTCGTGCCGGGACCGCAGCTGGAACAGGTGCTGCGATCGGGGCAGGTGGACATCTCGGCCTTTGGCTACTGGCAAACGACCTTCACGGGGGCGGCCTTGCAGAACGGCGGGTTGCGTGCGGTCTTTGATGACACCGACGTTCTGGGCGAGATCGCGGGCGGCTTCATCGTGCTGCGCCGCGACTGGACGCTGGCCCACCCCGACGAAGCGCGTATTTTCGTCGAGGCGTCGACCCGCGCGCTGGATTACGCGCGCGACAATCCCGAAAAGGCCCGGGAGATCATCGCGCGGGTGTTGGCGGAGCGCGGAGAAAACGCCGAAGTCGCCCGGTATTTCGCGGGTTATGGCGTCCGCAAGGGCGGGCTGCCGGTCGAGCGCGACATCCAGTTCTGGATCGATGTCCTGGAACGGCAGGGCGCGGTGCCGCCGGGCCGGCTTGTGGCGCGCGACATCCTGTTCTCCACGGGCGACAGCCCGAAAACCAACTGAGGCCGGACGATGGACGGGATCGGAACAATCGGCCGCGGAGAGGTCACGGTGCGTGACCTGTCCAAATCCTTCACACTGAACGGCCGACGCCTCGACGTGCTGCGCAACCTGCACCTGGATGTCCGTGGCGGCGAGGCGCTGGCGATCGTCGGCCCCTCGGGCTGCGGCAAGACAACGCTTCTGCGGGTGCTGGCCGGACTGGAACGGCCGGACAGCGGCCAGGTGCGGATCGACGGTCAGTCCATGGAAGGAGTGGGCACCGATCGGTCGGTGATCTTCCAGGAAGCGCGCCTGCTTCCGTGGCTGACCGTCCTGCGCAACGTGGCCTTCGGGCTTGAGGTCCGGGGCGTGACGCGGGCGGAGGCGGACCGCCGCGCGCGTCATTGCATCCGTCTGGTGGGCCTGGCCGAATTCGAGGCGGCCTATCCCCGCCAGTTGTCCGGGGGCATGGCGCAGCGCGTGGGCATCGCCCGGGCCCTGGCGGTGCGGCCGCGGATCCTGCTGCTGGACGAACCGCTGGGCGCGCTGGATGCCATGACGAAGCTGACCATGCAGGAAGAGCTGGCCCGCATCTGGCGGGAAGAAAAGGTGACGATGATCCTGGTCACGCATGATCTGGAAGAGGCGATCTACCTGGCCGACCGGGTGCTGGTCCTGCCGAAGGACAGGGGCGATGTGCCGCAGTTGATCGAAATCGACCTTCCGCATCCGCGCGACCGCAGCGCACCGCCCTTCGTCGCGTTGCGCCGGCGCCTGATGGCCGGGTTCGGTCTGCACTGAATTCGTGGGGGCGCCGGTGCACCGCCGGCGCCTGACGGCGCTGGATTGCCCGGACTGTTGGCTGTGGCCGTCCGGTTGCGTCAAATTGCGGCCGTTTGTCCATTCTTAAATAACCGTTGATTCCGAAAAACAGCTGAATTATCGGATTTGCACGTTTTATTTGGATTGATTGCAGAAAATGGACCTCGAAAAGCTGTCTCTGGCAGAACTTACGGATCTTCAGGCTCAGGTGGCGCGCGCGATTATCAGCCACAAGGAACGTCAGAAACGGGAAGCCCTGGCCGAATTGGAAGAAAGGGCGAAAACTCTGGGCTTTTCCCTGAGCGAACTGGTCGGGGCCGGAACGCAGAACCGCCGACGGACCGCGCGCGACCTTTATGCCAATCCCGACAATGCCCTGGAGACCTGGAGCGGGCGGGGACGGCGGCCGCGCTGGATCGCTGCAGCGCTTCAATGCGGCAAGTCCCTGGATGACCTGAAGATCTGATCCGGGCGTCGCCTTGCCCCCCGGCAGGGCGCGCCTTCAGGCCGAACAGGGCGCGCTTGAATGGCTTATTCCCAGGGAGACGGGGGGCGGTCGCGTTCGAACCGGCTGACCCCGGCAAAGGCCGGCAGCCAGGCTTCGCGCCGAATGGTCCAGAGTTCGTAGGTCGGGCGGAACTGGTCCGGCGCATCCAGCGCGCCCAGGTTCACCTCGACCTCGTCGCCCGAACGTCCGAACACCGACGATCCGCAGCGGGGGCAGAAATGGCGCCCCTGGAAGGCGCGGGTCCGGCCCCGGATCGTGACGGCAGAGGCCGGAAACACCGCCGAGGCATGGAACAGCGCGCCGTGGTGCTTGCGGCAGTCAAGGCAGTGGCAAAGGCCAACGCGGTCGGGCTGGCCGGTGGCCGTGAGCCGGACATCGCCGCACAGGCAGCCGCCGGCATATTCGTCCATGGGGCACATTCCTTTTGCAGGGGCGGGTTGCAGCGATCATCCTGCACCCGATTGCCCACCCCGGCCAGTCGCTATCGCGCCGCCCGCGCCATCCTGTCCGAACGGGGGGCGGGCCCCGTCGCGGGATGAAGTTTTCCGAATTCCCGCATCGCCCGGCCTTCTTCGGCCCGGCCCGCGCCGGCCAGGTGGATCCCCGCATCCCGAAGCTTCATCAGCGCCGAAAGGAACGCGAGGTCGATTTTCCAGACAGCGGATTTCGCCAGGTCCGGCCGCATCAGGACCGTTCGGATCGAGGCGATCTGCTCTTGCCGGATCTGCCGCTGCGCGTGGCAGAACAGCAGTTCCTCATTGAGATTGCGCAGCGCCCCCCGGGCTTCGCAGGTGTCGGAAGAGGTGCATTCCGCGTCAAGCCCCTGCAACCGGGACTGGCAGTCGTCCATCGCGGCCACCAGTTCCTCATGCAGACGGGTCGCCGCGTTCAGGGCCAGCAACAGCATGGCCTTCAGTTCGTCGGATCGGACAGTCAGGTTTTCGGTCATCGAAGCTCCTGTAAGGCTTCCGGCGGGTTCCCCATCTTGCCGAAGGTTGCACCTGTGTCGGGACATACCGCGCCAGACTTGCGAAAAAGAAGGTGCCGGCGCCCACCCTGGAGAGATCGGGCGCCGGCGGGTCGACATGGCTGGCCGAACGGGGTCAGGCCAGCTTGTCGAAACTCAGGTTCTGCAGATCGCCGGCGGCCGCGGGGCGGTCGGGGTGGTGCAGGTGCCGGGCCAGAAGGAACACCAGCAGCGCCAGGACAAACCCGATCTGGCCGGACACGGCATAGACCAGCAGAAGTTGCAGAAACGTCCCGCCGATCAGGATGGCCCACAGAACACTGCCCAGCAAGGCCAGCGGAATCCCGACAATGATCGCTGCAAACGCCATTTCATTCGCCCCTTGTTCCCAGGTTTCAATCGGCCGTCCGGCGGGACGCGGCCGGCGGGCGGCCGGCGATCCAGCGGATGATGGATGCGGAAAGCAGCCGGTAGGCGCTTTTCGCAGGCGGCGTCTGCCGGTCGGCTGCAAGGCTGCGCCGGCTGACGAACTCTGGCCGCGCGCTGTCTGCGGGGCGGGCGGTCACGGCCTTGCCATGGATTTCCAGTGCCTTGATCCGGCCCTGCCGGGCAGTGATCGCCAGAGTTGTCATGATTGACCCACCACAATTTTTTGTCGTTGCGGCCAAGGGTTAATTCTGGAATGAGTTTGGAAATTGAAACAAATATGAAAAGAAATTGACATATATCAATCGGTAATTCTTAATTAAGTCACAATCCAAAGTTGTATTCCCGTGCTCCTTTTCGGGAAATTCCCGCCTTTATTGGGGAAATTGCCTTCGCCTCTGCGCGAGCGGCTGGACCGCCCGTTTTTGTGATCACACCCTTCGGCAGCAAAGGACTCAGCCGGTTTTCCGAACGCGGCCGCGTCTGCGGAAAACTGGTGTACACTCGGCATCTTCGGGGAGTCGCGCGACCCCGGGTGCAAGATCCGGGTTGGCGCTGCGCCCCGTTGCGGACGGGACCATCCTTGCCAGTGCCGTCCGGTCGCCTGACGCCTGCCGTCCATCCATGCGCGAAAGGAGAAGGACCATGACACAATACAAGGTCGGTTATTTCGTCGGAAGCCTTGCCACCGAGTCCATCAATCGCAAGCTTGCCAAGGCGCTGGTCAGGCTCGCGCCGGAAAACCTCGAGATGTCCGAGATCCCGTTCCGGGACTTGCCGATCTACAGCTATGATTACGATGCCGATTTTCCGCAGGTCGCCCGCGACTTCAAGGCTGCCATCGCCGGGGTCGATGCCGTGCTGTTCGTCACGCCGGAATACAACCGCTCGATCCCGGGCGGCCTGAAGAACGCCATTGACTGGGCCAGCCGCCCCTACGGCCAGAATGCCTTCACGCGGAAACCCTCCGCGATCATCGGAACCTCGCCCGGCGCGATCGGCACGGCGGTCGGCCAGCAGCACCTGAAAAGCATCCTCAGCTTCTGCAACTCGCCGCTGATGAACGCCGTCGAAGCCTACATCCAGTTCAAGCCCGGCCTCATTTCGGACGACGGCGATGTCAGCGTCGCGGCGACCGAGACGTTCCTGAGCAACTACATGGCGGAATTCAGCAACTTCATCGGCCGTGTCCTGACCGTCTTTCCACGGCAGCCCTGATCTGCACCGGCCGGCGGCGCACCCCGCCGGACCGGCTTCAGCTGTCCTTGCGTTTCATCAGGTCGGCCAGGTTGGCGAAGGGGCGCAAATCTTCGTCCCGAAGGGCGGATTTTCCCGGTTCGGTCACCTGAACCTCGCCCAGTTCCGCACCCGGAGCACGCGGATACAGCGGCAGCGCCAGCGCCAGCGCCTCGGTCATCACCTGGCCCACGTCAATGACCGAGGGCAGGGGCTCGACCGTGTCATCCTCGGGCATCTCGACTTCGTCGCCTTCGGGTTCGGGCATTTCGGCCAGGTAGCGGCGCGTCACTTCATCCGTGATGTCGGCCGTCACGGGGGCCAGCGTCACCACGCAAGGCTGCACCACACGGGCGCTGAGATGTCCCGTCAGATGCCAGTCGCCGCGGCCGACCGGGCGCAGTTCGCCGGTGAAGCTGGCCTCGGGCAGGTCCAGCAGGTCCAGATCGGCGGCGATGGCCGCCCGTTCGGCCGCATTGGGGGCCAGGGTGAAGCGGGTGGGCTTCCGGCCGGCCAGATCGGCGGTGCGGAACGGGTGAGAGAAGGGGGGCTTCGGTGTCATGGCTGGACCCTTGGAGGGGGAGGGAAACTGCCGCCTGCCGTCGGGCGGGATCGGCGCTGGGATGGGGCCGGGGCCGTTCTGGTCCTTGAAGGACGGTGCAGCAATGTTGTAAGCGGGATAAAAGGCTTCCGGGCGAGAGACAAGAGGGTAGGATGGGCAGGCTGGTTTCCGGGATGCGCCGCGGTGCGCTGACCCTCATGCTCGTTCTGGCGGCGGCCTGTGCGCCCGTCTATCGCAATCACGGCTACGTGCCGCTGGAAAGCGAACTGGCCGACGTGAAGGTCGGCGAATCCACCAAGCAGGACGTTGCCGATTTCATCGGCCGACCCTCCTCGGTCGGCATGATGACCGACGGCGGCTGGTATTACGTCGGATCCCGCTTCAAGTCCTATGGCGTCTACGAGGACCGCGAGGTCGACCGGCAGGTCGTCGCGGTCAGCTTCGACGACAAGGGAATCGTGTCGAACGTCGAACGCTTTGGCCTGGACAAGGGCCGGGTGATCGTGATCTCGCGCCGGGTCACCGCCAGCAACATCAAGAGCGTGGGCTTCCTGCGTCAGCTGATGGGCAACCTGGGCCGGATCTCGGCCGCCAACCTGGTCGAGTGACCCGGCGCGCCCGTTCAAGGCCGCAGACCCGGCGCTGACCGGAACCGCGGTCATTTCGGGATGTGACGCAGCGCGACGCCATTGATGCAGTAGCGCAGTCCCGTGGGCGGCGGGCCGTCGTCGAAGACATGGCCCAGATGCGCGTCACAGGCCGCGCAGCGCACTTCGGTCCGGCACATGCACCAGCTCCGATCCTCGACCTGCTTCAGACGGTCGGACGCCAGCGGGGCCGAGAAGGCCGGCCACCCGTAGCAGCCGCGATCGAATTTCGCGGTCCAGTCGAACAGCTCCGCCTCGCAGCAGACGCAGCAATAGGTGGCTGGGCCGGCGGGGAAGTCATCATGGGTGAAGGGCCGTTCGGTCCCGCCCTGGCGCGTCACCCGGTAGGCCAGCTCTCCCAGCCGGGCGCGCCATTCGGTATCGCTGAGCGCCGGGATGCGATGGGAAGGTGTCACAGCTTTGTCTCCGATCCATGTCATGATGACGTCATCAAGGGTTCGGCATTATCGTCCTTCGCATGTAGGATCGCCTGCGGGCGATGCCAAGGCAGGCGCGATGGGGTTGTCGGCACGGAGCCAGGGCATGGAGCAGATGCAACGCGGACGCTACCGCGCGCGACTGGGCGCCGGGGCGGAGGACCTGAGGCGGGCGCAGGCGCTGCGCTGGCTGTGCTTCCGCGCGCGGGGCGAAGACGCGCCCGCGGACGGCGCGCGGCTGGACGCCGATGCCTTTGACGCCCTCTGCCATCACGCGCTGATCGAGGATGCCGCGACGGGAACGCTGGTCGCCTGTTTCCGCGTCATGCGCTTTGACAGCGGCGCCGGGGTGGGGCGCAGCTATTCGGCGCAGTATTACGACCTGGACCGTCTGGCGTCGCACCCCGGGCCCCTTGTCGAACTGGGCCGGTTCTGCCTGCATCCGGCCTGGTCGGATCCGCATATCCTGCGCCTGGCCTGGGCCTTTCTGACGGCTATGGTCCAGACATTCCGGGCGGATGTGCTGTTTGGCTGTTCGTCTTTCGCCGGGACCGACTGGGACCCCTACCGCGATGCCTTCGGCCTGCTGCGTGAACGACACCTGGCACCGCGCCGCTGGCGGCCGCGGATCAAGGCGCCGCAGGTCATCCGGTTTGCCCGGCGGCTGCGGCTGTTCAACCCCGACCGGGCGCGCGCCCTGTCGGGGATGCCGCCCTTGTTGCGCAGTTACCTGGCGCTGGGTGGCTGGGTCAGCGACCATGCGGTGATCGACCGCGACCTGAACACGCTGCATGTCTTTACCGCGGTCGAGGTGGGGGCCATGCCCCGCCGCCGCGCCAGCAGCCTGCGTCTCTTGGCCCAGGGCGCGCCGGACCCGGCCTGAACTCAGGTCTGGCCGCGCCAAAAGTACGGGAAAAAGCGACGCAAGCCCGAAGCGGCGGCTTGACGGCGCCGGGCGATGACCCTATGAACCCCTCCACGCGTCCGGGGCAGCGATCCGGGACGAGAGATGCGCGGTTGTAGCTCAGTCGGTTAGAGTACCGGCCTGTCACGCCGGGGGTCGCGGGTTCGAGCCCCGTCAACCGCGCCATCCTCTCCTTCGCTGTCCGCGTTGCGTATCGCCTATCAGGCACCCATGCGCGGTTGTAGCTCAGTCGGTTAGAGTACCGGCCTGTCACGCCGGGGGTCGCGGGTTCGAGCCCCGTCAACCGCGCCACTTTCTTCCCTTGATCAGTGCACAACCCGACGGTCTGCGCCGTGATGTGCGCCTTCACGGTCCATCACGATTGTTCAAGCATTTTCATGGGCTTGATCACGAGCTGTCACCCCGCGTCAAGCGTTGTTGAGAGGGCCTGTTCCCGACTCGGCCATCGGAGTAGACCGGATCCCGAGGCTGCGGCCTGCCGGGTGGGGCACACACCTTCACCGACACGACAGACCGGGACGGCCTTGCAAGCGATCCCCCGAAGAAGCAGGGGGACAAGCGGAGTTGCGCGACATGCGTCGTTATCTCGTTCCTGCCAGTCTGATTGCCGCGCTGGCCCTTTCCGGGGCGGCGATGGCCACCACCACCACGACCACAGGGAAGATCAAGTCCTTCGACATGAAGACCCACGAGCTGAAGCTGGACAACGGCATCGTCTACAAGCTTCCGGCCACCTTCAAGGATCCCGGCCTGAAGGCGGGGGAAAAGGTCGCCGTGTCCTGGGAAATGAAGGCAGGACAGCATGATGCGACCACGGTGACGGTCGTCAAGTAAGACCGCCGCCGGCGCGCAACGGGGGCCGGTTTCCGGCCCCCGTTGTCGTTTCTGTGGCTGTTTTTACCGCGACCGACAGGCGTTGGTGAATTTTTCACGACAGCCCGGGCCTCTTTCCGATCGGTCCTTGCTTTGAATTTCGCCCGGGCGCACCATATCCAAAGGGACGCTTAGACGAATGGGAGACCCTCTTGGGCATCAGCGCCTTGACCCCGCCGCCGCGTGGAAACGACGTTCACGAAACGCTGCTTGAATTTCCGAACAACCGCCTGCTGATCGACCTGTGCGGGGAATTCGACCGCAACCTGGCGCAGATCGAGCATGCGATGGGAGTGCATATCCTCAGGCGCGGAAATCACCTGGCCATTGTTGGCGCCGCCGAGGCGCGCGGGCAGGCGGCGTCGGTGCTGCAAACCCTGTACGGGCGGCTGGAAACCGGGCGCGGGATCGATGCCGGCGAAATCGACGCCGCGATCCGCATGACCGCCACTGGTCCTGATGCCCCGGTCAGCATCGACGAACAGCTTGAAATGTTCGCCTCCGGCCGGATCGAGATCCGCACCCGGAAAAAGCAGGTCGAACCCCGGACCGAAGCACAGAAGAACTACGTCAAGAACCTGTTCCAGCATGAACTGGCCTTCGGGATCGGCCCTGCGGGCACCGGCAAGACCTATCTGGCGGTCGCGGTGGGCGTCACCATGCTGATCGGCGGCCATGTCGACCGGATCGTCCTGTCGCGCCCGGCGGTCGAGGCGGGGGAGCGTCTGGGCTTTCTGCCCGGCGACATGAAGGAGAAGGTCGATCCCTACATGCAGCCGCTTTACGACGCGCTGAACGATTTCCTGCCCGCCAAGCAGGTGCAGAAGCTGATCGAGGACAAGCGGATCGAGATCGCGCCCCTGGCCTTCATGCGGGGCCGAACGCTGGCCAATGCCTTTGTGGTATTGGACGAGGCGCAGAACGCCACGACGATGCAGATGAAGATGTTCCTGACCCGCCTGGGCGAAGGATCACGCATGGTGATCACCGGCGACCGGACGCAAGTCGACCTGCCGCGCGGGGTCAGTTCGGGCCTGTCGGATGCCGAACGGATTCTGGAAGGGGTGAAGGGAATCAGCTTCAACTACTTCACGGCGCAGGATGTCGTGCGTCATCCCCTTGTCGCACGGATCATCGCAGCCTATGACCGCGACGATGGAGCCACTGGTTGACACATTGAACGAAGACGCCCGATGGGAGGCGTTCGGCCTGGCCGACGTGGCCGAGCGGGCCGCGCGCGCGGTGCTGGCCGACCAGGGCCTTGACCCGGCCTGCTTCGAGATCAGCCTGCTGGGCTGCGCCGACCCGCGAATCGCCGAGCTGAACGCCGATTTCCGCGGCAAGCCTCGGCCGACGAACGTGCTGTCCTGGCCGTCCGAGGAGCGCGGCGCCGAGGTCGATGGCGGCCACCCCGATCGGCCCGGTCCCGGGCAACCGGGCATGCCCGAGGAACTGGGCGACATCGCCCTGGCCTGGGAAACCTGCGCGCGCGAAGCCGTCGAGGCAGGCAGGCCGATGCAGGAACATGTCCTGCACCTTCTGGTTCATGGAACCTTGCATCTTCTGGGCTACGATCATGTCCGGGACGGCGATGCCGATCTGATGGAGGGCGCGGAAATCCGCATCCTTGCATCGCTGGGACTGGCGAACCCCTATGAATGAACGGATAATATATCGTCGGACAACGGTCCGGCCTTGGATGGAAAGGACCGATGGGCGAATCCCCTGATGGGTCGTCGCTGGCGCAGGACGCCGGCGAACCTTCTGAGAGTAGCGGGCACCGAAGTTTCTTCGGCCGTCTGATCGACGCGTTTTCGCCGTCGGATGCCAACCACGGGCCGACAGCAGCGCGGTCGGCCAACCGGGCCGAAGCCGGCGCGGCGACACCCGGTGTCGTCAAGCTTCGGTCGCTGCGCGTCGGCGATGTGGCAATTCCCAAGGCCGAGATCGTCGCAGTCCCGGTGACCATTCCGCTTGAGGAACTGGTCAAGGTGTTTCGCGATTCGGGCTTTTCGCGCCTGCCGGTGTTCAAGGGCACGCTCGATTCCCCGATGGGTTTGATCCACCTGAAGGATCTGGCGCTGCAACAGGCGTTCTCCTCTCCCAAGCCGCGCTACAGCCTGCGCAAGCTGTTGCGGCCGCTGCTTTATGCACCGCCGTCGATGCCGCTGGCGGTGCTGTTGCAGAAGATGCAAAGCCAGCGGATCCACATGGCGCTGGTGATCGACGAATACGGCGGTGTCGACGGGCTGCTGACGATCGAGGATCTGATCGAACAGGTCGTGGGCGAGATCGAGGACGAACACGACGAGGATGAGGGCGACCTGTGGGTGCTGGAGAAACCCGGCCAGTATCTGGTCCAGTCCCGCGCCCCCCTGGACGAGTTCGAGGCCGAGATCGGCCTGAGCCTGGCCGAGGATGAAGACAGCGACGAAATCGACACTGTGGGCGGCCTGGTCTTCATGCTTTCGGGTCGGGTGCCGACGCGGGGTGAGGTGATCCCCCATCCCTCGGGCGCCGAGTTCGAGGTCGTCGATGCCGACCTGCGCCGGATCAAGCGGCTGAGGGTGCGGGTTCCGGCGGAACGGGAGCGACCTGAAGACGTGGTGACGACCGGGAAATGACGCGCCTGTCCCGGTTGACTGCGGTGGTTCGCGCCCCGCTGCGCCCCGGTGCCCGGTCGCTGGCGGCGGCGGTAACGGCGGGGGCCTTCAGCGCATTGGGGCAGGCGCCGGTCGGGATATGGCCGGTGACGCTGTTATCGCTGGGGGCCGTGACTGCGCTGGTTGCCGGGGCAGCGCGGCCTGCGCATCGTGTCTGGCTGGCCTGGGCCGCGGGCTGCGGCTATTTCTCCGCGACGCTGTTCTGGATCGTCGAACCCTTCATGGTCGACGCCGCGCGGGACGGCTGGATGGCGCCTTTCGCGCTGGTCTTCATGGCGGGCGGGATGGCCCTGTTCTGGGGATTGGCCGGGTGGGTGGCCAGTCGGGTGACCACCGCCACGCAGGCGGGACTGGGCTTTGGGCTGGGTCTTGCGGCATCCGACCTGCTGCGCAGTTATGTGCTGACCGGCTTCCCCTGGGCGCTGATGGGACACATCTGGATCGGGACGCCGGTCATGCAGGCGGCGGCGTGGGTGGGGCCGATCGGCCTGTCGATCCTGACCTGCCTTCTCGCGGTACTGCCGGCCGCGCTGCGGGGCGCGGGGCCACGGGTGCTGGCGACGGTGGGTGGTGCCGCGTTCCTTGCGATGCTGTGGCTGCTGGGGCAGACGCGGCTGGACGCGGCCCTGCCGCCGCGGGCGCAGCCCATCGTGGTTCGACTGGTGCAGCCCAACGCCACGCAATCGGAAAAGTGGCGCCCCGAAATGTGGGATCTGTTCCTGCGGCGGCAGTTCAGCCTCACGGCCGAACCCGCGGCGCGCCCGTTGGACCTGGTGGTCTGGCCGGAAACTGCGATCCCGTGGATGCTGGACGACAGCGGCGACGTGCTGGCGCAGGTGATGATTGCCTCGGGCGGCGCTCCGTTGGCGCTGGGCGTGCAGCGCGACGAGGGGGAGCGGTATTTCAACAGCCTGGCCGTAACCGATGCCACGGGCCGGGTGGCGCAGGTCTATGACAAGTGGCATCTGGTGCCCTTTGGCGAATACATGCCCATGGGCGACCTGCTGGCGAAGGTCGGGATCACCGCCTTGGCCGCGCAGGCAGGGATGGGCTACAGCGCCGGCCCCGGACCGCGGGTGCTGGACCTTGGCCGCGCAGGGCGCGTCCTGCCGCTGATCTGCTATGAGGCGGTCTTTCCCCAGGATCTGCGCGTCGGTCCCCGCGCCGACTGGATCCTTCAGGTCACGAACGACGGCTGGTTCGGCAACCTCTCCGGTCCCTATCAGCATCTGGCGCAAGCGCGTCTGCGGGCGGTCGAGCAGGGGCTGCCGCTTCTGCGCGCGGCCAATACCGGCGTGACGGCGGTGATCGACGCCCGCGGCCGCGTTCTGCAATCGCTGCCTTTGAACACCGTGGGGCGGCTGGACGCCGAGGTTCCGCCCGCCACGCCCGGCCCCACCCTCTACGCGAGGAGCGGCGATTGGCCCGCGACAATCCTTCTTGCCGCCGCCTTATTGTCACTGGGCTGGCAGGCGCGCCGGAATCCGATTGACCGGCCCCGGCGAAGGGTCTAGGCCACGCAAACGAACCGTCACAACGGCTTCCTGGCGTGACGGGGATCATCCCAATGGAGCACTTCCCATGTCGCGTCAGAACTACATCTTCACCTCCGAAAGCGTCTCGGAGGGCCATCCCGACAAGGTTTGCGATCGGATCTCGGACGCCGTCCTTGATGCCTTCCTGGCCGAGGAGCCCAACGCCCGCGTTGCCTGCGAAACCTTCGCCACGACAAACCGCGTCGTCGTCGGCGGCGAGGTCGGTCTGACCGACAAGAGCCGTCTTGCCGAATACATGGGCAAGATCGACGGCATCGTCCGCGACTGCGTACGTGACATCGGTTACGAACAGGACGAATTCCACTGGAACACCCTCAGCGTCCAGAACTACCTGCACCCGCAATCCGCCCATATCAGCCAGGGTGTGGACCGTGACGGTGCTGGCGACCAAGGCATCATGTTCGGCTATGCCACCGATGAGACGCCGGAACTGATGCCCGCGCCGATCCAGTATTCACACGCGATCCTGCGCCGTCTGGCCGAGGTGCGGAAATCCGGCCAGGAACCGACGCTGCGCCCCGACGCGAAATCGCAGTTGAGCCTGCGGTACGAAAACGGCAAGCCGGTCGAGGTGACCTCGCTGGTGCTTTCGACCCAGCATGCGGACGAAAACCAGACTTCGGACCATATCCGCGCCATCGTCGAACCCTATATCCGCGAAGTCCTTCCCTCGGGCTGGCTGACCGAACGCACCGAATGGTGGATCAACCCGACCGGAACCTTCGTGATCGGCGGGCCGGATGGCGATGCGGGGCTCACGGGTCGCAAGATCATCGTCGATACCTACGGCGGCGCGGCCCCGCATGGCGGCGGCGCGTTTTCCGGCAAGGACCCGACCAAGGTTGACCGTTCGGCCGCCTATGCGGCGCGCTATCTGGCGAAGAACGTCGTCGCGGCGGGGCTTGCGAAACGCTGCGTGATCCAGGTGGCCTATGCGATCGGCGTGGCCAAACCGCTGGCGATCTATGCCGACACCTACGGCACGGGCGAAGTCCCGGAAGCGCAGATCGAAAAGGCCGTGATGGAAGTCATGGACCTGACGCCGCGCGGCATCCGCACGCATCTGGACCTGAACCGGCCGATCTACCAGCGGACCGCCGCCTATGGCCACTTCGGCCGCGCGCCGGACGCCGATGGTGGCTTCAGCTGGGAAAAGACCGATCTGGTCGAGGCGCTGCGCAAGGCGGTATGATCGCCGGCAGGCACGGGCCTCGTGCAATTGCTTTCCATCGGGGCGGGCGCTGGTCCGCCCCGACGGCATTTGAGGGAAACGCCATGACCAAAACCGATGTGTCGGGACTTGCCCAGTTGGGCCAGAACGTCGCGCAACCGCAAAGCCCCGAGGAGGCGGTCCTTGAACGTGTGCCCGCCAGCCACGCCGGCACACACTATGTCGTGCGCTTCACCGCGCCCGAATTCACCTCGATCTGTCCGATGACAGGGCAGCCCGATTTCGCCCACATCGTCATCGACTACATCCCGCGCGACTGGCTGGTGGAATCGAAATCGCTGAAGCTTTACCTGCATTCCTTCCGCAACCACGGCGCCTTCCACGAAGATTGCACGCTCGACATCGCCAAGCGTCTGGTGGCGCTGCTGGACCCGGAATGGCTGCGGATCGGTGCCTACTGGTATCCGCGCGGTGGCATCCCCATCGACGTCTTCTGGCAGACCGGCACGCCGCCCGAAGGGGTCTGGCTGCCCGATCAGGGCGTTGCACCCTATCGTGGGCGGGGCTGAACCGCGTCTGCGGGTTGACCCCGCCGCAGGCGACGGACTAAACGCGCCCCGATCCATGAAAGGCGCATCCAGCGTGACCGAAGAAATCCAGAACGGCCCGCCGCCGGAATTCCGCAACTTCTACGGCCGCCGCCACGGCAAGACGCTGCGGCAAAGTCAGAAGACCTATCTGTCGGACGATCTTGAAACCTTGCGACCGCGCGGCATCTGGCCCGCCGAAAACCCCGAACGCCTGCCCTTGGACCTGACGGCCATCTTCGGGGACGACCGGCCCGTCTGGCTGGAAATCGGCTTCGGCGGTGGTGAACATCTGGTCCACATGGCGGCGCGCTATCCCGAAATCGGGATCATCGGCTGCGAGCCCTTCGTCAATGGCGTGGCGATGCTGTTGGGCAAGATCCGGGCGGCTGGCGTCACCAATCTTGCCGTCCACCCCGGCGACGTGCGCGATCTGTTCGACGTGCTGCCGGAAGGCAGCATCACCAAGGCCTTCCTCAACTACCCCGACCCCTGGCCCAAGCGCCGCCATCATCGCCGCCGCTTCGTGACGCAGGATCACCTGCTGCCGCTGGCCCGCGTGATGGCTCCGGGGGCCGAATTCCGCGTGGCGACCGACATTCCCGACTATGTCCGCCAGACGCGAGTCGAGGTGCCGAAGGCCGGTTTCCTTCCCGTGTCGGACGGCGGCACCCCGTGGGATGACTGGCTTTCGACCCGCTATGAACAAAAGGCCCTGCGCGAGGGGCGCAAGGCGCATTACCTGACATACCGGCGCGCCGCTCGGACCTAGTTGCGGGGCGAAAGCTTCGGATCGCTGTTGCAGGTCTGAAGGCTCAGCTGCCTGACCCCGCCGATTGCCAGCACCTTGCGGTCGCTGCTGCGCGTCACCAGCAGCGCGCAGGCGCAGCCGTAGCCATGGCTGCCCCGGCGCGACACCCATTCGCCCTTGGTCAGGTCGGGCATGTTCTCCATCCCCGGAGCGGCGTCCCCGCCCAGCGTGGCCAGCGTCCATTGACCGTCCGCATCCGTCAACCACCAGTTACCGGGGGTCGGATTGTCGATCCAGCCACACCGGGTTTCTGCCGCAGCCGCCAGGGGCAGGGCCCCCGCCAGCACCACAACACTCAGGAATCGCAGCATCCGTCCTCCACCCTCTTGCCGATGAGTATGGCGCATCGGCCTGCTTTGCGCTATCTCGCCTGTCGGCATCCAGGGGAGAGAATGCATGTCCGGCCACGACCAGCCCATCCCGATGACCGCCCGGAAATCCGGTCCGCTGCGCGGCGTGGCCGAGGTGCCTGGCGACAAGTCGATCTCGCACCGGGCGCTGATTCTGGGGGCGCTGTCAGTGGGGGAAACCCACGTCACCGGCCTGCTGGAAGGGCAGGATGTGCTGGATACGGCCAAGGCCATGCGCGCCTTCGGGGCCGAGGTGCTGCGCCACGGGCCGGGGGTCTGGTCCGTGCATGGCGTGGGCGTCGGCGGCTTTGCCGAACCCGATGACGTGATCGACTGCGGCAACTCGGGCACCGGTGTGCGGCTGATCATGGGCTGCATGGCAACCTCGCCGATCACTGCGACGTTCACGGGCGACGCATCGCTTCGCAAGCGGCCGATGGGACGCGTCACCGATCCGCTGGCGCTGTTCGGGGCGCAGGCCTACGGACGGCAAGGCGGGCGGCTGCCGATGACGATCATCGGCGCGGCCAACCCGGTGCCGGTGCGATACACGGTGCCGATGCCCTCGGCGCAGGTGAAGTCGGCGATCCTGCTGGCCGGCCTGAACGCGCCGGGCGAGACGGTGGTGATCGAAAAGGAGCCGACGCGCGACCATTCGGAACGGATGCTCGCGGGCTTTGGCGCCCGGATCCACACCGAAACCACCGCCGAAGGCCGGGTCATCACCCTGCTGGGCCAGCCGGAGTTGCGCGCCCAGACGGTCGCCGTCCCGCGCGACCCCAGTTCGGCAGCCTTCCCGGTTTGCGCCGCGCTGATCGTCGAAGGCTCTGACATCCGGGTTCCCGGCGTCAGCCAGAACCTGACCCGAAACGGGCTTTACATCACCCTGGTGGAGATGGGGGCCGACATCACCTTCGAGAACCCGCGCGAAGAAGGTGGCGAGCCGGTGGCAGACCTGCGCGTCCGCTTTTCAGACCTTGCGGGCATCGACGTGCCGCCCGAACGCGCGGCCAGCATGATCGACGAATATCCGGTCCTTTCGGTCGTCGCCGCCTGCGCGACCGGGACCACCGTGATGCGCGGCGTGAAGGAACTGCGTGTCAAGGAAAGCGACCGCATCGACGCGATGGCCCGGGGGCTTGAGGCCTGCGGGGTTCGCGTCGAGGAGGATGAGGACACCCTGATCGTCCACGGCATGGGGCCGGGCGGGGTTCCGGGCGGCGCCACGACGCGTTCGCACCTCGACCATCGCATCGCGATGAGCTTCCTGGTCCTTGGCCTGGCATCGAAGGCGCCGATTTCAGTCGACGATGGCTCGCCGATCGCCACGTCCTTCCCGGTCTTCGAACCGCTGATGGCCGGCATGGGTGCCACCATCGCCCGGTCGAACCGTTGAGTTCGGGTGTTCGGACACAGAAGAAGCAGCGGTTTTCTTCTTGGCCCCAGATACCCCGCGCGAAACGGCGCGCAGGCGCCCTTCGCCAAGGGGCAGGAGGCAGGCGATGATCTTTACCGTGGCAATCGACGGGCCGGCAGCGGCGGGGAAGGGCACCATCGCCCGGGCCGTGGCCAGCCGGTTCGGGTTCGCGCATCTGGATACCGGCCTGCTGTATCGTGCCGTGGGGGCGAAGGGCGGCGATCCGGTTCAGGCCGCGCAGTCCCTGACCGAAGCCGATCTGGCACGCGACGACCTGCGCACCCTTGCCGCCGGTCAGGCCGCATCAAAGGTGGCCGCGATCCCCGAAGTGCGCGCCGCGCTGGCGGACTTCCAGCGCCGGTTCGCGCGGCGCGAGGGGGGCGCTGTGCTGGACGGCCGCGACATCTGCACCGTGATCTGCCCCGAGGCCGAGGTGAAGCTTTATGTCACCGCCAGCGCCGAGACGCGGGCCCATCGCCGCTGGCTGGAAGTGGGCGGGGACGAGGCGCAGGTGCTGGCCGAGGTGCGCGAACGCGATGCCCGCGACATGGCCCGCCGGGATGCGCCGCTCCGGGCGGCAGAGGACGCCCTGGTGCTGGACACCACCGCGCTGTCGGTCGAGGCGGCAGTGGCGCGGGCGCTGGCGGTGGTCGAGGCGCGATTGGGCCGCCCGGGCGGCTGACCCCACCGTGCGGTTTTCCTTGCCCGCAAGGGGGAATCCCACTATAGCGCGCCCATCCCTCAAGACAGGCTTGGTGGCCGGATGATCCGGACCAGAGCGGTTTTGCGGGGCAAAAGACCGGCGGAGCCAACCGCATGGCCAGTGAAACACACGAAAGGAACTCAAGACGCATGTGCGCTAAAGCGACTATGGAAGAATTCGAAGCCCTTCTGAACGAAAGCTTCGAGATCGACACCCCCTCAGAGGGTTCGGTCGTCAAGGGCAAGGTCATCGCCATCGAGGCGGGCCAGGCCATCATCGACGTCGGCTACAAGATGGAAGGCCGCGTTGATCTGAAGGAATTCGCAAATCCCGGCGAACAGCCCGACATTTCTGTGGGCGATGAGGTCGAGGTCTATCTGGACCGCGTGGAAAACGCGCGCGGCGAAGCGGTCATCAGCCGCGAGAAGGCCCGCCGCGAGGAAGCCTGGGATCGTCTGGAAAAAGCCTACGCTTCGGAAACCCGCGTCGACGGCGCGATCTTCGGCCGCGTCAAGGGTGGCTTCACTGTCGATCTGGGCGGCGCTGTCGCGTTCCTGCCCGGTTCGCAAGTCGACGTGCGCCCCGTGCGCGATGCCGGCCCGCTGATGGGAATCAAGCAGCCCTTCCAGATCCTGAAAATGGATCGTCGCCGTGGCAACATCGTCGTGTCGCGCCGCGCCATCCTGGAAGAAAGCCGCGCCGAACAGCGCGCCGAAGTCATCGGCAAGCTGGCCGAGGGCGATGTGGTCGATGGCGTCGTCAAGAACGTCACCGAATACGGTGCCTTCGTCGATCTGGGCGGTGTTGACGGCCTGCTCCATGTCACCGACATGGCCTGGCGCCGCGTCAACCACCCGAGCGAGATCCTGAACATCGGCGAGACCGTCAAGGTCCAGGTGATCAAGATCAACAAGGAAACCCACCGCATCAGCCTGGGCATGAAGCAGCTTCAGTCCGATCCGTGGGATTCGGTCGAAAAGGCCTATCCGCTGGGTTCGGTCCACAAGGGCCGCGTCACCAACATCACCGACTACGGCGCCTTCGTCGAACTGGAGCCGGGCGTCGAAGGTCTGGTGCACGTTTCGGAAATGTCCTGGACCAAGAAGAACGTCCATCCGGGCAAGATCGTCTCGACCTCGCAAGAGGTGGACGTCATGGTCCTGGAAATCGACAGCGCCAAGCGCCGCGTCAGCCTGGGCCTGAAGCAGACCCAGCGCAACCCGTGGGAAGTCTTTGCCGAAACCCACCCGGTGGGCACGGTCATCGAAGGCGAAGTCAAGAACATCACCGAATTCGGTCTGTTCGTCGGCCTCGACAACGACATCGACGGCATGGTTCACCTGTCGGACCTGTCGTGGGACCAGCGTGGCGAAGACGCGATCCAGAGCTTCCGCAAGGGCGACACGGTCAAGGCCGCCGTCACCGAAGTGGATGTCGAAAAGGAACGCATCTCGCTGTCGATCAAGGCGCTCGACGCCGACACCTTCTCGGACGCCGTTGATGGTGTGAAGCGTGGCTCGGTCGTCACCGTGACCGTCACCGCGATCGAGGAAGGCGGCATCGAGGTCGAGTACAACGGCATGAAAGCCTTCATCCGCCGTTCGGACCTGTCGCGCGACCGCGCCGACCAGCGCCCCGAACGCTTCCAGGTGGGCGATCACGTCGATGTCCGCGTGACCAACATCGACAGCAAGACCCGCAAGCTGGGCGTGTCGATCAAGGCGCGCGAGATCGCGGAAGAGAAGGAAGCCGTGGAACAGTACGGTTCGTCGGACTCGGGCGCCAGCCTGGGCGACATCCTGGGCGCCGCTCTGAAGGGCTCGGGCGACCGCTAAGCGATCCCAAGGTCAAGCGAAGGCCCCGCTTCGGCGGGGCCTTTTCCTTTTCCGGGCCGCGCGAATCGCACCCTCGGGCTGCGGCCCCGGCCCGCGGGTCCGGTGTTCCCCGGCCGCCGATGCCGCGTTGCAGCACCTGTTTCACACCCGGGAAAGCGGTGCGGAAGGCCCAGCCTTACCGGCAAGTGCCCCGATTTCCACGGCTTTCCTGTTTGAGCGCCGAAATTTTCCCCCTATAGTCAGAGCAGAAAACAAAGTCCGACGGCCCTTGGACCCGACGACGCCACGGGGGATGACCATGATCCGGTCTGAGTTGATCCAGAAGATTTCCGACGACAACCCGCACCTGTTTCAGCGCGACGTGGAAAAGATCGTGAACACGATCTTCGAAGAGATCATCGAGGCCATGGCCCGCGGCGACCGGGTCGAGCTGCGGGGCTTTGGCGCCTTCTCGGTCAAGCAGCGCGATGCACGCACGGGCCGGAACCCGCGGACCGGCGAGGCCGTTGAGGTGGATCAGAAGCATGTGCCCTTCTTCAAGACCGGCAAGCTTCTCAGGGACCGCCTGAACGGGGAATAAGACTGTCATGCTGCGCTTCATCCGGACCGTGCTTCTGGCCGCCATTACGGCCGCGCTTCTGATCTTTGCCTTCGCCAACCTTCAGGTCGTGACGCTGCGCTTCATTCCCGAAGGTCTGGGAACCGCGCTGAATTACGAACGTGCGTTCGAGGTTCCGTTGTTCCTGGTGATCCTGGGGTCGATGCTGGCGGGCGTGGGATTGGGTCTGGTCTGGGAATGGGCCCGCAACGCCAAGCACCGCAGCGCTGCGACGCAAAATCGCCGCCAGGCTGCCCGGCTGGAGCGGGAGGTAAACCGCCTGCGTCAGACACAGCCCACCGATCAGGATGAGGTGCTGGCCCTTCTTGAGGGTTCCGAGCGTCCGCGTTAGACCGGGCGCATGGATACTCGCATCAAGATCTGCGGGCTTCGCACCGAAGCCGATGTTGCCGTCGCGGCCGAGGCGGGTGCTGCCTATGTCGGCCTGGTGTTCTTTCCCCGTTCCCCCCGTCATGTCACGATCGAGGCCGCGCGATCGCTGGCGTTGTCCGTGCCGCCGGGGGTGGCGAAGGTGGCGCTGACCGTCGACGCCGACGATGCCCTGCTGGATGCGATCTGCGAAGCGGTGCCTTTGGACATGTTGCAACTGCACGGGCATGAAAGCCCCGAGCGGGTGGCCGAAGTGCGCAATCGCTACGGCCTGCCGGTGATGAAGGCCGTGGGCCTGTCGGGTCCGGACGATCTGGCGGCGCTGGATCTTTACCAGACGGTGGCCGACCAGATCCTGGTGGACGCCAAGCCGCCGAAAGGCGCGGCGCTGCCGGGGGGCAACGGGCTTGCCTTCGACTGGCGGCTGCTTCTGGGCCGGACCTGGCGGCGCCCCTGGATGCTGGCCGGCGGTCTGACGCCCGGAAACGTGGCGCTTGCGGTGCGGTCCACCAACGCGCGGCAGGTGGATGTGTCCTCGGGCGTGGAAAGCGCACCGGGGGTCAAGGATCCGGCGCTGATCCGGGCCTTTGTCGCGGCGGCAAACGCAGGCTGAGATATTGCTATTGTCCGGTAGACGAAATGAACCGCAATCTCTGACTGCGATGCTTTACCCGATGGAGCTTACGTCTTAAATGCGTTCCAAGCCTTCAGAGGAGAACGGCCATGGCTTTTGTCAGATCAATCGAGAAGGATGATCGGAGCCTTCGATCTGCTCATCCGACCGAACTCGTCTGCAAATATATCGTTGGGGAGCGGGACGGGATGAAAGTCCTGCAATTGAACAGCTATGGTTCGGGTGGCCGAGAGATACCTGACAAACTCAGCCAAACCCTCCAATTTGGCGAGGAGTCTGCGAGGCAACTCTTCTTGGTGTTGAAGACAGAATTTGGTTTTGAGGAACATTGAAATGCCCGAAGATCGGATCAACAGCTTCATGTCCGGCCCGGACGAGAACGGGCGTTTCGGGATATTCGGCGGGCGTTTCGTGTCGGAAACGCTCATGCCGCTGATCCTTGATCTCGAGGCGGAATACGAACGCGCCAAGACCGACCCGACCTTCTGGGCCGAGATGGACGATCTGTGGGCCCATTACGTCGGCCGTCCCTCGCCGCTGTATCATGCCGAACGGCTGAGCCAGCACCTGGGCGGCGCCCGGATCTACATGAAGCGCGACGAACTGAACCACACCGGGGCGCACAAGATCAACAACGTGCTGGGGCAGATCATCCTGGCGCGGCGGATGGGCAAGACCCGGATCATCGCCGAAACCGGCGCGGGCCAGCATGGCGTCGCCACGGCCACCGTCTGCGCCAAGTTCGGGTTGAAGTGCATCGTCTACATGGGCGCCCATGACGTGGAACGGCAGGCCCCGAACGTGTTCCGCATGCGGCTGCTGGGGGCCGATGTGGTTCCCGTCACCTCGGGGCGTGGCACGCTCAAGGACGCCATGAACGATGCGCTGCGCGACTGGGTGACCAATGTGCGCGACACCTTTTACTGCATCGGCACGGTCGCGGGTCCGCATCCCTATCCGGCGATGGTGCGCGACTTCCAGTCGATCATCGGCAAGGAGGTCCGCACCCAGATCATGGCGCGCGAAGGCCGGTTGCCCGACACGCTGGTAGCGGCCATTGGCGGCGGCTCGAACGCGATGGGCCTGTTCTTCCCCTTCCTGGACGACAAGGATGTGCGGATCATCGGAGTCGAGGCCGGCGGCAAGGGCGTGGATGACCGGATGGAGCACTGCGCAAGCCTGACGGGCGGGCGCCCCGGCGTGTTGCACGGGAACCGGACCTACCTCTTGCAGGACGACGATGGACAGATCCTGGAAGGATTCTCGATCTCGGCGGGGCTCGACTATCCGGGAATTGGGCCCGAGCATTCCTGGCTGCATGACGTGGGTCGGGCCGAATATGTCTCGATCACCGACAAGGAGGCGCTGGAGGCGTTCCAGCTGTCCTGCGCGCTGGAAGGGATCATTCCGGCGCTGGAGCCGAGCCATGCGCTGGCCCACGTGATGAAAATCGCGCCCGACCTGCCCAAGGACCATCTGATCGTCATGAACATGTGCGGGCGGGGGGACAAGGACATCTTCACCGTGGCCAAGCACCTGGGCGTCCAGATCAAAACCTGATTCGGCATCCTCGGAACCGTCCGCCTAAACCAATCGCCTAGGCGCAAACCCCGCAGGATCCCCTGCGGGGTTTTTCGCTGCCTGGTCCGATGTCGATAAGCCATTGGAAATCATTGACAATCAACATAAACTTTCGTTTAGCGCCATGAACGGCGGGCCTAAGGCCCAGCGATAAACCCTTGCGCCATGGTGTCGCCGCGAAAACGCCCCCTAGCTGGCGGCATCCGGTTTCACACCATTCACCCGGATCACGCACACTGCCCATGGGTGCACACACCCCGCATCCATGGGCAGCCCAACGAACAGCAAATGGGAACGAGCTTATGAAAAAGACTCTCTTTCTGACGACGGCCCTGATTTTCTCGGGCCACATGGCAATTTCCGCGACCGTCGCCGAGCAGGTTGTCGAAAAGCTCCAGGCCGATGGATTTGAAAAGATTGAAGTGGCTGAACGCGACGGCACCGTGAAGGTGGAAGGCGTGCGTGGTGACCTGAAGGTCGAGGCGGTTTACGACACCAACACCGGCGAGAAGCTGAAGGAAGAACTGGGTCGCGCCGACGACGAGGACAAGATCTCGGACGACGATGGCACCGATGACCAGGGCAAGATCGACCGCGAGGACCGCAACGACGACAATGACGACGACGGCGACGACGATCGCGGCGACGACAACGGCGGCGACCGCGGCGATGACGGCGGCGACCGCGGCGATGACGGCGGCGACCGTGGTGGCGACGGTGGCGGCGACAACGGCGGCGGCGATCGCGGCGAAGACTGATCGCATGTCTCCGGCCCCCTGGGGGCACGGGACCTGAACGTGCCGATCCGCCTTGTCTGGCGGGTCGGCTTTTGCTTGCGGGCGTCGGGTCCGCGGGCAAGAATGACGATGGGAAAGCGGAAGGGGCGGAAAGATGCGGTTTCGGGGTGGTTCATGTCTGGCGGTTGTGGTCCTGCTGACCTGTGCCGGGCCTCTCCATGCCGAAGCGGGAGGGGTCGATCAGATCACCGCCCGTCTGCGCGGTCTGGGCTTTCGTGACATAGAAGTGACCCGCACGCTGCTGGGACGCGTGCAGATTGTCGCCGATGGCGCCCGCGGACACCGCGAAATCGTGCTTGATCCGCGAACCGGGGAAATCCTGCGCGACATTTCCCGCGAAGACGATGATAAAGGATCAGGCTCAGGCGGCCGTTCCGGGTCGGACGACAAGGGTGATGATGGTCACGGCGATGATCACGATGACGGAGGCGATGACGGCGGCAAGGATGGTTCCGGCCGCGGCGGTGGCGATGACTGATCCTGCGGCGGCGGGGTGCGGCAGCGCGTCCCGTGGCGCGGCCACTTGCGGGGTGATCCGCGGTGCGTAGCTGGATCGTCGTCTGTGCCATCCTGCTGATTCAGGCGCTGTGTGCCTTCTTCTTCGTATCCGACATCATTCTTGGGATTTTGGGGATCTACATCCGCCCCTTGGCCTGGCAGACGCGTGAGTATCTTGAGATCGGGGCCGCGATCGGGCTACTGCTGGGGTTGTTCCTGGGCGGGGTTGCGTTCTACCGCACCATGCGGGACCGCCACATCGCCGAGGAGAAGCTGCGCCGCGCTTCGGGCGTGTTCATGGAGCTGCTGGAGGAGCGGTTCGCCGACTGGGGCCTGACGGCGGCCGAACGGGACGTGGCGCTTTTTGCGATCAAGGGCATGAGCACCCAGGAAATCGCGGCGCTACGGTCCACATCGGAAGGCACGGTCAAGGCGCAGACCAATGCGATCTATCGCAAGGCCGGGGTGTCGGGCCGCCCCCAGTTGCTGAGCCTGTTCATCGAGGATCTGATCGACGGGCAATTGCAGCGGCCCCATCCCTCGGTCGCCAAGGCATCCTGACGGCGGGGGGAGGGCGCGCCTCAGGCGTCGGCGTCGTAGGCGCGCAGCAACTCGATCGGAACGATGTCCAGTGCGCGTTGATGGGTGGAACGCAGGTGGACCTGCGGCGCGGCGCCTTCTTCGCAGGCCTGAAGGAAGCGACCGGCGCAAAGGCACCATCGGTCGCCGGGTTTCAGGCCGGGAAAGCGCAGTTCCTCGCGCGGGGTGGTCAGGTCGTTGCCCAGGTATTTCGACAGCGCCAGGAATTCGGCCGTCAGGGTGACGCAGACGGTGTGGCTGCCCTGATCCTCGGCGCAGGTGTTGCAGTGGCCATCGCGGAACCAGCCGGTGACCGGCGCGGTCGAACAGGGCTCAAGCGCGGTTCCAAGGACGTTGATCGAAGGCAGGCGCTGCATCATCGACTCCGGCGTGACTGAACGGCATGACCCTAGGACCGTTCGCGCATCCCGGCAAGGCAGTCAGTCGCGGCGGAAGCGGTCAAGCAGCTGGTCAAGCTTCGATGGGGCAGGGGCCGGAGGTTGGGCAGCGGCAGGCGCTACGGGTGGTGCGGCCTTTGGCGCTTTGGCCGCCGGGGTCGCGCCCGATGATCTTGGTGGGGCGGTGCGCAACGCGACCGCGTTCATGAATCGCTGCGGATCGCCCGCGGCCAGAGCCGCGGCGCCGTCGGAAATGCCGCGCAGCAGGTCGTCCAGCCAGTCCTGATCGGCCTTGGCGAAATCCGACAGGACATAACCGGCCACCCGGTCCTTGTCGCCGGGGTGGCCGATGCCCAGCCGCACCCGGTCATACGCCTCACCGATATGGGCGTGGATCGACCGCAGGCCATTGTGTCCGGCATGTCCGCCGCCGGTCTTGGTGCGGCAACGTCCCGGGGAAAGATCCAGTTCATCATGGAACACCGTCACGTGCGCAGGGGCCAGCTTGTAGAAGCGCATTGCCTCGCCCACGGATTGGCCGGACAGGTTCATGAAGGTGCCGGGTTTCAGCAGCACGACCTTTTCGCCGCCCAGAGTGCCTTCGCTGGCCAGACCCTGAAACCGCGCGCGCCAGGGGGCAAAGCCGTGGTCGGCCGCGATCCGGTCCACCGCCATGAAGCCGATGTTGTGCCGGTTGCCCTGGTATTTCGTGCCGGGATTGCCCAGCCCCACGAAAAGCCGCATCGACGCCTCTCTTTCCAGCCATCCGGGTTTAGGTGGCGCAAAAGCGCGCGCTCTACAACCGGTCCTTTCAACGTAAAAAGGCCCCCGGATGTCCGAGGGCCTTCAAACTTGGACCAAAAGGCCTGGATCAGGCTTCGGCTTCTTCCTCGCCGGCCGCCATCAGGCCCGAAGGCGCGGCGATGTTGGCGATGACGAAGTTCCGCTCGATCGTCGGCTTGGCGCCTTTCGGCAGGACCACGTCGTTGATGTGGATGACGTCGCCGATTTCCTTGCCCGTCAGGTCGACGGTGATGTGATCGGGGATGTCACCCGCCATGACTTCCAGTTCGACTTCGGCGCGGACCACCGTCAGGGTGCCGCCACGCTTCAGGCCGGGGGCCTTGTCGTGGTTCTCGAAGGTCACGTGGATGAACAGGTTGATGCGGCTGTCATCGTGGATGCGCATGAAGTCGACATGCGTCGGCAGATCCTTGACCACGTCGCGCTGAACGCCACGGCAGATCACATGCACGTCGTCCTGCCCCTCGACCTTGAGGTTGATGAGCGACTGCAGGAAGCGGCCCGCGCGCAGGCGCTTCAGGAGGTAGTTGTAGTTCACGTTGATCGGCGTCGGCTCCTTGCCGTCGCCGTAAACGATGCCTGGTACGTTGCCCTCACGACGAGCTTGACGAGCGGCCCCCTTGCCTGTCCCCGTCCGTACCGTGGCGTTAAGATCCATGATCTGACCGGCCATTGGTAATCTCCATAGGTTGCGAATGGCCATCCTCCAAGGGTGCATGGCCACGAAGCGTTGCCTATAGGCGGGAACCGGACGAAAGGAAAGCCCTTTTGCGCCACCCGCGACATGGGCGGTGTCGGGGACAAACGCGCGTCATCGGGGCGCGGTATGACAGGACGGAACCTCTGGCTGCAATGGCGTTCGGTGCACATGGCGTCCCTTTCCTTTTCCGCTTCCGTCCGCCTCGCGCGTGCGCCGCTGGTTGCCTTTGCGTCGATGGGCATCCTGTGGGGCGCGTATGCCGCGCTGGTGCCCGATACCAAGGCGATGCTGGGCGCGTCGGATGCCCAGTTCGGCTCGCTGATGCTGGCGACGCCGATTGCGGCTGTCGTATCGATGCTGCTTGCGCCGCGCCTGGCGCGGCACGTCGGGCGGCATGTGCTGGCGGTGGCGGTGGCGGCGATGGGGCTGGCCTTTGTCACGCCCGGGTGGGTGCACCAGCCGATGTTCTTTGCGCTGGCCATGGTCCTGGCGGGGGCGAGCACCGGCTTTCTGGACGTGACCATGACGGCGCGGGTCAGCGCGATCGAGACGCGGCATGGTCTGCACCTGATGAACCTGAACCACGCCGCCTATTCCTTCGGTTATGCCGGCGCGGCCATCGGCACCGGCTGGGCGCGCAGCCTGGGGGCCTCGCCGGCGGCGGTGTTGACGGTGGCGGGGCTGGCGGTCGTTCTGCTGGCGCTGCTGACGGTCGAGAAGGACGACGACGCCAATGCCTTCAGCGAAAAGCGCCCTCGGGGCCATTCGGCGGGCATGGTGCCCGTTTGGGGGGGCTTGATCGTGCTGATCGCCTTCCTGACGGAAAACGCGGCCGAGAACTGGTCGGCGCTGCATATCGAGCGCACCTTGGGCGGGTCGAAGGCGGAAGGCAGCTTCGGACCGGCGGTTCTGGCGCTGACCATGGGCATGGGCCGGATCGCGGGGCAGGCGCTGATTGTCCGCCTGTCCGAACGCACCCTTTTGCGCGGCGGAGCCATGATTGCGGCGCTGGGGCTGGCGGGGGCGGCCCTGGCCCCCACGCCGGCCGTGGCCTATCTGGGCCTGATCGTTCTGGGCATGGGCTGTTCGGTTCTGGCACCAACCGGCTTTGCCCTCATCGGCCGTCTGTCGCCTGCCACCATGCGCACCCAGATCCTCGCCCGGGCGACCGCTCTGGGATACATGGGCTATTTCTTTGGCCCGCCAGTGCTGGGCCTGGTGTCACAGGCATTGGGCCTGCCGGTCGCCTTCCTGGGGGTCGCGGCGGTGGTTCTTCTGGTGCTGGTTCTGGTGCCGCTGTTGACCGCCGCCGGCATGAAGGAGCGATTCGGTCTTGAAACGCCCTAGGGCGCCGGGACCAGCCGCGCCGGAATCATGCTTCGCAGCGAATTTCCCAGGACAAGACGTGCCTTTGGCAAATCGCCCAGGGTCAGGACGGCTTCACCGCACAGGCCCGCGTCCAGCCGTTCCCGGCGCAGCACGCCCGGCAGGCAACCGCAGGCGACAGGCGGCGTCGATTCGCCCTGGCCCAGGTCGAAGAACAGGGTCGTGATCGTGCCTTCGCACAACTCATCCCGTTCGTTGGCGAAGATCCATTCGTCGATGCCCTGGGGAAGGGCCGCCCGGGCCGTATCGTAAAGCGCGCGCCGGGTGGTCTTGTGGCGCAGCCACGGATCCGCCGAGGCAAGCCGCACCGGATGAAGCGCGACTCGCCATTCGGCCGGGGGGGCGCCAAGCGGCATGGTGGTCACGTCGCTGTCCCCCGCCTGACCCAGCGTCAGGCGGACCCGCAGCGGTTCCGGCCCCGTGACGCGCGCCAGCGTCCGGTCTATGTCGCGGGCGTCGTGCCGAAACCCCAACGCGGCGGCGCTTCGTTCCAGCCGCGCCAGGTGCAGGTCGAGTCGGATAAAACCCGCGCCATCCCAGCGCAGGGTTTCGATCAGGCGGGTGTCAGGCGGGCAAAGCGGGCTTTCCACAGGGCTTCCTCATATTCCGACGCAGCGGTCGAATCCTGCACGATGCCGCCGCCGACGCCGAATTCGACCGCGCCGTCCCGCTGCATCATCAGGGTGCGGATGGCGACGTTGAACACCGACCGGCCGTCCGGCGCCAGCCAGCCGATCGCGCCGCAGTAGATGCCGCGCGGGGTGGGTTCCAGTTCGCGAAGGATTTCCATCGCGCGGATCTTCGGCGCGCCCGTGATCGAGCCGCAGGGGAAAAGCGCCCGGAAGATCGCCGAGGGCGCGGTTCCTTCATGCAGCTGCCCGACCACGCGCGACACCATCTGGTGCACCGTGGCATAGCTTTCCACCCGGAACAGGTCCGGCACCCGAACGCTGCCCACCTTGCAGATCCGCGAGATGTCGTTGCGCAGCAGGTCGACGATCATCAGGTTTTCGGCGCGGTTCTTAACGCTGGATTGCAGCGCGCGGCGCAGGCTGGCATCGCGGACGGGGTCGGCGTCGCGCGGCGCGGTGCCCTTCATGGGCCGCGTCTCGATGCGGCCGTCGGCTTCGGTCGCGAAGAACAGCTCTGGCGAACGCGACAGCAGCGCGGGCGTGTCGGGCAGGTCGACGAAGGCGGCGTAGCGCACCCGCTGGCGCTGGCGCAGGGCGCTGTATAGCCCCTCGGGGGTTCCGGTGGCGGTGGCGTGCATCCGGAAGGTCAGGTTGGCCTGATAGATGTCGCCCGCCGCGATATAGTCCAGCACACGCCGGATGGCGGCTTCATGGTCCGCGGCATTCCAGTCGGGGCAGGGCTCGGACAGGGCGGCGCCGTCGATTCCGGCGCGGGCGCGGGCCAGGAACGTCTCGCCCCGCGCGGGGGCGTCGTAGACGCCGAACAGGATCAGCGGCAGTGGACGGCGGTCGGGCATCAGCGCGGCCAGCTTCGGTTCCAGCGCATAGCCCAGTTCGTACGAGGCAAAGCCCGCCAGCCACAGGCCCTCGGTCCGTGCGGCATCCATGGCCTCCAGCGCGGCGTCGACCTCGGCCGGAGTGTCGGCGCGGATCAGCCGGCGCGGCCGCTCGAAGCGGGCTGCGCGCGCGTCGGGTCCATGTTCGAAGAAGATCATTCCAGCGCTTCCCTCCGGTACGGGCGCCAGATTCCACGCAAGGGGTCTGTTCCGCAAGGCCAGAACCGGCGCTGGCCGCAATGTTCCCGTCACGCCGATGAGCGTGCTTGCCCGGCCGCGCGGGCCGGGGTAGAGGCGGGGACATGTTAAGGATTTGTTCACTTTTTGGTCTGGTCGCTGCAGTGGCGTTCCTTGCGGCCTGCCAGCCCGAGGCCGGCGATGGCGCGCCGGACCGCGTGTCGGTCGCATTGCCGTCGGCGGATCAGCGTGCGGTGGACGGCGATACCCTGGTCATCGGCGGCGAACGGCTGCGCCTTGCGGCCATCGACGCGCCCGAACTGAAGCAGACCTGCGGGGATGCAGACGGACGCGCCTGGCCCTGCGGGCGCTGGGCGCAAAAGCGGCTGGCGGCGCTTCTGACCGGTCCGGCGGATTGCCGGGGCGACCGGCACGACCGTTACGGCCGCCGCGTGGTGCACTGCCGCGTCGACGGAATCGACCTGGGGGCGGCGATGGTGATCCAGGGGGCGGCGCGCGCCTATCTGCGTTATGGCGACGATTATGCCCCGCATGAGGAGCGCGCCCGGTCGGAACGGCGCGGAATCTGGATCGGCGCCTTCACCGACCCGGAACGGGTGCGCCATCCGCGCGGATGACTCCGGGCACCTGTTGCGCAGAAGGCACATGGCGGCTGCGCAATTGATTGAGGTCAATGTCTATCAGGACACGGGCCGCTAGTGTCTGGGTTCGAATTCAAACGGAAAGGGATCCGACATGGGCCATACGCCGCATGAGCTGAACGAAGACTTCCCCGGACAGGCGGACAAGATCCATGCGCTGAAGATGTCCGATGCGCATTTCGCCAAGCTGGTGGAAGAATACCACGAAGTGAACGGTGTGGTTCACCGTGCCGAAACCAACGTCGAGCCGATGGATCAACTGGCTGAAACCAACGTTCGCAAGCAGCGCGCCGCGCTGAAGGACGAAATCGCGCGGCTTCTGGCCCAGGCGTGATCCGCGAACCGCAGGCCGGGCGCCTGCGGCATTTTCGTCAGGCCGTGGGGCGGTCCGCGCCCCCGGCATCCGGCCCGGCTTCCACAGCGGCCTTGAACCGACGAAAGAAGCTGTCGGCCAGCCCGCGCGCGAAGGCGCGGATGATCCAGCCCCCCAGTTTCGCCAGACGCTCACCCACATCCGCCCTGACGCTGTAGTCGAGCCGCGTCCCTTCCGGGTCGGGTTCCAGCCGGACATGCGCCGCCCCCTTTGCCGCCTTGGCATGGCCACCCACTCCTTCGCCCAAAATCGTCCAGGAACGGTCCGGCACCGCATCCTGCAGGCTGAGGCGTCCGTGGAAGCGCGCGTGAAGCGGGCCGATCTTCTGGTCGACCACTGCGTCGAAACCCGACACAGACGTGCCGGTCAGCGACGAACAGCCCGGAATGCTGGCGCAAAGCACCCCCGGATCGTTCAGTGCCGTCCAGATCTGCGCGGGTGTGGCCTGGATGACGATGGAGCCGGTGATCTCCATGAACTCTCCTCGGTCAGGCAATTTCATAGGGGATCTGCCCTCGCTGGTCGGGGTTGACGCGCAGCCGCCGTTCCAGCGGCGGCACCGAACGCTGGGCGCAATCGCGCCGCTCGCAGATCCGGCACGAAATGCCGATGGGCGCGAAGGCGCGCGCCCTGCCAAGGTCCAGATCATCGGCATAGACCAGATCCCGCGCCTGGCCGATTTCGCAGCCAAGGCAGATCGCGTAGCGGCGCACGGGTGCGTGGAACGACCCGCCGGGCTTCGTCACTTCGCGCGCAAGGCACAGGTAACGCACCCCGTCGGGTGTTTCGGCCAGCTGGCGCAGGAACTGGCCCGGCGTCTCGAAGGCCTGGTAGACGATCCACTGCGGGCAGGCGCCCCCGAACCGCGCGAATTGCAGGCGGGTGGCCGAGTGGCGCTTGGTGATGGTGCCGGCGCGGTCCACGCGGACGAAGAAGAACGGAATGCCCTTGTCCCCCGGACGCTGCAGGGTGGACAGCCGGTGCGCGACCTGTTCGACCGAGGCGCCGAAGCGGTCCGACAGCCGTTCCAGATCGTGGCGGGTTTCCAGGGTCGCCGTGCGGAAGGCGCGGTAGGGCAGCAGGGCCGCCCCGGCAAAGTAGTTGGCCAGCCCGATCTTGGCGATCGACCGCGCCGCCTCGGACTGGAAGCGCGCCAGGTCGAGGGTGGCTTCCAGAAGGTCGTTCTGGGTCAGAAGCGCCACCTGATGCAGCAACTGGAAGCGCTGCGTGGCCGTGGGGGTCCGCGTCGACAGCCGCAGGGTGCGGCCGGAAAAGTCCCGCATTGCCTCCATGTCGGACATCTGGACCTCGATCCCGCGGGCGCGCAGCAGGTCGGCGGCCCGGACTGCGGGATCGGTGGTTCCGGCCTGCGTGGCGAAATGCTCGGCCGCGCGGTCCACCGCGTCGATATAGTTGTCGCAGTAGTGGAAGAAGTCCCGCACCTCTTCCCAGGGCGAGGCGGCGCTGGTCGAATCGTCGCGGCCCAGCGCCTCGTCCAGCGAGGCAAGGCGTTCGTGTGTCTGGCGGTAGGCGCGGTGCAGTTCCAGGAATGCCCGCGCCAGCGCCGGGGCGTTCGACGCGGCCAGCCGCAGGTCGGCCAGTGGTGGGGCGCTATCGGCAAAGACCGGGTCGGCCAGCGCCTCGCGCATGTCCGACACCACGCGTTCGCTGTCCGATGTGGTCAGGGCGGTGACATCCATCCCGAATTCCCCCGCCAGCCGCAGGACCACGGTCGCCGAGATCGGGCGGTGGTTGTTCTCCATCTGGTTCAGGTAGGGCAGCGACACGCCCAGCTTTTCCGCGAAGGCCTTCTGGGTCAGGCCCATCCGGGCGCGCGTCTCGCGCAGGGCAACCCCGGCATAAAGCTTCTGCGTGGCCATCCGTGCCTCCTTTTGCAAAGGATGTTCTAGCCTTTGCAAACTCAGGCTTGCAAGCCCCCGCGGCGATCGGCCCGCGCCCTGACCCACAAAATGGCCAGAACCGACAGTGCCGAGGTGACGAACATCAGGGCGACAAGCGGTGTCGCGCCGCTGTCGGGCCCAAGAAGCGCCCCGGCAAGCGACGCCAGCGCGGCACCGAAAGCCACCATGATCGTCGAGCCCAGGCCCGAGGCGGTTCCGGCAAGCTCGGGCCGGACCGACATCATTCCGGCATTCGCGGACGGAAGTGCCAGGCCGTTGCCGATGCCGGTGATGCCGACGCAGCCGAAGAAGATGGCCGGATGGCTTAGCCCCAGAAGATCGAAGGCCAGCGCGACCGCGAGGGCCGCCGTCGCCAGAAGCGTTCCGGCCAGCACCATGGTGTTCAGGCCATGCCGCATCGTGTAGCGCCCCGACAGGAAGTTGCCGATGGCGTAGCCCACAGCGGGAATGGCAAAGAAATAGCCGATCTGCACCGGGCTGAGGTGATAGACATTCGCGCCCACGAAGGGCGCGCCGCCCAGATAGGCATAGAACAGCCCCGCCGCCGCGCTGCCCGAAAGGCAGTAACCCCAGAACCCGACCGAGGCCAGAAGCTTCGGATACTGGCGCAACTGGGCGCGAAACCCGGTGCCGCCCCTGGCGACCGTTTCGCCAAGGTCGAACCAGATCAGGCCCGCGACCAGCAGGCCCGAGACCAGAAGCAACACGAAACTGGCCTGCCAGCCGTAGATTTCATCCAGCGCCCCGCCGATGGCCGGTCCGACCATCGGCACCAGCGACATGCCCATGGTCACGTAGCCGATCATCGAGGCCGCCTGTTCGGCCGGCACCATGTCGCGCACAATGGCGCGCGCCAGCACGAAGCAGGCGGCGACCATGGCCTGGATCATCCGGCAGATCAGGAAGATCGTGACATTGGGCGCGATCATCGTCCCCACCGTGGCCAGAATGAACACCGTCATCACCAACAGCATGACCTTGCGGCGTCCAAAGCGGTCGGAGATCGGACCCACCACGAACTGCATCAGCCCCGACATCGCCAGATAGGCCGACACCGACAATTGCATCACCCCGTAATCGACGCCGAAATGGCGGGCCATGGCGGGCAGCGAGGGCAGGAAGATGTTCAGGCTCAGCGCCGCGGCGCCCGTCGCAAGGACAAGCGTCACGATATGCGGCGGGGTGCTGCGATCCAGGAATCTGGGGACTGGCATGGAGGAGATCCGAGCGCCGCCATGGCGCCGGGCGCGTTTGTCGCCCGCAGGGCCGGGAAGGTCAACCTTCGCGCTTGCCGACGCGGGTCAGGGCTTCATCCATCTTGGCCTCCAGCCGCTCCATCATCCTCTGCAGGTGCCGGTCGCGCAGTGCGTCGATCTTTTCATGCAGCCGCAGGATTTCCAGTTCGGCCTTCAGGTTCACCTCATAGTCGTTGGCGGCCGCCTGCCGGTCCTTCTGGGCCTGCCGGTTCTGCGACATCATGATGACAGGGGCCTGAAAGGCCGCGAGCATCGACAAAAGCAGGTTCAGCAGAATGAAGGGGTAGGGGTCCGGGACCGGATCGTGGACGACGAAGACCGTGTTGATCAGCACCCAGACGGTGATGGTCAGCGCAAAGATGATGATGAAGGTCCAGGACCCGCCAAAGGCCGCGACCCGATCAGCGACGCGCTGTCCGAAGGTCGCTTCCTTGGTCCAGGTATCGACCAGGTCGCGAGACACCGCATGCCGCTTGGCGATCCGCTCCAGCACGCGGCGCTCGCCCTCGTCCATTTCGTCATAGACCAGTTCCAGCAGTTCTTCCGCCATCGTCTGAACGTTGATGTCGGTCTGGACCTTGGCGTCTTCGTCTTCCATCGCCTGTTCCCGCCTGTCTGTTGCGCCGCCACCAAGGGCGGCGGTTTCCAGACGCGATCATGGACTAGCGCTGGGCGGTCTTCCAGCGCGGGCTGATCCAGGGCTCCAGATTGGCGCGGGGCAGCATGCCTTTCCCAAGGATGTGATCGGCAGCCTTTTCGCCGACCATGATCGACGGGCCGTTCAGGTTGCCGTTCGTCACCCGCGGGAAGATCGAACTGTCGGCCACCCGCAACCCGTCGACGCCGATCACCCGGCATTCGGGATCGACCACCGCCAGTGGATCGTCGCGGCGGCCCATGCGGGCGGTGCCGCAGGGGTGGTAGGCGCTTTCGGCATGTTCGCGGATGAAGCTGTCGATCTCGTCATCGCTTTGCAGGCGCATGCCGGGCTGGATCTCGTGCTTGACGAAGGGCGCGAAGGCGTCCTGGGCGAAGATTTCGCGCGTCAGGCGCACGCATTTGCGGAAATCCGACCAGTCGTCGGGATGTGACATGTAGTTGAAGCGGATGCGCGGGCTGTCCTTGGGGTTGGCCGACCGCAGCGTGATGTCGCCGCGAGACTTGGCGCGCATCGGGCCGACATGAGCCTGAAACCCGTGTCCTTCGGCCGAGGCCTTGCCATCGTAGCGCACCGCGATGGGCAGGAAGTGATACTGGATGTCGGGGTAATCCACGCCCTTGTCCGACCGGATGAAGGCGCAGCTTTCGAACTGGTTCGACGCGCCCAGCCCCTTGCCGGTGAACAGCCATTGCGCTCCGATGACCGCCTTGCCCCAGAGGTTCCAGTATTTGTACAGCGTGATCGGCAGTTTGGAGGCGAACTGCATGTAGATCTCCATGTGATCCTGCAGATTCGCGCCCACGCCGGGGCGGTCCGCCACGACCGGGACGCCATGTTCCGCCAGGTGCGCCGCGCTGCCGATCCCCGACAGCATCAGGATCTTCGGCGTGTTGATCGACGAGGCCGCAAGGATCACTTCGGCGCGGGCCCCGATCACCTCGGTCGCGCCGCCGCGTTCGATTTCCACCCCCACGGCGCGGCCGTCGCGGATCACGACTTTGCGCGCAAGGCCACGCACCAGGGTGCAGTTCGGGCGTTTCAGGGCCGGGTTCAGGTAGGCCTTGGCCGCCGACCAGCGCTGTCCCTTCCAGATCGTCGCCTCCATCGGGCCGAAGCCTTCCTGCTTTTGCCCGTTGTAATCGCCTGTCACCTCGTAACCCGCCTGTCGTCCGGCCTCGACGAAGGCGTCGAACAGCGGATTGCTGCGCGGCCCGCGCGTGACATGCAGGGGGCCGTCGTGGCCGCGGAACTGCCGGTCCTCGTCCGAGCCATTGCCCCCGTGCCAGGTTTCCATCCGCTTGAAGTAGGGCAGGACGTCGGCATAGGACCAGCCGGTGGCGCCCTGTTCGTCCCAATGGTCGAAGTCGCGGGCATGGCCACGCACGAAGACCATGCCGTTCACCGATGACGACCCGCCGATCACCTTGCCGCGCGGTGTGGCAAGGGTGCGGCCGCCCAGATGCGGTTCGGGTTCGGACCGGAAGCCCCAGTCGTAGCGCGACATGTTCATCGGATAGGACAGTGCGGCCGGCATCTGGATGAAGGGTCCGGCATCGGTGCCGCCATGTTCGATGACGATCACCGACCGCCCCGCCTCGGACAGCCGGTAGGCCATCGCGCAACCGGCGCTGCCCGCGCCGACGATCACATAATCCGCTTCCATGCCGATCCCCTTCGCGCCGCCCGTGGGGCGCGTCCTCATCGTTGGTTTCGCGGGGCGCGAAGGCGCTGCCTCCGTCCCCTGTTCAGTAGGGCGCTTCGACGGGGCCAAGGCCCACGTAGACCGATTTGACCTGCGTGTAGTGTTCGACCGCCGCGCGCGAATTTTCGCGCCCCACGCCCGACATCTTCACGCCACCGAAGGGCGCCTCGACCGGTGTCAGGTTGTAGGCGTTGATCCAGCAGGTCCCGGCCTGAAGCCCCGCCACCACCCGATGCGCGCGCGTCAGGTCAGCAGTGAAGACCCCCGCCGCCAGACCGAATTCGCTGGCATTGGCGCGGGCGATCACCTCATCTTCCGTTTCGAAATCCAGAACCGCCATCACCGGGCCGAAGACCTCTTCCCGCGCCAGCGTCATGTCGTCAGTCACGTCGGCAAAGACCGTGGGCTGGACGAAGAAGCCGTCGTTCGCGCCGGTCCGCGCGCCGCCGGTGATCAGGCGCGCGCCTTCGGCCCGCGCCCGTTCGACATAGCCCAGAACCTTGTCCAACTGCGCGGCGGACACCAGCGGCCCCATCTGCGTCGCCTCGTCCAGCGGATCCCCCAGCACGATCCGCTCGGTCCGTTCCTTCAGGCGCTGAAGGAAGCGGTCCTTGATGCCTTTCTGAACAAACACCCGCGTGCCGTTTGAACAGATCTGCCCCGAGGAATAGAAGTTCCCCAGCATCGCGCCGCCGATCGCGCTGTCGACATCAGCGTCGTCGAAGACGATCAGGGGCGACTTGCCGCCCAGCTCCATCGTCACATGGCGCACCCCTTCGGCCGCCAGCGCATAGACCTTGCGGCCCGTGGGCACCGATCCGGTCAGCGAAACCTTGTCCACCCGCGGATCGCTGACCAGTGCCGCACCGACCGCGCCGCGGCCCTGCACGACGTTGTAAAGTCCGGCGGGCAGGCCCGCCTCGTGCAGGATCTCGGCCAGTTTCAGCGCCGAAAGCGGCGTGGTTTCCGACGGTTTGAACACCATCGCATTGCCCAGGGCGAGGGCAGGGGCGGCCTTCCAGCAGGCGATCTGGATCGGGTAGTTCCAGGCGCCGATGCCCACGCAGACACCCAGCGGTTCGCGAATCGTGTAGACGAAATCGCGGCCCAGGGGGACGGTTTCGCCCGTCACGGTCGGGGCAAGACCCGCGAAATATTCCAGGCTGTCCGCGCCGGATGCGGCATCGGCCACCAGCGTTTCCTGCAACGGCTTGCCGGTATCAAGCGTTTCCAGAACCGAAAGATCGTGGTTCCGTTCGCGCAGGATGTCGGCGGCGCGGCGCAGGATGCGCGCCCGTTCGACCGGCTTCACCCGCGCCCAATCGGCCTGTGCGCGGCGGGCCGAAGCCAGTGCGCGGTCGATGATGGCGGGCGTCGCCTCGTGCAGGCGGGCGATCACTTCGCCGGTGGCGGGGTGGATCACCTCGACCTCGGCGCCGGCGGTGTCCTCGACATGGGCGCCATCGACGAAATGGCTGGCTTGGGGCTGGGCCCTCATCCGTGTCTCTCCAGTTCGTTGTTCAGGAAATCCAGCACCATCTCGGCGGCGCGGTTGCGGTCGGGCGTGCCGGATTTCAGCGCCTCGCGCAGATAGGCCCCGTCGATCATCGCGCCCACGCCTTCGGCAACCACGGCGGCGCGCTTGCCCACCAGGGGGCGCAGGTCATGGATCAGGTTCGACCGCAACCGGGCCTGGTAGACCTGCAACAGCCGCATCGCTTCTGGCTTGATCTGGGCCATGACGTAGAAGTTCAGCCAGGCGCTGATGGCTTCGCGCCGGAAGCTGCCGCCCGAGAACGAGGCCCGGATCACCGCCGCCAGCCGCCCCCGCGGGCCTTCCGCCGCCGCCAGCGCGCCCCGCACCTCGGCGCCATAAAGCGTCAGGATGTGGCGCATCGCGGCCAGGAAGATCTGTTCTTTCGATCCGAAGTAGTGATGCGCCAGCGCCGAGGACATGCCCGCCCGCTTGGCGATCTGGCTGACGGTCACGTCCAGCGACCCGGTATTGCCGATCTCGGCGATGGTGGCACGCACCAGCGCCGCCTTGCGGATCGGTTCCATCCCCACTTTCGGCATCATGCCCTTCCTGTCGCTTCGGGTTGTGAGGCATAGTGAAAAGGTTATTGACTCGTCAATCAAGAAAAATCTTGTGATGCGTCGCGAAGATGGGGCAAGGCGACGCAAATCCTTATGGCCAATGGACTTTGCGCCGCATCCGACCTGCGATATTGTGGCCCGGAGCCGGGTTCCGGCCGATCGACGCCGGGCGGAGGCAGAAAAAATTCTTGCCAGACCCCGGCGAATGGAAGTTTATTGACTCATCAATCAAGAAAACAGGGAGAGAGAAATGGCACTTCGTTCCGTCCTCTTGGGGACTGCCGTTGCGCTTTTGACCACGCCGGTCCTTGGCGCGGGCTGCGACAAGATCGTCTTTTCGGATGTGGGCTGGACCGACATCACCGCAACAACGGCCGCCACAACCCTTGTGCTTGAGGCACTGGGATATGAGACGGAGACCAAGGTTCTGTCCGTTCCCGTGACCTACGAAGGCCTCGCCTCGGGCGATGTGGATGTGTTCCTGGGCAACTGGATGCCGACGATGGAATCAAACATCGCCCCCTATCGGGACGCAAAGACCGTCGATACCGTCCGCGTGAACCTGGAAGGCGCGAAATACACCCTGGCCACCAACGCCAAGGGCGCCGAGCTGGGCATCGCCGATTTCAAGGACATCGCGCCGCACGCCAAGGAACTGGATGGCAAGATCTACGGGATCGAAGCCGGCAATGACGGCAACAAGGTGATCCTGGACATGATCGGCAAGGATGCCTTCGGGCTGAAGGATGTCGAACTGGTCGAAAGCTCGGAACAGGGGATGCTGGCCGAGGTGCAGCGCGCCGACAAGGACGGCAAGCCGATCGTCTTCCTGGGCTGGGAACCCCACCCGATGAACGCCAACTTCAAGATGACCTATCTGTCCGGCGGGGATGAATTCTTCGGTCCGAACTACGGCGGTGCGACGGTGTCCACCAATACCCGTGCGGGCTATGTCACCGAATGCCCGAACACCGGCAAGCTGCTCCAGAACCTGGTCTTCACGCTGCCCATGGAGAACGAGATCATGGGTGCGATCCTCAACGACGGAAAAGACCCGCGCGACGCCGCAAAGACCTGGCTGGCCGCGCATCCCGATGTCGTCGGTCCCTGGCTGGAAGGCGTGACCACCAAGGATGGTGGAGACGCGAAGGCGGCCGTGGAAGCGGCGCTGAAGTAATCGGGTCAATGGGGTCCCGGGCGATGTCCGGGGCCCCATTCTATCGGGGGCGCAGGGGGAGCGATGGACGGGCTGAAATACGCGGGGATGGACTGGCTGACGACCTACAAGGTTCCGGTCGGCGCTTGGGCGAAGTGGATTTTCGACTGGATGAAGGGCAACCTCAGTCCGCTGTTCGATGCGATTTCCGCCGTCATGGAGGGGCTGATCGGCGGGATCCTCTGGCTGTTGCAGGCGCCGCCCGCCCTGGCCGTGGTGGCCGTCTTTGTCATCCTGACCTGGCTTTTGCAGCGCGACTGGAAGATCGCGCTGGGGGTGCTGGTCGGGTTCCTGTTCGTCATCAACCAGGGCTACTGGAAGGAAACGACTGAAAGCCTGACGCTGATCCTGGCGTCCTGCGTTGTCTGCATGGCCGCTGGGGTGCCGATCGGCATCGCCTGCGCGCACCGGCCAAGGCTTTACACCGCCGTTTCGCCGATCCTTGACCTGATGCAGACGCTGCCCACCTTCGTCTACTTGATCCCGGCCATCGTCTTTTTCGGCCTGGGTATGGTGCCGGGCCTTCTGGCCACGGTGATCTTCGTCCTGCCGGCGCCGATCCGGCTGACGCAGCTCGGCGTCGCCTCGACTCCGGTCGCGCTTCTGGAAGCGGCAACGGCCTTCGGGGCGACACCGCGCCAGCGCCTCTGGAAGGTGGAACTGCCCTGGGCGCTGCCGCAGATCATGACCGGGCTGAACCAGACGATCATGCTGTCTTTGTCGATGGTGGTGATTTCGGCGATGGTGGGCGCGAATGGCCTGGGCATCCCGGTGATGCGGGCGCTGCAATCCGTGAACGCCGCTAAGGGTTTTGAATCGGGCTTCGTCATCGTTGTCGTGGCCATCATCCTGGACCGCATGCTTCGGCGCGAGGTGAAATGATGACGACCGCAGTCGAATTCGACCGGGTTTCGATCGTGTTCGGGGATCATCCCGAACGGGCGCTGCCCCTGATGGACGAGGGCCTTTCGCGGGCCGAGATCCAGACCCGGACCGGGCAGGTGCTGGGCGTCCATGATTGCACGCTTTCGGTGGCCGAGGGAGAGATCCTGGTGCTGATGGGATTGTCCGGTTCGGGCAAGTCCACACTTCTGCGCGGGGTCAATGCGCTGAACCCGGTGGTCCGGGGTGAGGTGCGGGTCTGGGACGGCACAAAGATGCAGTCGGTCACCAAGGCCGATCCCGCAACGCTGCGCAAGATCAGGCTCGGCGGGATCGCGATGGTGTTCCAGCAGTTCGGACTGCTGCCTTGGCGGACGGTGCGCGACAACGTCGGGCTGGGGCTGGAACTGGCCGGACAGACGCCGGAACAGCGCCGCGCCAAGGTGGATCAGCAACTGGAACTGGTGAACCTGACGCAGTGGGCCGAACGCAAGGTGGGCGAGTTGTCGGGCGGGATGCAGCAGCGGGTGGGGCTGGCCCGCGCCTTCGCCACCGATGCCCCGATCCTGTTGATGGACGAGCCGTTCAGCGCGCTCGACCCTCTGATCCGGGCGCGGCTTCAGGATGAGCTTCTGGAACTGCAATCCAAGCTGAAGCGCACCATCATCTTCGTCAGCCATGATCTGGACGAAGCCTTCAAGCTGGGCAACCGCATCGCGCTGATGGAGGGCGGACGGATCGTGCAATGCGGCACCGCGCGCGACATCATCGCCCGGCCGGCTTCGGGCTATGTCGCGGATTTCGTCGAACACATGAACCCGCTGGGCGTCCTGAAGGCGAATGATATCGTCCTGCCGGGGCCGCTGAACGGCGCGCCGGTGATCGAAGGCGAAACCCCGGTCCGTCAGGTCATGACGCGGCTGATGGAGGTTCCGGCGCTGACCGTCACCGAACAGGGGGCGGCGGTCGGACATGTGACTCGGGAAAGCGTCTTTGCCCGCCTTCTGAACCCACGGGGCTAGGATCAATCGTAGGCGTCGAAGAACCCCTTCGGCACCAGGAGGTTGTGGCGACCCAGCGCGCGCACGTCGCGTTCGCCGCACAGCGCCATGGTCACATCAAGTTCCTTGCGGATGATCTCCAGCGCCCGGGTCACGCCCGGGCCGCCCATCGCGCCCAGGCCGTAGATATAGGCGCGCCCGATCATCGTGCCTTTGGCCCCCAGCGCCAGCGCCTTCAGCACGTCCTGGCCGGACCGGATGCCGCTGTCCAGCCAGACTTCGGTCCGGTCGCCAACGGCGGCGACGATCTCGGGCAGCACCCGGATCGTGGAAAGCGCGCCGTCCAGCTGCCGGCCGCCATGGTTCGAGACGATGATCGCGTCGGCGCCGAAATCGGCGGCGCGGCGGGCGTCCTCGGCATCGAGGATGCCCTTCAGGATCAGCTTGCCGCCCCACATGTCGCGGATGGATGCGATCTTTGACCAGTCGAGCTTAGGGTCGAACTGCTCGGACGTCCAGTCCATGAGCGAGGCGGCGTCGCTGACGCCCTTCGCGTGGCCGACGATATTGCCGAAGAACCGCCGCCGGGTGCCCAGCATCCGCAGCCCCCAGCCCCATTTCGTGGCCAGGTTCATCATCGTGGGCAAGGTCAGTTTCGGCGGTGCGGACAGCCCGTTCTTCAGATCCTTGTGGCGCTGGCCCAGGATTTGAAGGTCCAGGGTCAGCACCAGGGCCGAGCAGCGGGCCGCACGGGCACGCTCGATGATCGCGTCGACGAAGTCCTGGTCGTTCATCACGTAAAGCTGGAACCAGAACGGGCGCGCGACATGCGCGGCCACGTCCTCGATCGAACAGATCGACATGGTGGACAGGGTATAGGGCACACCGAAGGCTTCGGCCGCGCGGGCGGCGTGAATCTCTCCGTCGGCCCAGTTCATGCCGCCCATCCCGACCGGAGCCAGCGCCACCGGCATCGACACCGCTTCCCCGATCATCGTACTGGCGGTGGACCGGCCCTCCATGTCGACGGCGACCTTCTGGCGCAGCCGGATCCGGGCGAAATCGGCGCTGTTGTCGCGGAAGGTCTGTTCGGTCCAGCTGCCGCTTTCGCAATAGTCGTAGAACATCCGTGGCGCGCGGCGGCGATAGATCTGTCGCAGGTCGTCGATGCAGGTGATGACGGTCATGTCTTTGCCCCCGGTCCTGCCCCCTTGGTACGCGCAGGCCGGATGCGACGCAACGCCGCCCATGGGCGACTTCGGGCCCGGCGTGCGGCTTTCGTCTTGCGCTTGCGGCCCGTGTTCTCTATCGGCGCGCCAGATTGCGGCGATCCCGGGGGACAAGCCATGCCGACCTATTCCGCCTTCACCACGCTCGAGTCCCGCGAACCCGCCGAGGCGCTGGCCGAGGCGCTGGAGGATTTCCTGCCCGAACCGGTCGGCGTCGGCGTATTCGAGATCGAGGATGGCTCGGGCCGGTATGAGGTGGGCGTCTACTTCGAGGATGAGCCGGGCGACACAGAACTGGCACTGATGGCGGCGATCTATGGCGCCGCGCCTTTCGTCGTGTCCGAGGTGCCGGAAACCGACTGGGTGGCGCATGTGAAGCGCGAACTGCGCCCGGTCGAGGCGGGGCGCTTCTTCGTCTACGGCGCCCATGATGCCGACAAGGTTCCCCAAGACAGCATCTCGCTCTTGATCGAGGCGGCGATGGCCTTTGGCACCGGGCACCACGCGACGACGCTGGGGTGCCTTCTGGCGCTGGACCGGCTGGACCGGGCCGGTTTCCGCGGTCGGCGGGTTGCAGACATCGGTTGCGGGACGGCGGTGCTGGCAATGGCGGCGGCGCGGCTTTGGCCGAACGCGCCCGAAGGTTCGGTGGAACAGCCGATCATCGCGTCGGACATCGATCCCGTTGCGGTCGACGTGGCGCAGGTCAATGTGGAAAGCAATGGCCTGGCCGGCCGGATCATCTGTCTGGAAGCGGCCGGTTTCGACAATCCCGCGATCACGGCCGCGGCGCCCTTCGATCTGGTCTTTGCCAATATCCTCAAGGGGCCGCTGATCGAGCTGGCCCCCGAGATGGCGCGCCACGTCGCGCCGCAGGGCTACGCGATTCTTTCGGGTCTGCTGGTCACTCAATCCGCGGATGTGACGGCTGCCTATCAGTCTGCCGGGTTTTCACTGGTTTCCCGCAACGAAATCGCCGAGTGGTCGATACTGGTCATGAAGCGGTGCCAATAGTCCCGATCGGGGCCCCAAATCACATTTGTGCCGCATTTTAAACGCTTGTTGGGCGACACCCGATCTGAAGTGTAACGAGAGTGTGCCATGCTTGATCCCAACCTGCGCGATTTTCAGGGCCGTGTGGCCCGTATCGAAAAGACCCACGCCGCAGGCGGCGGTTTCGAGGCCGAAGGCACCCTGGGCATGTTTTACTACAACAGCCTGAAGATCCAGCGCCGTCGCGGTACCTGGATCTTCCCCGTCGCGCTGGTCTTCGCCACCATCCTGGCGATGAAGGCCGCGGTGCTGGCCAGCATCGGAGGGGACGCCTACGCCGCGCGGATCGCATCGCTGCGCTCGGGCGGCATGGTGGACGTGCTGGGTTCCTGGGTGCTTCAGGCCGATCCGGTCACCGTCAAGCTTGCGGCGCTGATGCACGGGTTGGGAATCTGACCGGGCGGGGTGCCGGATCACCTATCAGGGCAGGGGCGCTTCGGCGCCCCTCTTGCTGTTGGCACCCGGAACTCCCCCGGGGTTGAAGCTGCGCTTTCCCGAAACAGGAAAGGCCGCGGCGGGGTTGTCCCGGCACGGCCTTTGGCGATCCTTGATCGCATGGCCGGATTGCAGCTTCAATCCGGCTATCCTTCCCTCCGCGTCCGGCAGAGGGCCGTCAGTTCTCAGGCGCGGGCGCCGATGAAGTCGATGTCGCCGCGCGACAGGCCGATATCGTCAAGTTCACGGTCGGTCAGTTTGGCAAGTGCATTGCGGGTGACGCGGGCGTCGTTCCAGGCCACGATGGCGCTGGCGATCCGGCTGACAATCCCCGATGCAGCGCCGTTGGCGGAAGCACGGTTGGTGGCGTAGACTGACATTCTGGGTTCCTCGTTCGATCAGGTTACTGGGGCGTCTGGCCCTGAAGTGCGGCGCTTGGATTAACCTGTGTGCCGCTGACGAGGGTGATTTAGGAGCGGCCCGATCATTCAGCAAGCGCAGCAAAATCAGCCCGGCCATGCGCCGCGCGCATAGGTCGGTAACAGCGTCGTGTGGTGTTCATCTGCCTTAAATCATTGGGGTTGCTGCGGTCGCAAAATGTCGTTTCTGCGCCTGCATACGGCGCTTTCCGACCTTGTGTTCGCGCTTTCCTGCCCGTTTGGCGCATGGCTTTCGCGCTTCCGAATGTTCGCGCTTCGTGCTAGTGCTGCGAAAAAGCAACAGTCATCGGGCGACAGGCAGGACAATCATGCGCGTTCTCGGCATTGATCCGGGTCTTCGAAACCTTGGCTGGGGCGTAATCCAGATCTCGGGATCGCGACTCACCCATGTTGCGAATGGAATCATCCACTCCGAAGGGGAAGACCTGGCGCCGCGCCTGGTGTCGCTTTACCGCGCCTTGAAGGAGGTTCTGCGGACCTATGCCCCAGACACCGCCGCGGTGGAGCAGACCTTCGTCAACAAGGATGCGGTGGCGACGCTGAAGCTGGGGCAGGCGCGCGGGATCGCGCTTCTGGTGCCGGCCGAGGCGGGGTTGACCATCGGGGAATATGCGCCGAACGCGGTCAAGAAGGCGGTCGTGGGCGTGGGACATGCCGACAAGGCGCAGGTCGCGCATATGGTCCGCTATCAGCTTCCGGGGGTCGAACTGGCCGGCCCGGATGCCGCCGATGCACTGGCCATCGCGATCTGCCACGCCCATCACAGCCAAAGCGCCAGCCGCATGCTGGCCGCGCAAAGGGGTGTCGCATGATCGGCCGGCTTGCCGGGGTGATCCTTCACCGTGCTGCCGATCACGTCCTGCTGGATGTGCGGGGCGTGGGGTATATCGTCCATGTCTCGCCCCGGACGGCGGCCGGGCTTCCCGCGGCCGGGGAGGCCTGCGCGCTTTATACCGAACTTCTGGTGCGTGAGGACTTGCTTCAGCTTTTCGGCTTTCCGACGCTGCTGGAAAAGGAATGGCACCGGCTGCTGATCACCGTGCAAGGGGTAGGGGCCAAGGCGGCGATGGCGATCCTTGGCACGCTGGGCGCCGAAGGCGTGGGCCGGGCGATCGCGCTGGGCGACTGGACGGCGATCAAGGCCGCGCCCGGGGTGGGGCCGAAGCTCGCGCAGCGTGTGGTGATGGAGCTGAAGGACAAGGCGCCCACCGTCATGGCGCTGGGCGGGTCGCTGACCGTCGATCTTGCGCAGGTGGATGACGCGCCGCTGATCGAGGCGCCGCGCCCGGCGCGGGCCAGGGCCGCCGCACCGCAGGCCAGCGCCACGGCCGATGCGCTGTCGGCGCTGCTGAACCTGGGCTACGGCCAGTCCGAAGCCGCCGCCGCCGTGGCGCAAGCCTCGGGCGATGACGGGGCCGCTGCGACCCCGGCGCTGATCCGGGCGGCGCTACGCCTTCTGGCCCCGAAGGAGTGATGCGGTGACCGGGCCAGACCCAACCCTTCGCCCCGCGCCGCTGCCCGAGGATGGGGACCGCGCCTTGCGTCCGCAGGCGCTGGAAGAATTCATCGGGCAGCAGGAAGCGCGCGCCAACCTGCGTGTCTTCATCGAAAGCGCCAAGATGCGCGGCGTGGCGATGGACCACACGCTGTTTCACGGGCCGCCGGGCCTGGGCAAGACGACGCTGGCGCAGATCATGGCGCGCGAACTGGGCGTGAACTTCCGCATGACATCCGGGCCGGTGCTGGCGCGGCCCGGCGATCTGGCCGCGATCCTGACCAACCTGGAAGCGCGCGATGTGCTGTTCATCGACGAGATCCACCGCCTGAACCCGGTCGTCGAAGAGGTGCTTTACCCGGCGATGGAGGATTTCGAGCTGGATCTGGTGATCGGCGAAGGCCCCGCCGCCCGGACCGTTCGGATCGAGCTTCAGCCCTTTACCCTGGTCGGCGCCACCACGCGGATGGGCCTTTTGACCACGCCGCTGCGCGACCGCTTCGGCATCCCCACGCGGCTGCAATTCTACACGACCGAGGAACTGCACCAGATCGTCGCGCGCGGCGCGCGGCTTCTGGGGATCGATGCCGACCCGGAGGGCGTGCGGGAAATCGCAACCCGCGCGCGGGGAACGCCGCGCATTGCCGGGCGGCTTTTGCGGCGGGTCGTTGATTTTGCGCTGGTCGAGGGTGACGGACGGCTGACCCGCGCGATCGCCGATGGGGCGTTGACGCGGCTGGGGGTCGATCACCTGGGTCTGGACGGGGCCGACCGGCGCTATCTGCGGCTGATCGCCGAAAACTACGGCGGCGGGCCGGTGGGGGTGGAAACCCTGTCTGCCGCGCTGTCCGAAAGCCGCGATTCCATCGAGGAGGTGATCGAGCCCTTCCTCTTGCAGCAGGGTCTGATCCAGCGCACGCCGCGCGGCCGGATGCTGGCGCGGAAGGCCTGGACACACCTTGGCCTTGCCGCACCGAAGGAACCGGGGCAGCTGGGGCTTTTCGACGAAGGATGACGATGCAGGACCTTGACGCCCAGAAGATCGCCCGGCTGTTTACCGACCGGGCGGGGGACTACTACGCCGCACGGTGGCGCCGCCCGATCGCGCCGGTGGTCTTCGGCGTTGATGACGCGACGCTTTCGGTGGTGAAGGGTGCGGTCGAGGCGGCGGTGGCGTTGGCCGGGCATCGGATGGCGGAAACCGACCCGGAGATGGGCGCGAACCTTTGGGTCTTTTTCTTTCGCGACTGGGACGACCTGCTGGCGGTGCCGGATCTGGAAAACCTGGTGGGTGGGCTTTCGGGGCTGGTGAAGCGCGCCGTGGCGGCAGGGGCCGATCAGGCACGGCTGTTCCGGCACGAAGCGGATGGCGCGATCCGGGCGGCCTTCGTCTTTCTGCGGATGGCCGGGCCGCTGGCCGATCAGCCCGCCGATGCGCTGGCGCTGGATCAGGCGGTTCGGGTGCTGGCGACCTTCGCCGAAGGGGGGCTGCCGGTCGGCGCGGTCACGGTCGACACCGGCGAAGGCGCGGTCATTGCCCCGCCCGTCGGCCGGATGCTGCGCGCGCTTTACGATCCGCTGATGCCGGATGTAGCCCGCGACGCCAGCCACGCCCTGCGGCTGGCGGCGCGGCTGTCGCGTCTTGTCGATCTTGCCCCCGGGACCGGCTCCGCCTAGGGTCGCCCGCGCGAGGCAGACATGACCCATGAACATCCCATCCGCATCTATTACGAAGACACCGATCTGGCGGGGATCGTCTATTACGCCAATTATCTGAAGTTCATCGAACGCGGCCGCAGCGAATGGATCGCGTCGCTGGGGCTCGACCAGATGGACATCCGGACGCGGCACGGCGTGGTCTTTGCCGTTCGCCGGGTCGAGGCGGATTACCTGCGTCCGGCGCGCTTTGCCGATGACCTGACCGTCACCACGCGACTGATTGCCGTGATGGGGGCGCGCATCCTGCTGGAACAGCAGGTTCTGCGCGCCGGAGAACGGCTGTTCACCGCACAGGTGACACTGGTCTGCCTGACGGAAACCGGATCACCCGGGCGGGTTCCGGCAGAGATCCGCCAGAAGATGGCCCCCGTCATGCATTAGGCTGCCGGTGGACGGCACCCGCATGTCAGACTTGACACATGCCCTGACGCAGATGTGTTGGCATTCCCCTTCAAACAACGCTAGATGTCGCGGTAATGAGAGCCACGCGAACAGGTCGTGGCCCAACCGGCGAGCAGAGACTGATGGACACCAATACCCTTGCCATGGCGCAGGAGATCGATTTCTCCTTGCTGGCGCTCTTCATGCGCGCCTCTTTCATCGTCAAGATCGTGATGTTGCTGTTGATCGCGGCATCGTTCTGGTCCTGGACGATCATCGTGCAGAAAATCATCGCCTACCGCACCGCGCGGGCCGAAGCGGCGATCTTTGACCGGTCGTTCTGGTCGGGCGAACCGCTGGATGAGCTGTTTGAAAAGATCGGCACCCAGCCCGATGGCGCAAGCGAGAAGATTTTTGCCAGCGGCATGATCGAATGGCGGCGCAGCCACCGGCAGGATGGCGGGCTGATTGCCGGCGCGCAGGCGCGGATCGACCGGTCGATGGACGTGGCGATCGTCAAGGAAAGCGAACAGTTGTCGCGGGGCCTTCCGTTCCTGGCCACCGTGGGATCGACCGCGCCCTTCGTCGGGCTGTTCGGCACGGTCTGGGGGATCAAGGTCGCCTTCGAGGAAATCGCGATGACGCAGAACACCTCGCTTGCCGTCGTGGCCCCCGGCATCGCCGAGGCGCTGATGGCGACGGCGCTGGGTCTTGTGGCGGCGATCCCGGCGGTTGTCGCCTACAACAAGCTGTCGTCGGACAGTGACCGCATCATCGGCGGATACGAGGCGTTTGCCGACGAATTCGCCACGATCCTGTCGCGCCAGCTGGACGCCTGATCCATGGGCGCCGGGGTCATGAAGAAGGGCGGGGGTGGCAACCGCCGCCGCCGTGGGTCGCGGGGCAAGGCCGGGGTGATGGCCGAAATCAACGTGACGCCGTTCGTCGACGTCATGCTGGTTCTGCTGATCATCTTCATGGTCGCGGCCCCCCTGATGACCGTGGGTGTGCCGCTGGAGTTGCCCAAGACCGCCGCGCAGGCGGTGCCCACCGAACAGGAAGAGCCGCTGACCATCTCGCTTCAGGCCGATGGCAAGATCTCGATCCAGAACACCGAAACGCCCGAGGGCGAGCTGATCGCCAAGCTGTCGGCCATCGCGTCTGAACGGCAGGACAAGAAGCTGTTCCTGCGCGCCGATGGCGCCATTCCCTATGAACGGGTGGTGCAGGTGATGGGCGCGCTGAATTCCGGCGGGTTCACCAACATCGTCCTTGTGACCGACACGGGCGGACCTTCGTTCAACGGGGCCGCCTCCGACCAGGCTCCGGCGGGGAACTGACCCCGATGGACGTGGCGAACGAACAGCGCACCGGCATGATCGTCTCGGCCGTCGGCCACGGCGGTTTCCTGCTGTGGGCGCTGGTCGGCGGGTTCTTCAATGCGCCCGATACGCGGACGACGGTGATGACTTCGGAAGTCTCTCTGATGTCGTCCGAACAGTTCGCCGCGCTGCAGGCCGCCGCGCCCAAGGCCACGACAGCGGCGCCGGATGCGCCGTCGATGCCGAAGGCAGGATCGGAAACTCCACCCGAACCGCCCAAGCCAGAGCCGCAGGCAAAGCCCGAGCCGAAGCCCACGCCAGAGCCGGAACCGCAGCCAGAGCCCGACCCCGCGCCGGAGGTGACCGAAATCACGCCGCCAGAGGCGCAGGTCAGCGATACGCCGCCGCCGCCGATCACATCGCCCGCGACTGAACCTGCGGCGATGGTGTCGCCCACCATTTCGCAAAAACCCAAACCGAAACCTGCGCCCCGCGTGGCACCCGAACCGACCGAAGCCCCGCCGCCCGATGCGGTGGTCGCCGAGGATACGAAGCCCCAGCAGGCCCCGGATGAGGCCGCCAAGCCCGACCAGCCGGTCGAGGAGCCGAAAGCCGCGACCGCCCCGCCGGAATCGGGGGAAGTGCTGAAGACCGAAGAAAACAAGGACAACGAACCGGCGTCTTCGGCCCCGGTCGCCTCGTCGCGTCCCAAACAGAAACCCGCAAAGCCCGCGCCCGCGAAGGAACCCGCAGAGGAACCGGCAGCGCCGACCGAAACCGAGGTCGCGCAGACCACCGAACAGACCGGCGCCGATCAGGCCGGAATCGACAGCGCCCTTGCCGATGCCATGGCAGGCGAGCAGGCCGAGGAAGCAAGCCCTGGCACCGGCGTGGCCGACAACGGCCCGCCGATGACCAGCGGCGAAAAGGACGCGCTGGTTCTGGCGGTGAAGGCCTGCTGGAACGTCGGCGCATTGTCGACCGATGCGCTTCGCACTGTGGTCACGGTGGGCGTGACCATGGGGCAGGACGGGCGGCCTGATGCCGGTTCGATCCGGCTGATCGAAGCTTCGGGCGGGGACGATACGTCCACCCGACAGGCGTTCGAGGCCGGGCGCCGTGCGATCATCCGCTGCACCAAGGATGGCTACCCGCTGCCGGCCGAGAAATACGGCCAGTGGCGCGAACTTGAGGTCGTCTTCGACCCCTCGCAAATGAGGATGAAGTGATGCCGCGCCCTGACTGCTTTCCGTATTTCCTTGCCCCAGCGCCGCTTGCGGCCTTGCCCCGATACCTTGTTCCGACGAAGGGAATTTCCGCCATGCTCCGCACCCTGTGCCTTGCCGCCGCCCTGATGGGCAGCGCCGCCCTTTCCGCGATGCCTGCGCTGGCGCAGGGTGGCCCCTTGCGCATCACCATCACCGATGGCGTGATCGAGCCCTTGCCCTTCGCCGCGCCGGTCTTCACCGATGAAGGCGGCGCAGGGGAACTTGCGGCGGCGATTACCCAGCTTGTCGCGGCAGATCTGGAAGGAACGGGCCTTTTCCGGCAGATCGACCCTTCGGCCTATATCGGCGGTACCAGCTTTGACGCGCCGGTGGCCTATGAGAACTGGAAAGCCATCAACGCGCAGGCGCTGATCACCGGGGCGGTCACGGCCTCGGGCGGGCGGGTGCAGGTCAAGTTCCGGCTTTACGACGTGTTCTCGGGCCAGCCGCTGGGCGAGGGCCTGCAATTCGCCGGAACCGAGGCCGACTGGCGGCGGATGGCGCACAAGGTGGCCGATCAGATCTATGGCCGGATCACCGGCGAAGGCCCCTATTTCGACAGCCGGGTGGTCTACGTCTCGGAAAGCGGGCCGAAGAACGCCCGGCAGAAGCGGCTGGCGATCAGCGATTACGATGGCGCCAATGTCCAATACCTGACCGACAGCTCGACCATTGTTCTGGCGCCGCGATTCTCGCCTGACGGGAACCGCATCCTCTACACCTCGTTCGAGACGGGTTTCCCGCGCATCAAGCTGATGGACATCGGCGCGATGGCATCGAAGTCTCTGGCGGACCTGCAGGGCAACATGACATTCGCGCCGCGCTTTTCGCCCGATGGATCTTCGGTGATCTTCTCTCTGGAACAGGGCGGCAACACCGATCTGTACGGGATGAGCCTGAGGGGTGGGGGCATCAACCAGCTGACCAATTCGCCGGCCATCGAAACCGCGCCCTCCTATTCGCCCGACGGCAGTCAGATCGTGTTTGAAAGCGATCGTTCGGGGACGCAGCAGATCTACGTCATGCCGGCCGGCGGCGGCGAACCCACCCGCATCAGCTTTGGCGAAGGACGCTATTCCACCCCGGTCTGGAGCCCGCGCGGCGACATGATCGCGTTTACCAAGCAGAACAAGGGCCGTTTCCACATTGGCGTCATGCGCACCGACGGGTCCGAGGAGCGGCTGCTGACCTCGTCCTTCCTGGACGAAGGCCCGACCTGGGCGCCGAACGGCCGGGTGATCATGTTCACCCGCGAAAGCGCCGGATCGGCGGGGGGCGCACAGCTGTATTCGGTCGACATCTCGGGTCGGGCGCTTCGGGCAGTGCCGATGAAGGGCGCGGCATCGGATCCCTCCTGGTCGCCGCTTTTGCCGTGACCCGCGCAACAGGTGGCGGGGCAAGGATTCCCAAAGCCAATCGGTAGTGTTAAGGTGGCCGCCGAACGGGGCCAGAACAAAAAGGCGGAATTATCGTGATGGGCAAGATCACCACTTCTCTTCTTCTGATCGGGGCGCTGGCAGTGTCGGCGTGCAACAACCCGAACAAGTACGGCAAGGGCGCCGGAGCGGCCGGGATGAACGGCGCGGGCATGGGTGCGGGCGGCATCGGCGTGGGCGGTCTGGGCGACCCCAACGACCCGAACTCGCCGGCCTATTTCGCCCAGACCATCGGGGACAAGGTGCTGTTCATGGTCGACCAGTCGACCATCTCGCCCGAGGCGCGGGGCATCCTCACCTCGCAGGCCAACTGGCTGAACCAGCATCCGGGCTACACCGCCATCATCGAAGGCCATGCCGACGAACAGGGCACCCGCGAATACAACCTGGCCCTGGGCGCGCGCCGCGCCACCGCCGTGCAGGAATTCCTGATCGCCAACGGCGTTGCGGGGAACCGCCTGCGCACCGTGTCCTATGGCAAGGAACGCCCGCTCGCGGTCTGTTCGGACGAGCAGTGCTATTCGCAGAACCGCCGCGCGGTCACGGTCATTTCGGCCGGCGCCGGCGTCTGACGGACAGATCGGGAAAGGACAGGCGCGGGATGAACCGGCCGTTCAGATTGATGCTGGCACTGGTGGCGGCGCTTGCCGCCCCCGGTCTGGCCCCGCAGGCGATGGCGGCGGGCGAAAGCTCGAAGCAGTCGCTTGCCGATGTGCGCAAGGAACTGGAAACGCTGGCTGGCAGCCTGCAGAAGCTCCGGTCGGAACTGGTTGCCGGGGGCGCGGGCGGTTTTCAGGCTGCGGGCGGTGCGGCCGCGCTGGACCGCATGAACGCGATCGAGGCGGAACTGACTCGCCTGACGCAGCGCACCGAGGAATTGCAGAACCAGATCAACCGGGTCGTCGCCGATGGCACCAACCGGATCGGGGATCTGGAATTCCGCCTGTGCGAACTGGAAGAAGGCTGTGACCCGTCGAAATTGCCGGTCACGGAATCCCTTGGGGGCGCGCCCGCCGGCGGCTCTGCGGGGGCGGCGGCGCCGGTCGTGACGACCGCGCCGGCAGCGACGGTGGGTGCCGCATCGGGCGGCGCGGCCACGGGCGCGCCGGAAATGGCCATCAACGAACAGGCGGACTTTGATCGGGCGAAGGCGGCGCTCGATAAAGGTGACTTTCGCGGCGCCGCGGACCTCTTTGCGGCCTATGCGGAAGCCTACCCGGGCGGCGCCCTGACAGGCGACGCGCAGTTCTTCCGGGGCGAGGCGTTGGGCAAGGCAGGGGATACGCCCGGATCGGCGCGGGCCTACCTGGAAAGCTTTTCCGGGGCACCCACCGGCCCGCGCGCGGCGGCCTCGCTCTTGAAGCTGGGGACGGCGCTGGGGACGCTGGGTCAGAAGCAGGAAGCCTGCGTGACCCTGGCCGAGGTGGGCAACCGGTTCCCGACCGCCCCCGAAGCGACTGAGGCGCGAACCACGATGGGCACGCTTGGCTGCCAGTGATCTCTGCGCCCCCGTGACGCCCGAAGCGGCGCTTCGCGAGTGCCTGCAACGACATTGCGCGCCCAGAGGGGAAACTCCTCTGGGTGTTGCCGTTTCGGGCGGTTCGGATTCCATGGCGCTTCTGCATCTGCTGGCGGGACAGGGGCTGCCGCTGTCGGTGGCGACGGTCGACCACGGATTGCGGCCCGAATCCGCCGCCGAAGCCGAGACGGTGGCCGCCGTCTGCGCGGGACTGGGGCTGCCGCACAAGACGCTTCGCTGGACCGATCCGTCTGGCCCGGGGAACCTGTCGGCGCGGGCGCGGACGGCGCGCTATCGCCTGCTGGGGGACTGGGCCCGAGGGCAGGGCATCGGTGCGGTGGCGCTGGGCCACACGCTGGACGATCAGGCAGAAACCGTGCTGATGCGGCTGGCGCGCGGGTCGGGTGTCGACGGCCTGTCGGGAATGGCCGAAGCGCGAACGGCCGAGGGGATCCTCTGGCTGCGGCCGCTGTTGACGCAGGGGCGGGGCACGCTGCGGGACTGGCTGCTGGGGCGCGGTATCCGCTGGGCCGAGGATCCGACGAATGATGATCCCGCCTATGACCGGGTGAAGGCCCGCCACGCGCTGACGCTGCTGGAGCCGCTGGGAATTCGCCGCGAGGGGCTGGCGGAAACCGCGTTCTGGATGACGCGTGCGCGGACGGTGCTGGCGGCGGCGGCGGCCCGGTTGGCTGAAGCGGCCGCCCGTGACGACGGCGCCGAGATCGTAATTGCAGTCGATCCCTATCGCGGTGCCCCGGATGAAACCCGGCTGCGCCTGCTCTCGGCGGCGATCTGCTGGGTCGGCGGCACCACCTATCGGCCGCGACTGGCCACATTGACCGAGGTCGAGACAGCGGTTCTGTCGGGCAAGATGCGCACGCTGGCGGGGTGCCTTCTGTCCTTGCAGCGCGACCTTCTGCGGATCGGACGAGAGCCGCGGGCGGTGCAGGATCTGGCCGCCGCGCCCGACCAGGTGTGGGACCGTCGCTGGCGGCTTATGGGTCCGCCCCCGCCACGGGGCGCCGAGCTGCGGGCCCTTGGCGCGGCGGGAATTGCCCTTTGCCCGGACTGGCGCAGCGCCGGCCTGCCGCGCCAGACGGTCATCGCGGCGCCGGCGCTGTGGCAAGGAAACACCTTGCTGGCCGCGCCCTTGGCCGGGAATGCGGGGGATTGGCGGCTGGAACCGGCCCGCACCCTTTCCGATTTCACCCGATTGCTATTCGCGCATTGAACCTGCCGGTCCAATCTCTATTTTAAGGAACAATCGGCCCGGGCTTTTCCGCCATGGGCATGTCTGGAGGACTTCCCCTTGGGTAATGCGAGAAACATCGCTTTCTGGGTCGTGCTGTTCGTGCTGATCCTGGCGCTGTTCCAGCTGTTCGGCAACAATCAGTCCACGATGAACAGCCGCACATGGAGCTATTCCGAATTCATCAGCGCGGTGAACAGCGACAAGGTGTCCAGCGTCAAGATCGACGGCGAAAACCTGACGATCCGTGGCAAGGACGGCAACCAGTATGTCTCGACCGCGCCGCGCGACGACAGCCTGACCCAGCGATTGATCGACAAGGGTGTCGAAGTCAGCGCCGTGCGCCAGCAGCAGTCGGGCTTCATGTCGCTTCTGTCGCTCTGGCTGCCGTTCGTCCTTCTGATCGGCGTGTGGTTCTTCTTCATGAACCGGATGCAGGGCGGCGGCAAAGGCGGCGCGATGGGCTTTGGCAAGAGCCGCGCGAAGCTGCTGACCGAAAAGCACGGCCGCGTGACCTTCGACGACGTGGCCGGCATCGACGAGGCCAAGGAAGAACTGGAAGAGATCGTCGAGTTCCTGCGCAACCCGCAGAAATTCAGCCGTCTGGGCGGCAAGATCCCGAAAGGCGCGCTACTGGTCGGCCCGCCGGGCACCGGTAAAACGCTGCTGGCCCGCGCCATCGCGGGTGAGGCGGGCGTGCCGTTCTTCACCATCTCGGGCTCGGACTTCGTCGAGATGTTCGTGGGTGTTGGCGCAAGCCGCGTCCGCGACATGTTCGAACAGGCCAAGAAGAACGCCCCCTGCATCGTGTTCATCGACGAGATCGACGCCGTGGGCCGGTCGCGCGGTGTGGGCATCGGCGGCGGCAATGACGAACGCGAACAGACGCTGAACCAGCTTCTGGTGGAAATGGACGGGTTCGAAGCCAACGAAGGCATCATCATCGTCGCCGCGACCAACCGCCGCGACGTGCTGGACCCGGCGCTGCTGCGCCCCGGCCGGTTCGACCGGCAGATCCATGTGCCGAACCCCGATATCAAGGGGCGCGAAAAGATCCTGTCGGTTCACGCCCGCAAGGTGCCGCTGGGCCCCGATGTCGATCTGCGTCTGATCGCGCGCGGCAGCCCCGGTTTTTCCGGCGCCGATCTGGCCAACCTGGTGAACGAAGCCGCTCTGATGGCCGCCCGTGTGGGTCGGCGGTTCGTGACGATGGACGATTTCGAGAACGCCAAGGACAAGGTCATGATGGGCGTCGAACGCCGCAGCATGGTCCTGACGCCCGAGCAAAAGGAAATGACGGCCTATCACGAAGCGGGCCACGCCATCGTGGGTCTGGCCCTGCCGAAATGCGACCCTGTCTACAAGGCCACCATCATTCCGCGTGGCAGCGCACTGGGCATGGTGGTCAGCCTGCCGGAAATGGACCGGCTGAACTACCACAAGGACGAGGCCAAGGAAAAGATCGCCATGACCATGGCGGGCAAGGCGGCCGAGATCATCAAATGGGGCGAAGAACGCGTCTCGAACGGCCCGGCGGGGGATATCCAGCAAGCCTCGGCCATTGCCCGGGCGATGGTCATGCGGTGGGGCATGTCGGATCGCGTCGGCAACATCGACTATTCCGAAGCGCATGAGGGTTATCAGGGCAACACGGGCGGCTTCTCGGTCTCGACGAAGACCAAGGAAATGATCGAGGACGAAGTCCGCGAGCTGATCGAGGAAGGCTACCAACGCGCCCGCGCCATCCTTCTGGAGAAGGCCGAGGATTTCGAACGCCTGGCAAAGGGCCTGCTGGAATATGAAACCCTGACGGGTGACGAAATCCGCAAGGTGATCGCAGGAGAGCCGATGGATGGCGACGATGCCGGAACGCAGCCAGACACGCCCTCGCTGACGGCGATCCCGAAGGCCGGGCGCGCCCGGTCGAAACCGGACCTGGGCGCCGAACCCAGCGCCTGAGCCGATCTCGGATGCGGAAACCCACAAGGCGGTCCCTCGGGGCCGCCTTTGCGTTTGGTGACGCCGTCGCAGCCCAGGCGTTTTGCGTGTCGGAATGCTTTAGCAGGCGCCGCTCCGGCGAGCTGGTCACACTTCCGGTCGGCCGGCGGCCGACCGGACGCGGGTTCGCGAGGAACGGGCTTGCCGAATCTGCGATGCCACAGGTCGGAAATGTCACCTTGGTGATCCCGCCGCAAGGTAGAACCGTGGGGAAACCGGGCCTTCGGCGCCGGTCGCCACAGGGGAGACTACCATGGCCGTCAAGACGGACATCGAGATTGCGCGGGAAGCGAAGAAGCGTCCGATTCAGGAGATTGGGGCGCGGCTTGGGATCGAGGCGGAGCATCTTCTGCCTTACGGTCATGACAAGGCGAAGGTGAGCCAGGAGTTCATCAAGTCGCTTTCGGGTCGGCCGGATGGCAAGCTGGTGCTGGTGACGGCGATCAACCCGACGCCGGCGGGGGAGGGCAAGACGACGACGACGGTGGGTCTGGGCGACGGGCTGAACCGGATCGGCAAGAAGGCGGTGATCTGCATCCGCGAGGCGAGCCTGGGGCCGAACTTCGGGATGAAGGGCGGGGCGGCGGGCGGCGGCTATGCCCAGGTCGTGCCGATGGAAGAGATGAACCTGCACTTCACCGGCGACTTCCACGCGATCACCTCGGCGCACAATCTTCTGTCGGCGATGATCGACAACCACATCTACTGGGGCAACCAGTTGGACATCGACGCGCGCCGGGTGGTGTGGCGTCGGGTGATGGACATGAACGACCGGGCGCTGCGCGACATCGTGGTGAACCTGGGCGGGGTGGCGAATGGTTTCCCGCGCCAGACCGGGTTCGACATCACCGTGGCATCGGAAGTGATGGCGATCCTGTGTCTGTCCAATGACCTCGATGACCTGCAAAAGCGCCTGGGCGACATCGTCGTGGCCTATACGCGGTCGAAGGCGCCGGTCTATGCCCGCGACCTGAAGGCCGACGGGGCGATGACCGTGCTTCTGAAGGACGCGATGCAGCCGAACCTGGTGCAGACGCTGGAGAACAACCCGGCCTTCGTGCATGGCGGGCCCTTTGCCAACATCGCGCATGGCTGCAACTCGGTCATCGCGACGAAGACGGCGCTGAAGCTGGGCGAGTATGTCGTGACGGAAGCGGGCTTCGGGGCTGATCTGGGCGCCGAGAAGTTCTTCGACATCAAGTGCCGCAAGGCCGGGCTGAAGCCTTCGGCGGCGGTGATCGTCGCCACGGTGCGGGCGATGAAGATGAACGGCGGCGTGGCCAAGGCCGATCTGGGCGCCGAGAACGTGGAAGCGGTGCAGAAGGGCTGCCCGAACCTGGGCCGGCACATCGCCAACGTCAAATCCTTTGGCGTGCCGGTGGTTGTGGCGATCAACCACTTCTATTCCGACACGGATGCCGAGATCGCGGCAGTGAAGGCCTATGTGGCCGAGCAGGGTGCGGAAGCGATCCTGTGCAAGCACTGGGCGCAGGGCTCGGCCGGGATCGAGGATCTGGCCCGCAAGGTGGTGCAGCTGGCGGAATCGGGCGTATCGGAATTCGCGCCGCTTTATCCCGATGACATGGGTCTGTTCCAGAAGGTCGAGACCATCGCCAAGCGGATCTACCACGCCGATGCGGTGATCGCCGACAAGTCGATCCGCGACCAGCTGAAGGCCTGGGAAGCGGCGGGCTATGGCCATCTGCCGATCTGCATGGCCAAGACCCAGTACAGCTTCACCACCGATCCGAACGTCCGCGGCGCGCCGACGGGCCACACGGTTCCGGTGCGCGAGGTGCGGCTGTCGGCGGGGGCCGGGTTCATCGTGGTGATCTGCGGTGAGATCATGACGATGCCGGGCCTGCCGAAGGTGCCCTCGGCCGAGGTGATCCGCCTGAACGAAGCGGGCCACGTCGAGGGCCTGTTCTGAGCTGACGGAGGCGGGGGGCCAGCCCCCCGCACCCCCCGGGATATTTGTGCCAAGCTGAAAGGGCCGGGGCGTTTCCAAGGGGAGGCGCATCGGCTAGAGAGGCGGCGCGGATTTTTCGGAGAGAGACATGCGTTTGCCCGGCGATTGCACGACCATGGCGGAGCTTCGGGCCGAGATCGACCGGGTCGATGCGGCGCTGGTGGCGCTTCTGGCCGAGCGGGCGGGCTATATCGACCGGGCGGCCGAGCTGAAGGCGGCGCTCGGCTGGCCGGCGCGGATCGGCCCGCGGGTCGAGGAAGTGGTGGCGCATGTGCGGGCGGAGGCCGAGGCGCGCGGCCTGCCGGCGGAGTTGCTGGCGGGGTTCTGGCGGCAACTGGTCGACTGGTCGATCGCGCGCGAGGAGGCGATCCTGGGGCCGGATCCGGCGGCGGATCCGGGCCCGGGGCCAGGCTAGGCCCTGCGGGGGCCAGAGACGGCGGAAGGACGGCGATGGCTGCGACCCTGATTGACGGCAAGGCGATCGCCGCGGCGATGCAGGCCCGCACCCGGGCCGAGGCGGCGGCGCTGGCGGCCGAGGGCTGGGGGCCGCGGCTGGTCTCGGTTTCGGTGGGGGATGTGGCGGCGGCGGAGCTTTACGTCCGCAACCAGAGCCGCCAGGCGAGCGCCGCCGGGGTCGAGTTCGAGGCCCGCAACTATCCCGCCTCGACCAGCCTTGAACAGCTGACCGGCATCCTGCAGGGGCTGAATGCCGATCCGCGGGTGCATGGAATCATCATCCAGCGGCCGCTGCCGGTGCATATCCCCGTGAAGGCGCTGCAGACCGCCATCCATCCGCTGAAGGATGTCGAGGGCATGCATCCGGCCTCGATCGGGCGGATCGTCTACAATGACCTGGGGCTTGGTCCCTGCACCGCCGTGGCGGCGGTCGAGATCCTGAAGTCGCTGCCGCTGATCATCGAGGGGCTGGATGTCTGCGTCATCGGCCACAGCGAGATCGTCGGCAAGCCGATCGCCTTCCTGATGATGGGACTGGGGGCGACCGTGACGGTCTGCCACCACATGACCCGGCAGGTGGCGGTGCACAGCCGCGCGGCCGATGCGGTCTTTGTCGCGGTCGGGCGGCCGGGGCTGGTGACCGGGGCGATGCTGAAGCCGGGCGCGGCGCTGATCGACATCGGCATCAACCGGGTGGCGGGGCCGGACGGCACGACGCGGGTCGTGGGGGATGCGGAGTTCGACAGCTGCGCCGCGACCGCGGGCTGGATCACGCCGGTCCCGGGCGGGGTCGGGCCGGTGACGGTGGCGGTGCTGATGCAGAACGCCGTCAGCGCGGCCGCCGCGCAGCGCAACCAGTATCGCGCCGCCTTCGCGGCGGCGGAATAACCATGAGGATGGGGAGAGACCAGATGACGGCACGGGTGATCGACGGCAAGGCCTTTGCGGCACGGATCCGCGAAGAGGTGGCAGGCCATGTGGCGCGGCTGAAGGCCGAGCACGGGCTGCAGCCCGGTCTGGCGGTGGTGCTGGTGGGCGAGGATCCGGCAAGCCAGGTCTATGTCGGGTCGAAGGGCAAGCAGACGGTCGAGGCGGGAATGGCCTCTTTCGAACACAAGCTGCCGGCCGAGACCTCCGAGAAGGACCTGCTGGCGGTGATCGACCGGCTGAACGCCGATCCGAAAGTTCACGGCATTCTCGTGCAGTTGCCGCTGCCGTCTCATCTGAACTCGGATCTGGTGATCAACCGCATCGACCCGGCGAAGGACGTCGACGGGTTTCACATTTCGAACGTCGGGCTGCTGGGAACGGGACAGAAGTCGATGGTGCCCTGCACGCCCCTGGGCTGCCTGATGCTGCTGCGTGACCTGCACGGCAGCCTCTCGGGGCTGAATGCCGTGGTGGTGGGGCGGTCGAACATCGTCGGCAAGCCGATGGCGCAGCTTCTGCTGGGCGACAGCGCCACGGTGACCATCGCGCACAGCCGCACGAAGAACCTGGCCGAGGTCTGCCGCGGCGCCGATATCCTGGTCGCCGCCGTGGGCCGTCCCGAGATGATCCCCGGCGACTGGGTGAAGCCGGGCGCCACCGTGATCGACGTCGGCATCAACCGCATCACCACGCCCGAGGGCAAGACCCGGCTGGTGGGCGACGTCGACTACGAAAGCGCCGCCCGGGTCGCCGGCGCCATCACCCCCGTCCCCGGCGGCGTCGGCCCGATGACCATCGCCTGTCTCCTGGCCAATACCCTCACCGCCGCCTGCCGCGCCAATGGCCTGCCAGAGCCAAAAGGGCTGACGGCCTAAAGCCCCAGGGAGGCAATGGCGGCGAAGATCGCGGCGATCGCCAGCCATTGCGCCGGGCGCACCGCTTCGGACAGGAAGACGCGCGCCAGCAAGATCGTGACGGCGCCGAAAACCGACGCCACCACCGCCGCGAATTCCGGTCGCGGCAGGGCGGCGGCCAGTGTCACGGCGGCCATGGCGGTGGCGTCCAGAAGTCCCATCGCAATGAGCAGCCGCCAGGGAAGCGGCCCGCGGACGGGCGTACGCGGCAAGGCGGCGATGACCAGAACAGTGGTGGCCAGGGCTGCCGCGCGGGTGATGGCCATCTTCGGCCATTCGGCTTCTGTGACGCCGATCCGTGCGGCTGTCTGGGCAAGGGCAAAGGTGGTGGCGAAGCCCAGCGCCGAGGCCACGGACCACAGGATCGCCTGCCTTCGGCTGCCGCCCGGGCCGTCATGATCAGGAGAGAAAAGCGCGACGATACCGACGCCCGCGACGATGGCGCCGGCGGCCAGCGTCTGGCCGGGTGTCGGCAGGTGGCCCGACAGGGCGGAGATGAGAACCGTGAGGATCGGATAGGCACCGATAATCGGGGCGACCAGGGCGACCGGGCCGATGGCAAAGGCGCTGTACAGCCCGTATCCCGCCACGGTGAACGCGATCCCCGCAGCGATCGCCAGAAAAACGCCTGGCAGATCAAGGGTTTCCGGGTCTCCCAATGTCAGCGCCAGTACAGCGACCGGCAGGAAGCCCGCGGCCAGGACCGTGCCCATCAGGTGCAGGACCGGCCGACCCGGCGCGGCAAAGCGCGCGCAAAGGTCATGGATTCCCCAGGCCAGCGCCGCGATCAGTCCAAGAAGCACGGACATCAGAAAAACCCTCCGGGGATCATGAGACTTGCGACAGCGACCATTTGGTGCATATTCTTCCCATTAAATAAATATTCCAATGGTTCAATCCATCGAGGCCCCCATGTCCCTTTCACCTGACAGCCTCTATCGTTCGGTCATAGCAGGCCCGCCCAGGCCCAGTGGCCTGATCCTGCCGCGCGGTCTGACCTTGCCGGGCAATGTGGAACGCTATGGCGTGCCCGGCGCGGGGGCAATCGTGATTCCCGTCGAGGAAGGCGATCGCCTGACCATCCGCAATGATGAAGGCGGGCAGCGCTGCGAAGTGGTTGCGGTTGCGGCAGACGGCACCATCTCGGCGCGACTTCTGGGTCAGACCGGGCAGGGCGGGGCCGAAGGGCTGACGGCGCTGCTGGCCTCGGGCGAGGAGAGCCTGGCCCGACTGCGCGGCCGGCTGGAACAGCGCGGCCTGGACCTTTCGCGCGCGGGGCGCGAGGCGCTGCACCTGTTCGGAGCCGAAACGCCGGCCGGAACCGAGGAAACCCTGACCGCAGCCGGAAGCGGCGATGTGATCATCGCGACGCCCGCGAGCCTGATGGATGTCTGGGGACAGGACACCGCGACGCCACTGACGGTGATCGTCACGCGCACCCAGTCCCGCACGCAGATCACGCATGACCTGCCCGACCCCCTGGCGGATCCGATCCTGGACCTGCGCGTCAAGTCGGCGACGGCCGAGGCCTATTTCGTCAAGGCGGGGGATTATATCCAGATCCTGGATGTGGACGGCCGGCAATGCACGGATTTCCAGTGCTTTTCCGCGCGCAAGCTGGACAAGGGCCGCGAACTGGCGCTGGACGTGACGGCGACGCGCAGCCTGATGGGCCATGCTTATCCGATGCCGGGGCTGCATGCGAAATACTACGATCAGGATTTCACCCCTCTGATCGAGGTCGTGCAGGATACCTGCGGCCGCCACGATGCCTTCTCGCTGGCCTGCTACGCCAAGTATTACGACGACATCGGCTATCCCGGACACGCGAACTGCACCGAGAACTTCAACGGCGCGCTGTCGCAATACGGCATCGGGCCGCGCGGCGGCTGGATGGCGGCGAACTTCTTCTTCAACACCGGGGTTGATGCGCATGGCGTGATGATCGCCGACGAACCCTGGTCGCGGCCCGGCGACTATGTGCTGATGCGCGCGCTGACCGATATCGTCTGCGTCTCCTCGGCCTGCCCCGATGACACGACAGCCGCCAATGGCTGGAACCCCACCGACATTCATGTGCGCAGCTATTCGGGCGCGCAGTCCTTCAAACGCGCCATCGCCATCCGCGCCACCCCAGATTCGGAGCCGAAGATGACCAAGGAAACCGGCTTTCACGACCGGCTGTCGAAACTGACCCGCAACTTCGTCGAATACCGCGGCTATTGGCTGGCCAATTCCTACGCCGCCGCCGGCCCGGTCGAGGAATACTGGGCCTGCCGCGAGAAATGCGTGGTGCTGGACCTGTCGGCATTGCGGAAGTGGGAAGTGACCGGCCCGGATGCCGAGGCGCTGATGCAATATACGCTCACGCGGGACGTCAAGAAGCTGACGCCGGGCCAGATCGTCTATTCGGCGATGTGCTATCCGCATGGCGGGATGATCGACGATGGAACGGTCTTCAAGCTGGGCGCGAACAACTTCCGCTGGATCGGTGGCGATGACTACAGCGGTGTCTGGCTGCGCGAGCAGGCCGAAAAGCTGGGGCTGAAGGTGCTGGTGCGGTCCTCGACCGACCAGATGCACAACCTGGCGGTTCAGGGCCCGGAAAGCCGCGAGCTGTTGAAGAAGGTGATCTGGACCCCGCCGCACCAGCCGACGATGGCGGAACTGGGATGGTTCCGTTTCACCGTGGGGCGGATCGGCGATGCCGAAGGCGTGCCGGTCGTCGTGTCACGGACGGGTTATACGGGCGAGCTGGGTTATGAAGTCTGGTGCCATCCGAAACACGCCGGTGAGGTCTTTGACGCGATCTGGGCGGCCGGGCAGGATCACGGCATCCGGCCGATGGGGCTTCAGGCGCTGGACATGGTGCGGATCGAGGCCGGGCTGATCTTCGCCGGCTATGATTTCAGTGACCAGACCGATCCGTTCGAGGCGGGCATCGGCTTTACCGTGCCCTTGAAGACCAAGCCCGACGATTTCATCGGCCGCGAGGCGCTGATCCGGCGCAAGGAACACCCCAGCCGCAAGCTGGTCGGGCTGGACATCGACAGCGCGATCGAGGTCGGGCACGGCGATTGCGTCCATGTGGGGCGCGCGCAGGTGGGCGAGATCACCTCGGCCATGCGCTCGCCGCTGCTGGGCAAGCAGATCGCGCTGGCACGGATTGACGTGGCCCACGCCGATCTGGGCACGGCGGTCGAGATCGGCAAGCTGGACGGACAGCAGAAGCGTCTGCCGGCAACCATCGTCGGCTTTGCGCATTACGATCCCAAGAAGACCCGCCCACAAAAATGAGGGAGCCATGCAGTCCATTCTTGACCAGATCGGAGGCGAGGACGCGCTGAGGGCGCTCGTGAACCGGTTCTACGACCTTGTTGAAACCGATCCGCGCGGCGAAAGGTTGATGCGGCTTCATCTGCGCGGACATGGGTTGTCCCATGTCCGCGTCGAGCAGTTCGATTTTCTGAGCGGTTTCCTGGGCGGGCAGCGCTATTATGCCGAGCGCCACGGCGACATGGACCTGCGCCGCATCCATGCCCATGTGCCGATCAGCGTGGTCGAGGCCGAGGACTGGCTGGCGCTGATGGACCGCGCGATCGAGGAAACGCTGGTTGCCGGTCCGGCGGTCGAACGGATGCGCGCCACCTTCCGCCGCGTGTCGCTGATGCTGGTCAATGATCTGGGCGAATGGGGTATGCCTACACCAACGCCGAAGGCGCAAGCACAGCTGCAATGACTGTCCGCCAGGGAATACAAGAAGGGCGCCGGAAGTTCCGGCGCCCTTTTCAGTTCTGATCCGGGGGGAATCGGATCAGTTCCGAAGGTAGCTCTCCATGCTGTCGTCCAGCGCATCCTTCCAAGGCGTGTGGTGCTTGGGCGCCATGGTGCCGGTGATGACCGACTTGTAGCAGTTGTTGCGGAAGCCCATGATGTCGGCCTTCTTGTGGTCCTTCCATTCGAAGAAGGCCTCGCAGGCGCCATCCACGTCGAAGGACGGATAGTCCGTCTCGGCGATCAGTTCCTTCACGTAGTCGCCCTGGTAGTGGATCGCGTCATGGGCGTCCTTGCCGGCATCCTCGCCCGCCACGCGGTCTTCCACGTCCTTCAGCAGCACGGCCTTGTCCGACGGGATCTGGATCTTGCCCATGATCGCGTCACGCACCCACCAGGCCTGGGCGTCGAACATGTTGAAGGTGAACCACTGGTCCTGCATGCCCAGGTAGAACATCCGCGGGTTATGGACCCAGACGACGCCCTTGTAGAGATCGGCGGTGGCGAGCCGGTTGGCCGTCTTCAGGCGCAGGTCGTCGGGCAGGAAGGGGAAGTGGTGCTTGTAGCCGGTGCACAGGATGATGGCGTCGAAGTCGGCCTTGCTGCCATCGCGGAAGGTCGCGGTGCGGCCCGAAACGCTTTCCAGCGCCGGGACTTCCTTCCAGTTGTCCGGCCATTTGAAGCCCATCGGCGCGTTGCGATAGGCGACGGTGATGGTCCTGGCGCCGTATTTCCAGCACTGCGAGCCGATGTCCTCGGCCGAGTAGGAGGAGCCGAGCAGCAGGATGTCCTTGCCCGCAAATTCGCGTGCATCGCGGAAATCATGGGCGTGCAGCACACGGCCGTTGAAGGTGTCGAAGCCCGGGTAGAAGGGAACGTTGGGGGTCGAGAAGTGGCCGGTGGCACAGACCACATGGTCGAAGACTTCGGAATAGACGTGATCGTTCGCCAGGTCGTGCACCGTGACGGTGAACTTGTTGGTGGCTTCATCGAAGGCGACATTGCGCACGGTGGTCGAGAAGCGGATCCATTTGCGCACGTCGGCCTTCTTCACGCGGCCTTCGATGTAGTCGAACAGCACCGCGCGCGGCGGGTAGCTGGCGATCTGCTTGCCGAAATGTTCCTCGAAGGAATAATCGGCGAATTCCAGCCCTTCCTTCGGGCCGTTCGACCACAGGTAGCGATACATCGACCCGTGGACCGGTTCGCCGTATTCGTCGACGCCCGTGCGCCAGGTGTAGTTCCACAGACCGCCCCAGTTGGACTGCTTTTCAAAGCAGACGATTTCGGGGATGTCCTCTCCCTTCTGCGCGGCGGACTGGAAGGCCCGCAGCTGCGCCAGACCGGAGGGTCCTGCGCCCAGAACGGCGACTCGTTTCTTCATGCTGATCTCCCTTGCGAAGGGCCCGTTTCGGACCCTGTTTTTTCATCAATTCTTTGCGCCCGGTTGCATGTCTGTCAAATTATTTTCATGTGAAGAATGCAACAAAAGCGGATTTTCCTCGTGGTTGCCCAACAAAAAGGCCCCCGGAAGCGGGGGCCTGATTGCTGCCTGGGGGCGTTGCTCAGATGTCGAGCGTGTTTTCGTGTTCCCAGCGCGAGAAGTGGGAAACGAAGCTGTTCCATTCCTTGTGCTTCAGCTTCAGATAGGCGCTCGAGAATTCCTCGCCCATCATCGCCTTCAGCGTCTTGTCCTTGTCGTATTCACGCAGCGCGTCCAGCAGGTTCAGCGGCAGCTTCGGGGCGCCCTTCACCTTGTGGCCGTCCTGGTACATGTCGATGTCCCAGCGGCGGCCGGGGTCGGCCTTGGTGCGCACACCATCCAGGCCGGCGGCCAGGATGACGGCTTGCAGCAGGTAGGGGTTCGCCGCACCGTCCGGCAGCCGCAGCTCGAACCGGCCGGGGCCGGGGACGCGCACCATGTGGGTGCGGTTGTTGCCGGTCCAGGTGACTGTGTTCGGCGCCCAGGTCGCGCCCGAGGAGGTGCGCGGCGCGTTGATGCGCTTGTAGCTGTTCACCGTCGGGTTGCAGATCGCCGCCAGCGCCGAGGCGTGCTTCATGATGCCGCCCAGGAAGTGCCGGCCCTGGTCGGACAGCGACAGTTCCTTGGTGGCGTCGGCGAAGGCGTTCTTCTTGCCGTCCAGATCCCAGACCGAGATATGGGCGTGGCAGCCCGAACCGGTAAGGCCCTTGAAGGGTTTCGGCATGAAGGTGGCGCGCAGGCCATGCTTTTCGGCCACCGACTTCAGCATGAACTTGAAGAAGGACAGCTTGTCGGCGGTCTGAAGCACGTCATCGTATTTCCAGTTCATCTCGAACTGGCCGATCGCGTCTTCGTGGTCGCTTTGATAGGGCTCCCAGCCGAAGCCCATCATGTAGTCGCTGACTTCGGAAATCACGTCGTAGCGGCGCATGATCGCCTGCTGGTCGTAGCAGGGCTTCTCGGCCGTATCGAGTTCATCGGCGATGCTGGCGCCATCGGGCGACAGCAGGAAGAACTCGGGCTCGACGCCGGTCTTGACGCGCAGGCCTTCCTTCGCGCACTCGTCCACCAGCTTGCGCAGCACGTTGCGCGGCGCCTGGGCCAGCGGCTTGCCTTCCATCACGCAGTTGGCAGGAACCCAGGCAACCTCGGGTTTCCACGGCAGCTGGATGACACCGCTGGGATCGGGCACGGCCATCATGTCCGGATGCGCCGGCGTCAGATCGAGCCATGTCGCAAAACCGGCAAAACCCGCGCCGTCGACGGCCATGTCGTTGATGGCCTGGGTAGGGACCAGCTTTGCGCGCTGGCCCCCGAACAGGTCGGTGTAAGATACCATGAAGTACTTTACACCCTTGTCCTTTGCCCATTTCTCGAGGTCAGTGACCACGGATAGCTCCCTGTCGTGTTTCATTTTTATTAAAATCCTCCGTTCCGGCCGGGGATCCAGGTCGTGCCTGCCAGGGGAACGCCCGCCATGGCGGCGGCTTCCACGTTCAGGGCAACCAGGTCTTCCGGCTCAAGGTTGTGCAGGTGATTCTTGCCACAGGCGCGGGCGATGGTCTGTGCTTCCAGCGTCATCACCTTCAGGTAGTTCTTCAGACGACGGCCACCCAGGATCGGGTCGAACCGCTTGAACAGTTCCGGGTCCTGCGTGGTGATGCCGGCCGGATCCTTGCCTTCGTGCCAGTCGTCATAGGCATCGGCGGTGGTGTTCAGTTTCTGGTATTCGGATTCCAGTTTCGGGTCGTTGTCGCCCAGGGCCACCAGCGCCGCGGTGCCGATGGCGACCGCGTCGGCGCCCATCGCCATGGCCTTGGCCACGTCTGCGCCGGTGCGGATGCCGCCCGAGACGATCAGCTGCACCTTGCGATGCATGCCCAGGTCCTGCAGCGCCTTCACCGCCTGCGGGATACAGGCCAGGATCGGCATGCCGACGTGTTCGATGAAGACGTCCTGCGTTGCCGCGGTGCCGCCCTGCATCCCGTCCAGAACCACGACGTCGGCCCCGGCCTTCACCGCCAGCGCGGTGTCGTAGTAGGGGCGTGCGCCGCCGACCTTGACGTAGATCGGTTTTTCCCAGTCGGTGATCTCGCGGATTTCCAGGATCTTGATTTCCAGGTCGTCCGGGCCGGTCCAGTCAGGGTGACGGCAGGCCGAACGCTGGTCGATGCCCTTGGGCAGGTTGCGCATCATCGCCACGCGGTCGGAAATCTTCTGACCCAGAAGCATGCCGCCGCCGCCGGGCTTCGCGCCCTGGCCGACCACGACCTCGATGGCATCCGCGCGGCGCAGGTCATCGGGGTTCATGCCGTAGCGCGACGGCAGGTATTGGTAGACCAGCGTTTTCGAATGGCCGCGCTCTTCCTCGGTCATGCCGCCGTCGCCGGTGGTGGTCGAGGTGCCGGCTTCCGACGCGCCGCGGCCCAGGGCTTCCTTGGCGGGGCCCGACAGGGCGCCGAAGCTCATGCCCGCGATGGTGATCGGGATGTCCAGGTGGATCGGCTTCTTGGCGTAGCGGGTGCCCAGCCAGACGTCGGTGGCGCATTTCTCGCGGTAGCCTTCCAGCGGATAGCGGCTGATCGAGGCGCCAAGGAACAGCAGGTCATCGAAGTGGGGCAGGTGGCGTTTCGTGCCGCCGCCGCGGATGTCGTAGATTCCGCTGGCGGCCGCGCGGCGGATTTCCGCGTTGATCGCCGGGGTGAAGGTTGCCGAGTAGCGCGGCGGGGTATGGGGAAAATCGCTCATGATCCTGATGCCTCAGTAGGCCGACGCATTGTCGATGTTGAAGTTGTAGAGCTTGCGGGCCGAGCCATAGCGGCGGAACTCTTCCGGGCGGGCCTTGCCGGTTGCTTCGCCACGGCGCAGCAGATCTTCCAGCGCCTCGTAATGTTCGGGGCGCATCTCCTTCTCGATGCAGTCCGCGCCCAGGGATTTCACCTTGCCGCGCACGAAGAGCTTGGCTTCGTAAAGCGAATCGCCCAGTGCGTCGCCCGCGTCGCCCAGAACGACCATGTGGCCCGACTGCGCCATGAAGCAGGACATGTGGCCGATGTTGCCGTGCACCACGATGTCGATGCCCTTCATCGAGATGCCGCAGCGCGAGGAGGCGTTGCCCTTGATGACCAGCAGGCCGCCGCGGCCGGTGGCGCCGGCATACTGGCTGGCGTCGCCTTCCACGATGACGGTGCCCGACATCATGTTTTCCGCCACGCCCGGACCGGCCGAGCCGGTGATTCGGATGGTGGCCTGCTTGTTCATGCCGGCGCAGTAGTAGCCGGTGGTGCCGCGGACGGTGATGTCCAGAGGCGCGTCAACGCCCACCGCGATGGCGTGGCTGCCGCGGGTGTTGACGATTTCCCAGACGGTTTCGTTGGTCTGGACGCCGCGCAAAGCGTGCAGCGCCTGGTTCAGTTCGCGCAGGCCGCGGGCGGCGAGGTCGAAGGTGTGCATTTCGGATGCTCCGGCGGTAGGAAGACTCGGCTTGTTCATGGTCAGTGCTTCCAGAAATAGACGGTTGCGGGTTCCGGCTCCCAGACGCGGGCGTTCTCGATGCCCGGCAGGTTCACCAATGCGCGGTATTCCGACCCGAAGGCGACGTACTGGTCGGTTTCAGCCATGACGGCCGGCTTGCAGGCGATCGGGTCGCGCACGACGCCGAAGCCGTCCTTTGTGCCGACGACGAAGGTATAGAAACCGTCCAGGTCTTCCAGACCCGATTCCAGCGCCTGGCCCAGGTTCTGGCCTTCCTTCAGCTTCTGGCTGACGTAGGCGGCGGCCACTTCGGTGTCGTTCTGAGTCTCGAACGTCATGCCCTGGCGAATCAGTTCCCGGCGCAGGCCGTTGTGATTCGAAAGCGAGCCGTTGTGGACCAGGCACTGGTCCGGGCCGGTCGAGAAGGGGTGCGCGCCCATCGTGGTGACGGCCGATTCGGTCGCCATCCGGGTGTGTCCGATCCCGTGCGAGCCCTTCATCTTCGACACGTCGAAGCGGGCGGCCACGTCCTTGGGAAGTCCGACTTCCTTGTAGATTTCCAGGCTGTCGCCGACGCTCATGATCTTCATGCCGGGGCGCAGGTGGGCGAGCGCCGAGCGGGCGGCTTCGATCTGATCCATCGGCACTTCCAGAACGGCGTGGGTGCTTTTCACAAGCATCGCCACCGGCTGGCCCAGAGCTTCATGCAGTTCGCCGTCCAGGCCGGCAAAGTCCTGGTCGGGATTGGCCGACTGGACGGTGATCTTGCCAAGACCGTCGTCGGGACGGCCGTAGATGGCGATTCCCGCGCTGTCCGGGCCCCGGTCGGTCATGGTGATCAGCATGTCCGTCAGCAGGGCGCCCAGCTGAGGTTCAAGCGATTTATCCTTTAAGAACAGTCCTACGATCCCGCACATGGGTCTCTCCTTCTCCTGTGTTCAGCTCCTGGCGGGGTGGGGTGGTGAGTTGCCCCGTCAGGAAATTTTTTTTCATACTAGGCAAATCCATTTCCATAAGTCGAGAACTTTTCGCGGATCGTATTTTTCGTCGTCGTCGCGTTCAGTTTCCTTGACAGGAGCGGCGGCCCGGCGTTCTCTTTGAAGAAAAAAAATATCACGCAGGGAAAAGCGGAAGGGAGGCCCGCACCCCGAGCGTGCAAGCGCAAACCGCGCATCACATAAGGGAGGATTGAAGATGGATGTGACATCCACTCTCAACAACAATTCGAATCTGACATCCAGGATCGAAGCCATGCACCGCCGTGACATGGCCGTCGCCTGGGCTTTCGTGATCGGGCTGTGGCTGGCCGTGATCTTCGTGGCGATGGCGACATGGAACCTGGCACCGAACCCGACGGCGCGAATCGTGCTCCTTGTCAGCGGCAGCATCGTGCTTTTGTTCAACACGGCCGCGATCGTTGCCATGCTGCGCCACTACCGCGAAGACCGCGACTTCATGTACGGGCTGGACATCAAGTTCCTTGATGCCGCACGCGCTGCGAAAGGATAACCCCCATGGCACGCTATGTTCCCCCGAAGCAGGGCAAGATCGGCCAGGTCATCGACGTGATCGTGCTTCTGGTGCTGGCGATCGGCTCGCTTTACATCCCGCTTTTCATGGGCATGGCCGGCAGCACCAAGACCCCGCAGGTCGTGGAAAACCCCACCTGGGAAAGCCTGGGTCAGAACGCGACGATGGTGCAGCGCTGGAACGAACTGGGCTACGCGGACCCGGCCTCGGCGGCCGATATCATCACCGCCCGGTTCGACTACACCTTCAGCTGGTTCAGCCTCGGGCTGATGGTCGTCATCCTTGTCGGCTACTTCGCGATGATGCTGATCCTTTCCGAAAAGGAATACCGCGAAATGATCTCCGAGAAATTCGGCAACGGCGGGAGGCACTGACATGGATCTGTGGACTTTCCTGGAATACGCCGCCTGGGCCCTGTCGGCCCTGTTCGGAATCCTGATCGCCATCGACTGGATCCGCACCGACACGACCTATGACGAAGACTTCCTCACCTCGTCCCGCGAAGGCGAGCTGGAAGCGATGACCGAACAACATCATCACTAGGGGCGCGGGCAATGGTTGAAACGACACATGAGCCGACCGAACGCGTCGGACTTCTACGGGTGCTGGGGCCGGCCCACGTCTGGGCGCTGGGCGTCGGCATCGTTCTTGTGGGCGAATACATGGGCTGGAACTTTGCCGTCGGCAAAGGCGGGGCCTATGCGGCGCTGATGGCCTGCTGGTTCGCGGGCATCCTTTACACCTGCGTGGCCATGATCGACAGCGAGGTGACATCGACCGTCGCCGCCGCGGGCGGTCAGTACACGCAGGCCAAGCACATCATCGGGCCGCTGATGGCCTTCAACGTCGGCCTCTACCTCGTGTTCGCCTACACGATGCTGGAGGCGGGGAATGCCATCACCGTGGGCTTCCTTGTCGATACCGTGTCCGCCATGACCGGCCACAGCGGCATCGACCAGCGGCCCTTCATCATCCTGGCCATCATGTTCCTGGCCTGGCTGAACTACCGGGGGGTTCTGGCGACGCTGACCTTCAACCTGGTCATCACCGCCTTTGCCTTCACCGCGATCATCCTGCTGTTCCTGTCGCTCAAACCCTGGAGCGGCGACAGCCTGCTGGCCCATGCGGATCTGATGACCGATCTGCCCTATGGCTGGCTGGGCGTTCTGGCTGCCATGCACTTCGGCCTGTGGTTCTACCTGGGCATCGAAGGCACGACCCAGGCCGCCGAGGAAGTTCGTTCGCCCGCGCGGTCGCTGCCCTTCGGCACGCTTGCCGGGATCATGACGCTGCTGACCGCCGCCACGCTGACCTGGTACATCTGCGTGGGCCTGATGCCCTGGGAATACCTGGGCCAGTCCGGGGTGCCGCTGTTTGACGCCGCGCGCCTGTCGGAAAGCAACGTGCTGATGGTGATCCTGGGCTTCGGAACGCTGTTTGCGACGCTCGCTTCGGCCAACGGCTGCATCAACGACGCCAGCCGCGCCTGGTTCGCGATGGGACGGGACCACTACCTGCCGGCATGGTTCGGCGCCGTTCACCCGAAGTATCGCACGCCCTACCGCGCGATCATCTTCCTGGTGCCGATCGCGCTGATCTTCGCGCTGGGCGCGCCGCTGGACCAGGTGATCACCTTCTCGATCCTGTCGGGCCTGCTGGAATACACCTTCATGCCCTTCAACGTGATCCTGTTCCGCAAGAAATGGCCGCTCGAATCGATCAAGCGCGGCTATGAACACCCGTTCCACCCGCTGCCCGCGATCATGCTGCTGCTTCTGTGCAGCGTGGCCTACTTCGCGGTGTTCCTGGGCTACGGCACGCAGTTGATCGCCATGCTGATCTTCTACGTGCTGGTGTCCTTGTGGTTCCACTTCTGGCGCTACCGCTTCGTCTACCGCGCCGGGCAGTTCACCATGCCGTGGAACAAGCCGGCCGGTTACTGATACCAACTGCGCGTCCGGGGCACGCCCGGGCGCGCGGCAACTTCGGGGGCAAGCGTGGATCCTTTGACACTGACGGCCGGTGCGGCCGCAATGACCGCCGGGGCGGTCACGACCCTGGTCCGCCGCGCCTCGCTCGCCCGGGCACGGGACCGGGCCGCCATCTTCGACAACATCGCGCCGCATTTCGATGATGTGCGGCTGAGCCCGTCGCCGGACGGTTTTGCCCGGATGACCGGCCGGCGGGACGGCAACCGATTCGATCTGCGCGTCATGCAGGACACGCTGACGATGCGGAAACTGCCCGCGCTGTGGCTGCTGGTGACGCTGACCGAACGGCAGCCCATGGCCGCCACCACCGACATCCTTCTGCGCCCCTCGGGGGGCGAGCCGTTCAGCCCCTTCATGCGGCTGCCCGTCACGGTGACGCCACCGCCTGGCCTGCCGGCCGACGCCGGGGTGCGGAGCGACGGGAAGGGCACTCTGCCCGATCCCCAGGTATTGGCCCCGCATCTGGGGATCCTGCACGATACCGCCGCAAAAGAGCTTCTGTTGACCCCCGCGGGCCTGCGGCTGGTCTGGCTGACAGAGGAGGCCGACCGCACCCGCTATCTGCTTTACCGGGACGCCGAGATGGGGCGCAGGCCCTTGCCCGCCGCGACGGCGCTGCGCCTGACGTCGGCCCTGTCCGCGCTGGCCGCGGACCTTGCGGAAAGCGTTGCCGAGAAAAGGAAATCTGCCTGATGGCGCGTCCGTTGCCGCCGCTGCTGGTGCTGGCTGTCGCGATCCTGCTTCCGGGCGGGGGGCAGGTGATGAACCGCCAGCCCCTGCGCGGGATGGTGTTCCTGTTCTTCGCCGTGCTTCTGGGCGGTTTCACCCTGAAGACGGCCGCGCCCGACGTGTCGATCATCGGCAAGCTGGCCGGCGGGCTGTTCGTCCATGCGATGGCGATCTTTGATGCCTACCGGATCGCGCGCATCCGGCACGAGGTCTGGGCCTATGGAAATCGTGCCGCAAAACCGGGCGAACGACCGGACTAAAACCTATCTCCGGGAAAATTATTTTAGCCACATTCAAAATTTGCTAGGCAGCCCGCCGTTCTTGCGACAAATTCATGACATCGGGCGCCGCTGGACAGATCAGATCCCGAAGACCGGACATCGACCGGGGGCGGCTCCACCGACAGTGCGTCTGGGGAGTGCGCCATGTCTTGTGACGGATCACGACATCCTGTCGCTTCAGGCCCGTTTCGGGCCGGCCTTTCCCTGAGCGCGCCCAGAAAAAGCGAACAGGAGGGTATGGCATGACAGATGCCACGATTACGCAAGGCGAGGTCAGCGAGGGTTCGCTGCATCGCGCGCTGGACTGGAGGGGGGCATTCTGGGTTGCGGCCGGTGTGCCGCCCCTCGTGCTGTTCTCGATCGGCGGGATTGCCGGGATTACCGGGAAGCTGGCATTTGTGGTCTGGATCATCTCGATGGTGATGGGGTTCCTGCAATCCTTCACCTATGCCGAGATGGCAGGAATGTTCGGCAACAAGTCGGGCGGTGCCTCGATCTATGGTGCAACGGCCTGGCTGCGCTATTCCAAGCTGATCGCGCCGCTGTCGGTGTGGTGCAACTGGTTCGCCTGGTCGCCGGTGCTGTCGCTGGGCTGCGCAATCGCCGCGGGCTACATCCTGAACGCGCTGGCGCCGATTCCGGCCGCCGATGCGGCAGCCGTCACGTCCTGGGTCGGGGCGCACCTGGCGGATTACACCGCGCAGTCCCAAACGGTCATCGACTATATTTCGGCCAATGCCGGAACCTCGGTCGAGGATGCGATCAAGGCCGTTGCGACCACCGATGCCATCGCGGCGCTGACCCCCACGGTCCGCACCTGGGAAGCGGCCTCGATCGCCATTCCGGGGCTGGGTACGCTGCACTTCAACTCGACCTTCGTGATCGGCGTGCTTCTGATGCTGGTCATCTTCGCGATCCAGCATCGTGGCATCCATTCGACCGCCCGCACGCAGAAGGTTCTGGCGATCGTCGTTCTGGTGCCGCTGCTGCTGGTGGGTCTGGTGCCGATCCTGACCGGCGCCATCGACAGCGCCAACGTGACGGCACTGGTGCCGCCGGCAGGGCTGTATTCCGCTTCGGAAGGTGTCTGGAACGTCGGCGGCTGGACGCTGTTCCTGGGCGGCCTCTACATCGCGGCCTGGTCGACCTACGGCTTCGAAACGGCGGTCTGCTATACTTCGGAACTCAAGAACCCCAAGACCGACACTTTCAAGGCGATCTTCTTCTCGGGCCTTCTGTGCGTGGTGTTCTTCTTCCTGATTCCCTTCTCGTTCCAGGGCGTCTTCGGCCACGCCGGGATGCTGGCGCCGGGAATCGTGGACGGAACGGGCGTGGCCGAGGCACTGGGCTCGATGGTCAGTTCGGCCAAGGTGGTGACGCAGCTGTTCGTGATTCTGATGATCCTGGCGCTGTTCCTGTCGATCATGACGGCGATGGCGGGATCGTCGCGGACGCTTTACCAGGGATCGCGCGACGGCTGGCTGCCGAAATACCTGAGCCACGTGAACGAACATGGCGCGCCCACGAACGCGATGTGGACCGACCTTGGCTTCAACGTGATTCTGCTGGCGCTGGCCTCGGATCCGGGCGGCTACTTCTACGTTCTCGCCATCTCGAACGTCGGCTACATCACCTTCAACTTCCTCAACCTGAACGCCGGCTGGATCCACAGGGTTGATTCGGGCGACCGGCCGCGTGCCTGGCGCGCGCCCACCTTCCTGATCGGGGTCAACACGGTGCTGGCCTTCGTCAATGCGCTGTTCCTTGGCGCCGGCGCCAAGGTCTGGGGCTATGAGGGGGCGCTTTGGTCCGGTGTGGTCTTTGCGTCGCTGATCATCCCGGTGTTCCTGTTCCGGCACTACGTCCAGGACAAGGGCAAATTCCCGGCGGCGGTCTATGAAGACATGGGCCTGCCCTATGGATCGCTGGGAACGCGCCGCGCCGGCCTGTGGCCCTATCTGGCACTGATCGCCGGGGCTGCGGTGGTGCTATGGGCGAACTGGTTCTTCGTCCTCCCGACCTGAGGCGGGCCATCCGAAATGACAACCGGGCGGCCCTTCGGGGCCGTCCTTTTCCATCGGCAGGCATCCGCAGATTTTTTCTCTCAGGGGAAAAAAAGTTGCACATGGTTGTTGCTTTTTAAAAACGTTTGCCGCCAGACTGCATGTAGAAAACAAGACGATCCCAAGGGGGGAACATGACCAATTCCTGGAGATTTTCGGCTCTCGCAGACCGTCACCGTGCGCTCGGCTCCAACCTGGAAGACTGGAGCGGCATGGGCACCGCATGGTCCTATGAAAAGGGTGATCCGGATGCCGAATACATGGCGATCCGCACCAAAGCCGGTTTGATGGATGTCTCGGGCCTGAAGAAGGTGCATCTGACCGGTTCGGCCGCCAGCCACGTGATCGAACGCGCAACGACCCGCAACATCGAAAAGCTGATGCCGGGCCGTTCAGTCTACGCGACGATGCTGAATGACGCGGGCAAGTTCATCGACGACTGCGTCATCTATCGCATGGGGCCGAACAGCTTCATGGTCGTCCACGGTTCGGGCGGCGCCTACGAACAGCTGACGATGGCGGCGACGGGCCGCGATGTGTCGATCCGCTTCGACGACAACCTGCATGACCTGTCGCTGCAAGGCCCGCTGGCCGTCGACTACCTGGAAAAGCACGTCGAAGGCATCCGGCAACTGCCCTATTTCGCGCATATGCAGACCAGCCTGTTCGGCAAGCCGGTGATGATTTCGCGGACGGGCTATACCGGCGAACGCGGCTACGAGATCTTCGTGCGCGGTCAGGATGCGGTCATGGTCTGGGACCGGATTCTGGAAGAAGGCAAGTCGATGGGGATCATCCCCTGCCGCTTCACCACGCTCGACATGCTGCGGACGGAAAGCTACCTGCTGTTCTTCCCCTACGACAACTCGGAAATGTATCCGTTCGAAAACGAAGGCCCCGGCGACACGCTGTGGGAACTGGGCCTCGATTTCACCGTCAGCCCTGGCAAGACCGGCTTCCGCGGCGCGGAAGAACATTACCGGCTGAAGGGCAAGGAACGCTTCAAGATCTGGGGCCTGAAGCTGGAAGGCAAGAACGTTCCGGGCAACGGCGCACCGGTCATGCGCGACGGCAAGCAGGTGGGTGTCGTCACCCAGGCCATGCGCTCGCCGCTGAACGAGTGGACCATCGCCATCGCGCGCCTGCCGGTGGATTGCGCCAATGACGGCACCAGGCTGACGGTGAACTGCGCCACGCATGGCGAGATTGCCGCGACGACGCACTCGATGCCGTTCTACGATGTCGAGAAAAAGCGCCGCACCGCCAAGGGCTAAGCCACTCTTCCTGACGCGCCGGGCCCCCGCCCGGCGCGATTTTCCATATCGCAGGTGACGGATGACGAATTCGGTTCTGGAAGGAACGATGCGGTCCCGCCCGGTCTACGGGGTCCTGGAACCCCGCCCCGGCAAGGCGCATCTGATCGTGGCCGACGGCGAGGGGGCCGGGGCCGTGGTCGATCTGGTGGCCCGCGCGGGCGAGACGGCGCCCGCCATGCTGGCCCGCACGCACATCATCTACATGCCCGGGCCGAATGGCACGGACGCCTTCGAAAGTCTGAAGGCGCTGGGTGCGGCGCAGGCATTTCGCACGCATGATTATTCCACCGCACAGCCGCGCCTGAAGAAGGTGCTGGGCGATGCCCACATGGGCCTTCAGATCTACACCACGGGGACCGAGGGTCTGATGGGCCAGGTCCTGCGCGACGTGATGGAGGCGGGCCTGCCTGCCCAGGCGGTGCAGACCGAACATCGCGGGTCCACGGTGCGCCGCGTGCAATGCGTCCATTGCAAGGGCATCACGGAAAATGTCCGCACCGATCCCTTCCAGTGCAGCCATTGCGGACTTCACCTGTTCGTGCGCGACCACTATTCGCGCCGTCTTGCCGCCTATCAGGGCGTCAACATCGATGCGGAAGACCCCGGTGAGGTTCCGCCAGCCGTGGAGCGGTTCAAATGAGCGTCGGAGCCCCCAAGATCCCCGTTGTCGTGGCCGAGGTGGTCGAACTGAACCCGCTGATCAAGCGGTTCCGGTTCGTCCGCACCGATGGCAAGCCGATGCCGACCTTTTCCGGTGGCGCCCATATTGTCGTCGAGATGGACGACAACGGCACCCGCCGCATGAACCCCTATTCGCTGATGAGCGATCCGACCGATACCTCGGGCTTCGAAATCTCGGTCCGGCGCGACGATGCGGGGCGGGGCGGGTCGCTTTACATGCACAACCATGTCCGGCCGGGCATGGCGATGCAGGTCAGCCATCCGGTCAACCTGTTCGGCCTGGACCTGCGCGCGAAGAAGCACCTGCTGATCGCGGGCGGCATCGGCATCACGCCGTTCATCGCCCAGATGACCCAGCTTGAACACCTGGGCCACCGGTTCGAGCTGCATTATTCCGTCCGAAGCCCGGAACTGGGCGCCTATGCCGACGACCTGAAGTCGCGCTACGGCGACCGGGTGCATATCTACTACGACAACCAGAAGCACATGATCCCGCTGGCCGAATTGCTGGAGGGGCAGCCGCTGGGCACCCATCTGTACGTCTGCGGCCCGAAGGGCATGATCGCCTGGGTGCTGGGCAGCGCCGAGGCGGCGGGCTGGCACCCGAGCACCCTTCATTCGGAGGAATTCCTGGCGCCCCCCGTCGGCCATGCCTTCGAGGTGGAGCTGGCGGCGTCGCGCAAGACCATTACCGTCGGCCCCGCGCAATCGCTGCTGGAGGCGATGGAGGCCGCCGGCGTCGATGCGCCCTATCTCTGCCGGGGCGGCGCCTGCGGGCAGTGCGAAACCGACGTGCACCGCTGCGACGGCTCCATCGAACACAACGACCATTGGCTGACGCCAGAGCAGAAAGCCTCGAACACCAAGATCATGCCCTGTGTTTCGCGCTTCCACGGCGCGACGCTTGTCATCGACCGCTAAAGGAGAAGCGCTATGGGACTTGAATTCAACGAGGAAACCTTCCGCGGCGACTTCAGCTTCAAGAACTCGCCCAAGGCCATCAAACGGTTCCCGTTCCCGTTCCCGGAAGACAGCTACATGTATTCCGTGAACATGGAACCGCATGTGCCGGGGCCGAAGGGATCGGTCTTCGAACATACCTTTGACGTTGACGAACACTACGTGTCCGAAATGCGCGACCGCGCCATGGTGCTGGCCGACGATCCGCTGCGCTGCCAGTCGCTGCCGCACATGACGCTTGCGGGCTGGGACCTTCTGGAACTGATCATGGAGTCGAAGGCCCGTGATTACCCCCACTGGTTCGAGCTGCACAAGAACGGCAACAAGTGGCACTGGATCAACCGGCCGCTGGAGATCGAGCAGAAGTTCACCTTCCTCGATGAAACCACGCTGCCCTGCGGTCCCCTGGAATACATCACCCGCCAGACCCAGGGCGACTTCACGCTTCAGGACCAGCGGGACAACAACCTGTTCATCGAAGCCGGGATGGTGACGACGCAGGCGGACTGGTCGCTGGATTTCGACATCGGCATGTCCTTCCAGGAATGGCATGCGCCGGTGCCGATGGCGCATGAACTGGGTGTCTTCGACCGGGCGCTGAAATTCCTGCTGAAGCTGCAACTCGGTGCGCCGGTGCGGCGCTTCAACTGGACGATGACCGTCGATCCGCTTCTGGACACCAGCCCGGAAAACTACCCGAAATGGGGCCCGACCAAGACCACCCTGACGATGGACAACATCGGCCGTCGCCAGCATCTGCGCGTTGAATTGCAGACCCTGCACCGGCTGCCACGGTCGAACGCGATCGCCTTCCCGATCCGCGCCTACCTGATCAGTTTCCAGGATCTGGTGACGGTGCCGAAATGGGCCCGCCGTCTGCACCGCGTGATCCGCGACGTGCCCGAGCCGCTGGCGACCTACAAGGGCTTCCTGCGCAACCGTCCGCTGATGGTGGAATACCTGTCGCAATTCGACGATGGCAAACCGACCAGCCCCGGCTGGTGGCCCGAACCCGAGTAAGGGGGACGGGATCCAGACCAGGGGCGGCCCGGCTTCCGGGCCGCCCTTTCGCATTCAGTCCGATTGTGGATAGGCGATGATGGACAGGAAGCGGGCAGGCAGCTTGTTCAGCTTGTCCGGGCCATGCGGTGCATCGGCATCGAAGAACAGGCTGTCTCCGGGTTGCAGAAGGTAATTCGTGTCGCCGTGGCGGTATTCGACCTCGCCCTCCAGCATGTAGAGAAGTTCGATCCCGTCATGCTGGAAGGTGGGGAACACGTCCGATGTTTCAGACAGCGTGATCATGTAGGGCTCGACCACCACGCCCGAGGCGTTGACGCCGATATGGCCCAGAAGGTTGTACTGATGTCCCGCCCGTGTCCCGGCGCGTTCGATCTCGACATGCTGGCCGGCTTTCACATGCATCGCCTCGCGGTGTTCTTCGTAGCGGCGGAAGAACGAGGTGATCGGTGCGCTCAGCGCATGGGCGAGCGTCTGGAGGGTGGTCAGCGACGGCGATGTGATGCCGTTTTCGATCTTCGAGAGCATCCCGATCGACAGGCCGGTCTGTTTGGACAGATCCGCAACCGTCATGCCCTTGGTGCGGCGGAAGGCGCGGACGGCGCGGCCGATCGCCACTTCCAGGTTCTTTTCGCGTGGCTCCGAGACCCGGTGCGGGTTCTGCGACAGCGGCTTCTTCAGGGCATTCTTGTCGGCAGACTTCTTGTCGACCGCGTGTTTGTTGGCGGTTTTCGCGGGCGGTTTGGCCGGCGGCGGGATTGCCTTTGTCGCGTCCATTTGAATACTCCGGGTTCGCAATGACGGCGGCGTTGGATGGCACGCCCCCTGTTCAGAAATCGGGGATGCGGGTAAAACAATATTCCTATAAGGAATATGAAATAGCAATGGCGGTAAAATGACTCAATCCCTCGGATTTCTGGTGCTGGCAGGATTTCCGATGGCCTGCCTGACCTCGGCAATCGAACCGCTGCGCGCCGCCAACGAAATTACCGGAAAGCGCACCTTCCGCTGGCAGGTGATCGGGGAAACGCCGGGACGGGTCGAATCCTCGGCGGCTGTCGCATTCGAGCCGGACCTGCCGCTGGATCGTGTGGCCGACCTGGATTACCTGTTCCTGCTCAGCGGACCGGACGGCGCCTTTGCCAATCCGTCCCATGCCAATGCCCAGCTTCGGCGGCTGGCGCGGGCGGGAATGCGGATCGGGGCGGTCAGCGGCGCGATCTTCCCCCTGGCGCGCGCGGGGCTTCTGGACGGACACCGCGTTGCTGTTCACTGGCTCTATCTCAGCGCCTTCCAGGCCGCGTTTCCCGACATCGAAGCCAGTTCCAGCGTGATCGAGATCGACCGCAACCGCCTGACGGTGGCGGGCGCGGCCTCGGCCTTTGATCTGGCGCTGGGGCTGGTCGAGGAATCGCTGGGCCCCGAGGTGATGACCGAGGTCGCCTGCTGGTTCCAGCACCCGGTGATCCGGGGCGAGGGCGTCGCGCAAAAGACCCCTGGCTATCGCGCTGACCGGACGCAAGACACGATGCCTGCCACCATCGCGCGGGCGATCAAGATCTTCGAGGCGCACCTGGAGGAGCCGGTGCAGATCGCGGACGTGGCCGAACGCCTGCGTATCTCGGCCCGGCAGCTGGACCGCAGCTTCCGCCGCTACACCGGCCGGGCACCCTTGGCCTATTACCGGATGCTGCGAATGAAACGGGCGCGGCAACTGGTGCTTTACACGCAGGACACATTGACGGCTATTGCACTGTCCATCGGCTATGGCAGCACCACGCCGATGGTCAAACACTACGTCGCGGAATTCGGCGTGACTCCGCAGGAAGATCGCGCGGCCCAGGCGGGCCTGCGCATTCGCAAGGGCGGCTGATCCGGCGGTTCAGGCGACCGCTTCGGCGGCCTGAACCAGCGCGTGGTGCAGCGACGCCGCCGCCGACCGCATCCCCAGCACCGAGTAGCGGCTGCCCGCTTCGCGGCAGATGACGTAGCAGCCCAGATGCTCGATCAGGCTGCGGGTCGCCTGGCCTGCCTGCATCCGGTGGATGTCGATGGCCGACAGCCGCTCGAACATCTCGGTCGCGTTGCGTCCCGTCACGTCGAAACGGACCCAGGCATCGGTCTGTTCGGTGACCGAACCCGCGTCGGTGACGGCGTTCTTCACCATCGCCGCGATGTCCTCGTGGCTGGCGAAGGGCGCTTCCAGGAACCACTGGCCGGGGCCGGTCCAGATCGCGCCCCAGTCACCCCCCTGCACGGCATGGCCGGGGGCGGGGAGGGCGAAGCCCAGAAGGGCTTCGGCACGCTGGGTGAAGTCCGCCTCGCGTCCCCGGCGTTGGGCCAGCGATGCCAGCGCCACGTCGGGGTTTTCCGCGATGGTGATCCGGCCCACGGTGGTGATGACGGGCCGGGCCTGCGCCAGGGGCGTCAGGGCTTTCAAACGATGCTCAGGCACGGAGACGCTCTCCTTCCGGGTCGATGAAATGCGCGCTCACGACCTCGACTTCGGTTTCCAGATCCTTCACCGGGCAAACCGCGCGCAGGCGTTCGCCCTTTCTGTTGGCGCCGTTCTTGAGGAACCCAAGACCGACGTAATGCCCCAGGTTCGGCGACCACGCGACCGAGGTCATGTAGCCCTGATCGTTGGCCGCGTTCGCTTCGGCGCCGGCGTTGATGAAGTGCGATCCCGCCGACATCAACGCATCCTTCGACACCGGGCGGAAGCCCACCAGGTTCAGCGCATCGGGCTGGTTCAGCCCTTCGCGTTCCGACAGGGTCGATCCGATGGCGTCCTTCTTCTTGTTGACCATACCGGCCATGCCAAGGTTCAGGGCCGTCGTGGTGCCGTTCAGCTCGTTCCCGGCGGCGTGGCCCTTTTCGATCCGCATCACGCCCAGGGCTTCCGTGCCATAGACGACGCCGCCGAATTCCTTCGCCGCGTCGGCCATGGCGCGGATCAGCCCGTCGCCATAGCGGGTCGGCACCGCGATTTCATAGGCCAGTTCGCCCGAGAAGCTGATCCGGAAGATCCGCGCCCGCAGACCGCCCATCACCGTCACCTCGGCGCAGCCCATGTAGGGCAGGGCCTCGTTCGAGATGTCCTGATCGACGATCTTCTGCAGAAGCTTGCGGGCATTCGGACCGGCGACCGAGAACTGCGCCCAGGCTTCGGTGGTGGAAATCAGCTGCACATCCATGTCGGGCCAGAGGCACTGGCGGCAGTATTCCATGTGCCGGTAGACGCCGACCGCGTTTGCGGTGGTGGTCGTCACGACGAAGTGGTCTTCCGCCAGACGCGCGGCGGTGCCGTCGTCCATCACCATCCCGTCTTCCCGCAGCATGATCCCGTAGCGGACCTTGCCCACGCCCAGTTTGGCAAAGGGGTTGGCGTAGATGCGGTTCAGGAATTCGGCCGCATCCGTGCCCTGCACGTCGATCTTGCCCAGCGTGGTCACGTCGCAGATGCCGACCGAGCCGCGCGTCGCCAGAACCTCGCGGTCGACTGACTGGCGCCAGGTGGTTTCGCCCGGTTTGGGGAACCACTGGGCGCGCATCCACATGCCCACCTCGACAAAGACCGCGCCCTGTTCCGTCGCCCATTTGTGGCTGGGCGTCAGGCGTTTCGGGCGGAAGTCCTCCTTGGCCGACCGGCCAGCGAAGGCGGCGATCGGAACCGGGGTGTAGGGCGGGCGGTAGATGGTGGTGCCCGTCTGCTGGATGGTCTGGCCGGTCATCGCGGCCATCACGGCAAGACCCGTCACGTTCGAGGTCTTGCCCTGGTCGGTCGCCATCCCCAGCGTCGTGTAGCGCTTCAGGTGTTCGACCGAACGGTAACCTTCCTGGTGCGCCAGCTTCACGTCCTTGACCGTCACGTCGTTCTGCGGATCGACCCAGGCGCGGCCCTTCTTGTGCGGCACATACCACAGCGGCGTCAGGCGCGGCGCGTCATCCTCGGCGCGGGGCAGGTCGGGCAAAGCGGCGCTGTGGCCAATATCTGCCAGTGCGGCGGCTGCACCTTCGGCCCCGGTCCGCAGTGCGGCGGCGGTGGTCAAATGGCCCACGGCGGCCCCGGCCACCGTCATGCCTGCCGGCAGGTCATTGCCGGGCACGAAGGCGGCAATGCCGTCGTTCCAGACGGGCCGCGACCTGTGGTGGCAGGTCAGGCCCACGTTCGGGTTCCAGCCGCCCGACACCCCCAGCGCATCGCAAGGAATGGTGCGGGTATCGCCCGAAGCGGTGCGCACGACAATCGACGACAGACCCAGACGGCCCTTCGCGTCGATGACCATTGCGCCGCGCAGATGTTCGACGCCGCTCAGCGCCGGGGCATCGGGGCGGCTGTCGATCACCGCGGCGATCTGGACGCCCTTTGCGCGCAGGTCGGCCACGGTGCGCAGCCCGTCGTCGTTGTTGGTGAAGACCGCAACACGATGGCCCGGCGTCGCCGCCCAGCGGTTGGCATAGGCGCGCAGCGCGCCCGCCATCATGATGCCGGGGCGATCATTGTTGACGAAGGCAATGGGGCGTTCGATTGCACCGGCGCAGACCAGTGCACGTTTCGAATAGATCCGCCACAGGGTCTGACGCACCTTGCCTTTCGGCGTTACGGCCAGATGGTCGCTGACCCGTTCCAGCGCGCCATAGATGCCGTGATCGAAGGCGCCGATGATGGTCGTGCGCGTCATCAGCCGGACGTTCGGCATCGAGGCAAGTTCAGCCACCGTCGCAGCCGCCCAATCGGCGCCGGACTGGTCGCCCACCGCCAAGGTTTCGGCATTCAGCCGCCCGCCCAGGCGGAAGTCCTCATCCGCAAGGATGACCCGCGCGCCAGACCGGCCGGCGGTCAGTGCTGCTGCCAACCCCGAAGGACCGGCGCCGACGACCAGCAGGTCGCAGTGCAGGAAGCCCTTGTCATAGGCATCGGGATCGGCCTCCATCGACAGGCTGCCCAGACCGGCGGCGCGGCGGATGATCGGTTCGTAAAGCTTTTCCCAGAAGGCTTTCGGCCACATGAAGGTCTTGTAGTAGAACCCGGCGGCGAAGAAGGGGCTGAGAAGGTCGTTCACGCCCATCGCGTCGAACGACAGGGACGGCCAACGGTTCTGGCTGGTGGCTTCCAGCCCGTCGAACATCTCGATCACCGTGGCGCGGGTGTTCGGTTCGCGCCGGGCACCGCTGCGCAGTTCGACCAGCGCGTTCGGTTCCTCCGACCCCGACGAGATCACGCCGCGGGGCCGGTGATATTTGAAGCTGCGGCCCATCAGACGCACGCCATTGGCCAACAGCGCCGAGGCGAGCGTATCGCCGGGATGGGCCAGATAGCCCTTGCCGTCGAAGGTGAAGCGCAGGCGGCGGCTGCGGTCGATCTGCCCCCCCGCCAGCCGGTTGACGGTGGTTTTCTGCGACCCTTGCGAGTCCGAGGGCGTGAAGACGGCGTTCATCTCGCCCGACATCTGGTTGGCGGTCATTTGCTGCGTCCCCGGCTACGGGCCACGTCACTGGCCAGTTCGACATTCAGGATTTCATGCGTCACCACGTTGCGGGTCACGACCAGCCAGGAGCGGTCGCCCTGTTCGTGGAACCAAAGCTCGCGGTGTTCTCCGGCGGGGTTGTCCCGCAGGTAGAGGTAGTCATGGAACTGGTCGACGGCGTCGGGCGCCTGCCAGTCGGGGCGGTCGATCAGGCTCGCGTCACCCAGATAGGTGAATTCCTGCGAATCCCGCGGTCCAAGAAGGGGATGGTTGATGATCATTCGCGTATTCCTTGGCGCAAAGCAGCGCTGGGGTGATCGGTGTGAAGGCGGATGGACATGGCCGGTTCAGTGCAGGTTGGGCTGCGCGCCCATGCCCTTTTCGTCGATCATCAGTCCCTTGCGGAACCGGTCGAACCGATAGGCGCGGGCGGTCTGATGCGGCTTGTCGGTGGCAAGAAGATGCGCGAAGGCCCAGCCGCTGGCCGGGGTGGCCTTGAAGCCGCCGTAGCACCAGCCGCCGTTGAAGTAGAGGCCATCGACATCGGTCTTGTCGATGATGGGCGAGCCGTCCATCGACATGTCCATGATCCCGCCCCACATCCGCAGCAGGCGCGCACGGCCGATGATCGGCATGAGGCTCATCCCGCCTTCGCAGACGTCCTCGACCACGGGCATGTTGCCGCGCTGCGCGTACGAGTTGTAGCCGTCGATATCGCCGCCGAAGACAAGGCCGCCCTTGTCGGACTGGCTGACGTAGAAGTGGCCGGCGCCATAGGTGATGACGCCCGGGATGACCGGCTTCAGCCCTTCGGACACGAAGGCCTGCAGGACGTGGCTTTCGATGGGCAGGCGCATCCCGGCATGGGACATGACCTTCGACGACGAGCCCGCGACCGCGCAGCCGACCTTCTTGGCACCGATGAAGCCGCGGCTGGTCTCGACGCCCAGGATGCGGCCGTTTTCGATTCGCATGCCGGTGACTTCGCAGTTCTGGATGATGTCCACGCCCCGGCTGTCGGCGCCGCGGGCATAGCCCCAGGCGACGGCGTCATGGCGGACGGTGCCGCCCCGGCGTTGCAGCAGGCCGCCCTTGATCGGAAAGCGGGCGCTGTCGAAATTGAGGAAGGGAGCGATGCGGCGGACGCCTTCGCGATCCAGCAGTTCGGCATCGACGCCATTCAGGCGCATTGCATTGCCGCGCCGGGTATAGGCATCGCGCTGGGCATCGGTATGGCACAGGTTCAGGACGCCGCGCTGGCTGACCATCGCGTTGAAGTTGAAGTCCTGTTCCAGCCCTTCCCAGAGTTTCATCGAGAATTCGTAGAAGGGTTCATTGCCGTCGAGCAGGTAGTTCGACCGGATGATCGTGGTGTTCCGCCCGACGTTGCCGCCGCCGATGTAACCCTTTTCCAGGACGGCGATCCGTGCCTGGTTGAATTCCTTGGCAAGATAATAGGCCGTCGCCAGACCGTGGCCGCCGCCGCCGATGATGACGTAGTCATAGCTGGCTTGCGGTGCGGGGTCGCGCCAGGCGGGCTGCCAGCCCTTGTGGCCGGTCAACGCCTCGCGGATGACGCGGAAGCCGGAATATCGCATGTCTTTGCCCCTTGCGGTTCGCCACGGGAACGGTGGCCCATGGGGCGAGACTGGCAGAGGGTGTGGTGATTTGCCTCGTTCATATCGGACACGGACGCGTCTGTTCTGGACATGTAACGCGTCGGTGACAGGGGCGCCGGGGCAAAAGAAAAGGGGGCTTGCGCGCCCCCTCGGCCTGCGGCCTCACCCTGCGGGATATTTCCGCAAGGTGAAAATGGTTTCCTTCAGGTGCGGATTCCCGAAAAGCGGGTCTGCCATTCTTCGCGTTCTTCGTCGGTGATCTTGGCGAAAAGCACCTCGGGCGTGGTGAAGGCGTGGCCGGCGGGAAGGGCGGCAAGCGCGGCTTCGATGTCGTCGGGCCAGCTTTGGTCGTCGGTCCGCATGCCTTCGAGCATCTTTTGCGACGCATCGGGGATGAAGGGCGAAGACAGCACCGCATAGAGCCTGACGAGGTTCAAGGACAGGCGGGTTTGCGCGGCGGCGCGGTCGGGGTCGGTCTTGAAGACGGTCCAGGGGGCGGCGGATTGCAGGTATTCGTTGCCAGAAACCCAGATGGCGCGCAATTCGGCGGCGGCCTTGCGGACCTCCATCGCCTCCATCGCGGCTTCATGGGCGCGGATGCGGGTGGTGAGATCGGCGACCAGCGCCTTTTCCTGGTCGCCATACTGGCCGGCGGCGGGAATTTCCTCGCCGAATTTGGAGCGGCAGAATTTCGTGATGCGGCTGACGAAGTTGCCCAGAACGTCGGCCAGGTCCTTGTTCACACCGGCCTGGAAGTTTTCCCAGGTGAATTCGCTGTCCGAACTTTCGGGCGCATGGCTGAGCAGCCACCAGCGCCAGTAGTCGGCGGGCAGGATCGACAGCGCCTGGTCCATGAAGACGCCGCGGCCCTGGCTGGTGGAGAACTGGCCGCCGTCGTAGTTCAGGTAGTTGAAGGACTTGATGTAATCGACCAGCTTCCATTGTGCGGCGCCGGCGCGGTTGGCACCCAGGATGGTGGCCGGGAAGCTGAGCGTATGGAAAGGCACGTTATCCTTGCCCATGAATTCGGTATAGGTCACGTCATCCGCGCCCTTGTCGGTGCGCCACCAGCGCTGCCAGGCGTCATCGCCCTGGCCGGTGGCATCGGCCCATTCGGCGGTGGCGGCGATGTATTCGATGGGCGCGTCGAACCAGACGTAGAAGACCTTGCCTTCCATCCCCGTCCAGGGCGCGCCGTCGAACTGGGCGGGCACGCCCCAGTGCAGGTCGCGCGTGATTCCGCGGTCCTGCAGGCCGTCACCGTCGTTCAGCCATTTCTTCGCGATCGAGGTGGTCAGGATCGGCCAGTCGGTCTTGGAGTCGATCCAGGCTTCCAGGTCGCCCTTCAGGCTGCGCTGTTTGAGGTAGAGGTGTTTGGTGTCGCGCACTTCCAGCCGGGTGGAGCCGGAGATGGCCGAGCGCGGGTTGATCAGATCGGTCGGGTCGAGCTGCTTGGTGCAGTTTTCGCACTGGTCGCCGCGGGCGCGGTCATAGCCGCAGTTGGGGCAGGTGCCTTCGATATAGCGGTCGGGCAGGAAGCGGTTGTCGTCGACGGAAAAGACCTGCTTTTCGCTGACTTCTTCCACCAGGCCCTGTTCGCCAAGTGTCTTGGCGAAATACTGGGTCAGCGCGTGGTTGCGCGCGCTGGAAGACCGGCCGAAGTGATCGAAGGACAGGCGGAAGCCTTTGGCGATTGTCGCCTGGATGTCATGCATTTCTGCGCAGTATTCGGCCACCGGTTTTCCGGCCTTGGCGGCGGCAAGCTCGGCAGGGGTGCCGTGTTCGTCGGTTGCGCAGATGAACATCACCTCATGTCCGCGCGCACGCTGGTAACGTGCAAACAGATCGGCTGGCAATTGCGAGCCGACGAGGTTGCCCAGGTGCTTGATGCCGTTGATATAGGGGATCGCTGAGGTAATCAGATGCCGGGCCATGATCTGCCTTTCGTCGTTTGCGGGCTGTTTATCCGCTTGGGGCGCGAAGGGCTAGGGCTGGCATGAAGGAAGGACAAGAATGAAGACGGTGGAACTTGGGGGGCGGAAGGTGTCGGCCCTGTGTCTGGGGACGATGACCTGGGGCACCCAGACCGACGAGGCGGGCGCGCATGCGCAGATCGCGCGCGCGGCCGAGGCGGGGGTGAATTTCATGGATACGGCCGAGATGTATCCGACCAATCCGGCGCGGGCCGAAACCGCTGGCCGGACCGAAGAGATCATCGGCAACTGGATCGGTCACCACGGACGCGGCGATTGGGTGATCGCCACCAAGATTGCTGGTGCAGGAAGCATGGTCCGGGACGGCGCCCCCATCACGCCGGACGCGATCCGCGCCTGCTGCGAGGCATCGCTGCGCCGGTTGCGGGTCGATCATATCGACCTTTACCAGTTCCACTGGCCCAATCGGGGCAGCTACCATTTCCGCAAAAGCTGGCACTTCGACCCGTCGCAGATCCAGCGCGATCAGGTGATCGAGGATATGGGCGCCTGCCTTGAGGAACTGGCCCGGTTGCAGGCCGAGGGCAAGATCGGCGCCTTCGGCCTTTCGAACGAAACGGCCTGGGGCATGGCCCAATGGCTGCGGCTTGCGGATCAGGGCCTTGGGCCGCGGGCGGTCGCCTTGCAGAACGAATATTCGCTCATGTGCCGGCTGTATGACACCGACCTGGCGGAGCTTGGGGTAGCGGAAAACGTGACGCTGCTTGCCTATTCGCCGCTGGCGGCCGGTCTGCTGACCGGGAAATACCAGGGCGGCAAGGTCCCCGAAGGGTCGCGCCGCAGCGCCACGCCCGATCTGGGCGGTCGGGTGACGGAACGGGCCGAAGCGGCGGTCGCGGCTTACCTGAAGATTGCCGTCGAAGCCGGGCTTGATCCGGCGGCGATGGCCAATGCCTGGATCCTGACGCGGCCCTTCCCGGTGATCCCGATCCTCGGCGCCTCGACCATGCCGCAGCTTGAGATCGCGCTTTCGGCCGCCGAACTCACGCTTTCGAACGACGTGCTTGCGGCCATTGGCGCGGCACACAAGGCGCATCCGATGCCGTTCTAGGCCGCGGATGCGCTTCCGCTGCACGGCGTCTACTGCGCCGTGTAGCCGCCATCGACCAGGTGGTAGGAGCCGGTGATGAAGCTGGCGCGGTCGGAAAGCAGGAACACGATCAGCGCCGCGACTTCCTCGGCCGTGCCCATGCGACCCATCGCGTGCTTGCCGTTCAGGATGTCCTGCGTCGCCTTGTCCAGCGAGGTGTCGACCATCGGCGTGTGGATGAAGCCCGGACCGACCGAGTTCACCCGGACGCCCTTCTGCGCATATTCCAGCGCGGCGTTCTTGGTCATGCCGACGACGCCGTGTTTGGCGCTGACATAGCCGACCGAGCCCGCGAAACCGACGCTGCCCAGGATCGATGCGACGTTGACGATGGAGCCGCCGCCGGCCTTCACCATTTCCGGCACGGCAAAGCGCATTCCGTAGAACACGCCCGACAGGTTGATGTCGATGACCTGCTTCCAGGCATCCAGGTCGTATTCGCCCGTGGGGGCGATCCTGCCGCCGATGCCGGCGTTGTTGACCAGGCCGTAAAGCCCGCCGGTCCTGTCGACCGCAAAACGCACCATTGCCTCGACCGAAGCCGCATCCCCCACGTCCACCGCCACGGCGTGCGCCTTGCCCCCCGCGCCGGTAATGCGGTCCGCCTCGGCCTGGGCGCCGGCCAGATCGCGGTCGGCCACGATCATCACCGCCCCCGAGGCGCCAAGTTCGTCGCAGGTTGCCGCCCCGATGCCTGAGGCACCGCCGGTCACGATGATGGTCTTGCCCTCAAAACGCAGGTCCATGGCTGTCTCCTCTCCGTGTCATATGTCCGATCTTCAGATCGGACCTTGGCACGGAAATGCAAGGCTGGCGTGTCCGTTTGACGCGGTCAGACGGGTTTTTCCCCCGATGCCTGACGCAACGACGATGCGGTCACGCCGAACCGGGCGCGGAAGGCGCGGGCAAAGGCGGGCTGGCCGGAAAAGCCACAACGCAGGGCGACTTCCTGAAGCGGCAGGTCGGTGTCCCAGATCATCCGCCGCGCCTCGTCCAGGCGCAGGTCCAGGAAGAAGCGGCCCGGGGACAGGCCCAGACGGCGCTTGAACAGCATTTCCAGCCGCCGCACCGAAACGCCCGCCTCGCGCGCGATTTCTGCCATGGTCAGCGGCTGGTCGACATGACTTTCCATCAAGCCGATGGCGCGGCCCAGGGTGGGATCCTGGCGCATCAGGCCGGCCACCGGTACGGCCTGCTGCGGGCTGGTGGCAGTCAGAAGCGGTTCATAGACGAAGGCCGATGCGACGCGGAAGGCAAGCTCGGGCCCCTGGCGGGCACGGACCAGTGCGATCATCATGTCCAGACAGGGACCGGCGCCGCCTGTCGTGATCATCCGGCCCGAAACCACGTAGCGATCGCGCAGGACGCGCACGTGGGGAAAGCGGTTGGCAAAGGTTTCCAGGTCTTCCCAATGGACCGTCGCGTCCAGCCCGTCCAGAAGCCCCGCGAGCGCCGGAAACCAGGAGCCCGCGTCAATGGCGATCATGGCCCGCAACTGCGGGGCAAGGCGGCGCAGCCGCGCCAGAAGCGTGGGGGTGGCCTGTTCGAACAGGCGAAACCCGGCGACGATCATCAGGGCATCGTAATCGGCCCGGTCGCCCAGGGGCTCGGTCGGCACCGTGAACCCGGCGGTGATCGGCACCGGGCCACCCAGTTCCGACAGGAATTTCCAAGTGTACAGCGTCTTGCCCGCGCGGCGGTTGGCCGCCCGCATCGGATCGACGCAAGAGGCAAGCGCCAGCACGTTGCACTCGGCCAGAACCAGAACGCCGACGCGCAAGGGGCCGGGGTCGGCCTGAAAGATCGTGGGCAGGGCGGACATGAAGCAGAGCTAAGACAGTGACCGGGGCAATGGCAAGCGGCACTGGCATCAGCCTGCCCAAGACGGTAGGAAAGGCACAAGGATGCAGGGCAGCGGAGGCGACCATGAAGGGCAGAACCGGAACGACGGCCGCGCTTCTGCTGCTGGCCCTGCTGGCGATGGCCGGCTGCCGCAAAACCCCCGAGGATGCACTTCCCCCCGTCGGTCAGGCTGCCGTCGCCGCGCAGCAGACGGCCTGCGAGGGACGGGGCGGCCAGTTCCGTGGCAACGGTGCGGGGATCCTGACCTGCTTCACCACGCCGCGCGACGCGGGCAAGGCCTGCCGCAAGTCCGACGATTGCTCGACCGCCTGCCTGGCGCGGTCGATGACCTGCGCTCCGATCGCGCCTCTGACCGGCTGTCAGGAGATCATGACCAACCTGGGGACAAGGATCACGCAATGCATCGACTGACCCTTGCCGTCGCGGCGGCCTGCGCGCTTGTTCTTGCGGGATGCGGCCAGACCGAGAAGGTCGCGGCCTATCGCGCGCCCGATGCGCAGATTTCGTCCAACGCATTGTTCGATCCGGCGCGCTTTGCCGATGTGTGGCATGTCGTCGGCGCCTATGGCTCCGAAACAAGCTGCGGCCCGCTGACGGAAACCTGGGTTCTGACCGGGCCGCGCAGCTATCAGGTGACGGGCACGCGCTGCGGCCCGAACGGCGCGCGCGCCTTCGCCGCCCCGGCGCAGGTCACCGGACCCGGCCGCATCACCCGCGAGGGCGAGGTGCTGTGGGTGATGTGGGTCGATGCCGACTACCGCATCGCCGTGATTGGGACACCGGACGGCCGTTTCGGCCGCATCCTGTCGCGGACACCGAAACCGCGGCCCGACCTGCTGACGGCGGCGAAAGAGGTGCTGGATTTCAACGGCTACAACCCCGCGGGCCTGCGGCTGGTGGCGGGGGGCTGATCAGGCCAGGCGGGTGCGGGCCTCGGCCAGCAGGCCGGGGAAATCGCGCGCGCCGGTGCTCGCCTCGCGCACCAGCCAGTCGAAATGCGCGGTCAGCTCGCCCACCTGCGCCGACGCGCGGAAGGCCAGGTAGCTGCGGCCCAGGTAGACCACCGCGAGCAATGGTCCGAAGATCGTCACGGGGGCGGAAAACACCCGCCGGGCATCGAAAAGGTAGATCCGCAACCGCGGGTAAAGCTGATCGTAGATCGACAGGAGATGGTCGATCTGCGTGGCCCGGGTGGCGACGGGGATGCCGCGGTAATAGCCTTCGCCGGCGATGAAGGCCTGAAGTTCATGCAGAGGCATGGCGATTTCATAATCCGACCGTGACCGCCGCATCCAGCCCAACCGGTCCTCGCTGGCGCCGATGGCCTGTTCGGCGGTGCGGCCCAGCTGGGGTTCATATTCCCAGCGCAGCATCTCGTGGGTTTTCAGCATGTCGGGCAGGGTCGCGGGGACATGGCGGATCTTGTAGCCATCCGCCTCGCGGTGCCAGCCGAAGATCGTCTCATCCATCAGGGCGCGGGGGGCCTCGGTGATCGACAGCGACGCGGCCATCAGCTCGGCCAGCCGCTCTGGCCGTTCCGTCAGGCCCAGAAGCCAGTCGGCCGAAACCCCAAGCGCCTGCGCACATTCCGCGACAAGCTGACCGTTCGGCAGCCTGTCCCCGGCTTCGGACAGAAGCTGGGTCACGGTGGACCGGTCCACACCGGCCGCCCGGGCCAGGCCGGATCGGGACAGGCCGCGAAGCGCCAGGGCCTGTTCCAGACGAACCCGGAACAGGGTAGCGCGGTCGCGCTTGTCGAGTTTCCTGTCCATCTGTTTTCAGAATCCAACAATGCTGACTTCTGTTGCCAATGGTCGGAATTCCCCGTCGCCCTGTCCAGCCTTAAGCTGGGGGGCAAGGGGACAAATCGATGACTGCACAATCGAAATCGCGCGACCTCCGCGTCGAATGGCCGACGCTGGGGCTGATTCTTGTCTGCTATCTGGCCTGGGCGCTGGGCATTACCCTCGCCAGCCGTGCCTCCTTGCCCTTGGGTGTTCTTGTGACGGCGCTGGCGCTGGTGCTGCATTCGTCGCTTCAGCACGAGGTCCTGCATGGCCATCCCTTCGCGAACCGGCGGGCCAACGAGGCGCTGGTCTTTCTGCCCCTCGGACTGGTCTACCCCTACGGGCGCTTCCGTGACACGCATCTGGCCCATCACCGGGACGAACGGCTGACCGATCCCTATGACGACCCGGAAAGCAACTTCTGCGATCCGGCGGTCTGGGCGCGGATGCCGGACGCGCTGCGCCTGCTTTTGCACTTCAACAACACGCTTCTGGGGCGGATGCTGGTCGGGCCTGCCATCGGCGCGGCGTCGTTCGTGTGGGGCGATCTGCGCCTGATCCGGCTGGGCGTGCCGGGGGTGTTGCGCGACTGGCTGCTGCATCTGGCCGGGGTTGCCCTGGTCGTGGGGATGGTCAATGCCGCTGTCCTGCCGGGCGGCGCCTATCTGCTGGCCTGCTATCTGGCGATGTCGGTCCTGAAGATCCGCACCTATCTGGAACACCGCGCCCATGAACGCGCCCGGGGCCGCACAGTCGTGGTCGAGCGGGGTGGCATCCTGGGGTTCCTGTTCCTCTGGAACAACCTGCACGCCGTCCATCATGCCAGGCCGAACCGGCCCTGGTACGAACTGCCGAAGCTCTGGCGTGACAACCGTGCCGACTACCTGCGCCGGAACGAACACTACATCTATGAAAGCTACGGCCAGATCTTCCGACGCCACTTCCTGCGCGCCAAGGATCCGGTGCCCCATCCGCTGTGGGCGGCGGGGCGTTTCGTCTCAGAGCCGGCGGAAGGTCGAGACCGGGCCTGAGTTGTCGAAGAAGGGCACCGACTCGGGCGCGGTGCCGCTTGCCAGAAGTTGCGCCACCTCGGCCAGCACCACCTCGGTGATGAAGGGCAGGTCCAGGCGGCGCGCCTCGGCGATCGGCACCCAGTGCAGGTGCGAAAGTTCATCGCTGGCGCGGGAGAAATCCTCGGAATCGCCTGCAATGCATTCGGCGTCGGTCAGGAAGAAGCGCGCATCGAAGCGGCGGGGACGCCCCGGCGGCGTGATGGCGCGGAACATGAAGGTCAGGCTTTCCGCATCCGGCTGATAGCCCGCTTCGGCGAAGGCCCGCCAGTCGGGGGGAACCTCACCCGGCCAGGGCGACGGCGCCCCCAGCATCAGGCCAGTTTCCTCGAACAGTTCGCGCACCGCGCAGGCCGCCAGCGCCGAGGAAAGCCCCGGGGTCGACAGTTCCTCAAGCCGGTTCCGGCACAGCGCCGACAGCGGTCGGGCCAAAGGCACGCTGGCGTCGCCCTTGTCCACGGCGCCGCCCGGAAAGACATATTTCGACGGCATGAACACCGCGGCGTTGCCGCGCTGGCCCATCAGGATCTCGGGGCCGGACGCGCGGCGCCGCACGACAAGTACGGTCGCCGCATTGCGGATCGGCACTTCCGCGGCGGACTGGGCTTCAGACATCGGCAATCGGGGCTTCCTCCAGCACGGGGTCGACATCGCGGCCGAAGCCATGCATCCGCTTGGCCCATTGCAGGCCGATCATCGCCCCCTTGATCCGCGGCAGCAGCGCCAGCGACAAGAGCACCACCCCCAGCGAGAAGCCGATCGCCATGGTCCAGGGCGAGGGTTCCCAGCGGAAGTAGACGAACATCATCGAGGGGGCGAGAAGATGGCCGACGATCAGGATGGTGAAATAGGCCGGGCCGTCATCGGCACGCTGGTGATGCAACTCCTCGCGGCAGAAAGGGCAACGGTCCTGCACCTTCAGGAACCCCTTGAACAGGGCGCCTTCGCCACAGGCGGGGCAGCGTTGCCACCAGCCCCGTCGCATCGCAGTCTTCACTTCGCGGTCCTCGACCACGCCGGTCTGGGTCATTCGTTCGCTCCTGTTCGCCAGCCGATACATACGCGCCACGGCCGCGCGGGAAAAGGCCCGCGGGGCCAGCCGGACGGATTTGTCCCCGATTTTTCACTCAAGGCGCGACGGAAACCGGCAGGGCCGCCGTATCACCTGCATGAACGGGCACATGCCCGGACAGCAAGGAGATGAGCATGAAACGGACCAATCTCAAGGCGGCGGTCGCGGTTGTGGGCGTCATGTCGGCGGCTGCGGCCGGGCTTGCCTGGGCGCAGACTGCGGAAACGACCTCGACGCCGCCCGCGGCGGACCAGCAGATGCCGATGCCCGGCATGGGCGGCATGATGGGTGGGATGATGGACGGCGGCCCGATGGGGATGGGGCGGATGCCGATGTTCGACTTCGCGCAGCTTGATGCCAACAAGGACGGCAAGATCACCGCCGAGGAGCTGAACCAGCAGCGCGCCGACCGCGCGAAAAGCCTGGATGCGGACGGTAATGGCACCATCTCGCTGGAGGAATACACTGCCTTCTTCCGGGCGCAGCGCGAAGCCATCCAGACCGCACGCGACACCGCGCGGTTCAAGGCGCTGGATGCCGACGGCAATGGCCAGCTGTCGGTGGCCGAGCTGATCGTGCGTCCCATGCCGATGCGGATGATCGAGCGAATGGACGCCAACAATGACGGTGCCGTCACCCAGGAGGAATTCGACGCCGCCAAGGCCCGGTTCGCCGATCGGATGAAGGGCGGGGACTTCCAGGGCCGGGAGGGCTGGCATGGACATCACGGCGGGAAGGGCATGATGGGCCACGGAATGGGCTGGTATGGCGGGAATGACGACGACGAGGGCGGCAACTGAGATCACCCGACCAGGCCGGCCCCTTGGCGGGCCGGCCGATCCGAGGCTAGATACTCCGCGTGATGCAGGAAAAACCGCCCCGCAATCCCCAGGCCCAGCCCGCCTCTCTGGCCCAGGCGCCCGACGAGACGCTTCTGGTGCTGTTCGGCCTGGGCGACCGCGAGGCGGCGCGCATCCTGACCGCGCGGCTGACCCCGCGCGCCTTTCGCGTCGCGCTGCGGATGCTGGGCGGGGACCGCGCCGAGGCCGAGGATATCGCCCAGGAAGCGATGCTGCGGCTTTGGCGGCAGGCCGCCGACTGGCGTCAGGGCGAGGCCAGGGTCACGACCTGGCTTTACCGGGTGACGATGAACCTGGCCACCGACCGGTTGCGGATGCGTCGCGGCGTGGCCCTGGACCAGATCGCGGAGCCCGAGGACGGGCATCCTTCGGTTCTGGCGCAGATGATCGCGGCCGACCGGGTCGCGGCGCTGGACCAGGCGCTGGCCGCCTTGCCGGAACGCCAGCGGCAGGCGGTGGTCTTGCGCCACATCGAAGGACTGTCGAACCCCGAGATCGCGGTGATCCTCGGGGTCGGGGTCGAGGCCGTCGAAAGCCTGACCTCGCGCGGGAAAAGACTGCTGGCCGCCGTGCTTGCCGGCCGGAAAGAGGAACTGGGGTATGTCGATGACCGACCGTGACCATCCCGAACTGGAGGATCTGTTCGCAACGGCGCGGACGGATTGCGCCTGGACGCCGGACAGGTTGATGGCGCGGGTGATGGCCGACGCGGAAGCCGTGTTGCAGGCGCGCGCTGTTTCCGTCGCCCGCCCGGGGGCGATGCGGTCGGGCGTGCTGCCGCAACTGATGCAGGCGCTGGGCGGGTGGGGGGGGATCGGCGGCCTTCTGACCGCCTCGTTCGCCGGGCTCTGGCTGGGTCTTGCGGGGGTTGCGGGGGACTTCGGGCTTGGGTCGGGCACCAGTTCGACGGCGCCTGATCTTGCCCCGGATGCCTATGCCATGCTTGCGGTCGAGGAGTGACATGACCGAAACGACAACGAATACCGGCCTGCCCTCGTCCACGCCGCGCTGGATGCGCCTGGCGCTGATCGCCTCGCTGGCGGTGAACCTTGCGGTGGCGGGGCTGGTCGGGGGTGCTGTCCTGTCCCACCGGGACGAAGGCCATCGGGGCCGTGACGGGCGCGAAAGCGCGATCGGCGTAATCACTCAGGCCCTGAGCCGCGAGGACCGCCGCGCGCTTCGGGCCGGGATGCTGGCCAGCCGGCAGGAACGCCGCGCCGCCGTGGCCGAGGACCTGAAGGCCCTGTCCGCAGCGCTGCGTGCCCAGCCCTTCGACCCGGCTGCGGTTCAGACGGTCTTCGAACGCCAGATCGGCCGCATGTCGGACGGCTTGCGCCGGGGGCAGGACATCATCGCGGCGCGATTTGCGGCAATGACTGCGGCCGAGCGAACCGCGTTGGCCGACCGCCTGGATGCGGCTGGGGCAAGGGCGCCCGGAGACGACGACTGATCCCTGGACCCGTCGGCGCGTCAGGCGGCCGGCTTGTGCGCCAGGACGCGGTTCCGGCCATTCATCTTGCAGGACAAAAGGGCCTGGTCGGCCCGGTCAAGCACGTCGGACGGGCGCAGCCCCGGCTCGCTGACCGCGATCCCGACCGATGTGGTCACGCGCAGCGGCCCCTGGCCCCGCGCCAGCAGCACGGGCTGGTTGGCGACCAGCCGGCGCAGGTTCTCGGCCGCCCGCTCGGCCATCGGGACAGGGCAATCGGGCAGGACCACCAGAAACTCCTCGCCGCCGATCCGGGCCAAAAGGTCGCCCGGCGCCATCGCTGCGGTCAGCCGGTCGGCGATTTCACACAGGACTCGATCCCCCGCCGCGTGGCCCAGCGTATCATTGACGGTCTTGAATCGGTCGATGTCCAGCATCAGCACCGCGAAGGGCCGGCCGCTTTGCTGGGACTCATCCGCGATGCGCGCCAGTTCCGGCAGGGCATGACGGCGGTTGAAAAGCCCGGTCAGCGGATCGGTCGAGGCCATCCGCAACTCGCTGGCGACGGATTTGCGCCACTGGTCCTCCTCGCGCTTGCGGGCCACGGCCTTGCCCAGGCGCAGGGCGATTTCATGGGGGGAAGCCTCGGCCCCGATCAGGTCGCAGGCGCCCATGTCCAGCGCCAGTGCGGCCAGCTGCGCCTCGGCCCCCGGCGCCAGAAGGACCAGGGCGGCATCGCGCGTCGCGGACCGGACCCTCAGTTCGGACAGCAGCCCCAGCATCCCTGTCAGCCCTGCGGCCGAGGTCCGGATCACGATCACGTCCGGGCTGGGCCCGCCGCCAAACCCCGCCAGCGCCTCGACCCGGCTGGCCACCACGATCTGCGACGGCAGGTGACGGCGAAGCAGGTTGCGCAACGACATGGCGGCGACCGTGTCGTCCGCGATCAGCGCGATATGCGGTGGCGACTGGTAGGGCACGACGGGTTCGGCCAGGCCGCGGCGCGGCGGGGGCACGATCTTGTCGCGGTCCCGCAGCAGGCTGCGCAGCCGCGCCTGAAGCACCACGTCGCTGACCGGCTTGGCCAGAACATCATCCGCCCCGGCCTCGAAGGCCGCCAGCCGGGCCTCGGTGTCGCGCGGATCGCCCAGGATCACGATCGGCAGGTCGTGCAGCACGGCGTCCGACCGGATCGCCCGGCAAAGCATGTCCCCCGTGGCATCGGGCAGGGCCGCGTCCGCCAGCACCAGATCGGGCGCCGTCCCATGCGCCAGGGTCAGCGCCTCGGCCAGGTCCGAGGCAAGAATCGTGTCGTAACAGGCCGCACCCAGCCGCACCTTCATCAGGATGCGGTTCGTCGCCGTTCCGTCCACGATCAGGATCCGCCCTGTCAATTGGGCCTCCTTCGCTGTACATCTGCGTGCCCTGGCCTCATCCTTTGGTGATAAAAGTTAATAAACCCTTTCGCAGGGCCGGACGAATTGGAGATGTCACGATGATCGGACAGGATGCGGCAGAGACGCTTGCCCTACAGGCGCTGGGCTGGCTGGCAGGCCAGGATGAACTGTTCGAAGGTTTCCTCGGTGCCAGCGGCCTGGACCGTGACGGGCTGCGCGCCCGCCTGGGAGAGCCGGAGGTTCTGGTCTCGGTCCTGGATTTCCTGCTGTCCGACGACGCCTTCGTGATGGCCTTTTCACGCGATGCGGGCATCCCGCCCGACCTGCCGATGCGTGCGCGCGCGGCGCTGCCGGGCGGGGCAGAGTATCACTGGACCTGACGCCCGCGCCTCAATAGCTTGGCGCCGGAACGCAGGGGGCTGGCATGACCGACATTCGCGGCATCATCTTCGACAAGGATGGCACGCTTTTCGACTTTACCCGCACCTGGGGCAGCTGGACCCGCCGGATCATCGCGGACCTGGCCGGAGAGAATGCGGGCCTGTCCGCCGAACTGGCGCGAGTGATGGGGTTCGATCCCGGAACTGGGCGTTTCGAACGATCCAGCATGGTGATTGCCGAAACCACCGAGACGGTGATGGCGGCCCTGCTGCCGATGCTGCCCCGCGCGGATCCGGCCGCGCTGCTGGAACGCATGAATCGCATCGCGGCCGAGGTGCATCCCGTTCCCGCCGTCGATCTGGCAGCGGTGCTGAGTGAGTTGCGATGCCCCGTTGGCGCCCCGCAGCGGCGGATCGGCCTGGCGACCAACGATGCCGAGGCACCGGCGCTCAGCCACCTCCGGTCGGCGGGGGTCGAGGATCTGTTCGACTTCGTCGCCGGTTTTGACAGCGGTTTCGGCAGCAAGCCCGAGATCGGGCAGCTGATGGCCTTTGCCGACCGAATGGAACTGTCCCCGGCCTCGGTCGCCATGGTGGGCGACAGCCGCCATGACCTGGACGCCGCGCGCAGCGCCGGCATGACCGCAGTCGCCGTGCTGACCGGCGTGGCCGGGGCGGCGGACCTTGCGCCCCATGCCGATGTCGTGCTGCCGGACATCGGCCACCTTTCGGACTGGCTGTCGGGCCGACATTAAGTCCCGCCCGCGCCGGAACCAAGAAAAACGACACAGGCGCGTCGCAAAGCGCGGCGAAGCTGATCGGCGGGGCCGGAATGCTCTGTTTCAGGGGCCGGTGCCGGCCCGAAGGACGAAAGGGCGACCATGTCGGACGATCTTGGCGCGGGACCGAAGGACACATCGCGTAAAAGCGGACGGGCCGGGGGCCGCGCCGGCCACGCCCAGCGGGCGGGTGGGCACGCGATCGAACAGATGCCCTGGCGGATCCCCGTCAACCACGACCGGCCGACCGAGCCCATCGACGCCGAGGGCGTGACCGCCATCCACAAGGGCGCGATGCGGATCCTGTCGCAAATCGGCATCCGCTTTCTGAATGACGAGGCGCTGGCGCTGTTCCGGCAGGCGGGCTGTAAGGTCGATGGCCAGACCGTCTTCATGGACGAGGATTTCGTCATGGAGATGATGGCCCGCTGCCCGGCCGAATTCACCATTACGCCCCGCAACCCCGACAGGGCGCTGCCGATCGGGGGTAAGCACCTGCTGTTCGGCAACGTGTCCTCCCCGCCGAACTACTGGGACATCCGGCGCGGCAAGGTGCCGGGCTTCATGGACGGGTTTCGGGATCTGGTGAAGCTGACCCAGTATTTCAACTGCATCCATTTCGCGGGCGGCTATCCGGTTGAACCGATCGATATCCACCCCTCTGTCCGTCACCTGGACTGCATCTACGAAAAGCTGGTGCTGACCGACAAGGTGATCCACGCATATTCGCTGGGCCGCGAACGGATCGAGGATGCGATGGAGATGGTGCGGATCGCGGGCGGCCTGACACCAGAGGAATTCCGCGCGAAACCGCGGATGTATACCAACATCAACTCGGTCTCGCCCCTGAAACATGACCACCCGATGATCGATGGCGCGCTGCGCTGCGCGCGGGCGGGGCAGGTGGTGATCGTCACGCCCTTCACGCTGGCGGGGGCGATGGCGCCCGTGACCATGTCGGGCGCGGTGACGCTGTCGATTGCCGAGGCACTGTCGGCGATCGCGCTGATCCAATATGCCGCGCCCGGCGCGCCCTGCATGATCGGCACCTTCACCTCGAACGTGGACATGAAGTCCGGTGCGCCTGCCTTCGGCACGCCCGAATACATGCGCGCCACGCAGATCACCGGGCAGATGGCGCGGTTCTACAAGCTGCCGCTCCGGTCCTCGGGTGTCTGCGCGGCGAACGTGCCGGACGGGCAGTCGATGTGGGAAACCTCGAACAGCCTTTGGGCGGCCGTGCAGTCGGGAACGAACATGGTCTACCACGCCGCGGGCTGGCTGGAGGGCGGGCTGATCGCCAGCCCCGAGAAGTTCGTGATGGACTGCGAGGTGCTGCAGATGATCCAGCGCTACATGGAGCCGGCCACTTGGGCCACATCACCCGAGGACCTGGCAATCGACGCCATCGCCGAAGTGGGGCCGGACGGCCACTACTTCGGCTGCCAGCACACGCAGGACCGCTACACCACGGCTTTCTACGCCCCCTTCGCCAGCGATTGGCGCAACTATGAGGCCTGGCAGGCCGACGGCGGTTTGTGGACGGCCGAGCGGGCGCACAAGATTGCCGGCGAGATTCTGGCCGAATTCGTGCCCCCGCCGCTGGATCCGGCCCGGCATGAGGAACTTCGGGCCTTTGTCGAACGTCGCAAGGCGGAAGGCGGCGCACCCACCGATTTCTGAGGGTGGCAATCGTTGGCATTAAGTCTTTTCTTAAGGTGCGTCCGCTAGGCTGGCCGGTAATCGGTAGCAAAGGCGGTGGCAGATGCACGGACTTGTCAACAGATCCTTGCAGGCATTTCTGAACGACACCTACGGCACCGCGCTTTGGGAAGCGGTGGCGCAAGACATCGACATGGATCCGTCGGGCGTGGAAGCGATGGTGCAGCATGACGATTCGCTGACCGAGCTTCTGGTGGAGGCAGCGGCGCGCCGTCTGGTCAAGCCGCGGGAGGCGCTTCTGGAGGATGTGGGCGCCTACCTTGCGTCACGCGAGGCACTGCGCCGCCTTCTGCGTTTCAGTGGCCGCAATTATCTGGATTTCCTTCTGTCGCTGGACGAACTGCCGGACCGGATACACCTGGCCATACCGGATCTGGATTTCCCGGCGATCACGGTCACGGAACACGGGGCGGGCCGCGTTCTGGTCGCCTGTTCGCTGCCACTTTACAGGAACGTGCTGGCTGGCGTGCTGCGCGGCATGGCGGATGACTACGGCGCGCTGGCCGTCATCGAAACGAACGAGGACGGTCGCTTGTGCGTCGAGCTGATGGACGCGCAATTCGCTGCGGGACGGCGGTTCGACCTGGCCAGACCGGGGGTGGAATGATGGACATGCCGGAAATGCCCCGCGTGTCGATCGATCTGTCGGCCATGGCGCGGCTGATGCCGATGTATGCGCTGGTATCGCCCGACGGTCGCCTGCGCAGCCTGGGGCCGACACTGGCCAAGGTCTGCGGGCCGCGCGCCATGCCGGGGATTCCATTCCTCGAGCTGTTCCGCTGCCTCCGGTCCGCCTGCGCCAAAAGTCCGGGCCAACTGGCGAAGGCCCAGGATGACCGGCTGGTCTTTGCGCTGCGCGACAATCCCGATACGGTGCTGCGGGGCCAGGTTGTGCCCCTTGGGGCCGGGCAGGGGATGCTTCTGAACCTGTCCTTCGGCATTTCGGCGGCCGAAGCAGTGGCGCAATACGCGCTGGACTGCGAAGATTTCGCCATCACCGACCTGACGGTCGAGCTTCTGTACCTGACCGAGGCGAACGCCGCCGTCATGGGAGAGCTGGCCGCCCTGAATGACCGCCTGCTGAAGTCGCGGGACCGGGCGGAGCGGCGCGCCCTGACGGATTCGCTCACCGGGCTGTCGAATCGGCGCGCGCTGGAACTTTCCTGCCGGCGTCTGTCGCAGGATGACGCTTTCGACCCGGATCGCCGCCGGACCGGAGGCGAGGCGAAGAAGGGTTTTGCGGTCCTGCAACTTGACCTCGATCATTTCAAGGCGGTCAATGACACCTACGGCCATGCGGCGGGGGATCATGTCCTGCGTCACGTCGGGATGGCGCTGCGCGCGGAAACCCGGCAAAGCGATGTGGTGGCGCGGCTGGGCGGCGACGAATTCGTCCTGATCCTGTCCGGCTTCACCGATTCCGTGGCCGTCATGAAGCTGGCGCGTCGCATCATTTCCCGGCTGGAAACTCCCATCGAATATCAGGGACAATTGTGCAGGATCTCGGGGAGTATCGGGATTGCGCTGTCGACCGATTATGCCATCGCCGATACCGACCGGATGCTGGCCGACGCGGATGCCGCCTTGTATCATTCAAAGCACGAAGGGCGGGGGGGCGCCATGCTGCATCGCCTGATCCGCGAAGATGCCCAAACCGGCGGTCCGGTGGAAGACGGCGCCTGATCTTCGCGGGCCGCGCGCCTGACCGCAGGTTGCGATGTGGGGGTGGCGGAATGGTGCCGGCCTGACCTGGCATGTCATCCGACCGGAAGGGGCGCGCCGCCACCCTCCGACGAACAGGCCGTCCGGCCACTCGGGGGCGGCCCGAGCAGACGAGGGGGATCATGGCGCAGGACCGGACGCAAACGGCACTTCGGCTGGCCCTTTGGCAGGGGCCGTCACCGGCCGGCCGGCCGGAGGTTGCCCGGCAGGCGATAGCGGAGGCGTTGCGCGCGGCGGGTGCGCTGGGGGCAAACTGCCTTGTCCTGCCCGAGGTGTTCCTGCCCGGCTACAACCATCCCGACATCGCGCGCCTGGCCCTTCCGCAGCACGGCGACTGGAGCACGGATCTTGCCAGTCTGTGCCGGAATGCGGGGTGCGCCCTGGTCCTGGGCTATGCCGAACGCGCCGGCGACCGGATCTTCAATGCGGCGCTGGTGCTGGATGACCAGGGCCGCCGTCTGGGCAACTATCGGAAGATCCAGCTTTATGGCCCGCGCGAGCGTGCGATCTACACCCCGGGCGGGGCCTACCTGACCTTCGATCTGGGCGGACGGATGGCGGCGGTGCTGATCTGCTACGACGTCGAATTCGCCCCCCATATTGCGGCGCTGGCGCGACGCGGGGTCGAGGTGATTTTGGTTCCCACCGCCAACATGCAGCCTTTCGTTCATGTCGGACTGCACACCGTTCCGGCGATGGCCGCCAGCCACGGTGTTTCGATCCTCTACGCCAATTTCTGCGGGTCCGAGGGCGAGCTGCGCTACACGGGCGGCTCGGTGATCGCGGGTCCGCATGGCGAGGTTCTGGCGCAGGCCGGAGAGGAGGCCGCGTTTCTGGTGGCGGACCTGCCCGCACGCGATCCGGCGCGGCTTTCGACGCAGGCGCTCGACTTCAGGGCCCTCGATTGAGGAACAGGCTGCAGCAGCCCCTTTTGCCGTTGGACTGGGTACGGCGGATGGCCGTGTCATCTTGTCACGACCGATGATGCCCCCGAAACCGCTTCGGAAAATGCCCCGACAAGCGGTTCCCGTATTCGGTTCGGAAGCTGGCCGTGCGTTTGTCGGCCCGCCATCCGGCCTTCGATTCCGACCCCGGGTGTCCGGAACCGAACCCGTGCCGTCCGGGCGGCAAGCTACAGGAGTTATCTGCGGTTTTCTGGCCGCGGTGCTTCATTGACAAACAAGGCCGTCTCGAAGGGCCGAAACCGGCCCTGCGCAGATGCGTTCCGCGCGGGTGGGTGAAGCTGGCCTGATGGTCCGGGTCGGGCAGACCGGAAGGGCGCCCCCGTCGATCACCTCAAGAGCGCCGCCTGTAGGCGGCCGACGCGGTCGGGTGTTTATCTCGGCCAGGGCATCGCCAGCTCCTCCACAAGTCGATGGGCGAAGCGATGCCCCGACGGACGCGCGGCGGACGGTCGGACCGCCGTCACACCCCCAGCCACTTGTGCTGCGCCTCGGTGTCGGCTCGGATCTCCGCCGCGGTGCCGCGCCAGACGACCTGCCCCTTCGAGACGACGACGACATCGTCCGCAAGGCTGGTGGCAAAGCCGAAATTCTGCTCGACCAGCACCATCGACAGGCCCTGATGCTTCAGCTCGGCCAGCTTGTCGTGGATCAGCCGGACGATGATCGGCGCCAGCCCCTCGGTCGGTTCGTCGAGGATCAGCAGCCGCGGGTTCATCAGCAACGCCCGGGCGATGGCCAGCATCTGCGCCTCTCCGCCCGACAGTTCGTTCCCGCCGTTCGAAAGCCGTTCCCCCAGCCGGGGAAACAGCGCGATCGCGCGATCCATGGTCCAGCCGCCCGGTGGGCAGGGGAACCGCCGCGCCGCCAGTTCAAGGTTTTCCTTGACGGTCAGCGAGGGGAAGATGTCACGGGTTTCGGGGACATAGGCGATGCCCATCCGCGCGATGTCGAAGGGCGTGCGGCCAGAGATCGGCCTGCCTTCGAAGCTGACCGTGCCGCCGCGCAAGGGCAGCAATCCCATGATCGTCTTCAGCGTCGTCGACTTGCCGGCGCCGTTACGCCCCAGGACCGCCAGCACCCGGCCGGGTTCCGCCTTCAGCGACAGCCCGTAAAGAACCTGCGTTTCGCCATAGCCCGAGGCGATGTCGCTGACGTCAAGCATCTTCCCAGCTCCCCAGATAGATTTCCTTGAGCAGCGCAGAATTGCGGGCCGCTTCGGGCAGGCCGTCGAAGACCACCTCGCCGTAATTCAGGACCGTGATCGTGTCGGCTACGTCGAAGGCCAGGTCCATGTCATGTTCTATGATCAGCACCGTCAGGTCGCGGGGCAGGTTCTTCAGCAGCCGGTGGAACCCACGCGACATCTCGGGGCCGACGCCCGAAGTGGGCTCGTCCATCAGCAGCACCTTGGGCCGGGTGGCAAGCGCGATGCCGACCTCAAGCTGGCGGCGCACGCCGTAGCTGACCGCGGCAACCGGGGCATGCAGGGACCGCCCCAGGTTCACCAGGGCCGCGACCTCCTTCACCGTCTCGATCACTTCGGGATCGTGCAGCGGATCGCGCATCAGCCCGGTGCCCTTTCCCAACGCGATGGCAGCGGCCAGGCCCAGGTTTTCCCAGACGGTCAGCCCGTCGAACAGGGTGTTCTTCTGATAGCTGCGGCTGAGGCCGCGGCGGGCACGGTCGGCGACCGAAAGCCGTGTCACATCCTCACCCGCCAGATGGATCGAACCCGACGAGGGCTGGATCTCGCCCACCAGCTGATTGAAAAGCGTGGTCTTGCCGGCGCCGTTCGGGCCGAGAATTACCCGGCGTTCACCCTTTTCGAGCTTCAGCGCGACGTTGCGGGTGACATGGATGGCGCCGAAGGACTTGTCGAGGTTGCGCGTCTCAAGCATTTTCGACCTCCGGTTCAATGGGTTTGCCATGCGCGCCCCGGACGGAAAGCCTGTGTTCGATCCACCCATAGACGCCATTGGCGCGGCTCATGACGACGGCGACCAGGATCATACCGACGACCGCGTGCCAGTAGGGGGTGAAGGCCGAAACCTCGTGGCGGAGCATGACGAAAAGAAGTGCGCCAACCAGCGGCCCGACCAGCGTGCCGAGGCCGCCGAGGATCACCACGACCAGCGCCTCGCCCGAGACGGTCCAGGCCATCAACCCCGGCGAGATGTATTGCGTCTGCTGGGCGGCCAGCACTCCCGCAAGGCCTGCGATGGCACCCGAGATCCCGAAGGCCACCGCCTTGACCCGCCAGGCCGTCAGGCCCAAGGCGCGCAGGCGCTTTTCATTGTGCATCAGGCCGACCATGCTGCGCCCCATGCCCGACCGCAGCACCTGCGCCGCGACAAGATAGGCCAGCGCCAGCGCCGCCAGGCACCAGAAGGTGAAGGTGCGGGGGTCGTTCAGGTCAAGGCCGATTGCCGAAAGATCGGGGCGCGGCACGTCCGACAGGCCGTCGTCGCCGCCGAACCAGGGCGATTCGAAGACCAGCGAATAGCCCATCTGGCTGAAGGCCAGCGTTGCCATGATGAAGTAGATGCCGTGGCTACGGGCGCAGATCGCACCGATCAGCGCCGCCACCGCGCCGGTCAGGCCAATGGCGCCGGCCATCGCGGCGGCCGGGCTCAGGCCCAGGTCCGAGGCGAGCATCGCGAAGGCATAGGCCCCCGTGCCCATCAGCGCGCCGTGGCAAAGCGAAACCATGCCACCGAAGCCCGCCACCAGGTCGAGCGACAGAACCAGGATGGCGAGGATTGCGATTTCGGTCAGGACCTCCAGCCCGAAGTAGCCGGTGAAAGCGCCGTAAAGCACGGCGCCGATGGCAAGGAGCGCGAGGGTGATCAGACGCAGGCGAGTATGTCGGAACATCGCTTCAGCCTTTCGTGGGGAACAGGCCTGCTGGGCGCAGCACCAGGACGGCCGCCAGCAGGGCATAGATCAGGATCGAGGCGAGGCTGGGGGCCAGCACCGCGCCAAAGGTCTGCACGAAGCCGAAGATCAGCGACCCGGCAATGGCGCCCTTCAGGCTGCCAAGACCGCCGATGACGATGACGATCAGCGTCGGGATCAGGATCTGCAATCCCATGTCCGGCGAAATCGCCAGCACCGGCGCCGCTATCGCGCCCGCCAGACCCGCCAGCGCGCAGCCAACGACGAAGACGATGAAGAACATCCGCTCGACGTTGATGCCCAGGCAGGCGGCCATCTGGTCATTGTCGACGCCGGCACGGATCATCGCGCCGACCTGCGTGCGCGTCAGAACCAGGGTCAGGGCGGCCAGCGTGATCAGGCCCAGGACGATGATCAGGATCCGGTAGGCGGGGTATTCGATGCCCAGGAAATCCAGTTGCCCGTTCAGCCAGGCCGGAACCGAGATCCCCATCGGCAGATCGCCCCAGAACATCCGGGTCACGTCCATGGCGACGAAGATCAGGCCGAAGGTCACCAGAACCTGCGCCATCGGCCCGGCGCGCCGCATCCGGCGGATCAGCAGGAAATAAAGCGCCGCCCCGAGCGTCGCGACGGCGAGCGGGGCGACGACCACCCCGGCCCCGAACCCCGCGAGCCCCGCAACCGTGGCCGCCACGTAGGCGCCGAGGGCATAAAGCGAACCATGCGCGAGGTTCACGAAATGCATCAGGCCGAAAATCACCGTCAAACCGACGGAAAGCAGGAAAAGCAGCATCGAAAGCTGAAGCGCGTTCAGCGTCTGCAGCACCCAGAAGCCGGGATCTATAGGCATGATCGCTCCGCAGGAATGGGATTGGGGCAGGGCGGTTTCCGTGGCGCACGGGACGCCACGGAAGATGTTCACCGAAAGCGGGCAGCCGCTCAGTTCGCGGCCATCACGCAGCCGTTGGCCGGGTCGGCCGAGGCCGGCAGCGTCGCGATCACCTTCTGGGTCGTCGCGCCGTTCTCTCCCTTGACGATCTCGTAGACATAGATCGGCTGGATGAGGTTGTTGGTCGCCGGGTCGATGGTCAGGGCGCCGCGCGGCCCGGTGAAGGCGACTTTCGGCAGCGCCGCCGCCAGCGAGGCGCGGTCGGTGGCGCCGGTCTTGGCCGCCTCGATGATGGCGCGGGCGGCGTCATAGCCCTGGAGTGCGAACTCCGACGGCAAGTGGCCGGACTTGGCCTTGAAGGCTTCGACGAAAGCCTTGTTTTCCGGCGTGTCGATGGTCGGCACATAGTGCAGGGCACTGACGATGCCTTCTGCGGCGGCGCCTTCCGCTTCCAGGTAAAGCTGCGAGGTCAGGAAACCCGGGCCGTAGATCGGAAGCTCGGCCTTGGCGCCGAAGCTTTCATATTGCTTGACGAAGGAAATCGCTTCGCCGCCCGCATAGAAGGCGTAGACCGCATCGGCGCCGCTTGCCTTGGCGTTGGTGATGTAGGGGCCGAAGTCCTGGGTTTTCTGGAAGGGCGTGTATTCGCTGGCCACGACCTCGCCTCCGGCGGCCTTGAAGGCATCGACGAAGGCCTGGGTCATCTGCTTGCCCGCAGCATAATCGGGGGCCAGCGTGTAGACCTTCTTCACCCCCTGTTCGGCCAGCCAGGTTCCAAGCGGCCGGTTCACCTGCTGGTTCGAGAAGCCGATGCGGGTGATATAGGGGCTGCACTGGGCGCCCGTCGCTTCGTCGTTGCCCGAAGTCGAGATGACCATCGGCACCTGCGCGGCATGCACGGTGTCGCGGATTGCGCCGGTCACGCCCGAGGACACGATGCCAGTCAGTACGTCGATCTCGTCCTGAAGGATCAGCTTCTTGGTCTTGGCCAGCCCGACCTGCGGTTTCATCTCGTCATCTTCGCGGATGACATCGAAGGTCACGCCGGGCACTTCCTTGCCGTAGGTTTCAAGGCCCAGCATGAAGGCATCCTCGATTTCCTTGCCCATCGCGGCATAGACGCCGGAATAGGGCACAAGCAGGCCCACCTTGATCGTTTCTGCCATCGCAGCCGAGGTTGTCATGCAGGTTGTGGCCGCAAGGGCCGCAAAGGCTGCGCCGATCGTGAATTTCATTCTAGTCCTCTCCCTCATTGCGGGGTGAATTCCCCGTGTTCATCCGTTCAGCCCGGGCGGTTCAGCCCGGCTGGTTGCAAATCAATGACAATTACTTTGCGCTTCAGGACGCGCCGACCGGCTTCCGACCAAGGTTCAAAGCGAACCAGGCATGCCAAGGAAAACCCCGTTATATGCCCAATTCCGTCACTTGATTGCCTCCCTCTCCTGTCCCGTTCTCCCTCCCAGGATCGGTGCAGGGTCAATCTACCTTTGCATCAATGTATTGTCATATCAGCTATGCGTCAACTGGTTGTCTCAAGCCTTGACATTCCGGGTTCTTTTCCCCGCGCGGATCTGCGAAAACCGGCCGTGCTCCGGTCGGGCCCGTGGTGCAAGTCCTTGGGATGGCGGGAAATCAGCAGGCGGGCAACGCGGGCGATCCTGATCGGCTGCGCCCCCGTCTTCCCCGGCGGGTGCGGGGCAGCGACGGCAGAAAGGGCAACCCGGCGGGGATCTGACGCAAGGCAGATTCGGAAAGGATGCGCCTCAATGCGCGAGAGGACATGGAAAGCCGGGGTCCAGATACTAGGTTAGGACAGACATCCCCGATGATAGGGAAAGGCCAGGCGGGAAGGGTTCGGTTGAAACGGGCAGGGAACATGGGCCGGGCCTTGCGTCACTTATGCCTTTGGCTTGTGCCGCTGCTGGTGGCCGGTTTCGTGCAGGCCGCCCCCGGGCTGCCCCAGGTCGATCGGGAGGAGACCGTTCATCTGCTGGGTGCGGTGGCGACCGCGGTTTCCCGCCCGGTCGTTGCGAAACCCGCAGCGTCGGACCCCCGGAAGCGCCTGCAAGAGGCGCTCTTGCCCGAACCTGTCGGGCACAAGGGCGCTGACCCACGTCCGCTGCGCCGGACGCCGCCCCGCGCCTTCGCCGCCCCGGTCCGGCGGATGGAAAGCGTTGTCCAACCCCGCGCACCGCCATCCGGTCTTTCCGCGCAACTCGTCTGAAACCGCCGCATTCCCCATGCGGCCGATGCATTTCATGCAGGAAAGACCCATGACCGAAGACACCACCCCACCCGTGCCCCGCCGCGCGGAGCGAACGGCCACGACCGCATCTCGCGCGCCGGTGCAAAACGAAAACCCCCGGGCCATCCTGATCAACTGGATCCTGATGGCGCTGGGCCTGGCATCGATTTTCTGGCTGGCGAACCTGTGCAGCGATTACCTGTGAGAACCGCAATGAAAAGCAGAAAGCTGAAATACGCCCTGATGGCGCTGATCGCCCTGGCCATTGTCGGCGGCGACGTGATCTCGATGATCGCTTCGTGACCCGGAAGGCGGGCGGTCGGGCACCGCCCGCTTTCGCTTTGACTTCGCGGGCTGCGGCGGGTAGTGAGGCGCCTTCGGCTCCGATATTTCCGGGGGCGGCCGGCCGTGGTGGCCGGGTCGCGAAGGGGGGAATGGGCGCCGCTCATCGGGTGAAACGCACCCCCTTTCAGGCGATTTGAAATGACTGGACACGATATTGCCGCGCCTCTGGCCGCGGCTCTGGCAGCCAAGGGCTATGCCAACCTGACCCCTGTGCAACAGGCTGTGCTGGCCCCCGAGGCGGCAGGCCGCGACGTGCTGGTGTCGGCGCAGACCGGCTCGGGCAAGACGGTGGCCTTCGGCCTGGCCATGGCGCCCGAGCTTCTTCTGGACAGCGACCGTCTGTCCTACGCTCCGGCGCCGCTGGCGCTGGTGATCGCGCCGACGCGTGAACTTGCGCTTCAGGTCGCGCGGGAACTGACCTGGCTTTATGCTGAAGCTGGGGCGCAGATCGCCACCTGCGTCGGCGGCATGGACTACCGCACCGAGCGGCGGGCGCTGGAACGGGGGGCGCATATCGTCGTGGGAACGCCGGGCCGCCTGCGCGACCATATCGAGCGGGGCGGGCTGGACCTGTCGGGCCTGCGCGCGGCCGTGCTGGACGAAGCGGATGAGATGCTGGACCTGGGTTTCCGCGAGGATCTGGAGTTCATCCTGGAATCCGCGCCCGAGGATCGCCGCACGCTGATGTTTTCGGCCACCGTCGCCAAGCCGATCGCCGAACTGGCGAAGGACTTCCAGAAGGATGCGCTGCGCATCCAGACGGCCGGTGAGGCGCGCCAGCACGTCGACATCGAATACCGCGCGCTCAGCGTCACGACGCGGGACCGCGAACACGCGATCTTCAACCTGCTGCGCTTCTACGAGGCGCGGACCGCCATCGTCTTTTGCAAGACGCGCGCGAACGTCAGCCATCTTCTGGCCCGGATGGGCAACCGCGGCTTTCAGGTCGTGGCGCTGTCTGGTGAACTCAGCCAGCAGGAACGGACCCACGCGCTGCAGGCGCTGCGGGATGGGCGGGCGCGGGTGTGCATCGCCACGGATGTGGCCGCGCGCGGGATCGACCTGCCGGGGCTGGAGCTGGTGATCCACGCTGATCTGCCGACCAATTCGGAAACGCTGCTGCACCGTTCGGGGCGGACGGGGCGGGCGGGGTCTAAGGGGGTTTCGGCGCTGATCGTGACGCCTGCGGATTACAAGAAGGCACAAAGGCTGCTGCAGGGCGCCAAGATCGTCGCCGACTGGGGCAAGGCGCCGTCCGCCGACGAGGTCCGCGCCCGCGATGACGCGCGGCTGGTCGAACATCCCGCGCTGATGACCGAACCGGGGGACGAGGCCGCGCTGGCGGACGATCTGCTGTCCCGGTTTGGGCCCCAGCAGGTGGCCGCTGCCTTCATCCGGCTGTGGCGCGAAGGCCGTTCGGCCCCGGAAGAGATCGGCGAGGCGCAGGTCATCGCCCCATCGGCCCCCCGCGAACGCGGTGAATTCGGCCCCTCGGTCTGGTTCAAGCTGTCGGTCGGCCACACCGGCCGGGCCGAGGCGCGCTGGCTGCTGCCCAAGGTCTGCGAGGCAGGGAACATCACCAAGGACGGCATCGGTGCGATCCGGGTGCGGGAGAATGAAACCTTCGTGCAGATTGCCACCGCGCTGGCCAGTCGCTTCGACTCGGTGACCGAGATCGAGCCGGGGATCACCCTGCGCCGGATCGAGGGAGAGCCTGTCTTCGACCGTCCCGAACGCGCCCCGCGCCGTGACACGTCGCCGGCGAGCCCGCGTCCCCAGGCACGCGCCAAGGCCCGGCCCGCCTTGCTGGAGGAGCCTCGGTCCGAAGCACCGGCAGCAAGGCCGGCACCGGAGGCCGGGGTCGAACCCGCCCCGCGGCCCCGCGCGCTGAAACCGCAGCCCGTCGAATGGCCCCACGCCCAGGACAAGCCCCGCAGCTTTGACAAGCCCCGTGCCTTTGACAAACCCCGCGACGTGGCCGCGCCCGAGGCCGCCCGCCCCGAAACGACAGAGGAACGCAAGCCCCGCTGGAAGGCCAGTGACCGGGCCGCCGCCAAGGCCGCTGGCAAGTCGGACGGGGGGAAGCCCGCCCCCCGTTCAGCCGGCAGCAAGTCCCACGGGGCGGCTTCCCGGTTCGAGGGTGCCGATGCGCGTCCCGCACGCAGCGCGGGCTTCAAGTCCCATGCTGCGGAAGGCAAGACCGGCAAGTTCGGCAAGTTCTCGGGCAAACCGGGACGGCCGGACGGCGACGGCGGCAAGGGCTTTGGCAAACCCCGCCGGCCGAAGGGCTGACCCCTTGTTCCGGATCAGGCCAGCGCCTCGATCCGGGCATCCGGGAACGAAGCCAGCGCCGCCAGAACCGTGGCGCGGTCCGGCATCAGGCAGGCGGCGGTGGACAGCGCATCGGCCACCGCGGCGCGGCTGGCGCTGATCGATACCAGCGACCAGCGTGCGGGCGCGGGACGGCCGGTGACGGGGCTGAGGATATGGCCCAGCTGGCCTGCCTGATCGAAGGTCGTGCCCAGGGGCGAGGAACTGGCCAGTGCGCGGTCGGCCAGGTCCACATGACCGCCCGATGTCAGCTTGACGGGCCAGGGGGTGCCCTCTGGCGCGGTGCCAAGGGCGCGCAACTCTCCGGTGTTCACCAGCACATTCGTCAGCCCCTCGGCCCGCAACATGTCTGCAATGCGGTCGGCGATGAAGCCTTGCGCCACACCGTTCAGCGTCAGAGCCATTCCAGGCCGAAGGGCGATGGCGCTTTCGTCCATCTGGACGCCTGCCCAGCCGGTGCTGGCCAGGGTGCGTGCCAGTTCATCGGGCGACGGCGTGCCGCCTTCGGTCACGCGGCGGGCATACAGTGCCCACAGCGGCTGAACCGTCGGATCGAACAGCCCGCCGGTGGCGGCGTGGATCTGGCCGCACAGGCCAAGGCATTCCAGCAGTTCGAAGGGCGGGGCCGCCAACTCGGCGTCGGCGTTCAGCTGCGACAGCGCCGAATCGATCCGATACAGGCTGAAGACCTTTTCCAGCCGGGCGATTTCGGCCGCCGCCCGGGCGGTGATCGCCGCGGCGTCAGGGTGGTCGAGGATGATCTCGGCCTCGGCCCCCAATGCGATGCCCCGCCAGCGATAGGGTGACGAGGCGCGTGCGGGCAGTCCCGCAACGATGGGCAACGCGGCGGAGATGGCCAGGAAACGGCGTCGGTTCATGGGGCGCATGTCACTCGCCTCCCTTCTGGGTCTGGTTGCGAAGACGGGTTGAATAGTCGGTGTCGTCGGGCGCCTCGGCCGGGGCGGTGCCGGATGCTGTGGCCGCCGGAATTTCGGCAAGTGTGACCACGCGGCCGCCGTGGGCCGCAGCGAACTCGGCCGCCTTGGCCGGATCGCCAAACGGCACGTATTCCGGCTGGCCCATCCCGCCCATCTGATCCGATCCGACGACGAACACCGCCTTGTCGATCAGGATCCACTGGGCCTTGCCGGGTTCGTCCCAGGGCGCAGTTCCCATGTCGGTGACATAGGTCGCAAGGATCTTGTAGTTCTGCTCGGGCATCCGCAGGTAGGCCACGGTGTCGGACACCTGGCTGGTGAAGATCACCCCGCCGGGAAAGCCCTCGAGGGCGATCTGGCCCTTCGGTCCGCCGTGCTCGATCACATTCATCTGGCAGTAATAGCCGATCGACTGCGCCGTCATGGCCACCGGGGGCGGCAGCTTCGCCTCCTCTTCCTGACAGGCGGACAGGATCAGCATCAGGGTCAGGGCCAGCGCGCGTTTCATGGCGTCACCTTGCGGAAGGCCAGCACCGCGATGCCGAAGGTCACCGCGGGCCAGAGAAGGATCGAGGCCAGCGACTGCCACACCGGAATGCTGCTGGCCGCGCCCGCGATGCCTGCCGCAGCGCCCGTGGCCTGCGAGGCGGCAAGGTTGAACAGCCGGAACGCATCGGCGGGGTTGGCCAGCAGGGCCAATGGAAAGACATGGGTGGTGAACGCACCGCCGCCATCGGCCACCACGGCAGCCAGCAGACCCAGGTCGTACAGCACGATGGCCACCAGCCAGAACCCGATGGCCAGCCCCGCCGCGCCCGAAGGGCGGCGCGCCAGGACCGAAATCGCATAGCCGGTGCCCAGGAACGTGGCCCCCAGCAGCACCGAGGACCACAAGAGCCGCCAAAGCGCGGGCAGGCCGGCGACGGCCGCGCGGTCCTGAAGGATCGCCGCCACAGATGCGATGCCGAAGCCCACCGCCACCGCCAGCGCAAGGATCGCCAGATGCGCCAGCAGCTTTCCCACCAGCACCTCGGCCCGCGACACGGGATAGGTCAGCAGCAGGGGCAGCGTGCCGCGCTCGACCTCGCCCGCGACGGCGTCGAAGGACATCAGAAGCGCCATCAGGGGGATCAGGTAGACCGACAGGCTTGTCAGGCTGGCGACCGTGACCGACAGACGGTCGGCGCCGACCGCGCCGGTGGGGGTGGACCCCGCCGCCGACAGGACCAGCGCGAACAGGGCCATCATCGCGACGGCGATGCTGACCCAGCGGTTGCGCAGCGCGATCCGGGCTTCGGTTCCGGCAATGGCAAGGATGCGGTTCATTGTCCGTCCCGATGGCTGAAGTGACTGTAGATGTCTTCAAGGCTGGGTGGCAGAACCTCCAGATCCGCGACCCGTTCCCCCAGGGCGACGATCCGCGCCAGCGCCGCCAGCTTGTCGTCCTGCGCGCAGGACAGGACCAGCATCGCCCCGTCCCGTCGCGCCGAAGGCAGCGCGGCCGCGACCTCGGCTTCGTCGCCTTTCCGGGGGGTCACTTGCAGGACCACCGGCAGGGCCGCATCGCGCCGCAGGTCGGCCAGCGTACCCTGCGCGACCATGCGGCCACGGGAAAGGATCAGGATACGGTCGGTGCGCGCCTCGACCTCGGTCAGGGCGTGCGACGACAGCAGGATCGAGGCGCCCTCGGCCGCCAAGCCATCCAGCAGCGCGTAGAAGTCGCGCCGGGACACCGGATCAAGTCCAGAAGTGGGTTCGTCCAGCACCAGAAGCCTGGGTTGTCCGATCAGCGCCTGCGCCAGTCCGACGCGCTGCCGCATCCCCTTGGAGTAGGTGCCGATCCGGCGCTTTCCGGCCGCGTGAAGGCCGACCCGGTCCAGCAGCGCCGTCGCCCCCGCAGGATCGTGGCCGCGCAGACGCAGATAGCTTTGAATCTGTTCGACGCCGGTCAGGGCGGGGTGGAAGGCGACGTTTTCCGGAAGGTAGGCGACGTGTCGCCGCGCGACGGCCGATCCCGGCGCCGCCCCGGTGACGACGACTTCGCCGCTGTCATGCGGAATAAGGCCCAGGATGATCTTCATCATCGTCGATTTGCCCGCACCATTGTGCCCCAGCAGCGCGACCCGTTCCCCCGCCGCGACCGAGAGTGACACATCGCTCAGCGCAGGAGCGCCCTGATAGGTCTTAGTGAGTTGCTTTAACGTCAGCGTCAGAGTCATCTTCAGTGTCTTTCAGCCAGCGGTCGCCCACCTGGGTCTCCATCGCGGCGTATTCGGGCGGAACGGAAATGGTGCGCGGCGCCATCATCGGATGGCTGTCCACCACACCGCCGGGAAGCGTAGCGGGAAAGCTCGACTGGCTCCAGCGGATCAGTTGCACGGCAGGGGATCCGACCAGAAGCGCGGCGGCGGGCTGCGACCACAGGATATGATCCATCAGGTCATTGGGACGGAAGGGACTGTCGGCGCGGCCATCGCCGTTCAGGTCGAAGCCGGGCAGGTCGGACCAATAGTTGCCGACGCCATCCAGGCTCCAATCGATGTTGCGGGTTCCGACGTATTTCACCTGGTTCTGGTTGCCGATAAAGGCGTTGCCGGTCACGGCGTTCTTTTCCGACCCGGCCGTGAAGTGGATGCCGATGCCGCAACCTTCCAGCCGGTTTTCAGCGATCAGGTTCTTGTTGGCGTCATAGACGAACAGGCACTTCTTCGTGCCGCCGCGGACGAGGTTGCCGATGATGTCGGAATTGTTGGCCGCGTTCAGCATGACCCCGTGGTCACGGTCCGACAGCGACAGGTTGTCCTTCACGACCACCCGGTTTGAAAACATCACCGCATAGCCCAGATGGTTGCCGATGCTGACGTTGCCCGAGATCTCGGAATCGTGGGTGTTCATGTAATGGACGGCAAAGCGCAGGTCGCGGAAGACATTGCCGCGATAGGTGTCCTTTTTCGAGACGTTGGAAAAGATGCCGTCGCGGCCGTATTGCACGACGTTGTTCTCCAGCAACGTGTCGGGCGCGTTCCAGACGTAGAAGCCATTGCCGCGCGCCAGCATGTGCAGGTCGCGTCGGCCGGTGATGGTGTTCTTCCGCGCGATGGTCCCGATGGCACCATGCACGTCGATGCCGTGCATGTTGTCCGAGAGGGTGTTGTTCTCGATCAGCGCGCGGTGCGCGCCCTTCAGCAGCTTGATGCCGCTGTCCAGATCCTGGTTCTTCCTGCCGGACCGGATGATGTTCAGCCCGCGCAGCGTGATGTCATCGCCCGCCACGGTGATGACGCTGCCCTGGTAATTGCCGTCGATGGTCGCCTGTCCCTGGCCGTCGAGCGTGACGGGCCGCTCAAGGACCAGTGGTCCGGCGTGGGTGCCGGGATCTAGGATCAGCACATCGCCGGGGCTGGCCCCGGCGATGGCGGTTTTCAGGTGGTCCGCCCCGGCAGGCACATGGATTTCCGCCGCCTGCGCGATGGACGCAGACAGAAGGAACGCCACGGTCAGCCGGAGCAGGTCCATGGCCTCAGGTGGCCTTCGGCGTCACGAACATGCGGCCGCGCATTTCCATGTGCAGCGCATGGCAGAACCACTGGCAGTAGTACCAGTAGACACCCGGGTTCGCCGCCACGAAGGTCACGGACGATGTCGCCTGCGCGCTGATCTCCATCGCAACGCCGTGGTTGCCCATGGTGAAGCCGTGGGTCAGGTCGTCGATGTCGTCCAGGTTGGTGATCGTCACCGTCACCTCGTCGCCTTCGTTCACCGTGAAGCTTTCCAGGCTGAACGAGGGCGCCTGGCTCGACATGTAGACGCGCACCTTGGTGGGGTCGTCCTTGTCGCGGATGACACTGTCCTGCCATTCGTCCAGGTTCACGCCGTCGGCCTCGGCCTGCTTGCGGGTTTCGGCCCACATCGGATCCTGCCGATCCCAGACCGACTTGATGTTCGTCAGCTTGCTGGGATGGACGGCGATCGCGTCATGCGGCTCGGCGAAGGTCGGGCCGTCATGCACCAGCACCATCTTGTCGCCCGAGATGTCGATCAGCTGGTCGTTTTCGGCCTTCAGCGGGCCCACGTTCAGGAAGCGGTCCTTCGAGAACTTGCAAAGGCAGACAAGCCAGTTGTTGGCCGCGTCAAGCGTTTCGCCCTCGACGGTCTTCAGGTGGCCCGGCTGGTACTGAACGTCCAGCTTGTCCTTGATCGGATCGACCTTTTCGCCGGCATAGGCCTTGATCGCGTCCTCGATGTTCCACTTCACGACCTGACTGTCGAGGAACAGCGACGTATAGGCGTTGCCGCGACCGTCAAAGGCGGTGTGAAGGGGCCCAAGACCCAGTTCCGGTTCCGCGACAACGGCGCTGCGCGGATCGACGTCCGAGGTGAAGAGGGCGTCGAACTTCGTCACGTCCAGCACCGTCACCGTGGGCGACAGCTTGCCGCCGATGCAAAGGTGCTTCTTGTCCGGCGCCATGTTGCAGCCGTGCGGGTTGTTGGCCACGGGGATGTAGCGGGTGAACTTGCTTTTCGCGTCCTTGCGGCCGTCCAGCACGCGCACGCCGTTCAGTTCCTGGCCTTCGCCGGCGGCCACGGCCTTTTCGATCTCGGCGATGTTGAAGACCACGACGTGGTCCATCTCGGCCGCGGTCATGTCCGCAAGCGTCATGCCCATTTCCGAGTTGTACGAGGTCGAGAAGGCCCATTTGCCTTCGTAGTCGGCGTCGCAGTTGTCGAGGTTGCCCGACACGATCACCTGCCATGCAACCTTCATTTCATCGGCGTTGATCGCCGAGAACAGGTTCACGTAGGTCGTGGTGTCGCTCATGGTCTTGCCGTCGTTGACCAGCGGCGCCTCGTCTTCACCGTTTGCGAAGATGTAGTTGGTGCGCGGGAACTTCTGCGGACGCATGCCGTGGATGGCCTTGGCGTTCGGGATCTCCAGGATCTTGTCGGCCTTCATCACGTCGCAGCGCACGCGGGCAACGCGGGTGTTGGCCTTGTCGTTCATGTAAAGGTAGCGGCCGTCGTACTTGCCGTCGGTGAACGACATGTGGACGTGGTGCAGGTCGCCGTTGTCGTGCACCTTCTTGCCGTTGGCCGCGAGGTGCTTCTTCGTCTTTTCGGTCATGTTTTCGGTCAGGATGCGCAGCGATTCATTCGTGGCACCCCAGCCCGTGGCCGAGCAGCGGTTGAAGACCGGAATCCGCATCAGTTCGCGCATCGAAGGAATGCCCAGGATACGCACTTCGCCGGTCTGGCCCGAGGACCAGAAGCCATAGTATTCGTCCAGCTGGCCGGGCGCGACGTTGAACGATCCTTCCGCCGCCGTGGCAGCGCCAGCGGAAAGAGCGGCAACGCCAGCGGCACCGCCGGCCAGGGACAGGCGGCCGCCGAAGGCACCGGCCAGGGCGGCGCCACCGGCGGTTGCGCCCAGCAGCGTGCGGCGACTTAGCCCGTTGCGTTCGTGGCTATGGTCGTTGTCAGGCATTGGCTTTTCCTTTCAGGTTCGGATGGTTCTTCAGCGCGTCGAGATCGCGGGGAGGCTCCCCCGCCTTGGCCACTGCCGCCCGCCGCTTGTCGGTGCGGATGACGACAGGACATTTCGTGTGGCTCCGATACAGGACCTGGCAATGAAGGCAGTCGATGCATTCGTTGGGGTTGATCTCTCCCGTCGGATGGATCGACTGCACCGGGCATTCGTTTGCGCAGGTCTGACAGGGGTTGCCGCATTCGTGGTAGCGTTTCAGCCAGTCGAACATCCGCATCCGTGCCGGAATGGCCAGCGCCGCACCCAGAGGGCAGAGGTAGCGGCAATAGAACCGTTCGACAAAAAGTCCGGCCATCAAGAGGCCCACGGCATAGACCACGAAGGGCCAGGCGCGAACGAACTTGAGCACGATTGCGGTCTTGAAGGGTTCGACCTCGGCCAGATGTTCGGCCTGTTCGATCGACATGAGCGAGGCGCCGAAAAGGCCCAGGAAGATCATGTACTTCACCGGCCACAGCCGTTCATGCAGGCCCCAGGGCAGGGTCCATTGCGGGATGTGCAGGGCCTTCGCCACGCGGTTCAGGATCTCTTGCAGCGCGCCAAAGGGGCAAAGCCAGCCGCAATAGGCGCCCCGGCCCCAGAACAGCAACGCGGCCGCGACGCTGAACCACAGGATGAAGGTCAGCGGGTCCAGAAGGAAGGCCTGCCAGCTGAAGCCGCTGACAAATGCGCCAAAGAGCGCCAACAGGTTCACCACGGAAAGCTGCGCGTTGGCATACCAGCCCAGGAAGACCAGCGTGACGGCCAGATAGCTGAGGCGGAACCAGAAGAAGAAGCGTTCGTTGCGGGTGAAGGCCGTCTGGAAGAAGAACACCCCCGTCAACAGCAGCAGCATCGCGCCGACAACGCCGATCTCCAGCTTCTTGTCCAGCCAGATCTTCTTCCAAAGCTGCTGCTGGGCCTGGGCTTCGTCCGTCGCGGCCCCGGCTTCGGATGAGACGGTCGCGGTCGGTGCCGCGGCAGGGGCAGGGGCCGCGACGGTGCGCAGGTACTGTCCGGGCAGCTGATAGCCCAGGTCGAAGGTGGTGAAGACCTTGTCGCGCGGTCCGACCTGCCGCTGGACCAAAAGCTGGATGCGGAAAGGTTTCGTCGGATCGAAGCCCAGGTTTCCGGGAATGCGGAACAGGTCCATCTCGGTGAAATCGGGGGCGCCCGGCGTGGCCAGCGCAACCCGGCGGTGGTCGCGGTCGTGGAAGCGGACGGTCACGTCATCCTGGATCAGGACGATCCGGTCGAAGATGCCGCCGCGGACATAACCCGACCCCTTGAAGGAATAGAGGCCCGAACCCGCCACCACGATGGCCGAGTCTCCGGGCTTGATCCAGTTGACCAGGTTCTTGTAGTCGGCATCGCCCAGAATCGCCTTGCCGATGGCGGGAACCGAAACCAGCGCCGCCTGCATGTCGATGAAGGTGTCGGTCGGCGCCTCTTTCAGCGGGAACTGCGTTCCACGCTTGTCCTCAAGTCCGGCGAAGGCGGCGTTCACCTGCTCGACATCCAGTTTCAGGCTGCGGATGCTGCCGTCCCCCAGCAGCGCCGTCCAGTCGGCCGGTGCGGTCGCATCGGGGTTCAACTCGGTCTTCGGCCCGGTGGCTGTGCCCGCACTCATCCCGCCAAGGCCCAGGGCCCGCGCGGCCTTGATCCCGGACCGCACGATGGAATCGTCGATCACCATCACCGTGACCGTGGCCCCGGAGATGATGTCCAGCTTGTGCCCCCCCGATCCTGCCGCCTTGGCTTCGGCCGCAAGATCCATGCCCAGGTACGAAGCGGCCAGCGCCTTGACCTTGGCATCCGGGATGCCAACCAGAACGATCGGTTCCGAGTGCTTCAGCAACCGGACGCCGATGATCCTGGCGTCCTTGTCGATTGCCACCATCGTGTGGATGGGTTTGCCGGAATAGCCCGTCGTGCCCACGAAATCCGAAGTGATGAAAGCCCAGCCGATCGGCGCGCCCGCCTTCAGGACCGGGGAGACGGGTGTATCGGTCTGAATGGGGCCAAAGGCATCGGCGCCCTGGACCAGCTCCCCGGGGGCCACCTCGGGAAGGTATTTCGACAGAACCGATTCTTGCGCGATGGCCGCAGCCGCGAACAGGCTCAGGAATGCGCCCAGGATCAGCGCAAGCAACAAGCGAAGGGGGGGAATCAAGCTCATCATGCGCAGACCATGGGGTTAAGCGGATCGATGGGAATTGATAAGGATCAATCCGGATGATCTTTTTTGTCCGCAACGCAGCCCCTGCGTCACGACGGCTCATGATCAGCAGACTGGCTTGTAAAGTGCGGGTTGAAAACCCAAAAAGCAAAATGAGCCCCGGGAAATTTTTGCCCGGACAGGAGAGACTTTCGTGAAGCTGACACTTTTTTCCGATTACGCCCTGCGCGTCCTGCTTCATGCGGCCGCGTTTCCCGACCGCCGGACCACGATCTCTGCCGCGGCTGACTATTTTCAGGTGTCCCGGGCACATCTGAAGAAGGTCGTGCTGACGCTTTCTCAGGAAGGCTTCCTGAAGGGCGTGCGCGGCCGGACCGGAGGGTTCGAGCTGGCCCGCGCCCCGGAGGAGATCAACCTTGGCGCCGTCCTGCGCGCGACCGAGCCCGACTTTGCACTGGTCGAATGTTTTCACGCGGGGAACCAGTGCTGCCTCACGCGCCGCTGTGGCCTGCCCGGTATCGCCAACGAGGCGCTGCGGGCGTTCCTGTCGGTGTTCGACCGTCACACCCTGGCCGATGTGCGGCTACGTCCCGAACTGTTTCTGAGCCCGCCCCCCAGCGGCCTGCAACCGATGCGCGGGCCCGATCTGACCGAGCATCCGGTGGGCGGTCCCGCTCCTCTTCCGCTTTCCGCCTGATGGGCGTTCGGGCCTGCGCCGAGCGGGAATGGCTTGCCAACCGCCCCCGGATTGAATAGGTATTATTTATGCATATTCACCGGGGCCGGCGTGCAAGGGTCCCGCTATGGGTCTTGCGGCCGGACGGGGCGGCAGACCACGGATAGGAGCGGACCATGACCGAATGGCTGACCACCCTGACGACCGCCACCCCGGCCGAAGGCTATGACCTTGCGGTGAAACTGTCTCGTGCGGCGATCCGCATGACCCAGCCTGACGCAGCGGTCCGGGACCGGCTGCGTCCCGAATATGCGGAAGATGCCGACAGCCTGATCGCCGTCGCGCAAGTGGTGGCTACGCATTTTGCCACCATCGCCGCTGCCAATGGCTACTGGAGGACCGGATCATGACCACCGTCGCGCGGAATGGCGACGATTTCGTCATCGATGCCGGACTGCTGGCCGAGGCGTTCGGGCTGACGCCAGCCGAGGTTCCGGCGCTGATGCGGGAAGGGCGCATCACCTCGCGCTGTGAAACCGGGACCGGGGCGGATGCCGGCTTCTTTCGCCTGACGTTCTGGCATACCGGGCGCGCCTGCCGCTTCACCGTCGATGAAACGGGCACCATCCTCAAGCAGTCGCGATTTGACGCCGTCCCGCGCGAAGCGCGGCCAGAGACGCTGCCCTGAGGTTTCGGACAAATACCACAATGTGATCGCAAAACGGCCACGCCGTTTCAGCATCCCGGGTCGCAGACGGCCAACCTGCTGCAATGTCAGCATAAAAACGGATGCTAGAATGAACTTCAAGACCACTCTTTTCGCAGCTGCCCTTCCCCTGTTGCTGGCCGCGCCGGCCCAGGCCGAGGATCTGACCTTCACGCTGATCAACCGCACCTCGCAGGTCCTGACGCATTTCCACACGTCGCCCGTGGGGGTGAACGACTGGGAAGAAGACGTGTTCGGCGATCAGGTGTTGAACCCCGGCGAGTCGATCGAGCTGACCATCGCCGATGGCCGCAGCGTTTGCGACTATGACATGCGGTTCGGCTTCGAAGGGTCAAAAACTCTCGACACCACGGTCGACACCCAGGATCTGTGCGAGATGGGCAGCTATACCCTTACCGAATGACCCGTTCCTGCGGTCGGCCTTCGCCGACCGCCCGCGTCCGGACGTCGGCGAACCCGGAGACTCCTGTTGAAATTATAGGCAACGGCAGTCTTTCCTCATCACGCATTGATGTGTAATTGCACAAACAAAATCACATCTGCGTAAACAGGAGGCTGCATGACGCAACTGGACGAGAAGTTGGAACCCATCATGGCCGAGGTGTTCCGCCGCAACGCCGCCGAGCCGGAGTTCCACCAGGCCGTGCGCGAAGTGCTGGAAAGCCTGGGCCGTGTCATCGCCAAGCGCCCCGACTATGCCGACGATGCGCTGATCGAACGTATCTGCGAACCGGAACGCCAGATCATCTTCCGAGTGCCGTGGACCGACGACAAGGGTCAGGTCCGCATCAACCGCGGTTTCCGTGTCCAGTTCAACTCGGCGCTAGGGCCCTACAAGGGCGGCATCCGGTTCCACCCGTCGGTGAACGTCGGCATCATCAAGTTCCTGGGCTTTGAACAGACCTTCAAGAACGCGCTGACGGGCCTGCCGATCGGCGGCGGCAAGGGCGGATCGGATTTCGATCCGAAGGGCCGGTCCGATGCGGAAATCATGCGGTTCTGCCAGTCGTTCATGACCGAACTGTCGCGCCACCTGGGCGAATACACCGACGTTCCGGCCGGTGACATCGGCGTGGGCGGGCGTGAAATCGGCTACATGTTCGGCCAGTACAAGCGTCTGACCAACCGCTATGAAGCGGGCGTCCTGACGGGCAAAGGCCTGTCCTACGGCGGGTCGCGCGCCCGCAAGGAAGCCACCGGCTACGGCAACACCTATTTCGTCGATTCGATGCTTGCCACCAAAGGCACCAGCTTCGACGGCAAGCGTGTCGTCGTATCCGGGTCCGGCAACGTCGCCATCTACACGATGGAAAAGGTCATGTCGCTGGGCGGCCGGATCGTCGCCTGTTCGGATTCGAACGGCTATATCGTCGATGAGAACGGCATCGACCTGGATCTGGTGAAAGAGATCAAGGAAGTCCGCCGCGAGCGCATTTCCGAATATGCCCGCCTGCGCGGCACCGGTTCGCATTACATCGCCGGCGGCTCGATCTGGGATGTGCCCTGCGATGTTGCGATGCCCTCGGCCACGCAGAACGAACTGACCGGCAAGGACGCCAAGGCGCTGGTGCAGAACGGCGTCATCGCGGTGGGGGAAGGCGCGAACATGCCTTCGACCCCTGACGCGATCCGCATCTTCCAGGAAGCCGGCGTGATGTTCGCGCCGGGCAAGGCCGCCAACGCCGGTGGCGTGGCGACCTCGGCGCTGGAAATGCAGCAGAACGCCAGCCGCGACAGCTGGACGTTCGAACAGACCGAGGCGCGGCTGGAAACCATCATGCGCAACATCCACGACACCTGCGCCGCCACCGCTGACGAATACGGCGCCCCGGGCGATTATGTGCTGGGCGCCAATATCGCGGGCTTTGTCCGCGTGGCCGAAGCGATGCGCGCGCTGGGCGTGATCTGATCTCGTTGTCCGTGGCCCCGTTCACCCGGGGCCACGGACCTTCCGCCGGCGGCAGTGTCAGTCCGGGCCAAGGGCCCCGACCGTCATCGCAAGATGTCCAGACGCGCGATCACGCGGTCGGCCATTTGACGGCATCGGGCGCCGTCGAAGGGAAACACCGCCTCGAACCCGCCCTTCAGCCGCGCATCCAGGGTACGGCGCAACTGGCGGCGGGCGCGGAACAGCCGGGTGCGGACCGTCACGGCATTCAGGCCCAGGTCGCGCGCAATCGCCAGAACCCGCATTCCCTCGGTTTCATGCATCAGGAACACCAGCCGCAGGTCGGGCGGCAGGTCCGAAACCGCCTCCTCCAGAAACGTGCGAACCTCGCGCCGGGCGAAGGTGGTTTCGGTCGGTTCCTGGCCGGGAAAGTCGATGATCCGCGCTTCGGGCAGCGGCACCTCGGCCACGGTGTCATAGGCATCATGCGGCCGCGCGGCCCGGCGGCGCATGAGGGCGGCGTTCATCAGGATCCGGGTGATCCAGGTCGCGAAACTGGCCGTGCCCTGAAACCGGTCCAGATGGCTGAAGGCGGCCAGATAGGCTTCCTGGACCAGATCCTCGGCTTCGGCATCGTTGTCGACCATGCCGCGCGCGATGCGGAACAGCCGTGGGTTCAGCCGCCGGATCAGTTCGCGCGCGGCCTGTTCGTCGTGGCTCCGCGCAGCCGTGACCAGGGCTTCGTCGGACGGCGCGTCGGGTCCGGTCTTTCGGGCGGCGTTGCGGACTGGCTGCATCTAGACCTCCACCTTCACCTGGCCCTGCTTCAGGATCACCTCGACCTGCGGGAAGGCGGCCAATGCCGCCTCGGGCAGGTCGGCGGACGCCGGGGCAGGGCCTTGCCATCCGGCGTCGGCATCGGGCCGCCCCACCACGATCCGGCCTACCATGCCGGCGTGCTCATGGGGCTGACAGTAGAAATCATACACGCCCGGCACGGTCAGGCTTATCTCGAAATGCTGGTCGGGCAGCAGAAAGTCGCTGTCCCAGGGTTCGGCCGCGTCGGGTATGCGGCGCTGGCGGTCCAGGAAGCGCGGATGATAGGCGGTCGACGTGTGGCTGTTGCCCGGGTCGCGATTGATGAACCGCAGCGTGGTCCCGGACTTCACCGCGGTCCCGATCGGGTCGAACCAGACCTGTTCGCCGCGCGATGTGCCGCGCATCGCGATCTCGATCGGCTGTCCCGCGGTCGTTCCTGCGGGCGCTTCGGCCCGCAGGATCCGGGGGGCCGCAAGGGCGGCCAAAGCGCCGCCCCCCAGGCACAAGGCTTGCCGCCGCCGCAGCAGGAGACGCGGTTTCACTTCGCGATCCTGTCCTTGGCATCCGCGCCGTGGAACAGCACGACGTGGACGTGCGGCTTTTCCACGCCCGGATGCCCGGCGTTGTAATAGATGTCGGCGGACGAGACATCCGGCGCGCCCAGCTTCAGACCATCGTAGGCGGTGCCTTTCTGCAATTCCTCGATCGGGACCATGTAGATCGTCGCGGCCAGCTTGCCGTCGTGGTCGTATCCAAGGAACGGCCCGGCAGGCAGGGTCGCCGGATCGACATAAAGCGTGCCGAGGCCGGGCAGGAATTCGGGCAGCTTCACAAGATCGCTGACCTTGGCATAAGGCGCCGGGGGCGGAGCCTTGTCCTGCGACAGCGCCGGAAGCGGCGCGAGGGTGCCAAGCACCAGCGCAAGGGCCAGAAGGGGACGGGTCATCGGTGGGCTCCTTTCGGGGTTAGGGGGCGGTTCCTGTCCGCCCCTCACTCCGTTGGATGCTACCGCCGCCCGAATGTTCGCCCGTGCGATGCATTTTTTTCCGGGTCCGGCGGCGCGGTGCCAAAGCCTGACCAGCGCCCAGGCGTTGTCCCGACCTCGGCCGCGCTCAGTCCTGCGCCTTGTCGTCAGCCGCCGCTTTCGGCACGTCCGGGGCGTTTTCGGCCCGGTCCCGGTGCAGGGCCGCGCGTCCCAGGAAAAGATAGGTGGCGGGCGTCGTCACGATGACAAGGATGCCCAGAAGCGCCTCGTGCAGGACGGGGCGGGATTCCAGCCAGGAAAACAGCAGCATTGAGGCCAGAAGGATCGCGCCCACCCCCCAGCTGGTGCCCAGTGTCGGTGCATGAAGCCGGTCGTAGAAGGACCGCAACCGCACCAGCCCGATCGTTCCCAAAAGCGCCAGGCTGCTGCCCGTTACGACAAGAACGGCGACGGGCAACGCGATCCAGAGGGGGATTCCGGCCAGGTGGTTCATTCGATGACCTCGCCCCGCAACAGGAACTTCGCCATCGACACGGTCGTGACAAAGCCCAGCGCGCCGATCACGATGGCGGCTTCAAAAAAGAACAGGCTGCCGGTGCGCATCCCGGTGACCAGGAACAGCAGCATCGCGATGACATAAAGCGTATCAAGCCCCAGCACACGATCCTGAGCGCGCGGTCCGCGCAGAACCCGAAGCGCCGCCAGGCAGCCGGCGAAACCCAGCGTGATCTGCGCATAAAGGAAGGCTGCGGTAAGCAGGGTTTCGCTCATTGGAAGATCTCGATCAGGGGGGCCTCGTACCGACGGCGGATTTCGTCGCGCTGGGCGGATTCGTCGATCAGGTCGAAGATATGCAGGATCAGGATGCCGCTTTCGCGGTCATGTTCGATCCAGGCGGTGCCGGGCGTGGCGGTGATGATGATCGACAGGATCGCCAGACCGGTGGGATCGCGCAGCTCCAGCGGAATGCGGACAAACCCCGGCCTGCGGGTGCCGCGCCGTCCGTTGGTCAGGATCAGCCCCGCCACAGCAAGGTTCGACCGGAGAATGTCCGAGGGCACCACGACGCCCAGCCGCAGGATCGGGGTCCAGCGGCGGATGTGGACCCGCGCCGGGTGCAGTTCCCCCATCGCCCAGCCCGCGACCAACGCGATGGCGGTGCCCAGGACCAGATGCCCCAGCGAAAACCGGGTGAGCAGCAACCACATGCCCAGCAGCATCAGCGACAGGATCGGGTGGGGAACCAGCCGGATCATGGCGCCACCTCCGGCTCTTGCGTGACGCGGGGGGCGGCCGTCATTCCCTCGAGGTAGGAGACGGGACCAAGAAGCGCGTGGGCCGTTTCATTCAGGTAGGTCATCGTGTCCTGCGCCTTCACGGTCATCACCATCCCCATGGCCACCAGCGCAATCACGGGGGCGATTTCCACCGCAAGCACGCGCGGCACGGTCACGTCCACGCCCCAGAAGGTCTGGATCCCGATCCGGATCAGACCGATCAGCGTGGCAAAGCCAGACAGCAGCAATAGGCCCATGAACCCCCAAAGCGCGTTCGGAAGCGCGACCTGGGTGTCCAGCGCGCCGGACAGGATCGCGAACTTTCCGATGAACCCCGACAGCGGCGGCAGGCCCGCCAGCACCAGAAGACAGGCGCCGAAGCAAAGGCCCAGGATGGTCATCGTGGCGGGGATCGCCAGCCCTTCTTCCTGTTGGCTGTCCTCGTCGCCTTCATCCAGGCCCCAGGCATCGGCGGTCAGCGCCAGCATGGCCGCGATGCCGCCTTCCTCGCGGCTCATCGGTTCGATGAGCAGGAACAGCGCGCTGACGGCAAGGGTGGAGCTGACCATGTAGTAAAGCCCGCCGGACAACATCTCGGGGCTGCCGCCGGCCAACGCAAAGCCGGTCACGGCCAGCAGCGTCCCCGACGAGATCAGCACCAGATGCGCCGCCATCCGCCCCACCCCCTGCGAGGCAAGGACACCCAGCGCGCCGTAGATGACCGTCGCCATGCCGCCCGCGATCAGCACCCCGGATCCGAAACCCGCCGAGGCCCCCGCGTCCGGCCCGAAAAGCATCAGCGCCAGGCGCATGATGACGTAGATGCCGACCTTGGTCATGATCGCGAACATCGCCGCCACCGGCGCGGCGCCCGCCATATAGGTCGTGGGCAGCCAGAAGGTCAGCGGCCAGATCCCGGCCTTGATCAGGAAGGCCAGTCCCAGCACGGCCGCGCCCGCGTGCAGAAGCGGCAGGTCGGCTTCGGGCAGCTTGGGGATCAGCGCCGCCAGATGCGCCATGTTGAGCGTGCCGGTAACACCGTAGATCAGGCTGACCCCGATCAGGAACAGGAGCGAGGCCGTGAGGTTGATCGCGATGTAGTGAAGCCCCGCCCGCACCCGAAGCTGTCCGGTGCCGTGCAGCAGAAGGCCGTAGGATGCGGCCAGCAGGACTTCGAAGAAGACGAACAGGTTGAACAGGTCGCCCGTCAGGAAGGCGCCGTTCAGACCCATCAGCAGGAACTGGAACAGCGAATGGAAATGCTGGCCCTGCTTGTGCCAGCCCGCCGCCGAATAGATCAGCGCCGGAATCGCCAGCAGCGCGACCAGCACCAGCATCATCGCCGACATCCGGTCCAGCACCAGTGCGATGCCGAAGGGCACCGCCCAATCGCCCAGCAGGTAAAAGCCGATGTCCTTGCCGCCGGCCAGGTCGTTGCCCTTGGCGCGGTTCAGAAGCTCGACCGCGACGATCAGCAGTGACACCGCCGAGGCAATGCCAAGGCCCAGTTTCGCGCGGCGTTGCCGTTCGTGGTAAAGCAGCATCAGCGCCCCGGTGACGAAGGGGATCAGGATCGGCGCGATGATCAGGTGTTCGGGCACGGGCATCAGGGTTCGCGCTCCTGTCCGTCGACATGGTCCGTGCCGGTCAATCCGCGCGAGGCCATCATCACCACCAGAAACAGCGCCGTGGTGGCAAAGCTGATGACGATGGCCGTCAGGACCAGCGCCTGCGGCAAGGGGTCGGCGTAGGCGTCGGGGTTGACGAAACCGCCCTTCGGCATGATCGGCGGGCGGCCGACCGTCAGTCGGCCCATCGAGAAAATGAAGAGGTTGACCGCATAGGACAACAGGCACAGCCCGATGATGACCTGAAAGGTCCGCGGCCGGAGGATCAGCCAGGTGCCCGAAGCGGCAAGGATCCCGATGGCAAGAGACAGGACCAGTTCCATCATTCGGCCGCCTGTTCCGAAGGTTGCGGTTCGTCCTGCGCCCGGATGCGGGCAATGCGCAGCGACTGGTGGGCGATGGCGATCAGCATCAGGACCGTGGCCCCCACGACCAGCGCAAAGACCCCCAGGTCGAAGACCATCGCCGTGGCCACGGGAACCGGGCCGATCAGGGGCAGGGTTATGTATTGCGCATTCGCGGTCAGGAAGGGATAGCCGAACAGCCAGGCCCCCATCCCCGTGCCCCCCGCGATCAGCAACCCCGCGCCCATCCAGCGGATCGGCAGGACGATCAGCCGGGCCTCGATCCAGCGGACGTTGGTGGCGATGTATTGCACCAGAAGCCCGATGGCCAAGGTGACTCCGGCCGAGAAACCGCCGCCGGGCAGATCATGCCCGCGGAAGAAGAAGTAGGCGGCCAGGACGATCATGACCGGGAACATCCACTGCATCAGGACCGAGGGCACGAACATCGCGTCTTTCAGGCGGGGGGCGTCGGTTGCCTGCTGGATCGGGCTTTCGGCGCTTTCGGGCGCCGGGCGGAAGCGGCGCAGAAGGGCGTAGACACTCAGCCCCACGATGGCGAGGACCGTGATCTCGCCCAGCGTGTCGAAGGCGCGGAAATCGACCAGGATCACGTTGACCACGTTGGTGCCTCCGCCTTCGTGGTAGGCGTTGCGCAGAAACCAGTCGCCGATGTTGGAGGTGGTGGGCCGCGTCATCACCACGAAGGCGACCCCGGCCATTCCCAGCCCCATGACCAGCGCAATCGCCAGATCCCGCAGGCGGCGCAGGCGGGCCGAGGCGAGGCGGTCGTCCGCGATCTCTTCCTTGCGTTTGGGTAGCCAGCGCAGGCCCAGAAGCAGAAGGACGGTCGTGGCGATTTCCACCAGAAGCTGCGTCACGGCCAGATCGGGGGCCGAGAACCAGGCGAAGGTCAGGCAGGTGATCAGCCCGGCGCCGCCCAGCAGCACCAGCGCGGCAAAGCGGTGATACTTGGCCATCCAGGCCGCACCCATGCCGCAAAGCGCACCCACGGCCCACATCACGGCAAAGGCCGGGTCCAGCGCGGTCAGCTGCGGTTGCGGGGCCAGGCGCATTCCGGCCCACAGCGTCGCCACCCCCGCCGCGATGGCGGCCAGCACGATCAGCCGCAACTGCGGTTGCAGCCGCTCGGTCCCCGCCAGCCGGTGCAGCACCCGCGGCCATTTCCAGCTAAGGGCCAGAAGGCTGCGTTCGAACATCTTCTGCGCCCGCAGGCGGTGCAGAAGCGGCGGCCCCTCGGGGCCGTCCGAGATGCGCATGGCGAAGGCGAAATAAAGCGCCGCCCCCAGCGCCATGGCGAGGACGCTCATGATCATGGGAGTGTTGAAGCCGTGCCAGACCGCAATGCTGAACCAGGGTGTTTCCGGCCCCAGCACCGACTGCGCCGCCATGTTCAGAAGCGGCCCCAGCGACAGGCCCGGTACGATCCCGACCACCAGGCAGGTCAGGACCAGAAGCTCGACCGGCCGGCGCATCCAGGGGACCGGCTCATGCGGGGTTTTCGGCAGGTCCACCGGCGCGGGGCCGAAGAACACCGTCATGATGAAGCGCAGCGAATAGGCAACCGAGAAGATGCTGGCGACCAGGGCGATGTAGGGCAGGGCGTTGTCCAGCCAGGTGCCGTTGTGCCATTCGACGGCTTCGGCAAAGAACATCTCCTTGGACAGGAAGCCGTTCAGCAGCGGCACCCCCGCCATCGCGGCCGAGGCGACGATGGCCAGCGTACCGGTATAGGGCATGAGCCGCATGAGCCCGGACAGGCGGCGCATGTCGCGGGTGCCGCTTTCATGGTCGATGATCCCCGCCGCCATGAAAAGCGACGCCTTGAACACCGCATGGTTGGCGATGTGGAAGATCGCGGCGACGATGGCGCCATTGCTGCCGATCCCGGCCAGTGCCGTGATCAGGCCCAGGTGGCTGATTGTCGAATAGGCCAGAAGGCCCTTCAGGTCATGCCGGAACAGCGCGATCAGCGCCCCGATCACCAGCGTGGCCATGCCTGTTCCGGTAACGGCGAAGAACCAGGCCCCGGTCCCGCCCAGCGCAGGCGAGAAGCGCACCAGAAGAAATACCCCGGCCTTCACCATCGTGGCCGAATGCAGGAAGGCCGATACCGGCGTTGGCGCCGCCATGGCGCCGGGCAGCCAGAAATGGAACGGGAACTGCGCCGATTTGGTGAAGGCGCCGATCAGGAACAGCCCCAGGACCACGGGATAGGTCGCATGCGCGCGGATCAGGTCGCCCGAGGCCAGCACCAGATCCAGGTCATAGCCGCCGATGATCTGCCCGATCATCAGCATCGCCGCCAGCAGGCAGATGCCCCCCAGCGCCGTCACAATCAGCGCCATCCGCGCCCCGTCGCGGGCGGCGGGGTTCTGGTACCAGTAGCCGATCAGCAGGAACGAAAGCAGGCTGGTCAGTTCCCAGAACACGACCAGCAGGATGATGTTGCCCGATACCAGCAGCCCGATCATCGACCCGGTGAAGGCCAGAAGGAAGGCGTAGAAACGCGGCACCGGATCGGTCTTCGACAGGTAGTAGCGGGCGTAGATGACGACCAGCAGGCCGATGCCCAGGACAAGGCCCACGAACATCCAGGCAAATCCGTCGACCCGCAGGCTGAGGTTCAGGTGCAGCGCGGGGATCCAGTTGATGACCGCGCGGGGAACCCGCCCTTCCGCTACCTGCGCGTGCAGGGCGCTCAGCGCGGCAAGCCCCCCCAGCATGACCAGGGCCGCAAGCCAGGCGGCGGCGTTTCGGGAATTGACGGAAATGGTCGATGCGGCGATCGCGCCCACGAAGGGCAACAGGACAAGGATCAGGATCAGGTTCTGTTCGATCATGCCGGGGGTCAGTCTTGTCCTGTCTGGTTTCGCAAGGTGGCGGCTGCAGTTTGATCTCGCCCGGACCCGGACGCGGGCAGGCGTCCGGTGGCCCAAGGGTCGTGACCAGAGTGAATTGCGCAGGGCGGCAAGATCAACCCCGCCCGGGATAAAATTCGCGCGGGGTCCGGCCCTTGGGGCGTTTTCCGGTCAGGTGCGATGGCGCGGGGTCGACTGCGCCAGCAGTCCAAACCCCAGGGTCAGGGCAACCAGGGCGGTCCAGCCCAGCCCCTCGCGCCAGCGGATCGTGCTTTCGGGCAGCGCCAGGCTGTCCACGCGGGGCCAGACGACGGTGATGTAGCCGTCGGGTTCGGCCACAAGGCTTTTGTCCTCGGTCGCCACCTCCAGCATCACGCCGGGCATCGGCCCACCGGTCGATACCATGACATGCGCCGGGGCGCTTCGCGCGATCACGTCGCCGCCGCGCTTCACCTCGGCCCAGCCCCAAAGGGCGATTTCGGGCGCCATCTTCGGAAGCTTGGCCGTGCCGATGCCGGTATTTCCGTGCATCTCATGGCCCAGGACGACGCCGTTCCAGGTGGTGTACCAGCCTTCGGGATGGCGCGGCATGGCGCGGGTGATGGTCACCTCATAGGGAGTGCCGTTCGACGTGAAGGCGGCGATGACCTTCATCGCATCGGTATTCTGGACATGGGACCAGCGGCCTCCCATTTCCCGGACTTCGACGGAAATCGTTCCCTCGATCGGTGTGGTGCTGTTCATATCCACCGGCGCGGGGCCCGTGACCCGCATTCCGGTGCCCGATGCCGTGGCTGTGGCGGGAAGGCCCGCATCGGCCATCGCCGCGCGCGGCGCCGCAAGCATGGGCAGCGCCACCACCAGCACCAGGGGCGCCAGGAAGCCCCGCCGGTGCTTCATGATCTTGCCCGCCAGCCACCAGCCCGCCAGCGCGGCGATGAACGCCCCCGGAAACGCACGTCCCCAGAGATCGCCATAGCCCGGATAGACAGGCGGATGCGACGGAAGCCCCCGCGGCCCGAGGTAAAGCCCGTAGCCCGTCCACAATAGCGCAAGCATCAGCGCACCGACGCCGCGCCCTTGCAGGCCCGCGCCGGCATAGGCCGTCCACATGGCGACGAAGACGAAGCCCGTCAGCAGGTGCTGGACGAAATAGGTGATCCCGGGCCAGTCGCGAAGCAGCAATCCCTGCGTCAGGAAACCGTCGAATACCAGGATCAGGACGGCCGCCAACAGCGCGTAAAGGACAAAGGCGCGGCGTTCGCCATCGGCGTGTTCCACGGGATGGTTCCGCCGCCAAAGCCAGAGCGCCAGGAAATATCCCCCCAGGATCGCCAGGAAATGGGCGGGGACGCCGCTCAGCCAGACATGGCCGAAATCCAGCCATTCCGGTTCCTGCGGCAGGCCCACCGGCGAAAGCCACTGGTAATAGACCTCGAGGATCAGGGTGTGGACGGCGGACAGCACCAACCCCTGCCAGATCCCGATCCCCAGCCAGGACGAGCCGAACAGGAAGACGGTGGTGATGAGAAAGGTCTTGGTGATCCAGTAGGTCCAGTAGGGATCATTGTCCCAGAACAGCCCGTGGGCGATGACCGCGTCAAAGAAGATGCCGCCCAGCCCGACGAGGAAGGCAAACTTCACCAGATGCTTGGCCGAGGCGGTCATGGGGCTGGTCATCGGCATGTCCTCCGGATGTGGCGCCGCCGGTCGTGACGGGGCGGGTGCCGCTTCGAACCGGTCCCTCGGCCGGATGTTCCGGTCGGGCGGAAGAATCGCCCCGTGCGGGCAGGCGTGGGATGGCCCGCCTGACCCGAAGCGTCAGTCGACGCGTTCGACCACTGTCAGCGCTCCATCGCGCAGCGGACGTTGCAGGGTGCTGGCGATCGGCCAGGGGGCCGTCAGCCACATCTCCCATTCCGCGGGTTCCGTCAGGATCACCGGCATCGCCTTGGGGTGGACGGCGGCCACTTCGGCGTTCGGGGGGCAGGTGAGGAAGGCGAACAGGTCATCGGTCGTCGCGCCGTCGCGCAGCTTGCGGATGCTGGTCCAGGCCGGGACATGCAGGCCCGCGAAAAACGCCGGACTGCCCCCCGTCGGCGCAAACCAGACGTTGGTGCCGCTGAACGGTTCGGCGAAGCGGTCGAAGGGAACAAGACAGCGGTGCGCGGGCCCCAGCCAGCGGCGCCAGTGCGCAGAGGCAAGGTTGCGCACGTTGGTGACGCCACGGTCGATGCCGCTTTTGCTGTGGAACTGCGGCGGACTGGGCAGACCCCAGCGCGCCGGTGCCAGCACCATGCCGTCCCCTTCGGCCCGGACGATGGCCGCGGTCCGGTCGGGGTAGATGTCCGCGGGGCCAAGGTTGCCGGTCCGGTCGTCCCAGGGAAGGGCGGGAAAGACCCGTCTCATCGCCTCTTTCGCGGTGGTCTGGTTGTAGAGATTGCACATCGCCGCCCCCGGTTGCCCATCCAAGACTAGCACGGGAAAATCCTGCCCGACGACCGGGATCGCACCCCTTGCGGCGGCAGGGTCGGCAAAATTTCGCGTCCACTTGAAGCGGGGGGCAACCCTTCCCACGTCGATAGGACTGGGCTGGAACCAGTGACGACCCAAGACGTTACCCCCAGGAGCCGAGGGTTCGGCCGATGAGTACCACCTTCACAGTCATGATGTCGCTGCCGCTGCTGGGCGACTCTGCAAGGTAAGGGCAGAGATATGGACATTTTTACCCGCTATTCGGAGTCCTACGACCGGTTGAGAACCGAGGAGATGTCCTTGCAGGATTATCTGATCGGTTGCCGGGAGGACGCCTCGATGCGCGCCACTGCCGCCGAACGCATGATCAAGGCGATCGGCAAACCGGAACTGGTGGACACCAGCAAGGACCTGCGGCTGGGCCGCATCTTCCTGAACCGCACCATCAAGCGATACCCCGCCTTCCGGGACATGTACGGGATCGAGGACACGGTCGAACGGATCGTGGGCTTCTTCCAGCACGCAAGCCAGGGGTTGGAGGAAGCCAAGCAGATCCTTTACCTTCTGGGACCGGTCGGGGGAGGCAAGTCGACCCTGGCTGAAATCCTGAAGCGCCGGATGGAGGACGAACCGATCTACGTCCTGAAGGCGGGGGACCGGGTCAGCCCGCTGTTCGAAAGCCCGCTGGGCCTGTTCGATGTCGAACGCTTCGGCGATCTGTTGCAGGACAAGTACAATATCCCCAAGCCGCTGCTGAAATATCCGCTGTCGCCCTGGGGGGTGAAGCGGCTTCAGGAACTGGACGGCGATATCTCGAAATTCACCGTGGTGAAGATGTATCCGTCGATCCTGCGCCAGATCGGCGTGACCAAGACCGAACCGGGGGATGAAAACAACCAGGACGTCTCGGCCCTGACCGGCAAGCTGGACATCCGCCAGCTGGAACATTTCAGCCAGAACGACCCCGATGCCTACAGCTATTCCGGCGGCCTGAACCGCACCACGCAAGGGATGCTGGAGTTCGTCGAGATGTTCAAGGCGCCGATCAAGGTGCTGCACCCGCTGCTGACGGCGACCCAGGAAGGCAACTACATGGGGACCGAAAACATCGGCGCCTTTCCCTATCAGGGCATCATCGTCGCGCATTCGAACGAAGCTGAATGGCAGCAGTTCAAGGGCAACCGCAACAACGAGGCCTTCCTTGACCGGATCACGGTCGTGAAGGTGCCCTATTGCCTGCGGGTCACGGAAGAAACCCAGGTCTATGAAAAGCTGATCGCCAACAGCGCGCTGAAGGATGCGCCCTGCGCGCCGGAAACGCTGTCGATGATGTCGCGCTTCAGCGTCCTGACCCGCCTGCGGGAACACGAAAACTCGACGCATTATTCCAAGCTTCGGGTCTATGACGGCGAAAACATCAAGGAAACCGATCCGAAGGCCAAGTCGATCCAGGAATACCGCGACAAGGCCGGGGTGGACGAAGGGATGACCGGCATTTCGACCCGGTTCGCCTTCAAGGTGCTGTCGGAAACCTTCAACCATGACACCGCCGAAATCGCGGCCGATCCGGTCCACCTGATGCACGTGCTGGAACAGACGATCCTGCGCGAACAGTTCCCCGAACAGATTCAGGATCGCTACCTTGAATTCGTGAAGTCCGAGATGACCCCCCGCTATGCCGAATTTATCGGGGAGGAGATCCAGAAAGCCTATCTGGAGTCCTATTCGGACTACGGCCAGAACCTGTTCGACCGCTACATCGCCTATGCGGATGCCTGGATCGAGGATCAAGATTTCAAGGACCCGGACACCGGCCAGATGTTCAACCGCGAGGTGCTGGAGAAGGAACTTGAGAAGATCGAAAAGCCGGCCGGCATCGTCAATGCCAAGGATTTCCGCAACGAGGTGGTGAAGTTCGTCCTGCGGGCCCGGGCGGAAAACGAAGGCAAGAACCCGGATTGGCACAAATACGCCAAGCTGCGCCAGGTGATCGAGAAGCGGATGTTCTCGAAGGTCGAGGATCTGCTGCCGGTGATCAGCTTCGGCGCCAAGCGCAACCGGGACACCGACGAGAAACATGCCGAATTCGTCGACCGCATGGCCGTTCGCGGCTACACGCCGCGGCAGGTGCAGCGGCTGGTGGAATGGTACATGCGCGTGAGCAAGGCAGGCTAACGGTGGAGAGTCATGACGCAGTTCATCGACAGGCGGCTCAACCCCAAGGGACGTAGCCTTGGCAATCGGAGCCGCTTCATCCGGCGCGCCCGGGCAGCGATCAAGAAGGCGGTCGATGACTCGGTGCGTTCCCGAAACATCGTGGATGTCGACCAGGGCGAACATGTTGCCATTCCGGCCAGCGACATCCACGAACCCAGCTTTCACAATGCCGATCAGGGTGGGCACCGGGACCATGTGCTGCCCGGCAACAAGACCTACCGGGCGGGCGACCGCATCGACAAGCCGCCGCAAGGCGGGGGCGCAGGCGGCCGTGAGGGGGCACCCGACGGCGAGGCCGAGGACGAGTTCCTGTTCGCCCTGTCCCGGGACGAATTCCTGGACCTGTTCTTCGAGGATCTGGCGCTTCCCGATCTGGTCAAGCGCAGCCTGAAAAGCACCGATATCATGCGTCCGCGGCGGGCCGGGCTTTCGGTCACGGGGGCGCCTGCCAACCTGTCTGTCATGCGGACGATGCGAAACGCCATCGGGCGCCGCGTGGGGCTGCGCCGTCCCGCCAACCGCGAGGTCGAGGATCTTCGCGGCCATATCGCCAGCCTGGAAGCGGCGCCGCACAAGGACACGCACGACAGCGACGAACTGGCGAAGCTGCGCGCCCGGCTGGATCACCTGGTCGCCCGGCAGAAACGGGTGCCGTTTCTCGATCCGGTCGATGTGCGTTACCGCCACTTCGAGATGAAGCCCGAACCGACCGCGAACGCGGTGATGTTCTGCCTGATGGACGTCTCGGCCTCGATGGGCCAGCGTGAAAAGGATCTGGCCAAGCGGTTCTTCGTGCTTCTGCACCTTTTCCTGAAACGGCGCTACGAAAAGGTCGATCTAGTCTTTATCCGCCACACCCATCAGGCCAGCGAGGTGGACGAGCAGACGTTCTTCTATTCCACCGAAAGCGGCGGCACCGTGGTCAGCAGCGCGCTGGTCGAGATGCAGCGGGTGATCTCGGAACGCTATCCGGCGGGCGACTGGAACATCTACGCCGCCCAGGCCTCGGACGGTGAGAACTATTCCGGCGACTCCGCCCATTGCGCCGAGCTTCTGAATGGCGAGATCATGAACCTTTGCCAGTATTTCGCCTATGTCGAGATCATCGGCGAGGCCGAGGCGAAGATCCTGACCAACCCCGCCAGCGGAACCGAGCTTTGGCGCGCCTACCTTGGCGTATCCGGAAAATGGCCGAATTTTGCCCTGAAACGCATCGCGCACCGGTCCGAGATCTATCCGGTTTTCCGCGAGTTGTTTTCCACTGCGCCGGAGACTTCGGATGCCTGACGGAAGCCGCGACGGAACCCTGCTGTTCGACCGCAACGACTGGACCTTCGACAGCATGCACCGGACCTTCGACGCGATCATCGACATCGCGGAAAAGGATCTTGGGCTGAACCTCTATCCCAACCAGATCGAGATCATCTCGTCCGAACAGATGCTGGATACCTATTCCTCGGTCGGGATGCCGCTGATGTACCGGCACTGGAGCTTCGGGAAACATTTCATCCAGCACGAACACCAGTACCGCAAGGGAATGCGTGGCCTGGCCTATGAGATCGTCATCAACTCCAACCCCTGCGTCAGCTATTGCCTGGAAGACAACTCGATGGCGCTTCAGGCGCTGGTCATGGCCCATGCGGCCTGCGGGCATAATCATTTCTTCAAGAACAACCACCTGTTCCACCAGTGGACGGATGCGGACGGCATTCTGGACTATCTCGATTATGCGCGCGGCTTCATCCAGAAATGCGAGGAACAGCATGGCACCGCGGCCGTCGAGAAACTTCTGGATGCGGCCCATGCCCTGATGTCGGTCAGCGTCTTTCGGCACCGGCGACCGCCCATGCTGACCGAGCGGGCCGAACGCGAACGCGAACGCCGCCGGAACGAGGAGGCGGAGCATTCGGTACATTACATCTGGTCTGCGCACGAAGCGGCCGACCGCCCCGGCGGCACCGAGCAAGCGGTTCAGGAACGGAAAAGCCGGATGCGGCTGCCCGAGGAGAACCTGCTTTACTTCATCGAAAGCTATGCGCCGAAACTTCAGCCCTGGGAACGACAGATCCTGCGGATCGTGCGGAACATCGGGCAGTACTTCTATCCGCAGCGGCAGACCAAGGTGATGAACGAAGGCTGCGCCTGCTTCGTGCATTATCACATCCTGTCGCGGCTGCATCAAACCGGCCGGATCGGGGACGGCGCGATGCTGGAAATCCTGCACAATCACACCAGCGTGTTGTTCCAGCCCGGTTTCGACGACCCCCGCTATTCGGGGATGAACCCCTACACGATCGGATATGCGATGATGACCGACATCCAGCGCATCTGCACCGATCCGACCGAGGAGGACCGCGCCTGGTTCCCCGATATTGCCGGATGCAAGGACTGGCGGAACGTGCTGAAAGACGCCTGGTCCGGCTACCGTGACGAAAGTTTCATCCAGCAGTTCCTCAGTCCGAAAGTCATGCGCGACCTCAGGCTGTTCTCGCTGTCGGAAACGGGGAACGAAGCCTTCTACCGCGTCTCGGCCATCCATGACGAAGCGGGATACCGCGAGGTGCGCGATGCGCTTGCCAGCGCAAACAACCCATCGCTTTCGGACCCGGATATCCAGGTGGTCGATGTCGACCTGCTGCATGATCGTGTCCTGCACCTGCAACACCGGCCGACATCCGGCGTCCCGCTGGCGGAAGATGACGTGCGCCGGACCCTGGACCATTGCCGCCGCCTCTGGGGCTATGACGTGTCCTTGACCGAAGGGTAGCCGGGCCGCGGCGTTACCCCAGTGTCGGGTCCAGCTTGTCGCGCAGCCAGTCGCCCACCAGCGACACCGCCAGCGTGGTCAGCACGATGACGGTTGATGGCGCCAGCATGATCCAGGCAGCGCGGGTGATGTATTCGCGGCCATAGCCCACCATGTTGCCAAGGCTGGTCATCGGCGGCTGAACGCCAAGGCCCAGGAAAGACAGGCCGGATTCCAGCAAGATCACCTCGGGGAAGACCAGCGTCATCGACACGATCAGCGTCGAGGCGATGTTGGGCAGGATGTGGCGGAGGTAGACGCGTGTCGGCTGCGCCCCCAGCTGCGTGATCGCGGTCGCGTAGCCTTGCGCGCTGGCCGAGATGGCAAGACCCCGGGCGATGCGGGCGTAACGTTCCCAGCCGTAAAGACCCATCAGGCCGATCAGCAGCGGCAGCGAATTGCCAAAGAAGGCCAGCACCGACAGCGCCAGGATCAGAAAGGGAAGTGCCGCCTGGAAGTCGGCCAGCATCAACACCGCCTGTTCGACCAGACCGCGGAAATGCGCCGCCAGGAAGCCCAGAGTGGTGCCCAGCACGGCCGAGATGATCGTGGCCCCGAACGCAATCAGCAGCGAGACGCGGATCGACACGATCAGGCGCGACAGCACGTCCCGGCCCAGTTCGTCGGTGCCCAGGGGATGCGTCAGGGTCTGGAAGGGGCCGACCAGCCGGTATTTCAGGTCCATCGCCGTGAAGGAAAAGGGCGTGATCAGTTCGGACAGCAGCGCCACCAGGATCATCGTTCCGATCCAGCCCATGCCCAGCGCGACATACCACGGCATTTGGGGCAGCAGGCGTTTGCGGGCAGGCGCAGGGGCGGCAGCGGTTGGATAGATATCGGTCATCTCGGGGTCCTTTATGCGCCGGCGGTCGCGCCGTGGCGCAGCCGCGGGTCAAGCGCGCCATACAGGAAATCGACGATCAGGTTCGAGGTGACCATCGTTGCCGCGACCAGCAGCAGGATGCATTGCACCACTGCCAGATCGCGGTTGGCCACCGCCACCACCAGAAGCCGTCCGACGCCGGGCCAGGAAAAGACGCTTTCCACCACCACCGCGCCGGCAATCAGGCTGCCCACCAGGAAGCCGATCAGCGTCACGGTCGGGATCGCCGCGTTGGGCAACGCATGACCGCGCACCACGGCGGCCCAGGGCAGACCCTTGGCCGAGGCGGTGCGGATATAGGGGCGGCCCAGCACCTCGAGCATGGCAGAGCGGGTGAAACGCGCCAGCGCCGCAGCGCCGCCTGCACCCAAGGTCAGGACCGGAAGGATCGCATGCCAGATGGTGTCGCGCCCGCCCGAAGGCAGCCAGCCGAGGGTGACGGCGAAGATCAGGACGAGCACCAGCGCAAGAACGAAGCTCGGGATCGCAAAGCCGAAGACCGCGCCAATCATCACCGACCGGTCGAAGGCCGTGCCCTGGTGCAGCGCCGCGTAAACCCCCGCGGGCACCCCCAGCGCGAGTTTCAACATCAGCGCGGGCAGGGTCAGCGCCAGCGTGGCGGGGATGCGTTCCATCACCAAATCGATCGCCGGGCGTCCGTCGCGCATCGAAATCCCGAGGTCGCCCCGGAAGATCGCGGCAAAATAATCCAGGTATTGCACCCAGACCGGCTGATCGAGGCCCCAGGCCTTGCGGAAGGCGGCGATGGCGTCAGGTGGCGCCTCCGGGCCAAGGATGATGACCGCCGGATCGCCCGACAGGCGCAGGACAACGAAGGCAAAGGTGACCACCAGCGCAATGGTGATCATCGCGCGGAAAAGGCGCGTCAGGATGTAGCGGATCATCAGGCGGCGACCTTTGCGGCAGGTTCGATCAGATGGCAGGCGGCCCGGCGGCCCGGACCCGCCGGCACAAGCGCGGGAACCTCTGTCCGGCAGCGCGCCGTGGCGACGGGGCAGCGCGGATGGAAGGCGCAGCCCGACGGTCGCGCAGCGGGGTTTGGCGGTTCGCCGGTCAGGATGACCTGTTCGATCCGGCGCGGCCCCGGGGTCGGCGCAGCCGAAACCAGCGCGCGGGAATAGGGGTGCTGCGGATCGTGAAAGACTTGCGCGGCCGGGCCTTCCTCGACGATCCGACCCAGATACATGACTGCAACCCGCGACGAGATCTGGCGCACGACCCGCAGGTCGTGGCTGATGAACATCATCGCAAGACCGCGGGTCTTCTGCAGGTCGATCAGCAGGTTCACCACCTGCGCCTGAATCGACACGTCCAGCGCGGAAACCGGTTCGTCGCAGACCAGAAGATCGGGGTTGGTGATCAGCGCGCGGGCAATGATCACCCGCTGTCGCTGACCGCCAGACAGTTCATGCGGATAGCGGGCGCCGTGGTCGCGCGACAGGCCGACGGCGGCCAGGGCCTCAAGCCCCGCGGCCCGGGCGTCACCCGGAATGCCGTGAATGGTCAGCGGTTCGATGATCTGATCAAGCACCGTCCAGCGGCGGTCAAGCGCCGCCAGCGGATCCTGGAAAACCATCTGCATCCGCTTGCGAAGCCCGCGCCACGCGGCGGAGCCAAGGAGCGGCATCGGCGCGCCGTCAAAGGAAACCGACCCTTCGTCGGGACGTTCAAGCCCCAGCGCCATGCGGCCCATCGTGGACTTGCCCGAGCCGGATTCGCCCACGATGCCAAGCGTTTCGCCCGGCATCACCTGCAGGCTGACGCCATCGACGGCACGGACAACGCGGCGATGGCCCAGCAGGCCCTTGCGAGTGACATATTCCCGCGCAACGGTGTCGAGAGTCAGAAGGGCGCTCATGCCAGAACCTCGGCCGCGTGGGATGGGGTTTCCATGGGGGCCGCGATCTGCGGGCGCAGGTCAAGCGTCGGCCGCGCGCAGGCCAGCCGCCTGCCGGGGGTCGTGACCCGAAGCGCAGGCACGGCAGAAAGGCAGACCGGATCCGCATAGGCGCAGCGCGGACCGAAGGCGCATCCGGGCGGCATGGCGCGCGGATCAGGCACGACGCCGGGAATGGCCACCAGGCGGCGTTCGTCCTCCAGCGTCGGCAGGGCGTCGATCAGGCCGCGGGCGTAGGGATGGCGCGGCTGGTCGAAAATCTCGGCCGCCGGGCCGCTTTCGACGATCCGGCCCGCATACATCACCGCCACACGGTCGCAGTTTTCAGCGACCACGCCAAGGTCATGGCTGATAAGCACCATCGCCATGTTAAGTTCACGCCGGATCTGGCGCAGCAGATCAAGGATCTGCGCCTGGATGGTCACGTCCAGCGCGGTGGTCGGCTCATCCGCGATCAGCAGATCGGGCTGGCCCGCCAGGGCCATGGCGATCATGACGCGCTGGTTCTGGCCGCCCGACATTTCGTGCGGATAGGAATTCAGCCGGCCTTCGGCATCGGGGATGCCGACAAGGTCAAGAAGGCGCTTGGCTTCGGCCTTGATGGCAGCGCCGGACAGGCCACGGTGCAGGGCCAGCACCTCGGCCATCTGGCGGCGGATCGACAGCACCGGATTGAGCGCCGACCCCGGTTCCTGAAAGATCATCCCGATCCTGCCGCCCCGCACCTGTTCAATGTCCTGAACAGGCACGGTCAACAGGTCTTTGCCGCCGAGGATCACGCGACCCTCGACAGCAGCTTTTTTCGGCAGAAGCCGCAAGGCAGCCAGCCAGGTGACCGACTTGCCCGAGCCGGATTCGCCCACGACGCCCAGCGCCTCGCCGGGGTGAACCGTCAGGTCCACCCCGCGCACGGCCGGCGCGCCGTCGAACGACACGCTCAGACCTTCGATCCTGACCAGCGGTTCACGCATGGCGGGTCAGAGCGCGAAGTTGCCGGGGCCGAAGTCCATGGCGAAGGCCGGAGCTGCCTTCCACTGGATATTCTTCGGCTTGGCGGTGAAGGTCGCGTTCTGGTGCAGCACGGTGTAGGCCGGATCTTCGCGTTCGCAGATTTCCAGCATGCGGCGGAAGGCCTTGGCCCGCGCCGGGCGGTCGGTCGAGGTTTCCAGAACAAGGCACAGCTCGTTCATCTCGGCGTTGGTCCATTCGCCAATCTGCTGCTGCTGGCCGTTCGGGCCGTGCTGGGCGACGATCGACGACACCGGATCGTTGAACGGGGCCGAGTTCGACCAGTCGCGCACCGCGCGGGTGTCGCCCTTTTCCATGATCTGCGCCCAGTTTTCCTTGGATTCGATCTGGACGTTCAGGCCGACCGCTTTCCACATCTCGACCAGAACCTGCGCGGTGGCGTTCTGGTTGGTGTAGTAGTTGTTCAGCAAGCGGTAGGGGATCACGTCGCCCTTGTAGCCCGCTTCCTTCACCAGGCTCATCGCCAGTTCCGGGTTGAACTCCGGCACGGTCCAGTCTGCCTGGAACATGTCACCGTAGTAGGGCCACTGCAGACCCGCCGGAACCTGTGTGCGACCGGCCCACAGGCTGTCGACGATCGACTGGCGGTCGATGGCGTGGGTCATGGCGCGGCGGATGCGGGCATCGGCCAGTTGGGCGTGGTTCTTGTCGAACACGGTCAGGCGGTGGTTCAGGATCGTGCCGCCCTGGACTTCGAACCCGGCGTTGCCTTCGATTTCGCCGATCAGGTCGGGCGGGATGTCGCAGGCGAACTGGTATTCACCCGACAGCAGGCCGTTCACGCGGCTGGCGACTTCCGGCACTTCGACGAAGCGGATCGACTTCAGCGGCGGCAGGCCACCCCAGTAGTCGTCATGCGACACCAGCAGCAGTTCGGTATCGGGCGTGAACTTTTCCACCTTGTAGGGGCCGGTGGTGACGGGCTTGCGCGCCCAGTCCAGATAGGATGCGGCTTCTTCCCAGCCACGGCGCGACATGATGTCGGAGCCGTAGCGCAGCAGACGGCCTTCCAGGGTCACGTCCGGCGTCGCGTTGACGAAGCGCACGGTGTATTTGTCGACGATGTCGACGCGGGCCAGGTCCGGCCAGGCGCGGCGGGCAACGGCCGGCACTTCCGGCGGCAGTTCCTTGCCGGGGCGCGGGGTCGGGATGGCTTCGAAGGCCTTGATCGTGGTGCGGTTCTTCGGTTCGGTATCGGCGAACATGCGTTCGCGCGAGAAGGTGAAGACCACGTCTTCGGCGGTCATTTCATCGCCGTTGTGGAACTTGACGCCTTCGCGCAGCTTCAGTTCGACCGTCTGGTCGTCGATGCGCTTCCATTCGGTCGCCAGCAGCGGCTTCGGCTGCAGCTGACCGCGCAGGTCGCGGCCGATCAGGGCTTCCCAGATCGAACCGAAGAAGATCCGCTCGCCGACGTTGGACTGTTCGCGCAGCACGTCCAGCGTGTTGGAGTTGGTGATCTTCTGCACGGCGATGGTGATGGACGGGCGGTCGGCCTGCGCGATGGCGAAGCGCGGCAGGATGAGGCTGCCCGCAGCAGCGGTGCCCAGTCGCAGGGCATTACGGCGGCTGATCAACATGAAGGGTTGTCTCCTGAGTCTTGGGAAAACGTTAACGGCTGGCCTTCAATCGCCGCGGGCTGTGAAGCTGGTGTGACCGTGGGCTGACGGATCGGTGAAGGTTTGTTGATGATCATTCCCTTGAAATGGTTCAGTAAATCGGATGGATCACTTGCCGCCCGCCCATAGGCAAAAGCCGCCGGATTTACCCGGCGGCCCTTAGGTCGCATCAAAGGCCTTCAGCGCCGGGGTGCCCGTTCGCGGCCGAAGTTCTCGGCGGCGATCACCGGATGACGATCGAGGAAGTTCTCGAAATGCACGACGCAAGCATCGACATCGGCCAGAACGACGGCATATTGGCCGGGGCCTTCCAGGCGTTCCTGCGCGCGGGCGTGGCTGGGAAGGTTCAGGCTGACGTTGTAATGCCCGCCCGCCAGCGTGGTGAAGGGAATGCCCTTCCAGACTCCGGTGGTGGTGATGTGGACATGACCGGCGATCACCTGGCGCACGTCGGGGTGGGTCTTCAGCACCTCAAGCAGGGCAGGGCCACCTTCCAGGATGATCTCGTCCACGGGCATCGACAGCGGCATTGCATGGTGATGCAGGATCACGATTACCGGACGATCCACTGCCTCGGCCAGGCGGGCGCGCAGCCAATCCAGCCGTGCGGCGCACAGCAGGCCGCCCACCAGCCCCGGTTCGGTGCTGTCCAGCAGGATGATGCGATGGCCTTTCAGGTCGATGACCTTCTGCACATGGCCATTTTCGTCGGCGTGGTCGTTGCCGAAGACCTGCAGGAACACCCGGCGGTCATCATGGTTGCCCAGCATCAGGTGGGTGTCCATCCCCAGGGGCGCGATGATGCCCGCCAGGCGGGCGTAGGCCTCGGCCTCGCCCAGGTCGGCCAGGTCCCCGGCCAGGATGCAAAGATCGGCATCGGCGTGATCGGTGTTTACGCTGTTCACCGCCGCCGCCAGCCGGGCCGCGGTATCCAGCGTGTTGGACACCTCGCCCTCGGGGACCAGGTGCAGGTCCGACATGATCACCAGCTTCAGCGGGCCGGGGTCAGCCGAGTCCTTCATTGCCCCAGCCCCATGCGTTCCAGATAGGCCATCGAGGCGCCGATGCCGGCCTTGTCGCGCAGTTCAAGGATCAGGCGCGGCTTGACGTTCAGCGCGGCGATGGCGCGGAAGACGGCCGTCCAGCGGATCGTGCCTTCGCCCAGCGCCCAGTGGCGGTCGGCATAGCCTTCGGCATCCTGCAGGTGGATGTGGTCAAGCAGGTCGCCCGCGGCGGTCACGAAATAGTCGACGGGGGGCGCGCCGGTGCTGCCGTGGGCATAATGCGCGTGGCCGGTGTCGATGGAAAGTTTCAACGCGGGCGAGTTGAAGCTTTCGACCAGGCGCTGACGGTCTTTCGGATCGATGTCCTCGATGTTCTCCATGACCAGCGTGACGCCCTGGTCCTCGGCCCGTTTCACTGCGGCGCCGATGCAGGCGTGGACATTGTCCATCAGCTTCTGACGGTTGTCGGGATAGTTGTCGAGGTTGTTGTAATCCCAGGTCGTGTAGGGCGAATGGATCACCATCTGCGTGGCGCCGACCGCTTCACAGATGCCCAGGCCCTGCGCCATGCGGTGGGCCACGACGCGCTGCACTTCCGGGTCCGAGGTCCCGATGGTGAAGCCCCAGAACGGCCCGTGGATCCCCAGGCGGCCGGTGTAGCCGTCCAGCAGCTTGCGGGTATGCTCGGCCTCGGCCGACCAGTCGCCATCCAGCACGGCTGCGGTGTGGAAGGCCTGCAGCTCCAGGTCGCGGTTCTTTTCCAGAATCCAGTCGCGCCAGGTTTCAAGTCCTGCGGTCCCAAGTGCCGCGCCGATGACGGGAAGTGACATGTCGTCTCCTGTTGTCCGTTTACGGACAAGCCCTTAGGAGCCGCACGTAACCCTCCGGTGACGCAAGGATGAGGATTCGGTTACAGGCGCAAGACACACCCGCAAGACACACCAGGCGCTAGCTGACAGTGTCTTGGGCCAGGGCTGCGGCCTTCTTCGCCCGGGCCTTCTGCCGGGCAGGGGCAAGCCGCGCCAGAAGCAGGGCGGCGGCGATGACGATGGTGCCCATGATGATGATGAAAGCCGCCGAGGCGATGGCCGGGCTGATGTTTTCCCGCAGGGTCGAGAACATCTGCCGGGCCAGCGTGCGCTGGTTCGGGCCGGCGACGAACAGGGTCAGCACCACCTCGTCCAGCGAGGTGGCGAAGGCCAGCGCCGCGCCTGAAAGGACGCCCGGCATCGCCAGCGGCAGAGTCACCAGCCGGAACACCCGCCAGGGCGAGGCGCCAAGGCTTTCGGCGGCGCGCTCCACCCGTCGGTCGACCCCCGCCAGCGCGCCTGAAACCGAGATGACCACGAAGGGCAGCGCGATGACGCTGTGCGCGACGATGACCGAGAAATAGGTCGAGTTGATGCCCAGTCGGACGAACATCGCCTGCATCCCCACGCCCAGCACCACTGCCGGGACGACCATCGGCAACAGGAACAGGGTGCGGAGCTGGTTCTTCAGATACAGATCCCGGGACCGCAGCCCCAGCGCCGCCAGCGTGCCCAGCAGGGTTGCCAGCACCGTCGTCGACGACGCGATGATGGCGCTGTTCAGGATCGCGCGGTTCCACGTGGCATTGTTGGCCAGTTCCGAAAACCAGCGGAACGAAAAGGCCGGGATCGGATAGGTCAGGAACGCGCTTGACGTGAAGGCCAGCGGCAGGATCACCAGAAGCGGCGCCACCAGAAAGATGACGATCAGCGTGGCATAGAGGGCCTTGGCAGCTTTCATTCCCGTCACCCCATCTGTCCGGGTTCGCGCGACAGCCTGTTGTAAAGCGCGTACAGGACCAGCGTCAGCACCAGCAGGATCAGGCCCAGCGCGGCCGCCATGCTCCAGTTCGCGGAGCCGGTGGCGTAGAAGGCGATGACCGAGGAAATCATCTGGTCCGTCGCGCCGCCGATCAGCGCGGGCGTGATGTAGTAGCCGATCGCCGACATGAAGACGAGCAGCATCCCCGAGATGACCCCCCGCAGGCTGAGCGGCAGCAGCACCCGCAGGAAGGCCCGCACCGGATGCGCGCCCAGCGATGCGGCGGCCCCCATCAGGTTGCCGGGCACGGTCAGCAGCACCGAATAGATCGGCAGCACCATGAAGGGCAAAAGCACATGCGTCATCGCCAGCACCACGCCGAAGCGGTTGTAGATCAGCGCCAGCGGTGCGTTCGTCAGCCCAAGGCCCATCAGCGCCTGATTTATAAGGCCGTTTTCCTGCAAGAGGATCATCCAGGCCGCCGTCCGCACCAGAAGCGAGGTCCAGAGCGGCAGAAGAACCGCCCCCAACAGCAGCGCGCGCTTCCATCCCGTGACCGAGGCCGTGACCATCGCGTAAGGAAGGCCGATCAGCAGGCAGCAGAGCGTGACCAGCGCACCGGTCCAGAGCGTGCGCAGGATGATCGCGCCATTGGCCGAGGATCCGGCGGGCTTCGCCTGGATCGAACCGTCGCTGCCGCGTTCCAGATCGACCGACTCGAGCAGGTAGGCGTCGGTATAGGGCGAGGCGTTTTCCCGGATCGCCAGCCAATAGGCCGTGTCGCCCCAGCGCTTGTCGATCTCGGCCAGGGGCTTGTCGGGGCTTTCCTTCAGGGCCGTCACCGTCTTGCCCATCAGCGAACGGAACCCCGATTTCGAGGCGTTGAGCCGTCGGATGACATCGCCCATTGCCATTTCGTCGGTATTGGCGGCCATGTCCGCGCGTAGCGCGGCCTGCACCTCGGCGCCCGGCAGTCCCTGGCCGTTCCAGCCGGAAATGGCCGAGGCGGTCCGTGGCAGCACCCGGGAAATCGCAGGGTCCGATATCGCCTGCGAAATCACCGTGACCAGCGGCCAGACGAAGAACACCCCCAGAAAGACCAGAAGCGGCGCGATCAGGACCAGCGCCTTCAGCTGTGGCGCGCGGCTCATGGGGCGATGACCCAGCCGTCGGTCGGGCGGAAGCTCAGCACGACCTGCGATCCGTTCGGCCATTCGGCAGCCTTGCGGGGGACGCGGGCGATGATCCGGCCCGCGGCGGTGACGATCACGATGCGCAGGTGGTCGCCCTGGTAGATCGTGTCGGCCACGTCGCCTCGCAGCGTGTTCAGGCCGGTCAGGGCATCGGCGGGGCCGTGCAGGTCGATCCGTTCGGGGCGGAGCGACAGGAGTGCGTCGTCCCCCACCGAAAAGCCCGGGGCGCCGTCGGCCTGAAGGACGCTGCCGTCCGGCAGGGTCAACGCGACCCGCCCGCCATCGACGCCGGACACCTTGCCCGCCAGAAGGTTCGTCTCGCCGATGAATTCGGCCACGAAGCGGTTGGCGGGGTGGTCATAGACCTGACGCGGGCTGGCGCATTGCTGGATCTGGCCCTTGTTGAACACGGCGATCCGGTCCGACATGGTCAGCGCCTCGTCCTGGTCATGGGTGACGAAGATGATCGTCAGCCCCAGCCGGTGATGCAGTTCCCGGATATCCAGCTGCATCTGTTCGCGCAACTGCTTGTCCAGGGCGCCCAGGGGTTCGTCCATCAGCACCACGCGCGGTTCGAAGACCAGCGACCGGGCCAGCGCCACGCGCTGCTGCTGGCCGCCGGACAACTGGCCGGGCATCCGGTCGCTCAGGTGGCCAAGCTGGACCATGTCGAGCGCGCGTTTGACGCGGGTCGCGATTTCGGATTTCGGTGTGCCGCGCATCTCCAGCGGAAAGGCTACGTTCCGGGCGATGGTCATATGCGGGAAAAGGGCGTAGTTCTGGAACACCACCCCCATGTCGCGCTTGTAGGTCGGTACATCGTTCAGCCGCTGGCCATCCAGCGTGATGGCACCCGCGGTCACGCTTTCAAAGCCCGCAAGCATCATCAGAAGCGTGGTCTTGCCCGACCCGGACGGCCCCAGAAGGCTGACGAATTCGCCCCGGGCAATCGTCAGGTCAAGATCCTCGACGACGCGGACGCTGCCGTAGTCCTTCGTGACCTTGTCAAAGCGCATGAAACTGTCGGTCACGATTCCCCCTTCGTGATCGTGGAGACGTCGCCTCTCGGGGCGCTCGCTCCCATCGTGGAAAAGGGCCGGCCGGTTTTCACCGACCGGCCCGAACCTTGTTTACTGGGCGACCCAGGCATTGAACCGTTGAGTCAGTTCCTCGGAGTTGTCGACCCAGAAATCGACGTTCAGGGGAATGGAAACGGCAAGGTTGTCGGCATAGGTCGGCAGGTCCGGTGCCAGTTTCGGATCCACCTTCTCGGCCGCGGCCTTCACCGGCAGACCGTAGGCGATGTGCTCGGGCAGCTTGGCCAGGTTCTCGGGGGCGTTCGCAAAGGCGATGAAGTCCATGCCGGCGTCCTTGTTCTCGGCGCCTTTCAGGATCACCCAGCTGTCGACGGCATAGATGCTCTGGTTCCAGACCAGCTTCATGTTCGTGCCTTCGGTCTTGTTCAGGCCGGTGATGCGGCCGTTGTAGGCGGTGGACATCACCACGTCGCCGGTCTGCAGCAGGCTCAGCGGCTGCGCGCCCGCTTCCCACCACACCAGGTTCGGGCGCAGTTCATCCAGCTTCTTGAAGGCCCGGTCGACGCCTTCGGGGGTGGCCAGCACGTCATAGACTTCGTTGGCGGGTACGCCGTCCGCCATCAGGGCGATTTCCAGCGAATATTTCGCGCCCTTGCGCAGGCCGCGCTTGCCCGGGAACTTCTTCACGTCCCAGAAATCCGCCCAGCTTTTCGGGGTGTCGCCTGTCAGCTTGTTGCCGTCATAGGTCAGCGCGACCGACCACACGATATGGCCCGCGCCGCAATCCGAGGTCCCGGCGTCGATATAGGCTTCCTTGCCGCCCAGCTTCGACCAGTCGAGCTTTTCGTAGATGCCGTCGGCACAGCCCAGCGCCAGTTCCTCGGCCTCGACCTGGACGACATCCCAGTTGGGCGATCCGGCCTTCACCTTGGATTGCAGGACGCCGTAGCCGCCTTCCCAGGCCTCGTCCAGAACCGGCTTGCCGGTCTTTTCGGCGAAGGGCTTGAAGAACAGTTCGCGCTGCGCGTCCTGGAAGGTGCCGCCCCAGGACACCACGGTCAGGTCGCGCGCCAGGGCGGCCGTGCCCGAAAGCGCCAGCACTGCCGCGCCCGCGACAAGTGCGGCCCGGTATTTCGAAAGTCTGGTCATGATCATTGTTGTTGTTCTCCCTGTTGTTACCTGGACGTTACATCCGCCACGCGGGATTTCACAAGCCCGCGTGGCGGCAGGTTTCAGTTCTGCTCCACCCGGAAGGCGGCGGCCCGCCGGTGGCCCTCCAGCCCTTCCGAGGCGCTTTGCCGGATGGCGGGCATCGCTACCTGCGCAATGGCCCCGTCCTCCAGCCATTGATGGGTGCAGATCTTTACGTAGGACCCGACCCAAAGCCCGCCGGTATAGCGTCCGGCGGCCATCGTGGGCAGGGTGTGGTTCGTCCCGATGCACTTGTCCGAATAGACGACCGAGGCATTTTCCCCGATGAACAGCGAACCGTAATTCGACAGCTTCAGCGCCAGGCCCTTGGCGTCCTTCGTGTGGACCTGAAGGTGTTCGGCGGCGATGATGTCGGAATAGGCGATCATCGCGGCCTCGTCCGGCACCACGGCAATCTCGCCATAGTCGCGCCAGGCGACGCCCGCCACCGGGGCGGTGGGCAGGTCCAGCAGTTGGCGTTCGACCTCGGCCAGCACCGCTTCGGCCAAGGCGCGGTCGGTGGTGATCAGGCCCACGCGGGTCCGCACGTCATGTTCGGCCTGGGCCAGCATGTCGGTGGCGATCATGCGCGGATTGCCGGTTTCGTCGGCCAGCGTGTAGATCTCGCTGGGTCCGGCCAGCTGGTCGATGCCGACCGGGCCGAAGACCTGGCGCTTGGCTTCGTTCACGAAGGCATTGCCGGGGCCGACGATCTTGTCGACCTTCGGGATCGATTCCGTGCCATAGGCCATCGCGGCAATGGCCTGCGCGCCGCCGACGCGGAAGATCCGGTCGGCACCCGACATGTGGCAGCCGGCGATCATCGCGGGGTGGGCATTGGGCGGCAGGCAGGCGATGACCTCCTGCACGCCGGCGACCTTGGCGGGCACGATGGTCATCACCGGCGCCGACAGCAGCGGATAACGCCCGCCGGGGACGTAGCATCCGACGCGGCCGATGGGGATGACGCGGTGGCCCAGGTGGACGCCGGGCAGGGGCTCGACCTCCAGCGGCAGGATGGTGCCCAGCTGCGCCCGGGCAAAGGCGGTGACGTTGTCGATGGCGAATTGCGTGTCGGCGCGGGTCTGCGGGTCCAGCGCGGCAACGGCGGCTTCGCGGTCGGCCATCGGCACTTCCAGCACCGCCAGGTCCGAGTTGTCGAATTGCCGGGAATAGTCGCGCACCGCGGCATCCCCGCGGGCTGCGACGTCGGCCAGGATCGACTTTACCGTCGCCTCGACGGGCGCAGTGTCCGTCACCGCGTCGCGGGAAGGCGCCTTGATGAAAGAGATACGCCCTTCAAGGGCTTGGGGCAGACTGGCCATGCGGGTGGTCCTGTTTTCAGCTGAGATTAGGCACAGTTTATCGGGGGCAGGGACGATTCCCTCAATTGCCCCGGCGGGACGTGGTGCATATGTTCACCGAAAGCATGCTCCGGAGACAAAGATCGTGCCCCAGATCGGCCTGCATGTCCGCGAACTCCGCCGCCGCCGTCAGCTCAGCTCTCGCGGATTGGCGGCGCGGGCAGGCGTGTCGCATTCCACCATCTCGCTGATCGAGCGTGACCGGATGAGTCCCTCGATCGACACGCTGGGCGCCATCGTCGATGCCCTGGGCACCACGCTGGTCGAATTCTTCGCCGGCCTGCGCAGCACCTACAGCTACAGCCCCGTCTATGCCCCGGACGAGTTCGTCGAGATCGGCAATCCCGAAGAAATCTCATACCGCGCCATCGGCTTCAACCAGCCCGCCCGCACCATGCAGATGCTGGTGGAAACCTACGCGCCCGGCGCCGATACCGGCGAGATCTTTTCCCATGACGCGCAAGAAGGCGGCTTTGTGCTGGAGGGGGTGATCGAACTGACCGTCGGCGGGGAAACCTACCTTCTGGCGGAAGGACATGGTTACTACTTCGACAGCAACCTGCCGCACCGCTTCCGGAACGCGGGGCCCGGCGTGGCAAGAATAATGAGCGCGATCACCCCTCCAAGCTACTGACCCGGGTCCAACCGCGATCATGCCTGCATCTTTTGCAGGCAGCCTGCGCGCATTCCCGGCGATGCCGGTTGATGTATTCCGGCCCTTGAATATATTCTAGTGATGAAACCGGCAAGGGACGGGAATGACATGGCCAACCATCCAGTGAACCTGAACGTCGTGCCCGAGGTGCATGGATTCTTCGATCCGGCCACCAACACGATCAGCTATGTGGTGCGCGATCCGGCTTCCGAAGCCTGTGCCGTCATCGATTCCGTCATGGACATCGACTATGCCGCCGGGCGGATCACCCATGACCACGCGGACAGGATCGTCGCCTTCATCCATGCCCGGGGCTGGCAGCTGGAATGGCTGATCGAGACGCATGTCCACGCCGACCACCTGAGCGCGGCGCCCTATATCCAGGCGCAGTTGGGTGGCAGGATCGGTATTGGCAGCAAGATCACCGTCGTTCAGGAAACCTTCGGGAAGATCTTCAACGAAGGGACCGAGTTCCAGCGCGACGGATCGCAGTTCGATGCCCTGTTCGAGGATGGCGACCGCTATCGCATCGGCACCATGGAGGCGGTGGCGATCCACACCCCCGGGCACACCCCCGCCTGCATGACGCATCTGATCGGCAATGCCGCCTTCGTGGGGGATACGCTGTTCATGCCCGACGGCGGCTCGGCGCGGGCGGATTTCCCCGGCGGCGATGCCGGCATGCTGTATGACAGCATCCAGAAGGTGCTGGCGCTGCCGGGCGAGATGCGGCTGTTCATGTGCCACGACTACGGGCCCAACGGCCGCGACATCCGCTGGGAAAGCACCGTGGCCGAGGAGCGCGACCACAACATCCATGTCGGTGCGGGCACGACGCGAGAGGACTTCATCAAGCTCAGGACCGAACGGGATGCGACGCTGTCGATGCCGAAGCTGATCCTTCCGTCCTTGCAGGTGAACATGCGGGCCGGCGAGGTGCCGAAGGACCAGGACGGCCGACCGATGCTGAAGGTGCCGGTGAACCGGCTGTGACGATGCGCGCCCGGGGCGTTTCCGTTCGCCGCTGGCTGCCGGTCCTCGATTGGGCGCGGCGCTATGATCGGGCCACCCTGGCGGGAGACCTGACGGCGGCGGTGATCGTCACGGTGATGCTGATCCCGCAGTCGCTGGCCTATGCGATGCTGGCGGGCCTGCCGCCCGAGGCGGGACTTTATGCCTCGATCGTGCCGATCCTGCTCTATTCGCTGTTCGGATCGTCGCGGGTTCTGGCCGTGGGACCGGTCGCCGTGGTGTCGCTGATGACAGCGGCCTCGGTGGGGCAGGTGGTTCAGGCAGGGACGGCGGGCTATGCCACGGCCGCGCTGACGCTTGCGTTCCTGTCGGGCCTTGTCCTTCTGCTGATGGGTGTGTTGCGGCTGGGATTCATCGCGAATTTCCTGTCCCATCCGGTGATCGCGGGGTTCATCTCGGCCTCGGGCCTGCTGATCGCGGCCAGCCAGATCGGGCCGATGGTCGGCCTGAAGGCCGAGGGGCAGGGCATGGTCGCGCAACTGGTCTTCCTGATCGAAAACATCGATCGGGCGAACGGACCGACGGCTGTGATCGGGGCGGCCAGTCTTGCCGCCCTGGTCTGGATGCGCCGGGGGTTGAAGCCGCTTCTGCGCCGCCTGGGCCTTGGTGCGCGCGCCGCAGACCTTCTGGTCCGGGCCGGGCCGGTCGGTGCTGTCGTGCTGGCCACGGCGGCGGTCTGGGCCCTTGGACTGGACCAGCGCGGGGTGGCCGTCACCGGCGCGGTGCCGCAGCGCCTGCCGCCGTTCACGCTGCCGTCCCTCGACCTGACGCTGATCCGGGAACTGGCGCTGCCGGCGGCGCTGATTTCCCTGATCGGCTTTGTCGAATCCGTCTCTGTCGGACAGACCCTGGCCGCCCGGCGGCGACAGAGGATCGACCCCGACCAGGAACTGGTGGCGCTGGGGGCGGCGAACCTGGGCGCGGCCTTCGCGGGGGGATTTCCCGTCACGGGCGGCTTCGCGCGGTCGGTCGTCAACCACGATGCCGGGGCTGAAACCCCCGCTGCGGGGGCGTTCACGGCCCTTGGCCTGGCGCTGGCATCCTTGTTCCTGACGCCCTTCATCGCGCTTTTGCCCAAGGCGACCCTCGCCGCGACCATCGTCGTCGCGGTCCTAAGCCTGGTCGACCTGTCGATTCTGAAGCGCAGTTGGGCTTATTCCCGCGCCGATTTCGCCACCGTCGCGGCGACCATGTCCGTCACGCTTCTGGTGGGGGTCGAGGCGGGGGTGATGGCGGGCGTCGGTCTGTCGCTGCTGTTGTATCTCTACCGCACCTCGCGGCCGCATGTGGCCGAGGTGGGGCGGGTGCCGGGCACCGAGCATTTCCGCAACATCCACCGCTTTGCCGTGGAAACCGACCCCCGTGTCCTGATCCTGCGCATCGACGAAAGCCTTTACTTCGCCAACACCCGCTACCTGGAGTCGCTGATCCTGGAGCGGGTCTCGGGCGATGCGGCGCTGCGCCATGTGGTGCTGATGTGTTCCGCAGTGAACGAGATCGACCTGAGCGCGCTGGAAACGCTTGAGGAACTGGACCATCGGTTGCACGAGATGGGGCTGAAGCTGCATCTGGCCGAGGTGAAGGGTCCGGTGATGGACCGGCTGGCGCCGACCGACTTCCTGCGGCAAATGTCGGGGCAGGTCTTCGTTTCGCAGTTCGAGGCCTGGTGCCGCCTGACGGATCGCGGCACCACGCAGGATCTTCGGCAGCACGCGCAGGCGCGCGTCCGTGCCGGGTGAAGCCCGTGCAGGGGCCGAGTTGGCCCTAGCGGCCGTCACCTGCAAGCGACCGTCCCTCTGCCCGTCGGGCGGCGTTGTGGATCGCGGTTGCGGCAATCTCGGCCTGGGCCATGGCGACGGCAATCTGGTTCAGCCCCGTCACCACATCGCCCGCGGCGTAAAGCCCGGGCACGGTCGTCTGCTGGTGCGCGTCCGTCTCGATCCGGCCATCCGGCCCCAGGGTCAGGCCCATCCCGGCCACCACGGCGGTTTGCGGCGCGATGCCCAGGCCGAAATAGGCCACCTCGAACCGGGCGGAATCGCCGCCCGCCAGATCCAGCCGCACCGTTCCTGCATCGCAGTCGATCCGCTTGACCGCCTGGTCCAGGACCGTGACCCCCGCCTGCCGGAGCGCCGCGCGCTCTGCCTCGGTGGGGGCCGGATCCGGGCCAAGGGCGGCCAGCGTCACGTGCGGGGAATAGGTGCTGAGGAACAGCGCCTCCTCGACCGCATGACGACCCGCACCCAGCACAACGATCTGGCGGTCAATGGCCTCATAGGCGTCGCAGATCGGACATTGCCGGATGGTGCCGCGCCGGATGTGCTCGGCCAGGCCGTCCAGCGGGGGAACGCGGTCGACAGCGCCGGTTGCAACGATCACGGCGCGGGCACGGATCCGGTCGGCGTCCAGGTCGATGCTGAATTCCCCGTCGCGGCGGGCCAGATTGCGGGCCTGGCCTGCCACCCGACGGACGCCGAACCGCGCCATCTGGGCGCGCATCCGTTCCAGCAACTCGGCCCCCGCGATGCCCTGCGGGAAGGCGGGATGGTTGTTGCTGCGCGGAATCCATTCGGCCCGGCTTTCGCCGGCATCCACCAGAACCAGGCTGCGGCGGAACCGTGCCAGATAGATGGCGGCGGTCATGCCCGCAGGCCCGCCGCCGATGATCAGGCAATCCACGGGGCCGGTCATGGCCGACCCCTTCCGTCAGGTGCGGCGGCGGTGCGGGGCGGGCGGGTCATGGCGGTCCTTCCGGGTGAGAGGCGCAGCCAGAACGCGGCGCCATCCCGGCCGGTTCCGAAGGTCCGCCCGGCCCTGCGTCAGGGCGCGTCGTAGCTGGAAAAACCTCGGCCTGGCTGTCGCGGCGGATCAGGTGGACGGCACGGGCCTCGCATTCCGTCTCCGGCCCCACGCCCGGCACCCTCACGCCGATATGCGGGCGGTCGGCCAGCAGGCGGGAGATCTCGGTGGCGGGGGCACATGGCCTTCGATCACAGGCCGGCGAGGCCGGTGCCGGGGGCCAGCAGCGTTGCGCGACGGGAAAGCGCGGAAAAGGGCGTGGGCAGAACCTTGCAAGGACGAAGGTCCATGCGCCAATGTCCTGCCCAGCTCCCGCAGCTGCAACGCATCCCCGTCTGGGGAACACGCAGACGTGTTGTCAGAGGAAGGACCGGGCCGCGGGATCGGTTCTGGAAAAGGCGGGCGCGGGATGGCAATGGACGACCGCCGGGCGCAAGAGCAGGGACGGACCGTGACCGATTGGCTAATCCGCAACGGTTTCGATCCGGTGCGCCTTCGCTTTGCGCTGCGCACGGCGCTTGCCTGCTGGCTGGCGGTGGTGATCGCCTGGAGCCTGGGACTGGAACATCCGCAATGGTCGGGAATGTCGGTTTGGGCGGCCTCGCAGCCGCTGCGGGGCCAGTTGCTGGAGAAAGGCTTCTTCCGCTTTGCCGGCACGGTCAGCGGCACGGTCGTGGGGGTGGTCCTGGTCCTTGTCATGCAGGTGCATCCGGTGCTTCTGGTGGCGGGGCTGGCGCTGTGGGTCGGTGCCTGTACCTGGATCGGCAACCTTCAGCGCGGGCTGGTGGCCTATGGCACGGTCCTGGCGGGCTATTCGGCCGCGATGGTGGCCCTTCTGGATACGGCCCATCCCGACAAGGTCCTGCATCTGGGCGCCGACCGTCTGGCGACCGTGCTGACGGGTGTGCTGGTGGCCACGGCCGCCGGCTATCTGTTCGCGCGCCGCGCCGACGACGCCGACCTTCGGGATCGGATCCGGCGGCTGCTGGCCGATGTCCTGCGCGATCTGGGCGCGCCCTCGGCCGAAGGGGGCGGGGTCCACCTGTCGCGCCTGGCGGCCGTCGAGGAGGCGCTGGATCCCCATGCCGCCGGTTCGCTTCGCTCGCGGCGCGAGGTGCAACTGGCGCGCAATGTCCTGTTGGCCGCCGTGCCGTTGATGATCCGGCAGCAGGAACCCGACCCGGCCCTTGCGCGCCCGTTGCAGCGCGGGGCCGAGGCCCTGGAGCGGGGCGACACGTCCGCGGCCGCCGATCTGCTGCGCCGCGCCGCGCCCTCCGGTCTTCGGCCGATGCTGTCGGAACTGGCCGCGGCCCTGGCGGCCTGGACCGCACGCCCGTCACCCGGCGCGCCCCGGCGCCTGCCGCGTTGGACGGCGCCATCGATCCTTTACCGCGACCGGATCGGCGCGCGCGAGGCGGGGCTGCGCGCCCTGGGCGCCATTCTCTTGTTTGGGACCATCTGGATCATGACCGGCTGGCCTTCTGGCGCCTTCATGCTGCTGGGCCTGTCGGTGATGATCTCGTTGTTCTCGACCTTCGAGAACCCCGCGATTACCATGCGCCACATCTTCGCCGGGCAGGTCATCGGCGTGGTGGGCGCGATGGCCTGCCGATGGATTGTCTGGCCCCATGCGACGGGCGAGGCGCAGCTGATCGGGATGATGCTGCCCTTCATCCTGCTGGGTCCGCCGCTGGTCGCGCATCGCCGAACCGTCATTGCGGGCACGGATTACAGCATGGTGTTCCTGCTGCTGTCGCAGCCGCACTTTCCGCTGACCGGAAGCGCGGCGCAGTCGGCGACCATGGCTCTGGCGGTGCTGGCCGGGCCGCTGACGGCCTGGGCGGGATATCTGCTGGTGTTCCCGACCGACCTTCAGCGCCGGCAGCGGAACCTTCTGGCGATGATGTGGCGCGACATTGCCGCGATGGCCCGCGACCCCCGCGCATTGACGCAGCGCGCCCTGTGGGAGGCGCGGCTTTACCACCGGGTGCTGCGACTGGTCCGCTTGTCCGACCGGCTGGCCCGGGCCGAGGGGCGGGCGCAGGCGACGGGGCGGGCGATTCTGTTGCTGGCGCAGGCGGCGCTGCGCTGTCATGCGTTGCGGGACGCGGTGGGGACAGCACCCGGCACGGATCGTGCGGCCCGCCTGGTGCTGGCGCGGATGGCGCAGGCGGGAACAGGCGTGGAGACGGGGGCGGGGCGGCTGGCCTCTGCCCTGCGTCATCTGGCATCGCGGACGGCGGGGACGGACCGCCAAATGCTGCTGATCACCGCCGGTGCGGTGGCCGATCTGGACTGACTGCGACCGGCGCCGCCGTCAGATCCGCGCCATGACCAGGAAAACCGCCATCATGCACAACTCGAACATCGGAACCCGCGACAGGATGGACCGGGTGAAGGTTCCGGCTCGCCCCCCGGTCCCGCGCGCGGCGGGGCAGGGGGGGTCGCAGGGAAGCAGGTCGGAGAACACGGCACTGGCTTTCACGGACTTTCGCATCGCTACCCTCTACACAACCAACTGGTTACTGCACTCGTCACCACACTCGTCACGGAGGCGTTTCCGACCGCTTCCTTGAGGTCACACAACGCCTTTCCCCCGCCCCTGGGAACATGCCTTTCGAGACTAGTCGTTAAGGTTAACGCCTCTGCGGCCACAGGAATCAAAGCGGTGCAATTCGAAGGATTTGTCGAAATGCGAGAACGCTGGCGTTTTGCGAACAAGATGCTGCTCGGCCTTGGTCGTTTTGCGATGGGTATCGCAACCAGGGCGCGAATCGGCCTGAGATGGCCCCCAGTGGCCCGGCGTCGTTGAATTTGACCCGAAGGCCGGCCGGGCGTATCATCCCGCCTGCGCTGTTCCGCGGGACGCCGAAGGAAAAAGCGGTCCTTTCCGGCACGGCGCGGCCTGTTTCCGGCAACATCGGGTGAAGCCTTGTCGCGTTCCCCACCATCATCTTCCCAAGGCCAGCGGCTGGCTTCTCCAACCCAAAGGGAGGTCTGCCATGTGCAGCAAAGGAATGTGTGGAGCGGTTCTGGCGGTGCTTTTTCTGGGCGCCCAGGGCGCGCTGGCCGATGAAACGGCCGACCTGATCAAAAGCGCCGAATCCGCCGCCCCCGCCGCGGTCTCATCCGAAGCGGCGATCTACGCCATGGGCGCGGACGGCAAGATGCAAACCCTGCGCGAAGGCAAGAACGGCTGGTGGTGCATGCCCGATCAGCCGACCACGCCCTCGAAGGATCCGATGTGCGGGGATGCCAATGCGATGGAATGGGCCAATGCCTGGATGAACAAGACCGATCCCCCGAAGGACAAGGTGGGATTGCTTTACATGCTGGCGGGCGGGTCGGACGCCAGCAACACCGATCCCTATGCGACCGGCAAGACCAATGACAACCAGTGGATCGAGACCGGCCCCCATGTGATGATCGTGAATGCGATGCATCTGATGTCGGGCTATGCGGGCGATGCCAAGCCGGACACGTCGAAGCCCTATGTGATGTGGCCGAACACGCCCTACGCGCACCTGATGGTTCCGGTGAAGTAAGGCCCAGGGGCAGGCCCTCGCCTTTGCCGCTGCCTTTGTCGCTGCTTCGGGTCAGTCCGCCGTCCGGGACGTTGCGGGCGCGGGTGCGGCCCCGAACAGGCGGCCGACCGCCCGCGATGTCACGCGTCCCGCAGCATCGCGAAGCAGGAACAGCGCATCCAGCCCATTTCGGGCCGCAAGGGCCGCGCCCGCCGTGGGCCCCGCCACCATCAGCGCCGTGGCCCAGGCATCGGCTTCGGCGCAACGGGCGGCCACGACCGTGACCGAGGCCGGGCCAGCCAGAACCGGCCCGCCCCGGTCCGGGTCCATCGTGTGCGACAGGCGGCGGCCCTGGACCGTGACCCAGTGCCGGTAATCGCCCGATGTGGCGACGGCCGCGTCCTCCAGCGCCAGGACAGAGTGGGGCGCGCGCCGGTCGGGATCGGGTGCCTCGACGGCGATGGTCCAGGGGCTGCCATCGGGCCGCAGGCCCGTGGCGCGCATCTCGCCGTCGATGCCGACCAGGGAGGCGCAGATCCCGTGATGGGCCAGCACCTCGGCCAGCCGGTCGACGCCGTGGCCCTTGGCGATGCCGTTCAGGTCAAGCGTCAGGGGCGCGGTCTTGCGGACTCGCGTGCCGTCCAGTTCCAGCCCCTCATGCGCGGGGCGGCGCGACGCGGCCATCGCGGCGCGGATCGCGGCGGGATCGGCAGCCTCGGGCCCGAAGCCCCAGGCGCGCACCGCGTCGCCCATGCCGATGTCGAAAGCCCCGCCCGAGGCGCGGCCGATCCGCAGCCCAAGCGCCAGCACCTGCGCCAGTTCCTGCGGCACCGCCTGCCATTCCCCGACAGGTGCGCGGTTCAGGCGCATCAGGTCGCTGCCGGGGTTCCAGGTGGACATGGCGGCGTCCACCCGGTCCACCGCCGCCTGCAGCGCCGCCTTTACCGGCGCGGCGTCCAGATCCGGCGGGGCGAAGAACAGCGCCGTCCAGCGCGTTCCCATCGTCGGACCGCTGAGCGCGTGGCGGGTCAGGTCAGTAGACATCTTCGACATAGCGTCCCTGGGCTTTCATGTGCGCGGGTGTCAGGCCGACGGGGGCAAGGATGTCCTCAAGCGCCTGCGCCACGCCCTGCGCCATGTCGCGCCCGCCGCAGACCATGATCCGCGCGCCCTTCAGGATCGCGTCCCTGACCAGCGCGGCTTCCATCCGCAGCGCATCCTGCACGTAGTGCGGCCGCGCCCCGCGCGAGAAGGCCGTGGTCAGCCGGGCCAGACGACCCTCGGCCTGCCAGGTGGTCAGATCCTCGCGATACAGGAAGTCGCTGTCGGGGTGGCGCAGGCCGAAGAACAGGTGCAACGGCCGGCGGCGGCGGTTGGCGCGGACAAAGCCCGCCAGGGGGCCGATCCCGCTGCCCGCGCCGATCAGGATCAGCGGGGCTTTGTCCGATCCCGGATGAAATCCCGGATTGCTGCGCAGGAAGACGCGGGCACTTTCTCCCGGCTCCATCCCCATCAGCTGACCGGAGCAAAGCCCGCCCGGATGCTTGCGCACCACGATCTCGACAAAACCATCCGGCGCGCCGGACGCCAGCGAATAGAACCGCGGCAGGTCCGAGCCTTCGGGCACCACCCCCAGCAGGTCGCCGGCCTGAAACCGGGCGAAGCCCTGGCCCGTCAGGCGGTGCCACAACGTCGTCCTGGGCAGCGCGAAGCGCAGGATCGCGGTCGGGGCCTGCACCTCGGCCCCGTAATCGCGGCGCGAGACAAGGGTCAGCCGGGTGGTCGCGGGGGGAACGGCCTGGTGGACCAGATCAAGTTCGATCCCCATCGCGGCGCCCAGAGACCGGCCCCAGCGGGCGAAGTCCTCGGGCGACTGGCGGTCGACCGTGCCCATGGGCATCAGCACCGGCCAGCCCAACGCGCGGGCGGTGCTGTCCACCGCGGCGGCATGGGCGCAGAATGCGGGAAAGCTGCGGTCCCCGAAGCCCAGAACTGCCAGCGGTGCGGCCGGTGGTTTCGGCAGCGTCTCCATCCGCCTGAGAAAGCCCCGCGCCGAGGCGGGCGCATCGCCTTCGCCATAGGTGGCGGTCAGCACCAGGAAAACCCGGGCCTTCGGATGTCGGGCCGGATCGAAGCCCTGCATCGGTGCGACATGCACCATCTGCCCGCAGTCCCGCAGACTGTGCGCCAGCGTCGCCGCAAAGCCCCAGGTGCTGCCGCCCTCGGAACCGACCAGGATCACTGTTTCGGCCCGCGCCGCAGGGGCATTGCCCCGGATCGACGGCCGACCCAGCCGCCCGGCCAGCCAGACCAGCGCCCCCGTCATGCCGATAACCGGGACCGACAGCGCCATGAGGCCAAGGACAAGACCCAGCAGGGCGGCCCCCTGGCCGGTGTGCAGCATGTAGACCGTCTCCGAGACCTTCTGCCACGGCGTCAGATCCTGCCAGCCCAGAAGGGCTCCGGTGCCCTGATCGATCAGGCCGCTGCCGCCGGCGGTGCGCAGGGAAAAGACGTCCCGCGCATCGCCCGCCAGGGGAAAGGTCAGGTCGCGAAGTTCGGCGACCGGGATGGCGCGAAGCGCCTCGATCCGGTCCAGCGGCAGGCCCGTCTGGCCACTGGCCGCAACCTCGGCCACGGGGGGCGCCGCCTCGTCCGGGATCAGGCCGAAGGTCGAGGCGACCATCCACAGCGCCGTGACCGACGAAAGCGCCAGGCCGAAGACGGCGATGCGGGCGGTCTGGACATGCAGCCGACCGGCCAGCGGCCCGCGCAAGGGGGCGAACCAGCGCCGCCATCCCCCGACCCGCCGCGCCACCAGCGCCGCGCCCGACAGCGTCAGCACCAGCATCGCCGCCGCCCCGGCCGCCATCGCCAGGCGGCCGGTGTCATCCAGAAACAGCGACCGGTGCAGGTTGGTCAGCCACCGTTCGACCGGGTTCGGATCGGCCAAGCCGACATCCGCCCCCGTTGCCGGGTCGATCACTGCCGATCCGGGGGTGCCCCCGTCGAACCACCAGGCCGTGACCTTGCCCGACGGCGTGCGCCGGATCTGTTCCAGCCCCGGGTGTCGGGCCGCAACCCGCGCCGCCAGGTCGGCCACGCTCTGCCCCGCCGGGGCTTGGGGCGCCGACAGCCGCTCGGCCGCGGGAAAGACCGACAGCGCCGCCCCGCTGAGGGCAAGCAGGGTGACAAGGACCAGGGCCACAAGCCCCGGCCAGCGATGGACCGCGCGGATCATGTCCGGACCTTACCGATAGGTGAAGCTGGCGACATAGCGCCGGCCGGGGACGGGTTTGCCCGCGTTCGCCGCCGTCAGCGGCACGGCAACCTCGTTCGGGCTGTCACGCATGTCCTCGACGGCCGCGTCGATGTGAAGCGTATAGCCCGCGTCGAACAGCGCGTCGGCCAGGTCCAGCGTGATCTCCAGCGACCGGCCTGCGCCCACACTGGCCCCGGTGATGCCGTTGATCTGCGCCGGATCGCCGCCCGTCGCGGCGTACCAGTCGGTCAGGTGCGTGTAGTATTTCGACTTGCCGCCCGCCATCCACAGGCTGCCGACATAAGCCCCCGCGCTGTCGGTGACGTATAGCGCAAGGTAGGCGCCATCGCCGCCATAGCTGTTCAGGGTGGTGGTCAGCGTCACGGGGCGGGCCTGCGCAAGGCCGGGCAGGGTCAGCGCCGTGGTCAGCGCCAGCGTGGCAAGAAGCGATTTCATCGGGAATTTCCTTCGATAGATCCAGGGCAGCCGCGGTTCAGTGGGTCACGGCCTTGGGCGGCGCGCCATTGCCGAACAGGCCATTGGCGGGCGGCGCGACGGTTCCGGCCGGGGCGGGGTTGCCCTTGGCGCTGGCGCCGCCGTCATCGTCGTCGTCATCGTCGTCGTCATCGTCGTCGTCGTCATGCCCGCCCCAGAACCAGAGGCGGCCTTCGTGATCGTCCTCGTCGTCCTCGCTCAGGCGGAGGAGGGGCGCATCGGCCTGGTCCAGGCCCAGCGCGCATACGCCGCCGCAGCGGCTGGCCGCGTCATCCGCAGAAGGAAGGGCGGCCACGGCGGGCAGGCCCAGGATCAGCGCCAGCGCGGAAGATGCGCAAAGGCGGTTGAGGTGCTTTTTCATTCGGGGATCTCCTATGACAGTGCCGCCATGCTGGCTGACGGGGCTGAGCGGTTCCTGACGGGCCGCAGCTTTCCGCTTCAGCCTGGCGTCAGGAAAGCGGGGGGTGTTTTCGGGGGGCAGCGGGGTTCATGCGGCCCGGATCAATCCTCACCGGTCCGGGGGTGGGTGCGGCCCGGCACCTCGTCTTCGTCCCCGTCTTCGTCTTCGCGCTCGAGGATGCTCAGCGTGCCTGGGTGGACCTTCACCTCGAACGCGCGGCCCTGGGCATCCTGTCCGCGGATCTCGTAGCAGCCATCGTCGATGCGGATGCGCCGCACGGTCCAGCCGTTGCTGGCGGCCATCTGAGCGACCGCCTCACGCGGTTGCCAGTCGGCCATCGGGACGAAGCAGTCGTCATCGGCCAGCGCCACGCCGGCGGGAAGGATTGCCAGAACGGCAAGAATTGTCAGTCGCTGTCGCATGGGCCACACTCCGGGTACCGATCCGAGCATTGTCGGGCGAAGCTGACAGGAGCCTGAAGGCCGCGCCGCAGATGCGTCAGTCATGCGTCAGCAGCGGCTGCAAGGACGGGGGACGAAATGATGAAGGAACGGCCCGCCACCATGCGTATCCTGTTGATCGAGGATGACACTGTCCTGGGTGCGGCCGTGCGCGATCAGGTTGCCGCGGACGGCCATTCGATCGACTGGGTGCAGCGGCTGGATTCCGCGGGCGATGCCCTGGCGGGGGTGCCGTTCGATCTGGTGCTTCTGGATCTGATGCTGCCTGACGGGCGGGGCCTGCCCTTCCTGCGCAAGCTGCGGGCGCGGGGAAATGCGACCCCGGTCATCATCCTGACCGCGATGGACCAGGTCAGCGACCGGATCGAGGGGCTGAATGCCGGGGCCGATGATTACCTGGTCAAACCCTTCGACCTGGCCGAGCTTTCGGCCCGGATCGGGTCCGTCGCCCGGCGCTACAGCGGCAACCCGAACCCCATCGTCAGCCATGCGGGCCTGGACATCGACCTTGCCGCGCGCAGCATTCACCGCGACGGCCGCCCCGTGCCCCTCACGGCCCGCGAATGGGCGCTGTTCGAGGCGCTTCTGGCCCGGCCCGGCCAGCTTCTGTCCAAGGCACAGCTGGAGGACAAGCTGTACGCCTTCGGCGCCGAGGTCGAAAGCAACACGATCGAGGTCCATGTCAGCCGCCTGCGCAAGAAACTGGGCCCGGGCATCATCGAGACCGAACGCGGGCTTGGCTACCGGCTGGGGCGCGGATGAGGATGCGCCGCAGCCTTCAGGGGCGGCTGGGGCTGTGGCTGGGCCTGGTCCTGACCGTGGTCTGGATCGCGGCCGCCAGCGTCACCGCCCTGATCGCCCGGAAGGAGATGGAAGCGGTCTTCGACTCGATGCTTCAGGAGACGGCGCAGCGGATCCTGCCCCTGGCCGTGGTCGACGTCCTGGGCCGCGAAGAGGAGGGGATCAGCCAGCGCCTGGCCGCGATCCGGGACCACGACGAGTTCTTCACCTACATCGTCCGCGACGACAAGGGGCGCATCCTTCTGCAATCCCACGCCGCCGATCCGGCCGTCTTTCCCGCGTGGGACGGCGGCGGCTTTCGCCAGTCGGCAACGCACCGGTTCTACAACGACGACGCCGTGCAGGGGACGATCCGCATCACCGTGGCCGAGCCGCTGGCGCATCGGGTCACCGCTGCCCGAGAGCTTCAGTTCGGCCTTGGACTTCCGCTGGTGATCGTCATCCCCGTGGCGCTTCTGGCCATCATCCTTGCGGTGCGGGTCAGCCTTGCGCCGCTCCGCCGGTTCCGGGAACGGCTGGCCCGAAGGGGGGTGCGGGACTTGCGCCATGTGGAAACCGACGACCTGCCCGCCGAGATCGCGCCCGTCGCCGAAACGGTGAACGGGCTTCTGTCCCGGCTGTCCGCCGCCTTCGAGGCCGAGCGGAGCTTTGCAGCCAATGCGGCGCATGAACTGCGCACCCCGCTGGCCGGCGCGATTGCCCAGGCGCAGCGATTGCAGACGGAAACGCGCGACCTTGACGCAAAGGCGCGTGCGGCCGAGATCGAGGCCACGCTCAAGCGGCTGACACACCTGTCCGAACGGCTGATGCAGCTTGCCCGCGCCGAAGGGGGCAGGCTTCGGCGCGACGATGCCGCCGACCTGCGGCCCGTGGCCCGGATCGTGGCCGAGGATCTTTCCCGCCTGGCCGGACCGGGACGGATCGCGCTTGCCTTGCCCGATGCACCTGTCATGCGTGACCTGGACCCGGATGTCTTTGCGATCCTGTTGCGCAATCTGGTCGAGAATGCGCTGCGCCACGGCACTCCGGGCGCGCCGGTGGATGTTTCGCTGGAGAGCGAGGGTGTGCTGGTCGTTGCCAATGACGGCCCCGTCCTTCCGCCCGATGTGCTGGGCCGCCTGACCGGCCGGTTCGAGCGCGCCGGAAGGACCGGCGAAGGCAGCGGCCTGGGGCTGGCCATCGTGGCGGCAATTGCCGAAAGGACCGGGGGGCGGCTTGACCTGCTGTCCCCCCGCACCGGACGCCGCTCGGGGTTCGAGGCGAGGTTCGTGCTGCCGTGACGGGTTCCCTGGCAGATTTTTCTGCCCCTCCGCGCCGCCTTAAGCCTGCCATAAGCTGCGGGGTGCAGGGTCCGGTCATGGCGCAGATGCGCCGCGACATGAGGATGACAGGAATGAAACGCACGACCCTTCTTTCGATCACGCTCGCCGCCGCACTGGGTCTGACCGGGCCTTTTGCGCTGGCCGGGACCACCGGGCACGAGGGGCATGCCGCCGCAACGCTCGCCCTGAGCCTGAACAACGGCGCGAAATGGCAGGGCGATGCCAGCATGATCCAGGGCATGGCCGGTATCCGAGCGGTCATCGAACGCAACAAGGAAGCGATCCACCAGAACACGCTGGCGGCTGCGGACTACAAGCCGCTGGCGGCGGAAGTGCAGGGCCAGGTCGATTACCTGGTCCAGAACTGCAAGCTTTCGCCCGAGGCAGACGCGCAGCTGCACGTCGTCCTGGGGCAGGTGCTGGAAGGCATGGCCGAAATGGACGGCGGCGCCGATCCGCGGGCGGGCGCGATCCGCATTGTCGAGGCGCTGAATGTCTACGGGAACTATTTCGATCATCCGGGCTGGACGGCCATCGAATGAGGCTTTCCGCGCCGCGCCGGTTTGAAGAAGATGGTGCCGGGGGCCGCAGGGTCCCCGGCGCCGGCCCGCGACTGTCGGGTGACGGGTGGCCCGGGAAAGGAGGCCCGCGATGCGGCTCTTGCTGGTCGAGGATGACAGGTTGCTGGGCCGGGGCCTTCGGACCGGGCTGTCGCAGCGCGGCTTCGCCGTCGACTGGACGGAAACCGCCGAGGATGCCGAAGCGGCGCTGGAAACCACTGCCTATGACGCCGTCGTGCTGGACCTGGGTTTGCCGGGAATGGATGGCCTGACGCTGTTGCGCCGTCGCCGAGCGGCACGGGACGCAACGCCGATCCTGGTGCTGACCGCCCGCGACACGGTGGATGACCGGGTTGCGGGGCTGGATGCGGGGGGTGATGACTATCTGGTCAAGCCCTTTGCGCTGGCCGAGTTGCAGGCGCGTCTGCGTGCCCTTGTGCGCCGGCGCGCGGGCGAGGCTGCGCCGACCCTCCGCAGCGGCCGGATCGAACTGGACCCGGCGGCGCGCACGGTGCGGCTGGATGGCGCGCCCGTGGCGTTGTCGGGGCGGGAGTTTTCGGTGCTGCATGACCTGATGCTTCATGCGGGCCGGATCGTTTCGCGCGGGCAACTGGAAGACGCGGTCTATGGCTGGGGAGACGAGGTCGGCAGCAACGCGATCGAGGTTCACGTCCATAACCTGCGCCGCAAGCTGGGCACGGACGCGGTGCAGACCGTGCGCGGCTCGGGCTACCTGGTGCCGGCCGCGCCGAAAGCCCCGGTCGCACCGTGACGGCCCCGTCGCTTCATCGTCGGTTGCTGCTGATCCTGGGGGGCGCCGTGACGCTGGCCTGGCTCGCCTCGGCGGCCTTCACCTATCTGGACACGCGCCGCCTGATCGACGGGATCATCGACGCCCATCTGGAAGAATCCGCCCAGATCCTGCTGGGGGTGCTCGACCAGTCTGCGGCCGCGCCCCGCTTGGTTGCGACCGATCCCGACAAGCCGCTGTCTACGCGCCTTCTGGACCGGTTGCCGCCGGGTCAGCCCCCCGGGTTTTCCGACCGGGTCGAGGGCGACCGCCGCTGGCGGGTGTTCGCCGCCCGGGGGACAAGCGGGCAGTGGGTCGAGGTCGCCGTCCGGCAGGAGGTGCGGGCCAGTTTCGCGGCCCGGGTCGCGACGCATGTGCTGCATCCTCTGTGGCTGGCGCTGCCCTTGCTGACTGTCCTGATCTGGGGCGCGCTGCGCTGGGGTCTGGCGCCGCTGGACCGGATCGCGGCGCTGGTGTCGAACCGTGGCTCCACGGATCTTGATCCCTTGCCCGAAGCCGGCACCCCGCGCGAGATCCGGCCCCTGGTCACGGCGCTGAACGCGCTTTTCGCCCGTATCGCGGCGGTGCGGGAACGTGACCGCCGGTTTGCCGCCGACGCCGCGCATGAATTGCGCACCCCGCTGGCCGTGATCCGCACCAATGCCGAGGTGGCGCTTGGGGCCCGGGATCCGCAGGAACGGCGCGAGGCGCTGGACGATGTGCTGTCGGGCGCGGACCGCGCCACGCATCTGGTGGGCCAGCTGCTGGCCCTGGCCCGGATCGACGGCGCGGCGCTGGGCAGCCGGTCGCCCGTGGACCTTGCGGCCCTTCTGCGGTCCGAGGCAGGGCGGCTGGCCGGGCGCGCGGCCGCGCAGGGGATCGTGCTGCGGCTGGACATCGCGCCGGATGCGGACGGCGCGGGGGCGGCGGCGCTGTCTGGCCATGCGGAACTGCTGGCCGTGCTGTTGCGCAACCTTCTGGACAACGCGCTGAAACACACGCCGGCCGGGGGGATGGTCACCGCAGTTCTGGCGCGGGACGGGGCGGGGCTGCGGCTGGTCGTCGAGGACACCGGCCCGGGGATTCCTGCCAGGGTTCGGGGCCGCGTCCGCGACCGTTTCTTCCGCGCGGGGCCTTCGGGCGGCGGTGCGGGGCTGGGCCTGTCGATCGTCGATGCGATCGTCGATCTGCACGGCGGAGCCTTCGAACTGGCCGACCGGCCGGGCGGACCGGGATTGCAGGCCATCGTCACCCTGCCGCGCGGGTGAGCCGGTAGAAGCGCGCCTTGACATCGCCTTCGGGCGGGCAATCGCCGAACGCTCGGAGTTAACGGCTTTCAAAACCCCGGTTGGCGTATCAGATTGAAACGGAAGGGTGAGTCATGACCCCAACAGAACCCCGTCCGACGCTTCTGGCCTTGTTCTTCGCTTCCGAGCTGCGTGCCTGGCGGGGGCAGATGCCGCTTGGCATCGTGTTCTGGGGCTATGGGGTGACGGCCAGCAGCGCACTGGCCATCCTGCACTGGACGGCGATGGATGGGGACCAGGTGATCCTGCAGCAGATCCTGATCGCCCTTTCGGCGGCCTATACCGTCTGGATCCTGATGGCCATCTGGCGCTGTGCGCCCAATTCCGCGCCGCTTTGGTGCATGTTGGCCCGCTATCTGACGGTCGCCTGGGCGTTGAACGCGACCTTCATCCTGTTCTTCCTTCAGATCGATCTGGTGTTGCGCTATGCGCGCGGATGAGGTGCCATTCCCAGCCGCCCGCTGGCGCAGGGCGCTTGAGAATGGCGCGGCATCGCTTTTCCCGGGCTATTTCGCCCTTGTCATGGCGACGGGCGTGGTTTCGATCGCCTGCCACTTCCTGGGGTTGCGCCCTGTCGCGCTGGTGCTGGTTGCGGTGAACTGGGTGGCCTGGCCGGTTCTCTGGGCGCTGACGGTCCTGCGGGCGCTGCGGTTCCGGTCGGCGCTGCTGCGCGACCTGTCGGATCATCAGCGGGCGCCGGGGTTCTTCACCATCGTCGCGGGAACCTGTGTGCTGGGGACGCAGAACGTGGTGGTGCTGGGCGCCACGACCATCGGCACGGTCCTGTGGTGGCTGGGCCTCATCCTTTGGTTCGCGGTGATGTACGGTTTCTTCACCGCCGTCACCGTCCGGGCGCGCAAGCCCAGCCTGGCGCGGGGGATCAACGGTGCCTGGCTGATCGCGGCGGTGTCGACCCAGTCGGTCGTGGTGCTGCGCGGCGTGATCGACGTGGCCGAGCCTCCGCCCGCGCCGATCCAGTTCCAGGTGATCGCCATGTTCCTGATCGGGTGCATGTTATACCTGGCGATCATCCCGCTGATCTTCTACCGCCTGACCTTCGTCCCCATGCAGCGCGAGGATTTCAGCCCGCCCTACTGGATCAACATGGGCGCGGTCGCGATCACGGCGCTGGCCGGGTCGGTTCTGGTCCTGAGAGGAGAGGTCTGGCCATTGCTGACCCCGCTTCTGCCATTCCTGCGCGGCTTCACCTTCTTCTTCTGGGCGGTGGCCAGCTGGTGGATCCCGTTCCTGTTTGCGCTGATGCTGTGGCGCTATGTCTGGATGCGTGACCGGTGGGTCTATGAACCGGCGATCTGGGGAATGGTCTTTCCTCTGGGCATGTACACGACCAGCACCCTCCAGTTCAGCCGCGCCATGGGCTACGGTTTTCTGGAGCCGGTGCCACGGATCCTGGTCCTTGTTGCGCTTCTGGCCTGGTCCCTGGGCATGGCGGGGTTGCTGCGGCGGATCGTGCGGGCCTTGCGTTCGGCCTGAACCACCCCGACGATTCCTGTCCCTGCCGATGGTCCCTTGCGACGGGCGCTGATGATTCCAGCGCGGGATCATCGCATTTTGCGGATTTCCTGCCGTTATTGTCCCTGAAACCGTGGAAATGTTGGCGCCGAACGCCGTTTGTCTACGCGATCCCATGTCCCGCCCGGCGGCAAATTGCTTTGTGTTCAGATTGTGGCAAAATCAGGGCGTGATGTGTCGAGTATGGGAGTAACGGTCATGAACGCTGTCATGAATCCGCAGAACCTGGCCGCGAAAGCCGCAATGGGTCGTGTGGCCGCCATCAATGCCGCCAAGGATCTGCACTGGGTCGTAGAGGCGGGCGAAATCGAGCTGACCTTCGACGAGGCTCCGACCATGATCGAGGTCGTCGAGGCGGCGCAAGCCAAGGGTTCGCAGGGGCTGGTCCTGATCCGGTCGGTGACGGTCCGCCCGAAGAAGCAGCGTCGGCTGCTTTTGTCGCCGCTCCAGCGGGTCCGCTCCTTTGCGATGGCGGCCGCGGCGGAGTAGCCGCGCCCTTCGCCGCACAGGGTTCCGTATCGACTCGCCGGCCGGTCCGTGCAACGCTTGCACCGTCCAGGGCAAGGAGGGGTCATGACCACCGATCCGATTGTCATCACCGGCGCGGCCCGCACGCCGATGGGCGGCTTCCAGGGCGAACTCGCGGGGGTTCCGGCGGCGGGCTTGGGCGCGACCGCCATCCGCGCCGCGACTGCCGGTCTGGACACGGAAGCGGTGCAGGAAATCATCATGGGCTGTGTGCTGCCGGCGGGGCAGGGGCAGGCGCCGGCCCGCCAGGCTGCGATTGCGGCCGGGCTGCCGCTGGGCGCGGGGGCCACCACGGTGAACAAGATGTGCGGCTCGGGGATGAAATCCGTCATGCTGGCGCATGACCTGATCCTTGCCGGGTCCGCCGATGTCGTCGTCGCTGGCGGGATGGAAAGCATGTCGAACGCTCCCTACCTGCTGCCCAAGGCGCGAACGGGCTACCGGATGGGCCACGGGCAGGTGATGGACCACATGTTCCTTGATGGGCTGGAGGACGCCTATGACAAGGGCCGGCTGATGGGTACCTTTGCCGAGGATTGCGCCGAGGCCTACCAGTTCACCCGCGAGGCCCAGGACGACTATGCGATCGCCTCGCTGACGCGCGCGCAGCAGGCCATCGCCCAAGGGGCCTTCGCGTCGGAAATCGCGCCGGTTGCCGTGAAGGGAAAGGGCGGAGAGACGGTCGTTCGCGTCGATGAACAGCCGGGGAAGGCGCGTCCCGAAAAGATACCGACCCTGCGCCCCGCGTTCCGCGAGGGGGGCACGGTGACGGCGGCCAATTCCTCGTCGATCTCGGACGGGGCGGCGGCGCTGGCGCTGATGCGCGCCTCTGATGCCCGTCGCCGCGGCCTGACCCCGCGCGCCCGGATCCTGGGCCATGCGACCCACGCCGACCGGCCCGAGCTGTTTCCCACCGCACCCATCGGCGCGGTTCGGAAGCTGCTGGCGCGGACCGGAACATCGCTCGCGGACTTCGACCTGTTCGAGATCAACGAGGCCTTCGCGGTGGTGGCCATGGCGGCGATGCGCGACCTGGGTCTGCCGCATGAGGTGGTGAACATCCACGGCGGTGCTTGCGCGCTGGGCCACCCGATCGGTGCCTCTGGCGCGCGGATCCTGGTCACGCTGCTGGCCGCGCTGGAGACGCATGGCCTGAACCGGGGCATCGCCGCGCTTTGCATCGGCGGCGGCGAGGCGACGGCGGTCGCCATCGAACGCCTGACGTAGGCGAAGGGATTGCGGACCGGTTGCCTCGGGCCCGGCCCGGGCGAGAGTGATCCGGATCGCGTCATTCGCCGTATAGACCCGCAGTTGTCCAATTTGGCGGGAATCCGGTGATGCAAGCGGCTTATCTTTATCTTGTGACGGCGGTCCTGTTCCTGAGCATTGATGTCATCGGAATCCGGTTGCTGATCCGGCCCGTCTTCGAACGCCACGTCGGCGATCTGCTGGCCGAGCCGCTGCGGCTGGGACCGGCGGGGTTGTTCTATCTCACTTATGTCGCGGGGCTGATCTGGATGGTCTCGTGGCCTGCGTTCAAGGCGGGCGATCCGATGCAGGCGCTGGTCGGCGGTCTGGTCCTTGGGCTTTTGTGCTATGGCACCTATGAAATGACGAACTACGCGACCCTTGCCGCCTGGTCCTGGGAACAGGTGATCGTGGATGGCCTTTGGGGCACGCTTCTGACGGGCTTTGCGGCTTGGGCCGGGGTGGCGATCCTGACGGGGCGGGTGGTGTGAACGGTCAGCCCAGTCGGCGCGTCAGGCGCAGGGAAAGGGCATAGGGCAAAAGCCGCAGCAGCTTCATTCCCAAAGTGAAGCGGCGCGGGAAGTGGATTTCGAAACCGGGGCGTCCCATGCCGTGCAGCACCGCCTGGGCCGCCGCCTCGGGGCTGAGGATCGCGGGCATGGCGAACCTGTTCTTTGCCGTCAGGCGGGTTTCGACGAAGCCCGGACAGACCAGCCGGACATCGACGCGTGGCGCCAGTTCCGCCGCCAGGCTTTCCGCCAGATTGTTGACCGCCGCCTTGGTCGCGGAATAGGGCTGCCCGCCCGGCAGGCCCAGATAGCCCGCGACCGATCCGAACAGCACAAGCTGCCCGCCGTCGCGGAGAAGCGGCGGACAGAGCCGCGCCACATCGAGGGTGCCCAGCAGATTGACCCGCACCATCGCCTCGGCCCGCGCGGGATCCAGTTCGGCCACCCGGCCCGGATCGTAAAGCGCGGCGGTGCAGATCACGGCATCCAGAGGCGCCTCGGCCGCCAGGGCCCGAACCGCATCGTCCAAGGAACCGGCCCGTGCCAGATCCAGGGGAAGAACCCGTGCCGATCCGCATTCCCTGGCCAATGCGGCCAGCGCGTCGCCGTCGCGGGCAGAAAGGACCAGCTGCGCGCCCCGCCCGGCCAGCGCCCGGGCCAGCGCCGCGCCGATCCCGGCGCTGGCGCCGATCAGCCAGATGCGGCGGCCGGTGAAATCCATCGCTCAGATCCGGAAGATCGGTTGCAGAAGCCGCGGGACCAGCGCCTGAAAGCGCAGGGGGGCGTTGGTTGCGGCCAGGCAGATGCAGGGCGCCCCGGATCCGGCGACCGGCTGGTGGTCGATCGCGTCATGCGCCGTTTCCACGTCGCCGCGATGGAAGGCGCCTTCGCTGTCGGAAAAGCTGCCTTGCAGGACCAGCGTCAGTTCCAGCCCGCGGTGGCCGTGTTCGGGCACGGCCTTTCCCGGTGGAATGTAGAGAAGCCGCAGCGAACCGTCCTGGTCCGATGTCAGGATCTGTTGGCGGATACCGCCGCCCAGCATCCGCCAGCGGGGCGGCTGCCCGCCCAGTTCCGCCATCACCGGCGCCGGAAACACGCCCGAGCCCCGCTGTGGCGGCGGAGGCGGGGGGCTTGTGTCCAGCGCGGCCATAAGCCGGTCGCGCGCACCGGGGGCCAGGGCGGCGCCTTCGGTCCGGTCCAGCAGCGCGCCGCCCAGCATGTCCTGTGCTTCGGCCCGGGCGCGGCATTCATCGCACAGCGACAAATGCGCCGCCACGACCACGGCAAAGGCATGCGGCAGCGTGCCGGTGCGGTAGGTGTCAAGAACGTCGTCGGGAATGTGGTGCTGGATGCGGGTCATGGCGCAATCTTCCTCAGCTCGTGCCTCAGCCGTTCCAGGCCAAGGCGGATGCGGGACTTGATCGTGCCAAGTGGCAGGCCCGTCATCTCGCTGATGCGGCTGTAGGGGAGGTCGTCGAAATAGGCGGCGCGAAGGGCTTCGGCCTGTTCGGACGAAAGCCGCGACAGCGCCTCGGCCAGATGCCGCGCCTCTTGCTGAAAGGCCAGGATCTGCACTGCATCGGGATCCAGGCTTTCGACCTCGGGCATTTCCTCGGGCTGGGACAGCGGACGGCGGCGCGCCAGATCGATGCGCCGGTTGCGGGCGATGCCGTAGATCCAGCCCGACGCGTCCGCGCGGTGCGGATCGAATTGCGCCGCCTTGTGCCAGACGGCCAGCATCACGTCCTGCACCACATCCTCGGCAGTGCCGTCCTGCAATCCGCCGCGCATGAGCATCGCCTTCAGGCGCGGTGCGAAATGATCGAACAGGCGCCCGAAGGCCGCGCGATCCCGTTGATCGCGCACCGCAAGCAGGTCCCGGGTCACCTCGGAAAACGCGTCTGTCACCGGCCCATTCATCCCATCCGGCGCGGAGATGCCGCACCCATCCGCGGCCGGAGCGGCCATCGGTATTGGCATTCTATCGGACCTTGTTCCGGCAGGTGCAATCAAGAGTTCCATGGCCCTGATACGGTGACGCCCGCGCAACGGATCACTGCACCGGGGAAATATTTCCGGCCGAGTGATCCACCGGTCGTGGCAACGCGTAAGAAAGCGAAAACAACCACGGAACGCCCATGCCCTTCGATGTTTCCAAAGGTGCGCCCCAGCGCATCGCCATTGTCGGCGGCGGGATCTCGGGCCTGTCGGCGGCCTGGCTTCTGTCGCGCCACCACCGCGTGACGCTGTTCGAGGCCGAAAGCCGCCTGGGCGGGCACGCGCGCACGGTGATCGCCGGCCGGAACGGAGACCGGCCGGTCGATACCGGATTCATCGTCTTCAACCACGTGAATTATCCCCACCTGACGGCCATGTTCCGCGACCTGGACGTGCCGGTGGCGAAAAGCGACATGAGCTTTGGCGTGTCGCTGGAAGGCGGGCGGGTGGAATATGCGCTGCGGTCGCTTGACGCGCTTTTCGGCCAGCGGCGCAACCTGGTCGACCCGCGTTTTCACGCGATGATCCGCGACATCCTGCGCTTCAACGCCGGGGCCGAGGCGACAGTCGCATCGCGGCCCGGGCTGACCATCGACGGCCTGATCGGCGCAATGGGGCTGGGTGGGCGGTTCCGCGCCCACTATCTGTATCCGTTCTGCGGTGCCATCTGGTCGACCCCCGACCAGGATATCGGGGCCTTCCCCGCGCAGGCCCTTCTGCGATTCATGCGCAACCACGGACTGCTGTCGCGGGCTGAGCATCACCAGTGGTGGACGGTCGAGGGTGGCTCTCGGGCCTATGTGGAGCGGCTGGTGGCGGCGCTGGCACGGGCGGGCGCCGATCTGCGCCCCGGCGCGCGGGTTCAGGCAGTGACGCGCGTGGGCGCCGGGGTCCTGCTGCGGGCGGAAGGGTCCGAGGCCGAGCTTTTCGATCACGTCATTCTGGCCAGCCATGCCGATCAGGCGCTGGCGCTGCTGTCGGATGCCGACGGCGAGGAGCAGGCGGCCCTGTCGGCGATCCGCTTCCAGCCGAACCATGCGGTTCTGCACGCCGATCCTTCGGTGATGCCGCGCCGCCGCCGGTGCTGGAGTTCCTGGGTCAGCCGGAGTGACGGCGCGAACGGCGCGGTCGGGGTCAGCTACTGGATGAACCGCCTTCAGAACATTCCCGAGGAGGATCCCCTGTTCGTCACGCTCAATCCCGGCGCGGGCCTGGATCCCCGCCTGACGTATGACGAGGTGACCTTTCGCCATCCGGTCTTCGATCAGGCCGCGCTGGATGCGCAGAGGCGGACCGCCGCGATGCAGGGCAACCGCAACACCTGGTTTGCGGGGGCCTGGCTGCGCAACGGCTTTCACGAGGACGGCTTTGCCAGCGCCATGCGCATCGCCCGGCGGCTTCTGCCGGCGCGGGTCGTGCCGTGACGCTGGCCGATCGCCTTGCGGGCGGCGAGGTGCTGGCACTGCCCGCGCGGATCACCCATGCGCGGCGCGGGAGCCTGCGCCATGCCTTCACGACCCGGGCCGATCATGTGCTGCTGGCGCCGGAAACCTGCCGCATGCCCCGACTGATGGGACACAACCGTTTCAGCCTGATCTCTTTTCACGACGCCGACCACGGCGGGCCGCGCGGGGCGGGGCGGGGCGCCCTGTGGGCCTGGGCGCATTTTGCGGCCGCCGGCCTGGAGCGCGGACCGGGACGGGTGGTCGCGCTTCTGACGCAGCCGCGGTTCCTGGGCTACTGGTTCAATCCGGTCAGCTTCTGGCTGCTGATCGAGGGCGATGCGCTGCTGGCCGTCATTGCCGAGGTCAACAACACCTTCGGGCAGCGACATTCCTACCTTCTGGTCCGCCCGGACCTGGCGCCCATCACCGCCGACACGCGGCTGACCGCCCGGAAGATGTTCCATGTCTCGCCGTTTCAGGATGTGGCGGGGGAATACGTCTTTGCCTTCGCGTTGCACCGCGACCGGCTGGCCATCCGCATTGCCCAGGTCGACGGCGCGGCGGGCATCGACACCAGCCTGGCCGGCCCGCTGCGGCAACTGACCGCCGGTGCGATCCTGAAAAGCGCCCTCCGCCGCCCCGGAGGGGCGCTCGGGGTCATCGTGCAGATCTACTGGCACGCACTGCGGCTGAAGCTCAAGGGTGTCGCCTACCGCCGCCTTCCTGTCCCGCCTGAAAAGGAAATCAGCCGATGAGCCTTGCAACACGCGCCCTGCGCCACCGCTTCCTGTCCGCGCTGGAAGGCATCGGCGACGGACGGCTGACCGTGACCACCCCCGAAGGCACGCGCCACCATTTCGGCCACCAGGGCACCGAAGCGGATCTGCACATCCGCGACTGGCGCCTGTTGCCCCGGCTTGCGCTGCGCGGAGACGTGGGTCTGGGGGAAGGCTGGATCGCCGGGGACTGGCACAGCGACCGCCTGGAGGGGGTGCTGACGGTGGCTCTGCGCAATCTTGGTTCGCTGGGCGGCTGGGGCAGCCCGGGCCGGTTGCAGGCTTGGCGGATGCGGATGGTGGACCGTCTGGTGCGGATCAACAGCCGCCGTGGATCGTTGCGCAACATCCGCGCCCATTACGATGTGGGCAACGAATTCTACCAGCTTTGGCTGGACCCCGGGATGACCTATTCCTCGGCGCTGTTTGCACCGGGCGACGATCTGGAAGGGGCTCAGGCGCGCAAGAACGCGCGGATCCTGTCGCGGCTGTCGCCGGGGGAAAGCCTGCTGGAGATCGGCTGCGGCTGGGGCGGGTTTGCCGAAGCCGCCGCCGAGCGCGGCCACCGCGTCACCGGCATCACCCTGTCGCCGTCTCAGAAGGGCTATGCCGACGCCCGGCTGGACGGCCGCGCCGAGGTGCGGTTGCAGGACTACCGCGATGTCACGGGCCGTTTCGACAACATCGTGTCCATCGAGATGATCGAGGCGGTCGGCGAACGGTACTGGCCCGCCTATTTCGCGGCGCTGAAGGCGCGGCTGGCGCCCGGGGGGCGGGCGGTGTTGCAGGCGATCACGGTGCCGGACGCCGAATTTTCGGTCTACCGTAGGCGTTCGGATTTCATCCGGCAGCATGTCTTTCCGGGTGGAATGCTGCCCTGCGATGCCGCAATCGCCCATGAGGCGGAGAAGGCGGGCCTGCGGGTGCGCGGTAACCTGGCCTTCGGGCAGGATTACGCGCGGACTTGCCGCATCTGGTCCGAACGGATGCAAGCCGAACGCCCGCGCATCACGCGGCTGGGATATGGAGAGACGTTCCTGCGCGGCTGGCAGTATTATCTTGACGGCTGCGCCGCAGCCTTCGGGACCGGGCGCTGCGACGTGGTGCAGGTGGAACTGGCCCACGCGGATGAGCGTGGCTGAAGGAACTGGACCCTGGCCCGCTGGCGGGGTCATGGCGTCTTCAGTCGATTTCCGTCAAGGCCCGGCGCAAGTCCTCCACCGGGATGCGAAAGTCATCATGGACATCGGGCACCCCATTGGCGCGGTTTCCGCGCGGACCCGACAGATAGGAAATCTGTGCCCCGGACGCGCGCGCCAAGCCATCCCAGTAGGGGTATTTCTTGAAGGGGTGGTCCGAATGCAGCACCAGGATGCACGCGCCGGCGTGGCACCAGGCCATGTTCGTGAAGGCCGCGCCGGAGGGACCGACAATCACATCGGCCCCGGCGAAGATCTCCATCTGATCCCGCACGGAAAGTCCCCCGGGATCCACCGCGTGAAACCCGCGGCTGACCAGGAATTCCTGCACCTCCGCCTCGTTCAGAAGGGTCCGGTAACGTGCGGTGCGCTTGACGAACAGGCGCTTCGGGGTGTCTCCGTTCCGGGCCGGCGGGGCGGCCGATCGGATCGCCGCCGTCATCCGGTGGATAAGGCCAACCGGAAGGTAGGTGGTTTCATGGGACGGCGGACGGTCATAAACGTCGAGGATCCGGCTGACGTCGCCGGGATAGACCAGCCGTTTCACCCGATGGCACCTGTCTTTCCTCAGGCGCCGGATGGGGCGGTCCGGTCCGCAGACCAGACGCAGAAGGTCGTGAAGGTTGTCATGCAGGCCTTCCGACACCAGAAGCGGGGCCTCGGACTCCTGTGTCAGCTGAAGATAAAGGTAGAGGCGGGTCAGGATCTCGACGAACCAGTGGAAGTAGTTCGTCTCATGCTCTCCGGTCAGGTGGACGCCGGCCGGGATCACGTCCCTGGACAGCGGCGGCGGGGACAATACCAGGCGCGGGCCATCAAGGATCTGCATTCGCCGCGGCTTTGGCGGCAGGCCCATCCCGAAGCCCGCGCAGATTTCATCGCTGAAGGCGTTTCCCTTCCCGTCCAGAAGAATCCGGGTGCCGGGGATCAGGATCACATCTTCAAGGACAGCGATGTAAGGATGCGGATTGCTGGGCGATGCCCGCCATTCCCGGTCCACCGGCGCGGTGCTTTCGACCGACCGCAAGAAGGCTCCCGCTTGTTCGCGGTCGACAATGAGGCCGCCGCAGGTCCGGGCCAGGGACCAGACATCGGACAGGGGCATCGTGGCCAGGTCCGGACCGGCCTTCCCCAGCACCGACCGCAAGAGCGTTTTCCAGTCCACGGGCCGTCACCCTTCAGTCGGTCGTGACCCACCCGGCGACCAGGAGCGAAGCTTTAAAAGCTGGCGCAACTGGGCGGCGGGCATCACGGTGCGACCGGACAGGGAGGCCAGGCAGTGAAGTCTTTCGACCATCTCCTGATTGGTGGCAGGCCGGTTCCGCGCCCGGTCCAGCCACAGATTGTCCTCAAGTCCAATTCGGGCCGCGGGGGCCATCGCCGCCGCAAGGGCGGAAACCGTGATCTGCGCCGTGCCCATGCCGCCCAGGCCCCAGATCGTATGGCCGGGCAGGGCGGCGGTGATTGCGGCAAGGGCGGGGAACGTGGCCTGCGCCCCGGCAATGTTGCCCAAGATGAGATTGGCGTAAAACGGCCCCTCCATTCCCGTCCGCTCGATCAGATAGCTGGCGTAATTCGCCATCCCCATGTCGAAGATCTCGAATTCGGGAAGGATTCCGCGTTCGAGCATCCGGTCCAGAAGCCGCCTGACCATGTCGGGGGCATTGACGCTTGCCTGCCGAGCGAAGTTCATCGACGACAATGTCAGTGAAGCCATGTCCGGCCGAAGATCCCCGTCCAGGTCAAGCACTTCGGCGCGCTGGTCGAAGGCGCTGAAATCCCGCCCCGAACAGGAAACGCCGAGGATCAGATCCGGACGCTCGGTACGGATTCCCTCGATGATCTGCGCGTAGATGTCCTTTCGATAGGTCGGCAGGCCCTTTTCATCGCGGGCATGCAGGTGAACCATGGTAATGCCAAGGGACGCGGCATCCAGCACCGCGCGGATGATCTCGGGCGGCTGCAACGGCACATGGGCCGACATTTCCCGGGTGGGGACCATGCCGGTCGGGGCCAGGTTGATTATGAGCGCGCCGGGATCGTTCGCCGAAAATTTCAGTTCTTCGCTCATACACTCAGATCATTATAGCCCGGGATGCCTTCGCGCCGCACCGTCGCCGGATTTCCCATCACCAGCGCATGATCGGGAACGTCCCGCGTTACCACGGACCCGGCCGCCACCACCGCATTCGCGCCGACGGACACACCGGGCAGAAGGACGGCCCCGGTGCCGATAACGCTGCCCCGCCCGATCGTGACGAAGCCACCCGTCACCACGCCCGGCCCGATCGAGGCGAATTCCGCCACCGCCGCGTGATGGCCAAGAGAAGCGCCCCGGTTGATGAAGGAAAAGTCGCCCAAGGACGATTTGCCGCCGATGGTCACGCCGCAATTGATATAGACGCCCGCTCCGATCCGAAGGCTGGAGGGAAGGATGGCCGTCTTGTCGACCAGGGCTGGAAAATGCGTGGCGCCCAGGTCCTTGGCTTCCGCAGCCGCAAACTTCCTGTGGGCCGGGGTGAACAGGGCGACGACAAGCGCATGATCCAGGAAGCCTTCCTGGAAACGCGCAAGGTCCACCACCTTTTCCGTCTCGATCGCGTGGCAGTCACCGGCCCGGTTCTGCACGATCGCGGCGACATCATATCCGCTGCGATTGCAGCTTTCTTCAACGTCCACGACGATGGAAGAGCCAGCGCCGTAAATCACCCTGCGCCTGTCGTGCTGATCGATCATGAACGAAACTGGACCCCATTTTCCGGCAGCGCACCAGACCCCGGGGTCGCGCGCAGCGCCGGCCACTATATCAGCGACCTCACGAAACAGTCATGCGGAAAAGTTGCCGCACCTTGGCGTTCGCTTCGGTGAGGCAGGGGGCGTGTCCGGCCCTTGCCGGGCAGGGTGCCGCACAGTCGTCCTCGGCGCGAATCGAACCGGCGCCGGAGGGGCGGATTCTGCAGATACCGACGCACAGAGGGCCAAGGATGTCGAAATTGCACCCACTTCGTCCAGGTGCGCGGGGTAAGGGACGGTTCAGGATTTTGCCCGCGCGCCCTGACTCGTCTGTGGCGTACATCTTTTTCTGGAAGGACCAGCCCGAATGTCGAACAAGGAAGTTCTCATCCAACAGCGCCAGGCCTCCCTCGATGCCACCCGCGCCGGAGCGCCGGCCCGCACCGGCAACCCGTTCTTTGGCGTGGGTCCGATCACCGACGGTGCCGCCGACGAGGCCGACAGCCGCCGCCTGAAGTTCGAGTTCGAGCATTGGCTCGAAACGAACTACCGCAAGCTTGACGACAAGGGCCGCGATCTGGGTCCCTTCACGGCGGCCGAAATCGGGCGGTCGATGCACCGGGGCTATCCGGCGGACAAGTTCCTCCTGGACATGATGCGGGAAATCCATCGCTATTTCGAATTTCCCAAAGCCAACAAGATGGCCGTGGGTCTGGGCGGCGGCCATTCGGGCTTTACGGCCTGTGCGCTGCACCTGATCACCACCAATGATCCCAGCCAGAAGGTCTTCGTCGACACCCTGCGCCCCGAAACCGAAGCCGCCAAGTCGTCCGGTTTCTTCCGCCAGTCCTGGGGTGCGCAGATCATCGAGATGATGCGCTATGCCCGTAACGGCGATGAAAGCCGCATCCACTTCGCCAAGGAAGAAGGCGTGGTGCCCTCGGCGGCCGAACTGAAAGAGATGGGCATCAAGCTGTTCGTCGGCGTCGGCCACGAAACCACGGGCGCCAGCACCTATTCGACCCGCGACGTGAAGGAGCTTCTGGCCTGGATCGACATGAACCCGGCCGAACATCACGTGGTGCTGGACGCCACCTCGATGCTGGGCGCAATGCCCTGGGGCGAGGAACTGGTGCGCGAAGTCACCACCAGGTGCTGCATGTTCATGCCCTTCCAGAAGGCGATCGGCGGCATTTCCGGCTATTTCATCATCTCGTTCACGCCGGCCGCGCTGGCGCTGGTCGAAACGAACCAGCAGAATCCGTCCTGGGCGATCCCGCGCCAGCTGAAGATCGCGGCGCCGCTGGACCCAAAGATGCCCCTGTCGGGCGCACGCAGCGTGAACGTCGGCCCGATCTACGATCCGGCGCAGGACAAGATGGTGGGCGGCGTCATCAACACCTTCTCAACGCTGGCCTTTGCGGAAACCACCTTCGGCCTTCTGCGGGCGGAAAAGCGGATCGGCACGGTCAGCGACCTGAACGCGCGCTCGGTCCGGAACCGCGACGCGGTCAACGCCTGGGTTGCGGCGCACCCGCTGTTCGAACTTGGTGTCACGGACCCGGAATACCGCGGCGCCGCCGTCACGCTGCTGAAGGTCAAGGACCCCGATATCACCGATCCGGCCATCCACGCGCGCATCGTGGCCTATTCGAAGGCGATCCTGTCCTATGACGGCGTCACCCACCCGAATGGCAGCTATGAGCCCGGTCTTGATGTGGCGCGCTACATCAATGCCTTCCCCGGCACGCCCGGCGACTACCGCGCCTGGATCGGCGGCATTCGCCCGGCCGAGGATGTCCCGGCATTCCTGGACAACCTGGAATATGCCTACCACCGCGCCAAGATCGCCGTGCTGGAAGAAGAACTTGCCAAGCTGGGCGTGACCTTCGAACCCGAGGCTGTCGCGGACGCCACCCGCCGGATGGACGACCCGAACCGCGCCTACAAGGTTCTGGTCTGCGACCGGGTGGGGCTGAAGTTCGACGCGAACGGCCAACCGGACCATTCCGAGGTCAAGGCCTATGTCGCATCGAAGGGTGGCGTCTTCCACGAAGAGGCGCTGGGCGACGCGTCGACGCTTGAAAAGGGCAAGATCCACTTCTTCTACGTGCCCGATATCTCGACCGAAGCCGAGATCATGGCCGTTGCCGGCGACGGCCAGTATGACGCGGTGATCGCTGCCGCGACCTTCCTGCCCAAGGCCTCGGTCTTCAGGCTGGGTGGCGTACGGATCGGTGCGGGCACCGGCAACATGGGGTCCGACAGCTGGGGCGGCGGCAACGGCGCGGGCGGCGAGGCGGCGTTGATGAACACGCCCAGCTTCAACAGCCGTGCCACCGCGCAGATGGCGATGAAGGCGCTTCTGAAGGTCGCACCCGATCTGCCGGTCGACAAGATGCATGACCTGACGGCTGCGGGCAAGTTCGACACCGGCCGCAACCTGCGCGAATTCCCGACCGAAAAGCTGGAAGGCAAGACCATCGCGATCTTCGGTTACGGCAATATCGGCCGCGAAGTCGCCAAACTTGCCGCGGCTTTTGGCATGAAGGTGCGCATCTTCGCCCGTGCCCATCACAAGGACTGGATCGAATCCGAAGGCTTCACCCACGCCGCGACCAAGGAAGACGCCGCCGCGGGCGCTGACGTGCTGTCGCTGCACACCGGTCTGGGTGCGCTGAACGCTGAAACCGGCACCTTTGCCAATGCGGGCTTCATCGGAGACAGCGTGTTCGCCGTGGTGAACAAGGGGGCCATCCTTCTGAACTACGACCGCGGTGAAGGTGTGGATGCTGCGGCGCTGGACCGTGCCCTTGCTTCGGGCCAGATCCGCTATGCGGCCATCGACGCCGACCTGTTCACCAACGCAGAAACCGGCGCGGCTTCGGGTCCGATGGTTCCTTACCTGCCGCTGGCGGCCAAATATCCCGGCCGTCTGGAGCTGCTGCCGCATGCGGCTGCCGATACCGAGCACATGAGCCGTGTGGAGGGGGCCCGGCAGGCGGTGGACCAGATCTTTGATCTGATCCAGTTCAAACGCGTCGTGAACCTGAAAGGCGATCTGCCGGCAGGCTACACCGCCGGTGGCGCCAGGACGGTGCCCGGCGTCGGCGGAGCAACGGCGCGCGATGTGGCGAACCTTGCAGCAGATGCCGCCGATCTGGCCGCGGTGCGGGCCGCTGCGGAAGACCTCGCGGCCATTCTGGGCGCCCTTGCCACCGCGACCGGCGTCGGCCGTCAGGCGATGCTGATCGAACGCTATGGCAAGGCGCTGCTGAAAGCCGCCAACACGCAGGCCACCCTTCTGCGCAAGCATGGCATCGAAGGCCCCTATCAGGGCTGAGCGTCCAAAACCCCTGAATGCAGATCCCGGCGAAGCTGAAGCTTCGCCGGGTTTTTTTTGCACGGAACGCAAGACCTGATTTTTCCGGGTCTATGGCGCAGATGGTCCTTGGTGCGTCCTGCCATTCCCTTGCGCGCATCACAATCGCGGCCTGCGGCTTACGGGCTGGGACAACCTCAATGGATCTTGGCGCCCGCGGGAGTATCGGCCTTCCTTGAAACCCGGCTTAGGGACGCACAGGACAAAAGCTCCGCTTCAAGGCCAGTCCGAATTTTCAGCATTTTCCGGCTATGCGACTCGATCTGTCACCCTCTGACCTTAATTTGGAGGTGGGACGGGCGTCCAAATCGATTCTTTCCTGGCGTCCTTGCGCCAATCTTTTGACGGTGGGGGTGGTATGATTATTTCTTCGTTGCGGACCCGGGTCCGCAAGGCGCTTGTTGCTGCGCGCGCATGGTATCTCCGGAAACTCTGGGGAATGCAGATTGGAACCGGCACCAGAATATCCCTGAAAGCGCGATTGGACATGACCAACCCAAGGGGCATCCATATCGGGCGCGATACCGGGGTCGGTGCCGGTGCTGTCATCCTGTCGCATGACTTCGTCAGATCGCGGCACTTGAACACCCGGATCGGCGACAACTGCCACATCGGGATGAACGCCATCATTCTTCCCGGGATCACCATTGGTGACAGCTGCATCGTGGCGCCTGCCAGCGTCGTGATGAAAACCGTCCCGTCCGGCTCGCTTGTGGCGGGCAATCCGGCGCGGGTCATCGAAAGCGGGCTTGAGCTTGGGCCCTGGGGAATCCGGAACTGGGACGGCAAACGCTAAATTGCGAAAGGTATTGTCATGAGTACGCTGTTGCGCCTACGGCGCGTCTTCAACGAAGAACTGGGCCTTGATGAATCGCAAGACCCCGAGGGTTTTTCCTATGGTGTGAACCCCGAATGGGATTCGGTTGCGCATTTCCAGCTGATCGTCGCGCTGGAAGCGGAATTCGGTATCGAGATCGACGATCAGCAGGTGGCAGAACTGACCAGCTTTTCAAAGCTTCTGTCCGGGGTGGAGCGGCAGCTTAATGGCTGACCCCTTTGCGTTTTCAATTGCGCGGGCCGGAGTTTCCGATCTGCCGTCGCTTACATCCTTGCGGCGGGCATTTCACGACACCCAGGTCCGCATGGGCCTTCTGGATCTGCCACAGGATCCAGAGGGCCATCTGGACCGGTCCACCGTCGGCTTGCTGGAAAGCCGCCGCAGTGATGTCCTGATTGCCCGGACAGTCCCTGGCGCCGCGGTGGCCTACGCAACCAGCACCGTCCGTTTCGTACCTGACGGGCGCAGCAAGACCGTTGGCCTGATCGAGGAAGTTTTCGTCGGTGCCGATCATCGCGGCGCGGGCCTGGCCTCGGCGTTGGTCGACGGGCTGATCCAGGAACTGCGCCTGCGCGCCGTCGATCGCATCCAGATCCGGGTGCTTGCGCGGAACTCCGCGGCCCGGGCGCTTTGGGAAAGGCTCGGGTTCGAACCGAATGTGCTGATGCTGGAACTGCCGCCGGCGGACCCGGGCCACCAGGAGAACATCCCATGACCGCGCTTTTGCTTCGCCAGCGCCTTCAGAAGGTCGAGCGCGCGCATGGCCCGCGGATTGCCTTGTCGATCGGGCCGGACCGCTGGACCTTCGCCGAGTTGTTTTCGGTCGCCCGCGCACTTGCCGACAGGATCGACAACCTGGCCCCTCGGAAAGGCCCCATCGGGCTCTGGTGCCAGCGCGACCTGCTGTCACTGGCGGGGGTGCTGGCCGCCGTCCTGTCGGATCGTGCATTCGTTCCGCTCAACCCCGGCTTCCCCGTCAGCCGCATCGCCACGATTGCCCTGACGGCCGAGCTGTCGGTCATCCTTGCGGCCGAGGCGCCCGAAAGCAGCGTTGCCGAGCTCCAGTCGATCATGGGGCACAAGGTTCCGATCCTGTCCGGCCTTGCGACAGAAGGCGCGCCCCAGGCCGGGTCGGCAGGGGGCCATGCCGAAGGGACGCGCGCTGTGCGGGATGCTACGCGCTACATCATGTTCACCTCGGGCACCACGGGGGTGCCGAAAGGGGTCCGCATCACGGAAACCAACCTTCTGTCCTACCTTGATGCCGTTGCGGACGTCGTGAAGATCGGTCCTGACGACAGGGCCACGCATTTCTTCGACCTGTCGTTCGACCTGGCCATTCACGACATCTTCGTCACCTGGCTGGCCGGGGCGCAGCTTTGCGTCCTGCCCAAGGCTCAGACGATGTCCATCGATGCCTATGTGCGCGACAACCGCATCACGCACTGGTTTTCGGTGCCGTCGCTGGCAGCCTTCTGCGGCCGGTTGGGCCAGTTGGGGACGGGGGCGATGCCGTCGCTGCGATCCGTGCTGTTCTGCGGCGAGGCTCTGCCCGAAACCGTGGCGCGCAGTTTCCTTCAGGCAGCGCCCCATGCCGAGGCCTGGAATATCTATGGCCCGACCGAGGCGACGATTGCCTTCACCGCCTATCGCTTTTCCGACCCGGGGGCCCTGGACGCGCAGACCGTCGTGCCGATTGGCCGCCCCATGACGGGGGGTAGGGTCCGGCTTGAACCGATCGAGGGCGACGAGGGAGCATGCGAACTCTGGCTGGGTGGGCCACAGGTTTCGCCGGGCTATGTCAACATGCCCGAACAGACGGCAAGCCGGTTCATCACCGATGACGACGGGACGCGCTGGTATCGGACGGGCGACGTTGCACGTTGGTCAGACCGCCACGGGCTGCTGTTCCTTGGGCGTTCCGACGACCAGGTGAAAGTCAACGGTTATCGGATCGAATTGCTGGAAATCGACGCGGCCCTGCGCGCTGCCGCAGAAACCGAGGAGGCCGCAAGCCTTCCCTGGCCGCTTTCAGACACCGGTCATGCGGATCAGATCGTCGGCTTCGTGGTCCAGCCAAGGATCCCGAGCGCCGAAATCCGCCAGCGTTGCCGGGCGCGGCTGCCGCATTACATGGTGCCTCGCAGGATCATCACACTGGACGCGATGCCCGTCACAACCAGTGGCAAGGTGGACCGGGCCGCCCTGAGAAGGCTGCTGGAGCCGTAGGCATGCGGGTTCTTGTCCAGATCGCGGCCGCTCTTGGTGCAGCGGCCTTGGCCGGAATGTTCCTCTACGGGGTTCTGGGGCCGGCGCCGAGGGCGTCCACCGCGCCGGTCGTGCCGCCACGGGACGCACCCGCGATGCTGTCTCCGCGTGCCGACGGGGGACCGGTGCGGATCCTCCTGCTGGGGACCAGCCTGACGGCGCGGGGTTCCTGGCCGCGGATCCTTGAGGAACGGCTCGCCTCCTGTGCGCCCCGGGGCGTTGAGGTGACCCGCCTGGCGCGGGCGGGCGAGAACAGCCACTGGGGTCTTGCCGCCCTGCGGCAGCGGTTGGCGGATGCGTCGCAACCGCTGCCGGACATCGTGGTCTCCGAATTTTCGGGGAACGATGCGTCGGTCAACCGCGGGATGCCCCTGTTCCTGTCCCGCTCTGCCGCGCGCAGCTTGATCCGCACCATCCGCCGCGCCGGCGCCGTTCCATTCCTGTCGACGATGAGTCCGGCCTGGGAATGGGAAGCGGTGACCCGCCCGGGCCTGGCCCGGTATCATGCGATGTATCGCGAACTGGCCGGGGAAACCGGCGCGGGGCTGATCGACACCGCGCCGGCGTGGCTGGCGATCCCGGACGACCTGCGCAAGTCGCTGGTCCCCGATGGCGGCCACCCTACCGATGACGGAATGCGCCGGATTGCCCTGCCGATCCTTGTTGCGGCGCTCCGGCCGCTGGTTTGCGGTTAGGTCCGGGTGTCAGGGCAGCCTGTCGCGGCCAATCCGCGCCAGGATTTCCTGCCCCGGTGGGAAGCCCCACAGCCCCCGAAGCGCATAGGTTCCCGCCCGGACCTGGCCCCGAAGCAGCTGCCGGAGGGCGCGCGCCGTGCTGTAGGCCAGGGCAAGCGGGATCGCCACCGGCCGGAATCGGACCATGAACCTGATCCGCGACCGGTTCAGGAAATAGGCTGCCAGCGGTGAGGGGCCTTTCGTCATGGTGGCGGACCCGATCGAATGCCCGCCGTGATGATGCACGGCGGCTTCGGGTTCGAACAGCAGCCCCAGATCCTTGCCGCGGCAGCACCAGTCCATCTCCTCATAGTAGAGGAAATAATCCTCGGGCATCAGGCCCACCTGGTCGAGAAATCGCCGGGATACGAACATGTGCGCCCCGGAGATGTAGTCCAGGTCCACCTCTTTCGGCGGGGTGCAGGCTTCGGCCCGACAGGTCATGTTGAAGGGCGTGCAGATCCCCGTCCAGAAGTTGATGCGTCCCCCATCGCTTTGTATCGTGCCTTGCGGAACGGTGTAATAGACGCGGCCCCCGATCACCCCGAAATCGCCAGCCTGCGCGGCCCGCTGTTCAAGCCGCATGGCCGTTGTCGATTCCGCCATGCAATCGGGATTGAGGATCCAGAAGTGATCGACCTCGGGGTGGGCGCGAAGGGCCTTCAGCCCAAGGTTGACGCCCCCCGCAAAGCCCAGGTTTGTCCCGGCCTGGATCAGCCCGACTTCACCGCGCCGCAGGCTGGAGCAGGCGGTTTCGCCTTCGGCCAGGGAAACCGGACCGTGCGGCAGGGGGGAATAGGGCCGCTGCCAAGGCACGCCCTGCAGACCGATCCGGCCCGCGGCCCATTCCGTGACGGTCCGGACCGTCTGGTCCGGTGAGGCATTGTCGACGACCACGATCCTCAGGTCCACACCCTGACTGGCAAGCAGACTTTCGAGGCAGTCGACGATCACGTCCTCTGCGCAGTAGGTCACCAGGATGACGCCCGTGGTCATCGGCAAGCCACCGGCAACCGGGGCGTCGGGCTCAATCCTTTCGGTGCTTCAAGAAGCATCGTTCCCCCGAACTTTCTGACAGGATTCGTTCCTGTTGCCAGCATAGGTGAAGACCCCCAAAGGAAGTGTGATCGAAAACGTCCCGACGGGACTTTGATTGGTGGTGCGGATTCCGGGCGACAGCACGGAGCATTTTCACAGGACGGTAATTTTTTGCTGTCATGCCACCCGGCACCTCTGCCCTACAAGGGCAAGCGGCGAAGTCGATGGTCCTGCGGTTGAGCCGTTTCCGGCTTCCACCTCCCATCCCAGGGCAGTGGGCACCGACAACAGGACCGGATTGCGTCGAGGAAGCTGGTGCGATTTCGTCGCCGCTGGCGTTGTGGCCCCGGATCGGCATCAAGGCGCGGGATCAAGGTGGCGTTTGAGAGTGCGGCGCGACGACGCTCGATCTGGCCAGCCCGGGGGGGCACGCCGCCGGTCTTGCCGCCGCGCGGGCGGCGGCGGAAGTGCGGCCAGGCCCGCATCGACTTGCAGGTCCCCGCCTCAGCACTCCGGCAGGTTGACGGCAAGACCCCCGGTCGAAGTTTCCTTGTATTTCAGGTTCATGTCGATTCCAGTCTGCCGCATCGTCTCGATGCAGTTGTCCAGCGGCATGAAATGTTGTCCGTCGCCGCGCAAGGCAAGGCTTGCGGCCGAGACGGCCTTGATGGCGCCCAGGCCGTTCCGTTCGATGCAGGGCACCTGCACCAGGCCCTTCGCCGGGTCGCAGGTCATGCCCAGGTGATGTTCGAGCGCGATTTCGGCGGCATTTTCGATTTGCGCGTTCGTGCCCCCCAAGGCCGCGCAAAGCCCCGCCGCCGCCATGGCCGAAGCCGATCCCACCTCGCCCTGGCAACCCACCTCGGCGCCCGAGATCGAGGCGTTGTGCTTGATCAGCCCGCCGATGGCCGCGGCGACCAGCAGGAAATCGCGGATGCCGTCCTGCGTGGCGCCGTGGCAATGGTCGCGGTAGTAGCGGATCACCGCCGGGACTACCCCCGCCGCGCCGTTGGTGGGCGAGGTGACGACCCGGCCACCCGCCGCGTTCTCTTCGTTGACCGCCATCGCATAGACCGAGATCCAGTCGGTTACCACATGCGGCTGCGCCCTGTTGCTGCCTTCCTCGGCCAGAAGCTGCTGGTGGATGCTGCGCGCGCGGCGGCGCACCGACAGCCCGCCGGGCAGGATGCCTTCCTGCCGGAGGCCCCGGTCGATGCAGCCGTCCATCGCGGCCCAGATCGCGTCAAGCCGCTGGTCCAGCGTATCCCCGAGTGCCACGGCTTCATTGGCGCGCTTCATGGCCGCGATGCTCTGGCCCGCGGCAGCGCCCATCGCCAGCATCTCGGCCGCGTTGCCGAAGGGATAGGGATGGCCCCGGGCGGCCAGTTCTCCATCGCTGGCCGCTTGGGGCCGGCTGCGGGCGGTCTCCAGTTCCTCGGCGGTCTGCACGAAGCCGCCGCCGATGGAATAGTAGGTCTGCATCAGCCGCACGCTGCGGTCCGGGTTCAGTGCGGCGAGGATCAGTCCGTTCGCGTGGCCGGGAAGTGCGGGGCCGTAGTCGAAGATCAGGTCGGTGTCGGGGGCGAAGGCCAGATCGGGCAGGCCAGGCAGGCGGATCACGCCGGCGGCCCGCAAAGCGGCCTCGGTCCGTTCGGCGGCGTCGGGGTCGATAGTGTGGGGCAGGAAGCCCAGAAGCCCAAGGATGACCGCCCGGTCGGTGGCGTGGCCCTTGCCCGTGAAGGCAAGGCTGCCGTGCAGGCTGGCGCGCAGGTGCAACGGCCCCTGTGCCGGCACCTGGTCCAGTTCGGCGCGCAGCGTGTCCAGAAAGCGCGCAGCGGCCACCATCGGCCCCATCGTGTGGGACGAGGACGGCCCGATCCCGATCTTGAAGATGTCGAAGGTCGATAGAAACATGGCCGGTCCTGTCGGAGGGGGAAGAAAGGAATGGCCCCCGAAGGGGCCATCCGTGGTTCATTCGGCCGCTTCGGCGTAGCTTTCCAGAGGCGGGCAGGAACAGATCAGGTGCCGGTCGCCATAGACGTTGTCGACGCGGTTGACCGGTGACCAGTACTTGTCCACCCGGAAGGCGCCCGGCGGGAAGCAGGCGGCTTCGCGCGAGTAGGGCCGGTTCCATTCCCCCACGAGGTCTTCCACCGTATGGGGGGCGCGCTTCAGCGGGTTGTCTTCCGCGTCCAGCTTGCCCTCGACGATCGCCTCGGCCTCGGCCGCGATGCCAAGCATCGCGGTGATGAAGCGGTCAAGCTCCGCCTTCGGTTCGCTTTCGGTGGGTTCCACCATCAGCGTGCCCGCGACCGGCCAGCTCATCGTCGGGGCGTGGAAACCGCAATCGACCAGGCGCTTGGCCACGTCGTCCACCGTCACCCCGGCGCGGTCCTTCATCACCCGGGTGTCGAGGATGCATTCATGCGCCACTCGGCCGTTGGCCGAATAAAGGATCGGATAGGCCGCCTTCAGCCGGCTGGCGATATAGTTCGCGTTGAGGATCGCCACCTTGGTCGCCTGGGTCAGGCCCTGACCGCCCATCAGCAGGCAATAGGCCCAGCTGATCAGCAGGACCGAGGCCGAGCCATAGGGCGCCGACGACACCGCGCCGCCATCCTGCACCAGCGGGTTACCCGGCAGGTGGGGGGCCAGATGCGCCTTGACGCCGATCGGACCCATGCCGGGGCCGCCGCCGCCGTGCGGGATTGCGAAGGTCTTGTGCAGGTTCAGGTGGCTGACGTCCGACCCGATGTCGCCCGGACGGGAAAGTCCGACCATCGCGTTCATGTTGGCGCCGTCCAGATACACCTGCCCGCCGTGCTTGTGCGTGATCTCGCAGATCTCGCGCGCGGTGGTTTCAAAGACACCATGCGTCGAGGGGTAGGTGATCATGCAGGCCGCAAGGTTCGCGGAATGTGCCTCGGCCTTGGCGCGGAAGTCGTCCATGTCGATGTCGCCGTTGGGCGCCACCGCCACGACCACCACCTTCATGCCCACCATCTGCGCCGAAGCGGGGTTGGTGCCATGCGCCGAAGTCGGGATCAGGCAGACGTCGCGGTGCCCTTCGCCGCGGGCGCGGTGGTAGGCCTGGATGGTCAGCAGACCCGCATATTCCCCCTGCGCGCCCGAGTTCGGCTGCATCGAGAAAGCGTCGTAACCGGTGATCAGGCAAAGCTTGGCCGACAGGTCGGTCAGCATTTCCGTATAGCCCTCGACCTGGTTGCCGGGGACGAAGGGGTGGACATCGGCGAACTCGGGCCAGCTCAGCGCCATCATCTCGGCGGTGGCGTTGAGTTTCATGGTGCACGATCCCAGCGGGATCATCGCCCGGTCCAGCGCCAGGTCGCGGTCGGCCAGACGGCGCATGTAGCGCGTCATCTCGGCCTCGGCCCGGTTCATGTGGAAGATCGGGTGCGTCAGGTAATCGCTGGTCCGCAGCAGGTCTTCCGGCAGGCGGTAGTTGTGCGACAGGTCCTCGTCCTTGCGGTCGATCCCGAAGGCGCGCCAGATCGCTTCGGTATGGGCGCGGGTGGCGCGTTCGTCGAAGGAGATGCCGATCTTGGTCGTGCCGACACGGCGCAGGTTGATGCCCTCGGCTTCAGCCGATTTCAGGATCGCGCCCTGGACCGCGCCCACTTCGACGGTGATCGTGTCGAAGAAGGTTTCCGGCTCGACCTTGAAGCCCTGTGCCTCCAGCCCGGCGACCAGACGCACCATCTTGCGGTGGATGCGCTGGGCGATGGCTTTCAGCCCGTCGGGGCCGTGGAACACCGCATACATGCTGGCCATGACCGCCAGCAGCGCCTGCGCGGTGCAGACGTTCGACGTGGCCTTTTCGCGGCGGATGTGCTGCTCGCGGGTCTGGAGGCTCAGCCGGTAGGCGCGGTTGCCGCGCGCGTCGATCGACACACCGACGATCCGGCCCGGCATGTTGCGCTTCAGCGCGTCCTTGACCGCCATGTAGGCGGCGTGCGGTCCACCGTAACCCATCGGCACGCCAAAGCGCTGGGTCGAGCCGATGGCGATGTCCGCACCCATTTCGCCCGGGGCCTTCAGCACGGTCAGCGCCAGCGGGTCCGCCGCGACGACCGAGAGCGCGCCCGCAGCGTGAAGCCGGGCGATGACATCGCTGAAGTCATGCACATGGCCGTAGGTGCCAGGATATTGCAGCACCGCGCCGAAGACCTGCGCGGGATCGAGGTCGGTGAAGGGGTTGCCGACGATGACCTTCCAGCCCAGCGGCTCGGCCCGGGTCTGGATCACGGCAATGGTCTGCGGGTGGCAGTGGTGATCGACGAAGAAGGCCGTAGCCTTCGACTTGGCCGACCGTTGGCACAGCGCCATCGCCTCGGCCGCTGCGGTGCCTTCGTCAAGAAGCGAGGCGTTGGCCACGTCCATCGCGGTCAGGTCCGAGATCATCGTCTGGTAGTTCAGCAAGGCTTCAAGACGGCCCTGGCTGATTTCCGGCTGATAGGGCGTGTAGGCGGTATACCAGGCCGGGTTCTCGAAGATGTTGCGCTGGATCGCGGGCGGCGTGACAGTGCCGTAATAGCCCTGACCGATGAACGAGGTCATCACGCGGTTCTTGTTGGCCACGGCGCGCAGGCGTGCCAGAACACCCTGTTCGGACAGCGCCTTGCCCCAGGCCAGCGGCGTCTGCAGCCGGATGTCGGCGGGCACGATCGCGTCGATCAGTGCGTCAAGGCTTGGGGCGCCGACGGCCTTCAGCATCTCGGCCATCTCGGCGGGCGAGGGGCCGATGTGGCGCCGGTTGGCGAAGTCGTAGGGCGCGTAGGTCGTTTCGGAATAGCTCATCTTGGCCCCCTCAACCCACCAGCGCCAGATAGGCGGCCTCGTCCATCAGCCCCTCGGCATCGGCGGGATTGGCAAGCTTCAGCCTGAAGAACCAGCCCGCGCCCTGCGGCTCGGCGTTGACGATCGAGGGATCATTGCGGATCGCGTCGTTGATCTCGACGATCTCGCCCTCCAGCGGGCAGTAGACATCCGAGGCCGCCTTGACCGACTCTACGGTTGCGGCGGCATCGCCCTTGCCAAGGCTCGCGCCGGTCTCCGGCAGGTCGACGAACACCAGGTCGCCCAGTTGCTCGACGGCATGGGTGGTGATGCCGACGGTGGCGATGCCGTCAGCGATGTTCAGCCATTCGTGGTCTTCGGTGAATTTCAGCATGTGGAAGTCCTCAGCGTTTGTATCCGGGGGTGATGAAGGGAAGCGTGGCGACGGTAACGGGCAGGCGCTTGCCGCGCAGTTCGGCGAACAGCCGGGTGCCCGGCTGGGCGATGCTGGTGGCGACGTAGCCCATCGCCACGGGGGCGTTCAGCGTCGGGCCGAAGCCGCCCGAGGTGATGCGACCGACAGGCGCGTCCGAGGTTTCGTCCAGGAAAAGCTCGGCGCCGCCCCGGATCGGTGCACGGCCTTCGGGGGCGATGCCCACGCGGCGGCGCGAGGCACCCCGTTCGAATTCCGCAAGGATCACATCGGCGCCGGGGAAGCCGCCCGCACGGGCGCCGCCGGTGCGGCGGACCTTCTGCACCGCCCATTCCAGCGCGGCGGCGACCGGCGTCGTGCCGGTGTCGATGTCGTTGCCGTAAAGGCAAAGTCCCGCCTCCAGCCGCAGGCTGTCGCGTGCGCCCAGACCGATCGGGTGCACATCGGGATTGGACAGGAGCGTCCGGACGAACTCCACGGCCTTGCCCTCGGGAACCGAAACCTCATAGCCATCCTCGCCCGAGTAGCCGGAGCGGGAGACGATGCAGGGCGCACCGAGGATCTGCACCTCCCGCACGTCCATGAAGGCCATCGATGCCACTTCGGGTGCCAGTGCCGCCAGCGCGGATTCCGCCGCCGGACCCTGCAACGCCACCAGCGCGCGGTCGGTCAGTTCGATCACCTCGCAGACATCGGAGAGGCCGGCACGCATCAGCGCCACGTCCTGCTCCTTGCAGCCGGCGTTCACCACGACAAACAGGTGATCGCCCCGGTTGGCGAACATCAGGTCGTCCAGGATGCCGCCCTGCGCGTCGGTGAACAGCCCGTAGCGTTGCCGGCCGGGCTTAAGCCCCAGAACGTCGACCGGCACCAGGCGTTCCAGCGCCAACGCCGCATCCTCGACCTTGCCCGATTTAGGGCGCAGGATCACCTGGCCCATGTGGCTCACGTCGAAAAGCCCGGCCTTGGCGCGGGTGTGCAGGTGTTCCTTCATCACCCCTTCGGGGAATTGCACGGGCATCTCGTAGCCCGCAAAGCCCACCATCTTGCCGCCCAACTCGATGTTGAGGGCGGTCAGCGGGGTCTTCTTCAGATCGGCGGTGTCATCCATTGGCAGTGTCCTTCATCTGGCTCTGGGCCCGGCGGGCGGCTTGCAGGCGGGCAAAATCGTCGCCGGCATGGAACGAGGAGCGGGTCATCGGCGTGGCCGAGACGGCAAGGAAACCCTTGGACCGCGCCATCTCCTCGATCCGGCGGAATTCGTCGGGCGGCAGGTACCGGTCAAGCTTGTGGTGGCGCGCGGTGGGCTGGAGGTACTGGCCCACGGTGATGAAATCGACGCCCGCGACGCGCATGTCGTCCATCACCTGACGTAGTTCCTCGAAGGTCTCGCCCAGGCCGACCATCAGGCCGGACTTGGTGAAGCCCTGCGGGTTGCGGCGCTTGGCATCGTCCAGCAGGCGCAGCGACTGGTAGTAGCGCGCGCCCGGCCGGACCGAAGGATAAAGCCGCGGCACGCATTCGAGGTTGTGGTTGAAGACGTCCGGCGCGGCATCGACGACCTCGGTCCAGGCCGTGCCCTTGTGCAGGAAGTCGGGGACCAGCACCTCGATCGTGGTGTCGGGGTTCTGGTGGCGCACGGCGCGGATGGTCTGGGCGAAATGCGCGGCTCCGCCGTCGTCCAGATCGTCCCGGTCCACGGAAGTGATGACGACATGGCGCAGGCCCAGCTTGGCCACCGCCTGTGCCACGCGGCCCGGTTCGAACGCATCCAGGGCGTCGGGCTTGCCAGTGGCGACGTTGCAGAAGGAACAGCCGCGGGTGCAGGTTTCGCCCATGATCATCATGGTGGCGTGGCGGTGCGACCAGCATTCACCGCGGTTCGGGCAGGCCGCTTCCTCGCAGACGGTGGACAGCGCGTTGTCCTTCAGGATGCGGCGGGTCGCGCCGTATTCCGGCGTTTCGGCGCGCGAGACGCGGATCCAGCCGGGCTTGCGCGGGGTTTCGGTCAGGGGCCTGCGGGCCTTTTCGGGATGGCGCGGCTTGTCGGAGAAATCCTTCATCGCTGTCTCCTCAGGCGTGCAGGGGTTTGCCAAGGGCGGCAAGGCAGGCTTCCTTGACTGCCTCACCCATGCCCGGATGGGCGTGGGAACTGGCCGCGACCTGCGCCAGCGTCGCGCCCGTGGACATGGCCAGGACCAGCGGCTGGATCAGTTCGCCCGCGTTGCGACCGATGATATGGGCGCCCAGGATGAGGCCCGTTTCGACGCAGCCCAGCACCTTGACCAGACCATCCGTCGCAGCCATCGCCCGGGCGCGGCCATTGGCGATGAACTGGAACTTGCCGACGACATGCGCCCGACCCGCCTCTTTCAGCGCCTCCTCGGTGGCACCAAGGCTTGCGATTTCGGGCGCGACATAGACGACGCCGGGAACCAGGCCGTAGTCGGGCGCGGCATGGGCATGGCCGGCCAGCGCCTCGACAGCAGCGATGCCGTCCTCCTCGGCCTTGTGCGCAAGCATCGGGCCGGGGACCGCGTCACCGATGGCAAGGATCCCCGGCACGTTGGTGCGGAACTGGCCATCGACGGCGATGAATCCCCGCGGGTCGATTGCCACGCCCAGGGCTTCCAGACCCAGGCCGGCGGTGCGAGGGCGACGGCCGATGGCGACCAGAACGGCGTCGGCCTCCAGCGTCTCGACGGCACCGGTGTCGCGGCGTTCGACCGTTACTTGCGACCCGTCGCCGTCCGGGGTGACGGCGTTGACCTTGCGGCCCAGCTGGAACGCCAGACCCTGCCGCTGCAGAAGCCGCTGCGCTGTCTTGGCGATTTCGGCATCCGCGCCGGGCAGGATACGGTCAAGGTATTCGACCACCGTCACCTTCGCACCAAGCCGCGCCCAGACTTGGCCAAGTTCCAGTCCGATCACGCCTGCGCCGATCACCACAAGGTGCCGGGGAACCTTCGGCAGGGACAAGGCGCCGGTCGAGGACAGCACCACTTTTTCATCCAACGTCACGCCCGGCAGGCCCGCGGGGTCCGAGCCGGTGGCGATCAGGATGTTCTTTGCGGCGACGACCTCGTCACCGACCTGCACGCGGCCGGCGGCGGGAATGGTGCCGCGCCCGTTCAGCCATTCGACGCCGTTCTTCTTGAACAGATGCGCGATTCCCTTGGTCAGGTCGCCCACCACCTTGTCCTTGCGCGCCATCATCGCGGACAGGTCGAAAGTCGCCTCGCCCGTGGTGATTCCATGCGCCGCCAGGTGCTTCAGCTCGGCCCAGTGTTCGGACGAGGACAGAAGCGCCTTCGACGGGATGCAGCCGACGTTCAGGCAAGTGCCGCCCAGCGTGGCCCGTTCCTCGACGCAGGCGACCTTCATTCCCAGTTGCGCCGCCCGGATCGCGGCGACATAGCCGCCGGGACCGGCGCCGATGACAACCAGATCGAACTCACGCATGGTTGCCTCCGTAGATCGGGAAGCGGCGGCACAGCGCCACCACCTTTTGGCGAACAGCGGCCTCTACGCCTGCGTCGCCCTCGGGGGATTTGCGCAGCGCATCGAGCACATCGCCGATCAGGCCGCCGATTTCGCGGAATTCCTCGACACCGAAGCCACGGCTGCACCCGGCGGCCGTGCCGAGCCGGATCCCCGAAGTGACGGTGGGCTTTTCGGGGTCATTCGGCACGCCGTTCTTGTTGCAGGTGATGCCCGCACGCTCCAAAGCTTCGGCGGCGGCGTTGCCCTTCACGCCCAAGGGGCGAAGGTCGACCAGCATCAGGTGGTTGTCGGTCCCGCCCGAAACGATCGCCGCGCCACGGGCCACCAGCACCTCGGCCAGCGCCCGGGAGGAGGCGACGACCCGACCGATGTAGTCCTTGAAGCCGGGTTGCAGCGCCTCCTGGAAGGCCACGGCCTTGGCGGCGATGACGTGCATCAGGGGGCCGCCCTGCAGGCCGGGAAAGACGGCGGCGTTGATCTTTTTCGCCAGATCGGCGTCGTTGGTCAGGATGATGCCACCCCGCGGACCGCGCAGCGTCTTGTGCGTGGTCGACGTCACGACATGGGCATGGGGCACCGGACTGGGGTGGTGGCCGGTGGCGACCAGACCGGCGATATGGGCCATGTCGACCATCAGAAGCGCGCCGACCTTGTCGGCAATGGCGCGGAAGCGCGGAAAGTCGATGGTGCGGGAATAGGCCGAGGCGCCAGCGATGATCAGCTTCGGCTTTTCGGCAACGGCCAGTTCCTCGACCCGGTCGTAGTCGATGCGGCCAGCGCCATCCAGGCCATAGGCCACGGCGCGGAACCACTTGCCCGACAGCGCCGGTTTCGCACCATGCGTCAGATGGCCACCGGCATCCAGGCTCATGCCCAGAATGGTGTCGCCGGGTTGCAGCAGCGCCAGCATGACCGCGCCATTGGCCTGCGCGCCGGAATGGGGCTGGACGTTGGCATGTTCGGCGCCGAACAGCGCCTTCAGCCGGTCGATGGCAAGCTGTTCAACCACATCGACATGGGCGCAGCCGCCGTAATAGCGCTTGCCGGGATAGCCTTCGGCGTACTTGTTCGTCAGGACCGACCCTTGCGCCTGCATGACGCGGGGGCTCGCGTGGTTTTCCGACGCGATCAGTTCGATCTGATCTTCCTGACGGTGCCGTTCGGCCTCGAGGGCAGTCCAGAGCGCGGGGTCATAATCCGCGAGTTGCAGGTTGGGTTCGAACATGGTGCTGTCCTGAAAAGGGTGGGAAGGCGGCGGGACGCGAGGGAGGCGCGTCCCGCCCGGAACGCAGCTTCAGCGGCGGGCTCATTCGGCCAGCTCATGCTTGAAGGCTTCGTACTGCTTGAGGTGCCGGGGCCGCTGTCGGACAAAGAACCAGGCGACGCCAAGCGCGATGAACCAGACCGGCGTGACGATCAGTGCCTCCATGGTGTCCGGCTGCTGGGTCAGCGCCCAGAGGATGAAGCCGAAGAAGGCCAGCACCGCCCAGCACATCGGCACACCGCCGGGCATCTTGAACTTCGAGGCCGCATGCAGTTCCGGATGCTTGCGGCGATAGGCCATGTAGCTGACCAGGATCATCGCCCAGACGAACATGAACAGCAGCGCCGAGATCGTCGTGACCAGCGTAAAGGCGGCCAGCACCGTCTCTCCTGAAAACAGCAGGATCAGCGACGACAGCAGGAACAAGCATGAAAAGAGGAGCGCGTTCACCGGTACATGGCGGCGGCTCAGGCGGCTGAAGATCGACGGTGCGTCACCTTCCTGCGCCAGGCCGTAGACCATCCGCGAGGTCGAGTAGATGCCGGAGTTCGCCGACGAGGTCGCGGATGTCAGCACCACGAAGTTCACGACCGAGGCGGCGATGGCCAGGCCGGCAAGGGTGAACATCTCGACAAAGGGGCTGTGTCCCGGGACGATCTCGCGCCAGGGCGTGACCGCCATGATTGCGACCAGCGCGCCGACGTAAAACAGCATGACCCGGATGGGAATGGCGCGGATGGCGCGGGGCAGGGTGGTCTCGGGATCCTTGGCCTCGGCGGCGGTGGTGCCGACAAGTTCGATGCCCACGAAGGCGAAGACGGCAATCTGGAATCCCGCGACAAAACCCATGAAGCCGGTGGGGAACATCCCGCCATCGTTCCAGAGGTTCGAGAGCTGCGCGGTCGAACCGTTGGGCGACACGAAGCCGCGCAGCACCATCACGAGGCCCATGACGACCAGTGTCGCGATGGCCACGATCTTGATGATGGCGAACCAGAACTCCAGCTCACCGAAAGCCTTCACCGAGGGAAGGTTCAGTACCAGAAGCAGGACGATCGTCGCCAGCGCGGGGATCCACAGTTGCAGGTCGGGCCACCAGAAGGCCACATAGCCGGTGATTGCGACGATGTCCGCGATGCCGGTGACGATCCAGCAGAACCAGTAGGTCCAGCCAACGAAGAAGCCGGCCCAGGGGCCGATCAGGTCGGCGGCGAAATCGGCAAAGGATTTGTAGTGCAGGTTCGACAGCAGGATCTCGCCCATCGCACGCATTACGAAATAGAGGAAGAACCCGATGATCATGTAGACGAAGATCACCGAGGGTCCGGCCAGCGCGATGGTCTTGCCCGAGCCCATGAAAAGGCCGGTGCCGATGGCGCCACCGATCGAGATCAGCTGGATATGGCGGTTCGAGAGATTGCGCTCGAGGTGGCCTTCGTCTGCCCCTCCTTGCGCAGTTGCTGCGGCCTGAAGGCCATGCTGGATGGTCATGCTTACCCTCTTGCGATCCGGGTTTCGACGATGGGCGCATCCGGTCTGGCCGGGACCTGCGCCGCGGCTGGCCGGAGCCGGTTCAGGCAGCTGTCTGGTAGTTCCACGTGGGCGTGCTCCTCTCGTGTTGCCTCGTCCTCCGCGCCCGCTTGCCTGATGGCAGACAAGCCGCCTTCGTGACGCGAAACGCGTCGCCGGCCCGTTCGCGATGTCCTTGGTCGTCCTCCTCGACGGTCCGTGGCCGGTTCTCGCGGGACAGGCGGCGGCGGGGGCGGGGCATCGGCCGGCCCGGGCCATGGTCTGCAGCAACCGCATCCGGCTACGGATTGGCGTTGAATACAGTAACGTTGACTTTTGGAAATTTCATTCTTTAAAAGATAAGGTGAGAATTTTTAATCTTAGGCCCGTCATGCAGAACATTCCGATGGAGCTGCTGCGCACCTTCGTCACCGCAATCGATCAGGGCAGTTTCAGCCGCGCAGCCGACATCGTCGGCCGCACACCCTCGGCGGTCAGCCTGCAGATTAAGCGGCTGGAAGAGACGCTTGATGTCACGCTGTTTCAAAGGGATGCGCACAAAATCGTCCTGACGGCAGAAGGCAGTTCGATGGCGCAATTCGCCCGCCGGATCCTGTCGCTCAACGACGAGGCGCTGGCCAGCCTGCGACAGCCTCTGGTGGCCGGCCGCGTCCGCCTGGGGGCACCGCATGAATACACTGCCTCGCTTCTTCCGGACTTCCTGGGCAAATTCGCACAGTCACATCCGAACGTCATGCTGGAAGTGACCAGCGACCTCAGCAAGAACCTGCTCAAGCGCCAGAGCGCCGGAGAGCTTGATCTGGTCATCGCGCTGCATGACGATTCGGCCACCGAGTCGGGCCGCCTGATCCATACCGAGCCGTTGGTCTGGATCGGCAGCGCCGACCATTCGCGGCACCTGCAATCGCCGCTGCCGCTGGTCCTTGCGCCGCCGCCCTGCATCTATCGAAGCCGGATGCTCGAGGCGCTGAACCAGCTCGAACGGCCCTGCCGGATCGTCTATCTCAGTTCCAGCTACAACGGCATTTCGGCCGCCGTGCGGGCGGGCATCGGTGTCACCGTCATGGCTGGCACCACGACGCCGCCAGGCAGTCTGACGCTAACCGAGCGTGACGGCCTGCCCTGTCTGGGCCAGCTTGAATTGCGCCTGCACCGCGCCCCAGGCACGGTGACCGAGGCGCTGCAACGCCTTGAGGACTACATCGCAGGCAGCTTTGCCGGCTCGTCCCGGATCGGGCCGATGGGGCTTGGGGCGGACTGATCGGTTGGCGGCATGTCCAATGCATTGTCCGCAGCCCGCCGCCCTTGTCGTTTCGGCAAGACATCCGGCATCATGAGCGAAATCCGAGCCGCGCTGCGCCGCAAGACCTTGGGGGGCGAGATACGGAAGCGGGCTTGACCAGGCCCTGTTGCACAAACCGGATGAGGAGGCCCATCTCGTATCCAGCATGGTCGCGGTGATGCATGAGAAAACCCCGACGCACCATCTACAGGACTTGGCCAGCCTGCAATGAAGCCCTGAAGCGCCGGGGCCCGCGGATGATCTGGTTGGACCCGGCGGTGAACCTTGGCCGTCAAACATCTGCCGCGGCTCAGAGGGCGCGTTGCACCTTCTGATCGATAGCACCGGGATCAATGCCGAGGAAGCTCGGGAGTCACGGCCCTCCGTCAGCTTCGGCACGCGCAGGTTCGGCATGCCCAAACGGCTGTCGCGCGCTCCTGATAGTCATGGCGCCCGATGGTCCGCTCGCCGCTGCGCTCCTGTCGGCTAGCGCCGATCAACCCATAGGTTTCCCTGATCAGCCGCAGGACGGCCCTGGCAAGGCCGCGCGGGAAGGTCGCCCCGATCGTGTTTGGCCAGCGTCGGGGTCTCCGCAAGGTCGTGGTCGACATCGCCAGACTCCAACCTCGACCACAAACATCGATGGCCACGCGGCATCACACCGGCGCGATGAAATTCCCCAGCACTTCGACGCCGGCTGTTGCGACGACCGGTTGAATCCGCCTGGCAGACGCCGGTCCTCGGACGCTTCTGAAGGGGCGCCATCTGTAGAGCCGCAGTGGGACGCCGGTGCAGCAACCGAAGCGCTAAGCTCTTGATGGCGCCTAATTTGCCTATCTGAGCGAGAGAAAAATGGTGCAGCAAGAGAGGATTGAATTTTCGCCATTTTTCCCGAAATTCGCATGTAAGCCATTGATATGTAATAACTAAATGGCCTCGCCCTAAAGGGCGTTGGTACAGCGTCATGGTACATGGATTGGTACAAAATGCGTCAGCGATTCGGCCCGCTGACGCGGTCCGCCGCTGTCAGACCGCAATCGCGGCAAGTGCCTTGTCGATGCTGAAAACGCTTGTCGCGCCGGAAGCGGTGACGACTGCAAAGGCTTTCGTCTGTGCATAGTTGCCCGCCGCGCGCTGCCGGTTATCCCACTCAGTGGTGACGTCCACTGCGTCTTCCGCTTGCCAGTTTGTGGCTGCGCAGTAGCGGCGGTAAACGTCCAGCACGTCCGACTTGTCGGGTTCGGCAACGCGGTCGCCAAGTCCTGTTGCTTCCCGAATCCTGCTGAAATGCTCTTGAGCTGCCTTCAACGTCTTGAAGGTTGTCCCGCTCTTGATCGTCACTTGTTTAGCCATGGTTACCTCACTGCTTAGCCCGCCCGGTATGTGGTGATCCGGGCAGGCTACAGAAAGGGGGCGGTCAAGTCTCGGGGTCAGTGCCCGCGTCAGCGGGCTTGCGCTTCCTCTGGGCTGCGAAGCTCAAGCCGTCCCCGGACGCGACAACGGGGGTGCCTTCCTCGAAGAGGTCGCGCAGGCGGTCCGCCTTGGCCTCAATCTCGGGGGTGTTGAACATTCCGCGCGGGTTGGGTGCCCCGGCATATACGTAGGTCATGGCTGGACTCCTATCCGTTCTGCGAAACTGCCCGCTGCCCGGCGCGGGCCATGTCTGCGGCGATTTGCTTCTGACTGCGCCGGAAGCTGTCTGCGTCAGGCGTCTGAATATTGATCGTCTGGGGCGCATGGATGATCGTTCCGCCCCCGGCGCTGTCCCCCATTTCCACCGGAATCTTCCGCCCGCGCGACAGGGGAATGACCGCCTCATTCGGGTGCAGGACCGCCGGGATACCCCCGGACGTGATACCGCCTTCCGAGAAGTGCGGCGCGTGGTGGAAGGCGGCGGCGGGGACCATGGCGGACGCGACAGGCAAGGTGGAATAACCGCCTTCGCTGAAAAGGCCCGGAAGGATCATGCCCATAAGGCCACCGAAGCCAGAGGTGGCTGCGCAAATCTGAACAGCCGGGATAAGTGGATTTTCCTCGCCACAGCAGCATGATGCTGCGAGCGAGGAGAAGACCATGGCAAGACGACCGCGCCGGAACCACAGCCCGGCTTTCAAGGCGAAAGTGGCGGTAGCCGCGATCAAGGGCGAGAAGACCATGATCGAGCTGGCGCAGGATTTCGACGTTCATCCGAACCAGATCAAGCAGTGGCGAGACCAGCTGCTTGAGGGAGCGACCGGGGTGTTCGGTGAAGCCCCGAAGGCCGAGCCGGAGCCGACCATCGATGTGAAGACCCTGCATGCGAAGATCGGAGAGTTGACGCTGGAGAATGATTTTTTGTCCGGCGCGCTCGGCAAGGCGGGTCTGTTGCCGAGCGCAAGAAAATGATCGATCCCACCGCCAAGCTGAGCGTCAGCCGCCAGGCCATCGTGCTGGGGATCAGCCGGGGCTGCGTGTATTACAAGCCCCGCCCGGTGTCGGAGGCCGATCTGAAGCTGATGCATCGGATCGACAAGCTGCACATGGAATTCCCCTTCGCGGGCAGCCGGATGCTGCAGGGTCTGCTGGTCCAGGAAGGGTTCAAGGTCGGGCGGCTGCATGTTGCCACGCTGATGAAGCGCATGGGCGTCGAGGCGCTTTATCGCAAGCCGAACACCTCGAAGCCAGCGCCGGGGCATAAGATCTACCCCTACCTGCTTCGAGGCCTGCCGATCACCCGACCCAACCAGGTCTGGGCTATGGACATCACCTACATCCCCATGGCCCCGCGGGTTCATCTATCTGGCCGCCGTGCTCGACTGGTTCACCCGGCGTGTCTTGGCATGGCGAGTGTCGATCACGCTGGAGGCCGAGTTCAGCATGGAAGCTGTCGAGGAGGCGTTGGCACGTCACGGCACGCCCGAGATATTCCATACGGATCAGGGCAGCCAGTTCACGTCCATCGACTTCATCAAGGTGCTCGCCGCCCGCGAGATCAAGATCAGCATGGATGGCAAGGGGGCCTGGCGCGACAATGTCTTCGTCGAGCGCCTGTGGCGGACCATCAAATACGAAGAGGTTTACTTGCGGGCCTATGCCTGCGTGTCCGAAGCCCGCGCCGGGATCGGTCGGTATCTGAACTTCTACAACCGCCGCCGCCCTCATTCGTCGCTTGACGGCAAAACCCCCGATCAGGCCTACTTCACGACACCCGAAGCGGTGGCGGCATAACCGAAGCGGAAAACCACTTAGAAAACGCCCGGAACCTGTTCAGATCAACCGAACCACCTCTGACGCCGCCCGGTGCTCTGCGGCTGCCATTTCACCTTCCAGTGGGTCAGGCGGCAATTCGTCGGTGTCCGCCATGGTGGACGGGTCACCCGCCGCAAGGAAGGCCTGCGCCTTCTGGGTCCGCTGAAAGGCTTCTAGCAGGCCTTCCAGCCCGCCCGCGCGGTCATACAGCGCCCGTTGATCCGGGGGCAGTTCTGCAAGGCGCGCGTTCACGTCTGCACTGCGCGCCGTCTCTTCCACTTGCTGGATTAGCTGCGCGCGGGCGAGGGTGACTCCCTTCGCCGCGACCTTTGGGTCAGCCGTCTTGAGCGTGCCGGTCAGTAACGCCCGGCCTTGGTGCAAATGACGGATTTCCGGCGGAATCGCGATGTTAAGATGATAGACGCCGCCGCGTATCTTGGTGCCCGAAACCTTTGCCAGTGCCATGCGAAACCCCTGTGTACCAAGGTCACGTTGGTACAGGCATTGGTACAGCGCAATGGGCATAAGTGCCCGAAAAGGCTAAGTTTTTGATTTCAAAGGAAAGAAAATGGTGCTGCAAGAGAGGATTGAACTCTCGACCTCACCCTTACCAAGGGTGTGCTCTACCACTGAGCTACTGCAGCGCCGGCGACCTTGGGGCTGACCCCTCGGGCGTGGCGGGGATTTAGACGGAATTGCGGGGGTGCGCAAGGGGGAATGCGGCAGAGTTTTCGGCGGATTTCCGGGAAGGTCGCCCGCCGGCCCTCGGGTGATCTGGACCGGGCGCCCATCCCGCGCTATCTAGGCCCGATGACCGGAACACCCGAAAAACCGAAAGCTGTGCGCGGCCGTTCCGAGGCCGACGAGCGCGCCGCCCGGCTGAAGCAGGCTCTGCGGGCCAACCTGCAAAGGCGCAAGGCTCAGGCGCGCGCACGCGATGCCGAAAACGGGGATGGGGCCGGTCCGGACATGGATGACAAGGAATAGACAGGCATGGATTCGATCATCGTGAAGGGCGGCGCTGAACTGCGCGGGCAGATCCCGATCGCAGGGGCCAAGAACGCCTGCCTGACGCTGATGCCGGCCACGCTGCTGTCGGACGAACCGCTGACCTTGACCAATGCGCCGCGCCTGTCGGACATCCGCACCATGACGCAGCTTCTCTCCAGCCTGGGGGCCGAGGTGGCGCAGTTGCAGGGCGGGCAGGTGCTGGCCATGTCCAGCCATGACCTGAACAACCACACCGCCGATTATGACATCGTGCGGAAGATGCGCGCCTCGATCCTGGTGCTGGGGCCGATGCTGGCGCGCGACGGCCACGCCATCGTCTCGCTGCCCGGCGGTTGCGCCATCGGCGCGCGCCCCGTCGACCTGCACCTGAAGGCGTTTGAGGCGATGGGCGCCGAACTGGAACTGCGCGATGGCTACGTTCACGCCCGCGCGCCACACGATGGCCGGGGCAGGGCGCTGAAGGGGGCGGTGATCGATTTCCCGATCGTGTCGGTCGGCGCCACCGAAAACGCGCTGATGGCGGCGACGCTGGCGCATGGCACGACCGAGATTCGCAATGCCGCGCGCGAACCCGAAATCGTCGACCTGGCACGATGCCTGCGGGCCATGGGCGCCCAGATCGAAGGCGAGGGGACCTCGACCATCACGATCCAGGGGGTCGAACGCCTGCACGGCGCGACGCATCCGGTGGTGACCGACCGGATCGAGCTTGGCACCTACATGCTGGCCCCAGCCATCTGCGGCGGCGAGGTCGAATGCCTGGGCGGGCGGATCGACCTGGTCGGCGCCTTCTGCGAAAAGCTCGATGCTGCCGGAGTCTCGGTCGAGGAAACCGAACGCGGCCTGCGCGTCAGTCGCCGCAATGGGCGGGTCGAGGCCGTGAATGTCACGACCGAGCCTTTCCCCGGCTTCCCGACCGACCTTCAGGCGCAGATGATGGCGCTGCTCTGCACCGCCAGCGGCGTCAGCGTGCTTGAGGAGCGGATCTTCGAGAACCGCTTCATGCATGCCCCCGAACTGATGCGGATGGGCGCCCGGATCGACGTCCACGGCGGTCATGCGACCGTCACCGGAGTCGAACGGCTGAAGGGCGCCCGCGTCATGGCGACCGACCTGCGCGCCAGCGTCAGCCTCATCCTGGCCGGTCTTGCCGCCGAAGGCGAAACCGTCGTCAGTCGCGTCTACCATCTGGATCGCGGCTACGAACGGGTCGAGGAAAAGCTGGGCGCGGTGGGGGCACGGATCGAAAGGATTCGGGGAGAATGAGCCGGGACGCCACGTTCGAGGACGGCGCCGAGGGGGCGCTCACACTCCGGGCGGAAACGCCCGAGGATCTGCTGGTCATCTCGGCCCTCGTCCAGGATGCGGTCCTGCCGATCACGGAAATCCGATGGAACAGCCGCAGCCGCCAGCTGGCGCTCCTGCTCAACCGCTTCCGCTGGGAAGACCGCGAAAAGGCCGAGGCGCGCCAACGCCGCTACGAACGGGTCCAGTCGCTTCTGGTCCTGTCGGACGTGACACGGGTCGCCAGCCAGGGCATCGACCGCCACGACAAGGACACGATCCTGTCGATCCTTTCGCTGACGTGGGAACCGGCGAACGACGGCACCGGCCGCGTCGTCCTGACCCTGGCGGGCGACGGCGCGATCGCCGCCAGCGCCGAATGCCTGTCCGTCGATTTGCGCGACGTGACGCGACCCTACCTTGCGCCGTCCCACCACGCGCCAAAACACCCCGACTGACCGGTTTCCCCTTTCATCTTGGCCCAAATATCCCCGCCGGAGGCAGCCTCGGCGGGGCAGGGCGCGCGGCCAGCCGCCGACCCGCCACGCGCACGTCGCGGATCGCCCGGTCGTCGCCCATCATGATCGTCGGGAACAGCGCCTCCCAGAAAGTCTCGGCCCGGGCCGCGCGCTGGGCGATGGCCGGGGTCGAGGCCAGGTCGACCACCACCAGGTCCGCCTCCATCCCCGGCGCCAGGTTGCCGATCCGGTCCCCCGCCCGCAGCGCCGCGGCCGATCCGGCGGTGGCCAGCCACCAGAGCGCGGACGGGTGCAAGGGGTTGTGGCGCAGCTGCGCCACCTCGTAGGCCGAAGCCATCGTCCGCAGCATCGAGAACGACGATCCGCCGCCGGTATCGGTCGCAAGTCCGATGCGCTGTCCTTCCGCCGACAACCCCGCCATGTCGAACAGCCCCGATCCGATGAAGGTGTTCGACGTCGGACAATGGATCAGCGCCGCCCCCACCTCGGAAAGGCGCGCCCGTTCGCGGGGGGTCAGGTGGATCGCGTGACCATAGACCCCGTTCCGGCCCAGCAATCCGTGCGCCTCGTACGTGTCCAGGTAGTCCCGCGCATTCGGGAACAGATCCCGCACCCAGGCGATCTCATCGGTCTGCTCGCTCAGGTGCGTCTGCATCAGGCAATCGGGATGCGCCGCCCAAAGCGCCCCCAGGGCCGACAACTGCTCGGGGCTTGAGGTGGGCGAAAATCGCGGCGTGATGACATAGGACAACCGGTCGACGCCATGCCACTTCGCCAGCAGCCGCGCGCTGTCGTCATGTGCGGATTGCGCCGTGTCGCACAGGCCTTCGGGTGCGTTCCGGTCCATGCAGGTCTTGCCGGCCCAGGCCCGCAAGCCGCGGGCTTTCGCGGCGGCGAAGAAGGCATCGACACTTTCGGGATGGATCGTCGCGTAGCTGCACATCGAGGTCGTGCCATGCGCCAGCGCCAGGTCGAAGTACCGCTCCGCCACTTCGCTCGCATGGGCCGGGTCGGCAAAACGCATCTCTTCCGGGAAGGTATAGGTGTTCAGCCAGTCGATCAGCCGCTTGCCCCAACTGGCGATGATGCCCGTCTGCGGAAAATGCACATGCGCATCGACGAACCCCGCCGAAATCAGCGCCGCGCCGTAGTCCGTCACCGCCGCTTCGGGATGGGCGCGGCGCAGGTCGTCGCCCTCGCCCACGGCAACGATCCGGCCGCTGTCCACCAGCACGCCGCCGTGTGCCGAATGGCGGGCCGCGTCGGACCCATCCACCAGCGGGTTGCCGCAGAATGCCAGTGTCTGCCCGATCAGTAACTCTGCCATCACCTGCATCCCCGATTGCTGTCATCCGGATAGTAACTGCCGATGGGGCCGGGGTAAATTTGCCTGGGGCCACTGTTTCTTTGAAAGTGCTTCCGTTATGGTCGCGCCAATCACGCGGGGGGGGCACATGGTCGAAACCGAGCTTCACGGACCCGAACGCGACGACGATGAATACAGTCTGGACGCAAGAATCGTCTCGGGCGTTCTGGACGCGGTCGAGGCGGGGGATGCCGCCAGGGTTGCCGAACTTGCCGAAGACCTGCACCCCGCCGATATTGCCGACCTTCTGGAACAGATCGGTCCCGCCGACCGCAGGGCGCTCATTGCCCTTTGGCCCGATGCCATCGACGGCGACGTGCTGTCTGAACTGGACGAAGGGCTGCGCGAAGACCTGATCCCGACCCTGCCGCATTCGGTTCTGACCGAGGCGGTGCGCGAACTGGACAGCGACGATGTCGTCGACCTGATCGAGGATCTGGAAGAGCCTGAGCAGGAGATCATCCTTCGGGCGCTGGGCGAAAGCGACCGGGTCGCGGTCGAGCAGTCGCTGGCCTATCCGGAACATTCCGCCGGTCGTCTGATGCAACGCGAAGTGGTGACGGCCCCCGAACACTGGACCGTGGGCGACGCGACTGAATTCCTGCGTCGGGGCGACGATCTGCCCGATCAGTTCTACCATGTCATCCTGGTCGATCCGCGCCACCGGCCCACCGCCTATGTGACGCTGGGCAAGATCCTGTCGTCGCGCCCGCAGACCCGGCTGCGCGACATCACCGAGGACAGTTTCCGCACCATGTCGGTTCTGGATGAGGAAGGCGACGTCGCCTATGCCTTCAACCAGTATCACCTGATCTCGGCCCCCGTGGTGGACGAGGATGACCGGCTGGTCGGCGTGATCACCATCGACGACGCGATGGCGGTCCTGGATGAGGAGCACGAGGAAGACGTGCTGCGCCTGGCGGGCGTGTCCGAGGAAAGCTCGGTGTCCGACGGGGTGTTCGATGTCGTCCGCCAGCGGCTGCCCTGGCTGGTCATCAACCTCTTCACCGCTTCTCTTTCGGCTCTGGTGATTTCGCAGTTCACCGGCACCATCTCGCGGATCGTGGCGCTGGCGGCGCTGATGCCCATCGTCGCCTCGACGGGCGGCATCGCCGGGACGCAGGCGCTGGCCGTGGCCGTGCGGGCGCTGGCCACGCGCGACCTGACCAGTTCGAACGCCGGCCGTGTCGTCAAGCGCGAGATGATGGCGGGGCTGACCAACGGCGCATCGCTGGCGATCGTCCTGGGGCTGGCGGGCGGGCTGATCTTTGCGAACCCCATGATCGGTCTGGTCCTGGGCATGGCCATGATCGTCAACCAGCTGATCGCCTGCCTGGGCGGGGTGATGGTTCCCCTGTTCCTCCACCGCATCGGGCTTGATCCTGCGCTGGCCTCGGGTACCTTTGTAACCACCCTGACCGATGTCATGGGATTCCTTGCCTTTCTCGGCTTCGCAACATGGATGCTCATATGAACGCTCACGCCGATCTGGTCGAACGCAAGGCGCTGGCCCGGGCCGAGGCCCTCGCCCGCCGCAAGCTGGCCCATGCCTTGCGCAGCGACAGCGCCGCCCGGTACCTGACCGAGGTGCTGGCGGACCAGACCGGCAAGGTTCTGGCAGGGTATGTGCCGATGCGGACCGAGATCGATTGCCTGCCCGCGATGGCCGCGCATTCGGGGCTCGTGGGCGTTCCGGTGATCGTCGGGATCGGACAGGCGCTGCGCTTCCGGGCCTGGAGCCCTGAGACCGAAATGATCCCTGGCGATTTCGGCGCGATGATCCCGGCCGATGGCGGCTGGGTCGAGCCGACGGTGTTGATCGTGCCGATGCTGGCGTTCGACTCGCGCGGATTCCGGCTGGGGTATGGCGGCGGTTTTTACGACCGCACCCTTGAAGCGCTGCGGGCGCGGGGTCCGGTGACGGCCATCGGATTTGCCTACGCCGACCAGCAAGTCGACGAGGTGCCGATCGAACCCACCGATCAGCGCCTGGACATGGTCGTCACCGAACGGGGAGTCCTGCGCCCGTAGGCGCCTCAGCCTCGCCGCCGGCGCATCGACAGCAGGCCGACACCGCCCAGCACGAAGGCCAGCAGGCCGCCGCCCGCGGGAAGCGGCACTGCAGCCGGAGCGATGTTGTTCAGCGTCACGTCGTTCAGGTCGAAATGTCCGCAGGGCGCGTCGCAGGTCCCACGGTTGACGGGATAGGTCAGCGCGATCTCCAGACGGTCGATTCCGGCAAAGGCGGCGCCCAGAAGGATCGACTGCACGGTGCCGCTTTCATCCTCCAGGATGTAGCTGGCCGAGCCGACCAGCGCCCCGCCGAGAAAGCCCGAGACGAACAGGTTGTCCGTCAGCCGGTCCCGCTTGCCCTGGAAATTGTAGCCCAGCGAGGTGAGCGTGAAACCTGCGGCGTCGAACAAACCGCCGGTGACGAAGCGCAAGGTCGATGCAAGGCCGGTTCCGGCGTCGTCGACATGCAGGGCGCCGGGGGCGGTGAACCAGGCCAGGGTGCCGTCAAGCCCGCTGACCGTGATGCCGTTTTCACTGTAGCTCGACGCCATGGCGCCTTCGTCCGGCAGGCTGCCGAAGCTCATCGTTGCCGTCAGTCCCGGCGCAGTCGAGGCCGCAACCACCGCCACCGCGGCCAAAGTTTTCTGAACCATCTTCATGTTTGCACCCGTCCACCCTGTTGCGCCATTTCGGCTTCTTCCGCCACCGCACCCCGCCTTGGCGCGTCTGCCCTTTCTGCAAGACGCGGACCAGCCAGCACCCGGCACATCCCTGCGTCTTCCCGCGTGGAACGGGACAGACGGTGCGGGGGTTCCCGCCGATCCGCTTTTTCTTGCCAGAGGTCGACGCGCGGCATAGTCAGGGAGACATGAAGATACTCTATCTGGGCGATGTGGTCGGACGGTCGGGGCGCGCGGCGATTGCGGCGCGGCTGCCGGGTCTGCGGGCGGAATGGGCGCTGGATTTCGTCGTGGTGAACGGCGAAAACGCGACGGCGGGCGCTGGCCTTTCGGCCGAGCACGCCAAGGGGCTGCTGTCGGCCGGGGCCGACGTGGTCACCTTGGGCGACCATGCCTTCGACCAGAAGGAAATGCTCTCCTACATCGAGACCGAGCCACGGATCATCCGGCCGCTGAATTACGCCAAGACCGCGCCGGGACGGGGCGCGCGGGTCTATGATGCGCCGGGCGGCCGGAAGGTGCTGGTGGCGCAAGTGCTGGGTCAGGTCTTCATGAAGCGGCCCTTCGACGATCCGTTCTCGACCGTCGATGCGGTGCTGCGCAGCCATCCGATGGGCGGCATCGTGCAGGCCAGCATCATCGACATCCATTGCGAGGCGACCAGCGAGAAGATGGGCGTCGGCCACTGGTGCGACGGCCGCGCCAGCCTAGTGATCGGCACGCATACCCATATCCCGACGGCCGACGCGATGATCCTGCCGGGCGGTACGGCCTATCAGTCGGACGCCGGCATGTGCGGCGATTATGACAGCGTCATCGGCATGGAGAAGATGGAGCCGATGCGCCGCTTCGTGACCGGCATGGTCAAGGACCGGTTCCAGCCGGCCGAGGGCGAGGCAACACTGTCGGGCGTCTATGTCGAAACCGACGACCGCAGCGGCAAGGCCACGCGCATCCGCATGATCCGCGTCGGCGGCCGTCTGGAAAGCGCCTTGCCTTGAACCCAGGCCGCCTGCGGTTGCTGGGGATTCTGGTCCTGCTGGGGATCGGCTGGGGCGCCACGCAACCGTTAAGCAAGATCGCGGTGCAAGGCGGCGCGGGCCATTTCGCGCTGATCTTCTGGCAGGCCTGCATTGCCGCCGCCTTTCTGGGGGCGCTTCTTCTGATCCGGCGCAAGCCCTTGCCGCTGACCGTCGAGACGCTGCGCTTTGCGCTGGTGGTGGCCTGCCTTGGCACGGTAATCCCCGGCTACACCTTCTATCGTTCCATCGCCCACCTGCCGTCGGGGATCATGTCCCTGATCATCGCCGCCGTTCCGATGCTGGCCCTGCCGATGGCCGTCGCGCTGGGCCGCGACCGGCTGACGGGGGCGCGGCTTCTGGGATTGCTGCTGGGCCTTGCCGGCGTGGCGCTGATCGCGCTGCCGGGATCCAGCCTGCCGGACCGGTCCATGATCCTATGGCTGCCGCTCGCCCTGGTTGGCCCGTTGTGCTACGCGATCGAGGCGAACTATGTTGCCCTGCACAATGACCTGAAGGCCGATGCGATCCAGGCCATGTTCCTGGCGAGCGCCCTGGCGGTGCTGCTGTCGCTGCCGCTGGTCATCGGCTCGGGCCAGTGGATCAACCCGGTGACGCACTGGACCTGGCACAACAGCGTCTTCATCCTGTCCTCCACGCTGAACGCCGCGCTTTACGCGACGTATGTCTGGCTGGCGGCGCGGGCCGGGGCGGTCTTTGCCTCGCAGTCTTCCTATGTCATCACGGGGGCGGGGATGGTCTGGGCGATGCTGCTTCTGGACGAAACCTTCAGCCCCTGGATCTATGCCGCCCTTGCCCTGCTTCTGGGCGGTCTTTTCCTGGTCAGTCCGCGCCCGCGGCGGGCCGTGGAATGAACGGATTGGAATAATCTTCTACCGCGACGCAACCGGATCGTATAAGTCTACCGAAAAGGTCGTCAAATCGGAGCGCACATGATCGGACTGGACATCCCCCTGGCGATGCAGCCCTTCGTCGCGCTGGGCATCGTCGCGGTCATGTTCCTGCTGTTCCTGCGTGAAACCATCCCGACCGAGGTCGTGGCGATGGGCGGGGCGGCGATGATGCTGGTCCTGGGCTTCCTGCCGGTCGACGGTCTTGGTGGTGTCCTGTCGAATTCCGCGCCCTGGACGATCATCTTCATGTTCCTGATCATGGGGGCGATGCTGCGCACCGGCGCTCTGGAAGGCATGTCGCGGCTGGTGGAAACCCGCGCCACCACCCATCCGCGCGCAACGGTCGCCGCGCTGTTCCTGTTCGTCGTCGTGGCTTCGGCCTTCATGAACAACACCCCGGTCGTCGCGGTGATGATTCCCGTCTTCATGCGGCTGGCGCAGCGCCTGAACGTCCCGGCCTCGCGCTTTCTGATGCCCTTGTCGCATTTCACGATCCTGGGCGGCATGATCACGCTGATCGGCACCTCGACCAACATCCTGGTCGATGGCGTGGTGCAAAAGCAGGGCGGCGCGCCCTTTCCGATCTTCGAGATCGCGCCCGTGGGTCTGGCCGTCACGCTGGCGGGCGGGTTGTTCATGGCGCTGTTCGCCCGCCACCTGGTGCCGGACCGTCAGTCGATGGGCATGTTCCTGTCGGACCAGCGCAAGATCAAGTTCTTCACCGAAGTCGCCGTGCCCGAGGAGTCCAGCCTCATCGGTCGCAAGGTGCTGGAAGTCGAGATGTTCAAGCGCGAAGGCGTGCGAGTCATCGACGTTCTGCGGGGCGATGCATCGCTGCGCCGCGATCTGGCACCGGTGGAGCTGCGGGCGGGTGACCGCGTGGTGTTGCGCACCGAAATGGCTGAGCTGCTGAACCTGCAAAGCCACAAGGACGTGCGCATGGTCGACAAGCTGAGCTCGGTCGAGACCGAGACGGTCGAGGTGCTGATCACGCCCGGCTGCCGCCTGATCGGCCGGTCGCTGGGCGAATTGCGCCTGCGTCGGCGGTATGGCGTCTATGTCCTGGCCGCCCATCGGCGGGACCAGAACATCGGGCGCAAGCTGGACGATCTGGTCGTTCATATCGGCGACACGCTTCTGCTGGAAGGGACGGCCGAGGACATCCAGCGCCTGGCGGCCGAAGTGAACCTGGTGAACGTCAACAAGCCGACGGAACGGCCGTTCCGCCGCGGCCGGATGCCAATTGCGATGGCCGCGCTGCTGGCGGTTGTCGTGCTATCGGCACTGGATGTGGCGCCGATCATGGTGCTGGCGATGCTGGCGGTTACGGTGCTTTTGGCGTCGCGCTGCATCGACCCGGACGAAGCCTTCGGCATGGTCGATGGCCGGCTGATCGCTATGATCTTCGCCATGCTCGCCGTGGGCGAGGGGCTGGACAATGCCGGTGCGGTGAAGCTGATCGTCGATTTCGTCGCGCCGTGGCTCATGGACCTGCCACCGATCCTGGCGCTGGGGGCCGTGTATTTCATCGGACTGATCCTGACCGAATTCCTGTCGAACAATGCCGTCGCGGTGATCTTCACGCCGATCGCGATGCACCTGGCTCTGAACCTCGGGCTGGACCCGCGGCCCTTTGCGGTAGCGGTGATGTTCTCGGCGACCGTCGCTTTTGCCACGCCCATCGGGTATCAGACGCATATGATGGTCTACGGACCGGGCGGCTACCGCTTCACCGACTTCCTGCGCCTGGGCCTTCCGCTTGACATCGTCACCGGCCTGACTGCCGTGGTCGCCATCGCCGTCTATTATGGGATCTGAAATGACACGATTTGCCCTGTTCGGCCTGGCGTTGCTGGCCGCCTGCGCCGCGCGCCCCGAAGCGGCCGTGCCCGATGCGGTCAGCCTTTCCAGTGGCGGCGCGGCGGGGGACCGGCTGGAGGTGCGGTTCAGCGACGGTGCCACCTGCCGTGCGATGGTTCCGTCGACGGGTGGGGAAGGGGTGTTCGAGGCCTGCCCGCAGGCGCAGGGCTACGCCGTCCAGGTCCATCACCGCAGCCTGCTTGAACCGATTTTCGGCCCGGCGGTCAGCCCCTATGCAACCGTCACCCTGACGGCGGCCTCCGGGCGCGTCGCTATCTTCCGCCTGCCGACCGGCGGCGAACGCTGAAGCGCCCGAGCCTGTTCCGGCCCCGCTTGCGGCCGGAGGCTCGGCTGACATATAGAGGCGCGAAACGTCCAGGACCTTACGGAGACCTTCATGGCTGGCCATTCCAAATGGGCAAACATCCAGCACCGCAAAGGGCGGCAGGATGCCGCACGATCGAAACTGTTTTCCAAGCTGGCGAAGGAAATCACCGTCGCCGCCAAGATGGGCGACCCTGACCCCGACAAGAACCCGCGCCTGCGTCTGGCGGTGAAGGCCGCCAAGGCCGTGTCCTGCCCGAAGGACGTGATCGACCGCGCGATCAAGAAGTCGATGGGCGGCGATGCCGAGAACTACACCGAAATCCGCTACGAAGGTTACGGCGTCAACGGCATCGCCGTGATCGTCGAGGCGATGACCGACAACGTGAACCGCACCGCGTCGAACGTGCGCAGCTATTTCACCAAATGCGGCGGCAACCTGGGCCAGACCGGTTCCGTCAGCCACGGCTTTGATCGCGTGGGCGAGATTTCCTATCCCGCTTCGGTCGGTTCCGCAGATGACGTCATGATGGCCGCGCTGGAAGCCGGCGCGGATGACGTGGAATCGGACGATGAAGGCCACTGGATCTACACCTCGGTCGAAAACCTGAACGATGTGTCCGACGCGCTGGAAAAGACGCTGGGGGAATCGACGGAATCCAAGCTGATCTGGAAGCCGCAGACGGTGACCGAGGTCGACCTGGAAACCGCGCAGAAGCTGATGCGGCTCGTTGACATGCTGGAAGATGACGACGATGTGCAGACTGTGACGCACAACTTCGACATCCCGGAAGAGGTCGCCGCGCAGCTTTGAGCGCCGATCTGTGATGACATACGGCCCCTGCGGAAGTCGCGGGGGCCGTTTTCATTTGCAGCTGCCCCGCGCCTCGGCGGACGCCCGCAGCGCCGCCGCCGCCCGCCCTTTCAAAGCGGCGGTCACCGCAGCCAGGGGGGCGATGCGGCTGGCCTGCCAGAAAAGCCGCACGTCCAGCGGCGTTCCCGGCACCAGTTCCACCAGTCGTCCCGCGGCGAGGTGGTCCTTGATCAGAAGGTCTGGGTTCATGCCCCAGCCCAGGCCCAGCAGCGCACCTTCGACGAAGCTCTGGCTTGACCCGATCCAATGCGTGGGGAAGGCGACCCGGCGGCCAAGGATCCCCGCCACCCAGTCGGCCTGAAGCCGGTCTTTCAGGTTGAAGGTCATCGCCGGGGCGCTGGTGACGGATTCCGGCGTCATGCCTTCCGGGAACCAGCGCGCCAGGTAGGCAGGACTGGCCGTGGCCAGATAGCGCATGGTGCCAAGCGGATGGCAGTCGCAGCCCTGCACCGGCGCGCCATGCGCGGTGATCGCGCCCAGCACATCGCCCCGCCGCAGCCAGTCCAGCGAATGGTCCTGGTCATCGATCACGACATCGAAGTTCACCCCCTCGACCGCGGCCAGCGCCGGCAACACCCAGGCCGCAAGGCTGTCCGCCGTCACCGCAATCCGCAGCGTCGGGCGGGGGGCTGCGGCGGGGCGCAATTCGGCCAGGGCCTCACGCTCCATCAGCGCAACGGTCTCCGCATGACGCACCAGCCGCAGCGCGGGCTCTGTTGCCGTGCAGGGCTGGCCCCGCAGGATCAGGATCGTGCCCAGATGATCCTCCAGCGCGCGGATGCGCTGTGACACGGCGGAAGGCGTGACGTTCAGCGCCGCCGCCGCCCGTTCGAAAGACCCGTGGCGGTGGACGGCGACAAGGGCGGCAAGCTGGCCGGGATCAAGCATCGGGATGTCCTGAGTGAGAAGGAAGCCAGATTAGCAGAACTTCATCTGCCGCAGAATCATTAAGTGGCCTTCATGCCGTGGGACCGGTAAGGAAACCCAGGCGACAAGGAGGTGTTGGATGCTGGACGCGGTGTTTTCGGGGTTTCTGATTTCCTTCGGCCTGATCGCCGCCATAGGTGCACAGAATGCCTTCGTGCTTCGGCAGGGGCTCAGGCGCGAACATGTGCTGGCGGTGGTGCTGTTCTGCGCGCTGTCCGACGCCCTGCTGATTACCGCCGGGGTGTCGGGTTTTGCGCTGGCCGCCGACACGCTGCCCAAGGTCCAGACCTGGCTGATCTGGGGCGGGATCGCCTTTCTGGTCTGGTTCGGGTTCAAGTCCTTCCGGTCCGCCTGGCGCGGCGGGGCGGGGCTTGCGGCGGCTTCGGGCGGCCCGGCGCCGTTGACGGGCGTCCTTTTGACACTGGCCGCGATCACCTGGCTGAACCCGCATGTCTACCTGGACACGGTGGTGTTCCTCGGCTCGATCTCGACCCGCTATCCGGGGCGCGAGGTTGCCTTTGCCCTGGGCGCCGCGGCGGCATCGCTCATCTTCTTCTCGACCCTCGGTTTCGGCGCGCGGCTGCTGGCGCCCTTCTTTGCCCGGCCTCACGCATGGCAGGTGCTGGACATCGGTGTGGGCGTTACCATGTGGTCGATCGCCGCCTCGCTGGTGCCGCACTAGGGGCCTTCGGTCCCTTGCGGGCGGCGGCCGGATCGGTCATGTCGGGACCATGATCGAAGCCCAGAACAACCCCGGCGCCGGCGTGGCGTGGATGCTGCTGACCGGCCTGTGCTTCGTCGGTGTGACGGCGATCATCCGCTATCTTGGGCCCGGCCTTCCGGCGGCGGAAGGCGCCTTCATCCGGTTCGGCATCGGCACGCTGTTCCTGCTGCCGGCGCTCCGCCCGCTGTGGCGCAGCGGCCTGCCGCAAGGCACGCTGCAGCTGTTCCTGGGGCGCGGGGTGTTTCACACCGTCGCGACCGCGCTTTGGTTCTACGCCATGGCCCGCCTGCCCGTGGCCGAGGTCACGGCCATCGGCTATCTGAACCCCATCGTCGTGACCATTGGCGCGGCGCTCATCTTCGGCGAAAGGCTGGCCCTGCGCCGGATCCTGGCGATCGTCCTCGCGCTGGTGGGGGCGCTGGTCATCCTGCGCCCGGGCCTGCGCGAGATCACCTCTGGCCATCTGGCGCAGCTGGGCGCGGCAACCTGCTTCGGCATGGCCTATCTGATCGCCAAGGAACTGTCCCGCCATGCACCCGCCAGCTTCATCGTGGCGGTCATGTCGCTGAGCGTGACAATCGGGCTGGCACCATTGGCGGCGCTGGACTGGGTCACACCAACGCTGACGCAGGTGCTGTGGCTGGGGCTGGTCGCGGTCTTTGCGACGGCGGGGCATTATTCGATGGCACGCGCCTTTGCCGCTGCGCCCCTGACGGTGACGCAGCCGGTGGTGTTCCTGCAGCTGGTCTGGGCCACGATCCTTGGCGCGACGGTGTTTCACGAACCCGTGGACCCGTTCGTTCTGCTGGGCGGGGGCATGATCATCGGCGCGATCAGCTACATCACCTGGCGCGAGGCGCGGCTGAAACGGGGCGTGACGCCGCCCGCCGCGCCTGCGCCAAACGATCAGGCGGCGTAATCCGATCCTTCGTCATCAAGGATCGCGCGCAGGTCGCGCAGGAACTGCGGCGCGGTTGAAGGATAATCCTCCCATTCCCGCGCGGTCTTTTCGGCAATCTCGTCCGACAGCACCCGCAGCGGCCGCCCGGTTTGCAGGGCGCGGATATAGGTTTCGGCCGCGCGTTCGAAATAATAGAGCCGGTTGAAGGTGTCGGCCACGTCGTCACCGATCACCAGCACACCGTGGTTGCCCATGATCATGGTCTTGACCTTCGGGTCCGACAGCAGCCGCGAACAGCGTTCGCCTTCGGATTCAAAGGCCATCCCGCCATAGCTTTCATCGACGACATGGCGGTTGAAGAACATCGCGCTGTTCTGGTCGATGGGCAGCAGGCGGCTGTCGGCAAGGCTTGCCAGCACGGTCGCGTGGATCGAATGCACATGCATGACGCAGCGGGCATGGGCGCAGTTGCGATGCAGCGCGCCGTGCAGGCCCCAGGCGGTGGGGTCGGGGGCATCCGGGCGTTTCAGCGTGTCCGGATCATTGGCGTCGATCAGCAGCAGGTCCGAGGCGCGGATGCGGGCGAAGTGCCGCGCGAAAGGGTTGATCAGGAACTTCGAGCCATCGTCGTTCACCGCCAGGCTGAAATGGTTGGCGACCGCTTCGTGCATGTTCATGCGGGCCGTCCAGCGGAAGGCGGCGGCCATGTCCGCGCGTTCGCGGGCGTGGGTCAGGTTCGGGCGGGCGGACTGGTTCATGATGCACTCCGGCTGGGTTCGGATGACGCCCCTTCGGGGCAGGCGCCCTCGGCCAGCGCGCGGATCGACGCGACCACACGGGCAAAGCTGGCGGCGGCGCGTGGATCGCGGTGACGGGCGCGCAGGTAGCCGTGGACCAGCCCCGCCTCGGTCCGGGCCAGCGCCTTGCCCCCTGCAGCGACGATCCGCGCCGCATAGGCCGTCGCGTCATCGGCCAGCGGGTCGCATTCGGCGGACAGGACCACCGTCGGCGGCAGGCGGGTGAAATCGCTGTCCTCCAGCGGTGCGGTTGTCGGATCGCCGACAGGCTCGGCGCCGCCGGGATGGCGGATGGTGGCGTAGAATTCCACGTCGTCCAGCGTCAGCATCGGCGCTTCGGCATGGGTCACATAGCTTCCGCTGCGCCGGTCGCCGCCCAGGACGGGGTAGACCAGCACCTGGCCCGTCACCTGCACCCCGCTGCCCCGAAGGCGGTGCGCGACGGCGGCCGCCAGGTTGCCACCCGCGCTGTCCCCGGCCAGCAGCACCGGACCCGACGCGCCCACCGCTTCGGCCACGGCCAGCGCATCCTCGAAGGCGGCGGGATGGCGATGTTCCGGCGCCAGCCGGTAATCGGCCGAGATGACGCGCCGCCCGGTGCCGGCACAGATCTCGGCGCAGACGTCATCGTGGCTGTCCAGCCCGCCGACGACGAAACCGCCCCCGTGATAATAGACAACCGTTTCCGCGCCGCCGATCTGAGCGGGGGTGTAGATCCGGCAGGGGACGCCCGCGATGGGCCGGTCCTCGGTCGTGATGCCCGCGGGCCGGCCATTGTGGAAGGCGCGGCACATCGCATCGTAGATCTGGCGTTGCCGCTCGATCGGATAGGTAGCGGTTTCAGGCGGGTACCAGGTTTCGGTGTCATGGATGAAGGCCCAGGTTTCGTCACCGATCAGGCGGCTGTAATCGGGTTGCATCGCATCCTCCGGGCCTTGGGTGGGGCAAGTCTTGCGCGCGTGGGGGCAGGGGGCTGTCCCGTCCGCGACACGCGGGCGGGCAATTCAGCCAAGCGACGGATGCAGGACCGGCACATAGCCCGCCGCCAGGCAGTCGAGCACCGGTCCCGGTGTCAGAACCGTGACCGGAGCGGGCGGCAGGGGCAGGGCGGCGCCGTAACCGCCCGGCGCCCAGGGCCGCAGCCTGCCCGCCCACAGCAGCGCGGGATGGTCCTTGTGAAGGATCATCGCCCCCGCGGGCAGGGCCGCGGTCTCGGCGATGTGGCGACGCTGGGCCGGGCCATCGCGGCGGGCGGCGTGCAGGACCGCGTCGATCTCGGACGCGCGTGTGCCGGGCAGGCCCGCCGACGCCCAGGCGGTGCGGAAGCGGTTCAGGTCCGCGCGCCGGCACTCCGCGCAGGGGCGGTGCCCCGCCGCAAGGGCAGTCGCTTCGTCCAGAAAGAACAACTCGGTATAGCGGCCCGGGGTCATCAGGTTGCGGCGGCGGCCCCGGAAGGCCGTCAGGCAGCAGATCCAGGCGCGAGTGGTAGAGATCCGGCCCGTCAGGCGGCCCGCCGCATCATGCAGGCAGCCACGGTTGCCCATGAACAGCCCTCGCGCCGGGTCCGCGATCAAGGTGCCGAAGGGCGTGACGCGGTTCGGACGCGGCATCGCTCAGCCCATCCGAAGCGCGCCGTCCAGGCGGATCACCTCGCCGTTCAGATAGTCGCATTCGATGATGAAACAGACCAGGCGGGCAAACTCCTCGGGCTTGCCCAGACGGCGGGGAAAGGGGATATCCGCGGCCAGCGCCGCCTGAACGTCGGGCGAAAGGCTGCGCAGCATGGGCGTGGCGAAGGTGCCCGGTGCGATGGCGCAGACCCGGATCGCGCGACTGGCCAGATCGCGGGCAAGCGGCAGGGTCATGCCCGCCACTCCGGCCTTCGAAGCCGCATAGGCCACCTGGCCCTTCTGGCCGTCGAAGGCGGCGATCGAGGCGGTGTTGACGATGACGCCCCGGGTTTCCCCGGCATCTTCGGGCGCGCTTTCCATTCGCTCGGCCAGTTGGCGGATCATGTTGAAGGTGCCGGTCAGATTGATGTCGATCGTCCGGCGGAAACTGTCGAGGCCATGCACAGCATCACGGCCCAGCACCCGTTCGCTGGTGGCGATCCCGGCGCAGTTGACAAGGATACCGACCGGACCCGTGGCGCGCGCTGCGGTGACGCCTGCGGCGACCGACATTTCGTCCGTCACGTCGATCTCGGCGAAGGTCAGGCCGGCCTGTCGTGCCAGTTCCTGGCCTTCATGCCTGTCCCGGTCCAGGATGGTCACCCGCGCGCCCCGCCGCGCCAGTTCCAGCGCCGTGGCCGCACCCAGGCCCGACGCCCCGCCCGTGACGATCGCGCCCGTTCCCTCGATCCGCATGCTCTTGTCCTTTCGTCCCGGTTCGCCCGATGAAGCCACGCGGCCGTGCCGGCGTCCAGCGGGGATCGGCCACAGCGGGCGGAATGGCGAGGGACAACGGAAACCCGCGGGGTTCCGCCGACCGCCGGCGCTGCTCGGCCAGAGTTGGCCGACCGTGAGGCGAGGGCCGTCACACCCCCGTGAGCAGGGCTTGGAGAAAGATGCGGCAAGCCCTTACCTCGCGGGCAGGCAGGGACGGTTTCCGGCCTGGCCCGGGTTCAGGTGTTCCGCTTGGCCCGAACTGCTCTGCGAAGAATGGAGTGAACGAGATGAACAAGAAACTTCTTGCGGGACTTGCAGCGATCACCGCTTCGGCCATGGCCCTTCCTGCTGTGGCTGGCGGCTACAACCCCCCGGTGGTCGAAGCGCCCGTCGCGGCGCCGGTCGTGGCGCCAGTTTCATCCCCCGATGGAGACTGGACCGGCGGCTATGTGGCCGGTCAGCTGGGCTGGGGCCACAGCAAGTTTGGCGGGCTGGACAACGACAGCGCCGTCTACGGCCTTCGCGGGGGCTATGACTACGACTTCGGCAAGTTCGTCCTCGGCGCCAACCTCGACTGGAACAAGGTCGATGCCGACCTGGGCGCCGATACGGTGAATGACATTGCGCGCCTGGGTCTGCGCGCGGGCTACGACATGGGCCGGACGCTGGTCTATGTTGCAGCCGGTGCGGCGCGTGCCAATGTCGATACCCCGACGGGCAGCGTGGATGAAGACGGCTTCTATGCCGGTGTCGGCATGGATTATGCCATCAACGACCGCTGGACGGTTGGGGGCGAGATCCTGCAGAACCGCTTCACCGACTTCAACGGAACGAACAGCACGCTCAGCACCACGACGGCGGGCCTGAACGTCGGCTTCCGCTTCTGATCCCGAATTGCGCCGGGGCTGCCTTCGCGGGCGGCCCCGGCGTGACCTCTGCGCACCGGGGCGATGTGCCTTGGCGCGTGCGGGGCGCAGGGGTCCGGAGTGCAAGTCCCCCCGAGTGTCACCGGACCCCTCTCGCCTGTTTTACCAGCGACCGCTGGCGCCGCCCCCGCCAGATGATCCGCCGCCAAGGCCTTCATGGTCGCGTCCCGGCCCACGGTCGGGGCGTTCGTGCAGTGCCCGCGCCGGGATCCGTCCCGCCCAGCCGCAATCGGGGCAACTGACCAACCGCTTTCGCCCGTTCGACAGGATCGGGCCGTGGTCCATTGAAAGGTTCGTTCCGCATTGCGGACAGGTCGTCGGCCCCGCTGCGCCGCGACGCTTTCGCAAGGCAATGGCGGCGAAGGCCAGCACCATCACCCCGGGCACCCCGTATCTCGTCCAGTCAGACGTTCCGCTTTTCGCGCCTTCGGTCGTGGCCCGCTGGACGAAGGGCAGGGCGATCCGCTCGATCACCTGCGTCACCCCTTCCGACATTGCTTTGGGGATGCGGCCTTCGCGCAGTTCGGGGACCAGCACCCTGTCGACGATGCCTTGGGCAACCCGGTCGAAGTCCTGGCCGTAGCCCTGGCCCAGTTCCAGCCGCACCGCCTTGTCGGGCGCGGAATACAGCAAGAGGATGCCGTCATTCCGGTCAAGGTTCCCGATCCCCCAGGCGTTGAACAGACCGGTCGCATAGGACTCCAGTTGCGCCGCGCCGCCCGGTATCCCGCTGATCGTCACGATGGCGAAGGTCACACCCGTTTCGGCGCGCAGCCGCTCCAACCTGCTTTCCAGTGCCTGCTGATCTGCTTCTGGCAGGACATTTCCAAGGTCGGTGACCAACGCGCCGATGTTCTGCGGAAACCGCTCTGGTGTGGATTGCGCGCTTGCCAGACTGGCCCAGCCCAGGATCATCAGCACCACAGCCGGTGCCGCCCACCAGCCGCGCCACGCGCCGCCCGATCCGATCCGCATGGACATGTTCTTTCCTCCAAATCCTTCGCTTTGCGATCATCGCAGGATGGCAATCGGGTTCAATCCTCGGGGTGGTTGCGCGCAGGAAAGGCCAGAAAATGCAGCCTTTTTCACACGGTGCGCCCGGATCTGGCGGCGCGGCCGCAGGTTCCGCGCGATTTCTGTTGTTGCGCCGGCCCGTCAGCGCCAGAAAGCTTGCCAATTTCAATGACGGAGCCTCACTGTGTTATTTCCAGCATCTTTCCCCGGCCGTTCCGCCCTGCGCGTGGCCGCCTTCTTCTCCGTGGTGGTGGCGGCCGGTTGCGTCTCGACGACCTTCCGGACCGATTATCAGCCGCTTGACCCGCAGATGACCAAGGACTGGACTGTGACGCGCGTGTCGGTTCAGGCCCCGCGAAGCCTTTCGGTGTCCGAGGCACGCAGCCATCTGCCCAATGCCGACATCGTGTGGCGCGAAGATCCGGCCGGGGACCGACTTGCGCAGGTCGAACGGATCATGACCGATGCGATCCGCGCCGGCGCGCGGCCGCTGAAGGGCAAGCGGCCGGTGGCGATCGAGGCGACCGTCACCCGTTTTCACGCGATGACTTTCGAGGCTGAATCGCTGAGCTTCCAGACCGGCGTCCATGATGTCGAGTTCGACGCCCGGATCGTCGATGCCCGCACCGGCCAGCCTCTGGTGGCCCCGACGCATGTCAATGCATCCTTCCCCGCGATGACGGGAGCGCGCATGGCGATGGCACGCTCGCAGGGCGACAGCCAGAAAAAGCAGATCACGCGGCGCGTTGCGGCCGCCGTTGCGGGCTGGCTGGGCGTGGGCCCGGACGTGCGTGAGGTTTTCCCGCGCCTGGGCGGCTAGTCAAAGCCGCTCGGCAAAGGCCGCAAGACGCCGGAGCGCCTCGGAAAACGCGTCGTCGGGGATGGTCATCGCCACCCGGACGTGACCGGCCGCCGCAGCCCCGAAGCTTTCGCCCGGCATGACGGCGATGCCTTCTTCGTCCAGAAGTCGCAGCGCGAAAGCCTCGCCCGTCAACCCTGTGGGGCGGATGTCGAGCATCACGAACATGCCGCCGCCCGACGGTACGATGCCGATCCGGTTCGATCCCGCCAGTGCGGGTGCAATCAGCTCGCGGCGGCGGCGGAAGGGGGCGGCGATGCGGTCTTCGAACGCTGGACCCTGGGCCAGTGCGAACAGCGCGGCGTCCTGGATGAACCCCGGCGTGCCGTAAGTGGTGTTGGTCGCAAGGTCGATGGCTGCCGCGATGACGGGTTCCGGCGCGATCATCCAGCCCAGCCGCGATCCTGTCATCGCATGGCTTTTCGACAGCGATCCAAGCACCACCGTCCGATCTGCCATTCCGGGCAGCGCGCGCGGCGAAAGGTGTTCGCCGTCCCAGATCTGGGTGTCGTAGACCTCGTCGGAAATGAGCCACAGGTCGGTTTCCTGCACCGCGTCGGCGATCCCTTGCAGCGTGGCGCGGTCGTACAGAACCCCGGTCGGATTGTTGGGCGTATTGACAAGCAGCGTCCGCGCACCGGGGCTTGCATCGCGGATCGCCTGAGGCTGGGGCTGGAAGCCCTGTTCGGGGCGGGTAGGAACCGCCACCGCAATGGCCCCAGTAGCGCGGATCGTGCCGGGATAGGTGGCATAGTAGGGATCGCAGTACAGCGCCCGGTCGCCCGCATCCAGCAGCACCATATGCGCGGCAAACAGCGCGGCCTGGCCCCCTGGCGTCACGATAACGTTGTCGCGCGTCGTCCTTACCCCCGTTCGCGCCTCGACCCGCGCCGCGATCGCATCGCGCAGCGCCGGCTTGCCCGCGCCGACGGTATAGCCCGTGCTGCCCGCAAGTGCGCCGTCGTGCATGGCACCCAAGATGGCGGGATCGGTGGGCGTGTCATGTTCGCCGATGGACAGGTTCAGGATACGCTCCCCCGCCGCGATGCGGGCGCGGGCCTTGTAATAGACCTCCCACCCGTCCGAGCCGCCCCCCGTCATATGCGCCACGCGCCCTGCCAGTCGCATCTTCGCCTCCCTCCCTTGTCCGGGGTGGACGGCATCACGGAAGCGCCGCCGTGGCAAGGGCAGCGGTCGGAAATTCCTTGGCGCGCCCGCCCGGATCGGCTATCTCCGCCGCATGAACGGCCTCTGCATCACCGGCATTCGCTGTATTCCCCACTGACAGACGTCAGGCGGGCCGTTCCTTTCTTTCCAAGACGAAATGAACAAGGTAAGCCCGCCCCCGAGCGTTCCCGCGAGGACAAGGCATGACCACGATCCGCTTGCGCAATACCAGGACCCGCAAGGTTGAGGACTTCGATCCCATCGACCCGACGAAGGTGCGGATGTATGTCTGCGGCCCCACCGTCTATGACCGCGCGCATCTGGGCAACGCGCGTCCGGTGGTGGTGTTCGACGTGCTTTACCGCCTGTTGCGCCATGTCTACGGGCCGGATCACGTTACTTACGTGCGCAACTTCACCGACGTGGACGACAAGATCAACGCCGCAGCGCAGGCGCGCAAGGCGGCAGGCGATCCGCGCAGCCTGGAAGACCTGATCCGCGAGCGGACCGAGGAAACGATCCGCTGGTATCACGACGACATGGACGCGCTGGGCGCCCTGCGCCCGACCGTCGAGCCTCGGGCGACGGATTACATCGGCCAGATGATTGGCATGATCGAAGGGTTGATCGCAGGCGGTCATGCCTATGCCAAGGACGGGCATGTGCTGTTCCGCGTCCGCAGCTACAAGGACTATGGCAAACTGTCGGGCCGGTCGGTCGATGACATGATCGCGGGGGCCCGGGTCGAGGTCGCGCCCTTCAAGGAAGACCCGATGGATTTCGTCCTCTGGAAGCCCTCGGACGCCGATCTTCCCGGCTGGGACAGCCCCTGGGGCCGCGGCCGCCCCGGCTGGCACATCGAATGTTCCGCCATGAGCCACGAGCTTCTGGGCGAAAGCTTTGACATCCACGGCGGCGGCATCGACCTGCAATTCCCGCATCACGAAAACGAAATCGCCCAGTCGGCCTGCGCCCACCCCCACGGCGATTTCGCCCGCGTCTGGATGCACAACGAGATGCTGATGGTCGAGGGCAAGAAGATGTCCAAGAGCCTTGGCAACTTCTTCACCGTGCGCGATCTGCTGGACCAGAGGATTCCCGGCGAGGTGATCCGCTTCGTGTTCCTGTCGACGCATTATTCCAAGCCGATGGACTGGACCGACCGTCGGCGGCAGGACGCCACTGCAACTTTGAAAACCTGGTTCCGAATGACGGATGGAGTGCCTAAGGGCGAGGTGCCTGTCGGGCTGGTAGACATCCTTGCCAACGACCTGAACACTGCGTTTTCGATTTCGAAGCTCCATGAATTGGCAAATGAAGGGGAGTACTCCGCTCTCAAGGCGTCCATGTCGCTTCTGGGTTTCCCGGATGCAGAACAGATTGATTGGTTCCGGCATGGGGCGGGATTGTCTGGCGCTGAGAATCTGGCCGAACATGCGGAAATTCTGCATGAACTGCTGACCAAGTGGCAGGATCTGCGCAATGCCCGCGACTACGCAGCAGCCGATTCCTTGAAGCAAAGCATCGAAGCATGTGGCCTGAAGTTATCTGCCGGAACGGTGCCTTCGGCTGAGCCGACCGAGGACTTCGATCCCGCCAAACTCGAGGCCCTGAAATGACCCCCGCTCTCCATCGCACCGGCGGCGACCGGCCGCGGGTGGGGGCGAAGCGCCCGCCCGGGGGGGCGGTCGGGCGCTGCCGGTGCTGGCGCACCGGCTTGGGATTTACCCCGAAACCGTGCTTCAGGGACGACCGGGCATGAAGGAACGCCTTTACCTTTACGACACCACGCTGCGCGACGGGCAGCAGACGCAGGGCGTGCAGTTCTCGGCGGCGGAAAAGACCCGGATCGCGCGGGCGCTGGATGCGCTTGGCGTCGATTACATCGAAGGCGGCTGGCCGGGCGCCAACCCGACCGACAGCGACTTCTTCGACAGCCGGCCCCAGACCCGCGCCACCTTCACCGCGTTCGGCATGACGAAACGCGCGGGCCGGTCGGCGGCGAATGACGATGTGCTTGCGGCAGTCCTCAATGCGCAGACCCCCGCCGTGTGTCTGGTGGGCAAGACGCATGATTTCCATGTCACCACGGCACTGGGAATCACGCTGGAGGAAAATCTGGAAAGCATCGCCGCCTCGGTCGCCCATGCGGGCGCGCAGGGGCGCGAGGTGCTGTTCGACGCCGAACATTTCTTCGACGGCTACTGCGCCAATCCGGCCTATGCGCTGTCCTGCCTGAAGGCCGCGCTGGATGCGGGCGCGCGCTGGATCGTCTTGTGCGACACCAACGGCGGCACGCTGCCGGCCGAGGTCTTCCGCGTGACCGGCGAAGTCATCGCGGCCGGCATCCCCGGCGATCATCTGGGCATCCATTGTCACAACGATACCGAACAGGCGGTGGCCTGTTCGCTGGCCGCGGTCGATGCGGGGGCGCGGCAAATCCAGGGCACGCTGAATGGCCTGGGCGAACGCTGCGGCAACGCCAACCTGACCTCGATCATCCCGACGCTGATCTTGAAGGAACCCTACGCCAGCCGCTTCCAGACCGGCGTGACGCGGGACGCCCTGACGACACTGACGCGGCTGAGCCGCCAACTGGACGACATCCTGAACCGCGTGCCCCTGCGCAGCGCGCCTTACGTCGGCGCTTCGGCCTTTGCGCACAAGGCGGGGCTGCATGCCAGCGCGATCCTGAAGGACCCCAGCACCTACGAACATATTGAGCCTTCGCTTGTCGGCAACGAACGGGTCATCCCGATGTCGAACCAGGCGGGGCAGTCGAACCTGCGCGCCCGGCTGGCAAGCGCCGGCATCGTAGCGGAAGCGGGCGATCCGCGTCTGGGCCGCATCCTTGAGCGCATCAAGGAACGCGAGGATCAGGGCTATGCCTATGACGGGGCGCAGGCCAGTTTCGAGCTTCTGGCGCGGGCCGAACTGGGCCAGCTGCCGCAGTTCTTCGAGGTGAAGCGCTACCGAGTCACGGTCGAGCGGCGGAAGAACAAGTATGACCGCATGGTCAGCCTGTCGGAAGCCGTCGTCGTGGTGAAGATCGGCGATCGCAAGATGCTGTCGGTCAGCGAAAGCATGGATGAAACCGGATCGGACCGCGGGCCGGTCAATGCGCTGTCGAAGGCGCTGGGCAAGGATCTTGGCCCCTATCAGGCCATGATCGACGACATGAAGCTGGTGGATTTCAAGGTCCGCATCACCCAGGGCGGGACCGAGGCGATGACCCGCGTCATCATCGACAGCGAGGACAGCCAGGGCCACCGCTGGTCGACCGTGGGGGTCAGCCCCAACATCGTCGACGCCAGCTTCGAGGCGCTGCTGGACGCGATCAACTGGAAGCTGATCCACGACGGGGCCGAACCCGTCCGGTGTGCCTCATGACACCGGATGCGGCTTTCTTCGCCCTGCACCGCGACCTGCCGCGCGAAGGGCCGGGGCAGGCCGAGGATGTGCATTGGGCGCTTTACACCGCCGCCGTTCCGCAAGAGGCGCGGATCTGCGATCTGGCCTGCGGGCCGGGCGCGGATACCCGAACGCTTGCCAAGGCGCGGCCCCTGGCGCAGATCACCGCCATCGACCTTCAGCCGCATTTTGTCGCCGCCGCACAGGCGCTGGTCACGCCCTATGGCGACCGTGTGCAGGTCCGGCAGGGCGATATGGCCGATGTCTCTGGCCCCTATGACCTGATCTGGTGCGCGGGCGGGCTTTACTTTCTGGGCGTGACCGAGGGCCTGCGGCGCTGGCGCGGGGCGCTGGCGCCGGGGGGCCATGTGGCCTTTTCCGAACCGTGCCTGCCCCCGCGCCCCAGCCAGGCGGCCATTGATTTCTGGGCTGATTATCCCGCGATCTCCGGGATCGAGGGCATCCGCGCCCGGGTCGAGGCTGCCGATTACCGGATCCTTGGCGAACGCATGGTCATCGGCGGGGCTTGGGCGGATTACTACGGCCCCCTGTCGCGGCGGATCGCGCTGCTTCGGCCCGGGGCGTCGCCGGAACTGCAGCAGGTGCTGGACGAGGCCGAAACCGAAATCGCGCGCTGGCAGGCCGCGCCCAACGACATCGCCTATGCGCTTCTGGTGGTGGCCCCGGCATGACGGTGCTGGACTGCGCCGCGCTGGTCGAACGCGGCGATCCGGGCCGCTTTGCCGCCACGATGGCCGCGCCCCCCGCAGCGCGGCTTCGGTTATGGCCGCTTTATGCGCTGAACCTTGAACTGGCCCGCATTCCCTGGATCACCGCCGAACCGATGCTGGCCGAGATGCGGCTGCAATGGTGGATCGACAGCCTGACGGCCCGGGCCGAGGCGCATACCCCGCATGAAATCCTTGGCCCGCTGTCCGACCTGATCCGCGACGTGCCCGCCATCGCCCAACCTTTGGCCGGACTGGCCGAGGCGCGGCGCTGGGATTGCTGGCGGGAGCCCTTTGCCGATGAAGCGGCGCTTTGGACCTATCTGGATCAAACGGCGGCGGGGCTGATGTGGGCGGGGGCCAGGGTGCTGGGCGCGCCCGATACCGCCGAGCCGGTGGTGCGCGATTTCGCGGCCGGGGCGGGGATGGCCAACTGGCTGACCGCCACCGCGCCCCTGATCGCGCAAGGCCGCCAGCCGCTGCCGGACACCTCCGCCACGGCAATTGCCGCGCTGGCCGAAAGGGCCCGCCAGCGGATCAAGGCTGCCCGTGCCCGTCGCCACCTGATTCCGCAGCGGGCGATCCCGGCGCTTTGGACCGGCTGGCAGGCACGTGGGCTTCTGGCCCAAGCCAAGGCCGATCCGGCCCGCGCTCTGTCGGGCGATCTGGCGCTGTCGCCGTTCCGCGAAAAGGGCGGGCTCTTGCTCAGGGCGATGACCGGGTTCTGGTGATCCGGTTGCTGCGGTCAGTCGCGTTCGGGGCGCAGGACCAGCCAGATCAAGGCGCCACCCGCCAGGACCAGGAAGGGCAGCATGGCCAGGTTCACCGCCTGCCAGCCCGCGACGACCCCCGATCCCGAACAGTTCATCAACAGCCCCGAGGACAGCGAGGCCAGCGTCACGCCGCCGAAGACCACCAGATCGTTGATCCCCTGGATGCGTCCGCGTTCCTCGGGCGTGTGGGCGGCGGTCAGAAGCGTGGTCGCGCCGATGAAACCGAAGTTCCAGCCCAGGCCCAGAAGTACCATCGTGCCGAAGAACTGCTCCATCTGCACGCCGGTCAGCGAAACAGCGCCGGCAGCGGCCAGAATGAACAGGCCCAGCCCGACGATCCGGGGGGCGCCGAAGCGGGAAATCAGGTGGCCGGTGAAGAACGACGGCACATACATCGCCAGAACATGCGCGCTGACGACGTCGGCGGCGTCGCTGCTGGTAAAGCCGCAGCCCACCACCGCCAGGGGAGATGAGGTCATGACGAGGTTCATCAGTGCATAGCTGACCATGGCGCAGACCATCGCCACCCGGATCACGGGATCCCGCAGCAACTCGGCCCGGCTGCGGCCCTTGGGCTTGCCGTCCGGCGCGGTGGGGGTGGCGGGGGCATCGAGCCCGAACATCAGCAGCGCGCCCAGCATGTTCAGGCCGATCACGGCCAGGTAGGTGCCGAGGAAAGGCACCGCCATCGCTTCGGCCGTGATCTTGACCAGCTGCGGCCCGATGATGGCTGAGGCAAGACCGCCCGCCATGACGATTGAGATTGCCTTCGGCCGGAACTCGGGGGTGGCGGCGTCTGTCGCAGCGAAGCGGTAGAAGCCCTGCGCCGACATGTAGCCGCCGGTGAACAGCGACCCCAGCAGGAACAGGTGGAAGGACGACTGCATCAGGCCGTAGGCGCCGATCGCCGCACCCAGCACCCCGCAGGCCGATCCGGTCCAGAACCCCGCCCGCCGTCCGTGCCGCGCCATCAGCGCCGACAAAGGCGTCGCGGCCAGCATTGACCCCAGGACGATCATGGTGATCGGCAGCGTCGCCCAGCACGGATTGGGGCTGAGCGTCTGGCCGGCCAGACCGCCGATGGTGAAGATCATCGGCATCTGCGCACCCGGTAGCGCCTGCGCGAGGACCAGCACGAACACGTTGCGCCGCGCGCGCGCGTCGTTCTGAAGCGGGGGCTGGGCGGGGCTTTGGGCAAGGTCGGTCATGCGGCAACGGCTATCCAGCCGCGCAGCATGGGGCAAGCAGAGATTTGCCCTTTGGGTCCGAGCGCAGCCCCCGTTCAGCCGCGCAAGAGGGATTTACGCTCCGATCCGCACCAGCGCGTGGCGCTTCTTGCCTGCGGTCAGCTTCAGGGGTTCAGCCAGGTCGGCTGCGGTGAACATCTGCCCGGCTTCGGTGGCGGGGGAATCGTTCAGCCGCGCACCACCTTCGGCGATCAGGCGCTTGGCCTCTTTCCCCGAAGCGGAAAGCCCGCTGCGAACGAAAAGCTGCGCAAGGGTGATGCCCTCGCCGATCTCGTCCTTGGTCAGCGCCAGCGTCGGCAGATCGTCCCCCACGCCGCCCTTTTCAAATACCTCGCGTGCGGTCGCTTCGGCTGCTGAGGCGGCTTCGGCGCCGTGCAGAAGAGCAGTGACCTCATTGGCCAGGATGATCTTGGCCGCGTTGATCTCTGACCCCTGCAAAGTCCCCAGACGGTCGCACTCCTCCACCGGCAGATCGGTGTAAAGCTTCAGGAAGCGCCCCACGTCAGCATCGGTGGTATTGCGCCAGAACTGCCAGAATTCGTAAGGAGACAGCATCGCGCCGTTCAGCCAGACCGCGCCACCGGCCGACTTGCCCATCTTGCGCCCGTCGCTGGTGGTCAGAAGCGGAGAGGTCAGGCCATAAATTTCATGATCCAGCACCCGGCGCGTCAGGTCGATCCCGTTGATGATATTGCCCCACTGGTCACTGCCGCCCATCTGCAACAGGCAGCCGTAGCGGCGGTGGATTTCAAGGAAATCATAGGCTTGCAGGATCATGTAGTTGAATTCAAGGAAGGACAGGCTTTGTTCCCGGTCCAGCCGCGACTTCACCGATTCAAACGACAGCATCCGGTTGACGCTGAAATGCCGCCCGATGTCGCGCAGGAACTCCAGATAGTTCAGGCTGTCCAGCCATTCTGCGTTATTGAGCATGATCGCATCCGTCGCGCCCGTCCCATAGGACAGGTAGCGGCCAAAGACCTGCTGCATGCCGGCGATGTTCTCGTCGATCTTCTGGGGCGTCAGCAGCGGGCGTTCTTCCGACCGGAAGGACGGATCGCCCACCTTGGTCGTGCCGCCGCCCATCAGGGTGATCGGCTTGTGCCCCGTCTTTTGCAGCCAGCGCAGCATCATGATGTTCAGCAGGTGGCCCACATGCAGGCTGGCCGCCGTGGCGTCATAGCCGATATAGGCCGGCACCACGCCTTTGACCAAAGCCGCGTCCAGCCCCTGATAATCGGTGCAATCGGCCAGATAGCCGCGCTCGATCATCACGTTCAGGAAGTCGGATTTCGGAGTGTAGGTCATGGCTGCCCCTTTTCGTGGCGTTCATTCTTGCGGTGAAGCGTCTATAAGAGGGAAACGGTCGAAGGGAAAGAACATGCTGGGGCAGGGCGTCATCCGGGCGTTGGGAACCATGTCGGGCACATCGCTGGACGGGGTGGATGCGGCGATCGTCCTGACCGATGGAGAGGTGATCGAGGGCTTTGGCGATCACGCCTTCCGGCCCTATTCGGCCGCCGAACAGGCGGTGATCCGGGCCGCGCTGGGCCGCTGGCCCGGCGACCCGGGCGTGGAGGAGGCCGCTGAGGTTGTGGAAACTGCCCATGCCGAGGTTTTGGCTCCGCTCGCCTCGCAGGTCGATCTGATCGGCTTTCACGGCCAGACGCTGGCCCATGATCCGGCGGGCGGGCGCACCCATCAGGCCGGCGATGGCGACGTCCTGGCCGAGGTTCTGGGCCGCCCGGTCGTCTGGGACTTCCGCAGCGCCGATGTGCGCCTGGGCGGGCAGGGTGCGCCGCTGGTGCCCTTCTTCCACTTCGCCTGCGCCCGGTTCATCGGCGCGGAGGGCCCGGTCGCTTTCCTGAACCTGGGCGGTGTCGGAAACCTGACCTGGGTCGACCCTCGCCGTGCAACGCCCGATGCGCCCGGCGCGCTGGTGGCCTTCGATACCGGTCCGGCCAATGCCCCGGTGAACGACCTGATGCTGGCGCGCCTTGGGCAGCCGCTCGATGCCGGCGGGGCGCTTGCGGCCAGGGGCCAGACGGATGAAGATGTGCTGCGCCGGTTCCTTGGCCATCCGTGGTTCCGCCGCCTGCCGCCCAAATCGCTCGACCGGAATGATTTCCACGGCCTCCTCGACCAGGTGGCGCACTTGGGCGATGCCGATGCCGCCGCCACCCTGACCGCCGCCGCCGCCGCCGCCGTCGCCGAAGGCATCGAACATCTGCCGGAACCACCCGAACAGCTTCTGGTCGCGGGAGGTGGGCGGCACAATGCGACGTTGATGCGCTTTCTCTCGGGGCTTCTGGATGGTCCTGTCCTTCCGGTGGAAGCGGTCGGTCTGAACGGCGACATGCTCGAGGCACAGGCCTTTGCGCATCTGGCGGTGCGGGTCGCCCGCGGGCTGCCCACCAGTTGCCCCGCGACCACCGGGGTGGCCGCCAGCATCGGCGGCGGGCAGATCAGTTGGCCTTCGCCCGTGCCTGCGTGAACAGGCCCCAGGTGTAGATCACCAGCGCCAGCCAGATCAGCGGAAAGGCCACCAGCCGCGCCCCGCCGAAGGGCTCCTTGAAGATCAGGACCGCGGTCAGAAAGATCATCGTCGGCGCGATGTATTGCATGATGCCGATGGTCGACAGCCGCAGCCGCTTGGCCCCGTTGGCATAGACCATCAGCGGCACGGCCGTGACGACGCCACAACCCAGCAGCAGGGCCGTGTCGCGGACGGTGCCGTCCAGGAAATGCCCCTGTCCGCCCGACTGAACCCAGATGATATAGGCCAGGGCCAGCGGCGAAAGCAGCAGCACCTCAAGGAAGAAGCCCTGGTTCGGCCCGATCGGCAGGGACTTCTTCAGATAGGCATAGGCGCCCCAGCTGATCGTCAGCCCCAGCGCAACCAGCGGCAGGCTGCCCGTTTCCCAGGTCAGCAGCGCCACGGCAAAGGCAGCGATGGCGATGGCCAGCAGCTGCACCCGGTTCAGCCGTTCCCCCAGCAGCGCCGCCCCCAGTGCCACGCTGAACAGCGGGTTGATGTAATAGCCCAGCGCCGCCTCCAGCGCGTGACCGGTCCCGATCGCCCAGACATAGATCCCCCAGTTCACCGAGACCAGCATCGCGGTGACGGCCGCCATGCCCAGCATCCGCGGCGCCCGCAGGACCGCGCGGATGTCGGCCGTGCGCCCCAGCGCCCAGATGATCCCGGCAGCAATGGGCAGCGACCAGATCACCCGGTGCGCCACGACTTCGGCGGGCGGGATATGCGCCACCATCTTCATGTAAAGGGGCAGGAAACCCCACATGACATAGGCCCCAAGCGCATAGAGAAAACCGCCCAGGCTGTCTTCGTTGTCGGGTCTCGCGGGGGGAATGGACTGCGCGTCGCTCATGGCAGGGGTGCTACCTTGGATCAGGGGCAGGTGCCACCGCCAAAAATGTATCCATCACAACTGTGAAGCGCGGAACCCTCGACAGATCCGCTCCGCGCGCTAGCATCGCGTCCTGGCAGGGATGGAGAAGACGATGGCCGGAGTCCGGGATCGCGTGGCGCTGGTGACCGGGTCAGGAAGCGCCGAAGGCATCGGCTTTGCCGTGGCGCGGACCCTGCTCGGCGCGGGCGCGCGGGTCGCGATCACGGCGACGACCGGGCGCATCCATGACAGGCTTTCCGAAATGGGCGGCGCGCCCCGCAACTGCTTCGCCACGGTGGCCGACCTGACCGATCCGTCCCAGGTCGCGCGGGTGCTGGCCGAAACCGAAAGCGCACTGGGCCCGGTCGAGATCCTCGTGAACAATGCGGGCATGGTGCAGTCCGGTCATGACACGCCCGGCGCCCCGCTGCACGAAACCGGCGATGATGCCTGGCAACATGGCATCGCCATCAACCTCACGTCGGTCTTCCTGGTGACCCGCGCGGCCCTGCCGGGCATGCGCGCCCGGGGCTACGGCCGCATCGTGCAGATGTCCTCCGTCACCGGGCCCGTGGTCGGCATCGAGGGCAGCGCCACCTATGCCGCCGCCAAGGCGGGGATCCTGGGCATGGCCCGCGTCCTGGCGCTGGAAAACGGCCGCCATGGCATCACCGTCAACTGCATCGGTCCCGGCTGGATCCAGACCGCATCCTCATCGCAGGCCGAAATCATCGCGGGCCGCCACACGCCCGCAGGTCGGCCCGGCCGCCCGGACGAAGTGGCCCATGCCGCCCTGTTCCTGGCGGCCGAAGAAGCCAGCTACATCACCGGCCAACTCATCGCCGTGGATGGCGGCAATACGATACAGGAAGTCAAGGTCGCCCTCTGACGGCCAGAAGGCCCGCACCCCGGACGACCGGAACGGGCCTTCTTCTTCTTTTCGGAAATATCCCCGGGGGTGCGGGGGCAGGCAGCCCCCGGCGACTTCAGCCCCGCAGGATCGACCGTCCGGCATATTCCGCCGTTTCGCCCAGCATTTCCTCGATACGGATCAGCTGATTGTATTTCGCCAGCCGGTCCGACCGCGCCAGGCTGCCGGTCTTGATCTGGCCGCAGTTCGTCGCCACCGCCAGATCGGCGATCGTCGCATCCTCGGTCTCGCCCGAACGGTGGCTCATGACGCTGGTGTAACCCGCGCGATCGGCCATGCGCACCGCATCCAGCGTCTCGGTCAGGGTGCCGATCTGGTTCACCTTCACCAGAAGGCTGTTGGCGCAGCCCGCCTTGATGCCTTCGGCCAGACGCTTCGGGTTGGTCACGAACAGGTCGTCGCCGACCAGCTGCACCCTCTTGCCCATACGGTCGGTCAGCATCTTCCAGCCGTCCCAGTCATCCTCGGCGCATCCATCCTCGATCGACAGGATCGGATAGTCGGCCACCAGCCCGGCCAGGTAATCGACGTTTTCTGCGGCCGAAAGCGACAGGCCCTCGCCCTTCATCTCGTACTTGCCGCCCTTGAAATACTCGGTCGAGGCACAGTCGAGCGCCAGCATGATGTCGTCGCCAGGCTTGTAGCCGGCCTTTTCGATGGCCTTCAGGATGAAATCCAGCGCCGCACGGGCCGAGGACAGGTTGGGCGCAAAGCCGCCTTCATCGCCGATCCCGGTGGACAGGCCCGCCGCCGACAGTTCCTTCTTCAGGGTATGGAACACTTCCGATCCCATGCGCACGGCTTCGCGGATGTTCGCGGCCGCCACCGGCATGATCATGAATTCCTGGATGTCGATCGGGTTGTCGGCATGTTCGCCGCCGTTGATGATGTTCATCATCGGCACCGGCAGGATCCGGGCCGAGGTGCCGCCGACATAGCGATACAGCGGCTGGCTGGTGAAATCGGCCGCGGCCTTGGCCACCGCCATCGACACGCCCAGGATCGCGTTCGCGCCCAGGCGGCCCTTGTTCGGGGTGCCGTCGATCTCGATCATCAGCCGGTCGATCTCGACCTGTTCGGTGGCGTCCTCGCCGACCAGCGCCTCGGCCAGTTCGCCGTTCACCGCTGCGACGGCTTCCAGAACGCCCTTGCCCAGGTAGCGCGACTTGTCGCCGTCGCGCTTCTCGACGGCTTCATGCGCGCCGGTGGACGCGCCCGAGGGCACGGCGGCACGGCCCATCGTGCCGTCCTCCAGCACCACGTCGACTTCGACCGTCGGATTGCCGCGGCTGTCGAGGATCTCGCGGGCGTGGATGTCAATGATCGTGCTCATCGGGCTTGTCTCCGTCTGATGGGCTTGGGTCGCGGTTTCTATATCCCGTCTCCGGGAACAGGGGAAGGTTGCAGCGTCGCGGCGATGCTGCGCGAACGGGCCAGGGCATAAAGCCCCGTCAGGATGATCAGCGCCGCGCCGCCCATGACCCACAGGTCCGGCCGTTCCCGCAGGAAAACCATCGCCAGGACCAGGGCGAAGACCATCCGCGTGTAGCGGTAGGGGGCGACAACGGCCGCCTCGCCGATGCGCATGGCATGGGTGACGGCGTAATAACCCGCGGCGCCCAGGCCGTAGGCCGCGGCCAGACCAAGGCCATTCGACAGGTTGACCGGCCGGTAGTCGGCGCCGTCGATCCACATCAGGACCAGTCCGGCGGGGATCAGGCCCAGATAGGCCCAGGTGGTCAGTTGCAGGGTGTGAATCTCACGCGGGACGCGACGGGTGACCAGGTCGCGCGCGCTCAGCGCCACGACGCTCAGCACCGCGATGACCGCCGCCAGGGACAACCCTTCGGTGCCGGGCCGGAGGATCATCAGGACGCCGACCATGCCCAGCGCGATGGCCGTCCAGCGCCGCCAGCCGACATTTTCCCCCAGGAACAGCGCCGCGCCCATCGTTACCATCAAGGGCGCCGATTGCAGGATCGCGGCCGCCGTCGCCAGCGGGATCGCTGCCAGCGCCGTCAGGTAGGCCATGCTGCCCAGGGCTTCCGAGAGGTTCCGGACCAGGACCATCGGATGCAGGAACCCCTGGCCGAACAACGGCACCCGGGCCCGCCAGACCAGTGCACCCCACATCATGCCGCCCACGACGCCGAAGATCAGGATGATCTGCCCCGCGGGCAGGGCGGCGGCGGCCCATTTCAGGAACAGGTCTTCGCAGGCGAAAAGCGCCATGGCCGCAACCATCCAGAGGCTCGCGCGGAAATTGTTGGTTTCGAACATCTGCGGCCTTTCGTTCCACAGACCTTATGCCGGGAATGCCGGCCGCCCGAAACCCTGATCGGACAGCGACTTGGCCGTTTGCGACAGGATCGGCCGAACGGGCCGGGCAGGGGTGGCGACAGTGGGAAGGCCGCATCGTCATGCTGGTGAGCCTTCCCGAAGGCCCGCAGTCGGGCCGGGCCGGTCAGGCTGCGCTCACTTCTCGGGGATCAGGCCACGGGGGCTGAAGCGCAGCACCAGAAGCAGGATCACCCCCATCGTCATCAGCCGCATGTGCGCGGCCGAATCAAGCAGGTGCTGCTTGAGGGCCGAACCATCGGCCAGGCCCGAGGTGGCGAAGGCCAGGATGTCATGACCCCAAGGCTCGACCTTGACCCAGAGATACCAGATCAGCAGACTGCCCAGGACGGATCCCCAGTTGTTGCCAGACCCGCCGATGATGACCATCAGCCAGATGACATACGTGTAGCGGAGGGGATTGTAGGTGCCGGGGGTCAGCTGGCCGTCCAGCGTGACCATCATGGCCCCCGCCAGACCGCACAGGGCGCTGCCCAGGATGAAGATCTGCAAATGCCGGCGGGTGACATCCTTGCCCATCGCTTCGGCGGCGATTTCATTGTCGCGGATGGCGCGCATCATCCGGCCCCAGGGGCTTTTCAGCGCCAGTTCGGCCAGCCAGATCAGGACCAGCAGCACGACGGCGAAGAGGCCCGCATAGGCAAGCTTCACCAGGATCGACGAGGCTGTCACCGGATCGGTGCCCCAGGCCGCCGCACGGGCGACGAATTCGGGGCTGGATTGCAGGTCGACTTCGTAGGGAACCGGGCGGGGCAGGCCGATGACGTTCTTGACGCCTCGCGCCAGCCAGTCCTCGTTCTTCATGACCGAAACGATGATTTCCCCGATGCCCAGCGTGGCGATGGCCAGGTAATCGGACCGCAGGCCCAGCGCCGTCTTGCCGATCACCCAGGCGGCCGCGGCTGCGAACAGCGCGCCCACCGGCCAGGCCAGAAGCACCGGCAGGCCCAGTCCGCCGATGTTTCCGGCGGTCGAGGGGCTGACCTGCTCGATCGCGGCGGCGGCCGGGTCGAACAGCGTCCGGTAGCCCAGAAGGCCCAGGACAAGGATCGCCGTGACCGATACCGCGCGCAGACGGCCCCGGGTGCGGCCGTAGACCAGGGCCGCCAGCACGATGGCCAGGATCGCCACCGCGAAGGCCGCCATGACGCGCGGGCCTCCGGCGGCCCAGGCTGCGGGTTGCGCGGGGGTCGAGATCAGCACCGGCGCCAGGCCTCCCAGCGCGAAGAACCCGACGACCCCGATGTTGAACAGCCCCGCATAGCCCCATTGCAGGTTCACGCCCAAGGCGACGATGGCCGAGATCAGCCCGACGTTCAGGATCGACAGTGCCGAGTTCCAGCTGACCGTCTGCCCCTCGATCACGAACAGAAGGGCGACCGTCGCGAACAGCAGGACGTTGCGCAGGTTCAGGGTCATATCGTTTTCCCCTTGAGAAGGCCCGTCGGCTTGAACAGCAGGACGATCACCAGGATCGAGAAGCTGATGGCCAGCTTGTAGTCGGTCGAAATCAGCTGGACGAGGCCGTCCGGTGCCAGGCTTTCCGGCAGCAGGTAGCCCAGCACCTTCTTGAAGGCATAGGTGAAGGCGACTTCGGAATAGGCGATCAGGAACCCGCCCGCGATGGCACCCAGCGGGTTGCCGATGCCGCCGACGATGGCGGCCGCAAAGATCGGCAACAGAAGCTGGTAGTAGTTGAACACCTTGAACGACTTGTCGAGGCCGTAGAGCACCCCCGCCAGCACCGCGAGCGTTGCAGCCAGAACCCAGGTGATGGCGACCACCCGTTCAGGGTTGATCCCCGACAGCAGGGCCAGATCTTCGTTATCCGAAAAGGCGCGCATGGATTTTCCGGCGCGGGTGCGGTTCAGGAACCAGAACAGCAGCGAAACGGCGATGATCGCGATGAAGATGGTCAGCGCCTGCGACGTGCGGATCGACAGCCCTTCGGCCAGACCGGTCGCATCGCGGAAGGCCTTCGCATCGACCAGAAAGCGTTCGCCATCGGCGAAGCTGATCTCGCCCACGCCGATCACGAACCGCGTCAGACCGTTCATGATGAACATGACGCCCATCGAGACGATCACCAGGATCACCGGCTTGGCGCGGGTCTTGCGGTAGAAGCGATAGACGACCCGGTCTGTCGCCAGCACCAGAAGCGCGGTCCCCAGCACCCCCAGCGGCAGCGCCAGAAGCGCGGTGGGGAGCGGGCCCAGTCCGATGCCGCTGGATTGCAGCCACCAGGTGCCCAGGATGGTGATTGCCGTGCCAAAGGCCATCGTGTCACCATGGGCGAAGTTCGAGAACCTCAGGATGCCGTAGATCAGCGTCACGCCCAGCGCGCCCAGCGCCAGTTGCGCGCCATAGGCCGTGGCGGGCACGACGACGAAGTTGAGAAGGGCGACAAGCGCGTTCAGAAGATCCATCAAGCCCTCCCGGGCAGCAGGTCGTTAGAGGGCGGGCAGACAAGGGGCCGCGTCATCGGACCACCTCGCAGGTGCCTTGGTAGGTGATCTCTGCACCGGGGGCGGAGCCTTCGCGCAGATAGACGAAGCGGCCCCCGGGCTGACCGGTCGACAGCATCTCGCGGCTGCCCATGGCGTTGCGCCCCTCGAACCGCCAGCCGGTCGCCGTCCGGCCGCGGCGGGCCCGAAGGGGACCGGCGTCCGAGATCAGGATCGGTGCGGCGCCGTCGGCCTGTTCCACCAGGACCGCAAGGCGCATCCCGGCCTCGGCCTTGTGGCAGGACCGGCCTTCGCAGATTGTCTGCACCGGGCAGGCGATGTCATAGGCCGCCACCGGGACCGGCAGCATCCCCATCACGGCCGCGACCAGGGCGGGGCGGATCATGAACCTTCCTCGCAGGTGCCGCGCAGTGTCGGTCCGCCCTTGGCTACAGAACTGTAAGCGAAGGCATGGGTCGCGGTTTCGAAATACAGGACCTCGCGGCGGGCGTCGAAGATCACCGTCTTGCCGCGCACGAAGCGGGTCACGGGCATCGGACCGGAAGTCCCCAGAAGCACGGGGGCATCGCCCCAGGGATCGTCGATGCGGGCGGTCACCCCGGACTGGCCCTTGGCGCTGCACAGAAGCGCGGTCGGCGACGCCATTGCCGGCGAAAGGAGGGCCAGCACGGCAAGACCGGCAAGGCCGGGAATGGCGGCACGGCGGGACAGAACCGGCAGTCGCATGATCAACCTCCCAGGAAGGTGCGCCGCACCTCGGGATCGGCCATCAGAGCGGCGCCGGTGTCGGTGAAACGGTTGGCGCCCTGCACCAGGACATAGCCCTTGTCGGCAATCTCCAGCGCCTGGCGGGCGTTCTGTTCCACCATCAGGATCGAGATGCCGGTGCGCGCCACCTCGATGATGCGGTCGAAAAGTTCGTCCATGACGATAGGCGACACCCCGGCCGTCGGTTCATCCAGCATCAGGACCTTGGGCTGGGTCATCAGGGCCCGGCCCACGGCAACCTGCTGGCGCTGGCCACCAGACAGTTCTCCGGCGTTCTGGCGGCGCTTTTCCTTCAGGATCGGGAAAAGGGTGTAGACCTGATCCATCGTGTCGCGGAAATCGTCACGGCGCAAGAAGGCACCCATTTCCAGGTTTTCCTCGACGCTCATGGTCGGGAACACGTTGTGCGTCTGCGGCACGAAGGCCATCCCCTTGGCGACGCGGTCCTGCGGGCTGAGGTGCGTGATGTCCTCGCCACCGATGCGGACCGAGCCGCCGCGCAGCTTCAGCATCCCGAAAACCGCCTTCATTGCGGTGGACTTGCCCGCGCCGTTCGGGCCGACGATCACCGCGATCTGGCCCTTGTCGACCGACAGGGTGCAGCCATGCAGGATGTCGGCCGCGCCATAGCCGCCGGTCATGTTTTCGCCGATCAGGAACGGTTCACTCATGCCGGGCCCCCTGCGCCGAAACCATTGCCGCTTTCGTCGCCAAGCCCCGGCTGGGCGCCGTGGCTTTCATGCAGCCGTGCTTCGGCCGCCGCCTCGGCCTTGACCTTGTTCTTCAGGCCCCGGCCCAGATAGGCCTCGATCACGGCTTCGTTTTCCATGATGTGCTGCGCCGACCCTTGGGCCAGCACCTTGCCTTCGGCCATGACGATCACCGGATCGCAAAGGCGACCGATGAAATCCATGTCATGTTCGATCACGCAGAAGGTATAACCGCGTTCGCGGTTCAGCCGCACGATGGCGTCGCCGATGGTGTTCAGCAGCGTGCGGTTCACGCCGGCACCGACTTCGTCCAGAAAGACGATCTTGGCTTCGACCATCATGGTCCGGCCCAGTTCCAGAAGCTTCTTCTGGCCGCCTGACAGGTTTCCGGCCTTTTCATCGGCCAGATGCGAGATGGTCAGGAAATCCAGCACGTCATCGGCCTTGGCGCGCAGGGCTTTTTCTTCGCCCCGGATGCGGGCGCGGCCGAACCAGGCGTTCCAGAGCGTTTCACCCGATTGCCGCGCCGGAACCATCATCAGGTTTTCCCGCACCGTCATCGACGAAAACTCATGGGCGATCTGAAAGGTCCGCAGAAGGCCCTTGTGGAACAATTCGTGGGGCGCAAGGCCGGTGATGTCCTCGCCGTCCATGATGACGCGGCCCGAGGTGGGCGCGTAGACCCCGGCGATGACGTTGAAGAGGGTGGACTTGCCGGCGCCGTTCGGTCCGATCAGCCCGGTGATCGAGCCCTTGGCGATTTCCAGCGAAGCGCCGTCGACGGCGCGAAAGCCGCCAAACTGCTTCTGCAGGTCCTCGACGACAATCATCGTCACGGTCCGTTTCCCCCATGTGCCCCGCTTTGCGCGGGTGCGTCTTGATACGAAAGGCAGCCCGGATCGCTCCGGGCCGCCTCGCGTTACTGCAAAAGCTCAGCGGTAGCCAGTCGTTTCGATCTTGCCGTCCTTGAACTCGTATTCGCGGTAGCTGCCGGCGGCTTCGCCCGCGCCGATCAGTTCCACGGCCGAACCACCGACGTAGTCGATGTCCTTGCCTTCCTTCAGCAGGTCCAGCGCCTTGGCCAGTTCGCCCGGATAGATCTTTTCGCCGGGCGCGTTGGCCACCTCCATGATCTTGCCCGCGAAGTCCGCCGACTTGGTCGACTTCGCCGCCTGCATGGCCAGCATGATCAGCGCCGCCGCGTCATAGCTTTCCGGAGCATAGGACGAGGTGCCGTCGAACCCGGCATCCTTGGCCATCTGCACGAAGGTCGCGCCGCCGGGGCTGTCCGAACCCGGCACGGTGCCGATCGAGCCATCGAGCGATTTGCCGAATTTCTCTTCCAGAACCGTGCCATACATGCCGTCCGGCAGGATGAACTTGGTGAAGGCACCGCTGTCCAGCGATGCCCGGATCATCCCGGCGCCGCCCTGGTCGACGTAGCCCGCAACCACCAGCGCCTGACCGCCGGCCGAGGCCAGGGCACCGACTTCGGCCGAATAGTCGGCCTTGCCGTCTTCATGCGCGGTGACCGCCGTGACCTTGCCGCCTTCGGCCTCGAACGCGGTCTTGATGCTGTCCGACAGGCCCTTGCCGTAGTCGTTGTTGGTGTAGGTGATCGCCACCTCGTTGATGCCGCGGTCCTTCAGGATCTTGGCCAGCACTTCACCCTGGCGCGCGTCCGACGGCGCGGTGCGGAAGAACAGATCCTTGTCCTCGACGGTCGACAGGCCGGGCGAGGTGGACGACGGCGAGATCATCACGATGCCGTTCGGGAGGGCCACGTTCGACAGGATTGCGCCGGTCACGCCCGAGCAGTCGGCGCCGACGATGGCCGCAACCTTGTCCGACGTCACCAGGCGTTCCGCCGCCGCGGTCGCCGCCGCCGAATCGACGCAGGTCGAGTCGCCGCGCACACCCGACACCTTGGTGCCGTCCAGCAGCTTGCCGGAATCGCTCACTTCCTTCATCGCCAGTTCCGCGCCGGCGCCCATGTTCGGCGTGATGGATTCCAGCGGCCCGGTGAAGCCGAAGATGATGCCGAGCTTGACATCCTCGGCCGCCGATGCGGCGCCTGCGGACAGCGCACAGGCCGCCGTGGCCAGCAGTAGTTTCTTCATGAACGGTACTCCCACGTCGCTTAAATTGCTGGACTCGTTGATTGAGGTCCTGAGCGACCCTAGATCGGGAGGGATCAAAAGAAAAGCGTCTGGAATCCGTGCCTTTTCCGGGACCGTCTTCCGTGCAGCGCCGAAGGGCGGCGGAAGACGGCGGGCGCGGCAGCAAGGGGGGTGCTCATGGGGCTGACATCGCTTCTTCTCCGGGGACTGATGGCCGCGCTTCTGCCCGTGGCGGCGCAGGCGGGCACGATCGCCACCAGCGCGGGTCCGGTCGTGGTGACGCCGGTGGTGCGGGGGCTGGAGGAACCCTGGTCGCTGGCCTTCCTTTCCGACGGGCGGTTCCTGGTGACCGAGCGCGGCGGACGGCTGACGCTTTATCCGACCGGCGGTGGCAAGGGCCAGCCGATCGCGGGTGTCCCGAAGGTCTGGGCGCAGGGGCAGGGCGGGTTGTTCGACGTGCTGGTCCCGCGCGACTTTGCCGACCGCTCCGAGATTCTTCTGTCCTATGCCGCCCCTGCGGCGGGTGGCGCCTCGACCGCGCTGGCCGTCGCGCGGCTTGAGGGGGACCGCCTGTCCGACCTGCGGGTCATCTGGCGCATGGCGGGGCCCACGGATTCGGCCGTGCATTTCGGCGGACGCCTGGCCGAGCTGCCGGACGGCACCATCCTTCTGACCATCGGCGAACGGGGGGAAGGGAGTCCGGCGCAGGATCGGGCCGCGCCGCGGGGCAAGGTGCTGCGCCTGAACCGGGATGGCAGCGCGCCGGCGGACAATCCCGATCCGAAGGGGCCGCTGCCGCAGATGTGGACCTACGGGCACCGCAATCCGCAGGGCCTGGCGCTGGATCCGCAGGGCCGGGTCTGGGAAAGCGAACATGGCGCGCAGGGCGGCGATGAGATCAACCTGCTGATGCCGGGCCGGAACTACGGCTGGCCGGTGATCGCCTACGGCAGGAACTATGACGACAGCCCCATCGGCGAAGGCCGCGCCAAGGCAGGCATGGAGCAGCCGCGCCATTACTGGGATCCGTCGATCGCGCCTTCGGGGCACATCGTCTATTCGGGCAAGCTCTGGCCCGAATGGAAGGGCGATCATTTCCTGGGCAGCCTGAAGTTCGACTATGTCTCGCACATGGACCCCGATGCGAAAGGCCCCGGCGGCTGGGCGGAGGAGCGCCTGCAAGGCCCCGAAACCGGACGGGTCCGCGACGTGCGCGAGGCGCCGGATGGCGCCATCTGGTTCCTTTCGGTGCAGGAAGGCGCGGTGTTCCGCATGGCGCCCGAGGGGCGCTGAACTTGGGCGTTCTGTTCATTCTTGCAAGGGCGACTGTGCGGACAGCGCGCAATCCGCTTGCAGATATGTGACTTCCCGGATGTGCCATTCCTGCTAGCCTTTCCCTGCAACCATGGGAGGAATGCGCATGAAGGCACTTGTCATCGCCACTTTGGGACTGCTGCCCCTGGCCGGGTCGGCGCTGGCCGAGGAAGGCCCCTTCGCCTCGCAGGTCGAGGCCCGTCAGGGCATCATGCGCTATTACGCCGTCAACATCGGCACGCTTGGCGCGATGGCCAAGGGCGAGGCGCCCTATGATGCGGCGGCGGCCAAGGTTGCGGCCGATGCGCTGGCGGGCGGCGCCAGTCTTGATACGTCCATGCTCTGGCCCAAGGGATCGGACAAGGATGCCCATCCGGGCACGGCGGCGCTTCCGGCGCTTTGGGCCGACGGCGCGGATGTGGGCGGCAAGGCAAAGCAATTGCGCGACGCCGCTGCCGCGATGCAGGCCGCCGCACCGGCCGGACTTGACCAGCTTCGGGGCGCGATGAAGGGTGTGGGCGATGCCTGCGCCGCCTGCCACAAGGACTTTCGCGCCGAAAGCTGACAGGTGACGGCTGATGGCGCGTCCCCGGGATGCGCCAGTCCAGCGGCACGGGAAGGATCGCCATGCGCAAGAGCGGGATTGCCCTGCTGGGGCTGATCGCCCTGACGGCGGCGGCGGCGTGGGTGCTGACCGCGCCTGCCGCCCCCGTGCCCGAGGCCCGGATTGCCGCGCTGACGCCGGACGCGCGCCACGGCGAGCAGGTCTTTCTGGCGGGGGGCTGCGCCTCGTGCCACCTGGCGCCGGGTGCCACGGTCGAGGGGCCGCCGATTCTGTCAGGCGGGCAGGCGTTTCCCTCGGACTTCGGGACATTCATCGCCCCCAACATCTCGAACGATCCGGTGGCGGGAATCGGCGTCTGGTCGGCGCGGGAACTGGCCAATGCCATGCTGCATGGCGTGTCGCCCGAGGGGCGGCATTACTACCCGGCGTTTCCCTATGCCAGCTATGCCCGGACCAGCCTGCGGGACGTGGTGGACCTGCGCGCCTATCTGGCGACCTTGCCGGCATCCAGCCAGCCCAGCGGTGCGCACCAGTTGGGATTTCCCTTCACCTTGCGCCGCGGGATCGGCATCTGGAAGCTGCTTTACCTGAACCCCGACTGGGTGGTCGACGGCCCGCTGACCCCCGAGGAGACGCGGGGCCGCTACCTGGTCGAGGGTCTGGGCCACTGCGGCGAATGCCACACCCCCCGCACGCCCCTGGGCGGGATGGAGCGGTCGCACTGGCTGGGGGGCGCGCCGTCGCCGGATGGGAAGGGCCGCACCCCGAACCTGACGCCGGGCCAGCTGAAATGGAGCGCCCCGGAGATCGTGGAGTATCTGACCACCGGCTTCACGCCCGATTACGACACCGCGGGCGGCCACATGGCGGCGGTCGTGGCGAATTTCGCGGAGCTTCCCGATGCCGACCGCGCGGCGGTGGCGGCCTACCTGAAGAAGGTGCCGGCGGTGGCGCCGGCGCCTGCCGTTCCCTGAGTCGTCAGGCGCGGCCCAGCTTTTCCAGGCGGGCGGCGCGCAGGCGGGCAAAATCCTCGCCGGCGTGATAGGAGGACCGGGTCAGCGGCGTGGCCGACACCATCAGGAAGCCCTTGCCATAGGCCGCCGTCTCATAGCCCTTGAACTCCTCTGGGGTGACGAAACGGTCGACCCTGTGGTGCTTTGGCGTCGGTTGCAGATATTGCCCGATGGTCAGGAAATCCACGTCCGCCGCGCGCATGTCGTCCATGACCTGCCGCACGCCCTGCGCATCTTCGCCCAGACCCACCATGATGCCGGACTTGGTGAAGATCGTCGGATCCAGTTCCTTCACCCGCTGCAACAGCCGGAGAGAGGCGAAGTAGCGCGCGCCCGGCCGGACTGTGGGATAAAGGCCGGGAACCGTTTCCAGGTTGTGGTTGAAGACATCGGGCTTTGCCTCGACCACGGTTTCCAGCGCAGACGGCGCGCATTTCAGGAAGTCGGGGGTCAGGATCTCGATCGTCGTTTCGGGGGCACGGTGGCGGACGGCGCGGATGGTCTGGGCGAAATGCTCGGCGCCGCCATCTTCCAGATCGTCGCGGTCGACGCTGGTGATGACCACATGCTTCAGGCCCAGCGTCTGCACGGCATGGGCAACGCGGCCCGGCTCGAAGGCGTCCAGCGTGTCGGGCTTGCCGGTGGCGATGTTGCAGAAGGAACAGCCGCGCGTGCAGATGTCGCCCATGATCATCATGGTGGCGTGACCCGCGCTCCAGCATTCACCGACGTTCGGGCAACCGGCTTCTTCGCAGACGGTGACAAGCTTGTTGTCGCGAAGAATGTCGCGCGTTTCCTTGTAGCCCTGCGAGGTTGGCGCCTTGACGCGGATCCAGGACGGCTTCTTGGGCTGGTCCTGATCGGGGCGGTGGGCCTTTTCGGGATGGCGCTGATCGGGGATCTTCAGGTCGCGCAACAGGTATTCCCCCTGACGGAAGGTGTCCTGCTGACATAGGCCTTCGCCTGGACAGAGGCAACAGGATCCTTGGACCCGGCCCGGGGACTAGCGCCGCGCCATCCGCTGATCCAGATAGACGGCGCAACCGGTCAGGGCGGCATAGTCATCCTCGATCACATGAACCGAGAAGCTTTCCATGAAGGACGAGAATCGGCCCTTGTCGCGAAAGGCGCCGGCAAAGCCGAAGCGGCCGAAATAGGGCTGCATCGCCCGCGCCACCCCGCCGATCAGGTAGATGCCGCCGAAGGGCAGGTGGATCAGGCCCAGATCGCCCGCGACCCTGCCCAGAAGCCGCACGAAAGCCTCCCCTGCCTCGGTGGCCACGGGATCGGAGCCGTCGGCCAGCCCCTGCATGATCAGGGCGGCGGGTCGTTCCACCGGCGCGCCCCGTTCGGCGGCCCGCCAGGCGTAGATACGTTCCAGCCCCCGGCCGGACAGCGCGTCCTCGACGCCGCCAAAGCCATGCGCGGCCTCGACGAAATGCAACAGCCGCAGATCGGTGTCGTCCCGGACCGGCAGGCTGGCGTGGCCGCATTCCGAAGCGACGACAACCCGGCCCCCGGGCGTTTCATGGACGGGCGCGGCGTTGAAGCCGGTGCCGACGCCGATGACCAGTCGCGCGGCGTCGGGCCGGGGCACTTCGGTTCCCTGCACGACGGTGGCCAGCGCATCGGCTCCCAGATGGCCAAGCGCGTGGCCCTGCGCCTGAAGGTCGTTCAGAACGGCCACGGTCTCTGCCCCGGTCGCCTGGGCGACCGCGTCTTCGTCGATGGTCCAGGCAAGGTTGGTCATCGTCGCGACGCCATCGCGCACCGGTCCCGCCACGGCCACGCAGGCACCGGCGCAATCGACGCGGCCCAAGCTGTCCAGGTAATCGCGCAGGATCGTGTCCAGCCCCGGCTGGCCCGCGTTCGGATAGCGGCGGATGGTGTCGCGCCGGATTGTGCGGCCTTGCGCCAGTGCCACGCGGGTGTTGGTGCCGCCCAGGTCGGCCAGCAGCGTCGTCGCATCGGGGGGCAGCGTCATGGCGGGTGTCCTGTCGCAGGCAGCGGCCAAAGGGTGATAGGACGCTTTCGCCCCGCGCCGCAAGCACCGCCAACCGGACCGGCGCGCGTGTCGCCCCTTGCCCGCGTGACCAGGGGGTGACACACGCGGCATGGTTGCGCCGCCGCCGTTGACACCCGCTTTTGGAAAGCGGACCTTGCGGCGCGGGAGATGCGTGTCCTGGGGGAACAACAACGATGCGGGCAGGCCGATTTGCGCGAAGGATCGCCCTTTTGGCCTGGGCCTTGCCCGCCGCGGGTGCGCTGTCGGCACAGGAACTGCCCTTTCCGCCCCGAGAAGACGCCCGGTTCCATTGGGAAAGCCTCGATCATTTCGCCGCCGCCCATGACCTGAAGGGCCAGAGACTCTCGATCTTCGGGCCCTGGCGGGGTGAGGATGCGCGGCTGTTCCAGAACGTATTGGCCTATTTTCGCGCCGCGACGGGGGCGACGGTCGACTATGCCTCGGCCGAGAACTACGAACAGCAGATCGTCATCGACACCCAGGCCGGCAGTCCCCCCGACATCGCCATCCTGCCCCAGCCCGGCCTGATCGCGGACCTGGCGGCGCGGGGGATGCTTGCGCCCCTTGGAGATGAAACCCGCGCCTGGATTTCGGGCAACTACGCCGCGGGGAACAGCTGGGCTGACCTTGGCACCTTCAAGGGACCGGATGGCCCCCCCGCACTTTACGGATTTCCCTACAAGATCGAGCTGAAGTCGCTGGTCTGGTATGTCCCCGAAACCTTTGCCGACGCAGGCTATACCGTGCCCCGGACCCTGGAGGATCTGCGCACCCTGACCGAACGCATTGCGGCCGACGGCGGGACGCCCTGGTGCATCGGGCTTGGATCCGGCGGGGCGACAGGTTGGCCCGCCACCGATTGGGTCGAGGATCTGCTGCTGCGCAGCGCCCCGGTCGAGACCTATGACCGCTGGGTCACGAACCGGATCCCCTTTACCGATCCGGCCGTTCTGGCGGCCGTCGACGCGTTCGGCTGGTTCGCCCGCACCGACCGCTTCGTCGACGGTGGCCGCGCGGCGGTGGCCACCACCGATTTCCGCGACAGCCCGGCGGGGCTGTTTGCCGTGCCGCCGCGTTGTTACCTGCACCGCCAGGCATCGTTCATCGCGTCCTACTTCCCCAAGGGGGCCAAACTGGGACGGGATGTGGATTTCTTCTACTTTCCGGCACCTGCTGATGGTTCCCTGGGGCAACCGGTGCTGGGATCGGGGACTCTGGCCGTCATCACCCGTGACAGCGCCCCCGCCCGGGCTTTCATCGAGTTCCTCAAGACACCCATCGCGCATGAAGTCTGGATGGCGCAAACCAGCTTCCTGACCCCTCACCTGGGCGTGAATCCCGACGTCTATGCGACCGCCGCCGCGCGCAGGCAGGGCGACATCCTGCTGAATGCCACCACCTTCCGCTTTGACGGGTCCGACCTGATGCCGGGCGCGATCGGAACCGGCGCCTTCTGGTCCGGGATGGTCGACTACGCCGGTGGCGCGCCCGCTGCCGAGGTCGCCCTCCGTATCCAGAAGGCCTGGGACGACATCCAGTAGCATCCGCGAAGGGGCCAAGGAACATGCTTCACCCGGCGGCGATTGCGATTGCGACACTGATCCTGTGCCTTGCGGCGGCGCTGGCCTGGATCTGGGGGGCGAACTGGCTGCTGGATCGCATCCTGCCGCCCCGCGGGACCGCAATCAGCCGCAACATTCGTCGCGCCGCCCTGATCCGCCCCTGGCTTTTTCTGGGGCCGGCGCTGCTGTTTCTGTCGGCCTTCCTGATTTATCCGGCGCTGGGAACGATCTGGCTGTCGTTCCACGGACCCGATGGCAAGGCCTTCACGGGCCTTGCCAATCATGCCTGGCTGTGGCGTGACGGGGCCGTGCGGCAGGCGGCGCTGAACACCGGCCTGTGGCTGCTGGTGGTGCCAGCGGCGGCCACCGCGCTGGGCCTTGTTGGGGCGGCCCTGACCGACACATTGCGCTGGGGAGGCCTTGCACGGATCCTGATCTTCCTGCCGGTTGCGGTTTCGGGCGCGGCCGCCGCCGTGATCTGGAAGTTCGTCCTGGATTTCCGGCCCCTGGGCGCACCGCAGACCGGGCTTCTGAACGCGCTTGTTACCTGGGCAGGCGGCACGCCGCAGCCCTGGATCGCCCAACCCATCGTCAACACGCTGTTCCTGATGGCAATCGTGGTCTGGACGCAGACTGGGTTTGCGATGGTGATCCTGTCGGCGGCGCTCCGGGCGGTGCCAGGCGACACGGTCGAGGCGGCGCGTCTCGACGGAGCAACCGACCTTCAGGTCTTTCTGTGGATTCGCGTTCCGCAGATCCGGGGTCCGATCACCGCGGTCTGGCTGGCGATGACGCTGGTTGTGCTCAAGGTCTTCGATATCGTGCTGGCACTGACCAACGGTCAATGGAACAGCAACGTCCTGGCCAACCTCATGTTTTCATGGATGTTCCGGGGCGGGGGCGACTTTGGCCGCGGCGCGGTGCTCGCGCTGGCGCTGATGGCGCTGGTTCTCCCGATCCTTGTCGCCACATTGCAGGGCGGCGCGCGGACGCGAAAGGACTGAGATGGCCGGCATTACGGGGCGCAGAAGCCGCCCGATCCTGCATCTGCTCCTGGCGGCGATGGTCCTTCTCTGGACCCTGCCGACGCTGGGGCTTTTCGTGACGTCGTTCCGTGCGGGCGATGCGGTGCGCGTGTCCGGCTGGTGGACGGCGCTGGCGCCTGCGACGCAAAGCGGCATGGTTCGGATTGCCGGAGACGATACCGCAAGCGGAGCAGTGCGCAGCGGTTCGGTCCTTCGCCCGGATCAATCCGGAGCCCGGATCACGGCCTTCGGTGTCTCGTCCAGGGATCCCGATGCTTTTGCAGCGGGCCAGACGGCCGAACTGCCCCTAGGGGGACAGCTGACCCTGCACGCCGATGGACGCTACAGGTTGGTCACCCCGGATCCAGCAGCCTCCGGCCAGCGGGTCTTTTTTGCCGCAACGATGCCGCCCGCCTTTACCTTTCAGAACTATTTTCATGTCTTGTCGTCCGAGGGGCTCGTCGGTTCGCTTGTGAACTCGGCCCTGGTTGCGGTGCCCTCGACCCTTCTGCCACTCACCCTCGCCACCTTCGCCGCCTACGCCCTGGCCTGGATGCGCTTTCCGGGACGGGCGCTGTTGGCGGTCGCGACAGTGGCCCTGATGGCGGTCCCGTTGCAGATGGCGCTGATACCCGTCTTGCGTTTCTACAACTTCGCCGGCCAAGCCCTTGGGTTGGATACGAAAAGCTTTCTGGGGATCTGGCTGGCGCATACCGGGTTCGGGCTGCCCCTTGCGATCCACCTGTTGCGGGCCGGCATGTCGGCGGTGCCGCGTGAAATCATCGAAGCCGCACGTCTGGACGGTGCCTCGGAACTTCGCATTCTGATCGGCATCGTCCTTCCGCTGTCCTTGCCGGTCCTTGCCGCCTTTGCGGTGTTCCAGTTCCTTTGGACCTGGAACGACATCATGGTGGCGCTGGTGTTTCTTGCGCCCCAAGAAGTCCTGACAGCGCGGCTTGTGAACCTGATGGGATCACGCGGCGGAGAATGGGAAGTGCTTGCGGCGTCGACCTTCGTGTCGCTGGCCGTGCCGCTGGTGGTTTTCTTCCTGTTTCAACGGCATGTGGTTCGAGGTGCCGTGGCGGGGATTTCGACGTGAAATTGTTTTCTGTCAAAGGGTTATCCGAAGAAGTTTGTTCTGCTTGCAAAGAACAGCCGGATGGACCGGGTTTTGCGCGCTGGAACTGGTTGAAAGGTTCGATTTGTATAATTTGAGACCCCTATTCCAATTCATTTGAAGAAAATTTGTTTTATATTGATAAGGACTTCCTTCCCTCACCATGACCGAGATCCTTTTTCACCACGTCTCGAAGCTGTTCGGGACATCTCGTGCGGTGACCGACTTCTGCCTGCGCATCACGCCGGGGGAACTGATCGTCGTCGTCGGGCCATCGGGCTGCGGCAAGTCCACCTTGCTGCGACTTGTCGCCGGGCTCGAGGAGATCACCTCGGGCACGCTGATGATGGGGAGCGTCCGGATGAACGACGTTCCGGCGGCGCAGCGCGGCGTTGCCATGGTCTTTCAGAACTACGCGCTTTACCCCCACATGACCGTGCGCGACAACCTGGCCTTTGCCCTGACCATCGCCCGGCGGCCGAAACCCGAAATCCGGGCGGCTGTCGAACGGATCGCCCAGACCCTGGACCTGACTGCCTGTCTGGATCGTCTGCCGGGGGCGCTGTCGGGCGGTCAGCGCCAAAGGGTGGCAATCGGCCGCGCGATGTTGCGCAATCCGCGTGTCTACCTGTTCGATGAGCCGCTCTCGAACCTGGACCCGGCCCTGCGGGTCACGACCCGGACGGAAATTGCCCGGTTGAAGGAGAGGATGCCCGACGCGACCATGATCTACGTGACCCATGACCAGGTCGAGGCGATGACCCTGGCGGACCGCATCGTGGTGATGGAGCAGGGCGCGATCCGGCAGGTCGGCACGCCACTTGATCTTTATGCCCGGCCCCGCACTGAATTCGTGGCGCGCTTCATCGGCAGCCCGGCAATGAACCTGCTTCCCGGGACGGTCGTCCGTACGGGGCCGGCGACGACCGTGGCGCTGGCCCAGGGCGCCGGGGTGACGGTGCCGATTCCGACCCAACCGCAAGATCTGGGGCGCGCGGTGCGCCTGGGTGTGCGGCCTGAAGATCTGACTCCCGCAGGAGGTTGTGCCTCGATCGTCAGCGGGCGTGTCCTGCGGACCGAACCTTTGGGGGATGTGACGCTCTTGCAGGTGGCCGGTCCTGAAGGGACGGTCATGGCCAGGGTTCCCGGCACGCGCACGGACCTGCGCCACACAGACATTGCCCTGGCGGCCGACGCGTCCAGGTTGCATCTGTTTCAGGACGGCCTGTCGCTGCTTTGCCGCGACAAGGGCGCGGGCCTTTCGGCAGATCACTGAAAAAGGGGCGGAGGCGGTCGGCTTTTCGAAAGATGTTCACGATTTGTCAGGCTTTCGGGCGCTTGATGCGATCATGCGCGTAACCGAAGTTCCCCTGTCGTCATCCCTGACTTCGCCGCTGGCGCCGATGCCGTTGCAGCAATCGCCTGGCTATGGCCGCGCCCTGCGCCGCCTCGGTGCGGCGGTGCGGCGGGTTGAACTGTCCGAAGGCGAGCAGGTCCGCGGGCAGGCGCTTCTGCTGCGGCGCGGATGGGGCCGGCTGGGGGTGACGGTGGCGATCCGGGGACCGGTCTGGCAAGGCGCCCCGGATCCGGCTCTGAAGGCCCATTTGATCGGGGGCATGGCACGCGGCGCGAACCCTCTTGTCGTGCAGGACGGGGCGGGTCTGCGGCTCGGCGGCAGCCGGACCCTGGCGATCCTGTCGCTGACGCATCCGGCGGCTCAGCGCAAGGCACTGGCCCCGACCTGGCGCAACCACCTGCGGCGGGGGGAGGCATCGGGACTGGAGGTCGAAGACCTGTGTCCGGGACCGGCGGAGCTGGAGGCGATCCTGACAGCCGACCGAGCGCAGCAGGCGGCGCGGCGCTATGCTGCCCTGCCGGCCCGTTTCCTGCACGCCTGGCAGGTCTGCAACCCGCGCGACCTGCGGCTTTATCGCGCACTGATGGCAGGAAAGGTGGTGGCCTCGGCGCTTTTCCTTCTGCACCGGCCCTGGGCCACCTATCACATTGCGATCTCGTCCGACGAAGCCCGGCGGACTGAGGCGCATCGGTTGATCCTTTGGCGCGCGATGTTCGATCTTCACGCGGCAGGCTACACCACCCTGGATCTGGGTCTGGCCGAAGCCGGGACCCCGGGCCTTGCCGACTTCAAGCGGGGCACCGGCGCCCGGCTTGAGGCTACGGGTCCCCTGGCCCTGTGGCTTCCGGCTCGGGCGCGGCAATGCGGATCACCGGACGCATCCGTGCCAGGGCCGATGCGGGCAAGTGGCATTTGATCGCATGCCCGGGCGCCAGTTCACGCATCGGCGGCACCACCCTGTCGCACAGCCCGTCGGGAACTTCGGATTTCCAGCGGCAGCGCGTCTGGAACGGGCAGCCGGGGGGCGGCGACATGGCCGAGGGGATTTCGCCCTCCAGGACGATACGTTCCTTCTGGACGCGCGTATCGGCAACGGGAACGGCGGACAGCAGCGCCTCGGTGTAGGGATGATAAGGGGGCGCAAAGACCTGTTCGGTGCTGCCCAGTTCGACGACATGGCCCAGGTACATGACCAGCACCCGGTCGCTCAGGTAGCGCACGATCGACAGGTCATGGCTGATGAACAGCAGGGTGGTGCCGTTCTGGCGCTGGATGTCCATCAGCAGGTCCGTCACCGCCGCCTGGACCGACACATCCAGCGCCGAAACCGGTTCGTCCGCGACGACGACCTTCGCGCCGCCAGCGAATGCCCGCGCGATCCCGACCCGCTGCTTTTGCCCGCCCGACAGCTGCCGCGGCATCCGTTCGGCAAAGGCGCGGGGCAGCCGGACCAGATCCAGCAGTTCGTGCATCCGCGCCGCGCGGGCGCGGTCGTCGGTGCCCTGGCCAAAGGCTTCCAGCGCGCGAATGATCTGCCGGCCCACCGTCATCGAGGGGTTGAGGGTGTCGAAGGGGTTCTGGAACACCATCTGCAGGCCCGAAACCACGTCGGTGCGGCGGGCTTCGATGGGTGTGGACTGGACCTCTTCGCCGTTCAGCACGATCTTGCCGCTGGTCGCGGTTTCCAGCCCCATCATCACCTTGGCCAGCGTGGACTTGCCACAACCGGATTCGCCGACGATGGCCAGCGTCTCGCCGCGGCGGGCGTCGAAGGTGATGGTTTCGTTGGCCTTGACCACCCGCGCTTCGCCGCCCCCGAAACTGCCCGAGCCGACCTGGTAGTATTTCCGCAGGTCATCGACACGCAACGCCACCTCGCCCATCGGGGTGCGATCGTGCCGGGCGGCCACCCGGGGCGGTGCCGTCCAGTCGATTTCGTCGATGCGCAGGCAGCGGCTTTCGTGACGATCGTCCGTTCCCGGCACCGGGATCATCGGAACGTCGGCCGCGTCGCAGCGCCCCTCGACGAAATAGTCGCAGCGCGGGCCGAAGTTGCAGCCGGGCGGGCGTTCGTGGGGCAGGGGGAAATTTCCCGGAATGGCCACCAGCGGGCGCGTGGACTTGTCGGCGCCGGGCAGCGGGATCGAACGGAACAGGGCCTGGGTGTAGGGGTGGCGCATCCGGTCGAAGACATCGCGGACCGCGCCTTTTTCCACCGCCTCGCCAGAATACATCACGCAAAGCCGGTCGCAGACATCCAGCACCAGGCCAAGGTTGTGGCTGATGAACAGCATCGAGGTGCCGTATTTCGCCCCCAGATCCTTGACCAGGTCGACAATCCCCGCCTCGACCGTAACGTCAAGGGCGGTCGTCGGTTCATCCAGGATCAGAAGCGCGGGTTTCGACATCAGCGCCATCGCGATGACGATGCGCTGCTGCTGGCCGCCCGACAGCTGGTGCGGATAGGATTTCAGGATGCGGTCCGGGTCGGGCAGGCGCACATCGGCCACGATCTGGCGCGCCAGCGACCAGGCATCGGCCCGCGACAGCCCCTGGTGGATCATCGGCACTTCCGCCAGCTGCGCGCCGATCTTCATCGCCGGGTTCAGGCTGGCCATCGGTTCCTGGTAGATCATGGCGATCTGGCTGCCGCGGATGCCCCGCAGTTCGGGCTCGGACATGGTCGTCAGGTCGCGGCCCTTGAAGCGGATGCTGCCGCCGGTGATGCGGCCGTTGCGGCCCAGATCACGCATGACGGCCAGCGCCACGGTCGACTTGCCGCAGCCGGATTCACCGACAAGGCCCATGGCCTCGCCGGGCATGACGGTGCAGGAAAAGTCCATGACTGCCGGAATCTCACGCAGCCGCGTGAAGAACGAAATCGAGAGGTTCGAGATTTCGAGGATGGGGGTCTGAGAGGTGGAGTCGGTCATCGGCGCGTCTCCTGTCATGCGGGGGGCCGGGCCGCTGCCCCGGACCCCGGAGTAATTGGGCAAAGAAGAAGCGGCATCGGGATCAGTCCTTCAGGCTTTCTTCGCGCAGGGCATCGGCCAGCATGTTCAGTCCCAGAACGAGGCTCATCAAGGCCAGCGCCGGGACGATGGCGGGATGTGGGGCGATGGTCAGAAGCTTGCGGCCGTCGTTGATGGTCGAGCCCCAGTCGGGGCTTTCGGGGGAAACGCCAAGGCCGAAGAAGCCAAGCGTTCCAAGAAGGATGGTGGTGTAGCCAATGCGCAGGCAGAAATCGACGATCAGGGGCCCGCGGGCATTGGGAAGGATTTCCCAGAGCATGATATACCACGGCCCTTCGCCCCGGGTCTGGGCGGCGGCGACGTAGTCGCGGGCGCGGATGTCCATCGTCAGGCCGCGCACGATGCGGAAAACCGTGGGGGCATTCACGAAGACGACCGAGACGAAGACGTTCAGAAGATTCGGGTCCATGCGGAAGACGCCCAGCGGATCGGCGTTGAAGGCCAGTCCCGCCCAGGCCCATAGACCCAGGGCCAGCGTCACACCGACATAAAGGTTGCGGCGGAAGGGCTGGAAGTGGAAACGGCTGTTGAAGAGCGTGGTGAAGAAGACCACGGGGAAAAGGAACAGCACCGCCGCCATGACGACGGGAATGCCCGTGTCGCGGATTTCGGGCGTGACCAGCAGGTAGAACAGCAGGATGACCGGGAAGGCCAGAACCAGGTTGGCGATGAACGACAGCGCCGCATCAAGCCGGCCGCCGATGTAGCCCGCGGGAAGCCCCAGCGTGCAGCCGACGATGAAGGCAAAGACCGTGGCGGCGGGCGAGATCGACAGGACGCGCCGGGCCCCCATCACGACGCGAGAAAAGACATCGCGCCCCAGGTTGTCGCCACCAAAGAGATACCAGCCCCGATCGCCAGGCGCCGGCGTGCCGGGCGCCTTGTTCTTCAGGCCCGCGATCTGGGCCAGCGGATCATGGGTGACGATCAGGTCGGCGAACAGGGCCGTGAAGATCCAGAAGAACACGAGGGCCAGGCCGATCATCCCGGGGATGCTGTCGAAAAGCTTGCCATAAAGCCCCAGGCGGCGCTTCAGCCGGATCGACAGCACGAAAGTGACGACAAGCGCTATCCAGACCGGCAGGAACTGCCGCAGGATCGTCAGGAAGATGCCGCCCCAGGACAGGTTTTCCATCAGCTGACCCTGATCCGCGGATTGAGAAAGACATAGCCCACGTCCGAGATCAGTTGGGTGAGCAGCACGACCAGCACCGCGACGACCGAGCATCCCAGAAGCAGGTCGATGTCGTTGTTGCCGGCCGCCTGGACCAGCGTCCAGCCGAAGCCCTTGTAGGAAAACAGCGTCTCGACGATCACGACGCCATTCAGAAGCCAGGGAAATTGCAGCATGATCACGGTGAAGGGCGCGATCAGCGCGTTCCGAAGCGCGTGTTTCAGCACCACATCGCGGAAGCGCACGCCCTTCAACCGGGCGGTGCGGATGTATTGCGCGGTCATCACCTCGGCCATGCTGGCGCGGGTCATGCGGGCGATGTAGCCGATGCCGTAAAGCGCGATGGTCAGGACCGGCAGGAAGAAATTCTCGAAGGTGGCGTGCTCCATCGCGCCGGTGGCGTTGCCCTTGAACCACTTCAACCCGACCAGCGAGGAGGAAAAGACCACGATCAGGATCACGCCCGAGACGTATTCCGGCGTGGCGGTCGTGGTGATCGACAGGGTCGAAAGCGCCCTGTCAAGGCGGGAGCCTTCGCGCATCCCCGCCAGCACGCCGATCAGCAGCGACGCGGGGACCATCAGCGCCATGACCCAGAACATCAGAAGCCCCGTCAGCGACAGGCTGGTGGCGATGACCTGCTGCACCGGCTGGCGGAAGACGGTCGAGGCGCCCCAATGGCCTTGCAGGATGCCGCAGAAGCGCGGCGCCGCCGCAGGATCGGTGCCGCGCGCAATGCAGCGTCCCGTGGCCAGGCCGGTGTCGTCGGTGCGCCGGAAGCCGGGGGCGATGCCCAGCCATTCGCCATAGCGCAGAAGGATCGGGCGGCTGAAGCCGTTCTTGTCCAGCCAGCCGGTCACTTCGGCATCGCCCATGCGGGCGTTGCCTTCGGACTTGGCCAGCTTTTCCAGGTTCGGCGGCAGGTTCGTCAGGTAGAAGACGATGAACGTCAGGCAAAGCGCCGTCAGGATCATCGTCAGCACCCGCCGGAGGATGAAGGTGAGCATCTTGGTCGGTCCGGTTCCCCAGGGGACGCGGCGGCGGCCGGAACGCCGCGGGTCATGTCGGATCCCGCGCGGGGAGGCGGTCCTCGCGCGGGGTCGGTTCCGGCCTGGGCCTGGCTCAGGCGTTCAGCCACCACTTGTAATGGTGGTGCTCGAAAGTGGCGTGGGACTCGGCGCCCATGACGCTGTCCTTGGCGTGGCGGTAGATCGACCGCCAGTAGGGCTGGATGACGACGCCATCGTCCTGCATCATCTTTTCCAGCTTCGCCATGCTTTCACGCCGCGTATCGACATCCGCGATCGCCAGCGCCTTGGACAGTTCGGCGTCGAATTCCGGGTTGTTGTAGGCGGATTCGTTCCAGGCCACGCCGCCCTTGTAGGCCAGCGCCAGAACCTGCACGCCCAGGGGCCGCATGTTCCATTCTGTGGCCGAGAACGGGTATTTCAGCCAGTCGTTCCAGAAGGTCGAGCCGGGCAGGATCGTGCGCTTGATCTTGATGCCGGCGTCGCGGATCTGCGCCGCCACCGCATCGCAGGTGTTCTTCTGCCAGTTGTCGTCCAGCGAGATCAGTTCGAATTCCGTATCCGCGTGACCGGCGGCCGCGATCATTTCCTTCGCCTTGGCCGGATCGACCGTCAGCGGGGGCAGCTTGGCATATTCGGGGTGGATCGGGCAGACGTGGTGGTTTTCGGCGACCTGGCCCATGTTGGCGTAGCCCAGATCCAGCACGACGTTGTTGTCGACCGCCAGTTGCAGTGCCTTGCGCACCTCCTTGTTGTCATAGGGCGCCGCGGCCTGGTGGAAGCGGACCGCCAGAGTGCCGGCGGTGATGGCTTCGGATTTCTTCCATTGCAGCCCGTCGAAGACCGAGACGAAATCGCCTTCGGTGCGGTAGGTCGCGTCGATCTCGTCCGCCTCGGCGGCGGCAAAGACGGCGGCCGGATCGGTGCCAAGGTCGATGTATTCGATCTTGTCCAGGTAGGGTCCGCCATAAACGGCCGTGCCCCACCAGGTGTGATCCTTGTTCAGGGCCAGCACCTGTTTCTTGCCGATCTCGTTCACCTCGGGAAGGTAGGGGCCGGTGCCGATCGGATTGGCGGCGGTATCGCCGTCGGTATAGGATTTGTGGACCACCGCGGCCGGATAATCCGCAAAGCCCGGAATGATGGTGATGTCGGGCGCGCTGAGCTTCAGGACGACGGTATTGGCATCCGTCGCGGTGATCGCGCCCTCGCGGGCCTTCTTCGTGGCCTCGTCGATCAGCGAACCCACACGTGTCGCCATCGAATTGCCTTCGACTGTGCTGTCGCACCAGCGTGTGATGTTGTTGACCACGTCATCGGCGGTGAAGTCGTCGCCATTGTTCCACTTCACGCCCTTGCGGACATGAAGCGTGTATTCGGTGGCATCGGCGTTCACATCCCAGCTTTCCAGCAGCATGCCGCGGAAGGTGCCGTCGTTGTTGTATTCGACCAGGTAGTCCAGCCAGCCGCGCGCGAAATTCGCCAGTTCCGACCAGTCCCACATGCGGGGATCCTTGCCGGGCCGGGTTTCCATGTTCATGCGCAGCGTGCCGCCCTTCTTCGGCTCCTCGGCGCGGGCTTCGGGCGCGGCCAGCCCCAGAAGCGCATAGGCCGCGACCGAGCTTGCCCCCAGCGCCGACGCGCGGGTCAGGAATTCGCGGCGGCTGAGCTGGCCTTTCAGGCATTCATCGGCATAAAGCCGGACGCCGGGATGAAGGTCTTGGGTGGAGAAGTCTTTGGTCATCTCGTCTCTCCCTGGGTGACGCGCGCAGGCGTGTCGGCAGTGAACCGGGACTCTTTTCTTGCGGGCGTGCCGCCTGGTCTTCGGCCCCTGACGCTGGGCCGATTTGCGCATGGATGCAGAGCCTGCGTCAACGTCCATTTTCGTCGCCGGATGCGGAAAAACGACAGGAACGCAGGTGTTTGTGGCGGGCCGGAGGCTTAGCCCTGGCGGCGGAAGGCCGAAGGCGTCTTGCCGGTGCGGGTCTGGAAGGCCCGGGTGAAATAGGCCGCCGAGGTGAAGCCCAGCGTGTCGGCAATGGCCGCGACCGGCAGTTTGGTTTCCGCCAGAAGCTTGCGCGCCTCGAAGATCACGCGATCATGCAGCAGATCCGAGGCCGAGCGTCCGCAGGTCTGGTTGCAGACCCGCGTCAGGTGCGTGGGCGTCACGTCCAGGGCGCGGGCGTAATGGTTGACCCCCATGCCCGAACGGAAGTCGCGTTCCAGAAGTTCGGCATATCGGCTGGCCAGGCGGCGCGCCGCATCGGGCCGCGGCGCATCGGTTTCCGACAGGGCCGCCTGCCGTTCCAGCCAGACGCCCAGCAGCCCCAGGTAATGGCGCGCCGCGCGGTCATGGGCGGGGCGGTCGCTTTCGATCTCGCGCTGGATCGAATCGAGGATCATGGTCAGTTCCGCCTGCGGCGCCACCTCGCGGATGCGCAGGTGCTGCGGCATCCGGGGCAGGGTCACGGTGCTGTCGCGGCCAAAATAAAGCGCGGTGCCAAAGGTTTGCGGCCCGACCTCGAAACCGTGCATGACGCCTGCGGGGATGAAGACGGCGTTGTGGGCGCCGTAGCCGCGTGTGATGCCACCCACCGTGATGCGGCCCTGGCCACGCGTGAACCACAAAAGCAGCGGCTCCGAGAGCGAGCGCATCGCCTCGACGCGCCAGCGGCCACCGGCGGCCATGCGGGGGATAGGGATCAGGCGGACGGCATCGGGCGCAGGTTCAGGCGCCTGCGGGGGAACGATCGCCCGTCGCGGGCTGCGCTTGCGCGGGGGCAGGTCGGGGGCAGGCTCGGTGGGGGCGTCCGCAGGCAGCGGCACCGCGGCCGGGACGGCTTGCGGTTTCGGGGCGGTATCCTGCGAGAATTGCGACAGCGGCGTGCCGGAGAAGATCTTCAACTGCGGGGGTATCCTGCCTTTGTTTCTTGCCCGCGCGATGCCGGGGTGATTGGCGCCAATCTAGGTGGAGAAGTTCCGCAGGCGAAACACAAAATCGAACGGAATCAACCTGATCGGCGGCCCGTGGCCGATGGATCACGGCAAGGTAAGCGGTTTCCAGCCCCCCATCCGGCTGCGCAGCCAGGTCCGCTGCCGCTTGGCATATTGCCGGGTCGCGGCCTGGCCGGCAGATATAGCGTCCGCAAGCGACAACTGTCCCAGATGATGCGCCACCAGTTCCGGCGCGCCGATCGCCTTGGCCCAAGGGGCGGAGGGATTCCAGACGGGCAGGATCGCGCCCACCTCCTCCAGTGCGCCTTCCGCTACCATCTGGGCGAAGCGGCCGTCGATGCGCCCGGCCAGCCAGTCGCGGTCGGCATCCAGGCGGATCGCCTCGGCCTCTGCCAGCGGCAGAAGCGGTCGGCCGGTGTCGGCCTGCCATTCGGCCAGGCCCCGGCCAGTGGCGCGCAGCACCTCCCAGGCGCGCTGGACGCGCGCGGGGTTTCGCAGGTCGATCCGGGCGGCGGTGGCAGGGTCCAGGTCCGCCACCAGCGCGGCAAGTCCGTGCCGGACCAGGCGCGCGTCGGCCTCGGCGCGGATCTCGGGCGGGACAGGCGGGATCTGGGCCAGCCCTTCGGTCAATGCGGTCAGGTAAAGGCCGGTGCCGCCGATGATAACCGGACGCGGGCCGCCCTGGCGGAAGTCGTGCAGAACGGAGCCGACCTCGCGCAGCCAGTGGCCCACGGAATACTCCTCGCCGGGTTGGCGGTGGCCGTAAAGGGCGTGGGGCACGCGGGATTCGTCCTCGGGCGATGGACGGGCGGACAGAACCCGCCAACAGGCCCAGACCTGAAGCGCATCGGCATTCACAACAACGCCGTCCGATCCCGCGATCCGCATGGCCAGCGCCGATTTCCCCGACGCCGTCGGGCCCGCGATCAGCACCGGGCGGCGCGGGTCGATGTCATCAAGGGGCGTCATGTCCTGCCTTTTCCCCGCGGGTCTCAGCGAAGTTTGGCACCTGCCGCGGGGGCGGTGGCGATTTCTGCGCGGCCCAGGTTGAACACCGCACGGATTTCCGACATTTTGCGCCGGATTTCCCCGGCCCTCAAGGCGCCTTCGGGCGGGGACGATGCGTTCAGCGGAAGGCAAGGGGAAAAGCATGTCCAGCGCGGAAGAGAACCGGATCAAATACAAGCGCGTGCTTCTGAAGATCTCGGGCGAGGCGCTGATGGGCGACCAGGGCTACGGCCTGCACCCCCCCACCGTCGCCCGCATCGCGCGCGAAGTGAAGTCGGTGCATGCGCTGGGCGTCGAGATCTGCATGGTGATCGGCGGCGGCAATATCTTCCGCGGGCTGCAGGGGTCGGCCCAAGGGATGGAGCGGGCCACCGCCGACTACATGGGGATGCTGGCCACGGTGATGAACGCACTGGGGATGCAGGCCGCGCTGGAGGCCGAGGGCATCCACACCCGCGTCATCAGCGCCATTCCGATGGACCAGGTCTGCGAACCCTACATCCGCCGCCGCGCCATCCGCCACCTGGAGAAGAAGCGCGTCTGCATCTTCGCCGCCGGGACCGGCAACCCCTATTTCACCACCGACACCGCAGCGACCCTGCGCGCCAACGAAATGGCCTGCGAAGCCATCTTCAAGGGCACCAAGGTTGATGGCGTCTACGACAAGGATCCGAAGAAATTTCCCGACGCCCGGCGCTATGACACCGTCAGCTATGACGAGGTGCTGCAAAAGCACCTGGGCGTCATGGATGCGTCGGCCATCGCGCTGGCGCGTGACAACAACCTGCCGATCATCGTCTTTTCGCTGGACGAACCGGGGGGATTCCGCGGCATCCTGTCCGGGGACGGCACCTATACCACCGTCGGCGACTGACCACGCAGCCGCGGCCACGGCGGGGATCACAACCAGGGCCCAAAGAGGTGCGCTGGCATCTGTATCTTTTCCCCATGCTTTCGTATAAAGGCCCGGAAACGAACCGAACGAACGGAAAACAGAAGAAATGTCCGACGACCTCGAGATCGACATCGCCGACCTGAGCCGCCGCATGGACGGCGCAATGACCGCGCTGCGCCACGAATTCGCCTCGCTGCGGACGGGGCGGGCCTCGGCTTCGCTGGTGGAACCGATCCAGGTCGATGCCTACGGCCAGATGACGCCGCTGAACCAGCTGGGCACCGTCAACGTGCCCGAGCCGCGGATGGTGACGATCAACATCTGGGACAAGGCCATGGTCGGCAAGGTCGAGAAGGCGATCCGCGAAAGCGGCCTGGGCATCAATCCGCAGACCAACGGCACGATCATCATGCTGCCGATCCCGGAACTGAACGAGGAACGCCGCCGCGAATTGACCAAAGTTGCGGCGCAGTATTCCGAACATGCCCGAGTCGCGATCCGCAATATTCGCCGCGACGGCATGGACCAGATCAAGAAGGCCAAGGCCGCCGGCATGGCCGAGGACGACCAGAAGATGTGGCAGGACGAAGTGCAGGAACTGACCGACAAGGCCATCGCCGCCGTCGACAAGGCGCTTGAGGCCAAGCAGGCGGAGATCATGCAGGTCTGATCCGGCCAGGATCGGCCGACAGGATCGCAGCGGGGGCAGAAAGGGCAGGGCGCATGGCCGCCAAGGACATCACGGGTTCGGTTGCGGCCCATGTTGCCATCATCATGGATGGCAATGGGCGCTGGGCCCAGTCTCGCGGCTGGCCGCGGCTTGTCGGCCATCGCCGGGGGGCAGAGCGGGTCCGCGACATCGTCGAGGCCGCGCCGGGCCTGGGCATCCGCTACCTGACCATCTTCGCCTTCTCGACCGAAAACTGGAAACGGTCGACCGAGGAAGTCCTGGGCCTGATGCGGATCTTCGCCCGCTACATCGAATCCGAAGCCGACCGGCTGTCGCGCGAAGGCGTGCGGCTGCGGTTCATCGGGGAACGGGCGCGGCTGGACAAGAAATTGCAGAAGCTCATGGCCGGGATCGAGGCGCGAACGGCGCCGAACGACCGGCTGCACCTGACGGTGGCCATCAACTACGGCGGCCGGGACGAGATTGCCCGCGCCGCGCGGCGCCTGGCCCAGGACGTTGCGGCCGGCGTGCTGCGCCCGGACGAGGCGGACGAGGCGGCCCTGGCCGCCCGTCTGGACACGGCCGACATCCCTGACCCCGACCTGGTCATCCGCACCTCCGGCGAAGCGCGGATCTCGAACTTCCTGCTCTGGCAGTCGGCCTATTCCGAGTATGAATTCACCCCGACGCTCTGGCCCGATTTCACCCCGGACGAACTGGCGCGGATCATGGAATGCTTCGGCCAGCGCGACAGGCGCTTTGGCGGCGTCCTGACAGCATGACGGACGGCACGCCCCGGCAGCGCGGCAGGTGGCAGGACCTGTCGATGAGGGCCGGTTCGGGGCTGGCCCTGGCCGTCGTCGGCATCGCGCTGATCTGGCTGGGGGGCTGGTGGTTTTCGGCGTTGGCGGTGCTGGGCGTGGGGCTGATGGCCTGGGAACTGGCGGCGATGACCTCGCCCGCGGGCGAGCGGATGCAATCGCTTCTGGTCGGGCTTTCGGCGGCGGGGGCCTTGGGCTTTGCGCTGTGGATGCACCGGCCCCTGTGGCTGGCGATCATGCTGGTCCCGGCGCTTCTGGGCCTTGTGCTGCCGCGGCGCGACCGGCTGGTCTATGCCGTCTACGCCATGGTCATCATGTTCACCGGCTATGGCCTTGTCGCCTTCCGCGATGGCTACGGCTTCCCCTTCGTCCTGTGGCTGGTCCTGCTGGTGGTGCTGGCGGACATGATGGGCTATTTCGGCGGCCGCCTGATCGGCGGACCGAAGTTCTGGCCGCGCGTCTCGCCCAAGAAGACCTGGGCCGGCACGATCAGCGGCTGGCTGGGTGCGGCGCTGGTCGGCTGGGTCATGGCGCGGGCCTTCGGTGGGCCGTCCTGGCTGCCGTGGTTTTCCGTGCTGGTCGCCTTTGCCTCGCAGATGGGTGACATCGCCGAAAGCGCGATCAAGCGCCGCGCCGGGATCAAGGACAGTTCGCACCTGATCCCGGGGCACGGCGGCGCGATGGACCGTTTCGACGCGCTGGCCGGGGCGACCGTGTTCCTGCTCGTGTGGGGGATGGTGTTCCCGGTTCCCTATTTCACCTTCGAAGGCTGATCCATGCGCCGCATTTCCGTTTTCGGGGCCACCGGATCGATCGGTGAAAGCACCTTCGACCTGCTGATGCGGCAGGGCGGTCCGTCCGCCTATCGCACCGTCGCGCTGACCGGGGGGCGCAACACCCGGCGGCTGGCCGAACAGGCCCGCGCGCTGCGGGCCGAGATTGCCGTCACCGCGCACGACGATTGCCTGCCCGACCTGCGCGCCGCGCTGTCCGGGACGGGGATCGAAACGGCGGCAGGTGCGGGGGCGCTGATCGAGGCGGCGGATCGCCCCGCCGACTGGATCATGTCGGGCATCGTCGGCGCGGCGGGGCTGGCGCCGGGTTTTCGCGCCCTGCGCCACGGCACGACGCTGGCGCTGGCCAACAAGGAAAGCCTGGTCACGGCCGGTCCGCTGCTGATGGCCGAGGCCGCGCGCCACGGGGCGCGGATCCTGCCGGTGGACAGCGAACATTCGGCCATCTTCCAGTCGCTGCTGGGCGATGACCTGTCGGCGGTCGAGACGGTGACGATCACCGCCTCGGGCGGGGCGTTCCGGGACTGGCCGCTGGAGCGGCTGGCGGGGGCCACCGTGGCCGAGGCATCCAGCCATCCGAACTGGGCGATGGGACAACGGATCACGATCGACAGCGCATCCATGTTCAACAAGGCGCTCGAAGTGATCGAGACGCGGGAATACTTCGGCTTTGCGCCCGATCAGATCCGGGTGCTGATCCATCCGCAGTCGCTGGTCCACGCGCTGGTCACCTTCCGGGACGGAGGCATGATGGGCCATCTGGGGATGCCCGACATGCGCCATGCCATCGGCTACGCCTTGAACTGGCCCGAACGGGTGCACCTGCCGGTGGCGCGGCTGGACCTTGCGTCAATTGGCACGCTGACCTTCCAGGAACCGGACCCCGTCCGCTATCCGGCGCTGGAACTGGCGCGGCAGGTGATGGTCACCCGCGGCCATGCGGGCGCGGCCTTCAACGCCGCGAAGGAAAGCGCGCTGGATGCCTTCATCGAAGGACGGATCGGATTTACGGCCATGGCGGGGGTGGTCGCCGAGACGCTCACGCGACTGTCAGCCGGAACCGGCCTTGGAAATCCGGTGACAAGTCTCGATAACGTACTGGACATGGATGCCGAGGCCCGCCGCGTCGCGGAGGGGATCATGGCACAGCGCAAGGTGTGACGCCGGTGGACTTCATCCCGCAATTCGGAAACCTGCTTTACACCTTCGTGGCCTTCGTCGCCGCGCTGTCGGTGATCGTCGCGATCCACGAATACGGCCATTACATCGTCGGGCGCTGGTCGGGCATCAAGGCCGAGGTCTTTTCGCTGGGCTTCGGGCCGGTGGTCTGGAGTCGGCGCGACAGGCGCGGCACCCAGTGGCAGATCGCGGCGATACCGCTGGGCGGCTATGTGAAGTTCCTGGGCGATGCGAACGCCGCCTCGGCCAAGGCGGACGAGGCGACAATGGCGGCGCTGAGCCCCGAAGAACGGCGCCATACGATCCATGGCGCCCCGCTTTGGGCGCGGGCGGCAACGGTGGCGGCGGGGCCGCTGTTCAACTTCATCCTCTCGATGGTGATCTTCGCCGGCTTCTCGATGGTCTACGGCGTCGCCACGCCCGAACCCACCGTGGCGCGGGTCTACGCCCTTCCCGCGGGACCCGGCGAGATCCGGCCAGGCGACCGGATCCTGGCGATCGACGGGGTGCCCACACCGGATTACACGGCGCTGAACGCGCTGCTGGACGGCGGGCCTGTGTCTGCCACCCGCAGCTACACGGTGCTGCGCGACGGGGCCGAGATCACCGTCTCGGGGCCGGCGCTGATGCCGGGGCGGGTGTCCGGGGTCCAGCCTGGCAGCGCAGCGCAAGAAGCCGGGCTGCGGCGGGACGACGTGGTGCTGTCGGTCGACGGCAAGCCGCTGGTGGTCTTCGACCAGCTCCGCCAGGCGGTTGCGGCTAGCGGCGGCAAGCCCGTCGCGCTGGAGGTCTGGCGGGCGGGCGAGGTGCGGCAGGTGACGCTGACGCCCAAGAGCACCGATGACCTGAAGGCCGATGGCAGCTTCGAGACGCGCTACATGATCGGTGTCGCCGCCGACATGTTCTTTGAGCCCGTGACCCGGACCGCAGGCCCGGTGGAATCGCTCGGGATCGCGGCCGGACAGGTGAAGTTCGTCATGTCCTCGTCGCTGAGCGGTCTTTGGCATGTGGTGACGGGGGCGATTTCGTCCTGCAACGTGCGCGGACCCGTCACGATCGCCAAGACTTCGGCGGCGGCGGCCTCGGCGGGATTGAAGGACTTCGTCTGGTTCATCGCGGCGATGTCGACGGCGATCGGGCTTCTGAACCTGTTTCCGATCCCGATGCTGGACGGTGGACATCTGGTCTTCAACTTGATCGAATGGACCACGGGCCATGCACCTTCGGGACGGATCCTCAATGCGCTGATGGTGGCTGGGCTGTTCGTGGTCCTGTCCTTCATGACCTTCGGCCTGACCAACGATTTTCTCTGTCCCTGAGCGGTAGGCAGCGATCTTTCCGCCCCTCTGCCGCCAAGGCGCACAATTGCGCCCCAATGGCGCCACATTCGGCCATTAATCCTGCGCGGGAACAGCTTCATGCAGGTGATCCCATGCAAACCATCCAAAGCGGTTACAACGGCCTGTCCCTGATCCTGGCGTTGAACTTCGACCGCATCATCATGCCGCTGGCGATCCTTGTCGGTCTGGTCGGCGGCGCCATGATCGGCGCGCACCTGATCGACCTGCAACCCCTCGACGCGCCCGCTGTCCATTAAGTCCGCTGGACGGCGCAGGCCCGCTGCTTGGGTCGGCACATGTCACTCCCCACAGCATATGGTTCATTTCCTGGACGCGGCCCCTGAAAAGGGCCGCGTCCTGTCTTTGACAAGGCCCCGCATTCCCGGTAGTCACTTCCTGAAGCCAGAGAACAAAACGGCGCGAGGGTTGGAACATGGGCAGTGGGCAGTCTGGACGGCAGGCTTCGGTAGGGCTGCGTCGCGCGCGGGGCCGTGGCGGCAAACTCCTTTCGGTTTCAGTGCTTTGCCTGACGCTGGCTGCGCCGGTTCCGGCCTTGGCCTATGTGTTTTCCAATGTCTCGGTGCAGGGCAACCAGAACATCGATCCCAATACCATCGTCAAGTTCGCCGGAATCGGCCGGGGCCAGAACCTGACCGACGCGCAACTGAACGACGCCTATCAGCGCATCGTCAATTCGGGCCTGTTCGAATCCGTCGAACTGGTGCCTTCGGGCGGGACGCTGGTCATCAAGGTGGTGGAAAATCCGACTCTGAACGCGGTGGCCTTCGAAGGGAACCGCAAGTTCAAGGATGACAAGCTGGCCGCGCTGGTCAAGTCGCAGCCGCGCCGGATGTACTCCGCGGCGCAGGCCGAACAGGACGCCGCCGCCATCGCGCAGGCCTATTCCGACGCGGGCCGCCTGTCGGCGCGCGTGACGCCGCGCGTGATCAAGCGCGAGGGCGGCCGCGTCGATCTGGTTTTCGAAGTGGCCGAAGGCAAGGTGACCGAGGTCGAAAGGCTGTCCTTCACCGGCAACCGCGCCTTCAGCGACCGCCGTCTGCGCCAGGTCCTGCAGACCAAGCAGGCCGGCCTTTTGCGCACCTTCATCCAGCGCGACAGCTACGTTCCCGACCGGATCGAATTCGACAAGCAGCTTCTGTCCGACTTCTACCGTTCGCGCGGCTATATCGACTTTCAGGTGCTGGGCGTCGCTTCGGAATTTTCGCGCGAAAGGGACGGGTTCTTCCTGACCTTCAACGTCCGCGAAGGCCAGCAGTACCGCTTCGGCAATTCCTCGATCGCGGTCGACTACGAAGGCGTGAACGCCGCCGACTTTCAGGATGAGATCCGGGTCCGGAAGGGCCGGGTCTACAGCCCCACGGATGTCGATGACACGATCAGCCGGATGGAAGCGGTGGCCCAGCAGAAGGGCCTGAACTTCCTGCGGGTCGAACCGAAACTGGTGCGTGACGAACGCAACCAGACGGTGGACGTGCAGTTCCTGCTGACCAAGGGACCGCGCCTGTTCGTCGAACGCATCGACATCGAGGGCAACGCCACCACGCTCGACAAGGTCGTGCGGCGGCAGTTCCGCACCGTCGAGGGCGATCCCTTCAACCCGCGCGAAATCCGCCAGGCGGCCGAACGCATCCGCGCGCTGGGCTTCTTCTCGAAGTCGGACGTGACGGCGAATCCCGGCACGCAAAGCGACCAGATGATCGTCAACGTCAACGTCGAGGAGCAGCCGACGGGTTCGCTGGGCTTTGGCGTCAGCTACGGCGTGTCGAACGGCATCGGCTTCAACATCAAGTTCGAGGAAAGCAACTTCCTGGGCCGCGGGCAGTATCTGGCCGCCAGCATCTCGACCGCCGAAAAGAACGCTGACAGCTCGCTCACGTTCATCGAGCCGGCCTTCCTGGACCGAAACCTGAAGTTCCGCTTCTCGGCCTTCTACAAGACCTCGGACAATGATTACGCCGACTATTCGACCAAGCGGATCGGGGTCTCGACCGGACTGGAATTCCCGGTCAGCCAGCTGGGCCGTCTGGAAGTGCGCTATGGCATCGCGCAGAACGACATGTACGACTACCGCGCCGACGTTGCGCCGAACATCGGTTCGGACATCATCCGCAAGGAAGTCGCGCAGGGTGCGCTGATCACCTCGGCCCTGGGCTACACCTTCAGCTACGACACCCGGACCGAAGGCCGCAATCCGCGGGGAGGGCTGCTGCTGCGCTTCGGACAGGACTTTGCGGGCCTGGGCGGGGATGTGGATTCAATCACCACGACCGCGCTGGTCCGCGCCGAGCGCCGGATCTGGAATGACGAGGTGACCTTGCGGGCCGAACTGGAGGGCGGGGCGCTGTCCATGCTCAACGGCTCGCAAAGCCGGGTGCTTGACCGTTTCTCGGGCAATGGCAAGATCCGCGGGTTCGAGCCGAACGGCTATGGTCCGCGCGACCTGGCGGTGACCTCGCAGGATGCGCTGGGCGGCAACATGTTCGCCGCCGCCCGTTTCGAGGCGGAATTCCCGCTGGGCCTGCCAGAGGAATACGGCATCCGTGGCGGGGTCTTTGCCGACATCGGCTCGGTCTGGGATCTGGACAATGTGAACGGCGGGCCGACGGGGGCCAATATCGTCGATGACAGCATGCACCTGCGGTCGGCGGTGGGCTTCTCGGTGTTCTGGACCACGCCGATCGGGCCGCTGCGCTTCAACTTCTCGAAGGCGCTCCAGAAGGAGACCTACGACAAGGAGCAGACCTTCGACCTGACCGTCTCGACGAAGTTCTGATGCGCGGGCTGCGGGCTGGACTTCTGGCCTTGACCCTCAGCGCCGGGCCGGTGCTGGCGCAGACGGCGAACGCGCCGGTGCAAAGCCCGGTCCTGACGCTGGATCAGGAACGGTTCTTCCAGGATACTCTTTGGGGCAAGCGGGTTGCCGCGCAACTGACCGCGGAATCCGCAGCCCTGGCCGAAGAGAACCGCCGGATCGAGGCCGAGCTGACCGCCGAGGAAAAGAACCTGACCGAGCGGCGGCCGAACATGACGGCGGACGAATTCCGCCGCGCCGCCGATGATTTCGATACCCGGGTGGTGGGCATCCGCAGCGCACAGGATGCCAAGACGCGGGCGCTGAACGGCCGCAGCGAAACCGAGCGGCAGGATTTCTTCAAGGCCGCGCTGCCGGTCATCAGCGACGTGCTGAGGGAACGCGGCGCGGTGGTGATCCTTGACAGCCGCGCGATCTTCGTCTCGGCCGGGTCCATCGACATCACCGACACGCTGGTGGCCGAGATCGACCGGCGGATCGGGGCAGGCCCGGAAACATCGCCGTCCGCACCTGGAACCGCATCCCAGCCGTCCGGCCCGAACAGGGCGGCGCCCGCTGAAACCCGTCCCGCCGAAGCCCCTTCTGCCAATCCGCCCCTTGGGGCCGCCCCTGCCCAGTCTGCGCCGGCACCGGACCCGGCATCCCGGACGTCCGCACCCTGAACCCGATCCAGGCCCGGCGCGTCTTGCCAGCCCCGCACCTTGTTGTTAGCAAGATCGCCAGAGGGGCAGGCACGGGAGGTGTCGGGCCGCAGAACATCCCAGACCGAACCGGGAGGAAGACCCATGACCGAGCCCGCACCCTATACCAGCGCCGATATCCATCTGATCCAGCGCATCATTCCCCACCGCTATCCGTTCCTGCTGATCGACAAGGTGCGCGACATCGTTCCCTTCAAGGGCGCGGTCGGCATCAAGAATGTGACCTTCAACGAGCCGCATTTCCAGGGGCATTTCCCGAGCGAGCCGATCATGCCCGGCGTCACCATCGTCGAGGCGATGGCGCAGACATCGGCCGTTGTGGTGGGCATCAGCATGAATGTTGTCGATCGCAAGCTGCTGACCTATTTCATGGGGATCGACGCCTGCAAGTTCCGCCGCAAGGTGGTGCCGGGCGACGTGCTTGAACTGCATGTCACGGTGAAACGCGGCGGCGGCAAGATCTGGAAGTTCCTCGGCCAGGCGATGGTCGAGGGCCAGCTTTGCGCCGAAGCGGAGTTCACGGCAATGATGGACCTTCAGGACTGACCGATGAGCATTGATCCCAGCGCCGTCATCCATCCTTCGGCCGTGGTCGAGCCGGGGGCGGTGATCGGCCCGGACTGCCGCGTCGGGCCCTTTGTCACCATCGGTCCCGAAGTGACGCTGGGCGCCCGGGTCTGGGTCAAGTCCCATGCGGTGCTGACCGGCTGGACCGATATCGGCGACGATTGCGTCATCTTCCCCTTCGCGACCCTGGGCGAAATCCCGCAGGACAAGAAATTCCACGGCGAACGGACGCGGCTGGTGATCGGCGCGCGCAACCGGATCCGCGAACATGTCACCATGAACACCGGCACCGAAGGCGGAGGCGGGATCACGCGGGTGGGCAACGACGGGCTGTTCATGGCCTGCGCGCATGTGGCCCATGACTGCCAGATCGGCAATGGCTGCATTCTTGTGAACAACGTGGCGCTTGCCGGTCATGTGGTCCTGGAAGACGAGGTGATCATTGGCGGCCTGTCGGGCGTCCACCAGTTCGTTCGCATCGGCCGCGGTGCCATGATCGGCGCGGTGACGATGGTGACGGCCGATGTGATCCCGCACGGCCTGGTGCAGGGGCCACGTGGCGCGCTGGACGGGCTGAACCTTGTCGGGCTGAAGCGGCGCGGGGCGGAAAAGGCCGACATGGCCGCGCTGCGCGACCTGTTGTCCGCACTTCGGGCCGGGTCGTTCCGCGACACCGCGCGCCAGATCGCGGATGCCGCCGATGCCGGGCAAAGCGCCTATGTGGCCGAGGTGCTGGCCTTCATCCTGGGTCCGTCCGACCGATCCTTCCTGACGCCCCGATGACCGAGGGGACCGAAATCGCATTGATCTGCGGGCAGGGTGCCCTTCCGGGCCTTCTGGCGCGGCACGCGCCCGATGCACTTCTGGTGCAGATGGAGGGCTTCGAGGCCGATCTGGGCGGCCGCCCCGCGCAATCCTTCCGGCTGGAGCGTCTGGTCCCGTTGATGGAGCAGCTCCTTGACCGGGGCATCCGCCGCGTCTGCTTTGCCGGTGCTGTCCAGCGCCCGCGGATCGAGCCCGAATTCTTCGATGCCCGCACCGCGACGCTGGTGCCACGGATCCTGACGGCGATGCAGTCGGGCGACGACGCGGCGCTGCGCGAGGTCATCGCGATCTTCGAGGACTGGGGATTGAGCGTGGTCGCCGCGCAAGAGATCGCGCCCGACCTGCTGGCAGAGGAGGGCGTCCTTGCCGGCTCCGTCACCGAGGCCGACCGCCGTGATGCTGCCCGCGCCGCCGAGATCGTTGCGGCGCTGGGTCCGCTCGACATTGGGCAGGGGGCCGTCGTGGCACAGGGTCTCTGCCTTGCGGTGGAAACCCTGCCCGGCACCGACGCGATGCTGGCCTTCGTGGGGCAGCACAGCGCGCTGAAATCCGATCCCAAGTGCGCGCGCGGCCTGCTTTACAAGGCGCCGAAGCCCGGACAGGACCGGCGCATCGATCTGCCCGCCGTCGGCCCCCGCACGGTCAGGAACGCCGCCGCGGCGGGCCTTGCCGGCATTGTGGTCGCCGCCGGTGGGGTGCTGCTGCTTGACCGCGCCGCAACCCTGGCCGCGGCGGACGAGGCCGGCCTTTTCCTTTGGGCGCGGGCGTGAAGGTCTTCCTCATCGCCGGGGAGCCTTCGGGCGACGCCTTGGGGGCCGCGCTGATGAAGGGACTTTCCTCCTTGCATCCCGGTGCCGCCTTCGAAGGCGTCGGCGGCCCGCTGATGGAGGCGCAGGGGCTGAAAAGCCGCTTCCCGATGGAAGAATTGTCGGTCATGGGCCTGGCCGAGATCCTGCCGAAATATGCCCATCTGAAGCGCCGCATCGCGGAAACCGCCGCCGCTGTGACCGCATCGCGGCCCGATGTGTTGATCACCATCGACAGCCCGGATTTCTGCCTGCGCGTCGTCCGCGCCGCCCGCGCTGCCCAGGCAGGGCTGCGAACGGTCCATTATGTCGCCCCCACCGTCTGGGCGTGGCGTCCGGGTCGCGCCGCCCGGATGGCGCCGCTGATCGACCATGTGTTGGCGCTGTTCCCGTTCGAGCCGCCCTATATGCAGGCAGCCGGGATGAGTTGCGATTTTGTCGGGCATCCCATTGCCACCGCCGAACGCGCCACCGAAGCCGAGGCCGCCGCCTTTCGGACCGCCCATGACATCGGCCCGGACCAGCCCCTAGTCCTTTGCCTGCCGGGATCACGCCGTGGCGAGGTGACGCGCCTGGCCGCCCGTTTCAATGAGGCGCTGCTTCGGCTCCGCGACCGGGAACCTTCGCTTCGGGTGGTCCTGCCCACCGTCCGCGGCGTAGCGCCGATGGTGCGCGAAATGGCGGCCCGCTGGCCGCATCCCCCCTTGGTGGTCGAGGACTCCGCGGACAAGCGCAGCGCCTTCGCGGCCGCGAACCTGGCCCTTGCCGCCAGCGGCACCGTCAGCCTGGATCTGGCGGCGAACCGCGTGCCGATGGTGATCGCCTATGACATGCACCCCCTCAGCCGCTGGCTGATCGGCCGGATGCTGAAGGTTGACACGGTGACGCTTGTCAATCTGGTTTCAGAATCCCGGGCCATCCCCGAATTCCTTGGGTCGGAATGCCAACCCGAGCCGATCACCCGCACGCTGGCCCATCTTCTGGAAAGCGAGGCGGCGCGCGCGGAACAGATCGCGGCGATGGACCTGACCATGCGCCGCCTGGGCGAAGGCGGCACGCCGCCGGGCCTAAGGGCTGCCCAGTCGGTTCTGGCCTTCCTGGACCGCAAGTCGGGCAGGTGACGCGGTCTTGCGCCGCGCAGGGGACTAGCGGCCGCGCCAGATCCAGCCGCCGCCCAGGATCCGGGTGCTGTCGGGCGCATAGAAGACGCAGGCCTGGCCAGGGCTGACACCATCCTCGGGGTCCAGAAGTTCCACTTCCGCCTCGGTCGGACCCAGGGGCCGAAGGACCGCCGGGCGCGGCGCGCGGGTCGAACGGACTTTGACCTCGACCTGCCACTCCGGGCGGCTGTCGAACGGAGAATCACCCAGCCAGTTCACCTCGCGCACGGGGACGACCCGCGTCGACAGCGCCTCTTTCGGGCCGACGATCACCCGCCGCGCCGCCGGGTCCAGCCGCACGACATACAGCGGATCGCCGAGGCCCCCGATGCCCAGACCGCGCCGCTGGCCGATGGTATAGTGGATCACGCCGCTGTGCGTGCCCAGCACATTGCCCGCCTGATCGACGATCTCGCCCGGATCGGCTGCCCCCGGCCGCAGCTTTTCGATGACCGCGGCATAGTTGCCATTCGGTACGAAGCAGATGTCCTGACTGTCCGGCTTGTCCGCCACGCCCAGCCCATAACGCGCCGCCAGCGCGCGCGTTTCCGCCTTCGAGGCCAGATGGCCCAGGGGAAAACGCAGAAAATCCAACTGATCCTGGGTCGTCGAGAACAGGAAATAGCTCTGGTCGCGGTTGGCATCAGCCGCCCGGTGCAATTCGGCCCCGGCCGCGCCCATCTTGCGCTGTATGTAATGGCCGGTCGCCATGCAATCCGCGTCCAGATCGCGCGCGGTGGCCAGCAGATCCTTGAACTTCACCCGTTCGTTGCAGCGGATGCAGGGCACGGGCGTGGCGCCGGCCAGATAGGCGTCGGCGAATTCCTCGATCACCGCTTCACGGAAAGTGTTTTCATAATCAAGGACATAATGGGGAAATCCCATCGCCTCGGCCACGCGGCGGGCGTCGTGGATATCCTGCCCGGCGCAGCAGGCGCCCTTTTTCGCCAGCGCCGCGCCGTGGTCGTAAAGCTGCAGCGTCACCCCTACGACATCATAACCTTCGTCCTTCAGCATCGCTGCCACGACCGAGCTGTCCACCCCGCCGGACATGGCGACCACCACCCGCGTGTCGGCGGGTGCCTTGGGCAGGCCAAGCGAATTCAGCGGCATATCCTTGGGCATATCGGGTCTCCGGGGGATGCGTCGGAATATAGGAAAATCCGAACCACTCACAACCCCGCGTTTCACCGCTCCTTAAGCGCGCCGCCGCAGCCTTGCAGGTGGTGGAAATGAAAGGGGGATACCCATGTATCTGAAGAAAGTCGATGGCCCGCGTTCGGTCACGCTGCCGGACGGAACGATCCTGACGCGCGCCGACCTGCCGCCCGAGGACACCGTGCGCTGGGTGGCCAGCCGAAAGGCCCGTGTTGTCAAGGCTGTATCCGGCGGCCTTGTGTCAGTCTCCGAAGTCCTGGAACGCTACCAGCTTTCGGAAGAGGAATTCACGCTGTGGTGTGATGCCGTCGAGAGACATGGCGAAAAGGGATTGAAGGTCACGGCCATACAAAGGTTGAGGCAACCTTAAGTTGCAATCATACTTTGTTCTACGCCGGTAACCCGCGATTAACTATTCTTGATCATGGTCGGGTTCGCGGGGATTAATGCGGAGAACGATTGAATGAGAATTCTTTTGGTTGAGGACGATCCGACGACGTCGCGCAGCATCGAACTGATGCTGACCCACGCGAACCTGAACGTCTATTGCACGGATCTGGGCGAGGAAGGCATCGATCTTGCCAAGCTTTATGACTATGATCTGATCCTGCTGGACCTCAACCTGCCGGACATGAACGGACACGAGGTGCTGCGCCAGTTGCGCCTCGCCAAGGTCGAGACGCCGATCCTGATCCTGTCGGGTCAGGACGATACCGAAAACAAGATACGGGGTTTCGGTTTCGGCGCGGACGACTACATGACCAAACCCTTCCACCGCGAGGAACTGGTGGCCCGGATCCATGCGATCATCCGCCGCTCCAAAGGCCATGCGCAATCGACCATCCGCACGGGCAAGGTGACAGTCAATCTGGATGCCAAGACGGTTGAGGCAGACGGTCAGACCGTGCATCTGACTGGCAAGGAATACCAGATGCTGGAACTGCTGAGCCTGCGGAAAGGGACGACCCTGACGAAGGAGATGTTCCTCAACCACCTCTACGGCGGAATGGACGAACCGGAACTGAAGATCATCGACGTGTTCATCTGCAAGCTGCGCAAGAAACTGGCCGAGGCGACGCAGGGCGAGAACTACATCGAAACCGTCTGGGGCCGCGGCTATGTGCTGCGGGAGCCGGCGGCGTCGGGCCTGGAACAGCGCCCGGCGCTCAGCGCCTGAGGACCATCCCCGGCCTTCCGGCATGGTCCACGCCGCATGCGCGGGCCGTGCCGGGCCACCTTGCGCGGTTCTGGACCTTCGCGCGTGCAGATCGTAATTTGCAGCCTCGGTAGGAAGGCGGGGGATGGTCGATGGCCGGCAATGACACGGGGGAGGAGCCCAAGGCGGATGCCGCACTGACCGCGGTGGAAGCCGGCAGGTTGCATGCCGAGTTGTCGCGCATCGTGACCGAGGCAAACCGCGCCTATTTCGCCGAGGATGCCCCCATCCTCAGTGATGCGGACTACGACGCGATCAAACGGCGCCTCCTCGCGCTCGAGGGCCGGTTTCCCGGTCTTGCCACGTCCGAAAGCCCGACAGGCCAGGTTGGCGCCGCTCCGTCGGAAACCTTCGCGAAGGTCCGCCATGCGGTCCGGATGCTGAGCCTGGAGAATGCCTTCGAGGACGCCGAGATCACGGATTTCGACGACCGGATCCGCAAGTATCTGGGACTTGGCGCCCACGCGCCCCTGGCCTTTACGGCGGAGCCGAAGATTGACGGGCTGTCGCTGTCGCTGCGCTATGAAAACGGTCGGCTGGTGCAGGCCGCGACGCGGGGCGATGGCGAGACGGGCGAAAACGTCACCGCCAATGCCCGCACGATTGCGGATATTCCCGACCCGCTGCAGGGGGCAGACATTCCGGCTGTGCTGGAGGTGCGCGGCGAAGTCTACATGAGCCACGCCGATTTCGCCGCCCTGAACGCCCGCCAGCAGGCCACGGGCGGCAAGACCTTCGCAAACCCCCGCAACGCAGCGGCGGGAAGCCTGCGCCAGCTGGACCCGTCCATCACGGCGGCGCGACCGCTGAAGTTCTTTGCCTACGCCTGGGGTGAAACCTCCGCGCCGCTGGCGGCGTCCCAGTCGGGCGCCATTGCGCGCCTGCAGGAGCTGGGTTTCCAGACCAATGACCTGACGCTGCGAGCGGAAGGCCCGGCCGACCTGCTGGCCGCCTACCGCCGGATCGAGGCGGGGCGCGCGACGCTGGGTTACGACATCGACGGCGTGGTCTACAAGGTGGATGATCTGGCCCTTCAGGCGCGGCTTGGCTTCCGTTCGACCACACCCCGCTGGGCCATCGCCCACAAGTTTCCGGCCCAGCTGGCCTGGACCCGGCTTGAGGCGATCGACATCCAGGTTGGCCGCACCGGGGCGCTGTCGCCCGTTGCGCGGCTTCTGCCGGTTACCGTCGGGGGGGTCGTGGTCCAGAACGCCACGCTGCACAATGAAGATTACATCGCCGGCCGCGACTCTCGGGGGGAAGCGATCCGTGGCGCGAAGGACATCCGCATCGGGGACTGGGTGCAGGTCTACCGCGCGGGGGACGTGATCCCGAAGATTGCCGATGTCGACCTGTCCCGCCGCCCGGCCGATGCCGTTCCCTATGAATTTCCCCGGCTTTGCCCCGAATGCCGGTCCGATGCCGTGCGGGAGCCGGGGGATTCGGTCCGCCGCTGCACGGGCGGGATGAGCTGTCCGGCGCAAGCGGTCGAGAAACTGAAACATTTTGTCAGCCGCGCCGCCTTCGACATCGAGGGGCTGGGCGCGAAGCAGATCGAGATGTTCTTCGATGATCCGGTCCTGCGGGTGCGTGAACCGGCGGATATCTTCACCCTGGCCGCCCGCGATTCGGCCAATCCCTTGCAGAAGCTGAAGAACCGCGACGGATTTGGGGAAAGGTCCGTCGCCAACCTGTTCCGCGCAATCGAGGAGCGGCGGACCATCCCGCTCAACCGCCTGATCTTCGCGCTGGGCATCCGGCACGTGGGCGAAACGGCCGCACAGCTTCTGGCCAACCATTACCGGACCTGGGAAGCATTCGAGTCCACGATGACCGCCGCCACGGCCGGATCCGGACCGGAGTGGCAGGATCTGACCGACATCAACGGAGTGGGCAGCGTTCTGGCGGCATCGGTCGTCACGACCTTCCATCAGGAGGCGGAGCGCGCGATGATCGACCGGCTGGTTGCGCATCTGACCGTCCAGCCCGCCGTGCCGCGCGTCGTTTCGGGCAGCGCCATCGCGGGCAAGACCGTGGTTTTTACCGGCACGCTGGAAAAGATGACGCGGGCCGAGGCGAAGGCGCGGGCCGAGGCGCTGGGCGCCCGGGTTGCGGGTTCGGTGTCGGCAAGGACGGATTTTCTGGTGGCGGGCCCCGGTGCGGGCAGCAAGGCGAAGGACGCCGCGCGCCTGGGCGTGCGCGTGCTGGATGAGGACGAATGGCTGGCGCTGATCGGATGACCGGTGCCGCAGGCCGCCCGCCGATCCTGTTCCCGCTGTTTGCGGGGATAGAGACGCTGGACGGCGTAGGGGAAAAGACCGCGCGGCATCTTGCCCAACTGGGAATCGAACGGCCGCGCGACCTGCTGTTCACCCTGCCGCATGCGGTTGTTGACCGCCGTCTGCGCCCGACCCTGCGTGACCTGCCGCTGCCCGCGGTGGCCACGGTCGAGGTGACGATCGGCGGGCACATCCCGCCGCTTCGCAAGGGCGGGCCCACGCGGGTTCTGGTCCGCGATGCCGCGCTGGAGTTCCAGCTGGTGTTCTTCCATGCGCGGGGAGATTCCCTGCAAAAGCAGCTTCCCGTCGGCCAGCGGCGTGTGGTGTCCGGCAAGGTCGAGCTGTTCGACGGCATGGCCCAGATGGTTCATCCCGATCACATCCTTCGTCCCGAGGAGGCCGCCCGCCTGCCGGAGTGGGAGCCGGTCTATCCCCTGACCGCCGGGGTCACGCAGCGGCTGATGGCGCGGGCTGCGGCGGGGGCGGTCGCGCGCGCCCCGGATCTGGAGGAATGGGCCGATCCCGCGCTGGTTGCGCGCGAGGGCTGGCCCCGCTGGCGCGCGGCGGTTCAGGCAGCCCATGCGCCCGCCGGAATGGACGAACTTGGGGTGTTCTCGCCGTCGCGGCGCCGGTTGGCTTATGACGAACTTCTGGCCCATCAACTCACCCTGGCCCTGGCCCGGCAGCGTCTGCGGCGCGGAAAGGGCCGGTCGACCCGGGGGAATGGCACGTTGCAGGCGCGGGTTCTGGCCTCGTTGCCTTATGCGCCGACCGCAGCGCAGATCCGTGCCGTAACCGAAATTTCGGCCGACATGGCCAGCGATCGGCGCATGAACCGGTTGTTGCAGGGCGACGTGGGCGCGGGCAAGACGCTGGTCGCCTTCCTGGCGCTTCTGGTCGCCGTCGAGGCGGGCGGACAGGGGGTGATGATGGCCCCGACCGAGATCCTGGCCCGGCAACATCTGGAAAGCCTGCGCCCGCTGGCCGAAGCGGCGCGCGTTCCACTTGAGATCCTGACCGGCCGCGACAAGGGGGCCGAGCGGGCGGCGAAGCTGGCCGCGTTGCGGGCCGGTCAGATCCGCATCCTGGTCGGCACCCACGCGCTGTTTCAGAAAGACGTGGAACTTCAAGACCTTCGCCTGGCCGTCGTGGACGAACAGCATCGGTTCGGCGTCGAACAGCGGATGGAGCTCGGCGCCAAGGGGGCGGCCGCCGACGTGCTGGTGATGACCGCGACGCCGATCCCGCGATCGCTGGCATTGGCGCAGTTCGGGGATATGGACGTGTCGGTTCTGGACGAAAAGCCTGCGGGCCGCAAGCCGGTTCGGACGGCGCTGGTGTCAAGCGGACGCATGGACGAGGTGGTTGCGCATCTGAAACAGGCGATTTCGGAAGAGCGTCAGGCGTACTGGGTTTGCCCCCTGGTCGCGGAAAGCGAAGTGGTCGACCTGACCGCCGCCGAGGACCGGTTCCGTTCGCTGCGGGCGGAACTGGGGGAAGGCGTCGTCGGTCTGGTCCACGGCCAGATGCCGCCGACCGAAAAGGACGCGGCCATGGCGGATTTCGTGGCCGGCCGAACCCGGGTTCTGGTGGCGACGACCGTGATCGAGGTGGGGGTGAACGTGCCCGATGCCTCGATCATGGTGATCGAGCGGGCGGAAATCTTCGGGCTGGCGCAGCTTCATCAGTTGCGGGGCCGGGTGGGGCGCGGGTCGGCGCAGTCCACCTGCCTGCTGATGTATCAGGCGCCGCTTTCCACCACGGCCGAGCGTCGGCTGCAGGTCTTGCGCGAAACCGAGGATGGTTTCCGCATCGCCGAAGAGGACTTGGCGATGCGAGGGGCGGGCGACCTGATCGGCACGGCGCAATCCGGTTTGCCGCGGTTCCGAATCGCCGATCTGGAGCGGCAGTCCGACCTGATGGCCGTGGCGCAGGCGGATGCGCGCAAGCTGCTTCTGGATGATCCGGCGCTGACCTCAGCCCGGGGAAAGGCGGCCCGGTTGCTTCTTTGGCTGATGGAGCAAGACCGCGCGATCCGCTTGATCGACGTGGGCTGACACCAGCTGTTGCCCGTAGCAGCCCTATGTTCCGCGATGTTCTGTTTTGTTCGCACAAAGTTCTTTACGAATCGGCGGAGTCGTGAGAACAAATCGGCAACAACCACGGAGACGCCCATGATGACTGATCTGAAAGACGCGCTCGCCCGGTCCTCTGCCACGCTTTTGCAGGACGCTGTCGGGGGGGTGTCCCTGGCCATCCTGCTGGTGATGGGGCTTTCCGTCCCGTCGATTTTCTAGACTTTCGCTTTTGCCTCGCGGTCTTTCCTGCGGGCAGGGGTGCGGTCCGGTCCCCAAGTCTTGATCCGCACGCTCCGCCTGTCCCTCTTGCGATCCCTGTCCGCCCAAGGAAGCCACGCACCTGACCGCCGCCGTCCCGGGACGCGCGGCGGTCTTTTTGTCCGGCGGGTCGGGGGGCGCAGGCGGCTGTTCGGGTCAGCCCCCCGCCGCTTCTGCGGCCGCGATAGCATCGGCCGTGGCCTGCAGGACCAGCATGATCGAAGCATGGCGGTTCCTGTATTCGCGGGCGGGAATCAGCGCCTCATAACCATCGAAGGGAGCATCGGGCACGGGGCCGTTCTGGGACAGCATCTTCTGAAGCTGGTCGAGCGCATGCTCCACCTCCGCCCCGGTGCGGCCGATCATCTGGGCACCCGCGATGGCGGCAGAGGCCTGGCCCAGGGCGCAGGCCTTCACCTCTTGCGCGAAATCGCTGATCCGGCCGTCCTTCATCGTGACATCGACCGAAACCGTCGAGCCGCAAAGCGGCGCGCGGCGGCGTGCCCGACCCTGCGGCGTGGCAAGCTGGCCCAGGTGCGGAATATCCGCCGCCAGCGCCAGAATGCGCTGCGAATAAAGCTTCACCAGATCCGTATCGCTCATCGGGCTTTTCCCTGACCGCTCTGTCGCCTAGATAGGCGCGATCCTTTGCTTTGAACAGGCCCCGCCATGACCTTCGATCCCGCGACCCTGACCTTTGACGCCAACGGACTGATCCCGGTCATCGCGCAGGATCATGCCTCGGCCGAAGTGCTGATGATGGCCTGGATGAACGCCGAAGCCGTGGCCCGCACGCTGGAAACCGGCCGCGTCACCTATTGGTCGCGGTCGCGTCAGGCGTTCTGGATCAAGGGCGAAACCTCGGGCCATGTCCAGACGCTGGTCGAGCTGCGGGTGGATTGCGACCGGGACTGCCTGCTGGCGCTGGTCAAGCAGGCGGGGCCGGCCTGCCACACCAATCGGCGGAGCTGCTTCTACACGGCGATCCAGGACGGCGCCGAGGTCGAGATCCTGGCGCCCGAGGCCTAAGCCAGCCCCACCGTGCGTCGGATGTCGGCGGGGGTCGCCCCTTCCGCCCGGTATTTGGCCAGTGCCCGTGCGTCGTCCCGCTTGGCCAGGCGCTTGCCCTTTTCGTCCCGGATCAGGCGGTGGTGGTGGTAGATCGGCGTCGGCAGTCCCAGCAGTCGCTGCAAAAGGACATGGATGCGCGTCGCCTCGAACAGATCCTCGCCGCGGCTGACATGTGTGATGCCTTGTGCTGCGTCATCCAGAACCACCGACAGATGATACGAGGTGCCAAAGTCCTTTCGGGCCAGGACGATATCGCCGATGCCGAAACAGTAGTCGCCGGCGCCTGTGAGGATCATCTCCTGATGGGCCGGGCCGGTTTCCGTGAAGGCCGTTGCCACGCCGCCTTGGGTGGCGCGCGCCATGTTAACGCGCAGGTGCCTGTCGGTGGGGCGAGGGATCCCGGCGCGCGGCGCATCGCCTTCAGGTCGACACGTTCCGGGATAGACCGGACCATCGGGGCCTTCGGCCAGCGGCACGCCTTCCTGCGGTGCACCAAGGGCCATCTCGATATCGCGGCGGGTGCAGGTGCAGGGATAAAGGAGCCCGCGCGCCCAAAGATCATCCAGCGCCGCGGCATAGGCTGCGTGCCGGTCGGACTGTCGCAAGACGGGGGTTTCCCACGTCAGGCCCAGCCAGGCGAGGTCATCATAGATTGCGGCTTCCCATTCCGGCTTGCTGCGGCCGCGGTCGATGTCTTCGATCCGCAGCAGGAAGCGACCGCCCAAGGCCTGCGCCATGTCATGGGCCAGGATCGCAGAATAGGCGTGGCCCAAGTGCAGCGGCCCGGTTGGCGACGGGGCGAACCGGGTCGCGGCGCGCATCAGGATTGGCTTTCCAACCATGCTGTGAAGGCGTCCTTCGCCCGGTCGGTATAGGCCTTGTAGCGGTCCTTCCGGCCCCGGCGACCGCCTTTGGCGTCGATCGGGGGAAACAGGCCGAAGTTCACGTTCATCGGCTGGAAGGTCTTGGCCTCGGCCCCGCCGGTGATGTGGTGGATCAGACTTCCCATCGCGGTTTCGGGGGGCGGCGGCGGCAGGTCGCGGCCCAGAATTTCCGCCGCGGCCATCCGTCCCGCCAGCAGGCCCATCGCGGCGCTTTCGACATAGCCTTCGACGCCGGTGATCTGGCCCGCGAAACGCAAGTTGGGCCGCAGCTTCAAGCGCATCCGGTCATCAAGCAGCGTCGGCGAATTCAGGAAGGTGTTGCGATGGATGCCGCCCAGCCGCGCGAAACTGGCGTTTTCCAGCCCCGGAATCATGCGAAATACCTCAACCTGGGCGCCATGCTTCATCTTGGTCTGGAAGCCGACGATGTTGTAAAGTGTGCCCATGGCATTGTCGCGCCGAAGTTGGACAACGGCATAGGGCTTCTGCTCGGGGCGGTGCGGATTGGTCAGGCCGACGGGCTTCATGGGGCCAAAACGCAGCGTTTCGCGTCCGCGTTCGGCCATCACTTCGACCGGCAGGCAACCGTCGAAATAGCCCGCGGTTTCGCCTTCATGAAACTCGGCCTTGTCTGCTGCCAGCATCGCATCGATGAAAGCCTCGTACCGGTCCTTGTCCATCGGACAGTTCAGATAGGCGGTGCGTTCCTCTTCCGTCTCACCTTTGTCATAGCGCGATTGGCGCCAGGCGACCGACATGTCCACGCTTTCGGCATAGACGATGGGGGCGATGGCGTCGAAGAAGGCCAGTGATTCTGAGCCTGTCGCGGTGCGGATGCTTTCGGCCAGTGCGCCAGAGGTCAGCGGGCCGGTGGCAATGATCCAGTGGCCGTCCTGGGGCAGGGTCGTGATCTCGCCAGGCTGGAGGCTGATGTTGGGGTGGGTCCGCAGCCGTTCGGTGACGCTGGCGGCGAAGGGATCGCGGTCCACCGCCAAGGCACCGCCCGCGGGCAGGCGATGGCGGGTCGCCATTTCCATGATCAGGCCCTGGGCGGCGCGCATTTCCCAGTGCAGAAGGCCCACGGCATTTCGTTCGTCGTCGTCTGACCGGAAGGAATTCGAACAGACCATCTCTGCAAAATCGCCGGTGCGATGCGCAAAGGTGCCTGTCTGGGGCCGCATTTCGTGAAGGACAACCTGCACACCCATCTGGGCGGCCTGCCATGCGGCTTCGGACCCGGCCATGCCGCCGCCGATGATATGGAGTTCTGCGTTCATGCGGCTCATCTAGGGGCTTTCGCCACACAAGAAAAGACGGCCCGGAAGGAACAGGGTCGTCTTGTATCATCAACCCGGGGAATGGGGGTCAGCGTTTGTCGATGGCGAAGGCCCCAGCGCCGAAGGCAAAGACGTAGAGGAAGCCGCCCGCAATCGCCAGGTTCTTCATGACGTTGATCGACTGCATCTGGTCGGCAAAGTCCAGGTGGAACATCAGCGCCGAGAGGATCGAGAGTCCTGCGCCAAGCAGTGCCCTGATGCGGACCTGGAAGCCGAGGATCACCGAGGCGCCGAGCGCCAGTTCGAAGATCGCGGTCGGCCAGGCCAGGAACCCGGGCAGTCCGACCATGCCCATGTGGGCAGCGGTTCGGGCCGGATCGGCGGACTTGCCGTAGCCGGAAACTAGGAAGATGATCGTCAGAAGCACACGCCCGACCAGCGGCGCGCAGGAGTCGAGTTTTTCCAACTGCGTGAGCCCCTTGGTTCAACATTCAGTGACGGGAAGAATATCGCGCCAAGGGATTCCCTACGCAAATGCACAAACATTGGGTAATTATGCGTTTGCGCACATATCAGGCCGACGGAATGGCCGGCCTTTGGGACATCAGAAGCCGACTTCCATGCCGATGTCGGCCATGTAGTTCACTTCGTGATGGGGCCGCTTCTGCACCATCGATTCAGCTTTGGTCTTGCGCGCGGCCGGACGGAACACATTGAGCAGCGTGCGCAGGATTTGCGCCGGGCCGTGGGTTTCGGGTGCGTGCGTGTCGAGCAGTGCCATGTGTGTCCCCTTGGTGTGTGTCTTTCGGCTGACGCCGGAATCTCTGGTGAAAAATCCGTGATGTGTTTTTCGCGATCCAGGGTGGCGGGGATTGGTTTCAAAAGTGTTCATTTCTTGCCCCCCGGTGACCGGAAGGAAATAACCCGCCATGCAGGGCATGACGGGTTCCATTTGGTGAACGATCAGAAAAGCCGATCGGGCTTATTCCCCCGTTTCCGGGGCGGTGTCACCGTCTTCCTCGGCCTGCTCTGCGATTCGGGCGACCGAAACCACCTCCTCGCCCGCGGCGGTGTCAAAGACCCGGACCCCGCCCGCCGAACGCGACCGGAAGCTGATCCCTTCCACCGGACAGCGGATCGATTGCCCCGTCGAGGTGGCCAGCATGACCTGATCCGAATATTCGACCGGGAAGGAGGCCACCAGCGCGCCGCCGCGCATGGTCTTTTCGAAGGCCGTCACCCCTTGGCCGCCTCGACCGCGCACCGGGTAGTCGTGGCTGGAGGAGAGCTTTCCCTGACCCTTGGCGGTGACGGTCAGGATGAGGTCTTCCGCCGCTGACATCTCGGCATAGCGTTCGGTGGAGAGCGGGCCCGCTTCGGTGGGGGCTTCGTCCTCATCCACTTCGGTCGCGTCCTCGTCGGTCGCGCCCATGATCGCGCGCTTCATGCGGATGAAGGCGGCGCGTTCCTCGGGGGTGGCTTCAAAGTGGCGGATGATCGACATCGACACGACGCGGTCGCCCGCCGCCAGACGGATGCCGCGCACGCCGGTCGAATCGCGTCCCTTGAAGATCCGCACTTCCGGCACCGGGAAGCGGATAGCGCGGCCCATGGCCGTGACCAGCATCACGTCATCGGTCTCATTGCAGATCCGGGCGTTCACCAGGCTTACCCCTTCGGGGAGCTTCATCGCGATCTTGCCGTTCCGCATCACGTTGGCGAAATCCGACAGCGCGTTGCGGCGCACGTCGCCTTCCGAGGTGGCGAAGAAGATCTGCAGGTTGTCCCATTCCGCTTCCGGTGCGTCGACCGGCATCAGCGCAGCGATCGAGACGCCCTGCGGGATCGGCAGGATGTTGATGATGGCCTTGCCCTTCGCGGTGCGCCCCGCCAGCGGCAGGCGCCAGCACTTCAGGCTGTAGACCATACCATCGGTGGTAAAGAACAAAAGCTGCGTATGGGTGTTGGCGACGAACAGGGTCGTGACCACGTCATCTTCCTTGGTGGCCATCGAGGCCAGCCCCTTGCCACCGCGCCGCTGGCTGCGGAATTCGGCCAGGGGCGTGCGCTTGATATAGCCACCGCTGGTGATGGTAACGACCATGTCTTCGCGTTCGATCAGGTCTTCATCGTCCAGATCGCCGGCCCAATCGGTGATCTCGGTCCGGCGCGGCACGGCGAAAAGCTCGCGAACCTCGCGCAGTTCGTCCGAGATGATGCCCATGATCCGTTCGCGAGATCCAAGGATTTCAAGGTAATCCTTGATCTTCGCAGCCAGCTCTTCCAGCTCGTCGGTGATTTCCTTGACGCCCATCGCCGTCAGACGCTGCAGCCGCAGGTCCAGAATGGCGCGGGCCTGGATTTCCGACAGGTTGTAGGTGCCGTCGTCGTTGATCTTGTGGCTGGGGTCGTCGATCAGGCGGATGTATTCCGCGATGTCATGGGCGGGCCAGCGGCGGGTCATCAGGCGTTCGCGCGCCTCTGCCGGATCGGCAGAGGACCGGATCGTGGCGACCACTTCATCCACGTTCGACACAGCCACGGCCAGACCGCACAGGATATGGCTGCGTTCGCGGGCCTTGCGCAGTTCATAGGCGGTGCGGCGCGCCACCACTTCTTCGCGGAAGGTGATGAAATGCGTCAGGAAATCGCGCAGCGTCAGCTGTTCGGGCCGGCCGCCATTCAGCGCCAGCATGTTGCAACCGAAGGAGGTTTGCAGCGGCGTGAAGCGGAACAGCTGGTTCAGCACGACTTCCGCCGTGGCGTCACGCTTCAGCTCGATCACGACGCGGACCCCGGTGCGGTCGCTTTCGTCCTGGATATGGGCGATGCCTTCCAGCTTCTTGTCGCGGACCAGTTCGGCGATCTTTTCGATCATCGCCGCCTTGTTCACCTGATAGGGGATTTCGTCGACGATGATCGCGGGCCGGTCCTTGCGGATGTCCTCGATCCGGGTCTTGGCCCGCAGGATGACCGAGCCGCGGCCTTCCAGATAGGCCTTGCGTGCGCCGGAACGACCCAGGATCACGCCGCCGGTGGGAAAATCCGGGCCGGGGATGATGTCCATGATCTCTTCGGCGGTCAGGTCCGGGTTCTGGATCAGCGCCAGCGTCGCATCCACCACTTCGCCCAGGTTGTGGGGCGGGATGTTCGTGGCCATGCCGACGGCGATGCCGCCCGCGCCGTTGACCAGCATGTTGGGGAAGCGCGCCGGAAGGACGGTCGGTTCACGGTCCTTGCCGTCATAGTTCAGCTGGAAATCGACGGTTTCCTTTTCGATATCCGCCAGAAGATAGTTGGCGACCTTCTGCATCCGCACTTCGGTGTAGCGCATCGCCGCCGCGCTGTCGCCGTCCATCGAGCCGAAGTTGCCCTGACCGTCCAGAAGCGGCACGGACATGGAAAAATCCTGCGCCATCCGCACCAGCGCGTCATAGATCGAGGCATCGCCGTGGGGGTGGTATTTCCCCATCGTGTCGCCCACCGGGCGGGCCGATTTGCGGTAGGGCTTGTCGAAGGTATTTCCGGTTTCGTGCATGGCGAACAGCACCCGGCGATGGACCGGCTTCAACCCGTCGCGCAGGTCGGGGATCGCGCGGCTGACGATCACGCTCATCGCGTAATCAAGGTAGGCCGTCTTCATTTCCTCGGTGATCGAGATGCTGGGCCCGGAATGCGCCATGCGCACGAGTTCCTTGCCCTCGTTTTCCGGGGTGTCTGGAGTATCGCTCACGGGGGGTTACGCCCTTTGGTTGCTCTGGCCGGAAGGCCATATCTAGTTGACGCGCACTATACCGGCCACTGCCGGTCGCTGCAAGCAAGCCGGGCGATTCCCAAGGCCAAAGGGGGCCTTTTTGTCCTGTGCAATCGCTCCTCAGGCGCGTTTTACCACCACCGGGGCGGCCCGCAGCAGCATCCCGTACAGATCGCGCGGATCGTCGGGGTCTGCGATCATGTCAAGCTGTTCGCAGAAGGACAGGGTGGCCAGCTTTTCGCGCAGATAGCAGAGCGCGGAGAAATCCTCGATTGCAAAGCCCACGCTGTCAAACAGCGTGATCGCGCCCGCATCGCGCCGGCCGGGCGCCGCGCCGGTGATGACCTGCCAAAGCTCGGTCACCGGATGGTCCGGGGGAAGCTGCTGGATTTCCCCTTCGATCCGGGTCTGGGGCGGGTATTCGACGAAAATGTCCGATCGCAGCAGGATGTCGCGGGCAAGTTCGGTCTTGCCGGGGCAATCGCCACCCACCGCGTTGATGTGGACGCCAGGCCCGATCATGTTGCCCGAGAGGATCGTCGCGAATTGCTTGTCGGCGGTGACGGTGGTGATGATCTGCGCGCCTTCGATCGCCTCCTCGGCGGACGGGCAGGGAACGACCCGCAGGCCCGATCCGGCCAGATTGCGGGCGCATTTGGCGGTGGCATCGGGCGACAGGTCGTAAAGCCGCACTTCGCGGATGCCGCAGATGGCCCGGAACGCCAGCGCCTGGAATTCCGATTGCGATCCGTTGCCGATCAGCGCCATCGTGGTGGCGCCCTTCGGGGCAAGATGCCGCGCCGCCAGCGCCGACATGGCGGCGGTTCGAAGCGCGGTCAGGATCGTCATTTCGCTCAGCAGCACCGGATAGCCGGTCGCCACATCGGCCAGAACGCCAAAGGCTGTCACCGTCTGAAGCCCGCGCTTCATGTTGGTCGGGTGGCCGTTCACGTATTTGAAGCCGTAGGTCTGCCCGTCCGAGGTCGGCATCAGCTCGATCACGCCGACGTCCGAATGGCTGGCGATGCGCGGCGTCTTGTCGAAGCTGGGCCAGCGGCGGAAATCGTCCTCGATCCGGTCGGCCAGTTCGACCATCATCGGTTCGATGCCGATGGCATGAACAAGCTTCATCATGTTGTCGACGCTGACAAATGGCACGACGTTCAGTTGCGTCATGGCCTACACCCCGGTCCGCGTCGGGCGGTCGAAAACCTTGCGGCCCATCAGGCTTCCGACCAGATCCACCATCAGCCGCGCCGTCTTGCCGCGATCGTCCAGATAGGGGTTCAGCTCCACCAGATCGAGCGAGGTGACAAGGCCGCTTTCGTGCAGAAGCTCCATCACCAGATGCGCCTCGCGGAAGGTGGTGCCACCCGGAACCGTGGTGCCAACCGCTGGCGCGATCGACGGATCGAGGAAGTCGACGTCAAGCGAGACATGCAGCATCCCGCCAGCCGCCGTCACCTTGTCCAGAAATTCGCGCAGGGGGGCGATGATGCCGCGTTCGTCGATCACCCGCATGTCGCAGATGGTCGCCTCGGTTTCCAAAAGCCCGTGGTATTCGGCCGGATCGACGGACCGGATGCCGTAAAGGCAGATGTTTTCCGGCGGAACCGGTGCCGGGAAGGGCGGGAAGGCGTCGAACCCTTCGCGCCCGGCGACATAGGCGACGGGCGTTCCGTGCAGGTTGCCGGACTGCGTGGTGACAGGCGTATGATAATCGGTGTGGGCATCGAGCCACAGCACGAACAGCGGACGGCCTTCATCCCTGGCATGGGCGGCGACCCCGGCGATGGACCCAAGGGACAGCGAATGATCCCCCCCCATGAAGATCGGAAAGCCGGTCTTCATGGCTTCGGTCCCGCGGGCGGCCAGCGCCTCGGTCCAGCCGACGGTTTCGGACAGCGAATGCACCGCGGGATTGGCCGATGTCGCCGGGCGCAGCATCGGCAGGACGACATCGCCCCAATCCTCCACGGGATATCCCAGTTCGGTGATGGCGCGCTGGATGCCAGCCACGCGGTAGGCGGCGGGCCCCATCAGGCAACCGGCGCGCTTCTGTCCGCTGTCGATCGGCGCACCGATAAGGATGCAGGGGCGGTTCGGAGTGGACATGGCGGCTCCTGTCTTCGGGGCGATTCAAGGTTTGATGTTGCCATCATCGGGCAAGCCGTGTCAGCGTTCTTCCGACAATTTGCTCGGATTGTCGGATGATTGCGCAAATCGGAGGCCGCCTTGATCGAAATGGACGAAACTGACCACCGTCTGCTGGCAGAGCTGCGGCGGGACGGGCGCGCAGCCCTGTCCGATCTGGCGGCGGGTCTCGGGGTGTCGCGCGCCACGGTCCGCGCGCGGATCGAAAGGCTGACGGCCCGGGGCGAGATCGTCGGTTTTACCGTCGTCACCCGGGGCGACGTGACGGCGATGCCGGTGCGGGGGCTGATGATGATCGGGATCGAAGGGCGCGGGACCGACCGCATCCTGGGCCGGCTGACCGGCCTGCCAGAGGTGATCGCGGTACATTCGACCAACGGCCGCTGGGACCTGATCGCCGAGATCGGCACCCGGACGCTGGAGGAATTCGATGCGGTGCTGGCGCTGATCCGGCGTCTGGAAGGGGTCACCGCGTCGGAAACCAGCCTGATGCTGACCACCCGGCGTGCGGGGCGGCGCCAAACGTGATCGGCGCGGGTCAGTCGCGGGCGCGGAAGGCGGCGATCCAGATCGCCATCAGCACGAAAGAAAGGATGGCGTTCCAGCTGGCCATCGACAGGCCCAGGAACTGCCAGGCGATTTCGTCGCAGCGGACCAGCGGCGCGGCCAGGATCTGGTTCAGCAATTCTTCCGAGGAGAGGCCGCTGATGTCCTTCGAGGTGCAGGTCGACGGTCCGATCCACCATCCCTGTTCGACACCGGCGTGATAGACCCCCAGTGCCCCGGTGGTCGCCGCCGCCAGCGCGCCGAGCAGCGCGAGGAACCGCTGTCTCATCCCGAAGGCGAACAGAAGGCCGATGCCGAAGGCGATGGCGTGGGGCCAGCGTTGCCACAGGCACAGCTTGCACGGCGCATAGCCCATGGCCTGGAACCCGAAGGCGGAAATCAGCATCGCGGCCGATCCAAACGCCGCGAGGATCGCCAGTTTCTGCCGGTTGCCAAAGCTCCGTCGCATCAATGCACCTTCAGGACATAGATCGCCGCAGCGACCAGAAGCGCCACCCCCAGCGCGACGAAGGGCAAGCGCCGCTCGATATAGTCGAGGATCGTCTTGCCGTAGCGCCGCAGCAGCCAGGCCAGCCCGAAGAACCGGCCGCCCCGCGCCACGATGGCCGACAGGATGAACAGCGGCAGGTTGAAGCCGATGACCCCCGACAGGATCGTCACCACCTTCATCGGCGGCAGGTGCGTCAGGCCCGAGGTGACCAGCATCACCAGGATCGCCACCTGACCGGTTTCGCCCCGCAAGGCATTGAACGCATCCAGCTTGCCGTAGAATTCAAGGATCGGGCGCGCCACCAGGTCGAAGGCGTAGAACCCCAGCGCCCAGCCGAAGATGCCGCCCAGCACCGACGTGACCGTTGCGATGGTTGCATATTGCATCGACCGATCCGGCCGTGCCACGCACATCGGAATGAACAGGACATCCGCCGGAATGGGAAAGACCGAGCTTTCGACGAAGGAGACGGTGCCCATGGCCGCGGGCGCGTGTCGTGAACGTGCCCAGCTGAGCGTCCAGTCGTAGAGTTGGCGGAACATCACCCCGATCCTGTCTTGGCCCCGGCTCGGGGGGTAGGGCATGGGGCGCGGCAGGTCAAGCGGAACCGCCTTTGCCCTGAGGAGTTACACAAGTTATTGTAACTACGGCGAGGATCGCCGCTGATGGATCGCGGCGACCGGCAATTCGGGGGATTTCAGGACATGAGATGGCAGGGCCGTCGCGGCAGCAGCAACATCGAGGACCGGCGCGGGATGCGCATGGGGGGCGTTGGCGGGGCCGGGCTGGGGGGCTTCGGGCTTCTGGCCGTGCTGGCCATCGGCTATTTCCTTGGCATTGACGTGACGCCCCTGCTGAACGGCCAGATGGGCGGATCGGGCGAAATGGTGCAGTCCGACGTGCCGCTGACCGAGGCCGACAAGCAGGCCGGTCAGTTCGTCTCGGTGACGCTGGCCGATACCGAGGAGATCTGGTCCGATACCTTCCGCCAGATGAACCGCACCTATCATCCGGCAACGCTGGTCCTGTTCAAGCAGGTCACGCCCTCGCCCTGCGGCAATGCCTCGGGGGCCACGGGTCCGTTCTATTGCCCGATCGACAAGAAGGTCTATCTGGACACCGAATTCTTCACCACGCTGTCGCAGCGTCTGGGCGCTGGGGGCGATTTCGCCGCTGCCTATGTCGTGGCGCATGAGGTTGCCCACCATGTCCAGGACGAACTCGGCATCCTTGAAAAGGTCAACAACGTCCGCCAGCAGTCCAGCCAGACGGTATCGAACGACCTGTCCGTGCGGATCGAATTGCAGGCCGATTGCTTCTCGGGCATCTGGGCCCGGCAGGCGTCGAGCAAGTTCGGCACCATCGACCGGCAGGACCTGCTGGAAGCCATCAATGCCGCCAAGCAGATTGGCGATGACACCCTGATGCGCAATGCCGGACAGGCGCCCATGCCCGAAGCCTTTACCCACGGCACGTCCGAGCAGCGCCAGCGGTGGCTGGTCCGGGGGATGGAATCGGGCAAGATCGACGCCTGCGACACGTTCAGCACCGATCAGCTTTGATCCTTCCGGCGCAAACACCGCTTGTCTGGCGCCTTTCGGGGCGCTAGATCGGGGATCAGGTGGCCCGAGTGGTGGAATGGTAGACGCAGGGGATTCAAAATCCTCCGCCGCAAGGCTTGCGAGTTCGAGTCTCGCCTCGGGCACCACATCCTTCTGACAGCAAGATCCGAAGTCATGGTGCGGCCGGTCGGTCGCGCATTCGGGCCGGCGTCAGCCGATCTTGCCTCCATCGTCGGGGGCGCGCCCCGGGCGGGGGCGGTAGACCGGTAGCGCCCAATCGAACCGCAGGGCCAGACTGCGGATCACGAAGGCGGTCAGAAGCCCCGCCGCCATGGCCCAAAGGCGCGGCAGGTCCAGCGCCAGCGCCAGAAGGAAAAGCAGCGCGCCCGCAGCCGAGGCGGTCACGTAGATCTCGCGCCGAAGCAGGATCGAGGGTTCCTGCCCCAGCGTATCGCGCAGGATCCCGCCCACAACCGCGGTGATGATACCCATGACCAGCGCCACCAGCGGACTTGCCCCCGCATCAAGGCCCTTGGCAGTTCCGGCGATGGTGACCAGCGCCATGCCGAAAGCATCCAGATACAGAAGCAGCCGGTAGCGCGAATTGACCAGATGCGCCGAGAAATGCACAAGGCCCGAGGCAACGAGGCACAGGGCAACCGGTGTGGGGTTCACCACCCAGAACACCGGGACGCCCAGCAGAAGGTCGCGCAGCGTCCCGCCGCCGACCCCGGTCACCATTCCCAGCCAGACAAAGCCGACGATATCCATCTGCTTGCGCGACGCGACCAGCGCCCCGGTGATCGCGAAGACGACCGCCGACGCCATGTCCAGCACCGATAGCACCGACAGGACAGGGGCGATGGTGTTCATGCCAGCCCTATGCCCGTTGCGGCTGCGTTCGGGTCCGTTGCCGTCATCCTGGCCATGCCCCTGGTTCTGCCCCGCATCCCTGCAATCTCCCCCTTAACGGCCCGCCGCGATCATGCTGACCAGCCCGGCCAGCGCCACGGCGCTGCCCAGCAGCAGCGGCGCGGCATAGCTGGCCTCGGGCCCGGCCAGCCAGCCCGTGGCGATCGGCCCGGCGACCTGGCCCACGCCGAACATCAGCGTCATGCGCGCCATGGCCGGTCCGGGCGCCGAGGGGCGGCGGATTCCGGCCTCCATCAGCGAAAGAGAGACGATGACGACGAAGGTCGCCCCGAACAGGATTGCCGCGGCAACATGAAGGACGCTCGCCCCCGGCATCGCCAGTGCGGCCAGCGCCACGGCCTGCGCCGTCATGCAGCCAAACAGCACCGGGCGCGCCCCCAGGCGCCGTGCGGCCAGCGATCCGGCCACCGCACCCGCGATGTTGGAAAGGCCCAGCAGCACCCATGTCAGCGCCGCCGCGCCGCCTGTGCTGCCCGAAGACGTCAGGATATCGACGACGAAGGTGGCGCCGACCGCGTAGGCCCAGCCCGCCGCCAGGTAGCCGCCGCCGAAGAACCAGAACCAGCGGCGGGTCTCGGTGTCGGGCGGCATCGCCACATCAACCCGACCGGGCACCGACGCCGGGGCAGGGCGGGGGACCAAGATCCAGGCGGCGGGCAAGGTCAGCACCGCGACCCAGCCGAAAACCTGCCATTGCCAGGTCCAGGCCGCCGCCGGCCCCATCGCCCAGGCGACGATGCCCGACAGGCAGATCCCGATCCCGATCCCGGCGAAATGCGGACCCAGGTCGGGCCGCCGTTCCTGTCGGCGCAGCCAGCCCAGGATGAACTCGGCCGCCAGCAGCATTCCCGCAACGCCGCTGAACCCGGCGATGAAGCGGGACACCGACCAGTGCCAGAGGCTTTCGGTCATGCTCATCTGAAAGGTGCTGCCGACCGCGAGGACCAGGGTGGCCCGGTAGAAAAGCAGCCGTTGGGCCGGATCGCGCAGCATGGCCAGCAGGACGGTCGCCGCCATGTAGCCCATGTAGATCGTTGCCCCCAGCCAGCCCGCCCCGGCCGCGTCAAGCCCGGCCTGTGCCCGCATCACCGGCAAAAGCGGCGTGTAGGCAAAGCGGGCGACGCCGATCGTCAGGATCTGCGCCGCAATACCCCCCGCAAAGACCAGCCAGAGGGCGCGGGAACTGTCAGCGGACCGCAATCTGGCCCGTCCTTCCGTTGGCCTTTGCCATGAAGCGGTCCAGGTCGATCACCGCGCGCCGGTGCGTGCCCTGTCCGATCGGCCCGGCCTCATCCCGGCAGGCCACCCGGAGAGTGATGGTCCGCCCCTCGACCGCGATCACCGCGACTTCGGCCGTCACGGTCATGCCCACGGGCGTGGCGGCGGTGTGGTCCATGTCCACATGGACGCCGACGCTGTGCTGGCCGGGCAGCAGGTAGGGACGCAGCGCCTGAAGGCAGGTGTGCTCCATGAAGCCCACCAGCATTGCCGTGGCCAGGACAGGCGGCATGTCGACAAAACCGGGCCAGTCGGGGGCGACGCCCGGCACCGTGTGGCGCGGTTCGACCAGAAGGGTGCCGCTGTGGGTCAGGCCGGGGGTCAGCGTGTTCATCATGCGTCCGGGTCCGTGGTTCCTGATGGGATCGCCCAGGCGGGGGCGACCGTGCGGCAGGGTGCGCCGCGACATCCGGCGCCTGTCCTGGCGAAGGGTATAGCGCGGAGGTCCGGTCGTATTCCAGCCCCGGCCGGCGACTCCCCGCGAGGCGGAGACGAATCGCTGGAAATGCAACTCTGACTGGAGTTGCGCGGTGGTTTTGGAAACAGGTGATCCGGCGTCGTTAAACTGTTTCCGGCGGATCGTTAAAAAGCGACGGCTGACCGGGCGTGAATGTCGGCCGTCCGACAATTTTCGGCAGTTTCTACATCCGAAACGGGCACCTGTCCAAATAGACAAGTCGAACAGGACCGGTCAGGCCATTCCCCGCGCCCCGAGTCCGGCGACCTGTCGAAATGGACTGGCCGGGCGGCGGGAACCCGGCCCGATGTGTCGTCGGTCATGAAACAGTTACCGAGGGATTAAACCCGATCGGCCCGATCTGGCACCTGCCTTGCGCAAGATATTGTTCGAAAAGGCTTTGTAGGGGCCGCTTATAGGCGTATCCCTTTGGATGTCAGCGGCAGGACGCCGGTGGAAACAGGTTCGAAGCAGGGGGACGGCCGCATCGGCCGCGCTTTTCCGGCCGCGGACCAGGATGGCCGACCCGATGTGCAGCGGGCGGTTCGGACAAGGGCGGGTGTGGCCCGGTCCGTGCCATCTTTTTCCACCGGGCGATACCGCTGGCATGTGTGTGTGGTGTTAACGAGTGCCGTGCGAGTGTCGAGAGTAACGAGGCGGACCTGTGTCGTGATGTGTGTGGTGGTCCCTGCCGGAGAAGGTGTGTGACGTCCGGTCGGGAATTCGTGTGGATGAAGAGTGTGGTCGCCGTGTGCAAAAGCATGCGGTCGCTTGGTACTATAGGCGGTGGTGTCATGATGCTTTCGAAACGCAGAACGGGTTCCGGGGTATCAGACATCGCCGCCGACGATTCCCATTTCTCCGGCGCGCGTCGCGTGGCAGCCCATCTGGCCGCCGCGCTGTGTTGCCACCTGCATCGGGCGCTTCACCAGTTGGCTGCGTCTTTTCGTGACTTCGGGGGAAACCGCGGGCCTTCGCCTGCGTTGATCGCCGTCCGGTCGCAACTGGCTTCCCCTGCAACCCGTCTGCGCACCCCGCGCCAGACCGCCCGCTTCTGAGAAACTGCCTTGTCCTGTTTCACCCCTGGCACGATGATTGCGACTCCGACCGGCGAACGCCCGGTGGAAACCCTTGCGGCGGGCCAGAAAGTGCTGACCCGCGACCACGGCCCCCAGATCATTCGCCATGTGGCCCAGATCCGGCTGGATTACGCCAGCCTGATGGCGCGCCCGCATCTGCGCCCGATCCTTCTGCGCAAGGGCGGCATTGGCCCCGCCGTGCCGGAAGAGGACATTCTGGTCAGTCCCAACCACCGGATCCTGGTCGGTGCCGATCAGACCGTTCTGGAGCTGGAGGAGCATGAGGCGCTGGTTTCGGCCAAGCACCTGGTTCACAACCGCCATATCCGCGTCGTCGATACGCTAGGCGTGACCTACGTCCTGCCGGTGTTCGACCGCCACCAGATCGTCCTGGCGAACGGCCTCTGGATGGAGGCGTTCAATCCCGCCGACCATTCGCTGAACGGTCTTGGCAATGCCCAGCGAAGCGAGATCGAGGAACTGTTTCCCGGCCTGAGCGCGGAACTGCCGCAGACGCGCCGCAGTGCCGTCCGCTCGCGGCTGGAGCGTATGGGCCTGTCGTTTTTCGCCCACTGATTGCCGGCGCGGATCGCACGCGAGGAACGCAAGATGTGGCGTGCAAAAATGCTGCATCGGGCAATTATTGTGCCGAAACCCTCGCGCACCGTCCTTTTTTGTCCTATCGGGTCAGACCAGCCGTCGGGGGATGGCGGCCGGGGATCATCATGCGGAACCAGGACTCTGCGCTTGCAGGCGCGGGCATCGTGCAACGGCTTCAGCCGCTGGGTCCGACCAGGACCGGGCTACCGGTCGGGCTTGCGCCTTGCGGTCGGGTCGCCACGCTGGCGGGGCCGGTTCCGGCTGCCGAACTGAAGCCGGGCGATCTGGTCCTGACGCGCGATTCCGGCTATCGCGCGGTGCTTTGGGCCGGGCAGGCGGGACGCGCCGTGCCAGGGGTCCGGCTGGACGCTGCCGGGCCCTTGCTGTCCTGCGGGCAGATGGTGGCACGCCCGGGCGACGCCGATCCCGACGAGGTGCTGGTCCCTGCGGGCGCGCTGGACGGCGGGTCCGCTTGCCCCGCGCCGCTGGACCCGGTCCTGATCCTGTTCGACCGGCATGAGGTGATCCTGGCCGGGGGGCTCTGGATCGAAAGCCACGGTCCCGCCCAGATTACCGACACGATGGACCCGCGGCGGGCCGAGGCCGTGCAGGCCGCTGTCGCGCCCTTCTGGCGGGATCACCGGCCCTCACGGCCCCTTGTGCCGATGCCCGCCCGCGCCCGCGATGCCGGCCCGGTTCCCGGCGCCGCCTGAAACCTTGCCGCAGGCAAGCCGGCACTGGACCTTGCCGCTTCGCGCGCTATAAGGAGCCTGATCGTCCGGAGGATGTCCCAATGAACTTTCTGCTTCGCTTGCTGACCTGGTGGAACAGCCAGACCCTTGGCACCCAGATCTACACCTGGCGCAAGGGCCGGAAGGTCGGCGAGGATGAACAAGGCAACGCCTTTTTCCAGACCGCCGATGGCAAGCGCCGCTGGGTGATCTACAACGGCGAGGCCGAGGCCAGCCGCGTGTCGCCGGACTGGCACGGCTGGCTGCATTTCACCTGGGACGAGCCGCCGACCAAGGCCGCGCTGCCGCATAAGCCCTGGGAAAAGCCGCATCATGAAAATCTGACCGGAACGCCGCTGGCCTATGCGCCTGCGGGTTCGATCCGCCGCGCCACCCCGGTTGCGCGCGCCGATTACGAGGCATGGTCGCCGGAATAGGACCATGAGCCACACCAAGACCGAAGTCGCGACCGGCGCCGCCGTGCTGGCAGTGGCGATCGCTTTCGCCACCTACGCAAGCCAGGGGATAGGCCTTGGACGTGCGACGGATTCCTACAGCTTGCACGCCAGTTTCCGGTCAGTCGAAGGGGTGACGGTGGGCACGGATGTGCGGATGGCGGGGGTCAAGGTCGGCTCGGTCGCTGCGCTGAACCTCAATCCGCAGACCTTCATGGCGGATGCGGTGGTCACGGTGAAACGGGGCATCGAGGTGCCCGATGACAGCACCATCGCCATTGCCTCGGAAGGGTTGCTGGGCGGCTCGTTCGTCGATATCCAGCCGGGCGGCAGCGCGGACGTGCTGCAACCCGGGGCCGAGATCGAGGACACCCAGGGCGCGGTCAGCCTGATCACGCTGTTGATGAAGTTCGTGGGCGGCGGCGATTCCAGCAAGTCCGGCGACAAGGCCGAACCAGCCGCCGAAGGCACCGCCCCATGATCCGCCGGGCCGCGTCTGCGGTGGCGCTGGGCCTCTGGGCGGTCCTCGCGTCGGGCACAACGGCCGTGGCGCAAGACGCCCAGGCACCCGACGCCGGACAGACCGCCCCGCAACCCCGGCCCGCCGATGCCGCCGAAGCTTCGGGCGCGGTGCTGCGGGCGCTGGACAAGGTCTCGGGCGCCACGACAGACCTGACTATCCGCGTGCATGAAACCAAGGCCTTCGGCAAGCTGGACATTACGCTGTCCGATTGCCGCTTTCCGGCCGAAGATCCCAGTTCCAATGCCTGGGCGCATCTGACCATCGTGGATTCCGCCAGCAAGACGACGGTTTTTTCGGGCTGGATGATCGCCTCAAGCCCGGCACTGAACGCGCTGGATCATCCGCGCTATGACGTCTGGGTATTGTCCTGCACCACCTCCTGAGGGGTGGGCAGGGGCCGCGCGGTGATGTCGGCCTTCGCCTCCAGCGCCTCGGCCAGGCGGCGCCGATAATCCGACCTCGGGATCTCGATTGCGCCAAGTGATGCCAGATGCGGCGTCAGGAACTGGGTGTCGAACAACTGGAAGCCGCAACTGCGCAGATGACGGATGGTGTAGGCCAGCGCCACCTTCGAGGCGTTGGCGCGGCGCGAAAACATGCTTTCCCCGAAGAAGGCCCCGCCCAGCGTCACGGCGTAAATTCCGCCTACCAGCGCATCGTCGCTGTCCCGGACTTCAATCGAATGGGCATGGCCTGCCCGATGCAGCGCCAGATAGGCCTGGCGCAGATCGGCGTTGATCCAGGTGTCGGGCCGATCGGCGCAGCCGTCGATCACCCCTTCGAAATCCCGGTCCAGTGTGACCCGGTCGGCGCCGGACAGGATCTGGCGGCGCAGCGAGCGCGAGATGTGGAAGCCGTCCAGCGGGAAGATCCCTCGCCGTCGCGGGTCCACCCAGTGGACGTCGGTCGCACCGCGCGATTCCGCCATCGGAAACACGCCCTGCGCATAGGCCGACAGCAGAAGGCGCGGCGTCAGCATCGGGCCACCGTCGCCCCCGTGCCTGTCAGGCGAAGGCCGCCGCCAGCCACTTTTCCAGCCAGTGGATCGAATAATCGCCGGCCTGGATGTCTTTTTCTTCCAGCAGCCGGTGGAACAGCGGGATCGTGGTTTCGACCCCCTGGCCGTCGATGATCAGCTCGGCCAGCGCGCGTTTCAGTCGGGCCAGCGCCTCGTCCCGGTCGCGGCCGTGGACGATCAGCTTGCCGATCAGGCTGTCGTAATAGGGCGGGATCGTGTAGCCGTCATAAAGCGCGCTGTCGATCCGCACCCCCAGCCCGCCGGGCGCGTGGAACTGGGTGATCTTGCCGGGGCGCGGCGCGAATTCGGGGATCTTTTCGGCGTTGATCCGCACCTCGATGGCGTGGCCCTGGACCTTCAGATCCTCTTGCCGGAAGCTCATCGGCAGGCCGGCGGCGACGCGGATCTGTTCGCGCACCAGATCGACGCGGAAGATCGCCTCGGTCACGGGGTGTTCGACCTGAAGCCGGGTGTTCATCTCGATGAAGTAGAATTCACCGTCCTCGTAGAGGAATTCGATCGTGCCGGCGCCGATATAGTTGATCGCCGCGACCGCATCGGCACAGGTCTTGCCGATCCGCGCGCGTGTGGCCTCGTCGATGACCGGGCCGGGGGCTTCTTCAAAGACCTTCTGGTGGCGACGCTGCAGCGAACAGTCGCGTTCGCCCAGATGGACGGCCTTGCCCTTGCCGTCGCCGAAGACCTGAATCTCGATGTGGCGGGGGCGTTGGAGGTACTTCTCGATATAGACTTCGTCGTTGCCGAAGGCGGCCTTGGCTTCGGACCGGGCGGTGCGGAAGGCGATTTCCAGTTCGTCCGCGGATTTCGCGACCTTCATGCCGCGACCGCCGCCGCCGGCGGTGGCCTTGATGATGACCGGATACCCGATTTCCCCCGCGACACGGCGCGCCTCGTCCACGTCCGGCACGCCGCCGTCCGAACCGGGGACGCAGGGCACACCCAGGCGCTTCATCGTGTCCTTGGCGGTGATCTTGTCGCCCATGATGCGGATGTGTTCCGCGGTCGGGCCGATGAAGGCGATTCCGTGGTCTTCCAGCACCTGCACGAAATTGGCGTTTTCGGACAGGAAGCCGTAGCCGGGGTGGATCGCTTGCGCGCCGGTGATTTCGCAGGCCGAGATGATCGCCGGGATCGACAGATAGCTTTGCGATGACGGGTTCGGCCCGATGCAGACGCTTTCGTCGGCCATGCGGACATGCATCGCATCGGCATCGGCCACGGAATGGACCGCCACCGACTTGATGCCCATTTCCTTGCAGGCGCGGATCACCCGCAGCGCGATTTCGCCGCGGTTCGCGATCAGGATCTTTTCAAACATCTGGGGCCCCCCGCTCATTCGATGATGAGCAGCGGCGCGCCGTATTCGACGGGCGTTCCGTCCTCGACCAGGATGCGCTTCACGGTGCCGCCGCGCGGGGCGGGGATGTGGTTCATGGTCTTCATCGCCTCGACGATCAGCACCGTCTGGCCTTCGCGGACCTGCGCCCCGATGGTGATGAAGGGATCGGCGCCGGGTTCGGGGGCCAGATAGACCGTGCCGACCATGGGCGAGGGCACGACACCCGGATGGGTCGACGGATCACCGGCCGGAGCCGCGGCGGCAGGGGCGGGACCGGCGGCCGGCGCGGGCGCGGCGGCGGTGACCACGGTTGCCGGGGCGGCCTGGGCCGGGGCGGTTGGCGCCGCGTATTTGGCGACGCGGACGTTAAGGCTGTCATTTTCACCATATTCCCGCTTCACGCTCAGTTCGGCCAGGTCGTTCTGGTTCAGCAGTTCGGCCAGCGCCTGGATGAAGGCGACATCGCTGTCATGGGGTGTTTTGGTCATGCGTTCCTCGATCGGTCCCGTCCTGGCCGCCGTTCTGGTGCGTGCTTGCGCGCGGCTGGCCTGTCGCGAGGCTTATACGCGGGTTGCCGGGGCGAGGAAAGGCGCGACTTTTTCCTGCGGCGGAAGGGCCACCCGGCGGCTGTCGGCGCGGTACGGCGGGCCGCGGAGCCGGGACGATCCTTTTTTGCAGCGATCAAACTTTACCGTTTGATAAAAAATCTGGGTTGTGGCAGCGTTTTCTCAAAGAACCGGCAAAAAGCCGCGCCCGCCAGAACCAGGGAGGTTTTCGTGGCCAGCACTCCTTACGCATCCGGCGTCGTCGCCGGACGTCTTGCGCCATCCGATTACGCGGCGAACTTCGCCGACCATGCGCCGCCCCTTGATCCGCATGAGGCGCGGGTGGCGGCGGATCGATGCTATTTCTGCCACGATGCGCCCTGCATCACCGCTTGTCCGACTTCGATCGACATTCCGCTGTTCATCCGCCAGATCGCGACCGGCACCCCCGATGCGGCGGCGCGGACGATCTTTCAGCAGAACATCTTCGGCGGCATGTGTGCCCGCGTCTGCCCGACTGAAAACCTGTGCGAAGGCGCCTGCGTGCGGATGGAGGCGGAAGGCAACCCCGTCGAGATCGGTGCGTTGCAGCGGTTTGCAACCGATCCGATGATCGCCAGGGGGGAACATCCCTTCACCCGCGCCGCCGCGACCGGCAAGCGCGTCGCGGTGGTCGGGGGCGGCCCAGCCGGGCTGGCCTGTGCACACCGGTTGGCGATGAAGGGCCATGAGGTCATTGTCCATGAAGCGCGCGAAAAGCTGGGCGGGCTGAACGAATACGGCATCGCCAGCTACAAGGCGCCGGGGGATTTCGCGCAGGCCGAGATCGACTGGCTCTTGCGGATCGGCGGCATCACCGTGCGGACGGCCAGCGCGCTGGGCCGTGGCGTCACGCTGGATGCGCTGCTGGCCGAGCATGACGCGGTGTTTCTGGCCATCGGTCTTGGCGGTGCCAATGCGCTGGGCATTCCGGGCGAGGATGCACCCCACGTCCAGAATGCCGTCGACTTCATCGCCCGGCTGCGCCAGACCGCCGACAAGGCGGCTTTGCCCATCGGGCGCGACGTGGTGGTGATCGGAGGCGGTATGACCGCCGTGGATGCGGCGGTGCAGTCGAAGCTGCTGGGGGCGCTGAACGTCACCATCGTATACCGGCGCGGGCAGGACCGGATGAGCGCCTCGGACGTGGAACAGAACCATGCGCTGACAGCGGGGGTGCGGCTGATCACCAACGCCGTCCCGGTGGAGATCCGCGCCGACGGGGCGGTGGTCTTTGAATATTCGGTCGAAGGCGGCAGCGGCAGCCAACGCACGGGCCAGACCTTCGCCTTGCCGGCCGACCAGGTGTTCAAGGCCATCGGCCAGACGCTGGCGCTGCCCGCCGGGTTGATGGCGGAGGGGCGGAAGCTGGGGGCGGGGCATCTGGGCGGCAGGCTTTGGGCCGGGGGGGACTGTGCGGCGGGGGGCGAGGATCTGACCGTGACCGCCGTAGCCGAGGGGCGCGACGCAGCCGAAGCGATCCATGCGGCGTTGATCGGCTGACATGGCAGGGCGAGGTGCCTTTGGAGGAGGCCTGCGGCGCATCTCGGGCGGATTCGGTCGCCCGCTTGTGCTAGACTGGCCGCGCCCGCGCGGGCCTGCGCGGCGTCCGGTCCGATGCGGCGGCCGCCCGCTGGAACCGGTGGGACTGGTGGCCAGGGGACAGCCTGCCATGCGCGAGATCGAAATCCATGTCGCCGAGCATTACGGCCTGAAGGGCCTGCGCGAGACCATCCTGCAGATCGCCGAGGATGATCAGGGCCGCCTGCGCCCGGACATCCTGGAGAATATCGACGAATTCCACATTGGCGGCGCCGAGGCGACGTCGCGCATGCTGGATGCCATCGGGCTGCAACAGGGCGCGCGCCTTCTGGACGTGGGATGCGGGATCGGCGGCCCTGCCCGACGTGCCGCCCAGCAACTCGCGGCGCGTGTGACCGGACTGGACCTGACCGAGGGTTATGTCGCCCTGGCGCAGGAGCTTTCGGAACGGTCCGGCGCGGCGGGCCAGACGGAATTCGTCCAGGGCAGCGCGCTGGAGATGCCCTTCGAGGACGGCGAGTTCGACGCGGCCATGATGCTGCATGTCGGCATGAACATCGAGGACAAGCCACGCCTCTTCGCCGAGGTGGCCCGGGTGCTGAGGCCGGGGGGCATCTTCGTGGTCTATGACGTCATGCGGCTGGGCGACGATCAACCGCAATTCCCCGTTCCCTGGGCTGCGACGCCGGCGACTTCGTTTCTGGAGGCGCCGCACAGCTACCGCGCGGCGGGGATGGCGGCGGGACTTCAGGTCGTGAAGGAATTCGACCGCGGCGCCGAGGCCGAGGCCTTCCTTCAGATGATGCGCGCCCGGGCGATGGAGGCACAGGCGGCCGGCCGACCGCCCGCGCCAGGGATCGGCATGGTGATGGGGGCTGACGCGCCGGTGAAGTTGGCCAACATGGCGCAAGCGGTTCGCGCCCGCGTCGTGGCGCCGATCGAGATCCATTTCCGCAAACCGGGGCCGCAAGAGCGGCTGACATAAAAGACCATCAGGGAGCCGTCACATGGCAGATCTTTCCACCACCTTCATCGGCATCAGGTCGCCCAATCCGTTCTGGCTGGCCTCGGCGCCGCCCACGGACAAGGAATACAACGTCCGCCGCGCCTATGAGGCGGGCTGGGGCGGGGTGGTGTGGAAGACGCTTGGCTCTGAAGGCCCGCCCGTCGTCAACGTGAACGGCCCGCGCTACGGGGTCATCCACGGCGCGGACCGGCGCGTTCTGGGCATCAACAACATCGAGCTGATCACCGACCGCCCGCTGGAGGTCAACCTGCGCGAGATCAAATCGGTCAAGCGGGACTGGAAGGACCGGGCGCTGGTGATCAGCTTGATGGTGCCCTGCGACGAGGACAGCTGGAAGGACATCCTTCGCCGGATCGAGGATACCGAGGCCGACGGGGTGGAACTGAACTTCGGCTGTCCGCATGGCATGGCCGAACGCGGCATGGGGTCGGCCGTGGGGCAGGTGCCGGAATATATCGAGATGGTGACGCGCTGGGTGAAGCAATACAGCCGCATGCCCTGCATCGTGAAACTGACGCCCAACATCACCGATATCCGCAAGCCGGCCGAAGCGGCGAAACGCGGCGGTGCGGATGCGGTCAGCCTGATCAATACGGTGAATTCCATCACCTCGGTCGATCTGGACAATTTCGCCCCCGAACCGACAATCGACGGCAAGGGCACGCATGGCGGCTATTGCGGCCCTGCCGTGAAGCCCATCGCGCTGAACATGGTGGCGGAAATCGCCCGGTCCGCCGCCACGCGGGGCTTGCCGATTTCCGGCATCGGCGGGGTGACCACCTGGCGCGATGCGGCCGAGTTCATGGCGCTGGGCGCGGGCAACGTGCAGGTCTGCACCGCGGCCATGACTTATGGCTTCAAGGTCGTGCAGGAAATGATCTCGGGTCTGTCGCAATACATGGATGAAAAGGGCTTTGCCTCGACCGCCGATCTGGTGGGGCGTGCGGTGCCGAATGTGACCGACTGGCAGTTCCTGAACCTGAATTACGTAACCAAGGCGCAGATCAATCAGGACCTGTGTATCAGCTGCGGGCGCTGCTATGCCGCCTGCGAAGACACATCGCATCAGGCCATCGCCATGTCGCCTGACCGCGTCTTCACCGTGAAGGACGAGGAATGCGTGGCCTGCAACCTGTGCCTTGATGTCTGCCCGGTCGAAAACTGCATCACCATGCGCGAACTGCCGAAAGGCACGGTCGATCCACGTACGGGCACGGTGGTCGGCGATTACGCCAACTGGACGACGCATCCGAACAACCCCGCAGCCAAGGCTGCCGCTGAATAGGCACTGGCCGGCCTTCCCTCCCTGGGCCGGAGCCGCCCGCGCCGTCTGGCGCGGGCGTTTTCGCGGGTGGCACCCGCGTCACGCCGCGCTTGCCGCCGGGCCGGAAAACCGCCACCACGTCACGCATGAACGACTGGATCTTTTCCCTTGCCGGAACCGAGGCCGGACACCGCGTGGCGCTGGGCCTTGCGCTGGCGGCGGCGGTGCTGCACGCGCTGTTCGGCGCCCTGCAGAAGGGCCGCCACGACCCCTGGCTGTCCCGCGCCGCCATCGACATCTGCTACGGCGCCATCGCGCTCCCCGTTGCGCTGTTCGTGGTGCCCTGGCCCGAACCACATATGTGGCCGATCTTCGCGGGCGCCTTCGTGATCCATACCGGCTACAAGTGGTTGCAGGCGATGACCTACAGCCGCGGGGCCTATACGGTGGTCTATCCCGTGGTGCGCGGCACGGGGCCGCTGTTCACGGTGCTGGGGGCGGGGCTTCTGTTTGGCGAAACCTATTCGCCGGGCCAGTGGGCCGGGGTGGCGGTGCTGCTGGCCGGGATCTTCGGCCTTGCGCTTTACAACGCGCGCTACCTGCACGCGGGCCGCGACACACTGGCCGCGGCGCTGGTCTACGCGGTCCTCACCGGATTGTTCGTTGCGCTTTACACCACCTATGACGCCTATGGCATCCGGGCGACCGCCAATCCGTTTACCTTCCTGGCCTGGTTCTTCGTCATGGATGCGATCTCGATGCCGGTGATGATGGCCGGCCGGCTGCGGGGCGTGCCGCGCGCCGACCTGGGGCCGCTCTTCCGGCGCGGATTGCTGGGGGCGGTTGTGGCGATCCTGTCCTTCGGTGCGATCCTGATCGCCACGCGGCTCGACAAGGTGGGGCAGGCGGCGGTATTGCGCGAAACGTCCACGGTCTTTGCCGCGCTGATCGGCTGGCTGGTCCTGGGCGAAAAGGTGGGGGCGGCGCGCGTGGCGCTGATGGCCCTGATTGCCGCCGGTGCGGTGATCGTCGAATTTGCAAGGTGAGGCGGCATGGCGGACGTGACCAAACGCAAGATCAATCCCTGGCTGAAGCTTGGGCTGGAGCTGGGGCCGATCCTCGTCTTCTTTTTGGCCTTCAGCCGGTTCAAGGACATGACCTTCCGGCTGGGCGGCGTGGAATATCACGGCTTCATCCTCGCCACGGCGCTTTTTGTGCCCTTGATGGTCGTGACGACGCTGATCCTGTGGCGGATGACGGGGCGGCTGTCGGTGATGCAGATCGTGACGCTGGTGGTCGTCCTTGTGTTCGGCGGGCTGTCGGTCTGGTTCAATGACGAACGCTTCTTCAAGATGAAGCCGACGATCATCTACCTGCTGTTTGCGGGCATCCTGGGCTTTGGCCTCATGCGCGGGCGGTCCTACCTGTCGCTGGCCATCGACGAGGTGCTGCCCCTGGCCGAAGAAGGCTGGATGATCCTCACGCGGCGGCTCACGATGTTCTTTGTGGCTCTTGCGGTCCTGAACGAAATCGTCTGGCGCACCATGTCGGACCAGGCCTGGGTGAACTTCAAGACCTTCGGCCTGACGGCGGCGATCTTCCTGTTCTTCATGACGCAAGGAAAGGTCATCGAGAAATACGCCGAGGACAAGGAGGGTCCGAAGGCGTGACGGCACCGTTGACCCCGCCATCCGCGCGCGTTAACCGTTTCCGGGTGGCGATTTGCTTGCCGATTGCGGGCCACGTTAAACATGCCGCTAAAAGGTCAGAGGCCCGAACGACGGTTGGCCCCTGCCTGAACGGCGGGGGCTTTTCTGTTGAACCGTCCCGACATTCACGGAGACCAGGATGACTGACTGGAAGACGCGCACGAAACTGATCCATTCCGGCATCCGCCGCAGCCAGTATGGCGAGATGTCGGAAGCGATCTTCCTGACGCAGGGCTTCGCCTATGACAGCGCCGAACAGGCCGAAGCCCGCTTCATCCAGGCCGGGCCGGACGAATTCATCTATGCGCGCTACGGCAACCCCACCGTGCGGATGTTCGAAGAACGCATCGCCGCCATCGAAGGGACCGAGGACGCCTTCGCGACCGCCAGCGGCATGGCGGCGGTGAATGGCGCGCTGACGGCGCTGGTGAAGGCGGGCGATCACATCGTCGCGGCGCGGGCGCTGTTCGGATCGTGCCTTTATGTGCTTGAGGTGCTGGCCCGCTTCGGGGTCGAGGTGACGCTGGTCGATGGCACGGATCTGGACCAGTGGCGCGCCGCGGTGCGGCCCGGCACGAAATGCGTGTTTCTGGAAAGCGTGTCGAACCCCACGCTCGAGGTCATCGACATCCGCAGCGTCTGCGACATCGCGCATGCCCATGGCGCGGTCGTCGTCGTGGACAACGTCTTTGCCACGCCCACCTATTCGCGCGCCGTGGAACTGGGCGCCGATGTGGTGGTCTATTCGACGACCAAGCACATCGACGGCGGCGGGCGCTGTCTGGGCGGCGTCGTCTGCGCAAGCCGCGACTATATCCGCAAGGTGCTGGAACCCTACATGAAGCACACGGGCGCCGCCATGTCGCCCTTCAACGCTTGGGTCATGCTGAAGGGGATGGAAACGCTGGACCTGCGGGTGAGGTCGCAGACCGCATCTGCACTGGCGGTGGCGCAGGCGCTGGAGGGCCATCCCAAGGTTGCCGCGATCAGCTATCCGGGGCTGCCGTCGCATCCGCACCATGCGCTGGCCATGGAACAGATGGGCGCCGGCGGCACTGTCGTTACCTTCGAAATTGCGGGCGGCAAGGATGCTGCGTTCCGCTTCCTCAACGCGCTGCAGATCGTGACGATCTCGAACAACCTTGGGGATTCGAAGTCGATCATCACCCATCCCGCGACCACCACCCACCAGCGCCTGCCAGAAGACCAGAAGCAGCTTCTGGGCATCACACCGGGCCTTGTGCGATTGTCCTTGGGTCTTGAGGACACCGCCGACCTGATCGCCGATCTGTCGGCGGCGCTTGACGCAGCCTGACCCTCGGGGCCGATCAAGGCTTGACCGGAGCCTGCGCTCCGGTCACATCCATTCACCATGATCCCAGCCGAAAAACTCGACCAGATCCTTCGCCGCTTCGATTTCCTGGAAGCGAAGCTTGCCGCGGGTCCCGCCCCGGACGAGATCGCGGGCCTGTCGCGCGAATACGCCGACCTGAAGCCCGTGGTGGCCGAGATCAGCGCCTACCGGCAGGCCGAGGCTGATCTGGCCGAGGCCGAAGCGATGCTGTCGGACCCCGAGATGCGCGCGCTGGCCGAAGACGAGATCCCGGCGCTGAAGGCCCGGATCCCGGAAATGGAACAGGCGCTGCAAGTGGCGCTGCTGCCGAAGGACGCCGCCGATGCCCGGCCCGCGATCCTGGAAATCCGTCCCGGCACGGGGGGCGAGGAAGCGGCGTTGTTCGCGGGCGATCTGTTGCGGATGTACCAGCGCTTTGCCGAAAGCCAGGGCTGGCGGTTCCAGTTGCTGGACCTGTCGGAAACCGAACTGGGCGGGGTGAAGGAAGCCGTCGCCCGGATCGAGGGCGAGGGAGTCTTTGCGCGGCTGAAGTTCGAATCCGGTGTGCATCGCGTGCAGCGGGTGCCCGAGACGGAGGCGGGGGGGCGCATCCACACCTCGGCCGCGACCGTCGCCGTCCTGCCCGAGGCCGAAGAGGTCGACATCGACATCCCGGCCAGCGACATCCGCATCGACACGATGCGCGCCAGCGGGGCGGGGGGGCAGCACGTGAACACCACCGATTCCGCCGTGCGGATCACCCACCTGCCGACCGGCATCGTCGTGACCAGCAGCGAGAAATCCCAGCACCACAACCGCGCCAACGCCATGGCCGTCCTGCGCGCACGGCTTTACGATATCGAACGCGGCCGTGCGGCGGCGGAACGCGCCGCCAGCCGCAAAAGCCAGGTGGGCAGCGGGGATCGAAGCGAACGTATCCGCACCTACAACTTCCCGCAGGGCCGGATGACGGACCATCGCATCAACCTGACACTTTATTCGCTGGCGCAGATCATGGCGGGCGACCTGGGCGCAGTGGTCGCGGCGCTGGTCGCGCAGGACCAGGCCGACCGGCTGGCCGAGATGGAGGCATGACGCGCGCCGCAGACGCGCTGCGGGACGCGGTCCGCCGACTGACCGAAGCGGGGATCGAGGACGCCCCCCGCGACGCCCGCCGCCTTCTGGCCCACGCGCTGGGGATGCCCGCAGAGCGTCTGACGCTGCACCTGCAAGACCCTCTCGGGGGTGCCGCCAATGCGGCCTTCGAGGCCGCCCTGTCGGCCCGGCTGGCGCGCCAGCCGGTGGCCCAGATCACCGGCGAACGGCTTTTCTGGGGCCGGAGTTTCCAGGTGACGCGCGATACGCTTGACCCCCGTCCCGAGACCGAAGTTCTGGTAGCCGCCGCCCTGGCGTTCCCGTTCAACCGTGTGCTGGACCTGGGCACGGGCACGGGCTGCATCCTGCTGTCCTTGCTGGCCGACCGTCCCGACGCGACCGGCCTGGGTGTCGATGTGTCACCGGCCGCGCTGGCGGTGGCAGCGGACAATGCCGCGCGGCTGTCGGTGACCGAACGGGTGGAGTTTCTGCTGTCGGACTGGTTCGCCGCCGTGTCCGGGCCGTTCGACCTGATCGTGTCGAACCCGCCCTATATCGCGGCCGACGAGATGGCTTCCCTGTCGCCCGAGGTCCGCGACTGGGAACCGCATCTGGCGCTGACGCCGGGTGGTGATGGGCTGGAAGCCTACCGCCGGATCACGGCGGGACTTTCCCCGCACCTTTGCCCCGCGGGGCGCGTGATCGTCGAGATCGGGCCGACGCAGGGCGCAGCGGTCGCCGCGATGTTCCGCGCGGCCGGTCTGGAGCAGGTGACTGTGCTGCCGGATCTGGATGGGCGCGACCGTTGCGTGGCGGGAACCCGGGGGCCGGCGTGAACGTTGTCCAGAGAAGGCCGCATCGGGCGTGGCCCGTGTGTCACTGTCATTCCACAGCCCTTGCGGACCTCGACAAGGAAATTGTCCTTGCGCGACGAATCAACTTGTCACGGGCACGATCCCGTGTTTATTCGCCTGCGTGACGGGCGAATATTTCAGACTGCCCGCATGCCCAGCCTTCAGACCTTGGGTTCCGCACTCCGGCCAGCTGCGCCGAAGCGAACCCGGCAGGGCCATCGAAGCCCAGAGCTCGGATAAAAAAGAAACCTATGAGATCGTCCAAGTCCCGTTCGCGTAACAAGTCGAACCGCCAGCGTTCGATGGGCAACATCGTCAACCGTGTGTTCGACAGTTCGGGCCCGGAAGGCAAGGTGCGCGGCACGCCGCAGCAGATCATCGACAAGTACCTGATGCTGGCGCGGGACGCCCAGCTGGGCAACGACCGCGTGGCCGAGCAGAATTTCCTGCAGCACGCCGAACACTACACCCGGATGCTGGGTGAGGCGCAGGTGGAGTTGCTGCGCGAACAGGCCGAGCGGCAAGGCCAGCAGGGCGGAAACGGCAACGGAATGCACGGCCAGCACGGCGGCGACCGCGGACAGCAGCGCGACCAGCGCCACCACGATCAACGCGGCCAGGACGATGAAGAACCGCAGCCCGACCTGCCGGCCTTCCTGACCAACATCTCCGCCGACGAAGGTCCGGGTCTGGTCGAGACGCCCGAAGCCGCGGCAAGACCCGAGGCGCCCCAGCGGCGCGAGCGCCGCGAGGATGACCGTCCGGGCGGTGAGCGCCACGGCGGCGACCGTCAGGGTGGTGGCGAACGTCAGGGCGGGGAGCGTCACTCCGACCGCCAGGGCGGAGAGCGCCGCGACCGCAACGAACGCCGAAACCGCCCCGACCGGAATGAACGGAAGGAGCGGACCGTTGCGCCCACCGCCGGAGGTGACGCGGCGCCCGAAGCCGCCCCGAAGGCCGCACCCGAAGCTAGCGCCGCACCGGATCTGTTCCAGGCCCCGCCGCTTCCCGAAAGCCCCATGCCCGAGCGCAGCGCGCCCGCGCCCGAAGCGTCCATCCCGCAGGATGCCGCGGTCGCCAGTCCGGAAACCCCTACGCCCGCAGGGGATGTAACGCCCAAGCCGGCCCGCGCCCCGCGCAAGCCGCGTGCCCCCAAGGCGCCGAAGCCCACGGGCGAGGCCGAAGGCGAAGGCGAAGGCTGAGAGAGCTTCAGGCCCCCGCCGGCGCATCAGCCGGCGGCGACGGCCCTTGCCAGCGCGCAGAACCGCTCGATGTCGATTTCTTCGGCCCGGGCGGTCGGGGGAATTCCCGCAGCCAGTAGCTTGGCCTCGATCTCCGGAGCGACGCCCTTCAGGCTGGCCCGCAGCATCTTCCGCCGCTGGTTGAACCCGGCGGCGACGATCCGGCCAAGGATCGCCGGGTCGGCGGGAAACCGGGGCGCCGGCAGGGCGGTCAGGTGAACAACGGCCGAGTGGATCTTCGGCGGCGGCGTAAAAGCCTCGGGCGGAAGGGTCATGACGATCCGGGCCTCGCAGCGCCACTGGGCCAGGATGGCCAGACGGCCGTAAGCCTTGGATCCCGGTTTCGCCACGATCCTTTCGGCCACTTCCTTCTGGAACATCAAGGTCAGGCTGGACCAGACGGGCGGCCAGATGGCCGGGGTCAGCCAACGCACCAGAAGTTCGGTCCCGACATTGTAGGGCAGGTTCGCCACCACCTTGATGGGCGGTGTCAGATGCGCCAGCGGATCGATCTCCAGCGCGTCGCCGTTGATGACCTCCAGCCGGTCGGGATAGGCGGCGCCGATTTCGGCCAGCGCAGGCAGGCAGCGCGCATCCTTCTCGACCGCCAGCACCCTCCGCGCGCCTTCCGCCAGCAGTCCCCGGGTCAGGCCGCCCGGTCCGGGCCCCACCTCCAGCACGTCGGCCGCGCGCAGGTCACCCGCCGCGCGGGCAATCTTGGCGGTCAGATTCAGGTCCAGCAGGAAGTTTTGCCCCAACGCCTTTTTCGCCGAAAGCTCATGGGTTGCGATCACCTCGCGCAGGGGCGGCAGGCCGTCGATGGTGCTCATGCTATACTCATCTGCGAAAAATGCGCCGGCCCGAGGTGCCTCGAGGACGGCCCTGGCGAGCGTATCCGGGCAAAGAAGGCCGGAGTCAACGCGCGGCGGCGCCGGCCCGGGCGCGGCGGCGGGCCATCGAACCCGCCATGCGCAGCGCGGCGATCAGGCTGTCGGGGTCGGCCAAGTCGCGGCCGGCGATGTCGAAGGCGGTGCCGTGGTCGGGTGAGGTGCGGATGAACGGCAGGCCCAGCGTCAGGTTCACGCCGCCGGAAAAGTCGATGGTCTTGATCGGGATCAGCGCCTGATCGTGGTACATGCAGATCGCCGCATCGTAGCGGGCACGGGCGGCGGCATGGAACATGGTGTCGGCGGAAAGGGGACCGGCCAGGTTGAAACGCTCGCCGCGCAGGGCAGCGATGACGGGTTCGATGACCTCGATTTCTTCGCGCCCCATGGTTCCGCCTTCCCCGGCATGGGGATTAACGCCCGCGACCGCCAGCCGCGGCCGCGCCAGCCCGAAATCGCGGCGGAGCGCGGCATCGGTGATCCGGATCGTCTGCTCCAGAAGCGCGGGTGTCAGTTCCTGCGGCACTGCGGCCAGGGGAATGTGGATCGTCACCGGGACAACCCGCAGTTCATCACAGGCCAGCATCATGACGACGTGGTCGACGCCGGCCAGATGCGCCAGGTATTCCGTGTGACCCGGGAAGGCGAAGTTCGCGCCGTCCTTCAGGGCCTTCTTGTGGATCGGCGCTGTGCACAGGGCCGAGGCCGCGCCCGACTGCACCAGTTCGACACCACGCGCGATCACGGCGATGACCGAGGCCGCGTTTTCCGGGCTGGGCTCACCGGGACGGGCCGGTGCAGGGAAATCGTGGCGCAGGACCGGCAGGGTATCGGGGGCCACTCGGGCGCAGTCGGCCGGGTCCGAGATCGCCGCCCAGCGGCTGTCGGGCGGCAAGTGGGCCGGATCCCCGATCCAGAAGAAGGGCAGGTCACGGCCGAGGCTCAGCCGTGCCTTGACCGCCAGTTCGGGGCCGATCCCGGACGGCTCGCCGCAGGTCAGCGCGACGGGCGGCGGCAGGGCCTCAGGGCCGACGGATGAGGGCATTGGCCTTCAACTCGGCAAGATAGGCATCGGCCGTATCCCCGAGCTTGCGGTTCAGAAGTTCGGCCCGCACCACTTCGCGCGACGGCCCCTTCGCGAAACCGGCATCCTCGTTGATCCGCGGGGCTTCGGGATCGGGGGCGCCTTGCGGGGCCGGGGCTTGAAGGGCGCTGGTCGCGGTGCGTTTGCACAGCATCAGGAGAACCAGCGCATTGCCCCGCACCAGCGCGGTCGAGGCTTCGTTTTCGTCCAGTTTCGCCAGTTCGGCCGCCACATCGCGCGGAACGCGCGAGAGGGCCTCGGTCTTGCGTTGCAGCTGGTTGGCCGGCAGGCCGCGCGCCGCGGTGTAGAGCATGTCGCAACTGTCGGCGCGGGCCAGGATTCCGGCAGCTTCGGTCCGGGCTTCGGCGCTGCCGCCACCGGGCAGCAGAAGTTCGGCGTAATCCACGGTGATCTGGTTCGGGTCGACCTTGTCGCCGCCGTCCTTCAGAGCGCGCAGCTGGAACACCGCAATGCCTTCGGGAACGCGGACCGGCTGGGTGACGTCGCCGGGGCGCATCTGCATCAAGGGGCCGCGCGCCTCGGTCGGCAGGTTGGTCAGGGGGATCCAGCCGATCTGGCCGCCCGCGTCACGCGACGGGGCCGAGGAATACTTCCGCGCCAGCCGGGCGAATTCGGCCTGCGACATGCCACCTTCGGCCAGTTCGCGGGCACGCCGGCTGGCCAGGTGGCCATACTTGCCGGTCATCGGCAGGATGATTTCCGACACAAGCACCTGCGGCCCGGCGCCGCGGTTTTCGGTGACCGACATCGCCCGGTCGATTTCCGCGTCCGAGACGGTCAGCTTTTCGGCATAGCGGGCGCGGATCAATTCGCGCCAGACAAGGCCCGCCTCGACGAAGTCGCGGAACGTCTCGGCCTCGACCCCGCCCTGAGCCAGGGCGGCGACGAACTGCTCGGCCGTCAGGTTCGCGCGTGAGGCGAATTCGGTCATCCCGGCCTTGATCTGGTCGGGCGTGGCGCGGATGCCGGCCTGTCTGGCGGCATCCAGGCGCAGGCGGTCCTCGATCAGGCCCTTCTCGGCTTCAACCTTCGGATCGCCCGGCGCGCCAAGAAGCGCCATGAACCGCGCCCGCTGTTCGATTTCATAGTTCGAGACGGCCCGGTCATTGACATAAAGCGCGGCCGCATAGGGGCTTCCCTGGGCCATGACGGGCGCCGGCATTCCCCCAAGGGACAGGGTCGTGGCAAGGCACAGGGCCGAAAGCCGGGTCAGAAGGCGGGTAGGTCTGATCATCATCTGTCGGTCTGCTCTTGGTCTTGTCTCGGTGCGCGGGCGCTGCGGCGGCGATGCTGTCGGGGTGTCGGGCTAGCGGGCGCAAGCCCGGCGATAACTGCGGCCATCCCTGCCGGTTCCGAAGCCGTTCAGCACCACCGAAAGATCGAAGGCCGTGGTCGGCTGCACACTAGTCGAGGATGTGAAACGACGCGAGAGGGAAAGATCGACCGCGACGCATTCATTGCGGTAGCCCAGTCCCAGCCCTGCGCGGGTGGCACGCTCGGCGGTGAAGTCGTAGCGGCCCTCGGCCAGGCCGCGCCAGCCGTCGGTGATCTGCCACCCGGCGTCGAAGGCCACTTCCGACGTGGGGTCGGGACGGGATTCGACCGGGTCGGCCACCATCCAGATGTAGCTGGCCCCCAGATCGAGGCGCTGATCCGTGTAGGCCAGCCTGAGTTCGTTCTTGGTGAATTCGAAACCGTCGTCGAACAGGGCGCGGTTGGTCAGGGACACGCCATCGGCCCGCGCGATCTGGGTGGCCACGATCCAGTCCGACATCTTGCCCGCCAGCCCCGATCCGGTGCTGAACTGGCCCAGATCCTGCGCCCGAAGCACCCGGCCCGCCGTGATGCCGATCGACCAGCCGGCGGGATCGTAGCGCGTCCAGTTGACGCCGACATTGGCGCGGAAGCCGCGTTCGATCGCATCCGCCCCCGGAAAGCGGCTGAGTGAGAAGAGGTTACCTTCGTCCAGTTCGACCAGCAGGCTGTCCTCGTTCGGGACCGAGGTTCGGCGCTCGGGTGCCCAGACCAGCTGCACGATCGGTTCGATCACCTGCGACGCCCCGCCGGGGCCGCCGCTGCGCATCCAGGGCCAGCGCAGCTCGACCGCCGTCACGGGGGTGATGCGGGTAACGGTGCCGGGGTAGGCGGCATCCTGGCCGATGGCGTAGACATCCGCCGTCACCGCAAGCAGGCCGGAAACCGCCAGTCCGCCGTCGCTGATCCAGTTGCGCCGCCAGTCGGCCCGCGCCGTGGCCCGCGCGACATCGCGCCCGTCGGTGACACCGTCGCCATTGGCGTCGACATCCACATCCGACGCACGGCGATGGCTATGGGTCTGCAAGGTGAAGCCGCCCTGGCCGCCCAGGATCTCGGGGCGGAAGCGGCGGTGGAAGGTCAGGTCGCCCACCAGCGTCGGCAGGACGGCGTTGTCCTCGCCGGCGCGAATCGAGCGGTAGTTGCCGAGGCTGGCGAAAAAGGTCTCGTTCCGGCGGGTCCGCTCGATCTGGAAGCCGGTGCGAAGGCGGTCATCGTCGCTGATCCCGTAGTCCAGCAGGTAGGCCGGGTCCGAAACAAGCTCGACGTCGAAGGTCAGCTTGAAGTCGCGGGGCAGCAGGAAGGCGCCGGTGCCGAACAGGTAGCCCCGCGTACCATCGGGACGGATCCGGTCCTGCGCGAAGGAGCCGTTGAACTCGATCTCGCCCGTGGCGAAGGCCTGGCGGTAGCGGGCCGCCAGGCTGCGGCCACCCTTGGTGGAGACGTAGGGCGTCAGCGTCACGTCGCGGCTGTCGCCCAGGGTGATGAAATAGGGCAGCTTCAACCCCACACCCAGCGCCGAGGTCGAGCGGATCGCGGGCACCAGGAACCCGGTCGAGCGGTCCAGCGTCGGGTCCGGCATCCGCAGGCGCGGAATGTAGAACACCGGAACGCCCCCGATGCGGAACTGCGCGTTGTCGAAGTAAAGCTGGCGCGCCTCCTGGTCGTGCAGCACCCGCCGGGCGCGGATTTCCCACAAGGGCCGCGGGTTCGACGCGCAGACCTGGCACGAGGAGGCCACCACCTTGGTCATCCGGGTATAGCGCCCCGAGACGCGGGCCAGTTCGTTCGCGGCGATCTGAAGCTGGTCGTTCAGGACGACACGCGCCGATTGCAGCACGCCCTCGCGCAGGTCGCTGGACAAAAGCGCGCTGTCGGCGACCATCGTCGTTCCGGTGCCTTCGGTCAGGGCGATCGGGCCCTCGATGCTCAGCCGGTCGGTCGACTGGTCGTAGACGATGCGCCGCGCCCGCAGCCGCGCGCCCTTGTACAACACCTCGACCGTGCCTTCGGCAACCAGGGTGTTGTCACCGTTGATGAACACCCGGTCGGCCACCAGCGTGGCCGCGTCCTGGGCCAGGCCCGGTGCCGGCCAGGCAAGCGACAGTGCCAGGGCCAGGGCGGCCGCCGCACGCAGGCCGCGACGCGCAGGGGATTGGCAGAAACGGGGGGCGGGGTGGCGGCGCATCAGCCATCCTCCAGATGCAAGAGCAGGCTCAGCGCCAGCAGGGTTGCGGCGACCGGCGGGATCCAGGCGGCCATCGCCACCGGGATCTGCCCGTTTTCGCCCAGGACCAGGGCGAAGTTCCGCAGGAAGAAGATTGCAAAGCCAGACGCCATCGCCAGCAGCACCATCAGTCCCGTGCCGCCCGACCGGGCATGGCGCATGGTGAAGCCCGCACCGACCAGCACCATCGCCGCCAGCAGCAGCGGCAGCGCCAGTTCGGTCTGGAACCAGACCCGGTGCTTGCGGGCCGAGAAGCCGGCGCGTTCCAGATCGCCGATGAAGCCCGGCAACTGCCAGATTGCAACCGAAGACGGCGCGCCAAAGCTTTCGCGGATCCGGTCCGGCGTCAGGTCAGACGGCAGTGTCAGCGAATCCGCACGTCCGGCGCGCAGTTCGGCGTTTTCTCCGGGGACAAGGGACCAGTCCTTGACCTGGCTCAGCACCCAGGCGCCTTTCGTCAGTTCGGCCTCGGCCGCCTCGATCCGGCGGGTGGGGCCGCTGTTGCCGGTGAAGGTCATGAAGGTCACGTCCCGCAGGACGGTCCCGTCCGGGTTGGCGCCTCGGGCATGGATGACGGTCTGCCCCGCCGTTCCGCCCTGGCGCAGCCACAGCCCCTCGCGCGTCACCGAAAGGACGCTTTCGTCACCGCGGCGGTAGCGGTCGGCCAGTCCCTCATAGCGTTTCGAGGTGGCGGCGACCAAGGGGTTGAAGACCGCGACGGCCAGCCCCGCGATCAGGATCGTTGCGGCCACCGGCGCGGCCAGCGTCCGCAGTGCGGATCGGCCGGCGGCACGGATCACCACCAGTTCCGAGGACCGCGCCAATGCCAGGAACAGCGCGACCGAAGACAGGATCGCGATCAGCGGCAGGATGCGGTAGACCGATCCGGGCGTGTTCAGGAGCGACAGCCCCATCGCCTGCGCCAGCGTCAGGTTGGCGGCCGAGAAACGGCGGATCTGTTCGATCAGGTCGATCAGGAACATCAGGGCAAAGAAGATCAGGAACACGGCCGCGAAGGCGGTGGCGAAGCGCCGCGCGATGTAAAGCGACAGGGTCATGACGCCGCCCCCGCCAGGCCGCGGACCGGGGGGATCCGGCGCGTCCGGCCCGCCACCCACAAAAGGACGGCGATCAGCACCACGCCCACCACGACGCCCAGGTAGTTCAGCGCCGCGGGCGCGCCCTTCTGCGCGGCGCTGGCGGCGGCGTTGTCGATCATCTTGACGAAGATGAGCAGCCCGACCGCCAGCCCGATCTGCCGCCAGATGCCAAAGCGGCTGAAGGTGCCGACCAGCAGGCTGACAAACCCCAGAAGCGTGGCGACGGGCGCCAGAAGGGACTGGACCAGTCGGTTGTGCACCTCGCCCAGGGCCTGGTGGGACGTCGCGCCCAGGGCCTTGAGGTCGGCGGGCGCCAGCGTCAGCAACGCGAACGAGGACAGTTCGCTCGGGTCCTGGCGGCGCAGCGCCGAGCGGTTGAGCGCGGCCCCCAGATCATAGGCGAAATCCGCAAACCGCGTAGTGGACAACTGGTTGGCGGGCTGGCGCAGGATCTGGGCCATGCCGTCGAACATCACCAGCCGGGGTCCGGTGTCGCCCTTGACCAGCAGCGCACGGTCGGCGGTGTAGATCGTCTGAAGCGCGGGATCGCGGCTGTCCGACAGGAACAGGTCGCGCAATTCCCCCGCGGGCGTGATGTCGCGGATGTAGACGGTGATGCCGGCCGCCGGGTTCAGGAAACTGCCGGGATTGAGGATCCGCGCTGCGATGTCGTCGGCAATCTCGTCGCTGCGTTCGGCCAGTTGCGTGCGGCTGGCGGGCACAAGGACGTGGCCGAGGATGGCCATCATCAGCGTGACGATCAGGCCGAAGACCAGGGCGGGCCGCGCCAGTCGAACAGGCGAAAAGCCGGTGGCTTGCAGAACCACCAGTTCGCTTTCCGCCGTCATCCTGTTCGTGACGTAGACCGTCGCTGCAAAGGCCGAGACCGGCAGGACCAGCCAGATGACGTAAGGCAGCGACAGGGCGGTGAATTCCAGAAAGACCCAGGCCGACTGTCCATCGGCAATCAACTGGTCGAACAGCCCGACCGCACGGTTCACCCAATAGACCGAGACAAGCACAAGCGAGAAGAAGCCGAACAGCATCATCAGCTGTGACAGGATATATCTGTCCGACCGTCCCACGCCCGCGCCTTTGCCCAATACGCGCCGTCGGGGCCGAAGCCACCCGCGCGTTCCCTTTTTCCCATCCCTAACCCAAAGCCGTGAACGGGGAAACTGCTATCTGGCCAAGGGCAGGGGGCTTCGCTAGGGTCCGCCGATATCTTGCCGCGGAGCCGCCCCATGACCACGCCGATTACCCCCGACTTTCGCGCCCCCGATGCCGATCTGCTGTTGCAGGCAGAGGGGCGCCTTGCGCTGATCGTGATGGACCCGGGCCGCCCCGATCCGACCTTTCGCAAGCTGGACCGGGCAACCCGGGGGGCCTTGTCGCGCTGCCTGGCAAGCCCGGCCTTCGCCAAGCTGAAACCCGGCGAAGGGATTGATCTGGCCTGGCCCGGCGGCCTTCAGGCCGAGGCGGTGGCGGTGATTTCCCTGCCGAAAAACGCCACGGTGGAAGAGGCGCGGAAGGCCGGCTCCTTCCTTGGCCGCGCGCTGGGCCAGCCGGGGGGCATGATCCTGGCCGCCCATCCCAGGGCCGCCGAGATCGCCTTTGGCGCCGTGATGCGCGCCTATGCCTTCGATTACCACACCGGAGAAAAGCCCGCGAAGGGCGGCATCACCGTCATGACCCCGGACCCGGACAAGGCGGCTTTGGCCTGGGCAGGGCTTGGGGCGATGGCGGAGGGTGTGTTCTTCACCCGCGATCTGGTCAATGAACCTGCCAATATCCTGACCACCATCGAATTCGCGTCGCGGCTGGAAGCCTTGCGCGACCTTGGTCTGGACGTCGAGGTGCTGGACGAGCCAGAGCTGGAACGGCTGGGGATGCGCGCGCTTCTGGGCGTGGCGCAGGGATCGGAAAGCCCGGCCAAGGTCGTGGTGATGCGCTGGCAGGGCGGCGGAGACGAAGCGCCGCTGGCGCTGGTCGGCAAGGGCGTGGTCTTCGATACCGGCGGCATCTCGATCAAGCCGGGCGCGGGCATGGAAGAGATGACGATGGACATGGGCGGCGCGGGCGTTGTCGCCGGCGTCATGCGAACACTGGCGCTGCGGAAGGCGCGGGCCAATGTCGTGGGGTTGGTGGGCTTGGTGGAAAACATGCCCGATGGCCGCGCGCAACGCCCCGGCGATATCGTGCGGTCGATGAAGGGTGACACGATCGAAGTCATCAACACCGATGCGGAAGGGCGGCTCGTGCTGGCCGACGTGCTGTGGTTTGCGCAAGACCGCTTCAAGCCTGCCGCCATGATCGACCTTGCAACGCTGACGGGCGCCATCATCGTCGGTCTGGGCCACGAAAACGCCGGGGTGTTTTCGAATGACGACGCGCTTTGCGATGCCTTCCTTGCCGCCGCGAAAGCGGAAGGCGAGGGCGCCTGGCGGATGCCGATGGGGCCGGGATACGATGCGCTGCTGAAGTCGCGTCTGGCGGACATGCGCAATTCCTGCGGGCGTCCGGCCGGGTCGATCACGGCCGCGCATTTCCTGCGCCGCTTCGTGAAGGACGACACCCCTTGGGTACATCTGGACATCGCGGGCGTGGCGCTTCTGTCCACCGGCAATGTGCTGGCGCCCAAGGGCGCGACCGGCTGGGGCGTCATGGCGCTTGACCGGCTGATCCGCGACAGGTTCGAAGCCTGATGGCCGCGGCCACCCGTTTTTACCACCTGACCTACAGCGGCGTCGACCAGACCCTGGCGACGCTGATCGACCGTTCGCTTGCGGCCGGTTGGCGGGTGGTAGTGCGGGGCGGCAATCCTTCGCGTCTGGAAGAGATCGACCGCGCGCTTTGGGCGGGCGATGACGAAAGCTTCTTGCCTCACGGCTTGGCGGGCGGCGCACATGACGCGCTGCAACCGGTTCTGCTGACCGTTGGGACCACCATGCCCAACGCCGCGCAATGTCTCATGTCCATCGACGGGGCCGAGGTCGCTGCGGAAGAATGCGGCACGCTTGAACGGGTCTGCATCCTGTTTGACGGCAATGATCCCGACGCGCTTGCCCGCGCGCGGGTCCAGTGGAAAACCCTGACATCCCAACAGGTTCCGGCCGAATACTGGAGCGAGGAGTCAGGTCGTTGGCAGATGAAATCGCGGTCGGGCGGGTAGCGCAGTTCAGCCCTGCTCGGCCAGGATCGCCTCCATCTCGGCGATTTCCTTCTGCTGGCTATCGATGATCCGCCGGCAAAGGTCGAGGATGCGGGGATCATCCACCGACGCCTCGCGGCACATGAGGATCGCGCCGGAGTGGTGGGGGATCATCGACCGCAGGAACTGGGTGTTGCCCACGCCAGACTGATCGCGCATCGCATAGAAGGCTCCGGCAAAGACCAGCGCGGCAGCGATCCCCAGCGCCACATTGGCCCTGCGGTCTGGAAACATCGAAGGCATGGCGACCAGCATCACCACCGCCATCGGCGCCACCATCATCAGGGTCATGTAGAACGTGTTGATGTTGTTCCAGAAGTGGCCAAGCGTGGCGATCATCGTGAACATCACCAGATACATGATGACGAAATCGACGATCAGTTCCGCAAGAAGCGCGAAGTAGGCGCCTTTCTTGTGGGCGTGCATTTCCACTGTCCTGGCTGGCATGGTCCCGGTCCTTCTGCATCTGAAAGATCAGGAAACCCGGCGCGGGCGGCGGATGTTCCGCTTACCGCTTCAGCACGATCCGACCGCGGGTGAAGGTCACTTCGTAGCGCGACAGATATTCCATCCCCAGAAGCGAGACATCCAGATCCCCGCCGATGATCGAGGCGGGAACGCGTTTGTCGTGGAATTCTCCCAGATCTACCGTGTCCAGGCGCACGGAGGCGGTCGGCACCACGCCGTTCGCCGTCTGGCTTTGCCCGGTGTAGACCAGCGCGGCTGTGTCGATCCCGGCCTTGGCGGCGTCCTGCCGTGTCAGCGCAATGCCAGAGGCGCCGGTGTCTATCACGAAAAGGATGGGCGTTCCGTTGATCCCGACCGTCACATAGAAATGCCCATCTTCCGATGCGGGAATATCGACCTCGCTCGCGGTGATGCGGGCGGCGCCCGGCACGATCTGCCGGCGCAGGTCGCCCCAAAGGCCATAAGCCGCGACCACGCCCAGGAAGATCATCGCCCAGATCGCCAATTGCTGGACGGTCTTGCCCAGGGATTGCCGGTTGCCAAAGTACAGCGCCCCCACCACCGCGGCCAGAAGCACCACAAGATAGATCGCCTGAAGGGACTGGTCCGTGCTCATTGCTGTCAGCTTCCCCAGCCGGCGATCATGCCGGTCCCCTTGATCCCGTCCAGCACGAATTGCACCGACAGCGCCGCCAGAAGCATCCCCAGAAGCCGTGTGATGACGACGATCCCGGTCCGTCCAAGCGCCCGGGCGATGAAGCTGGAGGCAAGGAAGAACAGGAAAACCAGAAACACCACGAAAAGCATCACAAGATGGACGGATAGGACATGGGCCAGCGTCTGGTTCTGGGTATTGGCCAACAGGATCATGGTGGTAAAGGCGCCCGGCCCGGCGATCAGTGGCGTGGCCAGCGGGAACACCGACGGGTCATGGGCCGGATCGGTATGCTGGCCCTCGCGCCGCTGGGTGCGGCGTTCGAACAGCATGTCGAGCGCGGTGATGAACAACAAGATCCCGCCCGAGATGCGGAAAGCGGGCATCGAGATCCCGATGGCGCCAAGGATCCTGTCGCCCAGCACCCCGAACAGCGTCATCAGGATCGCCGCGATCACGCAGGCCCGAAGCGCCATCCGGCGCTTGTGCGCCTCGTCCATGCCGTGGGTCAGGGCCACGAACAGGGGCGCCAGCGCGATCGGGTCCACGATCACGAAAAGCGTGACGAAGGTGCTGAGGTAAAATGCCGCGTCCATCGTCAGACCTTCAGGTTTGATCCTTGCTCGCCACTTGCGCGGCTTTAGGCAAGGAAAATCTTACGCCTGCGCCAGTTCCAGTTTTTCGGCGGCCTTCATCCACAGGTCTTCGGCGCGGTCCAGACCCTCCATCACCTCGGCATATTTCTTCTGCCAGACGACTGCTTCGCCGGGGCGTTCGTAAAGTTCGGGGTCGGCCAGCTTCACCGCCAGCTTGTCGCGCATTTCATTCAGTTTCGCGACACGCTCTTCGCATTTGCGAAGCTCGCTTCGCAGCGCCTGCACCGCCTCGCGCGAAGGTTTGGGGGCCTTTTCCTTGGGCTTTTCCGGCTTCGGCGCTTCGTCGCCGGCCAGCAATTCGCGCCGGTAGCTTTCCAGATCGCCCTGATAGGGCGCAACACCGCCGCCCTTCACCAGCCAAAGCCGGTCGGCGACCAGCCCCAGAAGGTGCATGTCGTGGCTGACCAGCACCACCGCGCCCGAATATTCGGTCAGCGCCGTCACCAACGCCTCGCGGCTTTCGATGTCCAGGTGGTTGGTCGGTTCGTCAAGGATCAGCAGGTGCGGCGCATCCAGCGTGGCCAAAAGCAGCGACAGCCGCGCCTTCTGCCCGCCCGACAGCCGTCCGACCACCGTTTCCGCCTGATCCGCGCCAAGGCCGAAACCGGCCAGCCGCGCCCGCAGCCGGGGCTGGCCTTCATCGGGCCGCATCCGCTGGACGTGCTGCAAGGGCGTTTCGTCCAGGTGCAGTTCGTCCACCTGATGCTGGGCGAAATACCCGATCCGCAGCTTCGAGGACCGGACCACCTTGCCGGCTATCGGCGCAAGCTTGCTCGCCAGCAGCTTCGACAGCGTCGATTTCCCTTCGCCGTTGCGGCCCAGAAGTGCGATGCGGTCGTCCTGGTCGATGCGCAGCGACAGGCGGCGCAGCACCGGCTTGCCGTCATAGCCGACCGACACGCCGTCCATGGTGATGATCGGCGGCGACAGCGGTTCCGGGGCAGGGAAGGTGAAGACCATCTTCCGTGCCTCTTCCGGCGCCATGATCGGCGTCATCTTTTCCAGCATCTTGACCCGGCTTTGCGCCTGCACGGCCTTTGACGCCTTGGCCTTGAAGCGGTCGACGAAGCTTTGCAGATGCGCGCGGCGCGCCTCCTGCTTCTTGGCTTCCGCCGCCTGCACGGCACGCTGTTCGGCGCGCTGGCGGGCAAACTGGTCGTAAGGCCCGGACCACAGGGTCAGCTTGCGGTTTTCCAGATGCAGGATCGACCCCACGGCGCGGTTCAGAAGCCCGCGGTCGTGGCTGATGATAAGAACCGTATGGGGATACTTCGCCAGATAGCTTTCCAGCCAGAGCGCGCCTTCCAGATCGAGGTAGTTGGTCGGTTCGTCCAGCAGCAGCAGGTCGGGCTGTGCAAACAGCACCCCCGCCAGCGCCACCCGCATCCGCCAGCCGCCCGAGAAATCCGAGCACGGCATCAGCGTTTCTTCCTGCGTGAAGCCCAGACCCTTCAGGATGGCGCTGGCGCGGCCCTCGGCCGACCAGGCGTCGATATCGGCCAGACGGTGCTGGATATCGGCGATGCGGTGCGGGTCGGTGGCGGTTTCCGCTTCGGCCATAAGGCTTGCGCGTTCGGTGTCGGCGGCCAGCACCGTATCCAGAAGCGAGGTCGAGGAGGAGGGCACCTCTTGCGCGACGCCGCCGATCTTTGACCGCGCCGGAACGAAGATCTCGCCGCCTTCCAGCGCGAGTTCTCCACGGATCAGGCGGAACAGGGTCGTCTTGCCGGTGCCGTTCTGTCCGACAAGGCCCACCTTGTGGCCGGTCGGAATCGTGGCCGAGGCGCCTTCGAACAGAGGGCGGCCTTCGACGGAATAGGTGATGTCGGAAATCCTGAGCATGCCGCGCGCCTTACCAGAGGTGCGGGGTCAGGGAAAGCACCCCGCGTGTCCGCGCATGTCCTTCGGGGCTTCTTCCTTGCGCCAATACCCGTGCCCCGGCGCCGTCCGGTCCTGCGCCACCTTTTCAAGCGTTCCGCGCCATGATAGCAGGCGCGCGATCATTCCCGCGTGGGCCTGTCGCCCTTGCGCCCAACCCAAAGGTATCGACCCATGGCGATCGAACGCACCCTGTCCATCATCAAGCCCGACGCGACCCGCCGCAACCTGACCGGCAAGATCAACGCCAAGTTCGAGGACGCTGGTCTGCGCATCGTCGCGCAAAAGCGCATCCACCTGTCGCTGGCCCAGGCCGGCAAGTTCTACGAAGTCCACAAGGACCGTCCCTTCTTCGGCGAACTGACCGAATTCATGGCGTCCGAGCCGGTGGTCGTTCAGGTGCTGGAAGGCGAAGGCGCCATTGCGAAGAACCGCGAAGTGATGGGCGCGACCAATCCGGCGAACGCCGCGGAAGGCACGATCCGCAAGGAATTCGCCCTGTCGGTCGGCGAAAACTCGGTCCACGGTTCGGACGCGCCGGAAACCGCCGCGCAGGAAATCGCCTTCTTCTTCTCGGGCCTTGAACTAGTCGGCTGACCGGGATTACACCTGATCCGATAAGGGCGCCCCGCGGGGCGCCTTTTTTCTATCTGGCGCGCCGCAGTCCGACGCCGATCTCGTTCAGCACCTTTTCAAGTCCCTCGGGCACGCCTTCTTGCGCAAGCCGCGCCTTCAGCGCGTCGAACCGACGGCGAAGGGCGGCCTTCTCGGCGCCCTGGCAATCATTCCAGGGGCGGCCCTGAAGGCCCATGACCAGAACGTAATAGCCAATGAAATGCGGCCGCTCGCCATTGCGAAGCAGACGCAGGTAGGCCTCGTCCGGCCCCAGCGACCGAAGTTCCTCGGCGCTGGCAATGCCGACACGCCGGAACGCCTTTTCGATGGCGGGGCCGAGATTGGGAATCGAGGAAACAGGTTCGGGCATGGCGACATGCTAGCCACCCGTGCCGTCAGTTCAATCCGCCGGATGATCCTCCGGCGGAGGCCGGTCAGATCGCCGCCCAATCCGTGAAGGTGGTCGGCTTGCGGGTCGGCGCCTCGTCGCCCTGCTGGGCGCTGCGGGGGGCGGACTCTTTCCTTGCCAGGGGCTGGGTGGGGTCCAGGGCGTTCTGCTGGGATTGCGGCTGGCCTTGGGCTTCAACGCCGCCCATTTGCGTCACACGTGTCATCTGTCCCTCAGGCGGATCAACCGCCGTCCTTCTTGCTTTGCTGCTCGACCCATTCCATTCCAAGGTGGCCTGGGCGCGGCGGAGATAGGACGGCAGGATGGCACCGTCAACGACAGCTTCGTTTCAAACCGGGCAGACAAGCGAATGTGACCCAGGGGCGACACTCAGCAGCCGGTCAAGGCCTGCGTTGTCTGCCACAAGGTCGGCCAGCGACACCCGATCCAGCGCCGCGTAGAAGCTTTCGACCGCCACGGCCAGCGCGGGCTTCAGCAGGCATGATTCGATCAGGGGACAGGTGTTACCCTGGCTGGCGAAGCATTCGGCGAAGGGAGTCCCCCCCTCGAAATCGCGGAACACGTCGCCCACGCTGATCGCCTGCGCCGGCCGGGCCAGGCGAATGCCGCCGGCACGCCCGCGCTGGGTCTCCAGATAACCCAGTTGCCCCAGGGTGTTGACCACCTGCGCAAGATGGTTCTCCGACGCGTTGCAGCACAGCGCGATCTCATGGCGCCGCACGATCTGCCCCTCGTTGACCGCACAGGCCATGAGGGTGCGCATCGCCAGGTTGGTCCGAATCGTCAGCCGCATCATTTCCTCCATCCAGTTTGCCATTTTGTAGGGCAGCCGGAGGGGGGGGTCCTTGATAAAGATCAGATGAACCTTTTTATGCGCGTCATTCCCGGAACGCCCCCGCAAGCCCATCGGGCAGGTCGAATTCCGTCAGGACGCGGGCCCGCGCGGCGGCCGACATCTTGCGCGCGGTCTTCTCGACGATGCGCGCCACCTCCTCTGGGTCGCGCCCGGCCGCGAAGGGCAGGAAATACCAGCGCAGGAAGGTGAAGCAGGCCACATCTTCCAGCGCCTGCACGTCGTCGTCGCGCTTGATGCCCTCTTTCCGCAGCATCTGGCCCACCTTGTCGACATCTTCGGCCGAATAGCCAGCTGTCGCCATGATCTCGCCCACGCGACGGGCATGGAAGGCCGCCAGATCGCGCCGCCAGGACAGGTATCCCGCGCGCCCCTCGGGGTAGGAGGCGCGGGGCGAGGTCCAACGTTCGATATGCTGCCCCCGCACGGCGATCCGCAGCAGTTCCGGGGCGTCGGGAATCAGGCGGTCCAGTTCGGCGCTCATCCTCTGGCCATAAAGCAGCGCGTCGGGCGTGCCGTCGGAACGGTTCGGATCGGCGGCATTGGCGACGTCGATGGCGGCCAGCGTGGCCGAAAGGCAGTCTGCGATCATGGGGCACCCGTTTTTCAGGCAGGGTTCCAGATCGGATCCCGCCGGTCAACGGTCCGCGCGCTTTTGCCGGGTTGCCTGCCCCGGTCGCGCGGCCCATATCGGTCGGGCACCTTTGGCCACGCGCGCAACCTGTCGCCCCCCGTGGCCCTAACCATGACCGAACACAGGATCATCATGACAGAGACCCTTTTCACCCCGTTCACCGCTGGCGCGATCCCGCTTGCCAACCGCATCGTCATGGCGCCGCTGACCCGCAACCGCGCCCGCCCCGCCGATGACGTGCCGACCGCCCTGACGGTCGAATACTATCGCCAGCGCGCCAGCGCCGGATTGATCGTCACCGAAGGCTCGCAGATCTCGCCCGAGGGTAAGGGCTACGCCTGGACGCCGGGCATCTACACACCGGCGCAGGTCGAGGCCTGGCAAAAGATCACCGCCGCCGTTCATGACGCAGGGGGCAAGATCGTGTTGCAGCTTTGGCATGTGGGCCGCGTCTCGCATCAGGTGTTGCAGCCGGGCGGCCAGGCCCCGGTGGCGCCGTCGGCCATCGCGGCGGCGACACGGGTCTATGACGGCGAAAAGTTCGTGGCCGCGTCGATGCCGCGGGCGCTTGACACCTCCGAGATCGCCCGGATCGTGGCGGACTATGCTCAAGCCACGCAGAACGCCCGTGCCGCGGGATTTGACGGGGTCGAGATCCACGCCGCCAACGGCTACCTGATCAACCAGTTCTTGTGCGATGGTTCGAACACGCGGACCGATGCCTATGGCGGATCGATCGAGAATCGCGCGCGTTTCCTGTTTGAAGTGGTCGATGCGGTGGCGCATGGGATGCAGGCCATGTGGGCATTCGCCTCAGCCCGTTCTCGAACGCCAACGACGTGGCAGACAGCGATCCGATGGCGCTGTTTTCCCATGTGGTGAAGGGGTTGGACCAGCGCGGGCTGGCCTTCCTGCACGTGATCGAGGGCCAGACCGGCGGGACGCGCGATCTGCCCGAAGGCTGCGACCTGGGCGTTCTCCGGTCGCTGTTCCGGGGGGCCTACATCGCCAACAACGGCTATGACCGGGACAGCGCCATCGCGGCGGTGGAAAGCGGGCGCGCCGATCTGGTGGCCTTCGGCCGCGCCTTCATCGCGAACCCCGATCTTGTCGCGCGGCTTCGGCAGGACGCGCCGCTGAATGCGCCCGACAAGACGACCTTCTATGGCGGCGGCGCCGAGGGTTACACCGATTACCCGGCGCTGGCGGGCTAACCTGTCCCCAAGCGGCCCCGGGGCATTGACCCGCCCGGGGCCGCGATCCATCTTCCGCCCGACGCCACCACTCCAAAGGACCGCCGCCATGACCGTCTCTGATCCCAAGGGCATCGACCCCTCCATGCTTGACCGTCTGGCCGAGGTTGCGGTCCGCGTCGGTCTGAACCTGCAACCGGGGCAGGATCTGGTGCTGACCGCGCCCGTCGCGGCGCTGCCTTTGGTGCGGCGCGTGGCGGCGGCGGCTTATCGGGCCGGTGCCGGGCTGGTGACGCCGATCCTTGCCGATGAAGAGGTGGCGCTAGCGCGCTACCGCAACGCGCGCGATGACAGCTTCGACCGTGCGCCGGGCTGGCTTTACCGCGGCATGGCCGAGGCTTACGCCGGCAATGCCGCCCGCATGGCCATCGTCGGCGAGAACCCCATGCTGCTGGCCGAACAGGACCCGGCCAAGGTCGCCCGCGCCGGGAAGGCCAATGCGCTGGCCTACAAGCCGGCGCTGGAGAAGATCTCGAACTTCGACATCAACTGGTCCATCGTCGCCTATCCCGGCGCAGCCTGGGCGCGGCAGGTCTTCCCCAATCTGCCCGAGGATGACGCGGTCGCGAAGCTTGCGCAGGCGATCTTTGCCGCCTCGCGGCTGGAAGGCGACGACCCCGTCGCGTCATGGACCGCGCACAACGCCGCCTTGAAGGCCCGCACGGCCTGGCTGAACGATCAGCGGTTCGAGGCGCTGCATTTCACCGGTGCGGGGGCCGATCTGCTGGTGGGGCTGGCCGATGGCCATGAATGGCACGGCGGCGCGTCGACCGCGAAGAACGGCATTTCCTGCAACCCGAACATCCCCACTGAAGAGGTCTTCACGACGCCTCATGCGCAACGGGTCGAGGGTCGGGTGCGGGCCTCGAAGCCGCTCGCCCATCAGGGCAGCCTGATCGAGGGGATCGAGGTCCGCTTTGAAGGCGGCCGCATCGTCGAGGCGAAGGCCGACCGCGGCGAGGCGGTTCTGCTGAAGCTGCTGGACAGCGATGAAGGCGCGCGTCGACTGGGCGAGGTGGCGCTGGTTCCACACCGTTCGCCGATCTCGGATACCGGGGTTCTGTTCTACAACACCCTTTTTGACGAAAACGCCGCCTGCCACATCGCGCTGGGCCAGTGCTATTCGAAATGCTTCCTTGATGGTGCAAGCCTGACGCCCGACCAGATCGCGGCGCAGGGCGGCAATTCCAGCCTGATCCATGTCGACTGGATGATCGGCGGACCCGACACCGACATCGACGGGGTAAAGCCCGATGGCACCCGCATACCCGTGTTCCGCAAGGGGGCCTGGGCCAAAGCGGTCTAACGCAGGAAGGCGCGGAACCGCCACAGCGCCAGCCGGAACAGCACCGCGCCGATCGCTGCCAGCGCGGCAAGCTGCGGCCAGACCACGTCGATCCCCGCGCCGCGGAACAGCACGCCTTGCGAGAACACGATGAAATGCGTGTTCGGCGCGGCCCACATAATGAAGCGGATGACGTCGGGCATGCTTTCCACCGGCGTCATCGCGCCCGACAGCACCTGCAATGGCAGAAGAACGAGGATCAGCAGCAGCCCGAACTGCGGCATGGATCCGGCCACGGTGGCCAGGAATATCCCGAGCGACGTGGTGGCGAACAGCATCAGCATCGTCCCGAACATGAACAGCGGCACCGATCCCGCCACCGGGACATGCAGGATGGCCTGCACCATGACCCCGATCGCAAAGCCTGACGCCACCAGCACCACGAGCCCCATCGACCAGATCTTTGACAGCATGATTTCGGTGGCGGTGACCGGCATGACCAGCAGGTGTTCGACCGTGCCGTGTTCCTTTTCGCGGATCAGCGCCGCGCCGGTCAGGATGATGGCCAGCATCGTCACGGACATGACCACATGCGTGACCGCGCCGAACCAGCCCGGGTCAAGTCGCTGGTTGTAGCGGGCGCGCAGGGCCAGATCGACAGGGGGGATGTCGCGGCCGCGGACCTTGTTCGCGAACTCGGCCACCTCGGCGTTGACGATCTGGTGGATGTAGCCCGTGCCGGTGAAGGCCTGGCTGACACGGGTGGCGTCCACATTCAGCTGCATCGTGGGATGCGCCCCGGCCAGCAGGTCGGCCTGAAAGCCCGACGGGATTTCCAGCGCGAAAGTATCCACCCCTGCATCCAGTCGCCGGTCCAGCTCGGGCGCGGAAATCGCGACGGGCGGGGTGAAATAGGGCGGCTGGAATGCCACGAACAGCCGCGCGGTCAGGGGAGAACGGTCTTCGTCCACGATGGCAATGGCGGCGCGGTTCAGCGATTCCGGCATGGCCTTGCTTTCGACATAGATGGCCAGCGTGAAGGAATAGACGATCAGCCCCAGCATCACCCAGTCGCGCGACAGGCCCCGAAGCTCTTTCAGGCCCAGCTGGAAGATGTTGCGCAGCGTCTCCTGCATCGGTCACCGCGCCTGTTTCTTCAAAAGCACCACGCCCATCGCCATCGTCACCGGGACAGCGATCAGCAGCGGCAGGAACGACCCGGACAGTTCCGAAAACCCCAGCGCCTTCGAGAAGGTGCCGCGGGTGATCGTCATGAAATGGCTGGTCGGATAGACCGTGCCGATAAGGCGCGCCGCGCCCTGAAGCGTCGAGACGGGGTCGATCATGCCGCCGAACTGCAGGGCGGGCATCAGGGTCAGCAGGGTTGTGCCGAAGATCGCCGCGATCTGGCTGGAAATGAAGGATGAAATCGTCAGCCCAAGGCCCGTGGCGATGACCGAATAGAGGACCGCGCCTGCGGCCAGCGCAAGGAAACTGCCGGTGAAGGGAACGCCGAACAGCCAGATCGCCGCAAAGACCATCATCAGGAAGTTGATCAGCGCCAGACCCAGATAAGGCAACTGCTTGCCGATCAGGAACTCGGACCGACGTGTCGGCGTGACGTAAAGGTTCACGATGGACCCCAGTTCCTTCTCGCGCACCACCGAAAGCGCGGTCAGCATCGCGGGGATCATCAGCAACAGAAGCGGGATCACTGCCGGGACCATGGACACCAGACTTTTGACGTTGGGGTTGTAGCGGTACCGTGTCTCCAGCGTGAAAAGCCCTGTCGCGGCTGCATCTCCATGCAGCGCGCGGGCCTCTCGCGCAAGCCAGGTGGCGTGCATCCCCTGCACATAACCCTGCGCAATCTCGGCCCGGCTGGGGTTCGCGCCGTCGATCCAGGCCCCGATCTCGACCGGCGTGCCGCGCGCCACGTCCCGCGCAAAGTCCGGCGGGATCTCGATGGCCAGCGCCAGTTTGCCCGACTGCATGCGGGCATCCATGTCGTCATAGCCGGCTAGCGGCGGCCCTTCGGTGAAATAGCGCGACCCCGAGATGTCCAGAGTATAGTTGCGCGACAGGGTGGTCTGGTCACGGTCAAGGACGGCGAAACTCAGATCCTCGACATCCATGTTGATGCCGTAGCCCAGGACGAACATCAGGATCAGCGACCCCATCAGCGCCAGCGCCGCCCGGATAGGATCGCGGCGCAGTTGCAGCGCCTCGAGTCGCGAAAAGCTGATCATCCGGCGCAGGCTGAAGCCTGACCGGGACGGACGGGACGGAGGCAGGGCAGCCGGCCGGGGGGTATCTGCGCCCGGCGCCCCGGTGTCGATTGCATCGCGAAGATAGGCCACGAAGGCATCGTCCAGCGTGTCGACCCCCTTGGCACGGATGATGTTTGCCGCCGTATCCGACACCAGAACCCGGCCCGCGTGCATCAGAGAGATGCGGTCGCAGAGCATGGCCTCGTTCATGAAGTGGGTCGAAACGAAGATCGTTACTTCGTGGTTGCGCGACAGGTCCGACAGGATCTGCCAGAAGGCATCGCGCGCCACCGGATCGACGCCCGACGTGGGTTCGTCCAGGATCAGGATTTCCGGCCCGTGGATCATCGCCACCGCCAGCGACAGCCGCTGCCGCATCCCCAGCGGCAGGCCCCCCGGCAGCAGGTCCAGCACCGGAAGCAGCTGGAAGTCCTGCGCCATCGCCGCGATCCTGGCGGGAATGATGTCGGGCTCTATCCCGAACAGGCGCGCGTGCAGGTCAAGGTTCTGGCGCAGCGTCAGTTCGGCGTAGAGGGAAAAGGACTGTGACATGAATCCGACCCGCCGGCGCACGTCCATGTCGCGGGCATCGACGGGTGTGCCGAACAGCCGCGCCGTGCCTTCGGTGGGTTCCAGCAGGCCGGTCAGCATCTTCATCGTCGTGGTCTTGCCGCAGCCGTTCGAGCCGAGGAAGCCGAAGATCTCGCCCTTGCGAATGCGGAAGGAGACATGATCGACGGCAGGGAATCCGTCGAACGTCTTGCTCAGGGCTTCGGCCTCGATCGCGGGGGGCTCGGCCGGATCGAAGTCGCGCGGGGGGATGACGACGCGGCTGTGGCCCGCGCGTTCCGTCCCCGGCAGAAGGGCGATGAAGGCGTCGTCCAGGGTCGCCGTGGCGGTGCGCGACAGCATCTCGGCCGGGGTGCCCGTGGCCAGGACCGTGCCGGCGTGCATCGCGGCCAGCCAGTCGAACCGGGCCGCTTCCTCCATGTAGGCGGTGGCCACGATCACGCTCATGCCCGGGCGTTCGGCGCGGATGTCGGCGATCAGATCCCAGAACTGCCGCCGCGACAGGGGATCGACGCCGGTGGTCGGTTCATCCAGGATCAGAAGGTCCGGGTCGTGGATCAGTGCGCAGCACAGGCCCAGTTTCTGCTTCATGCCGCCCGAAAGCTTCGCGGCCGGGCGGTCTGCGAAGGCCGCCATTCCCGTCCTGTCCAGAAGCGTGGCGATACGGGCGGCCCGTTCAGCCGGGCCCTGGCCGAACAGGCGGCCGAAGAAGTCGATGTTTTCAAAGACTGACAGCGTCGGGTAAAGGTTCCGCCCCAGTCCCTGCGGCATGAAGGCGATGCGCGGGCAGGTGCGCGCGCGATGCCGGGAGGACCGCATCGAACCGCCGAGCACCGTCACCTCGCCCTTCTGGATCGCCCGGGCGCCGGCCAGCAGCGACAGAAGGCTGGATTTTCCCACCCCGTCCGGCCCGATCAGCCCGACCATGATCCCGGCCGGTACATCCAGCGTCAGGTCCGCCAGCGCGCGTGTCCGGCGGTAGGACAGCGAAACACCCCGCACCCGTGCGACCAGTTGGGGCAGAGGCAAGGCGCCGTCCATCACTGGGCGACCTTCGCAAGGCCGGGGGGCCAGTCCACCTTGGGATCGATCTTCAGATAGGCCGTGCCGGGCAGGCCGGTCTTGACGTAGTCGATGTACTTTTCCAGAAGCGCGGGCCGGACCTGCGCCTTGACGCGGAACATCAGTTTTTCACGCTCGGCCGTGGTTTCCACGGTCTTCGGGGTGAACTGCGCCACGTCCGCGACATAGGAAACGGCAGCGGGGATGGCGATATCGGGCGCGGCATCCAGGACCAGACGCACCTCTTGTCCGATGCGGACGCGGCCCGCCTGCGAGGTGGGCAGGAAGAAGGTCATGTAGACATCGTCCAGCGCCACGATGTTCAGGATCCGCCCGCCGGGCGCCACGACCTCTCCGACCTGGGCGATCTGGTACTGGACACGGCCCGCGCGGGGGGCACGCAGGCTGCTGTCGCGGATGGCGGTGGTGACGGCGTCGATGGCGGCGGCGGCGGCGTCGACGGCCGCCTCGGCATCGACCACCCGCGCCTTGGCCGCGCCGATCCCCGCATCGGCGGCAGCAAGCGAGGCCTGCGCCAGCGCAAGCCCGGCCCGCGCCTGCCGTTCATGGGCGCGGTCGTCCTCGAGCAGCTGCTGCGAAACGGTGGCGGATTTCGACAACTGTTCCGACCGGGCCAGCCGCAGCCGCGCGGCATCGGCCACGGCCTGGGCCTGTTCCACCTGTGCTTCGGCCGCCGCGCGCTGGGCGGTGGCCTGTGCCACGCCGCTTTGTGCCGTCTCGACCCCGATCCTGGCGCGGCGCAGCGCGGCGTCCGCCTGCCGCTTTTGCGCCTTCAGCTGTTCGGTATCCATCTCGACCAGTACATCGCCCGCCCGCACCGTCTGGCCTTCCCGCGCCAGGATCGCGGTGATGCGTCCGCCCGACAGCGCGGCGACATCGACCTCGGTCGCCTCGATCCGGCCATTGCCCGAGGCGATGCCGGCGGGCAGGTCGGCCGACCGGGCCTTCTGCCAGAAGGCGTAGATTGCCGCGGCCAGGGCGGCCACGATCGCAAGGGAAAGGGCGGTCCGCGCAAGACGGGTCATGGGAAGGGGCCTTCGGCTGGTCCAGGGTCCGCGCGCACCATATCCCCGGCAGGGCGGCTTGCGAAAGCAAAAGCCTGGACCCGGCCGCGCGGCGCCGCAGCGTCAGAAGCCGCTGATCAGTTCGATCTTCGATCCGTCGCTGAAGCGGTTGAAGCGGAAGGCGGTCGGGTCGACCAGGGGCGTGCGGTTCAGGACCAGATCGGCCATCAGCCGACCGGCCGCCGGGCCGATCCCGAAACCGTGGCCCGAAAAGCCCGAGGCAAGGTAGAAGCCCGGCACCTTGTCGACCGCCGAGATCACTGGCACCGCATCGGGGGATACGTCGATATATCCCGCCCAGCGTTGCGCGATTTCAGCGCGCGCCAGCGCCGGGAAGGCACGAATCGCAGCAGTCATCGCGCGGTTCGACAGCGTTTGGTTCGGCACCGGGTCCAGGACGCGGTGGTATTCAAAAGGGCTCGGTTCCTCCAGCGACCATCGGGTCGGGATGCGGGCTTCGTCCAGGAAGCGCAGCCCGAAGCGGAAATTGAGCGACCGCCATTCCTTCCGAAGCGCCGGCAGGAAGGCGCGGGCATAGCGGAAGGACGCGGGCACGATGCTGACCACGTTTTCATGGCCAGAGGCGATGGTATAGCCGCCGTCCTGCCGTTTACGGATGGCGAAATCGCTGTGCCAGATCGCCTGTTCCGGCCCACCCTCGACGGGCTTTGTCCGCAGGACCGAATTCATCACCTTCAGCTGCGGAAAGTCGATGCCTGCGTTCCCGGCAAAAAGGTTCGACCAGGCGCCGCCCGCCAGAACGACCGCGCGGCAGCGGATCGGACCGCGTTCGGTGATGACACCGCTGATCTTGCCGGCTTCGGTTTCAAAGCCGCGCACGGCGCATTCGGTGAGCACATGCGCACCCCGGTCGCGGGCGGCCTCGGCTATGGCGGGGGCGGCCTTCTGCGGCTCCGCCCGCCCATCGGCGCCGGTATAAAGAGCGCCCTTCAGATCCAGCGTGGAACCGGGGAACATTGCCTTGAACTCCCGCCCCGAAATCATCCGGCTTTCGACCTGATAGCCTTCCAGGTTCCGATTCCAGCGTTCGTGCTGGGCATATTGTTCATCAGTCCCGCAGGTGAAGATGATCCCCGCGCGACGATAGCCGGTGTCGCGCCCGATTCGGGTATCGAGCCCCTGCCAGATCCGCAGCGCCTCGGCCATCAAGGGCACCTCGCGCGGGTCGCGGCGCGAGATGCGGACCCAGCCCCAGTTGCGGCTGGATTGTTCCTTGCCGATGCCGCCCTTTTCACACAGGGCGACCCGCAGGCCGCTGTCGACCAGTTCCAGCGCAGTCGAACAACCGATGATTCCGCCGCCGATCACCACCACGTCCACCTCGGCGGGCAGATCGGCATCGCCGTGGACGGGAACGACATAGGGGCCGGGCATCTGCTGTCTCCTTCGCGGCTGTCCTGCACAAAGACGGCAAAGCCGGGATCGCCGTCAAGGGCGGCTACGCCTCGCGCCGCAGGATCAGCGAAGGCAGCGACAGCGCCAGCAGCAGCACCGCCAGCGGCAGCGAGAAGAAGAACCCCATCTGGCCATAGCCGACGGCCCCGACGACACCGCCCGCCAGGAAGGAACCGACCAGCCGCAGGAGGATCCCGAGTTTCTGCAAACCCGCGCGCGCCGGCACCCGGCCTTGGGCCAGACCGAAGGCCGCCCGGCCCAGCTCGATGCCGATGTCGGTAATCATCCCCGTTACATGGGTGGTGCGGATGCGCGCGCCCGAGATCTTGGTGATCGTGGCATTCTGCATTCCCATGATGAAGCACAGGCAGGACAGCGCGAACAGCCGACCCGCTTCGCTGGTGAAGATCCCGCCCCAGGCAAAGCAGACCATGAACACACCCTGCACCGCCAGCGGCAGGGCATATTGCTGCCGTCCGTCATGCAGGCGCACCCAGTTGATCAGCACCGTGCTGAACCCCGCGCCCGAGACGAAGGCGCCGATGGCCAGCAATCCCCCGAAGGCCAGCCGCAGGTTCCAAAGAGCCAGGTTGTCGGCCAGTTGCGACAGATAACCGGTCATGTGCGAGGTATATTGCCCCAGCGCAAAGAACCCGCCCGCGTTGGCGGCCCCGGCGATCGCGGCCAGCAGGGTGGCCAGCACCAGATCGTTGCCGCTTGACCGGTGGTGGCCCACCAGCGCACGGGCCGATGCAAGCGGCCTGCGGATGTGCCTGCGCTGGATGCGTTTGCTCATTCAGGGATTCCGGGCAGGGGGAATCGGATCGGCGCGGGCGGCGCCGGGGCCGCGAGCGTTGACGAAAGATATGGGCGATGGCACAGGGGAAAGGCAACCGGCAGCGTGGCCGTCTGCTGCGACAAAAGGGCCTGCTTTGCGGGACAAGTGCCCCAGCAAGGAACGCGCACCATTTCGCCGACCGGCGCCCGGCGGCCGACGCGCAGGTGCATAAGAACCTTGATTTGCGCCCCCAAGGCCCCGATATTGCTGGCGCGACGTTATCTCTTCGACCCTACTGCCTTCGGGCGCGGATATTCGAGCGATCCAACAGCGCCGGGCCGCCGCAATTCCGCGGGCGGCAGATGAAGGAGTAGTCACCATGGCCAACGGCTCGGTGAAATGGTTCAACGCCACCAAGGGTTATGGCTTCATTGCCCCCGAAGGCGGTTCCAAGGACGTGTTCGTGCACATCACGGCGCTGGAACGCGCTGGCCTGCGCGAACTGAAGGACGGCCAGAAGGTCACCTTCGACATCGAAACCAGCCGGGACGGCCGCGAAAGCGCCGTGAACATCAAGCTGGCCTGAACTTTTCGTTCAGGATGCATCGGGAACGGGCAGGACGCAGGTCCTGCCCGTTTTCTTTTGTCGGCCCGCGTCTCGGATGTTGACTGAAAAGAAAAACTATTTAACAAAAGGAATAAACCCGAAACGACTTTCAGCAGGCCGCGGGTGCCAGGGAGATACGAACATGAGCGTCAAGACGGACATCGAGATTGCGCGGGAAGCGAAGAAGCGTCCGATTCAGGAGATTGGGGCGCGGCTTGGGATCGAGGCGGAGCATCTTCTGCCCTACGGTCATGACAAGGCGAAGGTGAGCCAGGAGTTCATCAAGTCGCTTTCGGGTCGGCCGGATGGCAAGCTGGTGCTGGTGACGGCGATCAACCCGACGCCGGCGGGGGAGGGCAAGACGACGACGACGGTGGGTCTGGGCGACGGGCTGAACCGGATCGGCAAGAAGGCGGTGATCTGCATCCGCGAGGCGAGCCTGGGGCCGAACTTCGGGATGAAGGGCGGGGCGGCGGGCGGCGGCTATGCCCAGGTCGTGCCGATGGAAGAGATGAACCTGCATTTCACCGGCGACTTCCACGCGATCACCTCGGCGCACAATCTTCTGTCGGCGATGATCGACAACCACATCTACTGGGGCAACCAGCTGGACATCGACGCGCGCCGGGTGGTGTGGCGTCGGGTGATGGACATGAACGACCGGGCGCTGCGCGACATCGTGGTGAACCTGGGCGGGGTGGCGAACGGCTTCCCGCGCCAGACCGGGTTCGACATCACGGTGGCGTCGGAAGTGATGGCGATCCTGTGTCTGTCCAATGACCTCGATGACCTGCAAAAGCGCCTGGGCGACATCGTCGTGGCCTATACGCGGTCGAAGGCGCCGGTCTATGCCCGCGACCTGAAGGCCGACGGGGCGATGACCGTGCTTCTGAAGGACGCGATGCAGCCGAACCTGGTGCAGACGCTGGAGAACAACCCGGCCTTCGTGCATGGCGGGCCCTTTGCCAACATCGCGCATGGCTGCAACTCGGTCATCGCGACGAAGACGGCGCTGAAGCTGGGCGAGTATGTCGTGACGGAAGCGGGCTTCGGGGCTGATCTGGGCGCCGAGAAGTTCTTCGACATCAAGTGCCGCAAGGCCGGGCTGAAGCCTTCGGCGGCGGTGATCGTCGCGACGGTGCGGGCGATGAAGATGAACGGCGGCGTGGCTAAGGCCGATCTGGGCGCCGAGAACGTGGAAGCGGTGCAGAAGGGCTGCCCGAACCTGGGCCGGCACATCGCCAACGTCAAATCCTTTGGCGTGCCGGTGGTTGTGGCGATCAACCACTTCTATTCCGACACGGATGCCGAGATCGCGGCAGTGAAGGCCTATGTGGCCGAGCAGGGTGCGGAAGCGATCCTGTGCAAGCACTGGGCGCAGGGCTCGGCCGGGATCGAGGATCTGGCCCGCAAGGTGGTGCAGCTGGCGGAATCGGGCGTATCGGAATTCGCGCCGCTTTATCCCGATGACATGGGCCTGTTCCAGAAGGTCGAGACCATCGCCAAGCGGATCTACCACGCCGATGCGGTGATCGCCGACAAGTCGATCCGCGACCAGCTGAAGGCCTGGGAGGCGGCGGGCTATGGCCATCTGCCGATTTGCATGGCCAAGACCCAGTACAGCTTCACCACCGATCCGAACGTCCGCGGCGCACCGACGGGCCACACGGTTCCGGTGCGCGAGGTGCGGCTGTCGGCGGGGGCAGGCTTCATCGTGGTGATCTGCGGTGAGATCATGACGATGCCGGGCCTGCCGAAGGTGCCCTCGGCCGAGGTGATCCGCCTGAACGAAGCGGGTCATGTCGAGGGCCTGTTCTGAGCGGACGGAGGCGGGGGGCCAGCCCCCCGCACCCCCCGGGATATTTGTGCCAAGCTGAAAGGGCCGGGGCGTTTCCAAGGGGAGGCGCATCGGCTAGAGAGGCGGCGCGGATTTTTCGGAGAGAGACATGCGTTTGCCCGGCGATTGCACGACCATGGCGGAGCTTCGGGCCGAGATCGACCGGGTCGATGCGGCGCTGGTGGCGCTTCTGGCCGAGCGGGCGGGCTATATCGACCGGGCGGCCGAGCTGAAGGCGGCGCTCGGCTGGCCGGCGCGGATCGGCCCGCGGGTCGAGGAAGTGGTGGCGCATGTGCGGGCGGAGGCCGAGGCGCGCGGCCTGCCGGCGGAGTTGCTGGCGGGGTTCTGGCGGCAACTGGTCGACTGGTCGATCGCGCGCGAGGAGGCGATCCTGGGGCCGGATCCGGCGGCGGATCCGGGCCCGGGGCCAGGCTAGGCCCTGCGGGGGCCAGAGACGGCGGAAGGACGGCGATGGCTGCGACCCTGATTGACGGCAAGGCGATCGCCGCGGCGATGCAGGCCCGCACCCGGGCCGAGGCGGCGGCGCTGGCGGCCGAGGGCTGGGGGCCGCGGCTGGTCTCGGTTTCGGTGGGGGATGTGGCGGCGGCCGAGCTTTACGTCCGCAACCAGAGCCGCCAAGCGAGCGCCGCCGGGGTCGAGTTCGAGGCCCGCAACTATCCCGCCTCGACCAGCCTTGAACAGCTGACCGGCATCCTGCAGGGGCTGAATGCCGATCCGCGGGTGCATGGAATCATCATCCAGCGGCCGCTGCCGGTGCATATCCCCGTGAAGGCGCTGCAGACCGCCATCCATCCGCTGAAGGATGTCGAGGGCATGCATCCGGCCTCGATCGGGCGGATCGTCTACAATGACCTGGGGCTTGGTCCCTGCACCGCCGTGGCGGCGGTCGAGATCCTGAAGTCGCTGCCGCTGATCATCGAGGGGCTGGATGTCTGCGTCATCGGCCACAGCGAGATCGTCGGCAAGCCGATCGCCTTCCTGATGATGGGACTGGGGGCGACCGTGACGGTCTGCCACCACATGACCCGGCAGGTGGCGGTGCACAGCCGCGCGGCCGATGCGGTCTTTGTCGCGGTCGGGCGGCCGGGGCTGGTGACCGGGGCGATGCTGAAGCCGGGCGCGGCGCTGATCGACATCGGCATCAACCGGGTGGCGGGGCCGGACGGCACGACGCGGGTCGTGGGGGATGCGGAGTTCGACAGCTGCGCCGCGACCGCGGGCTGGATCACGCCGGTCCCGGGCGGGGTCGGGCCGGTGACGGTGGCGGTGCTGATGCAGAACGCCGTCAGCGCGGCCGCCGCGCAGCGCAACCAGTATCGCGCCGCCTTCGCGGCGGCGGAATAACCATGAGGATGGGGAGAGACCAGATGACGGCACGGGTGATCGACGGCAAGGCCTTTGCGGCACGGATCCGCGAAGAGGTGGCAGGCCATGTGGCGCGGCTGAAGGCCGAGCACGGGCTGCAGCCCGGTCTGGCGGTGGTGCTGGTGGGCGAGGATCCGGCAAGCCAGGTCTATGTCGGGTCGAAGGGCAAGCAGACGGTCGAGGCGGGAATGGCCTCTTTCGAACACAAGCTGCCCGCCGAGACGTCCGAGAAGGACCTGCTGGCGGTGATCGACCGGCTGAATGCCGATCCGAAAGTTCACGGCATTCTCGTGCAGTTGCCGCTGCCTCCTCATCTGAACTCGGATCTGGTGATCAACCGGATCGACCCGGCGAAAGACGTCGACGGGTTTCACATTTCGAACGTCGGGCTTCTGGGAACGGGACAGAAGTCGATGGTGCCCTGCACGCCCCTGGGCTGCCTGATGCTGCTGCGTGACCTGCACGGCAGCCTCTCGGGGCTGAATGCCGTGGTGGTGGGGCGGTCGAACATCGTCGGCAAGCCGATGGCGCAGCTTCTGCTGGGCGACAGCGCCACGGTGACCATCGCGCACAGCCGCACGAAGAACCTGGCCGAGGTCTGCCGCGGCGCCGATATCCTGGTCGCCGCCGTGGGCCGTCCCGAGATGATCCCCGGCGACTGGGTGAAGCCGGGCGCCACCGTGATCGACGTCGGCATCAACCGCATCACCACGCCCGAGGGCAAGACCCGGCTGGTGGGCGACGTCGACTACGAAAGCGCCGCCCGGGTCGCCGGCGCCATCACCCCCGTCCCCGGCGGCGTCGGCCCGATGACCATCGCCTGTCTCCTGGCCAATACCCTCACCGCCGCCTGCCGCGCCAATGGCCTGCCAGAGCCAAAAGGGCTGACGGCCTGATCAGCCCTTGCCACCCGGCCGCGACAGCGGAACCGGGTGGCAGGCCTGGCCGGTCAGAATCGCGATCCCGGCACCGTCCATGAGCGATGCCAGCACCGGGTCCGCACTGGACAGTCCCCCGGTATAGGCCCCATAGGCAGGCAGGATCACACGGCTTCGGGCCACCAGAAAGCAGCGGCGGGACTGGCCGGCCAGACGGAGCTTCGGGTGATAATGGCCCGAAACCTCGGCCTGTGCCGACGCGGATGCGATGTGGCGGAAGGTCAGGGGGCCATGCCGAAGCTCGGGCATGTGGTGCCCCGCGCAGGTCATGGCTGCGGGATCGTGGTTGCCTGCGATCCAGGTCCAGTCGCGTCCCTTGGCCATCCGGGCGATCCAGTCAATCTCGTCCCCGTCGAGTTCGACGGCATTGTCATCGAAGCCGTCGCCCACGCAGACCACCCGGGCGGCATCGCAGGCGGCCAGATCGGCCTCCAGCCGGGCCAGGGTTTCGGCGCCTTCATAAGGTGGCAGCAGCGGACCACCGCGCCGGGCCATCCGTTCCGACTTGCCCAGATGCAGGTCGGCCACCGCCAGAAGGCGTTCCGCGGGCCACCAGAGGGCGCCGGAGGGCAGGGCGACAAGAGCCGCGCCGCCGAAGGTGAAGGCATATCCGCCGCGCATGATCCCGCAGGAGAAGGCGCGCCACCCGCCGCGGCGCAAGTCCAGATGCGGCATCGGCGAGGTGCTGTCAATCGTGCGCCGCACTTTCCAGTCCGGCCTCGGCCATCAGCCGCCGCGCGGTTTCGGCCAGCAGGCGTTCGCGTCCTGCGCCTTCGACCGAGACGGTGCCGATTTCAAGCGTCATCGGTGCGGCAAGTGGGCTGATCCGGGGCAGGGACACATGATCGATCCGGCCCGCCACGCGGACCATCATCGCCTCGATCCGGGAAAAGTCCACAAGCCCGCGCATCGCCTCTTCGCGCGTGACCTGCATCAGCAGGTGGTCGGGATCATGGCGCAAAAGCGTGTCGTAAAGGATGTCGGTGGAAAAGGTGGCCTGCCGCCCGGACTTGCGCATTCCGGGGTGGTTGCGTTCTATCAGTCCCGCGATGATCGCGACATTGCGGAAGGTGCGCTTCATCACCGTATTCGCCGAAAGCCAGCCCGAAAGCGCCGCACGAAGCCCCGCCAGATCGAACAGCGGGCCTGGGTCGCGCACCGGGTCGAGCCCCCAGACCAGAAGGGCGTAATCGGTTGCGACGAAGCCCAGGGGGTGCAGGCCCTCCTCCTCCATCCGGCGGGTCAGCAGCAAGCCGAGCGTCTGGAGAGCATTGCGCCCGGCGAACCCGTAGACGCAAAGATAGTGGCGATCTTCGCCCGGGAAGGTTTCGGCCAGCAGCCGGTGGGCCCGGGGCAGTTGGGACACCTCGCGCTGCAAGGACAGCCAGCGGGCGGTGTGGGCGGGCAGATCAGGCCAGCTGTCCTGTCCAAGGATGCGCAGGATCCGGTCGGAAAGCTGGGTCGAGGTGGAAAACTTGGTGCCGCCATAGACCGCGATCTTGGGCGTGCGGCCCGGGTCGCGGCTGACCTCGACCGTCAGTTCGCGCAAGGATTCGTAGCGCACGATCTGTCCGCCGATCAGGAACGTGTCGCCGGGGGTGAGAGAAGCCGCGAACCATTCTTCGACCTCGCCCAAGGGCATGCCGCCGCGACCGCGCATCCGGACCTTCAACATGTCGGTATCGACGATGGTGCCCAGGTTCATGCGGATCGCCCGTGCCGCCCGGGGATCGCGGAGCGTCCAGCGGTCGTCACGCAGCATCAGCCGCCGCCAGCGGTCATAGGCGCGCAGCGCATAGCCGCCCGTGGCGCAGAATTCGAGGCAGGCGTCGAAATCGCTGCGGGACAGGGCCGTGTAAGGACCCGCGGTAATGACCTCGGCGTAAAGGTCATCGGCGCTGAAGGGGCCGGAACAGGCGCGGGCAAGGATGTGCTGGCAGAGCACGTCGCGCGGGCCGGGCCCGCGGGGGTCGCCGTCCAGATCATGATCGCGCACGGCTTGCAGGGCCGCCTGGCACTCGACGACCTCGAACCGGTTTGCGGGAACCAGAAGCGCCTTCGAAGGTGCATTGTAGCGGTGGTTTGCGCGCCCGATCCGCTGGACCAGGCGCTTGACGTTCTTCGGCGCGCCGACCTGGATCACCAGATCGACATCGCCCCAGTCGATGCCCAGGTCCAGCGAGCCGGTGCAGACGATGGCGCGCAGCTCTCCCGCCACCATCGCCGCCTCGACCCGTTCACGCTGTTCGCGCGACAGGCTGCCGTGGTGGATGCCGATGGGCAGCGCGTCCTCATTCGCCAGCCAGAGGTCGCGGAAGAAGATCTCGGCCTGGGCGCGGGTGTTGTGGAAGATCAGCGTGGTGCGGTGCCGGCGCACCTGATCGAGGATCGCCGGAATGGCATAGCGGCCACCGCCCCCCGCCCAGGGCGGTGGCGCATCGGTTTCCAGCATCGCGATGTCCGGGTCGGGGCCGGGATCGGCATGGACGATGCGGCAGGAATCGGGGTTCCGGGCCAGGAAGCGGGCGATGGCCGCCGGATCCTCGACCGTCGCGGACAGGCCGACGCGGCGCAGGCCGGGGGCCAGCGTCGACAGGCGCGACAGGCACAGCATCAGCTGATCGCCCCGCTTGCTTTCGGCCAGGGCGTGGATCTCGTCCACGATGACGCGGGACAGCCCGGCGAAAATCCGGGGTGCGTCTTCGTAGGACAAGAGCAGCGCCAGCGACTCGGGCGTTGTCAGAAGGATTTGCGGCGGATCGGCGCGCTGACGACGGCGCTGGGTGGCGCCGGTGTCGCCGGTGCGATCCTCGACCCGGATGGGCAGAGCCATTTCGGCGATCGGGGTCATCAGGTTGCGGCGGATGTCGGCCGCCAAGGCTTTCAGGGGCGAAATGTAAAGCGTATGAAGGCCCGGGCGCGGATCCCGCGCCAGTTCGGCCAGCGTCGGCAGGAACCCGGCCAGCGTCTTGCCGCCCCCCGTAGGTGCCACCAGCAGCAAGGCGGGATCGGCGGCGGCGTCGAGCATCGCCTGCTGATGCGGGTGAAGGGACCAGCCCCTGCGGGCGAACCAATCGGAGAATGGCGGCGGAAGGGACGGCATGATCCCCAATCTAGGGATCCATCGGGGATCGGAAAACCCCCGGGGGCGCGGTGGATCCCGCGTTTCGGGTCGACGGTTCCGACGGGGAAGTTTCGGGCCAGGAAGACGAGGGGTCACCGAGGCTGGCCGTCTTCCTTGATCCAATGCCGCCACCCCAGGACGGCGCTGGGGCAGGTGCGTTAATGCAGGGCGCGGCCCCGCGCGGCCGTCAGGACCTGGCGGATCGCGTTCGGCGGCGTCAGGCTTGCGCCCGTCAACGCCGCGTCGAAGGCGCATTCCACCTCCTTGACCAGGGCGGCCATCACCCCTTCGGAAAGTTGCGGCACGATCTGGGTGCTTTGGTCGGGCAGGTCGGCGCCACCGGCCAGCTGGTTGCGGCCCCCGTCGATGACGTTCAGCAGCCGCCGCTCCTCGATCCCCTGGGCCTGGGCCCAGTCCAGCGCCAGGCGGGTCATCGCGGTGGAGGAGGCCGCAAGGAAATCCTTCATCACCTTGGCCGCCATGGCAGAGCCGAAGCCCCCCATCCGCTCGGTCGAGGTGGCCAGCGGGGCGAGCACCGGCTCCAGCGCCGCGACGACATCGCCTGGTCCGCCCAGAAGCATCGTCAGCGCGCCGCGCTGCGCCATGCGCATGGTCCCCGACCAGGGCGCGTCGATCAGCGTGATATGGGCCTTGATCCGGCCCCGAAGCGCCTTGACGAAGCGCGGGGGCAAGGTGGCCGCGATCACGATGGTTTCCAGGTCCGGCGCGGTCTTGGCGAAGGCGGGTCCGTCCAGCAGGATCTCCTCGCATTCAAGAAGGTCGTCGGTGCAGACGAACAGCGTGCGCAATCCCCGGCGGAAGCTATCCGCATCATGGGTCACCGCGTGGCCTTCGGCCCCGACGGCCAGGGCGCGCGGATGATAGGCGCGGGCGTGGATACCTTCGTCGCGCCACAGCCCCAGCCAGGCAGTCGCAAGGCGCATGTTTCCGGCAAGGCCGAGTCCCTTCATCATCGTGATCGGCCTTTCAGTGAATGATTTTTTCTTCGCGCACGAACATGTTGGCCCAGGCGCGGTCGATCAATTCGGGGGTCATCTGGTAAGGAATGCCTTCGAAATTGCACATCGCTATCATCTGGTCGATCAGGAAGACCGGCTGATAATTGGCATATTCGTTGTTGATGGTCGGGTATTTCACCTTCAGCAGGTGCACGAGGCTTTTCTCGTCCAGCGGCATCTTCTTCTTCTTGGCGATCATCGCGAAGATCTTCAGGAAGTTTTCCTGGTTCGGACCGTCGATCTTGATCTTGAAGAAGATCCGCCGCAGCGCCGCCTTGTCGAAGATCTCGTTCGGGTGGAAGTTGGTCGAGAAGATGACGAGCGTGTCGAAGGGCACTTCGAACTTCTCGCCCGATTGCAGGGCCAGAATGTCCTTCGATTCCTCCAGCGGCACGATCCAGCGGTTGACGATCTTCTGTGGCGGCTCGGCCTGGCGGCCAAGGTCGTCGATGATGAAGACGCCGCCGGTGGCCTTCAGTTGCAGCGATGCCGTGTAGGTCCGTGCCGTGGGGTTGTAGGTCAGGTCCAGCATGTCGAGCGTCAGTTCGCCGCCGGTGATCACGGTGGGGCGTTCGCAATAGACATAGCGGTTGTCGAACCGGTTCGAGGACCGGCGCAGGCTGTGGGGATCGTCGACCGAGGCTTCGGCGGCGGAATGGACGATCGGGTCGTAGACCGTGATCACCTGGCCCGAATATTCGATGGCGCGCGGGATGTAGATCTTGTCCCCCAGCGCATCGCGAATGCCGTTCGAGATCGAGGACTTGCCGTTGCCCGGCGGGCCATACATCAGGATCGAGCGGCCCGAACCCACGGCCGGCCCCAGGTGGTCCAGCAGGCTGTCGGGCAGGATCAGGTGGCCCATCGCGCTGGTCAGCTGGTGGCGCGTCATCTGGATGTTGCGGATCGACTGGCGCTTGACCTGTTCGCGGTAGACCATCAGCGGCACCGGCATGGCGCCGTAATATTCAGACTGCGCCAGCGCATCGAGGGCGCGCGCCTTGCCTGCGTCCGCCAGCTGATAGCCCATCTCGCCGCCCGAATTGGCGTGCAGCGTGCCGGTCGCTTCCAGCAACCTCTGGCCCCGAGCCATGTCGATCAGTTCCTGCGTCACGGGAATCGGCAGGGCGATCACGCGGGCGATGTCGGACACGGTTTCCAGGTTCATGCGGAACATGGTCTTGAGAAGAATGTCCCGCATCATCACCATGGACAGGCCCGTCTCGGCCATGGTTCGGGGTGGGATGGGGGCGAGGACGTTGCCGACTTGAACGTTCATTTGAGACAATCTTCCCGAGCGCGCAATTTTGTCCGGATTTCACCCCTCTGACGCCTTGGTGGGCGACGAGACTGGCGATAGGACGTTTCAATGGGCATCCTGTCGGGCCAATGTGGCGGAAAAATGGAAAATCAAGCGGATAATCAGGGCATGATCGGGCAGGGTGAAAAGGCGATTGACAGCAGCGCGATGCGTCTGGCCCGGGGCCTTTTGCGGCGGCTGGCCGAGGCGCGGCCCGCCGACCTGGCGGCGGTGCTGCTGCTGGTGGTGGCGGCGATGGGCGGGGCGGCGCTGGCCAAGGGCGGCTTCTACATCGGCAAGCACGAAGGCGATACGCTGCAACTGGCCGACATCGTCCTGCGGATCGCGCGGGGCGAATGGCCCCATCTGGATTTCATGACGCCGATCGGCTTTCTGGCGATGGCGCCCATCGCGCTGTTCGTGAAACTGGGCGCGGGGATCGGCCACGCGATCTTTTACGCGCAGATCATGGTCGCTCTCATCCTGCTGCCGGCGGCGGTCCATGTGGCTGTCACCCGTTTTGCCGGAGGGTGGCGCTGGCTTTACGCGGTGTTCGTCATGGTGCTTTGCCTGGCGCTCGTGCATGGCGAGACCGAGGTGAGCCTGTCGATCTCGATGCACTACAACCGCTGGGCCTGGGCCATCGCCTACCTGGCGGTGCCGCTGGCGGTCATGGCGCCCCCGCGCGAGCGGGCGGGGGTGGAAGGCCTGATCCTGGGCCTGGGCATCGCGGCGCTGGTGCTGATCAAGGCAACCTATGTGGTGGCGCTGGCACCGGGGCTGTTGATCGCGCTTGTCGCGCGCCGGCGCTGGGGCGTGGTCGCGGTGGCGACGCTGGCCGGGCTGGCCGTTGCGGCCGTGATGACGATGGCCGCAGGGTTTTCGTTCTGGACGGCCTACCTGCATGACCTTCAGGTCGTCGCCGCCTCGCCCATCCGGCCGCAGCCGGGGCAAAGCTTCTGGTCCGTCGCGGCCGCGCCCGAGTTCCTGACCGCGACGATGGCGCTGCTGGCTGTGGTGATCTTCCTGCGCCAGTCCGAGCGCCTGACCGAGGGGCTGGCGATGATGGCGCTGGCGCCGGGGCTGATCTACATCGTCTTTCAGAACTACGGCAACGATCCGCAATGGCTGATTCTGGTGGCGCTGCTGGCCCTGGCACTGCGCCCGGGGCCGGAGCGCGTGAACGAGCTGGGATGGAACCTGCGCCAGGGGCTGGGGCTGGCCAGCGTCGTTCTGTTGACGCTGGGGGCGGGCTCGGCGCTGAATCTGGCCTATAGCCCCCTGCGCCACCTGGGCGCCTCGACCAAGAACACCCGGCCGCTGATCGCCGGGCTGCCGCAGCACCACGACATCCTGGCGCAGAAGGTCCGTGTCTATGCGGTGAACAACAGCGTGGCAGGGGATCTGCCCGGCTCTGGGTTCGAGGCCTACGCCGCCGACGCCGAGCGGAGCGAGAAGGACAAGGCGGTCCTTCTGGGGGAAACCCTGCCGATCTGCGAACAGCAGACGGGAATGTCATCGCTGTTCGGCGCCGCCGTCAAGGATCTGGACGCGGCCGGTTTCGGCGGCAAGCGCATCCTGGCGGCGGACCTGTTTTCGCTGTTCTGGCTCTTCGGGGATTATCCACCCGTCAAGGGCGCGGCGCCCTGGTATTACGGCGGGCTGCCGGGAATCGAGAACACCGATTACATCTTCGTCCCGATCTGCCCCATCGCCAAGAACGTCCGCGCGACGATGCTGAAGGCGCTGGCCGACAGCAAGCGACAGATCACCATCGTGCGCCGGACGCCGATCTACATCCTGCTGGAGGCCAAGGCGCCCTGAACCCAGGCCTCGAACGGCGGGATGGCGCGGAAGCAGAGGTAGGTGACGAAGGCACCGACCAGCGCCAGCCCCATGGGGAAGTCCTTGCGCTTCCACGAAACCCAGTCCGGCGTGGCATTGACCACCGCCGGAACCATGCGCAACAGGCGGTGGGCGGCGAAGGCGGCCAGCAGGAAGGCGGCAAACAGCGGCATGATCAGACCGGCATGCCCCGCGGTGATGAACAAGGCCGCGGCCGCGGCAAATTTCGCGTCGCCCGCACCCACGTTGGCGACCGCGTTCAGCACGAAGCCGATCACCAGAACCACCGCGAAGTTGGCCCAACGCCAGAGCCACGCCTCCAGCGGCATGACGATCAGGCCGGCGACGACAAAGACCGCGATCAGCGCCAGGACCGATTTATTGGGAATCTTCATCGTCTTGAGATCGCTCCACACCACCCAGGCGCAGATCGGCAGGCAGAGGACCAGGAACACCTGGTAAACCTGGAAAGCCGTCATTTGCAGCATCGTTTCAACCCTTCACGACGTTGGAATCGAGGGTCTTGAGCGCGCGGTCGGCTTCCTCGAAATATTGCGGGCTGGTTTCGACCGCATCGCTCAGCAGCGCGCGGCCGGTGGCGGTGTCACCCTGCTTGATGGCAGAAAGGGCTGCCGTGTACAGAAGCTGCGCGCGTTCTTCCTGCGTCATCTGGACGTTCGGCATGTCATACTTGCGCTGTGCCGCACGGGCGAGGACAAGATTGTTCTTGGCGGTAAAGACCTTCGGGTCATAGGTAAGGGCTTCGTTGAACAGCTTCTCCGCGCCGACGAAATCGCCGCGCGTCAGCTTGGAATACCCCCAGTTGTTCAGCACGCCGGAAGGGGTGGTCGTCAGCCCGACGGCGGTTTCGTAGAAGCTGTCGGCCTTTTTCCAGTTCTTGTTGGCATCGGCCACCATCGCTTCCAGCCGGTAGCGTTCGAAGGATTCATGCGTCGGCGGGATGGTGTTCAGAACCTCTTGCGCGCGCTTCCATTCGTTGGCGCGGATCAGCGCGTCGGCATAGCCCACCTTGTCGTCGTTGGTGGCATTCGGGCTTGCGACGATCTGCGCCCAGACGGACACGGCCTCGCGCGTTTTCTTGGCCCGGATCAGCGACTTCGCCAGTCCGCGCTTCACGTCGATCCGGTCGGGATTCTGGGCCGCTGTGCGCTGGAAGTAACTGACCGCCTCGTTCGGATCGGCCGAGGACAGCATGACGTCGTTCAGGTTGGACTCGTCGATGACGTTGACGTCCTTCAACGCCTTCTTCACGTCGGGGTTCTTGTTGCAGGCCGAAACCAACGCGATGCCGCCCAGGCACAGCGTCGCAAGAATAGGGTGGCGCATGTTCTGCGTCCTCTGCTGACTGCCTCAATTCCTGGTCAGCAGCTGGTACGTTCCGTTGCCCGACCTGACCAAGGAGAAATTATCGTTATTGGCCGGAGAATAGTCGGCGGCATCCTTCTTGGCGAGGGCAAGGCGCAGATTTTCGCGGATTTCGTCCGAATGGCCACTATCCAGCGCGAAGGCGGTCTGGAAGACGCGGGCGGCTTCACCCGTCTTGCCACGTTCCATCAGCACGACGCCCAGGTTGTTCCACGCCGGGACCGAGGTTTCGTCGGCCTCCAGCGCGCGGCGCAGCATCTGTTCGGCCTGGTTCAGACGCCCCAGCTTCAGGTCGGCCGAGCCGATGGCCGACAGGATTTCGGCCGTGGGGCCATGCTTGCCGGCGGCCCGGTAATAGGCCTTCAGCGCCAGTTCATATTCCCCCGCGGCGAAAAGTCGGTGCCCCACCAGAAGCGCGTCGACCTCTTTCGAGGACGGGCCGCGGCCGCTGGGCGCGTAGGGAGAGCCCTTGGCAGACGGAAAGCCGCCTGTCGACTGACAGGCGGCTAGCAGGAAAGCAGCGGCGATGCCGATTACGAAGGATCTCATCCGTCACATGCTGAAGTTCGCGAACATCTGGATCATATCGTAGACCGACGGGCCTACAAGGATGATCAGCAGCGGCGGCACCGTGAACATCATCGTCCCGAGCGTCATCTTGGTTGGCAGCTTGTTCGCGGCTTCTTCGGCGCGCATGACCCGCTTGTCGCGCATTTCAGACGAATAGACCCGGAGCGATTCCGCGATCGAGGTGCCGAAGGTCTGCGACTGGATCATCACCGTGACGAACGAGGCGACATCCGGCACGCCCGACCGTTCGGCAAAGCTGCGCAGGACGGCGATCTTGTCCTTGCCGGCCTTGACCTCGGCCGAGACGGTCTCGAATTCCTCGGCCAGGGCAGGGTAGCCCGCCGCCAGTTCCTTCGACACCCGGATGATGCCCTGGTCGAGCGACTGGCCGGCCTCGACGCAGACCAGAAGCATGTCGAGCGCGTCGGGAAACCCGTTCTGGATTTCGGCCTGTCGCGTCTGGACGCGGCGGTCGACCCAGTAGCGGGGCAGGTAATAGCCCACCGCGCCGGGGATGATGACCGACAGGATCAGCTTGGTCGTCGAGATTTCACCCGTGGCCGACGAAATCAGCGCATAGACCACGCCGATGACCAGGCAGACGATGCCCATCACGAACTGGATGGCGTGGAAGGTCCGGACGGCGTTCCGGCCGCGGTAGCCTGCCTGCACCATCTTCAGGCGGGCGCTGGTCATCTCTTCCTCGGTCTTGGGTTCGAGGAAGGTGGCGAACTTGTCCAACTTGTCGCTGCCGCCGTTGCCCATGCGCAGCGACTTCTTCGCCGGCGCCTTGCCGTTCCGCGGGGCCGACAGCGTCGATGCCGCGCCGCGGTTCGATTCCTTGAGCTTGGTCAGCGGATCGACCTGCTTCTTCAGCATGATGGGAAGGGCGGCCAGGATCAGCAGAAGGCCAAGGCCACCCAGCGCCATCAGAGGGCCCAAGGGGCCGAACTGGTTGACCAGCATCTGGTTGAGGGAAGTGAACATGCGGATGCCTCAGACCTTGATGTTGACCATGATCTTCATGAACAGGACGTTCACGCCGAGGAAGGCGAAGACGACCAGCGCGGCGGGAATGAAGGCGCCGGAGTTCTTGACGGTGTCATAGTAGTCGGGCTTGGTCACCTGGATCACCGCCAGAACGATCAGCGGGAAGGCCGACAGGAACATGCCCGACCATTTCGCCTCGGCGGTGATGGCCTTGACACGGCGGAACAGCTTGAAGCGCGCCCGGATCACCTTGGCCAGACCGTCAAGGATCTCGGCCAGGTTGCCGCCCGAAGTCTGCTGGATCGTCACAGCCACGGCAAGGAACCGCAGATCCTGCATGTCCATCCGTTCGGCCAGGTCTTTCAGCGATTCCGACACGTCGCGGCCATAGGCGCTTTCGTCCGCGATCATGCCGAATTCGGTGCCCAGCGGATCCGGGATTTCCTTGGCGACGATCTGGATGGCAGAAGCGAAGGGGTGGCCGACGCGCAGCGAGCGGACCATCAGTTCCACGGCATCGGGAAGCTGCTCCTCGACCATGGACATCCGCTTGGCGGCCTTCTTGTTCACCCAGAAATACACCGCGCCCACGCCCATCAGGATGGCAATCGCCACCTGCACCGGGGTCGAGGCCGAGGTGCCGATCTTCAGCGCCAGGAAGGCGAAGACCGACAGAAGGCCCATGATGCCGATCAGCGCCTTGGGCGAGAAGGCGATGTTGGCCTTCTGCGCCTTCGCGGCAAGGATCGAGTAGAGCGGGATGCCCTTGGCCATCAGGTGCTGGCTGGCTTCCTTGCGCAGCTGTTCCAGCACCTGTTCACGCTGCACGCCCTTGTCCAGAAGCGTCAGCCGCCGGTTCACCCGGCTGTTGAGCGAGATCGACTTGCCGAAAACGGCCAGATAGATGCCCTCGACCAGCAGAAGGACGGCGACGAAGATCAGGCCGTAGATGATGAGTGCTGGAGACATGGTCACTCCGCCGCGATGGGTTCGTAGATCGAGGGCGGCAGGTCGAAGCCCCACTGCTTGAAGCGGTCGGAATAATGCGACCTGACGCCCGTTGCCGTGAAGCGCCCGATGATCTTGCCGTCAGGCGCAAGGCCAAGGCGTTCATAGCGGAAGACTTCCTGCATCGAGATGACTTCGCCTTCCATGCCGGTGATTTCCGTGATCGAGGTCATGCGGCGGGAACCGTCCTGCAGGCGCGACGCCTGCACGATCAGGTTGACGGCCGATGCGATCTGGCTGCGGACGGCTTTCAGCGGCATCTCGATCCCGGCCATGGCCACCATGTTTTCCAGACGGCTGACGCCGTCGCGGGCGCTGTTGGCGTGGATCGTTGTCATGGACCCGTCGTGGCCGGTGTTCATGGCCTGCAGCATGTCGATCACTTCCTCGCCGCGGGTTTCACCGACGATGATCCGGTCGGGACGCATCCGCAGGGCGTTGCGCAGACAGTCGCGCTGGGTGACGGCGCCCTTGCCTTCGACGTTGGCGGGGCGGCTTTCCATCCGGCCCACATGGACCTGTTGCAGCTGAAGTTCCGCCGTATCCTCGATCGTCAGGATGCGTTCCGAGTTGTCGATGAAGGACGACAGCGCGTTGAGCGTGGTCGTTTTCCCCGAACCCGTCCCGCCGGAAACGATGATGTTCAACCGGGTCGACACGGCGGCCTGCAGGTAGGCGGCCATTTCTTCGGTGAAGGCGCCGAAGCGGACCAGATCGTCGATGCCCAGCTTGTCCTTCTTGAACTTCCGGATCGACACCAGCGAACCGTCGACGGCAATCGGCGGCACCATGGCGTTGAAACGCGACCCGTCGGCCAGACGGGCGTCGACATAGGGGTTCGATTCGTCGACGCGGCGGCCCACGGCGGACACGATCTTGTCGATGATCCGCAGAAGGTGGCGTTCGTCCTTGAAGGTGATGTCGGTCAGTTGCAGCTTGCCTGCGCGTTCCACGAAGATCTGCTGCGGGCCGTTCACTAGGATGTCGTTGACCGTGTCGTCCTTCAGCAGCGGCTCAAGCGGGCCAAGGCCCATCACCTCGTGGTAAAGCTCCTGGTAAAGGGTGACGCGTTCTTCCTTGTTCAGGACGACGCTCATCTCCTCGAGCGCTTCGGTCGAGATGGCGACGATTTCCTGGCGCAGTTCGGTTTCCGAAGCATGTTCCAGCGCAGACAGGTTCAGGTTGTCCAGAAGGCGGCGGTGAAGCTCGACCTTCAGCTCGCTCATCTTTTCCTTGCGCTTCTTGTCCTTGTCGGCGGCCACGGCCACCGCAGCCGTCTGGGCCGGCGCCATCGGCTTGCGTCCGATGCCGGGTTTCGGGGCGACGGGTGCGGCCGCTGCCGGGGCCGCATTGCCCGCCGTCTGGGCAGGCACGGTCGTCTTGGCGGGTTCGGCGGTCTTGCGGTAACGGGAAAACATCGAATGCCCCTCTTTTCGTCAGACGCGGCTTGCTTCGGCGGCCTTGTTCAGTTCGTTCAGCGACGCCGCCAGCTTGGCGATTTCCTTGCGCAGCGGGTTCTTCGCAGCTGTTTCGGACAGCGGCAGGCCGTGGTCGTTGGACTGCGTCACCTGCCGGCCGCCGTCGGGAAGCTGGCATTCCAGCGTGATGTCAAGGCTTTCGGCCAGACGCTTCACGCGCGACTTGGCCGAAAGGTCGGTGAATTTCGGCGCGCGGTTCAGGACGTAGCGCAACTTTTCGTAGGGCAGTTCCTCGGCCTTCAGCGCCCGGATCATCCGCAGGGTGTTCTGGGCGGAACGCATGTCCAGTTCCAGCATCGTGAAGTAGAGATGCGCCTGCGAAAGCACCGCCTCGGTCCATTGCACGACGGTGGACGGCATGTCGATGATGACGAAATCGAAGTTGGCCCGCGCAATGTCGATCAGGCGGTTGATGTCATCCGAAGTGACGATGTCCAGGGGCAGCATCTCGGACGGTGCGGTCAGGACGTGGACCTTGCCGTTATAGGTCAGCATCGCCTGAAGGAAGCTTTCGCTGTCCATCGAGGCCGTGTCCGACAGAAGTTCGTAGACAGCTTCGCGGCGCGGCAGGTCGAGGTAGGTCGAGATCGAGCCGCGCTGGAAGTCGAAATCCAGCAGGCAGACGCGCGGCGCGCCTTCCTTCGCCACATTGGCCAGTTCCCAGGCCAGGTTGACGGCAAAGGTCGTGGCCCCGGTTCCACCGGCCAGGGCATGGACCGGCAGGACGACGCCATCACGGTCGCCCTTCGGACGGAAAGCGGGGGTTTCGACCGGCTCGTCATACTCCGGCACGGCCTGCGGTGCCTGGCGCAACCGCTCGATCGCCTCGTGCAGGGCGTTTTCCGGCAATGGGTAGGGGACGAAGTCGTCCGCCCCCAGTTTCAGCAGCTGGTGCAGAACGCCGGGGCTGACCCCCTCGGCGATCAGGATCACCTTGATGTCACGCGCCTTCGCGGCAGCGACTGTCGCCGAAACCCGGCCCAGGTCGGCCTCGTCATCGCCGTTCAGCGCGATCGCGACGAATTCAAGAGAGTCCGCATCCGGCTGGCCCAGGAAGACGGCCGCATCCTCGAAGGTCAGGTCGCCCCAGCTTTCGCCCAGCTCCGCCTCCATGTCCTCGATCATCAGGTCGAAGTTGCGGATGTCACGCGAGATGGTGCAGGCCACGACGGGCGCGGGTTCGGGCTTCAGGGCTGTAACACTGCTCATTCTTCTCGTCCTTCCTCGCCGACCGGCACCCCGGAGGCCTTTTGGGTCGTCCTGACCCCAAGTTTCTGGTCCGGAGAGCGACTCTGTCGCCGATACACTCAGATCACCCGGCGAAAATTGCGGAGAATGTTGGCAAGAATGGGGCCAAATCATCGTATTTGTGCGGATTAGCTCTACTGTCGGAAAGAAAAGCGGCGCCTGTTTCCAGACGCCGCAAGGTGGGATCGTGCTTCCTTGGTAAAATCAGTTGCCGGTCGCGGCCTCTCCGGCAGATTGGGCGGCCGCCAGTGCGCCACCGGCCGTGACGGTCTGGGGACGGGCACTGTTGACATATTCGCGGAAGATCACCGCGGCGTATTTGCCGTTCAGATAGGCCGTGCTCTTGCTGCCGCTGACGAAACCCGAGACTTCGGTGACGGTGCGGCGGTTTTCGCGGTTCGGGCTCTGGACATAGACCAGGGGCTGCGTCTCGCCGTAGGACACAAGGGCCTCCAGCCGCGAGCGGCTGATGCCCTGGGTGCCCAGGAAGGCGACGACCGCCTGCGCCCGCCGCAGACCCAGCGCCTTGTTGTAGGCGTTCGATCCGACCAGGTCGGTGTGGCCGAAGACCCGGAAGCGGATTTCCGGGAACTGGCGCATCCAGTCGGCCTGACGGATCAGAACCTGACGGGCGTTGTCATCCAGGACTGCACTGTTGAAGGCGAAGTGGACGGTGCTGGTGACATCGGCGCCGAACTTGCGGGTCAGGTTGATCGCATAGCCCTGTTCGGCGGTCTGGACGGCCATGTTCTGGCGGGTGGCATCCCCAAAGCCGCGGCCTTCGATGCCCGAGCCCGCTTCCGTATAGAACGAACGGGCGACGTTGGTTTCCTTGCTGCAACCGGCGACAGTGGCGGCCGAGGCAAGAAGGAGCAGGGTCAGGCTGATACGCATGTCTTACTCCATCACGTAGCCGTAGGAACCCGAGAAGTCCTGCTTGGCGACTTCGCCCGCGGCACCCTTCGGTTTCTTGCCGTTGCCGGCAGTCTTGCCAAACAGGAACAGTTCGGCCTCGCTGGGTGGGCGCACCCGGTCGGTGGGCAGGGCCAGCGCCTCGCCACGGGTCGGCGACACCAGGTGCGGCGTCACGATGATCACCAGTTCCGTCTGCGCGCGCTGGTATTCGCTGCTGCGGAACAGCGCGCCCAGCACCGGAATATCGCCCAGCCAGGGCACCTGGCCGTTCAGGTCGCGGAAGTCGTCCTGCAGAAGCCCGGCGATGGCAAAGCTTTCGCCGTCGCGCATTTCGACCGTGGTCTGGGTGCGGCGGGTCTTGAACGACTTCACGTCGAACCCGTTCTGGGTGATGCCGTTCGCGCTGTCGAGGCCCGAGACCGAAGCATCGATCTGAAGGTTGATGATGTTCTCGTCCACGACGGTGGGCGTGAAGTTCAGGCCGACGCCGAAGGGCTTGTATTCGATGGTCACGGTCGCCGGCTGGCCCGCGGCACCTGCCTGCGCGACCGGGATCGGATATTCGCCGCCCGCCAGGAACGAGGCTTCCTGCCCGGACAATGCGGTCAGGTTCGGTTCGGCCAGCGTGCGGACCATCCCCTTGTCTTCCAGCGCCTCAAGCACGACGCCCAGCTGCAGGTTGCCGACCCCGACCGAAGCACCCAGGATGCCCTGCTTTTCGGTGCGCAGGGTATTTCCGCTCAGGACATTGCTGACCTGGTCCAGGTTGCCCGATCCCAGACGGAAATCGCCGGATCCGTTGACGATGCCGATGGACCCCGCCAGTTCCTTGCTGACCGACCGCGCCATTTCGGCAAAGCGCACCTTCAGCATGACCTGCTGTTCGCCGCCCACGTTCATCAGGTTCGACACCCGTCCCGGCGCGTAGCGTTCCGCCAGGTCCAGCGCCCGGTCGAGCTTCGCCGTCGAGGAGACGGTGCCCGATACCACGATGCCGTCATTGGCGGTGCGGACCTCGATCTTTTCGTTCGGCAGGATCTGCTTCAGGCGTTCCTTGAACTCGGCCACGTCGGGGGTCACCTGGACCTCGACGTTGGTGATCAGCTTGCCATCCGGGCCCAAGAGCGTCAGCGTCGTGCGGCCGGGCGCCTTGCCCAGCACGTAGATGCTGCGGTCCGACAGGGTCGAGATGTCCGCGATGCCAGGGTTGGCGATCGAAAGTTCAGCGAAAGGTTGATCGGATTCGACGACGACGGCGCGGTTCATCGGCACGTTCAGCGCCGTCGAGGCCGAGCCGTTCATGACACGCAGTGTTTCCGAATGTGCAGCTGGAATGGCGGTCATGCAGAGCGAAAAGCCCAGCATCCCTGCCGTAAATGCAGTTCTAAAGCTCATGTGACCTGCCTCTCCGATCACGAAAATGACGCGGATCTTTTGTCCGCATTGTCACCAGAATGCGCCCGATGCGATTCGTTTGCAATAATCAAACAGTTGGCACGAAAGTTTGCTGTGGGTCGCGGGCAACAGTTTCGTATTTCTGGTAAGAACGGGAAAACCGGCCACCAGATGATGTGTGGCCGGTTTTACATATCTGTGATCTTGGCTCAGTTCTTGCACGGGATCTGGGTTTCGACCACTTCACCGCCCTTGTTGGTGCGAACGGTGCAGACCTTTTCCTCGACCACGGGCGCCGCCTCGGCCTCGGTGATGCCCAGAAGCTTGTTCTGGTCGATCTCGACGGCGCCGACGGCGACGTTGTCGCCCGATCCGACCAGCGACAACGTCAGCCGCCCGGTGGCCTGGGCCTGGGTCAGCGCCGCCACCTGTTCGGGTGAAACCTCGACCGTGACGGTGCGGGCAATCAGGGTTTCGGCGCTGCGGTCGGTGTCTGCGCTTTGGTCGATGGCGATCAGGCGAACGGCTTGCTGGATCATCTTGGTGACGTTTTTCTGGCCGGCCTGACCCGTCCAGTAGACATCGACCCGGTCGCCCGGACGCAGGAAACCAGAAACGCCCGTCGTGACATCGACGTTGATGGCGAAGGCGCGCAGGCCGGCGGTCAGGTTTGCGTTGATGCCCGCGTCGACGCCTGGGTCGGTGATCTTCTTGGCCAGCAGCGGCTCGAAGGGTTCATAGCTGCGAAGGGCGGCGCGCGGCCGGGTTTCGCCATCGAAGAAGACCGGCTTTTCCAGATCGGGGACAGCCGGATCGGCGGCGGGGGCAGGGGCGGTTCCGGGGGCGGGCTGCGCCGCGACGATCTTGTGGAACACGCCGGCCGGCAGCTTGTCGGCCTGCCACTTCACCACATCCAGGTCTTCGCGCGTGAAGCGATCCCCGTAGGCCAGCGGCTTCTTCACCACCACGACGTCGACCAGTTGCGGCGAGGCGGCCTGTGCTGCCAGAAGCGCGTCGCGTTCCTGCTGCATCCCGGCCATGTAGCCCTGGGCCATGTAGACCGCGAAGCCGGCAAGCGCGAGCCCCAGCACCAGCACCAGTCCGAATACAAGACGCATCGTCTATCCTTTCAAACAACACAAACCCGAATCGACGCTGCCGACCAGGGTTTGCGCCGCAACCTGCGTATAGAATGCGGCCAAATGGTGGTCAAAGATCGGCTGGCCGGTGGAATTTGTGACCCGGGCGAAACACTGGGGAGGGATATCCGAAATGCAAAAGCCCCGCGATCGCGGGGCGCTGCGCACCAAGGCCAGGGTTCTAGAAGCTTGTGTTGATGGTCATGCCGGTCAGGGTGTCCTGAACCTTGGCGCCGACGCTCGACATCTGGCCGCGCAGGCCGCTCATCGCGACAAACACCAGACCGACGACGCCGGCGGTCAGGATGACCCAGTCGACCGTAACCGCGCCGTCCTCGTCCTGGGCAAATCGGCCCGCAATCTTGAAAAGCTTCATGCACCACTCCCGTATCCGCAGGTCGGACCTTGCGGCCCCTTGTCTTGGTTTATGAAGGGGGTTGTGGGCAGCAATGGGGCGGTGGAAGGGCATCTCCCGGTCGCGCATCCATCAATCCGGAACAATACCGGCTTTCAGCAATGACAATCGAGATCAGGGCTTTGCGCGCAGAATGCCAATCAGTTGCTGCGGTAGATCGTCGTGGCGGGAAGCGAATCGCCCCCGGAGGCGGCTGTCGCCAGTTGTTCGTTGATCCGCGAGGTGAGCGACTTGGTGCCGCCCCCCATCATCGAGGTGACGGCCACGCCCAGGCCGACGATCACGGCCGTCAGCACGATCCAGTCGACCGTCACGGCGCCGGATTCATTCTGGATGAACCGGATGGTCCGGTTTTCTTGCTGCATCTTTTATGCCCCTTAGCCCCGTGGACGAATGGATGACCGCGCGCCCACGTTCAGAACTTCGCATCCAATTGCGGCAAGTTTTGGGTAAAGGGGGTGAAATGGAAAAAATAACGCGCCCCCCGGCGTGCGGAGGGCGCGTATCAGTGTCAGGTCAACGGGCTGGATCAGAGCGCGTTGGTGTTGATAGACATGTTCGACAGGTGCGAGTTGATCTTCGAGGTCAGCGCACCGGTGCCGCCGCGAACGGCGGCCAGCGCGGCCATGCCCAGGCCGACGATGGCGGCGGTCAGCACGACCCAGTCCACGGTCACGGCGCCATCTTCTTCGGCGTTGAACTTCTTGAACAGTTTGAAGGCTTTCATGTCCTATCTCCTTGCACTTTTAATCACTCACCGCTTCCTGTGGGAGCCCGGAACGTCGGGTTAACCTTGACTGCGGTATGGGGATGTTTTGCCGGTCAATCGTGACGCAAACAGGGCGGATCCCGGCTGAATTCGGGACATCCTTTCGGATGGCGGAAACAGACGAAAGACATTGTCGACCAATGGCGCATCGGCCAGCTTCTGCGGCGTTGCGCCCGGGAATCGAAAAAGCCGCGCCTGGGCGGGCGCGGCTTTCGTCAATCTCGCGGGTCTGATCCGAAGGGATCAGAGCGCGCTGGTGTTGATCGACATGTTCGACAGGTGCGAGTTGATCTTCGAGGTCAGCGCACCGGTGCCGCCACGGACAGCGGCCAGCGCGGCCATGCCCAGGCCCACGATCGCGGCGGTCAGCACGACCCAGTCCACGGTCACGGCGCCATCTTCTTCGGCGTTGAACTTCTCGAACAGTTTGAAAGCTTTCATCAGTCTTCTCCAGGGTTTTGTCAGGTTCCGGCCTCTGCATCCGGAACCCCGGTCTCGCGTCGGCTGATCCTGTTTCTGACCGTGAATCGTGGTTCAACTTGGGCGGAGCTTTGGCATTTACGGGTTGTTAACTTTTTTATTTTGAAACAACGGGATGGAACCGTTTCCTGTACTTGTGTACCCGCCGCATCCGCCCAAAAGCAAAACCGCGCCCGTTCGGGGCGCGGTTCGCTGAAGCGTATCTGTCCGGAAGGGATCAGAGGGCGCTGGTGTTGATCGACATGTTCGACAGGTGGTCATTGATCTTCGAGGTCAGCGCACCGGTGCCGCCACGGACGGCGGCCAGAGCGGCCATGCCCAGGCCCACGATGGCGGCGGTCAGCACGACCCAGTCCACGGTCACGGCGCCGTCTTCTTCGGCGTTGAACTTCTTGAACAGTTTGAAAGCTTTCATCGAACTTCTCCAGGTACAATGGTTGGCCGGTGCAGAGGGCCCGGTCAACGGTGCTCGCTGCGACTGGAACCGTTGTCGCCCTGAATCGTGTTCCGATTAGGGCATCCTTCGGACATTTGCTGGAAACTATCCAAAACTTCACATCCTTTTGCGAGGGCGGCTGATCTGCCCAAAGCAAAACCGCGCCCGATGGGGGGCGCGGTTCGCTGAAACGGTCCTGTCCAGAAGGGATCAGAGCGCGCTGGTGTTGATCGACATGTTCGACAGGTGCGAGTTGATCTTCGAGGTCAGCGCACCGGTGCCGCCACGGACAGCGGCCAGCGCGGCCATGCCCAGGCCCACGATCGCGGCGGTCAGAACGACCCAGTCCACGGTCACGGCGCCATCTTCTTCGGCGTTGAACTTCTTGAACAGTTTGAAAGCTTTCATCGGTCTTCTCCAGGGTTTTGTCAGGTTCCGGCCTCTGCATCCGGAACCCCGGTCTCGCGTCGGCTGATCCTGTTTCTGACCCTGAATCGTGGTTCAACTTGGGCAAAGATCGTGAATCCTTGGACCATATCGGTGGTGTTTTGCAGAAATCGTCGACAAATCGGCGCCAATCCGCCGTCTCTTGCCGTGATAGCCCCCTGAAAGCGGATTAATCCGGGCGTTCCATCCTGTTGCCAAAACGCCGGTCTTTCCATCGAATCCGAAGCGGGACACCGGAAAGGCTGGATCGACGGGGCCGGCTGAGGCAGATTTTCATCAAAAGCATACGAAAAAGTATGAGGCAGGCAGTAGTATCATGATGCGCCGCAGCCAGTGGGCGGTCCTTGTGCTGTGCATTCTCCAGACGCTGGGGACCGCACGGGCCGAAGAGGGCACGTCCTCCCCCGCCACATCCTATCCGGACTTTACCTTCAAGCGCATCGGGGCACCCAAGCCCGGCGTAGGCAAGCGTATCATGGTGCAGATCGACCCGGCCGAGCAGGCGCGGATGCTGGCCGCCGCGATGCCGATGCCGGAAAATCCGATCCCGAAGGGTGGTGCCGCGCCCGGGTTGCTGCCCGGTCCCGCCAAACCCACCGCCCCCGGTAGCTATGACTGGTTCTGGAAGGCGGTGTCGCCCAGCCTTGCCGAGCGGGACGGTCGGTTCGACCTGGCGCTGGCGGCGCTGAACCAGGGGCCGAACGGCACGATGGTTGCCGCGCCGCGCCTCCAGCAGATGCAGCAGATGGCGCAGGCCCATGGCCCCGAGATCCTGCAGGCCACGATCGGGACGGAAGTTTCGCCCGCGCTGGTGCTGGCGGTGATGGGCATTGAAAGCGGTGGCCGGGCCGATGCGGTGTCGGGGGCCGGCGCCGTGGGCCTGATGCAGCTGATCCCGGCCACCGCCGACCGGTTTGGTGTCGCCGACAGCAAGGATCCCCGGCAGAACATCCGGGGCGGGGTTGCCTATCTCAACTGGTTGATGAAGGAGTTCGACCGGGATCCGCTGATGGTGCTGGCCGCCTACAATGCTGGCGAGAATGCGGTGAAATCGAACGGCGGCGTGCCGCCCTATACGGAAACACGGGACTATGTGCCCAAGGTTCTGGCCGCCTGGTCGGTGGCACGGGGGCTGTGCCGGACCCCGCCGGAACTGATGACGGATGGCTGCGTCTTCGCGGCGGGGAGTTGAGACGGGCGATGACGGATGTGAAGCCGCTGGTTCTGGATGTCGATGGGACATTCCTGAAGACCGACATGCTGTACGAAAGCTTCTGGGCGGGGCTGGGGCGTGATCCGCTGGCGACGATCCGGGCAGTGCTGCGGCATTTTCGCAAGCCGCAGGTGCTGAAGGCCGAGTTGGCGGACATCGCGCCCTTGCGCACCGATCTTCTGCCGGTGAACCCGGCCGTGGCGGAACTGGCGCTGGAAAACCGCATGGCGGGGCGCGAGGTCGTGCTGGCGTCGGCATCCGATGCGTCGCTGGTGGAACGGCTGGCCGCGGATTACGGCCTGTCGCCCACGGTCTTCGCATCCAGCCGCGAGGTGAACCTGAAGGGCTCCGCCAAGGCCGAGGCACTGGCGGAAACCTTCGGGGACGGTGGCTTCGACTATGCCGGGAACGAGGTCGCGGACATGGCGGTCTGGGAACGGGCTGACAACGCGCTGGTCGTGGGCTATCTGCCTTCGGCGCGGACGCTTGTTTCGCGCGGGCAGAACGTGGTCGAACTGCCCGGCGGCTGGGTCTGGCGCGATCTGCTGAAGGCGATGCGGCCGCACCAGTGGGTCAAGAATGTCCTTCTGATCCTGCCCATGATCGCCGCGCACCGTTTCGACCTGGCCACCCTGGTACCGATCCTTCTGGGAATCCTGTCGTTCTCGGCGGCGGCTTCCAGCATCTACATCGTCAACGACCTGCTCGACCTCGAGGCCGATCGCCTGCACCAGACCAAGTGCCGTCGGCCCTTCGCCAGCGGCGCGGTGCCGATCTCTGCCGGGATGGTTGCCTTCGTGCTGCTGATGCTGCTTTCCCTGGGGATCGCGGCGGCGCTGAACGCTCTCTTCCTCGGCGTGGTCGTGCTTTATGCCGCCACATCGCTGGCCTATTCGCTAAAGCTGAAGCGGATGCGCTGGGTCGACATCGCCACGCTGGCGGCGCTTTATACCCTGCGTGTTGTGGCGGGTGCGGCGGCGGGGCAGGTCGATGTGTCGATCTACATGCTGATCTTCATCTTCCCGATCTTCGTGACCCTGGGGTGCGTCAAGCGGCTGACCGAGCTGACGCTGGCCACGTCGGACGAACGTTTGCCGGGACGGGGCTATTCGCGGGCGGATCGCGGCGATCTTCTGAACGTCGCGGGGCTGGGCACCGTCGGCGCGCTGTTGATCTTCTTTCTCTATTCGATCAGTGCGCAGGGACGGGAACTATATCCGACGACCTGGATCCTGTGGGTGGCCATGGCCCCGATGGCGCTGTGGCTGTGGCGCATGGTGATGCTGGGCTGGTATGGCCAGCAGGACCACGATCCGATCGTCTTTGCCATGCGCGACAAACTGGGCATCGGGATTCTGATGATCATCCTGTCGCTGATGTTCTGGGCGGCCGGTCTCTGGTCCGACTGGTACGGACAAATGTGATCGTCTCACCAGCGCGGCAGGATCCGGCGCTGGTCCTAAACCCCCGGTTGAGGCGGGGCGGTTCGGGGCGGTTATAGGATAACGCCGGGGAACCTCCTTATCTTTCACGGCGTTGGAGCGTCATGTTCCCTCTCATCCATGATAAGGGCCCTTTCCCATGCGTCAGAGTCTCAAGACCTCAACCGCGTTGATCGCCAGCCTTTCCCTGCTGATGCCCGCACCGATCTGGGCGCAAACCTCGACCGATCAGGCCGAGGTCTGCGCCGATGGCAGTGCGGCACCTTGCGAAAAGGACAAGAAGCCGAAGAAGGCGACGGATACCGAGAAGAAGGCTGCGCCTGAGGAAAAGGCCGCGCCCGAGAAGAAGGCCGAGCCGGATCAGAATGCTGCGCCGGATGCGTCGACCAAGGCCGCCCCCGAGGCGGATGCGCCCGCCGAACAGGCTCCTGCGCCCGCCGCCGAACCGGCCCCCGAACCTGCGCCGACACCGACGCCGGTTCCCGAGGCCACCGCGCCGGCCGAACCTGCGCCCACCGAGGCAGCCCCGGCGCAACCCGCGCCCGGCGAGGTTCAGCCGGATGGTTCCGTGACGACGGGCGAAGGGTCAAGCACCGCGCCTGATGCGGCTGCGCCCGTGGACAAGACCCCCGAGACGCCCGCGGCGACGGCCACGCAGGGCGGCAGCATCATGCCAAGCGGCGAAGCTCCGGCAGAAGCACCGGCTGCGCAGGCCCCGGCCGCCGAAGCCCCAGCCGAAGCTCCGGCCGCGACGTCGACCGAACCCGCGCCGCAACCGGCCACCCCCGACACGACCACGTTGAAGAAGGCGCTTGAGGCGCAGCAACCGGCCGAGCAGCCGGCGGCCACGACCGAGCCGTCGGCGACCGTTCCGTCCCCGGCCGAACCCGCCCCCGCCGAGCCCGCCACCACCGAAGGCAGCGCCGCACCCAAGGTCGCGCCCGCTGAAGGCCAGCCCTCACCGACCGCCGAGGAACTGCAAAAGTCGCTTGAGAACCAGCAGCAGCCCGCAGCGGAAGGCACCACCACCACCGTTGCGCCCGCGCCCGCCGAAGGGTCGGCCACCGGATCTGCGACCGGAAGTGCGACCGGAGAGGTGACAGCCCCCGCAACTGGCAGTGCGACGGCCACCGGGACCGCCACGGGCACCGCAACCGGGGAGGTGACGGCGCCCGCGACCGGCAGCGCCGCCGGCGAGGCGGCGGCCGCCGGAACCGCGACGCTGCTGCCCGTCCAGCCCGATGCAGCCTCGGGGCAGGCACCTGTGGCGGCCGCAGCTGCGGCGCCGGTGTCGGCCGAGCCGGACACCGCGATTCCGCCTGCGCAGGTGGTCGAGGAAACCGTGACCAAGGAAACGGCCCGTTCCTCTGCCGAAGAGTTCGCGACCAAGGTGAATGAAGCCCCCGCCGTCACGCCGCAGGGGGCGCAGACTGCCGCACCGTCGGCCACGGCCACGACGACAACCACAACCACCACCGCCACCCCCACCGCCAAGCGCGACAAGGGGCTGTCGGACTTCGAGAAGATCGCCCTGGCCGGTCTTGGCGCGCTGGCCGTGGGCACGTTGCTGTCGAACAACCGCAGGGTCGAACAGAACTCGGGTGACCGTGTGGTGCTGCTGCGGGATGACGGCAGCTATCAGGTGATCAAGGACGACAATGTGCTGCTGCGTCAGCCCGGCTCGAACGTGCGAACCGAACGCTTCAACGACGGCTCGACCCGCACGATCGTGACCCGGCAGGACGGCACCCAGATCGTGACGATCCGGGACGCCGAATACCGGGTGCTGCGCCGGGTCCACATCGACCGGGACGGGCGGCAGACGATGCTGATCGACGATACCGTTCCCTATGAACCGGTGGTCGTGTCCGAGCTGCCGCGTCCGGCCCGCGAGATCGTGGCCACGCCGTCGTCGAGCGAGGCAGAACTGCGCGATGCGCTGCGCAACGAAGCCAACATCGGCCGGCGGTTCAGCCTGGCGCAGGTCCGCGACATCTACGAAGTGCGGGCGCTTGTGCCGGTCATCGACCTGAACTCGATCACCTTCGAGACGGGATCGGCCGCGATCACCCCGGACCAGGCGCAGGCGCTGGCCAACTTGGGCCGGACGATCCAGTCCTTCATCAAGGACAACCCGCGCGAGATGTTCCTGATCGAAGGGCACACTGATGCCGTTGGGAATGCGGCCTACAACCTGGCGCTGTCGGACCGGCGCGCGGAGTCGGTGGCGCTTGCGCTGACCGAATACTTCAAGGTTCCGCCGGAAAACATGGTCGTGCAGGGCTATGGCGAGGAGTTCCTGAAGGTGCAGACCGAGGGAGCGGAACGCCAGAACCGCCGCGCCAGCGTGCGCCGGATCACCAGCCTGCTGGACTGATCGCCGACCGGACGCAACAGCAGGCCGCGCCCTTCGGGGGCGCGGCTTTTCCGTCAGCCGGCTGCGGACAGGCTGGAAAACCGTTCCGACAGCCATTCCGCCTCGGCTTCGGTTCCGTAGGGGGTGTTGACGATGAACACCCCGCTGCCGATCATGCCGTGACCTTCGCGCGCGGGCGGGAAAGACACGTCATGACGCAAGGTGCGAGGAAGGCTGGCCGTTTCAAGCGCGAAAAGCATGGCACGATGCGCGCCGCTGGTCAGGATCGGATACCACAGCACCAGGGTTCCGACATTCCACCTTGCATGAACCGCGGCGATCAGCCGGGGCAGGGCGGCATAGTCCTCCTTCACCTCATAACTCGGGTCGATCAGCATCAGGCCCCGCCGCGGCGTCGGGGGGGTGCGGGCCAGTGCCATCTTCAGCCCGTCTTCGCGCAGCACCGTCGCGCCGAAGGGGCCGGCCACGACCTGCAATGCGGCATGTTCCTGCGGATGCAGTTCGGCAAGCGTCAGCCGGTCCCCGGGGCGCAGCAACTGCGCGGCAATCAACGGAGAACCGGGGTAGGCGTTCGCCCCGAACCGCGTGCGGGTGTCGGTCAGCACGCGCGCATAGGGATGGTCGGGCGCGAACCAGTCCCGCACCCGCAGGATGCCTTGCGCGGCTTCGCCGGTCTTTTCCGCCTCGGGGGCATCCAGCGCATAAAGACCACGGCCCGAATGGGTCTCAAGATAACTCAGCGGCTTCGGCTTCTGCGTCAGGTAATCCAGCATGACCGACAGCAGCGCATGCTTGTGCACGTCCGCCAGGTTGCCTGCATGATATCCGTGCTGATAGCTCAGCATCCCGTCCCCCAAGGCATCATCCGAAACGAAAAGGCCCCCGGGATGCGCCTGGGGGCCATCTTGCATCCGGTCTGGTCAGCGATCAGCGCGGGCCGATCATCATCACCATCTGGCGGCCTTCCAGTCGGGGCATGGATTCGACCTTGCCCGCTTCGGCCACGTCGGCGGCAACGCGGTTCAGCAGTTCCACGCCCAGATCCTGGTGCGCCATCTCGCGTCCGCGGAAGCGCAGCGTCACCTTGACCTTGTCGCCTTCGGACAGGAACTTCAGGACCGAGCGCATCTTGACGTCGTAGTCATGGGTATCGGTTCCCGGGCGGAACTTGATTTCCTTGATCTCGATGATCTTCTGCTTCTTGCGGGCTTCGGCTTCGCGCTTCTGGTTTTCGTACTTGAACTTGCCGAAGTCCATGATCTTGCAGACCGGCGGCACGGCATTGGGCGAGATCTCGACCAGGTCCAGTCCGGCTTCCTCGGCCATCTGCATCGCCCGCGCGGGCGAGACGACACCGACGTTTTCACCATCCGCACCGATCAGGCGAATTTCCGGTGCGCGAATGCGTTCATTGACGCGCGGGCCGGTGTCGCGTTGGGGCGGGGCGTTGTGCGGTCTGCGGGCTATGGCAGCGATCCTTCTGACGTTGACGGGATGTGACCTTTTGATCGTCGCGCAAAATAGTGCCGGGGCTGCGCGCTTTCAACCGCAATTCGAAAGATGCCGCCGCTATTTGCCGTCGGGCTTTTCTTTTCCGCGATTTTGGAAGATACCCAAGGTTGCGGCAAGAACAGCCGCCCATTGAGGGGCATAAGAATGAACAGAACAACCGCCATCATCGTCGTGATCCTGCTGGCCCTGGCCGTCTGGTTCTTCGCGTTCCGCAAGGAACCCGAAGTGGTGACCGCCCCGGCCACGACCACCGAAGCTCCGGCGGCGACCACCGAAGCACCGGCGACCACGACCGAGGCTCCGGCCGCCACGACCGAAGCTCCGGCTGCGACCACCGAAGCTCCGGCCGCGACCACGGCTGCTCCGGCGACCACCACCGCGCCGTGATGTTCCCTCGGGCGCCTTTCGGGGCGCCCGACAGAAGCAGCGACCGGCGCCCCCAAGCGGGGCGCCCGTCAAGGAAAAACGCCGCGCAGGGCAACCGCGCGGCGTTCTTTTTGGGCAGGGGCGGCGGTCCGGATCAGACGCCGTCGCCGACGAAGGCCTTTTCGACCACGTATTCCAGCGGCTCGGAATTGGCACCTTCGCGCAGGCCGAAGCTTTCCAGAACCGCCTTCACGTCGATGTTGAACGCCAGCGATCCGCAAACCATCGCGCGGTCATGGGCCTGATCCATCGGATGGATGCCCAGGTCTGCAAAGACCTTGCCGCTGGTCAGGTTGTCGGTGATCCGCCCCATGCGCGCCGAGGGTTCGCGCGTCGTGGTGGCGTAGTATTTCAGCTTGTGGGCATATTCGCCGATCAGCGGATCCTCCTTCAGACCCTCGACCAGTTGCCGCCCGTATTCCAGTTCCGCCGCCGTTCGGCAGGTGTGCATCATCACGACCGAATCGTAGCGTTCATAGGTCTCGGGGTCGCGCATCAGGCTTGCAAAAGGCGCGATGCCCGTGCCGGTGGCCAGGAACCACAGCCGTTCCCCGGGCAGCAGCGCGTCCAGCACCAGCGTCCCCACCGGTTTCGGACGCAGGATGATCTGGTCGCCGGGCTGGATATGCTGAAGCCGGCTGGTCAGCGGGCCGTTCGGCACCTTGATCGAGTAGAACTCCAGTTCCTCGTCCCAGCTGGGCGAGGCGATGGAGTAGGCGCGCAGCAGCGGTTTGCCCTTGTCATCCAGAAGGCCGATCATCACGAATTCGCCGGACCGGAAACGCAGGGTGCGCGGACGGGTGACACGGAACGAAAACAGGCTGTCGGTCCAATGGTGGACCGCAGTCACGATCTGCGCGTCGGGCAGCGTCTTGACGGGGGGAGTGGCGGTATCGTTCACGGATGTCGACTTTGCATTTTGGGACGTTGGAGGCCTTTTACGGCAAAAGGCGCGAAAGCGGAAGGCGGGCGGGCCCGCGTCACGTCGGCGCGGCGAACCCGCGGGTCAGGCCCGCAGGCGGCCGCGGTAGTGGTGGTCCTGCCAGTTGGCGCGCGACAGCCACTGATCCTCGGTCTGGCGCTGGGCCAGGTCATCGTCGATCTCGACTTCGTCGAAGCCCGAGCGGCGCGCCATCGCATACTGGTCGGCAATGACATGGCCTGCCGCGCGCAGGCGCCCGGTATAGCCCTTGCCGCGCAGAAGCCGCGCCAGCGTGAACCCGCGGCCGTCGGCGAAGGACGGAAAGGCCACGCGGATCAGCCCGATGTTGTCGAAGTGCTGCGGCAGGTCGGCGGCCGCGGTATCCGACGCGATGTCGGTCACGGCGCCTTCATAGTCATCGGCATGGAAGCCGTCGTCGCGCACGATCGTGGTCATGCCGCAGTCTCCTTCTCGTCGTCGCCCTGGGCCGGCAGAGGCCCGCGCACGACCTTGCCGTTGATGAAGTGGATCCCGCATTCTTCCTTGGCCTGACCGCGCCAGCGACCGGCCCGCGGGTCTTCGCCCGGCTTCACCGGGGATGTGCAGGGCGCGCAACCGATGGAAGGGTAGCCCTTCGCCACCAGCGGGTGCCGGGGCAGGCGGTTGTTGACCATGTATTCTTCCAGATCCTCGCGGCCCCAATGCGCCAGGGGGTTGACCTTCAGGCGCTTCTCGCCTTCGGCCTCGAAGAAATCGATGGTTGACCGGGTGCTGGCCTGGAACCGCTTGCGCCCGGTGATCCAGCCGCCGAAGCCTTGCAGCGCGCGTTCCAGCGGCACGGTCTTGCGCAAGTCACAGCAGGCGTCGGTGGAATACTGGTGCAGCGTCCCATCGGGATCGTCACGCCAGATGTCGCCCGCATCCGCCCGGATCGTCCGCAGGTCGGTCAGCGGTAGGCGCTGCGCCAGTTCCCTCTGATAGGCCAGCGTTTCGGGAAACAGCATCATCGTGTCGATGAACAGGACCGGGGTCGCCGGTGCCAGCACCGAAACAAGGTGCAGAAGCACCACCGATTCCGCCCCGAAGGACGATACCAGCGCCAGTTGCCCCACATCTGCGTCATGCAGTGCCCGTTCAAGGACGGCGGTGGCCGAATGGTGCTTGTAGCGTTCGTTCAACCGTGCGGCCTTTTCGGCCAGGTTGCGGGCATTATGCGGCATCACGGTCCTCCGCCTCGGCCGGGTAGAGGGCGGCCTTGAACGGCGCGGGGCCAAGGCGACGGTAGGTGTCGATGAAGGTCTCGGACGGGCCGTTGCGTTCCGCCAGATAGGCGCGCAGCAGGCGCTCGATCGCGGGGACGATCTCGTCATAGGCAAAGCCGGGCCCGGCCCGTTCGCCGATGGCCGCGTTTTCGGTGTGATCGCCACCCAGCGTGACCTGGTAGTTCTCGACCCCGGCGCGATCCAGCCCCAGGATGCCGATATGACCCACGTGGTGGTGACCGCAGGCGTTGATGCAGCCCGAGATCTTGATCTTCAGCGCGCCGATTTCCTCTTCCAGGCCCAGGGCCTTGAAGTGCAGCGCCAGCTTCTGCGCGACCGGGATCGACCGGGCAGTCGCCAGGGTGCAGTAATCCATGCCGGGGCAGGCGATGATGTCGGACAGAAGCCCCGCATTCGCCGTGGCCAGCCCCGCCTGTTGCAGGCGCGCGAACAGCACCGGCAGATCGGATTTGTGGACATGCGGCAGGATGACGTTCTGTTCGTGGCTGATCCGCAGCTCGCCATAGCCATAGGCATCGGCCAGATCGGCCAGCAGCCGCATCTGGTCGCTGGAGGCATCGCCCGGCGTCTCGCCATGTGCCTTCAGGCTGATGGTCACGATGGCGTGGCTGTCGTTGCGGTGCGCCGACAGGTTGGTGCCGGCCCAGGTGCGGAAGGCCGCATCGGCCGCCAGCGCCGCGTCATAGGCATCGACAGGAGCGTTGCGGAAGGCAGGCGGCGCGAAGGCCGCCGCGATTTCGGCCAGCAGGGCCTGATCGGCACCGCCGAACTGGCTGCGATAGGTCGCAAATTTCTCTTCGACCGCATCGCGGAAGGCATCAAGGCCGTTTTCGAAGACGGTGATCTTGATGCGCGCCTTGTACTTGTTGTCGCGCCGGCCCATCAGGTTGTAGGTCGACAGGATCGCTTCCAGATAGGGCAGAAGGTCCGCCTTGGGCAGGAAGTCGCGGATGACGCGGGCAATCATCGGTGTGCGTCCCAGACCGCCGCCCACCAGAACCTCGTATCCCGGTTCGCCCTTGTCGTTCCGGATCGTGCGGATGCCGATGTCGTTCGCACGGGTCACGGCGCGGTCATTCGGGCTGCCGGTGACGGCGATCTTGAACTTGCGCGGCAAGAACTGAAATTCCGGGTGGTCGGTCGACCATTGCCGGATCAGTTCGGCCACGGGGCGCGGATCTTCGATTTCATCCGCGGCGGCGCCGGCGAAGTGGTCGGCGGTCACGTTGCGGATGGTGTTGCCGCTGGTCTGGATGGCGTGCATCTGCACTTCGCCCAGCGCGTCAAGGATGTCGGGGACATCCTTCAGCTTCGGCCAGTTGTACTGGATGTTCTGGCGGGTGGTGAAGTGGCCGTAGCCCTTGTCCCAGCGGTCGGCGATATAGGCCAACTGCCGCATCTGCGCGGAATTCAGCGTGCCATAGGGGATCGCCACACGCAGCATGTAGGCGTGCAGTTGCAGATACAAACCGTTCATCAGGCGCAGCGGGCGGAACTCATCCTCGGTCAGCGCACCCGACAGGCGCCGTTCGACCTGGCCGCGGAACTGACGGTTGCGCTCGGCCACGAAGGCGGCGTCAAAGTCGCTGTACTTATACATTCTCGTTCTCCCGCGCGGCGAATTCCTGCTTGCCGTGGACATAGTTCGATGGACCCCGGGTGCGGAATGCCTCGCGGAAATGGATCGGTTCCGGGCCGTTGGGTCCTGCCTTCGCATCGGCAAGATAGGGGCCGACGACAACCTGTTTTTGCGCAGAAGCGTTCAGAAGCCGCAACTGGGCATGGGCCTCGTCCTCGATCAGCTCGGCCTCGTGGTGGTGGCGCGACCAGCGGTCATCGGCGGTCTGATAGACCACATCGCCTTCGACCAGATCATTGGCCGTCACGACCTTGGGGATGTATCGGCGCGACATCGGTGCTTTTCCGTTCCGTGGCTGGATTTCTGGATGGACGTCTTGCGAGGTCAATTCTTGCCCCAATATAGGAAAATTTTCTTGCTTTCGGCTATAGCCTTGGCGACAAAAGGAACGTAATCCCGATATCGCCCGGGTTTGCAATCTTCGTTTTCCGTTCTGGAGGAAATTGGGATGGCAGTCCAGCTTGATGAGATCGACCGGAAAATCCTTGCCGAATTGCAGGAGAACGCCGACCGTTCCCTGGACGAGATCGCCCGCAAGGTCGGCTCGTCCAAGACGCCGGTGTGGAACCGGATCCGGAAGATGCGCGAACAGGGCGTGATCCGCCAGCAGACGGTGATTCTGGATCCCGATGCGCTGGGGCTGGAGGCCTGCTTCTTCGTCCTGATCCGCACGTCCGAACATGAAGCGGAATGGCAGAAAGCCTTCCTGGAGACGGTCCGCAAACGCCCCGAGGTTCTGGAGGCGCACCGCCTGGCCGGAGACATCGATTATATCCTGAAGGTGCGGGTGAAGAATGCGCGGGCCTATGACGTCTTCTACCAGGCGCTGATTTCCGAGGTGCGGATCTACAATGTAACGGCACTTCTCAGCATGGAAGAGATCAAGGCGACGACGCACCTGCCGCTGTGAAGGGGCACCGGTTCCCGTCAGCGGGCGGGCCTTTGCGCGACCAGGACGCCCAGAAGCACCAGCGCCGCGCCGGCAGCCTGCGCCCAGTTGAACGCTGCGCCCAAGAGCCAGACGATGATCATGGTGTAGAAGGGCGCGGCGTTGATGTGCATCGCTGCGATGCCGATGCCCAGCCGTCCGACCGCGACGATCCAGAGGATCTGCGAGATGGCCAGTGAGGCGATGCCGTAATAGGCCAGCATCGCCACGTTGTTCAGGTCGATGGCCGCCCAGTGGACGGTGGACTGGCCCAACGCGCCTGCGACCAGGGCGCAGATCGTTGTGGCCAGCGCCCCGCCGGTGAAGGTGATGGCGGTGCGCCCGATCGACGACAACTGGGGCAGGCCGCGCACCGTCTCGCGCGAGGCCCAGGTGAAGGTCAGCGTCGAGCCGAAGGCAACCAGTGCGCCAAGTCCAAGGCCCATGCTGCCGATTCCCGACAGATAGGCCAGCGTCCCGCCAAGAATTCCCAGTGCCAACCCCAGAAGCAGAAGCAGGGTCAGGCGGCGGCCGTCGAACAGGCACTCCAGCGCGATGCCGATCACCGGCATGGTCGAGGAGATGATCGCGACGGTCACGGCATCGGTCATCTGCTGGGCCAGAACGATCAGGAAGGCTCCGACACCGAAGCCGGCGGCGCCGATCCACAGGCCACGCCGCCAAGGCGCGCGGGCCAGCACCTGCGCGCCGTCCGCCAACAGCCAGAGCGGCAGCAGAAGCAGGATCGCGCTTCCCATCCGCAGCGCCGTCAGCGGCAGCGGCCCGTAAACCGGCAAGAGCCGGTCCACCGCCGGAAAGCCGGTGGCCCAGATCAGCATCGAGGCCATTCCGATCAGGTTGGCCGTCAGCCGGCTGTTTCGGGCGGGGGCGGGCATGGTGGCGGCGGTCACGAAAGCTCTTTCGGCTGGATCAACCGTGACAACCTGACAAGGGCCGCTCCGCTTGTCGGTGCCGGGGGCGACACCGAACGCCGCAAACGCGCCCGTGTCCTAGACCGTACCCTCAAGCGCGGTGATGATGGCACCGAAGTCCGCGGCCTTCAGGCTTGCGCCGCCCACCAGGGCGCCGTCGACATCGGGCACCGCGAAGATCTGCGCGGCATTGTCCGGCTTGACCGAGCCACCATAAAGCAGCCGCATCTGCTCGGCCGCGGTGCCGAAGCGGCGGCGCAGTTCGGCCCGGAGGAACGCGTGGACCTCGGCGATCTGGGGAAGGGTCGGGGTTCGGCCGGTGCCGATGGCCCAGACCGGTTCGTAGGCGATGATGGTCCGGGGATCGGCACTGGCGGGAAGCGATCCGGCCAGTTGCGCGCCGATGACGGACAGCGTTTCGCCCGCATCACGCTGTTGCAGGGTTTCTCCCAGGCAGATCACCGGAATCAGCCCGGCGGCGGCGGCCGCTTCGGCCTTGGCGCGGACCAGCGCATCGGTTTCCCCGTGGTCGGCCCGGCGTTCCGAATGTCCAAGGATCACGTGGCTCGCGCCCGCGTCCGCCAGCATGGGCGCGGCGATGTCGCCCGTGTGGGCGCCCGAGGCGTTCTGATGGCAATCCTGCCCGCCCACCCGGACCGGGGTGCCCGCCAACGCCTCGGCCATCCACGCGATATGCGTGGCCGGTGGGCAAAGCAGCACGTCGCAGCCAGGTTGGGGATGGGTGGTCACCAACGCGCCGACCTCGGCCAGCGCCGCGCGTGATCCGTTCATCTTCCAGTTTCCGGCGGCAAGCTTGCGGCGCATCCCAATCCCCTTTGGCATCAATGTCGTAACGCGCGATCTTAGGGGCAGGGCACGGGAATGTGAATGGCTGCGGCTTCAGGCCACCCGCCCTCAGGCGGCCGGGGCGTCCTTGAACTTGATCGATTCACCGCAACCGCAGGCTTCCGAGACGTTCGGGTTGTTGAACCGGAAGCCGCTTTCCAAGAGGCCGTTTTCATAATCGATCTCGGTCCCGAACAGGAACATCTGCGCCATCGGCGCGATCATCACCCTTGCGCCGTCCTGTTCCACGATCTCATCCATCGGGTTGACGCTGTCGGCAAAGTCCATCGTGTATTCCATGCCTGCGCAACCGCCCTTGCGGACGCCAATGCGCAATCCCTGCTTGCCGTCCCTGGCCATCAGACGGGTAATCTGCGCCGCGGCGCGCGGGGTCAGGGTCAGGGCCTGTTTGCCGGGAATGCCGAACATGGGCGAAGGTCTTTCGTATTGTTGCGCGTGCAATGTGAATTTAGGGCAGGCGGGGCGTGATCTCAAGCGGCGGCAGAAGACTGCGCAGCCACACCATCGCCAACGTGACGCCGATCGCCCATCCGAACGAGGCAAGGGTGCCGATGATGACGTATTCCGACGCGGCCCGATCCTCGGTCACGGTTCCAAAGCGCAGGATGGACTTGGCCGCGATCAGAAACCCGATGGCGCCCGGCTGGCCGGTAAGGATCAGGATGAAGATCAGGCTGCGTTCCAGCCATCCGATGGTCAGGCCGCCTTCGGGCAGGCCGCGGATCTGGATGGTCGTGGTGCGGACCAGCAGGTCGCTGACGGCGGGGGCGACCTGCGCCTCCATCAGCAGCCCGACGACGAAGCCGCCCGCGCGGACCGCAAGGACGAAACCCGCCAGGATCAGCATCCCGTGCAGGATCAGCGGGGACGCCGGCGCGGGCAGCGAAGCCCAGTATCCCCCGGACCAAAGCCCCGGTTGCCAGATCGCCACGGCAAGGACCGTCACGCCATGGGCGGCCTGGTCGATCAGGAAGGCCATCGTGCCGCGTGGACTGCGGGCCTTGATCGCATCGATCGCCATGTGGACCAGCGCAAGCCAGACCAGGGCAGGCGAGGCGATCACGCCCACTGCCGCCTGCGCCGACAGAAGCACCAGCGCCCCGTGCAGGAACAGGACGCCTGGATGGGTCTTGCGCAGCGCGATCCAGCGGGTCTGAAGCACGAAGTCGGCCGTCACATGCGCGGCCAGAAGGGCGACGAACGTGGCGATCATCGGGGCAGGCCCCCTGGATTGCTTCGGGATGAAGAAAGCCCGTCAGCTTGCATCGGCGGCCCCCTCGATCAGTTGAAGTGCCTCGGACAGGGCCGGATAATCGGCCGCCGCCAACGCCTGTTCCACAGCCTGCCGACGGATGCCCAGCGTTTCGGCCACGGCAACCCGCGTCGGCGGATGGGGGGCCAGCATCGGCGCGATGGCGCGCGCCTGTGCCACGGTCCACCCTTGCGACAGCGCATCCGCCAGCCGGACAGCCGCCCCCATCGCGCCACCGGACGCAAAGCACAGCTGCGCAGGCGGCTCCAGCGCGTCAAGCGCGCGGCCGGAGGCGACGAAGACCGGCCCGGTCGCCAGGTTCAGGTCCGGGCTGGTCGGGGGGAGGTCGCAGCCGGTGGCAATGGCGATGCGGGTCGACAGGTCGCGTCCGGCCGCCCGCAGATGGGCGCGCAGGAACAGCGCGGCGCGAACGGCAAGGGTGGGGCGGACCAGAACGATCTGCCAACCGTCGCCGCGATAGCGTGAAAGAAGCGGGGAGTGGTCCTGCCATTGCGTGATTCGCAAGGACGCCGCGCGCAGGACCTCAAAGGCCTGCTCGATCCGCGCTGGGGCAAGCCCGGTGGATCCGATCAGATCGCCGGTCAGCACGGCAAGGGGAATGGCGCGGCTCATGGCAACAGCGTGCCATTCGACCGGCAGTTTGGCAAGGAAAACGACTTTCTTTTGCGGAAAGAAAGCAAATTTACTTTCTTACATGAAGCCCAGTTCCAGCCGCGCTTCATCGGACATCATCTCCATGCCCCATTGCGGCTCGAAGGTCATCTGGACGTTGACCTGCTTCACGCCGTCCAGCGGTTCGACCGCATCGGCGACCCAACCCGGCATTTCCCCGGCAACCGGGCAGCCCGGCGCGGTCAGGGTCATGATGATGTCGACTTCGTTCTCGGGCGAGATCTCGATGGTATAAACCAGACCCAGGTCGAAGATGTTGACCGGGATTTCCGGGTCGTAAACAGAGCGGCACGCCTCGACCACGCTGTCGTACAGCGGGTGGTCCGTCGTCGAAGGGCGGATCAGCGGCGTGCCTTCAATCGGTTCCTTGGGTTCGGCGGTCATGGCTACCCCGTAAAGTTGTTGACCGATTATATAGGGAATTGCCGCGCCGAGGTCCAGAGCGGTTCGACCTTCAGTGGACGAGTTTGAACCAGTGTGAGTTGACACCGATATCTGCAGTGAACCCGGAAGGGGCCGGTGGTCCGTGGGCCATGACGGATTGGTCAATGAAACAAGGGGGTTCGTGGGCAACTAGCGCGCCGCGAGAGGCTTGGCGCGAAGGTCTGCAGTAAGTGCGGAGATTGCGCCGAATGTCCGAATGGACGGAAAGCGGCTGTGTTGTAGAGCGGCCTTAAATCCCCGCTTAAACGCTTGTGAAACAACGATTTAAGAGTACGTGGCGCCTAATATTCACTCAGACTGAATCGTAGGAACATGGAAATTGTCTGCCATGTTCCGAAACATACTTCCATGTTGTGAAAATAGACGCAAAAACAATGGCTTGTCAGGCAGGCCGCTCAGGACAGCGCACGTCGAACATGGAACAGATTCCTAGGATCCCGGGCTGTAAAGTGCCAGCGGGCCTGTAAGGCATCAGCGAACACGACACAAGGATGACAGCTCCGCGACGCCATTATTCAGATTTTCCGTCGACGGCTTGAGGATCGCGATTGCCTCTCGATAAAAGTCATCGAAAACTAGCTTCTGTGTCAGTGCGACTTCGTCGCCAGGACGCGCTGCGACCGCCAATTCTGCAGCGGACTTCTGAGCTGCGAGTAGGCGAAGAAGATCCTTTACTGCGGCAATCTCGGTCACCAGGATAGATCCGGACTTCCTGCAAATTGTCTGGCTGTCATGTGCGTCTGCTGCACCGTGCAGCAGGGCGAATGCCACGGCAGCGAGCGCAGCGCAGGCCGAGCCAAGTGGGATCTCGAGGAAGCTGCCTTTCTTTCCGCGTTGCCTGCACGCCGCCATGTCGTCCTCCAGCCTCACAAGGTATGCCCTGACCAGATTACCTGGCCGAGGATCAAGATTGCTTCGAGATCGCCGCCGCGACGGAACTCGAGCGGGTACGACGGATTGTCGGAGCGAAGTACCAGCGTGTCTTCATCCGGCCGTTCCAGGCGCTTGACGCGGGCAGCTCCCCCCTCGACCAAAGCGTAGACCTTTCCCGAGCGAACAATGCGGCGGCTGCGATCGATCAGCACCATGTCCTGGTCGTGCAGCAGAGGCTCCATACTGTCGCCACGGACCTTCACCAGGCAGGCATTCGAGGGAGAGACCTGGAGACGCTTAAGCCAGTCCCGACGAAAGGCGAGTGTCTCGAGAACAACGTCCTGTTCGCCGTTCGTCCGTCCGTCGCCAGCGGCCAGCTCCGCTTCGAACCGAGGTACCGCCGCAAAGTCCGAGCCCTTTATGACGGTGACCTTCGAGGTTTCCGGGTGAGACGGCGGGCCGATGTGAAAGTCGATGTTGAGAGCTTCGCAGATCATCTGAGCCCGGTTGAGTGTCGTTCCGGACTTCTTGCCTCCTCGAAGGATGCTTCTGATGGCATCTGGCGGAAGGTTGTGCGCCCGTTCAAAGGCAAAAGCATTGGTGCCCAGCTCCGCAAGGCGCTGCTGAACCAGTTCCGCGAGCGTTTGTTCGGCGTACTCCATGAATCGGAGAAAATACCGAAAATCAGGCCGCTTGCATATCGGTAAATTATCCGCATAATGAATCGGAGAAAAATCCGATTGAGGCAGTAATGGATAAGATGCAGCTGGTCAGATTGGGAGAGGCGTACGCGAGCCATCGTGGACTGACGCTGTCAACCGTTTCGACCTACGCAGCCGCTGACGGAAAATGGCTGGGGAACCTCAAGGGCAACTCCAGCTGCACTTTCCGTAAGGCGGAAGCGGTGATGCAATGGTTCAGCGACAACTGGCCCAGCGATCTCGCGTGGCGGAGTGAACGCCACGACCGGTTATACGCCCCCGACCGCAGGCGGCACGACCACGGTCAAGCTCTTCGACGGCGCGACCGACACCGGCATCCAGTGGACCTCGGCTGGCGGCGCGGCCGGCGCGGCCGCGGGCCTGTCCGGGGAATCGTCGCTGCTCGGCACCGGCGGCGCCGGCGGCTACGTCATGGCGCCTGGCTCGCCGGCACTTCCCGCGGGGCTGACCCTGTCGGCGGCTGGCCGGATCGAGGGGACCGCGACCGTAGCCGGCATGAACCAGGTGCCGGTGATCCGCGTCACCAATACCGTGTCGGGCCTGTCGTCCGATCATCCGCTGCTCCTGTCGGTGGCACAGCGCCCGGCGGCCATGCCGAAACCGGTGCTGGCGGAGATTGCCACCGGCTCGTTCCGGGTCACTCTGCCCGCCGCGCCGGCGAATATCCCGCCGATCTCCTCGGTGGACATGCTCTTCGGCGCCACGCTACCGCTTTCGGTGTCGACCGGCTCAGTGATCTTCAACGCCTTCCCCACCGGCACTACCACCTTCGATTTCACCGGACTGGCGGCCGGCTCGACCCGCCATGTGACCTTGCGTGGCAAGGCGCATTGGGGCGACGGCACCTTCCTGACGCCCAACGGCTATTCGCCGAACCATGAAAGCATCACGCTTTCTGGCGCCAATACGGCCCCGAGCTTCACAACCCCGCCCTCGATCAGTCCGGCCACGGGGCCGGTCGGAACGGTCTTTGCCCTGAACCCCGGTGTAGTCTCCGGTCAGCCCGCCCCCTTGAATGCGCTGGTGGGCCTCACGCAGAACGGCATCGATGTGCTGGCCCAGGTGGTATCCGGGCAGTTTACCGCGACAGAGGCGGGCCCGCTGATTGCGACCTGGCAGGCCACGAACGGCGTCGTTCCGAACGCCCAGGCGCAGGCGACTGCCTCGGTCACCGCCGCCGCCCAGGTGCCGGCGCAGATGGCCGCGCCGACGGCCGTGGTGCAGTCGCAGAGCCAGATCGACGTGACGCTGGCCGGCGCGCCCGCCGACGGCGGGTCCAGCATCACGTCCTACGAGATCCGCTACTCGCTGGACCAGGTGAACTGGACGACGGTGACCGGCCTTGCCCAAGGCTCCACCACGTCGTTCCTCGGCCTTCTGGCCTCGACCCGGTATTACTTCGAGAATGCGGCCCGAAACGCCATGGGCCTCGGCGCCTGGTCACCCTTCACCGAACGCACCACCGCCGCACCCGTGACTGGCGACATCCAGTTCGGCCAGTTCACCGCCGTGAATGCCGGCGGGATCGCCGTTGCCGAGCCCGATGGCGTCTATGGTCAATTCACGGTCCAGGGCGGCATTCTGAAGCCCAATGTCAGCCCGCTCACGGTAGGCCTCACCGCTGTCGGGTCGAAGACGATCAACGTTGCCGCCAACGAATACACCGTCGCATCGCTGGCAGAGTTCGCCGCCGCCAAGACCCATATGACCAGCGCCGGCGGCCGGACGATCCGGTTCCGCCCCGGCACCTATGTGGCTCCTGTCGATTATTTTCTGGCGTCGGTGGCCTATTCGTCGCGGGTCATCATCACCGCCGAGGCCGGGGCCTATTTCCTCGGCAACTTCCGGTTCTCGGCCTCGAACTGCACCTTGCAGGGCCTCGACCTGCAGTGCACGGACGTGAACAAGACCGCCGTTTTGTGGATGTCCGGCGCCTGCACCGGCTCGATCATCACCCGAAACCGGATCCATGGCGTCCATTACGACCCGCTCGGGGACTACAGCGTCAATGTTCTGGCGAACCCCCGCGGTATCACCAACACCGCTCCCTACCTGAACGGCTGCCGGGTGACCGAGAACGAGATTTTCGACGTCTCGGAATGCATGGTCTTCTACATCGAGGGCGCGGCCGATGTCGTGATCTCCGACAACGAGGGCTACTGGCACTACTCGGACTTTCTGAAGCTGGTGTTCCGGCCCGGTTCCTTCGACTGCCTGAAGCTGATCGAGCGCAACTATGGTCATGACGGGATCGGTGACCCCGGGGATGCCAACAATCCGCACATCGATGCGATCCAGTTCAGCGCCTATGTCGACAACCACATGCAGCCGCTGCGCAATGTCATCATCCGGCAGAACGTCTTTACCTTCTCGACCAAGTCGCGCGGCTGGGGCGATCAGGGCCTGGTAGCCTTCCAGGATGGCGCCTACCAGTGCCTTCTCAAAGACCCGATCATCGCCGCCAACATCATCCAGTCGCAGAACTACTCGATGGTGTTGGTGCTGGATGGCGGCGTCATCGCCCACAACACGCTGGTCTCCGCCCCTTCGGCCAACCGTTCCTCGTCCACTTCGGTCCCAGGGGTCAAATACAACTCCGGAAACACCGAACCGAACCTGACCGTCATTCCCGGGGGGGCATCGCCGCTGCTGATCCGCAACCTCTGGGAAGACAACATCGCCATTCCGGCGGCGGTCACGCAGGTCGACAACCTGGTCATTGGGGATCGGGGCGCGCTCACGTCCTACGCCTCTCTGTTCACCGGCACGGACCTTGAAGCCGATACGCTGGCGGAAGTCAGTACCGAGTTTGGCCTGAAGGCCGGCGGTCCGGGGACGGTCGGGTTTGGCCGGGGCGCGCTCAACACCGGCATCATGACGATCGGGGCGCCCCGCGATCCCTCCAGCTGGACCTACAATGCAGTGCTCGAGCAGGTGAACCCCGGCGTGACGCAGGCGCTGTCGGTCGACCCCATGCCCTTCGACGGCTATGTCTATGACGCGGCGCAGTCGACGACAGAAGCGCAGGTCCGCATCTCCGGCAAAGGCACCAGCGGCCAGCAAGTCCAGGTCCGTGGTGCATCGGCGGGTGGCAACACCGCATGGACGACCACCACGGTCGATGTGGCCGGAAACTGGGTCGCGACCTTCGCAGTGCCCGTCGCGGAATGGGGAAACTGGTATACCAGCGAGGCGCGTCTCGGCACCAACGATGCGACCAAGGTCACAGGGGGCGGGAACCTCTGGGCCTGCGGCCATGTGATCGGCATCCTGGGCCAGAGCCAGCCGGAACATATCCTGTCGGTCCATTCGACCTACTCGACGGGCTACACCTTCCCTGCGCTGGCGGCCGAGAACTTCGCGATGATCACGCAGTCAGGCGCGGTCGCCGGGAACGCCATACAGTCGCGGCGTTACACGGCGGCGAATGCAGTCATCAACCAGATCAACGTCGCCATGCTGGCGGTCGCCAACACGCTTCACCGCGCGATGCCCGGCAGGAAGTTCCTGATCATGGATCTGTCCGAGGCGGGCACGAGCCGGATCGCGCTGGCTTGGGATGGTGAAACCGCGCCGTCCTATACCGTGCGCAATTGGTCTGATCTGTTGGCGATGACGAACATGGTCCGCGCCGCCGGATCGGATGTCGGGGTCATCATCGAGTGCTGGCAGGGCGACGACATCGAAACCGCCAAGACCTTCACAACCGAGTGGTCGCCCTTCTATTTCGGGGCCCGCTGGGGCGGTGGAACGGTCACCCTCGGCACCCCCAACCCCGACAGTGTGTTCAACAGTACCAGGCCGATCGATCACTGCCTGTTCGGTCCGCAGGGGCTGTTCGACAATGCGCGCACGAAGTTCATCTTCGCCGAGTATCCGCCCTTCAACGACGCCAACACGGTGACGGACCAGATCAATTTCAGTTCGACTGGGTCTCGTACCGGGCAGCTCGATCGTCCTGCCCGCGACCAGCTGCGCCTGATTGCGGCCGACCCGCGGATGCCGTGTCCTCCCAGTCTGCAGGGCTGGCCAATGCATCTCGCCGACTTCTCGGCCGGCATCCACCCGGCGCGGAACGGAGCGATCTGGGGTATCCCGCAATACGGCCTGCAGTTCGTCGCCCCGATCCTCGCCTGGGCGGGATATGCCGGCCTGACGGTGCCCCGGATCATCGGCACCGAGACGGCGGCGGATGGCTCTTACACCGATGTCATCGTCGACCTGCCGGCGAATGCAACACTGACCACGACCCGGATCCAGCGCGGCCTCGCTGCCCCCGCCACCCCGTCGCCGCATTACCAGGCCGGCGGCTGCATGGGCTTCGAAATCCGCAGGGCAGCCGACACCGATGCCCAACGGCAAGCGATCTGGACCCTGTCGCAGACCGGCAAGCCTGCGGCCTATCGCGGCACCGTGGCGTTCCAGGATACCGGAACGGGTGTTTGGCCAAACCGCCGCGGTCGGATCCGCGTCACGCCGGAAGTGCCCTTCGTGAACGGCGACCGGCTGGAATATGGTCGTGGGCAATCGATGGCAGTGCTTCTGGAACCGCGCGACACGGACGCCCAGACCTGGCTCGACCTGCCGATGGCCCATATCCCGGCGCTCTACGACGCCGCGGCCCCGCACCGCTACCACGGCGTCGCGGTCCAGCCACAACCGCCCGTCCTGGTGCTGTCGACGGCGTCCGGCGCGGCGGCGCCGGCTGCGTTCACGGCGGCCCAATGGGCTCTGGACGACAAGGGGACTGGCGGCGAGCTGCTGGTAACGATCGACGCCCTGCCATCCGATGGCGGCGCAGCGATCAACGATCTCCAGTACCGGATCGGCAGCGGGGCCTGGGTCAGCTTCGGCGCCGGGACCATCGGCGCCTACACGATCTCCGGCCTGGCGATCGGTGTGTCGGTGTCGGTGACGATCCGCGCCGTCAACTCGGTCGGCGCGTCGGCTGCGTCCGACACGAAATCAAAGGCCCCGACCGGCGACGTCACTGCACCGATCCTCACCTCTCCCACCGACATCGTGAACGGGGCCAGCGCCGCTATCGGCACGGTCTCGACAAGCGAGGCGAATGGCACCCTCTATGCTGTCGCCACCACCAGCGCTACCACGCCCTCGGCCGCGCAGATCAAGACTGGCAAGGATCACACCGGCGCCGCCGCCGCCGGGGTGGCCACGCCGCAGGTTGTGACTGCGGTCGGTGCCCAGACCATCAACATTGGCGGGCTTGCACCCGCGACAAACTACTGGCTGCATTTCCTTCATGAAGACGCTGCCGGGAACCCCTCTGCGACGGTCTCTGGCGACGGGTTCACCACGGGCACCGCGCCGGCGGGGCTGAGCCTAGCGCAGTCGGCCGTGGTTCTCGCCGAGATGAATAACCTCGGAAAGACCACCTGGGCCGGGACGCCGTTCGTCGTCGGAGCCGGCGTCAACCGGGCGCTTCACTTCACGTTCCATGGTGTCGATACGGCCGCGACCAGCGCCACGACCTCGCCTACGCTCACCGCAACCTTCGGGGGTCAGCCGATCACCATCTTCGGCTACCGCTACTCCTCGACGGATCGCGCCTGGATCGCCGAGGGCTACCTCGCCAACCCGGCTTCCGGATCCGGAACACTCAACATCACGACCTCGGCAAACCAGTACTCGATGGGCGCCGTGGTGGGCGAATGGAACGGGGCGCACCAGGCGAACATCCCCGCGGTGCTGAGCGGGAATACCGGCAGCACCGCCTCGCCCCTGACTACATCCGGCACGACGACGGTCTCTGGATCGGCGCTCGTCGCGGGGGTCAGCATGACGCGGCGCACCGCCTTCCCGAGCGCCGATATCAGCGTGACTACCGGCACGCTTCTGAGCGCTGGCCACGGCGGCGGAGCGACCGACCTGAAGACCGGCTACTTCGCTGCTGGCTACAAGGCCAAGCCGACAGCGGGTGCAGACAGCATCGTGTTCTCCTGGCCGGAAAGCGGCCCGCGCTGGGTCTGGCAGACCGTCGAACTGTTCGCCGCACCCTGATCCAAAACGAGCCCGGCCCCTGATCCTGTCAGGGGCCGGCTGAGCCTGCGGCTTGCTGATTTCAATCAGTGGGCCGGGGAGCGCGCCAACGCTCCCCGACACGGGGCAACAGTTCCACAGCTCCCCGCCGACCAGCCTAAGCTTTTGGCCGCCACCTCCCCTCGCGAGGGACCGGCATAGAGGCATGATTCTACAGATGTCGAAAAGCCCCCATTTAAGCGCCGTTAAACCGGTACTTCCCGTCGCCCCCTGGCTGGGTGGAAAGCGTAATCTCGCAAAGCGGATCACGGCCCTGATCGAGGCCATCCCGCACCAGACCTATGCGGAAGCCTTCGTCGGTATGGGCGGGATCTTCTTCCGTCGGGGCAGTCGTCCCAGAGCCGAGGTCATCAACGACTTCGGCCGCGATGTGGCGAACCTGTTCCGCATCCTCCAGCGTCACTATCCGCAGTTCCTCGAGACGCTGCGTTTCCAACTGACCACGCGTGCGGAATTCGAACGTCTGGTGGCAACCGATCCGTCCACCCTGACCGACCTCGAACGGGCCGGTCGCTTCCTTTACCTCCAGCGGACGGCATTCGGAGGCAAGGTGTCGGGGCGCAACTTCGGGGTGTCCCGCGACAGACCGGGGCGGTTCAACCTCAGCACGCTCGAGCCGATGCTGGAAGACGTGCACGCCCGGCTTTCTGGCGTGGTAATCGAGTGCCTGGACTTCGAAGCCTTCCTGCGCCGGTACGACGGCGCCGGCACTCTGTTCTATCTCGACCCGCCGTACTGGGGCTGCGAGGATGACTATGGCAAGCAGATGTTCGCCCGCTCCGACTTCGAGCGCATGGCAGCGGTGCTCGCAGAGCTGAAGGGGTCCTTCCTTCTGTCGCTCAACGATGGACCCGAAGTCCGCCGCATCTTCTCTCGGTTCGAAATCGAGGCCGTGAGGACGACCTACACGATTGGTGACGCGGCACGGGAGGCCGCAGAGGTGTTGATCAGGCCGCGCCCCAAATAGCGCGGCTCAACTCGGTCCCTGGTGAAATCGCTCTGCTGCAGATATCTGTGTCAAACTGTGCAGAAATTGCTGTCACGCTACAACCAGAGCCAGATCAGGCCGAACAGAACCGGCTGGTGGATCAGGTAGACGGCAAGGCTGTGGCGGCCGGGCCAGGACAGCGCCCGGAGCCAAGGGCCGGGCGCGCGTTCGGTCGCCAGCAGACGGGGCAGGCCCGCGCGGGCCGCGGCAATTCCCAGCAGCACCGTTCCCATCCAGGGAAACACCGGCTCGAAGTCGATGGAGCGGGGAATTTCGGAGGAAAGCCCCAGCCATAGAAGCCAAGGGGCGTCGAAGGCGGGCCCGCGCAGGAACTGCGGTGCGGCAAAGGCTAAGGCGGCGGCGGCCAGAGTGAGCCCGACCGGTGCCCGCAGAAAGATCAGGCCCAGAAGGCTGGCCGTCGCGATCATGTGGAGGATGCCGAAGAACACATAGGTTTCCGGGTTGTCGGCATAGGTCGCGGCGCTGACCAGGGCCGCGCCCGCGCCGATCTGGGCCATGCGCTTTCCCCAGGGCCGCCAGCGGATGCCGCCGCCGTGGGCAAGGGACAGGCTAAGCCCCACCAGAAACAGGAAGCTTCCGGCGATGGCCGGGGCGAAGTAATGGAAAAAGCCGGTGAAGGGACGGTCCGGCGCTACGACGCCAAACAGCGCCAGATCGACGGTGAAGTGATAGATCGCCATGCAGACGACCGCGACGGTCCGCGCCACATCCAGCGCCGGAATCCGGTGGCGCATCGGGGCAGTCGGGGCAAGGATTGCGGTCGCCGTCATGGGGCCAAGCTAGCTTTGCCGCGAAGGGGTCGCCACAGGAAAACACCCGCACCCCCGGGGAGGGGACGCGGGCGGTCTTCCTTCGGCGCGCGGACCTTCAGTCCATCTCGCCCGCATCGCGCGCGGCCTTGTGGGCGGCGTCCAGCGCGATGGTGGCGCGGTCGATCAGCAGGTCGATTTCCGCCTTCGTGATGACCAGCGGCGGCGAGATGATCATCGAATCATTCACCGCACGCATGAACAGGCCGGCGTTGATGGACGCCGTCCGACAGGCCAGCGAATAGGTGTAGATCGGCGCCTTGAAGCGCGACCGCGCCTTTTTGTCGGGCGTCAGTTCCAGCGCGCCCATCATGCCGCAGATCCGCGCTTCGCCCACGATGGGATGATCGCCCAGCGCCTTCCAGCGTTCCTGAAGATAGGGGCCGGTTTCCTGGGCGGCGCGTTCGACGATCTTTTCTTCTTGCAGGATGCGCAGGTTTTCCAGCGCCGCCACCGCCGCCGCCGGATGGGCGGAATAGGTGTAGCCGTGGTTGAAGTCGCCACCCTTCTCGATCAGCCCTTCGGCCACACGGTCGTTGATGATGCTGGCGCCAATCGGCAGATAGCCCGAGGACATGCCCTTGGCGACGGTGATGATGTCGGGCGAAAAGCCAAAGGTCTGGTGGCCGAACCAGTTGCCGGTGCGCCCGAAGCCGCAGATCACCTCGTCCGCGATCAGCAGGATGTCGTATTTGCGGCAGATCCGCTCGATTTCCGGCCAGTAGGTCGCGGGCGGGATGATGACGCCGCCCGCGCCCTGCACGGGTTCACCGATGAAGGCCGCGACGTTTTCGGCGCCCAGCCGCAGAATTTCGGTTTCCAGTTCCCGTGCGCGGGCCAGACCGAAGGCCTCGGGCGCCATGTCGCCGCCTTCTCGGTACCAGAAGGGCTGGCTGATATGGGTGATGTGCGGGATCGGCAGGTCGCCCTGTTCGTGCATGTAGGTCATGCCGCCCAGGGACGCCGCGCCGACGGTTGATCCGTGATAGGCGTTCTTGCGGGCGATGATGGTCTTTTTCGACGGCTTCCCCATCGAATGCCAGTAATGCCGCACCAGCCGGATGTTGGTGTCGTTGGCATCCGATCCGCCGGACGAAAAGAACACGTGGTTCAGCGTCCCGGGCGTGACCTCGGCCAGTTTCGCGGACAGGCGCGCTGCGGGCGGATGCGTGGTGTTGAAGAAGGTGTTGTAGAACGGCAGTTCCATCATCTGGCGGGCGACGGCATCGACGATCTCGCGCCGGCCATAGCCGACGTTCATGCACCACAGGCCCGCCATGCCGTCGATGTAGCTTTTGCCCTCGCTGTCGTGGATATAGACGCCTTCGGCCCGGGTGATGATCCTGACGCCCATTTCATTGAGCTGCTTGGTATCGGTGAAGGGGTGCAGGTGGTGGGCGGCGTCCAGCGCGCGCAGTTCCTGGGTGTCGTAGCTGTTGGTCAGCATGTCGTCGTCTCTTCCGCGAAGGCAGGCAGGATTTCGCCGCGATGGGGCGATCCCGGGGCCGGTTTGTCTGTTCCCAGACTGGCCCCGCCAGGCAGCGAAGGCAAGGTTCGGACCGGCCCGCCGCCCGCCCTTCGGCCGCAAAAAAAGTTTCAACCTGAAACTCTGGCTAACAGGTTGCGCCCATCTGGCGCCGGTTTGCGGCGCATGGCGGCCCGGGTGTTCCGGTTCCCCTCGCGGTTCCTGCCGATCTTGCTATAACCGACCGGAAGGCCCGAGCATGGAGTGTCCTGATGTCCCTTGCCCTTTCCCCTGCCGACAAGGCGAAATTCGCCGCCGCGCGCCGTTCCGTCGAGTTCATCGAAGACGGGATGCGGGTTGGCCTTGGCACGGGATCGACCGCTGCCTGGATGGTGCGCTGCCTGGGCGACCGGGTCCGCAACGAAGGCCTGAATGTCACCGGTGTGGCCACATCGGACCGGACGGCCGAACTGGCGGTCAGCGAAGGGATCAAGGTCGTCACCCTGGAAGAGGCCCGCTGGCTGGACCTGACCATCGACGGGGCGGACGAATTCGACCCGGACCTCAACCTCATCAAGGGGGGCGGGGGCGCGCATCTGCGCGAAAAGATCGTCGCAACGGCTTCGGAGCGGATGATCGTCATCACCGACGCCGCCAAGGAAGTGGCGCAACTCGGCGCATTCCCCCTGCCGGTCGAGGTGATCCCCTTTGGTTGGCAGGCAACCCGGCAGCTGATCGACGAAGTGCTGGAAGGCATGGATGTCATGGGGCGGGACATCACGCGCCGCATGGCCGGAGGCGCCCCTTATGTCACCGATGAAGGCAATGCGATCCTCGACCTGCACCTGAAGCGGATCGGCAATCCGCGGCAACTGGCGATGATGCTCAACCAGATCCCCGGCGTGGTGGAAAACGGTTTGTTCATCGATATTTGCGACGTGGTCATCATCGGCCATGCGAACGGCCGGGTCGACCTGCGCGACATCACCGCCGGGATCCGGACCGAGGAGCAGGTGGACCTGGGCGAGGATGACAACCTTTTCAAGGACCTTGGGGACTGACGATGCCCGGTTTCGACTATGACCTCTTCGTCATCGGCGGCGGCTCTGGCGGCGTGCGGGCGGCCCGGATCGCGGCCGGAGAATACGGTGCGCGCGTCGGCCTGGCCGAGGAAAGCCGCATGGGGGGGACCTGCGTCATCCGTGGCTGCGTTCCGAAAAAGCTGATGGTCTTTGCCTCGGCGGTGCCGGATGCGCTGGCGCTGGGCCGGGACTACGGCTGGGACATCGCGCCCGCGCAGTTCGACTGGCCGACTTTCCGCGCCCGGCTGGACGCCGAGCTGGACCGGCTGGAGGCGGCCTATCGCGGCGGATTGCTGGGCGCCGGCGTGACGATCCATGACGCCCGCGCCACGCTCGCCGATCCGCACACGGTCCGGCTGGCCACCGGAGAAACCTTCACTGCCAAGCACATCCTGATCGCCACCGGTGGCCGCCCCCATCTGCCCGAAGGCCTGGGCGCGCCTGTGCTGACCTCGAATGACATCTTCCTGCTGGATCGCCTGCCCGAGCGGCTGTTGATCGTGGGCGGCGGCTATATCGCCTGCGAATTCGCGCAGGTGATGGCGGGGCTGGGGGTCGGCGTCACGCAATTCTACCGGGGTGAGCAGATCCTGCGCGGATTCGACGATGACGCGCGCGCGCTTGTGGCCGAGGCGACCCGGGGCTGCGGGATCGACCTCCAGACCGGTACGGATGTCGCGGCGCTTTCCGAAGATGGCCAGGGGATCTGCGTCACCCGGACGGATGGAGCGCGGGCATGGTTCGATGCCGTCGTCTATGCGACCGGACGGCACCCGAATACCGAAGGCCTGGGGCTTGAGGCGCTGGGCATCACCTTGGGCGCACGGGGCCAGATTCCCGTCGACGGTTGGAGCCAGACCGCGGTGCCGTCGATCTTCGCGGTGGGCGACGTGACCGACCGGATGAACCTGACGCCGGTCGCGATCCGCGAAGGCCATGCCTTCGCCGATACCGTCTTTGGCGCGCGCCCGTACAAGGCCGACCACCAACTTGTGCCCTCTGCGGTCTTCACCCGGCCCGAACTCGGCTCGGTTGGCCTGACCGAAGCCGAGGCGGCAGAGCGCGGGCCGGTCGAGATCTATCAGACGGCGTTCCGGCCGATGAAGACCGCCTTTGCCGGAAGGCCCGAACGGGTGATGATGAAGCTTGTCGTCGATGCCGGAAGCCGCCGGGTTCTGGGGTGCCACATCGTCGCGCCCGAGGCAGGCGAGATGATCCAGTTGGCGGCGATAGCGGTCAAGATGGGCGCGACCAAGGAAGACTTCGACCGGACCTGCGCCGTGCATCCGACCATGGCCGAGGAAATGGTGACGATGCGCAAGGTCACGCGGCATCACGGAACAATCGCAAAGGGTTGAAATCGGCGCGGAAATACACAGTTGTGTCCGAGGACGGACGCACGCGTCGGAAACGGTAAGGAACAGGAATGGCTGGAAGCGGGGGCCCTTGGGGCGGCGGATCATCCGATGACGAGGGCGAACGCCCCGAGGACAGAGGCAACCCGCGACCGCGCGGGCCCCGGCGACCGGGTGAACCGGCACCGCTGCCCGAAATCGACGAATTAATGCGCAAGGGGCAGGAAAAGTTCCGTGTCCTGATGGGCGGCAAGGGGCGGGGCGGCTTTGGCGGCCCCGGAACCGGCGGCGGCGGTCCGATGCTGACCCGCAACACCCTGTTGCTGGGCGGGCTGGCGGCGGTTGCGCTGTGGTCCTTCGCCTCGTTCTACACGGTGAAGCCCGAAGAACGCTCGGTCGAGCTGATGTTCGGACGTGCGACGGGCACCATCGGCCAGCCGGGCCTGAATTTTGCGCCCTGGCCCGTCGTGACGGCGGAAATCGTCCAGACCACCGGGGAACGGACGACGGACGTAGGCACCGGCCAGGACGGCGTGAAGGACAGCGGCCTGATGCTGACCCGCGACCAGAACATCGTCGACGTCGAATTCCAGGTGGTCTGGAACGTCTCGGACCCCGAGAAATTCCTTTTCAACCTGGCGGACCCGGCTGGCACCATCAAGGCGGTGTCGGAATCGGCCATGCGCGACATCATCGCGCGGTCCGAATTGGCGCCGATCCTGAACCGCGACCGGGGCGTCATCGCTGCGGACCTGCGCGCCGGCGTTCAGGCAACGCTCGACAGCTATCAGTCGGGCATCAACATCGTCCGGGTGAACTTCAACCGCGCCGATCCCCCGCGCGAGGTCATCGACAGCTTCCGCCAGGTGCAGGCGGCCCAGCAGGAACGCGACCGGCTGCAAAAGCAGGCCGATGCCTACGCGAACCGCGTCACGGCCGGGGCCCGCGGCGAGGCGGCGAAGACCATGGAGGATGCGGAGGCCTACCGCGCCGAGGTGGTCAACAACGCACAAGGCGAAGCCAGCCGCTTCAGCTCGGTCTACGCCGAATACGTCAAGGCGCCCGAGGTGACGCGCCGCCGGATGTATCTGGAAACCATGGAACGGGTGCTGGGGAACATGAACAAGGTGATCCTTGATGGCGTCGAGGGGCAGGGCGGTGTCGTGCCCTACCTGCCGCTGGATCAGCTGACCCGGACGCGGCCCGCCGCGACATCCACTCCTGCAACCGGAGGTACCAACTGATGGCCCGTCCCATCTATCTGGTTCCCGCGCTGGTCGTGGCGCTGGGCGTCGCGGCGTCTGCGCTGTTCACCGTGGACGAACGCGAAAAGGCGCTGATCCTGCAATTCGGTGAACTGATCCGCGTGCAGGACAAGCCGGGGCTCTATTTCAAGCTGCCGCTGGTGCAGAACGTCGTCAAGTATGACGACCGTATCCTGAGCCTGGCCACGAAGGAGGCCATCGAGGTGACGCCGCTTGACGACCGCCGTCTGGTGGTCGATGCCTTCGCGCGCTGGCGGATCATGGACGTGGTCGCCTTCCGGCAGGCGGTCGGTGCCGACGGGATCCGGGCGGCAGAGACGCGGCTCGACAGCATCATCAACGCCTCGATCCGGCAGGTGCTGGGGTCCGAGCCGTCGACGCGGGTGCTGTCCGCCGACCGGACGCCGATGATGAACCGCATCCGCGACATCGCCAAGCGCGAGGCGGCCGCACTGGGCGTCGACGTGATCGACGTACGACTGACGCGGACCGACTTGCCCGAACAGAACCTCGAAGCGACCTTCGCCCGGATGCGGGCGGAACGGGAACGCGAAGCGGCGGACGAAATCGCGCGCGGCGGCGAAGCGGCGCAGCGTCTGAGCGCGGCCGCCGACCGCGAGGTGGTGGTGCTGACCTCGGACGCCCGCCGACAGGCCGAGATCATCCGCGGCGAGGCCGACGCCGAACGCAACCGGATCTACGCCGAAGCCTTTGGCCGCGACCCGGAATTCTTCGCCTTCACCCGCTCGCTCATTTCCTACGAACGGGCGCTGAAGGGGGGCAATACCTCGATCGTCATGCGCCCGGACAGCACCTTCTTCGACTACCTGCGCTCGGACGAAGGCGTGCCGGGGGATGTGCCTGCGGCACCGAAACCCGCGGCGCCATCTGCCGCCCCCAGTGCGCCGGCGCCCTGAACCGCGACCAAAGGTCAGTTTCTGCGGCACGCCCCGGGGCGTGCCGACTTCCTTTCCGGGGCAGTCTGGCCGGAATGGACTTCGGAAATGTTTCCAAAATCAGGCATTTCGTCACCGCGAATTGAGAAGGCGCGAGGGCCTTTGTCTTGAAGCTGTGCGGTCGAAAGCAGAGATTGGTCCCGCAGCGCCGGTTGCTCAGGCGACCGGAAGACCACCCCATGGAACAAGGGAGTTTGGAGTGAAACCGCAGGTATTCTTGCAGGGCCCCACAGCGCCGCTGGCGCGCCGGGCGCGGGCCGTTGCCATGACGCTGATGCTGGGTTGTGCCGCGGGTCTGGCGCAGGGCGTCCCGGCCCAGGCCTTCGCCGCGCCCGAAAGCTTTGCCGACCTTGCACAGCAGGTCAGCCCCGCAGTGGTGAATATCACCACGTCCACCATCGTCGAAGCGCCCGCCGGCCCCGGACCCATGGTGCCGCCCGGGTCGCCGTTCGAGGATTTCTTCAAGGAATTCGGCATGCCCGGCGGTCCCGGTGGCCCCGGTGAACGCGGCCCGCAACGGTCCGACGCGCTGGGATCGGGGTTCATCATCTCGCCCGACGGCTATATCGTGACGAACAACCACGTCATCGAGGGTGCGGACGAAATCTCGATCGAGATGTTCTCGGGCAAGAAGATGGATGCCAAGCTGATCGGCACCGACCCCAAGACCGACATCGCGCTTCTGAAGGTCGAAGCGAAAGATCTGCCCTTCGTGCCCTTCGGCGACAGCGACAAGATGAAGGTCGGCGACTGGGTCATGGCGATGGGAAACCCCCTGGGCCAGGGCTTTTCGGTCAGCGCCGGGATCGTTTCCGCCCGCAACCGGGAATTGTCGGGTACCTATGACGACTTCATCCAGACCGACGCCGCCATCAACCGCGGCAACTCGGGCGGGCCGCTGTTCAACATGGACGGTGACGTGATCGGCGTGAACACCGCGATCCTGTCGCCCAACGGCGGCTCGATCGGGATCGGCTTCTCGATGGCCTCGAATGTCGTCTCGAAGGTGGTGAAGCAGCTTCAGGACTTCGGCGAGACCCGCCGCGGCTGGCTGGGCGTCCGGATCCAGGACGTCACCCCCGACGTGGCCGAAGCGATGGGCCTGAAGGACGTGAAGGGCGCGCTGGTGACCGATGTGCCTTCGGGGCCGGCGATGGATGCCGGGATCAAGGCCGGGGACATCATCACCGCGTTTGACGGCACGCCGGTGGATGACACTCGCCATCTGGTGCGCCGCGTGGCCGATACTGAAATCGGGAAGGCGGTTCCGATCGTCGTCCTGCGTGACGGCAAGTCAGAGACGCTGTCAATCACGCTGGGCCGCCGCGAGGACGCCGAAAGCACCAAGACCACGCCCGCCGAACAATCCCAGGTCGAGAAGCAGGGCACGGTTCTGGGCATGAAGCTGTCGGTGGTGGACGAACAGGCCCAGCAGGAGCTGAAGCTTCCGGTCGGCACCAAGGGGCTTGTGGTCGCGGACATCGACCAAAGCTCGGACGCCTTCGACAAGGGCTTGCGTCCTGGCGACCTGATCGTCGAAGCGGGACAACAGAAGATTGCGACCATCGCCGATCTGCAGGCCCGGATCGAGGAAGCCAAGCAGGCGGGGCGCAAGTCGATCCTCTTGCTGATCACCCGTGGCGGCGATCCGCGCTTTGTGGCGCTGTCGGTCGAGTGAGTTGATCAGACCCCGAAACGGGCGCCGCGGCGGCAGGTCGCGGCGCCCGTCCTGCTTGTCGCAGACCGGCTGGCAAATGCCTGCGTCTTGGCCTATCTCAGCCTGCGACAGCGTTTCAAAGCGGATGGACAAGGCCCATGGCAAAGATCACCTACGTCGAGCATAACGGAACCGAGCATGTCGTGGAGGTGCCCGTCGGCCTGACCGTCATGGAGGGCGCGCGCGACAACGGCATCCCCGGGATCGAGGCGGACTGCGGCGGCGCCTGCGCCTGTTCCACCTGCCATGTCTATGTCGATGAGGCCTGGGTCGACCGTTTGCCGCCGAAAGACGCGATGGAGGCCGACATGCTGGACTTCGCCTGGCAGCCCGATCCGGTGCGTTCGCGCCTGACCTGCCAGATCCGCGTCTTCGATAGCCTGGACGGCCTGAAGGTCTACATGCCGGAAAAACAGATCTGAACGCGGGCCGCCCCGCGCCGCTCAGCCCAGGTAATAGTTCACCGGGGCCAGCGGTGCAGGGGCAGGTTCGCCCAGGTGCGGCGCGACGGCGATCTCGGCCGCGCGGCAGATGGCATCGAGCGGCAGGCCGTTGCCGGTGACGGTGAAGGGATGGGCCAGTTCCTCGGTCACCTCGGCCAGGCCGAAGAACACATAGGCCACCATTCCGGACAGGAGCGGCGCCACCCAGCCTGCGGGACCGATCAGCACCAGCGGCAGAAGCAGGCAATAGACGTAGACCGTGCGGAAGATCAGCAGCGAATAGACATAAGGCAGCGGCGTCGACAGGATCCGTTCGCAGCCCGCCTGGTTCAGCGCCATGGTGCCCAGCCGGGTGGCCAGGGTGCGCGCGCCGAAACCGTCGATCTCCGACCGGCGCAGGCCCGCGGCAACCTCGGCCCCGAGGGCGTCCAGCGCCGCACAGGGCGGATGGGGCGCGTGAGCGAAAGCGGCGGCCCCCCAGTTCGCGCCCGCTTCGTCCAGGGGCAAGCGGCGCAGGTTCAGCCGGTGCAGATGCACGAAGGCCAGCGCCAGCCGCAGCAGGCGGGCGCGGGCATCGGGATCGGGGATGCTGATCTCGGCCTCACGCGTCAGGCTGCGCACGTCGGCCAGAAGCCCGCCCCAAAGCTTGCGCGCCTCCCACCAGCGGTCATAAGCCGCGTTGTTGCGAAAACCGAGGAACAGCGACAGCGCGATCCCGAAGACGGTGAAGGCCGCCCCGTCCAGATGCGGCAGCGGATGGATCAGATGGTCGACCGCGACCAGAAGTGCGGCGTAACCGGCAAATCCCAGCATGTGCGGCAGGATCTTCGGCAGGACCGAGCCGCGCATCGCGAACAGAAGCGACCAGAGCCCGGGCTTGTCGCGGACGATCATCTAGAGCGCGCGCCAGCCGATGTCGCGGCGGCAGAACCCTTCGGGCCAGTCGATCCGATCGACCATCGCATAGGCACGGTCGCGCGCCTGCGACAGGGTCGCGCCGCGGGCGGTGACGTTCAGCACCCGCCCGCCATTGGCGACGACCTGGCCATCCCTCTGAGCGGTTCCGGCGTGAAAGACCATGTGCGCGGAATCTTCCGGCAGGGCGTCCAGTCCGCGGATCGGCGAACCTTTCGCGTAGTCGCCAGGATAGCCCTTGGCGGCCAGCACCACCGTCAGGGCGTGATCATCGGCCCAGTTGACGCGGGCATCTGACAGGCGCCCCTCAGCGCAGGCCAGAAGCAGGTCCAGCGCCTGCGCCCCCAGCCGCAGCATCAGCACCTGGCATTCCGGGTCACCGAAGCGGACGTTGTATTCCACCAGGCGGGTCTTGTTGCCGTCGATCATCAGGCCCGCGTACAGCACCCCCTGATAGGGCGTGCCGCGCCGGGCCATTTCCGCCACCGTCGGACGCACGATCCGGTCCAGCGCCTGCTCCATCAGGGCATCGGTCAGCACGGGGGCGGGGGAATAGGCGCCCATGCCGCCGGTGTTCGGGCCGGTGTCGCCGTCACCCACGCGCTTGTGGTCTTGCGCGGTGCCGATGGGGAGGACGTTTTCGCCATCGCAGAGGACGAAGAACGAGGCTTCCTCGCCCGTCATGAATTCCTCGATCACCACCTCGGCGCCCGCCGCACCGAATTGGCCGCCGAACATGTCGTCGATGGCGGCGATGGCCTCGGCTTCCGTCATGGCGACGATGACGCCCTTGCCCGCTGCCAGGCCATCGGCCTTCACGACGATCGGCGCACCCTTTTCGTGGACATAGGCGCGGGCAGGTTCTGCCGCATCAAATCGCGCCCAGGCGGCCGTCGGCGCGCCGCAGGCATCGCAGATTTCCTTGGTGAAGCCCTTCGACGCTTCCAGTCGCGCCGCGGCGGCCGAAGGCCCGAAGCACAGCACCCCGGCGGCGCGCAGAGCATCGGCCACGCCGGCGGCCAGCGGCGCCTCGGGGCCGATCACGACGAAATCGATGGTGTTTTGTTCGGCAAAGGCCACGACCGCCGCGCCATCCAGAATATCAAGGCTGGCGCATTCCGCGATCATGGCGATTCCGGCATTTCCCGGGGCCACGATCAGCCGGTCACACTTCGGGTTCTGCTTGATCGCCCAAGCCAGCGCATGTTCGCGCCCGCCGCTGCCCAGCACCAGGATGTTCATGCGCGCGGCCTCCCTTGGCGTTGACTTTCCGGCGTTCTAAGGTGGCCCGAGCCCGGAGACAAGCAGACGATGGACATCTTCGAAGACAGCGCCGGACCCGCGCGTGACAACGCCCACGAATTCACCGTGTCGGAAATCTCGGGCGCGGTAAAGCGCGTGATCGAGGGTGAATTCGGCCATGTCCGGGTGCGGGGGGAAATCAGCCGCGTGTCGCGGCCTTCGTCCGGGCATCTGTATTTCGACCTGAAGGATGACCGGTCGGTCATAGCCGCCGTCAGATGGAAGGGGCAGGCGGCCCGCATGTCGGTGCGCCCGGAGGAGGGGATGGAGGTGGTTGCCATCGGCAAGCTCACCACCTTTCCGGGCCAGTCGAAATACCAGCTGATCGTCGAGGATATCGTTCCAGCGGGCGCGGGCGCACTGATGGTGATGCTGGAAAAGCGACGCGCGAAACTGGCCGCCGAAGGGCTGTTCGACGCCGCGCGCAAGAAACCGCTGCCCTACCTGCCCGAGGTGATCGGCGTCGTCACCTCGCCGTCGGGTGCAGTGATCCGCGACATCCTGCATCGCCTGCGCGACCGCTTTCCATGCCGGGTGCTGATCTGGCCCGTCGCCGTGCAGGGCGAGAAATGCGCGGCCGAGGTGGCGGCCGCCATTGCCGGGTTCAACGCGCTGTCCGCCGGCGGGCCGATCCCGCGGCCCGATCTTCTGATCGTCGCGCGGGGTGGCGGCTCGATCGAGGATCTGTGGGGCTTCAACGAGGAAGCCGTGGTCCGGGCCGCGGCCGCGTCGCGCATCCCGCTGATCTCGGCGGTGGGGCATGAAACCGACACGACGCTGATCGACCATGCCGCAGACCGCCGCGCGCCCACGCCCACGGCGGCGGCGGAAATGGCGGTGCCGGTCCGGGCCGACCTGATTGGCTGGACGGGCGAGCAGGGGGCGCGGATGACGCGGGCCGCGGTTAACCGGATGCAGATCCGGCGCCAGCGCCTGACAGACCTGGCGCGCGCGATGGGTCGGCCCGAGGCGCTGGTGCGCCCGTCGCGGCAGCGGCTGGACCTGTGGGGGGATCGTCTGACCCCGGCTCTGATGCTGGGGCTGACGCGCAAGCGCGCCGCCTATGACCGGCTGGCAGCCGAGGTGCGCCCGACGCTGATCCGCCATTTCCTGACCCAGGAACGCCGGACGCTGGACCGGTGCGGATCGGCGCTGTCGCCGGCGCTGGCCGCACGGATCGCGCGGCTGCGGGACCGGTTCAAGACCACGGCCCCCCGGCTGGAGGCCGCCTTTTCCCGCGCCCTGTCGGATGCCCGGCAAGGGAATGCCCGGCGGCGGGTCGAACTCGGGGCACTGGGTCAGCGGTTGGACCAGACCCTTCCCCAACGGCTGGCGGTGCTCCGCCAGCGGCTTCATGCTGCGGATCGGCTGCGCGTGACGCTGGGCTATACCGAAACGCTGCGGCGTGGCTTTGCGGTGGTCCGGGCAGGGGCGCATGTCGTGACAACCCGCGAGGATGCCGTGGCCCAGCCTGCGCTGGAGATCGAATTCCAGGATGGCCGCCTGGCCGTCCGGGGCATCGACTCGGCCATCGCAGAGCCATTGCCGGGGCCGCGCGGCCGCAAGGCAAAGGCGCCCGAGGGCGGCGGCGGCACGCAAGGCACCCTGTTCTGACGTTCAGACCCCGACGTCCGGCCCCATGCAGGCCATCGGCGCGGGGCTTTGCTGGAGCGCCACCAACGGCACCGAAGCCTGGTCGCCCAGGTAATAGGCGGTCAGGCCGCGCGCGCTGTCATGGAAGGTCCAGCACTGCTCACCCGGTTCGTTTTCGTAGGTAAAGCAGATGAAGCCCTGTTTTTCATACCAGCGGCCGCGCTTGCAGTCATCGCCGGTGAAGGCCCAGACGACCCGATGGTCGGGTAGATATTGTTCCGCGCCATAGGCTTGGCCGTCCGAGCTGTAGTAGAACGTCCGCCCCGTGACGCGGGCGTCGAAGGCTTCGGCACTGAGCGGCGGACTCAGGCGAGGCGATGGATCGTCCTGCGCGGTCGCGCTCAGCGGCAGGGAAAAGCCAAGCGCCAGCAGCGTCAGTCGGGCGGTCTTTCGGGGAACGGACAGGAACATCGGGCTGCAATCGGAACGCGGGGTCGGAGCAGGTTGCGCGGCCTTGGTCGCTTTGCCAAGGAACAACTTCGGGATCGACGGTTCAGGCGGCGCGGGTTGCCGCCTTGACACGTTTGTCCATCAACCGCCGCCACCGGCCCGGCCAAAGTGCGATGGCGCCCATGACCGGCAGGGAATGGGGCAGGACAGGGGCCTTGCCGCCTTCCAGTTCGGACCAGGGACGGTCGGGGTGAAGGTGGTGGTCGGCGTGGCGCGGGGCATTCAGCATCAGCGCAGACGAGAAGGGCGTCGGCGCATCCCAGGAGTGGCGCGGGCCCAGCGGCTCGACGGTGCCAAGCGACAGGGCACGGCGGCGCAGGCCATAGTGCTGGACATAATCCGACATGAGAAGCTGAAGCTGGACATAGCCCGCCAGCAGGATCCAGGCCAGAAACCCGGCAACGCCGAACAGCGCCACGACCAGAAGCGCGGTCAGCGCGCTGCCTGCTAAGTACCAGACATAGGGATGAACGGGCGGAATGCGGCGCCGGGTGGCGCGGCGCTGGCGGATCGCGGCCTCCATCTCATACCCTGCAAGGAAAGACCCCGGCCAGGCACGCAGGACGAAGTGGTAAAAGCTTTCACCCAGTTGCGCGGTGTTCGGATCATCCATTGTCGCCACGAAGCGATGATGCACCAGGCGGTGGGCCGAGGCATGGTGGCCGAACAGCATGGTGACATAGATGCCAGCCCCCAGTGCCCGCAGGCGCCGGTCGCGGCGGTGGATCAGTTCATGCGCGTTCGAATTCGAAACCTGCCCGAACCAGATGCCGAAGGCCAGGAAAGCCAGGATCCAGCCCGCCACGCCGTAGCCTGCGCCGCCCGAAAGCCCGTGAAGCGCCGCGACCAGCAACAGGACATGGGCGCCTGCCAGAACGACCGAAAGCTTGTCAGGATCGCCGAGACGTGAAAACCCGCCGCTCGAGCCCCGGCCGGTCGGGCCGAGGCGGTCGCGTATCCAGGCGCGCAGTCGTCCGGGGCCGCGGGGCGCGGGTGGTTCCTGCGGCCCGGGCGTCGTGGCGGTGTCATCGGGCGCGATCGGTGCGAAGGCGGAGTGCCGGTGATCCGGCGCCGTCGCTTGCAGCAACAGGGCGATATGGCTGTCGATGTCGTCGGGAACGGCTTGCTTTGGGGCATCAGTCAAGGCGGGCGCGGCCGCTTCCCCCGCCGGACCGGCCGCAACGGTCCCGGACGGTCCGGGCGTGACCGGCTGTTCGGCAGGAAGGCCGAAGCTCTCGGGCAGAAGCCGGTCGGCGGCGAGCTTGACAACCGTCAGCCACAGGAAGGCCGGAACCAGCCAAGGCACCCCAAGGAACCCGCCCAGCAGCAGGAACGGCACCGGGGAAAGGGTGGCCAGGGCGAAAGGGGCCAGCGGGTGGCGAAGTGCTGCGACGTTCATCCGCGAAAGCTAGCATGGCAAACGGGCAAAAAAAGGGCGCATTCCACCTGTGGTGGTGGCGCCGCGGGGCAAAGCCTGTCGGTGCGGGGCTTTCCGACGGGCCTCGAATTGACTAGGTGGGAAGGGCAATTGTCAGGAAGGGGCCGCGCATGTCGCTGCTGGGCAAGCTCAAGGACCGGCTGTTCAAGTCCTCGTCGCGTCTGGAAGAGGGGATCGAGGAGATCGTCGAGGCGCCTGCGCCTGCGCCCGTACCCGAAACCGAGGAACATCCGGCGCCCTCCGCCGAAAGGCCGGGGCTGCTGGGCCGCCTGATGGGCCGGGCGCCCGCGGCCGAGGAACCGCGCCGGGTGCTGGACGATGCGATGCTGGAAAGCCTGGAAGAATTGCTGATCCGGTCGGACATGGGCGTGGACACCGCGCTGCGGGTGACGGCGAACCTGGCGCGCGGACGCATGGGCAAGCGGCTGTCGGTTGAAGAGATCAAGGCCGCGCTGTCCGACGAAATCGCGCGGATCATGGAGCCGGTGGCGCGGCCGCTGCCCATTTATGCCAAAAAGCCGCAGGTGGTGCTGGTGGTGGGCGTCAATGGCTCGGGCAAGACGACGACGATCGGCAAGCTGGCCTCGCAGTTCCGGGCCGCGGGCAAATCGGTTGTGATCGCGGCGGGCGACACGTTCCGGGCCGCGGCTGTGGAACAGTTGCAGGTCTGGGGCCAGCGCGCTGGGGTTCCGGTGCTGACCGCGCCCGAAGGTTCGGACCCGGCCAGCCTGGCCTTCGACGCGATGACGAAGGCCGAGGCCGAGGGCGCCGACCTTTTGATGATCGACACGGCCGGGCGTCTGCAAAACCGCGCCGACCTGATGGAGGAGCTGGCCAAGATCGTCCGTGTGATCCGCAAGAAGGATCCGACCGCGCCGCATAACACCCTTCTGGTTCTGGATGCGACGACGGGCCAGAACGCGCTGTTGCAGGTGGAAATCTTCCGCAAGATTGCCGATGTGTCGGGGCTGGTCATGACCAAGCTGGACGGCACGGCCAAGGGCGGGGTGCTGGTGGCCCTGGCCGACAAGTTCGGCCTGCCGATCCATGCCATCGGCGTCGGTGAGCAGATTGACGACCTGGCCCCCTTCGACCCCGAGGATTTCGCCCGCGCCCTGACGGGCGCCGCCTGACCTTCAGTCGGCCAGCGTGATCCAGACCGGCACGTGGTCCGAGGGCTTGTCGCCCCCGCGCACGGCCTTGTCGATTCCGGTGCCGGTCAGCCGGTCGGCGGCTTGCGGCGACAAAAGCAGGTGGTCGATGCGGATGCCGTTGTTCCGTTCCCAGGCACCGGCCTGATAGTCCCAGAACGTGTAGATCCCGCCGCCCGGATTGCGGGTGCGGATCGCGTCGGTAAAGCCCAGGTTGACGATGCGTCGGAAGGCGGCGCGGGATTCCGGCAGGAACAGCGCATCCGTGACCCAGGCTTCGGGACGTGCCGCATCGATCGGGTCGGGGATCACGTTGTAGTCCCCGGCCAGCACGGCCGGGATTTCGTCCTTCAGGAAGGACGCCGCGTGCCGTTCCAGGCGGGCCATCCAGGCCAGCTTGTAGTCGAACTTCGGCCCCGGCGCCGGGTTGCCGTTGGGCAGGTAAAGCCCGCAGATCCGCACCGGGCGCGGGCCGTCGACCGTTGCCTCGATCCAGCGGGCCTGTTCGTCACTGTCGTCACCGGGCAGCCCCCGCCGGATATCGGACAAAGGCATCTTCGACAGGATGGCCACGCCGTTGAAACCCTTTTGTCCGTGGGTTTCCACGCGATAACCCCGTGCTTCCAGCGGCGCGCGGGGAAAGGCGTCGTCCACCGACTTGATTTCTTGCAGGACCACGACATCGGGATGGGCCTCGTCCAGCCAGGCGGGCAGCGCCTCGGCCCGCGCCTTGATGCCGTTGATGTTGAAGGTCGCGATCTTCATGCCTGCTGCCCCGTGGTGGTCCGGGGCGCAGGCTTGCGCGGATTGACGGCCCGGCGCAAGAGGGATCGGGCCGCTGGCTCGGGCGGCCGGATCGTCGGGGCGGGGGGCGCTCCGTCAGTCGGCAACGGTGGCATCAAGGGTGATCTCGGCCTTCAGCAGGCGCGAGATCGGGCAGTTTGCCTTCGCCTTTTCCGCCGCCGCCAGGATCGTCTCGGGATCGCCCGTCGCCTTGATCGTGGTGGTCAGGTGGGCGCGCGTCACCGTAAAGCCGATATCCTGCTTTTCCATCGTGATGGAGGACCGCGTGTCGATGCTGTCCGGAATGATCCCCGCTTCGGTCAGCACACCGGACAGAGCCATCGAGAAGCAGGCCGCGTGGGCCGCGCCGATCAACTCTTCCGGGTTGGTTCCGCGTTGTCCCTCGAACCGGGTCGCAAATCCGTACGGATGGCCCTTCAGCGCCCCGGAATCGGATGAAATCGTGCCCCTGCCTTCCTTGAGGGATCCTTGCCAATGCGCATCGGCTGATTTCGTGATCATCTTGCCCTCCCTGCGTTGAACCAACCAAGGCAACGCCATCGCACCGGGCGGGTTCCACGAATGGCAGAAAATTCCGTCCGTCAGGGCGCCCAATCGGCGCGCCGCACCAGCAACTGGTCGATCCTCATGCCATCAAGGTCCGCCACCTCGACCAGCCAGCCTTCGTATTCGAAGCTGTCGCCGGGGGCGGGGATGCGACCGAAACGGTCCAGCGCAAAGCCGGCCACCGTCTGGAAGTCGCCATCTTCGGGCAGTGTCATCCCCAGGCGGTCGGCGAATTCGTCGGCGGGCATCCATCCGGCCACGAACCAGCTGCCATCGGCGCGCTCGGTCAGGGCAGGCTCGTCGCCCGATTCGTCCGCCAGACTGCCGGTAATGGTTTCCAGCAGGTCCATCGCCGTGACGATGCCTTCGAAATGGCCGTGTTCGTCGAACACCAGCATCATGTGGACGACCTCATGCCGCATCCGTTCGATCAGCGACATGGCACTCGAGATGTCCATGACGGCGGGCGCGGGCTGGACCAGCGCCGAAAGCGGCCCGCTGGCCGCGGTATAGGTCAGGATGTCACGGACCGAGATGACGCCCACGATGTCATCCGGGCCGCCGTCCTGCACCGGCAGGCGCGAGTGGCGGGTCTTCTGGGCCAGCGCCCGCGCCGCCGCCGGGCCGCGCGCCAGATCCAGGATCTCGAGGTCGCGGCGCGGCGTCATGATCCCGCGCACGCTGCGATCGGCCGTGCGCATCACCCCGGCGATCATCTCGGATTCACCCTGTTCCAGCACCCCCGCCGACTTCGCCTCGGCGATGGTCATCTTCACCTCTTCGTCGGTGATGGTGCGGTCGGATTCCCCCGCCTGACCCAAAAGCGCCAGCACTGCCCGCCCCGAGACGTCCAGGAGCCAGACCAGCGGCGTGGTCACGCGGGCGATGACCATCATCGGCGGTGCCATCCGGACCGCCACCGCCTCGGCCTTCTTCAAAGCGATCTGCTTGGGCACAAGCTCGCCCAGGATCAGCGACAGGTAGGTGATTGCCGCGACGACCAGACCCACGCCCAGCGTGCCCGCGAACCGCTCGGGCACCCCCACGGAGAGAAGCCATTGCGACAGCCGTGCGCCCAGCGTCGCGCCCGAAACCGCACCGGCCAGGATGCCCACCAGCGTGATCCCGATCTGCACGGCCGAAAGGAAACGGCCGGGGTTCTCCTGCAGCGTCAGCGCCATGCGTGCACCGCGCGAGCCCTTCTCGGCCAGAACCTTCAGCCGCGTCGCCCGGGCCGACACGATGGCAAGTTCCGACATGGCCAGAACCCCGTTGGTCAGGGTCAGGACGATCACCAGCGCAAGTTCAAGAAACATGGGGCCTCTGGGCGAGCCCCGTCCGGGGCCGTCCGGTCAAGTGGATCAGATGGAAAAGCTGGTTCCGCAGCCGCAGGAACTGCTGGCATTGGGGTTGTCGATCACGAAGCGGGCACCGATCAGTTCCTCGGTGAAGTCGATGGTCGCATTCGCCAGGAACGGCAGCGAGACGGGATCGACCAGGACCTTCTGCCCGTTCCCCTCCAGCACCAGATCGTCGCTGGCGGGTTCGTCCAGGCGGATGTCGTACTGGAATCCCGAACATCCCCCGCCCGACACGGCAACGCGCAGCGCCTGGGGCGCGGCGGCGTCGCCATTGATCTCGGCCAGGCGGGCAAAGGCGCGGGAAGTGACTTTCGGAGGCAGGGTCAGCGTCGGGGTCATGGCTTTGCCATATGTTCACGGGAATTCTGTGGGATATATGAACACGAATAGCGACGAACAAGAAAGCCCAGATGATCCTTGCCCCTTTCGCCTGCCAGCCCGACGCCTCTCGCGGTCGGCTGCACCCCGAACGGATGTCCACGTTCCGCTCGCCCTTCCAGCGCGACCGGGACCGGATCATCCATTCCTCGGCCTTCCGGCGGCTGAAGCACAAGACGCAAGTCTTCGTCGAACATGAGGGCGACTACTACCGCACCCGCCTGACCCACACGGTCGAGGTGGCGCAGGTCGCACGGACCATCGCCGCTGCCCTCGGCCTCAACACCGACCTGGCCGAGGCGGTGGCGCTCGCCCATGACCTGGGCCATCCGCCCTTCGGCCACACGGGCGAAGATGCGCTGGCCGTGCTGATGGAGCCCTATGGCGGCTTCGATCACAACGCCCAGGCGCTCAGGATCGTGACACGGCTCGAACGGCATTACGCCGATTTCGACGGGTTGAACCTGACGTGGGAAACGCTCGAAGGCATCGCCAAGCACAACGGTCCCGTCACCGGGGACCTTCCCTACGCGCTGGCCGAGGTGAACGCGGAATGGGATCTCGAACTCCACACCCATGCCAGCGCCGAAGCACAGGTGGCCGCGGTGGCCGATGATGTGGCCTACAACCACCACGACCTGCACGACGGTCTGCGCGCCGGCCTCTTCACCGAAGCCGACCTGCGCGACCTTCCCGTCACCGGCCCCGCCTTCGAGGAGGTCGACCGGATCTATCCCGGCCTCGATCCGATGCGCCGCCGGCACGAGGCGCTGCGGCGCGTCTTCGGGGTGATGGTCGAGGATGTGATCGCCGTGGCCCAGAACCGGATCGCCGGTTCGAACCCGCAGACGGCCGATGAAATCCGCGCCATGGACGGACCGATCATCCGCTTCTCCAAGCCGCTGTTCCAGAACCTGAAGGCGATCAAATCCTTCCTCTTCGTCCGGATGTACCGCGCCCCAAGCGTCGTCGTCGAACGGCAACGGGTCACCGCCGTCATCAACGACCTGTTCCCGCTCTACCTCGAAACGCCGCTTCTGCTGCCCGAGGAATGGCAGCCTGATGTCGCGGCGGCCCGGGGCGACCGCACCGCGCTGGCGCGCATCGTCCTCGATTATGTGGCCGGAATGACCGACCGCTTCGCGCTTCAGGAACACGCCCGCCTTTGCGGCGGCCACGGCTGACCCCCGCCACGCATCGGCCTGGCTGTTTCAGCAGAATCGAACCTTCCCCATTCATCTTGGCGGAAATATCCCGGGGCCGCGGGGGCAGAGCCCCCGCGTTGACGCTCTTTGCAGCCACGCCTAGGCAGGCCTATATACCTTCCATGAGTCTTCCACCCGGCTTCCTTGACGAACTTCGCAACCGCACCTCGCTTTCGCAGGTCGTGGCCCGGAAGGTTGCCTGGGACGCGCGGAAGTCCAATCCCGGCAAGGGCGATTTCTGGGCGCCATGTCCCTTCCACCAGGAAAAATCGGCCAGCTTCCACGTCGATGACCGCAAGGGCTACTACTACTGCTTCGGTTGCCACGCCAAGGGCGATGCCGTCTCCTTCGTGCGCGAGACCGAGAATGTGGGCTTCATGGAGGCGATCGAGATCCTTGCCCGCGAAGCCGGCCTGCCGATGCCGGCCCGCGATCCGGCCGCCGCGCAGCGGGCCGACCGGCGCACAGAGTTGCAGCAGGTCATGGACGAGGCGATCCGCTTTTACCGGCTGCAATTGCAGACCGGGGCCGGCGCGGCGGCGCGCCATTACCTCACGCAGAAGCGCCGCGTGGACGGCCCGGCCTGGGACCGCTGGAACATCGGCTGGGCACCGGAGAACGCCCAGGCCGTGGTCGCGGCACTGGCCGAGAAGGGTATAGCGCCCGATCTGATGGTCGCCTCGGGCGTGGTGGCCAAATCCGATTCGGGGCGGCTTTATGACCGGTTTCATGGCCGCATCGTCTTTCCGATCCGCGATGCCCGCGGCCGCGCCATCAGCCTCGGCGGGCGCAGCCTGGATCCGAACGCGCGGGCCAAATACCTGAACGGCCCGGAAACCGAGCTGTTCGACAAGGGGCGCAGCCTGTTCAACCACGCGCCCGCCCGCGAAGCCGCAGGCAAGGGCAAGCCTCTGATCGTCGCCGAAGGCTACATGGATGTGATCGCGCTTTGCGAGGCGGGCTTCACCGGCGCGGTGGCCCCCCTGGGCACCGCGATCACCGAGGACCAGTTGCGGCTGCTCTGGCGGATCCACCCCGAGCCGGTGATCGCGCTGGACGGCGATGCGGCCGGCCAGCGGGCGGCGCTGCGGGTGATCGACTTGGCGTTGCCGCTGCTGGAAGCCGGGCAGGGCCTGCGCTTTGCCATCCTGCCGCCGGGCCAGGATCCCGACGACGTGATCGGCGCGGGCGGTGCGGGCGCAATGCAGAAGGTGCTGGATGACGCCCAACCGATGGTGCGGCTGCTTTGGCACCGCGAGACGGACGGCAAGGACTTCGACAGCCCCGAACGGAAGGCGGCCCTCAGGAAATCGTTGCGGGCGGCGGTGGCCCGGATCAAGGATCCGGACATACGGCGTTATTACATCGAGGCCTTCCAGGACTTCGAGCAGGAGATCTTCCGCGCCCGCAAGACGGGCAGCGGCCGGTTCGAGCCCCGGTTCGAGAAGGGCGGGCGGGCGCTCCCGCCCGGCAAGGGCGGCGCGGGCCGCCGCGGCGTGCCATTCGGTCCCGTTGTTCGAAACGAAACCAAGGCCACGCTTCTGGCGCGGTCCTCGGCCGAACGCGTCATCGAGCAGATGCGCGAACAGGCGATCCTGGCCATCTGCCTGTCCCACCCGCAGGTCATCGCGCCCTTCGAGGGCAGCCTCGACCGGCTGGAGATGATCGAGGATGGCCACCAGTCCATTCTGCACGCGCTGCTGGATGGGCACGGGGCCGAGGCTTCCGAAACCCTTCATGCCCGCGTCTGCGAAACGGTGGGGCGGGCGACCGTTGAAAAGCTGATGAGCAGCGCCCATATCGTCGTTCTTCCCGCGATCAAGCAGCAGGACAATGACGCCTTGGCCATCGAGACCCTTGCCGAGCAACTGGCGAAGCTGAACAGCGAACGCTCGCTGCGGCGCGAGATCGAGGAGGCGGAGGGCGACATGGAAGGGCTGGTGGACGAGGGGCTGACCTGGCGTCTGATGAAGGCCGCCGACGCCCGAAATCGTGCCATCAAGCTCAACCTCGACGAGATGAACGATGGCGGAGAGGACCGCGCGGCCCTGTCTGCGCAGCTGCAACAGCTGATCGATTCGGAGGTATGGGTGAAACGGCGCACCCTGCCGCGCAAGCCTGCCGGGGGTCCGCCCGCCGACCCTGTGATTCGACCCGACGATTCGCTAGAACCTCCGGAAGACGATTCGGAAGTCTGATTCGAATCGCACCGCCACGTCCCGGGCTTTCTGCCCGCCCGACCCTGAAGGAGCCCCGATGGCCGCCAAGGATACCGACGACGTCAAGCCGGAAGACCAGGACAACGACCATTCGCTCGACATGAGCCAGGCCGCGATCAAGCGCATGATCGCCGAGGCCCGCGAGCGTGGCTACATCACCTATGACCAGCTGAACGCTGCCCTGCCGCCGGAACATGCCTCGTCCGAACAGATCGAGGATGTGATGTCGATGCTGTCCGAGATGGGCATCAACGTCATCGAGGGCGAGGAGGCCGAGGAAGGCGAGGGCGGCGAGATCGTCGAGGCCTCGACCTCACGCGAGATCGCCGTTTCGACAACGCAGGCCGAGACGCTGGACCGTACCGACGACCCGGTGCGGATGTATCTGCGCGAAATGGGCTCGGTCGAGCTGCTGTCGCGCGAGGGCGAGATCGCCATCGCGAAGCGGATCGAAGCCGGCCGCAACACGATGATCGCGGGCCTTTGCGAAAGCCCGCTGACATTCCAGGCCATCACGATCTGGCGGGACGAACTGTTGCAGGAAGAAATCCTGCTGCGCGACGTGATCGACCTGGAAGCGACCTTTGGCCGGTCGCTGGACGGGGACGAGGATCTGGACGCGCCGGTGGTCGAAGGTCTGGACGTCGGCGCCGCACCCCGCCGTCCCGCCTCGGAAGAGCCGGAACTGGACGCCGACGGCAACCCCTTGATGCGCGCCGAGGACGAGGACGAGGACGAGGAAGCCTCGGCCATGTCGCTGGCGGCGATGGAAGCCGCGCTGAAGCCCAAAGTGCTGGAAACGCTGGAAGTCATCGCGCGGGATTATTCGAAGCTGGCCGAGATGCAGGATCTGCGCATGTCGGCGACGCTGAACGAGGACGGCAGCTTCTCGAAGTCCGACGAGGCCGCCTACCAGAAGCTGCGGTCCGAAATCGTGCTTCTGGTCAATGAACTGCACCTGCACAACAACCGCATCGAGGCGCTGATCGACCAGCTTTACGGTATCAACCGCAAGATCATGTCGATCGATTCGAACATGGTGAAGCTGGCGGATGCGGCCCGGATCAACCGGCGCGAATTCATCGATGAATACCGGGGCTATGAACTGGATCCGGCCTGGCTGGATCGCATGGCCGCGAAGGCGGGCCGCGGCTGGCAGTCGCTGATCGAGAAGTCGCGCGACAAGGTCGAAGGTCTGCGCGCCGAAATGGCCCAGGTGGGCCAGTATGTCGGCGTGGACATCAGCGAATTCCGCCGGATCGTGAACCAGGTTCAGAAGGGCGAGAAGGAATCCCGTCAGGCCAAGAAAGAAATGGTCGAGGCGAACCTGCGTCTGGTGATTTCCATTGCCAAGAAGTACACGAACCGTGGGCTGCAATTCCTTGATCTCATTCAGGAAGGCAACATCGGCCTGATGAAGGCCGTCGACAAGTTCGAGTATCGGCGCGGGTACAAGTTCTCGACCTATGCCACCTGGTGGATCCGTCAGGCCATCACTCGGTCGATCGCCGACCAGGCCCGCACGATCCGTATCCCCGTCCACATGATCGAGACGATCAACAAGCTGGTGCGGACCGGGCGGCAGATGCTGCATGAGATCGGCCGTGAACCGACGCCCGAGGAATTGGCCGAAAAGCTTCAGATGCCGCTCGAGAAGGTTCGCAAGGTGATGAAGATCGCCAAGGAACCGATCAGCCTGGAAACCCCGATCGGGGACGAGGAAGATAGCCAGCTGGGCGATTTCATCCAGGATACGAACGCGATCCTGCCGCTGGACAGCGCGATTCAGGAGAACCTGAAGGAAACCACGACACGGGTCCTGGCCAGCCTGACCCCGCGCGAGGAACGGGTTTTGCGGATGCGTTTCGGCATCGGCATGAACACCGACCACACGCTGGAAGAAGTGGGCCAGCAGTTCAGCGTGACCCGCGAACGGATCCGCCAGATCGAGGCAAAGGCACTGCGGAAGCTGAAGCATCCGAGCCGGTCGCGCAAGCTTCGTTCCTTCCTGGACCAGTGACCTGCCGATGTGCGGGGTCCGGCTCTTTGGGCCGGACGCCGCGCCGGGGGAGCGGACCTTCGCGAATCAGTCGCGCCCTTTGGAGGTGAACCTCGGCGTGATATTCAGCGATTGATCTCCTTCATCCGCCAGTATCTTTCTTGCACCAGTTCTATGCTCGTTTTGGAAACCGAACTGGCCTTGTCTTTCGTTTCAGTTGAGAACTTCCCGGCGGAGAATATCGTCGGGAATCATGTCGCTTGTAGTGTACTCAGCCCTGTATGGCAGCAAGGAGCCCTTGAACCCGGATATTTTCGGGCCTTCGTCCGGGCATCGTTGCGTTCTGTTCACCGACAATCCCGATCTTCGTGTTCCGGGCGTTGAAGTCATCGTGGATCCGCTGGACGGCCTTGATCCGGCCCGGGCCTCGCGGCGCGCCAAGCTGAGACCCCATGCCTATTTTCCCGAGGCGGAGTGGTCGATCTGGCTCGACAACAAGTCGCGGCTGCTGACACCGCCCGGCCAGATCATCGAAACGCTGAAGGCGCATTCCGACGCCGCCTTCCATGCCTTTCCGCATTTCCGGCGCGACTGCGTCTATCAGGAAGGGCAGGCGGTCTGGGAAAACGGGTTGGACGATCACCAGCTGGTCAAGCAGCGCCTGGACATCTATCGCGCCGAAGCGGTTCCGGAACGGTCGGGGTTGATCGAGGGGCATTTCATCGTGCGCCGCCACCACGAGCCCGCAGTCGCGCGCTTCGGTGACCGCTGGATGGAACATGTCCTGCGCTACAGCCGTCGCGATCAGCTGTCCTTCCCCTATCTCGCGCACAAGCTGGGGTTCCGCTACCACCTGATCACCTGCCTTGACCGCGAAAAGACCGTGCAACTGACGGTGTTCGACCGGACTGCCCGCAAACCCGAGTTCCGGCGCCACAATCTGGCCTATCAGCACCTTCGGTCCGTCTGGCACCGGCTGAAACGCCTCACCCCTTCCTGAGTCCGCCACGCCACAGCTTTGCCCCGGTATCTAGCGGCGGCTGATCCGCTCTACCCAATGGAAAGGGGTGGTCCTATAGTCCCTGTGGATAAAATATACCGAGGACCGAGGAGTTAGCCATGCGCTGTCCGTTTTGCGGGAATGTCGATACACAGGTGAAGGATTCCCGCCCGGCCGAGGATCACGTCTCGATCCGCAGGCGCCGCTTCTGCCCGGCATGCGGGGGCCGGTTCACCACCTATGAGCGGGTGCAGCTGCGCGACCTGGTCGTCATCAAGTCGTCCGGCAAACGCGAGGACTTCGATCGCACCAAGCTGGAACGTTCGATCCGTATCGCCATGCAGAAACGCCCGATCGAACCCGAACGGATCGACCAGATGATCTCGGGCATCGTGCGGCGGCTGGAAAGCCTGGGGGAAACCGACATTCCTTCGAAGGTCATCGGCGAAATCGTGATGGAGACTCTGGCCCGGATCGACACCGTCGCCTATGTGCGATTTGCCAGTGTCTACAAGAACTTCCAGGCTGCGGATGATTTCGACAAGTTCGTATCGGAACTGCGTCCCGCGCCGGCGGCGGACGAGTGAACCCGTCGCCCGCCCGCCCCGAGGATCGGCGCTACATGGCGATGGCCCTGGGCCTTGCGGCCCGGGGGTTGGGGAATGTCTGGCCCAATCCGGCCGTCGGCTGCGTCATCGTGAAGGATGGCCGTGTCCTGGGCCGTGGCTGGACGCAGCCGGGGGGACGGCCGCACGCGGAAACCATCGCTCTGGAACAGGCGGGGGCGAAGGCGCATGGAGCAACGGCCTATGTCACGCTGGAGCCCTGCGCCCACCACGGCAAGACGCCGCCCTGTGCCGAGGCGCTGGTGGCGGCGGGCGTGGCGCGCGTCGTGACGGCGCTGACCGACCCGGACCCGCGCGTTTCGGGGGGCGGACACCGGATCCTGCGGGCGGCCGGGATCGAGGTTACGGAAGATGTCATGGCGGCCGAGGCCCGGCAGGCCAATGCGGGTTTTCTGTCGCGCGTGAACTGTCATCGCCCGCATGTGACCCTGAAGCTTGCCGTGACGCTGGATGGCCGGATCGCCACCGCAACGGGTGAAAGCCGCTGGATCACCGGTCCCTTGGCGCGGCGCCATGTCCATGCGCTTCGGATGCGAAGCGATGCCGTGATGGTGGGCGCGGGAACGGCGCGCGTGGATGACCCGGACCTGACCGCCCGCGACATCGGCGCATTGCACCAGCCGGTCCGCGTGGTTCTGGACAGCCGCCTGTCGCTCTCGCTCGACAGTCGGTTGGGCCGCACCGCCAACACGGTTCCGGTCTGGCTGTGCCATTCCCCCGCCGCAAGGGCCGAGGCGCGGGCCGACTGGCAGGCGACCGGGGCTCGTCTGGTCGAGGTGGCAGGCGGGGACGGCGGCCTGGACATCGGCGCGGTGCTGGCGGCCCTGGCCGAAGCGGGGCTGACGCGCGTGATGTGCGAAGGCGGGGCGAGCCTGGCCGCATCGCTTCTTGGGGCGGGCCTTGCGGATGAGCTGTGGATCTACACCGCCGGCCGGATGCTGGGGGGCGATGCGCTGCCGGCGGTGGGTCCGCTTGGGATCACCGCGATGCCGCAGGGACGGCCCGAATTCCGACTGGAGGAGCAGCGCCAACTGGGGGACGACCTGTTCGCGCGCTGGGTGCGTCGTTAGCGCCAGACGTTCCGGATGGCACCGACTGCGCGCTGAAGCTGCGACAGGATTGCCAGCGCGGCAGGGCCCTTGCGGGGCAGGCTTCCGTCCGTCAGCCGATCCACGATCACTTCGACCGGGCAGGGCAGACCGCTGACTGGATCGCGGTAGCGCGGGTAGGCGATCAGCGCCGCATGAACCAGTGCGGCCAGGGACGGGCGCGCGGTGCGGCGAGCGATGAGAAGGTGGTCCCGCGTCAGGCCCCAGCCCGCGTAGAACGGCTGGCCCAGGCAGGTAACCGGCTTTCCGCGAAGCAGCGCCTCAAATCCCAGCAGAGAGGTCAGGGTCCAGACCTCATCCGACTGGTCGATCAGCGCGATCGGGTCGCAGCCTTCCGCCAGGTGGTCGGCATGGGCCTGCACCTGCGCCCGGCTGAGCGCGCCCGGGCGCAGGCCGGCTTCGACATCGGGGTGGGGTTTGTAGACCAGCACCGCATCGGGGTTGGCGGCGCGACATGCGGCCAGAAGTGCAAGGTTGGTGCGGACCTCTCCGCAGCCCAGCCGGATGGACGCATCATCCTCGACCTGGCCGGGAACCAGGATCCAGCGGCCCGGGCCGCGCTCAATCCCTTGCGTGCCCGCCAGATTGTATTTCGACAGGCCGTGGGCGACCAGCCGGTCGATCAGGCGCCGGGCGCGCGCTTCGGCATCGGGCGGGCAGGGGGCCTGGATCAGCTGCTCCAGTCGGCTTTCCCGGCCAGGATCATAGTAAACGCCCAGATCATCCGCGACCAGTGACAGGGGCGGCACAAGCTCTGCCCCCAGGCCGCGCGAACGGATGAACCCATCTTCTACCCGTCGCAGCGGCACGCCCGTCGGAGCCTCCGTCGCGCCCCAGACCAACAGGCCGCGGCCAGACGACTGCGCGACGCTGATCGCCGCTGCCCGAGTGGACGCAAGGACCAGGGGAACCTCCCGCCCGAAGAAGCCGCGAAGAAAGGGACGCTTCCAGCGTTTCATCCCCAGCGCCACATGGCCGGCCCGATCTTCGCGCCAGGCGCGCAGACGGGCCTCGATCAGATCCAGGGCATCCTCGAAGCTGCAAAGACGATCGCGGCAGGGATCATACCAGGTGGGTGCCAGGATCATCGCGGCGGCGAACAGCTGCGCGCGGCTGAGCTTGCGGCCGCGGCGCGGAATCGGCGCGCAGTCGTCCGTCAGGCCCCAGCCCGCATAGAACGGCTGTCCGAAAACCCTGGGGCGATGACCGGCCAGGACGGCCTCGAACCCCATCTGCGAGGAGACGGTGTAGACAGCGCTGGCGCCTTCCAGAAGGTCGACCGGAGAAACGGGCGCATCCAGGTAGGTGACCCGGGCGCCGAAGTCCATCTCGTGGAAATGGTGGCGCCCTCCCGCGGCCGGATGCAGCTTTATGACGATACGCGCATGAGGAAAATCATCGACCGCGGCGTTCAGCATGTCACGGAAGGTGGCGGCACTGGCGCCTCCATGCCGGATCGACGCATCGCCAGGCTTCTGGTCGACAATCAGGACATAGCCCGGGTCGGGCAAGGGCGCGTCAGGATCGAAATTGTTGTATTTGGATAATTTCAACCGCGACCATCGGACCATACCCGCATGAGAACGTTGCAGAAGTGCAGCGTCGTCCAGCGGGTCTGTTGCAAGGATCGTCTCGAGCCGCGATGGCGCGGCCGGGTCGAAATGAATACCGATTGGATCGATGATCAGGCCCGCCGGAACCTCGGCCCGTCCCGGTCCGATCCCGCGCAGAAAGGCATCCTCGACCCGGACGATGGGGTTTTGTCGACGCCCGGCCACCGCCTCGCCGCGCCGGGCCGTCGGGCTGCGGCCCCAGACAGCGACGGCTTCCTCCTTGGCGGGCAGTCCCAGCCGCAGGTCATACCCGGCCAGCGACAGGATCCGCCGCACGCCGGTTTCCGTCAGGAAACCGCCGGAGTAGACGTAGAGTGGCTGCCTTTCCTCCCGCACCTTTTGCGGTCGGGGCACGGATCAGTTGCCGGTGGTGGCGCGGTCCAGCGCGGTGGCCGAATTCGCCGTGCCGGTGATCACGCTCAAGGACTTCTGCCACTGCACATAGGGCGCTTCGGTGACATAAACTGTGTCGCCGTCGCGAATGATGAAGTCGCGGGCGTTGAAGATGCCACTGGGTGCGGTCAGGTCCAGCACATAGACCACCCGCTGATCTTTCGGCACGGTCCGGCCCAAGAGCGCCCGGATCACTTCAGGGCGTTCGTTGCGCAGGACGAAGACGCCCTTCGGATCGGCAAAGCCGGTCTGAAGGCCGCCGACCTGGGCCAAGGCCTCGATCGCGGAAAGGGTCTGCGTTTCAAAGTTCACGCGGCTTTGGTGGCCCATCGCGCCCATTGCGGTGAAGGCGCGGGTGTCCTGTTCGACCAGCACGACGTCCCCGCCGCGAAGTGCGATGTCCAGCCGCGGGTTGGCGTAAAGGTCGGTCAGCCAGACCTTGCCCGACTGGCCGCCGCGCGTGACCTTGATTTGCGCGATCTCGGTCGGAACGGTCACGCCGCCCGCCTTCGAAATCATGGCCGAAAGCTTTCGCGTCGGACGGTCGATCGGGTAGACACCCGGGCCACCCACCCCGCCCAGGACCGACACCGTCGCCCCGTCGCCCGCGACGCGGGCAACCGAAACCTGCGGATCGGGGGTCTGGGGTGCCAGCTTGTCAGTGATGATCTTGCGCAGACCTTCCGGCGTGTTGCCCGCCGCTTTCAGCCGCCCGGCATAGGGAACGAAGATGTAGCCCTGGCCGTCGACCTGAACCTGCGTCAGCGCCGTGGCGTTGCTGCCTGTCTGGGTCAGAAGGCCGTCATCGACGTTTTCCCAGATGTTCAGCGCCAGCGTATCCCCCGGCCGGATGTCGTCCGAACCGACCATTCCGGCGGATTCGAAGCTGGACGGAAACCCGAGCGCCGGGATCTCGGACGTCACCTCGGCGACATGGGCGTTCACGTTGATGACGATGGAATCGCCTTTGGCGTCGGCGGCGCTTTGCATGATCTCGCGCTTGTTCGGGCCGGGGCGGGGCAGGCCGCAGGCCGACATTCCGGTGACCAGCGCCAGCATGGCCAGGACGCCAAGCCGCAGTTTCGTCTTCGATCCCACTCGCGGGCTCCTCAAGTTCCTGACGCTGCCTCGTGGCATTTCTTGTCGATTTTGGCCCGAATCCTACAGAAAAACCGGCGCGGCGCTACCCCGAAGGGTCTGCAATTTCCGACTGTTGCGTTCAGGTCGCGGCGGTTGCGGCCTGTCTTTCATACGGATCGGCGCAAGACAACAGGGCAGGCAGGCAGTGCCGCAGCAACGTGGCACGATTGCGCCGACCGTAGAACCCGCCGGGAAGCTGCGAGGTTTGCAGCAGGAAGGCGCGATAGGTTGCGTAAAGGGTCGGGTCGGGCGCAAGGGGTGCGGCGAAGAAGGCTTCAAGGGGCTGGTGCGACACGAGGCCCGGCTTGTCGTAGACCGCCGTTCCCATCGCGCGCAGGGGCAGGCCGCGCCACAGCGCCTGCTGTCCGGCGGTGGAATTGACCGTGACGGCGCTGGTGGCTCCATCCAGCAGTCGTGCGAGCTTGCCCCCGCGCAGGTAGTGAACCCGCTCCGACAGTCCAAGCCGCGCGGCGACGGTGCGGATCGTGTCCGCTATCGCCGCGCGTCCGTCCTCCAGCGGATGCGCCCTGAAAACCAGATGCGCCCGGGGCTGGGCCCCGCGGGCGAAGGCAGAAAGGCACTCGGTGATGAAGTCGGTCATGGACGCATAGGGGGAATAAGTTTGAAAGCTTGCGTCATGTTCCAGCTGCAACAGCACGAGATGATAGGGAAATCCCCCGTTTCGAAGTCTGCGTGCCGAAAGGGCGCGCTGCACATGGTGAATCGGCATCAGCAAAAGCCGGCGAAGGTGCAGGCGGAACTCTTGCCGGATATCCAGCGCCCGGTGCGGACGAAAGGCGGGGTAGCGTCGCTGGCCGGCCCAGACGTGGAAATGATAGCGCGCACCGTGGAAGACATGCGCGCGCATGTCGCCCCAGTGGGCTGGGGCCGGGGTCGCCCTGGCCGCCGGGGCGCCCAGGCGCGCCTCCATCTCCTTGATGTCAAGGGTCATCAGGGCGGAATCGCCGTTCGAGCCGTTGCGTTCGTAGGTCGCCCAGTAGGGGCGCAGGTAGCCTTCCTCGAAGACGTGGATGCGCAGACCCCGTTGCCGGGCCTTCTCCAGCGCGGCGGCGTGAATGGGTCGGGCGGTGCCGTACACCACGATGTCGGTGATGCCGCGGTCGTCCAGAAGCCGGGCGCAGGCGGCGGGCCAGTCGTCCGGGCCAAGGTGGACCGGCAGATAGCCGGGGCGGCCGCCCCAGCACACCTTGTCACCCGCGTTGAAGCCCGCGCGCCAGACGGTCGCGCCGCTGGCGCGGAGACGGTCGGCCAATTGTCCGAAGAAGGGCCCATGCGGTCCCTGCAAAAGCAGGAAGATCCTGTTCCCTGTCGCCGTCTCCGTCCGCTGCATCCCTTCCCGCCGTCGGTCTCCCTTTTCGGGCCTCCTTCACCATGTCCCGCGGCCGATGTCACGGCCAAACCGGCCCCGCATGGAACGTCCCGGCCGCTTGCAGCGGGGGGGCCGACAGGCTACGCCTTCCGGCGGGCGTTCCGCGGGAAGGGAGAAGCACAATGTTCACCGGCATCATCACCGACATGGGCAAGATCCTTCAGCTAGAGCAACGCGGCGACCTTCGGGCGCGGATCGGAACCGGATACGACGCGGCGGGCATCGACATCGGGGCCTCGATCGCCTGCAACGGCATCTGCCTGACGGTGATCGAGCGGGGTACCGGAACACCCGAGAATGCCGCGCAGAACTGGTTCGACGTCGAGATTTCGGGGGAAAGCGTGGCGCGGACCAATATCGGCACCGTGGCCGGTTCCAACACCGGCGCGGGGGGCTGGCATGTAGGAACGGCTCTGAACCTGGAACGCGCGCTGAAGGTCGGGGATGAACTGGGCGGCCATATCGTGTCAGGCCATGTGGACGGCGTGGCCGAAATCACCGCGATGCGGGACGAAGGCGACAGCACCCGATTTACCTTCCGCGCGCCCGAGTCACTGGCCGGCTTCATTGCGCCGAAAGGCTCCGTCGCGCTGAACGGCACCTCGCTGACGGTGAACGAGGTCGACGGCGCCACCTTCGGGGTCAACATCATCCCGCACACGAAGGCCGCCACCACCTGGGGGCAGGCGCAGGTGGGAGATCGGGTGAACATCGAAATCGATACCCTTGCGCGGTATGTCGCGCGGCTGCGCGAGTGGGGCGGGGCCTGAGCCCGACGTCCCCGCAGGTCCGCCCCCGCAATTCCGCGCAGATCGGCCAAGCGCGGGCACTGGCCAAGGCGTGATGCTTGCGCTATCCCGGTTGCCACACCACAGGGCGACGCCACGGGAACCGCGATGACCACCGATTACAGCGATGCGATTTCTTCGACCGAAGACATCATCGAAGAGGCCCGCAATGGCCGGATGTTCATTCTGATCGACCATGAGGATCGGGAAAACGAAGGCGATCTGGTGATCCCGGCGCAGATGTGCACGCCGTCGGCGGTGAATTTCATGGCGACTCATGGCCGGGGGCTGATCTGCCTGACCCTGACCGAAGCCCGCGTCGATGCGCTGAACCTGCCGCTGATGGCGAACAAGAACGCCTCGCGGCATGAAACGGCCTTCACCATCTCGATCGAGGCGCGCGAAGGTGTGACTACCGGAATTTCTGCCCATGACCGGGCCCGCACCGTGGCCGTGGCGATCGACCCGACCAAGACCGGCGCCGACCTGGCCACGCCGGGCCACGTCTTTCCCTTGCGCGCCCGTGATGGCGGGGTCCTGGTTCGGGCCGGGCACACGGAAGCGGCGGTCGACATCAGCCGGCTGGCCGGGCTGAATCCCTCGGGCGTGATCTGCGAGATCATGAACGATGACGGCACGATGGCCCGCTTGCCGGATCTGGTGGCCTTCGCGCAGAAGCACGGGCTGAAGATCGGCACGATTTCCGACCTGATCGCCTACCGCCGCCGCTACGACAACCTGATCAACGAAAAGGCGGTCAAGCCGGTGACTTCGGTCCACGGCGGTGACTGGCTGATGCGGGTCTTTTCCGACGACACGCATGGCGACGACCATGTGGTGCTGACCAAGGGCGACCTGACCACGCCGGAACCGGTGCTGGTGCGCGTCCATGCGTTGAGCCCGCTGGAGGATGTCCTGGGAATCGGCGGCGCGGGCAGCCTGCCCGCCGCGATGCGGCTGATCGCAGCCGAGGGCCGCGGCGTGGTCGTTCTGCTGCGCGACACGACGATGAAGATGGTCGAGCCGGGCGAACACTCGCCGCAGACGCTTCGACAATACGGGTTGGGCGCGCAGATCCTGTCCGCGCTTGGCCTGTCGCAGATCACGCTGGTGACCAATTCGCCCCGGCCCCGCTTCGTCGGACTTGACGCCTACGGCCTGTCGATCGCCGGCACCCGACCCTTCACGGAGTAAGACATGGCCACGGCCGAAGCCCATCACATCCTGCCGCTGCCGACCTTCGACCAGCCCGTCAAGCTGCTGGCCGTTGTGGCGCCCTATTACAAGGACATTGCCGACAATCTGGTGGCAGGCGTTCGCGCGGTTGCGGCGCAGGCGGGCGCCAGTGTCGACCTGGTCGAGGTGCCCGGGGCGCTGGAACTGCCCACGGCCATCGGCATGGCGGCACGGATGGCGGATTACGACGGGTTCGTGGCGCTTGGCTGCGTCATCCGGGGCGAGACGACGCATTACGATACGGTCTGCAACGACAGCTCGCGCGGGCTGACGTTGCTGGGGTTGCAGGGAATCTGCATCGGCAACGGCATCCTGACGGTCGAGAACCGCGCCCAGGCCGAGGTGCGGGCCGATCCGGAAGGTCAGAACAAGGGTGGCGGTGCGGCTGCGGCGGCATTGCACCTGATCGCGCTGGCCCGCAAGTGGTCGACCCGCTCCAAGGGAATCGGTTTCCGCCCCGGTGAGGATTTCCGCATCGCGGGTGAAACCGACGGGCCGGTGCGCGCATGACCGAAACTGACGGCACGCCGCGCAAACCCAGCCAGGCAGAGAAGCGGCAGATGAAATCCGCGGCCCGCCTCTATGCCGTCCAGGCGCTGTTCCAGATGGAAGCGGCCGGCCAGACGGTGGACAAGGTGCGCCGGGAATTCGAGACCCATCGTTTCGGCGCTGTCTATGACGAGGACGAAATGGCCGAGGGCGACCCCGACCTGTTCCGCAAGGTGCTGGAAGATGCCGTGATGTGGCAGGCGCGCATCGACCAGATGACCGACCGGGCGCTGGTCGCCAAGTGGCCGATTGCGCGAATCGATCCGGTGCTTCGGGCGCTGTTCCGGGCGGCCGGCGCCGAGTTCCTGTCGGACACGCCGCCGAAGGTGGCGATCAACGAATATGTCGACGTGGCGAAGGCGTTCTTTCCGGACGGAAAGGAAGCGCGGTTCGTCAACGCGGTGCTGGACCACATGGCCCGAGAAGCAAGGCCGGAGGCGTTCTGATCCGGTCTTTACCTGGGCGGTGAGTCGCTTTTGCGCCCGCCTGCGGCAATCTGGAACATTTCGATCCTCCTGCGGCTTCCTATGTTCGTAACGGAAGGAGGAATCGACATGCCTGCCCTGATCTCTCTCTATATCCGCAACGTCGCCTTCGGCATCCTGCTTGCGATGATTTTCGTCGCCGGATTGCTGTGGCTGGACGTGGGGAACTTGTGGCATCTGGTCAGCACCTCGCCGATCGGGTGGGTTGCGGTCATCATGCTGGTGGTTTGCAACGCCGTTGTCTTTTCGGGCGTGCAGTTTGCGATTGCCGTGATGCGCATGGCCGATCCGGCCGATGACGCGCCGCGCGGACCGCGCGCGCCCGTTACGCCGGCGCCCGTTCCGGTGCTGGCAGGGGCCAAGGCCAAAACGGCCCGCAAGAGTTGAGGGCATCGGCGACAAGGCGCCGCCGTGAAAGGGGCAGAGGAGAAAGTGGCGGGAACCGCAGCGACCGTGCGAGCGTGTTTTTCCCGAGAGCCTGGTTCAACCAGGTGGGCGCCGGGTAGCAGGACCAGGATCCAGCCAGAGCCAGCCCCCTCGGAAAAGATTATCGGCCACTGGAAAAAGGCCCGACACGAGAAGAGCAGTAACCGCCACCACGACAGATAGGGACAAGCCCCGGTGACGGCAAGGGGCAGCCGTGCTTGCGGGGCTTGAGTTATGGCAGCAAGCGATTCAACCGATACGCCAGGTGGAACCCGACCCGGCCTACCACCAACGAAAAGCAGAAGCCCACCGACCAGGCGTTATGAAAGCCCGGCCCCCGGCGCGAGGGATCCGGGCGTGGGTGCGTCGTTGGTCACGCCGAAGAAGCCCGTCATCAACGCCGCCATCATGCTTGGGATCATTGCCTGGGCCGAAATCACGGCTCTGAACGCAGGAGTCATTTGAAAGCGCATCCTGTGAATGCACGGAAGCGCGTCCCCCCCTGACGCGTCTCGCAGGGGGAACTTGCCACCCCCGCGACGCCGCGAAACATCGAGATGAAGGTGTCGAGGAAACTGTCTTGAAAAGTGTTCCCTGAATGTTCATGATTTCGAGATGAGCATAGACATCCGCACCATGCCCCTGATGACCCCCGGCCAACGCCTGGCGCGCGGTGTCTGTCGTCACTTGCGGACGCTGGGTTTTGTTGCGGTCGAGGAACTTGTTCCAAGCCCAGGCCTTCGGGTCGATGTCATGGGGTTGGGGCCGAAGGGCGAAATCTGGATCGTCGAATGCAAGTCCGGCCGCGCCGATTTTGCCTCGGACCGCAAGTGGCAGGGGTATCTGGAATGGTCGGACCGCTTCTTCTGGGCCGTCGACGGCGATTTCCCCGTCGACCTGCTGCCCCCCGACACCGGCCTGATGCTGGCGGACAGCTATGACGCCGAGGTGGTGCGGATGTCACCGGAAACCCCGCTCGCGCCGGCGCGGCGCAAGGTGATGATCCAGAAGTTCGCGCGCCATGCGGCCTTGCGGCTGCAGGCGCTGCGCGATCCGGGTGTTAACGCTTCGGACCCTTGGGCTTGACGCCACGGCTGCCCTTGGTTTCGCCCATCTCGCGGGCAGCTTCGGCGGCGGCAATCAGTTCTTCTGCGATTTCCATCGCTTCGTCCGGATCGAAGTCCAGCGGCAGATCGACCCCGTCGCCTTCGACATAGATCCTGACCATGCCCATGCTGGTGGGGCCGATCTGAAGATTGGCCGCAACGTCGCTTTCCTTGTTGATCCCCATGTCTGGCCCCTTCTGGCTGTGTCCATCCCTTTCGCTATCGCCAACCTGGACAACTGACAAGCAAAGCAGGGGGGCATGCGCAGACTTCGACAAAACCATCTTGCAATAGGCGGGGCAGGGGGCTAAATCCCCCCGAAGTGCCGCCTTAGCTCAGTTGGTTAGAGCACCAGATTGTGGATCTGGGGGTCCCCCGTTCGAGCCGGGGAGGCGGTACCACTTCCCCCCTTCATCGCAGACACCAGGGTGGCGCGGATGCGCGCCGCGCGCAGGGGCGAACCCGAAGTATCTTCGGCGCCGATTACTGCGCCTGCGATGCCCCCCTTTTCTCAAAGATCAACCCGGTTCCGGTGACTCGCACGCTGACACCGGCCGATTCCATCACCGGAATCATGCTCCGATTCCCCACCCAACACCTGAGCTCGCCCTTCGGCAGGGACGGATTCGCGGCCGAGGGGGCGAAATTCGTCCCCGGAACCGATC
>CP023454.1:1162500-3292500 GCA_002356635.1 Rhodobacteraceae bacterium QY30
CAGGCTGATGATGCCCAAGAGTCCATATCGACGGCATCGTTTGGCACCTCGATGTCGGCTCATCTCATCCTGGGGCTGGAGCAGGTCCCAAGGGTATGGCTGTTCGCCATTTAAAGAGGTACGTGAGCTGGGTTTAGAACGTCGTGAGACAGTTCGGTCCCTATCTGCCGTGGGTGTAGGAGACTTGAGAAGAGTTGCCCCTAGTACGAGAGGACCGGGGTGAACGGACCACTGGTGGATCAGTTGTCGTGCCAACGGCAGTGCTGAGTAGCTATGTTCGGACAGGATAACCGCTGAAGGCATCTAAGCGGGAAGCCCCCTTCAAAACAAGGTCTCCCTTGAGAGCCGTAGAAGACCACTACGTCGATAGGCCGGAGGTGTAAGTGCAGCAATGCATTCAGCTGACCGGTACTAATTGCTCGATAGGCTTGATTTGATCCAGTAACAGCAAGGCACAACACGCCAAAGCAAACTGGGCAAATGTAACTTGGACAACGATTGTTGTGCTCCTTCCTTGGTTTGGTGGTCATAGCGCGAGCAAAACACCCGATCCCATCCCGAACTCGGCCGTTAAGTGCCGCCGCGCCAATGGTACTGCGTCTCAAGACGTGGGAGAGTAGGTCACCGCCAAACCTAGAAAGAAGCACATGTATCCCTCAAAACGATCCAAAAACCGGCGCGGGATGGAGCAGCCCGGTAGCTCGTCAGGCTCATAACCTGAAGGTCGCAGGTTCAAATCCTGCTCCCGCAACCAAAAATACTACGCTAGATCAACAGCTTAAGAGCCGCCCTCTCGGGCGGCTTTTTGCGTTCCCAACGGCGGGTCAACAATAGGTCAACAAACGGACGCAATCCGCGTGCGAAAACACCGGGATAGTCGCCAGTCAGGATTAGCAACGCGCCAAGACCGCAGCCGACAGCGCTCAATCGGAATTGAGCCCAGATTTTCCGGACATCCGAGCCCTCGCCACCCTATCTTGACTTGGTCAATTTGCCCGCGACTGTTTTCTTAGGCTCTCAACTGCAGCTTCGAGCAATGCTTCATCTGGAGCCAAGCTGCCCCATTCTTTCCAGAAGTCTCGAGTGGCGCTGTCCGGTTTCACGCGAGGCTGATCCAGTTTGATCCGCGTAGGCAGAAGAACCGCATCGCCAAGAAGCAGTGCTTCGCCGGTATCCAGCAAAGGAAGCATTGCGGTGAGGCCGACGAGCGAGTCTGGCATCAACCTCTTGATCACGTTCTGATCACTGTCGTTGGTTAGCCGCAGGGCAAGGAAGTTGTTGCACTGGGAGAGGATGGTACGACTAACGTCGGACGGCCTTTGGCTTACCACCAGCAACGAGAAGCCGTACTTCCGCCCCTCCTTCGCAATGCGTTCGAATGCTGACAAGGCTTGGCGCTGGACTGCGTCAGCATCGTCTTTCACGGGCAGGTAAAGGTGCGCTTCATCACATAGCAACGTTATGGGAGTTCGCGCTTCCGGGTTCATCCAGAATTGGACGTCGTACAGTAGGCGAGCCATGGTTCCGGTCACCACTGGAAGCACGTCGGCTGGCACCTCAGAGAAATCGATAATCTTGATTCCCTTTCCCTCGCCCGCGCCCAGTAGCTTTACGATCTGTTTGGCAAGCCAGCCGTAGTCGAGCGCTGCCTTGGGGGGGGAGAACATGAATCCATACCGACGATCATCAAGTTTGGCTTCCAAGCGGGAAATGAAACGCGTCAGCTTGTCTTCCCATTCGCCTTTTACCGGACCAGTCTTCCCAACGCCCTTAGTGGTGTTGTCGGTGTTCAAACGGGTAACCAGGTCCGACACCTTGTAGGGGATTGGAGAGTCGACAGTGAAGGTCTCCTTTACCTTCGCTTGTCCAGACGCATCGAGCGTCTCGCCCTTGAGGTCACGAACGTGGAGGGTGAACCGCGATGCCTGATTTGGAGCGTTCTGATCGCTGCGATCCAGGATCATCGACAGCATCTCGTCACGGTTCAAGAGCCAGTAGGGGAGAAAAAGAGCGTCATCTTTTGGTTCGGCTAGGTCGCCTGGCCCTGCTATGCGGAAACGCTGGGCGAAACCGCCTTGGCTCTTATCTGCGAGCGGCCGATATTCTCCGTGCATGTCAAACACAACAATGTTCGGATACTTGAGCTTTGCTGCCCGCTCGAGAATGAGCGCGACTGCCCAACTCTTGCCGGAACCCGTGCTACCGAGCACCGCCGCGTGTCTCTGAAAGAACTTATCACCACTGGCTATTGCCTCGGCGCTGCGATCCGCAACGAAGGTACCAAGTTTTAGACGTTCATCGTCGGAGAAGCCCGCTCCGAGTATCCCCATAAAGCGCTGAAGGTTTCCACCTTCTACGATGTAGCAATCACGGTCGATTTGCGGAAAGCTGTCCGCACCACGCTTAAACGTGTTTGTTTTGTCGCCATCGACTGTTCGATAGGTGCCGATAACAAAGGCTTGCATGTGATCTGAGGGTGAAACCGTCAGTACTCCAAGCTCACCCTCATCGGGGCCAGAAAGCTCCTCGCGCAAAGAGCGGGTGACCCGATCGGTCATCCCGATCAGATATTCGGATTCTGTTGCGCCCTTGATTGCGATCAGTTGGCCGATTCCGACACGGGTCAGCATCTCAGAGTTTGTCACGTCGATTGCGACGCGACTGGTGTCGACGCCTGCGACGCGGCCGATCTGATCGTTTTCGGTAAGCGCGAGTGCCAAGCCGGTCATGCTGTTAGAACTCCCCTTACAAAGCCATCAAGGTCCCAGTAGTCGTTACCCGGGTAGAATTTCTCCGCCCCATCAATGATGAAGCGCGTCCCGTCCACGCCAGCCTCACAGTGGAACTCTGCAGCGATCACGTTACGATTTTCGAAAGCGACCGTTCGAGCCTTTGGGGACAGAGTTCGTGTTAGAATGACCGTTCGTGCACCGGACCGAATGCGCGGCGTTAAGTGAGTTTCCAAGTGATCATCGTTAAAGCCGTAGCCGAGTATAAGGAGGCGGCTCGCACGGTCTATGGCATCATTGCCTTTCTCGCGGTGCTTGTCGAACGGGCTCTCATAACCGTTGCGGAATTTGTTCAAGCCCGGAGTGATGATGAGTCGTGGGCAGGGAAGCGCGCCCGCGAAACGAACCGGATTTCCTTCACGATGATACCAGTCGAGACTACCGTGAGGCTTAAAGACGCTTGCCTTTGGCGCAAACTTGTATCGAACGCTTCTTCCTACAAGCTTTACGTCCCTACAGAAGCTCCAATAGCTTTCTAGCGGCTCCAGGCGCGCGGCGAAATGGCCAGAGAACATTGTATCAACGCCAAGTCCGGCTTCTTCGCATGCGAGTTCTGCGAGGCGATCATAGTTTGTGGTGATGATCGGTATGCCAGATCCTGGTTTCAAAAGATGCGGGATTAGCTTGGTGAGGCGCAGGCTTCTTGATCTGCTGAAAACTTCAGCAATGATCGATGCTTCGGCCTGTGCAATGAAATCACCTGTGAGCTGAACAATTGCGACCTCCAGTGTCGGTGTCGGCGCATGCTTTAGCAGTGCCGCCTCGAGGCCTTCAGCCGCAATCAATGGATAGATCTGCTCCCACAACTTCTGGTCATCAGCAGAAAGAACGCCGGGCAGTTGGGCCATAAGGTGACTGCCAATCGCCCCCATGCCCGGAACGCCTTCGGCACACGAAAGACCAGAGCCAATGATGAGAACCAGCCCATCCCCAAAGTGACCCTGCAGCTGCTTCTTTAACGCACCTAGTTCCACGCCCTCATCCACATCGCAGCCCCGCTCTCGGATAGGATTGCATTGTCTTGGGTTGTGGGCAAGGTTGCCAGGTGCAACTCTAAGACTGATGGCGGCGCTTGACGATAATGCGGTCGTACGAATGCCATGCGCTATGCACGGTCTTTTACCACATACCCAGCCACGAAGTTCACCGCGCCCTGGGCCAGCGCGAGCCCGCCTGCCACAAGGGACGCCCCCACCTCCCCGCCGCAGGCTTCCGACAACCCCGGCAGCCAGGGCGCGATGATCGCTGCAACGATCGGGCCAAGCAGGCTCGTCCAGCCGACGGCGGCCATCTTGCGGGTGGGGCGAAGGTTGGATTGGTTGATCAGGTTCATGTTGGTCTCTCCTTTGATGGATTTCAGGCCCTGTTGATCCAGCTGCGCACGACGAAGCCCGGGCAGGCTTTGGCCGCGTGGTCGTTGTGACCGGTTATGCGGGTGATGGCGGTCTCGGCGCGGATGGCGTCGATCAGGCCCCGCAGGGCCCGATCCTGGGCGGCCGTGAAGTTCCGCTCGAAGGGATCGGTTGCGGACGAACCCGCCCCGCCGATCAGGCAGATATGGATGACGCCGCGATTGTGGCCTTCGACCCCGGCGCCGATCTCGGTTTCGGCCCTGCCGGGCAGGATGGCACCGTCGCGATCGATCAGGTGGTGGTAGCCGATCTTGCGCCAGCCACGCTCTTCGCGGTGCCAGCGGTCGATCTCCTTGCGCTTGGCGGTCAGGGGCTGGCCACGCATCCAGTCCGGGTGGGTGGCGGCGCAGTGGATCACGATCTCGTCCACGGGATAGCGGCTGCTTCCCTGGAAAATCATCGGCCCTGTTGGTGCCGCGGCCATCGGTTTCAGGTTGCGGATCGCACCGCCCTCGGCTGACACGGCCTTGAGGGCGGCATCGGTTCGCGGGCCGAAGAGGCCGTCGATCGCGCCGGTGTAGTAGCCGAGGCGCGCTAGCGCCATTTGCAGCGCCTTCAGCGCATCGATCTGTTCGGTCATGGGTGTGGTCCTTTCAGGCAAAGAAAAACCCCGCCGAAGGGGCGGGGCGCGGGGCGGTTTGGGCAGGGGTCAACCGGCAGCGGGTGGGTCCGGCGGCGGGCTGTGCACCTCCCGGGTGGTGGCCAGTTCGGCGGCGAGAAGGGCGCAACGTTCGGACAGGATCGCGATCTGTTGGCGCAGTTCGGCGACATAGGCGGATGAGGCAGCGGGCGACATCAGGGCTCCTTTCAGGGTCAGAAGTCGGTTTCGAGGTAGAGGCCGGTGCATTCGAACGCGACCGCCGCGGCGGTGGCGCCGTTGTTCAGGAAGAGGCGCGGGGCGAGGAAGGTCGTTGCTTGAGGCAGGTCGGCCGTCACCTCCTGTTCGAAGACAGCGCCCGTCAGCTCGTTGACGGTGCGCAGCCAGATCGACGTGCCCGCGGCCGGGCACCAGATCGTCAGGGTGATCAACCCAGCTGTGGCGACCGGAAACCCGGCACCGAGATCCACGAGGGTGGGCGCGCCGGTCGCGTCATTGCTGACCAATTGCCAGTTCGTATGCGTGCCGCGCTGGAACCCGAGGCCGATGGCTTCCACGAGCGTGGAAATCGTCGTTGTGACCGCCAAGGCCGCGACAGAAGACAAGAGCCCAAAGAACCCCATTCCGGTGGCCTGCAAGGTGGTCAGACTGATCCGGGCGACGAGTGTAAAGCCGCCAAGGCCTGCGGCATTGCCACGCCAGCAGGCGGTGACGGCCGAGCGCTGATCGCAGACGGAGTCCACCACCGCGGCCGACGTCACGCGCCAGCGCCGGGAACTCGAAAGCAGTGATCCTGCCGCCAGAGCAGGGTGGCTGACGGTGCCGACACTGGTCAAGGCGATGCCCTGGGCGGCGATCGTCGTGGCCGATACCGGCGCCCAGGCCCCGATCCGGTTCAGACCCATATGCGGCTGCAAGGGGAAGTCGCGCCCGGAAGGCCGGACGACTTCCAGCCATGGCGCGCCTGCGCGCTGACGGCCATAAAGGGCCAGCTTGCCTGCCGGGGGCGATGCGGGCACAGCGGAGAGGCCCGGGATCACGATCGGCGCCGGGAACTCGGCTCGCCCGGTGGCCCGATCGATCACGAAGGCATCGAAGAAGGCCGATCCGTTCGGCGATACCTTCAGCATCACGTCGTCGGACCCGAGTAGCCCAAACAGCGCTCGCGCCGAGAAGCCAGTCTTCAGGGCAAGGCTAGCATCATTCCCGGCGGCGGCTTTGTTGATCGTCGCCTCATGCGATCCGCCCGCGTTGTTCAGAAGCGTGGCGGCGGCATTGACGCTAAGCCGGTTCGAGGCATCGGGCGAGGCGCCGCCGAGCCCCAAACCCAGCGCGGTCACGTTCGCAGCCGCCGCGCCGATCGCGGTGACGCTGGCGGCGAAGGTCACCGTTGGTGTGTTGACCACCGTCGTGCCCAGCGCCCCGGCAGTGGTCGAGCCGAGGTTGATCACCGTCGTCGATCCTGCTGCGCCGCCGGTGCCCAGGTTCACGGTCTTGGTGACCCCGGTCGTCGTGCTGCCGGTTCCAAGTCCGTAGGTGGCGGTGGTTGCGGCCGTGCCGATCGTCACGGAGGCGTTTGAGAAGGTCGTCGCCCCGGTGAAGGTCTGGGCGGCGTTGCCGAGATGGGCGAGGGTCGCCGAGAGGTTCGGAAGGGTGAAGCTGCGCGTGGTGCCTGCCGAGAGGCCAGAGAGATCGAAGGCCGCGAGCTTGGTCGGGTCGGCATCGTCGGCCAGGCGGAAGAGGTTGTCCGGAAAGGGCAGCGCGGCCTGCCGCACCCAGACGCCGCCAAGAAAGGTCAGGGCGGCATCGGTCGCGCGATCCCAAACCGACCAACCTTCAGCGGGCGGATAGAAGGCCCAAGCCCCATCCTGCCAGGCGGCGATCGCAAAGGCTTGGCCAGCCCAGGCGCCTGTCGGTACTGCGCCCACAGTATAGCGGGCACCATCGACCGGCGATCCCGGCGGGGTGTTCAAGCCGATGCTTTCCACGGCGGGCTGCACAAGGGCATCGAGGGCGCGGAAGGCCTCGTTGACGGTGATATGCTTCTGCGCCTGGTTCGCCTCGAGGAAGGTGAGGCGGATGTTCGGGGTGTCGGCCATGGTGCCTCCAGATCAAAGGGTGACGTCGAGGATCGCGCCGCGGCCCAGCGCGCCGGTTTGCGCGATGTGAAGCGCGAGGGAGCCAGGAACGGGCGCGCCGAAGTCGGCGGTTTGCATGGCGACCGTGTAGGTGAAGGCAGGCGTGGCAAGGCCGGAAACCGTGCGCATGACAGCCGCACCGTTCAGGATATCGATCTCGTAGCTTTCTGCCGCCTCGCCCAGAGGCACTTCGGTCAGGGCCCAGTTGTCGCCCGTGAACGCGCGGGTGCGGCGGGTCCAGCTGAGGGCGATATCACCGCCGGGCAGGGTGACCCGCCGCGCGTGACAGGGCCGCCAAGGGCGCAAGCCGCGGGCGGTTGGCGCGAAGGAGAGGGCAAGGTTTGCGGGATCGCCTGCGGGCTTGCTCGAGGCGCCGATCCGCCAGTTCCAGGCCGCACCATAATCGGCGCTGCCAATCGGCAGCGGTTTGACCCCTCCGTCCAGCACGACCACCCGCGCCCCGGCGGGGGCCGGATTGGCGATCGCGTCCTCAGTGCCAAGGAGCCCGCGCAGGAGCCGGGTCAGACGCCAGCGCCCTGGCGATTGCAGGCTGGCTGTTGCAAAGCCGATGATCTCCCAAAGATCAGGCGCGGTCTCGATCGCCAGCCAGTTCGCGCCAGAAAACACCGCCGCATCACTGACGCTGGCGAACTGGCCCGCGATCATGTCGACCCAAAGCTCATTGCCGCGGTCGAAGCGGTTGGTCGGCCCGGCATAGAAAGGAAAGGCGAGGGTGCCGAACCAGCCCGGTCGGGATATGGTGGTCAGGACCGCGAAGCCGTTTGTCGTCGCCGATCGCCACACCGCCGCCGTGCCATACCATGGGGTAGCATGGGCCGCGGCATAGGGCTGCCAGTCCGGAAAATCCTCCGACAACTGCGGCAGGTTCATCAGTGCCACAAGCGGCGGCCCATAGACCGCCTTCGCCCCCGAAGTCGCGCCCCGATCACTGCCAGGGGCCAGATCGTAAATCGCCCGATCCGACCTGCGCGCCTCAACCCGCCGCCCAGCGCCGTCGGTGATCGAGGTCAGGGCGAATTCCATCAGGCGATTGTCGTGATCCAGCAGGATCACATCGGCCGGGTCCAAAGCCAGGCGCGACGGCGGCAAGGTGAAACTTGCCTTCTCGCGGCCGACCCATGCCTCGAAGAGGGCCCGGCGCACCCCGCGCTCGGCGGCGCCACTGGTCGAGGCGATGGGCAGTTGCTCGGCCGAGATGCGGGCCGTGTCGACCGTGATCCGGCGGGCCTCGACGGTGATGCCTGCGAATTCCTCGTCGCGCGCCATCAGGCGCCATTTGAGGGCGAGCGGCAGTTCGGTCTCTTGCGCCCGGGTCAGTTCCAGATCCTCGGCCTCGCGGCTGGCCGCGACGAGGCTGTCGAGGGTGATCGTGGCCATCGGGCGCTGCCCCCGCATGCGAAAGCAGATTTTGCCCTCAGCCTCGAAAGCGTCGAAGCCGAAAAGGCGGGCGAGGGTCTCGATCGAGGCGCGGGGGCTTTCGATCGCGTTAACCGCAAAGCCCGGCACAGACCCGGCCAGATCGGTGACATCGAGGTCAGCTGCAGCAATCCCAGCGCGGGCGCAAAGTTCGGCTACGAGCTCGGCGAGGCCCGTGGCCCCGGCCCGGCCTGTGAGCCAGTGCCCCAGCCGCCAGTTCTCGGCATCGGACCAGACATCGCTGCGGGCCGGGAAGGCCGGGAAAGGGCGGGCATCCCATGTCCAGAGCGCGATCTCGGCGGTCTCGATCATTCGGCCGGAGTAAAGACTGGCGGCCGGGTTGTTGGCTGGGTTGGCCCAATAGCCGATCAGGGCCTCGGCATAGCGGCGCTGGATGAACTCGTCCGGCCAGCCCCGCGAGAAATGCGGCAGCAGGGATTCCGAGGACTTGGGATCGACAAAGACATTTGGCTGGTTCGTGCCGCGATCGACGCAGGGCGCGCCTGCCTCGGTGAAGCGGATCGGCTTTGATCCAGGCACCCAGGCCGTCGGCCCGCCGCTTTCCACGCCGCCGGGGCGGTTGATGTGTGATTGGCTCCACCAGTTCCGCAGGTCTTTCGGCCGAAACACCCAAGGCTTGCCCGCGCCGTCAGTGATCGGGGTGCGGATTTGCGCCAGGCGATCTGCAGAAGAGGCATAGAACCAGTCGAAGCCTTCGCCGCCTTCGATGTTGGCTTGCAGATAGGCGGTCTCATGCGGGCCATGCCACCCGGCCAGAGCATCGAGGTGGTCATCGCCATCGCGCCAATCCGAGACCGGCAGGTAATTGTCGATCGCCACGAAATCCACATTCGCGGATGCCCAGAGCGGATCGAGGTGAAAGAACACATCGCCCGAACCGTCGGCAGGCTGGTGGCCGAAGTATTCCGACCAGTCGGCGGCATAGCTGACCTTGGTGCCCGGCCCGAGGATTGCGCTGACATCGGCCGCGAGTTGCACGAAGGAGGTGACGGCAGGATAGGTCGAGGCGCCGGAGCGGATTTGCGTCAGCCCGCGCATCTCGGTGCCGATCAGGAATGCGTCCACGCCCCCGGCCGCGGCGCAGAGATGGGCATAATGCAGGATCATCCGACGCAGGCCCCAATCGCTGGGGCTGCCGGTGAAGCTAACTGTCGTGCCCGACACCGCGAACTGCCCCGGGGCGGCGGCACCGAAGAAGGCCGCAACCTGCGCCCCTGCTGCGGCCGTCTTGTCGACCGTGCCCGCAAAGCCGGCCGCCGGGGCGCAGGTGATGCGGCCGCGCCAAGGATAGACTGGCTGGCCCGGGCTCGTGCCGTTTGGCGAATAGGGGTTCGGCAGGGTGTTCGCCGCGGGGATGTCCATCAGGATGAAGGGGTAGAAGGTGACGCGCTTGCCGCGGGCCTTCAGTTCTTGGATAGCCTGCACGACAGCCACATCGGTGGGCGTGCCACCATAGGCCGGGCCGCCATCGACAGTGGAAACGACATGCGCACCGGTGCGGGTGACGCCATTCACCTGCCAAACCATTGGGGTGGTGGTCTTGGTGCTGGATTCCACGCCGGGCTTTATCTTGCAGTTGCCCGCGCGCAGGTCCGTGCCGAACCAGGACACGACGAGGGAGACCGCCTCGCATTCTGGTAGGGCGGCGTCGAGGCGATTGAGGGACGCGACGAGATCGGGCAGGCCCTCGACGCTGTTCTCGTTCTCCGGGGTGGAGGTGCCATTGCCACCGCCAGAACTCCAAAGCCCGGGGGCTGCCGTAGTGCGGGTGACGGTCTCGGTGGCATAGACGAACTCGCCCGCCGACGGGATCAGGTTCACTGCCTTCACCAGTCGTTCCATGGCGCCTGGATCGGGCGAGGGGCGGATCACCTCGAAGGACAGTTGCGGCAGTCGGTTCCCGAAACTCTCGAGCGCCAGATCCTCGAACACGACATAGGCCACGCCGCGATAGGCTGGAGCCTGCCCAGCGCCTTCCTTCGCCTCGATGAAGGGATCTGGCATCTGACTTTCCGTGCCCAAGTGCACCCGGATCACGGCGCCCGGAACATCGAAAGGTTTGCCATCGGCCCAAATGCGGCAGACGCCGCCGATCGGGCCCTCGCAGAGCGCCACGGCGAAGGAGGCGAAGTAACGATAGCCCTCGGTCACGACCTTCGGCCCGCCGCCTTTGCCGCCGCCTTGGGTCTGGCGGAACTGCTCTTCGCGAAAATCCGTCGCCCAGATGATGTTCCCGCCCAGCCGCATCGTGCCGTAGAGCCGCGGGATCACGGCGCCCTCGGTCGCCGAGGTCAGGCGCAGATCGTCGAGCTTTGCGCCCTCGATGCGCTGGTCGGGGGCAAGTGAGCCGATGATCAGGCTGTCGATGACGGAGCCTGCGAACGACCCGATGGCGCCGCCGATCGTGGCGGCGCTGAAGCCGAGAAAGGCACCACCGAAGGCGCTGCCGATTGCAGAACCGGCGGCGGCGAGGAGCATAGTTGCCATGGGGATCAGCCTGGAAAGAGGAAAGCCGCCACGGCGCGGCGGCGCCAGGGCAGGGTGAAGAGTTCGCGCGTGACGCCGGTGGTCTCGCGGGCATGGATGAGTGCGGGGCCTGGCACGAGGATGCCGCAGTGCTTGGCCGGGCCGTTTGCCACCATGCGGAACAGGATCAGCGCGCCGGGTTCGGCGGCGCCCACTGGGATCTCGATCAGGAAGGCGCGAGCCGCCTCCCACATCACTTCGCGCCCGCCGCTCTCGCCCCAATCGCGGGTATAGGGCGGCGGGGCGACGGGTTCGGCCCCGTGGAGATCGCGCCAGATGCCACGGGCAAGCCCGAGGCAATCGGTCCCAAGACCGCGAGCGGAGGCCTGATGCAGGTAGGGCGTCCCAAGCCAGCTTTCCGCGATCGCCACCACAAGGGCGGGATCGGTCGTGGCGCGGGTCTCAGCCATCGGCGAGCGGACGAAGTGGCGCGCCGGAGTTGGCGTCGGTCTCGTTCGGGTAGCGGGTGACCAGATCGTCGCCGGGGATTGAAGGGAAGCCGCGGAAGTTCAGCGCATTGCCAAAGCGGTCGCGGCAGGTGGCATGGCGTTTGTCGCAGCCTGCGGTGATCGCGAAGGCGTCGCCCGGTGTGATTGGGCGCACCGGCGCTTCCATCAGGGTGATCGTGGCCGTGCCGCTGGCGAGGGTATGGCTCGCCACCTCTGCCCGCCGCCCGGCATTGGCGCCTGAGGTCCATTCCACCACCCCGAAATCGAACCAGCCGCTCGCGAACCCACCAAGGCCCGCGGCCACGGTAAACCGCCGGTCTCCGATCGTGGCCGTGACGGACCCTGTGCCACGATAAGCAGGGCCGGTCAGGTTTACCCCGCAGCGGGCATCACCCAGCGTCGCGTCGCAGAAATACTGGAACGTCCGGCCCACGGGCTGGTTCAAGAGATGCGCTAACGCTCGAACCTCGGCTGTGAAGGCATGTCGCCCCCGCCTGATCTCGCCGATGCTGCCGCGGCGCATCAGCACGCGCTGGCTGACCGCCTGCCAGTTCACCAGCCAAACCTCGACCGCGGCATTGTCCCAAAGCCCGTCGGCGATATCGGTCTCGGTGATCCGATCAGACCGCAGCGCGCCTTGGACGTCTTGGGCGTCAACCGACAGATCGCCGAGGCTTCTGATCTCGCTGGCCGCGAAACCTGTCTCGGGTTCGAAACTGGTGCCCGCGAAGGTTAGGGGGCGATCATGATCGGTGAAGCCGAAGACGGCGCCATCGCGCCGTTGCAATCGCCAGCACCAAGCCAGTGTGGTCGTGCCTTCGTCCAGATGCGCCTGAAATCCTGATGGCAGGGTCTTCATGGGGTGCGGTCCTGTTGTTCAAGGCGGCCGACGGCGGCGCCGATGCGGGCGATGTTCTCGTCTAGGCGGATCATCCGCTCTTCGATCACGGCGATGGCGCGCAGCGCTTCGGCCACATCGCGGATCTGCTCGGGGCGGATCATCGCCAGATCGTCCAGTTGCCGTTCAAGCATGGCGACGCGGGTGTTGATGATCCCGGCCCACCAGATCGCGGCCCCTCCTTGGGCAGAAAGGGCGAGGGCAAGTGAAACATAGGCGACGAAACCCATGGTGTTGCGGTCTTTGGGTGGGGTCATCGGCGCACCTCGATCAGGGGAATGGAGGGGATGGAGCCGGTGCGTTCGATGTCGAGCGTGACGGGCAATTCGTCGGTGTCGAAGCGCACCGGCACGTCAAATTCGAACCCGGCCCGGATCACGGCGCCGGTGGCGGGAGGAACGGCGAAGGTGACGATCCCGGTCGTCGTGTTGACCGACCAGCCCGAACCCTGCGCCACCCCGTTCAGAGAAACCGTCACCGTGCCCGCCACGGGCTTGATGATCGCCCGCGCCCAGGATTGCGCGCCCGAGGCATAGGTCTTCACCAGCTGAAACACCGTCGCGCTGCCGTTCCCGGTGCCGATGATCTGGTCGGTGGCGGCGGGCGCCGCCGAGGGCAGGCAGGATTTGTAGTCCGACCAGTCCTTGAACCGAAACGCGTGTAGACGTCCGTTGCGGGCCTCGAAGAAGGCGACGACCGCCGCCAGATCGTCGGCCCGGCGCACGCCATAGGAGACGTCATAGCGGCGCCGCGAGTTCGCCCACGAGGCGTTGCGTTCCTCATCGCCCGAGGCCAGTTCGACAATCCGGGTGCGCCGTTCCGGCCCGCCTTTCGCGCCCCGGCTGATACTGTCCGGAAACCTGATCTCGTGAAACGCCATTCAGCTGCTCCTTCGGCCATAGGCCACGGCCCGAGCGATGTCGGAGGCGACTTGCGCGCGGGAGGCGCGGAAGCTCTCGGCATCGCGGGCGTAGATGTTGACGGTGGTGCCTGCCCCGCCTTCCCAGGCGCGGGTCTCGGCCCGGTTCAGGACGCGTTCGCCGCGCAGCAGGACGGCGGCGTATTCGTCAGAGCCAAGGCCCATGCCGCCGCCATTGTGGAAGCGCGGGGCGGCGGCGAGGGCGGCTGCGGGGATCATCATGCTGGCGGGGCCGGGCACTGGGCCGCCGGAATGGTATACCCCCGCGGAAATCGATCCGCCGCCGATGCCCCCGCCGATCCCGCCCAAAACGCCGCCCAGCGCCGAGGCGAGGGGGCCGAAGACGAAGCGACGGAAGGCGATCTTGGCCAGATCGGCGATGATCGAGGTCGCCAAACTGCTGAAATCCAGCTTCCCCGTCCGGACGAACTCGGCCACGGCCTCTTCGCCCGCCCGAAAAGCGCTAGTGATCGCCTCGCCCACGCTGCCGCCCCAGTTGGCGGCCTCGGTGGCGTAGGTAGACAACGCCTCGCTGACCGCCGCCCAGCCGGTCGCCGCGACATCGGCAGCCGCTGCCACTTCTTCGGCCGTCTGCAAAGGACCGCCGCCGCCGCCCGCGCCACCCTCTGCCGGATCGTCGGGCGTGATGGAGATTTGCAGCGCGCGATCGCGCACGTCGTTGAAGTATTCCGAGAGCGGCGAGCCTGAGACGATGCCGCGGATTTGCGCCGCCAAGGCCGCCCGGCGTTCGGCATCCCGGGCGGCATAGGGGTTCGCCACGCTGTCGATGCGGAAGGTGGCCGGGTCCAAAGTGGACAGGGCTGGATCAAGGCCGACGGCTTCCAGCGCCGCGTTCGCCGCCTCGGCGAGGGCGTTGATCCCGGCCAGCGCCTTCTCGATCATCCAGTTCACTGCATCGATCACCGCGTTCGCAGCACCGACCGCCAGGGCCCCGACCGCATCGGGCACGCCCTGGAAGGCATAGGTTGCGCCTGCGGCCGCGACCTTGAAGGCGTTGATGACGAGGTCGCCCATCCAGATGACGCCGTCGACGATCCGCTCCCAGGCCCAATCGGCCCAGGCGACGGCATTGTCCCACCAGCCGCGGATCGTGTCGAAGACCGGCTTGCCGATCTGGTAGACGTTCTCTGCAAAGACTTGCCAGACGGCGCGGGCGACGTCCGTGAAACTCACCTGCGCGCCGGTGGTCTCGTTGATCTCATTCCGCATCCCGGCGATTGCCGCCGAGCCCAGAGCAACAGCGGCCGTCACCAGTGGGAAGCGACCAGCGACTTGTAGGATGCCTTGGCCGAGGGTTCGCGCCATGCCGCCCAGATCGCGAAAGAGCGCACCGACACCGCCATTCCCAAATCCATAAATTTGGGAAATCTGGCTGCCTTGCTGCGCCATGACCAAGAAGGGATTCATGCCGCCCGCAAGGGACACGCCGATGTCCTGAAGCTGGAAGGACAGGTTGGCCATGCGGTGGCTGGCGTTGCGGGTGGCATTGCTCATCCTACCGAGCGCCGTGGTCCGACCCTTGATTGCCGCAATGCTGGCCAGCGTGGCCTGCCGTTCACGGGCAATGGCCGCCGTCATCTCCTCCGCGGAAATCGCCCCGACCCGGTGCGCTTGCCGGATCTCGGTCAGGGTGGTCCGGTAATCCCGCACCACCGCGAAAAGCGGGTTGTGCTTGGCGCGGAGGTCATCGAGGGCCCGACCATAGGCCGCAACATCGGCCGCATCGCGCGCCATGCCTCCCGAGACGCCGGTTGATTGGTTCACGGTGTTCATGACCGAGCCCGACACGGCGCCCGCCTGGCGAAGGGCTGATGCGGCGCGGGCCGCCCGATCTGCGAGGTCCTGCATCTGGCGCATGGCTTCCCCAGCTGAGACCCCGGCGGCATTCAGCCCCGCCGCCGCCCGGGGGCCTGCTGCCTCGATCAGGGTCAGCGCCCGGGCGCCTTCCTGGCCGATGCCGACCAGTTCGGCTTTCAGCGCCTGCCCCCCGGTCGCGACAAGGCGCACCGAGACCCGGCGTTCAGTCCGGCTGCTCATGATCCCGTCTCGTCATGTTGGGTGGCTCTCACTTGGGCGTTGATGCTGCGGACGGCGAAGGGTTCGATCAGCGGCAGCAGCTCAGCCGTGATCAGCCGGTTCAGGCTTAGCGCCTCGGCCATGGCCAAGGCGGCCGTCATGTCCCAGCCCACCACCCCGCCGGGGATGGCGCGAAACTGGCCGCGCAGGGCTTGGGCCAGTTCCCAGACTTGCCAGGCTTCAAAGGTGCGGGGGCGGTGGAGATCAGCGGGGCAGGCGGGGCAAGGCTTTACGCATCCGGCGCAGTAGCTTTCGCCCCCGCCGAAGTGCCATTCGGCAAGGGCGCGGAGGCGTTTCCCTCATCGGCCAGGATCAGGCCTTTGGCGACATAGTCGGTCTGGAAGCGCTGAAAGAGCGGGAAGAGGTCCAGAAGGGCGGCCACCGCTTCGGGCGTCGGCGGCACGGGATAGCCGTCGGCATTGCCGACGCCCTCCCAGTCGAGAATTGCCAGCGATCCGATTGCTTTGGCCAAGGCGACGGCCACCTGATCAGCTGGCGCGTCTTCGGGAAGGCTTGCCACCTGCGCATCGCTTCGGGCGGCACCGATCAGGGCGGAGGTCAGTGGGGCAAGGCGCAGGCGCACCCCGCCGCCGAGGTCGAGCCAGGCGGGTTCGGGGGAGAGGTTCAGGCGGATCATGGGAGGGCTCCGGGTTGAGGGATCAATAGGACGTCGTTGTGTTGACGAGGACGGCGGTGCACATGCGGGCGGGGGACGTGGCCCGGGCGGCCTGCCATTCAAAGGTGGCCTGCACCCCCTGCGGCCCGTTGATTGGGATGCGGGGCCGCGGCAGGTAGGCCGCGTGGACAGTGAAGGTGAGGGAGGCATTCGCCCCAAGGCTCCAGGCGAAGACAAGTTCGCAGGGGTCACCGGCGATCGCCTGGTTCACCAAGGTCAGGTCCGCAAAGCGGGCCTCGATCGATCCCGTGAGGGCGGCCATCGACGGGTCCAACCCCTCGAGGAGGCCGTCGTTGCGGATGGTCTCGATCCGGTCGAGGTTGTTGGCATAGGACACCTGCGCCGAGACGATATTGCCCAGCGCCGCCCCGTTCCGCGTGATCGACCCCTGAAAATTGCCGAAACGCTGCAAGGGCAGGGTGGCATCGGTTAAGGTTCCGGCGGCCGTCGTGGCCGCAACCGTCTCGCCCCGGCCGATCAGGCCGACCGTTGCCGTCAACAGCCCAGACCGCTGCGATTGCCACTGGATGCGATCGGCGACGAGGCCGGAATACATCGCGAACCGCGGCACATCGGGCATCTGCGTCTCGACCGCCATGCTCGGCAGGGAGAAGCCGCCCGACTGGAAAGTGTGTGTTCGCGGCGTGGTGCCTGTGGTTGTGGGCTGGCCGAAGATCGCCTTCAGCCAGAAGCCCAGGTTCTCGGCATCCATCGGAATGACGACATCGCCATCCACATTGACTGCATCGCGGATCGGCGCCTGCGGATCGCGGCCGTAACCCAGAAGCTCGGGCGACAGGAGCCCCTGTTCGGAGCCAAGCGTCGTCGTGGCAAAGGGCATCCGGCGATAGCCGCTGGCGGGCGGCGTGCCGTAAACGGATTCGAAGGCGAACGCGACTTGCGTCCGCGCGCCGGGCTGGCGGGCCATGGGTCAGTCCTTTCGGGGGTGGGGGCAGTTCAGAGAAGTGGGTCGGTCGTGGCGTAGGCGAGGATCACCGGGATCACCGCCGCCTTCAGACCCTCATTGCCGTCGATTGCCAGCAGCACCGGTTCCGGTGCTTCAGGCGTGATGTAGTCGCAAAGGCCACCTAGTGTGCGGTCGGCGGCCAGCGCCGTGCCGATCGCTAGCCGCAGTGCGTCGAAAGCGGTGTCGCGGGCGGCTGGGTTTCCATCGACCACCACTTCGATCTCGGCTCGGTGTTCGTAGTAATAGCCCGGCGGCGACAGCCAAACCTCCGGCGGCCCCGGATCGCCATCGCGCAGGATCACCACCCCGGCAGCAGGCACCTTCTCGGGCAGGATCGCATTGCGCAGCACCTTGGCCCCCGGCGGCATGGCGCCGGACAATAGGCTATGGAGCGACGCGAGCAGGCGCTCGGCCGTGGATTGCGTGGGCATGAGAGAGTTTCCTATTCCTGACGGATCAGCTTTTCTTCCGGTCGAAATCAGAATGAAGTGCTTTGCCCCAGACTATAGAAATAGTGAGGCTGCAAATGGTAGCTTCACTAAAATCCTCAAGCACTCAGGAGTCATGCCCTTAATATGGGCTCTCTTCATTGCCATTTTTTTTCTTCAGGCCGTGAAGCGTTTGAAGCCCCACGCGGTTCTCAGTTCTTTCAAAGTGAGAAACGTACTCTTGCTCCGATGAGACGCTAGGGCGGGATGAGTCAATCGAGTCAAGGAAACCCGCCAGTCGCCGCTTTCTTGTCTGACTATCTTCATCCGATCTTCTAAGGCCAATCAAATCAGAAACATGTTTGCGCGGAAACTCCTTGGCTAGTGCCCGCGGTGAAAAAATAATCTTTCCACTCTCAACAAGTCTGGCAATTGCAATTGTGCGAACGCACCATGCAATTCTTTTATTCACTAGTGTAGTGTTCTCAGCATTCATTCCGAAATCGAGCAAGTACCAGGCGAGATCATTGCCCCACTTAATCTCTCTGCCATAATCCTTTCGAATTACAAGTCTTTCCTTGAACCTTGTGAAGACCCCAGTAGTATCAAAAATAATCTTTCCTTCGAAGGCCAAGTGGATGGCGAAAAGGTCGCCATCCGATGCGCTCCTTAGCAACTCTTCAGGGTTCAGAAACTGAAGCTCTGTTTGCTCAGTCTTTTTCGAAAAGGGCCTTACGCCTGACGTAACGGCCAAGAGGTCGACGTCAGAATTCTTGTCAGATTCTCCTCGTGCAGCACTTCCAAAAAGCATAAGGGCTTCGATCATCCGCGCGCCCTCGTCAGCCTGTTCGAAATCGTCGGAATCGCGATTGCATACCAGAAAAGCCCAAGAAGCGCGTTCGAAAACACCAGATGGAAGTCCTCTTGCCCCATTTTGGCGTAATTCGTGTATCCAAACAGAAAGAAGATTTCTGTTGCCTTCACCATGGCGTCTTCAGGCGGTAGATTGAAGCGATAGTGATACCGATATGCAACGCAACTAATCGCAACTACACCAACAAGCATCGCTCTTGAAATGCTCGAACCCCAGCCGTTCAGCGAGCCCATCACAAGCAGAATGAGCATTCCTACTACTGCGGAGATTGCTGATGCGAAGCCCGTCAAAAAAGACACGGCTCTGCTAATGATGCTTTTCCCTTTCGAAGCTGAGGAGTTGATCTTGATCAAAGCTCTGGCTATCCGGGCGCGGTTCTCAGAGAGGGTCGATGCCTTTACTGCAGCATAGTACGTGTCTTCTGAGCCTTCTGAATGGAGATTCGCCAGAAGCGCTCTTGCGATTGTTGATCTGGTTTCCTCAAATCTCGCGCGTTGCTCAAATCGGCTTTTCCCCTGCGGCACACTGTCAACTGTAGCGCAAGCTCCAAATAGAAATTGATACGGCTCCGCGATGAGTGTCCTCGGGATCTGCGTTTCATTGCCGGAGTAGAAAATCTTCTCATATTTGCAATTGCGAAATTCGCAGTTCTCAAGTGTGCACTGCGTAAATGATGACGCATAGAAGCTGCATCCTGAGAATTTCGTTCGACTGAACGTGCTAAGTCCAAAATCACACCGCGTGAATTTGCAGTCCTTAAACACGATCTTCCGTTCAAATGTCCCTTGGAAGTCACAGTCTTGGAAGTCAATGTCTTTAACAACCAGGGTGGTTGCGTCAGGCATTTTTTCGGCGAGGAATAGCGTACAACGGGGCCCGCGATTGTTTGAAAAGTTCCAGTCGGATACGGAAAAGCTGGCTGGCGCGTTCGCATCGAACATGGGTTCCCACCAGTTCTTTGTGCGCCGCCCTCTTGAAGCTGCGGACGGTAGAGCTGGTTCGGGCTCTTTCACCGCGTTGGTGTCCAAGGTTACTACTCCACAGTACTTATGAGTGCGCTTCGGTGGATTGAACTAACCCTGCCGGTGTCCACTTTGTAGTTAAGCCACAGGCGTTTGCAAGCCAACAGGTGGCATTCCGAAGTCAATGGAGCGACTAAGCGATCGCGACGATTCCACGCTGCTTTGAACTTGCGTAAGGTCTTCGTTCGTTACTTCCATGCCCCCAGGATAGCTCCGGGCAGCCGCACCGTCGCATCCCGCGCCAGCCCATCAAGGTCCAGCTTCTTCGGCATCTTCACCTGACGCAGCAGCAGGAACACCGGCACGGTTTGCGCCCCGGTCAAAACGCCATCGCGCCTCCGACGGCCGCCCTTCGCGGCCGCGAGCCCTCGGCTGTTCAGCCGCGCATCATCGGCAACCAACAGGCTTGGCCCGTTGCGGCGATAGACAAAGCGCAGGCGCATGCCCGTGCGCTGTTCCCAGCGCCAAGGCGTGATGCGCTGGCGGCCGATGCCGATGAGGCCCGCGGCGGGTAAGGGGATTGCCAGCCAGAGACCATCCTTGCCACGGATCAGCACGCCGCCGTCGAAGGCGTGCAGGATGTCGGGCGCCTTGGTCCAGACGAGGCTGGCGGCGCGAAGGCTGGTGCCCGATCGCGGGAAGTCGGCCTGACGGACGGTGTTGGCAAGGCGCGACCCAAGCCCCGCGGCCCGAACCTGGCCGCGCCAGTCGTCACGCAGGCCCCGCCCAGCTGCAAAGACGCCGCGCGTGACGGCCGACTCTGCCTCTTGCAGGATCTCGGTGGCGATCGCTGCCAGATCGCCATCGATGTTGGCGCCGATCTTCATGCCTCTCGCGCCTCTACCTTCCAGACGTGGCGCAGGGTGTCGCGCAAGGGCTCGCCACGCACCTCGTAGATCACGCTGCCGATCTCGAACGTGTCGCCCGGGGCAAGGGCGGCCAGCGCCGCGCACTCGACATCGATCATCACGCTATCGGTGACGAACCGGCCCTCGCCAAAGCCCGTCACCGCATCCGGCCTGCGCAGCATCGCGCGGACGGCGACCGGCGCGCCAGCCCCACCCGATCGCCAAAGCGCATCCTGCGCGAGGTTCGGATCGCGGAAGAGGGCGGCCGTGACGGTAGCGAAGGCCGACATCTCAGGTCGCGCCCCCGTTCAGCCGAACGATCCCTGTGGTATCGCCCGCGCCGCCTGCCACGGCCTGCGTCGCGATGCCGATCCGGGTGTTACCGGTCAGGACGTTGGTGGTCCGGCTGTTCGCGGCGTCCCAGTAGATCGTCTGGCCGACCGTCCAGGCCTGCGAGGGCGCCTTCGGCAGCGAGAATACTCCCACCAGCCGGATCACGGCGGTTTCGCCGATCGCCGCGGCCCCCTCGGCAACGCCGAAGATGCTGCCGACCAGCACGCCCTGGCCGGAGGCGATCACAGCCGCGGCGGTGATGTTGATGGTTTCGCCATTGGCGATGAAGTTCTTCATCGGGGTTCTCCTTCAGAGGTGGGGTTCAGACGCCCGCGTTGCGGAAGAGGCCGCGCCAATCGATGGCTTTGGCGGCGAAGTCGTGGCGGGCCTTGATCTCGATCCCGTCCACCTCGAAGCCTGAACGGGTCTCGGTGTAGACGCCCTGCTGGCCCTCGAGATAGGCGAACTCGATCGTGTCGATCCGCGAAGGGTCGGCGGCGAGGAACCAGGGGTCGGGCCCGGCCGCGGGGATCAGGCGGGCCTCTTCGATCGGTTCCAGGCGGTTGGCGAAGGCATTGACCCCGGCGACCGCATTCGGGGTGGTGGCGGTGACGTTCTTCCGCGCTTCCACCGACCGGACGCCCGGCGGGGTGATGATGTAGCGCGGCAGGACGCTGATTTGGCGCCCCTCGAGGCCCCGCTGGTTGCCGAAGAGGCGGTAAGCTTCAGCGAGGGTCGTTTCCGAAATCGTGCCCGCGGTGCCGAGGTTGGCGTGGGACGCGTGGAAGAGCGGGTTGCCGTCGGCCATGTTGGGGTTGGTCGAGAAGATCGAATAGACGAGGTCGCTTTCGAGATCTGCCGCGGCGGCGCCGAAGGCCGACGGGATGCGGGTGAAGGCGTCGAGGTCGTCGTTGATCAGGGTCTGGCGGGTGATGCCCACGATCCGGCCATAGGTCACCAGCGTATAGACCTCGCGGCTTTCGCCGATCGTGCCATAGGTGAACTCGCCCGATTCCGGCACGCGCAGCAAGTCCGGCGCGCCGCCCAGCTGATTGCGGGCGACCGGCTTGAAGTCGGTGATGACTGCCTGCCGAGCCCAGGCGGTGAAGGTGCGGGGCGTGGTGTCATAGGCCGCGCGCAGGGTCTTGTTCGCGACGTTCGCCAAGATCAGGGGGAAGTCGCTGGTCGAATGCAGGCCCGAGCGGCCGATCAGGGCCTCGGTGGCGAGTTCCATCTTCGACATGCCCCGTGTGGCGATGCCGCGGCGATCAAGGGCGTGGCGGGCCAGTTCCAAGAGTGTCAGGCCGCGGAATTCCCGGGCGCGGTCGGTCAACTGGGCCCGGCCGGGGTTGTGGCGGTGCAGAAGGGCCTCGGACATGGCATCGCGATAGGCAGCGTCGGCCGCCCCGGTGCCGCGGGCGGTTGCTGCGATGGGTTCCGACCCCCGGGCGGCCGGTGCATCAGCTTCGGCCAGCTTGTCGAGGATCGCAGCGCGGGCGGCATCGAGCGAGAGGCCGCGGCGGATCAGATCGGCGGCAAAGCCTGCGCCCAGCGCGTGGCGTTCACAAAGCGCCAGCACCTCGGCCGCGGAACGGTTCGCCTCGGTGCGGATCGCATCGGGCGACGGATCGGCCGCCGGGGCGACGGGCAAAAGCGGTGCGGCGCGGGTTTCAACGGGCGCTTCAGCTTCGGGTGTTTGGGTGTCGGGCATGGTGGTCCTCGTCTGGTTCGGGGAAGGGTCGGGCGCATCGGCCCGGGTGAGGAGGCAGGGGGTCAGGGTTTCAGAGCGGGTAGTGCCGGGTGCGCCATCGGCGCCGCGGATATGCGCGCCGGGATCAGCGGGCATGGCGACGGCGGAGATTTCCATCGGCTCCCAGTCGACCGCGCGCCATAGCTCGCGTTGGCCTTGGGCTTTGGTGATGTCGTAGCGGTGGACCCGGTAGCCGACCGATACAGCCGAGACCGTGCCATCCATGATCCGCTGCACGATCGGGGCAGCATCTGGAGCCGAGGTTAGCCGCACACGGGCAAAGCCCTGGCCGCCTTCGATCCGGGCCGTGCCGGGCAAAACGGCGCCAACCACGGATTCGAGGCCCCAGGATCGGTGCGAGTCCAGAAACGGAGCGCCCGCGTTCAGGCGATCCATCCGAACGGAGCCAGGCGTGACGACCAGTTCTTCGTCATATTCGACGACATCATCCCAGCCCTCGTAGCGCCGCCGCTGGACGGTGGCGCCAGTGGTCCAGATCACGTCGATGGTCATGTCGTCGCCCTCATCGCGGACAAGCCGCAACGAGGCCTCCCGCGTGATCAGCGGGAGGTTCAGGGTTTCCGGGGGCATGGGGTTACCTTTCGTCGGGGGGCGGACTGCCGCCTGCGTCCACGGCTTGCGCCAGACCCGCGCGGCTGACGCGGCGGGGATCGGCATCGAAGACCAGGCCCAGCTGATCGAAGAGGGCGGCGTATTTCTGCCATTCCTCGACAACCTCGCGCGGGTCATAGCCGCGCCGGGCAATCTGCTGGGCCGGGGTGGAGAACCCGGCGCGGACCTCCATCAGATCGGCGGTCACGTCCTGCAGCGGGTTCACGCTCTCAAAACGGGGCGGGGCCCATTCGACGGCGATCTCGGGCTGAGGCAGGGCACCGGCCGTCCAGGCGGCCTCCATCACCCAATCCCAGATGCGCTGGCAGAACATTGGGATCACGACCTGCCATTGCACGGCCTCGACCATGCGCCGGAACTCGTGCAGGCCGACGCGGGAGGAGGCGAAGTTCACCTGACTGAGATCGCCGGTCATCAACTCGTAGGGCACCCGGAACCCCGCCGAGATGATGTGCTGCTGCACCCGGTTCCATTCATAGATACCCGAGGTCGAGGCGGGCGTGTTGAACTTGATGTCTTTGCCGTTCCGGACATAGCCGATCAAGCCGGGCTCGAACTGCTCGATTCGGTTGCCGTCGGCATCTTGCACGACCGGCGCCATGGACTGCTGATCCTCTTCGGCGCCAAAGACGAAGCCCACCATCGATGCCTCGATCTTCTTCCGAACCAGTTCTGCCGTTTGCCAGTCGCCAAGCTCCCGCAGCGCCCGCATGGCAGGCACGCCCCAAGGCACGCCGCGGTTCTGGACGCGCTGGCGTTCGAAGAGATGCGCCACGCCCTCCGCGCCAACCCGGAGCGATTCAAACCGGCGGCCAAAGACCGGCATCGCATCGCCCGGATGGTCGGGGAACATCCAGTAGCCCCGGCGGCGGCCCAGCGCGTCATATTCAATGCCTTGGACGATCCGGCCACCATCTGGCCGGTTGTCGAACTTGGCCCCATCAAGGTGATCTGCCTCGTTGAGCTGGATTTGCACCGGCGCGGCAAGCCGATCACTGGCGCGGCGGCGACGGCGCAGTGCGAACACTTCGCCGCCTTCGACCATTTCCCGCACAGCCAGGGCGGTCAGGCCGTGGAAGTCTGTATGCCCATCGGCATCGGCCCGCGGCGCCCAGCGCTTCCAGAGATCATCGGCGAGCTTGTTCAGTGCCGGATCGGCCGCCGCGGCCCGAGGCCGAATGCCCGTGCCGACGATGTTCGACACCAGAACCTGCACAGCCTTGGCGGCCAGCGGGTCGTTGCGGACGAGATCTCGCATCCGGTCGCGCAGAGCACCACCCGCAACGGCGATTTCCGCGTCGGCTGCGGTGCTGCCTGCGCGCCAGCCATCGGTGCCACGCCCGCGGGAGGCAGCATCATAGCCCCGCCGCAGATTAGCGATCGCCACCCGTGCCGCGTAGCGCCCGGCCGCGGTACGTGGCGCAACCGTGGCGACGATCCGATCTATCACGCCCCAGGGCACATCTGGCGGGGTAGGTTTCATGTGCGGCCCCGGCTGAAGCTGGCTTTTCCGGCGACGGGGCGGGAGTTTCCCGCGCCAGACGCCATCTGGCCCTCAATGAAGCGGATGCGGGCCAGAAGATCGGCCGCATTGCCATAGGTCAGGCGGCGACCATCGTATTCCACCACCAGCGCACCGGCAGCATAGGCGCGACGCAGCGCATCGAGTTCAGCTTGCGAGAAGGACATCAGAGCCATTTTCCACGTCGGGGCCCCAGCCAGCCGGTGGGCCGCTTCGGGGCAGATTGCGGTTGCGGCCGGTCGGGTTGACCGGCCGGGGTGGTTGCCGGGCGCGCAGGCCCGATCTGTTCTTCCAGCGCTTCCCAGCGCGCGTTGTCCCAGCGATCGATCCCCATCAGCCAGGCGGCTGCGCGGGCATAGACCCGGCAATCGAGGGCCTCGTTCCTCTCCCGGGTCTGTTCCCATTCCAGCTTCTGATAGCCGGTGCGAGTCTTGCGGGTGACGAGCTGCTCGGAGGTCAACTGCTTCACCCATTCGGCCGTGGTGCCTTTTGGGATGTGCACAAAGCCCGCAGGCCAGTCCGCCCCTGAGGCCCGTTCCTCGTCGGTCGGCGCGGCGAGGCGCAGAAAGCGATAAGTCTCGGCCTTAAACACGGCTCCGGCGACCTTCCACAGCCGGACACCGCGGCGGAGCTTCCGGCCGCCTTCGGTGGTTTCGACATAGGTCGGGCCGTCGACTGGGGTGGAGCGATCAAACCCGGCCACGCCCTTGATTGCGATCACCTGCCCGTGGCCCGCCTGCCGGACCCAGGCATAGACGGCATCAGTTGTGGCGCCGTCGCCGGAGTCGATCGCCACCCGCGCCAGCGCCATCCGGGCGCTGGAGGCGTGTTCCCATGTCATCCCGAGAAACTCGTTCAGATCGGCCCAGACCTCGGCCCGGGCGGTGTCGCCTTCCAGAACCACATGATCGACGAGCCAGGAGCGCAAGTTTCGGCCCCAACCCCAGACGTCAATCTCGATCCGGTCGCGCTGGACGTCGATCCCGGCCGTCAGGATCAGCACGCCCGCAGGCGCCCGGCCCAACTGCCAATCCTCGCGTCGCTCGTAGAGGCGCTGCCAATCCGGCGAACGGTTCGAACGCCTGCTGGCCGCCAAGATCGGTGCCAATCGCACGCCCAAGGCCATCAAGTCGATCCTGACCGCCCCCGGTTTCGAGACTGCCGAGGGGCGGCTGGTTGCCGAGATCGACACCTGCGAGCCGGACGCCCCGGCAGAACCGGCAGCGCCCCCGAAGGCGCCGGAACCGACCATCGAACCGGCGCCTATCGTCGAACCGGCCCCTGATGTCGAACAGGCCAGTGAGCCCGCCGCCGCACCCAGCGCCCCGCGTCGCCGCCGGGATGCCAACATCGAGGCCAAGGCCCGTAAGGGTGAATTGCCTCCGCCGCCCGACTTCTCCGCCCCGACCCATGCCCGCTTCCGTGCCAAGCTGGCCGCGCTGGTGGAGCTGGCCGGGAAGGCCGATGCACCCGGCCTGCGCGCCATCCCGATCAATCCGGTTTCGTCCAGCCCAAAGGCGCTGGCCCGCTACCGCGACCTCGCGGTGCTCGCGATCGAAGCCCGGGAGGGCCGGGCATGAAGATTATCCGCAGCTTCGAGCCCGGCGACCGCTATCGCTACGACTTCGACCTTTGCTCCTGCGCCCGGGGATGGGCGCAGGTTGATACCGCCCAAGACGCCTCGTGGTTCGGCACATGGGCTTCACCCGCCGATCGGACGATCCTCAACTTCGCCGAAGGCGATGTCACCCGCACCATCTGCGACACCGACGCGGAGTTCGCCGCCGCCCTGCGCGAGATCGATCGCTGGAACCGGGATCACGGCTACGGCCCGGCCCGGATCGATCCCGGCTTCGATCCGGCGCTGAAGGCGGCGTTCGAGGCGAAGGGGCTGGTGGATATGCTGCACTAGTGTGAACCAGCACAACTTAACAGGCTGGCGTCTGTGGGCCTAAATGTCGCCAAAGAGAGCAGAAAAGTCGACCGCCTCCGGGGCGCGCCGCGCTAGAAACAATCCTCTGAACGATCGATCTGCGAGCACTGGCTCCAAAACGTCGCACATCGCTCGAAAGTGGCTGCCAGTTGTCAGTACATCATCGCAGATCACGACTTTCGCTTTCACTCCGGCCAGTAAGTGGTCCTCGATCGAATATCCGGCGGCAAGCTCGGCTGGACTTGGCCTAACCTCGCCATCGTGGGCGGCCGGTCCACTGCAATCTTGGGTCACTAACTCGCGTACGTCTAGTTCGTATCCGTTTGACGACTGCACCAGAGCGCTGAGTTGCATCAGCATGCTAAGCATTCGGTCATCGTAAAGGGGATCACTTTTCGCTTTCGATGGTGGCACTGGGACAAACGTCATTCCTGACAGGTCACTGCCACTGAGAGCATTATGAAGAGCGCGAGCGGCCTTAGAAATATTCACCGCCTTGTAAGCCCACTGCGGCGAACCCTTCCGATCCATCGGCTTCTTGAAGTTGATGATCAGATTATTGGTAGCACTATGGGAAAAGCCCTTTCGGGCCGTGTACTCGCCTAAGAAAAAGACTTTGTCTTCTTCTCTAAGCAGGTGGTGATCGCCGCGCGTTAGCGCGTCGATCTTAGTGAGCCGTTGCGGGAAGGAGCGCTGTTCGGATGTCATCGTAGTCTCGAACGCGTATCGCGCCTTTTTCGGCGAAGCTGTGGGGCCATTTCAGTTTCGGGTCTTGGAAACAGCTTTCCAGAATGAAAAGTTTCCTGTTCTGTTTCAGAGCAGCCCGCGCTTGAACAAGTGTTCCAGAGGTCTCTCCCGCCTCGACGATGATTGTCGCATCGGTAAGTGCCGACATTGTGACATTCCGTGCCGGGAAGAAATGGCTGTTAGCTGCTGGATTCCGCGAAACGTCATATCGCTTGACCGGAACTTGGCTGATGAGGAGATGATTTTTTGCTATCTCTCTCTGCAGTTCGGCATTTTCCTTGGGGTAGATATGGGAAATCGGCGTACCCAAGACAGCGATCGTTCGGCCGCCCTCGCGGATAGCAGCGTCATGCGCCACCGCATCGATCCCTTTGGCAAGACCCGATACGATCGTGAAGTCATCACCTAGCAATGCGCGAACCAGTTTTCGAGTGCGCTTTTTCCCCTCCTCAGAGGGGCTGCGGGTTCCCACTACCGCCACTGACCGAGGTGAGTTCACCAAGTCCCACCAGCCTTGATAGTATAGCAACTCGACTGGATACTCGGCATCTCGCAGCCGATCAGGATACTCGCCAGCTCCGTGTACTCGAACACCGTAGCTTCCTATGCCTGCCTCTTTGAGCCTGCGATGGACCAGATTTGCATATTCAATTGCGGTTGCGGGCTCGACAAAATCGGACGGCACTGATCCAGGCAACGATGCAAAGCGTTCGGCTATCGATTTGAAGCTAGCCAGATCACGATCCCACAATGCCTCGTACGCCCCCAGTTCGACGAACGGAGAGATAGCGCGTTGTGCAAAGTCAGGCGATCCAAAATCCAGTTGTGCCATTTCTCCCCGCTTCGGTGGGTTCTCCCACTCTAAATTTGGAACGGAACAGGAACACTACAAGTGTTCGATCCGCTTGTCCATCGATAATCCCGGCTGCCGCGCTTCTCAACCGCCTTCTGATCTCTGGGCCGATTTCCTCTGCCTCACCAGTCATCCCCTCGCCATCGGCGCCACGTTCCAGAACAGCACCCGCCCCGGGCCGCGCTTGGCGAGGCACATCTCCCAAGCCTTCGCGTCATAGTGCAGATCGGCCGGGAAGGGCGCGGCCAGCGCGGCGCGGTCGCTGAACTTGCGGGGATGGACGTGTATCGTGGCTCCGGCGACCTCGCGCGGGGTGAGGTCGCGGCCGATCTGGACGACGTGGCGGCGGGCTTTCGGCCAGGCGGCAGCGAGTCCGCGGGCGAGAACGCCGGACCCGGCGGCGCACCAAACCTCTTCGGGATCGAAACCGGACAGGCGGGCGGCAGTGGCGATCGCCTCGACCGCGCCTGGGATTTCTGCGCCGAAGGGGATCAGGCTGGCGCCGGTGTTGCGGCAGTATTCCCGGGCGCGGGATTGCACGACCGACAGATAGCCCGGGCTGATCGGCACGACCTTGGCGCCGAGACGGGCGGCCTCAAGCGTGCGGGGATGCGGCCGGGTGCGGGCGGCGACGAAGATCGTGGCGCGTTTGCCGAGGTGCCGGGCGACGGTGGCGATTGCGGTCTGGGCGCCGCCCTCGGGAGGGCTGGCATAGACCGCTTCCTGCACCCCGTCGAAGACCTGCGCGATGAAGCGGGCCTTGGTGCCGCCGGGGAAGAAATCGTCGCGGACAACGGCAATGCCGTGGTGCATCTCAAGGATCGGGGCGGTCATTGGTCGTCCTCCGGGTCGGTTTCGTCCGTGCCGTCGTCCGGCCCTTCGATCTCGCCGAACTCCACCGGCCCGCAGGCTTCGGTCGCCTTGCGGGGATCGCCCTTGCAGAACACCAGCACGTTCTGGTGGGTCCGGCCGAGCTTGCGGGCGGCTGTGAACTGGCGGCCAACGCGGATCGGCAGCGAGCCAACGGCGGTAACGAGGATCGCGTCGTTGTAGAACCGGGCGCCCGCGGCCTCGAAGGCTTCGACCGTCAGGCCGGGCAGGTTGACGAAGAACCCGTCTGCATCGCGGACATCTCCGATCACCCAGACGGCGAAGCGGTTCGGCCGCAGGCGGGCGACGGCCTGGGCGATGATCTCGCCCTGCGCCTTCAGGAAGTCGGTCAGGGGCATAGTGGAAAGGTCCGAGGGGTCATCGGAATAGCGTTCAAGGTTCCAGTAGGGCGGGCAGCTGAACACCAGATCGGCCTCGATGCCAGCGGCCAGCCGCGCGAGATCGCGGGAATCCCCGGCGATCCAGCGCGGGGTCGGGTCGCCCGCCAGATCTGCCTGCGCCTGGTTCGCGGCCACCTGTTCGGCGCGCAGTTCGATCCCAACGTAAGGCCGCCCGAGTCGGGCCGCGACGATGCCGCGCACCGAGCCACCGGCGAAGGGGTCCAGTACCGTGCCGCCCGGCGGGCAGAACCAGCGATAGGCGATCTCGCAGAGGACGGGGTCGAAGATCGACGTGCCCGAGGCCGTGGGGGCATCCGAGGCGGCGTAATGGTCGGCCAAGAATTCCTCGGTGGTCAGTTCCCGGCCTAGCTCGGCCTCCTTGGCGCGCTTCTTGGCGTAGAAGGACGGATCGCCCGAAGTGTGCGACGGCATGAGCACCCCGCCATTCTGTGGGGCGGCCGGTTGCGGGGTGGGCCAAGCGCCGACGACATGCTCGCCGCGCATCAGGTCTTGGCCGAAGGTGCGGGCGGGGCCTTTAGCCATGGGCGGCCTCCTTCCGGGTGCGCTTGCCCTCCTTGTGGCGATAGTGGTCGATGTCCTTGTGGATCGGGGCCGGGTCGGCCGTGCCCATGCCGGGGACGGCGGGGAAGGATTTCTCGCGCGTCCAGCCGCGATCGAGGGGGCGGGGCGCGCCGCCGGGGGCAGCGCCACGGCCGAGTTCGGAGCGGATACCCAGATCCAGCCAGGCGCGCTTTCGATCCTGCCACCAGCCCTTGCGGGCCTCGAAGACCGAGAAGGGCGGGATGCCGAAACGTTCTGCCAGGTTTGCCGAGGGGGCAGGGGCAGGGGAACTACCGCCGCCTTGGCTGCCGTCACCGTCGGCATCGCCGTCACCGCCGCCCATGCCGAAGCCTTCAAACCCGGCCATGATTTCGTCCAGTTCGGTCTCGTCGAAGCCGATCAGGTCCAGATCGAAATCCGCCTCGCGCAGCGCCGCCAGTTCCGACCGCAGGAGATCGTCGTCCCACCCGGCATTCTCGGCGATGCGGTTGTCGGCGATCACCAGTGCCCGGCGCTGGGCTTCGGTCAGATGGTCCAGCACGATCACCGGCACTTCGGTCAGGCCCAGCGCCTTGGCAGCAATCAGACGTCCGTGACCCGCGATGATCACCTCGTCCTCGCCGATCAGGATCGGATTGGTGAAGCCGAACTCTGCGATCGAGGCCGCGATCTGGGCGATCTGATCCTCGCTGTGGGTCCGGGCGTTGCGGATATAGGGGACCAGCCGGTCAACCGGGAGCATGTCGATCTGAAGCACGGGGCGGGGCCTTTCGAAGAGGGCGGCGGCAAGGTGCGGCCTCAGGTGCGCACCCGCGCACCCAAAGCGCGCACCCAGGGCGCGGACCCAGATTTTTGTTCTGTCACTAGCGGTTAGTCGCGCCTAGGCCCCCCGCATACGTCTCCCTTCCGGGAGAACCTAACGCGGGGGGCCTGCCGGGAGCGGCGGCGGGAGCAGGGGTGACGGGGGTGGGGCCGAAGCTTCGCGCTTCCGACACCCTTCGCCATCTTGCCTTCTTTATGCGTCAAAACCCGGGAAAGTGTCGCGCCCGAAGTTCGACGGATCGGGCCGGTTGTCAGAGGTCGCCGCGCCGCTTTCGCGCGGTTGATTGCGGGTGATTGCGGTGAGGGGTTTTGCGCCCTTGCCTTTGCCCTTTGTTTTATCGAGCTTTTCCAGCTTCTTCGAGATGGTCAGAAGGGCGGCCACCCAGCGGCGCCAGGCGGTCGATCGCACCACTCCGGCGCGAATGCAGACCTGCCGCCAGCGGGCGCCTTCGGCCCGGAGCCACACGATCCGGGCATCCTCGGGGTTCAGCATCAAAAGCCAGTCGAAGCATTCCTCCATCCGGCTGATCGCGGCAGCGCTGCGGCGCGACATCGTCCCCAAGTGGTGCCCGTTCCTGTTCCCCGGCGACGTCCCCGACCAGCCTGTGGGCGATCCCAAGCGCTTCTGGCCGAAGATGCAGAAGGTGGCCCAGATCCCCGACGTACGCATCCACGACCTGCGGCACACCTTCGCGTCCTTGCTGGTCTCCGGCGGCGCCTCGCTGGAAATGATCGGCCGCCTCCTCGGCCATACTCAGATCGGCACGACCCAGCGCTACGCCCACTTGATCGACGCCCCCCTGCGCGCTGGGGTCAACGCCGTGGGTGAGATGCTGAAGCCGAGGCTCAGACTGGTAGGGGAGGATGAAACCGCCAGTACCCGGTCGAACGTCGCTTGAACGCTGGTTCTGGCCTGTGCAGCTTCGAGAGAGGAGGGGGCATGGCCAGCATCACGATTCGCAATCTGGATGATGATCTGAAACGCCGCCTACGCGTGCGGGCGGCGGAGAACGGCCGTTCGATGGAGGAAGAAGTGCGGGAAATCCTGCGCCAAGCGGTCGGCATGCCCATCGCGCCGCGGGATCTCGGGCAATCGATCCACGCGCGGTTCGCCGCGTTGGGCGGTGTTGAGTTCGATCGCCAAGAACGCGGTCCCGGGCGAAACCAGCCAGGCTTGGTGTGAACTGCCGCCATACCGTATCGTTATGCGACGAAGCGCGGCGGCGCGCCGGTCTTTGGAGGTTTCGAACCCGCTTTTCCGTCTGTTTCGGGCTAGCCTCGCCTCGCCCGATCTGGCACTCTGCAACCGGGGATAAACCCTTAGCCCAAATTGTAAATCTGCCGGACGGGTCAGGTTGAAGGCTTGGCGCTGGGAATGCCTCACGCTGCGTAAGTGGCGGTGTGATAGAGAAAAACGGGGGGGCGAGCGTGTCGCGGCTGACAGAACTTATCGCACAGGCAAAGGCGAAGGACCCGAGCCTCGGGGCCGAGCTTGAAAAGGAAATCCGCACACTTGCCAATCGTCGGTCCTTCGGGCTGAACTTTGAACGGCACCGGCCGGAGAGCGTTGAATTGCCCGGGCGGCCGATCCGCAAGGGCGACAAGGTGCGTATCCTTCCGCCGCGGGGGGAAACCAAAAAGGGCGACCAGCGGCTTTGGAAGGTGCTGGCGATCCGCCGGGAAGGCGGCCAGCGGATTGCCGATCTTGCCACGATTTACGAGGCCGAGGCGGAGCAGGCGGCTGTTGCGACTGACGATCTGGTCGTGGTCGCAGAGTTCAAGGACTACATTTACCCGGGGCTAATCAGTACCGGAAAGGTCGAGCGTGGCGGCGACAAGCCGTTCCACACAGTAATCAATGGTGAGAATTTTCACGCGCTGGAGGCGCTGACATTTTCCCATCGTGGCAAGATTGACGTGATCTACATCGATCCACCTTATAATACTAGAGACAAAGACTGGAAGTATAACAACGACTACGTAAACAAAGACGACCTTTATCGACACTCAAAATGGTTAGCATTTATGGAAAGGAGGCTTAAGGTTGCAAATGAGCTCCTCAATCCAAATGGAAGTGTCCTAATTGTAACTATTGATGAAAAAGAGTACCTGCGCCTTGGCCTTCTACTAGAGCAGACTTTCCCTGATGCAAGAATACAGATGGTGAGCATTAGTGTTAACCCAGCCGCTGCTTCACGGGCTGGATCATTTGGTAGAACAGACGAGTTTGCTTTCTTTGTAATGAATGGGGTGTCGCCTTCGCGTCTGCCTCTGAGTCGGGAGTGGGTTAGCAGCAAAGGACGCACTCATACTGGAAAGCCCAGGTGGGATTTGCTCCGTCGTTCGGGCAGTGGTGCGTCTCGAAAAGACTCTCCGGGGTGCTTTTATCCGATCTATGTCGACAAGAATTCTGGCGGCTTTGTGAAGGTTGGTGAACCATTGCAGCCCGGGATTTCTGTTCCGGAGGCGATTGATGGCACTCTGGCGATCTTGCCCATAAGGAAGGACAAGAGCGAAGGCCGATGGATGATGACGCCCGAGGAGCTAAAGCGTCGCATGGCGGAAGGCCGTGTTAGGGTGGCTTTGTCAAAGAAAAAAGGCACGGCGGTCATCTATTACCTCGCAGACGGTGAATATAAGAAGATTCAATCTGGTGATTTCATCGTTACTGGCCGTGATGTTGACGGTAGTATGATTTTTGAAGAGGCAGACGAAGGTGGTGGTGATGTTGTCGCTGTTCCGTCATCTCAGTGGCGAATTTCATCTCATGACTCTACGCAATATGGTACGCGGCTTCTTTCTTCAATTCTTCCTAAGCGGAAGTTCCCATTTCCCAAGTCGCTCTACGCGGTGGAGGATTGCCTAAGATTCTTTGTATACTCAAATAAAAACGCGGTCATCTTAGATTTCTTTTCTGGTTCTGGTACAACAGCTCATGCCGTGATGCGACTAAACCGTCAGGACGGCGGGCGACGCCAGTGCATTTCCGTTACCAACAACGAGGTGGCGGCAGACGAGCATGCGGCACTACGCAAAGATGGCTTCCGCCCCGGCGATGGCGCCTGGGAGAAGTGGGGGATATGCGACTACATCACGAAGCCTCGGATCGCCGCAGCCATCACCGGAAAAACGCCTGATGGCAAGGACATCGAGGGCGACTACAAGTTCACCGACGAGTTTCCGATGGCCAAGGGGTTCGAAGAGAATGCCGAATTCTTCACGCTTACCTATGAAACTCCGATCGCAGTCAGCCATAATCGTGCATTCGAGCGCGTTGCTCCGCTGCTCTGGATGCGGGCAGGCAGCGAGGGCAAGCGGATCGACGGACTTCCAGCTAACGGGTGGGCCGTTGCCCACACCTATGGCCTGCTAACGGATCTGGACATGGCAGGACCGTTCTGCGCGGCCGTCGCCGCTGCGGTGGGCATACGTGTTGCCTTCATCGTCACTGACGACGAGCGCAGGTTTCAGGCGGTCGCCCGGCAACTGCCCAAGGGCGTCGATCCTGTGCGCCTCTATGAATCCTACCTCACCAATTTCCGCTTTTCGATGGGGCGTTGAGCCATGAAATTCACGCTCAAGGATTATCAGACAACCGCTGTCCGTGACGTTTTGGTCAATCTGCGCAAAGCCCGTAAACGCTGGCACGAAGATGCCGACAAGCACGCATTCTCACTCGCTGCAACGACGGGTTCAGGTAAGACGGTGATGGCCGCCGCCGTGTTCGAGGCGCTGATCTTCGGCAATGATGAGTTCGAGTTCGAGCCCGATCCAGGTGCTGTCGTGATCTGGTTCAGCGACGATCCATCTCTGAACGAACAGTCGAAGTGGCGCCTTCAAGAGGCTTCGGACAAGTTGACGGTCTCGGACCTTGTGACGGTCGGGAACACCTTCAACCGGGAGAAGCTGGAAGCCGGGAAGATATACTTCCTGAACACCCAGAAGCTTTCGAAGAGCAGCCTTCTAACCCGCGGTCACGATGCTGACGATCCAGAGTTGGAGACGGCCGACGGCCAAAAAATCATGCCGGACATGCGTGCTTTCACGATCTGGGACACGATCCGAAACACGATCGAAGACCCTGATCTGACTCTCTATCTGGTGCTGGATGAGGCGCATCGGGGCATGAAGGACGGCGGGATTGCGACCGCAACCGGCAGGCCGACCATTGTGAAGCAGCTGATCAACGGTTCGGGGGGCACGCCGGGCATTCCGATCGTTTGGGGGATATCGGCGACAGTCCAGCGGTTCAACGAGGCGATGGCGGGCATGCAGGGCAGGACCACCATGCCGCATGTCGTGGTCGATTCCACTCTGGTGCAGGCGTCTGGCCTGTTGAAGGACACCATTTCGCTTGATGTGCCGGACGAGCCCGGTGATTTCGAGACGGTTCTCCTGCGCCGGGGCGGCGACAAGCTGCGCGAAATCTCGGCCGCCTGGGCCGCCTATGCGGCGGAGCAAGGGGACGCGAGCAAGGTTGTGCCGTTGATGGTTCTGCAGGTGCCCGACGCGCCGGACCACAAGGATATCGGCAAGTGGTTGGACATCATTTTCGAACGCTTTCCGGACCTTCCGGCCGACTGCGTGGCGAACGTCTTTGGGGAGCACAAGACCGAAACCTTCGGTAGCCGAACCGCGCCTTACATCGAGCCGCAGCGGGTGCAGCAGGACACATGGGTTCGCATTCTAGTCGCGAAGAATGCGATCAGCACGGGCTGGGATTGTCCCCGGGCCGAGGTCATGGTGTCGCTGCGGGCAGCTTCGGATAAGACGCACATCACGCAGCTTCTCGGGCGAATGGTGCGGACACCGTTGGCGCGGCGCATTTCGGGCAATGATCGCTTGAACGCGGTCGACTGCCTGCTTCCGCGCTTCAACAAGGATACCGTGACGGCCGTCGTAAACGAATTGATGGCTGGTGGTGATGGCGGCGAACCGCTTCCCGGCCGCCGTGTTCTGATTAACCCGAAGGAGATGAAGCCAAATCCGGCTATTCCTGAGGAGGTTTGGCAGAAACTTGTATCCCTCCCATCGCAGACGTTGCCGAAGAAGCAAGCCCGTCCGGTAAAGCGCCTGACTGCGCTGGCGCATGAGCTCGCGATGGATGCTTTGCTTCCAGATGCTGGCAAGAAGGCCCACGCGGCTATGCACGCGGTTCTCGATGCGGCTTTGGCCAAGCACTCTGAAGCGATCAAGACCGCCCGGCAGTCTGTTCTTACGGTTGAAGGAAAGACCGTCACAGCTTCCGTCGAAACGCAGGCGATGACCTTCGATGATTTCGTAGAGGCTGCCGATTACGCGGTGATCGAGGACGCCTACAAGCGCGCAGGGCGCGCTATCAGCCCGGACATTGCTACGACCTATGCAGAGCATTTGGCTGGACAAGCAACCGATGCGGAAGATGACGAAGAGGCGCTGATGGATGCGCATACAACGATTGCCGCCATCGGACTGGTTCCGGGGATAAAGATTGACCTCGAAGCTGCCGCCGAGCAACTGGCCACGGACTGGCTTAGCCAGCACAACGATGCTGTCAGGGGGCTCTCGGACGAGCGACAGGAAGCCTACCGGCAAATCAGGGAGATGAGCGCCGATCCTCTGCCCGCGGAGATTGCTCGGCCGCATATGTGGTTGCAGCCGACAACTGCAAAAGAGCCCACGGGAAAGGTCTTCGAACTTGAGCGGTTCGATCGGCACCTTCTCTGCGATCAAGAGGGGCTCTTCCCGATCAACTTCAATTCATCATGGGAACCGGCCGTGCTGAAGGCGGAGCTCAAGCGCGAAGATTGTATCGGGTGGTATCGCAACCCAGACCGTGGAAGCCAAGATTCCCTCGGAGTGATCTACGAGGAAGCTGGCGAGAACAGAATTCTTCGGCCAGATTTTGTGTTCTTTGTTCGGCTCGCCGATGGTGCGATCGTTGCTGATCTAGTCGACCCGCATGGTGACTATCTGGCGGATGCGATGCCAAAGCTCAAAGGGTTGGCGAAATACGCTGAAGAACATCAGGCACATTTCAGGCGGATCGAGGCGGTCTCCAAAACAAAGACCGGCGCCTTTCGAATGCTTGATCTTACCAAGGCGTCGGTACGCGCGGAGATATTGGCTGCGTCGAGCGCGGAAGGTCTCTACGCAAGTTCAGTGGCAACCGATTACGCCCAATAGGGACAGGAAGAAAGTGGGCAAGCCGAGCAAGAAAGCGATCCGCGTCTGATGGCAGTTAGTTTGGAAAATGTGCTCCGCTACTGGCGCACATCGCTGGCAGACGGAGCGCTGGGCGAAGGGAAGTTCACGCAGGCCGACCGGAAGCGGTTTGTCGACGTCCCGGGCGAGGCCCTGAAGACTGGCGTTCTGCCGGGCGAAGTTGTGGAGCGTGTGTTCCGTGGCCAGGCATCGGCGAAGGCGATGGGCATCCGGTTCTGGCCGCTGGTAATGGCGCGGAAATCCTCACATGGGGCAGCGCGTGCAGGTGGCCTGCCGGAAATCGTCGCGCCTGTGGTGACTGAGGCGACGGTTGATCGGGCCGGGCGGATCACCCCAACCCGAAATGCCCTGGCGCGCGATCTCCTGACGCCTTTGCCCTCGGGCGAGTTTGCCATCGGATCGGTTGATGCGCTGGACTCGTTTCTGACGGAAAGTCCCCTGCCGGAAATGGCAGGCGAAGGCGCCTGGCAGGAGTACCTTGGCCATTGCCGCAAGATGGTCGATGCGGTTTCGCAGGGCTGGCCGCGTGGTGATGCGGACTACCAGCCGATCGGTTTAGGGTTTCTAGAACTCGCCGAAGATGCCAACGCCACGGTGCGCGGCATCCTTGATCTCTACGACAAGCTCCTCGCCGAAAAGCCCGGTGCCACGTTGCTTGGGCAGATCGCACAGCCCCGCAAAGAAACAGGTGGCCTGGATAATCGGATCGAGAAGGAGTTTGCGCGGCGTCTTGGTCATTCGAATGCGAGCTTCCCGCTTGCCGAACATCAGAGGCAGGTCTTGGCTTGGCTGGACGCGTCCTCGCCGGGCGAGGTCATTGCCGTGAACGGCCCTCCGGGTACTGGCAAGACGACCATGCTGCTGTCGGCGGTTGCCGGGCTCTGGGTGCGTGCCGCATTGCGCGGCGACGATCCGCCGGTGATTTTGGCCGCGTCCTCGAACAACCAGGCCGTGACGAACATCATCGACGCCTTCGGGAAGGACTTCGGCAAAGGGGAGGGGCCCTTTGCCGGGCGCTGGCTGCCGGAGGTGGAAAGCTTCGGGATGTTCCTCGCGTCGCATTCGCGGCGATTGGAAGCGGCGCGACGTTACCAGACCGAAGAGTTCCAGAACGAGCGAGAAACGGTTGCCTATGTCCAGCGCGCAAAGGAAGCCTACCTGCAAGCCGCCAGTAACGCCTTTCCAGACATGCCGAACCCAGATGTGGCGTCTGTGGTGTCGGCCCTTCAAAAGCGGATGGCATCCGAGGTCGAGAAGCTTGCGCGCATCGATAGCGCAGCCAAGGCATGCCATGCGGCAACCGAAGCCCTTAACGCGCAACTTGGCACTGACCCGGAAGCAATGGAGGCTAGACGGGCAGAAGACGTAGCCCAGCGCACCGCGGCGCTTGAGAAGCTGCGGGAGGCGAGGGCGGCGCTAGATCGGTATCTGGCTTCGGAGTCCTCGCTGACCGCGGTCGTGGGTTTCCTCTCGTCGGTCAAAGAGAAGCGCGCATTGCGTGCCCGGCTGGCGATCGGCGATCTGTTGCCAGGCTTGGAGAACGCAAAGCGTGTCAGCGAGATCGAGGATCGAGTTAGGACAGAACTAGGGTCAGCAGAGGCAGCGCTAAAGGCGGCTGAACAGGCACTCGTGAGGGCGAGGGCCCTGCGCCGCGAGTTCCTTGAGGCGGAAAGAGGCTGGGAGGGCTCGGTGTCAGCCTTCGGCGGCGGTGACGACATCGCGGAACTGGAACGCCGTGCAGACCTCGAAACCCGCTTTCCGTTGTTCCTTTTGGCGACGCACTATTGGGAAGGACGCTGGCTGCTGGCGATGGAGGCCGACCTCGCCGCGATCGTTGCGGCGAAGGGGAAGAACGGCAAGACGACGGTCATTCCGCGGTGGCATCGCCGGATGATGTTGACGCCTTGCGCCGTGGCCACCTTCGCCAGCCTGCCCGGCAAGATGACCTACACGCGGCGCGATGGCGGGAAGTGGGCGACCGAGTACCTCTTCGACTTCATCGACCTTTTGATCGTCGACGAAGCTGGTCAGGTTCTGCCAGAAGTCGCCGGAGCATCATTTGCTCTTGCGAAACGCGCCCTTGTCATCGGCGATACGCAACAGATCGAACCCATCTCGTCGGTGCCACGACCTGTTGACGTCGGCAACCTTCGGAACTGCGGGCTGCTGGGTGGCGAGGCCGACGTCGATATGCTGGCTGCTCGCGGCATTTGCAGCACCAGCGGCAGTGCCATGCGCCTCGCGCAAGAGGCCTGCCGTGTCTCGCCCTATCCTGATCTTGAGAAGGGGCTCTACCTCTTCGAACATCGGCGGTGCTACGACGAGATCATCGGCTTCAGCAATGCTTTGTGCTACAAGGGAAAGCTCCGGCCGCTCAGGGGAAAGGCGCCTTCGGATGCAGGACTTCCGGCGCTTGGGTATCTCCATATCGATGGTCGGGCGGTAACCTCGGGCAGCAGTCGGGCCAACCTGCTTGAGGCGCAGACGATCGCCGCCTGGCTTGATGAAAACCGCGCTGGGCTTGAGGCGCGCTACCGTCGGCCCCTTGAGCAGATTGTCGGGATCGTCACGCCCTTTGGCCGGCAGGTGCGCGAAATTCGCGATGCTTGTGCCAGCCGGAGGATTTCGGTGGATGGGCGCGAAGGCATGACCATTGGCACGGTCCACGCCCTCCAGGGTGCCGAACGGCCGGTCGTGATCTTTTCCCCCGTCTATTCGAAGCACGCCGACGGCGGCTTTATCGATGCATCGCCCAGCATGCTGAATGTCACCGTCTCTCGGGCCAAGGATAGCTGCCTCGTCTTCGGCGACATGGATGTCATGGCCGCGGCCCAGACCGGATCGCCCCGTTCGATCTTGTCGGAGTTCCTGTTTGCGTCAGAGACCAATGCGATCGAGTTTGCGGCCGAGCCCCGGACGGACCTGAAGCAAGGAAGCGGCCAGATCCAGATGCTGCGGGATGCCGCCGGGCACGATGCCTTCTTGCTGGACGCACTTTCTGCGGGTGGGCGGCGCTACACGATCGTCAGCCCCTGGGTGATTGCGGGCACGATGGAACGCGTCGGCCTGATCGCCGCCTTCGAGGGGGCTATCCGCCGAGGTGCCGAGATCGACGTTTTCGCTGACCCATTGCTCAACGAAGGCCCGGCCGCCGGTGGTCTGACCCAGATGGAAGCGGTCGAGAAGCTCTTTGCCAAGATCGGGGTCCGTCTCCACAAGCTGCCGAAGTTGCACAGCAAGATCGTGGCGATCGACAGCGACGTTCTGTGTATCGGGTCTTACAACTGGCTCAGCGCCGACCGGCAGGGCCAGTATGCCCGGCACGAGACGTCATTCGTCTATCGCGGCCAGCACCTTGAGGACGAGATACGCACGATCGTCGGAAGCCTGAAGCGGAGGGAGAAATAGTGAACAAGGGGGCATGGCGAAGATTGCGGGTCAACAATAGGTCAACCTGCCGATCTACATCGTTCACGGTTTGGGCTACATCCGCTTCCGCTGGTTGCGGTTGGGAGCGGCTAGGTAATCAAGCGAGATCAATGAGTTGGCGCGTAAGCGCTTGAAATCTAAGGGTCCGATGTTCTCCTTTTGGTCCGCCTCATAACCTGAAGGCCGCAGGTTCAAATCCTGCCCCCGCAACCAAAAAGACACGTCTTATCAAAGACTTCAAAGCCGAGCATAACGCTCGGCTTTCGTCATTCCAAATTCTTGTCAACACCTGGTCAACGTTTTACGAGCCCCCAACGACGGTGCGGATAATCGTCGTCACGAGCCTCACAGCACCAACTCATAGTGCGTGCTGCGGCCGCCGCCTTCGCCCTTCCGCAGCAGCCCGAGGTCGAGCAACGGTGCGATGTCGCGGTTCGCAGTGTCCTGCGAGCACTTGGCGATGATGGCCCACTTCGACGAGGTCATCTTGCCCTCGAACCCATCGAGCAGGCGGTTCAGCACCTTGATCTGGCGTTCGTTCAGCGCCAGTGCTGCAGCGCGTTCCCAGAACTGACCCTTGGCGATGACCGCCGCCAGGACGCCATCTGCGCCGTGGATGGCACGGCCGAGGCAGTCGAGGAACCACAGGATCCAAGCCGTGACGTCCGTTCCACCCTTCTGGGTGCGCTCAAGCTGGTCGTAGTAGACGTTCCGCTCGGTCCTGATCTGCGCGGACATGCTGTAGAACCGCTGCGAGCTTCCCTCCGACCGGGCAAGTGCCAGGTCGGCGATGGCGCGGGCGATACGACCGTTGCCGTCCTCGAACGGGTGGATCGTCACGAACCACAGATGCGCCAGCGCCGCCTTGATCACCGGGTCGGTGGTTAGGGGCGCGTTGAACCATGTGAGGAAGGCTTCCATCTCCGCCGGGATCCGCGGTGCGGGTGGGGCCGAGTAGTGAACCTTCTCCCGGCCATAGGGCCCGGACACCACCTGCATCGGGCCGGTGCTGTCATCACGCCAATTGGCGACGATGATCTTCGTCATGCCGCTGCGCCCCGTGGGGAACAAAGCTGCATGCCAGCCGAAAAGGCGCTCGGCGGTGAGTGGGGCCTGAAAGTTCCGCGTTGCGTTCAGCATCACCTCGACGATGCCTTCCACATTGCGATCGGTCGGGGGCAGGGCGCCGATGTCGATGCCGAGCCGCCGGGCGAGCGATGACCGCACCTGTGTGGCGTCCAGCTGTTCGCCCTCGATCTCGCTTGTCTTGACGACGTCCTGCGTCAGGGTCTGCAGGACCGCCTCCTCGCGCAGCTTGAAGCCCAGCGCTTCCATCCGGCCGATCAATCGCCCTTGGTCGTGACGCACAGCAGCCAGGGGGGCAGCAATGCTGCCATCCTGCCAGGTCAGCTTTGGCCAGTCTGGTTGTTCCCAGATGTACACCACATTCTCCGCGCTAGATGCGGCGATTGTGGGCCGCATTCTCCGCAAGCGCAAGGAAAAACACCGCACGAAATGCGGAGAATGTAGGCGCTAATCTCCGCACTTCCACTATGCCCTGACCAGTTGGTGCACCTAAAGCTGTGATGATCCCTCGGACTTCGGGTCATCCTGTCCGAGGTTTTGTAACACAAGAAGCCGTTCCGGACAGCTTGGACATCTGTGCCGCGGCTTCTCCGACAGTCGCTCGGCCTTGGTCAGAATGGTGATCAACACCGCATCGGAATGCTGCGCGAGCCGGATCAGATGCTCCCCGCTCGGCCCGCGTTCGCCGGACAGCCAATACTTGGCCGTCCGCTCACTCGCTCCGGTCCAGCGCATCACCGTCTTGATGGCCTGATGCGTCGGTCCCAGTTCGCGGCGCAGGGCATCGGCAATGGCCTTGCGATAGGCGGTCTGATCGGCGTCCAGGTGCACAGTTGTGCCCATTTTCGGCACAGATGTGCCCATCTTGATCCGCATCGCGGCGTCCTCCTCCGGTAAACCTGTGGAGAAGACAACACAGCGGCAGATTCCATTTTGCGCCCCAGCCAATACCCCGGGTCCGACCAGACGGAGACGCCTGCATGAACTGATCGGGAGACGGGAATGGCAGGCAGAGAGCTGCCCTCAAGAAAAGATCCGGCGAACTCCCCGCCACGGCGCCGTGCGGCTGAATATGTGCGCATGTCGACGGACCATCAGAAATACTCGACCGAAAACCAGTCGGATGCGATCCGCAAGTACGCGGAGGAACGCGGCTTTGAATTGGTCCGCTCCTATGCCGATGCCGGAAAGAGCGGGCTGAGGATCGAGGGTCGCGAGGCGCTGCAGCAGCTGATCCAGGATGTACAAGACGGCACCGCGGATTTCGAGGTGATCCTTGTCTATGACGTCAGCCGATGGGGCCGGTTTCAGGATGCCGATGAATCCGCCTATTACGAATATATCTGCCGTCGCGCCAACAAGCAGGTCGAGTATTGCGCCGAGCAATTCGAAAATGACGGCGGCCCGGTTGCCACGATCGTCAAGAGCGTCAAGCGCGCGATGGCCGGGGAATACAGCCGGGAACTTTCCAACAAGGTCTTCATCGGACAGTGCCGCCTGATCGAACGCGGCTTCCGGCAGGGCGGTGCGGCGGGTTTTGGCCTTCGCCGGGTCTTGCTTGATGAACGCGGTGAGGTGAAGGCCGAGCTGAAGCGTGGAGAGCACAAGAGCTTGCAGACAGACCGGGTGATCCTGGTGCCCGGGCCGGACGCCGAAGTCCGGACGGTGCGCTGGATCTACAGCCGGTTCCTCAAGCACGGCCGTTCGGAAAGCGAAATCGCCGCAGAACTGAATGAGCGCGGGATCCTGACCGATCTTGGCCGGGCCTGGACCCGCGCCACCGTCCATCAGATCCTGACCAACGAGAAATACATCGGCAACAACGTCTACAACCGGCGCTCCTTCAAACTGAAGCAGAAGCGGGTGGCGAATGGCCCTGAGATGTGGATCCGTTCGGAAGGGGCGTTCGATGCCATCGTCGAGCCGAAACAGTTTCAGAAGGTGCAGGCGATCATCGCCGCCCGCAACCGCCGATTCTCGGACGACGAGATGTTGGAACGGTTGACGCGGCTGTTCCAGCGGCATGGCTACATATCCGGTCTGGTGATCGACGAGGCCGACGGAATGCCGTCCAGCGGCGCCTATGCCCACCGGTTCGGCAGCCTGATCCGGGCCTATTCCCTTGTCGGCTTCACTCCGGACCGGGACTACCACTACATCGAAGTGAACCGCATGCTGCGGCTGTTCCACGGCGACGAGGTGGAGCGTGTGATCTGGGAGATCACCCGTCTTGGCGGCACCGTGTCCCGCAATCCGGCGACAGACCTGCTGACGATCAATGGCGAAGTCACCGCCTCCGTCGTCGTCGCCCGCTGCCGCGAAACTTCCACCGGCGGCTTGCGCTGGAAAATCCGCTTCGACACCGGCCTCGCGCCCGACATCACCATCGCCATCCGGATGGAGCGAACGAATACCGCCGCGCTCGACTATTACCTGCTGCCCCAATTCGAGATGCGGATCAAACCCTTGGGGCTTGCCGAGGAGAATGGCCTGATGCTGGACGCTTTCCGATTTGAAACGCTGGATTTCTTCTTCGAGATGGCGAGGCGCGTTCCGGTTTCGGAGGTGGCACCGTGGTGAGCGAAGTCGAAATGCGGGACGAAGTGCAGATGATCCCGATTTCCGCCATCACCGTGGAAAATCCGCGCGAACGCTCGGAAAAGACTTTTCGTGCGCTCGTAGACAGTATCGGCAAGGTCGGGCTGAAAAAGCCGATCACCGTCGCCCGGGTCGATGAAGAGGCGGGAGTGTCCTATCGTCTGGTCTGCGGTCAGGGTCGGATGGAGGCTTATGTCGCCCTTGGGGAAACCCACATCCCGGCAATCGTCGTGGATGCGAGCGAGGCCGAGCGCCTTCTGCGCAGCGTGATCGAGAATATCGCCCGCCGCCAGCAGCGGCCGCTCGAGCTATTGCAGGACATCGCCGTCCTGCGCGACCGGGGGTATTCGGGCCATCAGATCGCCGACAAGACGGGGCTTTCCCTCGCCTATATTCATGAAATCGGCGAGTTGATCGCCAACGGTGAAGAACGCCTGCTGATCGCGGTCGAAACCGGGCAGATGCCGCTCAGCGTCGCGCTCTACATCACGCGTGCCGAGGAGAAGGAAGTGCAGAAGGCGCTTGAGGCCGCCTATGCCTCGGGTGAACTGCGCGGGAAGAAGCTTCTGGAAGCGCGGCGGCTGGTTGAGTTGCGCCAGCGCCATGGCAAGCAGCGAGGTGGTGCGCGCAACAAACAGCCACGAGCGCGAATGACATCTGCCGCGCTGGTCAAAGCCTATCGCGCCGAGGCGGAGCGTCAGCAGGACATGGTTCGGAGGGCACAAGCGACGCGGAGCAGCTTGCTGTTTCTCGATGCGGCATTTCAGTCTCTGCTGAAGGACGAGAACTTTCTGACGCTGCTCCGTGCCGAGGGCCTCGACAGCTTGCCGCGCATCATCATCGACGGGTTGCGGGAACCAAGAGCATGACACAGACAGGAAAAATGCCTCCGCCGAAGAGCCCGGGATTCGAGGCGAACCTGCGCACGATCCCGATTGATGCGATCCTTCCGGTCAAGCAGTTGCCAGTCACCGTGCCCAAGAGTCAGAAATATGGGCAGATCGCCGCGTCGATCCGCGAGGTCGGGCTGATCGAACCGCCGGTGGTCGCCCGCGCGCTTGGGCAGGACGGCTCCTTCATCCTTCTGGATGGCCATGTTCGGCTGCATGTTCTGAAGGAAATGGGCGAGACGACCGTCACCTGCCTGGTGGCGACCGACGACGAATCCTTCACCTACAACAAGCGCATCAGCCGCCTCGCCACGATCCAGGAGCACAAGATGATCCTGCGCGCGGTCGAGCGCGGCGTATCGGAGGCCCGTATCGCGGCAGCCTTGAATGTGAACATCGCGTTGATCCGACAGAAGCGGACCCTGCTGAATGGCATCTGTCCGGAGGCGGCCGAACTGCTGAAGGCCCGCCACTGCCCGATCAACAGCTTCCGGTCCCTGCGGAAGATGAAGCCCCTGCGGCAGATTCAGGCGGCAGAACTGATGATCGCGGCTAACAACTACACGGTGCCCTATGTCGAGGCGATCCTCGCAGCATCTGACGCCACAGACCTGGTTGACCCGGCTGCAAAGAAGCCACCTGCAGGCGTAACACGCGAACAAGCCGAGCGAATGAAGGCCGAGATGGCCAACCTGCAAAAGAACATAAAGCTTATCGAAGGCACCCTTGGGCCAGATCACCTTCGGCTGGTGGTGGCCGGTCGCTATGTCGAGCGGCTTTTGCAGAATGACCGTCTCGCCCGCTACCTCGACAAGAACCACGGTGAAATCCTCGGCGAGTTTCGCCAGATCGTGGCGGGCCTCGTGCAGCCTGCGTCCACGACGGAAGCGAGGAGGATCGAGACCGAGTAGTTCGGCAACTTTCCTTCTTTCGACGATGGGGACCCGGACCCGAAAGCGCGGGGACCGCAGGAGACGCCGGACAGAGGGCCGGATCAAGTGCGGCGGCGGGGATGGCGGCGAACCCGCTCGGAGCCCGCCAGGCTGGTTTGAGTTTTCACCGGCCCAATGGTCGGTGTCCGGCCATTGAAACAAGCGGGCGCATTCGCCGCCGAAGGTGAATGCGCCCGCCGCCTTGGAAATCCGTTTCGACATAGACCCCGGCGCAGTCCTAGGCGACTGCCGCAGCGATCGCGCCGTAGTTCATGTAAAGCCAGGGCGACGGGAACTGGGTGCTGGCAGGCAGATCGGCAGTGATTTCCTGTTCGAAGACGGCGTCCGAAACCTCGTCCACCACGCGCACCCAGACCGATGTGCCATTTGGCGGGGCGGCGATGAACAGGGTCAGTGCGCCGCCAGTGACGATGGCGAAGCTTGCGCCCATGGTGGCCTTGGCACACTCGGTGTCCAACATCTGCATCGTGGCCTTTGGCGGTCCGACGGCGTGTGCCTTCCCAATTCTGCACGGGTCGGGGAACGGCATCCTGACCATTGCCAAAGGCACCATGCCGCTCGCCCTGTTCGGACCCTCCGGATATGGGGCGCGGCTGGGTTGGCTGAATGCTCCGGCTCGTATCTTGCAGGCGGCCGCGCCGCTGGTTTTCGGCGCGGCCCTTGCCGCTTGGGGGCTGAATGCGATCTGGCTGACCGCCGGTGTTGGTGTGCTGGCGACGATTGCGCTGCTTGTCGTCAGACGGGCCTGAGACGCCTAGCGGCCAGCCAACTGGCCAAAGCCATCACGCCCGCCGTCGCAAGGCACAACGGCAGACCGCCGGTCTGATAGCTCAGCCCGGACAGCAGCGTTCCGATCAACCGCCCCGCCGCATTGGCCATGTAGTAGAACCCCACATCCCGCGTGATCCGTTCTGCTGATCCGAAGGCCAGGATCAGGTAGGAGTGGACCGAGGAGTTGACGGCGAAGACAAAACCGAACAGCAACAGGCCCGCGATCAGGGTAGCCGTCAGCCATGGTGCTGGCTCGCCTGCCGCCCAGGCGGCCCCGGCCAGCAGGAAGGGGATTGGCACCAAAAGTCCGGCCCAAAGGATCGCCTTGCGGGTCGTCTCGGCCTCGGGCTGGCCCTTTGCCCCCAGAAGTCGCGGGGCGACGGCCTGCACTGCGCCATAGGCGATGATCCAGAGCGCGAGGAAGCTGCCGATCAGGAAGAAAGCCTCGCGGCGGCCTTCGGAGGTGCCGTCGGACAGGACCGCCTGGAAGTAGACCGGAATGCCGACGACGAACCACACGTCACGCGCGCCGAACAGAAACATGCGCGCCAGCGACAGGCGGTTGACACGCGGGTCCTTTGACCGCCAGCCACCCCAGGCCTCTTCGGATTTCATCCGGCCCGGCAGGCCGGCGGGCAGGAACAGGACCACCGCGACCAAGATCACAGCCAGCACCGCCGCCATACCCCAGATTGCCGCCTGAAACCCCGCCAGCGCCAGAAGCGCCGCGCCAAGGAAGAAGCCCAAGCCCTTCACAGCATTCTTCGACCCGGTGAGCAGAGCGACCCAACGGAACAAACCGCCGTCTTCCTTGGGCGCCAGCAGCTTGACGGCAGACTTGGAGGACATCTTGGCCAGATCCTTGGCCACGCCCGATACCCCCTGCACGGCCATAACAAAGGCGACCGAGGCCGCGACACTCCAGGACGGATCAAGCTGCGCCAGCGCCACCAGTGCGCCGATCTGCAGCGCGAGACCGCCATAAAGCGTGGCAGCCAGCCCGAAACGGGCGGCCAGCCATCCGGCGGCAAGGTTCGTGACGATGCCTGCGACCTCATAAAGCAGGAACAGCCACGCCAGCTGGACCGGCGTGAAGCCAAGGCTGTTGAAGTGCAGCAGCACAAGCATCCGCAGCGCGCCGTCAGACAGCATGAAGGCCCAGTAGGCCGCAGTGACAGCGGCATAGGCGCCCAGCGGGTTGGGCGGATTTGCCGCGTCGGTCACAGCGACCCCGCCACCATCCGCGCGATGTCGGCAAGCCGGCAGGCATAGCCCCACTCGTTGTCATACCAGGCGTAGACCTTCACCTGCGTGCCGTTGATGACCATGGTAGAGGGGGCATCGACGATCGATGACCGCGGATCGTTGGTGAAATCGCATGACACCAGCGGGCGCGTCTCAAACCCGAGGATACCCTTCAGCGGCCCATCGGCGGCTGCCTTGAAAAGCGCGTTCACCTCTTCGACTGTCGTGGCGCGTTCCACCTCGAACACGCAGTCCGTAAGCGAGGCATTCAGAAGCGGCACGCGCACGGCGTGACCATTCAGGCGGCCCTTGAGCTCGGGGTAGATCAGGGTGATGGCTGTCGCCGATCCGGTCGTCGTCGGGATCAGGTTCATCAGGGCCGACCGCGCGCGGCGCATGTCCTTGGCCGGGCGGTCCACGATGGTCTGCGTGTTGGTCACGTCATGGATGGTGGTGATCGACCCATGGCGGATGCCAAGGGATTCGTGGATCACCTTGACCACCGGGGCGAGGCAGTTGGTGGTGCAAGAGGCCGCCGTGACCAGCGCCTGCGACCCGTCATAAAGGTGGTGGTTCACGCCATAGACAAAGTTCAGCGCGCCGCCATCCTTGACCGGGGCCGAGACGACAACCTTCTTTACGCCAGCCGCGTAATAGGGCGCGACCTTGGCGGCGGTCTTGAAGACGCCGGTGCAGTCGATGACCAGATCCACCCCCAGTTCGGCCAGCGGCAGCGCCTCGATGGTCTTTTCATGGGTCAAACGAATGGTCCGGCCATCCAGCACCAGCGCGCCGTCCAAGGCAGCGACCGGCGTGCGCCAGCGACCGTGGACAGAGTCGAACTCCATCAGAAGGGCGTGTTGTTCGACATCGCCGACAGGATCATTCAAGAGGACAATCTCGCCACCCGCGCCAGTGTCGATCAGGTCCCGGAGGACGAGTTTTCCAATGCGGCCAAGGCCGTTCAGGGCAATTCGGGTCATGAGGATCAGGCCTTTGCTTGTGCGTCGGTGCCGATGGCGTCAACGCGGGATTGCAGGGACATGCGGTTCAGTGATGCGAAGGGCAGTTCGACAAACGTCATGATCCGGCGGCGCAGCGCAGCGTAGGTCTGCGCGAAAACCAGTGCCTTTTCCGCGTCGGTGCCGGTTGCCTTCACCGGGTCGGGCAGGCCCCAGTGGCCGGTGATCGGCTGGCCCGGCCATGGCGGGCATTCCTCGGCCGCCGCCGTGTCGCAGACGGTGAAGACGAAATCCATGACGATGGACCCGGGCTGCTGGAACTCCGAGAGGTGCTTGGACCGCAAGCCAGAGATGTCGTGGCCGTTGCGCTTCAGGATTTCCAGCGCGAAGGGGTTCAACTCGGTGTTGGGACGCGTGCCTGCGGAGAATGCCTGGAACTTGCCCTTGCCCAGATCGCGCAGGAGCGCCTCGGCAAAGATCGAGCGGGCCGAATTGCCCGAGCAGATGAAGAGCACGTCGAAGTCGGTGTCGGGGATATTCCGGTCCATTTGAGCGGTGTCCTTTGGGGCCGAGAGCAAGGGGGCAAGGAGGTCGGGCCGGGCGCGGCCCACATCGAGGGCGAGATAGCCGATCAACCCCTCGGTCGTGTCGAGATCGACGGCGTAGTAAAGAGACCGGCCGGCCCGTGTGACCTGAACAAGACCAGACGCCGCAAGGTCGGCGAGGTGATGCGAGAGTGTGTTCTGCTTCAGACCCAAAGCCTCGGCGATCTCGGTCGGGCGTACGCCCTGCGGTGCAAAGCGCATCAGAAGGCGGAAAACCGCCATCCGGCCGGGATGTCCGAGCGTGGCGAAGGCATGAATGGCGCGATTCTGTTCCATAATTCCCGATTAGAGGAAATACATGGAGCCGTCCAATGAAGGTTTCATGACAGCGGACGTGCATGCACCTGATTTTCTTGATCCAGATCACGGCACATCACGCCCGCCTATGCGCAGATGCGCATGAAGTGGAGCACAGCAAATGATACTAGCCGTTCTGTCTGCCCTTGCCGAACCGACCCGTCTTGAAGCCATGCGCCTTCTGGCGGACGGGTCGGAGCATTGTGTCTGCGAGCTGATGCGGAAGCTGGGTGCAACCCAAAGTCGGATGTCGCGGCACATGCTGGTGCTGAAGCAGGCGGGGTTGGTGCTGGACCGGCGCGACGCGCAATGGGTGCGCTACCGGATCAACCCGGACCTGCCGCTGGTACTCGCCCGCCTTGTTGACGCTGCCCTCGAGCGGCCGATCATGGTTACGGAGCGGGCGGCATGAGCGTGTTCGGCTGGCTGAACGACCAACTGCTGCGGATGACCTGGCTCAACGATCTGGTGGGCGCGGGCGTGGCGGCTGTCGGGCTCGACCCTGCCTCGCGGATCGGCGGGTCGGTGCAGTTCTTCGTCTATGACGTGATCAAGATCTTCATCCTGCTTTCGGTGCTGATCTTCGCCATCTCCTATGTGCAAAGCCACTTTCCGCCGGAACGCACCCGCGCCATGCTGGGCGGACGATCCGGCCTAGGCGCCAATACGCTCGCGGCCCTTCTGGGCACGCTGACGCCATTCTGTTCCTGCTCGTCGATCCCGCTCTTCATCGGGTTCACTGCCGCTGGCCTGCCGCTGGCGGTGACGTTCTCCTTCCTTATCTCCTCGCCGCTGGTGGATCTGGCCTCGGTGATCCTGCTGGCCTCGATCTTCAGCTGGCCCATTGCGCTGGCCTATGTCGTTGTCGGGCTGGTGGTGGCCATCGTCGGTGGCACGGTGATCGGGCGGCTGGGGATGGAGGATCAGGTGGCGGCCTTCGTCCGCACTGTGCCCGTGACCGGCGAGGCCGCGACGATGACGCGGGCCGAACGGCTGGCCTATGCCAAGGATCAGGTTGTCGAGATCGTCCACCGGGTCTGGCCCTATGTGCTGATCGGCGTGGGTATCGGGGCGGCGATCCACAACTGGGTGCCGGCCGAGGTGATCTCGGCCCTCTTGGGGCAGGACAAGTGGTGGTCGGTCCCGGTGGCGGTGCTGGTGGGCATTCCGATGTATGCCGACATCTTCGGCACCCTGCCGATTGCCGAGGCGCTGGTGGGCAAGGGAGTGGGCCTTGGCACGGTGCTGGCCTTCATGATGGCGGTGACGGCGCTGTCTCTGCCCTCGCTCATCATGCTCAAGCGTGTGGTGAAGATGCCGCTCCTGGTCACCTTCACCGGTGTCGTGTCCCTTGGCATCCTGTCCATCGGGCTGATCTTCAACGCGATTTCCAACTGGTTCATCTGAGAAAGGACCGCATCATGATCATCAAGATCCTCGGCTCGGGCTGCAAGAAATGCGTGGCCTTGGGCGAAAACGCCAAGGCCGCGGCAGCGGCAGCAGGCAAGGAGGCCGAGATCGTCAAGGTCACCGACTTCGCCGAAATCGCCGCCTATGGGGTGATGTCGACGCCGGGACTGGTGGTGGACGAGAAAGTCGTCTCGACCGGCAAGGTGCTGAGCGCCGAAGAAATCGGGCGGCTCCTCTGATGGAGTATCGCGTCCACGCCCGCCGCATCGACGCGCATGGCAGCCTGGCCACCGCCAAGCAGGCCGAGGTCACGCTCGACACCGATCTGGCGGGGCGGCGCGATGCGATGAACCCGGTGGAACTGTTGCTGTCGGCCCTAGCGGCCTGCATGCTGAAAGGGATCGAGCGGGTGACGCCGATGCTGCACTTCCAGATCGACGGGGCCGAGGTGCGGCTGGAAGCCGTGCGCCAGGATGCGCCACCGAAGCTGACCCTGATCCGCTACCAGATCGTCGTGGACAGTGCCGAGACCGAGCAGCGCTTGGACCTCTTGCACCGCAACGTCCTGAAATACGGCACTATCTCGAACACTCTATCGCGGGCCGTGCCGCTGGAAGGCACGCTGCGCCGTGCCTCAGGTCGCGGCTGACAGGTTCACGCGCTTCATCAGGGCCTCGGCGCTTTCCTTGCGTTCGGAATAGCGGTCCACGAGATAATCTGCCCGGTCGCGCGTCAGCAGGGTGAACTTCATCAGCTCCTCCATCACATCCACGATCCGGTCGTAGAGCGGCGAAGGCCGCATGCGCCCGGCCTCGTCGAACTCCTGAAACGCTTTCGGGATCGAGGACTGGTTGGGGATCGTCAGCATCCGCATCCAGCGGCCGAGGACGCGCATTTGGTTGACCGCGTTGAAGCTTTGCGATCCGCCCGACACCTGCATGACCGCCAGCGTCTTGCCTTGGGTTGGCCGAACCGCCCCTTCGGAAAGCGGGATCCAGTCGATCTGAGTTTTCATCAAGCCGGTCATCGCCCCGTGGCGTTCGGGGCTGGACCAGACCATCCCCTCGCACCAGGTGGTGAGGTCTCGCAACTCGCGCACCTTGGGATGTGTCGCATCCACGCCGTCATCGACCTGCGGCAGACCAGAAGGGTTGAAAAGCCGGATCTCGGCCCCGAGCCGGGTCAGGATACGGGCCGCCTCTTCGGCTGCCAGCCGGGAAAAGCTGCGGGCACGGAGCGAGCCATAAAGGATCAGGATACGTGGTGAATGGGTGGACTGGGGAGGCGCAAACAGCCGGTCGCTGTCGATGCCGGGAAACAGAGCGTCGTCAATGTTAGGCGTATCGATCATGCCGGAAACCTGTCGCGCGTGCGGTTGGCAAAGGCGACCAGCGTCAGCATCACCGGCACTTCGACCAGCACACCGACGACCGTGGCGAGCGCCGCACCGGAGTTAAGGCCAAAGAGCCCGATGGCAACGGCAACCGCCAGTTCGAAGAAGTTCGACGTGCCGATCATGGCGCAGGGCGCTGCGACCTTGTGGGGCAGCTTCCACGCAAAAGCCCAGGCATAGCCAAGCGCGAAGATGCCGTAGGACTGGATGATGATCGGCACGGCAATGAGCGCAATCAGCAGAGGCTGGGCGATAATCACCTGCCCCTGGAAGCCGAAGAGCAGCACCACTGTCATGAGCAGGCCGAGGACAGACCCGGGTTTGATGCGCGCGGTGAACTCCGAAACCGCGGCTTCGGCCCCGCGCGCCATCAGGGCACGCCGCGTCAGCGCCCCGGCGATCAGCGGGATCACGATGTAGAGGACGACGGACAGGATCAGCGTCTCCCACGGCACGGTGATGTCGGTGACACCGAGTAGGAACGCCACGATCGGCGCGAAGGCCACGACCATGATCAGGTCGTTCACGCTGACCTGCACCAGCGTGTAGTTCGGATCGCCCTTCGTCAGCTGCGACCAGACGAAGACCATGGCCGTGCAGGGCGCGGCGCCCAGCAGGATCAGCCCCGCAATGTATTCTGGCGCCTTGGCCGGATCGATCAGCCCCGCGAAGATGTAGTTGAAGAACACAACCCCAAGCGCCGCCATCGTGAACGGTTTGATCAGCCAGTTGATGACCAGCGTGATGACCAGCCCCTTCGGCCGCCGCCCCACATCCTTGAGCGAACCGAAGTCAATGGCGATCATCATCGGATAGACCATCGCCCAGATCAGAACCGCCACGACCAGATTGACCGAGGCATATTCCAGCCCTGCCATTCCGGCGAACAGGCCGGGCATGAGGTTGCCAAGCACCAGCCCCACAAGGATGCAAAGGGCGACCCAGAGGGTCAGCCAGCGTTCGAACAGGCTCATGCAGATTCTTTCTTTCCGGGAATGCAGCAGGCCCCTTCGGGCGGAGGGGTGAGGCCCAAGATCAAATCGGCGAGCGGGGCCAATGACGCCGGGTTTAGCGCATAGCAAACCCGGGGTCCGTCAATCTCGCCTGTGATCACTCCCACTGATTTGAGGATACGGAGGTGTTCCGACACCGTTGACTGAGCAAGGCCGACGGCGCCTACGATGTCGCCTCCGATGCAGCCTGGAGTGGCCTGAAGCAATCGGAGGATCCTGATCCGGGCCGGATGTGCGAGGGCCTTTGCCAAGGCGGCCGTCGTCGTCTCGTCCGTTGCCATCTGCGCGCTTTCCAAGCTGGTAAGATTCCGTATATCGTCGATTTACGATTTCACTTGCCAACGGACAAGCAAGTTTGTGGCGCTTGAGATCGTGGGCGGCGCGAGGGTGACGCGCCCCGGGAGGACAAGGATGAAAAGCACGCGTCGTGCTGTGCTGATGGGGCTGGCCACCGCGGCCGCGCCCTTCGTTGCAACTCGAAGCTGGGCCCGGGGCCCGGCACCCTTCAGATTTGCTCTGACGCCAGTCTTCCTCGACAACGACGCGGCAGTCATATCTGCCCTGCGCGCCGCTTTGGCGGAAGGCATGGGCCAGGACATCGAACTCGTCCAGCGCCGTACCTATCAGGAGATCTCGGGCGCGCTTCTCGACGGTTCCGTCGATGCCGCTTGGACATGCGGCTATCCCTATCTTCAGCACAAGACCGAACTTTCGCTCCTTGGCGTACCCGTCTGGCGAGGTCGACCGCTCTACCAGTCCTATCTCATCGTCGCCAAGGATGATCCCGCGACGGCGCTGTCAGACTTGCGCGGCGGAACACATGCTTTTTCAGACCCTGACAGTAATTCCGGTTTCCTCGTCACAGCCTCGGACCTCGCGCGGGATGGCCAAACCCCGGACCAGTTCTTTTCACGCGTCATCTTCACCTATGGCCACCGCAACGTGGTCCGGTCGGTGGCAGGCGGCCTGACGCGATCAGGCAGCGTGGATGGTTACGTCTGGGAGGCACTCAGTTCCGCCGAACCGGATCTGACAGCACGGACAAAGGTCATTGTGCGCTCGGAGTGGTTGGGCTTCCCCCCTATGGTTGCCCGGGCAGATCGCATGGATGAGCCATCTGTGATGGCCTGCAAGGCAGCGCTACTGGGTCTTTCGGCCACAGCGCAGGGGACGGAGGCACTCAAACTCTTGAGCCTGGATGCGATCGAGCCGGGGGAGGACGCCCTCTTCGACGGGATCGCCGCCCGCATTGCTGTCTTGTCGGGCGGATGAGACCCTTGCCGCGCTTTCGCAACCTGCCCGTGACCCTGCGTGTGCCGCTGGTGATGGCGGGCCTGATGATCCTGCTTGGATTTCTGGCCAGCCAGAGTGTCCTGTCGGCCTTGGGCAAGGTACAGGACGCCCGCCTTTCCGAGACCGCAAGATTGCATGTCGAAGGCTTGTCCGTGGCCCTCGGCCCATCTGTGCTTCGGCAGGACGTCTGGGAGGTTTACGACATTCTGGACCGTGCCCGCTCAGCTTATGACGGACAGAGATTGCTCCTGTCGATCGTGGCCGACGAGCGCGGGCGCATCCTCGCCGCTACGGACCCGCGTCGCGCGCCTGTGGGGGAAGAAGTCGCAGGGTTCGAAGTGGGCGCGGTTCCACCTGATGCCGTTCGCATGACCGGTGATCCTGTGCTTCGAGTCGCGGCACCGCTGCTTTTTCAGGGCCGTCAGATCGGTCAGATCGTGACCGAACTGGATGTGACCGATCTTCTCGCCGAGCGCCGGAATGTCTCGATGTGGCTCTTGTTCGGAAACGCGGCAGCCACAGCGCTCCTCGCCTTTGGCGGTTGGCTGGCCGTTGCGAAAATCCTTCGGCCCGTCGGCGCTTTGGTATCGGCCATGGACGACTCACAGGGCGCGCCGAGGCCTATCGCTGAGTCAGATATTCCACGTGGCGACCCGGGGCTGTCACGGCTGATCTCCACCTACAACCGCATGACCGCGGCTGTCGAAAGCCGCGCCGAGGCTGAGCGTCGGCTTGCCGAGCGCGAACGATTTGTCAGCCTCGGAAGGCTGTCCTCATCGCTTGCACATGAGGTAAACAATCCTCTGGGCGGTTTGCTCAATGCGGCCGATACCATCCTCTCCTATTCAGACCGGCCCGAAGTTGTGCGGCAATCGGCAGAGCTGATGCAGCGAGGCCTCTCGCATCTACGGGATGTGACCCGGGCCATTCTGGATGAAAACCGCCTTGACCGCGTTGGCCAGGCTCTGCGCCCTGAAGACCTTGAAGACCTCAAGCTGCTGTTCGAGCCCGAGGTTGCCAGCCGCGCGCAAAGGCTGCATTGGAATGTCGAAGCGGGATTGGCAGGCCTGAAAGGTCTTCCTGCTGCGCCCGTCCGGCAAATCGTCTTGAACCTCCTCCTCAATGCGGGCGCTGCGGCCGGTCAGCACGGCCAGGTCGGTCTGGATGTTACGGCAGGCGAGGGGCAGTTCCTCATTGAAATCACCGACACTGGCCCCGGCTTGGGGCAGGCCGATCTTGGTCGGCTGCTGGCATCGGGTCCGCTTCCACCGGGTGGTGGGGTAGGCCTGCGCCTCGTGCACGATCTGGTGTCCCAGCTTGAAGGCGAGATCCAACATGATCGCGTCGGGGACAAGACATATGTCCGAGTCACTCTGCCCTTGAAGGACGCCAGCCATGCTTGAAGGCAGGCGGATCGTTCTGGTCGAGGACGACGAGATTATGGGGGCCTCGCTTGTCCAGCGCCTGGAGCTGGAAGGGGCCGAAGTTCAGTGGCACCGTCAGATTCTGCGTGCTCTGCCCGCAATTCGGACACCCCGAAAACCGGTCGATGCAGTCATCTGCGATATCCGGCTGCCGGATGGCACCGGCGAAGAGCTCTATGAAACCCTGACGCGGACCGGTCACCCGCCGGCATTTCTCTTCATCACAGGTCAAGGATCGATTGATCAGGCCGTGCGCCTGATCCGCTCTGGCGCCATGGACTATATCGCAAAGCCTTTTGACATCGCGCAGCTTCTGATCCGACTGACCCAGGTCATGCAGCCACGCGCCGAACAGGAGATGCCCCCGGAATCCGGGATCTCCGAACTGGCCCGTGCCATTGACCGGCAAGTGGCTGATGCAGCAGGTCGCGAAACGCCCGTTCTGCTGCGCGGTGGTCCGGGGCTTGGCAAGGTCAGGCTTGCCCATCGCATTCACGAACACTCCGACCGGCGGGCAGCCCCGGCCGTGGTCATCGACGCACTCGGCGAAACCGTGGACACAGCCGCGCTCGCCGGAGCCATCTCCAGTGCTGGTGAGGGGTGCCTGATCATCGTCGGCATTGGTCGCCTTACCTCAGATTGCCAGGACTTGCTGCTTGCCGCGCTCAGAAAGGCGGACTTCCGTCTCATCGCTACTACCGGCCTACGGGTTGAAGAAAAGGGGGCTGACCATTTTCGGTCCGACCTCCAGTCGCTCCTTATCTCCCATGAAATCGCCATCCCAGCTTTGGCCGAGCGTCCGGAAGATGCCGTCTGGCTTGCGGCCCGGCTTTTTCCCGCGATGAATGCCCGTAGGGCAAGTCCGGTGACCGGGATTGCCGCTTCCGCCGAAGAGGCCATTCGGGCGCATGACTGGCCGGGCAATGGACGCGAGCTTCGCGCGAGATTGCTGCGCGCTGTCGAGGCCGCAGTTGGAGATCTTGTTCTTACGTCGGACCTGTTTCCGGAGCGCGCCAGCGATGCAGGACTGCGGTCACTTGCCGAGGTACGAGATGCGGCTGAGCGGTCACAAATCGCGGCTGCACTCGAGCGAACAGGTGGCCAAGTCGGAGAGGCTGCAAAGCTTCTGCAGGTCTCCCGAACCACGCTTTGGGAGAAGATGCAGAAGCTCGGTCTTTGATCGGACAAACGCCAGGCTTGAAATCAGCGGCATGTTCGGAAAACCGAACACCCAAAAATTTGCTATATTTTTAAGAAAGTTGCGAAACGATGGGTAGGGCGTTCTACCGACCCGACCGAAGCTTTCCCCTGCTAACCTTGGCCAAAGGAAGCCACGGGAGGATTAGCAACCATGAAATGCAACCGGTTGGTCGATGTCGGCCGCCGTCAGTTCCTGCGCGGGGGTGTCCTCGGCGTTGCAGGAGCTGCGGCGGCGACGGTCATGCCTGCAGGGCAGGCTCAAGCGCAAACCGCGCGAGCGATGCTGGACTACCCGTCCACGAAACTGGCGAACATCGCTGATCTGAAGGTCAACGAGCCGATGGATATCGGCTACCCCGATGCGGAAAGCCCCGGCATCCTTCTGAAATTGGGCACGGCTGTCGAAGGCGGTGCCGGGCCTGATGGCGACATCGTCGCCTACTCGGTTCTGTGTCCGCACAAGGGCTTCTACATGAGCTACCACGCTGCCGACAAAACCCTGAACTGCCCTGGCCACTTCTCCCGCTTCGACTGTGAAAAGGGCGGCCAGCAGATCTGGGGTCATGCCACGCAAAACTTGCCACAGTTCGCGCTGCGTGTGGACGACAAGGGCGACATTTACGCCGAAGGCGCGGACGAGCTGATCTACGGCCGCCTTTCCAACGTGCTGCAAGGGTAAGGGGGCGATCATGGCTTACAAACGTAACATCGACCGCCTGCCGATCATTCCCGCGGGGGCCAAGGAACACAACGTCACCTGCCACTACTGCATCGTCGGCTGCGGCTACAAAGCCTACACTTGGCCGCTGAAGAAGCAGGGCACGACCGACAGCAACTGGATCGGCGAAGACCTGTCCAAGCAGCAAGGCGCCGAGACCGAAGCCTGGTATGCCCCGTCCATGTACAACGTGGTCAAGCAAAATGGCCAGGACGTGCATCTGGTCATCAAGCCGGACGTCAATTGCGTGGTCAACTCCGGGCTCGGTTCGGTCCGCGGGGCTCGCATGGCGGAGAACCGTCGATCCGACATCACCGGAACGCAGGCGCAGCGCCTGACAGAACCGATGGTCTGGCGCTATGGCACCTGGCAGCCGACATCGTGGGATGATGCGCTGGACCTCGTGGCCCGCGTGACCGCGCGCGTGATCGACAAGGATGATGAGAACGACCTCTATGTCTCGATGTTCGACCATGGCGGCTCCGCAGGTGGCTATGAGAACACCTGGGGCACCGGAAAGCTCTACTTCGGTTCGATGAAGGTGAAGCACTGCCGGATCCACAACCGCCCGGCCTATAACTCCGAAGTGCACAGCACTCGCGACATGGGCGTGGATGAACTGAACTACTCCTATTCGGACTATCAGGTCGCCGACACGATCATGCTGGTCGGCACCAACCCGATGGAGTGCCAGACCAACCTGTTTCTGAACCACATGGTGAAGGGGATGCAGAACGGGGCGAAGGTGATTGTCGTCGATCCCCGCCGCACTGTGACGGTGGATAGCTGCGAACAGGTCGCAGGTGCAGAAAACGTCCTGCACCTGGCCATCGCGACGGGATCGGACCTCGCGCTCTTCAACACGCTCTTCACGTATATCGCCGATCAGGGCTGGGTGGACGCCGACTTCATCACCAACTCGACCTTCCAGGGTGATGTTGCCGTGCCTGAGGACGCTGCGCATCCGGCGTCGCTGGGGTCGTTCGAGGCGGCGCGTGCGGCCTGCAAGATGAGCGTTGCAGACGGGGCGGCCATCACCGGCCTGACCGAGGCCCAGATCATCCAGACGGCCGAATGGATCGCCAAGCCCAAGGACGATGGCAGCCGTCGCAAGACGGTCACCGGCTACGAAAAAGGCATCATCTGGGGCAACGATAACTATCGGGTCATCGGCGCCTTGGTGAACATTGGCCTTTCGACCGGCAACATCGGTCGCGAAGGCGGTGGCGTCTGCCGTCTGGGCGGGCACCAGGAAGGCTACTTCCGCCCGTCGGACGCGCATGTCGGCCGTCCTGCTCCCTATATCGATCAGCTCATTATTGCGGGGGGAGGCAAGGTCCATCACATTTGGGCCAATGACCACTACAAGACCACGCTCAACGCGGCCGAGTTCAAGCGCGTCTATAACCGTCGGACCAACATGGTGAAGGAAGCCATGGACGCCCGCGCCGGTGCGACGCGCGAGGAGCTGGTCGATGCGATCGTCAGCGCGATCAACGCGGGGGGTATCTTCTCGGTCAATGTCGACATCATCCACAGCCAAATCGGTCAGGCCGCACATGTGATCCTGCCCGCAGTCGAGTCAGGTGAAATGAACCTGACCTCGATGAACGGTGAACGCCGCTTGCGGCTGGTCGAGAAGTACATGGACGCGCCTGGATCAGCTCAGCCCGACTGCATAATCGCGGCCCGGCTGGCCAATCATCTGGAACGCGTGCTGCGCGAGGAAGGTCGGGCCGAGTATGCCGACCAGTTCAAAGGCTTCGACTGGCAGACCGAGGAAGACGCCTTCATGGACGGCTACAACTCGGGCAATCGGGAAGTGACCTATGAACGCCTGCGTGCGGCCGGCAATGACGGTGTGCAGGAACCGGTTAGGGGCTATGAAAATGGCGCTCTGGTCGGCACCCCGCGGCTCTATGAGGACGGCGTCTTTACCCGTCACGGGCGCGAGGATGGCAAGGCGCTGTTCTGCATGGGATCCTGGCGTGGGCTTCAGGCCCCAGGCAAGGCCCAACAGCAAGCGAACCACCGGTTCCTGATCAACAACGGGCGGGCAAACCTGAACTGGCAGAACTGGTTCCTTGATCAGAAAAACGACTTCGTCATGGACCGCTTCCCGGTGCCCTTCATCCAGATCAATCCCGAAGACATGGCTGATCTTGGCCTGAAACCGGGCGATATGGTCGAAGTCTACAATGACGTTGGGGCCACTCAGGCGCTTGTCTACCCTGAGCCCACGGCTCGCAGGAACGAGACCTTCATGATCTTCGGTGCGCCGAACGGTACGCAGGGGAACGTGATCAATGCCGGCACGAACGAGTTGATCCTGCCGAACTACAAGCAGACCTGGGCCAACATCCGCAAGATTTCGGATGCCACCCCGGCTGCGGCACGGGTCTCTTACAAGTCGTGGGAAGTGGAACTTTGATCTGAACTTGCGCCGCCGATCCTAGGGTCGGCGGCGCAAGACTTTCCATGGCGCAGGGGAGGCAGCCGTGAGACTTGCTTACGTGACACTTCAAGGCCGCGGTCGCACCGATGCGCTCATTGCAGCCGTCGTCGACCAGCTGCTGATGGACGGGCTTCGACTTTCTGGAACTGTTCAGTCCAACATCGAACGTCCCGATCGTCGCAAGTGCGACATGGATCTGTTGATCCTTCCTCAAGGTCCTGTGGTCCGGATCAGCGAGGATCGCGGCGACCTTGCCCGGGGCTGCACCCTCGACCCTGGCGCGCTTGAGCAGTCAGTTGCCGAGGTTCAGCAGCGACTGTCGGGCTCAGACATTCTTATTGTGAACAAGTTCGGCAAGCGCGAAGCCGAGGGAAAAGGGTTGGTCCCGGTCATCGGCGATGCTGTTGATCTGGGAATTCCCGTTCTCGTCGGAGTGAACGGCCTGAACCTTGCAGCCTTCCTGGCATTTGCAGGCGATGAAGCGGTTTGAACCGCACCGGGTTTGCCGGAGGCTGATTTTCGTTAGTTACGCGGCCATGGGTTCAGTTTCCAGAGCAGCATAGAAGTTGGCCTCGGCTTCTGTGGGCGGGATGTTCCCGATCGGCTCAAGCAGGCGGCGGTTGTTGAACCAGTCGACCCATTCCAGCGTGGCATACTCGACTGCCTCGAAGCTGCGCCAGGGGCCACGGCGGTGGATGACTTCAGCCTTGAACAGGCCGTTGATCGTCTCGGCCAGTGCGTTGTCGTAGCTGTCGCCGACGCTGCCTACAGAGGGCTCGATCCCGGCTTCTGCCAGTCGCTCGGTGTATTTGATCGACAGATACTGGCTGCCGCGATCGCTGTGGTGGACAAGCCCCATGCCCTTTCCGGGACGGCGATCATGCACCGCCTGCTCCAGGGCATCGAGGACGAACCCCGCATGGGCCGAAGTGCTGACCCGCCAGCCCACGATGCGACGGGCATAGGCGTCGATGACGAAGGCGACATAGACGAACCCCTTCCAGGTGGCGACGTAGGTGAAATCCGACACCCACAGCATGTTGGGCGCGGGCACCCGGAACTGCCGGTTCACCCTGTCCAGCGGACAAGGTGCCCTCTTGTCCGGGAGCGTCGTTCGGTGCGGCTTCCCCCGGATAACACCCTGAATCCCCATGCTCTTCATCAACCGCGCGACCGTGCATCGCGCGACATCGAAGCCCTCGCGGCCAAGCTGCCGCCAGATCTTCCGGACGCCATAGACCCGCCAGTTCTCTTCGAAGACCCGAAGGATCTCGGGGCGCAGAGCTTCGTCCCGGCGGGCACGATCCGACAGCCGTGACCGGTCAGCACGCTTCGCCAGGTGATCATAATAGGTGGACGGGGCAATCGGCAGCACGCTGCAGATCGGCTCGACCCCGTGCGCATCCCGGTGCGCGTCGATGAAACCCACCATCACTTCGACCGGCGGTCGAGCTCCGCCATCGCAAAATATGCGCTGGCCTTGCGAAGGATATCGTTCGCCTGACGCAACTCGCGGTTCTCACGTTCCAGCGCCTTCATCTTCTCGGCCATCTCGGTCGGGATGCCCGCCCGCTTGCCGCTGTCGACCTCGGCCTTCTTCACCCACTCGTTCAGGGTATGGGCAGAACAGCCGATCTTCGCGGCAATCGACACGACCGCCTGCCAGCGCGACCCATGCTGCCCCTCGTTGTCGAAGACCAGCCGCACCGCGCGTTCACGCACTTCGGGGGAAAACTTGTTCGTCGTCTTGCTCATGATGCTCCATCCTACTCAGGAGTTGGAGCCTCCGCCAAACCCGGCGCGGTTCAGTTGCCCTGCCGACTGACATCGCAAGCGTTATCCAATGGTGCAGGCAGTCTATGGTCGCGAAGACTGTCAGCCGAGTGCGCGCCTTGATGTAGTACTCGGTCCCGCCTGCATCGTATGCGAGGGTATTGCCGCCAAGGGACCGGCGTGGCCAGTCGGGGGCCGCGGCGTTCATCGACCCGTCGTCGTAGACACCAGCCGCCCGATCTTTCGCAGCTTCTGCACACCACCGTGGGAGAGGTCCGAATGGGCTGCATACTCTCGTTTGCTCATGCCTTTCATGGTTGGGATAGCCCAATCAAACTGATGATATCGCTTTATATTCAGTTGATCGAGGCGCGCGGCAGAGCGAGTCTGATCGCAAGGAAACGATTCAACTCACCGAAAGACGCCACCGCCATGACCACCCGTCGCTCCACTGATAACACCAAAGCCCTCGACGCCTTCATGGCCGCCAAGGCCGAGATCGACCTGATGCTGGACCGCCTGCAGGACCTGAGCGACGACCACTTCGCGACCCACCCCGACGAGATCCATTGGGGGCATGTCGGCACGCTGGAGCACTACGCGGGCCTGCTGCGCCAGATCACCGACAGCGCCTTCAAGGAAGGCGAACACGCCGCCTGAAGCGCCCACACGGCGTGACGCCCTCCCCGTCCGAGGATGGGGCTTGCCTCCGTAGAAGGCGTGCACACCGCGCGCCCACAGCCACGGAGACCCCCATGACCACCCCTTCCGACACCCAGTCCCTGATCCTTTCCCGCGCCGCGTCCCGGCCGGGGAACCTCGCCCTGCCGCTGCCCGAGGGGCTGGTCGGCGCCGCGGCCAAGATGGTGGTCGGAAAGATGATCGCCCGCGGCTGGCTCGAGGAGGTCGAGGCCAACCTTCGTCGCCGTGAGCCGATGTGGCGCGAAACCGGCGACGGCCACGGCACAACTTTGGTCGCCACCGAGGCCGGGCTGGAGGCCATCGGGATCGAGCCGGTGGTGGCCAGCGCCGTCGCCAGGGCGCTGAAGGCGAATCTGGAACCAGCGCAAACGCCCGACGATGCTGGCGCCGCGAAACCCGTCGCCATCCGCGCTGGCACCAAGCAGGCGCAAATCATTGGCATGCTCCAGCGACCCGAGGGCGCAACGGTCGCCGAGATGGTCGCGGCCACCGGATGGTTGGACCACACAGTCAGGGGTTCGATCTCTGGCACATTGAAGAAAAAGCTGGGCCTGCCCATCAGCGCCGAGAAGGCTGAAGGCAGAGGGACGGTCTACAGGCTCGATACGTTGTGACCAGCAGCGGACTGATTAGTCTGGCCTGCTTGCAAACCGGGATACAGCGAAGTCGGCTTTCGACTCTGCTCAGAGCGCCGGGCCTGAAGTTGACATGTGGGGGAAAGCGAAACGGTATCGCCTTCTCGGGTGCGATCCGTACTTTGCGGCATGAGCACGCCGGATCATGGATGAATCGACAGCATTGCTTCCCTAGGCAACAGAGTTACCAATGGGTTGCAACTGCCGTGTTATCATCTGAATTCGGGCGCGTAGCATTTGACCCTCGATCCTGCCCCTTTCTTATCGTGCTGCGTCTCGGTTGATCTGGAGGTCGACCCGAAATCTGCGCGGCTTTTTGCCTTTGCGGCGGTGCGGGGTGAGCGGGCGGTGGTTCACAAAGGGGCCGCGCTGGACCCTGCTCTGGACCGGCTGGAGGCGCTTTGTGAAGGGGCGGCGCATCTGGTGGGCCACAACATCCTGCGGCACGATCTGCCGTATCTGGTGGCGAACCGGGCGCGGCTTGCGGGATTGGGGGCGGCGCCGATCGATACGCTGTGGCTGAACCCATTGGCATTTCCGCGCAATCCTTACCACCATCTGGTCAAGCACTATCAGGACGGGCGGCTGCAGGTCGGGCATGTGAATGACCCCGAGCAGGATGCGCGGCTGGCGCTGCAGGTGCTGGCCGATCAGATCGCATCCTTCACCCGGCTGGCACAGGAGGCGCCGGATGCGGTGCTCGCCTATCACAATTTGACGACGCGGGGCGAGGCCTCGGCCGGGTTCGATGCGCTGTTCCAATTCCTGCGCGGTCCTGCGCCGGGTGAAGCCGCTGCCCACGCCGCCATCCGTCGCCTGCTAGACGGCCGCGCCTGCAATCATCGGCTGGAGCAGACGTTGGGTCGCCTGTCCGATCCGCGCAACGGTTGGCCGATGGCCTATGCGCTGTCGTGGATTTCGGTCGCGGGTGGGGACTCGGTCATGCCACCCTGGGTGCGGATGCAGTTCCCGCAGGCCGGGCGGATCGTGCGGCACCTGCGCGACACCAACTGTGAAGATCCTGCCTGTGCTTGGTGCGTTGAGAAGAACAACCCCAATGCCGCGCTGGAGCGCTGGTTCGGTTTTCCGTCCTTCCGCCCGCAGCCGGTTGATGACATGGGCCGCCCGTTGCAGGAACGGATTGTGGCCGAAGCGATGGCGGGCAAATCCGTGCTCGGCATCCTGCCCACCGGAACCGGCAAATCGGTTTGCTACCAGATCCCGGCGCTGTCGCGGTTCGACAAGACCGGGGCGCTGACGGTGGTGATCTCGCCGCTGGTCGCACTGATGGCCGATCAGGTGCAGGGGCTGGCGCGGGCAGGGATTTCCAGTGCGGTCACGGTGAACGGCATGCTGTCGCTCCCCGAACGGCATGATGCGCTGGAAAAGGTGCGGATGGGCGATGCGGCGATGCTGCTGATCTCGCCGGAACAGTTGCGGTCACCGTCGATCCGCACCGTTCTGCAACAGCGCGAGGTCGGGCTTTGGGTGCTGGACGAGGCGCATTGCATCAGCAAATGGGGTCACGATTTCCGGCCCGACTACCGCTATGTTAGCCGCTTCATCAAGGAATTCTCGGGCGATAGCCCAGCGCCCGTCCTGTGCCTGACCGCCACGGCCAAGCCGGAAGTGGTGCGCGACATCCGTGACCACTTCCAGACCCGCCTGGCGGTGGACCTGATGCTGCTTGATGGTGGGGCTGTGCGCACCAACCTGTCCTTCGCGGTGCTGCCTACGCAGAAGGCGACCAAGCTGACGGACATCCTGTCAGCAATCGAGGCGAACCTGCCGCCCGAAGGCGCCTCCGGTGCCGTGGTCTATTGTGCAACACGCGGGGCGACGGAAAAGGTGGCGGAGTTCCTGAAAGGGCAGGGGCTGGCGGCGGATTACTTCCACGCAGGGTTACCCCCTGACCGCAAGCGCGATGTGCAAGAGGCGTTTCGCACCGGCCAGTTGCGGGTGATCGCTGCGACCAATGCCTTTGGCATGGGGATCGACAAGCCCGATATCCGGCTGGTGGTGCATGGCGATATTCCGGGATCCTTGGAGAATTACCTGCAAGAGGCAGGCCGCGCGGGTCGGGATCGTGGCCCCGCCAATTGTGTGCTGCTGTTCAGCCCCGAGGATGTGGAGCGGCAATTCTCGCTTTCCGCCCGCTCGCGTCTGGCACGGCATGAGATCGGTGCAATCCTGAAGGCGCTGCGGCGAATGGAAAAGCACAAGTCCGGCGAGGTGGTGGCCACGCCGGGCGAGATCGTGCGCGAGGAGAAGGATCAGGAGTTCGAGCGCGACAAGACCACCGACGACACCCGCGTGAAGACCGCGGTGGCCTGGCTGGAGGAGGCGACGCTCCTTTCCCGCGAGGAAAACCGGGTGCAGGTGTTCCCCTCATCGCTGCGCATCCGGTCGGTGGATGAGGCGGCGGCGATCCTGGAACGGGCGCAGATCACCGGGGTCAGGCGCACCCAACTGATGGACCTTGTGCGTCATGTGATGAATGCGCCTGTCGATGCGGGGGTGTCCACGGATGACCTGACGGGCGCCTGCGGCTTGTCAGGGCGCGAGTTGCACAAGGCTTTTGCCGATCTTGAGGTTCTGGGCATCGCCAGCAACGACACGGGCATCACGGTTTATGTGCATCTCGGGGTCGAGGATGCCTCGGCCCGCCGTCTGGATCACGCAGGTCGGATGGAGGCCGATCTGATCGCATTGATGCAGGAGTCGGTGCCGGATGCCGAAGGGTCCGAGGCTCAACCCTTGAACCTGACCGAGACGTGTCAGTTTCTTCGTGACAAAGGCCATGCACAGGTGCGGCCCGATCTGGTGGAAACCATCCTTCGCGGCATCGCGCAGGACGGGCGCGATCAGGATGGCGGGCGGGGGAACCTGACGCTCCGCAAGGTCAGCCGGAATACGATCTTCGTTCGGCTGGAGCGGTCATGGCTTGTGGTCGCCCGGACGGCTGAACTGCGGCGGCAGGGTGCACATGCACTTCTCGCTCATCTGACGGGCAAGGTCTCTAAGGGCACGCGCGGCAAGGATATTCAGGTCGAAACCACCCTTGGCGCGATGCTGGATGCGCTGAACGGCGACGCGCTTTTGCGGTCCGAAGTCAAGGACATGACCCGCCTGATGGACCGCGCGCTCTTGTGGCTGCACGAGCAGCAGGTCGCCACCTTGGGCCGGGGCCTGACGGTGTTCCGCCCGGCGATCACGGTGCATCTAAACCCCAAGGGTGGCCCTTTTACGGTGCAGCACTTCGCGCCGCTGGAGGAGCATTACAGCGAGACAACGATCCAGACCCATGTGATGGCCGCTTATGCCGAAAAGGGGCTGGAGGCGATGGATCAGGCCCAGCGCCTGTCGGAAGACTACTTCGTGCTGGACCGTGACGCCTTCCTGCGCCGCTGGCTGCCGGGGCGCGGTACGGAAATCCGGCGCCAGACCACCGGCACCTCGTGGAAGACCATTGTCGATGCGCTGGATAACCCGGTTCAGGCCGAGATTGTCCGCGATGAACGCGAACAGACCAACGTGCTGGTGCTGGCCGGGCCGGGATCTGGCAAGACGCGAGTTTTGGTGCATCGCATCGCCTACCTCATCCGCGTGAAACGCGAGGACCCGCGCGGCATTCTGGTGCTGACCTACAACCGCCACGCCGCCGCCGAGATCCGCGAACGCCTCCGCCGCCTGATCGGGGAAGACGCGGCGGGGGTGACGGTGTCCACCTGCCATGCGCTGGCGATGCGACTGATGGGTGCGAGCTTTGCAGGCGATCACGAAGGCCTCCGCGACTTTGACGGGATCGTCATGCAAGCAGTGGCCCTGCTGCGCGGGGATGGTCTGACCAAGGTAGAGGCCGAGGCGCTGCGCGAGACGCTGATCCAGGGCTATCGCTGGCTCTTGGTGGACGAGTATCAGGACATCGGCCCCGAGGAATACGCCCTGATCGGCGCCGTGGCGGGGCGGTCGCTGGAGGACGACCTGCGCATCAGCCTTTTTGCCGTGGGCGACGATGACCAGAACATCTACGCCTTCGCTGGGGCAAGCATCGACTTCATCCGACGGTTTGAGGCGGATTATGCCGCCAAACCTGTCTGGCTGACCGAGAACTATCGCTCCACCGCTCATATCACCGCGGCGGCAAACGCCGTGATTGGCCCAGCGGCCCAGCGCATGAAGGCGGGCCACGACATCACGGTGAACCGCGCCCGCGCCAAAGCGATGCCGGGGGGCGACTGGGCGGCGCTGGACCCGGTGGCGCAGGGGCGTGTCACCCTGCTGGACGCGGGTGGTGATACCGCGCAGGCGGTGGCTGCACTGGACGAACTGCAGCGCCTGTCCCGGCTCGCCCCCGATTGGTCATGGCGGCGCTGCGCCGTGATTGCCCGCGACTGGCGGCGGCTGGAACCTGTTCGCGCCTATGCCGAGGCGCTGGGCATCCCCATCGACATGGCGAATGAGAAGCCGCTCACCCTCTGGCGCATGCGCGAGATGCAGGGCTTCGTCCGCGCCCTGCTGGCAGATCGAACCCGGCTGCTGACCATCTCTGATCTGGTCGCGATCCTGAACGCGCAGCCGCAATCACGCTGGACCGACCTGATCGGCGAAGGCATTGGCACCCTCGCACGAGAACTGGTGGAAAAGGCCGCCCCGGTGCCCGACATCGTGCAATGGTTCGGCGAATGGGCGCGGGATGTGCGGGGCGAACAGCGGGGTCTGCTGCTGATGACTGCCCATCGCGCCAAGGGGCTTGAGTTCGATCATGTCGCGATCCTGAACGGCGGCTGGGATCGCCCCTCGCGCGGCGAAGATTCCGACGCCCCACGCCGCCTGTTCTATGTCGCAATGACACGGGCGCGCGCGACCCTGACCGTGCTGACCGATGGTCCACATGCCTTTGTCCGCCCCGGCGATGCGGTGCTTGCCCGTCGCGTCACACCGGAAACCGCCGCCCTTCCGCGCACCCGCCTGCGCTATGTGCCGCCCGACCCGAAGCTGGTGGACCTGTCCTTCGCCGGGCGCTTGCGGCCCGGCGACCCGTCGCTGGCCGCCATCGCCGCCGCGCGCCCTGGCGACCCGGTCCATCTGGTCCGCGACGGCGAGCGCTGGCGGATCGACGACGCCCGGGGCCAGACCCTTGCCCGCCTCTCCCGGGCCTTTGCCCCGCCCGACGGCAGCATTTTCGTGCGCGGCGAGGTTTCTGCCATCCTGAACTGGCGGCGCGAGGATGGCGACGAGGAGTACAACCACCTGCTCCGCCGCGACGAGTGGGAGGTGGTCCTGCCCGAACTGGTGTTTGAAGCAGGGGCGCAAGCTGTCATCTTGGATCAGAACGGCAGCTGACGTCCGTGCTCAGGCGTGGCCTTGGCCAATCCATCACGGATCGAAAAGGGTGGCTTCAACAGTCTGGATTCTGGCCAAGCTGGCTTCCGAGAGGTGGATTCCCTGGATTCCACAAAAGAATCCAGCGCGCCACGGTCGTGATTCTGTAAGTCTATGATAAGGCTTACCTTTCAACGGTGTTGTCCAACAGGTGGCTTCCGCCTGGCTTCCCCGGTGAAAATGCCTCACGCTAGCAAACTGCCGCGCTGCGCCCCCCCGCATACGTTTGGGGCCAGGGAGGAACCAGAGGAGGGGGGCAAAGCAGTCTCGCTCAATCATGACGGGTTGATGGATGCCGATGTCGCGCGTATCGTAGGGCCAGGAAAAACAGCGGAAGTTGAAGGCAAACAAGCCCTTCCGAGGACTTTGGAAGGTGAAACTTGAGTCAGGAAGCGATCAAGACCAACGCAGCCTACATCTGGTCCATTGCTGAAATCCTGCGTGGGGATTTCAAACAATCTGAATACGGCAAGATCGTCCTACCCTTCACTGTCCTGCGGCGTCTCGACTGCCTGCTGGAGCCGACCAAGTTGGCCGTGCTGGAGACAGCTTCCACGCTGCCAGAAGAAACGGATGACGAAGCGCGGGCGATGATCCTGACGGCCATCGCTTCGCCGGGCGGGCAGATCTACAACGAGAGCCAGTTCACGTTCGCATCGTTGCGGGGACAAGATCCACGCCAGCTGCGGGCCAACCTGATCGACTACATCGCCAAGTTCAGTCCGAACGTTCGCGACATCTTCATTGAAAAGTTCGAGTTCACCGAAGCGCTGAAGAAGCTGGATAACGCTGGTATCCTCTGGGCGGTTTTCGACCGCGTCAGCCAGATCGACCTGCACCCGGAAGCGGTGTCCAACCTCGAAATGGGCTATCTGTTCGAGGAGCTGATCCGCCGCTTCTCGGAAATGTCCAACGAAACGGCCGGTGAACACTTCACCCCGCGTGAAGTCGTACGCCTGATGGTCGACCTCCTGATTGCCAACGATCAGGGTGCACTATCCGGGCGGCATATCGTACGGCGCATATATGATCCGGCATGTGGGACCGGGGGAATGTTGTCCATCGCCGAGGAACGAATGGTGGAGATGAATCCCACCCTGCACGTCGATCTGTTCGGCCAAGAGCTGAACGCGGAATCCTTTGCCATCTGCAAGTCGGACATGCTGGTGAAAGGCCATGACGCATCGCGCATCGCCTTCGGCAACACGCTGATCCAGGACGCGCACAAGGGGCAGACCTTCCACTACATGCTGTCAAACCCGCCCTATGGTGTGGACTGGAAGAAATACGCGGATCCGATCAAGGAAGAGGCTGCCGACCGTGGAATGAAGGGTCGGTTCGGTGCGGGCCTGCCGCGCATCTCCGATGGTCAGCTGCTGTTCTTGCAGCACATGATTGCCAAGATGCGCGACGACGAAAATGGCTCGCGCATCGGCATCGTCATGAACGGATCGCCCCTGTTCACCGGCGGCGCGGCATCGGGTGAGTCCGAGATCCGGAGGTGGATGCTGGAAAACGACTGGGTCGAAGCGATCATCGCCCTACCGACTGACATTTTCTACAACACGGGCATCCAGACCTATGTGTGGATCCTGACCAACCGCAAGCCCGTTGATCGGCGCGGCCGGGTACAACTGATCGATGCCTCAGGTGAACGGTTCTGGCGCTCAATGCGCAAATCCCTCGGATCGAAACGTCGGGAAATCACCGACGAGGCCCGGGCAGAGATCGTGCGGATCTACGGCGAATATCTGAACGGCCATGCGGGCTATGGCGACGTGTCCAAGATCTTCCCAACCACCGATTTCGGCTATCGTGAAATCCGGGTGGAACGGCCCCTCCGCCTTCGTTTCGATGTCACAGACGAGGCGTTGATCGCGCTCGCGCAGGACAGGGCCATGGAAAAGCTGACCGCTCCGGAACGGCAGGACCTGCTGGTCGCTCTGAAGGCCGACCTGGGCGGTGAAGTGTTCATGGACCGCGGGGACTTCGACAAGGCTCTGACCAGGATGCTGCGCGAAGCAAAACTCAAGATCGGCGCGCCCGTGCGCAAGGCCATCCTGGCGCAGTTCGGGACACCGGATGAAGAGGCGGCGATCTGCCGGGACAAGGACGGGAACCCCGAGCCCGACACCAGTCTGCGGGATCATGAACTTGTCCCCTTGCTGGAAGACTGGCAGGCCTACTTCGACCGCGAGGTGCGTCCGTTCGTGCCTGACGCGTGGGTGGACACGGCCTACACCGATGACCGCGACGGCCAGGTGGGCCGCGTGGGCTACGAGATCAACTTCAACCGCTACTTCTACCGGTACGTCCCGCCGCGTCCGCTGGCCGAGATCGACGCCGAACTGAAGTCGCTCGAGTCCGAGATCGCCACCCTGTTGTCCGAGGTGACGGTGTGAAATTTTCGTGTCTGCGTGCGGTTCGTTATTGCTTTGGTGACAACCCTCGACTAAATCTTGCCTCAACAAGACCCGCCACGCCTCGGGCAGAGCTTCGGCTTTGTACTGCGCACCCTGGCGGGTTACTTGTTTTTGGGCCTACTTTCGTGCCGAAATCGGCGGCATGGTAGCCCAATGAAGTTCACAAAACCCGCCACCTCCATCACCGATCAGCTCGCGCTGTTGCGTCGCCGTGGCATGGTGATCGATGATGAACCCGCCGCGCGGCACTACTTGCAGCACATCTCCTACTACCGGCTGCGCGCCTACTGGCTGACGTATGAGGCCCCGGCTGCGGTGGGCGATCATGCGTTCCGGCCGGGCACGCGGTTCGAGGATGTGCTTGCCCTCTACGTCTTTGACCGTCAACTGCGCCTGCTGGTGATGGATGCAATCGAGCGGGTCGAGGTCGCCCTGCGCGCCGGATGGGCGCATCACATGGCGATGACCTACGGTTCCCACGGTTACCTCGATCCGGCGCACCATGACAGCGTGGCCAATCATGCCAACGGCCTTGACGATTTAGCGAAGGAAATCCGGCGCTCCAACGACACCTTCGTGCATCACTATCGAAGAAAATACACTGATCCCGACCTTCCACCAGTCTGGATGGCGGCGGAAATCATCTCGTTCGGTCAACTTTCGATGTGGATCGGAAACCTCAAGTTGCGGGCCGATCGACAGGCGATCTCCAAGCCATTTGGTCTGGATGAAAAGGCGCTGGTCTCGTTCGCGCACCACATGAGCTATGTCCGCAATATCTGCGCCCATCACGGGAGGTTGTGGAACAAGCGGTTCACGGTGACCATGGCGGTGCCGAAGTTCCCGGCCAAGCTGCCGATTGCGATGCGCGGCGCCCATGACCGGATGTTGCACAACACCCTTGTGATGCTGGACCACCTGCTGGGCGTCGTGGCCCCTGACAGTGGTTGGCGTGGGCGGCTGGTGGCGCTGATCGACGGGTGCCCGCAGGCTGATCCGGCGGCGATGGGCTTTCCAGCCGATTGGCGGGCCCGGGCGGCTTGGAGGGTGGCGACATGAAAACCCTTCAGGAACGTGTCCATTCCGCTCCCAAGCCTGATAGTTGGAAACTCGACAAACTTCACCGTGTCCTGCGCGTTCGGCAAGGCTTCAAGAATGTTGGGATGGTGGAGGATAACCTGCTTTCCCTCAGCTATGGCCGCATCAAGCGCAAGGACATTGACGGCGCGGGTGGCCTGCTGCCTGAGAGTTTTGAAACGTACCAGATCGTTGAGTCTGGCAACATCGTCTTGCGGCTGACCGATCTCCAGAACGACAAGCGCAGTATTCGGCAAGGCTTGGTCACCGAGCGTGGCATCATTACGTCTGCATATGACGCTCTGGAGGCGACCAGAGGCAATGAGGCCCGTTTTTGGGCATATGCGCTGCTCGCGCTCGATTTGGCCAAGTACTATTATTCGCTTGGTGGGGGCGTTCGCCAATCCATCAAATTCAGTGACTTTCCGAACGATTGGGTCTATCTGCCCGACCTCGCCATCCAGAAGCAGATCGCCGATTTCCTCGACGCCGAAATAGCACGGATCGACGCGCTGATCGATAAGAAGCAGCGGTTCTCTGATATCCTCATGTCCAACAGGACGGACGCGGTCTTGCAGGTGTTTGAGCGGTTCAACGCACCGGTGATGCAGATCACGCCTGAGACGTACGCAACCGATATCCGCACCGACGGTTGGTCGGTGAGGCGGGTCAAGCACGTCATAAGCTTCATGACATCAGGTTCGCGCGGTTGGAGCGACCTGATTTCCGACGAGGGCGAGTTGTTCCTTCAAAGTGGCAACATCGGCCGCAGCATGGAGGTCGTCCTTGATACCGCGCAACGGATCCAACCGCAGAGCGGAGCCGAGGCGAAACGGACGCGGCTACAGGCCAAAGACGTTCTGGTGTGCATCACGGGTGGGCGCACCGGTGCTGTGGGATACTTGGAGCAGATTACCGAGCCTGCTTACATCAACCAGCACGTCTGCCTCCTGCGGGCACGACCCGCATTGATGGAGCCCAAGCTGCTGGCCCACATCCTTTATTCGCGGATTGGCCAAAAGCAACTCGATTTCTTCCAGTACGGATTGAAGCAGGGCTTGGGCTTCTCGCAGGTTGGCGAAGTTCGTGTTCCAGTCCCGCCGCGCAATCTTCAGAATGAAATTCTGCGTGAGATAGACCAGGCGTTGATGAAAATCGACAGGCTGCTCGACCGCCAATCCGCCTCCATCATAAAACTGCGCGAGTACCGCGCCGCGCTGATCACCGCCGCTGTAACGGGCCAGATCGACGTTGCCGCCCATGCACGCCCGATGGAAACGGTGCCGCGGCGTGCTGTCGCCGAAGTCGTGCAGCTGCACCCGAGCCTGCAGCCAACGTCTCTGCCGGATCGACGGACTATTCGCGTGCTTGTCGCAGCCGACGTGGTTCACCGCCTCGGTGCCGATCCCTACCTGGGGCGCACAAAGCTGCAGAAGCTGATGTTCCTCGCCGAGGCGCATGCCAATATCAATGACATTGCCGGTCGCTATCAACGGTACCGCTATGGTCCCTATGACGACGCCATGGTGCAAGAAATCGAACTGGGCCTGCGGCAGGACGGCTACTACGACACCAGGGAAGGCACGGGTGTCGATCGCGAGAAGGTGGCGTTCCAGCAGATGTCACGCGCCGGGGGCCATCGCGATGCCCTTGCGGCGGCACTGGGCGGCAAGACAGATACCCTTCGGCAGCTCGTCGACCTGTTCAAGGGCAAGGATACCGAGGCAACCGAGGCCGTCGCAACCCTCTACGCCGTGTGGAACGACGCGCTGATTGACGGCAAGCAGCCTGACGATGCCGCCATCATCCGGGGTTTCCTGCAGGACTGGCATCCGGAAAAGGGCAAGTTCAAGCAGGCCGACTTGCAGACTTGGCTCGGCTGGATGCGCCGCCACGGCCTTGTCCCCAAAGGCACCGGCCCGCGGACAGTCTCGACCAACACGCCCAGCTTGTTCGAGCGGGAGTAACCGGATGGTTGGTGCTCGGACGGTGCATTCATGACGGACGGCACGGCTCATCTGCGGTTTACGCCGCTGTTTTCCGACATGGGCGACAGGGCCGCGCGTGACGATGAATGGTCCTACCCCAAGGGGATATTGCGGGACGGAATGGTTGCGTTGGACGAAAACAAGCGAGGATTGGCAGATCAGTATTTCGACGCGGCCGAAGCCGTCGTGAAGCTGGTCAACGACAACCAGGTGGCCGATTACACCGTTTCCAGCCCCATCCTGTATCTCTATCGCCACTCGTTTGAACTTTATCTGAAGTGCCTGATTGAAGCGAGCGGCGGCAAGCCGGGCCGCGAACATGACTTGGCGAAACTGCTGGCGATGGCCCCCTGCCTGCCTGACTGGATGCGGAACCGCATTCTAGAGTTGCATGCCGTTGACCCGCGCTCGACCCACCTGCGATACGGCCATGAGAGCGGTCAGTTCCCTGGGCCCGAGGGTTGGGCAGAGATGAACTTTCTCCGCGACGCCATGCATGCGCTGCGGGACCATTTTGTTGATTTGATTGAACGCCTGCGTCTGAATGTCCCGACCGGCAGCGCGCGAGGAAGAAATTCATGACCAGCCCCAATATCCGACGCGAAAAGCTGCACACCGAAGAGGCGGTCGAAATCCATCTGGTGGATCAGCTTGTCTCCAATCAGGGCTGGCGGGAACGCCCCTACACCGCGTTTGATCGCGCGAATGCCATCGACCCTGAAATGGCTGCTGAGTTTGTCCGGAAGACCCAGCCACAGGCGTGGTCGCGCCTGAACGATCAGTACCCCGGACGAGCCGAGGCTGAGCTTGCCCGGCAGATTGCTAGCCGCCTTGGCGCGGTCGGCACGCTGGAAGTGCTACGGCAGGGGATCACGATCGTCCCAGGAATCCGCATCAGCTTGTGCGGGTTTCGTCCAGCTTCGGGGATGAACCCCGACTTGGTGCGCTCCTACGAGGGCAACATTCTGACCGCCATGCGTCAGGTTCGCTACAGCCGCTCATCAGAGAACGCCATCGATGTCGTGCTGTTCGTGAACGGCATCCCGGTGATCACGCTGGAGATCAAGAACACGCTGACGGGGTCGACCTATCAGACGGCCGAAACCCAGTATCGCCGTGACCGTTCGCCAAATGGCGAGCCGCTGTTGACGTTCAAGCGCGGAGCGCTGGTCCACTTCGCTTTGGATCAGGACAATGTCTCGATGACCACGCACTTGGAAAACGGGCGGACGCGGTTCCTGCCCTTCAACCGAGGGCGCGATGGCGGTGCAGGCAATCCGGATGTCGAGGGTGAGTTTCGTATAGCCTACCTCTACCGTGACGTGACGGGCAGCAAGGCGGTGTGGTCGCGCGAGGTCTTGCTCGACATCATCCACAAGTTCGTGCTGGTGAGCGAAGTCGAAGAGCCCGGCGGCAAGGTTAAGCGCACGACCATCTGGCCCCGGTTTCATCAGCTTGATGCTGTGCGCCGTCTGTGCGCCGATGCGAAACAAATGGGCGCTGGGCGGAACTACCTGTTCCAGCATTCGGCGGGTTCCGGCAAATCGAACACCATCGCATGGGTGGCCCATCAGCTTGCCACCCTGCACGACGATCAGGATCGGCCCATCTTTGACAGCGTGATCATCGTCACTGATCGGGTTGTCTTGGACCGGCAGCTACAGAACACCGTGAAATCCTTTGCCCAAACCGCGAATTACGTGAAAGCCATCGACGGTACCTCGCGGCAGTTGCGCGCCGCCATCGAACAGGGCGCCAAGATCATCATTTCGACGATCCACAAGTTCTCGACAGATCAGATGAGCGTCCTCAAGAACGAGGCCCAGCGCAGGTTCGCGATCCTGATCGATGAGGCGCATAGTTCGCAGTCGGGCAAGCATGCCGACAGCATGGCGCGGGTGTTGGCGGATGGTGGGATCTCCGAAGAAGATGAGCGGGACGAGGTTGAGCAAGCCCTGTTGGAGCTGCAGCGATTGCGCGGTCCACAAGCCAACCTTTCGTATCTGGCATTTACCGCCACCCCTCGCAACGTGACGATGGAACGGTTCGGGATCAGCGGGCCCGATGGGCTGCCCGCGCCGTTCCACCTCTATTCGATGCGGCAGGCGATCGAGGAGGGGTTCATCCTCGACGTGCTTCAGAACTACCAGACCTATCAGGCATATTTTGCCTTGGAAAAGGCCATCGACGAGGATCCGGAACTTCTGGAGCGTAAGTCCCGGCGCAAGGTCGCGCGCTATGTTGATTTCCATGAAACAGCGATGGATCAAAAGGCCGAGGTGATCGTCGAGCACTTCCGACGCCATGCTTTGCCGGAGCTGGCTGGCCACGCCAAGGCCATGGTTGTCACCGCCAGCCGGGAACATGCCATCCGCACCCATCAGGCGATAAGCCGATACATCGTCGCGCAGGGCTATGACGACGTGCATTCCCTCGTTGCATTCTCGGGCGAGATATCGGTGGACGGTCAGGCCTACTCGGAGCCAGGGATGAACGGATTTCCGGAAACGGAACTGCCACGCAGATTCGATGGTGCTGAGTTCAACGTGCTGGTGGTCGCCGAAAAGTATCAAACGGGCTTCGATCAACCGAAGCTGGTCGCGATGTATATCGACCGTAAGCTGGATGGGCTTCAGGCCGTCCAGACTTTGTCGCGCCTCAACCGGACATTCCCGACCAAAACCCGAACCTTCATTCTGGACTTCCGTAATGCAGTTGACGAAATCCAAGAGGCGTTCAGGCCATATTTCAACGCCACAGGCATGGAAGACCGATCAGACCCGAACCAGATATACAACCTGCAAGCTCGTTTGAACGCCTTCGGGATCCTTCAGCAGGATGAAATTGACCGCTTTGTCGCCCGTTTCCTTGGAAATCGTCAGGCGGCCGATGAGCGACCGGTTCTAGAGGGAATCGTGCGGCAGGCGGTTGATCGCTTTGAAGCACAGTTGGCCGAAGATGAGCAGGAGGAGTTTCGCCAGCTGCTGGCGTCCTTCTTGCGCTTCTATTCATTCATTGCGCAGGTGGTCAGTCTCCAAGACACGGGGCTGGAGAAGCTGCATGTCTACGGTTCTTGGTTGAAGCGGCTGCTGCCGTCTCGCGCCGCGCCCGAAGGCGAAGACATCACCGATGACATGCTTCAATTAACAGCGTATCGCCTGCAGGATCAGGGCGTTGCGGACGGCCGCCTTCAGCGCGACGAGACCGCCAGCCTGTCACCTATCGACCGGTTCGGTGCCAATGCCTACACCGAGGAAGAGCAAAGAGCGCTTTCTGAAATTATCGACGCATTCAACGCGCGCCATGGCACGAACTTCACTGAAGAGGACTACATCCGATTCGAAGCCGTCAACGAAGCCATTCTGGATGATGATGCCTGGGTTGAGATACTGCGCAATAACGCGCCGGAGGTGGTGAAAGACCGCTTCAACGCAGAATTCATGCGCCGCGCCATCCATGTTTTTCAGCGCGATAATCAGATGCGAAACGCCTTCATGCAAGACAAGGAAGCTCGCGATATGCTCATGGGGTTGATGTTCCGGCGTGTGATGCGCGCTGCGCGCGCCGCCTAACAAGGGCAACCGTGACCCTATTGGCAACCTCTCAATGCCCAAGGCCGCAGTTTCGGCATTGCAGCCGTCACCTCGACCTCGCGCAGCATCCCGCCCAAGGTCAGCCCCTCGCGGACCCAGCCCAGCGCTTGCCACCAGTCGTCATAGCCGCGCCGGGCGGCCTCGATCTGGTGCGGATGGGGGGAGAAGGTGATTGGGCAGGCCAGGATGTCGATTGTCTTCCACGTGGCACGCGCGCCCGCACCGCGAACGCGGATCCGCTCGGTGCCCACGATGATGGCCCCCGCATGTGTGTATGCTGGTTCTGCTTGACGATGCTGGGCACGCAGCGCGGGACCGCGCCGGGCATCCAGTCCGGGGTCAGCCCGGCGCGGGCCAGTTCGGCGACGCGGATCGCCATGCGCTTGCCGCCGAGGCTGTCGGGGATCCCGGCGACGGTGGCGGCGATCACCTCGGCGTCCTCGTGGGTGTAGCCGCCGATCTTGTGCTGACCACCGTCGATCTTGCAGCCCAGCACCGCGCGCTGGAGCAGGACGTATTCCAGGCCGAAGCCGAAGCCTTCCTCGGTGACGTCCGGGGGCAGGGGCAGGTCAAGCTGCGCCTGTTCCACTCGGAACGCCCATTCCAGCGCCGCCTGCACGCCCAGCGCGCGCTTGATCCTGGTGCCGCTAACGCGGCCGTGGAAACTCATGACTGCAATCCTTCAAGGAAATCCATCTGCGCCGGGCGCTGGGCCGCATCGGTCGGTCGCCAGATCCACGGGCCCGAGGCCATGGGCAGCGGCGAGAGTTCGCCACGCATGTGCCGCTGCCAGAGGGTGAACTCCGTTGCCGAGCAGGCGCAGAGCGCGTGCCCGATGGGCCAACCCATCAACCATCCGACGAAGAGCGGATTCAGCCGCCGCCGCGACCTGCCCTTCAGGATCCGCCGCGAGACGGCGCGCCCAAGCGAGGCAATCATCGAAGCCCAGAGCGGGCGCGAGATCGGGGCGTGCGGCAAGGACCGTGGCCCATCCGGCAAGGTCACCGGGGCCGGGTGGGTGAAGCCCTGCTCCGCCCGGTAATGCAGCAGGTCCATCCGGGATTTGCCGTCGGCGCGGGTGATGCTGGCCTCGCTGGATCCCTTCCAGTTCTGGGCGGCCGGGGTCGGCCATTGGTTCGGCAGGGCCTTCGCGATGCCCAGCGCCAGCGCTTCCGCCTTCCGGGTAAAGTCGTTGTTCCCGGCCGGGTTGTAGCGGCCGGTGCCGGGGTGCAGGCTCATCGGTGTGGGCCAGGATGAAGATGCGCAGTCGTTCGTGCGGCGCGCCGACCTCTGCCGCCGAGAACAGGCCCGCCGCAGGCGTGTAGCCCAGTCCCCAAAGCTCTCGCAGAACAGTCTCGAGCCCGAGAGTGACGTGACCGGCGACGTTTTCGAGGAAGACCCATTGAGGGCGGCATTCGCCAATGACGCGCGCGACGTCGGGCCATAGGTGCCGCGGATCGTCCGCGCCGCCGCGCTTTCCGGCCGCGCTGAAGGGCTGGCAGGGGTATCCGGCGAGGATGGCATCGAATGCGCCGCGGAAGGGCCGGGCGTCGAAGCTGCGCAGGTCGGTCCAGATCGGCGCCGGTGCGAAGTATCCGGCGCGCTGGGCCGCGATGAGGACCGCCCTTGGCCAGTCCTCCCATTCAACGAAGGCACGGGTGTGATAGCCGGGTTCGGCGAGCATGACGCCCAGATCAAGGCCTCCGCCGCCTGCGCAGAGGGACAATCCGTGCAGGGGACGTGACACCATGCCATTCACCGCACCCCGCGCTGGCGCAGGCGTTCGGCTGTCACCAGCCCCCGGGCCAGCATCGCGTCGCGCATGGTGTTGCTGATCGCGCTGACCGGCAGGTAGCGGTCGGAGTTGACCAGATCGGCGTAGAAGGCGGGGAGGTCGGTGATCGGCTTCGCAGCCGGGGCAGGGGCCGCCTTGGGCTTCCGGCGCTTCCGGCCTGCATCCTCGACCTTGCGCTGGGCCGCACGCAGCATCGTCCGGTCCAGCGCCTTCGGCCCGTCTGGCGGTTCGGGATGCTCCTGGCGGGAGGCCTCGGCCGCGGCGATGATTTCCGCCTCGGTCAGCCCCAACTCGTCCCGCCAGCGCTGGACATGCAGTCGGGGCGGCCAGCCTTGCCACCAGCCGGGAAGGGCGGCGGGATCAAGGCCCAGCGCGTCGAGCAGATCCCCGAAAACCTCATCGGAAACGCCCTCGCGCGCTTGCGCGCCCTCCTCCTCCTTTACTGGTTTACTTAGTGGTTCCCTTACAGGGTTAGTGTCCGAAATCCGGACACGGCTTTCGGCATTTTCCGGACACGGCTCGGCCGGAAAACCGGACACGGCTTCCGCCTCATCCCCGTGTCCGAAATCCGGACACGGCAGGGCGTAGGCAGCGCCATCCAGGGGCGAACCCCCGGCCATGTCGGTGGTTTCCGCGCCCTCATCCTCCCCGTGTCCGGTTTCCGGACACGGCACCACAGCCACAGGTGTGAAGCCCGGCTCGAACCCCAGGATGTAGCGGGTGGGCAGCTGGCGCTTGGTCACGGGATCGAGCCGCGGCACCCTCCGCAGCAGGCCCACGGCCTCGAGCTGGCCGAGGTGATCGTTCAGTGTGGACCGGCTGATCTCGCAGTCATGCGCCAGCCGGTCCTGCGAAGGAAAGCAGCCGTAATCCGGGTTGAACCGGTCGCACAGATGCCAGAGCACGATCTTGGTCGTCGGCTTCAGCCCGCGCTGCTTGATGGCCCAGTTGGTGGCCTCGTGGCTCATGGTGCGGGCCTCCGCGGGGGAGCGGCGATGCGCGTGGTGAAGCCGTGATCGGCCAGCGCGCCCAGCGCGTCGTCGAGACTGCGGACGAACGCCCAGCCGAACCCCTGCGCCAGAACAGCATCGCGAAACGCTTCCTGCTCCGGTCGCAGCCGCCCCTTCGGCGCCTTCAGCTCGAGGAACAGCACGCGGCCGTCACAGATCACCATCAGATCGGCGAAACCTGCATGGACGCCCATGCCGACAAGGATCGCCTGGCGCTTGGCCCCGCGGGGCCCGGCCTCGGTGATCTCGTTGGCGCAGTGATGGATGATGGCCGAGCTGGGCAGGGCAATGCGAAGCGCCTGCACGACGGCGCGCTGAAGATCGGCCTCGGGCGTGCCACGACGCATCATCGCGCTGCCCTCCCCTGGTCTTCGCGCTGGGCGCGTCGAACGGGGCGTCGTGCGTCGACGACGACCAGCAGGCGCCTGGCATCAGCTCGCTCGCCAGGGGTCTCGCCATGCTGGACCAGAACGTTGCAGGCGAGCCGGATGAGAAGATCGCTGTGATGCGCGACGTCCGCGATCACAGCGCGGGCCTCGGCCACTCGGTCGGCGGGCCAGGCGGAACTGCGAGGGCGGATCGTCATCACCGCCCCCGCGTCTTGCGCAGCGGATGGGCCTGTTCCTGAGCCCTGATCCATTCCTGAATGGCGGCGCGGCGGTAGAAAGTCTTTCGACCTATGCGTGTGCAGGGCGGCCCCTGGCGGCGGGCTTCCCACCGGGACAGCGTGTCGGGCGTCAGGCCCAGCGCCCGGGCCAACTGCTCTCGGCTGATCCAGTCGGCCAGCAGGTCGGGGATGTCCTCGTCGGGATCGGTCTGAATGTCCTTCATCGGCTGCTCCATTCGCGCGGCACCCCTCTGGTGGGGGTCGGTTCAGCGAAGCAGAGCGCGAGGACCGGAAGACAGGCGGAAGGTGGAATTGCAGGCCGCCACCCCGTTCCACCCCTTGTTTCATTGGGCTTTTCGGCCTCGGCCAGCTTCGATCACCGCAGGAATGCGCCTCCGCCACCACCGCCCGTGTCGGTTCCGGACGGCGATCCGTGCGCCAGTGTCACCACTCTCTCCGGGGCGGGCCGATTAACCGGTGTTCGGACGGATTCGCCGGTTCTGTTGGGGCCGGAATTGCCGGAATGGGTCGTTCCGGCCGGGCTCTGCGGGCGTTCGACGATATCCACCGAAACTCTGCCGACGTGCGTCGAATCGCACGGGATACCTGTTGCAGACTCTCCCATCGGCTGAGTAGATTCGCCGTTGAGCAGTCCATAAGAATCGAAAAGACGAACGCAGTCGGATGCGCACGCCGGTGACGGTGTGCCTCTGGCTTACAGGCGGTTTTCCTCGACGACGTGCTCTGAACCCCGGTACGCCCACGTGCTCGGCACGGCGGGTCACTTGTAACCTGCATGCCGACGGCTCTGGCCGAAGGATGCCGCATGTCTGAAAGGAGTTTCCCGATGCCTCTGCCGCCTGTCGCATTCTTCTCGATCTACGAAATCGCCGTGCGCTGGGGTTGCCCTCCGGCCGATGTGGCGGGCTGGGCGGCGGCAGGGCATCTGCATGTGGTGGCGGGCATTCCTCCCGTCCTCTGCGGTGACGAGACAGTGGCCGGTATGGTTCAGGTGCCGATGGCGGAACTGATGGGGATGTTCCGGCGGATGGGGCCGAGCGACGATCAGGCGAGGCTCAAGCGGGTCATGCCGCTCGGCAGCAAGACCTGACTCAAGATCACAGACCCGGCCGAGGGACTGCCGGTCCGGTCCTCCGACCTGTTGCTGGACTCCGGAACGCTTCAGGCCTTCGAGGAAGAGCGTGATCTGCTGCGCCGCCCGGCTTCCACCATCGGGGCCAGCCCGCGCTACGATTGGGACGCGATGTACGCGTGGCTGACGTGGTTCCTGTTCGAAAAGGGGGTGCCCGACACCCAGACCGCGCTGGTCTCGCTGGTGCAAGAGTGGTTCGTGCAGAATTCGAAGTCGGGCGAGGTGCCGGATGAAAGCACAATCCGCAAGCGGCTGTCCTCGCTCTGGCGCAGGTTGCGAGGCGAGGATGCCGCGTGACGGTCAGGCCGATTTCGGCAGGTCGGCTCCATCTTGTGCCGCGTCATGTACAAGGCGCGGCCGCGGGCGCAGGAGGTTCGCCACCGTGTCGACGCCCGCGCGGAGGGGGGAATCCATAAGGTGCGCATAGCGCTGGGTGGTCTGCATCTGGCTGTGGCCCAAGAGCTTGCCGATCATTTCCAGCGAAGCGCCGCCGCTGACCAAGAGTGAGGCGAAGGTGTGGCGCAGGTCATGGATGCGGACATCGGCCAGCCCGGCGTCCTTCTGCACCTTGGCCCAGAAGCGGCGGATTTCCCGAACGGGCTGGCCGACCGTGTCGCCGGGGAAGAGCCACGGGTTGCCGCTGGGTACTGCCTGCTGGCGCAAGCGCACGATGGCCGCGACGTCCTGCGAGATTGGCACCCGGTGGATCTTGCGCTGCTTTGTGGTCGAGGCAGGCTTCGACCAGATGGCATAGTCGAGGTTGAACTGTTCGAACCTTGCGGTGCGCACCTCGCCCACCCGGGCGCCGGTCAACATGCAAATGCGGATGATCGCCGCGGCGCGCTGATCTTCGGCGGCATCCAGCACGGCCGCCAGCCGGGTCAGCTCTTCAGGCGACAGGAACCGTTCGCGGGCATGTTCGATGCGCCGATGGAACCCCTGCGCCGGGTTGTCCGTCCGCCAGTCCCATTCCATCGCCAGCGTGAACATCTTGCGCAGCACTTCGCCCATGCGGTTGGCCCGGATCGGGGTGGGCTTGTGACCCTGCAGCTTGCGGGCCCGGTTGTTGGGCTTCGCCTTGCAGGGGCGGGGCCGCCCCTCGGCCACGAAGTCGAGGAACCTCGCGACGTCAGACTTGGTGATCTCCGTCACCAGCCGGTTGCCCCAGGCCGGTTCCACCATCTTCTTCAGCATCGACACCTGGTCGCCCGCATTTGTCTTGGCCAGTTTCGGCAGATGCTCGGCGATGTAGCGGTCGATCATGTCGGTGACCCGCGGCGCCCCGCGCCACTCATCCCGCGCCGCCAGAGGATCCTGCCCCTCGTCGATGGCGCGCCGCAGTTCCTTGGCGCGTTCGCGGGCGGCCGTGACGCTCCACTCCGGCCAGCGCCCGATGGTCATCCGCCGTTGCCGCCCGGCGTGCCGGTAGTCGATGGTGAAGGTCCGCGCGCCCGAAGCCTGCACCCGCGCGGCGAATCCGATCACCTCCGTGTCGAAGATCTGATAGCTGACGCCGGGCTTCGGCTCCGCCTCGCGCAGGGTTTTCTCATTCAGTTTCAGTCTCTTGACCATCCATCCCGCCTCCTTGCCCGACGACACAGGCGTAGACCCGCGCCACTATCAAGTCGGACCACGGGTTCGAGACCGGAATACAGGCGGAAGGTGGAATTGGGGCGGGAAGGGCGTTCCGGTCAGAGATCTCAGCCTGCGAGGCCGGTTCGTTCTGCGCCTAGCAGTTCGGTCGCTTCATGGTCGGGCCGAGAGTCTGGGTAGGTAGTGAACGGCCGGTTTGTTGTGCTTTCGCGTTTGCGCTACAAAGGAGGCGCATCACTGAGGACATATAGTGCAAGGTGCAGCGAGCTTGCTCTTTCACAAAACTTCCTGTTGAGTTCTTGAATCTACTCGGCTTTCCGTCTCAAATCCGGAGCGGAAATAGACGCTTTATGCGGGGAGACAACTAATGAGCAGCATCACTGAAGGTCTGCAAGTTCTGGCTCCCGAGGCCCTACCCATCTTGGCAGAACTTGACTCCCGCGATGCGAGCCTATGGCTGCTAAATTCCTTTGCCGACACGGCTGGGCCGGAAGCGACCGCAAGATTGTTGAGCCTACCTTGGGAATGCGTGTTGAGCGAGACCGCATCGGCGGAGCTGCTCAAGTCCATAGATGCTTTGGACAGTGCGATCGAGAATCCGTTGGTTCGTCGTAGGGGGCTGGTTCATGTCCTCGATGTGCCACCCTCGCAAGTAGTTCTACCGCCCCGCTGCCTTCCGATCTTCCTACTCAATGGCCGAACCGAGGCTGAAAAGGCAGGGTTCGCCGCTCGGGCGCGGCGTATGGAAATGATTATGGAGTTGCAGCAGCGCGGGGTCCGGAACCTCGTGGTGCTCGGTGGTCCAGATCTGACGCTGCCCATTGAGTTGGGGCAACTCTGGCTGGATGGATTCCAATGTGGCCTGATTATTGTCAGCGATGATCCCGAGGCTCAGCAGAAGATCTCCGTCTGGCAGGCCAGCGCGGGCGCTCGGCGGGTAATACTACTGCCAACCCCCGCGGCGCATTTTGCCGAGGTGCTGCATGAGCGCTACACCGGGCGGGCCGACAACCGGCTTATCATCCGCATCCGTGATGTCCAAGGGACGCGGCACCGGGTCGACCTGTCTGGGCGCGACGATCCCGAGTATCCGCTTCTGAGTAACTATGAGCTGCTCTCTGAGGCTCATCTGGAATACGTTACGCCGGAGGGGCTCAGTGCGGAGGAAATCAACGGTTTCTTTCGCGATCCGTCCGCGTCGTGGCGACCCTACGCCGCTCAAATGCCATGGTCTCGGGATGAACGCGCCCGAAACACCTTGACAAAGGCACTGCGGGATCTCGACCGCAATGGGCCGGAAGCCAGCAGAATCTTCTACATCCGGGCGGAATCCGGTGCGGGCGCGACCACTTTTATCCGCGACCTCGCGTTCGGGGCGGCCATGGACGGGTATCCGACGCTGATTGCTACCCAGGCTGCCTTTTCCCCCAACGGGCGTAGCGTGGTGAATTTCATCAATTCTTGTCTTAACGGCATCGCCGCAGCTGACCTCGGTAAGGGCTTGCGCCAGTACGAGGTACCTTGGCTGATCGTGTTCGATCGCTCGCAATGGGAGGGGCGTGAAGCGGATATCGCGTCTTTTTCTCATCAGATCACGCAGGCTGGGCGCAGGATTTGTGTCGTATTCGTAACCGATGCGTTGTTGCCGATTGCCATCTATGCAGAGAAACGTCTGGAAAATCTGTGCGATCTGTCTCATGAGATCTCGCAGGACGCGGCGATGGCCTTAGGCCGACACCTGAACCGGTATCTTCTGCCGCTGGGCACGGCGCGCGATGCGCGCGAATGGCAAGCATTCGTCAACCACTCACTCGTCGGACCCGCGTCGGGCCGTTCGGTGTTCTGGATCGCACTGGCATTCTGGCTGCAGCGGCAGATCGACCTCACCGAAACATTACAGGGTTGGCTCTACGATCAGTTCCGGCAAAAGGTCACCGATCGGGTTGTGCAGCGCGCGATCATCGATATTGCCGCCATGAGTACGGTCCGCCAGCTTCTGCCAGAAACGCTCCTGCCTCCGTCGGAAGGTTTTCCGACCCGTGACAAGCTCTCCGATCTGCAATCTACCGTGGGGGCTTTGGGCGTTGTGCGCCAACGCTTTGACACGGTCAGCCATTGGGCGATGATCCACGATCAACTGGGACGGTTTCTTCTGACCGGGCTGTTTCACGATGCCCCCGCCCGCCAGGCTGCCGGGCTGGCGGCAGCGCAGAATCCCGATCACCTGCGTCTGATGGTTCTTGCGCGGATCGCCTCCAACCCGATGATAGCGCATCCGGACCTGGTAGAACTGGCCGAAACCTTCGCCACGAGCATATTCAAGATCGACCCCGGACAAGGCCGCGCTGACTTCGCCCTCTATTGGCGCGAAGCTCTGGAGGCTCTGGATGCAATGCCCAAAACATTCCGGATGACTAGCCGGACATTTCTTCACCATGGCTCGATATCGCGGCGGCGTATTGCGAAGGACGAAGTCATGTTCCCCATCACGGATGACGAGCGCGCCGATTTGCTACGACGCGCTGCGGCCGATATCGAAGCTGCGCTTTCACTTGAGCACGATCCCGGGGGCGAGCCCGACCTGAATCTCTATAATTCGCTAGCTCACGCCTATCACGACCTCGCGGAGGTGGAGGAGCGTCGCGGCACGTCCGCAGACCAGTTGGCCGCTCTGCGCTCGAAGGCAAACAAGGCGACCTCTAGCGCATACAAGTTGAACCCTGACAATTCATATGTTCTGGAACTCTATGTGCGGGACCGGCTCAGCGGGGCTGAAGAGGATCCCGATGGCCCGGCGAGCGTCGCGCTGGAAGTTCTAGGTATAGTATACGGGGCTATGCAGCGAGAGACTGCGGAGTTGCGGCGAAACGCACTGTCGCGGCTGGCCGACAAAGCTTTTGATCTGCTGCTAAGGTCAGCGGACAAAATGCATGACACAGAGCCAGCAACCGAAGGCGATGCTATTCAGCAGGCACTGTCGGCATTGGGCGAGGGGATGGCCCAGCGCGAGGGGATGGCATTGGCCGACTTCCCGCGAGTTAACCGGATCGATGCGGCCGCCCGGCTGGGACACCCATTGCTCCGGTCCAACGCTCAGGCGGTGCGGCTACGCTACATCTTGGTCTGCTTGGATCAACCGAAGGACTTCGGAGTTCAACTTGAGTTGCTCGAAACCCTCGATGGCAACAGGGCGATCTTGTCGCCGCAGCTGGAACTGGAATTGGCGATCCTCATGCATCAGAGAAACCGCCATCACGAAGCATCGCGGCGTTTCCAAAAGCTGCGTCAACTCTGGGCACGAGGGGAACATTACGTAGAGGTTCCCGACCGTCTTCGCTGGTTGCTTGACCAGGTGACTGGACAAAGGCGACAAGTCCGCGCCCGCATCGCTTCAGGTGGGGACGGAGCACGCCTTCATGCCAACGTTCAGGAACTCCAGAACGACCGAGTCCCGTTCCGTACGGCCGAGTTTGATAACACCCAACTTCGACCTGGCTCGAACCTAAGCGGCCTAATCTCCTTTGGCCACAATGGTCCGCTGCTGCGGCCGCTTACGGCAGGTTAAGCGTTGATTGGGCTTGTTGAGACATACGCCAACGGGAAGGGCTGGAACGTTGGTACAGCCAACGTTCTTGTGGAGGGAACGAGCGATGTCCTGTACCTTCGCCTCGCCCGCGACCTGTGGAAGCGCGAGAGCAAGCATGATTTGTTTGGCTCGGGTTTTGCTGTCTTCGAGGCTGGTCTGAGGGATGACGGCGGTGTTCAAGGTGTTGTGCGAGAACTGCAGGCGCTGCGTCAGATGGCTTCCCTCGACACGGCGGGCCGCATGGCAGAACGGAAATTCGTTGGTTTGTTTGACAATGATGACGCAGGCCGAAGACACGCCAGCATGCTCTGCAAGATGGACTTCCGGGTGAAGCTCTACCGGGACGTCTTCCTCCTCAACCCGGTTATGCCAGAATCGAACGGTGCCTTGGGAGCAGATCTGCAACGCCGGACTGAAGCCCAGAACCGCAGTTGCGCTGGGTTGGATTGGGAGATCGAGGATTTCCTGCCTGAAGATCTCGTCAGGGGCTTTTGCAACGCGAATCCCGGCGCGCTGGAACGTGAGCGGCGGTTGGCGGGCCGCGTTCACCGTGATTTTTCCAAGGACGGCAAGAGACAGCTGCAAGCCTATATCAAACGCGAGGCAGTCGTGGAGGACATGTTGGATGTCATTCGCCTGATCTGCGCTCTACGCGACTACTTGGGGCTAGAGTACAAAACGATGCTTCCTTGATACGATCAGTGCGAGGTCGAGCTTGCTCTTGTCAACGCTTGGTCAACCCGTGAATGCTGTCTGGGCACCACCGTACGCCGTTGAATGACGGCGGATTACTTCTGTTGCCGGAAAAAATCTTTCCAGATTAAAGGCTTATCCATTTTACTATTGAAATCTAAAGAGTAATGGAAATCCATAGGTTCGGCTCATAACCTGAAGGTCGCAGGTTCAAATCCTGCTCCCGCAACCACCTTTACCGAACCAACCACATCGGCTTCAGCAAGCTCCTCACCGGGCTTGCTTTTTGCGTTTTGTGCGAAGGCCAGCATCGCCGTCAGCGCCCCCTGCAGCTCCAGGATGGTCCCCGCCGCCGTCTGAACGACCGTCACCGACTCGATCAGGCCGCGGATCGCGTCCAGCGCCTGGCTCCGGATCGCCGGGTCCGACAGCGTCGCGGCCAGGTCCGTGACCTTGCGCCGATAGATCTCGCTCAATCCCGGGTGCAACCGCACCGGCGAGGGCAGGGGGGCGTCGAGAGCCGTCTCGATCGCCGCCTTGCGCGCTTCCAGGTCTTCGAGCTTCGCCTTCAGGCCCGGGGTGCGCAGCCCATCGGCGATGGCCTCGTAAAGACCGTTCAAATGCCGCGACAGCTGCGCCTGTTCGCTCTCCAGCCGCGCCCGCTTGGCGGACTCGTCGGCGCGGCCGGCGTTGACCTGCTTGCCATAGGCGGCAACGAAGGCCGCCACCGCTTCCGGCTGCATCAGCCGCTCGCGCAGCAGGTCGAGAACCAGAGCTTCCAGATCGTCGCGCCGGAAGGATCGCTTCTGGCTGCAGGTGCCGAGCTTGCGGGCCGCGGAGCAGGCAAGGTAATCCTTGCCCACCGCCGCAAAGCCGCCACCGCATGAGCCGCAGCGCAGGAGCCCGGTCAGGAGATGGGTCTTGCGCTTCTGCTCCCAGAACCGCGTGGCCTTGATCGCCTGAACCCGCGGCTCGGCGTCGATCTCGCCCTGCCGGCGCTTGACCCCGGCCCAGAGCGCATCGTCCATGATCCGCAGGTCCGGCACCTCGGTGGTGATCCATTCCGCCTTCGGGTTCAGGCGCGACACCCGCTTGCCGGTCTCGGGGTCCTTGACGTAGCGCAGCCGGTTCCAGGTGAGCTTGCCGATGTAGAGCTCGTTGTTGAGGATCCCGGTGCCGCGCTGGCGGTGGCCGCGGATCGCGGTATCGCGCCAGGCCGAACCGCGCGGCCCGGGGACCTTCTCGGCGTTCAGCGCCTTGGCGATCGCCTTTGGTGACTGGCCGGCGGCGAAGTCGGTAAAGATCCGCCGGATGATGGCCGCCTCGGCGGCGTTGATGCGGCGCTCGCCGGTGATCGGCAGGCCGTCGGATCCAAGGCGGCGGACCACGTCATAGCCATAGCTGTTGCCCCCGCCGGAGGCGCCGGCCTCGACCCGGCCCCGGAGGCCGCGACGGGTCTTCGCCGCGAGATCCTTGAGAAACAGCTGGTTCATCGTGCCCTTGAGCCCGACGTGAAGTTCCGAGACCGCGCCTTCCGCAAGCGTGACGATCTGCACGCCGTAGAAACTCAACCGCTTGTAGAGCGTGGCCACATCCGCCTGGTCGCGGCTCAGGCGATCCAGGGCCTCGGCGAGGATGACATCGATCTCGCCGCGGCCGGCGCGGTCGAGCAGGCTTTGCAGCCCGGGGCGCAGCAGCGCGGCGCCCGAGAGCGCCATATCGGAAAACACCTCCGTGACCTGCCAACCCTCGCGGCTGGCGCGTTCCTGGCAGAGCCGGACCTGGTCCTCGATCGAGGCCTCGCGCTGCAACTGGCTGGAAAAGCGGGCGTAGATGGCGGCGCGAAGCATCAGCGGTCCCCCTTCAGCTTGCGGATCAGAGCGGCATAGTCCCGTCCGGCCTCGATGGTCTGGGCGTGGATGTAATGGCGTTCGGCGGTCCGGAACCCCGAATGTGCCAGAACCGGGCGGATCAGTCGCGCGGAATCGGGCGAGATCCGCGCCAGCGTGGTCGCCGCCGCATCCCGGAAGAAATGCGGCGGCACGCGCTTGCCGGTCAGCGCCAGGGTCAATTTGGCGATGCGCTGGGTGAGATAGTCGCCTTCGAGGACCTCGCCCTTCTTGCCGACCCAGAGCCGGTCATGGCGATTGGTGCCGCGGGCCATCAGGGCGGGGCGCACCTCGGTGATGTAGCGCCGGAGCAAGGGGTCGACCTGGGCGGGCACTGCGGTCTCCCAAGGCACGCCGGTCTTCGTCATCGTCTCGGAGAGCGAAATCGTCACCTCGGTCGGGGTGACATGGACCGAGTGACCGAGGGTCAGTTCACAAAACGACCGCCGGCGCATCGGCAGCAAGGCGAGGAGCGCGATCATCGTGCCATCGCGGCGCCGCTTCAACGCTTCGAGCGGCGTGGCGGCCGCATCTGCATGGGCCCCGGCGTGATGTAGCCCGGCCTCGAGCAGGACCTTGCTCGAGAGGATCCGCCCGCGCTTGCGGGTCGGGTCGCCGCGACCGGCCTGCCGCTTCAACAGGGCCCGGAGCCGCAGTTCTGCGGTCCAGTCCCGCTCGGGGGCCGCCGCGCGCAGGAGGCGCAGCAGGGCGTCGATGAACATCAGTTGCGTCATCGGGGCGCAATGCGCCAGGTCGGCCAGCCAGGCCTGGAGACGGGGCAGGCTGGCGCGGTCCGCGGGCGGCAGAGACAGGACACCGGGGTCGGTGGTTGCAAGCCATTGCAGCCAGCGGCCATAGCGCAGGAAAAGCGAGTGACGCGATGTGGCGCGCAGGCGAGCCAGCGCGCCCGGGTCGTCGAGCGGGCCTGCGTCCCGGCAGAGCGCCTCCCACATGCGACGATCGGGCTCGGGCCAGCCGGCATAAGGCAAAACGAGACTCATCTGCGCCCCCGCTTCTTCGTCTCCATCAGTTCGGCGAAGGCCTTGGTGGCGCTCTTCACCTCGAGGCCAGAATACATGTTGATCACCTCGTCCTCGCCGATCAGGATCGGATTGGTGAAACCGAACTCGGCGATCGAGGCCGCAATCTGCGCGATCTGGTCCTCGCTGTGGGTCCGGGCGTTGCGGATGTAGGGGACCAGCCGGTCAACCGGGAGCATGTCGATCTGAAGCACGGGGCGGGGTCTTTCGGAGGGGGTCGGCCGAGGGCTGCGGCCTGAGGTGCGCACCCGCGCACCCAGAGCGCGCACCCAAGGCGCGGACCCAGATTTTTCTTCTGTCACTAGCGGTTAGACGCGCCTAGGCCCCCCGCATACGTCTCCCTTCCGGGAGAACCTAACGCGGGGGGCCTGCCGGGAGCGGCGGCGGGAGCAGGGGTGACGGGGTCGGGGCCGATGCTTCGCGCTTCCGACACCCTTCGCCATCTTGCCTTCTTTATGCGTCAAAACCCGGGAAAGTGTCGCGCCCGAAGTTCGACGGATCGGGCCGGTTGTCCTCGGTTTCCGCGCCGCTTTCGCGCGGGGTTGTGCGGGCGATTGCGGTAAGGGGTTTTGCGTCCTTGCCCTTCGCCTTTGTTTTGTCGAGCTTTTCCAGCTTCTTCGAGATGGTCAGCAAAGCGGCCACCCAGCGGCGCCAGGCCGTGGATCGCACCACACCAGCCCTGATGCACACCTGCCGCCAGCGAGCACCCTCGGCTCGGAGCAGACAATCCGGGCATCCTCGGGATCGAGGAGGAGCAGCCAGTCGAAGCATTCCTCCATTCGGCTGATGGCGGCCGCGCTGGGGATGACCCGCATCGGACGTTCCGGGGTGTAGCCATAGGCGTGCTTGGCGTCATGCACCACCGGCGGCCAGGAATTGCCATAGCCGCGGGGGCGGTCCTTCTCGGGCAGGTTCCTCAGGGTGTAGGCGGCTTCCTCGAGGCGATCCTCGATCTCGCGGGGCGTCATGCGCAATGGGGCTCTCCTTCGGGGCAGGGGGCGGGGCTAGTAGACTTGGTGGGCGCGCAGGGTGGCCTCGGTCACAAAGCCCGCCCGCAGCAGCGCATCGCGCTGGGTGTTCGTGACGGCGCTGGGCGGCACGTAGGCCCCCGAGTTCAACCAAGCGGCCAGGCGCGCCAGTCGATCGTCGGACGAAAGGGCAGGGCCAGCGCCAGCTTCCCCAGCACCTTTCGGCCTTGCCGCCTGGGCAATCCGTCGGGCATGGCGCGCCGCGATCGCTTGGCTGAAGTATTCCCAGGTCCTGATCGGGCTGCCGCGAGGCTTGGCCGTGCGCTCGGCGATCACCGGCAGGACGTCTAGCTCGAGGTCGTAGCCCGCTTTCAGCCAGGCGCCGATCGTCGCCGACGTGGCGGTGATCGCCGCCCTGGCCGCCGGGGTCATCCTCTCGCCGCAGGTGGCAAGGCAGGCGATTTCTGCCGCGTCCAGATCGGGGCCGTCGTCGCCTGCCGAAACCTCGGCCCGGCCCTCGCGCGTCGCGCCCGCGTCACGCGCGGTAGTAATTACTGGTTCTTTACTTACAGGGTTAGTGTCCAGATTCTGGACACGGCTTTTCGCCAAATCTGGACACGGCTCCGGGGTCGACCCATGTCCAGAATCTGGACATGGCTTTGGGGTAAATTCTTCCTCGAAGCCGAGGAAGTACCGGGTCGTCCGCTGGCGTTTCGTGTCATCGTCGAGGCGCCGTTCGCGGCGGATCAGCCCGGCCTGTTCCAGCTTGTCGAGATGGGTGTTGAGGCTGGCGCGGGAGATTTCGGCATCGGCCGCCAACTGGTCCTGCGACGGAAAGCACCCGTAATCCGGGTTGTGCCGGTCGCAGAGATGCCAGAGGACGAGCTTGGTCGCAGGCGCCAGCCCGCGCTGCTGGATCGCCCAGTTGGTGGCTCGATGGCTCATAGCGCGGCCGTCACCGTGAGGCGGCGCACGATCGCTTCCATCAGCGCGATCCGCAGATGCGCGTCGTCCTGGCGCATCTTTCCGGCCCGCACCCGCGCCCAGTAGAACTGGCGCCGTAGGTCAAGCTCGCGCTGGGCCTCGGCGATCAGGGCAGCGACCGGAAACCGGCCCTCGGGGGTGAGTTTGGTCATCGGCGCCCCCATCTCAGCGCCGCCCGGCCACGGCCTTGTGCTGGCCGGTTTTGCGGGCTTCCTGATCGCGCAACCAGTCGCGGACGGCCTCCTTCCGGTAGAGCACTTTGCGGCCAACACGGACGCAGGGCGGCCCGACCCGCCTGGTTTCCCAGCGCTGCAACGTGTCGACGGAGAGGGCCAGCTGCCGGGCCAGTTCAGCCCGGTCAAGCCAGCCGTCCAAGAGCGCCGGATCGGCGCCTGTGTCCTTCAAGGGATTGGTATCCATGGGTTTCTCCTCGCGCCACCGCCCCGGGGATCGGGGCCGTTTGATCGGCATGGAGAAATCAGCACGACGAGGTGACCGGCGCGGAGGCGGAAACCGGCGGAAAGGACGGAGGGATTATTCCGGCCGACGAAAGCACGTCATCGGACGGCATCTTGACCGCTGAAATCGACTTGAACGGCGCTGCGATTGTGACAACTTCAGGAGGAGTTCCAATAGATTCGCCGAGACGTCACCGCGCCCCCTGGGTGAGGTGCGCCATGGATTCTCCCGTGGCGTCCAACAAGGGAAGGCGGTGGTGGGAGGCAGTTTATGGCGTTCGTCGCCCGAAGTTATTATTCTGTGCTCGAGACTTCGTTCCGCTGGGAATGCAGCCAGATCGAGATTGTCGAGCTTGCCATGGCCGAGCGGATCGATCTGGTCGTCGCCTTGGCCGATGTCCAGTTCGATGACGGCACCGAGGCGGCACAGGCTGTGATCCAGGGCGGCGCGGTGCGACCGCTGTTTCGTGCCTATGGCGCGCCTGAACCGCATGTGATGATCCGCCGGGTTCGCCCCGCCAACTGCGGATGGAAGCGGATCGCAGTGCCGGAAGAAGGGATCAGAGTTATGGCGCCGGATTTGCTGATCACCACCTCGGAAGTCGAGCGGTTCGAGGACGAGAACAGTCTCGTGCGACGTGTCGTCTCCGGGCCTGGCGTACAATCTCGCTACGACTGGGACGGGTTCTATGCGGAAATCATCTGTCGGGTGCATGACCGGGGGCTGCCTGCAAAGCAAAAGGAGCTGATCGACGAAATGCTGGACTGGTTTCTGAACAGGTCGGCCAACGGCGAGGCTCCCGATGAATCAACAATTCGCAAGAAGATCAGGGGTTTCTGGAACAAGTTGCGGCCGGAATAGGTCCAGTTCCGCCCTGACCGGCGTAATCCCACGGACCTTTCCGCCGGTTTCCGCCTCTGCGCCGGTTTGCCCCGAATGAGAGATTGCTCCGCGCCGCGGGTCGTCGCTGACTGCGGGTGAAAGGAGCGTCACATGAAGGCAAAACTCTCTGAACGCGTTGTAAAGGCTGCCGAAATCGGCAGCCGCAAGTATGTCCTCTTCGATGAGGATACCCCCGGCTTCGGGCTCTGCGTCTACACCACGGGGCGCAAAGGCTTCGTGCTGATCTACCGGATCGCGGGCCAGCAGAAGCGCTTCACGATCGGGGTCTGGCCGACTTGGTCGGTCACCGCGGCCCGGGATGAGGCGAAGCGCTTGATCCGCGAGATTGACCGCGGCGAGGACCCGCTTGATACCCGCAAGGCCGCCCGCGGGGCGCCCACGGTCAAGGAACTGGCGGAGCGCTTCATCGAGGAACACCTGCCGAAACTGGCAAAGACCAACGCCTCGGACCAGAAGAGCATGCTGGAAAAGCTGGTTCTGCCCGAGTGGAAGAACCGCAAGGTCGCCGACATCACGCCCACCGACGTCGATCGCCTCCTGACCAAGATCGCCGCCGGGCGGGCGCGGCCATCGAAGAAGAAACCCACGCAAAAGCGGCGCAAGAAGCTGGCCCCGCCGAAGCCCACGCCGGTCCGTGCCAACCGCGGGGGCGAGATGCTGCGCAAGATGTTCAACCTCTCCATGCTCTGGAAGATGCGCCCCGACAACCCGGCCTTCGGCTTCCGCCGCCGCCCCGAGGTGGCCCGTGACCGGTTCCTGTCCTTCGAAGAGATCGAACGCCTGGCAAACGCCCTTGCGGTCGATGAAGATCAGCGCGCCGGCAAGGGGGCCTGGCGCGACAATGTCTTCGTCGAGCGCCTGTGGCGGACCATCAAATACGAAGAGGTTTACTTGCGGGCCTATGCCTGCGTGTCCGAAGCCCGCGCCGGGATCGGTCGGTATCTGAACTTCTACAACCGCCGCCGCCCTCATTCGTCGCTTGACGGCAAAACCCCCGATCAGGCCTACTTCACGACACCCGAAGCGGTGGCGGCATAACCGAAGCGGAAAACCACTTAGAAAACGCCCGGAACCTGTTCAGATCAACCGAACCACCTCTGCCACCGAGGTCGGACTTGTTCGATACGCCCGTGCGCAGGCGCTTCAGCGCGGTTTCCTTGTTGCCGAAGGCCTCAAGAAACTGAAACGGAAATTCCTTCCGATCGAAAGGTTTCTCGGCCAGTTCGGAGATGGCTTGCTCAATCTCAACAGCGTTCATCAGTCATTCCAAGCGTTGCTGCTGGCCAAGGCGCTCTCCGGTTTCGCTGGCGAGGTTACGGACTGATTGTTCCGCACTCAAGTCACGCTGTGCTGGCAGCGTATACCTTATACGGAAAAGCTACGGGTCGACCTGCATCTGCGAACCAATTCGGATCAACCTGTAAATTTAGTGTCCTGTTTTGTGTCGCATCCAATCGCAACCCGGCGCAATCACTTGGGCGGGTTGATTGGCGGGTATCACCAATGGTGTGCTAATTTAGTGTTAAGAAACAATGACGAGTGGCGGAGAGGGTGGGATTCGAACCCACGGTGGGCTTGCACCCACAACGGTTTTCGAGACCGCCCCGATCGACCACTCCGGCACCTCTCCGCGCTTTCTGGGGGTCGTCGTAGGCGGGGGATGTAACGGCCCGCGCAGCGGTCTGCAACAGCTTTTTCGCAGTCTCAGGCCATTGCGTCGAAATTCACGCGGCGGACGGGCGGCGGTGCTTGGCAGCGACGGGGCAAGGGCTTAGACTCCGTTATTGGGACGCATGCGCACGCCTGGTGCCTGCCGTTCCGCGCAATTCCCGGGGATGGCTGCTCGTGACACTTCGTTCTTGCCTTGCGGCCGCTCTGGGCGCCCTTGCCGGCCTTTTCCTCACGCCCGCCCTTCTGGCGCAGTCCGATGTGCGGGTGGGGCCCGCGGCGCTTGAATCTGCGCCCGATCCGGCGGTGGTCCGGGTGGCCGAGGCGCTGCAACTTCCCGAGGTCTTCGCCGTCATGGCCGAGGAGGGGCGCGCCTATGGGGCCACGCTTGAGGAAGAGATGTTCCCCGGACAGGGCGGCGCCGGCTGGAGCCAGGATGTCGCGCGGATCTACGCGGTCGACCGGACCTATCCCGCCTTTCTGGCCGAACTCTCGAGGCGGCTGTCGGGAAACCCCGCCCTTCCCGAAATCGAGGCGCTCGTGACCACGGGTCCGGGGCGCAAGGCCAGCCTTCTGGAGGCATCGGCTCGGCGTGCCCTGCTGGACGACGATGTCGAGGCGGCCGCGCGGATGCGGGTCGAGGAACTGGCTGGCCAGAACGATCCGCATTTCCTGCTGGTGGATCAGTTCATCGAAGCCAATGACCTGCTGGAGATCAACGTCTCGGGCGGGATGAACGGCGCCCTGGCGTTCTATGAGGGCCTGTCGGCCGGCGGCGCCTTCGAGACGCCGATGACCCCTGACGACATGCTCCGGGAGGTCTGGGGGCAGGAGGACGCGATCCGCAGCGAGGCCGAGCTCTGGATCCGGTCGGTGCTGAACCTTGCCTATGCGCCCATGACCGATGCGGAGCTGCGTGACTACATCCGGCTTTCGCAGGCGCGGCCGATGAAGGTGCTGAACGGTGCCCTTTACGGGGCCTTCGATCAGTCCTTCCAGTCCGTGTCGCGGGATCTGGGCCTTGCCGCAGCCCGATACATCGCCGGGGAAACGCTGTGACGGCGGACCCATGACGGGGGGAACGGACGACAGCACGGCAAAGGACGGGGACGGGGCAGGGGTTGGGGCCCGGCCGGACGCCCCGCAACGGGTGTTCCAGCGCCGGGTGCTTTACGTCCCCGGTTACGATCCTTTTCCGCCGCGCCGCTACCGAGAGTTGTATCGGCGCGAAAGCGCCCAGCAAGCGGCCGTGTCGGGCTATGCGCTTCAGGTGACAGGCCATCCGGGATGCGGCGACAACGGCTGGACCGTTACCGCCCGCATTCCCGAGCCGGACTTGGCGCCGCAACATCCGGAGGGCATGGCGCGCTGCGCGGTGACGGTGCTGGTCTGGTCCGACATCGTGCGCGTTTCGATGCGCCACGGCATTCTGGCCACCTATGGGCAGCTTTTCCGCACCGCCTGGGTCTATCTGGGCAGCGGCGCCCTGTTCCGGCTGATGCGGCTGAGGAAGGGACCGATCCTCGCCGCGCTTTATCCGGTGGCGGTCCTGCTGCTTCAGGCGGCCTGCGCGGTGGCCCTGGGGGCCCTGGTTGCACAGTTGCTGCGGCCCGGGCTTGGCGCTTTCCTGGCGGTGTTGTCTGCTGCGGGCGTGGCCTGGGGTGTCCTTGCGGGGTTCCGGCGCCTCGACCATCGGATCTATGCCCATTACCTTATGCATGACTATGCCTTCGCGGCGGGTGACCGGGGCGCCTATCCCGCACCGCTGGAAGGCTTCATCACCCGCGCCGCCCGGCGGATCGTCGGGGCGCTGGCAGAACCCGTGGATGAAGTGCTGGTCATCGGTCATTCGTCTGGCGCGCACCTGGCGGTCTCGGCGGTTGCCGAGGCGCTGCGCATCCGCGGACAGGCCGGGGGACCGGCTTTGGCGCTGCTGACGCTGGGCCAGTCGATCCCGATGCTGTCCTTCCTCCCGCGCGCCGAACGGTTGCGGGCGGATCTGCACGATCTGGCGGCGGATGACCGGCTGTTCTGGCTGGATGTTTCGGCGCCGGGCGACGGCTGCAGCTTTGCGCTTTGTGATCCCGTCGCGGTCAGCGGTGTGGCCCCGGCGGTCAAGCGTGGGCCGCTGGTGGTGTCGGCCGCCTTCCGCCATACGCTGTCGCCGACGCGCTGGCAGGCTTTGCGCCGACGGTATCTGCGGCTGCACTTCCAGTATCTTTGCGCCTTCGACCGACCGGGCGATTACGATTATTTCCGCATCACGGCGGGTCCGGTCACGCTCGCCCGGCGTTATGACGGCCGCAGGCCCTCGCCACGGCGGATCGAGACGCCGCAAGGCCGCTACCGCAGCCGAACAGTTCCGGTGACGCGATGATCCCGCCCAAGCCCGCCGCGCGGCGCGACGGGATGCGGTTCTGGCAGCGCCTGCGCGCCTTTCGCCTGGACATCCTGTCGGCCCAGCCTGCGCGCCTGTATCGCGCCTGGATGGCCGAATTCCGGACACCCTTTTTCCGGTCCTACCTCTGCAATGATCCCGTCCTGATCGACCGGGTTCTGGGGTCTGACGCCGAGAATTTCCCCAAGTCCGACCGCGTGCGGGAGGGGCTTGCGCCGCTGCTTGGCCGTTCGGTTTTCGTCACGAACGGCGACGAATGGCAGCGTCAGCGGCGTATCATCGACCCTGCCTTCGCCGCGGGGCGCGTCCTTGGGATGCAGCCAACCATGATGGCGGCGGCCGAGGCCGCGGCGGGCCGGTTGCACGGCGTGGACGGCGTCGTCGATGTCGAGCCGCTGACAAGCCATGCGGCGGCGGACGTGATCTTTCGCACCCTCTTCTCGGTCCCGATCGACGATCGGGAAGCCAGCGCCGTCTACCACCAGTTCCGGGCCTACCAGCGGGCGCAGCCGCTTCTGAACCTGGCGGCGTTCCTGCCGCTTCCGGCCTGGCTGCCCCGGTTCCATCGCCGCGACACCCGCCGGTCGGCGGGACGGATCCGGGCGCTGATCTCGGATCTGGTCGACCGCCGTGCGGCCGCGCTGGTCCGGGGCGATGCGCCCGACGATCTGGCAACCCGGCTGCTGACCACGCCGGACCCCCAGACGGGCCGCCGGTTCACCGCTGCCGAAGTGGTCGACCAGGTGGCGATCTTCTTCCTGGCGGGGCATGAGACGACGGCATCGGCACTGGCATGGTCGCTGTATCTGGTGGCCTCGGATTCCGCCCTGCAGGACAGTCTTGCTGCCGAGGCCCGCGCGATGGACCCCGGTCGTGCCGGTGCGCTGGTTGCCCAGCTTCCGCTGGCACGCGACGTGTTTCGCGAGGCTTTGCGCCTGTACCCACCGGTGCCGATGATGGTGCGGCAGGCGCGCTGCCCCGTCACCTTTCGCGGCCGTGCGGTGAAACCTGGCAGCCAGATCGTCCTGTCGCCCTGGCATCTGCACCGCCACGAACGGCTTTGGAACCGTCCCGATGCCTTCGACCCCGGACGCTGGCAGACCGAGGCGGGACGCGCGTCGGCGCGCACGGCCTATCTGCCCTTCTCGAAAGGCGCGCGCGTCTGCCCGGGTGCAGGTTTCGCGATGGCAGAAGGGCCGATTCTGCTGTCGCGCCTGCTTCGGGATCTGCGATTGTTGCCAGCCGAGCCCGTTCCCATCCCGGTTGCCCATCTGACTGTTCGCGCTTCGGCGGGTATCCACCTGCACATATCGCCACGTTTCCCACCGGACTGTTGACGGCTGCGGCATCATTCCTTCATCCTGATCAAACTTTTCGATCTGTGGGTGGCCGGGCCTCTCACGTTTTTTGCGTAACGATTTCAGGCACGGGTTCGCGGCGAATGTCTGGACCGTGCTTCCCGTGAAAGGGATGGGATGAAGGTATTGATGGCCGCCGAACCCGACTCCGAGGAAGATCGTCGTCCCGCCAGCCCGCTGCGCATAGCGGTGCCGACCTTCGGGATCCTGACAGACGTCGTCGCGCCGGTCATGGAACGCGGACTGGTGTCCCGCGAAGAGATCATCGAGATGTTCCGCGACCGCCTGCGCCCGACAACGAAACCGGATCGACGCCCCGCCATCGACGAGGCGAGCCAAGCCGCCATCGCCCGCCGCCTGCGGCAGGCGCTTTATCCGAAGGACTGACCTACCTGCCGCCCAGACCCGCGCGCTCGGTCAGGTTCTGCAGGACATACAGCCGGATCGCGGTGGCAAGGCCCGTGTCCGGCCCGCGGCTGGCATCGATCTCGGCGGCAAGGGCGTTGATGGGACGATCCTGGGCCTGGGCCAGGGCGCGGAAGGCCCGCCAGAATTCCTCCTCCAGCGAAACGCTCGTGCGATGGCCATTCAGCGTCAGCGAGCGTTTGACGGGACGGCTCATCCGCCGCCCTCGGCGTCCGGCCCATTTTCGGGATGGCCCGTGCCCCGATCGCGCTGGTGGTCATCCAGGTGCCGCGCCGCCTTGTCCCGCGCCGCGGCCTCGGCCTGCCGCTGGGCCTTGGTGAGACCGAATTTCGCGGCATTCGCGTTCCCTTGCGCGCGGTCCTTCGCGCGCGCAAGGGCTTTTTTCGCCTGCCGAAGATTGATGACTTCGGCCATGTCGATCAGTCCTCGGGGCCGACCATCAGTTCTGGCCGCACCACGCGGTCGAAGGTCTCTCCATCGACATAACCCAGCGCGATGGCTTCCTCGCGCAGTGTCGTGCCATTCTTGTGCGCGGTCTTGGCGACCTTGGTGGCCGCGTCATAGCCGATCGTGGGTGCGAGCGCCGTGACCAGCATCAGGCTTTCCTTCATCAGCTTGTCGATCCGCGCCACGTTGGCCTGCGTGCCCACCACCATGTTGTCGGTGAAGCTGCCCGCCGCGTCGCCCAGAAGCTGCATTGATTGCAGGACGTTGTAGGACATCATCGGGTTGTAGACGTTCAGTTCGAAATGACCCTGCGACCCGGCAAAGCCCACGGCGGCGTCGTTGCCCATGACATGCGCGCAGACCATCGTCAGCGCTTCGGCCTGGGTCGGGTTGACCTTGCCCGGCATGATCGACGATCCGGGTTCGTTCTCCGGCAGGATCAGCTCGCCCAGGCCCGAACGCGGGCCGGAGCCCAGAAGCCGCAGGTCGTTCGCGATCTTGAAGAGCGAGGCCGCAATGGTCTTCAGCACGCCCGAGAACATGACCATGGCGTCATGCGCCGCCAGCGCCTCGAACTTGTTGGGGGCGGTCACGAAGGGCAGGGCGGTGATTTCCGCGATCTTGGCGGCGATCGCCACGTCCCACCCTTTTTTTGTGTTCAGACCGGTGCCGACGGCGGTGCCGCCCTGCGCCAGTTCATAGATCTCGGGCAGGACTTTCTTCACCCGCATGATGCCTTGCGCCACCTGATGGGCATAGCCGCCGAATTCCTGGCCCAGCGTCAGGGGCGTGGCGTCCTGCGTATGGGTGCGGCCGATCTTGATGATGTCCTTGAATTCCTCGGACTTGGCCGCCAGCGCCTTGTGCAGCTTTTCCAGCCCCGGGATCAGCACGTCGCGCGCCACCATGCCGATGGCGACATGCATCGCGGTCGGGAAGGTGTCGTTCGAGGATTGGCCCATGTTCACATGGTCATTCGGGTGAACGGGCTTTTTCGACCCCATCTCGCCGCCGAGGATCTCGATCGCGCGGTTCGAAATCACCTCGTTCGCGTTCATGTTCGATTGCGTGCCCGACCCCGTCTGCCAGACGACCAGCGGGAAGTTGTCGTCGAACTTGCCGGCGACGACTTCGGATGCGGCCTGAACCATCGCCTTGCCGATCGCGGGGTCCAGCTTGCCGGTCGCCATGTTCACTTCGGCTGCGGCCTGCTTGATCACGCCCAGGGCGCGGATGATGGCGACGGGCTGCTTTTCCCAGCCGATCGGGAAGTTCTGGATCGAACGCTGGGTCTGCGCGCCCCAGTACTTGTCGGCAGGAACCTCCAGCGGGCCGAAGCTGTCGGTCTCGGTTCTGGTCTTGGTCATGGCATGTCCCCGGGATTGCTGTCGCGCCCGGTTCTAGTGCGCCCGCCGCGGTCTTGCAATCGGCATACCGTCGCATACCGAGGTCGCGGCGTTATTTGCGCCACTTGTCCAGGCTGACCACCTCGGCATCCTGCCGGGGTGCCGGAGTCGGATCATTGTCGTCGTCCCCGCCGTCGTCGTCCTCGTCCTCGGTGTCCTGGCTTTCGAATCGCAGGCCAAATTCGACGGAAGGATCGACGAAGGTGCGGATGGCATCGAAAGGCACGTACAGCGGTTCGGCCACATCCCCGAAGTTCAGCGTGATCGCAAAGCCCTCGTCATCCACGCTCAGGTCGTCATACCAGTTCTGGATGACGATGGTCATCTCCTCGGGGTAGCGGTCGCGCAGGCGCGGTGCCACCTGGGCGTCAGGGTGGCGCGTGTCGAAGGTGATGAAGAAATGGTGGTCGCCTGGCAGGCCATCCGCCTCCACCCCACGCAGAACCTCGATGATCAGTCCGCGCATCGCGCGATGCATCAATGTGCCATAGTCAATGGAGCGGGGCATGGTGTCTTTCGATGACTGCTTTTCGATCAGCATAGGGGATTTGTGCCCGAAGAAAAGTCCCCGGTCCGCGGAAAGCTACAAGGACAGGGCCAGGATTCCGCCCCCCGCCGCCAGAAGCAGGACCAGTGACAGCGGCCAGTGCAGCCGCAAAAGCGCGAACCCGGCCAGGAACGCCAGCCCCAGCGCCCGCAGGTCCAGCGTGGCGGGATCGGGAAGCAGCAGGTGGACGGGGCCGAATTCCCAGGGCGTCAGGTGCGCGAAAAGAACATGCAGCGCGAACCACAGCGCCAGATTGCCGATCACGCCCACCACGGCGGCGGTCACCCCCTGCATCGCCGCCGCAAGGGCGGCCCGGTGCGACAGCCAGTCGATGTAGGGCGCAAAGGCGAAGATCCACAGAAAGCAGGGAACGAACGTTACCCACAGCGTCAGCGCCGCCGCCCCCAGCGCCATCCCGGTGCCCCCCTGCGCCATGCCTGCAAGATAGGCCACGAACTCCGTGACCAGGATCAGCGGCCCGGGCGTGGTTTCGGCCAGCCCCAGTGCGTCCATCATCTGCGCGGTGCTGATCCAGCCGTAATCCTGCACGACCATCTGCGTCATGTAGGCCAGCACCGCATAGGCGCCCCCGAAGGTCACCACGGCGAGTTTCGAGAAGAACAGGCCAAGCTGCAAAAGGAAGTCCTGCCCGGAAAGGCCCAGCAGGACCAGCGGCGCCGTCCAAAGCGCCGCGCCGGCCAGAAGCACGGGCAGCAGCGACGTGACATGGGGTGGCGCGGCCTGGTCGACGGGCGCCGAGGTCCGTCCATCCAGCCAGAACGCACCCGCCAAGGCGGCAAGGATGATGACCATCGGGAAGGGCAGGTTGAACACCGCCAGCCCGACAAAGCCCGCCGCCGCGATCAGCCGTTGGCGTCCTCCCGTCAGCGCCCGGCGCGACACGCGCAGCAGCGCCTCGATCACCACGATCACCACGGCGGCCTTGATGCCGAAGAACAGCGCCGACACCACCGGGATGTGGCCCCAGGCCGCATAGGCCGCCGCCAGCGCCAGGATGACCAGCGCGCCCGGGATCACGAACAGCAGTCCCGCGATCAGCCCGCCGGGGATGCCGCGCAGGCGCCAGCCGGCATAAGTCGCAAGCTGCATCGCCTCGGGGCCGGGCAGCAGCATGCAGAAGGACAGCGCGCGCAGGAATTCCGCTTCGGACAGGCAGCGGCGGTTGTCGACCAGTTCCCGGTGCATGAGCGCGATCTGCGCTGCCGGTCCGCCGAAGGACATCAGCCCGATGCGGGTGAAGGTGCGCCAGAAGGCGCCCCTTTCGGTCATCTCTCCGCCGGTGGCGTGTTCGGTCATTCTGGCGCTCCTGCAAGGGGGGCGGTCGCATCGGCCCGAACGCCGGGCCGCCGTCCGGCCCGGGCCCGTCCCTTAGCCGCAGAGTGTAACGGTTTTCCGGGGGCTGCCGGAAGCCGGATCCGCCGTTCAGCCGATGGTTTCGCCCGACAGCAGCAGCGCCAGCGCGTCGCGGGGCAATTGCCCGGTCTGTTCGAAGAAGGTCAGAAGGTCGAAGCTGTTGTAGGCCTCGGCCACCAGGCCGTTTTCCACCCGCATCATGCACATCCCCGAGGCTTCGATGCGGTCGATTCCATTCGCGGTCAGGGCTTCGGCGGTCACATGGGCAAACAGCCAGTCGCCCTGTTCGACGACGCGGTTATAGCGGACCGCGATGTCGCGGATGCCCGCCCGAAAGGCCGGGACCAGCACCTTGAAGTCGTTGGGCCCCACCTCACCCTCGCCCATCATCCCGTGCGCTGCGGTCCGCGGGGTGAAGAAGCGGTCGATCGCGGCGATGTCGCCTTCGATCCAGACAGTCCGGTAGAAGTCTTTCAGCAGGTCGATGTGCGACATTTCATATCCCCATGAATGTTCGCCATCCACCTTAGCGCGCGGAAGGTTTCCATGCGGTTAAGGATCGCAAACTGCAAGCCGCCGTCATTGCGAAAGGGGAAAGTGCAGGTTTCTGTTGCCAGGTACCTGCGAACCCCGCCTTACGCGGCTAAGCGAAAGGACTTAGTTTCGGCGACTCGAACTGCTTACGCAGCCAGAGCCATTGCCGGAGCACGGTTGTCGTTGGCAACTGTACATTTCGGACCGATAACGGTGGCACCCCGCCGAGACAAAGCTAACCCCTTTAGGCGTTCGTCGATCCTGTTTCGGCCCCATTCGCCCCCAACGAGGGATGGTGATGGTGGAGCCGCCGGGTACCGCCCCCGGGTCCGATCCGATTATTACGAGCGCGTTTATGTCCATAGCCCCGGTTGCCCGAGGCACGACCAATATAGGGGCATGGAAACGCCCCCGCAAGGCCGGCCTGCGGGGGCGCATGTCCAGCGCTTGGCGGTATCAGTGACGGCGGCCGCGGCGTTCGCGGGCCGGGGCGGCATCATCGCCGGTCCCGTCGCTGGCCGACGAGAAGGCGCCAAGCTTCGCCGCGATTTCATCCAGCGTCGGACGGTTGCCGCGCGGGCGGGTTTCCAGCGCCGCGCGCATGGCGCGCAGGTGTTCGGGCATGGTGCCGCAGCAGCCGCCGATGATCGTGGCGCCCGCATCGCGCGCAAGGACGGCGTAATCCGCCATCAGGTCGGGCGTCCCGTCGTAGTGGATATGGCCGTCATGGTATTTCGGGATGCCGGCGTTCCCCTTGGCGATCAGCGGCCGCGTCGGTCCGGCGGCGACAAAGCCCAGAAGCGTGCGCATCAGGTCCGCCGCCCCCACGCCACAGTTGGCGCCGAAGGCAATCGGCGGGTTGGGCAGCTTTTCGACCATCGCCACCATCTGCGCGGAGGTGAAGCCCATCATCGTCCGGCCCGCGGTGTCGAAGCTCATCGTGCCGCACCAGGGCATCCCGGCAAGCAGGAAGGCTTCGGCGGCGGCCTTGAATTCCTCGGGGGCGGAAATGGTTTCCACCCACAGCACATCCGCGCCGCCTTCCTTCAGCCCTTCGGCCTGTTCGTGGAACATCTCGACCGCGCGTTCATGCGTCAGCGTGCCCATCGGCTCGAAGATTTCGCCGGTCGGACCGACCGAACCCGCGACGACCACGGTGCGTCCGGCCGCATCGGCGATTTCGCGGCCAAGGCTGGCCGCCACGCGGTTGATCTCGCGCACCCGGCCCTCTGCGCCATGCAGCTTCAGGCGGCTGGCGTTGCCACCGAAGGAGTTGGTCAGGAACAGGTCGCTGCCCGCCTCGACGGCATTGCGGTAAAGGGTGCGGATGTCGTCGGGCCGCTCGAAGTTCCAGAACTCCGGTGCCTCGCCCGAGGAGAGGCCCATGTTGAACAGGTTCGTGCCGGTCGCACCGTCGGCCAGCAGCCAGTCACGGGTTTGCAGAAGCTTCGACAGCGGGTCTGACATGGGTCGGGCCTTTCAACTGGGCATTGCCGGGACGATGTGTCCCCGGTTCAGTTTCTCATACTTCGGAGCCATCGCAAGGTAAATGCAGGGCCATCCGGTGCCGTGCCCCCGCCGCGACAGCAAAAAGGCAGCCCCGGCGGACTGCCTTTCGCGGGATTTCCAGGGTCCGGCCCGCCTCAGCCTTCGCCGGCGATCTGGCTTTTGGCTTCGGCCAGCAGTTCGGCCATCTTGGCGCGGATCGTGTCGGCATCGGCCTTCCCGGCCAGGTCTGCCACCAGCTTGCGCACGACATCGTCGTCGCCCGCTTCCTCGAAGTCGGCCAGGATCACTTCCTTGGCGTAGGCATCCGCATCGGCGCCCGACTTGCCCAGAAGCCCCGCCGCCCAAAGGCCAACCAGCTTGTTGCGGCGCGCGCCTGCCCGGAAGAGTTTCTCTTCGTCATAGGCATATTTGGATTCGTAGGCTTTTTCGCGATCGTCGAAAGTGGTCATGGCGGGCCCGTCATGGCTGTGGCATTCGCCTTCCATATGCCCGTCCGCGCTGCGTCCCGCAAGCCCATAGGTCAAATCCGACCTGTCTGGCCCAGGGGAAGGGGAGAGTTGCTTGCGACACCGGACCCGTTGTCCTATAGGGGCGGCTTAGGCGGGCTTCGGGCGGGGCGCGGCCCGGCCCTAGCGCGCACCCCCCGCAAGAGTGGAGAGCCGATGGCACCGCGTCGCAAGAAGGTCTACGAAGGCAAGGCCAAGATCCTTTACGAAGGCCCGGAGCCCGGCACCTACATCCAGTATTTCAAGGATGATGCGACGGCCTTCAACGCCCAGAAGAAGGCGACCATCGAGGGCAAGGGGGTCCTGAACAACCGCCTGTCCGAATTCTTCATGACCGGGCTGACGAACATCGGCGTGCCCAACCATTTCATTCGCCGCATCAACATGCGTGAACAGCTGATCCGGCAGGTGGAAATCATCCCGCTGGAAGTCATCGTGCGCAACTTTGCCGCAGGCTCGATCGCCAAGCGGCTGGGGATGGAGGAGGGGACCCCCCTTCCGCGCCCGATCGTCGAATACAGCTACAAGAACGATGCGCTGGGCGACCCGATGGTGTCGGAAGAATACATCGTCGCCTTCGGCTGGGCCACGCAGCAGGACCTGGACGACATCGTCAGCCTCGCGCTGCGCGTCAACGACTTCCTGTCGGGCGTGATGTATGGCGTGGGCATCAAGCTCATCGACTTCAAGATCGAGATCGGCCGGATCTGGGATGGCGACTTCATGCGCCTGATCGTCGCCGACGAGATCAGCCCCGACAGCTGCCGCCTCTGGGACGTCAAGACCGGCCAGAAGCTGGACAAGGACGTGTTCCGCCGCGACCTGGGCAACCTGACCGACGCCTACACCGAGGTGGCGCGGCGGCTGGGCGTCATGCCCACCCAGAGCACGCAGATGTCGAAGCCCACTCTGATCAACTGACCGGCGGCGCGCGGGGATGGCCGGGACCGAGGACAGCCGCAAGGCCCGCGCCCTGGCGCGCAGTCGGATGATCATCGCTTCGCTGGCGCGGGCGGGGGATGATGGCCAGGCGCCCCGCACCGTCTCGCACTACATCACGCCCGCGTCCGGCAGCGCGGTTGCGGACGACGCCCGGATCGCCGCGCTGGCGGAAGGCTGGGGCCTTCGGGTCGATTTCGACGCAACCGGGCAGGGCCTGCGCCTGTATCACGACACCGCCCCCGCGGCCCCGCCCTTCGAGGCGCTGGTCGGCCGGATGGCGGAAGAACTTGACGCGGCCGGCTGGGTCTACGAGGGCTGGGAATGCCCCGTGGTCCGCCCGGCGAAATGAAGCGACCGAAAGAAGCACGAAGGAGAGCCCGATGAAAGCCCGCGTTCATGTCATGCTGAAGGATGGTGTGCTGGACCCGCAAGGGGAAGCCGTGCGCCACGCACTCGCCACGCTCGGCTTTGCCGGGGTCGAGGCCGTCCGCCAGGGCAAGGTGATCGAGCTTGACCTGACGGCCACCGACCGCGCCAGCGCCGAAACCGAGGTGAAGGCGATGTGCGAGAAGCTGCTCGCCAACACCGTCATCGAGAAATACACCGTCGAGATCGCGTGAGCCACCCTTTCCGCCGTTGACGCAAGGCCGGCCCCGCGCAAGGCTGGCCCTGCGCCGGAAAGGCGGCGAGAGGAGGAGGGATCGCCATGGAACGGGTAGAAGGCCAGCATGTCACGGTTGTCTTTGACGGCAGCCGCTGCGTTCATTCGCGCAACTGCGTCCTGTCTCACCCCGAGGTCTTCGTTCCGAACGTCAAGGGCGACTGGATCTTCCCCGATGCCGCTGCGCCCGAAGAGGTCCTGCGGATCGGCCAGAACTGCCCCTCGGGCGCGATCCGGGTCATGCGGAAGGATGGCACGGCCACGTCCGACACGCCGCCCGTGGTCAATACGCTGAGGATCCGCGAGAACGGTCCCCTCGCCATCGAGGCGGAGCTTCTTGTGAAAGGCGTGCCACATCCCGGCCCGCGCGCCACGCTTTGCCGCTGCGGCCACTCCGCCAACAAGCCCTTCTGCGACGGCGCGCATGTCGCAGCGGGCTTCACCGCCAGCGGCGAGCCGGCGGCAAAGGACACACCCGCGCTGGAAACCCGCAACGGACCCGTCGATCTGCAACCGCAGCCGAACGGCCCCCTGAAGGTGGTGGGCAACCTGGAAATCGTCAGCGGTACCGGCCGGACCCTCAACAAGGTCCGACAGGCCTTCCTCTGCCGCTGCGGTCATTCCGCCAACAAGCCTTATTGCGACGGCAGCCACAAGGCGGCGGGGTTCCTCGCCGGCTGAGGCTCAGCCTGTCAGGCGCGGATCGAAGGGATAGGTCGTCAGGTTCTCGAACCCCGTCTCGGTGATCAGCACCTGGTCTTCCAGCTTGATCGAGAAATCCCCGCCCTCGGGCGACACAAGCGCCTCGACACACAGCACCATGCCCGGTTCCAGCGTGGTCTCGAACGCCCCGTCGACCCAGGCGTCGGGGTAGGGCACGAAAGGCCATTCGTCGCACAGCCCGACGCCGTGCATCTTGCAGGAATACTTCTGCTTCCAGTAGCGCGCCTCCAGCCGGTGGCCGCCATGCGTCAGTTCGCGGATCGTCACGCCGGGGTGCAGCATCGCCATGTTTTCGCGGATGTGGTCCAGCGCGTGGCCCATGGCCGAGACCATCGCGTTCGTCGGCCGCCCGTCGCCGATCCACCAGGTGCGGCTGATGTCGATGCAGATGCCGTAGCAGCCGATCAGGTCGGTGTCGAAGGCTAAGATTTCGTTTCTCTGCACGATCCGTGGACCGCATTCCTGAAACCAGGGATTCGTGCGCGGACCCGAGGCCAGCAGCCGCGTCTCGATCCATTCTCCGCCGCGCCGGATGTTGCCCCGGTGCAGTTCCGCCCAGATGTCATCCTCGCTGACCCCTCCAGCGGGTACGTTTTCGCGCGCGAAAGCCTCCATTTCCGCGATCGCAGTTTCGCAGGCGTGATGGGCGCAGCGCATTGCAAGGATCTCGTCGGGGCCCTTCACGGCGCGGGCGCGTTCGGTGATGACCTCGCCCTCCAGCACCTGAAAGCCCGCCCGTTCCAGCGCCCGCAGCCCGTGGACCATGATCTTGTCCACCGCCAGCCGCCGGTTGGCGCCCGCATGGCCCCGCATTACCTCATCGACCTGGGCGGCGAAACTGCCGGCATCGGCCTCGGTCCGGTCGCCGCAGACGTTGTAGAAGAACGAGGCGCCGCTGCGCAGTTCCCGGACCAGCGGGTTGAAGGTCACCAGGAAGGGCGCCTGCTTGTAATCCCAGACCACCATGTGACCGTCGGCGCACAGAAGGCAGGCCCGGAACGGGTTGTGACTGTTCCACAACTGCATGTTCGTGGTGTCGGTCGCGTAACGGATGTTCAGCGGATCGAACATCAGAAGGCCACCCACATCGCGGTCTGCCAGCGCCTTTGCCAGCCGCCGCCAGCGGTATTCCCGCATTGCCGTCAGATCGGGCGGCGTCAGCCCCGCCGCCGCCCATTCCGCGAAGGCCCGTTGCGTGGGTCCGATCTCGATCCGGTTATTGTCATTCGGGCTGCCGTCGGCCAGCCGGTCGCCCCGGCCGGGGTCGATCTTGCGGTGCGTCCGGGAATAATGGTCCATCGCTGCGGCGTCCTCTCCCTGATCCGCAGGATGCGCGGCGGAACAGGGGGCGGACCGCAGGTTTGCGACGCAAGCGGCGGTGAAAGTGTCGCCTGCGCAGGGTCGGCCAGCCTGAAATTTGGGCAGGGAAAAAACCTGCGCCCGATGCCGGGGGATCGACGTTGCCCGAGGGGACCGATTCCACTAGCAGAGAGGCTATCTGCACAAGAAACAGGCATTCCGTGGCATCTGCACTGACAATCGCTGGAACGCGGCTGGATCCGCCGGTGTTGCTGGCCCCGATGGCGGGGATCACCGACCTGCCGTTCCGCCGGATGGTGGCGCGCTTTGGCGCGGGACTCGTAGTGTCGGAAATGGTCTCCAGCGGCGAGATGCTGACGGCGAAACCCTCGGTCCGCGCCAAGGCCCGCAGCGATCTGGGGATCGGCATGGCGGGTGTCGCCACCTCGGTCCAGCTGGCCGGGCGTGAGGCGCGCGCCATGGGCGAGGCGGCGCGCGTCGTGGCTGACCTGGGGGCAGGCATCATCGACATCAACATGGGCTGCCCGGCGCGAAAGGTGACGGGCGGGCTGTCCGGCGCGGCGCTGATGCGCGACCTCGACCATGCGCTGACACTGATCGACGCCGTGGTCGGCGCGGTGGACCTGCCTGTCACGCTCAAATGCCGGCTGGGCTGGGACGACGACAGCCGCAACGCCGCCGATCTGGCCCGGCGGGCCGAAGCCGCAGGAGTCCGGATGCTGGTCGTTCACGGACGGACCCGCGCGCAGTTCTACACCGGTCAGGCCGACTGGTCCGCGGTCCGCGCGGTGAAGGCCGCCGTCTCGATCCCCGTCGTGGTCAATGGGGACATCACCTCCCCCGATCGGGCGGTCCGGGCGTTGGCTGCCTCGGGGGCGGATGGCGTGATGGTCGGGCGCGGAGCGCAGGGCGCGCCCTGGCGGCTGGCGCAGATCGCGGCCGCGCTGGGGTTCGGGACAGCGCCCGCGGTACCCACCGGCGCGGGGCTGGCCGACCTGGTGCTGGAACACCACGCCGAAATCCTGGACTTCTACGGCACCGAACTGGGCATCCGCATCGCGCGCAAGCACCTCGGCTGGTACGCGGACGAAGCGGGCATCACCGGGGCGCCCCGCGCCGCGCTGATGACGGCCGCCGATCCCCGTGCCGTGTGCGATCTGGTCCGCGCCGCCTTTCTTGTCCCGCAGAGCCGGGCCGCGGCATGACCGGGCTGGCTGCCTCTGCCGGTCCTGCCATATGGGCCAGCCTGCCCACACCGGCGCTGATCGTCGATGCTGCCGACCGGATCCGGGATGCCAACCCTGCGGCCGAGGCCTTCTTCAACGCCTCGATCCGCGCCATGCTGGGCCAGCCCGTGCTGGACCGTCTGCTGGCCGAGGCGCCGCTCGTGGAAACCTTCGCCCGCCTGCGCGCCGGGCACCAGGCGATGTTCATCCATACGACGCGCGTCCAGCGGGCCGACCGCACCGAAACCGCTTGCGACATCCAGGCGGCGCTGGTCGAGGGGCAGCCGGGCATGATCCTGTTGCTGATCACGCCGCAGGAACTGTCGGGCCATATCGACCGCGCGCAGGCGCTGGGGGCGTCCTCGCGTTCCGCAATCGGCATGGCCGAGATGCTGGCGCATGAGATCAAGAACCCGCTTGCAGGCATCGCGGGGGCGGCGCAGCTTCTGGACATGACGCTGTCGGCCGAGGATCGCGAACTGACCGGTCTGATCGTGGCCGAGACGCGGCGGATCGTGAAGCTTCTCGAACAGGTCGAGCAGTTCGGCAACCTGCTTCCGCCCGCGAAGGTCGCGGTCAACATCCATGACGTGCTGGACCGCGCCCGAAAATCCGCCGCACTGGGCTTTGCCAACGGCATGCGGATCTTCACCGATTACGACCCTTCGCTGCCGCCGGTTCCGGGCGATGCGGACCAGTTGCTGCAAGTGTTCCTGAACCTGTTGAAGAACGCCGCCGAAGCTTCGGGGAACGCAGGCGGAACCATTCGCATCCGCAGCTTCTACGACCAGGCGTTGCGCATCCGCGGCAAGGATGGTCGCGCCGCCGCCCTTCCGATCAACGTCGAAGTGGTCGATGACGGCCCCGGCATCCCGCCCGAAATAGCGGACGCCATTTTCGACCCCTTCGTTTCGGGCCGGGAAAACGGCACGGGCCTGGGCCTTGCGCTGGTGGCGAAGATCATCGCCGACCATGGCGGCTGGATCTCGGTCCAGTCGGTGCCCGGCCGCACCGCCTTTCGCATTTCCCTTCCCGTCCTGCGCGACACCCATCAGGAGAGCTGAGACATGGACGGCACCGTTCTTGTCGCCGACGACGACCGCACCATCCGCACCGTCCTGACGCAGGCGCTGACGCGGGCAGGCTGCCGGGTCCATGCAACGGCCTCGCTGGTCACGCTGCTGCGCTGGGTCGAGGAGGGGAAGGGCGATCTGGTCATCACCGATGTCGTCATGCCCGACGGCAATGGCCTGACCACGCTGCCCGCCATCACCCGGATGCGGCCGGACCTGCCGGTGATCGTGATCTCGGCGCAAAACACCATGATGACGGCGATCCGTGCGACCGAGGCAGCCGCTTTCGACTATCTGCCGAAACCCTTCGACCTGCCCGACCTGATGAAACGCGCCGCGAAGGGGTTGGACCGGAAACGCCACGCCATTCCGCAGGGGGCTGTTCCCGTTGGCCTGGCCGCACGCTCGGCTGCGCGGCCGGTGGTGGGCCCGGCCGCCGTTCCTGCGCCCGAATCCGCGTCCGCGCCCCACGCCGAAGCGGACCCGATGCCGCTGATCGGCCGATCGGCCCCGATGCAGGCGCTGTACCGGGCGGTGGCGCGGATCAAGCAGACCGATCTGCCGGTTCTGATCCTTGGCCCCTCGGGCAGCGGCAAGTCGCTGCTGGCGCGCGCCCTTCACGACCTGTCCGATCGCCGCGATCTGCCCTTCGTCACCGTGACCGGCGCCGATCTGATGCCGGCCGAAGGCGAAAACCCCGATGCGGCGCAGGCCCGGCTGCTGGCGCAGGTGGGGGCGGGCACGCTGGTGCTGGAGCAACTGGCCGATTTCGGCCCCGAGGCGCAGGCCCGCGCGGTGCGGCTGATCGACAGCCTGCCGGCAACGAACCCGCCCCGGGTCATTGCCACCTCGGTCGCGGGCGCCACGGGCCTGCGCGAGGATCTGTTCTATCGGCTGTCCGGCGCAACGCTTTCCCTGCCGCCGCTGGCCGACCGGACGCAGGACATCGCGCTGCTGGCGACGCACTTCCTGGCCCGCCATGGCCATGGGCCAGAAGTGACGCTGCCCGAGGCGGTCGCTGAACGCCTGAGGTCCCATCCCTGGCCCGGCAACGTTCGCCAGCTGGAAAACGCCATGCGGCATCTGGCCCTGATCGCGCCCGACCTGTCGCAACTGGTCCCCGCAGACCTGGAGCCGGTGCTGGGACGCGCGGCGCCCGTCGCATCGGCCGGGGTCCCCGACGGCGAACGGATGGGCGATGCCATCGCCCGCCACCTGCGGCGCTACTTCGACCTGCATGGGGACACCCTTCCCCCGCCGGGCCTTTATGACCGCATCCTCAGGGAAATGGAGTTGCCGCTGCTGACGATTGCGCTGGAAGCAACCGGCGGTAATCAGGCCAGATGTGCCGATCTTCTGGGGATCAACCGCAATACCTTGCACAAGAAGATCGTCTCGCTCGATATGAACGTGACACGCCGCCGCAAATTGATGTAAAAGCGCAACACAGACCTGTGGCCCGGCTGCGTCAAGCAGATCCGAATGGCGAAACGACAGGCTGCGCGGCGGTGACCGGGGCTTTGCGTTGCAGTCCCCGGAAAGTCAGGGGCAGTTCTTGGAGAGCGCACTACACAAGGCATCCTGGGACCGGCTCAGCCGGTTGCGTCGGCAACGCCGGGTGCAGAACGTCGCGACCCTGGGCCTTGTGGTCCTGGGGCCGCTACTGGCCTTTGGCACCTTCATGGTGCTGGGCCCCTATGGACAGGGCGCGAACTCGACCGCGCTTCGTCTGATCCTTCTGGCCGATCTGGTGTATTTCCTGCTGCTGGCGGGTCTGGTGCTGGCGCGGCTGGCGGCGATGATCGCGGCGCGGCGCCGCAAGTCGGCGGGATCGCGGCTGCACCTGCGGCTGACGGGGGTCTTTGCGGGCATCGCGCTGTTCCCGACGATCCTTGTCGCGGTCTTTGCCGGGCTGACGGTGAACATCGGCCTGGAGGGCTGGTTTTCCGACCGGGTGCGGCAGGTGGTGGGCACCTCGATGGCCGCGGCGGAGGCCTATCAGGACGAACACCGCCGCGACCTGGAGGCGGATGCCCGGGCGCTGGCGCGTTACCTGAACCTTGCCAAGCAATCCAGTTTCTTCCTGGCCGACGGCGACCTGAGGCAGCTGCTGACGCAAGGGCAGGCGCAGGTGCAGCGCGGCCTGCGTGAAGCCTATGTCATCGACGGATCCGGCGAGTTGCGGACGCGGGGCGAACGCAGCTACCTCTTCGACTACGAACGCCCCAGCGCCGACCAGATCGCTCGGGCGCGGGCCGGTGAATTCGTCCTGATCGAGGACTGGAGCAACAACGAATTCCGCGCCCTGATGCCGCTGGACGCCTTCGTTGACCGTTACCTCTATGTCAGCCGCAACGTCGACGGCAAGATCCTGAGCCTTCTGGACGAAACCCGCGCCACGGTGGGCCTTTACCAGCAGCTTGAAGCGTCGCGCGGGCGGGTGCTGTTCGAATTCGGCCTGGTCTATCTGGGCTTCGCGCTGATCCTGGTGCTGGCCGCGATCTGGATGGGCCTGTGGTTCGCCGAACGGCTGTCGCGCCCGGTGGGCCGTCTGGCCGGGGCCGCGCAGGCGGTGGGCGACGGCGACCTGGATGTGCAGGTCATCGAAGAGCCGGGCGACGACGAGATCGCGATGCTGGGCCGGATCTTCAACCAGATGACGCGGCAACTGAAGGGCCAGCGCGTGGACCTGTTGCAGATCAACGCCCGGACCGAGGCGCAGCGGCGTCTGTTCGACTCTGTCCTCACCTCTGTCACCGCCGGGGTCATCGGACTGGACCCCGAGGGCCGGGTCGATTTCCTCAACCGCTCGGCCACCCGTCTGGTGGGCCTGACCGATCGGGACCACGGCCGCGGACTTTCCGATGCGGTTCCGGAATTCACCGAACTTTTCAACCGCTTGCGTGACAACGTGAACGGGGCAGCGCAGGAAGAGATAAAGGTATCGCGCGACGGCCGGCTGGAAAGCCTGCTGGTCCGCATGTCGGAACGCCGCAACCTGGACGGAACGCTGGAAGGCTATGTCGTGGCCTTCGACGACGTGACCGACCTGGTTTCGGCGCAGCGGATGGCCGCCTGGGGCGATGTCGCCCGCCGCATCGCGCATGAGATCAAGAACCCGCTGACCCCGATCCAGCTGTCCGCCGAACGCATCCGCCGCAAGTTTGCTCCGATGGTCGGCGAACAAAGCGATGCGCTGGAACAGATGACCGACGTGATCGTGCGCCAGACCAACGACCTGCGGCGGATCGTCGACGAATTCTCGAAGTTCGCGCGGATGCCCGAACCCGACCGGCGCGACCACGACCTGACGAAGCTGATGCGCGATGCCGTCACCTTGCAGGATGGCGCACTGCATGGGGCGCGCCTGGTGGCCGATCTGCCGTCCGAAGCGGTGATCGCAGAGCTGGATGCGACCATGATCTCCCAGGCGGTGACGAACCTGGTGAAGAATGCAGGGGAAGCCGTTGAAAGCTATCTGGAAAAGGGCGTACCCGACGGCTACGACCCCGAGGTCCGGGTTTCGATGGCCGCCGCGGCGGACGCGGTAACCATCCGCATCAGCGACAACGGCATCGGCCTGCCGGAAGACCGGGCGCGTCTGTTCGAGCCCTATGTGACGACGCGCGAAAAAGGCACCGGCCTGGGCCTGCCGATCGTCAAGAAGATCATCGAGGAACATGGCGGCACCCTTGTCCTGACGGATGCCGAACCGTTCGACGGCACCGGGCACCGCGGGGCGATGGCCCTGATCCGGCTGCCGCGCGCCCGGGCGCGCGGCTTGCGAGAGAAAGAAAAGAACGCCGAAATGGCGGGAGGCGGTAAATGAGCGACATTCTGATCGTGGACGACGAAAAGGACATCCGGGAACTGATCTCGGACATCCTGAGGGACGAAGGCTACAACACCCGGCTGGCCGGCAACTCGGACGACTGCATGGCCGAGATCAACGCGGCACCGCCGGCGCTGATGGTGCTGGACATCTGGCTGAAGGACAGCCGGATGGACGGGATCGACATCCTGAAGACCGTGAAGCGTGACAATCCCGATGTGCCGATCATCATCATCTCGGGCCACGGCAACATCGAGATTGCGGTCGCCGCGATCAAGCAGGGTGCCTACGACTTCATCGAAAAACCCTTCAACATTGACCAGTTGACAGTGGTCGTCTCACGCGCCATGGAAACATCGCGGCTCAGGCGGGAAAACGCCTCGCTGCGGCGGCGCGACGTCAGCTCCTCGGAGATGATCGGCCAGTCTCCGGCGCTGAGGGCGCTGAAGTCGCAACTGGACAAGGTGACAAAATCGAACGGCCGCGTGATGCTGACCGGCCAGCCCGGCGCCGGCAAGGAGGTGGCCGCGCGCTACATCCACGTCAACTCGAACCGTGCCTCGGCGCCCTTCGTCACCGTCTCGTCGGCCTCGGTCGAGCCTGAGCGGATGGAGGAAGTCCTGTTCGGCCGCGAAACAGCCGAGCGCGGGGTCGAGAAGGGACTTCTGGAACAGGCGCACGGCGGAGTGATCTACTTCGACGAAGTGGCCGACATGCCGCCGGGAACGCAATCGAAGATCCTGCGCGTGCTGACCGAACAGCAGTTCACCCGTTCGGGCGGCAGCGACAAGGTGCGGGTCGACTTGCGCGTCATCTCGTCCACCACACGCGATCTGCGTCAGGAAATCGCCGCGGGCCGTTTCCGGCAGGAACTGTTCGACCGTCTGAACGTCGTTCCGATCACCGTTCCCTCGCTGGAGGACCGCCGCGAGGACATCCCCGAGCTGGCAAGTTATTTCCTTGAGCAGTTCAACAGGATGCAGGGCCTGCCCTTGCGTGAACTCTCGGATGAGGCGCAGGCGCTGATGCAGACGATGACCTGGCCCGGCAACATCCGCCAGTTGCGCAACCTGATCGAGCGGGTGCTGATCCTGGGCGAGGGAACCGGTCCCATCGAGGCCCGGGAATTGCAGGGGCAGGGTGACGCCGCCCCCGACGACGGGCGGATCATCCTGTCCGGCGCGCTGGCCACCCTGCCGCTGCGCGAGGCGCGGGAACTGTTCGAACGGGAATACCTGCTGACCCAGATCAACCGCTTCGGCGGCAACATCAGCCGCACCGCCACCTTCGTCGGCATGGAGCGTTCGGCCCTGCACCGCAAGCTGAAGTCGCTGGGCGTCGTCACGACCTCCAAATCCGGCGGTCGCATCGCCCATCTGGACGAGGACGAGGATCTGGAACTGGAGGAGTGAGCGCCCGTCACCCGCCGTTTCCCGCACGGGGGCAGGGCGGGACACGGTTCCGATCTTTCGCGGCGCGCCGGTGATTTCGGACTGGAAACCCGGATCATTGTGCGCATACTTGGCCACAAGTCTCCAACGCCGCGCGTTTGCGGCCAGAGGGATGCAACAAACGACAAGAACAAGGGTCGACCAAAATGGCCGCCGATAAACAGAACCTCCAGGATGCCTTTCTCAATCATGTCCGCAAGGCGAAGGTTCCTGTCACGATTTTCCTCATCAACGGGGTGAAGCTGCAAGGCGTGATCACCTGGTTCGACAACTTCTGCGTGCTTCTGCGCCGCGATGGTCAGTCGCAACTGGTCTACAAGCACGCCATCTCGACCATCATGCCGGGGGCGCCGATCTCTCTTTACGAAGGGGAAGACTGATTTCGGATCCTGACAGCGACGACAGGGATCCCGAACGCGATCCGCATGACCGCAGCGCCGTGGTGACGCGGGCCTATGTCCTGCACCCCGACATCAAGTCGGTCCGCCATCGGCGTCTGCCCGAACACGCACTGGCCGAAGCGGTATCGCTGGCCGACGCCATGCCCGAGCTTGAGGTCGTGGGTGCCGAGGTCGTCCGCCTGCCGAAGATGCAGCCTGGCCTTCTGTTCGGGACCGGCAAGATCGACGAGCTGAAGGCGCGGTTGCACGACCTGCACGTCGACCTGGTCCTGGTCGACGGGCCGGTCAGCCCTGTCCAGCAGCGGAACCTGGAAAAGGAATGGGGCGTCAAGCTTCTCGACCGGACCGGGCTGATCCTTGAAATCTTCGCCGACCGTGCCCGTACCCGCGAAGGTGTGTTGCAGGTCGAACTTGCGGCGCTCAGCTATCAGCGCACCCGTCTGGTCCGGGCCTGGACCCACCTGGAACGTCAACGCGGCGGCTTCGGCTTTGTCGGTGGCCCGGGCGAGACGCAGATCGAGGCCGACCGCCGCGCCATCGACGAAGAGGTGGTGAAGATCCGCCGCCAGTTGTCGAAGGTCGTCAAGACCCGCGAGTTGCACCGCGCGGCGCGCCGCAAGGTGCCGTTCCCGGTGGTGGCGCTGGTGGGCTATACCAACGCCGGGAAATCGACGCTGTTCAACCGCATGACCGGCGCCGAGGTGCTGGCCAAGGACATGCTGTTCGCCACGCTCGATCCGACCATGCGGGGCATCACGCTGCCCTCGGGAAAGAAGGTCATCCTGTCGGACACCGTGGGTTTCATCTCGGACCTGCCGACGCAGCTGGTGGCCGCTTTCCGCGCCACCCTGGAAGAGGTGCTGGAGGCCGACCTGATCCTGCATGTCCGCGACATCGCGCATCCCGAGACCGAGGAACAGGCCGCCGATGTGGGCGAGATCCTCGAATCCCTGGGCGTGGCCGAGGACGTTCCGATGTTCGAGGTCTGGAACAAGATCGACCTCCTGTCTCCCGACATGCGGGGCGCGCTTCTGGTGCAGGATGCGCGCACGCCCGGCATCCATGCGGTATCCGCGCTGACGGGCGAGGGGCTGGATGCCCTTTTGGCCGCGATTTCGGTCGCGCTGGATGATGAACGCAGCGACGCGGTGCTGGAACTTCCGTTCAGCGCCGGGCGCGCGCGGGCCTGGCTGCACGATCAGGGCGTGGTCGAGACCGAGGAGTTGGACGACAGCGGCTACCGCATCCGCGTGCGCTGGTCGGCCCGTCAGCGCGCCGCCTATGCCGCGATCGATCCGAACTTCGCCGATCCGGCCGATCCCGCGCCGGACGACGAGGAACCCGTCGAAACCGGTCCCCGCACCCCCTGGACCCCGGACGCGTGAGCGGCCACCCCGAGAACCTGCGCGGCATCTTTCTGATGGTTGCCGCGATGGCGGGGTTCGCGGTCGAGGACATGCTCTTGAAATCCGTCTACGGCCATCTTCCGGTGGGCGAGATCCTGGCGATCTTCGGCGCCGGCGGGGCGCTGGTCTTTGCCGTCCTGACCCTGCGGTCGGGCGCGGCGCTGTTTTCGCGCCACGCCCTTGTTCCGGCCGTTGCCTGGAAGGCCGGGAACGAGGTTCTGGGCCGGGTCTTCTATACACTTGCGATCGCGCTGACGCCCCTGTCCTCGGCCTCGGCCATCCTTCAGGCAACGCCTCTGGTCGTGACGCTGGGCGCGGCGGTGATCTTTCGGGAACGGGTGGTCTGGCAGCGCTGGCTGGCGATCTTCATCGGCTTCTTCGGCGTCCTGGTAATCCTCAGGCCCGGTCTGGAAGGCTTTACCCCGGCCTCGATCCTGGCGGTGTTGGGCACGCTGGGCTTTGCGGGCCGCGATCTGGCGACGCGGGCCGCACCGAAGACGCTGGGCAACATGGTGCTGGGATTTTACGGTTTTCTGGTGCTGGTGCCGACCGGACTTGCCATGCTGGCGGTCACGGGGGGCGCGGTCGTTCCCACGGCCTCCGAAGGGCTGCGGCTGGTCGCGGCAATTGGTGTGGGCGTTTCGGCCTATGCCTTCCTGACCGGCGCCATGCGGATTGGTGAGGTGGCGGTGGTCACGCCCTTCCGCTACACGCGGCTGGTCTTTGCACTCTTGGTGGGGATGGTCGTCTTTCACGAACGGCCCGACGCCGCCACTCTGATCGGCGCCGCGATTGTCGTGGCCAGCGGCATCTACACGATCCTGATGTCGCGCCGCCCCGCCGGGCGCCGCGGCACCGCCGCCGCCACGGATTAGTTCGCGGGTTCCAGCCGGGTGATGCCGGTCGCGGCTGCCCGCGCCAGGCCCGGGTCCAGCGACATCGGGATGTATTCGCCCCGCCGCCAAAGCTCGGACAGGTCATCGTAATGACGGCTGAGCGGATGGCCGGACTGGCCGGTCGAAATGATGAAGACCGAACTGTCGGGATCGGCAAAATCGTAGACACCCCGGTAGCCCGCGCCGTGGACGTTCAGATAGGGGTTCGGGCCGGTGCCCTTGGTCAGGCCGCGCATCAGCGTGAAATCCCCGCCCGAGGTCGACTGGCGGATGTTCACGAACCAGTTCACCACCGGCATGTCGCCCAGAACGGGATGGTCGTGCGTGGCCTGGTGCAGGTCGCCCCAGCGCCAGCTTTCGATCCGGGCGCCATAACGTTCCGACAGCCACAGCAGCGCGTCGTCCAACGCCAGCCGCGAAATGTCCGTACAGGTCTCGACCGGGGCGGATTGCATGACGTCGCACCATTTCCCGGCGCCGTCGATGTTGCGGAACACCCGTTCGATGAACAGCGGCTCGACATGGCTGAAGGCGTCGGCAAGCGGTCCAAGCTCGTCCTGGATCAGCCGGGCCTGCACGGCGCGCAGCCAGGCGGCATAGATCAGCGGCTCGGGCAGGTGCTCGTTCATCTCGCCGTCCCACTTGGCCAGCAGTTCAAGCGCCCGCTGCCGCTGCCGTTCCGGCGTGCCCTCGGCGGCGGCTTGGCCCGTGAACCACAGGTCGCGGCCGACCAGCGGCAGAAGGTTCCGCGCCGCGGGTGAAACGGTGTCCAGTTGCGCGGCGATGAAGCTGTCGCGCGAATGCACTTCGCGTTCCTGCATCAGGCGCGTCCAGCGCTGGATGCGCTGGCTGTCGCCCCAGTCGAAGGTCAGGTGGTTGGGGAAAGGACGGTCGATGGTCTTGTTGTTGGTGTTGCCGACGATTCCGCCCGACGGATTTTCAAATCGCGGGTTGTCGCTGTAGGGCAGGGTGCCCTGCCACTGGTTCTCGGGCAGCCAGCCGGGGCTGGGCATCCGGCCTTGGGTCTGGTGGCGGGCATCGCGCTTCGGCATGCGGCCGAACATTGCCATCGCCACGCCGTCCTTGTCGGCCATCGTCACGTTCTGCGCCGGGGCCACGAACAGCTCGCCCGCGGCGATGCCGGCCCGGATCGTGTGCGCCTTCATCAGCCGGATCGCCGCCGTCATCGTGGTGTCGGCGCTATCCAGAACCGTCCAGTTGAGCGAGGTGACATTCCCCCGCGGGGTGACCGAGGCAAGGTCGTAATGCGTGCCCGGCAGGACGGGGCCGTTGTCCGTCCAGCGCAGGGTCAGCGTCACCGGCGCCTCGTCCTTGATGGCGATGATCGTCTTTTTCGTCACGAAGGGCTTCCAGCCCGCCGCGGTCCGATAGCGGCCCGGGTCGGCGGGGTTCAGTTCCTCGATATGGGCATCCTGATCGTCGAGGTAGCTTGAGGTGATGCCCCAGCCAAGACCGGCATTGCGCCCGGCCAGGATCGCCGGAATGCCGGGGATCGTCGCGCCGATGACGCCGCCCGAGGTCAGCTCCAGCCGGGCCAGATACCACAGTGCGGGGGCCGAGAAATCCACATGCGGGTCATTGGCCAGAAGCGACCCCCCGGCCGCCGAGCGCGCTGGCGCCGCCGCCCAGGCGTTCGAGGCGCCGGCAAAGGCGCGGCGCGGGAAGGGCGACAGCGGGTCCACCGGAATGTCCAGCGCGGCATGGCTGGCCTCGACCCCCGGCACGACGCTGCCATAGGGGGGCAGGGCAGCGATGCCTGCGCCCGGAACCTCGGGGAGAAGGTCGTTCGCCCAGGTCTTCGACAGCATCGACACGCGGGCGCGCAGCACCTCGTCCTCCAGCTGCGAGGACATCTTTACCGCGAGTAACTTCATCAGCGCGATGGAGTCGGCAGGCTGCCAGTAGGAAATCGGGTTCGAGAACAGGAAGAATTCCGGCGCGCCCCGGCCTTTGGCCTGTTCGTTGATGACGCGGATCCATTCGTTCACCCCGGCGGAATAGGCCTCCAGCGCGGCGCGGGTGTCGTCGTCCTGCGCCGGGACGGACTGTTCGGCCAGGCCGTACAGATCAAGCCGCCGCATCAGGTCATCCGTACCCAGCGTCCGCTTGCCGAACACCTCGGACAGCCGCCCCTGGGCGGTGCGGCGCAGGATGACCATCTGCCACAGCCGGTCCTGCGCGTGGGCAAAGCCCAGCGCATAGAACACGTCCCGGTCCGAGGCGCCGAAGATATGCGGCACGTCGGCGGTGTCGCGCACCACCTCGACCGGGGCCGACAGCCCCGTCACCCTGTAGGTCGCGTCATAGTCGGGCAGGGAGCGCGCGGCGAAGTAATAGACCATCCCCGCAGCGACAAGGGCCAGAAGCAGCAGGGCCGAGACAATGCGCGTAAGCCAGCGGAAGGCGGTCAGCATCGGGGGCGGCCTCTTGGTTCCGGGATGGCGTTCCGGCCTTTCGGGCACAAGGCCCCGGCGGTCGCGGTTGACGCGCAGTGCAGGCCGGGTAACTAGGACAGAACGGATCGGATCGCAACTGTCAGGGAGGACGGGGCATGGCCAGGGTGGCGTTTCTGGGATTGGGCGTGATGGGGTTTCCGATGGCGCGCCATCTGGCCGCCAAGGGGCATGACGTGACAGTTTACAACCGCACCGGCGCCAAGGCGGCGGACTGGGTGGCCCGGCACGGGGGACGGGCGGCGGCGACACCGGCCCAGGCGGCGACGGGGGCCGAATTCGTCATGGCCTGCGTGGGCAACGATGACGACCTGCGCAGCGTCTGCCTGGGGGACGAGGGCGCCTTCGCCGGAATGGCGCCGGGAACGGTCTTCGTGGATCACACCACGGTTTCCGCCAGCGTGACGCGGGAACTGGCCGCCGCTGCGGGCGACCGGGGGCTGGGCTTCGTGGATGCACCTGTCTCGGGCGGGCAGGCGGGGGCGGAAAACGGTGTCCTTTCGGTGATGTGCGGCGGACGCGCCGAAGACTACGTCCGGGCCGAGCCGATCATCGCGGCCTACGCCCGCATTTGTCGGCGTCTGGGCGACAGCGGCGCGGGGCAGCTGGCGAAGATGGTCAACCAGATCTGCATCGCGGGCCTGGTGCAGGGCCTCGCCGAGGGCCTGAGCTTTGCCGAAAAGGCCGGCCTGGACATCGGCGAACTGGTCGAGGTCATCAGCCAGGGCGCGGCCGGAAGCTGGCAGATGGCAAACCGCCACAAGACCATGGCGGAAGGCAAGTATGACTTCGGCTTCGCGGTCGACTGGATGCGCAAGGATCTGGGAATTTGCCTGGCCGCCGGCGATGACCTGGGCGTCAGCCTGCCGGTCACCGCGCTGGTGGACCAGTTCTACAAGGATGTGCAGGCGATGGGCGGCCAGCGCTGGGACACGTCCAGCCTGATCGCGCGGTTGCGCAAGCTGAACGGCTGAACGGGGCAGGGGGGGGGCGGCAGGCGCCCCGCCGCCTTTACGGGATGATGCGGGTGTACTTGGTCCCGTCCAGCGACGCCCCGGCGATGAACCCGGCCTGACCGAAGACCAGCGCGATCACCGGCGCGGTCGTCGTGGTCGTGTCCACGCCGGCCGAGGCGCCGCCGTCGGGCAGCGCATAGGTCACGCCCGCGCCCGCCTGCCAGCCGTCCTGGCGGCGGAAGTTCTCCAGCGCCTCGGGCGTCATGAAGAACAGCGCATGGGCATATTGTTGTGCGCCGAGGGTAAAGCCGATGCTGGCCTGGGTGGCCGAGTAGTAATCGACCGTCACATCGTTGATCCGCAGCGCCCCGCGACCATAGGCGCCGCCCAGACCGAAGCCCGCCTCGGTCATCAGCGGCATGTAAAGGACACCCGAGGCGCGCGAGATCAGGTCCTGCGTCCCGGGATAGTGCCGCAGGAGATAGGCGCGGGTCGCATCGACGCGCGCATCCAGCTTCGCCGCGCCGGAGCCGCCGATGCCGTTGCCGCAAGCGGCAAGGCCCAAGCTGGCGCCGGACAGCATCACGAAGGTGCGACGGGAAATCTCGATCATCTTCTGCTCCACTTGCGCGTCGCGGGTGACCTTTGGGCACAGACCCGCGCGACTGGAAAAAACGGCCTCAAGTCCGGTCCTTGGTCATGGCCGGTTGGCGCGTAGCCTAGGGGCAATCGGGGCGCGTGTCACCAATTGTTGCATGAAAAACCGAATGTTCGGCCCTGCATCGGCAAAGAGCCGCGCCATCGGCAGCCGATCAAGCGCGCAGCAGACGCGCGGCTTCGGGCGCGAAATAGGTAAGGATGCCGTCGCAGCCGGCGCGGCGGAAGGCCAGAAGGCTTTCCAGCATGACCTCCTCCTTCAGCCAGCCGTTCAGCATGGCGCCCTTCAGCATCGCGTATTCGCCCGACACCTGATAGGCGAAGGTCGGCACGCCGAAGGCATCCTTCACCCGGGCGCAGATGTCCAGATAGGGCATCCCCGGCTTGATCATCACCATGTCGGCGCCTTCGTCCAGATCGCGCGCCACAAGGCGCAGCGCCTCGTCGCGGTTGCCGGGGTTCATCTGATAGGTCTTCTTGTCGCCCTTCAGCGCACCGCTGGCGCCCACGGCGTCGCGGAACGGCCCGTAGAAGGCACTGGCGTATTTGGCGGCATAAGACAGGATCACCACATCCTTGTGGCCCGCTGCCTCCAGCGCCGAACGCATGGCGCCGATGCGGCCATCCATCATGTCGGACGGGCCCAGGATGTCGGCCCCGGCCTCGGCCTGCGCCAGCGCCATGCGGACCAGTGCCTCGATCGTCTCGTCATTCAGGACCACGCCGTCGCGGACCAGCCCGTCATGCCCCAGCGCGTTGTAGGGATCCAGCGCGACATCGGTCATCACCGCGATATCCGGCACCGCCGCCTTGATCGCGCGAATAGCCCGGTTCGAAAGGTTGTCCGGGCTCCAGGCCTCTTCGCAGGTCTCGGTCTTCAGCGCGGGATCGGTGTAGGGGAACAGGCATAGCGCCGGGATGCCCAGCGCCGCCGCCTGTTCGGCCGCGCGCACCGCGCCTTCGACCGTCAGGCGCGAAACACCGGGCATCGAGGCCACGGGCGCATCCGCCCCCGGCACGTCGGTCACGAAGATCGGCCAGATCAGGTCGGCGGGCGACAGGCGCACCTCCTGCACCAGGTCGCGCAGCGCACCCATACGGCGCAGGCGGCGGAAACGGGTGGCGGGGAAGGCGGCGGGAAGATGCGGCATGGCTCTGGCTCTGGCTGGGGGCGACTTGCGGGTAGGGCGCACGTGGCGGCTTGGCACTTGGCGGGGCTTTCGCTACCCGTTACACGGAAGAGCGCGCCAAGGGTAGACCCCGTGACGCCCGCCTTGCCCGGATGGAGACCGCTGTTGGACTGGACCAAGCTTCTTTTCGAAGTGATCGACATGCGGTCCTTTTCGAATCTCTGGTACTGGATCGCACTGGCCGTCACCTGGAGTCAGGCGTCGCACTGGGTGTTGGGCGTGCCCTTCGACATGGTGATCCGGGCGCGCAAGCTGGGCGGGCAGGCGGCGGCGGATCTGGACGAGATGGCGCGCATCTACGTGGGCCGGCTTCTCTACATCCTGAACGTCGCCGGGCCGATGCTGGTGCTGCTGGCCTTCTTCGTGCTGACGGCGCTGGCGGTTCTGGGGTTCTGGTATCGCGTCGAATTCGCCCAGGCGGTGATCCTGCTGTTGTTCCCCCTGACCCTTGTCGGCGCGCTGAGCCTGCACACCGCCACGCTGATCGACCGCCAGGGCGAAACCGGCGAGGAGTTGCAAAGACATCTGGCGCGGCACCGCACCTATGTGCAGGTCCTGGGCATGATCTCGATCTTCGTCACCGCCTTCTGGGGCATGGCGCAGAACTTCAACCTCAACCCGCTGGGCTGAGCCGTGGCTGCGCCCATCACCCTCTCCGGTGCGCCCGAAGGCTTCGACGCCCGGCTTCTGGCGCGGGAACTGGCGAAGGGCAAGCCCGTCATCCACGTTGCCCGTGACGACAAGCGGATGGAGGCGATGCGCGCCGCGCTGGCCTTCTTTGCGCCCGACGCGGTCGTCCTGACGTTTCCCGCCTGGGATTGCCTCCCCTACGACCGGGTATCCCCGAACCCCGATGTGAGCGCCGCGCGGATGGCGACGCTGGCCGGACTGGCCCAAGGTATTCCGGGGCCCTTCATCCTGCTGACGACGCTGAACGCCGCCAGCCAGCGCATTCCAGCGCGCGACGTGGTGCGGGCCTCCAGCTTTACCGCCAAGGTGGGGTCGCGCGTCGACGAAGCAGCCTTGCGCGGCTATCTGGTCCGCATGGGCTTTTCACCCAGCCCCACGGTGACCGAACCGGGCGATTACGCCGTACGGGGCGGCATCATCGACATCTTCCCGCCGGGTGCGGGCGGTCCGGTGCGGCTGGATTTCTTCGGTGACGTGCTGGACGGCGCGCGCCGCTTTGACGCGGCCAGCCAACGCACCACGGAAAAACTTTCGGTGGTCGAACTGGCGCCCGTGTCCGAAATCGTGCTGGACGAGGCCGCGATCACCCGGTTCCGCCAGAATTACCGGATCGAATTCGGCGCCGCCGGATCGGACGATCCGCTGTATGAAGCCGTCAGCGCCGGGCGCAAGCACGCGGGGATGGAGCATTGGCTGCCGTTCTTCCATGACCGGCTGGAAACGATTTTCGACTACCTGCCAGATGCAACGGTCATGCTGGATGACCAGACCACGCCCGCGCGCCTGTCGCGGTGGGAATCGATCGAGGATCAATACGACGCCCGCAAGGAGGCTATGGGCCGCAAGGATCGCGGCGATACCGTCTACAAACCCTGCGCGCCGGGACTTCTGTATCTGGACGATGCGGGCTGGTCCGCCGCCGTGGCCGATCACCGCGTTATTCAGTTGGTGGCGTTGCCACAGCCCACGGGGTTGAATGTGCTGGACGCGGGCGGGCGGATCGGGCGCAACTTCTCGCCCGAACGCGCGCTCGAAAACGTCAGCCTGTTCGGCGCTTTGGCCGACCACATCCGCGCCCGCCGTGGCGATGGACAGGTGATCGTCGCGTCCTATTCGGATGGCGCCCGCGAACGCCTGAAGGGGCTTCTGGAGGATGAGACGCTTCGCGACGCCAAACCCGTGCGCGACATCCGCGACGTGGGCGAAGGCCGGGGCGGGCTTTACCTGACCGTCTGGGCGCTGGAACACGGGTTCGAGGCCGAGGGGCTGACCGTAATTTCCGAACAGGACGTGCTGGGCGACCGTCTGATCCGCGGCGCGAAGAAACGCCGCCGCGCCGACAATTTCCTGACCGAAGCGCAAAGCCTGTCGCCCGGCGATCTGGTGGTCCACGTCGATCACGGCGTCGGCCGCTACAAGGGTCTGGAAACCGTCACCGCACTGGGTGCGCCGCATGAATGTGTGCTTCTGGAATATGCGGGCGGTGACAGGCTGTATCTGCCGGTCGAGAACATCGAACTTCTGTCCCGCTACGGGCACGAGGAAGGCTTGCTTGACAAGCTGGGCGGTGGGGCCTGGCAGGCCAAGAAGGCGAAGCTGAAGGAACGCATCCGCCAGATCGCCGAACGGCTGATGCGGGTTGCCGCCGAACGCCACCTGCGCCGCGCCCCGATCCTGGAAGCGCCGCATCACGAATGGGAAGATTTCTCGGCCCGCTTCCCCTATCAGGAAACCGACGACCAACTGTCGGCCATCGGTGACGTTCTGGCCGACCTGGAAGCGGGCAGCCCGATGGACCGGCTGATCGTCGGCGACGTGGGCTTTGGCAAGACCGAAGTCGCCATGCGCGCCGCCTTCGTCGCGGCGCAGTCGGGCGTGCAGGTTGCCGTCATCGCGCCGACCACGCTTCTGGCGCGCCAGCACTATCGCACCTTCGCCGAACGCTTTCGCGGCACGGCGATCACCGTCCGGCCCCTGTCGCGCTTCGTCACCGCGAAAGAGGCCTCAAAAACCCGCGAAGGCTTGGCCGACGGCACGGTGGACATCGTCATCGGCACCCATGCGGTGCTGGCCAAGACCGTCCGCTTCCACAACCTCGGCCTGATGATCATCGACGAAGAACAGCACTTCGGCGTCACCCACAAGGAACGCTTGAAGGAGATGCGGTCGGAAATCCACGTCCTGACACTGACCGCGACCCCGATCCCGCGCACGTTGCAACTGTCGCTGACGGGTGTGCGCGACCTGTCGATCATCGGCACACCGCCCGTCGACCGGCTGGCAATCCGCACCTATGTCAGCGAATTCGACGTGGTCACCCTGCGCGAGGCGCTCTTGCGCGAACATTACCGCGGCGGGCAGTCCTTCTTCGTGGTGCCCCGCATCACCGACCTGCCCGAGATCGAGGACTTCCTGAAGACCCACGTTCCCGAAGTCAGCTATGTCATCGCCCACGGCCAGCTTGCGGCAGGGGAACTTGATGACCGGATGAACTCCTTCTACGACGGCAAGTATGACGTGCTGCTGGCAACAACCATCGTCGAATCCGGCCTCGACATCCCGACCGCCAACACCATGATCGTCCACCGCGCCGACATGTTCGGGCTGAGCCAGCTTTATCAGATCCGGGGCCGCGTGGGCCGTTCGAAGACGCGCGCCTATTGCTACCTGACCACCAAGCCCCGCGCGCCGCTAACCCCGCAGGCGACCAAGCGGCTCAGGCTTCTGGCCAGCCTCGACAGCCTTGGCGCGGGCTTTTCACTGGCGAGCCAGGACCTGGACCTGCGCGGCGCCGGCAACCTTCTGGGCGAGGAACAATCCGGCCATATCAACGAAGTCGGCTACGAGCTTTACCAGGCGATGCTGGAAGAAACGATCGCCAAGCTGCGCTCCGGCGAACTGCAAGGCCCCGAGGATGACGGCCAATGGGCGCCGCAGATCAACCTGGGCGTGCCGGTGCTGATCCCCGAAGATTACGTCCCCGACCTGGACGTGCGGCTGGGCCTTTACCGCCGCCTGTCGGGTCTGCAAACCAAGGTCGAACTGGAAGGGTTTGCCGCGGAACTGATCGATCGCTTTGGCCCGCTCCCGCGCGAGGTCAACACGCTTTTGCTGGTCATCCGCATCAAGGGCATGTGCCGCCGCGCCCAGATCGGCCGCCTGGATGCGGGCCCCAAGGGCGCGACGGTGCAGTTCCACAACGACAAATTCCCGAATCCCGCAGGGCTGGTCGAATTCGTGGCGGCCGAAGGCGGCAAGGCGCGGATCAAGGACAACAAGCTGATGCTGACCCGCGACTGGGCGAAAGAGGCCGACAAGATCAAGGGCGCCTTCGCCATCGCCCGCGATCTGGCGGAAAAGGCGGGCGCGCTGGTGGTGAAGAAACCCGCCGGGTCGCGCTGAGGCGCGGACTATTCGTCCTCGCGCAGGAACCCCATCAACACCCAGGCCAGACCCGAACAGATCGTGGCGCCCAGGATCGCGGGCAGTGGAGTGCCGTCGAAGGCCAGGCCGACCGGAATGGCGATCATCGCGCCCGCCACGGTCGACACCGCCGACATGACCGAGGCAGTCATTCCCGCGATATGGCCCATCTTCTGCATGGCAATGGCGTTCAGGTTGCCAAACACCAGTCCCGCCAGGAAAAACACCGAGGTGGCCCAGACATAGAAGGCGGCAAAGGCAGACCATCCGTGCAGGAAACCGGACGCGATCACCCCGGCGATCAGCAGTGAAAACACCGCCATTCCGGCGAAGGCGCCGCGGGCCAGCCGATACATCCCCAGCCGCATCACCAGCCGCGCATTGACGAAGGACGCGCTGGCCGCCAGCACCGCCGACAGCGCGAACCATTTGGGGAAGTTGGCGCCCTGATGATAGGTTTCCTCATAGATCTGCTGGATCGAGGACAGAAGCGCCATCATCTGCCCGAAACCGGCCGTCATGGCCGCCGTACAGATCATCACCGTCCGGTCGCCCAGAACCTCCAGCGCGCCGCGCCCCAGAACCGGCAAGGACAGCGGGCGGCGCGCGGCAACGGGCAGCGTCTCGTCCTGACGCAGCATCAACCACCCCGTCGCCACGATCGCGAACAGCACATAGGCCAGGAAGATCGACCGCCAGCCCGCGAACCCGATGATCACCTGCCCGACCGAAGGCGCAATCGCCGGCACGATCATGAAGACCAGCATGACGAAGGACGACACCCGCGCCATGTCGCGCCCTTGATAGAGGTCGCGCACCAGTGCCAACCCGACGATGCGGGGCGCGGCCGCGCCCAGACCCTGAAGCACGCGGGCGGCCAGAAGCAGTTCAAGCGAGGGGGCGACATAGGCCAGCAGCGTTCCCGCGATATACAGCGCCGCGCCGCCCAGGATCGTCGGCCGGCGGCCGATCGCATCCGAGATCGGTCCGGCCAGGCCGCTGCCAAGGCCCATTCCCAGCACGAAGAAGGTGATCACCAGCTGCGCGCGGTTGACGTCGGACGGCGACAGTTCGGCCGCGATCATCGGCAGGCCCGGCAGCATCGCGTCGATGGAAAAGGCGACGGTTGCGTAAAGCATCGCCAGCATCGCGGTGAATTCGGGCAGAGGCAGGCGACGCGGCATGGGGGATCCTTGTGCTTTGATCGGGCTATGCGCGTTTCAAGCCACAAGGTCCAGCCGGGTTCCGCCGCGGGGCGGAGATCTTCGTTTTCCTCAGGGCTCGGGGCGGCCCCGCCTGACGGACCTGTCGCACGGCCGTGCTTCTTCTTTGTGACAATACGACCAGAGGCGCCTTACGCTGCTGCGAGAGTCGTCGGCAGGAGATTTCTTCGAAAAGAGAAGTCGCTGGCCGTTGCTGCCCTCTCAGGTCCCTGCCTCGCGCAGGTCGTCGATGACGCGGGCCCAGATCTCGGGTGGCTGCGCGCCTTGCAGGGCGTGGGTGTTGTCCAGGATGAAGGTCGGCACGGAACGGACACCCCGGCGTTGGCTGTGGGCAATGCGGGCGCGGATGTCCGCGATGTCGGCGTCGCTGTTCAGAAGCCGGGTTGTCATGGTTTCATCCATGCCCAGCGATCCCGCAAGTGCGGTCAGCACCGACCGATCACTGATGTCCTTTCCCTCGCGCCAGTAGGCGCGGAAAAGCGCGGAAACCATCGCGGTCTGGCGGCCTTCAAGGCCGGCCCAGTGGATCAGGCGATGGGCGTCCAGCGTATTGACCGCGCGCTTGATGGCCGGAAGGTCGAATTCGATCCCGGCACGGGCCGCGTGTTCCAGGATCGGCTTGTGCACCTCGATGATCCGGTCGCGGCTGCCGAACTTGGCTTCCATATAGGCAGTGCGGTCGATCCCTTCCGGCGGGATTTCGGGGTCAAGCTGGTAGGGGTGCCATTCCACAGTGAAGGGATGGTCGGGATGCTGTTCCAGAGCGCGGTCCAGATAGGCTTTGCCGATATAACACCAGGGGCAGGCCACGTCGGAAATGATGTCGAGCTTGATCACAGCTTTTCCTCCCATTCCGCGCGCAGCGCGCGGCGATTGAGCTTGCCGTTCGCCGTATGGGGCAGGGTGGCGACATGGCGATAAAGGCGCGGTTGCTTGTAGCGCGCAAGGCAGGTTTCGGCATGCGCGGACAGTTCGGCTTCTGTCGCGGGGCCGGTGTGGAAGGCCGCGATGATGGTCGCATCTTTACGGACGCGCAGTTCCACCGCTGCAACTTCGCCCGCGCCGGGACAGGTGGCAAGCGCGGCCTCGATTTCGGCGGGCGCCACGCGAAAGCCACCGGCGTTCAGCATATCGTCGCGCCGGCCAAGATAGCGGATCGCGCCGTCTGGCCGCATCTCGACCGTATCGCCCGTCAGGAACCAGTCACCCGTCACCGGCAGGTCCGCCCGCCCATCGGGGCCAAGGTAGCCCAGCATCAGACCGGGGTCGCTGCGATGGACGGCCAGTTCGCCCATCTGCCCACGCGGCACGGGCTGGCCGCCGTCCAGCACCGCGATGCGGCGGCCCGGCTGGGGATAGCCAGTAGTGCCCTCCGGTGCGGGGCGGGTGGGGCAGCCGGAAATGAAGGTCGAACATTCCGACATGCCAAGGGCTTCGTAGATCGGGGTCCCGGTGGCGGCGGTCCAGGCATCGCGCACCGAGGGCATCAGCCGTTCGCCCGCCGAAAGTCCGTGGCGCAGGCGCGGCAGGGCGAGCGGTTTGCCATCGCGCAGCATCTGGCGGTAGACGCCCGGGGCTGCGGCAAAGATCGTCGCGTCGAAGCGTTTCAGAAGCAGCGTCAACTGCGCGGGCGGGATGCCGGGCGCGGGAATGAGGGCCGTCGCGCCGACGGTCCAGGGGTCCATCAGGCCGGTGCCCAGCGTATAGGTCCAGTTGAAGGCGCCCGCGTGCAGCAGCCGATCTTCGGCCGAAAGCCCATACCAGCCGTTCATCATCAGCGCGCGGCCCAGGATCGCGCGATGGGCATGGCCCACGGCGCGCGGTTGGCCCGAGGTGCCCGAGGTTGTGACGACGTAGGCCAGACGGTGGGCATCGCCCAGATCATAGGGCGCGGGCGGCAGGGTTTCCCAGGCGCGAAACAGGCCCGCGTCGATCACCGGCAGTTCGCCTTCGGGCAAGGCGATCCCTTCGCCCGCGATCACCGCTTTCGGCACGATCAGCGTGGCAAGCTTCGTGACTTCGGGCACCGTCAGCAGGGCCGAGGTGGGGACCGGCACAATGCCGGCAGCGATGGCACCGAGGAAGGCCAGCGGGAATTCGACGGTATTGCCCAGACGCATCAGCACCCGATCACCGGGCGCCAGACCTTGCCCCAGCAGACCGGTGGCGACGCCGCGCACGGCGGCTTCAAGCCGCCCATAGCTCCAGCGTTCGGCGCCGGACAGGCGCAGGATCTGCAGGGCGCTTTTGTCGGGGGTCTGGGCCGCACGGGCCAGAACATGCGCCGCCAGGTTGAAGGCCGCGGGCGGCGCGGGCAGGGGCGAAGGATCGGTGATCGACAGGTCCATCTTGATCCTTCTCTCCCTCCGTCAGTCCCCGGGCCGGAGCATGCCAGCCCGGGGGCAGTCGATCAGAGACGCGCCTTGACCTGCGCCACGATGTTTTCGGCGGTGATGCCGAATTCGGCGTAAAGCTGTTCCGCCGGGGCCGAGGCGCCGAAGCCCTCCATCCCCACGAACGCCGCCTTGCGTTCCACCCCGCGTTCGCCCAAAAGCCAGCGGTCCCAGGGCTGGCGCACGGCGGCTTCGACGGCCACGCGCACCGGACCGGCGGGCAGCACCTTCTTGCGGTAGGCTTCCGGCTGGGCCGCGAACAGCTCCATGCAGGGCATGGAGACGACGCGGGTGCCGATGCCTTCTGCTTCCAGCAGGTCGCGGGCCTTCAGCGCGATTTCAACTTCGGAACCGGTCGCCATCAGGATGGCCTGACGCTTGCCGGTGGCTTCGGCCAGCACATAGGCGCCCTGCGCCGTCAGGTTCTTGGCGGTATGGACCTTGCGGACCAGCGGCAGGTTCTGGCGGCTGAGCGCCAGGACCGACGGTGTCGCGGTGGTGGTCAGCGCCAGTTCCCACGCCTCGGCGGTTTCCACCAGGTCGGCGGGGCGGAAGGTCCAGGTGTTGGGCGTGGCGCGGCAGATCGCCAGATGCTCGACCGGCTGGTGGGTCGGGCCGTCCTCGCCCAGGCCGATGCTGTCATGCGTCATGACATAGACGGTTGGCACCCCCATCAGCGCCGAAAGGCGCATCGCGCCCCGGGCATAGTCGGTGAAGCACAGGAAGGTGCCGCCATAAGGCCGCACACCGCCATGCAGCACAAGGCCGTTCATAGCCGCCGCCATGCCATGTTCGCGGATGCCGTAGTGGATGTAGCGACCCTTGCGGTTTTCGGGGTTGAAGATGCCCAGATCGCCGGTCTTCGTCAGGTTCGACCCGGACAGATCGGCCGAGCCGCCGATGGTCTCCGGCATCACCGGGTTCACCACTTCCAGCACCATTTCACTGGCCTTGCGGGTGGCAACCTTGTGACCTGCGCTACTTGCCTGCTGCTTCAGCGCCCGGATCGTGGCGGCCAGTTTCTTCGGCGCACCCAGCGCCATCTGGCGTTCGAATTCGGCCTTGCGCGCGGCTGGCAGCGCATCCAGCCGCGCCTGCCATGCGGCAAATTCCCCGGCGCCGCGTTCGCCGATGGCGCGCCACTGGGCCGCGATGTCGGCCGGAATGTCGAAAGCCGGATGGGTCCAGCCGTAGGTCTGGCGGACGGCGGCAATTTCCTCGGCCCCCAAGGGCGAGCCATGCGCGCTGGCGCTGTCCTGCTTCTTCGAGCCGTAGCCGATGTGGGTCTTGCAGTCGATCAGCACCGGCCGATCCGATGTCTTGGCTTCGGTGAGGGCGCGGTCGATGTCTTCCGGATCATGGCCGTCGCAATGCAGCACCATCCAGCCCGACGCCGCAAAACGCGCGCGCTGGTCGGTCGCATCCGACAGGCTGATCTTGCCGTCGATCGAGATGTTGTTGTTGTCCCACAGCACGATCAACCGCGACAGCTTCTGCATCCCGGCCAAGCCGATCGCCTCCTGGCTGATACCCTCCATCAGGCAGCCGTCGCCGGCAATCACCCAGGTGCGGTGATCGACGATCTTCGACCCGAACCGCGCACGCAAGGATTCCTCGGCCATCGCAAAGCCCACGGCATTGGCGATACCCTGGCCCAGCGGACCGGTCGTGGTCTCTATCCCCTCGGCCAGGAAGTTTTCCGGATGCCCCGCGGTGATCGCGCCCCACTGGCGGAAGTTGCGGATCTGGTCGATCGTGAAGGCGGCGTAGCCCGTCAGGTGCAGCAGCGCGTAAAGCAGCATCGAGCCGTGACCCGCCGACAGGATGAAGCGGTCGCGATCGGCCCAATGCGGTTTGGATGCGTCGAACTTCAGATGCCGCTCGAACAGCACGGTGGCCACGTCGGCCATGCCCATCGGCATCCCCGGGTGGCCGGAATTGGCGGCCTGCACCGCGTCGATGGCCAGCATCCGCACGGCGGCGGCCTTCATCCAGTGATCGGCATGGGTCTGGCGCAGGGTGGCGATGTCCACGGGGCGTGCTCCTTAGGGCTGTCTTGGGGGATCCGGTCGGCGGCCCCGTGATAACAGCCCGGCGCGCAAGATCAAGCGCAGCGGCTAAGCACCGGATACGAAAGGGGGCGCAAAGGGCTTTTGCTTTCGTCTAGAATGTCCTTGACGGCAGATGCGGCGCGATTCGGCGGCCTTCGGGCGCCTGCGTGACAATCTGTCCATGAGAAACGGCTGGGGCTGGGGACACACCGAATGAATGAGATCGCCGAACTGGAACGGCGCATCACCGCCGCGCTGGATCGCATTGCGCAGGGGATCGACGCGCGACTGGCAGGCTCTGCGGAAGGCAACGACACGCAGGCCGACGACCGGGCCGAGGTCGAGGAACTGCATCAGCAGCTTGAAGCCGAACGGGCGACCAATGCGCAACTGACCGAACGCGTGCGGGCCATCAAGGAAAAGCAGGAAACCATCGTCGCGGGCCTGGAGAAAAGCGTCCGCCGCCTGACCGAAGAGCTTGAGGCCACGCAGGCCGAACTCCACCGTCAGAAGCGCGCCGCGCAGGATCTGATCGAGGCCAACCACGCGCTGGAGCAGACCGGCGGGGGCGATGCCTGGGCGATCAACCGTGCCATGCTGGCCGAGCTTGAGGCCCTTCGCGCCGCCCGCAGCGCCGAACGCGCCGAACTGGCCGGGATCCTGGCGGAACTGAAACCCCTCATCGGCGAGGTGGCCTGATGCCCGAGGTTCGCATTTCGATCGGCGGACGCGATTTCGACGTGACCTGCCAGGACGGAGAGGAGCATTTCCTGCGCGTCGCCGCCCACATGCTGGACACCGAAGCCAGCGACCTGATCCGCCAGATCGGCCGCATGCCCGAAGCGCGGATGTTGTTGATGGCGGGGCTGATGCTGGCCGACAAGACCGCCGCGCTCGAGGATCAGTTGCGCGCCGCCGAGGAACGCGCCGCCGTGGCCGAGCGCGTCGCCGAAATCGCCCGCGCCAACCCCGAACGGGTCGAGGTGCCGGTGATCCCCGAAATCGTCATGCACACGCTCTCGGAAATCGTCGTGCGCGCCGAGAAACTGGCGGACCGGATCGAACAGCCGCAATAAGGCCGGATCCGGCCCGGCGGAAACGGAAAAAGGCCAGCCCACCCGGACTGGCCCTTTCATCTTGCGCGGATGCGGGGATCAACCGTTGGCTTCGCGGATCTTGTCGGCGGCTTCCTTGTCGAAGGTCACGCCCTTGGTCGCAAACAGCTGGTCAAGTTCCCCCGACAGCGTCATCTCGGTGATGATGTCGCAGCCGCCCACGAATTCACCTTTGACGTAAAGCTGCGGGATCGTCGGCCAGTCCGAGAAGTCCTTGATGCCCTGACGCACCTCTGGGTCGGCTAGAACGTTCACATCTGCGTAATCAACGCCCATGTAGTTCAGGATCCCCGCAACGCGGCTGGAAAACCCGCACTGCGGCATCGCCTTGGTGCCCTTCATGTAAAGCACCACGTCGTTCGATTCGATCGTTTCGCGGATCTGGTCCTGCGCGCTCATCTCGGTGTTCCTTCTGTTGCCGCCGGTCTTCGCACCGCCGGGCTTTCGTGCTGTTTACTCAGGCGCCTTGGTGGTCAGCGCCAGCGCGTGCAATTGGCCATTGGCCCCGTCCATCCGGCCTTTCAGCGCGGCGTAAACGGCCCTTTGCTGTTGGACGCGGTTCAGCCCGCGAAAGCTTTCGTCGACGACTTCGGCGGCATAGTGGTTTCCGTCGCCTGCCATGTCCGTCACCGTGATCCGGGCCTGCGGGAAGGTTTCGCGCAAAAGCTTCTCGATGTCTTCGGCTTCCATCGCCATCGTTGGCCGGTCCTCCTGATTGAAACCCAGATGTAAGCGGAGATCCGCCGTCCTGCAAGGCCGATGGTCACACCGGCGGCGGCGCCCGACCGGGCCAGTCAGTGGCACGGTGATAGCTTTCGGCCAGCGCCAGCAGCCGCGCATCCGACCCCGCCGGGCCAAAAAGCTGCAGCCCCATCGGCAAACCCGCCGGCCCGAAACCCAAGGGCAGCGAGATGCAGGGCAACCCCGCCAGGCTGACTGGCAGCACGACCTCCATCCAGCGATGATAGGTGTCCATCCGGCGTCCCGCAATCTCTTTGGGCCAGTGCCACTCGGCCGGAAAGGGCCAGACCTGCGCCGAGGGCAGGGCCAGGACATCGAACCGCTCGAACAGCTGCGCGGCTTTCGCATACCAGCGCGACCGGATGACGCTCGCCTCGTAGACGGCGGCGGCGGACAGCCCCATGCCCTGCTCGATCTCCCAGATCGTCTCCGGCTTCAGAAGCCTCCGGCGCACGGGATCGTCATAGGTGGCGCGCTTGGCGCCGGCGTTCAGCATGGCGCGCAATGTCGTCCACGCCTGCCAGATCCTCTCTGCGGGGAAGGGCGGTGGCAAGGGCGACACCGTCGCCCCCAGGCCTTCGAAAACGGACAGGCCTGCTTCGCAGATGTCCAGGATCCCCGGCGCAGAGACATAGGCCCCGCCCCAGTCTACCAGCCAGCCGATCCGCACTCCCCGCGCCTCCAGCGGCGCCGGCGCCCGGAACGGCTCCGCCGCCCGGCAGAAGGGCACCGCCGGGTTCGGCCCCGCGATCACGTCCAGCAACAGCGCCAGGTCCGCGATGTTGCGCGCCATCGGGCCCTCCGTGGCCATGGTCGACAGGAAGGTGTCGGCCACCGCATCCCCGGGCACCAGCCCCCAGGTGGGGCGAAAGCCATAGACATTGCAGAAGGCCGCCGGATTGCGAAGCGAACCCATCATGTCAGACCCGTCCGCCACCGGCAAAAGCCGCGCCGCCAGCGCCGCTGCCGCCCCACCCGACGATCCCCCCGCCGACAGGCCCAGGTCATAGGGATTCCGGGTGACCCCGAAGACCGGGTTGTAACTGTGCGAGCCATGACCCCATTCGGGAGTGTTGGTCTTGCCGATGAAGATCGCCCCCGCCGCCCGCATCCGCGCCGCAATCAGGTCATCCCGGACAGGCACATGATCGGCAAAAATCGGCGATCCCCAGGTGGTCCGCAGCCCCGCTGTCGCCACCAGATCCTTGGGCGCCATCGGCAGTCCATGGAGCGTGCCGCGCCAGATGCCGCCGGCCAGGTCGGCATCCGCCTGCGCCGCTTCCGCCATCAGCGCCGCGCCGTCCCGCAAGGAAACCACGGCATTCACCGCCGGATTCACCCGATCGATCCGCTCCAGGAAGGCGGCCATGACGTCGCGGCAGGACAGTTCCCGCGTCCGGACGCACCGCGACAACTCCGCGGCGGACAGATCGGTGATCGCCATGCGCGCCTCCAAAACGACGTCCCCGAGCCGCCCCTTCATCTTGGCTGCAAATATCCTCGGGGGGTGCGGGGGGCAGACAGCCCCCCGTGATGCCGGCCGGGGTCACGCGGGCCCCGGCCGCCATCGGTCACTTCTGCAGTTCGGTCCAGATCGCGGTCTGGTATTCCAGCGCCTTGCCCGTGCAGGTGGTCACGAAATGCCCCTTGTCCTTGAACTCGGCCGGCGTGACGATTTCCGGAGCCGTCTTCATGTCCTCGGGCATGAAGGCGTCCGAACCCGCGATCCCGTTGGCATAACGCGCGAAGGCCGACAGGCCGGCGGCGTTCTCGGGGTCCATGATGAAGTCCATGAACAGATAGGCATTCTCGACGTTCTTGGCGTCCTTCAGAAGCACGACGTTGTCCATCCAGAGGCCATAGCCCTCCTTCGGATAGCCATAGGCCACGTCCGGGTTCTTCAGCCGCGCCCGCATGGCCGAGCCGTTCCAGTCCACGGTGGCGGCATAGTCGTGGTTGCCCATCTTCTCGACGGTGGAATAATCCATCGACATCCACTTCGGCTTGGCGGCCAGCAGCCCGTCGCGGACCTTCTTCATCACCTCGGGACTGTCGTCGCAGACCTTGCCGCCGTAATACATCGTCGCCAGCGCCATCACATCGCCCATTTCCGGGATCACATTGATCTTGCCCTGCAATTCCGCTGGCGGATCCAGGAAGATGGCCGAGGTATTGATGTCCCCGCCATAATCCTTGGTGTTCACCGAAACGCCCGTGGATCCCCACTGGTAGGGGATCGACCATTTGCGGCCCTGGTCCCATTCCACGTTCATCCATTCGGGGGCGATGTTCTTGTGGTTGGGCAGTTTCGAGAGGTCCAGTTCCTGAATCAGGCCCTTGTCGGCATAGACCTTCACGAAGCCCGCCGAGGGCACCACCAGGTCAAAGCCCGAAGCCCCGGCCTCGACCTTCGCCAGGGCGGTGTCGTTGCTGTCGAAGTCGGTGATCGTGACCTTGACGCCGTACTTCTCCTCGAACTTCTTCACGACATCGGGGCTGGTGTAGTTGCCCCAGTTGTAAAGGAACAATTCGCCCTCGGCGGCGGCAAATCCCGTCGACGCGGCCAGCAGGGACGTGGCCAGAAGCAGTCTTTTCATCACTCTCTCCTTGGTTGGATAGATAGCAGGTGCGGGTTCAGTCCCGCTTTCGTGTCATCAGGTAGAACAGGCTGAGCAGCACGAGCGTGACGCCCAGCAGGATGGTGGAAATCGCGTTGACATCGGGGTTCATCGCCCGGCGCAACTGGCCCAGCATGTAGGTGGGCAGCGTGTCCTGTCCGGGCGCCTTGACGAATTCGGTGATTACCACATCGTCCAGCGAGATCACGAAGGCCAGCATCGCCCCCGCCGCGATGGCGGGCGCCAGCAGCGGCAGCGTCACGCGGCGGAAGGCCTGCCATCGGCTGGCGTAAAGATCGGCCGCCGCGGTTTCCAGCGTCAGATCCATGCTTTCCAGCCGCGCCCGGATCGGCAGATAGGCGAAGGGAATGCAGAAGGCCGAATGCGCCAGGATCAGGTAGCCCAGGCCCGAATAGCCCGTCCACTGCCGCACCACGGCGAACACGATCAGCAGTGCCACGGCGGTGACGATCTCGGGCACCATCAGCGGCTGGTTGATCATCACGTAGATCAGCGTCTGGCCCCGAAACGCCTTCTGGCGTGTGGTGCCCAGCGCCGCCATCGTGGCCACCACGGTCGAGATCGTGGCGGCAAAGCCGGCCACGATCAGCGACACGATGCCCGCGTCCTTGACCTGGTCATTCGCCCAGGCCAGCGCATACCAGTGCAGCGAAAACCCCTGCCACACCGAAGGGCTGGAGCCCGCGTTGAAGGAATAGACCACCAGCGTCACGATCGGCAGGTAAAGCAGCACGAAGACCGCCACCGCGATGGTCGCGAAACCGGGAAGGTTGGTCACGGAAAAGGCGCGTTCACGCATCGCGGTTTTCTCCGTTGATGGCGCGGACGTAGAAGACCAGCGCGATCGAGACGATGATCAGCAGCAGGATCGAGATCGCCGCCCCCAGCGGCCAGTTCCGGCCCTGTCCGAACTGCAACTCGATGAAGTTGCCGATCATCATAAGCTTGCCGCCGCCCAGGATGCGGGGCGTCACATAGGCGCCGAGGCACGGAATGAAGACCAGGATCGACCCCGCGACGATCCCCGGTTTGACCAGCGGCAGGATCACCCGGCGCAGCACCTGCGCCCGGCTGGCGTACAGGTCGTACCCCGCCTCCAGCAGCCGCATGTCGAACCGGTCGATCGAGGCGAACAGCGGCAGCACCATCAAAGGCAGGTAGACATAGACCATCCCGATCAGCACCGCCGTGTCGGTATAGGTGATCTGGAGCGGCGTCGAAATGATGCCCAGCTTCAGAAGCCCGGTGTTCAGCAGCCCTTCGGTGCGGATGATCTGGTTGATGGCGAAGGTGCGGATCAGCAGGTTGGTCCAGAAGGGAATGGTGATCAGGAACAACCACAGCGCCTTGGCGCGGGGTTCCCGCGTGGCGATGAACCAGGCTGTGGGAAAACCCACCAGCAGCGTCAGGCCCGTGGTGATCAGCGACAGCTTCACCGACCGCCAGAAGATCGTCATGTGGGCGTCGGCCAGCTTCCAGGTCTCGTCGAAGATGTCCTTGGTCACGAAGACCGAGGTCCAGCCTTCGGTCGAGAATTTCCATTCCACGTTGCCGTATTCGCCCGGCGTCAGGAAGGAATAGACCAGCACCACCAGAAGCGGCCCGATCGCCGCGACGGTCAGGATCGCCAGCGCAGGCAGGCTGAGCCACCAGTTGCGGCGGATCTGGTCGCGGGTTGTCCGTTCCTCCAGCGTCGGGGCCATGGATCAGTCCTCCAGCACCTGAAGGGCGCCCGGCGCGATTGCCAGGCCCACGGCACTGCCCGCCGCCGGGATCGACGCGCCGTCCGCCCCCGACTGGACGCGGACGACGACCTCGGCCCCATCGGCCAGACGGGCGTGGACATGGCTGTCGGTGCCGAAATAGACGGCATCGGCCACGGTGGCGGGCAGGGCGGCCGGGGTTCCGGCAGCGACGATCCGCATCAGTTCGGGCCGCACCGCCAGCGTGGTCTGGCCATTGCGGGCGCGGACGGGCAGGGTGATGCCGCCGGGCAAGGTGGCCTGGCCGTCGCGGACCTCGGCCGAAAGGAAGTTCGTCTCGCCGATGAACCCCGCGACGAAGCGGTTGACGGGCTGGGTATAGATCTCGCGCGGGGTGCCCATCTGCTGGATCCGGCCCGCCGACATCACCGCGATGCGGTCCGACATCGTCAGCGCCTCTTCCTGGTCGTGGGTGACGAAGATGAAGGTGATCCCCGTCTCGCGCTGCAGCCGCTTGAGTTCGCTTTGCATTTCCTTGCGCAGCTTCAGGTCCAGCGCCGACAACGGCTCGTCCAGCAGCAGCACCTTCGGCTGCGGCGCCAGAGCCCGCGCCAGCGCCACGCGCTGCTGCTGGCCGCCCGACATCTGGCTGACCTTGCGCCCGGCCAGTTGTTCCAGCCTGACCAGCGCCAGCATCTTCTGCACCCGCGCGTCGATCTCGGCCCGGGGCTTGCCCAGCATTTCCAGCCCGAACGCAATGTTCTGTGCCACGCTCAGGTGCGGAAACAGCGCGTAGGACTGGAACACCGTATTTACCGGCCGCTTGTTCGGGGGCAGGTGCGTGATCGGTTCGCCGTTCAGCCGGATCTCGCCCGAAGTCGGACTTTCGAAACCGGCGATCATCCGCAGAAGGGTGGTCTTGCCGCAGCCCGATGGCCCGAGGAGCGTGAAGAATTCCCCCTGGCGGATCGCGACCGATACATCGTCCAGCGCCCGCACCACGCCATCGCCCTGCCCGAAATGCTTTGACACATTGCGGGCTTCGATTGCGGCATTTTCTGTCAACTTGTTCCCCTGGCGGACTATTTTCCCCGATGCTTCCCCGAAGGAAGAATTTTTGCAACCCCTTACGCGGGGCCGGGCGATGCGGTGGCAGGGTTACGCAGGGGCAGGGGCGAAAGCCCACGGCCGCCTTGCCGCCCAAGGTTGTGCGGCTTCGAGTTCGGCGCAAAGGGCGATCAGCAGTTCGTCCGCACCGAAGGGCGCTGCCAGGTGGATGCCGATGGGCAATCCGTCGCGCGACCACCCCAGCGGGACCGACGCCGCAGGCTGCCCCGAGGCGTTGAACACGGCGCAGAACGGCGAATAGTCGAAGATCATCCCCGGCCCGGTGCGGTAATGGACGTAATCCTCGGTGTCATGGGCAAAGCGCCCGATCCTGGCCGGAGGCTCGGCCAGGGTGGCGGACAGCAGGATGTCGTAAGGCGTTTCGAAGAAGGCCGCCATGTCGCGCCCGAAGGCGTGGATCTTGCCCACCGCGTCCAGGTAGTCCGCGCCGCTCAGGGTCTGCGCATAGGCGACGGCACCGCGTCCGACGCCTTCGACCAGGTCGTCGGTCAGGGGCCGGCCCGCCAGGGCTTTGCGGATCGACAGCGCCGTTCCGCAGGCGACGATGGCCGTCCAGGCCCGCATCATGCCGGGAACATCGGCGCCGGGCCGGGCCGGAACGACATCATGGCCCAGGCTTTCCAGCAGACGGCCCGCGTCCTGCACCGCCCGGGCGCAATCGGGATGGATCGGCGTGCCCGTAAACGACGTGTCGCAGATTGCAACGCGGAGCCTGCGGGGCGGACGGCTGATCGCGGCGGCAAAGCCCTGGCCCAGCGGCGGAGCGCAGTAGGGCGCGCCGCTGTCCGTGCCCGCGCAGGCATCCATCAGAACGGCGCTGTCGCGCACGCTGCGCGTGAGGAAGCCGTCGATCGCCATGCCCGCCCAGCCTTCGCCCGCGTAAGGGCCGTCGGGAAACCGCGCCCGCGTTGCCTTGAAGCCGAAAAGCCCGCAGCAGGACGCCGGAATCCGCACCGAGCCACCCCCGTCCGAACCATGCGCCGCCGGAACGATCCCCGCCGCCACAGCCGCCGCCGCCCCGCCCGACGATCCGCCGGGCGTGTGGTCCGGGTTCCAGGGGTTGCGCGTCGGTCCGCCATAAACCGCCGCCTCGGTCGCCGCGCCGACGCCCCCCTCGGGCGAGGTGGTGCGCCCGAAGGTCACGGCGCCCGTGTCCCGGATCCGGCTGAAGATCGCACTGTCGCGCGGCCACCGGGTATTGGCCAGCAGGCGCGAGCCATTGTGGCCGGGGAAGTCCACCGCTTCGCAGCCCAGGTCCTTGATCAGGAACGGAACGCCGCGCAGCGGGCCGCGGGGCAGGCCACGCCGGATCGTTGCGCGGGCGACGTCCTCCTGCACGAGGACAACCGCGTTCAGCGCCGGGTTCCGCCGCGCGACCCGCGCCAGAGCCTGGTCCAGAAGGTCATCCGGCGTCACCGCGCCCGAGGCCACCAGCGCGGCAAGGCCCAGGGCATCGTGGCGGTCATACAGGTCTTCGGTGTCCGAGCGTTCTGCCATCGCCTGTTCCTTCCGCCGTTGTCCCCGTCCAGACTGGCCGGTGCGTCCGACCCCGGCGCGCCCCTCTGCGGCACGGAAGCGGTGATTGCGACAGGCGCGACACGTCCCGTCGGACCAGGGACTTGCCGCCATCCCTTGCAGCCCCCGTGGCGCGTGACTAAGATTCCGTTTACCAACCGGGCTTATGCATCGGCGGATGGGCCCAGTAACGACCTCAGCAGGACGAGATATGAGAGATCCGATTGACACCTACATGAACACGCTTGTCCCCATGGTGGTCGAACAGACCAGCCGGGGCGAACGTGCCTATGACATCTACTCGCGCCTTCTGAAGGAACGGATCATCTTCCTGGCCGGTCCGGTCCATGACGGCATGTCGACGTTGATCTGCGCGCAGCTTCTGTTCCTCGAGGCGGAGAATCCGTCGAAGGAAATCGCCATGTATATCAACAGCCCCGGCGGTGTCGTGACCGCAGGCCTGTCGATCTACGACACGATGCAGTACATCCGGCCCAAGGTCTCGACCCTGGTGATCGGGCAGGCGGCCTCGATGGGGTCGCTGCTGCTGACGGCGGGCGAAAAGGGGATGCGCTTCTCGCTGCCGAACAGCCGCGTCATGGTCCACCAGCCCTCGGGCGGCTTCCAGGGGCAGGCGACCGACATCATGATTCACGCCCGCGAGACCGAGAAGCTGAAGCGCCGGTTGAACGAGATCTACGTGAAACACACCGGCCAGAATCTGGAAACTGTCGAGGCCGCGCTGGAACGCGACAACTTCATGTCGGCGCAAGAGGCGAAAGATTGGGGCCTGATCGACGCGATTCTGGAAGATCGTGGCAAGGCCGAGCCGGAAAAGAAGTGATCTGTCCCTCTCGGTTCCACGCCGGGAAAAGGCCATTGTAGACGGCAAGGGGCTGCCCTAATCTTTAGGTACAGGGCGGCCCGTATCGGGTCCGCGCGGGTGCGGGTCCGAAACGACGAAGGCGCAAAAGGAACGAGATGGCGAACAACTCAGGAAGCGACAGCAAGAACACCCTCTATTGCTCGTTCTGCGGCAAGAGCCAGCATGAGGTGCGCAAGCTGATCGCCGGTCCGACGGTGTTCATCTGCGATGAATGCGTCGAACTGTGCATGGACATCATCCGCGAGGAAACCAAGACCTCGGGGCTGAAGGCCACGGACGGCGTGCCGACGCCGCGGGACATCTGCAAGGTGCTCGATGATTATGTCATCGGCCAGATGCACGCCAAGCGGGTCCTGTCGGTGGCGGTTCACAACCATTACAAGCGCCTGAACCACGCGGCGAAGTCCAACGACATCGAACTGTCGAAGTCGAACATCCTGCTGATCGGCCCCACCGGCTGCGGCAAGACGCTTCTGGCGCAGACGCTGGCGCGTATCTTGGACGTGCCCTTCACAATGGCGGATGCGACCACCCTGACCGAAGCGGGCTACGTGGGCGAGGATGTGGAAAACATCATCCTGAAGCTTCTGCAGGCCAGCGAATACAACGTCGAACGCGCGCAGCGCGGCATCGTCTACATCGACGAGGTCGACAAGATCACGCGGAAGTCGGACAACCCCTCGATCACACGCGACGTGTCGGGCGAAGGCGTGCAGCAGGCGCTTCTGAAGATCATGGAAGGCACCGTGGCCTCGGTTCCGCCGCAGGGCGGACGCAAGCATCCACAGCAGGAATTCCTGCAGGTGGACACGACCAACATCCTGTTCATCTGCGGCGGCGCCTTCGCGGGGCTGGAACGGATCATCGCGCAGCGCGGCAAGGGCAGTGCCATCGGCTTCGGCGCCGAGGTGAAGGACCCGGATTCGCGTGGCGTGGGCGAGCTGTTCGGTGAGTTGGAGCCAGAGGATCTGCTGAAGTTCGGCCTGATCCCGGAATTCGTCGGCCGCCTGCCGGTGATCGCCACGCTGACCGACCTGGACGAGGCCGCGTTGGTCCGCATCCTGACCGAGCCGAAGAACGCGCTGGTCAAGCAGTATCAGCGGCTGTTCGACATCGAGGGCGTGAAGCTGACCTTCACCGAGGACGCGCTGACCGCCATCGCCCGGCGCGCCATCAAGCGCAAGACCGGTGCCCGCGGCCTGCGCTCGATCATGGAGGACATCCTGCTGGACACCATGTTCGAACTGCCGGGCATGGCCAGCGTTGAGGAAGTCGTGGTGAACGAGGAAGCGGTGGATGCGCCGGGCGCAAAACCGCTGGTCATCCATTCCGAAGCCAAGAAGGGCGCCGCCTCGGCCGGCTGATCCCGACTGCGGGCAGGAACAACCTTGCGCCGGATCCGAAAGGGTCCGGCGCGTGTCGTTTCAACCGTCGCGCAGCAGCCGATCCCGTCTGTCGAGTTCCGCCTGCGGCGGCGGCTTCAGGCCGTGGTCCTCGGTCCTGACCTGTCCGTTCCGCCGATACCTGGCCGAAACGATGCCCTTGGGCGATACCCGCCCCGAGACCATTTCGAACGCCGCCGGTCGGGTGCCCGGCCCGAACAGTCGCCGGCCGGTGCCCAGCACGATCGGAAAGGTGAACAGCACCAGTTCGTCGATCAGGTCATGTTCCAGCAGCGTCTGCAGCAGATCGCCACTGCCCTGGGTCAGCAACGTCGGCCCCGCTTCGGACTTCAGCCGGGCTACATCGCGGGCCGCATCGTGCAGGATCACGGATCCCTGCCAGTCCAGCGACATCTGCGTTCGGGTCGCGACGTGTTTCGTGGCCGCGTTGAAGGTGCGGGCGATGGTACTGTGCTCGCCGCTGTCCACATGGGGCCAATAGGCGGCGAAGATATCATAGGTCTTGCGCCCCAGCAGAAGATCGAAGGGCTGGGCGAACAGCGCGGTGACCTCTTGCCCGAAGACCTCGTCGCCATAGGGCCAGGTCCAGCCGCCGTAGGAAAACCCGCCCCGGCGATCCTCGTCCGGGCCGCCCGGGGCCTGCATCACCCCGTCAAGGGTCAGGAACACGCTGGACACGACCTTTCGCATCGCTTGCCTCCGCGTCTGGGTCAGAAAGAAAGCCTAGTCCTGGGCCCCGGACGCGGCAAGCGCCGGCTTCGGCGGCTGGCAAAGGAACGCCCGCGCATCGGCCAGGATCAGCCGCGCCGCATCCGCGTGCCGTCCGCGTCCCAAAGTGCGCCGCTGACCAGGCGCGCGGGGCGGCGTTCGCCAAGGATCTCGATCTCGCAGGCCAGCCCATCGCGGATCAGCTCGACCGGCAGGAAGCCCTGCGCCACCGAGTTCTCCGTCCAGTGCGAATACCCGCCCGAGGTGCAGAAACCCACGACCCGGTCGCCGACCCAGATCGGTTCATAGGCCACGACATCGGCATCCTTCGCATCGACGACAAAGGCGCAAAGTCGCCGCTTCGGCCCTTCGGCGCGTTCCTTCAGCGCCGCCGCCTTGCCGATCCAGTCGGCCGGCTTGTCCCAGCGGATGAACCGGTCGATGCCGGTTTCCCCCGGCTGGTAATCCGGGCTGAATTCCCGCGCCCAGGAGCCGAAGAACTTGTCGAGCCTGAGCGACATCATCGCCCGCATCCCGAAGGGCCGCAGGCCCAGATCCTGACCCGCAGACCAGAGCGCCTGCCAGAGCGCGCGTTGTGACATGACATCGCAGTAGATCTCATACCCCAGATCGCCCGTGTAGCTCAGGCGCTGCACAAGGCAGTCGGCCATGCCGACCGTCATGCGGCGCGCGGCCATGAAGGGAAGAGCCTCGCCCGAAACATCCGCCCGCGTCACCCGCGCCAGCAGCTCGCGCGCCCGTGGCCCGGCGATCTGGAAGCCGGTCAGCCGGTCCGAGACGTTTTCGACTGTCACCCCCGGTTCGGCATGGCGTTCGAACCAGCGCAGGTGCTGGTCCTGCGCGCCGTAGCTGCCGGTGATTTGGAATTCGGTGTCCGACAGGCAAGTCACGGTGAAATCGCCGATGATCTTGCCCTTGGGCGACAGCATCGGCGTCAGGCTGATCCGCCCCGGCTGCGGGATTGCGCCCGCCATCATCATGTCGAGCCAGGCGCGGGCTTTCGCGCCCCGGACGCGAAACTTGCCGAAGTTCTGGATTTCGTTGATGCCCACGCCTTCGCGCACGGCGCGCACCTCGCGCGCGGTCGCCTCGAAGGCGTTGGAGCGTTTGAAGGATGGCGTTTCATGGCGCGGTTCACCGGGCAGGGCGAAGTAGTTCACGACCTCCAGCCCGTATTGCGCGCCCCAGACCGCGCCCATCTGATCGAAGATGTCGAACATCGGCGTGGTGCGGAAGGGGCGGGCGGCGGGGCGTTCCTCGTTCGGGTAGCTGACCGAAAAGCGCATCTGGTAGTTTTCGATGACTTTCGGCACCGTGTAGCCCGGTGTCGTCCACTTCCCGAAACGCGCCACGTCGAAGCCGCGCGGATCGACCTCGGTTTCGCCGTGGATCATCCATTCGGCCAGCGATTTGCCCATGCCTCCGCCCTGGCTGAACCCCGCCATGACCGCGCAGGCCGACCAGTAGTTCCGAAGCCCCGGCACCGGGCCGATCAGCGGGTTGCCGTCGGGCGCGAAGGTGAAGGGGCCGTGGATCACGCGCTTCACGCCCGACCGTTCCAGCACCGGGAAGCGGCGATAGGCGAAGGCCACCGAATCCTCGATCTTGTCCCATTGTTCGTTCAGAAGCTCATGGCCAAAGTCCCAGGGCGTGCCGTCCACCGCCCAGGGCTCACACGGCTTTTCGTAAAAGCCGATGCACAGTCCACGCCCTTCCTGCCGCAGGTAGCTTTCGCCGCCCGGATCCATCACATGCGGGAATTCGCGGCCCGATTTCAGGATCGCCATGATCTCGGGAATGTCGTCCGTCACCAGATACTGGTGCGCCATCGGCAGCAGCGGCAGGTAGACCCCGGCCATTGCGCCGATTTCCCGTGCCCAGAGGCCGCCGGCATTGACGAGATGTTCGGCGATGATGGTGCCCATTTCCGTGACCACCTCCCATGTGCCATCGGGGCGCGGGGTGGTGGACAGAACGCGGTTGTGCAGAACGATTTCGGCGCCCTGCATCCGGGCCGCCTTGGCATAAGCGTGGGTGGTGCCCGACGGGTCCAGATGCCCGTCGAGCGGATCATAAAGCGCGCCGATGATGCCGTCGGTATTGACCAGCCCGTCGGTCATCTTCGCCACATCTTCGGGACCCAGGATTTCGGTGTGAAGGCCCATGTAGCGGTGCTTGGCACGTTCGGCCTTCAGCATCTCGAACCGGGCCGGATTATCGGCCAACGTAATGCCGCCCACGTGGTGCAGCCCGCAGGACAGACCGGTGATCTTCTCAAGCTCCCGGTAAAGCTGGATCGTGTAGCCCTGCAGCGCCGCCATGTTGGTGTCGCCGTTCAGGGTGTGAAACCCGCCCGCCGCATGCCAGGTGGAGCCGGATGTCAGCTCCGACCGTTCGACCAGCATGACATCGGTCCAGCCGTATTTGGTCAGGTGGAACAAGACTGAACAGCCGACGACGCCGCCGCCGATGACCAGAACCTGCACGTGCGATTTCATGACATGCCCCCCATTGGCAGTCGCGCTGCCGGTGGCATCAGTCAACGGCTGGCAGCGGCGGTTATCATGCCGGGGGACGACATGTGCGCGTCGTTTCCGGTCGGCGGTCGGCCGTCAGGGGGTGCGGCTGGGCAGTTCGGCGCGGACATCGGCCCAGACCGGCAGGTGGTCCGAGGCCCGGCGACTGAGCGGCGTGATCAGGGTGCCCGCGTCCAGAAGGTGCATGTTGGGCGTCAGCGCGATCCGGTCCAGGGCCGCGACGGGGCGGCCGGCGGGATAGCTGGGGCCCGGCACATGAACCCGAAAGGGACCGTTCAGCGGTTCGGTCCCCGAACGGGTCGACCATTCGTTGAAGTCGCCCAGGATGGCGGTGGGCAGGGGCTCCAGCGCCTCAAGTCGGCCCAGGATCGCCTCCATCTGCTGCATCCGGCTGGTGCGCAACAGGCCCAGGTGCACGCAGACGATCCGGATCCGGCCACCCGGAACCGTCAGGTCGGCAATGACCGCGCCCCGTGGCTCCAGTCCCGGCAGGTGCATCCGGTGCAACACCGGCGCAGCGGCCATGACTCGGGGGTGCAGAAGGATCGTCTGCCCGTGAAAGCCAAGGCTGGGCCCCTCGGGCGCCAGGTCCAGCGGCACAAGATGCGTCGCATCCTGCAAAAGCCGGGGCGGCAGTGCGGCGGGGCGGGGGGCATAGCGACGGTCGACCTCTTGCAGGGCGACGATGTCGGCCTGCAGCGCGTTGACCACATCGACGATCCGTTCCGGCAGGCGCTTGCCGTCCAGCCCCACGCATTTGTGGATGTTGTAGCTCGCCAGCCGAAGCGCGACGGTCGGCCCGGCCAGCTTCGTCCCCGGCGGAAGTCGGTGTTTCTGCGGCATCAGGAAGCCTTTCCCTCAGGTGCCGCAGAAGGTGGCCTGCACGACCTGGTCCGGCCGGGGCGGCAGGGCCAGATCCTCGGCCCCGGGTTGGCTGTCGTAAGGACGCTGAAGCACGGACATCAGCCGGTGGAAGGGCGACATGTCGCCCGCGACCGCTGCCTCGATCATCACCTCGACCTGATGGTTGCGCGGGATGTAGGCCGGATTGGCGGCGGCCATGACCGCCTGCGGATCGGCCTCGGACGACAGCCGTTCGCGCCAGCGGCCGCTCCAGGCATCGAAACCGGCGGGATCGCCGAAATTGCCGGCCGCCGTTCCATCCAGAAGCCCCCGGAAGGTGTTGGTGAAGTCGGCGCCCTGGCGGGTCATCTCGGCCATCAGGTCGTCGATCAGCGTCAGGTCGGCCCCGGTGGGCGCAGCAAGGCCGATCTTCGCGCCGAACCGTTTCAGCCACTCCGCCTCATAGCGATCCTTGAAGCTGTGGACGCTGGCCGTTGCGGCTTCGATCGCCACCGCTTCCTCGCCCATCAGCGGGATCAGGCACATGGCCAGCTGCGCCAGGTTCCAGGCCGCGATCTGCGGCTGGTTCGACCAGGCATACCGCCCCTGCCGATCGATCGAGGAGTAGACCGTATTCGGGTGGAAGGCATCCATGAAGGCGCAGGGGCCATAGTCGATGGTTTCGCCCGAAACCGTCATGTTGTCGGTGTTCATCACGCCGTGGATGAAGCCAAGCGACATCCACTGCCCGATCAGGCGCGCCTGCGCCGAGACGACCGCATCCAGAAGCCCCGCCGCACCTTCGGCTTCAGGATGGTGGCGGGCGATGACGTGATCGACCAGAAGCCGCAGTGCCTCCAGGTCGCGGCGGGCGGCGAAATACTGGAAGGTTCCGACGCGGATATGGCTGCTGGCCACGCGCGCCAGCACCGCACCGGGGCGGCGCTGCCCATCACGCCAGATCGTGTCGCCGGTCGTGACCGCGGCCAGCGCCCGCGTGGTGGGCACGCCCAGCGCCGCCATCGCCTCGGACACGACGTATTCGCGCAGGACGGGCCCCAGCCAGGCGCGGCCATCGCCCTGCCGGGAAAAGGGCGTCTGTCCCGCGCCTTTCAGTTGCAGGTCGAACCGCGCGCCATCGGGGGCGATCACCTCGCCCAGCAGGACCGCGCGCCCGTCGCCCAACTGCGGCACCCAGCCGCCGAACTGATGACCGGCATAGGCCTGCGCCAGCGGCTCGGCCCCCTCGGGCAAGCCGTTCCCGGCCAGCCAGCCCACGGCTTCGCCCGTGCGAAGCGCGGCCGGGTCGGCCCCCAGACGGCGCGCCAGATCGTCATTCAGCACGACCAGCGTCGGGGCCGGAACCGCGGCCGGAGCCTGCCGGGCGTAGAAACGGCCGGGCAGGCGGGCATAGGAATTGTCGAAGTGCAGGGTCATGTCGCCAATATAGGACGCCCGATCCGGTTTTGCCGCAAGTCCCTTCAGATTCGTCCGATCCGTTCGGTCAGCAGCGTGAAGAACCTTTCCGCGTCGATGTCCCCCATGAACATCGCGTTCGGCGCGCGGTCCGTGACGCCCCACCAATCCGCAACCGTCATGCCCAGCGTCAGGGGGCTTTGTGTCTCGATCTCAACGTTGATGTGGCGGCCTTTGAACAGGTCGGGCCTTAGAAGGTAGGCGATCACGCAAGGGTCATGCAGCGGTGCGCCCTCGCTGCCGTATTTCTGCATGTCGAATCGTTCGAAGAAATCGGTCCAGCTGGCGACGACCGCGCCCGCATGGGTGCCCAGGTTGCGGAACGCCTCGATCCGGGCGCGGTTGGTCAGGGCCTTGTGCGTGACATCGAGCGGCATCACGACCAGCGGCACCCCGGATTTGAACACGATTTCCGCCGCTTCGGGGTCGACGAAGATGTTGAACTCCGCCGTGGGGGTAATGTTTCCCACTTCGAAGTAAGCGCCACCCATAAGAACGATTTCGCCTATTCGCGCAACAATATCTGGCGCCTTGAGGAAGGCCGCCGCTATATTCGTCAGCGGACCGAGCGGGCAGAGCGTCACCGTTCCCGCCGGTTCGGCCCGAAGCGTTTCGATGAGGAAGTCCACCCCATGACCCGGAGCCAGCACCATGTCCGGATCCGGGAGCCGTATTCCGTCCAGTCCGGTCTTGCCGTGGACATGTTCGGCCGTGACCAGTTTGCGCAGCAGGGGGGCGTCGCAGCCCGCAAAGACCTTCACGTCGCGCCGGCCGGCCAGTTCGCAGACCATCCGTGCGTTCTTCTCGGTCAGCGCCAGCGGCACGTTTCCCGCCACGGCGGTGATGCCCAGCACGTCAAGTTCGGGCGAGGCCAGCGCCAGCAGGATCGCCACGGCATCGTCCTGGCCCGGGTCGGTGTCGATGATGATCTTTCTGGGTCTGGACATCGGCTGTGCTCCGGCTGCTGCCTTGGGAAGGGGGGCAGGGCGGTCTGGTCGGTCAAGCCTGGCCAAAGCGCCATTTTGAATCAAATTGTCGCCCAATCGGCGCCACATTGGCTTGAAAGCATAGAAAAGTGTCGGCGGGAAGGTGGCGCGTGAAGCGGGGCGATATGTACAAGATCAGCGTTCATGTCGGGACTCATTCTTCGGGGTCGGGCGCGTTCCAGCGGTTTCTGGCGGCCAACCGCGATGGCATCGCCGCGGCCGGATATGACCTGGCCTGCCCGCCGATCGAGGAACTGACAGAGGGCGCGACCGCGCAGGCCGCCGCTTCGGGGATCGGGCTGGCGATGGCCCGGACCGGGACGGGCGAGCGGCAGGGGCTAATCGTTTCGGACCACGCCATCGGCGCGCAGACCGACCGGCTGGTCAAGGCACAATTCTACCCCGACGCCGGGGCCCGCGCGCGCGACCTGCGCGCCGCCATCGGGATGCCGGTGGACCGGCTGGTCCTGGTGGCGCAATCCTATGAGCAGCTGTTTGCCAATGCCTGGGCGCAGCATTCGCTGGCCCATCTTTCGCGGCCCTTTGCCGACCTGGTGCCGCAGATCTACAGCTTCGACGGCGGCTGGCTGGACCTGGTCGCGGAACTGCGCGACGGGCTCGAGGCGCGCCACGTGACCGTTCTGGCAGCACCGCAGGATCCGTTGGCGGTCCTGGCGCAGTTGACGCCCGAACTTCGGCTGGACAATGTCACCCGCCCGGAACCGGCCGCCCCCGTCACGGAAACCGCCATCGCGATGGTCCAGCGCCACCTGCGGTCCGGTGCCCGTTTTGCCCCCGGACAGCGCGCCCGGCTGATGGCCTTTCATGCCCGCCAGCCGCAACTGCCCCAGCCCCCGGCCTTCGAGGGTTTGCGCCTGGCCGACCTGCGAGGCCGCTATGTGGCCGACCTTGACAGCCTTGCCCGCATGCCGGGCGTCGAGGTCGTGGGGGGAACCATGGCCACCATGGCGGCCGAGTAACCTTGACGCCAGCGGACCATGTTCGACCCGCCAGGCGTTTCGACCGACCGAGGATTTCAGAGACAGCAATCGCGGGTTTCGCGTTGTTCGAGAATTGAGCGACTCCCGGGAAAAATAGGAAGGCGGGCGATCCTCTGTCGAGAAGATGCTGCCAGCCAGTCGGTCACGTCCGCCTACGAAACTTGGCGGGGGGACGAGACTTTGGCCAACATTCGACCGCCGACAGGAATCGGACCGCAGATCGACCTGCGGTCCGGGTTCGTTCAGGCGCCGCACCGTCTATCCTGCGAGAGGGACTGCGTCACGGACACGTGGCATAGCTGTTTCCGGCCGCGCCTTTGGAGCGGCCCTCAGATCAACCGTCGAAATTCACTTCTTCCATCAGCTTCAGCGCCGCCGGGCGCAGCTTTGCGACTTCGGTCAGGCTCAGGCTGTCGGGGGTGAAGTCGCCCCAGCTTTTCACCAGATCCGACCGTTCGACGCCGGGTTTCAGCGGGAATTCGTGGTTGGTCTGGGCGTAGATCTTCTGCGCCTCGTCCGACACCAGGAATTCCATCAGCTTCAGCGCCGCGTCCTTGTTCGGCGCCGCCTTCGTCATCGCGATGCCCGAGACGTTCACATGCGTGCCGCCGCCTTCAAAGGTCGGGAACACGATGCGCGAGGCTTCGGCCCATTCCTTCTGTTCGGGGTTTTCGAGCATTTCGCCCATGTAATAGGTGTTGCCCAGGGCAATGTCGCATTCGCCGGCCCAGATCGCCTTGGCCTGATCGCGGTCGCCGCCTTCGGGCTTGCGGGCCAGGTTGGCCTTCACGCCTTCGGCCCATTTTTTGGCATAGGCTTCGTCATGGTGGCCGATCATCGCGGCCACCAGCGCCAGGTTGTAGTCATGCGTTCCAGACCGGGTGCAGATGCGGCCTTTCCATTTCGGGTCGGCCAGATCTTCATAGGTCGTGACCTCGCCTTCCTTCACGCGGTCCTTGCTTGCATAGACGACGCGGGCGCGGCTGGTCAGGCCGAACCATTTGCCCTCGGGATCGCGGAATTCGGCCGGGATCGCGTCCTCCAGCACCTTGTCGCTGACGGGTTGGGTGACGCCGGCATCGACGATCTGCGTCAGGCGCGCGATGTCGACGGTCATCACCAGATCGGCGGGCGAACGGTCGCCTTCGCTTTGCAGGCGTTCGACCATGCCCTTGTCGACGAAAGCGACATTCACCTTGATCCCCGTCTCGGCAGTGAAGGCGTCAAACAGCGGTTGCACCAGTTCCGGCTGGCGGTGGGAATAGACGTTGACCTCTTCTGCCAGGGCCGGGGCGGCGAGGGCGAAAAGCGGCAGCGAAAGCAGGATACGTGCGGTCATGTCGGTGAAACCTCTGTCTGTGTGACTGGAGGCTTTATTTCCGACAAAAATACTCAGGTCAAGACAAAAGCTCTCGCTCAGCCTTTTGCCGCCTTCTCGGTCCGCTTGGCGTCGTTCCAAAGCGCGTCCATTTCGGCCAGGTCTGAGTCCTGCGGGCGCTTGCCCCGTTCGGCAAGCGCCGCCTCGATCGACCGGAAGCGGCGTGTGAACTTGGCGTTGGCGTCGCGCAGTGCGCCTTCGGGATCAATGTCCAGATGGCGCGCAAGGTTCGCCATGACGAACAGCAGATCGCCGAATTCCTCGGTGATCTCGTCCTGCGTCAGCCGATCACGCGCCTCGATCAGTTCATGGGTTTCCTCGACCAGCTTCTCCAGCACCTCGTCGGTCGAGGGCCAGTCGAACCCCACCCGTGCCGCGCGGTTTTGCAGCTTCACGGCCCGGGTCAGCGCCGGAAGGCCCTGCGCGACGCCATCCAGAACCCCGGATTCCGCCCGTTTGGCGCGCTCTGCCGCCTTCAGCTTTTCCCAATCGCGGGTCTGCTGTTCGGCGGACTTGTCGCGGGATTCGTCGCCGAACACATGCGGATGCCGCGCGATCATCTTGTCGGCAATGGTGCGGGCCACATCGTCGAAACCGAAGTGCCCGGCTTCTTCCGCCATCTGGGCGTGATAGACCGACTGGAACAGCAGATCGCCCAGCTCGCCCTTCAGGTCCGGCCAATCCTGCCGTTCGATCGCATCGGCAACCTCATAGGCTTCCTCGATCGTGTAGGGTGCGATGGTGGCAAAGTCCTGTTCCAGATCCCAGGGGCAGCCGCCCTTCGGGTCACGCAAGCGTCGCATGATCTCGCGCAGGCGCAGCATGGGATCGGCCTGGGGATCATGGATCACCTTGTCCGAAGGTGTGGGAGTCTGTGCCATTGCGGTTCGTCCGAATTTGCGATTGTCTCGCTTCCGTGTATCCCCGACCCAGCCCGGAAGTCCACGTCATGCCCGTCCTGAACCGCATTGCCGATTTCGCACCCGACATGACCGCCTGGCGCCGTCATCTGCACCAGAACCCCGAGCTGAGCTTCGACTGCCCGAAAACCGCAGCCTTCATCGCAGAACGGCTGCGCGACTTCGGTGTGGATGAAATCCACGAAGGCATCGCGCAGACCGGGATCGTGGCCATCATCAACGGCCAGGGCGAAGGGCCGACCATCGGCCTGCGCGCCGATTTCGACGCCCTGCCGATCCACGAGGCGACGGGGGCTGCCCATGCCTCGACCTCGCCTGGCAAGATGCACGCCTGCGGCCACGACGGCCACACCACGATGCTGCTGGGGGCGGCGCGCTATCTGGCCGAAACACGGCGCTTTCAGGGTCGTGTGGCGCTGATCTTCCAGCCCGCCGAAGAAGATGGCGGCGGCGGCGAGGTGATGGTGAAGGAAGGCATCATGGAGCGGTTCAGGATCAGCGAGGTCTATGCGATCCACAATGCGCCCAATACGCCCTTCGGCCATTTTGTCACGACGCCGGGGCCGATCATGGCGGCCGTGGATACGGCCTGGGTCTACCTGAAAGGCAAGGGCGGTCACGGCGCCATGCCGCATGACTGCATCGACCCGATCCCCGCCGCCGTGTCGATGATTGCCGCGCTTCAGACCATCGTCTCGCGCAATGTCTATGCCCTGCACGAAGCGGTGGTGTCTGTCACGCAGATCCACGCCGGGACCGCCAACAACATCATCCCCGAAGAGGCCTGGTTCTGCGCCACGATCCGCAGCTTCGATCCCGAGGTGCGCAAGCTGTTGCAGCGACGTTTCACCGAAATCGTCGAAGGCATCGCCGCCGCGCACCGGGTCGAGTTGCGACTGAACTACGAAATCGGCTATCCGGCCACGGTGAACGATCCTGGCAAGACCGCCTTTGCTGCCGATGTCGCGCGCGAAGTGGCGGGAGATGCGGCGGTGGATTCCGATTCGGTCCGCGAAATGGGGGCCGAGGATTTCTCGTATCTCTTGCAGGCGCGGCCGGGCTGCTACCTGTTCCTGGGGCAAGGCGACGGGCCCGGCCTGCACCACGCGGCCTATGACTTCAACGATGATGTCGCCCCTGTCGGCGCCAGCTTCCTGGCACGGCTGGTCGAGCGCGCGCAACCGCTGGCGGGGTAAGGCCCGGCCCTTGCGGGGGTTGACAGCAGGGCGTGCGCGCTGGTTCTTTAGGCCCTGCCCGGATCAGCGCCGTCTCCGGCCCGAAGGACGCGCGAGCTTTCCCCCGGAGACCCTCATGGGACTGGAAGATGCGAAAAGCCAGGTCGACCTGGCCTTCACCGCCGAACAGCGGCGCGGACTTGCCTTTGAAAACGCCTTTGGCGGCGCCACAAGCTTCCTGCGCCGGCGCTACACGAAGGACCTGAACGGTGTTGATGTCGCCGTCACCGGCGTGCCCTTCGACCAGGCCGTCACCCATCGCCCCGGCACCCGCTTCGGCCCCCGCGCCATCCGCGAAGCCTCAAGCCTGCAACCCTTCGATCCGCCCTACGGCTGGCCGATCAGCCCGCTTGAGGCGCTGGAGATCGTCGACTACGGCGATCTGGCCTTCGACTACGCGAAAACGGCCGACTTCCCCGATCGGCTCACCGCCCACATCCGCACCATCCTTGCCGCCGGGGCGGCCAGCGTGACGCTGGGCGGGGACCACTACATCACCTTCCCGATCCTGCGCGCCTATGCCGAAACCTTCGGCCCGATCAGCCTTCTGCATTTCGACGCCCATTCCGATACGTGGAAGGACGACGACTTCACCCGGATCGACCACGGCACGATGTTCTACAAGGCGGTGAAATCCGGCATCGTCGATCCCGCCACTTCGGTTCAGGTGGGCATCCGCACCCACAATGACGATTTTCTGGGCGTGAACGTCATCGACGCGCGCGAGGTGCACGAGACAGGCACCGGCGCCGTGGTCGAAAGGATCAGGGGCATTCTCGGCAATCGACCGGTCTACCTGACCTTCGACATCGACGCGCTGGATCCGGCCTTTGCACCCGGCACCGGAACGCCGGTCTGGGGCGGGCTGGCCAGCTGGCAGGCGGCGGCCATCCTGCGCGATCTGGCGGGGATCGCGATCAAGGGTGGCGATGTGGTCGAAGTCTCGCCCCCCTATGACACGACGGGCGCCACCGCCATCGCGGGCGCTCATGTCGCGCACGAAATCCTTTGCCTCCTGGCCTGGGCCCGGGGCCACCGCGGCTGAACCCTTGGCCGCCCTGTCGGAAAAAGCTGATGGGGCGGCGATAAAAAATGCATCTTTTCGCGCGCATCCGCGTAAAGAATGGCGCAGGACTTGAAACGGTGCCTGCCGGACGCCCATCTGAAACCGGGCGTCACGCCATTGCAGCGCCCCGGAGGATGCCCGAGATGACCGTGATGACCGACCTGACCAACCAGCCCGACCGCCACGCCGCCGAAGCGGCGCTGGCCACCTTGCGTGCCTGGGCGGAACGTGCCGATCCGGTCGAGGTGGCGGGTCTGGACCCCGCCATCGCCCGCCTGCTGCCGGGCCGCGAGGTCGCCAATTATCCCGACCTGTCGCGCACCTATCCGGCGGATTTTCACCCCGATGACGCCTATCGCGCCGGGATGCCCGACCTTCAGAACGGACCCTCCAGCCTGATCGTGGGCGCCAAGGCGCAGATCCAGCATGTCGGCATTTCCAATTTCCGCCTGCCGATCCGCTTCCACACCCGCGACAACGGCGACCTGACGCTGGAAACCTCGGTCACGGGGACCGTCAGCCTGGATGCCCATTCGAAGGGCATCAACATGAGCCGGATCATGCGGTCCTTCTACGGTCATGCCGAACGGACCTTCAGCCTTCAGGTCATGGAAAAGGTGCTGGACGACTACAAGGCCGACCTGGGAAGCCACGATGCCCGGCTTCAGATGCGGTTTTCCTTCCCCGCGCGGGTGAAGTCTCTGCGTTCGGGCCTCTCGGGCTGGCAGTACTACGCCATCGCGCTGGAACTGTCCGAACACAAGGGTCAGCGCAAGCAGATGATCCACCTGGATTATGTCTATTCCTCGACCTGCCCCTGTTCGCTGGAACTGTCGGAACACGCCCGCCGCACGCGCGGGCAGCTGGCGACGCCGCATTCGCAGCGCTCGGTCGCGCGCATTTCCGTCGAGGCGAAGCCCGGTCCCTGCCTGTGGTTCGAGGATCTGATCGACCACGCCCGCGCCGCCGTGCCCACCGAAACGCAGGTGATGGTCAAGCGCGAGGACGAACAGGCCTTCGCCGAACTGAACGCCGCCAACCCGATCTTTGTCGAAGATGCCGTCCGCGCCTTCGCCAAGGAACTGCTGTCTGACCCGCGGATCGGCGATTTCCGCATCGCGGCCAGCCATCAGGAAAGCCTGCACAGTCATGACGCGGTGTCGGTGCTGACCGAAGGCCGGACCTTTGCGGCCGAAAGCCTGGATCCGCAGCTGTTCGCGACGCTCCACCACGCGGGTTGACCCGTCGGCGGCGCGATGTCGCTGCCGGAATTGACAAGCGGCCGGCCGGCGAAGGACGCTTCTGCGGAAAAACTGCAGGAGAGGCCCGATGACGAACCGACCGCTTGGCGCGCAGATTTCCCACATGCTGAAGGACCGGGGGATCGACGTCATCTTCGGCATCCCCGGGGTGCATAACGTCGAGATGTATCGCGGCATCGAGGAGGCGGGGATCACCCATGTCCTGGCGCGCCACGAACAGGGCGCCGGCTTCATGGCGGACGGGTACGCCCGTGCGACAGGCCGTCCCGGCGTGGCCTATGTCATCACCGGGCCGGGCCTGACCAACATCCTCACGCCGCTGGGACAAGCCCATTCCGACAGCGTTCCGGTGCTGGTCATCGCCTCCTGTCTCAATCGGGGCGACCTGAAGATGGGCAAGGCCCGGCTGCACGACATGCGAGATCAGGAAGCGGCGGCGGCCACGGTCTGCGACTGGTCCCACACCGCGATGGACGCCGGCAGTGCATATCGGCTGATCGACCGTGCGCTGGCGGAATTCGCCTGCGCCCGCCCGCGACCCCGCGCGATCCATGTCCCGATCGAAGTTCTGGGGGCACCGGCCGAGTCTCCTCGCCCCGCCGCCCCCTTGCCCGAACGCCCGCGCGCCGCAGACGTCGCAAAGGCGGTGGGGATGATCGAAAACGCGCGCAGGCCGCTGTTCATCCTGGGCGGCGGGGCCGTGGGCGGGCATGAGGCTGCCCGCGCTGTCCTTGCGCGTCGTCATGCGGCAAGCTTTGTGACCGGGGCAGGGCGCGGCATCCCCGCACCGGGCGATCCGCTGCACTTCGGGCCGACCCTTGCGCGCCCCGACAGCGCCGCGATCTTTGCCCGTGCCGACCTGGTCATCGCCGTCGGCACCGAACTGGCCGAAACCGACCTCTGGCGCGACACCCTTGGCCATCGCTGCCCGTTGATCCGGGTGGACCTGGACCCGGCCGAGCTGACCGACATCCACCCCGCCGACCTGGCGATCTGCGGCGATGCCGGGGACGTTCTGGCGGCCCTGGCCGAACGCCTGCCCGAGGGCGACAGCGACTGGACCCCCTCCGAGGTGGCGCAGGCCCGCGCCCGCTTCCGCGCCGAGGTGGATGCCGAACGCCCCGGCATCCTGGCCATTGCCGAAGCCGTGCAGGCGGCGCTGCCTTCCGATACGATCTTCTATTCCGACATGACCCAGTTCGCCTATGTCGCGAACGAGATCCTTGATCTGCCCGCGCCGGGGCTTTGGCATCACCCCTGGGGCTATGGCACGCTGGGCTATGCGCTGCCGGCGGCCATCGGTGGCAAGGCGGGCCAGCCGAAGCGGCCCGTGGTGGCCATCGCGGGGGACTACGGGTTCCAGTACACGATCCAGGAACTGGGAACGGCGGTTGAACTGGGCCTGCCGCTGCCGATCCTGGTCTGGGACAACGGCAAGCTGAAGGAGATCGAGGAATCGATGCAGCGTTCGCAGATCGCCCCCAACGCCGTCATGGCTCGGAACCCCGATTTCCTGGGCGTGGCCCGCGCCTGGGGATGCCAGACCGCCGCGCCGCAGGATTTGCACGCGCTGTCGGCCGCACTGCGACAGGCGCTGGTGGCGGATGGCCCGACAGTCATCCACATGACGCCGGGCCTGGCGCGCTGACACCGTTCAGGCCGGAATACCTCGCGGGGGCAGGCGGTCGGCGCAGGTTCCCGTGGGCATCCAGTCCTCGCCCAGGATCAGAAGGTCTTGCGCCGCGCGCCCCTCGATCCGGGCCAACGCCGGCTGGCCCACCAGCGCGGCCGGAACCATGATGCCCATGCGCAGCGCCGCCTGCGGGGAACGGCCCAGAACCATGATCATCCGCGCCACGCTTTGTGCCATCGTCACATGCGCGCCGGCCAGCGCCCCTTCGGCGTTGACCAGCCGCCCGTCCGAAAGCGTGATTTCCTGGCCGTAGAGGGTGAAACGGTCCCCACCGCCCACGGTGCTCATCGCGTCGGACACCAGGAAGGTCCGGTCAGGCACCCGGCGCGCACGGAGCGCGAGGCCGATCATCTCGTCCGCGACATGGTGCCCGTCACAGATGACGCCCACGTAGGCGTCGGAATTGATGGCCGCGCCGACCGTTCCCGGCTCTCGCCCCCGCATCTGCGACATGGCATTGAACAGGTGGGTGAAACAGCTGGCGCCTTCGTCCAGAAGCGCCTGCACTTCGGACGCGGTTGCATCGGTGTGCCCGATCGAGACGATGGCCCCCAGCGCCGCCAGCCGCGCGACATCGCCGGGCTTCACCGCTTCGGGGGCGAGCGTGACCATCACCGTGATCGCGGCATCACGAAGCCGCGTGACATGGGCGAACGTCCGGTCGTCGAAGGGCCGGACATGCGCGGCCCCATGCGTGCCGCGGCGGGACGCGGCGATGTGCGGGCCTTCGATATGCAGTCCCAGGATGCCCGGATCGTCCCGGGTGGCCAGCGCCGCCTCGACCGCGCGATCCAGCACCTCGGGCGCATCGGTGATGACGGTGGGCAGGATCCCGACCGTGCCGAAACGCCGATGCGCCTGTGCGATGCCGCGCATCGCCTCGGCGGTGGGGGTGTTGTTCAGAAGAATATCGCCGCCGCCGTTCACCTGAAGGTCCAGATAGCCGGGCGCGATTGTGCCGGACAGGGGCGTGATCTCGACCTGTTCGGGCAGCGCCTCAAGCGTGGTGATCCCGACGATCTTGCCGCCCGCGAATCCCAGCGCCAGGCCGCTGCGCAGGTTTTCCCCGTCAAAGATCTGGTCGGGGACGATCCAGTCGACATGAAGCGGAGAAATCATCGCGGCACCTCCCGGGGTTCGACCAGCCCTTGCCGAAGAAGGGCGGCATAGGCCGCGCCGCGCGCGCCGCTGGCATCGCCGCCTTCGGCCAACAGCAGATCAGGAATCGGCCAGCCGGGCAACATCGCTTCTTGCGCCGTCCGGAACAGGTCCGGGACCAGTCCGTCGATGCGCGACAACCCGCCCGCCAGAACGATGCAGTCGGGATCCAGCGTCAGGGTCAGCATGACCAAGAGTTCGGCCACCAGTTCGCACCAGACGGCCCATACCCGGGCGGCATCCGGGTCGCTGGTGCGGGCAAGGGCGACCTGGGGCGCGGTCATCTCCTGTCCGGTCAGGTGCCGCGCCAGCCGCACCATGCCGGGGCCGGAGATCAGGGTTTCATAGCATCCCGTCCGCCCGCAACCGCAGCGCAGAACCGGCAGGCCGTGCGCCACGACGGGCCGGGCGGCGATGGCGACATGGCCGATTTCGCCGCCCAGCCCGCCCGGGCCTTCGGCCAGCCGCCCGTTCACCGCCAGCCCGCCACCCACGCCCGAACCAAGGATCAGGCTGGCCACCGTGCCGCGTCCGCGCGCCGCGCCCAATGCCGCCTCGGACAGGGTCAGGGCCTGACCGTCGTTCAGGTAGGCGATGGACTGGCGGGCGGCGCGGGCGATGTCGGCGGGGAAAGGTTGGCCGGTCGCCGCAAGATTGGCCGTCAGCGCCCGGCCGGTGGCGGGGTGGATCCTGCCCGCCGCCGCGATGCCGCAGGGCAGGTCGTGCCCCGCGCCGTCACGACCCCAGGCGATCAGCCGGGCCAGCGCCGCGACCAGACCGGCATAGTCCTTCGGCGTTGGGATCCGGCGGCGGTCCGCAACCCGCCAGTCGCGGTCGAACAACTGCGCCTCGGCCTTGGTGCCCCCAAGGTCGATCCCCAGCGCGATCAGCACGGGGTCTGGCATGTCACCTCGGCGGAGTCGCCGATCATTCCCAGCACGACACCAGGACCGTCATCTCGCGCCCGTGGCGGGTCAGGTCCTCGGCCGGCATCGCCCCCGACAGCGCCGAGGTTTGCGGCGTGATGCCCGCGGCCGTCAGGGCGGCGACGATGGGTTCGGCCTTCAGCGCGGACACGGCATCGTCAGGCAGGACGCGGCCATCTTTCATCGTGCGCGGCAGCAGGATGCCGATCACCGACCCGGCGGTGTCGAAGACCGGACCGCCCGCATCGCCATCGCGCGTGTGGGCCGTCAGGCGCAGCCGGTCGGCCTCGCCCTCAAGGCCGGTGGTTCCGGAAAGGGTGCCGAAGGTCACGACCGGCGCATCCAGCGCATCGCCATAGGAATAGCCGGCAATCGCCACCTCGACGCCGCTGCGCGGCAGGGCCACCTGCAGCGCGGCGTGGGTGGGCGGGGCCAGCGGCTCGCGCGGACGCAGGATGGCCAAGCCCGTGGCCTTGTCCTCGGCCACCAGCTCGGCCTCGTGCACCTCGTCCAGGGTCAGGCGGCCACAATGGCGGATCACATCGGCGCTGGTGACGACGGTACCGGCGGCATCGGCGTAAAAGCCACTCAGCGACAAAAGCGGCTTGCGCACCTGGAGGCCCGAAACGAGATCGGCCGCCGGGGTAGAGGAGGGTTCGCCCAGCCCTTCGTCCAGCGCCTTGTCGCCATAGGGCTTGAAGCTGGCCTTCATCGCCTCCAGCACCCGGCCCGCCTGCGCCGCATCCTTCGGGTTCCAGACCAGCGTGAAGCCGCGGATCAGCCCGCCGCGCAGTTCGGCCTGCGTGTAGGACGCGACGTGTTCATTGGCCCCGGTCAGCACGAAGGCCGATTTCTTGCGCTCGCGCTCGCCCTGCAGGGGCACGATCTCAAGCGTCTGCATGATGTCGTAAAGGCCGAACAGCGTGTTCTCGTCGCCCTGCTGGGAAATCAGCAGCACCTTGTAATCCGAGCCGTCCTTGCCTTCATACTGGACGAAGGGCGGCTCGTAGCCCTTGAAGGCGACCAGCTTCCCGGGCAGCGTGATCTCGATCCCGGCCTCCTCCTCGCGCACCGTCTCAAGTCCGAGCGCGGCCTGTTCGGTCCGGTAGCCCTCGGTCAGTGCCCGCCGCTGCGCCGAGGTCAGGACGCCGGTCGGTTCATGCCCCGACTTCTCCTGCCAGGCGGCGATGGACTTGCGCGTGCCCGACCCGAAGGCGCCGTCGATCTTGCCGGTGTAGACCCCGTTCCACTGCAGCGCGCTCTGGACCAGTTCCCGGTCGGCCTGCGACAGACTGGCTTCGGCGGCCCGGGCCTCTTGCGGGGATTCCGTCGCCGGGTCCGGCTGCGGTTCGGCCGTGGGCGCGGGGACCGCAACTTCTGGGGCGGGGGCATCGGACAGGGGTTCGGCGGTGGCGGTTTCCGGGGCCGGAGCTTCCTCGGCCGGTGCACCCGGCGAAGGGGCGGCGGCGCCGTCCGCCGGCCAGAAGGCGCCGTCGAATTTGGTCGTGTCGGCGACGAAGCTGTCGCGGGGGATCATCCGTTCGGTCTTCAGAACGCGCAGCTGCCGGTCGGCCTCTTCCGGGGTGAAGGGTCCGAGCACGATCCCGTACCATCCGTTCCCCAGCGCAAAGCCGCGCACGTTGTCAAAGACGCCGGAATAGGCGCGGGCGCGTTCCTCGGCCTCGGCCTTCGTGGGGCGAGCCTCGATCTGAAGCCAGACATCCTCGGCCCGCGACTGACCGGCCGACAGCGCGACACCCAGCGCCAGCCCCAAACCCAAGATCCACTGCCGCATTCTGTCCTGCCCGTTTCTGTCGTTGTCGGGCGCAAGGCCCCCGAATCCGCCGCAGAACCTAAGCAGGATGGCGCGCGGCGTCACCCCCTCAAACACCTGTCTCGCCGCTCTGTGACCCGCGCGCCCGCCGCCGCGCGCCGCCCCGTCACGGTCCTGCCGCCTGTTGCCTTGCGCGGCGTGACTGCCTAGTAAGACGCCAACCATCGGCCTTTCAGTCGCAGGCAGACCCAGATGACCAACGCCCAGACCGCTCCTCGTTCGTTTCAGGAAATCATCCTCAGGCTGCAAAACTACTGGGCCGCGCAGGGATGTGCGATCCTGCAACCCTATGACATGGAAGTGGGGGCGGGCACGTTCCACCCCGGCACGACGCTGCGGTCACTGGGCAGCCGTCCCTGGGCCGCGGCCTATGTCCAGCCGTCGCGCCGCCCGACCGACGGGCGCTATGGCGAAAACCCCAACCGCCTGCAGCACTACTACCAATACCAGGTGCTGATCAAACCCTCGCCGCCGCAGTTGCAGGCGCTGTATCTGGGCAGCCTCGATGCCATCGGCATCGACACCGGCCTGCACGACATCCGCTTTGTCGAGGACGACTGGGAATCCCCGACCCTTGGCGCCTGGGGCCTGGGATGGGAAGTGTGGTGCGACGGCATGGAAGTGTCGCAGTTCACCTATTTCCAGCAGGTCGGCGGGCATGACTGCAAGCCGGTTTCGGGCGAGCTGACCTACGGGTTGGAACGCCTGGCGATGTATGTGCTGGGCGTGGATCATGTCATGGACATGCCCTTCAACGATCCCGACGCGCCGATCCCGCTCAGCTATGGTGATGTCTTCCGCCAGACCGAACAGGAATATTCGCGCTGGAACTTCGACCAGGCCGATACCGAAATGCTGCTCAGCCACTTCAAGGACGCCGAGGCGGAATGCGAACGCATCCTGGCCGCCCCGCAGCCCGACAAGGCCGGCCGCACCATCGTCATGGCGCATCCGGCCTATGATCAGGCGATCAAGGCCAGCCACCTCTTCAACCTTCTGGACGCGCGGGGGGTGATTTCCGTCACCGAACGGCAAGCCTATATCGGCCGCGTCCGGGCGCTGGCGAAGAAATGCGCCGATGCCTTCGTCACGACCGAGGCGGGCGGCGGCGGGACGGCGGCATGACGGGCAAGATCGTCGGAGGTTTCATCGTGATCACCGCCCTTCTGACCGGTGCGCTGGTCTATTACCAGCAGGTCTACGCCTATTACCGCGCCGTGCCCGCCAGCGCGCCCGAAGCGGCGATCCTGCTGACGCCCATTGGCGGCGGCACGCCGGAACCCATGCTGGCCGAAGGTTTCCAGGGCATCGACGCTGACAGCTCCCCCTTGCGGTTCCGCGCCTGCTTCCACAGCCAGACCGCCATCGCGACGCTGACGGAAACCTACGTCGTCTACGCCCATCCGACGCCGACCGTGGCGCCCGGCTGGTTCGATTGCTTTGATGCCAACCGCATCGGCACCGATCTGGAAACCGGCGCGGCGGTGGCCTTCTTGTCGCAAAAGAACATCCACCCCGGCGTCGATCGCGTCGTCGCGGTCTATCCCGATGGCCGGGCCTATGCCTGGCAGCAACTCAACGACACGGCCGAAAGCGGCGCCGAAGGCACGGGGAACTGACATGCCCGATCTGCTGATCGAACTCTTTTCCGAAGAAATCCCGGCGCGGATGCAGGCCAAGGCGCGCGAGGACCTCAAACGCGTTGTGACCGACGGGCTGGTCGAGGCCGGGCTGAACTATGCCAGCGCCGGGGCCTTTTCCACGCCGCGCCGCCTGACGCTGACGGTCGAAGGCCTGACCGCCGAAAGCCGCCCCGTGCGCGAGGAACGCAAGGGCCCGAACACCAGTGCCCCGCCTGCAGCTATCGAAGGCTTCCTGCGGTCCACGGGTCTTGCACTCGAGCAACTGGAACGCCGCGCCGACAAGAAGGGCGAGGTGTTCTTCGCGGTGATCGAAAAGCCGGGCCGCCGCGCGCAGGCCATCGTGGCCGAGGTGCTGGAAGCCGCGATCCGCGATTTCCCCTGGCCCAAGTCGATGCGCTGGGGGTCGGGCAGCTTGCGCTGGGTCCGCCCGCTGCATTCGATCCTGTGCCAGATGACAACTGAAGCCGGGGCCGAGGTCGTGCCGATGTCGGTCGACGGCATCGAGGCTGGCAACACCACCGAAGGCCACCGCTTCATGGGGGCGGGCCGCTTTGCCGTCCATTCCTTCGACGATTACCGCGCCAAGCTTCTGCGCGCCAAGGTGATGCTGGACAGCGCCGAACGCGAGGCGCATATCCTGGCCGATGCCCAGAACGCCGCCTTTGCCGCCGGGCTGGAACTGGTCGAGGACAAGGGCCTGCTGACCGAGGTGGCAGGGCTGGTCGAATGGCCCGTGGTCCTGATGGGCCGCATCCCGGACGCCTTCCTCGACCTGCCGCCCGAGGTGCTGCAAACCTCGATGAAGGAGCACCAGAAGTTCTTTTCGCTGAAGAACCCCGCGACGGGCCGGATCGAAGGCTTCGTCACGGTCGCCAACCGCGAGACGCCGGACGATGGCGCGACGATCCTGAAGGGCAACCTCAAGGTGCTTTCAGCGCGGCTGTCAGATGCGAAATTCTTCTGGGAAAACGACATCAGAACTGTCGATAGTGACTCGCTAGGTGCAATGACCGCGATGTTGGCATTTGTAACCTACCAGAACAGCCTTGGCAGTATTTGGGACCGCATCCCCCGGCTGAGCAGCTTGTCCGAGCAAATAGTCTCTGATTTGGGTGGCGAGAGGAAAGATGCGAAAGAGGCTTGCTATATAATGAAGTCCGACCTGCGGACACAGACTGTTCGTGAGTTCCCGGAGCTTCAAGGAGTAATTGGCCGCTATCTCGCGTTGCATGAAGGGCATTCCGCGCACATTGCAGATATTTGTGTATCCCACTACGCGCCACTGGGGCCATCAGATGCAGTTCCAAATGAAGTGACGGCGATTGCAGTTTCATTGGCCGAGAAGTTGGACACCCTCACTGGCTTTTGGGTTTTGAATGAGAAGCCGACAGGCAGCAAAGATCCCTATGCCCTTCGTCGTTCTGCAATTGGAGCCATTCGCATTATTGTCGCGAACCAAGTCCGGTTGAGCCTGATACAATACATCAGACAAGGACTTATGATGAATGAAAGCGCCCGTCAGCGTTGGGCATTGGACGCGAACCCCAATCGCTCAGAAACCTTCCCGGAGCCTGAAGCAAAAGACCTCCTCGCCTTCTTCCACGACCGCCTCAAAGTCCACCTCCGCGACGAAGGCATCCGCCATGACGTCATCGACGCCTGCCTCGCCATGCCCGGCAATGACGACCTGACGCTGCTGGTCAAGCGGGCCGAGGCGCTGGCGGCGTTCCTCAAGACCGAGGATGGCGAAAACCTGATCCAGGGGTTCAAGCGCGCCAACAACATCCTCAGCCAGGCCGAGGCGAAGGATGGCGTCGAATACAGCTTCGGCGCCGATGTGAAGTTCGCCGAAACAGACGAGGAACGCGCGCTGTTTGCCGCGCTCGATGCGGCCGAGGCGCGGATCACGCCCGCGATGGCCTCCGAGGACTTCGGGCAGGCGATGGCCGCGATGGCTTCGCTGCGCGCTCCCATCGATGCCTTCTTCGAAGCGGTCCAGATCAACACCGACAATGCCATCGTGCGGCGGAACCGGCTGAACCTTCTGTCCCGCATTCGCCAGATCTGCCTGTCGGTGGCCGATCTCACGCGGCTGGACGGCTGAAACCGGGGCAGGGCGGGGGTAAACCTCGTCCGGCCTGCGTTTCGCAACGATTTCGTTACCGACTTATGACAGCGGGGCAGAGTTTTCCTTGCCCCGCCCCCGGCCCTTTGTATGCTGCGGCTCAAAGGAGACGCCGCAGTGCAGAAACCAGCCGAACCCAATCCCTTCGTCGAAATCACGCCCGCCGCCCCGGTCGAGACGATGCGGCACGGTTGGCGGGCCAAGGCGCTGCAACGGCTGATCCGGCTGGAGATGCCGGTCCCGCGCACCGTGGCGCTTCCCACGGAAACCGTTCGGTCGATCGCGGCGGGGCAGGTGCTGGAGACGCCGAAGCTGGCGCAGTTCTTCGGGCCGGAAACGCTTGTGGCGATCCGGCCGTCGCCCGCGAACCCGGAATGGGGCGGGCCGGGCACGATCCTGAACGTCGGCATGAATGCCGAACGCCACGCCGCGCTGACCGAAACCCACGGGCCAGAGATTGCCGACGCCATCTACCTGCGCTTCGTTCAGGCCTATGCGATCCACGTCGCGCGGCTGGACCCGGACATGTTCGGCGCCGCGCCCTCGGCCCCCGCGCTGGCCGCGGCGCTGGCGGCCTACGAGGCCGAGACCGACGACCTGTTCCCCCAGTCCCCCGCCCGGCAGATGGCCGAGGTGCTGCGCTCCATGGCGCGGGCCTGGGAAGGCACCACCGCGCGCCTGCTGCGCCAGGCCAAGGGCGCGCCCGCCGAGGCGCCCCTGGGGCTGGTCGTACAGGAGATGGTCCTGTCGACAGGGCCGGGATTTTGCGGGTCAGGCACGATCCAGTTCGTCGAACCCGTGACCGGCGCGCCGCAGATCACAGGGCGGTTCCGCGGCCAGACCATCGGGCGCAAGGTCACGCAGGACATGCTGTACCTGACCCGCGACCCGCGCGGCGCATCCCTGGAAGAGGCCGCCCCCGAGGTCTTTGCGACGCTGGTCCGGGACGGGGCGGCGACCCGCGCCAAGCTGCGCGAAGAGATGCAGATCGAATTCGCGCTGGAAAACGGCCAGCTGCGGGTGCTGGACGCGATCAAGGTGCAGCGGTCCTCGCGCGCTTCGGTCCGCATCGCGGTCAGTCTGGCGAAGGACGGCATCATCAGCCGCGAGGACGCGCTTTTGCGGATCGAGCCGCGGGCGCTGTCGGAACTGCTGCACCACCAGGTTGATCCGCGCGGGCCGCGCGACCGCTTTGCGCGCGGCATCGCCGCCAGTCCCGGCGCTGCGACGGGCCGGATCGTCTTTACCGCCGCCGACGCCCAGGCTTCGGCCGCACGGGGCGAGGCCTGCATCCTTGTCCGCCGCGAAACCGCGCCCGAGGATATCCGGGGGATGCATGCCGCCGTCGCGGTGCTGACAGAACGCGGCGGCATGACCAGCCACGCCGCGGTGATCGCGCGGGGGCTGGGCCTGCCCTGTATCGTGGGTGCCAGCGACATCCGCATGAACCCGCGCGACCGGACGCTGAACCTGGCCGATGGGCGGATCTTCCGCGAAGGCGATGTCATCACCGTCGACGGCACCCGGGGCGAGGCGCTGGCGGGCGTGGCCGACATGCTGGAACCGGCGCTGGATGAATGGTTCACCACGCTGCTGCACTGGGCCGACAACGTGCGTGACATCGGCATCCGCGCCAATGCCGACACGCCCGAGGATGCCCGCACCGCCCGCATGTTCGAGGCCGAGGGCATCGGTCTGTGCCGGACGGAGCACATGTTCTTCGACGAAGACCGCCTGACCGTCATGCGCGAGATGATCTTTGCCGACACCGCCAGCGACCGGCGCATCGCGCTGGACCGGCTGTTGCCGATGCAGCGTGCCGATTTCACGGCGCTGTTCGACATCATGGCGGGCCTGCCGGTCTGCATCCGGCTGTTCGATCCGCCGCTGCATGAATTCCTGCCCCATGACCGCGAAGGGATGCGCGAACTGGCCGAGGCGCTGGATCGCCCCTTGTCCGAAGTGACGCGCCGGGTCGAGGCGCTGTCGGAATTCAATCCCATGCTGGGGATGCGCGGTGTGCGTCTGGGGATCACCGTCCCCGAGATCTACGAGATGCAGGCCCGCGCCATCTTCGAGGCGACGGTCGAAATCAGCCGGCGCGCTAAACCCGTGGTGCCCGAGGTGATGATCCCGCTGGTGTCGGCCAAGCGCGAGGTCGAACTGGTCAAGACCCGCATCGACGCCGTTGCCGCCGCTGTCCGCACCGAAACCGGGGTCAATTTCGACTACCGGCTGGGGGTTATGGTGGAAACGCCACGCGCCACGCTTCGGGCGGATGAAATCGCCCATCACGCGGCCTTCCTGTCCTTCGGCACGAACGACCTGACACAGATGACCTATGGCCTGTCCCGCGATGACGCGGGCCGTTTCATGGCCGCCTATGTGGGCCTGGGCGTCTTTCCCGAAGACCCGTTCCATGTGCTGGACGTGGACGGCGTGGGGGAGCTTTTGCTGATCGGCGCGGCGCGGGGTCGGCGGACAAGGCCCGAGATCACGCTGTCGGTCTGCGGCGAACATGGCGGCAATCCCGAAAGCATCGCCTTCTGCCGGAAGTCCGGTTTCGACTATGTTTCCTGCTCGCCGTTCCGGGTTCCGGTGGCGCGGTTGGCGGCAGCACATTTTGCGCTTCTGGACCCCAAGACAGGCAACATTTCGCTATGATCCGCCGGAGAAGGGCGATATTTTGCCCGACATCGGCCTTTCAAATCCGAATTAACGATTCGTTCATCACGACCTGCAATGGCAGGTCGGCCATTTTGTGCGCCCGCAGGGTGGACGCCTTGGTGCTTTTCGGTTAAGCACCCGGGGTCGCAGCCTTGTGGGGGCCGTGGCTTGGCGAAGCTATTCGGGAAGTTTTGATGTCCATGCTGAAGACCGGGTGCGGGGCCGCCGTTCTGGCCCTTGCCCTTGCCGGAGGCGCAAGCGCCGAAACCGACGCAAGCAAATCCAATGATCCTGCCCAGGCGATGACCGGCGATCTGACCGCGCTTTTCGGCCAGGAAAAGGCCGGGATGCGCGGGGTCTCGCCCGACCGCATCCAGGCGATCGTGACGCCCGCCGAAAAGGTTGCGGCGGCACCGGCCCGCACGGCCTCCGTAAAGGCGCGCCCCGCCGCGCCGACCTACGACATGGCCTGGCTGGCATCCCAGCCCGCCGCGCGCAGCGATGCGCAGTTCCGCTGCCTGGCCACGGCGCTGTATTTCGAGGCACGGGGGGAATCGATCCGCGGACAGGCGGCGGTGGCCGAGGTGATCCTCAACCGCACCGAGTTGCCCACCTATCCCAATTCGATCTGCGGTGTCGTCAACCAGACGGGGTCGGGCGGTTGCGCGTTTTCCTATGTCTGCGACGGCCGGTCCGACGCGATCACCGACCGCGGCGCCTGGGACCGCGCCATGCGCGTCGCCGCGGCGATGCTGGCCGGCGCACCGCGCGTGCTGACCGAAGGGGCGACACATTTCCATACGCCGTCAGTCCGTCCGACCTGGTCGCGCCAATTCGCCCACACCGCGACGATCGGCGCGCATATCTTCTATCGCCAGCCGCTGCGCACGGCGATGAACTGACCTTCGGCGATGCCCTTTGGCAGAGGCGTCGCGCATCGACAGGAATCCGGCGGTTCCGTCTGTATTCCCGTGGCGTCTGGCCCTATATCAATTCCGTTACGTTAGCGATAAGGGCGCGCCCATGACGAACGACATCCGCCTGGCCTTCGGCCATCCCGAGGAACGGGCCGAGGCCTCGGCCGGCGCGGATCCGCGCGACCGGCTGTCCTTGCGCGACCATATCGTCGAGGCCGACATCGGTGCCTTCCAGCAGGAACGCGGCCAGAAGCAGCGCCTGCGCTTCAACATCGTGGTCGAGGTCGTGCCGCAGACGGCGCCCATCGACGATGACGTGGACCGGATCCTGTCCTACGACCGCATTGCCGAGGCGGTGGCCTTCGAACTGGCGGCGGAACGGCTGAACCTTCTGGAAACGCTGGCGGAACGCGTGGCAGAACGCATCCTTCATGCGCCGCAGGCGATGCGGGTCTTCGTGCGGGTGGAAAAGCTGGATCGAGGGCCTGGCGCGCTGGGGGTCGAGATTGTCCGGTCCCGCGCGGCCGTGCCGACGCAGACCCTGGCCGAGGACGGTTCGGAAACCGCGCTGCACCCGGTGGTCGCCTTCCTGGACAATGCCGCCATCGCCGCGCCGGACCTGGGCGCGCGGCTGGATGCCCTGGCGGCCCGGGGACTGCCGGTGATCCTGACGGTCGGCCTGCCGCCCTTTCCGCGCGCCGTGACCGGCCACCGCCCGACGCAGCGGCGGATCGACCTTCTGGCGATCGAGCAGAACGCATGGACCCTGGCCGCCCGCGATGACCGCTGCGTCGTCGTCGCCACGCGGACCGAGATCGACTGGGCGATGAAACATGGCCAGATGATCGTCTGGGCCCCCTCGAAGATCGTTCTGGACACACCGGACGGGCCCAAGGGCTCGGCGGCCGACGGGCTGGCCCTGGCGCTGTGGCTGGCCGAGACGATGGCCGCGACCGAGCTTGTCGTTCACGGACCTGTTTCCGTTCCGGCAGGAAGCCGCGTGCCGGTGGTCACCGCCTGAGGCAACGCTTGCCAATGGTGCCATTCCGCCGCAAGAACATCGTCCTGGCAGCAGTTCCGGCCCCATGATCCTTTACAGACCCATCGCTCAGACCGATTCCGCCCGTCCCGACCACGCCCTGACCCTCGCGGGCGGATGGTGCTGGTTCACCCATGCCGAGGTTCTGGTGAAGGGCGGGTCCGAAGGGCTGGTCCCCGCCGCCGACATTCCGGCCGAGGTGCGGGACCGGTTGACCGCGCCGCGCGCGCCCCTGCTGGGGCTGGCGATGGATGCGCCGCGCCTGATGGGCATCCTGAACGTGACGCCCGACAGCTTTTCCGACGGCGGGCGGTTTGAACGTCCCGAGGCGGCCCTGGCGCAAGCGCGCGTCCTGGTCGCGGCCGGGGCCGATATCCTCGACATCGGCGGCGAAAGCACACGGCCGGGATCGGACGAGGTGCCGGTGGCGGACGAGGTCGCCCGGACCGCGCCGGTGATCGCGGCGCTGCGGGCCAAGGGGATCGGCCTGCCGGTCTCGATCGACACCCGCAAGGCCCCGGTGGCGGAAGCGGCGGTGGCGGCGGGGGCAGGCATGGTGAATGACGTGGCCGCGATGACCTTCGACCCGGCCCTGCCCGGCGTGGTGGCCGCAACCGGAGTGGACCTGTGCCTGATGCATTTCAAGGGCGAACCCAAGACCATGCAGGTCGCCCCCCGCTATGAAGACGTGACGCTGGAGGTCTATGCCTTCCTGGAAGAGCGCGTGCGTGCCGCCGAAGCCGCCGGCATCCCGCGCGCCCGGATCTGCGTCGATCCCGGCATCGGCTTTGGCAAGACCATCGCGCACAACCTGACGCTGATCCGGAACCTGTCGGTCTTTCACGGGCTGGGCTGTCCGATCCTGCTGGGCGCGTCCCGCAAGCGTTTCATCGGGACCATTGCCGGCCAATCCGAGGCGGATGGACGCGATCCGGGAACGCAGGCGATCCTGCTGGCGGGCGCGGCGCAGGGGGCGCAGATTCACCGCATACATGACGTGGCCGGCGCCCGTCAGGCGCTGTCGGTCTGGCGCGCCATCAACGAAGGATACATTTCATGAGCCGCAAGCTGTTCGGCACCGACGGGGTGCGCGGCACCGCCAACACCTATCCGATGACCGCCGAGATGGCGCTGCGCCTGGGCGCGGCCGCGGGGCGCTATTTCCGCACCGACGGCCGCAACCGCCACCGTGTCGTCATCGGCAAGGACACGCGCCTGTCGGGGTACATGCTGGAAACCGCGCTGACGGCGGGCCTGACGTCGACAGGAATGAACGTGCTGCTTCTTGGCCCGGTGCCGACGCCCGCGGTCGGGTTCCTGACGCGGTCGATGCGGGCGGATCTGGGGATCATGATCTCGGCCAGCCACAACCCGGCCCATGACAACGGCATCAAGTTCTTCGGTCCCGATGGCTTCAAGCTGTCGGACGAGGCGGAGGCCGGGATCGAGGCGATCGTCGCCGGAACGGTCGAGCCCGCGCAGCCCCAGAACATCGGCCGCGCCCGGCGGATCGATGACGGTCTGGGGCGCTATATCGAATATGCCAAGACCACGTTTCCGGCCAAGGGCCAGTTGTCGGGGCTGAAGGTGGTGATCGACTGCGCCAACGGCGCCGCCTACAAGGCCGCGCCGCAGGTGCTGTGGGAACTGGGCGCCGAGGTGGTGCCGGTCGGGGTGGAGCCGAACGGGCTGAACATCAACGCGCAATGCGGATCGACGTATACGCAGACGGCGGCCGAGGCAGTGGTGGCGCATGGCGCGGACCTGGGTATCTGCCTGGATGGCGATGCCGACCGGGTGATGATCCTGGACGAAACGGGCCGGGTGGCGGACGGCGACCAGATCATGGCGCTGCTGGCTGACCGCTGGGCCCGGGCTGGGCAGCTGAAGGGCGGTGCGCTGGTGGCGACCGTCATGTCGAACCTGGGCCTTGAACGCTTCGTCACCGGGCGCGGCCTGAGACTGGAGCGGACGGCCGTGGGCGACCGGTATGTCGTCGAGCGGATGCGCGAGGGGGGCTTCAACCTGGGGGGCGAACAATCCGGTCACATCGTGATGACGGATTATGCCACCACGGGCGACGGGCTGATCGCCGGCCTGCAGTTCCTGTCGGCGATGGCCGAGACGGGACGCCCGGCTTCGGAACTGGTGCGGCAGTTCGAGACGGTCCCGCAGATGCTGAAGAACATCCGCTACACGGCCGGACAGGAGCCGCTGGCCAATCCGGCGGTGAAGTCGGCCATCGAGGCCGCCGAGGCGCGCCTGAACGGAGCCGGACGGCTTTTGATCCGGAAATCGGGGACCGAACCCTTGATCCGCGTCATGGGCGAGTCCGAGGACGAAGTGCTGCTGGCCGAGGTCCTGGGCGAGATCGTCGGCGCGGTCGAACGCGCGGTCTGAGGCCTGGGGATGGCGCGCGAAGGCGCCGGGGGTTTCACACCCCCGGACCCCCGTGGGATATTTCGGGCCAAGATGAAAGGGCGGAAGGCCATTCTGGTGGTCTTGGGAGGCCATGTCCCAAGGGACCGGCGCTTTTTGGCCCGCGCACGGGATCGGGATGCGGAGCCCCGCCGCCCGCATCCGAAAGTCGGTACGGAATGCCTGACTTGACCCTGGAAGGGTGGTAAAGTAGCCGGGCGAATGAATGTTCATTCACGACGCGAGGCCCCACGGATGGACGCGCCTGCAGGATGTTTCCAGCCCGTTTCCCCATCGCACGACCTGCGCCAGATCGGGATTCTGGCCGCGGTGAAGGGCGCCTTCCTGGAGCGGGGGCTGGATGGCGCCTCGATGCAGGACCTGGCCCGGGCGGCGGGGATGAGCGCGGGAAACTTCTACCGGTATTTTCCGTCCAAGGCGGCGCTGATCGAAGCGCTGGTGGCGGCGGAACTGGCGCGGCTGGAGGAGGAATTCTGCGCTGTCCTTCAGACCGGGAACCTGATGGTCGCCTTGCGGCGCGGGGTCGAGGCGCGGCTGCAGGATCCCGATGGCGGCTGTCCGATCTGGGACGACATCGAGGCCGCGGCGACCCGTTCGCCCGAGATCGCAGCGATTGTCGGTCGGTTCGAGGCGACGATCCTTCGGTTCCTCGTCGAGCAGTTTGCCCGGCTGTCGGGCCTATCAGCGCCAGAGGCCGAGTCGCGCTTTGCCGCCCATGCGCTGCTGCTTCTGATCCTGTTCAAGGACATCATGGCCAATTGCTCGGCCCACCGGCCCCTGGCGCGTCGCGGGCCCGCGTTGCAGGCACAATTGCAGGAGCTGATCTTTTTGCGGATCGAAAGCATTTTCGAAGAAGTTGGTCGCTACAAGTTTCAAGGACCGGCCGGCCTGTCCGGCGTGGAGGCATGATGTCCAGGAATTTCAAGACGATCGCTGCCCTGCCGGGTCTTCTGGCCCTGGCGTTGACGCTGGTGCCCGGAGGCCTTTCGGCGGCCGGAGCGGCGGAACCGGCGCCGCCACGGGAGGCCGCCGTCCCCACGATCACGGTGGTGCAGGTGGCCACGCGTCATCTGCGGGACGTGGTGCGGGTTTCGGGGCTGGTCCAGCCGCAGGAAACGGTACTGGTCCAGCCCGAGGTCGATGGACAGGTGATCGAGGCGCTGCGCGCCGAGGTGGGCGATGTCGTGGCGGCGGGCGCGGTCCTGGCCGAGTTGTCGGACCGGACGCTGATGCTGCAGAAAGGGCAACTGGTCGCCGCGACCGCTGCGGCGCGGGCGGCGGTCGCCCAGGCCGAAGCGCAGGTCCTGGAGGCACAGGCCGCCGCCGACGAGGCATTGCGCGTGAACGAACGGACCCGCGCCCTGAAGGCGCAAGGGACCGCTTCGCAGGCGCAGGCCGACCAGGCCCAGGCGGCCGCGACGGCGGCGACCAGCCGGCTTTCGGCCGCCACGCAAGGCCAGGCCGCAGCGGCGGCGCAACTGACCCAGGCCGAGGCGCAGTTGGCCAATGTCGAATTGCAGCTTCAGCGCACCCGGGTCACGGCGCCGGTTGCGGGCCGGATCGTGGCGCGCAATGCCACGCTGGGTGCGATCGCCAGCGGGGCGGGGCAGCCCATGTTCACACTGATCCGCGATGATCGTCTGGAACTGCGGGCCGATGTCGCCGAGGCGGATGTGGCCCGCCTGGAGCCCGGCCAGCCCGCCAACCTGCGCGTGGTGGGCGGCGCTTCCGTTTCGGGACAGGTGCGGCTGGTCGAGCCGGGGATCGACGCCGCGACCCGGCTGGGGCGGGTGCGCATCGGACTGGACGGCGACACGTCGGCGATCCGGGACGGGATGTTCGCCGAAGCCGAGATTGTCGTGACCGAACGGGACGGGCTTTCGGTGCCCGTGACGGCCGTGGCGGACGGGACAGAGGGCAGGACGGTGATGAAGGTGGTGGATGGCGTCGTCACCCGGGTGCCAGTCCGCACCGGTATCCGGGACGGCGATGTCATCGAGGTTCTGGAAGGGCTGATCGAGCGGGATCTGATCGTGCTGAAGGCGGGTGCCTTTGTCCGAGACGGAGATCATGTGCGGCCGGTCCAGCCGGCCCCCGTGACGAACTGAGGGCGGTCGCATGAACTTCTCGGCCTGGTCGATCCGCAATCCCATCGCCCCCATCCTGGCCTTCGTGATGCTGATGGTCATGGGTTGGCAGTCATTCAACACGCTGCCGATCACGCGCTTCCCGAACATCGATGTGCCGCTGGTGGCGGTCTCCGTGGCACAGCCCGGCGCCGCACCGGCCGAAATCGAGGCGCAGGTCACGAAGGAGATCGAGGATGCCGTCGCGGGGATCGCCGGCGTCAAGAACGTCTTTTCCTCGGTCTCCGACGGGCTCTCGACCACCTCGATCGAGTTCCGGCTGGAAGTGCCGACTGACAAGGCGGTGCAGGATGTGAAGGACGCGGTCGACCGGATCCGGTCGGACCTGCCCGCCGGGATCGAAGCGCCCATCGTGACGCGCATCGACGTCGAGGGCCAGGCGATCATGACCTTTGCCGTGGGTTCGGCCGACATGTCGCTGGAGGATCTGTCCTGGTTCGTGGACGACAAGGTCAAGCGCGCCCTTCAGGGCCGTCCGGGCATCGGGCGGATCGATCGTTATGGCGGCGCCGACCGCGAATTGCGGATCGAACTGGACCCGCTGCGGCTGGACAGCTTCGGGATCACGGCGGCGGCGGTGAACCAGCAGGTTCGGCTGACCAATGCCAATCTTGGATCCGGCCGCGCGAACCTGGGCGGGTCCGAACAGGCCATCCGCGTCTTGGGCGATGCCTCGGACGCGTCGCGCCTTGCCGATACCACCATCGCGCTGGGTGCGGGCCGCTTCGTCAAGCTGGGCGAGCTGGGTCGCGTGATCGACACCTACGAGGAGCCGCGGTCCTTTTCGCGGCTGGATGGCCAACCCGTTGTGACCTTCGCGGTCTTCAAGTCGAAGGGCGCCTCCGAAGTCAGCGTGGCCGAGACGGTAAACGCGATGCTTGACCAGGTGCGGGCCGCCAACCCTTCGGTCGACATCCGGATGGTCGACGACACGGTGTTCTACACCTATGGCAACTACGAATCGGCGCTGAGCACCCTGGTGGAGGGCGCCCTGCTCGCGGTGCTGGTGGTGTTCCTGTTCCTGCGCAACTGGCGCGCGACGCTGATTTCGGCAATGGCACTGCCGCTGTCGGCGGTCCCCACCTTCTATGTCATGGACCTGCTGGGGTTTTCGCTGAACCTTGTCAGCTTCCTTGCGATCACGCTGGCCACGGGGATTCTGGTCGACGACGCCATCGTCGAGATCGAGAACATCGCCCGCCATATCCGCATGGGCAAGTCGCCCTACCGCGCCGCGATCGAGGCGGCGGACGAGATCGGCCTCGCGGTGATCGCCACGACGATGACCATTGTCGCCGTCTTTGTGCCGGTGTCCTTCATGCCGGGGATTCCGGGGCAGTATTTCCGCCAGTTCGGCTTGACGGTCGCAATTTCGGTGCTGTTCTCGCTTCTGGTCGCGCGGCTGATCACGCCCCTGATGGCGGCCTACCTGATGCGGGCGAAGGACGCGGCCGAACACGGGCACGGCGGGGAAGGCTGGGCGATGCGCGGCTACCTTGCGCTGATGCGGCGCAGCCTGGCGCATCGCTACCTGACGCTGGTGGCCGCGCTGGCGGTGCTGGCGGTGTCGGTCTTCTTCATGGCGCGGGTTCCCGGTGCCTTCATGCCGCCCGAAGATGTGTCTCGCATTTCGATCAGCGTCGAACTGCCGCCCGGGTCCAGCCTGGCCGACACCGAGCGCGCCACCGAAGCCATGCAGGCCCGGCTGACCGGGATCCGGGGCGTGCAGTCGGTGTTCATCCTGGGCGGGTCGTCGCCCAAGGGGGATCTGGACATCCGCCGCGCCTCGGTGACGCTGGTTCTGGATCGTCTGGATCATTCGCTTCTGCGGCGGGTCGCCGACCTGGGCGCGCGCATCCCGCTGGTGGGAGGGTTGATCCCGGAAGTCCCCGCCAAGGGCCGCCTGCGGCCGCAGAACGAGATCGAGGCGGAAGCCTTCGCGCGGTTGGCGGACGTTCCCGATATCCGCGCCTCGAAGTTGAACGACCGGGGAGAGCGCGACATCTCCTATTCGGTGATGTCGAGTGACGAGGCGGCGCTGAACGAGGCCGTCGCGCGGCTGGAAGTTGCCCTTCGGGCCGAGCCGCTTCTGGCCAATGTCGCCTCGGAAGGTGCGCTGCCCCGGCCCGAGGTTCACGTGACCCCGCGCCTGGACGAAGCCGCGCGGTTGGGCGTGACCACGGCGGCCATTTCGGAAACGGTCCGGGTGGCGACGATCGGCGATGTGGATGCGGCTCTGGCGAAGGTCTCGCTGGACGGACGGCAGATTCCGGTCCGGGTGCAGTTGCAGGGCATGATCAAGGATGACCTGGCGCGGCTGGCGACGTTGCGGGTGCCGACCGCCAGCGGCCAGACCGTGCCGCTGTCGACCGTGGCAAACCTGGCATTGGCTGAAGGTCCAAGCTTCGTCGACCGCCAGAACCGCGAACGCCGTGCCACCATCGGTGCCAACCTGCCCGTGGGCGTTCCGCAGGGCACGGCCACGGCCCGGTTCGAGGAGATCGTGCAGGCCACCGATCTTCCGCCGGGCGTCCGTGTCGTGGCCGCGGGCGATGCCGAGGTCATGAAGGAGATGAACGAAAGCTTCGTGAACGCCATGGTCATGGGCCTGATGCTGGTGCTGACGGTGCTGATCCTGCTGTTCGGCTCGGTCATCCAGCCCTTCACCATCCTGTTTTCGTTGCCGCTGGCCATCGGCGGGGTGGCGATTGCGCTGATCCTGACGGGTTATTCGGTGTCGATGCCGGTCATGATCGGGATGCTGATGCTGATGGGAATCGTTACCAAGAATGCCATCCTTCTGGTCGACTTCGCCATCGAGATGATCGCCCAGGGCCGAAACCGGATCGAGGCGATGCTGGAAGCGGGTCACAAGCGCGCGCAACCCATCGTCATGACCTCGATCGCGATGTCGGCGGGGATGATGCCCTCCGCGATGGGGGTGGGGGAGGGCGGGGCTTTCCGCGCGCCGATGGCAACGGCGGTGATCGGCGGGATCATCGTCTCGACGGTGCTGAGCCTGGTGGTCGTGCCCTCGTTCTTCCTGATCATGGACGATTTGCAACGCCTGCTTGCGCGCCTGTTCCGCGGCATCGTCGGCCCCAAGGAGGCCGAGGCCAGTCCGGCCGATCCCCTGGTGCTGACGAATATGGTCGTCGCCGGTCAGGCGCAGGTGCAGGCGCTGACCGAACGGGTCGAGGCGCTGGAAGGCGCGACGCGACCGAAGCAGGGGCCGAAGGTGCGCGCGGCGGAATAACGTCAGGTCTTGCGTGAAGTGAAAGGGGCGTCCGGCGGATTCGGGCGCCCTTTTCCATCGCTCAAATCTCTTGCGGGAAAAGGTAAGAAGGCTTCGTAATTCGCAAAGCAGCGGCGATTCCAGCGGCTATAGTCATGAAAACTGCATCTGGGAGGATGTCATGCCGCTCTCCATGAATCGCGAGGTCTTTATCACCTGTGCCGTCACTGGTTCGGGCAGCACGCAGGACAAAAGTCCGCATGTGCCGCGCAGCCCGGCCCAGATTGCGGACTCTGCCATCGCCGCCGCGAAGGCCGGTGCGGCCGTGGTCCATTGCCATGTCCGCGACCCGGAAACCGGCAAACCCGCCCGCGATCCGGCGCTGTATCGTGAAGTCACCGAACGCATCCGCGACAGCGCGACCGACGTGGTCCTGAATCTGACAGCCGGCATGGGCGGCGATATCGTCTTTGGGTCTACTGAAAGCCCGTTTCCGGTGAACCCGAACGGCACCGATATGGTCGGCGCGACGGAACGCGTGGCGCATGTGGCCGAATGCCTGCCGGAGATCTGCACGCTGGACTGCGGCACGATGAACTTCGCCGAAGCCGATTACGTCATGACCAACACGCCCGGCATGCTGCGCGCCATGGGCCGCATGATGACTGACCTGGGCGTCTGCCCGGAAATCGAGGCGTTCGACACCGGCCATCTGTGGTTGGCCAAGCAGCTTGTGTCGGAAGGCGTTCTGAAATCGCCGGCGTTGGTGCAGCTGTGCATGGGCGTTCCCTGGGGTGCGCCGGATGACATGAATACCTTCATGGCCATGGTCAACAATGTGCCATCGGATTGGAACTGGTCGGCCTTTTCGATCGGGCGCAACCAGATGGCCTATGTCGCGGCGGCGGTGCTGACGGGGGGCAACGTCCGGGTGGGTCTGGAAGACAACCTGTGGCTCGACAAGGGGGTGCTGGCCACCAACGCGCAGCTTGTGGACCGTGCGGTGGGCATCATCGAACGGATGGGTGCGCGGGTCATCGGCCCCGCCGAGGTGCGCGAAAAGCTTGGCCTCACCAAGCGAGCGCTGCGCGCGCGCTGACGGGAACCGGAGCAATCGCTCCGCTTGGACAACAGGCGCCCGGGACAACGTGGCGCGATCAGGGAAGGATGGCGTGACAATGGCGCGCAAGGCAGCAATCATCGGCGGTGGCGTGATCGGGGGCGGCTGGGCCGCACGGTTCCTGCTGAATGGCTGGGACGTGGCGGTCTTCGACCCCGACCCGGAAGCCCCGCGCAAGGTGGGCGAAGTGCTGGCCAATGCCCGCGCCAGCCTGCCTGCACTGTCGGATGGCCCCATGCCGACAGAAGGCAACCTGTCCTTCGCGCAAACAATTACAGAGGCCGTGGAAGGTGCTGACTACATTCAGGAAAGCGTCAGCGAAAAGCTGGAACTGAAGCACCGCGTCTACGCCCAGATCCAGCAGGCAGCCCCGCAGGTACCGCTGGGATCCTCGACCAGCGGCTTCCGGCCCTCGGAACTGCAAGAGGGCGCCGCGAACCCTGCCGCGATCTTCGTGGCCCATCCCTTCAACCCGGTCTATCTTCTGCCCTTGGCCGAAGTCGTGCCCAGCGCAAAGTCCGACGCGCAGGTCATTGAAAATGCCAAGGAAATCCTGCGCGAAATCGGGATGTTCCCGCTCCATGTCCGCAAGGAGATCGACGCCCATATCGCCGACCGCTTCCTTGAAGCCGTCTGGCGCGAGGCGCTTTGGCTGGTGAAGGACGGCATCGCCACGACCGAGGAAGTGGACGAGGCGATCCGCATGGGGTTCGGCCTGCGCTGGGGCCAGATGGGCCTGTTCGAAACCTACCGCATCGCCGGCGGCGAAGCCGGGATGAAGCACTTCATGGCGCAGTTCGGCCCCTATCTGTCCGCCGAATGGACCAAGCTCATGGATGTGCCCGAATTCAACGACGAACTTGTCGATCTGATCGCAGGACAGTCGGACGCGCAATCCGGCCACCACACGATCCGTGAACTGGAACGGATCCGCGACCAGAACCTGATCGGTTTCCTTCGGGTCCTGAAGGATCGCAACTGGGGCGCCGGAAAGGTGCTGAAAGACCATGACAGGCGCCGCCAGGCCGCCCTGCCGGCGCCGACCCCCGAGACCGCGCAGCCAATGGAAATGGCCCGGATGACGGTGCTGCCGGGCTGGATCGACTACAACGGCCACATGACCGAAAGCCGCTACCTGTTTGCGGGGTCCGAAACCTCGGACGCGTTCCTGCGCCACATCGGTGCCGACATCGCCTATGTCGGCACGGGTTTCAGCTATTACACCGCCGAGACGCATATCATGCACCTGGACGAGGCGAAGCTGGGGGATGCGCTTTCGGGAACGGTGCAGGTGCTCCATGCCGATGAAAAGCGCCTGCATGTCTTCATCCGCATCCTGAAGGGCGACACGCCCGTCGCGACGCTGGAACAGATGCTTCTGCATGTCGACATGAAGGCCGGCCGCACCGTCACCGCGCCAAAGGCCATACTCGACCGCCTGCTGCCGATTGCCGAGGCCCACAGGGCCCTGGAACGCCCGAAGGACGCCGGCCGCCACGTCGGGCAAAGGAAGGGCTGAGATGGATTTCGGTCTGAGCGAAGAACAGAAGCTGATCGTCGAGACGACGCGCGCCTTCGTCGAGAACGAGCTTTACCCGCACGAGGCCGAGGTCGAGCGCACCGGCCATCTGCGGATGGACCTGATCCGCGAGATCCAGAAAAAGGCAATCGACGCCGGGCTTTATGCAGCCAACATGCCGGAAGAGGTGGGCGGCGCGGGGCTCGATACGCTGTCCTGGCTGCTTTACGAAAAGGAACTGGGACGGGCCAACTACGCGCTCCACTGGACCTGCGTCGCGCGGCCCTCGAACATCCTGCTGGCAGGCGACGCCGAGCAGCGCGAGAAGTACCTCTATCCCTGCATCCGCGGCGAGAAATGGGATTGCCTCGCCATGACCGAACCCGGCGCCGGGTCAGACCTGCGCGGCATGAAGGCCAGCGCCAGGCCCGATGGCGACGACTGGATCCTGAACGGCACCAAGCATTTCATCAGCCACGCCGACATCGCCGATTTCGCCATCGTCTTCATGGCGACAGGCGAAGAACAGACCCCGCGCGGACTGAAAAAACGCATCACCGCCTTCTTCGTCGACAAGGGCACGCCGGGCTTTGCAGTTCGCGATGGCTACCGTAACGTCAGCCACCGCGGCTACACCAACGCGGTGCTGGAATTCGACGACTGCCGCCTGAACAAGCGCCAGGTGCTGGGCGAGGTGCACAAGGGCTTTGACGTGGCGAACGCCTGGCTGGGCGCCACCCGGCTCCAGGTCGCCTCGACCTGCCTGGGCCGCGCTGAACGCGCCCTGGGACATGCGCTGTCCTACGCGGCCGAGAGGGAACAGTTCGGCCAGAAGATCGGCAAGTTCCAGGGCATCTCCTTCAAGCTGGCCGACATGGCGATGGAGTTGAAGGCCGCCGAACTGCTGACCCGCGAAGCCGCCTGGAAATACGACCAGGGCACCGTGACCGAGGCCGACATGTCGATGGCCAAGCTGAAGGCCACGGAAGTGCTGGCCATGATTGCCGATGAAGCGATCCAGATTCACGGCGGCATGGGCCTGATGGACGAACTGCCGCTGGAACGGATCTGGCGCGATGCCCGGGTCGAGCGGATCTGGGAAGGCACGAGCGAAATCCAGCGTCACATCATCAGCCGCGAACTGTTGCGTCCGCTCGGGGCGTGACCCGCCGGGGGGCTGTCTGCCCCCCGGACCCCCCGGAGGATATTTGTCAAAAGAAGAAGTAACGGAATGTTAAGATCATTGCGCGACAACCGGCACACGGTACAGGCGGGGACGCCGATGACCGTAAAAGGAGAAGGCTCCCTGTCCTTGCGGGGGCAGGGCGTCTTCTGCTTCTTCTTTTCACAAATATCCCGGGGTCCGGGGCAGCGCCCCGGTGGAGACCGGTCATGAGCCGCGATCTCACGCGCCTCCTGCGTCCGCGCTCGATCGCTGTGCTTGGATCTGGCTGGGCGCAGAACGTCGTCGAGCAATGCGAGAGGATGGGCTACCCGGGTCAGGTCTGGCCGGTGCATCCCATTCGGGACCAGATCGGCGGCGCGCGTTGCTATCCTTCGCTCGCATCGCTGCCTTCGGCGCCGGACGCCACCTTCATCGGGGTCAACCGTCACGCCACGGTGGAGGTCGTCGCCGAACTTTCCAGGATGGGGGCGGGAGGAGCTACCTGCTTTGCCGCCGGTTGGGAAGAAGCGGGCGAGGCCGGGCTTCAGGCCGATCTCGTGCGCGCGGCGGGACAGATGCCGATCCTCGGGCCGAATTGCTATGGGTTGATCAATTATCTCGACGGCGCGCTTCTCTGGCCCGACCAGCATGGTGGCGTGCGGGTGGGCCGGGGTGTTGCCCTCATCTCGCAATCATCGAACATTGTCATCAACCTGACCATGCAGAGGCGTGGCCTGCCCGTCGCCTATGTGGCCTGTCTGGGCAATGCGGCGCAAGTCGGGCTGGCGGAACTGGCGGCGGCCCTCCTGGCGGATGACCGGGTGACCGCGCTGGGGCTTTATGTCGAGGGGTTCGATGACGCCCCGGCCTTTGCCGCCCTGGCCGAGGCGGCGCGGGCCGCCGGCAAGGGCATCGCCTGCGTCAAGACCGGCAAGACCGAAGCCTCGCGCAGCGCCGCCGCGTCGCACACGGCCTCTCTGACGGGTGGCGGCGCGGCGTCCTCGGCCTTTCTCCGGCAATGCGGGGTGGCGGAGGTCGTATCCCTTTCGGAACTCGTCGAGACGCTGAAGATCCTGCATGTTCACGGCCCGGAACTTGGCACGCGGCTTTGTTCGCTGTCGTGTTCCGGGGGAGAGGCCGGGTTGGTTTCCGATCTGGCCGAGCCGGCTGGAATCGTCTTCCCGCCCGTCTCCGACGCGCAGCGACAGCGTCTGGGAGAGATCCTGGGGCCGCTGGTCGCCATCGCCAATCCGCTTGACTATCACACCTTCATCTGGGGCGATGGGCCGCGCACGACGGATGTGTTCACGACCATGCTCGCCGGATACGATGCGGGCATCTTCCTGATTGATCCGCCGCGCGCCGATCGATGCGACCCGGCCTCCTATCAACCGGCCCTCGATGCGATCGAAGCCGCGCAGGCGGCGACCGGGCGTCCGGCCTTCCCGGTCGCCTCGATGCCCGAAAACCTGGACGAAGCGCGGGCCATCGCCATGATCGGTCGCGGCGTGGTGCCACTGATGGGGATCGAGACGGCGCTGGGGGCGATCCGGGCCGCGCAGACACCAGCGGGAACCGTGGGTTGGCGGCCCGTTCTATCTGTACCGCCCCAATCAACCCGGATGATGGATGAGGACGACGCCAAGGCGCTGCTTCGGCAGGCCGGTGTGGACGTCCCCCGGGGCGTGCGGTCCGAAACGCTGTCCGATCTGGCGGTGCGGGCCTCCTGCCTGACCGCACCGCTCGCGCTGAAAGGTCTCGGCTTTGCGCACAAGACCGAGGCGGGGGCCGTGCGGCTGGGGCTGAGCACGCTAGACGGACAGGACGAGATCACGGGGGCAAGCGGTTACCTGGCCGAAGAGATGGTGTCGGGCGGCGTGGCCGAGGTCCTGCTGGGCCTGCGTCGCGACCCGGTTTATGGCGTTACGCTGACGCTCGGGATGGGGGGGATCACGGCAGAGGTGCTGGCCGACACCGTGACGCTTGTCCTACCCGCGACCGAAGCCGAGATCGGGACGGCGCTCCGCCGCCTGCGCCTCTGGCCGCTGCTGGATGGCTATCGCGGACGCCCAGGCGCCGACACCGGCGCGGTGGCGCAGGCCGCCGCCCGGCTGGGCGCCCTGATGCTGACCGATCCGTCACTGGAAGAGATCGAAATCAACCCGCTGATCGTGAAGGTCGAAGGGGCCGTCGCGGTGGATGCGCTGATCCGGAGGAACAACTGATGCCACCGATGCCGATGCGAACCGAAGGTCCGATCCGCACCCGCCGCGAAGGCGGCATTCTGGAGGTGACGCTCGACCGGCCCAGGGCAAATGCCATCGATCTGGCCACCAGCCGGATCATGGGTCTGGTGTTCCGCGACTTCCGCGATGACGAGACCCTGCGGGTCGCGATCCTGCGGGCTGAAGGGGAGAAGTTCTTCTGTCCCGGCTGGGATCTGAAGGCCGCGGCTGCGGGCGATGCGGTGGATGGCGATTACGGGGTCGGGGGATTTGGCGGCCTGCAGGAGCTTCCCAACCTCAACAAGCCGGTGATCTGTGCCGTCAATGGCATTTGCTGTGGCGGTGGGCTTGAACTTGCGCTCAGCTGCGACCTGATCCTCTGCACCGACACCGCCACCTTCGCGCTACCCGAGATCCGTTCGGGCACGGTCGCAGATGCCGCATCCATCAAACTGCCGAAGCGCATTCCATATCACGTGGCGATGGATCTGCTGCTGACGGGTCGCTGGTTCGATGCGGAGGAGGCGCTGCGTTGGGGCCTTGTCAAGGAGATCACCACCGCCGCCGATCTGCTGCCCAAGGCTTGGGACCTGGCGCGCCTTCTGGAAAGCGGCCCGCCACTGGTCTACGCGGCCATAAAGGAGGTCGTGCGCCAGGCCGAGGACATGCGCTTTCAGGATGCCCTCAACCGCATCACCAAGCGCCAGATGCCAACGGTCGATCGGCTGTATTCCAGCGAGGATCAACTGGAGGGCGCGCGGGCCTTCGCGGAAAAGCGCGATCCGGTATGGAAAGGGCGCTGAAGCAACCGATCCGGACGCAGGCCGGGGCTCTGCCCCGGACCCCGGGATATTTGTGCCAAGTTGAAAAGCGGATCGTCTTTCATCTTGGTCCAAATATCCCCGCCGGAGGCTGCAACGGCGGGCTACTCGTCCCGGGGGAAGCGTTTCGAATCCTCGAGGATGTTCAGGTCCATGTGATTGCGCATGTAACGCTCCGAGGCTTTTTGCAGCGGCTGATAGTCCCAAGGGTAATAGGCGCCGTTGCGAAGCGCCTCGTAGACGATCCAACGTCGGGCCTGGCTTTCGCGGACTGCGGCATCGTAGCGCGGCAGGCTCCAGCGTCTGTCGATCGCGGTGCCGAGCCGCGCGAGGGTCTCCTTCTGAACCGGGTCGTGCGCGAGGTTGATGCGCTCGGTCGGGTCCGTCTCCAGATTGAAGAGCAGGTCGGGATCGGCGGCGCAGCGGATCATCTTCCAGGGACCGTCCCGCAGCGCGACCAGGGGAGCGATGCTGCCTTCGGCGGCGTATTCCATCGGCACAGCGCCGCGTTCCGAACCACCCGCCACCGGCAGCAGGGTGGTGCCATCGGTCCAGTCCGCGATGCTTTCGAGCGAGATGCCGGCCAGGTCGCACAGGGTCGGCAGCACGTCAAGCGTCGAGGCGGGCGTGTCGATGCGCGCCGGCGGCATCCCGGGCGCCGCGATCAACAGCGGCACGCGGGCCGCCCCTTCGAAGAAGTTCATCTTGAACCACAGCCCGCGTTCGCCCAGCATGTCGCCATGATCCGAGGTGAAGACGATCACTGCCTCTTGCCGGGTCGCCTCCAGGACGGCGAGGATCTCGCCAATCTTGTCGTCGATGTAGCTGATATTGGCGAAATAACCTTGGCGGGCGCGGGCAATGTTGTCGTCGGTCAGGTTGAAGGCACGCCAGTCGCAGGCGTCCATCAGGCGGCGCGAATGGGGATCCTGGTCATCGTAGGGAATGGCCTCGGGCGCCGAGACCTGGGGCGCACCTTCATAAAGATCCCAGTACTTGCGGCGCGCGACATAGGGATCGTGCGGATGGGTGAAGCTGACGGTCAGGCACCAGGGGCGAGGATCGCCGCCGCGAGACAGGTCGTAGAGTTTCTGCGTCGCGAAATGCGCGACCTCGTCATCGTATTCATACTGGTTGGTGATCTCGGCCACGCCCGCGCCGGTGACGGATCCGAGGTTGTGATACCACCAGTCGATGCGTTCTCCCGGTTTGCGGTAGTCGGGGGTCCAGCCGAAGTCCGCGGGATAGATGTCGGTCGTCAGGCGCTCTTCGAAGCCGTGAAGCTGATCGGGGCCGACGAAGTGCATCTTGCCGGAGAGGGCCGTCTGATAGCCGGCGCGGCGCAGGTGATGGGCATAGGTCGGGATGTCAGAGGCGAATTCGGCGGCGTTGTCGTAGACTCGCGTGCGCGAGGGCAGTTGACCGGACATGAAGCTGGCGCGGGCCGGCGCGCACAAGGGCGAGGCGGTGTAGGTGTTGGTGAAGCGCACCGAGCGTTCGGCCAGCCGTTTCAGGTTCGGCGTCTGGAGCCACGCGGCGGGACCGTCGGGAAAAAGCGTTCCGTTCAGCTGATCGACCATCAGGATCAGGATATTCGGCGGGGTCATGGCGGCTCCGTTCGGGGAACTGGGGATGTTGCGCGGCGCAGTCTGGCACGCCAGGGCGGGGGCGCGCGGCCGGCTGCGACCGCTCTGGGCCTAAAGCGGCACTTCGGAGGAGAGACGACATGAAGACGGTCACCACATTCCCGCGACGCGTCGTCGAGACGCCGGACATGGGCATTGTCCTGGCGGATGGCACGCGCCTGTCGGCACGGGTCTGGATGCCCGAGGATGCCGCGGCCGATCCGGTGCCTGCGGTGCTGGAATTCCTGCCCTATCGCAAGCGCGACGGGACGGTGGTGCGCGATGCGCTGACCCATCCCTATCTGGCCGGACATGGTTATGCCTGCCTGCGCGTGGACATGCGGGGCAATGGTGACAGCGACGGGTTGATGGAGGACGAATATACCCCGCAGGAACTGTCGGATGCCTGCGACGTCATCGCCTGGATCGCGGCGCAGCCCTGGTGCGCGGGAAGCGTCGGCATGATGGGGATCAGCTGGGGCGGCTTCAATTCGCTGCAGGTCGCGGCGCTGGAACCCCCCGCGCTGAAGGCGATCATCACCATCTGCTCGACGGTCGACCGCTTTGCCGATGACATCCATTACAAGGGCGGCTGCCTGCTGAACGAAAACCTTGGCTGGGGCGCGACGATGTGGGCCTATTCGTCGCGGCCGGCCGATCCGGCCTTGCGCGGCGACTGGTTCGATCTGTGGCTGAAGCGGCTGGAGGCCGAGCCGTTCCTGCCGGCCCTCTGGCTGAAACATCAGCGGCGGGATGCTTACTGGAAACACGGGTCGGTCTGTGAGGATTTTGGCGCGATCAAGGCCGCGGTGCTGGCTGTGGGCGGCTGGAGCGACAGTTACAAGAATGCCGTTCCTGCACTTGTCGAACATATCCAGGCCCCGGTGAAGGGGATTACCGGGCCCTGGACGCACCATTACCCACATTTTGCCGTTCCCGCGCCGCGCATCGGTTTTCTGCAGGAGGCGCTGCGCTGGTGGGACCGTTGGCTGAAAGGTATCGACACGGGCGTCGAGGCGGATCCCGCCTATCGGCCATACCTGATGGACGGGCTGCGTCCTGCGGCGTGGTATGAGGAACGCCCCGGCCGCTGGCTGGCCGAGCCGTCCTGGCCGTCGCCCAACATCGAAACCCGGGCGATGCCGCTGGCCGAAGGAACGCTCGACCAGGGGGAGGGGAGGTTCAGCATACTGCTGAAAAGTCCCGAGGACTGCGGCATGGACGGGGGTGAATTCTGCGCGATCTGGCTGGGCCCGGAACTGCCGGGCGACCAGCGCCGCGACGATGCGCTGTCGGTCTGTTTCGACAGCGCGCCGATGGGGCAGACCGATATCGTTGGCGCCCCGGTTCTGCGGCTGCGGGTGGCTTCGGACAAGCCGGTGGCGCAACTTGCGGTGCGGCTGAACCACCTTCACCCCGACGGGGCCGCGACCCGGATCACCTGGGGCGTCCTGAACCTGACGCACCGCGACAGCCACGAACATCCCGCCCCGCTGGAGCCGGGCCGTGTCCATGACGTGCAGATAACGCTGGATCACATTGCCTATCGCCTTCCCGAAGGGCATCGGCTGCGCGTGGCAGTGTCCTCGGCCTATTGGCCGATGATCTGGCCCGCGCCGGAACAGGCGGCATTGACGCTGACGGGTGGTGCGTTGGACCTGCCGGTGCGGACCAAGGTCGCCCAGGCCGATGAGGTGACCTTCCCCGAGGCCGAGGCAGCCCCGGCGCTGCGCACCCGGCCCATCCGGCCGACCGCCCATGTCCGCCGCACCGAGGTCGATCAGCGGACCGGCATCGTCAGTCTGATCATCGAGGACGACTTCGGCGAATACGAAAACCTTGATCACGGCGGCATCGCGGGATCCGTGGCTCGGGAACGCTGGGACATCCACCCGGACGATCCCCTGTCAGCCAAGGGCTGGGCGCATTGGACCGAAGTCGTGGAGCGGGACGGCTTGCGCCTGCGGACCGAGGCCATCAGCGAGATGTGGTCGGATGCCACGACCTTCCACCTGCGCGGCACGCTTCAGGCCTGGCGGGGGGACGAACTGGTCCATGACCGCACGGTTCAGCACAAGGTGCCGCGTGACTTGCGCTGAGATGTTGGGCGCTAACAGGAATTTGCCGCCGGCATGGAAATGAATCCTTGCCAGCAGACAGGATCGTGGTTTCATTGATGCACGAGTCAATAAAAACCACGGGAAAGAACCCGTCAGGGGAATGACAACAGGGAGACGACACCATGAATGACGAACTCCATTATCTGCTGGGCCGCACCGCGCGCGGGCAGTTTTCACGCCGGGCCTTCCTGGGCCGTGCGGCGGCGCTGGGCGTGTCGGCGGCGCTGGCCAATACGATGCTGGCGCAGGCCGTCCGCGCCGAAGGTCCGAAGAAGGGCGGGCTGATCCGGCTGGGCATGGCGGGGGGTGAATCGACCAACTCGCTTGATCCGGCGCTGGCGGCGTCGGAGGTGCCGATGCAGGTCAGCTTCACCTGGGGCGAGTTGCTGGTGGATGTGAAGCCCGACGGCTCGATCGATCCGCGGATCGCCGAGGAATATTCGTCAAGCCCGGACGCCAAGGAATGGAAGTTCAAGATCCGCAAGGGCGTCGAATTCCATGACGGCAAGACCGTGACCGCCGAGGATGTGGTGGCGACGCTGAAGCGTCATACGGATGAAAAGGCCAAATCGGGTGCCCTGGGCATCGTGCAGGGCATCGCCGACATGAAGGCCGACGGCGACATGGTCACGCTGACGCTGAAGGACGCGAACGCCGACCTTCCCTATCTGATGGCGGACTATCACCTGATGATCCAGCCGGGCGGCGGCATCGACAATCCGGCCGCAGGCATCGGCGCGGGGCCCTACAAGATCACCGTGAACGAACCGGGCGTCCGCCACGGCTTCGAGAAGTTCGCCAACTACTGGGACAGCTCCATCGGGCACGCCGATCAGGTGGAAATCCTGGTCATCAATGACGGCACTGCACGATCGGCGGCGCTGCAATCGGGGCAGGTCCATATCATCAACCGGCTGGACCCGAAGATCATCGGCCTTTTGAAACGCGCCCCCGGCGTGCGGATCGAGGCGGTGGCGGGCCGCGGGCATTACGTCTTCATCATGCGCACCCAGACCGAGCCCTTCGTGAACAACGACCTGCGCATGGCGCTGAAATACGCCATCAACCGCAAGGAGATGGTCGAGAAGATCCTGGGCGGATACGGCCATATCGGCAACGATTTCCCGATCAACGCCGCCTATCCTCTGTTTGACGACACCATCGAACAGCGCGAATACGACCCGGAAAAGGCCAAGGAATACTACAAGAAATCCGGCCACGACGGATCGCCCATCATCCTTGACACCGCACCGGGTGCCTTCCCCGGCGCCGTCGAGGCCGCGCAGCTGTTCCAGGAATCGGCCAAGGCCTGCGGTATCCCGCTGGAGATCAAGCGCGACCCGGACGATGGCTACTGGTCCGACATCTGGAACAAGGCCCCGTTCTGCGCCAGCTACTGGGGCGGGCGTCCGGTGCAGGACCAGATGTATTCGACGGCCTATCTTTCGACCGCGGACTGGAACGACACCCAGTTCAAGAACGAAAGGTTCGACAGCCTGCTGCTGGCGGCGCGGGGCGAACTGGACGAGGCCAAGCGCAAGGCCATGTATTCGGAAATGGCCCATCTGGTGCGCGACGAAGGCGGCGTGATCGTGCCGATGTTCAACGACTTCATCGCCGGTGTTTCGGACCAGATCCAGGGCTGGGAAGCCGATCCGAACCAGGAGTTGATGAACGGCCGCGCCCAGGTCAGATGCTGGCTGGCCTAAGGCTTCAGGAATGAAACTTCACCCTGTGGTGTCCCTTCTGGTCCAGCGCGTTGCGCTGGGCCTCCTTCTCCTGCTGGCGGTGTCGGTCCTGATCTTTGCGGGCACCCAGCTTCTGCCCGGTGATGTGGCGCAGGCGATCTTGGGCCAGTCGGCCACGCCCCAGGCGCTGGCGAACCTGCGTGAACAGCTGGGCCTGAACGATCCCGCCTATGTCCGCTATTTCCGCTGGCTGGGCGGGGTGGTGCAGGGCGATCTTGGAACCGCGCTGACCAATGGTCAGGATATCGCCACGGCCATGGGCGGGCGGCTGTGGAACACGATGTTCCTGGCCTTCTGGGCGGCGGTCATTGCGGTGCCGCTGGCGATCACGCTGGGCCTGATTGCGGTCCGCTATCAGGGCCGCTGGCCCGACAAGCTGATTTCGGCGGTGACTCTGTCAACGATCTCGCTGCCGGAATTCGTGGTGGGCTACATCGCGATGTTCCTGCTGGCGGTGAAGTTTCGCGTCTTCACCTCGGTCTCGACCGTTTATGACGGGATGAGCTTCGCGGACCGCATGTCGGCCATCGCGCTGCCGGTGATCGTTCTGGTCCTGGTGGTTCTGGCGCATATGATGCGCATGACCCGGGCCGCGATCCTGAACGTCATGCAGTCGGCCTATATCGAGACGGCCGAGTTGAAGGGGGTGCGGCCCTTCACCATCATCGCCCGCCACGCGCTGCCCAATGCCATCGCGCCCATCGTCAACGTGGTGATGCTGAACCTGGCCTATCTGGTCGTGGGCGTCGTCGTGGTCGAGGTGGTCTTCGTCTACCCCGGCATGGGCCAGTATCTGGTCGATCATGTGGCCAAGCGGGACATTCCGGTCGTGCAGGCCTGCGGGGTCGTGTTTGCGGCCGTCTATATCGGGCTGAACATGCTGGCCGATGTGGTCTCGATCCTGTCCAACCCCCGGCTGAGGCACCCGAAATGAGGCGCATACCGCTTTCCGCGCTGGTCGGCATGACCGTGACCGGCGCCTTCTTCCTGGCGGCGATCCTCGCCCCCGTCATTGCGCCCTACGGCATGGCCGAGATCGCCGGCGACGTGTGGGAACCGATGTCGTCGAAGTTCTGGCTGGGCACCGACGCGATCGGCCGCGACCTGCTGACCCGTATGATCTACGGCGGTCGCACGACCATCTGGATCGCGACGCTGGCAACGATCCTGTCTTTCAGCGTGGGCTCGATCCTGGGCTTCACCGCCGCCGTCATGGGCGGCTGGGTGGATCAGTTCCTGTCGCGGATGAACGACCTGATCATGGCGATCCCGTCGCTGATCTTCGCGCTTGTGGTGCTGACGGTGATGCCGGTCACGACGACGACGCTGATCCTTGTGATGGGTCTGCTCGACTCGACCCGCGTCTTCCGGCTGTCGCGCGCCGTGGCGGTGGACATCACCGTGATGGACTACGTCGAGGCCGCGCGCCTGCGCGGTGAAGGCTGGGGCTGGATCATCTTCCGCGAAATCCTGCCCAACGCGCTGTCGCCGCTGGTCGCTGAACTGGGCCTGCGCTTCATCTTTGCCGTCCTCTTCATCTCCACCCTGTCGTTCCTGGGGTTGGGCGTGCAACCGCCGCTGGCCGACTGGGGCGGGATCGTCAAGGAAAACAAGGAAGGTCTGGTCTACGGCATCCCCGCGGCGCTGGTGCCTGCGGTCGCCATCGCGGCGCTGGCCATCTCCGTGAACCTTGTGGCCGACTGGGTTCTGAACCGCACCACCAGCTTGAAAGGAGGTCGCGGATGACCGGGCCGCTTCTCTCTGTCCAGAACCTGAAGATCGAGGCGACGAGCTATCCGCCCGGTGAACCCCCGCGCGATGTGGTGCTGGTTGAAGGCGTGTCCTTCGACCTGCAAAAGGGCCGCGTTCTGGGCCTGATCGGCGAATCCGGGGCCGGGAAATCGACCATCGGGCTGTCCTCTATGGCTTATGGCCGGGGGGGCGTTCGGCTGACGGGCGGCAAGATCCTCGTGAATGGCCGCGACATCCGCACCGCCACTCCCGCCGGCCTTCGCGCGCTGCGCGGGCATGAAGTGACGTACGTCGCCCAATCCGCCGCCGCGGCCTTCAACCCCGCCAAGCGGCTGATGGAGCAGGTGATCGAGACCAGCCTGGGCCACCGCCTGATGACCCGTCCCGAGGCCGAGGCCCGCGCCGTCGATCTGTTCCGGCAGTTAGGTCTGCCGAAGCCCGAAACAATCGGCGACCGCTATCCGCACCAGGTCTCGGGCGGGCAATTGCAGCGGGTGATGACCGCTATGGCGCTGTGCCCGAAACCCGATCTGGTGATCTTCGACGAACCGACCACCGCGCTGGACGTGACAACCCAGATCGACGTTCTGGCGGCGATCAAGCGCGCGATCCGCGAAACCGGGGTCGCGGCGCTTTACATCACGCACGACCTTGCCGTCGTTGCACAAGTGGCCGACGACATCATGGTCCTGCGCCATGGCAAGACGGTGGAATACGGCACCACCGACCAGATCATCAACGCGCCGGTGCAGGAGTACACCCGCGCGCTGGTTTCTGTCCGCTCGAAAGACCACCCGGAAAAGCCCGCCGGGGGCACGCCGGTCCTGACGGTGGAGTCCGTGACGGCGCGCTATCCCGGCATTCCGATCGACGTCTTGAAGAACGTCTCGGTGACCCTGAACGCCGGCCACACGCTGGCGGTGGTGGGGGAAAGCGGCTCGGGCAAATCGACGCTGGCCCGCGCGATCACCGGACTTCTGCCCCCCCTGAAGGGCCGGATGACGTTTGCCGGGCGGCAACTTTCGAACGCCGTTGCGGGACGGACCAGGGACGACCTGCGGGAACTGCAGATGATCTACCAGATGGCCGACGTGGCGATGAACCCGCGCCAGACGGTGGCAACGATCATCGGGCGGCCGCTTGAATTCTACTTCGGCCTGAAGGGTGCGGCGCGGGACAAGCGCGTTGCCGAACTTCTGGAGGCGATCGAGATGGGCAAGGGCTTTGCCGACCGCTACCCGGCCGAACTTTCGGGCGGCCAGAAACAGCGGGTCTGCATCGCCCGGGCGCTTGCGGCGAAACCGAAGCTCATCATCTGCGACGAGGTGACATCGGCGCTGGACCCGCTGGTGGCGGAAGGCATCCTGAAACTGCTTCTGGACCTTCAGGCGCGCGAAGGAGTGGCTTATCTTTTCATCACCCACGACCTTGCCACCGTCCGCGCCATCGCCGATTCCATCGCCGTCATGTATCGCGGCCAGGTGGTGCGCTATGGCCCGAAGACCGACGTCCTGGCGCCGCCCTTCGATGATTACACCGACCTGCTGCTGTCCTCGGTCCCCGAGATGCGGCTTGGCTGGCTGGAAGAGACTCTGGCGCACCGAAAGATGGAAAGCGCCGGCAACTAGGCCGGCGCCCCTTCGTCCGCATGAAACCGCGCCCGTCACAGGCGTCCGGCCGCCGTCCGCTCAGGCCAGCCGGTCGAGGATCCGCGCCCAGCTGCGAATGCCCTTGTGGAAGCTCTCCAGGTCGTATTTTTCATTCGGGGAATGGATCTGGTCGTCGTCTTTCGCAAACCCGATCAGCATCGCATCCATGCCCAGGACCGACTTGAAATATCCCGCAATCGGGATCGACCCGCCCGATCCGATATAGGCCGCCGATACCCCCCATTCCTCGGTCAGCGCGCTGCGCGCTTCCTCGAACGCCGGATCAGCGATCTGCATGACCGAGGCGGGGCTGCCGCCGTGGGGGTGGAATTCGACCCGGCAATCGGCAGGCAGACAGCTTTCGACATAGGCCCGGAAGGCGGCGCGGATCTTGTCGGGGTCCATGCGGCTGACCAGCCGGAACGACACCTTGGCCCGCGCTTCGGCCGGTAGCACGGTCTTGAAGCCCGCGCCCGCGTATCCGCCCGCGATCCCGTTGAATTCGCAGGTCGGCCGCGACCAGATCATCTCAAGCGGCGTACGGTCCCGCTCACCGGCGGGGACCGACAGTCCTACGTCCCCCAGGAACCGCGCATGATCGAACGCCAGCCCCTGCCATTGTGCGCGCACCGCTTCGGGCAGTTCGTCGACATCGTCGTAGAAGCCGGGCAGGGTGACGCGGCCCTGATCGTCATGCAGCCCCGCGACGATCTTCGCCAGCACCCGGATGGGGTTCGCCGCCGCGCCGCCGTAGCTGCCGGAATGCAGATCCTTGTTGGCGGCATGGATCACCACCTCTTCGCCGACCAGCCCGCGCAGCATGGTGGTGATCGCCGGCACCCGGTCTTCGTAAAGCCCCGTGTCGCAGATCAGCGCCAGGTCGGCTTTCAGCTCTCCCGCGTTCTCGCGCATGAAGGGCACGAGCGAGGGCGAACCGGATTCCTCTTCGCCCTCCAGAAAGATCGACAGCTTGCCGGGCAGGGTGCCATGCACGTCCTTCCAGGCGCGACACGCCTCGATGAAGGTCAGAAGCTGGCCCTTGTCATCGGATGTGCCACGCCCGCGGATGACCTTGCCCTTTGGCGTTTCTTCGACCACCGGATCAAAGGGGTCACGCGCCCAAAGGTTCAGCGGATCGACCGGTTGCACATCGTAGTGACCGTAAAACAGCAGGTGCCGCCCGGTGGCGCCGCCGTTTCCGCCATGCGCGACCACCATCGGATGCCCCGGCGTCGGACGGGCCGAGGCGTCGAAGCCCAGACTGGCCAGATCCCGCACCAGCCAGTCCGCCGCCCGCGCGCAATCCGCCGCATAGGCCGGGTCGGTCGAGATCGAGGGGATCCGCGCCAGGTCCAGCAGGCGGTCCACGGCCTGCGGCAAGGTGGCGTCGATGCGGGCCAGAACGGCATCAAGGGTCATGGGGCTCTCCAATCCGGGGCGGGGTCGGCCTCGAGACTAGCAGCGCAGTCGGGACGGGGCCAGACCGGGATGCGCCGGGGCAGGGGTCGCTTTCGGTCCCGCGAATGTCGGCCCGCCCTCTGGAAAGGCAACGGGTAAAGGCATTATCTTGCAGCCCGGCCGCCCATGCGGCAATTCGACCATCGCAAATGGCGTCTTTGACTTCTATCAATACGTGCCGAAGCGATGAGTCGTAGGTGGGGGTGCAGGCCCCGATGGCCCAGGAGACTGATGATGGATTATTCCCGCGCCCTTGATGCAGCCCTTCAGCAGTTGCATGACGAAGGCCGCTACCGGACCTTCATCGACATCGAACGCCGCAAGGGCCAGTTTCCCGCCGCCATCTGGCGCCGTCCCGATGGGTCAGAGCGTGAAATCACCGTCTGGTGCGGCAACGACTATCTGGGCATGGGGCAGCATCCCGTGGTTCTGACGGCCATGCACGAGGCGCTGGATGCCACCGGCGCCGGATCGGGCGGCACGCGCAACATCTCGGGCACGACGATCTATCACAAACGGCTCGAGGCCGAACTGGCCGACCTGCACGGCAAGGAAGCGGCGCTGGTGTTTTCCTCGGCCTATATTGCCAATGATGCCACGCTATCGACGCTGCCGAAGCTGTTTCCCGGCCTGATCATCTATTCTGATGCGCTGAACCATGCCTCGATGATCGAGGGGATCAAGCGTAACGGCGGGCCAAAGCGCATCTTCCGCCATAACGACATCGCGCATCTGCGCGAGTTGCTTCAGGTCGACGACCCCGCCGCCCCGAAGCTGATCGCCTTTGAATCGATCTATTCGATGGACGGCGATTTCGGAAAGATCGCAGAAATCTGCGATCTTGCGCAGGAATTCGGCGCGCTGACCTACCTCGATGAGGTCCACGCCGTGGGCATGTATGGCCCGCGCGGCGGCGGAGTCGCCGAACGGGACGGCCTGACCAACCGGATCGACATTTTCAACGGCACGCTGGGCAAGGCCTTCGGCGTGTTCGGCGGCTATATCGCGGCCTCGGCCAAGATGGTGGATGCGGTCCGTTCCTACGCGCCGGGTTTCATCTTCACCACCTCGCTGCCGCCGGCGGTCGCGGCGGGGGCGGCGGCGTCCATCGCCTTTCTGAAAAGCCCCGAAGGCCAGAAACTGCGCGATCAGCAGCAACTGAACGCCCGGATCCTGAAGATGCGGCTCAAGGGCCTGGGACTGCCGATCATCGACCACGGCACCCATATCGTGCCGGTCCATGTCGGCGATCCGGTGCACTGCAAGATGCTGTCGGACATGCTGCTGGACCGCTACGGCATCTATGTCCAGCCGATCAACTTCCCCACCGTGCCGCGCGGCACGGAACGGCTGCGATTCACGCCCTCGCCGGTGCATGACGCGCCGCAGCTTGACCGGCTGGTGCGGGCCATGGACGACCTCTGGTCGCATTGTGCGCTGAATCGCGCTGAACTGACGGGCTGAGGGCTTTCTGCGGATGCACGGAAAATTGTCCTGTGGTAATCAACGGCAAAAGTGCTGAGAGCGGGCGACACGATTCGACCGGCGCTTGGGGACACAAGGAACGGGGCAATCAGGCATGATCGGGCGGAGGGCGAAGCCTGCGGCGGCTGACGCGGAAAAACCCAAGGGTTTTGACGATTTCGAGCTGCGGCTGGGCGATGTGATGCGCGGTGAACGCGCGACACTCTCCAAATCCCTTCTGGACGTGCAGCGCGAACTGAGGATCAAGGCGGGTCATATCGCCGCGATCGAGAATTGCGATGTCTCGGCCTTCGAAACGCCCAGTTTCATCGCGGGTTATGTCCGGTCCTATGCGCGCTATCTGGGCCTTGACCCGGAATGGGCCTTTGAACGGTTCTGCAAGGAAGCGAACTTCCAGGTGGCGCATGGGATGTCGCCCGCCGCTTCGGGCGTGAAGTCTGTCAGCGCACCCCGCATCGAATATGCCGAGCCGCTGGCCAACCCCAATGCGACCTTCGTGCCGCGCGGGCCCGCTTTCCTGTCGCGGATCGAGCCCGCGGCGGTGGGGTCCATCCTGGTGCTGGTCGCGCTGATCTGCGGGATCGGCTACGGCGGCTATGCGGTGCTTCAGGAAGTGCAGAAGGTGACGCTGGCCCCGGTGGACCAGTCGCCCCGCGTGGTGGCCGAACTGGACCCGCTGGAAGGCGCCATGGCCCAGCCGACGGTCGACACCGCCGCCGCCGTGCCGGTCGCGCCGGAGTCCGATCCTTCCCCCGAAGCGGTGGACCGTCTCTACCGTCCGCAGGCGCTGGACGCGCCGGTTCTGGTGGCCCGCGACGGCCCGATTGCCGCCATCGATCCGCAGACCGTGGGTGTCCTGCCGGCCCCCGCCGCCCCCACGGGCGAGGCGGTCGCGGCCGCCGTTGCCACGACCATCGCGCCCCTGGGCGAAACCCCGGTTCAGGTTGTCGCGGCCGATGCCCCGGCGGTCGAGCTTCTGGCCGTGCGGCCCTCCTGGGTCCGGGTTCAGGCTGCCGATGGCACGACGATCTTCGAAAAGATCCTCGACGCCGGCGAACGTTATGCCCTGCCCAAGACCGAAAAGGCACCCGTGCTGCGGTCGGGCGAATCCGGCGCGATCTACTTTGCCGTCAACGGCCAGACCTATGGCCCGGCGGGCGGGCGCGGCGAAGTGACCAAGAACATCGTCCTGTCGCCCGAGGCGCTGACCGGCAAGTATGCGGTCGCGGACCTGGACAAGGACAGCGATCTGGCCCGTTTCGTCGCAGTGGCCGAAGCCAATCCGGAGCCTGCCGTCCCCACGGCGCTGGAAGTGCCGCAGCCGAACCCAGCCGGACAGTAAGCTGCGGACGGGGCCGTGGCCCCGGTTGTCCTTGCCGGCCAAAAGTCCTATTTCGGGGGCTGACCCCTTGCTGCCGGAGCTGGCCCCATGTCCAATGCCGATGACCTGCATCACGTCCGCCCCTGGCGGATGATCCAGCGCCGCAAGTCGCGGCAGATCATGGTCGGCAAGGTGGCGGTGGGCGGCGACGCCCCCATTTCGGTCCAGACCATGACCAACACGCTGACCTCGGACGCGAAGGCGACGATCGAGCAGATCCAGCGCTGCGCCGTGGCCGGTGCCGACATCGTCCGCGTCTCGACCCCGGATGAGGACAGCACCCGCGCACTGCGCGAGATCGTCGCGGAAAGCCCGGTGCCCATCGTGGCCGACATCCATTTCCACTATCGCCGCGCCATCGAGGCCGCCGAGGCCGGTGCCGCCTGCCTGCGCATCAACCCCGGCAACATCGGTGACGCAACCCGCGTGCGCGAGGTCATCAAGGCGGCGCGTGACCACGGTTGTTCGATCCGCATTGGGGTGAATGCCGGATCGCTGGAACGCCACCTTCTGGACAAGTACGGCGAACCCTGCCCGGAAGCGATGGTGGAAAGCGGGCTCGATCATATCAGGATCCTGCAGGACAACGATTTCCACGACTTCAAGATCAGCGTGAAGGCGTCAGACGTGTTCCTGGCCGCGGCCGCCTACCAGGCGCTGGCCGAAGCGACCGACGCGCCGATTCATCTGGGCATCACGGAAGCCGGGGGGTTGATGTCGGGCACGGTGAAATCCGCCATCGGCCTTGGCAACCTGTTGTGGATGGGCATCGGAGACACGATCCGCGTCTCGCTGTCTGCCGATCCGGTGGAAGAGGTGAAGGTGGGCTTCGAGATCCTGAAGTCGCTGGGCCTGCGCCATCGGGGCGTCACGATCATCTCTTGCCCCTCGTGCGCGCGGCAGGGCTTTGACGTGATCAAGACCGTCTCGGCGCTGGAAGACCGGCTGGCCCACATCACCACTTCGATGAGCCTGTCGATCATCGGCTGCGTGGTGAACGGCCCGGGCGAGGCGCTGATGACCGACATCGGCTTCACCGGTGGTGGGGCCGGGTCGGGGATGGTCTACCTGGCCGGGAAACAAAGCCACAAGCTTGGCAATGACCAGATGATCGACCACATCGTCGAACTGGTCGAGGAGCGCGCCGCGCAGATCGAGGCCGCCAAGGCCCAGGCCGAACCGGACGCGCAGCTTCTGTCTGTCTGACCGGGCGGGTTCGGACTTGTGGAAAATCCTCCTGACGGGGGCTCCGACAGATCGTGCGGGAGCCTCCAGGAGGTATTGGATGCTAAGCAGAAATCCCGCGAGGGGAACGGCGGATCAGCCGCGTGCGTCCTTGACGATCGCCTTCAGTTGCGCGCCGGGGACGTAGCCCCGCACCATCTGCTTGCCGATCACGAAGGCGGGCGTGCCGCTGATCTGCATCCGGCTGGCGAGTTCGTGGTTTGCCTCGATGATCTTCATGATCTCGGGGTTGTCCATTTCGGCAAGGATCGGTTTCGGATCCAGGCCGAGCGACCGTGCAAAGGACGACAGCGTGTCGGGCGTGATATCGCCGCGGAAGCTTTCGTAGAAGCCCGCGTTGATCTTCGCATAGGCATCGGGTCCGGCGGTGCGCAGGGCGGCGATGGCGAATTTCGACGCCACGAGAGACTCTTCGCCCAGGATCGGGAATTCCTTGACGATGTAGCGGATGTTCTTGTCGGACCCGATCAGTGCGGAAACCTCTCCATGCGCCTTGCGGCAATAACCGCAGCGGTAGTCGATGAATTCGACGACCGTCACATCGCCCTTCGGATTGCCGCCGACAAAGCTGGCGCGGTCCGAAAACAGCTCGGCCTCGTTCGCGGCGATCAAGGCGACGTCGCCCTGCGCCTGCTCGGCGGCCTGCTTCTTGTCCAGTTCCTGCGAAACCTCGATCAGGACTTCCGGGTTCGCCAGCAGATAGGCGCGGACCTCGGTGCCGAAGGCGGCCCGTTCGGCGTCGGTCATCGCGGTCACGTCGAAGGCCGCGGCCGGGGTGGCGGTCAGGGCGGCAAGGGCAACAAGCGCGGCTTTCATTGGCGGATCCTTTGACTTTGGCGGCGACACCATCGCAGATGGGACGGAAGAGAGGAAGCCCCCGCCGTGCGACCCGGCGGCTTGACCTTGGCGCGCGGACGGGACACATCGGGCATTGCGCGCAGGATAGGGAGGACCGGATGCGGAACTCAAGACGGGGCGATGTCGATCCCTTCATCGTGATGGACGTGATGGAAGCGGCCCGCGCCGCCGAGGCAGCGGGACGGTCAATCATCCACATGGAAGTGGGTCAGCCCTCGACCCCGGCACCCGCGGGTGCGCGCGCGGCCCTGGCCGCCGCGATGGACAGCGATGCGCTTGGCTACACGGTTTCCCTGGGGCTGCCGGCACTTCGCAGCAGGATCGCCAAGCTTTATCGGGACTGGTATGGCCTTGACCTGGATCCGGCGCGGGTGATCGTTACGGCGGGTTCCTCGGCGGCTTTCCTTCTGGCCTTCACCGCATTGTTCGATGCGGGCGAGCGCGTGGCGATGGGAGAGCCGGGCTACCCCTCTTACCGCCAGATCCTGAAGGCGCTGTCACTGGAACCCGTGGGCATACCGACCGCCGCCGCAGACCGCTATCAGCCGCGGCCCGAGGCCCTTCCGGGCGACGTGCAGGGCCTGATCGTTGCCTCGCCCGGCAACCCCTCGGGAACCATGCTGGACCGTGCCGCAATGACCGCGCTGATCGAAGCGGCCGCCAACCGGGGCATCGCCTTCGTCTCGGATGAGATCTACCATGGCCTGCACTACGGCGACCGGGCGGTCAGCGCGCTGGAAATCAGCGACGATGTCTATGTCATCAACTCCTTCTCGAAATACTTCTCGATGACCGGCTGGCGGGTAGGGTGGATGGTGGTGCCCACGGATCACGTCCGCCTGGTCGAGCGTCTCGCGCAGAACATGTTCATCTGCCCGCCCCACGCCAGCCAGGTCGCCGCGCTGGCTGCGCTGGACTGCATCCCGGAGCTGGAGGCGAACCGTGCCGTCTATGCCGAGAACCGCCGCCTGATGCTGGAAGGCCTGCCGAAGGCCGGCTTTACCCGCATCGCGCCGCCCGATGGGGCCTTCTACGTCTATGCCGATGTCTCGGAGCTGACGGACAACAGCCTGGCCTTCGCCGCCGAGATCCTGGAAAAGGCCGGTGTCGCGGTGACGCCGGGCCTGGATTTCGACCCCGATCGCGGGGCGCGGACCTTGCGGTTTTCCTATGCCCGCTCGACCGCCGACATCGCCGAGGGGCTGAGGCGGCTGGAGGCCTTCATGGCCGCACGGGGCCGGACCTGACGCGCGATGGCGGGAGGGGCAGAATTTTCGCGGACCGTGGCGGCGCTGGCGCTGGTGGTCTGGGCCGCTTGCTCCGGGCCGGCCCGCGCCGATGACCTGGCCGGGCTGGCCCGTCTGGATCCGACGCAGTCGCGGATCGCGGACGGCGGCGACGCGGGGCCGGGCGGCATCGGGATCCGGCTGGCGCTGTCGCAGGCGGTTCCCTACCGGGTGTCGCTTCTTGACGGACCGCCGCGGCTGGTCGTGGATTTCCGCGAGGTGGACTTCGCCGGGATCCAGCCCGCGGACCTGTTGGCCAGTGACCGCATCACCGACGCCCACTGGGGACCGATCCGGCCGGGTTGGTCGCGGATGGTGCTGGCGCTGGACGGGCCCTATGTCGTGCACCTGGCCGAGGAGAAAGCCGATCTCGCGCAGGGCGGCGCGCGGCTGAGGGTCGATCTGGCGCCGGCCACCACGGCAGCCTTCCGGGCGGCGGTCGGGGTCGAGGAGGCGCCGGATTACGCGCTGCCGAAGCCGGCGGCCGTGGACCAGCCCAAGCGCCGCCAGACGGGCGAGGCACCGCTGGTGGTGGTGCTGGATCCGGGCCACGGCGGGATCGATCCGGGGGCGGAAGCGCCCGGCACGCGAGAGGCGGTTGTCGTGCTCAACTTCTCGACCGAACTGGCCGACATCCTGCGCCGTGCCGGCATGACCGTGATCGAAACGCGCGAGGCCGATGTCTTCGTGCCCCTGGAAACACGGATCAGCGTTGCGCGGGCGGCGGGAGCGGACGTGTTCCTGTCGCTCCACGCCGACGCGCTGGCGGAAGGCGAGGCGGTCGGGGCCACGGTCTACAAGCTGGACATGGCGGCCAGCGACGCGGCTTCGGCCAAGCTGGCCGAGCGGCATGACCGCGCCGATCTGCTGTCGGGAATCGACCTGTCGGGGCAGGACGACACCGTGGCGGGCGTCTTGATGGACCTGGCGCGGGCCGAAACGCAGCCGCGGGCCGACCGGCTGGCGGGGGCGATGGCGGGCGCGATCCGGAAGGCCGGGCTGAAGATGCATCGCCGACCGGTGCAGGGCGCCTCCTTCTCGGTCCTGAAGTCGCCCGACATCCCGTCGCTGCTACTGGAACTGGGATTTCTGTCGTCGGAAAGCGACCGGGCACGGCTGGCCGATCCGAAGTGGCGCGCCGCGATGGCCGGGGCGATTCTGTCGGCCTTGCAGACCTGGGCGGTCGAAGATGCGGCCGAGGCGCGGCTGATCCGGCAATAGGCGGGATTTCGCAAGGAACCCGGGTCGCCGCGACTTGTTTTGACCCTGTCCCCCCCGCAGGCTATAGAGCCGCAAACTGTCTTCGGAGCCTTCCTTGATCCGTTTCCTCCTGTCGACCCTGGGCGGCCTGTTCAGCTGGCTGGTCATCGCCGCCGTCTTCGCCGCGCTGACCATCGGTGGCGTGTTCTGGGTCTATAGCCGCGACCTGCCGGATTACGCGGCGCTGGCGCAGTATTCGCCCAAGACCATCAGCCGGATCTATTCGGGCGAAGGCCACATCATCGACGAATTCGCCGAGGAGCGCCGGATCTTCACCCCGATCGAGGATATTCCCCAGCTGGTGAAAGAGGCGTTCATTTCGGCCGAGGACAAGAATTTCTACTCCCATCAGGGTTTTGACGCGCGGGGCATGGCGGCGGCGCTGCTTGAGGCGATCCGATCCCGCGGAGAAACGATGCGGGGTGCCTCGACGATCCCGCAGCAGGTGGCGAAGAACTTCCTTCTGTCAGGCGACAAGACGGCCGAGCGCAAGATCAAGGAACTTATCCTGTCCACGCGGCTGGTGGGCAGCCTGCCCAAGGACAAGATCCTCGAGCTTTACCTCAACGAGATCTTTCTGGGCCAGAACAGCTATGGCGTCGCCGCCGCGGCGCAAACCTATTTCAACAAGACCCTGGGCGAACTGAGCCCGGCCGAGGCCGCGACGCTGGCCGCGATGCCGCAGGCGCCGTCGAAATACCACCCCGTCACGGCCAAGGCGCGGGTCACGGAACGAAGGAACTACGTCCTTCGGGAAATGTGGCAGAACGGCTATATCGACGAAGCGACCTACCAGGCCTCGGTCAACGAGCCGCTGCGGTCGGTCCAGAACGGCGACTATCCGGCCTTCAAGGCCAGCCTGCCGCCGCGCGACTACTTCACCGATGAAATCCGCCGCCAGCTCTCGAAAAGCTTCGGGCAAGAGGAATTCTTCGGCGGCGGTCTGGCGATCCGCGCCACGGTGGACCCGGACATGCAGAAGCTGGCGGCACTGGCGCTGCAAGAGGCGCTGGAGAAGTTCGACCGCAGCCAGGGCGTGTGGCGCGGCACGGGCAAGACCATTCCCGCAGACCGCCTGGGCGAGCCCGACTGGCGCACCGCCCTGGCCGAGGTGAAAGACCTGCCGCGCGACGTGACCGGCTGGCATGCTGCCGTGGTCCTGGCGCTGGGCGAGACGGACGCAACCCTGGGCATCGAGGGTGAGAAGGAGACGGCGACACTTCCGGCCGAGGACGTGACCTGGGCGCGAAAACGCCAACCGGACGGCACCTTGGGCAAGAAGGCCAAGGTGGCCGCCGACCTTGTGTCGGTGGGTGACGTGGTGATGGTCCGCCAGATGCTGAAGGATGCGGATGGCAGCTTCATCCGCTGGACCCTGCGGCAGGTGCCCGAGGTGCAGGGCGGCTTCATGGCGATGGACGTGAACACCGGCCGCGTCCTGGCCATGCAGGGCGGCTTCTCCTACCAGGCCTCGGTCTTCAACCGCGCCACGCAGGCGCAGCGCCAGCCGGGTTCGAGCTTCAAGCCCTTCGTCTATGCCGCCGCGCTGGATTCCGGCTTTACCCCGGCGACCATCGTCGTCGATGCGCCGATCGAGGTGAACACGCCGCAGGGCCTGTGGCGGCCCAAGAACGCGTCGAACAAGTTTTACGGGCCGACGCCGATGCGAACCGGGATCGAGCAATCCCGGAACCTGATGACGGTGCGGATCGCGGAAGAGATCGGCATGGATGTGGTGGCCGGATATGCCGAACGATTTGGCGTCTACGATCGGCTTGACCCCTTCCTGGCCAACGCGCTGGGCGCGCAGGAAACCACGCTCTTCAAGATCGTCGCCTCATACGCGATGTTCGCCAACGGGGGCGAGCGGGTCGAACCGACGCTGGTCGACCGCGTTCAGGACCGCTTCGGCAAGACCATCTACCGCCATGACCAGCGCAAGTGCCTGGACTGCGCCAACACGACCCTGCTGCCGGGGCGTGAACCGCAGATCACGTCGGACCGGGAACGGGTGCTGGATCCCATCACCGCCTATCAGCTGACCTCGATGCTTCAGGGCGTGGTCCAGCGCGGCTCGGGCTCGGGCGTCCGCCTGCCGGTGCCGATCGCGGGCAAGACCGGCACGACGAACGACGCCAAGGACGTGTGGTTCGTGGGCTTTTCGTCGAACATCGTCGCGGGCTGCTACATGGGCTACGACCAGCCACGGACGCTGGGGCAGGGCGCCTATGGCGGAACGCTGTGCGTGCCGGTGTTCCAGCGCTTCATGGAACAGGCGATCAAGAAATACGGCGGCAGCCAGTTCCGCGTGCCGCCGGGTGGGCATTTCATCAAGATCAATCGTTTCACCGGCGAACGGCTGTCCGATGATGCCACGGGTGATTTCGTGCAGGCCGAATATTTCCGCGACGGGGTCGAGCCGCTGTTCGGCCTGGGCGCGATGGTGGATGGCGGTTTTGCCATGGGCCAGAACCTGCCACTTTATGCCTACGGAGAAACCGGCGGGGATGAGGGGACGACCGTCACCACCTCGACCGGAGACAAGGCAATCATCCCCAAGAAGGCCGATTTCGGCACCGTCAGTTCCGGCGGGTTGTATTGAGCCAAGATTGAAGGCCGGAACCCCCCGCCGCCCCTGCGGTGCGGGTTGTCCGGCGCCGTCAGGCAGGCTATCACGCCCGCCAGTGAACCAAGAGGTGCCCCTGAATGCGCGCGGAAACCCAAAGCACGATCGAAGCCATCGAGAAGTCGCTGAAGCTTCTGGGCCAGCGCATGGATTGGGAAACCGCGCCGCACCGCCTGGAAGAGATGAACGCCATGATCGAGGATGGCGATCTGTGGTCCGATCCGGCCAAGGCGCAAAAGCTGATGCGCGACCGGCAATCGCTGATGGATTCGGTCGAAACCTATCGCCGGATCGAAACCGGCTTGCGGGACAATGTCGAACTGATCGAACTGGGCGAGATGGAAGGCGACACCGAGATCGTCACCGAAGCCGAGAAAAGCCTGAAGGAGTTGGGTGAGTTTTCCGCCCAGAAGGAGCTTGAGGCGCTTCTGGATGGCGAGGCCGACGGCAACGACACCTTCCTGGAAATAAACGCGGGCGCGGGCGGAACCGAAAGCTGCGACTGGGCCTCGATGCTGGCGCGGATGTATGTCCGCTGGGCCGAAAAGAAGGGTTACAAGGTCGAGCTGCAGGCTGAGAGCGCCGGCGAAGAGGCGGGGATCAAGTCCGCCAGCTACAAGATCAGCGGCAAGAATGCCTACGGCTGGCTGAAATCGGAATCGGGCGTGCATCGTCTGGTGCGGATTTCGCCCTATGATTCGGCGGCGCGCCGCCACACGTCCTTCTGTTCCGTGTGGGTCTATCCGGTCGTCGATGACACGATCGAGATCGAGGTGCAGGACAAGGACATCCGCATCGACACCTACCGGTCCTCGGGCGCGGGCGGGCAGCACGTCAACAAGACCGACTCGGCGGTGCGGATCACGCACTTCCCGACCGGGATCGTCGTGACCAGTTCGGAAAAGTCACAGCATCAGAACCGCGACATCGCCATGAAGGCGCTGAAATCGCGGCTGTACCAGATGGAACTGGACCGCCGGAACGCCGCCATCAACGAGGCACATGAAGCGAAGGGCGAGGCGGGCTGGGGCAACCAGATCCGGTCCTACGTCCTGCAACCCTACCAGATGGTGAAGGATCTGCGGACCGGGGTTGAAACCTCGGACACGCAGGGGGTTCTGGACGGTGATCTGGATGCCTTCATGGCTGCGACCCTGGCGATGGACGTGGCCGGGAAAAGCCGCGCCGAGGCCCTGGGCGAGTGACGGACCGGCGCGAAAGATGCGCGCCGTTTGAAAGAATTCTCTTGGCCGGGGCCGCGGACCCGATCTAGCCTGCCCCGAAAATCTTTCGGGGAGGGAAGATGCAAGAGGCACGAAGCGAGGCAGCGCCGCTGCCCGAAGTCAACATCATCACCACGGCCGCCATCGGCACCGCCTTGCGCGGGGGGGTGCGCGATTTCCTGCGGGCGCCGCTTTACGGGCTGTTCTTCAGCCTGATCTACGTGCTGGGTGGCTGGATCATCTGGTCGGTCTATGCCGCGTCGGGCCAGGAGTGGTGGCTGATTCCCGTCATCGTCGGGTTTCCCCTGCTGGCGCCCTTTGCCGCAGTCGGTCTTTACGAAGTCAGTCGGCGGCTGGAACGCGGCGACCGGCTGAACTGGCGCGGTGTGCTGGGCGTGGTCTTTGCGCAAAAGGACCGGCAGGTGCCGTCGATGGCGATGGTCATCCTGCTGATGTTCATGTTCTGGGTCTTTGTCGCCCATACGATCTTTGCGCTGTTCATGGGACTGTCGGCCATGACGAACGTGACCTCCTCGTTCGAGATCCTGTTCCAGGGCAACGGGCCCGTCATGCTGCTGGTCGGTTCGCTGATCGGGGCCGGGTTCGCCAGCGTGCTGTTTGCCGTGACCGTCGTCGCCCTTCCGCTGATTCTGGATCACGAGGTCGACTTCATCAGCGCGATGATTCTCAGCGTGCAGGCGGTCGTGGCCAATATCGGCCCGATGATGATCTGGGGCGTCACCATCGCGCTGTTGCTGTTCATCGGCATGGCACCGATGTTTCTGGGGCTGTTCATCGTCTTGCCGGTGCTGGGCCATGCCACCTGGCACATGTACCGGCAACTGGTCGGCTGACCCATCGGACAAAAGAAAAAGGCACCCGCGAAGGGTGCCTTGGAGGCGCAGATGGAACCTTGCTCAGGATGCGGGCAGGGCCACCGGCTTGCCGCCGTTCAGCGGGTCTTCCTGACGCTGGACCGAGCCTTCGAAATGCGCACCGCTTTCGATGGCGATGGTCTTGTGGATGATGTCGCCTTCGACCCGCGCGGTCGAGGTCAGGCGCACCTTCAGGCCGCGGACCCGGCCCACGACGCGGCCGTTCACCACGATGTCATCGGCGACGATCTCGCCCTTGATGGTGGCGGTTTCGCCCACGGTCAGCAGATGTGCACGCACATCGCCTTCGACGACGCCCTCGATCTGGATGTCGCCCGAGGTTTTCAGGTTGCCCACCACCGTCAGGTCCGAGGACAGGACCGAGGCATGGGGCTTGGCTTTCGGGGTAACGGGCGTCGAGTAGTCGGTCATCGGTTTGGTGGCCACCGTGTCAGCGGGTTTTGCCTTGTCGGCTTCAGTGGCCGCCTTGGGGCCAGGTTCGTTGATCCTGCTTTTAGAAAACATTGGTTCCCGCCTTGATGAACGTCATGGGATTGGTCGCCGAACCCCCGACGCGCACCTCATAGTGCAGGTGCGTGCCCGTGGACCGGCCAGTGTTTCCCATAGCACCGATCTTGTCGCCGCGCGATACCCTTTGGCCGACCTTCACATCAATGCCAGACAAGTGACCGTAGCGGGTGACAAGGCCGAATTCATGCCGCACCTCGACCATCTTGCCGTAGCCGTTTTCCCAGCCTGCGTTCGTCACCACGCCGTCGGCGGTCACATAGATGGGCGAACCCATGCTGCCGGCGAAATCGACGCCTTCGTGCATCCGGCCCCAGCGGCGACCGAAGCCCGAGGTGTAGCGGAAGCTGGTCTTCAGCGGCAGCGCCAGCGGCGTCTTCTCGACCGCGATGCGATACATGTTCATCCGGTCCAGGCCTTCAAGGATCGCGTTGGCACGGTCGGTGCTTTCGTCATGCACCGGGCGCCCGCGGGTGGAGGACGAGATTGGCATCAGCTGGCCCAGGGGGCCGCCCTGACCGGAATAGCCGCGCCGCACCTGGTTGATCAGCTTGTCGGGATCAAGACCGGCCTGCTTGAACACACGGTCCAGCGGGTCCATCGAGACGGTCACGGCCTCTTCCAGCTGGGTGAAGATCTCGTCGTGACGTTCTTCCAGCAGCTTCATTTCATAGGCGATGTCGGCGGCTTCGGCGCGGGCGGCTTCGGCCGTGCCTTCCAGCGCATCGCGTTCGGCGGCGGTGCGTTGCAGCGCCGTCGTCAGGAATTCAAGCGAGGCGGTCACATCGGCGGTGCGGTTGACGACGGTGCCCGGCGCAGTGCCTTCCGCAGCAGGCTTGGCTGCGGCCAGTTCCTGGCGGGCGCTGTCACGTTCGTTCATCGCCTTGCGGAGCGAGGCCTGGATCACGCCGATCCCGGTCTCCAGCTCCTGCCGGCGCTGCTCCGAGGCCAGGAGTTCCGACTGCATCGTCGACACCTGCTCCAGTGCCACGGCAAAGCGGGCCTGTGCGGCGGCCGCTTCCTCGGCGCGGGCGTCCCGCTCCTTCGACAGGGCATCCAGCCGCGTTTCATAGGCCAGCTGGGCCCGCCGTGCCTGGGCACGCCCGTCTTCCGATCCGATCGAGTCCATGGCGAGGATCGCCGAGGCCACGATCGTCCAGGACAGGACCAGCCCCGCCGATCCGAGGATCAATGCCTGAGTGAATGGACGCAGGCGCACGAAGCGCGTGCCGCTGTCGGATCTGAGAAACAGACGTTGCTCGGGCAGGTGGGTTTCAAGCAGCGTGTGAACTCGGCTGTAGATGCGTTTAGGCAAGCCAGTCCCCCGGATATCCCATTATTGTACGGTTCACGTCCCCCAGGCCGCGCCGCCGCTTTCGATTAACGGCGGGTCCGGACTGTCGCAACATCTTTGGCCCGATCAGGGTGAACGATTGGTTACAATCCGCCCGTCACGCGGATTCATGGGCGAAATCCCGCCGATCGTTCGGAAATCCGGGATCAGATACCGGTGTCGCCACGTTCGATCTCTTCCGCAAGGGGCCAGTAAAAGTCGGGAGGCAGGCCCGCTTCGGCGCGTTTTTCGTCGTTGAAGGGCGGTTTCAAGGCACCATGGAAGTAACGCCGGACGAGACTGTGGAAGGCGTCCTTCGGATCTTCATTGTTTCGCCCGCAGAGAAAATGGAACCACTTCGAGCCATAGGCGACGTGGCCCACCTCTTCGGCGTAGATGATCCGCAGCGCGGCCTCGGCCTGGGGAAGGCCGGCCTTCGCGAAGATTTCGATCATGCCTGGCGTCACGTCCAGGCCCCGTGCCTCAAGCACCATGGGCACGACCGCAAGACGCCCCAGCAGGTCGTCGCGCGTGTCCTCTGCCGCACGCCACATCCCGGCATGGGCGGGCAGGGCGCCGTAGTGGCTGCCCATGCTTTCCAGCACGTCGCAGATCAGATTGAAGTGCCTGGATTCCTCATCCGCGGCCTTCACCCAGTCGTCGTAAAAGCCCATGGGCATGGGGATATGGGAAAACCGCGCAATGATGTCCCAGTGCAGGTCAACTGCGTTCAACTCGATATGCGCCAGCGCGTGCAGAAGGGCGATGCGGCCCTGCGGGCTGCCGGGACGGCGGCGGGGCACGTCCCGGGGAGGCAGAAGTTCGGGCCGATCGGGGCGTGCAGGACTGAGGGGCGGCTGGGCCTGGCCCACGGGCAGCGGCGCGCCGGCCGCGCGGGCGGCGAACCAGTCCGCCGCATGGGCATGGGACAGCGCGGTCTTGGCGCGGCCGTCGGCGGTGGACAGCACCTCGACCGCGCGTTCGGCCAGGCTGCGCGTCATGCCAGGGCCTCGGCCGCGGCCAGCACCTCCTCGGCATGGCCCGCGACCTTGACCTTGGGCCAGACCCGAGCCACGCGGCCTGTCCCGTCGATCAGAAGGGTCGTGCGATCGATCCCCATGAATTTCTTGCCGTACATGCTTTTCTCGCTCCAGACGCCATAGCGTTCCGAAACATCACCCTCGGCGTCCGAGGCCAGGATCAGACCCAGCCCGTGCTTGCGGCAGAACTTGTCATGCGAGGCGATGTCGTCCTTCGACACGCCGATGACCGTGGTGCCCGCGGCGGCGAAACGGTCCTTCAGTCGGGTGAAATCCAGCGCCTCGGTCGTGCAGCCGGGGGTGTCGTCGCGCGGGTAGAAATACAGCACGACCTTGCCGGGCCGGAATGCCGACAGCGTCACCGTGCCGCCCCCGTCGCGGGGCAGGGTGAAATCGGGGGCCGTCTGGCCCGGCTCGACGATCTTCGAGTTCATTTGCGCGTCATCCTTTGCCGATGCGGAACATGGGCAGTTTTAATCGACCCGCGGCAAAGTTAAAGGGTGGGCAAGGCTTTGGCGTCCGGGGGCATGACAGCAGAACCGCAAGAAACCGATGGCGCGCCCGCGGCCGATACCGGCCCGGGGGCGCAGCCGCATCCCCCGCACCTGCATCCGGTGCGGCGACGCTTTGGCGTGTCGGTCCTGCTGCTGGCGCTGGCTCTGGTGCTGGGCGGCGCGTTCCTCGCGCTGACGGGGCGCCCCCTGGCCCTGCCCGGGTTCGTGGTGGCCCGGATCGAGGCGCGCGCCAACCTGGCCCTGGCCGGACAGGCGCGGGCCGAACTGGGCGGTGTGGTGCTGGTCGTGGACCGCAGTCTTGTCCCGCATGTGGCGCTGCGCGATGTCACGCTTTATTCCGCGGCCGGCCAGCCGCTGGCCTTCCTGCCCGATGTCCGCTCGCGCCTGTCGCAGTCGCAACTGATGGAAGGCCGGGTCGTGCCCGAGGCGCTGACGATCCGGGGCGCACGGGTCGCGCTCAGGCGGCTGGCGGATGGCAGCCTGAACCTGAGCTTGGGGGAAACGGCCAATCTGACGGAAAAGGCGCTGACACCGGCGCAGATCCTGGACCGGATCGACGCCGCCTTCGCCGCGCCGGGCTTGTCCGGCATCCGCACGATCAGTGTCGAGGGGCTGGAGATGCGGCTTTTCGACGACCGCACCGCCCAGGTCTGGCAGGTGACGGATGGCACGCTGAACTTTGCGCAGAACGCCCGACAGATCGGGATCGGCCTCGGCCTGAACGTGGCCGAGGCGGGGCTGGATCCGGCGCGGGTCGAAGTGTCCTTCCTGTCGATCAAGAACACCTCGGAGGCCGATCTTTACGTCCGCGTCCGGGACATCAACTCGCGCGATCTGGCCGCGCAGTCCCCCGCGCTGGCCTGGCTTTCGGCGCTGGACACGCGGTTGTCCGGGACCATCCGCACCGGCCTGACCCCCGAGGGGCAGTTGCAGCAGATGACCGCCTCGCTGGATCTGGGCGAAGGCGCGCTTCGCCCCTCGCCGCAGGCGCGTCCCGTCGGGTTCAAGCGCGCGCGGGTCGAGATGAACTACGATCCGGTCCGGCAACGTCTGGAATTCACCGAACTGTCGGTGGACAGTCCCGCGCTGCGGGTGCAGGCGGTGGGGCAGGCCTGGATGAAGAACCTGCGCGGCGCGTTTCCGACGACGCTGGTCACACAGGTGCAGATCAAGGATCTGAAGGCCGATCCAGAGGGCCTGTTCGAACGCCCAATCGGGTTTTCGGAAGGCGCGCTGGACGTGAAGGTGGACCTGGACCCCTTCCGCATCACGATCGGCCAGTTCGTCCTGGCGGAAGCCGGGCGCCACATCAGCGTCAAGGGCGAGGTGTCGGCCGATGATCGCGGCTGGTCGGTGGCGACCGACGTGGCCATCGACGCCATCGCCTCGGACCGGCTGCTGGCGCTTTGGCCGGTTCTGGCGGTGCCGCAGACCCGGGCCTGGCTGTCCGACAACGTCGCCACGGGCGAGCTTTTCGATGTGAAGGCCGCGCTGCGGGCCGCACCGGGAACCGAACCGCGCCTGTCGCTGGGCTACGAATACCGCGCCGCCGAGGTGCGTTTCCTGCGCACGTTGCCCCCGGTCCAGGATGGCGCGGGTTTCGCCACCATCAACGACTATGGCTACACGCTGGTCGTGGACCGGGGGCATGTGACCCCGCCGCAGGGCGGGCAGATCGATGTGACCGGAACCGTGGTCGAGGTGCCCGACATCCGCATCAAGCCCGCGCCCGCGCGCATCACGCTGCGCACCGACAGCACGATCACCGCGGCGCTGGCGCTTCTGGACGAGCCGCCGTTCCAGTTCATGACGAAGGCCCGGCGTCCCGTCGACCTGGCAGAGGGCCGGGCAAAGCTGACGGCGGTGCTGGAACTGATCCTGAAGAAGAAGGTCGCCCCGGATGAGGTCACCTATGACGTGAACGGCATCCTGACGGACGTGTCCTCGGACACCATCGTTCCGGGTCGGCCCTTGCGTGCGGACCGGCTGGCGGTCCATGCCAGCCCAGGCGGGCTCCGCATCCAGGGGCCCGGAACGTTGTCCGGCGTGCCCTTCGATGCCACCTGGTCCCAGGCCTTCGGGCCGCAGAACAAGGGCCGCAGCCATGTCGAGGGCCGGGTGGAACTGTCCCCTGCCTTCATCGACGGCTTCGGAATCGGCCTGCCGCCCGGACTGGTCGGGGGCAAGGGCAGCGCCGCGCTGACACTGGACCTGGTGGAGGGGGCGCGTACCGCGTTCCGCCTGACCTCGGACCTGAAGGGACTGCGCCTGTCGATCCCCGCCGTGGGCTATGCCAAGGGCCCGGGGCAGGGCGGCAATCTGCTGGTCGAGGGCACGCTGGGCAAACCGCCCGAGGTGACGGCCCTGACGCTGGACGCGGCGGGCCTGAAGGCCAGCGGCACCGTGAAGATGCGGGCAGATGGCGCACTGGACCGGGCCGCGTTCGATCCCGTGACGCTGGGCGGCTGGTTCAAGGGCAGCATTGCGTTCAACGGCCGCGGCAAGGGGCGTCCGGCTGCGATCGCCGTCACGGGCGGCACGCTGGATCTGCAGAAGGCAGCCTTCGGCAAGGCCGGCACCGGCGGGGGCAGTGACGCGCCGCTGACCGTCGATCTGGACCGGTTGCAGGTGACGAAGGGCATTGCGCTCGACCGTTTCAGCGGCGGCTTCGACATGAACAACGGGTTCCGCGGCAACTTCACCGGCCTGGTGAACGGCGAGGCGCCGGTGACGGGTGTCGTCGCACCGATGGAGGGCCGCGCCGCCTTTCGCATCGGCTCGGCCGACGCGGGGGCGGTCATGCGCGCGGCGGGGATCTTTTCAAAGGGCCGGGGCGGCACGATGGACCTGATCCTGAACCCGGACGGGGCCGCGGGCCGCTACCGGGGCCGGGTCGAGATGCGCAGCCTGCGGGTGGTCAATGCCCCGGTGCTGGCGGAACTGCTGGGGGCGATCTCGGTCGTCGGGCTGCTTGAGCAACTGAACGGTTCGGGCATCCTGTTCGGCAAGGTCCAGGCCGATTTCCGTGTCGTTCCCGGCACGATCGAGGTGTCGCGCGGGTCGGCGGTCGGGGCCTCGATGGGGGTGTCGGCCGATGGGATCTACCGGACCGAAACCTCCGAGATCGACATGCAGGGCACCATCTCGCCCATCTACCTGCTGAATGGCATCGGCCAGATCTTCTCGCGCCGGGGCGAGGGGTTCTTCGGGTTCAACTACCACCTGACCGGACCGGCCTCGGCCATCCGCGTCTCGGTCAATCCGCTGTCGATCCTGACCCCCGGCATGTTCCGCGAAATCTTCCGATCCGATCCACCAAGGGCCGAACCATGAACCTGGACGACTTCGACTTCGACCTGCCCGAGGCGCTGATCGCGACGCGGCCGATGCGCCCGCGTGGCGATGCGCGGCTGCTGGTGGCGGAAGGGGACCGGATCCGCGACCTGCATGTGCGCGACCTGCCCGACCAGTTCCGCCCCGGCGACCGGCTGGTGCTGAACGACACGCGGGTCATCCCGGCGCGGCTGCACGGCCTGCGGCACCGCGAGACGGGGCAGGGACCGGTGAGCGCCCGGGTTGAGGTCACACTTCTGTCGCCCGCGGCGGCGGGGGGCTGGATGGCGCTGGTGAAGCCGCTGAGAAAGCTCAGGGAAGGCGAGACGGTGGTGTTCTCCGACCGGCTCTCGGCCAGGGTGGCGGGCGTCGTGGAAGGACAGGCGCGGCTGGTCTTCAACCTGTCCGGCGCCGACTTCGACGCCGCCCTGGCCGAGGCCGGGGAGATGCCGCTGCCCCCCTATATCGAGGCGCTGCGCAAGCCCGATGCCGCCGACCGCGAGGATTACCAGCCCGTCTTTGCCCGCAATCCCGGAGCGGTGGCGGCGCCCACGGCGTCGCTGCATTTCGACGACGGGCTTCTGGACCGCATCGCGGGGCGTGGGGTCGAGATGACCCATGTGACGCTCCATGTCGGGGCGGGGACCTTCCTGCCGGTCAAGGTGCAGGACGTGACCACCCACAAGATGCATGCTGAATGGGGCGAGGTCACCCCGCAGGCGGCGGCAGAGATCAACGCGACCCGAAGGGCCGGCGGGCGGATCATCGCCGTGGGCACCACCGCGTTGCGCCTGATCGAAAGCGCGGCCAGCGCCGACGGGATCGTCCATCCCTGGCAGGGCGATACCGATATCTTCATCTATCCCGGTTACCGCTTCCGTGTGACCGATGCGTTGATGACCAATTTCCACCTGCCGAAATCCACGCTCCTGATGCTGGTTTCGGCGCTGATGGGTCAGGACAGGATGCGCCGCGTCTACGACCATGCCGTCGCCACCGGCTACCGGTTCTTTTCCTACGGCGATGCGTCGCTTCTGCTGCCGGAGCCGTCTCCATGACCTGGTTTGTCCTGAAAGCCGCGATTTCCGGCGTCATCATCGCGATCATTGCCGAAATCGCGCGCCGCAGCCCTGCCTTCGCCGCCCTTGTCGCGTCGCTGCCGCTTGTGTCGGTGCTGGGCATGATCTGGATGTGGGGCGACGGGCTGGGCAACGCGCGCATCGCCGCCCATGCCGAGGCGACGTTCTGGTATGTCCTGCCCTCGCTGCCGATGTTTCTGTTGCTGCCGCTGCTTCTGAGGTCGGGTTTCGGCTTCTGGATTTCGCTTTTTGCAGGCATCGTGACGACGATCCTGCTTTATTTCCTGATGCTGTGGCTCGCGCCGCGCTTCGGCCTCAAGCTCTGAAGGGAAAGATGATGCTGAAAGTCCTGGGGTCGACCTGGCCGCTGCTTCTGGGCGTCATGCTCCTGATGATCGGCAATGGTGTGCAGGGCACCCTTCTGGGGATCCGTGGCGCGCTGGAAGGCTTTTCGACCCAGCAGATGTCCTACGTCATGTCGGCCTATTTCCTGGGGTTCCTGTTCGGATCCCGGATGACGCCTGACATGCTGCGCCGGGTGGGTCATGTGCGGGTCTTTGCGGCGCTGGGCTCGCTCATTTCGGCGGTGCTGGTCCTGTACCCGGTCTGGCCGGACTGGATGGCATGGGCAGCCATGCGTGTTGCGATCGGATTTTCCTTCTCGGGCGTCTACATCACCGCCGAAAGCTGGCTGAACAACGCCTCGTCGAACGAGACGCGCGGGCAGGCGCTGTCGCTTTACATGATCATGCAGATGATCGGCATCATCTCGTCGCAGGCGCTTCTGAATGCGGGCGATCCTTCCGGCTTCATCCTTTTCGTCATTCCCTCGATCCTGGTCTCGGTGGCCTTCACGCCCATCCTGCTGACGGTCAGCCCGGCGCCATCCTTCGAACATACGAAGCCTCTGGCGCTGCGGCAGCTCTTCCAGATTTCGCCCCTGGGCTGCACGGGGATGTTCCTTCTGGGCGGCGTGTTCTCGGCGCAGTTCGGGATGTCGGCGGTCTGGGGCACGTCTGTCGGCCTCAGCGTTCGCGAGGTTTCGATGTTCGTCGCGGCGATCTACGTGGGCGGTCTGGTCCTGCAATACCCGATTGGCTACCTGTCTGACCGGGTCGACCGGCGCAAGCTGGTGATGATCCTGTCAGGCGTCGGCGCGGTGGCGATGATGGCGGCCGTGGTGCTGCCCTACCAGTTCTGGTTCCTGCTGCTGGTCGGCGCGCTGATGGGCGGCATTTCGAACCCGCTCTATTCTCTGTTGCTGGCCTATACCAACGACTACCTGGAAAAGCCGGACATGGCGGCGGCTTCGGCGGGGCTTTTGTTCATCAACGGCGTGGGCGCGATCTTCGGCCCGATCATCACCGGCTGGATGATGGAGATCATCGGCGCTTCCGGCTACTTCCTGTTCATCGGCGTGCTGTTCGCGGCGCTGGCGCTTTATGCGCTGTATCGCATGGGTCGGCGCGTCTCGATCGCGGATGCGCGGCGGCGGCGGTTCCGGGCGGTGGCGCCCACGGCCTCGCCCGTCGCGGTCGAGGCGACGATGGAGGCCCGGGGCCGCACTGCGGGATCGGACGCGTCGGGGCCGGAATCCGACGGGGATAGCCTTGATCCTGCTGCGTAGCGGCGGGCGGGGGCTGGTCAAAGCAGGCAGAAGCTGACAGGCTTTGCCCGTGACAGGGAGGATCGGATGCCGCTGCAAACCGAGATTCTGGCGTTCTGGCGCGACCTTGGGCCTGCGGGGTGGTACGCCGTCGATGCAGCCGTCGACAGGACGATCCGTGACCGCTTCGGCCCCCATTGGGAAGCGGCGCGAACCGGGGCCTTTGGCGACTGGGGGGCGACCGCCGAGGGCGCTCTGGCCTATCTGATTCTGACCGACCAGTTTCCGCGCAACATGTTCCGTGGCGACCGGCTGGCCTTTGCCACCGACGGCATCGCGCTGGCGACGGCGGGTCGCAGCATCGCTGCCGGACTGGACCGTGCCATCGACGGGGCGCTCCGGCAGTTCGTCTATCTGCCTTTCACGCATTCCGAACACCTGTCCGACCAGGACCGTTCGGTGGCGCTGTTCCAGGCGTGGGAACCCGAAGGCGAAAACCTGCCCCATGCCGAGGCGCATCGGGACGTGATCCGCCGCTTCGGACGCTTCCCCTACCGCAACGCAGCACTGGGCCGCGCCACCACCCCCGAGGAACAGGCTTTCTTGGATGCAGGCGGCTATGCTGCGGCGGTCCGGGCGCGGGGGGGGCTGCCCGATTAGAAAAGTTGTCCAGTTGAACGAAGTGGTTTAAGGTTGAACCATCTTGCCAGGGCGGAGGATCGGATGGCGGCGCAGAACTTCGACATGATCGTGATCGGGGCCGGCCCGGGGGGCTATGTCGCCGCGATCCGGGGCGCCCAGCTGGGGCTGAAGGTCGCCATCGTCGAGCGTGAAAACCTGGGCGGCATTTGCCTGAACTGGGGCTGCATCCCGACGAAGGCGCTGCTGCGTTCCGCCGAGGTCTTCCACCTGATGCACCGCGCCAAGGACTTCGGCCTGTCGGCGGACGGCATCGGCTTCGATCTGAACGCCGTTGTGGCCCGGTCGCGGGGGGTGGCCAAGCAGCTTTCGGGCGGCATTGGCCATCTGATGAAGAAGAACAAGATCACCGTCTTCATGGGCACGGCCACCATCGCCCGGCCGGGAACGGTATCTGTCAAGACCGACAAGGGCGTCGAGGAGCTTTCGGCCAAGTCCATCGTGCTGGCCACCGGCGCCCGGGCGCGCCAGCTTCCGGGGATGGAAGCCGACGGCGATCTGGTCTGGGCCTACCGCGATGCGCTGCAACCAAAGCGGATGCCGAAGAAGCTTCTGGTCATCGGTTCCGGCGCCATCGGGATCGAATTCGCCAGCTTCTTCAACACGCTCGGCGCCGATACCACCGTGGTCGAGGTGCTGGACCGGGTTCTGCCGGTCGAGGATGCCGAAATCTCGGCCTTCGCAAAGAAACAATTCGTCAAGCAGGGTATGAAGATCCTGGAAAAGGCAACGGTCAAGAAGCTCGACCGCAAGCCGGGGCAGGGTGTTACCGCCCATATCGAAAAGGACGGCAAGACCGAAACGCAGGACTTTGACACGGTGATTTCCGCCGTGGGCATCGTCGGCAATGTCGAGGATCTGGGGCTTGAGGCGCTGGGGGTGAAGATCGACCGCACACATGTGGTGACGGACGAATACTGCCGCACCGGGGTTCAGGGCCTTTACGCCATCGGTGATGTCGCCGGTGCGCCGTGGCTGGCGCACAAGGCCAGTCATGAAGGCGTGATGGTGGCCGAACTGATCGCAGGCCAGCATCCGCATCCGATCAAGCCCAATTCCATCGCCGGCTGCACCTACTGCCACCCGCAGGTGGCGAGCGTCGGCTTGACCGAGGCGAAGGCGAAAGAGGCCGGATATGAGGTCCGCGTGGGGCGCTTCCCCTTCATCGGCAACGGTAAAGCCATTGCGCTCGGCGAGGCCGAGGGGCTGGTCAAGACCGTTTTCGATGCGAAGACCGGTGAACTTCTGGGCGCGCATATGGTCGGCGCCGAAGTGACGGAACTGATCCAGGGCTATGTCATTGGCCGCACGCTGGAAACCACCGAAGCCGAGCTGATGGAGACGGTCTTCCCGCACCCGACGCTGAGCGAGATGATGCACGAATCCGTTCTGGACGCCTACGGTCGCGCGCTTCACATTTGACGGATGCAGACGCGCTGGGGCCTGATTGCGGCGATCTGGTTCGCCGGGCTTTGCGCGGCGGGGCAGTTCGCCAAGGTCGGCGTGATCCTTGACCTTATGCGCCCGGTCTGGCCGGGGGCGGGGTCCTGGCTGGGTCTGGTCGTTTCGGTCGTGGGGCTGGTCGGCATCGTCTTCGGCACCTCGGCCGGGATTGCTGTCGCCCGGCTCGGGCCGCGCCGCATGATCCTTTGGGCATTGGCGGCGGGCAGTCTTCTGTCGCTGATCGAGGTGCTTCTGCCGCCGCTACCGCTGATGATCGCGCTGCGCGCCGCTGAAGGCTTCAGCCATCTGGCCATCGTCGTGGCCGGTCCGGTGCTGATCGCGCAGGCCTCAAACCCGAAGGACCAGCCCATCGCCATGACGCTTTGGTCCACATTCTTTGCGGTGGCTTTTTCCGGCATGGCCTTCCTTGGTCGACCGCTTGTTGTGGCACGCGGACCGGAGGTGCTGTTCGGGGTCCATGCGGCAGCGATGGCGCTGGCCTTCGCGCTTATGTGGCGGATGCTGCCGCGCGATGCCGTCCCGCAGGTCATCCTCGCCCGGGGCAGCCTGCTGGCGCGGCATCTGGCCATCTACGCCTCGCCCCGGATCGGCGCACCGGCGATGGGCTTCGTCTTCTACACGATGATGTTCGTGGCCCTGATCACGATTGTGCCGGGGCTTCTGGACCCGAAGTGGCAAGAGGTCGTGGCGACCACTCTGCCGCTTGCCTCCATCGCGCTGTCGCTGACCTTGGGCGTGCGGCTGACGCGCAGGCTTGGGGCTGTGGCAACGGTGCAGATCGGCCTTGGACTTGCAGGCCTTGCGGTCGTGGCTTTCGCGCTGACCGGTGGTGTCGGTCTTGCTGCCGTGCTGGCAAGCCTTGCGATTTCAGGCGGGCTGGGGCTGGTGCAAGGCGGCAGTTTCGCGGCCATCTCGCAACTCAACTCCGGCGCGGGTGAACGGGCCGAGGCGGCGGGCGCCATCGCGCAACTGGGCAACGTCGGCACGACGATTGGCACGCCGGTCCTTTTGGCACTGACGGACCGGTGGGGGCAGGCGGCAATCCTGTGGTTCGCGCTGCCGCTCTGCCTGGGTGGGATTGCGGTGCATCACTGGCTGGGGATGCGTCGCCGCCACGAACTGGGCTAGCGACTAGCGCTCCACCGGGCCGCCGGCCGCCACCCAGTCGCCAAAGCCGCCGATGTTGTGGACTTCGGCATGGCCCATCTTCTGCAGCGCCTGCGTGGCCATGCCGCTGCGCCCGCCCGAAGCGCAATAGATCGCAATGGGCTTGCCGGATTTCAACTCGGCAACGCATTCCGGGCTGCGCGGATCGGCCTTCATCGCCAGCGTGGCCATCGGGATCGTCAGCGCCCCCGCGGCCTTGCCCGAGGCGCGGATTTCGCCGGGTTCCCGCACGTCGATCAGCACCAGTTCACCGGCGTCGGCGCGGGCAATGGCATCGGCCACGCCGAGGCGGCCAGAGTTTGAGGGGCGAAGAAAGCCGAACATGGGCGATGGTCCTTCCTGGAAAGTGGTCTCTGCTGACAGGGCATATAACATTCACAATTTTGAATGTGAAGGCGTACCACCGATTTTTCCGCGGTCCTTCCGGTGGGAAGCAGCTTTCGTTCGCATTTTGTTCGTGCATTCGGGTTGGAGACTCGACCCCGATCCACTATCTGTTAACCCGTTCGAACGGGGGCACGGATGGCCGAGCAGAAATTCATCGAGGTGCGCGGAGCGCGTGAACATAACCTCAAGAACGTCGATGTGGACATTCCGCGCGACAAACTGACCGTCATCACCGGACTTTCGGGGTCGGGCAAATCCAGCCTTGCGTTTGACACGATCTATGCCGAAGGCCAGCGCCGCTATGTCGAAAGCCTGTCGGCCTATGCGCGGCAGTTTCTGGACATGGCCGGCAAGCCCGACGTCGATCACATCTCGGGCCTGAGCCCCGCCATTTCGATCGAGCAGAAGACCACTTCGAAGAACCCGCGGTCGACGGTGGGCACCGTGACCGAGGTCTATGATTACCTGCGGCTTCTGTTCGCGCGGGTGGGGACGCCCTATTCCCCCGCCACCGGCCTGCCAATCACCGCAATGCAGGTGCAGGACATGGTCGATGCCGTTATGGCCATGCCCGAAGGCACGCGGGCTTTCCTGCTGGCCCCGGTGGTGCGCGACCGGAAGGGCGAATACCGCAAGGAAATCCTCGAACTCAGGAAGCAGGGCTTCCAGCGGCTGAAGATCGACGGCACCTTCTATGAGATCGACGAAACCCCCGAACTCGACAAGAAATTCCGCCACGACATCGACGTGGTCGTCGACCGGATCGTGGTCCGCGAAGGAATCGAGACGCGGTTGGCCGACAGCTTCCGCACCGCGCTGAACCTGGCCCAAGGCATCGCCATCATCGAAACCGCCCCGGGAGAGGGCGCGGAACCGGAACGCATCACCTATTCAGAAAACTTCGCCTGTCCGGTTTCGGGCTTCACCATCCCGGAAATCGAACCGCGGCTCTTTTCCTTCAACGCGCCGCTGGGCGCCTGCCCGGTTTGTGATGGTCTGGGGGCCGAGTTGTTCTTTGACGAACGGCTGGTCGTGCCCGATGTGACGTTGAAGCTGAAGGACGGCGCCATCGCGGCCTGGTCCAAGACCAAGACGCCGTATTTCATCCAGACCATCGATTCCATCGCCCGCCACTACGGGTTCGACCCCAAATCGAAATGGAAAGACCTGCCCGAAGCGGTGCAGAAGCTGTTCCTGTTCGGATCGGGCAAGGAAGAGATCAAGTTCCGCTTCGACGAGGCGGGCCGCGTCTACGAGGTCAGCCGCACCTTCGAAGGCGTGATCCCGAACCTGGAACGGCGCTACCGCGAAACCGACAGCCAGATGATCCGCGAGGAGATGGAGCGGTTCCAGAACAGCCGCCCTTGCGGCGCCTGCCACGGCTACCGGCTGAAGCCCGAGGCGCTGGCGGTGAAGATCGCGGGGTTGCACGTGGGGCAGGTGGTCGAAAAGTCGATCCACGAGGCGCTGGACTGGATCCAGACCGTGCCCGAACACCTGAGCAACCAGAAGAACGAGATCGCCCGCGCCATCGTCAAGGAAATCCGCGAACGGCTGGGCTTTCTGGTGAACGTGGGCCTGGATTACCTGACGATGAGCCGCGCCGCCGGCACGCTCTCGGGTGGCGAAAGCCAGCGCATCCGACTGGCAAGCCAGATCGGATCGGGTTTGACGGGGGTGCTTTATGTGCTGGACGAACCCTCGATCGGCTTGCACCAGCGCGACAATGACCGGTTGCTCGCCACGCTGAAATCTCTGCGCGATCAGGGCAACACCGTTCTGGTCGTCGAACATGACGAAGACGCGATCCGCGAGGCGGACTATGTCTTTGACATGGGGCCGGGGGCGGGGGTGCATGGCGGGATCGTTGTGGCCAAGGGCACGCCGGCCGAAATCATCGCCGATGCGGCCTCGATCACCGGGCAGTATCTGGCGGGGACGCGCGAAATCGCGGTTCCGCAGGTGCGCCGGCGCGGGAACGGCAAGACGCTGACGGTGGTGAAGGCCACGGGCAACAACTTGAAGGAGATGACGGCAACCTTCCCCTTGGGCCGCTTCATCGGCGTTACCGGAGTCTCGGGCGGCGGCAAGTCGACGCTGACGATCGAGACGCTGTACAAGAACGCCGCCATGCGCCTGAACGGCGCGCGCGAAACCCCGGCGCCGTGCGAAACGATCAAGGGGTTCGAACATCTGGACAAGGTGATCGACATTGACCAGCGCCCCATCGGCCGCACGCCCCGGTCGAACCCGGCGACCTATACCGGCGCCTTCACGCCCATCCGCGACTGGTTCGCGGGGTTGCCGGAATCCAAGGCGCGGGGCTACCAGCCGGGCCGTTTTTCCTTCAACATCAAGGGCGGCCGCTGCGAAGCCTGCCAGGGCGACGGCGTCATCAAGATCGAGATGCACTTCCTGCCCGATGTCTATGTGACCTGCGAAACCTGCAACGGCCACCGCTACAACCGCGAAACGCTGGAGGTGAAGTTCAAGGGCAGAAGCATCGCCGACGTGCTGGACATGACGGTCGAGGACGCGCTGGACTTCTTCCACGCCGTGCCGTCGATCCGCGACAAGATGGCGGCGCTGGTCGAGGTGGGCTTGGGCTACGTCAAGGTGGGCCAGCAGGCCACGACCCTGTCGGGCGGCGAGGCGCAGCGGGTGAAACTGGCCAAGGAACTGTCGCGCCGTTCCACGGGGCGGACGCTTTACATCCTGGACGAACCCACGACCGGCCTGCATTTCGAGGATGTGCGGAAATTGCTGGAAGTGCTGCACCGTCTGGTCGACCAGGGGAATACGGTGGTGGTGATCGAACACAACCTTGACGTCATCAAGACCGCCGACTGGCTGATCGACATCGGCCCCGAAGGCGGTGATGGCGGCGGGCGGATCGTGGCGGAAGGCACGCCCGAGGATGTGGCCAAGGTCCGCGAAAGCCACACCGCGCGCTATCTCGCGCCGCTTCTGAAGCGTAGGGTGGCGGCGGAGTAGCCTCTGCCATCACATCCGACGCTAGTGCTGGCGCCCGTTACCTTCGGGTGACGGCATCAACTCGACGGTGCAATCCGGCACCTGCCACCTGCGGCGATGTCTTCAACGGTCCCGACGCGGTTCGACTGTCAGCACACGTGCGCTGCCGGCATCGACACGATAGACGAAGACCCCAAGCTCGTAGTAGCGCCAGTGGCCGTCCACGGGCGGCAGGTGATGGCGCGCGGTGTCGATGACCATCGAGTGGTCGTAGACCGGAAAGACCTCACCGGGGGCGAAAGCGGGCTTGCTGCGCTGTGCGGCAGCCACGCGGATGAACTTGGCGCTTTGCATCGCCTGACCTTGGCCCAGAGTGATCTCGGCGGCGGCGGCAAGGGGCAGAAACAACAAGAGGGGCGCCAGAAGTCTGAGCGCCCCCCGGATCGAAGGATAACCGGGTGTCATGAGGGGGCTCTTCGATGAGGGGTCTCTTCCGACCCGAACCCGAAACCCCGTCGGGATGTTCCCGTCTAGCCGATCATTCCCGTTTCAACGGGCAGGTGTTGATTCCCAGAAGCGAATACAGCGGGCAGGTCCGCAGCAGGCCGGTCGCCAAGGCCAGAACCCCGAGGATAAGGAACAGCAGGCGGAAGCCATGTCCGGGCAGCAGGAACCACGCCAGAAGGAAGGCAATTCCAACAACGATGCGAAGGATGCGGTCTATACCGCCGACATTGGTCTGAAACATCCGACTCTCCTGAAAATCCATTCTGGATGAGGAGAGCATACCACGACTTTGGTCCCGCAGCGGTGACAAGGATTGCAGACCAGCTGTGCAGAAAAAACGGAATGGCGCCGGATTGGGCGCCATTCCGTATGGATTCATCAGTTCAGCAACGCGCGGGCCACGGCCATGAAGTCGAGGATCCGGCCCGTCTTGCTGTCAACCCGCACGACCTGGTTGCCGATGATCGCGTAGCGTTCGCCCCGACGAAGCGGCTCCAGCTGGTAACGGTAGGGATCATCGATGTAGCGATAATCGTAGTCGCGCAGGTATCCGCCGCGATCGACACGACGGTAACGCGGACGATAGTCGTCATCGTCGTCCTCGTACCGCTCGCCGTAGCGGCTGTCGCGCTTCGCCAAGCCGGGCGGACGGCAGCCATTGTGCTTCTTCGCCAGGCCCGGCGGGCAGCCCCGGATGCGATAGCTTTGTTCGTAGCGGTCCGAGTGGCGCTTCTTCTTGTGCTTGCCGCCATCGGCCAGGGCCGGGACGGCCGCCAGCGACAGGGCCACCGCAGCCGCGACGCAAATTCTGGATAGGAACATGCGCTGTCTCCTTCATGTGTTGGCGTTCTATAACTCCCTCGAAGCGGAAAAGAACAACCCGCTTCGGCGATCGGCCAAAGGTCGCTCATCCGGCGGCAACAAAATTCAGCTTAATCAAGCTTCTGTTGCAAGATCATAAACAAAAAGGGCGGCCCGAAGGCCGCCCTTCCGAGAGCAGGTGAAGGCAGGTCAGTCCATCGCCTTGAAGTTCAGCGACGCGCCTTCCTTGATGCCCGAGGGCCAGCGCGAGGTGATGGTCTTCGTGCGGGTGTAGAAGCGGAAGCTGTCCGGTCCGTGCTGGTTCAGGTCGCCGAAGGACGATTTCTTCCAGCCGCCGAAGGTGTGATAGGCCAGCGGCACCGGGATCGGCACGTTGATCCCGATCATGCCGACGTTGATGCGGTGCGCGAAATCACGTGCCGTGTCGCCATCGCGGGTGAAGATCGCGGTGCCGTTGCCGTATTCGTGGTCCATCGCGTAGGACAGCGCCTCTTCGTAGGTCTTGGCGCGGACGGTCGACAGAACCGGCCCGAAGATTTCCTTGCGGTAGATGTCCATGTCGGTGGTGACATGGTCGAACAGGTGCGGACCGACGAAGAAGCCGTTTTCATAGCCCTGCAGCTTGAAGTTGCGGCCATCGACCACCAGCTTCGCGCCCTGAGCCACGCCCGATTCCACCAGCTTCAGGATGTTGGCCTGCGCTGCCGCGGTCACGACGGGGCCATAGTCCACATCGTTGCCAGCGGTCCAGGGGCCGACCTTCAGCTTTTCGATCCGCGGAATCAGTCGTTCGATCAGCGCATCGGCGGTGGCATCGCCCACCGGCACCGCGACCGAGATCGCCATGCAGCGTTCGCCCGCCGCGCCAAAGCCCGCACCCACCAGCGCGTCGGCGGCCTGATCCAGGTCCGCGTCCGGCATGATGATCATGTGGTTCTTCGCGCCGCCGAAGCACTGCACGCGTTTGCCGTTCGCACAGCCGCGGCTGTAGATGTATTCGGCGATGGGGGTCGAACCGACGAAGCCCACGCCGGAAATCTGCGGGTTGTCGAGGATCGCGTCGACGGATTCCTTGTCACCGTTGACGACCTGGAGCACGCCATCCGGAAGCCCCGCTTCCTTCAGCAGTTCCGCCAGCATCAGCGGTACGGACGGATCGCGCTCCGACGGCTTCAGGATGAAGGCGTTGCCGCAAGACAGGGCCGGGCCCATCTTCCACAGCGGAATCATCGCCGGGAAGTTGAAGGGCGTGATGCCCGCCGCCACGCCGATGGGCTGGCGCATCGAATACATGTCGATGCCGGGGCCGGCGCTGTCGGTGAATTCGCCCTTCAGCAGATGCGGCGCGCCGGTGCAGAATTCGATCACTTCCAGACCGCGCTGGACGTCACCCTTGGCGTCGGGGAAGGTCTTGCCATGTTCCGACGACAGCGCCTCGGCCAGCTTGTCCATGTCGCGGTTGATCAGGCGGACGAACTCCATCATCACGCGGGCGCGGCGCTGCGGGTTCGTGGCGCCCCAGGCAACCTGTGCGCGTGCCGCGTCGGCGGTGGCGGCGTCCAGTTCAGCCTTGCTGGCCAGCGCCACCTTCGCCTGAACCTCGCCGGTGGCGGGGTTGAAGACATCCGCGAAACGGCCCGACGTCCCCTTGACGTGCTTGCCGTTGATCCAGTGTCCGATTTCCTTCATCGCTGATCTTCCCTCCGGGGTCGCCTTGCGCCAGTCTGCGCGATGGACCGGTTATAGTCTTGCATTTTTTCCTGAAACACCGGCAGTTTTCCAAAAAGGTTTTGCGAAATTGCGGGTGCGGTTGTGGACTGGGATGATCTGCGGGTGTTTCTGGCGGTAGCGCGCAGCGATGGGCTGACAGGTGCGGGCAAGGTGCTGCGGCTGGACCCTGCGACCGTGGGACGCCGCATCGCCCGGCTGGAGGAAGCCTGCGCGGCGGCGCTGTTCGTCAAGTCTCCGCAAGGCTATGCGCTCACCGAGGCGGGGCAGAGGATGCTGTCCCATGCCGTGACGGTCGAACAGGGGGTGCAGGCGGCGGCCGATGCGCTGCACGGGGATACCGAACGGCTGTCGGGCCAGATCCGCATCGGGGCACCCGATGGCTGCGCGAACTTCCTGTTGCCGCAGGTCTGCGCCCGGATCTGCGACCAGAACCCGGGGCTGGAGGTGCAGATCGTGGCGCTGCCGCGGGTCTTCAACCTGTCGCGGCGCGAAGCCGACATGGCCGTGGCGGTCAGCCGGCCATCGGCCGGACGGGTGACGGTGCAGAAGCTGGCCGATTATCACCTGCATCTGGCCGCCGCGCAAAGCTATCTGGAAAAAAGTCCGCCGCTGGCCAGCCCGGCAGACCTGCACCAGCATCGGTTGGTGGGCTACATCCCCGACATGATCTTCGACAAGGAACTTGACTACCTGTCCGAGGTCGGGGCCGGGACCGTCGCGCTTGCGTCGAATTCGGTCTCGGTGCAGTTCAACTGGCTGCGCGTCGGGGCCGGGATCGGCATCGTCCACGACTTCGCGATCCCATTCGCGCCCGAAATCCGCCGGGTGCTGACCGACCAGATCAGCCTGCGCCGCAGCTTCTGGCTGATCCGCCACGCCGATGACCGCAGGCTGGATCGCCTGTCGCGTTTCGCCGAGGCGCTGGCGGTGGAATTCCGGCGCGAACTGTCGCGGTTGGAAGCCTTGGCTTGACAGAAAAGTCGTGCGCGTTCAACCATGAAGCCAAGATGACGACGCATAGGAGGCGCTCATGAAGGTCCATCAAATCCTGCGGGCAAAAGCGGTGGCCAAGGTCACGACAGTGATGCCGGGATCGAGCGTGGCCGATGCGGCGCGCCTTCTGGCCGAACGCCGGTTCGGTGCCGTCATCGTGTCGGACGATGGTGAAAGGGCGCTGGGGATCCTGTCGGAGCGCGATATCGTGCGCGACCTGGGGCGGCGCGGCCCGGAATGCCTGGCCGACCGAGTGGAAGAACTGATGACGCGCAACATCATCACCTGCGCGCCCGAAGACGATGCGCAGAGCGTTCTGGAAACGATGACCAACGGCCGGTTCCGGCACATGCCCGTCGTGCGCGACGGCCGCATGGTGGGCATCATCTCGATCGGGGATGTGGTCGCGGCGCGGCTTTCCGAACTGAAGATGGAACGCGATGCGCTGGAAGGGATGATCGCCGGGAACTGAGAAAGCTGCGCCGCGGCACTTGCAATTTCTCACGCAATATTGTTGCGTGTCGCCGCTGACTGCCCAAAAGGGGGATTGCATTTGCGCATCGGGCTTTATCCGGGAACATTCGATCCCATCACCCTGGGCCATACCGACATCATCCAGCGCGCCATGCAGCTGGTTGACCGTCTGGTCATCGGCGTTGCCATCAACCGCGACAAGGGGCCTCTGTTTTCGCTGGAGGAGCGGGTCGCCATGGTCGAGGCCGAGTGCGCCGGGATCGTGAAGGAATGCGGCGGCGAAATCGTCGTCCATCCCTTCGAGAACCTGCTGATCGACTGTGCCCGCGACGTGGGCGCCACGGTCATCGTCCGTGGACTGCGCGCGGTGGCGGATTTCGAATATGAGTTCCAGATGGTCGGCATGAACCGGGCGTTGGACAATTCGATCGAGACGGTGTTCCTGATGGCGGATGCCCGCCGCCAGGCCATCGCCTCGAAGCTGGTCAAGGAAATTGCCCGTCTGGGCGGCGACGTGTCGAAATTCGTCACGCCGCCCGTGCACCAGGCGCTGCGCACCCGCTTCCCGGTCAGCGCGAAGCCCTGACGCCGCGCTGCTACATCAGCCTGCCCATCGCCACGGCCACATCGGCCATGCGGTTGGAGAAGCCCCATTCGTTGTCATACCATGACAGGATGCGCACCATGCGACCGTCCATGACCTTGGTCTGGTCCATGTGGAAGATCGATGATCGTGAATCATGGTTGAAGTCGGACGAGACATTCGGCCGGTCCGTGATTCCCAGAATACCCGCCAGCGGCCCGTCCGCGGCCGTTCGGATGGCCGCGTTGACCTCCTCGACCGAGGTGTCGCGTCCGGCCTCGAACACCAGGTCCACCGCCGAAACATTGGGCGTCGGCACCCGGATCGCCACGCCGTCCAGCTTGCCGTTCAGCTCCGGCAGCACCAGTCCCACCGCCTTGGCAGCGCCGGTCGAAGTGGGGATGATGCTCAGGGCCGCGGCGCGCGCCCGGTACAGATCCTTGTGATAGGTGTCCAGTGTCGGCTGGTCGCCGGTATAGCTGTGGATGGTGGTCATGAAGCCGCGCACGATCCCCACCGCATCGTTCAGCACCTTGGCCACGGGCGCCAGGCAGTTCGTCGTGCAGGAGGCGCAGGAAACCACCCGGTCGTCGGCGGTCAGGGTGTCATGGTTGACGCCGTAGACGATGGTCTTGTCCGCGCCCTTGGACGGGGCCGAGACCAGAACCCGCCGGGCCCCGTTTTCCAGATGCACGGCGGCCTTGTCTCGGTCGGTAAAGATGCCGGTGCATTCCAGGACGATATCGACATGATTCCACGGCAACTCGGCCGGATTGCGCAGCGCCGTCACCTCGATCGGGCCGCGGCCCACGTCCAGCGTGGTTGCCGTTGTCCGCACCTCGACTGGAAAGCGACCGTGAACGCTGTCGAATTGCAGCAGGTGAGCATTCGTCTCGACCGGACCCAGGTCGTTGATGGCGACGACCTCGATATCGGTGCGACCGGATTCGATGATCGCGCGCAGGATATTGCGCCCGATGCGCCCAAAGCCGTTGATTGCTACCGTAACTGCCATGATGTCCTCCTGATCGGGGATGGCCCTGCGCGTGGCCGGGGCCTGTTAACGCTAACAGACAGAGATTGATCAAAAAGGTCAACAGATGTCTGGACCGGCAGTTCCAAACGAAAAGGCCCCGCCGCCGATGAAGGCAGCAGGGCCGGATCGGAAGGTTTCGGAGCGACCGCTCAGGCCAGCAGGCGGCCCATCGCGCCGGCGACATCCGCCATGCGGCAGGAAAAGCCCCATTCGTTGTCATACCAGGCCAGAACCCGAACGGTGCGGTTGCCCACCACCTTGGTCTGGTCCGGCGCGAAGATCGAGCTGTAGGGCGTGTGGTTGAAGTCGATCGAGACCTTGGGTTCCGGGTCATAGGCCAGAACCATGCCCATGTAGCCCGCCGCCGCTTCGCGAACGATCTCGTTCACGTCGGCCACGGTCACGTCCTTGCTGGCGACGAAGGTGAGGTCCACCGCCGAGACGTTCGGCGTGGGCACGCGGATTGCGGTGCCGTCCAGCTTGCCCGCCAGTTCGGGCAGCACTTCGCCCAGGGCCTTCGCGGCGCCAGTCGAAGTGGGAATCATCGCCATGGCGGCGGCGCGGGCGCGATACAGGTCCTTGTGACGGCGGTCCAGCGTCGGCTGGTCGCCGGTGTAGCTGTGGATCGTGGTCATGATTCCGGATTCGATGCCGATGGCGTCGTTCAGCACCTTGGCCAGCGGCGCAAGGCAGTTCGTGGTGCAGGAGCCGTTCGAGACGACCAGATGTTCATTGGTCAGCTGGCGGTGGTTGACGCCATAGACCACCGTCTTGTCCGCACGCTTGGCCGGGGCCGAAACCAGCACCCGCTTCGCGCCCCGGGTCAGGTGGACGGCGGCCTTGTCGCGGTCATTGAAATTGCCCGTGCATTCCAGAACAACATCGACGCCGTCCCAATCCAGTTCCTCGGGGTTGTAGGTCGACATGACCTCGATCGGGCCGCGGCCCAGGTCCAGCGTGTTGCCCGCAACCTTCACCGGCCCGCCGAAACGGCCGTGAACGCTGTCATACTTCAGCAGGTGGGCGTTGGTTTCGATGGGGCCCGTCGCGTTGATCTTGACCACCTGAACATCATTGCGCGCCGCCTCGGCGATATGGGCCAGAGTGCAGCGGCCAATGCGGCCAAAGCCATTGATTCCGATGGTAACGGTCATTCGCGCTCTCCTCATGTCCGGGGTGCGCAGGGGCGGGCTGCGCGTTCCCCCATCGTTATCAAAAACCGCGCCTCGGGAAAACCCGCGAAATCAATATGTTAGCGAAAACATCGCATGTTAGCGATCACATTCGCGATTGCGGGCGCGTATCTGCGCCCTGTTCCAGCCCTGCGGATTCGCCCCGCCCGTCATAGGCGGCCTGTGCGGCGCGCACATGGGCCATGTTCCGTTCGGCCCAATCGGTCAAGGCGGCAACGGTCGTGCAAAGCGTCCGGCCAAGATCTGTCAGCGCATATTCCACCGTCACCGGCACCGTGGGATAGGCCCGCCGCGTGATCAGCCCATCGCGTTCCAGCTTCTTGAGCGTTTGGGACAGGACCTTCTGCGACACGCCCTCGACCTCTCGCCGCAGTTGATTGAACCGGGCAACGCCGCGTTCAAGCCGCACCAGGATCAGAAGCCCCCATTTGTCCGCCAGCCGGTCCAAGAGCGCGCGGGTCGGACAGTTCAGGTCGAAGACGTTGTAGGGGCGCGACATGTCGGGCATCGGCAGTAACCTCGGGGTGACCAGGTGAGGGGAAGGTGCCTTCTTTTCTGAAGGTATACCTACTGCTATCTGATACACAATGGAAACGTGGTATCCGCTGGATACCTTGAAGGAGGTCGGGATGGCCAGGATATTGGTGACGGGCGCGACGGGGACGGTCGGACGCAAATTGGTGGACAACCTGCTGGGCAGGGGGGAACGGGTTGTCGCGGCCTCGCGCCGGGCGACGGCGATTCCGGGGGCCGAGGCGCGCCGGTTCGATCCCACAGGAGGGGAGCCGCTGTCCCGGCTGTTTCAGGATGTCGACCGCGCCTATCTGATGGTGCCCTCTGGCATCGTCGAGGTATTGGACCACCTGATGCCGCTGATCGATGCCGCGAAGGCGGCAGGCGTCAAGGTCGTGCTGCAATCGGTGTTCGGCGTCGATGCCAGCGACGAGATTCCCTATCGCAAGGCCGAGATCGCGCTGGAGCAGTCGGGTCTGCCCCATGTGATCCTGCGCCCGAACTGGTTTGCGGACAACTTCCAGACCTACTGGCGTGATGACATCCGTGCCGGAACCCTCGCCGTGCCTGCCGCCGACGGTGCCTCAAGCTTCATCGACACCCGCGACATCGCTGCCTCGGCCGCGGCTGCCTTGACCAGCGACCGTTTCGACGGCCGGGCGTTCAACCTGACCGGACCGCGCGCCGTCACCTACGCCGAGGCGGCGGCGATCCTGTCCGAGGTCGGCGGCCGTCCGGTTCGCTACACGCCGCTGTCGGACGAGGAATTCATCGCCCGGCTGACCGGCGCTGGTGTCCCGCCCGAATACGCCGAATTCCTGGCGGCAATCTTTCACCCGGTCCGCGAAGGATGGACGGGCGTGGTGACGCCGGATGTGAACACCTTGACCGGACACGACCCGATCCCCCTGGAAACCTACGCGAAGGACAACCGGGCCGCGATTTTCGGCTGATCCCAGTGCGGCGAAGGGCTGCGATAGCCCTCTGCCGCCGCGTCTCAACCGTTGCCGCGGCGGACGAACAGGCCCGCATCTTCCGCGGCACGGCGAAGCGCCTTCGACTTGTTCAGCGTTTCCTGCAACTCGGCCTCGGGGTCGCTGTCAAAGACCACACCCCCGCCGGCCTGGATGTACAGCTTGCCATCCTTCACGACCGCGGTGCGCAGCGCGATGCACATGTCCATTTCGCCATTCGCCGCGAAATAGCCCAGGCCGCCGCCGTAGATGCCGCGCTTTTCCGGCTCCAGTTCATCGATGATCTCCATGGCGCGGACCTTGGGCGCCCCGGACACCGTTCCCGCCGGAAGCCCGGCCAGCAGGGCCGACAGCGCATCCTCACCCTCGCGCAAGTCACCCACCACGTTCGACACGACGTGCATCACGTGGCTGTAGCGTTCGATGATGAACTTTTCGGTCGGGTGCACGGTGCCCACCTTGGCGACGCGCCCCACGTCATTGCGCCCAAGGTCAAGCAGCATCAGGTGTTCGGCCAGTTCCTTCTTGTCGGCCAGCAGATCGGCCTCCAGCGCCTTGTCCTCTTCGGGCGTTGCGCCCCGCGGACGGGTTCCGGCGATGGGCCGGATCGTCACCTGTCCGTCGCGCAGCCGGACCAGGATTTCCGGGCTGGCGCCCACGATCTGGAAGCTGCCGAAGTTGAAATGGAACATGAAAGGCGATGGGTTGGTGCGCCGCAGGGACCGGTACAGCGCAAAAGGCGGCAGGTCGAAATCGGCGGCCCAGCGTTGCGACGGCACCACCTGGAAGATGTCGCCAGCGCGGATGTAGTCCTTGGCCTTTTCCACGGCGGCCTTGTAGCCTTCGGGCGTGAAGTTCGACCGGAATTCTCCCAGATGCGCCGTATCGCCCAGTGACCGGCTTTCGCTGGCGGTGCTGCGCTCAAGATCGCGCACCGCGTCCATCACCCGCTCGGCCGCCTGTGCATAGGCGGCCTTGGCCGTCAGTCCGGACGCCACCCAGGCGGGCGAGCAGACCGTCACCTCGCCCTTCACGCCGTCCAGCACCGCGATGATCGTCGGGCGCATCAGGATGGCGTCCGGCGTGCCGATCGGGTCCGGATTGACATGGGGCAGGTGCTCGACCAGGCGGATCATGTCATAGCCCAGATAGCCGAACAGGCCCGCCGCGATGGGCGGCAACCCGGCCGGCATCTCGATCCGGCTTTCGCCAATCAGCGCGCGCAAGGTTTCCAGCGGATGGCCGTCCAGCGCCTCGAAGGCGTCATCGTCGAAGCGGGCCTGACGGTTGATGCGGCTTTCGGTGCCCCGGCAGTCCCAGATCACGTCGGGCTTCAGCCCGATCACCGAATAGCGACCGCGCACCTCGCCGCCGGTCACGCTTTCCAGCATGAAGCTGTTCTTGCCCGCATCGGCCAGCTTCAGCATCAGCGACACCGGCGTGTCCAGGTCGGCCGCCAGCCGCGTGAACACCAGCTGATTCCGCCCGGCGTTCCAGCCGGCCTCGAACGCCGCGAAATCGGGGATAAGTGCCACGTCGTCTCTGCCTTATTGAATCTGCGCCTGCACCGCCTCTATGGCGGACTGGTCGACGGTGATCTTTGCGTTTGCCTGCAACGACTCGGTGAACAGTTGCAGCATGTCCCCGGCCAGCGACTGCGCCGCCTGTGCCTGAAGCTGGGCGACCGATTGCGCCAGTTCGGGATCGGCCGGGTCCGCATCCATGACATTGGTCATCTTGACCACGTTGAAGACCGTGCCATCCTCGAACACCTCGGTCGTCCCGGGGGCCATCCCGAAGATCTTCTGCACGACGGCGGGCGAGATGCCTTCGATGAAGCCGTCCCGGACCAGGCCCTTGTAGGCGGTGGTGATCAGGCCCAGCGATTCCAGGCTCGACCCGGCCGAGATCTTCGCCTTCGCCTCTTCGGCCATCGCCTGAAGGCGCTTGTGGGTTTCAGCCTTGGTCCATTCCTCGGCCGCCTTGTCGCGCACCTCATCCAGCGGTTTGACCGCGGGCGGGTCGATGCCGTCGAGCCGCAGCGCGAAGATGCCGCCATCCTCCAGGTCGGCCACCTCGGGGAAGCTGTCGGCGGTCACGCTGTCGGCTACCTTGCGGAAGCTTTCATAGCCCACGATGCCGTCTTCGCTTTCGCTGTTGTAGGCGACCGTGCCCACCTCCATCCCGGTTTCCTTCGCCACCTCCTCCAGAGAGGCGCCGCTGGCCAGCAGGTCCGAGATGTTGCTCGTCTCGTCCAGGATCTTGCGCCGCGCCCGATCCAGCGCCACGCCCTGTTTCAGATCCTCCTGCGCGTCGTCGAAGCTGGCGTTCTTGGCGGCGATGATGCCGTTCATGGCATAGAGCGCCGGCCCCAGGTCCGAGGGCAGGGGCCCCACGACCCCCGGTTCGGTCAGCGCGAAGACAGCCTTGCCCGCCGCGCCCAGGTCCGCCTCTGTCACCTCGCCCAGGTCGATGTCGGCCAGCGTCAGGCCGCGTTCGTTGACCAGGGTCTCGAACGTGGCCTCGCCCTTGTCCAGCCGCGCCTTCGCGGCCGCTGCATCGGCCTCGGTCGGATAGACCAGCCGTTCGACCATGCGGGCCTCGGGCGTGACGTATTCCGACAGGCGCGCCTGATAGGCATCCTGTAGCGCCTTCTGATCGACCTCGACCTTGTCCTTCAGCATTTCGGGCGTCAGCCAGATATAGGTGATGCGCCGGGTCTCGGGCCGGGTGAAGGCCTCGGGATGGGCGTCGTAATAGGCCTTGATGTCGGCTTCCTTCGGCGCGGGCACCGGTTCGGCAAGGTCGCTGGCGGCGATGCGCCCGACCGTGAAGTCACGCTTCTGATGCGCCCAGGCGGTGGTGGTGGCGACGAAATCCTCGGGGGCGGCGGTGCTGCCGATCAGTGCGCTTTGCAAAAGCGTGCGCGCCGCCTCGGCCCGCTGGTCGGCCTCGAACCGGGTTTCCGTCAGGCCATTCTGCTGAAGAAGCATCTTGTAGGTGTCGCGGTTGAAGCTGCCGTCCACGCCGTGGAAAGCCTTCAGCGACATGATCCGGCGGCGCACCTCGGCGTCGCCCACCGACAGGCCGATCCGGGCGGCTTCGTTGTCGAAGGCGGCGGCGGTAAACAGCTGCGCCTGTACCCGCTGCGGAATGCCCATCGCCCGGGCCTGCTCCATCGTCAGGTTCTGCCCTAGCTGCTGCGAGGTGGCGTTCATCTCGGACCGGAGCGCCAGCGCATAGTCGTTGATGGTGATGTCCTTGTCGCCCACCGAACCGATCGTTGACAGGCTGCTGCCGAAATTGCTGACACCAAAGCCGCCAAGCCCCAGCATCACGCCCGCCAACATGAGCCAGACCAGTTTGCTGCTGTTGTGGCGCAGGCCGCTCGACATGGGAAATCCCCCTCAATCATACTTGCCCCGGTGTTTAGGGCCTTCGGTGCGGCGCGGCAAGGCCGCAGCCCCGGGCGCGCCTCAGGTGGTCAGGGCCGTGGCGGAAGCGCCGCAAGGCGATCGACCAGCGCCCGGATGCCGCCCGCATCCACATTGGCAAAGGCGATCCGCATCTGCCGCGCGCCGGCCGGATCGTCCTCGGGCATGAACATCGTCCCGGGCAGCATCAGCACGCCCGCCTCGTGCACCAGCCGCCGCGCAAGCTCGGGCGAGGGCAGGGGGTAGGGATGTTCGGCATAGGCGAAATAGGCGCCGCAGCCCAAGAGTCGCCATCCGGGCAGCCGCGCGAAGCCCTGCTCCAGCGCCGCGCGCCGCGACAGAATCTCGGCCCGCTCGCCCTGAAGCCACTGCCCCAGGTTTCGCATCCCCCAAAGCGCGCCGATCTGTCCCAGTTGCGAGGGGCAGATCGCCACCGTGTCGAGGAACTTCTCAACCTCGGCCAGCCGCGCCGCGCTGGCGACGATGGCGCCGACGCGGTGCCCGGTCAGGCGGTAGGCCTTCGAGAAGGAGTAGAGGTGGATGAACACATCGGCCCAGTCCGGGTCCGCGAACAGGTCGTGCGGCGCGCCGCTTCGGGCGTCGAAGTCGCGGTAGGTCTCGTCCACGATCAGCGCCAGGCCCCGGGCGCGGGCCAGGTCGCGGAATGCGGCCAGCGTCTCGGCCGGGTATTCCGCCCCGCCCGGGTTGTTCGGCGATACAAGCACGATGGCCCGTGTCCGATCGGTGATCAGCCGCACCGCCGCTTCCGCATCCGGGACCAGGCCCGGGCCGGTGGACAGAGGAACGGTGCGGATCCCCTGCATGTCCAGCCACATCTTGTGATTGAAATACCACGGCGTCGGCAGGATCACCTCATCCCCGGCGCCCGCAAGGGTGGCCATCACCGCCGTGAAGGCCTGGTTGCAGCCCGAGGTGATCGCGACCTGTTCCGGCACGATCCTTCCGCCATAGGCCGCCGACCACTGTGCCGCGATCTCGGCCCGCAGTTCCCGCATCCCGAGAACGGCACCGTAGAGATGCGCCCCCGGATCGTTCAGCGCCGCCTCAGCCAGTGCCTGCCGCAGGCCCTGCGGCGGCGGGTCCACCGGCGCCGCCTGACTGACGTTGATCAGAGGTCGGTCCGGCCTGAAGGTCACGCCCTCCAGCCAGCGCCGCGCCTCCATGACCGGCGGCGGAAAGGTCGCGGCCATGGCGGGATTGAGTGGACGAAGCATCCGGAACCTGCCTTTCGGCGCATGCCTTGCCAACTGGCGCTGCGCGTGGGTTTTCACCTTGGATCAAATATCCACCCTTCTGGCAACTCTGCCTCTCAGGGGGCGTGCCGTCTCGGATGCGCGGGCGCGCCTCCGCGGCGGGCCTGGTATTCCTGCCACACCAGCCAGATCATGAAGACGTCGAAGGCCGACAGCGCCAGCAGGAAGACCGAGCCGCTGTCCAGCCAGGAATACATCTGGTAGACGACGAAACCCGCCAGCATGATCATCGCGCCCGGATAGGCCCACATCGCGCCGAAGGCCAGTGCAATCACCATCCCGAGCTTCAGCGCCCCGTGGCTGAGCAGGTAGAGCGCATAGAAATGCTGTGCCTGGATCGAGAAGGCCTCGGCGTAGTGCCGCGCGACCCTGGCCATCTTGTCGGCGGGATCTTCTGCGATCTCGAAATGCGTCAGCCAGTCGACGAAGGTCTGGATGAAGGCGTTCGAGGTGATCAGCAGCCCCAGGCCCGCCGCCGTTTCAAGGCCGGCAAACACGCCCTTGACCAGCAGGCTGGCTTCGAACAGCTGATGCAGCCACCGGGCGATGCGCGCCGTGTGTCGTTTCATGGTCCCTTTTCCGATCCATCTGCCGCAGGGTGGCCAGCCGGACGTCAGTCCTTGCCGCGGTAGGGCTCGACATACTGCAGCGCCATGTCCCAGGGGAAGAAGATCCAGGTGTCCTGGCTGACCTCGGTGATATAGGTATCGACCATCGGCCGCCCCGAGGGCTTGGCGTAGACGGTCGCGAAATGCGCCCGAGGATAAAGCTTCCGCACCAGTTCCAGCGTCTTGCCAGTATCGACCAGGTCATCGACGATCAGGATCCCCTCGCCATCGCCCATCAGGTCGGCCTGGGGGCTCTTGGTGACCTTCGCCTCGCTCCGGTCCTGGTGGCTGTAGCTTCTGACGCTGATCGTGTCGACGACACGGATATCCAGTTCGCGGCTGACGATCATCGCCGGGACCAGCCCGCCCCGCGTGATGGCCACCACCGCGCGCCAGCCACCCTCCTCGGGGCCGCGGCCATCCAGCCGCCAGGCCAAGGCCCGGCTGTCGCGGTGGATCTGGTCCCACGACACATGGAAGCCCTTTTCATGCGGCAGCCGGTCCTTCATCGCGTGTCCTCTTTCAATGGCCGATGATCAACAACATCCCCAGCGCGCCCATGGCAATGGCACAACTGCGGTCGATCCAGAACTGGGCCGCAAAATACCGTGAACGGATCGGCGCTGTCGACAGCAGAACCGCGACCAGCGCATACCAGAACAACTCGGTCACCAGGCAAAGGCCGTAGATCTGCGCCTGATCGCCGGGTGTCAGCGGGCGGGGAAAGACCGACAGGATCAGCGTCGCGTAGAACAGCGCCGGCTTCGGATTCGACAGGTTGAGCGTGATGCCCCCCAGAAACCCCCTCAGCGCCCCGCGCGACGGACCCTTTGCCGCCTGGCCCAAAGGCTCGGTCGCGGCCTGCCAGAGGCCCCAGGCGAACCACAGCAGGTAAAGGCCGCCGAAGACCTTCATGGCCGTGAATAGCAGTGGATTGAGGCGAAACACGATGGCCAGCCCCAGAAGCGCCACCAGACACCAGAGCGAGGCCCCCGTCGCCAGACCCAGCGCATAAGGCAAGGCGCGTTCGCGGCCATGCGCGGCAGCCGCCTGCGCCGTGGCGATGATGGCCGGCCCGGGCGACAGGATTGCCAGGGACAGCGCCGGAACCAGGGTCAGGACTTCGGAAAGGGCAATTCCGCTCATCGCACCCCGCTGCGAGGCGCGCCGGACAGGCCGGGCCGCCGGTTGGCAGAGGCGATCATTCCTTGCCGTTGCGGCCCGTCACCACGTCGATGTCGGGCGCATCGACCGCCTTCATGCCGACGACGTGATAGCCCGCATCCACGTGATGCACCTCACCCGTGACACCCGAGCCGAGGTCCGACAGCAGATACAGCGCGGACTTGCCGACCTCGTCCTGGCTGACGTTGCGGCGCAGGGGGGAATTCAGCTCGTTCCATTTCAGGATATAGCGAAAATCGCCGATGCCGCTGGCGGCCAGCGTCTTGATCGGCCCGGCCGAGATGGCGTTGCAGCGGATGCCGTCCTTGCCCAGATCCTCGGCAATGTAGCGCACCGAAGCTTCAAGCGCCGCCTTGGCAACGCCCATGACGTTGTAATGCGGCATGACGCGTTCGGCGCCGTAATAGGTCAGCGTCAGCAGGCTGCCGCCCGATTCCATCATCGCGGCGGCGCGCCGGCAGACGGCGGTGAAGGAATAGACCGAGATGTCCATCGTCATGCGGAAATTCTCGATCGAGGTTTCGACATAGCGGCCGCGCAGTTCGTTCTTGTCCGAAAAACCGATGGCATGCACCAGGAAGTCGAGCTTGCCCCAGACCTGCTGGAGGTGCGCGAACAGCGCATCGAGCGAGGCTTCGTCCGACACATCGCAATCGACGATCTGGGTCACCCCCAGTTCGGCCGCCAGGGGCTGGACGCGTTTCTTCAGTGCATCGCCCTGATAGGAAAACGCCATCTCGGCGCCCTGCGCGGCAAGGGCCTTCGCGATGCCCCAGGCAATCGATTTGTCGTTCGCAAGGCCCATGATAAGCCCGCGCTTGCCCGCCATCAAATTGGTTGCCATATCTGTCCCCACGCCCGTTCTGGATCGGTCCGAGGCACAGCTTTAGGCGATGTGACCCGGGGCTTCAAGAGTTTGCCCCCCGGGTCGGGCGGATCCGCGGGGTACACAACCCGAAGGTGCATCCCTCGCTGTGTGGGCTGCCAGAAGTCGAAAGCCAGGAGAGCCAGATGTCGGACCGCAGCGGGATATTCGAAGGCAACGATCCGTTCGAGATCGCGCGCCGCTGGCTGGCCGAGGCGACGGCCGAAGAACCCAATGATCCGAACGCGATTGCGCTGGCCACGGTGGACCCTGACGGGCTGCCGAATGTCCGCATGGTGCTTTTGAAGGATATCGAGGGGAACCAGCCGGACCGGGGTGGGGCTTTTGTGTTCTACACGAACTATGGCTCGGCCAAGGGAACCGAGATTTCCGCATCGGGCAAAGCGGCCTTCGTCATGCACTGGAAATCCCTGCGCCGCCAGATCCGGGTGCGCGGTCTGGTCACGCGGGAGGAGGGTCCGCAGGCGGATGCCTATTACGCGTCCCGTTCGCTGCAAAGTCGCCTGGGGGCCTGGGCGTCGGACCAGTCGCGCCCGCTGGAATCGCGCGCCGCGCTGATGGCGCGGGTGGCGCGGATGACGGTCACGCATGGCCCCAGTCCGATGCGGCCGCCGCATTGGGGCGGGTTCCGCATCGAGCCGCTGGAGATCGAGTTCTGGGCGGACGGAGCGTTTCGACTGCATGATCGTTTCCGCTGGAAGCGCGAAACCGTCAAGGATGAGTGGACAATCGCGCGACTCAACCCCTGAGAGTATTCGCGCTGGCATTCACTTTGCGAAATTGTGTCGAAGAGACTTGAAATCCGCCGCCTTGAGTGAGAGTCCTCTGGTTGCGAACAGCAACAGGAAGCAATCCGCATGGCGCAGGACAACCAGAACCGGCACGAAGTCACAGGCCGGGTCAAATGGTTTGATCCCGGAAAGGGGTTCGGCTTCATCATTGCGGATGAAGGCGGAAGCGACATCCTGCTTCATGCCAATGTCCTTCGGAATTTTGGCCAGGGCTCCGTGGCGGACAACGCCCGGATCGTGGTGCTGGTCCAGCGGACCGAGCGCGGCTTCCAGGCGGTCGAGGTTCTGGAAATTCAGCCGCCGGAGAACGAACTGGCGGGCCTGCCCGACGACATGCTGCACGACCTGTCCGAGATCCAGTCCCTGCCGCTGGAGCCCGCGCGGGTGAAGTGGTTCGACAAGGTGAAGGGCTTTGGCTTTGCCAACGTCTTTTCCCTGCCCGAGGACGTCTTCATCCACATCGAGGTGCTGCGCCGGTCGGGCTTTGCCGATCTTCAGGCCGGTGAGGCCGTGGCGCTGCGCGTGGTCGAAGGAAAACGGGGCCGCATGGCCGCCCAGGTCATGTCCTGGGAGGCGGCGCTGCGCGACCGCAAATGACCGCGTCCCGGCCCATGGTTCTGGCCGCGGCGCTGGGACTTGTGTCGGCAATGCCGGGAATGGCCGAATGCCTGCCCGAAAGGGCCGAACTGCGGTGGCCGGGGGGTGGCGCGCGGTTCAACGTCGAAATCGCCGACACCGCCGAGGAACGCGCGCGCGGCCTGATGTTTCGCGAGACGATGCCCGTGGGCGCCGGAATGCTGTTCGTCTATGACCGGCCGCAACGGGTGGCCTTCTGGATGAAGAACACGCTGATCCCGCTCGACATGCTGTTTCTGGACGAAGAGGGCAGGGTGCGCCGCATCGCACGGGACGCGCGGCCCGGAGATGAGACACAGATTCCCGGCGGCGACGGCATCCGTCTTGTCCTTGAGATCAACGGCGGTCTGGCTGCGCGGCTGGGAATCCCCGAGGGCGCGACACTGATGCATCCGGCCGTCGATCCCGATCGGGCGGCCTTGCCCTGCCGGTAGGCGTCGCACTGAAAGGCTTCCCCTTTCGACGGCGACAGGATAAGGACGGCGTGTCGGGGCGTAGCGCAGCCTGGTAGCGCGACGGTTTTGGGTACCGTAGGCCGGAAGTTCGAATCTTCTCGCCCCGACCATCTTTCACGATCCTTTCGCCTTTCGCCTTTGACCGACGCCCGACCGGCGGCGCTGTCGCATCCATCCATTGATGTGCAGCAGATGCATTTTCAGCCTGCTCGATCCGCACGCGCCCGATTCTCGGCCAGGTGAAACGCGGCCCGGCGCGTACCGCGATTTTGCGCGCCCGTGGGACGGGTGGACTGAGATTTTTTTCCCACAGTGACGCGGGCAAGTTTTGCCCCGGGACTTATCGACAGGCTGTGGGAAACTTCGGACGCCGACGCAGCCCGCCAAGGCAATATGGCCGGTTTTAAGAGTATTTTCACAAACGCTGGCTGGGGACAGTTTGCGCAGGAATCGTCGCCGACCGGACCGGCCGCATCGTCAAGCTTTTTCGCATCGTTTTCGGGACGAAAATTCGGTTGACCTTGCCCCGTCGCTCACGCCAATTAGTGCGCGCTGACCGACCGCAACACTATATGTAGTGTGGGCCGGCCGGAACGGCGGCAGGTGGTCCGAACCAGGTCCAGCCGCCGGGACAGCATCAAAAAGCGCGGCAGAACGGGGCCTGAAACCTTGCCGCATCGATATGGGAAATGGGGCAAGAATGAAGATCGAGCGCAAGTTCACCACGGCCGGGGCCGATGCCTATGCGGACCTGGAATTCACCACCACCGCCTCCGAGATCCGCAATCCGGACGGCACGGTCGTGTTCCGGAACGAAGCGATCGAGGTGCCCGCGGGCTGGAGCCAGGTGGCGGCCGATGTGCTTGCGCAAAAATACTTCCGCAAGGCCGGCGTTCCCGCCCGCCTGACCCGTGTGCGCGAAAAGGGCGTGCCGGATTTCCTGTGGCGCGCGATCCCCGATGAAGACCAGCTGGCCAAGCTGCCGGAGGCCGAGCGCTTCGTGGGCGAGACCTCGGCCAAGCAGGTCTTTGACCGTCTGGCGGGCGCTTGGGCCTATTGGGGCTGGAAGGGCGGCTATTTCACCACGGAAGACGACGCCCGCGCCTATTTCGATGAAATGCGCTACACGCTGGCCGCGCAGATGGGTGCCCCGAACAGCCCGCAGTGGTTCAACACCGGCCTGCACTGGGCCTATGGCATCGACGGCCCGAGCCAGGGGCATTTCTACGTCGACTACAAGACCGGCAAGCTGGTGAAATCCGACAGCGCCTATGAACACCCGCAGCCCCATGCCTGCTTCATCCAGTCGGTCTCCGACGACCTGGTGAACGAGGGCGGGATCATGGACCTGTGGGTCCGCGAGGCGCGGCTGTTCAAGTACGGCTCGGGCACCGGCACCAACTTCTCGTCCCTGCGCGGCGAGGGCGAGAAGCTGTCGGGCGGCGGCAAGTCCTCGGGGCTGATGGGCTTTTTGAAGATCGGTGACCGCGCTGCGGGAGCGATCAAGTCGGGCGGAACCACGCGCCGGGCCGCCAAGATGGTGATCTGCGACATGGATCACCCCGACATCGAAGCCTTCATCGACTGGAAGGTGATCGAGGAACAGAAGGTCGCCGCGCTGGTGGCCGGTTCGAAGATGCACGAACGCCAGCTGAACGAGATTTTCGCCGCCATCCGCCAGTGGGACGGATCGTCCGAGGATGCCGTCGATCCGTCGCGGAACGACAGCCTGAAAGCCGCGATCCGCGCCGCGAAAAAGGTTTCCATTCCAGAAACTTACGTCAAGCGGGTTCTAGACTACGCGAAGCAGGGCTTCGACTCGATCGAATTTCCGACCTATGACACCGACTGGGACAGCGAAGCCTATGCGTCCGTGTCCGGGCAAAACTCCAACAACTCGGTCCGCGTGACAGATGCCTTCCTGCGCGCCGTGCGCGAAGACAAGCCCTGGGAGCTGATCCGCCGCACCGATGGCAAGGTCGCCAAGACCGTCTCCGCACGCGAGCTGTGGGCCAAGATCGGCCACGCCGCCTGGGCCTGCGCCGATCCCGGCATCCAGTTCCACGACACGGTGAACGCCTGGCATACCTGCCCGGAAGACGGCCAGATCCGCGGGTCGAACCCCTGTTCGGAATACATGTTCCTCGATGACACAGCCTGCAATCTGGCCTCGATGAACCTGCTGACGTTCTACAAGAACGGCAAGTTCGACGCCGAAGCCTATGTCCACGCTAGCCGGATCTGGACCGTCACGCTGGAAATCTCGGTGATGATGGCGCAATTCCCGTCCAAGGAAATCGCACAGCGGTCCTATGACTACCGCACGCTGGGCCTGGGCTATGCCAACATCGGCGGCCTTCTCATGAACATGGGCCTCGGCTACGACAGCCCCGAAGGCCGGGCGCTCTGCGGCGCGCTGACCGCGATCATGACGGGTGTGTCGTATGCGACCTCGGCCGAAATGGCGGGTGAGCTTGGCGCCTTCCCGGGGTATGCCCGGAACGCCAGCCACATGCTGCGGGTGATCCGCAACCACCGCAACGCCGCCTATGGCCGCGCTGATGGCTACGAAGGGCTGGATGTGCGCCCCGTGCCGCTGGATCACGCGAACTGCCCGGATCAAACCCTTGTCGCCCTTGCGATTTCCGCCTGGGACGAGGCGCTGGCGCTGGGGGAAAAGCATGGCTACCGCAACGCGCAGGCGACGGTGATTGCGCCCACCGGCACGATCGGGCTGGTCATGGACTGCGACACCACCGGGATCGAGCCGGACTTCGCGCTGGTGAAGTTCAAGAAGCTGGCCGGCGGCGGTTACTTCAAGATCATCAACCGGTCCGTCCCGGCGGCGCTGGAAAAGCTGGGCTATGGCAGCGCGCAGATCGAAGAGATCATCGCCTATGCCGTCGGCCACGCAAGCCTGGGCAACTGCCCCGGCATCAACCACACCGCGCTGATCGGCCACGGCTTTGGCGTTCGCGAACTGGAAAAGATCGAAGCGGCGCTGCCCACGGCCTTCGACATCCGTTTCGTCTTCAACCAGTGGACCCTGGGCGAAGAATTCTGCACCGGCACCTTGGGTATCCCGGCCGACAAGCTGAACGACCCGACCTTCGATCTGCTGCGCCACCTCGGCTTCACCCGGGCCCAGATCGACGCTGCCAACGACCACGTCTGCGGCCTGATGACGCTGGAAGGCGCGCCGTTCCTGAAGCCCGAACACCTGTCGGTCTTCGATTGCGCCAATGCCTGCGGCAAGACCGGCAAGCGCTACCTTTCGGTCAACAGCCACATCACCATGATGGCGGCGGCGCAGTCCTTCATTTCGGGCGCCATTTCCAAGACGATCAACATGCCGAACTCGGCCACGATCGAGGAAACGCTGGCGGCTTACGAACTGTCCTGGAGCCTGGGGATCAAGGCCAATGCGCTGTACCGTGACGGATCGAAGCTGAGCCAGCCCCTGGCCTCGGCCCTGATCGAGGATGACGAGGCGGCCGAAGAAATCCTCGCCACCGGCACCCCGCAGGCCAAGGCGCAAGTCATTGCCGAAAAGATCATCGAGAAGGTGATCGTCAAGGAAATCGTCCGCAGCCACCGCGAAAAGCTGCCGGAACGCCGCAAGGGCTATACCCAGAAGGCGGTCATCGGCGGCCACAAGGTCTACCTGCGCACCGGGGAATACAAGGACGGCGCACTGGGCGAGATCTTCATCGACATGCACAAGGAAGGCGCGGGCTTCCGGGCGATGATGAACAACTTCGCCATCGCCGTGTCGATGGGTCTGCAATACGGCGTGCCGCTGGAGGAATTCGTCGACGCCTTCACCTTCACCAAGTTCGAACCGGCGGGGATGGTGCAGGGCAACGACTCGATCAAGTCGGCGACCTCGATCCTCGACTACATCTTCCGCGAACTGGCCGTCAGCTACCTGGACCGCACCGATCTGGCCCATGTGGCCCCGAAAGGCGCCAGCTTCGACGATCTGGGTGGCGGGGCCGAGGAAGGCCGGTCGAATGTCACCGAAGTCTCGGAGTCGGCGGCGTCGAAATCGCTTGAGGTCCTGAAGCAGATCAGCTCGACCGGGTATCTGCGGAAGCGTCTGCCGCAGGATCTGATCGTGCTGCAAGGCGGCATGGGCGGCGCCACGGCGCTGGACCTCTCGCAGGATCCGCTGATGGCGCTGAACACGCTGGTGCCGGAAACGGCGACCGGCAGCTTCACGGCCGTCACCACGACCGCCATCGCCTCGGGGACCATCGGCATGGATGCCCGCGCCAAGGCCCGGATGCAGGGCTATGAGGGCGATCCCTGCGGCGAATGCGGCAATTACACGCTGGTCCGGAACGGCACCTGCATGAAGTGCAACACCTGCGGCGGCACCAGCGGCTGCAGCTGACGGAAAGGCACATGCGCAGGACGGGACACCGGGCGGCGCATGGTTCCTTGGGCAAGTATCGGGCCAGTCAAGAAGAAACGCGGGAAAACAGCCTGGAGACAGGCTGTTTTTCCCATTTGGGGGCCCTCCGGGCTGTAGCTCGGGCGCGATGGGGCAGGGGGAAAGCCGCGCCGCCTTTCCCCTCTTGAACAAGGGTGGAGGAAGCATAGATTGTCGGGCAGCGGCAGGTGCGTCCTGACCCCGGTTCCCCAGGAGGAATGTGATGAACAAATTCGTTGTGGTCTTCGGTCTTGCCCTTTCCGGGCTCGTGGCCGGCGCCGCGCAGGCGCAGACGGTCACGGATACCGATGGCAATGGCGTCTATTCCATCGAGGAACTGAAGGCCGCCTATCCCGCCGTGGACGCCGCGAAGTTCGCCGAAATCGACCAGAACGGCGATGGCGCGGTGGACGCCGACGAATTGCAGGCCGCGATCGAGGGCGGCAAGCTCTGATCCGGCCCGGTCGGGGCTTCGCGCCCTGAACCCTTTCTGAACCGCCCCGGTGCGCCTTTGGCTGCCGGGGCTTTTGCGTTTGGCAATGGCGGTTCGCGGCATGAAGGCCGCAGATGGCGCGATTTTCGGCCAGAGGTCAGGTTTCCCTCGCGCCGACTCGGGGAACACGGCAGAATTTTCTGCAAAACCACAAGAATACTCGAGGCAGCAGAATGACTTTTCAGGCACCGACCCCGACGCCGCCGGGTCTTTGGCGGCGCACGCCCCCGGCGATCTTTCCACCCATCATGGGACTTTTCGGTCTGGGCCTGGCCTGGCGGGCGGCGGTCGGGGCCTTCGACGTGCCTTCGGGCATCAGCGACGTGATCCTGGGGGCCACGGTGCTGTTGTTCCTGTGGGCGGCGCTGGCCTACGCGGTCAAGATACTGCGCCGGCCGTCGGCCTTGATCGACGACCTGAAGATCCTGCCGGGTCGGGCAGGGGTGGCGGCCATGATGCTGTGCATCTACTTGCTGGCCATGGCGCTGACGCCCTTCGACCCGCTTCTGGCCTGGGTGGCCTTGATCCTGGGCCTGGGGCTGCATGGCATCGCGATCCTTGCGACGGTCACCATCTTCCTGCGCGGCCCGGCCGAACAGCGCCGCATCACGCCGGTCTGGCACCTGATGTTTGTCGGGCCGGTCATCGCCGCCCTGGCCGCGCTGGGGCTGGATGTCTGGCCGCTGGCGCTGGCCGGTGGGGCGGCGACCGGGATGATCGCCATCGCGGTCTGGTCCGTCAGTCTTGACCAGCTGACGTCCGAGACGGTGCCGGCCCCGCTTCGCCCCTTGCTGGCCATCCACCTGGCGCCGGCGGCGCTGCTGGGGTTGATGGCGAATGGGCTGGACCTGGCGCTGGTGGCGACGGGCTTTGCCATTCTGGCGGCGGTGATCCTGGCGTTTCTGGTGATCCGGGCGCGCTGGCTGACGGAAGCGGGTTTCAGCGCGCTGTGGGGCGCCTTTACCTTTCCGCTGGCGGCCACGGCGACTTTCTGGCTGACGATGGGGGCGAACTGGCGCTATGCGGGCGGGATTGTCCTGGTGGCGGCCACGATGATCGTGCCGTGGATCGCGGCCAAGGTGGTGCAGTCCTGGGTCAAGGGGCAGCTCGCCATCCGTACCAACGCCTCTGTCGGCTGAAGCTAGACCAGCGCCAGCCAGGCCCGCGCCAGCGCCAGGCCCGATGCCTCGGCCCGGCGGGCGAAGGCCGCCACATGCGCAGCGCGCTCGGCCCGCCAGGTCGGGTGCATTGCATCCATCGCCTGCGGCTGGGTGTCGGCCCAGCGGTGGACCACGTTGCCGTCGACTTCGAAATGGAACTGGGTGCCGTAGCTTGCCCGCCCGATCCGGTAGGCCTGGTGCGCCACCGTTCCCGAGCGCGCCAGATGCAAGGCACCGGGGGGCAAGGCGAAGCTGTCGTGGTGCCACTGGAAGGCTGGAAAGCAGCCCCCGGCGGACGAGAGGAACGGATCGTCGCCACCCTCCGCCGTGGCCTCGATCTCGACCCAGCCGAATTCTCGACGCCCGCCAACCAGGTTCCGGCCGCCATGCGCCCGCGCCAGAAGCTGGCTGCCCAGACAGATGCCCAGCACCGCCTTGTCGACGGCGCCATAGTCAAACATCCTCCGGGCAAGGTGCGGCAGATAGGGGTGGGCCGCATCATCCAGCGCATTCTGCTCGCCCCCCATCACGACCAGGCCGTCGTGGTCGTCCAGGGCCGGGATCCGGCCGTCAAGGTAGGGGCGATAAAGCGTGACCTCGGCCCGTGCCTCCTCCAGCGCCTGCCCGACCAGACCCAGCGGCGTCTCCGCCATGTTCTCGACCACCGCAATCCGCATCCCGGACATTTCCCTTGCCAGCCTGCTTTCAGGCGACGTTTCAGCATGGCCCGGACCGCACTGCAAGGCGGCCATGCAGCAGCGATGATGTGCAAAATGCCATTTGGGCTTGCCATCGCAGCCCATGCGTGAAAGAGCGAAGCGCCAAACGATCCTTCCCCTTTCAGGAGGCTGCCATGCAGATTCGTGAGGCTCTTACCTTCGACGACGTGCTTCTGGTTCCCGCTGCATCCAGCGTGCTGCCGTCCGACGCCGATACGTCCACCCACGTCACCCAGTCGATCCGGATGAACATTCCGCTGCTTTCCAGCGCGATGGATACCGTCACCGAGGCGCGCATGGCGATCGCCATGGCCCAGGCGGGCGGCATCGGCGTGATCCACCGCAACCTGGACATCGAGGCACAGGCGCGCGAGGTCAGCCGGGTCAAGCGCTTTGAGTCCGGTGTCGTCTACGCGCCGATCACGCTGCGCCCGGAACAGACGCTGGCCGACGCCAAGGAGTTGATGGACCGCTACAACATCACCGGCTTTCCGGTGGTCGATGCCTCTGGCCGCGTGGTGGGCATCGTCACGAACCGCGACATGCGCTTTGCCAGCGATGACAAAACGCCCGTGTCCGTGATGATGACCTCGGACAACCTGGCGATCCTGCGCGAACCGGTGGACCGCGAACAGGCGATCAGCCTGATGAAGGCGCGCCGGATCGAAAAGCTGCTGGTCACCAATGCCGATGGCAAGCTGACGGGCCTCCTGACGCTGAAGGATACCGAAAAGGCGGTGCTGAACCCGCAGGCCTGCAAGGATGACATGGGGCGCCTGCGGGTGGCCGCGGCGTCCACCGTTGGGGATGCCGGGTTCGAACGCAGCAAGATGCTGATTGAGGCCGGGGTCGACATGGTGGTGATCGACACTGCGCATGGCCATTCGGAAGGCGTCGCGCGCGCGGTCGAGCGGATCAAGGCGCTGTCGAACGCTGTGCAGGTCGTGGCTGGGAACGTGGCCACCGCCGAAGCCACCCGCGCGCTGATCGCGGCGGGCGCGGATGCGGTGAAGGTGGGGATCGGGCCGGGCTCGATCTGCACGACGCGGATCGTCGCGGGCGTGGGTGTGCCGCAGCTGACCGCGATCATGGATGCGGCGGGCGCGGCCGGCGACATCCCGGTGATCGCGGACGGCGGCATCAAGTATTCGGGCGATTTCGCCAAGGCCATCGCCGCGGGCGCGTCCTGCGCCATGGTGGGTTCGGCCATTGCGGGAACGGACGAAAGCCCCGGCGAAGTAATCCTGTGGCAAGGCCGCAGCTTCAAGGCCTATCGCGGCATGGGGTCGCTGGGCGCCATGGCGCGCGGTTCGGCCGACCGCTATTTCCAGAAGGACGCGGCCAGCGACAAGCTGGTCCCGGAAGGGATCGAAGGGCAGGTGCCCTATAAGGGATCGGCGGCGGCGGTCATCCACCAGATGGTCGGTGGCCTGCGCGCCGCGATGGGCTATAGCGGCTGCGCCACCGTGGCCGAGATGCGCCGGAACTGCGAATTCGTTCGTATTACCGGTGCGGGGTTGAAGGAAAGCCACGTCCATGACGTGCAGATCACCCGCGAAAGCCCGAACTATCGTCTGGGCTAAGACGCGATGACTCCGGCGGCGCGGGTTGAGGCGGCGATCGGTCTTCTGGACCGGATCTTGAACGGCGCGCCCGCCGAACAGGCGCTGACCCAGTGGGCCCGCGCCAGCCGCTATGCCGGATCGGGGGACCGGGCTGCGGTGCGCGATCATGTCTATGACGCGCTGCGCTGCCGCCGTTCCTTCGCCGCGATGGGTGGGGCAGGTGATCCGCCCATCGGCCGGCAGTTGATGCTGGGGGCGCTTCGGGCGGCGGGGGTGGAGGCCGAGACGCTTTTCAGCGGTGCCGCACATGCCCCTGAACCGCTGACCGATGTCGAGCGCGCCCATACCCTGCCCACTGACCTTCCGCCTGACATGCCAGAGTGGCTGCTGCCGGATCTGTCCAGAAGTCTTGGTGCGGCGCTGGTTACAGTGTTGGAGGCCGAACGCCACCGCGCCCCGGTATTTCTGCGCGTCAATCTGGCCAAGGGAACTTTGGCCGAAGCCCAGTCCGCCTTGTCCGAGGCCGGGGTCGCCACAACGGCGGAACCGCTCGCCGATACCGCATTGCGGGTGGTCGCGGGCGGGGGGAAAGTGCGGTCTGCCGCGCCCTATCTGGACGGTCGGGTTGAATTGCAGGATGCCGCTCCGCAGGCTGCGGTTGCAATGCTGCCCCTGCGCAAGGGGTTGAAGGTTCTGGATTATTGTGCGGGCGGCGGCGGCAAGGTGCTCGCGATTGCCGGGCGGCAAAAAGGCATGGCTCTTTTCGCCCATGACGCCGCCGCCGCCCGGATGCGCGACCTGCCGGAACGCGCCCGGCGGGCCGGGGTGGCCGTGACACTTGCGGATCAGGACGCGATCAACCGCGCCGCGCCCTTCGATCTGGTGGTTCTTGATGCGCCCTGCAGCGGCTCTGGCACCTGGCGGCGGACGCCGGATGCGAAATGGCGGCTTACGCCCGAACGTCTTGCCGAACTGCGGGACCTTCAGGCGCAGATCCTGGCGAAGGCGGCGCCGCTGGTGCGCGACGGCGGCAGTCTTGCCTACATGACATGTTCGCTTCTGCGCAGCGAAAACGACGATCAGGTTGATAACTTCCTTCGGACGGGGGAATGGTCGGAAACCGCGCGGCGACTGTTTCTTCCCAGTGACGGCGGAGATGGGTTCTTCTGCGCTGTCTTGACGCGCGAGTCCTAGCGGTTTTACACACTTGTCAGTTGTGAAATCGCGCCGGTTAATCGGCAATTAAGGTTTGGGGCTCCGAATGGGGATCGACCGAATCTAGGAGGACGTCCTTCCGTGTCGCATCCGGCGCTTTCACCTTCTGCGTTGACGCGATCTGCCGTGGGCCTGTCTCCGCGCGCGCCGTGGCTGGCCGTGGTCGGCCTGGGGCTTTTGCCGCTGGCCTCGATCCTGCCAGACATGATGTCCGGGGCGCTGCTGGGATCCGTCGGCGGGGCCTTCGTGGCGATGGCAAGTCTGATCCGGCTGCTGGCCGCGCGCCACGCCCGCCGACAGGCGTCGGTCTCCGACCAGATCGCCGCTTTCGTGGCGCATGATGCTTCGCCCAGTTTCACGACTGATGCGGAAGGCACGATCGGCTATCAGAACCGCGCGGCCGAGGATCGTTTCGGAAACCGCGCCGGCGGGCCGCTGGCCCGCGTCCTGTCGGAAGTCTTCGCCAATCCGGCCGCCGTGCTGGCGCGAATGCAGAACAAGGCGGCCCTTGCGGGGGCGGCGCGCGAAGACATGGTGACGCGGCGCGGCCATGTCCGGTTGGCCGTGCATCAGATGGGGCAGGATGGCTATCTCTGGCGGCTGGAGGATATGGCGGAGCGGGCGATCGGCGGCCGTGGTGCCGATACGATCAGCCTGCCGATGCTGACCGTTTCGCGCAATGAAACCGTGCTGTTCATGAACGAAGCCCTGCGCCGCCTCGTCGGAGAACGGGTCCGCACCCTGGACCGGATCTTCGCCGACCTGCCGTTGCGCCCGGGCGAGGAGCACGAGGTGCTGACGACCGAAGGGCCGATGCGCGCCCTGGTGGCGAGTGTCGAGAATCCGGCCGGACGGCGCGAGATCTTCCTGCTGCCCGGCATCTCGGCGCAAGGCCGCGATAACGGCCCGCGCGATTTCGAGGCGCTGCCGATCGCGCTCCTTCGGGTCTCGGGCACCGGTCTGCTGACCGAGGCGAACCGATCGGCCCGGGCGCTTCTGGGCAAGGTCACGCTGGGCGTTCCGCTTTCCGACATGCTTGAAGGTCTGGGCCGCCCGGTGCAGGAGTGGCTGGGCGACGCACTTGCCGGTCGCGCCGAGCGCCGCCCCGAGGTGCTGCGGGTGCGTCATCTGGAGGCGGAGACATACGTCCACGTTACCCTGACCCGCGTCTTGGACGAAGGACGGCCTGGCCTGGTCGCCGTGCTGTCGGACGCCACCCAGCTCAAGACCCTGGAGGCGCAGTTCGTTCAGAGTCAGAAGATGCAGGCGATCGGCCAACTAGCCGGCGGGATCGCCCATGATTTCAACAACCTGCTGACCGCCATTTCGGGCCATTGCGACCTGCTGCTGCTGCGGCACGACAAGGGCGACCCGGATTACGCCGATCTTGTCCAGATCAATCAGAACGCCAATCGCGCCGCCAGCCTTGTCGGGCAATTGCTGGCCTATTCACGCAAGCAGACGATGAACCCCAAGGTCATCGACCTGCGCGACACGATGTCCGACCTGACCCATCTGCTGAACCGGCTGGTCGGGGAAAAGATCGAACTGAGCCTCCGTCATGATCCGGCCTTGCGCCCGATCCGCGCCGACAAGCGCCAGCTTGAGCAGGTCATCATGAACCTGGTGGTCAACGCGCGCGATGCCATGCGCGGCGGTGGCGAGATCCGGATCGAAACCGAAAACCTTCATCTGGCAGAGGCCCTGGTGCGTGACCGGGCCACCCTGGTTCCCGGGGACTATGTCGTCGTTCGGGTCATCGACCATGGAACGGGCATTCCCGCAGACAAGCTCCAGAAGATCTTCGAGCCATTCTTCACCACCAAAAAACAGGGAGAAGGGACCGGCTTGGGCCTGTCGACCGCCTATGGCATCGTCAAGCAGACCGGCGGATTCATCTTCTGCGACAGCGTCGAGGGTCAGGGAACGACTTTCTCTCTGTATTTCCCCGCCCATGACCACGTCGAGGAAGAACCGGCAGCGCCGGTCGCGGCGGCCCCGCGCCGCACCGCGCAGGAAAGCGATGGGGTGATCCTGCTGGTCGAGGACGAGGCTCCAGTACGGGCCTTTGCCAGCCGGGCCCTCCGACTGCGCGGCTATACCGTGATCGAGGCCGAGAATGCGGAGCAGGCGCTCGAGCTTCTCAAGAATGATGCCTTGTCGGTCGACGTGTTTGTGACGGACGTGATCATGCCAGGGATGGATGGTCCTTCCTGGGTGCGCGAGGCACTGAAGGACCGCCCGGACACCCGCGTGATATTTGTTTCCGGCTATTCGGAAGAAAGCCTGATCGAAAGTCGCGAACGGATCCCGAACTCGGTTTTCCTGCCCAAGCCCTTCTCGCTGGGAGAACTGACGGCCACGGTTCAGGACCAGATCCACTGAGCCGCTGCTAACCTTCCTTTAACCATCATTGTTCATCATTGGAATCGAACAATTCAATTGGAATTGTTCTTGTTTTGGTCCTATATAGCGGGAACAAGACGCGAACACGGGAAGCGGTTGCCGCTGGATTGGCAACATGTGATAAGGGAAACGACGATGGCAGCGGCGAACCTATTTGACATGAGTGAAAAACGATCGGCGGACAAACAAAAGGCCTTGGACTCGGCTCTGGCGCAGATCGAACGCCAGTTCGGCAAGGGTTCCATCATGAAGCTTGGCGCCAACACCGCCGTGATGGAGATTGAAGCAACATCGACGGGGTCGCTTGGACTTGACATTGCCCTGGGCATCGGCGGCCTGCCGAAAGGCCGGATCATCGAGATCTATGGCCCCGAAAGCTCCGGCAAGACGACTCTGACGCTTCATGTCGTGGCAGAGGAACAGAAGAAGGGCGGGGTCTGTGCCTTCGTGGATGCGGAACATGCGCTTGATCCGCAATATGCGAAGAAGCTGGGCGTCAACCTTGATGAACTGCTGATCAGTCAGCCGGATACCGGCGAGCAGGCGCTGGAGATCGTCGATACGCTGGTTCGGTCGGGCGCCGTAAGCCTTGTCGTGGTAGACTCGGTCGCGGCCCTGACGCCCAAGTCCGAAATCGAAGGCGACATGGGCGACATGCAGATGGGAAGCCAGGCTCGCCTGATGAGTCAGGCGATGCGCAAACTCACCGCCTCGATCGGACGATCGAATTGCATGGTAATCTTCATCAACCAGATCCGGATGAAGATCGGTGTGATGTTCGGCAATCCTGAAACCACGACTGGCGGCAACGCCCTGAAGTTCTATTCCTCCGTCCGGCTCGACATCCGGCGCATCGGCTCCATCAAGGATCGGGACGAGGTGGTCGGTAACTCGACCCGCGTGAAGGTGGTAAAGAACAAGGTCGCGCCCCCTTTCAAACAGGTTGAATTCGACATCATGTATGGCGAGGGCATCTCGAAGATGGGGGAGCTCATCGACCTTGGGGTGAAGGCGGGCGTCGTCGAAAAGTCGGGTGCATGGTACTCGCATGGGGATGAACGCATCGGACAGGGGCGCGAAAATGCCAAGCAGTTCCTGCGCGACCATCCCGACGTTGCTTTGGCGATCGAAGACAAGATCCGCGCGAGCCACGGCCTTGATTTCGGCGCCACCGAAGACAACGACGACGTGATGGAAAGCTGAGCGCTCCAATTGCCCCAGGACAGAAGGCGGAGTCCAGGGGACCCTTATCGAAGAGTTTTTCTCGCCGGCGGGCTCAGGTCCGCCGGTGTTCTTGTTTGATCCCGTCATCCTGTGTCAAGCGACCAAACCCAGCGAAGCCACTTGCAGCGCTTCGGTCAGCCTGGGAATGCCAGAACTCCCTGAAAACCGGCGCGACTGCGCCAGCCAGAAGCACCAGGCTCATGCGCTGCTTGCGGCTGGCCCAATGGAACCGGGGCGACCTTGACCAGCCGCCCGGAAGTTCCCTCGGGCGTGATGTTGCGTCTGCCCGACCTGAAGGAGCAGACGGCATGAGAGTTCACCGAGGTACAGATTATCGGGATGGTCACGGAGCAGGAGGCAGGTTGCCGACCCCCGGGATGTGGCGATCAGGCCGGTGATTGGCGACGTTCACACCGGACTTAAGGCCGCCATCTCCCCGCTCTTCGGGACCACATCGCAGCGCTGGCGCGTTCACTGGTCTCTGCCGTATGTCTCTCGCGGCCAACACATCGTCGCCGCCGCGATCTGCTGTCCCACAGAGTGCTGTAGCTGACGCTGATGGTCACCCGTGATGTTCGGCGCGGGCCTGCTTGCTCAGGATGCCGCCGCGGGCAAGCTCATGAGGGCATCGCCGATCGACGCGATAGTTTCGAGTCTCATGTATCTGGCGCGCTGGACGGCCCATTCGTCATTCTGTTCCAGCAGCAAGGCCCAGACCTGGCGGGTGATGGCGGTCGGGAAGTTGCCGACGACATCCGTGCGGGGCTTGATCTCGCCGTTCATACGCTCGATCGGGTCGTCGAGTGCAGCTTGGCCCGGTGCTCCTTCGGAAAGTAGATATAGGGCAGCATGTCATGCTCGGCCTCGTCCATGATGGTGGTGAGCTTCGGCAACTTTGGCCGGATTTGGTCAGGCACGGCGCGCCACTGGGCGGTGGCGACCACGGCGGTTTCCTGGGCCAAGGCGGTAGCGATGAACGCCGAGACGACCCCGCTTCCCGCTCTTCCCGCCAGGGGCAAGAGCGTTGCGTTGGAAGTGACCCCGCCACCGCTGCCAGGTGGTGCAGAGAACCTTCGAGACTGCGGCGCTGATGCCCTTGTGCGCGTCGCTGATGGCGAACTTCACGCTCCGAAGGCCACGCCGGGTCAATTTGCGCAAGAACTCCGTCCAGATCGGTTCGGCCTCTCATCTGCCGATTTCCAAGACCAGAACCTCGCGTGGAAGCGGTCAGCGTTTCACTTATCCGGTTGTAAGAGCAAAGACGTTCAACCTGCAGGCCTCGATCACCCGAGGCCGCGCGCGCCCAGGTTCGGCGGTCTGGTGATATCTTGCGCAGATCATATTTTGCGATTCAAGATCATGGGTTCGGCGGTATTCCAGACTTGGCTGATCTGGACGCAGAGACTGCGACGCGGCCAGCGTCAGATCCGAGTTGGTGGTGGGACCGAGGAAAGCGCAGGCGGCTCCGACGGAGCCGCCTTTGATTGATGCCAAGACAGTCTCCAGGACGTCAGCGGTTTGCCACCGGGACATAGTCGCGCTTCGCTGCGCCGACGTAAAGCTGGCGAGGACGGCCGATCTTCAGGCCCGGATCGCCGATCATTTCCTTCCACTGCGAAATCCAGCCCACCGTCCGGCTGAGTGCGAAGATCGGCGTGAACATCGAGGTCGGGAAGCCCATCGCTTCGAGGATGATGCCCGAGTAGAAATCGACGTTCGGATAGAGCTTCTTCGAGACGAAGTAGTCATCTTCCAGTGCGATGCGCTCCAGTTCCTTGGCAACCTGAAGGGTCGGGTTGTTGTGGATTCCCAGAAGCTCCAGAACCTCGTCAGCGGATTCCTTCATCACCTTCGCGCGCGGGTCGAAGTTCTTGTAGACACGGTGGCCGAAGCCCATCAGGCGGAAGCCCGAGTTCTTGTCCTTGGCTTTCGCGATGTATTCCGGGATCCGGTCGACAGTGCCGATCTCGCGCAGCATCTCCAGGCAGGCCTGGTTGGCGCCGCCATGTGCCGGTCCCCAGAGGCAGGCGATGCCAGCGGCAATACAGGCGAAGGGGTTCGCCCCCGAAGAACCGGCCAGCCGGACCGTCGAGGTCGAGGCGTTCTGCTCATGGTCGGCGTGCAGCATCATGATCCGGTCCATGGCCCGCGCCAGTTCCGGCCGCACCACATATTCCTCGGCCGGCACGGCAAAGCACATGTGCAGGAAGTTGCCGGCATAGGTCAGCGAGTTCTTCGGATAGACGAAGGGCTGCCCGATCGAATACTTGTAGGCCATCGCGGCAATGGTCGGCAGCTTGGCGATCATGCGGATCGCGGCGACTTCGCGCTGCCATGGATCGTTGATGTCGAGGCTGTCGTGATAGAAGGCCGACATCGCCCCCACGACGCCCACCATGGTGGCCATCGGGTGGCTGTCGCGGCGGAAACCGCGGAAGAAGGCATGGAGCTGTTCATGCACCATGGTGTGGCGGGTGACCCGGCCTTCGAAATCCTCAAGCTGCGTCTTGTTCGGCAACTCGCCGTTCAGAAGCAGGTAGCAGGTTTCCAGATAGCGCGAGTGTTCGGCCAGCTGTTCGATCGGGTAGCCGCGATACAGAAGCTCTCCCTTGTCGCCGTCGATATAGGTGATCGAGCTTTCGCAGGCCGCGGTCGAGGTGAAACCGGGATCATAGGTGAACAGGTCGGCTTCGGCATACAGCTTGCGGATGTCCACCACATCGGGGCCGATGGTGGGCGAGAGGACCGGCAGGTCGATCGACTTGCCGGCAAAGCTGAGCGTCGCCACAGATTTGGTATCAGCCATGGAGGTTCCTTTCCTCGGTTCGTACCCGCGGCACGATCAGGGGCGTGCCAACCCTTGAAATCACCTCCGGGCTGGGCCGGAGCATTCAGGCAGATGCATCCTTCAGCCGGGCCAGCGTTTCGTCGCGGCCAAGGATCAGCATCATGTCGAACACGCTGGGGGTGGCGGTCCGGCCGGCCAGCGCGGCACGGATCGGACTTGCGATCTTGCCTAGACCCAGGCCCGCTTCGGCAGCAACTGCCGCGACCGCCGTCTCCAGCGCCTCGCGCTCCCAGCTAACATTCTGCAACTGCAACGTCAATGTTCCCAGTATACCACGGGATACCGGATCGAGCACCTTGGCCGCGGCCTCATCCGGTTGGACCGGACGCTGGGCCAGGACAAAATGCGCCTTTTCCAGCAGATCGGGGTAGGTTTTCGCACGATCCTTCAGGCAATACAGCGCCGCCGAGAGCCCGGCGCGTTGCGGGGGCGTCAGTGCAGGTGCAGCAGCGGCCTGAAGATATGCTTCAATTTCGGGCAAAAGGGTCGCGTCGTCCATCGCGGCGATGTGCAGGCCCGACAGATTGGCCAGCTTCTTCGCGTCCAGCCGGGCGGGCGCCCGGCCGATTCCCGACAGTTCGAACCAGGACTTCGCCTGCGCATCGGTGAAGAATTCGTCGTCCCCGTGGCTCCAGCCGAGCCGGGCCAGGTAGTTGCGCAACGCCGCCGCCGGATAGCCCATCGCCGAATATTCATGCAACCCGACGGCCCCGTGCCGCTTGGATAGCTTCTTCCCATCCTCGCCGTGAATCAGCGGAATATGCGCCCAGACGGGAACCGGCCAGCCCATGGCATGGAAGATCTGCGTCTGTCTTGCAGCATTGTTCAAGTGGTCGTCGCCCCGGATGACATGCGTGACGCCCATGTCGTGATCATCCACGACCACGGCGAGCATGTAGGTGGGCGTACCATCGGAGCGTAAACAAACCATATCGTCCAATTGGTCGTTTCGGAACACGACCCGCCCCTGAACGGCATCCTCGATCACCGTTTCCCCGGTTCGCGGAGCCTTCAGGCGGATGACGAAGGGCCGGTCTGGATAGGTTGAGGGATCGGCATCGCGCCAGGGGCTCTGGAACAGGGTCGAGCGACCCTCGGCGCGGGCGGCTTCCCGGAACGCCTCGATTTCGTCCTGCGTGCAGAAGCATTTGTAGGCGTTGCCCCGCGCCAGCATCTCGTGCGCTACCTCGGCGTGGCGGTCGCGCCGTTCGAACTGGCTCACCACTTCGCCGTCCCAGTCCAGCCCCAGCCAGGTCAAACCTTGAAGGATCGCCGCGGTTGCCTCGGGGGTGGACCGTTCCCGGTCCGTATCCTCGATCCGGAGAAGGAAGGTGCCGCCGTGGCCGCGGGCGAAGAGCCAGTTGAACAAGGCCGTCCGCGCGCCGCCGATGTGCAGGTAGCCGGTGGGCGACGGCGCGAAGCGGGTGACGATCGGGGACATGGCGGTGTTAACCTTTCGGAAACCAGGAGGACGCTAACGTGACGCTGCGTGCTTAGGCAAGGACGGGGTCAAGAGCAAGATGCGCGGGTTGGGGCTTCCCCTTCGGCAGGTGCTGGCTGCCCCCCGCGGGGCGGCATCGCTTCTGGGCGTGCTGGACCATCTGGCCGCGACCCGAGAGGGGCTGATGCCCTGGGTTCCCGTTTGCCTGGGCGTGGGCATCGGCAGCTATTTCCTGTTCCATGAGGAGCCGGGCCTCCCTCAGGCGCTGCTGGCGGGGGCTGTCCTTTGCCTTTCGATCCTGCTCGTGCGGCTGGGGGCCGAGCGGGCGCGCGTGCCGGGGCTGGCGCTTCTGCTGATCGCGGCGGGGCTTCTTCTGATGATGGCCCGGTCCTGGATGGTGGCGGCCCCGGTGCTGCCCTACCGCTATTTCGGGTTGGTCGAGGGACGAATTGTCGATATCGATCGCTCATTCTCGGATGCACTGCGCCTGACGCTGGATCGTGTCGCCATGCCGGGACTTGTGGATGCAAAGCCGCCGGGGCGTGTCCGGCTGGCGCTGCATTCGGCGGATGGGCAAGACCTTATGGTGCCCGGAACGCGGGTTCGGCTTCGCGGGCATCTCTCCCCTCCGGACGGTCCGGTGGAGCCGGGCGGTTTCGATTTTCAGCGCCTAGCCTGGTTCAGTGGTCTTGGTGCGGTCGGCTACAGCCGCGATCCGGTCACGGTTGTTGCCCCCGCCGATCCGGGCGACATGCGACTTTGGGCCTTCCGGCTCAGGATGGAACTCTCGGCCAGGATGCAGGCAGGTATGGGGGGCGGACCGGCAGCCGCGTTGGCATCGGCTTTCATGACGGGCGACCGTTCGGGGATCGACGCTGCCACGAACGAGTCGATGCGGGCCTCGAACCTTTCACACCTGATCTCGATCTCCGGGCTCCACATGGGGCTGATCACGGGCTTCGTCTTTGCGCTGATCCGCGGCGGTATGGCGCTGTGTCCACCACTCGCCCTGCGGTGGGACGGGCGAAAATCTGCGGCAGTCGTGGCGGCGCTTGCGGCAACGTTCTACCTGGCGCTGGCGGGGCCGGACGTGGCCACACGGCGCGCCTACATCATGGCGATGGTGATGATGCTGGCGATCCTGGCCGACCGGCGGGCGATTTCGCTTCGTACGGTCGCGATTTCCGCAGTCGTGGTGCTGTTGCTGGAACCGGAAAGCCTGATCGAGCCGGGCTTCCAGATGTCCTTCGCGGCCACCGCGGCTCTTGTCGTGGGGTTCGGCCACTGGCCCCGCCTTCAGGGCCGGCTGCCCGTCTGGCTGCGACCGGCGGCGCTGGCCGTCCTGTCCTCGGTCGTCGCGGGAAGTGCAACTGCACCCATTGCGGCCCTGCATTTCAACCGCATCGCCGAATATGGCCTGATTGCCAACCTGCTGGCGACGCCGTTGATGGGGTTGGTGGTAATGCCGGCCGGCGTGCTGGTCCTGATCCTGCTGCCTTTCGGCGTGGCGGGGCCGGCTCTTTGGACGTTGAAGTGGGGGACCGCGGGCGTCATCGCCATCAGTAACTGGGTCGCGGGTCTTGATGGTGCGGTGGTGCCCGTCGTCACGCCGCCTCCGGTCGTCCTTCCGCTTCTGGCGATGGGCGCATTGCTTGTGCTGGCGGGAAGCGGATGGGGACTGCGGCTGACGGGCGGGGCGGGGATTGCCGTGGCGTTCCTCCTCTGGTCAGGCGCAACCCGGCCGGATCTTCTGATCGCATCAGATGGTGGCCTTGTCGGAGTCATGGGACCGGAAGGCAGGATCCTCTCACGGCCGAAGGGCGCGGGATTTGTCGCCCGTGCCTGGCTGGAAAACGATGGGGATACGGCAAGCCAGGAACAAGCCGCCCTGCGCCCGGGATTTTCGGGGCCGAAGACCGCGCGCGAGGGCAGGGTCGGGGGGCGGCCGTTGCTGCACCTGACGGGGAAATCGGCGCCCGGCGCGGTCGCAGGTGCGTGCCGCAATGGAGCCGTTGTCGTATTGAACCGGAAAACCCCGGTGAAAATCGAGGGGAACTGCCAGGTCCACGACCAGGGCCGCCTGCGCCGCAGCGGCAGCGTTGCGGGATATGTCACCGCAGACGGCAGCATCCGCTTTGTCACGGCGCGCGATCTGACAGGTTGGCGGTACTGGAACAGCCGCCGCGCCCGGGACCGGATCCTTTCACCGGCCGATCAATAGCTTCGGATCAGTCCCACAAGCCGACCCTGGATCCGCACCTGATCCTCGCGCAGCAAGCGGTCTTCGTAGGCAGGGTTCGCGGCTTCCAGAACGATCATGTTCCCCCGGCGCCGATACCGTTTCAGCGTCGCCTCATGCCCCTCGACCAGTGCGACAACAATATCACCCATTTCTGCGGTGCTCTGTTCGCGGATCACCACCACGTCGCCGTCGTTGATCCCGGCCTCGATCATCGAGTCGCCCTTGACCTCCAGCGCGTAATGGGCGCCGCGGCCGGCGACCATCCCGCCCGGAACGGCGACGTGATGGGAAATCTCGCTGATCGCCTCGATCGGCACCCCCGCCGCGATCCGGCCCATGACCGGAAGCTCGACCGCGTCCAGCGTCGTGACCGGCATCGCCCCACGCGGCGGGTCGGTGCGATCGCCCTGGATCACGCGGGGAGCAAAGCCGGGCTTGTCCATCGCCTCGGGCAGCTTGATGATCTCGATCGCGCGGGCGCGATGTGCAAGGCGGCGGATGAAGCCCCGCTCCTCCAGCGCCGTGATCAGGCGGTGGATGCCCGACTTGGACCGCAGATCCAGCGCCTCCTTCATTTCGTCAAACGAGGGCGGAACCCCATCGCGCACCATGCGCTTTTGGATGAAATCCAGAAGTTCCAGCTGCTTGCGCGTCAACATTGATCCGGGATCCTGTCGTGGGAATATGCCTGTTCCAGACATGTTCTGCCACTGTTCCCGCTTTGTGTCAACGTGGTCGCGTCAAAGTGGCATCCATTCCACTTGCTCGCCGGCCCGGCGCGCCGGATCACCGATGGGCCGCACCAGCAGCGCATCGGCCTCGGCCAGTTCCGCCATCAGCGACGAATCCTGCCGTTCGAAGGGGCGGATCAGGCTCAGCCCGGCGCGCGGCACAAGGCTTGCGCGCATGAAATGCGTCCGCGGGCCATTTGCGGGCAGGTCGCAGGCCAGTTCCGCCACCCGGGTGTCGTGACGCGCGGGCAATCCCTGCAAGTGGTCCAGAAGCGGCTTCAGAAACAGCGTCGCGCCGACGAAGGCCGAAACCGGGTTTCCCGGCAGACCCAGCACGACCGACCGGCCCAGTCGCCCGGCCATCAGGGGCTTGCCCGGGCGCATGGAAATCTTCCAGAAGGCGCGGTCCATTCCCAGGTCGGCCGAGACCTTGCCGACCAGATCATGATCACCGACGGAGGCACCGCCGATGGTAACGATCACATCCGCATCGGACGCCAGGGCAAAGCACATTCGAAGCGAGGGTTCATTATCGCGCGCGATCGGCAGCAGCCGTGCCTCGGCGCCGCAGGATTCGGCCAGGGCCGTCACCGCCAGCCCGCCCGAGGCGATGATCTGGTCCGGCCCCGGCGTCTCCCCCGGCATCACCAGCTCGTCGCCCGTGGACATGACCGCAACGACGGGACGCCGCGCCACCGTGACCTGGGGCACATTCATTGCCGCAAGAAGCGTCAGATCGCGCGGACCCAGGCGCCGGGGCGCCGCGAAGGTCTGGCCTTTGCGGAAGTCCTGGCCGCGCGGCCGGATGTTGCTTTGCGCTTCGATCTTCGGCCCAAGGGTGATGGTGTCATCGACCCGGGTGACATCTTCCTGAAGCACCACACGATCAGCCCCTGCCGGGACCGGCGCCCCGGTGAAGATCCGGGCGGCCGTTCCCGGCTGGACCGGACCCGCGAAGGAATGGCCGGCACTGGCTTCACCGACGACGTGCAGGGTTGCGCCGATCTTGTGATCCGCATCGCGAATGGCATATCCGTCCATGGCCGAGGCGTCGAAGGGCGGCTGGTCCAGACCTGCCGACGCCGGTGCGATCAGGACACGACCGCAGGACTGTCGAAGTGGCACGTCCTCTCCACCCAAGGGCGTCCCCAGGGCCAGGACCTTCTCCAGCGCTTCTTCGACGGAAATCACGTCCTTGCCTCATACCGGCCTGATTTTCCACCATCTTTCAGGACAACTTCGACGCCCTCAATCCGCATGGAGCGTTCGGCCGCCTTCAGCATGTCGTAAACCGTCAACGCGGCAACCGAAGCGGCAGTCAGGGCCTCCATCTCGACCCCGGTCTGGCCGGTGGTGCGGACGGTCGCCTCGATCCGAACGCCGGGCAGCGTTTCATCGGTTTCAAGTTCCACCGCCACGCGGGTGATCGGCAGCGGATGGCAGAGCGGGATCAGGTCCGACGTGCGCTTTGCGGCCATGATACCGGCCAGTTGCGCAACGGCCAGGACGTCGCCCTTCTTCGCGCGGCGCTCAGTCACCAGAGCCAGCGTTTCGGGCAGCATCACAACCCGGGCCGTGGCCGTGGCCACCCGGTCGGTGATCGCTTTCCCGGTCACATCGACCATATGGGCATTGCCGTCCTTGTCGAAATGAGTAAGCGCCATGTCACACCTTGAGGGGATGGGAGAGAAGGTCGCGCGTGGCCTGCGCGACATCGGACTGCCGCATCAGGCTTTCCCCGATCAGGAAGGCGCGCGCGCCAGCACGTGCCATGTCGGCCAGATCCGCAGGGGTAAAAAGGCCGCTTTCGCAGACCAGAAGCCGGTCTTTCGGCAGGCGCGGCGCCAGTTTCCGCGTTGTATCAAGAGAAACGTCGAAGGTTTTGAGATTGCGGTTGTTTATCCCGATCATCGGCGACGACAACTTCAGCGCGCGGTCCAGTTCTTCGGCATCGTGCACCTCGATCAGCGCATCCATCCCCCAATGATGCGCCGCCGCTTCCAGATCGGCGGCCAGGGCATCCGACACGCTGGCCATGATGATCAGGATGCAGTCCGCCCCCCAGGCGCGCGCCTCGGCCACCTGATAGGTGTCGTAAAGGAAATCCTTGCGCAGCACCGGCAGGCGGCAGGCGGCGCGGGCAGCGACCAGATACTCCGGCGCCCCCTGGAAGGACGGCGTGTCCGTCAGGATCGACAGACAGGTGGCGCCGCCTTCGGCATAGGCGCGTGCCAGGGCGGGCGGATCGAAATCGGGGCGGATCAGACCCTTGGAGGGGCTGGCCTTCTTGATCTCGGCAATCAGGCCATAGCCGGTCCGGGTCGCCTCGCGCAGGGCCGGATAGAAACCGCGGGGCGCATCGGCCGCACGGGCTTCGCCCTCGATGACGGCAAGCGGGCGCGCGCGTTTGGCGGCCGCGATCTCGTCGAGCTTGTAGCTCTTGATCTTGTCCAGGATGTCCATGCTTCCTCTTACTGCGACTGCCCCGTGATGGAAAGGGAAAGCGCCCTCAGCCCCAGCGGATGGGCTTCTCGCCTTGCCGGACCAGCCAGTCGTTCGTGCGGCTGAAGGGGCGAGAGCCGAAAAAACCCCGATAGGCCGAAAGTGGCGATGGGTGGGCGGACTCGATCCGCAGATGACCGGAATTGCGAAGGTGCCGCGCTGCCAGACGCTGGGCGGGCGTCCCCCAAAGCAGGAAGGCGCGCGGCCGCGTGTCAAGTTCCGCAAGAACCTGGGCGATCAGCGCGGACCATCCCATCTGGTCATGGCCCTTGGCCGCGCCCTCTGGAACGCTGAGCGCGGTGTTCAGAAGCAGAACGCCCTGATCCGCCCAGTCCGAGAGCGCGGTCTGCGAACGAGAAACACCAAGATCGTCGCGCAACTCCTTGAAAATGTTTCCAAGGCTGTCCAGGCGCCCCGGGAAATCCGGTTGGATCGAGAAGGCCAGCCCGTCGGCCTTGCCCGGCGTATGGTACGGATCCTGACCCAGGATCACCACGCGGGTGCGGTCCGGCGCGCAGCGCTCCAGCGCGGCAAAGCGCACCTCCTCGGGGGGCAGGATTGTCCGGCGATCGGCGGCCAGCGCGGCCTGCACCTTCGGCCAGTCGTCGCGGAAAAAGGGCAGGTGCGACCAGGCGGCCGGAACCGGCGTCATCGTCCGGTCACCCCTGAAGTGGTGAGATCCGGCGCAGCGCCGCCACCTTGTCGGCCGCCCGGCCGCTGTCGATCGACTCGGCCGCCAGCGCCACCCCCTCCTTCAGCGAGGTGACCTTGCCCGCGCAGATCAAGGCCGCGGCGGAGTTCAGAAGAACGGCATCGCGGTAGGCCCCCGCGGCCCCGGCCAGCACGGCCCGAAGTGCGGCGGCGTTTTCGGCCGGGGTCCCGCCGACGATCTCTTCGAAGGGATGAACCGGCAGGCCGGCGTCTTCGGGATGGACCTCGAACTCGGTCACCTTGCCGTCCTTCAACTCGGCCACGAAGCTGCGATCCGAGATCGCCAATTCATCCGAGCCATCGCCGCCGTGGACCAGCCAGCAGTGCTCCGATCCCAGCGTGGCCAGCGTTTCGGCCATCGGCCGGATCCACACGCGCGAGAACGCACCCGTCAGCTGCCGCGTGACGCCGGCCGGGTTGGTCATCGGTCCCAGCAGATTGAACACGGTGCGGGTCCCCAGTTCGGACCGGGTGGGCATGACGTGCCGGATGGCCGGATGGTGGATCGGGGCCATCATGAAGGCGATTCCGCATTCGGCGAACTCGCGTTCCACGATCTCGCGGCCGACCATGACATTGATGCCCAGATGGGTCAGTGCGTCCGCCGCACCCGATTTGGACGACAGGTTGCGGTTGCCGTGCTTGGCCACCACAACGCCCGTGCCCGCGACGACAAAGGCGGTGGTGGTCGAGATGTTAAGCGTGCCCTTGCCGTCCCCGCCGGTGCCGACGATGTCGATGGCGCCTTTTGGTGCGGTCACGGGATGGCACTTGGCGCGCATCACCCGGGCGGCGGCGGCCATTTCCTCGACCGTTTCACCGCGGGTCCGCAGCGCCATCAGCAGGCCGCCCATCTGGCTGGGGGTTGCCGTGCCCTCGAACAGGGCTTCGAAGGCCGTCTCGGCCTCGGCCCCGGTCAGGGGGCGTTCGGCGGCAATGCCGATCAGCGGGCGAAGCGCGTCGGTCATGCTGCCACCTTCCGAAGCGGCACGCCCGCGTCTTCCAGGAAGTTGCGCAGCATCTGGTGGCCGTGTTCGGATGCGATGGATTCAGGATGGAACTGCACGCCCTCGATCGGCAGGGTCTTGTGCTTCAATCCCATGATCGTGCCGTCCTTCAGCCAGGCCGTGACCTCGAGGCAGTCTGGCAGGGTTTCGCGTTCGACGATCAGCGAATGATAGCGCGTAGCCAGGAAGGGCGAGGGCAGGCCGCGGAACATGCCTTTGCCGTCGTGGTGCATCTCTCCCATCTTGCCGTGCACGATTTCGTGGCAGCGGACGACCTTGCCGCCGAAGGCCTGCCCGATGGTCTGGTGCCCGAGGCAAACCCCCAGCAGGGGTGTGCGCGTTTCCGCGGCGGCCTGGGTCAGGGCCAGGCAGATCCCGGCCTGATCCGGGTCGCAGGGACCGGGAGACAGCACGATGGCCGATGGCTTCAGCGCCATCGCCTCTTGCACGTTCAGGGCGTCGTTGCGCCTGACCACGACATCGGCGCCGATTTCACCGAAATAGTGGACGAGGTTGTAGGTGAAACTGTCATAGTTATCGATCAGAAGCAGCATGTCCGGGGATCCCGATGCAAGGCAATTCCGGGGGTGATCCCGGCGCGGTGTCAGGCTATAGATGCTCAGAGCCGGGCGGCGGGGTCAAGGCGCAAGGCGCAGAAGCCCGGCCCGGCTGCCAGGCCGCGCGCCCGGACACGGGGCAGGGCACTTTGGACGGAGGCGGATTTTGATCAAGGGTCTTTTGGGTGGGGTGCTGTCAGGCGGCCTGGTGTCGGCGGCGCTGCTGGGGGCGGTTTCGCTGATGTCCGCCCCACCGGCGCCCCGGTCCGCAGGTGCAGCCCCCATCGCGGCGCCCGCCGAGGCGCCGCAGCCCGAGGCCATCCCCGCCGTTCCCGGAGCAGCGGACATGGCACCCACGGTCGAAGATGCCGGCACGTCAACTGCTGCCCCCGCAACCGCCGATGCGACGCCCGCGCCCGATCAGCCGGCTGTGACGCAACCGGCGGGAACCTCCGCGCCCGCCGAGTCCGCCCCCGTGGCCGAAGCGATCACGCCCCCTGCGGGGTCCGAATTCGACAAGCCAGCCGTGGATGCGCCCGCCGTGGCTCCCGCGGCCGATGCCCAGGTGGCAACCGCCCCGGCGCCCAGCGTCGCAGTCCCTGACGCGGCCGAACCCGCAGCGCCCGCCCCGGCCAGCGCCAGCGCGCCGCAACCCTCGCAGAGCCAGGCGGCCGAGGTGCTGGCCACCGCGCCGGATGCCGAGGCCGCCCCCGTGCCCCCCGCGACGATCGAAGCGCCCGCCGCCGTGGAACCTGCGCCTGCGCCCGTGGCGGTGCCCCCGGCGGCCGATCGAGTTCCGGCGCCGCCGTTCACCGCCGACACCCCCGCGGCCCCTGCGGCCCCTGCGGAAGAGGCGTTGCCCGATCCGGCACAGGATGCGCCGGTCACGGATGAGGTGCTGGAGGAATCACTTCCCGATGATCCGGCCGGCGGCATCCCGATGCCTGAGGAGACGCCGCCCCCGGCGGGGGCGACCACCACCCCCGCAACGGTGCCGACGGCCGTCGGAAAGCGCGTGCTGCCACCGGTCCGCAAGGCGGGTGCAAGCGAAGCGGCCCCGGACACCGGTCAAGCCCAGACCGAAAGCCCTTCGGACCTTCCGCCTGTCATCTCGCCCGAGGCGCCCTTGGCCCCGAAGGGCGTGACCACCGCCCCGAAACCCGGCTTTGACCGCGCGGTGCCGGGTGTGCGCGTCCTTCGCCTGCCGTCGAGCGAGTCGGGCACGCCCGCGGCGGAGGCTGCGCCCGCGGCACCCGCCGCGGAGGCGGCACCGCTTCCCGCCACGCCCAACCCCGCCACGCCCAACCCCGCCACGGCAGGCACCGAGGTGGATCGCCCCGAAACTCCGATGGATCGGAATGCCGCGGTGTTCGACAATCCCCAGAAGCTGCCCGTCCTGGCGGTGATCGTCATCGATGTCGGCGACCGGCGGGGCGGAGCTGACCTGGCACAATTGCTGTCCTTGCCGTCTCCGGTCACCGTGGCCTTCAACCCGATGCGCAAGGACACGCTGGAAGCGGCCGCACGCAGCCGGGCGCGGGGGTTCGAGGTGGCGATCCTGGCCGATGGCCTGCCGAAGGAAGGTACCGCGTCGGATGTCGAGGTGGCCTATCAGTCGATCAGCGCCGCGATGCCCGAGGCGGTGGCCGTCATGACCTCGCCGGAAAGCACGCTTCTGGCGCGGCGTCCCGTCGCCCAGCAGATGGTGGCGATCCTGAAGGATGAAGGCCTGGGCCTTGTAACCTATGCGCGCGGACTGAGCCCCGCGCGCGAGCTGGCGCGGGGGCAGGGGCTGCCGCAGGCCGAGGTCACCCGTGTCGCCGATGAACCGCGTGGCGACGTGGCCACGATCCTGCGCGCCCTGGAAAGCGAAGCCTTCCAGGCGCAGCAGAAGGGGTTCGGCGTCGTCGTGCTGCGCTCCTACCCCGACAGCATGACCGCGCTGTCGCAGTTCATGGCCAAGGCCAAGGCGCCGGAGTCCGGATTGGGGGTCAAGGTGGGGCCGGTGACGGCCCTATTCCGCTAGGGGGGGGCAGACGGGGGCAGCGCACCAGCCGCAGGGCCGGCCTCAGTCCGTCACTCGTCCCGATCGTCGCCAAAGCGCGAATCGTCGTCGTAGACATCTTCGCCTTCGGGAACGAACTTGCCCGAAAGGGTGATCGAATGGTCGTTGTGCCGCGGATCCATCACCACGTCCGAAGGCAACTCCCCTGCCAGCCATTCGCGGATCTCTTCGCGGGCGTCGGCAAGTTCCTGTCCGGTCAGTTCCGAGATATAGGTCAGGAAGGCGCGCTGATCGCCGTCGATTTCCTCAAGCTCGGTCTCGTCCGCGTCCGGCCATTTGTCGATGATCGCGTCGAAGAACGCCGACCAGTTTTCCTGAACATGATGCCATTTCATCGCGGGGATCTCTCAGCTGTCTGTCTTCGATGGCAATGCAATGCACCGGCATCGGGTTCCCATCCTGTCTGACCCGCCCCGACCCGCAGCGCAATGGGTTCCTTACCCAAGGGAAAGGTATTTTCCCCTGTCCCTGACATGGGAAGGCGCCCGGGGACCATCAACCGGGGTGCGGGCACGGGTGCCCCGCTGGACCCTGGCCGATTGCGCAGGATCGGGGCGTCCGCAGTTCGGGCCGGTCAGTTCAGCCAGCCCTGCACGGTCCGCGCCCCGCCCGCAACGTCTTCCCCGGCGCCAGCGACGGTGTTGCAGCCTGCAAGGGCCGCCAGCATCGCCAGAACGACAAGCTTTTTCATGCTCTTATTCCTCATGCCACCAAGTCTCGGGAACAAATCCCGGCCAGAAGCCGTATAGCGGAACCCTTGAGGGATAGTGAAGATGCCTTGAATGCGCGACACGACTGGTCTTTTCGTACCAGACCGGCACCACGTAGCGCCCGGCGGTCAGAACCCGGTCCAGCGCCTGCGTGGCCAACGTGAAGGCTTCGGGCGTCCGTGCGGCCAGCATCTGCCCGATCAGGCCGTCGACGGCGGGTGACTTGATTCCCGCCAGGTTGCGCGATCCCGGCTGGTCGGCGGCGGCCGAACCGAAATACAAAAGCATCTCGTTCCCCGGCGACAGTGACATCGGGCGGACCATCCAGGCCATGTCGAAATCGAAGCTGGTGGTGCGTTGCAGATATTCGGCGCTGTCGACCGCGGTGACGACGGGCGTGATGCCCAACTGCTTCAACGGTGCGGAATACAGCTCGACGATGGTGGCGGTGTCCGATGCCCCGCGCGCCAGCAGGAATTCCAGCCGGAAGGGTTGGCCCTGCGCATTCCGCAGCGCACCGTCCTCGACCGTCCAGCCCGCTTCGGCCAGAAGCGCGACCGCGCGGCGCAGCGCCTTGCGGTCGCTGGTCTGGCCATTGCCCGGTGGCGGGGTCCAGCCCTCCAGGGTGCCGGGGGGCAACTCGGCCTTGTAGGGCTCCAGAAGCGCGGCCACCTCGGGACGTGCCGGCCCGTTCCCGCCTGACAGTGACGAATGGACGAAATAGCTGTCGATGCGCGGCTCGGCGCCATCGTTCATGGTCTGGTTTATGAAGGTGAAGTTGAAGGCCTCGATCAGGGCCTGGCGCACCCGCCAGTCCTGGAACTGCGGCCGGCGGGTGTTCATCACGAAACCCGTCATGCCGCCGGGGCGGGCGTTGTCGATTTCCGATTTCACCACCTGCCCCGACGCCAGGGCCGGGAAATCGTAGTTCCGCACCCACTTCGCCGCGTTGGTTTCGCGCCAGATGTTCAGGTCGCCCGCCTTGAAGGCCTCGAAGATCACCGTGGGATCGCCAAAGTAGTCGTAGCGCAGGGTATCGAAGTTGTGCTGCCCGCGGTTGAAGGGCAGCTCCTTGCCCCAATAGTCGGGATTGCGGCGGAAGGTGATCGAGCGGCCCGGATCGACCCGGTCCACGACATAGGGCCCTGTGCCGATGGGCGGCTCCATCGTTGTTTCGTCAAAGGCCCGGCCTGCCCACTGCGCCTTCTTCAGGACCGGCCGGAGCCCCATGAGCAGGGCCAGTTCCCGGTCCGGCGCCTTGAAGGTGATGCGGACACTGCGCGGGCCGGTGGCTTCGATCTTCGCCACCTTCGACCAGGCGCCGGTGTAGCGTGGGTGACCAACTGTGCCCAAAGTCTGGAAACTCCAGATCACGTCCTCGGTCGTGACCGGGCTTCCGTCCGAGAATCGGGCCTCGGGGCGAAGCGTGAATTCGACCCAGGAGCGCGCCTCGTCGGTATCGACCGATTCGGCCAGAAGCCCATAAAGCGAGAAGGGCTCGTCCAGCGACCGCCCCATCAGCGTCTCGACGGTATGGGCGCCGATCCCGTAGGGCGCACGGCCCTTCACGATCCAGGGATTGAGGCTGTCGAAGCTGCCCGGTTCTCCGGCGATATAGGCGCCGCCCTTCGGCGCCTCGGCGTTGACATAAGGCAGGGCCACAAAATCAGGTGGAAGGGCCGGTTCCCCATACATAGCTATGCCATGACGGGGCGTAGCGCGGGCTTCGGAGCCGGGTGCAAGGGCTGCGAACAGGATCGAAAGCGCAAGTCCGACGGAACGGCCGATGGCCCTAGCCGATGTCGGTTTGCTCATGCCCATTCCCTTCCTGCCGTGATCGGGCGGCAAGCTAACCGGGCTTCCCTGCCTTTTCAAACTTTTAGCTTGGCCATGCGCGATGAAGCGCGTATAGATAAGGAACTGCTCGATAGGTTTCTTGCCTGTATGAAACCTGCCTCAACGACTTAGCGCCCGCCTTGTGCGGGCGTTTTTTTGTGCCGGAACGGGGTGGCGGCAAAGGGTCGCGGGCGGCAGGCAGGGCAATTTGCCCGGTTTGTCACTGGCTATTTGCATTTGGCCGGATAATCTGCGCCGCAACGCAAATCAGAGGTGTTTCATGTCCCTTTCAGGCAAGACGGCCGTCATCACCGGCTCCAATTCGGGGATCGGTCTGGGCGTCGCGCGCGAACTGGCCAAGGCTGGCGCAAACGTCGTGCTGAATTCCTTCACCGACCGGGCCGAGGATCACGCGCTGGCTGCGGAACTTGGCGCGGAATTCGGCGTGCGCGCCGCCTATGTGAAAGCCGACATGTCGCAGGGGACCGAGTGCCGCGCCCTGGTGACACAAGCCGCGGACCTGATGGGGGCTTGCGATATTCTCGTGAACAACGCGGGTATCCAGCATGTGGCGCCCATCCACGCCTTCCCGGTCGAGAAGTGGGACGCGATCCTGGCGATCAACCTGACGTCGGCCTTCCACACCACGGCGGCCGCCCTGCCTTTGATGCGCAAGGCCGGCTGGGGACGGGTGGTCAACATCGCGTCTGCGCATGGCCTCACGGCCTCGCCCTTCAAGTCGGCCTATGTCGCGGCGAAGCACGGCATCGTCGGGCTGACCAAGGTCACGGCGCTGGAAACCGCGCAGGAAGCCATCACAGCCAATGCGATCTGCCCGGGCTATGTGCTGACCCCGCTGGTCGAGGCGCAGATCCCCGACCAGATGAAGACCCACAACATGAGCCGCGAGGACGTGATCCGGAACGTCATGCTGGACCGGCAGCCCTCGAAGCAGTTCGCCACGGTCGAGCAGATCGGCGGGACGACGGTGTTCCTGTGTTCGGCGGCGGCAGACCAGATCACGGGAACGGCGATCAGCGTCGATGGTGGCTGGACCGCACTGTAATCCGGCGCCTTCGCCCTCCCTGTCCGGGCGTCGGGGCGCCCGGCCGGGGATTCCGAACAATTGGACAAAGAAGAAACAGCATGACAGCGAAGCGTGGCGTTCGGCGGGTCAATGTGGCCTTGCAGGGGGGCGGCGCGCATGGAGCCTTTACCTGGGGCGTGCTTGACCGGCTGCTTGAGGAAGAGACGATCGAGATTGCCGGAATTTCCGGCACGTCGGCGGGGGCACTGAACGGTGCGGCGCTGAAGGCGGGGCTCTGCGCGGGTGGTCGCCAAGGCGCGCGCGACAACCTTGACTGGCTCTGGTCGCAGGTGTCCGAGGTGCAGGACCTGCGCCTGGGGCAGTGGATGAAGGCGCTGTGGCCCGAGGACGGTCCGGTGGCGCGCTTCTGGTCGGCCTTTTCGCCCTATGCGCTGGCCGGACGGATGGCGCAGGTGTTCAGCCCCTACGATTATGGCCCGCTTTATGCCAATCCGCTGGCGCGCGTGGTGGCGAAGTTCCACCCCGACCTTCTGACCGATGTGGCAGGGCCGCGGCTTTTCGTTTCCGCGACCAACGTGCGGACAGGCAAGATCCGGGTCTTTGGCGGCGCCGAAGTGACGCCCCAGGCGATCCTGGCCTCGGCCTGCCTGCCCACGCTGTTCCAGGCCATCGAGATCGACGATCCGCTGACAGGTCGGAAGGAAGCCTACTGGGATGGCGGCTATGCCGGCAATCCGGCGCTGTTTCCCCTGTATGAGAAGGACTTGCCGCGCGACATCCTTCTGGTCAACATCAACCCGTTCCTCCGCAAGGACATCCCGCGACAGGCCGACCAGATCACCGACCGCATCAACGAGATCAGCTTCAACGCCACCCTGCTGTCCGAATTGCGGGCCATCAACTTCGTGAAGCGCCTGATCGCAGAAGGCGCGGTCAGCGCCACGGCGATGAAGGATGTGCTGGTGCATCTTGTGGGGGATGACCATCTGATGAACGACCTGACCGCGCGAACCAAGGTCGTGCCGACACAGGGTCTGCTGGAGCGGCTGAAGCTAGGCGGGCGCCGGGCGGCAGAGCGGTTCCTGGACAAGAATGATGCCCGGATCGGCAAGGAAAGCACCGTCGACCTGGCCGCGATGTTCGGCTGAACCGCTCCGTGGCGCCGCCTGCGCGGCGGTTTGCGAAAGTTCGTCTCCGGCGCCGCATCTGAATGGACCGGCCCGCCGGACGCGTCCGCGTATCCGCCCAGGGTGTCTTGCCTTTTTCGGCGGTCTTGCCCGCCCCCGTTCGGGTCTGCGAGTGACGTCGAACTCACTGGGTACTGGCCCAGCCGGCGCGGCCGGAGAAGCCGCGCCGCACTTGGCTCTGTTCAGGTCCGCGCCAGTTCCGCCGCGATGGCCGCCGCCAGCCGGGCATTGGCCAGCACCAGTGCGATGTTCGAGGCCAGCGATCGCCCTTGGGTCAGGTCATAAAGGCGGTCGAGGAGATAGGGCGTGACCTCCTTGGCGGCGATGCCGTCGCGGGCGGCGTCGGCCAACGCGGCTTCGATGACAGGGACGATGACGTCGCGCGGTATCTCGGCCTCGACCGGAATCGGGTTGGCAACCAGCTGGCCACCAGGCAGTCCCAGGGTGCGGCGCATGCGGTGGGCGGCCGCGATCTGTGCGGGGTTATCCATGCGCAACGGGGCCGGCAGGCCGGAACTGCGCGACCAGAAGGCCGGGAAATCGTCCTGGCCCACGGCAATCACCGGAACCCCCAGGGTTTCCAGCACTTCAAGCGTCTTGGGCAGGTCGAGGATCGCCTTGGCGCCCGCGGCCACGACCGTCACGGCGGTTTCCGAAAGCTCCCGCAGGTCGGCCGAGATGTCGAAGCTGGTTTCCGCCCCCCGATGAACGCCGCCGATGCCGCCCGTGGCAAACACCTCGATCCCGGCCAGGTGGGCGCAGATCATCGTGGCCGCAACCGTGGTGGCGCCCATGCCGCCCGTGGCGAGGCAGGCCGCAAGGTCGGCGCGCGACAGCTTCGCCACGTTCTGCGCCTGGCCCAGCGTATCCAGTTCGGCATCCGACAGGCCGACGTGGATTCGCCCCGCCATGACCGCGATGGTGGCCGGTTCGGCCCCGGCGCGGCGCACCTCGGCCTCGACGGCACGGGCGGTTTCGACGTTCTGTGGAAACGGCATCCCGTGGGTGATGATGGTCGATTCCAGCGCCACGACCGGGCGGCCTTCGGCCAGGGCAGCGGCGACAGACGGGGCGAAGGTCAGGAAATCCTTGGTCATGGTCATGGATGTGTCTCTCCAGAGATGAAATGCGCGGCGGCGGCCAGCGCCGTGGCAAGGGCGTCTTTACGGGCCACGCCACAGCGCTCGGCGGCGACATGGGCGGCCATGAAGGTATCGCCCGCCCCGGTGATCCGGAGAAGGCGGGAAGGAGCGATGGGGGGCGGCACCGCCGTCAGGATGCCCGCGGCGCTGGCATCGGCGCAGGGGTGGGGTCCATCGGTGACCAGAACGCGCCGAGCGCCTTTGGCCAGAAGCGCGGCGGCGGCTTCAGCCGCGGTTGGAAGTGTCCGCCCGCACAGAAGTTGCGCCTCGGTCCGGTTGACGTAAAGCGTCGCGTTCGGCATCGCCAGCAGCGGCACAAGCCGGCTCGCCTTGCCGGGCGCCGCCGTCACCACCCGGACGTCGGCGGCGCGGAACAAGGGCGACACCGCGATCTGGCACAGAAGGTCGCTGGTCAGGTTGCCATCCAGCGCGACCAGCCCCGGCCAGGGCACTTGCTCCGAGCCAAGCCGGCCATCCCGCAGCGGTGCAAGGATGCAGTCTCCCACGGCTTCCAGGGTGTGGGCGTCGGCGATGGCGGCGACCAGCCCGCCCGCCGCCTCGATCGCCAGATAACGGTCCGTCGCCAAGCCCGGCGCGCGGTGGACATGGGTGCAGTCGATGCCCATGCCGCCCAGGCAGGCAAGCAGCTCGCTGCCTTCGCCGTCCTGCCCCACGGCGCTGAGAAGCGCCGGCGAAAGCCCCAGCCGCGCCAGCGTCATGGCGATGTTCAAGGCCACGCCGCCGGGTTGCCGGGTGATGCGGCCGGGAACATCCATTCCCGGCGTCGGCGACGCGGGTGTGCGGCCGATGATGTCCCACAGGACGGAGCCGATGCAAAGGATGTCAGGCAGGGGGGCGGTCATCGCGGATCCGGGCAGCAAGGCATGAGGGACGGACAGCAGGCATCGGCATGGCGCGCCCGGCGCGGCGGTGCAACCAAAAAATGGAGCCGTCCCGCAGCGCCCGCGATTCCGGGTGACAGGTGGCGCAATGCGGCACCGCGCCCGTCAATCTGCCGCACGGTCCAGCGCCGCGGCGATCAGCCCGGGCACATCGGGATGGCAACCCAGCGGATCAAGCACGCGCCCCCGGTATTCGGCGAAGGCCAGCGCCTCGGGCAGGTCGTCGCGGACATGACCCCAGCGCGCGACGAACAGCGGCAGGCACAGCGCGCGGTCACCCAGGTTGCGGGCGGCTTCGGCCAGATAGGGCGCTTCCTCGATGAAGCCCAAGGCATGGGCGGCAAAGGCGGTTTCGGCCTGGATGCGCGCCTGCACCTCGCGCGCGGCGGCGGCGGCCAGCGGACCGCGGGCCGAGCCATGCGCGGCCAGCAGCAGGCGGGTTTCCGGCTCGGTCCAACCGGCGTCGAGGGTGGCCTGATGCAGGATGCGGATGGCCAGGGCGGCGGTTTCGGGCCAAAGCCCGAAGGGCTGCAACCGGGTCAGGTGGTCGCGCCCGATGGCCTTCAGACGACCCGGAAGCACCTGCCGGGTGAAGAAGCCGTCCGCCATGAAGAACGGCACCACCACCGGCGCCTCCAGCCGCGCCACGGCGGCTTCCAGTGCACCGGGTGCCGCCAGCGTCGTGCCCTCGACGCACCAGTCGGGCCGCCGTTCGCCTACCAGAACTGCCAGTTTCCGCATGTCGTCCTCGGCCGGGGCGGGATCGGAAGGCTGGCCGTGGCCGATGATGAGGGCAGAGCGATTCATGCGCCGATGCTAGCGGTCTTTCCGGGGCGCGACCAGTTCGGGCGCAACGATTGTGGCGGTTCAATCGTCCAGAAGCGCGACCGACTTGATCAGCGCCAGGCAATCCTGGCCGGGCGCAAGGTCCAGAAGCGCCGCCGACCGCGACGTGATCCGCGCCAGCAGTCGCACCCCGCCGCAGTCGAGCGTGACCCGCGCCGAGGCCGCCTGCACTTCGACCTTCACCACCCGCGCCGGGATCACATTCAACGCCGAAACCTGCGCGGCCAGCGCCGCCGCATTGCCGCGCGCCAGCATCACGTCGCGGGCGTGGACGGCAATCCGGGTGCTGCGGCCCGCCGGTCCGGGCAGGTCCGGCACCAGCAGGCGGCCCCCCGGAAAGACCAGCGGCCGCAGACCGTCGGGTTCCGCCCCGGCCAGGGTCACGGTCAGAACGCTCAACTCATCAGTGTCGGTGGCCAGAAGGCGCGGCAGAAGATCGGCGGCCGGGCCTTCCTCGGCCAGGCGCCCGGCCTCGGTCAGCATGATCCGGTCGGCCAGTCGCGCCACCTCGCCGCGCGCATGGCTGACGAACAGGATCGGCGCCGGGCCTTCGTCGCGCAGGGCCTCGATCAGCGGCAGGATGTCGGCGCGGGCGGCGGCATCAAGGGCCGAAAGCGGCTCGTCCATCAGGATCAGCGCCGGATCAGTCAGAAGCGCGCGCGCCAGTGCCACACGCTGCGCCTCGCCCCCGGACAGGCCCGTCACGGGGCGGTCCAGAAGACGCGTGACGCCGAAACGGCGGGCCAGGTCCGCGACGCGGCCAGTTGTGCCCGCCCGGCGCGCGGCATAGTTCAGGTTCCCCGCCACATCGAGGTGCGGGAACAGCCGTGCCTCCTGGAAGACGGTGGCGATCCGGCGCCGGTGCGGGGGCACGAAAACCCGGTCCTGCTGCCAGGTCGACGGTCCCAGACGCAGGTGGCCCTGACCCCGCTCGAACCCGGCGATCAGCCGCAGAAGCGTTGTCTTGCCCGATCCGCTGGGGCCGAAAACTGCCGTCAGGCCCGCAAGGTCCCCCGTGTGGACGGCGCGGAAGGAAAAGCCCGGCCGGTCAAGCCGCAGGTCCAGTTCCAGCCTCATCGCGCCGTCCCCCGGCCGTTCAGCAGGTAAAGCGCCAGCAGGATCGCGAACGAGATCCCCAGAAGGATCGCAGACAGGACATGGGCCTGGGCGTACTGGACGGTTTCCACCTGTTCGTAGATGGCAATCGACACCACTCGCGTCTGGCCGGGAATATTGCCCCCCACCATCAGCACCACGCCGAATTCCCCCAAGGTATGCGCGAAGGTCAGCACCGCCGCCGACAGGTAGCCCCGGACGGCCAGAGGACTGGCGACCGACAGGAAGGCATCCAGTGGTCCGGCGCCCAGGCTTGCCGCCGCCTCCATCGGGGCGCGGCCCACCTGCGCGAAAGCTGCCTGTAGCGGCTGGACCGTGAAAGGCAGTGAATAGATCAGCGACGCGATGACCAGCCCCGTGAACGAAAAGGTCAGCGTCTGCCCGGTCAGGCCGACCCAGGCCGCGCCAAGGGCCGAGCGCGGGTTGAAGGCGATCAGCAGGTAGAACCCCAGCACCGTCGGCGGCAGGACCAGAGGAAGTGCGGTCACGGCCTCGATCACCGGGCGCAGGCGGTTTCGCGTCCGCGCCAGCCACCACGCCAGTGGCGTGCCGATCAGCAACAGAAGGCCGGTCACCAGCGCGGCCAACCGCAGCGTCAACCAGAGGGGGGCAAGATCGGGCAGCTCAGTTCCCCGGATGATAGCCGTACGAGGCGATGACCGCTTGTCCCTGCGCCGAGGCGAGGTAGTCAAGGAAGGCTTTCGCGGCGGCATTGCCTTCCCCGTGTTTCAGCAGGACCGCGTCCTGCCGGATCGGGGCGTGCAGGTCGGCGGGCACATCCCAGCGGCTGCCGACGGTTCCTTCCAGCCCCGAGGCGGCCACGAAGCCCAGGTCGGCCGCGCCCGAGGCAATCAGCGTCTGGGTCTGCCCGATGTTCTGGCCCGTCACGATCCTGTCCTTCACGGCCTCGGACATTCCTAATGCCTGTAGGGTTTCGGCCGCCGCCTTGCCATAGGGCGCCAGCGCCGGGTTGGCGATGGCGATGTGCCGGGCGGCACCCAGCGCCGCCTTCGGGTCGCGCAAGTCGCGGTTCGCATCCGCCGTCCACAGCACCAGCTGGCCGATGGCATAGGTGAACGGCCGGGCCGCCGCAGCGCCTTCGGACTGCAACCTCGCGGGGGTTTCCGCATCCGCCGACAAAAGCGCGTCGTAGGGCGCGCCTTCCAAGATCTGGGCGTATAGTTTCCCCGTCGCCCCGCCCGACACCGAAACCTCGTGCCCGGTCGCGGCCTTCAGGTCGGCGGCAAGTCGTTCGGCAGGTTTGACGAAATTCGTGGCCACGGCAACCAGCGCGGTATCGGACTGCGCCGGAACGGGCGCCGCAATCAGCAGCACCAGCGCCGCGAAGCGGGAGAAGGACATCGAAACCTCCGTTCTGTCCAGGCGGAGATAACGGGAACGGGCCGACGGGCGCAAGCGTTATTTCCGACCGGATACAACGGCCAGCGCCTGTAGCGCGGCAACCGGCGCTGCGGCGGCTCGAGCGGCCTCGGCCTCGGCGGTGCGGTAGCTTTCCAGAACGATCTGGCCCGTCTCGGTCAGGCTGGCCCCGCCCCCGGTCGCGCCGCCCCGCGCCGTGGCGATCAGCGGCTGGGTGAACATGGCGTTCAGCGCCTCGACGAGGCCCCAGGCGCGTTTGTAACCCATGCCCATCCGCTGCGCCGCCTGCAGGATCGATCCGGTCTGGGCGATGCCCTCCATCAGATCGGCCTTGCCCGGCCCGATCCAGGCACCGTCCGGAAAGACGATGCGCAGGCGCAGGCCGGGGGTCGAATGGCGGGGGGCAGACATGAAGGGCAAGGCTTTCTGGAAGGGAACTTCCCCCAAAGGATAGGCGGCAAACGGGGGGCGGCGAAAGGGGCTTCCCACCCGGTGTCCCCCGCGCCAGAGTGGCGCATTACCATCAGGAGCCCCTTCCATGCGCTCGGTCACCCTTGCCGTCACCCAGTTCGCCTGCACCTGGGATTTACCCGCCAACGCCGACCGGGCCGAGGCGCTGGTGCGGCGCGCGGCCGCGCAGGGAGCGCAGGTGATCCTGCTGCAAGAGTTGTTCGCCACCCCCTATTTCTGCATCAGCCAGGATCCGAAGCACCTCGATCTTGCCCTGCCCGCCGAAGGGCACCCGCTGGTGGCGCGGTTTTCCGATCTGGCCCGCGAACTGGGAGTTGTCCTGCCGATCTGCTTTTTCGAACGCGCGGGAACGGTCTTTTTCAACACGGTGGCGATGATCGACGTCGATGGGCGTGTTCTAGGTCATTATCGGAAAAGCCACATTCCCCAAGGACCGGGTTATGAGGAAAAGTTCTACTTCTCGCCGGGCGATACCGGTTTCCGGGTCTGGGACACCGCCCTCGGCCGGATTGGCATCGCGATCTGCTGGGACCAGTGGTTCCCGGAAGCGGCGCGGGCCATGGCGCTGATGGGGGCGGAAATGATCCTCTATCCGACCGCGATCGGATCGGAACCGCCCGCGCCGGACTATGACAGTCAGCCGCATTGGGAAATGGCCATGCGCGGTCATGCGGCGGCCAATATCGTTCCGGTCGCCGCCTCGAACCGGATCGGGACCGAGGTGCAGGACGGCCGCAGCGTGACCTTCTACGGCTCGTCCTTCATCGCGGACCAGACGGGGCAAGTGGTGCAGAAAGCATCCCGACAGAGGGAGGAGGTGCTTTGCCACAGCTTCGACCTGGAGGCGATCCGCGCCCAACGGCAAGGCTGGGGCCTGTTCCGCGACCGGCGGCCCGAGCTTTATGGCGCAGTCGGCAGCCTGTCGGGCCGCTGAGGGCAATCCGGCGCCCGAGGGCGCCGTTACCGGATCAGGCGACGGCCTGTTCGAAGGCGCCGCGATACAGCGCGGAAAGGTCCGCCAGCGGGGCCGCGTCACCGCCCAGGCGCACTTCGGTCCCGCCGAAGGTGCCGACGACCGAGACCGGCACGCCTGCGGCCTTGCCGGCGGCGATCAGCGCAGCGGCCCCCGCGGCGTCGGCAGCCACCAGGTAGCGCGCCTGGTCTTCACCGAAAAGCACCTCGGTCGTGTCGGCGTTCAGCGTGACGCCAAGGCCCGCGGCTTCGGCCATTTCGAAGGCCGCCAGCGCCAGCCCGCCGTCCGACAGGTCGGTCGCGGCCTTAGCCAGCTTGCGGTTGGCGCGCAGGAAGTCGCCGTTCTTGCGTTCCGCCGCAAGATCAACGTGGGGGGCATCGCCCGCCTCGATCCCGAAGGCTTCGGCCAGCAGCGCCGACTGGCCAAGGTGGCTGCCCTCGGCGCCGATCAGCACCGCGAGGTCGTCCTTCGCCGGACGGCCCGAGATCAGATCGGCGGTCGAGGCCAGCAGCCCCACCGCGCCAATCGTGGGCGTGGGCAGGATCGGCTGGCCGTCGGTTTCGTTGTAAAGCGAGACGTTGCCCGACACGATCGGGAAGTCGAGCGCCCGGCACGCCGCGTCGATGCCCTTGATGGCGCCGACGAACTGGCCCATGATTTCCGGCTTTTCGGGATTGCCGAAGTTCAGGTTGTCGGTCGCGGCCAGGGGCAGGGCGCCTTTGGCGGTCAGGTTGCGCCAGGCTTCCGCCACGGCCTGCTTGCCGCCCTCGAACGGGTTGGCGCGGACGTAGCGCGGGGTCACGTCGCTGGTGAAGGCCAGCGCCTTGTCGGTGCCATGCACGCGGACGACTCCCGCCCCCAAGCCCGGCGTGACGAGCGTATCGGCACCGACCTGCGTGTCATACTGTTCCCAGACCCAGGATTTGTGGGCGTAGTTCGGGCTGCCGATCAGGGCGCGAAGGCCCGCGATGGCGCCGATGGCCGGAACATCGCCCAGGGCGGGCGCGGGGGCCGGTTCCACCCAGGGGCGGTCGTATTCCGGCGCGCTGGAGGACAGTTTCGACAGCGGCAGGTCGGCCTTCACCTCGTTGCCGTGCAGGATCAGGAAGCGGTCTTCGGCGATGGTTTCGCCGATGATCGCGAAATCCAGATCCCATTTTTCGAAGATCGCGCGGGCCACGGCCTCTTTTTCGGGCTTCAGGACCATGAGCATCCGTTCCTGGGATTCGGACAGCATCATTTCGTAAGCCGTCATGTGGGCTTCGCGCTGCGGCACGTCATCCAGTTGCAGCTTGATCCCCAGACCGCCCTTGTCGCCCATTTCGACTGCCGAACAGGTCAGCCCCGCGGCGCCCATGTCCTGGATCGAGATCACGCTGTCGGACGCCATCAGTTCCAGGCAGGCTTCCAGCAGGCGCTTTTCCGTGAAGGGGTCGCCCACCTGCACGGTCGGGCGTTTTTCCTCGATCGTATCGTCGAATTCGGCCGAAGCCATCGTTGCCCCGCCGACGCCATCGCGCCCGGTCTTGGCGCCCAGATAGACGACCGGCATCCCCACGCCCGAGGCGGCGGAGTAAAAGATCTTGTCGGCATCCGCGAGACCCGCCGCGAAGGCGTTCACAAGGCAGTTGCCGTTGTAGGCGCGGTGAAAGCGCACCTCGCCACCCACGTTCGGAACGCCGAAGGCATTGCCGTAGCTGCCGATCCCTTCGACCACGCCCTTCACCAGATGCGAAGTCTTCGGGTGATCGGGCACGCCGAAGGACAGGCTGTCCATCGCTGCGATGGGCCGCGCGCCCATGGTGAAGACATCGCGCAGAATGCCGCCCACGCCCGTCGCCGCGCCCTGATGCGGTTCGATGTAGGAGGGGTGGTTGTGGCTTTCCATCTTGAAGATGACCGCCTGGCCATCGCCGATGTCGACGACGCCCGCGTTTTCGCCGGGGCCACAGATCACCTGCGGGCCGGTGGTGTGGAGCGTGCGCAGCCATTTCTTCGACGACTTGTAGGAACAATGTTCGTTCCACATCGCCGAGAATATACCCAGTTCTGTGAAGGTCGGTTCGCGTCCGATGATGCCCAGAAGGCGTTCGTATTCGTCGGGTTTCAGCCCATGTGCCGCGATCAGGTCCTGGGTGATCTGGGGTTCTTTCATGGCCGTCCCTCGCCGCTGCATCACTGGTTGCGGCCTCATAGGGCAATCGGGGCGCAAACGAAAGAGTGAAGGCAGCAGGGGCCGGATCATCGATCACTCCGGCGCGGGAGCGCGCGGAGGCAGGGAAGGCACTGCGCGCAAAGTCAGCGCGGCGAAAATACCGGCGGCTGCCGCAATCGCGGGCAGTTCGCAAACCGAGGGGCTGAAGGCAGGGCCAAAAGCAAAAAAAAGGCCGAGACAAAGCTCGGCCCAAGTCCAACAGGGAGGTATGAAAGAACCGGGAAGTTACTCGACCGTTCCTTTCGATGCTGGATTTATGGGCGTCTGCCCCTGCTTTCAAGTCAAAAATGCTGCAAGTGCATCATGCCCGCTATGCGCCACATGCATAACTGCATCTCCCTCGCGGAAGGTCCTGAAAACATGAGCTCTTGCTCAGCCGACATCCTCGGTCTGGCGTTTGCGATAGGCCATGATCTCTTCGGTAACGAAGTCGCGGAAGGCGGCGATGCGGCGCGATTGCCGAAGTTCCTCGGGGTAGGCCAGGAAAACCGGAACTTCGGCGCTTTCCATGTCCGTCACGACGCGGACGAGGGCAGGGAAATCATCGCTCAGGTAATCGGGCAGGACGCCGATCCCCAGGTGGTTCAGCACCGCTTGCAGCACGCCGAAATAGTTGTTGACGGTCAGCGTCGATTTCGGGCCGATCATCCGCAATTCCTTCAGCAACAGCGAACCCGCGGCCACCTGCGCGGTGTTTTCGGGGTTCTGGCTGATCAGCCGGTGTTCCGCCAGATCGGCCAGACTGTGGGGCGTGCCGAACTGCGCCAGGTATTCCGGCGTCGCATAAAGCCTCATGCGGATATTCATCAGCCGCCGCCGGATCAGGTCAGCCTGGCTGGGCTCCTTCATGCGGATCGCGACGTCGGCTTCGCGCATGGGCAGGTCCAGCACCCGCTCTTCCAGCATCAGGTCGATCTTCAGGTCCGGATATTTCTCGTAAAGCTTCACCAGCCGCGGGGCGAGCCAGAGCGTGCCGAAACCGGTGGTCGTGGTGACGCGCAGTTCGCCGAAGATCTCTTCCTCGCTGTCCCGGATGCGGGCGGCGGCCGTTTCCAGGCGCCGGTTCATTGCCGAGGTGGCGTCGAACAAGAGCTCTCCCTGTTCGGTCAGGATCAGTCCGCGCGCGTGCCGGTGGAACAAGGTTGTCCCCAGAGATTCCTCCAGGGCGCGGATCTGCCGGCTGACGGCGGATTGCGACAGATGCAACGTGTCGCCCGCATGGGTCAGGCTGCCCGCATCCGCCACGGCGTGGAAAATCCTCAGCTTGTCCCAGTCCATCCTTCGGCCCTTCCAGGCGCCTGCGCCCTGCTTGCGGGGTTTCCTTACACCCAAGAGAGGTATGCCACAAATGCGTATCTGCCATGTCGTAGGCGTTTAGCGACCCGAAGGCGCCCCATGACGCAACGTCTGCCGGTTTTCTGCCAGCGCTGCCCGGCAGAGAGGCACCCCGAAAAAACATCAGGCCTCCGCCCGACACGGCCGCGCGCCCTGTCATGTTGACGATACGGAAAGCTGTCACACACTGTGGGAAGTCGGACGCCTGAGCGGGGTCCATGTGGGGACAGGGAATGTCGAGAGAGTTTGCGCGCCAGATCAGCTATTCGTCATCGGTCGGCAGCCGCATGGGGCGGGTGGTGATCCGAACGATGGAGAACGCGACGGGCCGGCTGTCGCTGATCGCCCGCGCCCGCGGGGCCGAGGCGGACCTGGCCCAGGGGCGCGACCTGTGGCAGATCGCGATGGACCGCTACCGGCTGCGGCCGGAACTTCTGGGCGGCACCTTCGAGACGATCCCCGCCACCGGCCCGCTGATCCTGGTCGCGAACCATCCCTACGGAATCCTGGACGGGTTGATGATGGGACACATCCTGTCCCGGATCCGCGGCGATTTCCGCATCATCGCGCACCAGATCTTCGGGCAGGCCCACATGCTGAACCGCGCCATCCTGCCCGTGGACTTTTCCGAAACGCCCGCCGCGGTGCGCCAGAACCTGGCCACCCGCGCCGAGGCGATCCGCTATCTGGGGCAGGGGGGCGCCATCGGGATCTTTCCGGGCGGCACGGTGTCCACGTCGGCCCGGCCCTTCGGCCCGCCGATGGACCCGGTCTGGCGCGCCTTCACCGCCAGGATGATCCAGCGCACCGATGCGACCGTGGTGCCGATCTTCTTCGAGGGTCAGAATTCCCGCCTGTTCCAGATTGCGAGCCACCTGCACGCGAACCTGCGTCTGGGGCTGCTTCTGAAGGAATTCCGTGCCCGCGTCGGCACGCCGGTGCGGATGGTCGTGGGCAAGCCGATCCCGCGCGCTGCCATCGCGGCACATGGCGGGGATGCGAAAGCACTGATGGATTTCCTGCGCCGCTCGACATATGAACTCAGCCCAAGGCCTCTGAAGTCGTTCGATTACGGCTACGAGTTCGAACAGAAATACCGGGCCTGAAGCCGTTCGGGCCCGCATTGGGCGCGAGGACCACGATGGCAGTTGGCATTTTCGATTCCGGTCTGGGGGGACTCACGGTTTATGCGGCGGTGGAAAAGCGCCTGCCTGACGTTCCCTTCGTCTACTACGGCGACAACGCCCATGCACCTTATGGCGTGCGCGATGCCGAGGACATCTTTGACCTGACCTGCCGCGGCGTCGAACGCCTGTGGGACGAAGGCTGCGATCTGGTGATCCTGGCCTGCAACACCGCCAGCGCCGCCGCGCTGAAGCGGATGCAGGAAACCTGGGTGCCGAAGGACAAGCGCGTCCTGGGGGTCTTCGTGCCGTTGATCGAGGCGCTGACGGAACGGCAATGGGGCGACAACAGTCCCCCGCGCGAAGTGGCGGTGAAGCATGTGGCGCTGTTCGCCACACCGGCGACCGTTGCCAGCCGCGCCTTCCAGCGCGAACTGGCCTATCGCGCCATCGGCGTCGACGTCGAGGCGCAGCCCTGCGGCGGGGTCGTCGATGCGATCGAACAGGGCGACGAGATCCTGGCCGAAGCCCTGGTGCGCAGCCATGTCGCGGCGCTGAGACGGCGGATGCCCAAGCCCGAGGCCGCGATCCTGGGCTGCACCCATTACCCGCTTCTGGAACCGGTCTTCGCCGAGGCGCTGGGGCCGGGCGTGAAGGTCTATTCGCAGGCGAACCTGGTCGCCGAAAGTCTGGCTGACTACCTTCAGCGCCGCCCCGAGTTTCGCGGCGCGGGGACCGAGGCGAAGTTCCTGACCACCGGCGATCCGCGCCAGGTCAGCGACCACGCGACCCAGTTCCTGAAGCGCCGCATCCAGTTCCAGGCGGCCTGAGCAGATCCCTCGGAACCCCGGGGTAACCCTCGAAGTCCCGGCAACGGTTGGCTGCCTGCCGCTGGATCGTTTCCAGGTGCGAATTTCCTGCCGCAATGCCGCCGTCTTGTCGGTGGCCGGGCATAGAGACCTTCGCACTCTGGCCCTTTTGCGGCCCCACTCGGGCGTTAACCATTCTCCATCGGAGAGTCCGAGTGGAGTGAGTGTGATGCTTGATCTGAATGTGCCGATTCGCCGCCTTCTTGCGGCAATGGCGGCCAGCGCGATGCTGGCAGGGGGAGCTTCGGCCCTGACGGTTACCGAAGGCGCGGGAGACTACAGCAACAACTGGCTCAGTCCCACGCAGGTCGGCAAGGGCGTGACGGACCTGTCTGGCGCCGCTGCGAAGAACGACCTGGAAATTTTCGCGCTGACCGGACTTTTGCCGGGCGCGCAGACGCTGACCTTCGATTTCTCGGGCGTGGCGTCCTACATTTCGGGCAAGTTCGCTGCGGCCGGTAACATCCTTTACAGCTACACGCCCTTCCAGTTCGCCGGCGACAACGACGGAAGTCTGGCCTACGCCGTCGACTACAATGAATGGACGACGGGCACCGGCAGCAAGATCAAGCACCACACCTCGGGTTCGCTGACCTCGACGGTGGCGTTGACCCTGGCCACCACTTTCAAGGGCACGCTGTATCTGGCGATCCAGCCGACCAAGGGTCCGTCGCTGGCCTACAACGTCACGCTGCCGGCAGCACCCGTGGCGCCGGTGCCGGTGCCTGCGGCGGGGGTGATGCTGGCCACCGCGCTGGTCGGCCTGCGGCTGCGCAGGAAGGCCCGGAAAACCGCCTGACGAACACCGTCCGACCCACGAACGTCGCAGCCGCGCGCCCTTGCCTTGGACGGGCGGCTGCCGCACATTCGGGCCATGCGTGCCTTTGTTGCCTTGCCCTTGCCCGACCCGGTCTGCGCCTCGCTGGAGGCGCTGCAAGCCCGACTGAAGGTCGGGCGGCGGTCCGATCCGCAGACCTTCCACATCACGCTGGCCTTTCTGGGCGACAACGTCCCCGACCGCGACCTGGAAGCCGCGCATGAGGCGCTGGAGGCGCTGGCCGCGCGTCCGCTGACGCTGCGGATCGACGGGCTTGACACCTTCGGCGGGGCGACGCCACGGGTTCTGGTGGCCGTCGTGCAGCCCGATCCCGCGCTGATGGCGTTGCAGAAGAAGGTCCGCAGTCTGCTGCATGGGGCGGGTCTGATGTTGCCGCGCGAACGTTTCCGGCCCCATGTGACGCTCGCACGCTTTCCGGCCGCGCCGGGCGCCGGGGTCGAGGCCGAGCTTGCAGCCTTTCTGGGCCGCAATGCCACCTTCGGCACCGCGTCCTTCACGGTGCGTGAGGTCGTGCTCTACCGCTCGACCCTGACGGGTGACGGCGCGGTCCATACCCCGATCGCCGAATACCCGCTTCTCTAGACCCGGCTGCGACGGAAAGACCCTGGCCCGTCACGCAGAATTCGGTTGAAACCTCCGCTGCATCCGACCATCTAACGGCCAACTCCAGATGAGGCCCGCCATGACCCAGAACATCGCCATTCTCGGCGCCTCCGGCTACACCGGGGCAGAACTTGTCCGCCTGATCGCCACGCATCCCTCGATGCGCATCCGCGCCCTGTCGGGCGACCGCAAGGCGGGCATGTCGATGGGCGAGGTCTTTCCGCATCTGGGCCACCTGGACCTGCCGGCGCTGACCCGGATCGAGGACATCGATTTTTCGGGCATCGACCTGGCCTTCTGCGCGCTGCCCCATGCCACCAGCCAGGCGGTGATCTCGGCCCTGCCGCGCGATCTGAAGGTTGTGGACCTGTCGGCCGACTTCCGGCTGCGCGATCCGGCGGAATACCAGAAATGGTATGGCAAGCCCCATGCCGCGGTCGAGTTGCAGAAGGAAGCGGTCTATGGCCTGACCGAATTCTACCGCGACGAGATCCGCGCCGCGCGGCTGTGCGCGGGCACCGGCTGCAACGCCGCGACCGGGCAATACGCCGTCCGCCCCCTGATCGAGGCGGGGGTGATCGACCTGGACCACATCATCCTGGACCTGAAGAACGGCGTTTCCGGCGCGGGCCGGAGCCTGAAGGAAAACCTGCTTCATGCGGAACTGTCGGGGGGAACACATCCCTATTCGGCGGGCGGCACGCACCGGCATCTGGGCGAATTCGACCAGGAGTTTTCCAGGGTGGCAGGCCGGCCCGTGCGCGTGGTCTTCACGCCGCATCTGGCGCCCTTCAACCGCGGCATCCTGGCGACGGTCTATGTCCGGGGCGATGCAGAGGCCGTCCACCAGGCGCTGGCCAAGCGTTATGCGCTGGAACCCTTCCTGGACGTCCTGCCCTTCGGACAGCTGCCTTCCACCCGGTCGGTCGCCGGATCGAACTTCGTCAAGCTGGGCGTGGCGGGCGACCGCGTGCCGGGGGTTGCGACCGTGGTCTGCGCGCTGGACAACCTGTGCAAGGGGTCTTCGGGGCAGGCGATCCAGAACGCCAACCTGATGCTGGGGATCGAAGAGACGGCGGGCCTGATGCTGGCTCCGGTCTTTCCGTGATCCCCTGAACGGAAAGGACGACACACGATGATGCCGCTGAAGAAGAAGCGCCGGATCCAGATCCTGGCCATTGCCGCGGCAGCCCTGATCCTGTCGACGGCGATGATCGGCTACGCCATGCGGGATGGGATCAACTTCTTCCGTTCGCCCAGTCAGGTGCTGGCCGAAGCGCCGCGCGCCGACGAGGTGTTCCGTCTGGGCGGGCTGGTCAAGGAGGGCTCGATCACGGCGGTGCAGGGCGTGCATTTCGACTTCGTCGTCACCGACACCAATGCCGATGTGCCGGTGAAATACGTGGGCGACAACCCGCGCCCGGACCTGTTCGGCGAAAAGCAGGGCACCGTCGCGACCGGCACCTACAGGGACGGCACCTTCTACGCGACCGAACTTCTGGCCAAGCATGACGAAACCTACATGCCGCGCGAAGTCATCGACGCGCTGAAGGACCAGGGCGTCTACGTCGATCCGAACGCCGCCAAAGCCTCGAATTAACCGTTTCTTCGCAACCTTGCCCCGATGAACCGGGGAAGGGCCAGTGATGAAGACTGTCGAGGAGCTTGCGGCCGAGATCGTGGCGCGCGAAGGCGGGTTCGTGGACGACCCCGACGATCCGGGCGGCGTGACGAAGCACGGTGTCACCATCGGAACGATGCGGCGGCTGGGCATCGACCTGACGGGCGATGGCCATGTGGATGCCGGGGACGTGCGGGCCCTGACGCCCGAACGCGCGCAGGCGATCTTCATCGACCATTATTTCCATCGCCCGCGGATTGGCGCGCTGCCCGAGGTGTTGCAGGCGTCGGTCTTCGACATGCATGTGAACGCCGGGGCCAATGCGGTGAAGGTGCTGCAGCATCTTCTGCAGGACATGGGGCAGGGGGTGGCGGCGGACGGTCAGGTCGGGCCCCGCACCATCGCAGCGGCCAAGGCAGCGCTGGCCGAGGCCGGCGACCTTCTGGCTGATGCCTATGCCATCGCGCGGCGCAACTACTACTACGCGCTGGCCGACCAGCGCCCCGCCAGTCGCAAGTTCGCCCGCCGCAAGGATGGTGGCAAGGGCGGCTGGATCCTTCGGGCCGAGGAATTCATGCAACCGCGCTTCCGTCTGACCGAGGCGCAGCACCGCGAAAGGACGAAGGCATGGGCGTGATCGGCAAGATCCTGGGCAGCGACGGTGCGGGCGCCACGGCGCTGGGCGATGCGGTGACGGGCGTGGCCGAGGTTTTCCTGCCCAATGCCACGCGGCAGATGGAAGCCGCCGAGGCCGCCTATGCCGCGGCACTGGCCGAACATGGCGAAGAATTCCGCCAGGCCGGCCAGGGCTGGTTCGATCGGCTGGTGAACGGTCTGAACCGGATGCCGCGCCCGATGCTGGCACTGGGGACGATGGGGCTTTTCGTCTATGCGATGATCGACCCCGAGGGTTTCTCCCGCCGCATGGTCGGACTGGATCATATCCCCGAACCGCTGTGGTGGCTGCTGGGGGCCATCGTCAGCTTCTACTTCGGCGCGCGCGAGGCGCATTACTTCCGCAGCCGCAAAAGCCCCGGTCAGGCCGCCAGCGGCGCGCCGCGCCCGGCCGGGCCCCGACCGCGCCCCGGCGCGCAATCCGGCCCGAATGCCGCCCTGGACGAGGTGTTCGGGACGCGCGGCAACTGAACCTCACGCCCCTTGAACCCCCCGTCGCTTGACCGAGGGTTCAAGGGGCGATCTTGCATCTTCCGTGCATTGCCTGCCATCTACCGGCGCGATGAGGCAAAGGAAGGGCAGACCGGCCATGACCCCCGTAATGGACCAAGAGGCCTTGCACGCCTTTCTTCAGGATGAATTCGCCCAGGTCGCGCCGGACTTCGTGATCGAGCGGATGACCCCTGAAGGGATCGTCCTGCGCATGCGCGTCTCGAATGGTCATCTGCGGCCGGGGGGCACGGTGTCGGGGCCGTCGCTGTTCGCGCTGGCGGATGTGGCCGTCTACCTCGCGATCCTGTCGCGCATCGGCCCGGTGGCCCTGGCGGTGACGACGAACGCCTCGGTCGACTTCCTGCGCAAGCCGCCCGCCGACCAGGATCTTCTGGCCGAGGCGCGCCTTCTGAAACTGGGCCGGGTGCTGGCAGTCGCCGATGTGCTGATCCGGTCCGAAGGCTCGGACCTGCCGGTCGCGCGGGCCTCGCTGACCTATTCTATCCCGCCAAAACGCTGAATTCTTCCATCAATTCACCAGATTCGCGGACTAACCTTCGCTTGTGGCCCGCCCTGCTTGGCCACAATCGGAGCGGTAATGACAAGGAAGTTCGCCCCAATCGACGTCAGATGCTTGCCTCGCCCCGCCGCAAGGGCTGCGGGGGCCATCGTTCTTTTTCTTGTGCTTGCGGGACCTTTCCCGGGGCAGCAGGTCCAGGCGGGGCCGCTCGACACCTCCTCGATTGTTTCCCGTTGCATTACCCTTGGCCCGCGCGGCGCAACCGGATGCGGAGGGGCAAACGCGGCCGAACCTGTGGCGGCATTGCGGCGGCCCCAGCGGACAGCCCCCGCCGCGCTGGCGGAACCCGCACCCGATCCCTTGCCGGTGGCGCTGCGGAAGGGGCAGCCCGGTCCGGCAGGCGGCCGTCCCGCGATGCGGGGCGCAACTCCGGTGGTGCTGTTGCCCCGAGCGACGCCCGACCTGTCCACCCTTCACCGCGCGCAGGCCGTCGTCCGGCGCGGGTTGCGCGGGACGGTCGAAGGCCTGGCCACCCTTGAGGATGCCGTCAGCCGCCTGCGTCCCGACCCCTGGCGAAGCGGATATGATGCGGCGGGCTGGAGGCCCACCGCCGCCCGTCTGGCGGGCCTGTCGCCATTCGGTGGGCCAGATGCCCGGGTTCCGATCGCATCGCCGCTGCCGGGCGCCGCTCCGGGGCAGGTTCTGCGTCTGCGGTGGCAGGCCGGGTTTGACGGCGCACATGTCCCGGATTTCGCCATGCCGGGGCTGTTCGTCAGCCGGTTGCTCATGGTGCGCTACCACCACGGGCCGCTGTTCCGCGTGGCCTCGGGGCTGGGCGCGGTGCTTCTGCCCATGCCGGTGGCGGAAACCGCCCGCGCCGGTGTCGCGCCCCGCCTGTTTCCGCAGGCCATCGCCGCCGCCCGGAGCGATTTTGCCGCGGAGCCGGCCCCTTCGACTCCGTCGCCGGTTCCCCTGCCGCCGGCAGCGCCTCTGCTTCTGGCACCGCTTTCGGCGCTGTTCCTGCTGGGACGGCGGAGCGGATCACCCCCGAGTCGCGCTGCCACGGCCCGGAAAAAAGCACCTCCGAACATGGGGTAACATGATACCTATTTTTCAAGACATTGATATGAATGGATTTATTTCCCGTCGAGACGCTTGAAAACGCAAGCGATCTGAACGAAAAGCACCCATCCGAACTTGGCCCCCGTCCGGGGGTCATTTCTTTGCAGCCGAAGGGCCGATCTATGACAACCTATACCGCAAAACCGGCGGAGATCGAAAAGAAGTGGATCCTGATCGACGCGGAAGGCGTCGTTCTGGGCCGTCTTGCCGTGATCATCGCCAACCGCCTCCGTGGCAAGCACAAGCCGACCTTCACGCCGCACATGGACATGGGCGACAACGTGATCGTCATCAACGCCGACAAGGTGCAGATGACCGGCAACAAGCGTGAAGACAAACGCTACTACTGGCACACCGGCCACCCGGGCGGGATCAAGTTCCGCACCGCGGCGCAGGTTCTGGACGGCGCCCACCCCGAGCGCGTGGTGACCAAGGCCGTCGAGCGGATGATCACCCGCAACCGCCTGGGCCGTCAGCAGATGACCAACCTGCGCGTCTACGCCGGGGCCGAGCACCCGCACGAAGCGCAGAAACCCGAAGTTCTCGACGTCAAGGCGTTGAGCCCGAAGAACACCCGGAGCGCGTAAGATGGCCGACGATATCAAATCCCTCGACGATCTGAAGTCGGTCGTCGCCGGCACGAAACCCGCCGCCACCGCGACCGAAACCGCCGCCCCCCGCACGCCGCAGCGCGATGCGCTGGGCCGGTCCTACGCAACCGGCAAGCGGAAGGACGCGGTTGCCCGCGTCTGGGTCAAGCCGGGTTCGGGCAAGGTGACGGTGAACGGCAAGGACATGTCCGCCTACTTCGCCCGTCCGGTTCTGCAGATGATCCTGCGCCAGCCGTTCCAGGTGGCCGGGGTCGAGAACCAGTTCGACGTGATGGCAACCGTGGTCGGCGGCGGCCTGTCGGGCCAGGCCGGCGCGGTGAAGCACGGCATCAGCCGCGCGCTGCAACTTTATGAACCGTCGCTGCGCGGTGCGCTGAAAGCTGCGGGCTTCCTGACCCGCGACAGCCGCGTTGTCGAGCGGAAGAAATACGGCAAGGCCAAGGCTCGCCGGTCCTTCCAGTTCTCGAAGCGCTGATCGCTTCCTGCAATCAGGCAAAAGGCCCGCGCAAGCGGGCCTTTCTGCTGTCGGCCCGGCGTCAGACGGTAACGATGCTGGCCGCGACCATGCAGACGCCCGTCAGGCCCAGGCACAGAAGGCTGGTCCCGTCCCGCGCCGCAAAGACCAGCGGATCGTCGTTCATCTCGCCCCGGTGTGTGACCATCACCATCCGGCTCAGCCAGTAAAGCATGATCGGACAGATCCCCCAAAGGGCTTTGGGGTAGCTGTAGAATTGCACGACCTGCGGCTGGTTGACGTAGAGCGCCATGATCAGCACCGAAACATAGCCCGCCGCCACCGCCATGGTCGAGACGATGGGCAGATCCTCGACCTGATAGCCGCGCCCGCTGGCCCCTGCGGCGCCGCGGATGCGGCTGTCCACCAGTTCCGCCTGGCGCTTCACGGCGGCCAGGGAAAAGAAGAAGAACACCGACAGGCCCAACAGCCAGACCGTCAGCGAGATGCCGGTCGCAAAGCCGCCGCCCAGGATCCGCACCGTATAAAGCCCGGCCAGAAGGCAGATGTCGATCACCAGCCGCCGCTTGAAGATCAGCGAGTACGCGGCCGTGGTCACCGAATAGAACAGCAGCGCCGCGAAGAACTTCGGCCCCAGCGCATGGCCGATGGCAAGTCCCGCCAGGATCAGCGTCAGCGCCGTCGCCATGCCCGTGGGAATCGCGACGGCCCCTGAGGCGAAGGGCCGCAGGCGCTTGCGCGGGTGATTGCGGTCGGCGCGCAGGTCGAACAGGTCATTGACGATGTAGACGCTGGACGCCACCAGGCAGAAGGCCACGAAGGCCAGCGTCGTCTGGCCAATCGTGACGGCGCCGATCTCGTGCGCGGCCAGCATCGGAACAAAGACCAGAAGGTTCTTCAGCCATTGGTGCGGCCGGAGTGCCCGCAGGATCGCGGGCGGGCCGACCCGGGCCTCTCTGGTCAGCCGCACCACCGGCGGCCCCAATTCGCCTAGACGCGCATCCAGAGCCGCCGAACTGTCCAGTGTGACGATCAGCCCCGCGTTCTGCCAGTTGGGCAGGTCGGCGCGCCCGCGCCCCAGGTAGGCAAACCTGCCCGCCCCGAAGTGTTCGACCAGCCACGCAGGCTTGGACGCGGGGCCAAGGTCCAGTCCGGGCGCGGCGCCGTGGACTTCGTCGAACAGCCCAAGGGCCGCTGCGATCTTCTCGGCCCAGAGCCGGTCGCGTCCGGTGACCAGCGCCGTCCGCCCGCCCCGGGCGCGCCAGTCCCGGATGTAGTCCAGAACGGCCGGGTTGTAGGGCAGGGTGGCGGGATCGGTTCGATCTGACCGCGCAAGTTGGCGGCGCAGTTCCTGCGGCCCCTGTGCAAGCCCTTTCAGAAGGCGCGGCAAGGCGCGCCAGTCGTCCGACAGGCCGGCCCAGAAGCTCTCATAGGCGATGTCCGACCGCAGGAGCCCCCCGTCCAGATCCACGACCAGCACATTGGGCGCGGGAATTCCGGCGCCTTCGGTCTGGCCATTGCGGGCTGGGCCGTTCGGAAGGTCGGGCATCGGAAATTCCAGGGCGTTCGGATGACCAAGGCTATCATGCCCCCTGCGGCCTTGCCAATCGACCTGTGAACGGCGGGCATGAAAAATGCCGGGCGCGAAGGCCCGGCCAGGAAAGGTCCGTCAGGGGAAAAGACAGACCGTCAGGATCGCGGCAAGGGACGGCCCGCGTCCGCCTCGGCCCGGGTCAACCCGATGTCGCAAAGCAGGCGATCGTCCAGTTGCGCCAGTGCCGTCAGGCTGCGCCGATGCGCCTGCCGGGCCATCGCCACCTGCAGCAGACGACCGAACATCGACCCCATGGCGGGGACCGGAGAGGTCAGGCTGATCTTCTGCGAGGTCACGGCGGTATTCCTTGATTTGTATTGATACAATGCGGGGTATCGGTTTAAGTGTAGTGATACAACTCGTGCCGTTCCACAGCCAGAGGAAGATTGTCTTGGGTACAATTTGGGTACCGGATCTGACACAATTCGACGGACCCAAGTATCTGGGCCTGGCCCATTCTCTGCGCGAGGCGATCCGGTCCGGTCAACTGGTCGAAGGGACGCGTCTTCCCCCCGTTCGGGAACTGGCGTGGGAGTTGAAGATCACGCCCGGAACCGTCGCGCGGGCCTACCACATCGGCATCCAGGAAGGGCTGCTTGAGGCAGCGGTCGGTCGTGGCACCTTCGTCGCTGCCCGTGCGCCGCAGTTCGGGCCTTCGGTCGCGCTGCATGAACCGGTGGGGACCCGCAGCCACCAGGGGCCGGTGGACATGCGCTCACCCACCTTGCCGGACGTTGGCCAATCGGCGGCGATCGCAGCGATCCTTACGGAAATCATTCCTGAAATCGGGCAGGACTGGCTGGAATATCCGGGTCTGCGCCGTGACCGACCGCTGCGCGAGGCGCTGGTCGACTATCTGGCCGACCGCAGGCTGGGGGCGATCGACCCCGATGACATTGCGCTGGCGCACGGCGGTCAGAATGCCGTGGGTCTGGTGCTGCAATGCTGTCTGCGCGGCGACCGCCCGCAGGTGTTCTGCGAGGAGCTGGCCTATCCCGGCTTTCGCCATGCCGCGCGGCTCAACCGCGCCGATGTCGTCCCGGTGGCGGTCGATGGCTGGGGGATGCGGGCCGACGCGCTGGACGCGGCCTGCCGCCGCCACGGCGGCCGGATCGTCTGCCTGACCACGGCGGCGCAGAATCCGACCACCGTGCGGATGCCGCTGGAACGGCGCCAGGACATCGTGCGTGTGGCCCGCAAGCATGACCTTCAGATCATCGAGGACGATTGCTACACGATCAGCGCCCCGCCCGACCCGGCGCTGCGGGCGCTGGCGCCGGAACGGTGCTGGTATCTGACTTCGTTTTCGAAATCCCATTCCGCAGGTCTGCGCTTCGGCGCCATCGTCTGCCCGACAGGGCTGGGCGAGGCCGGGCGGCTGGCCGGGCAGCATTCCCATTTCGGCATGCCGCGTCCGGTGACCGAAATCGTCCTGCGGCTTCTGACCTCGGGTCAGGCGCTGGCGCTCCGTGATCGGGTGCAGGAGGAAATCTCGTCGCGGCTGGCCGACATGGTCGCGGCCTTCGCGGATTTCGACCTGAACTGGCAGGAGGGCCTGAGCTTTGTCTGGCTGCGGTTGCCCCGGGGCTGGCGGGCCTCGACCTTCGCGCGCGAGGCCGAAGGGGCGGGCGTCCTGATCCGATCGGCCGACGAATATGCGTTGCAGGACGGCACCGCGCCCAATGCCGTGCGCATCGCCATTCCGGGCGGCGAGTCCCGTGCCCGCTATCGCGAGGCGGTCGACACGCTGGCGCGCCTTCTGGCAGAACCGCCGGCCGATCTGCCGGTTTGACCGCCACAGTCGGGCCTTTTGGCGGTCGTGGCCGGCGTCTGACCCCTTCCCTCGACGCAGGGCTTGTGCAAACTAGGCATCAAGCAAGACAACATCCAGCAGGATGGTGGGGGACAATGACTTCAGCACCTCGTCCGACCGGGCGGCCGCGATCACAGGCCTCCAACGGCTATGCCATGATTGCGCCGCCGGCGCTTTACGCGCTGTTGCTTCTGGCCTTGCCGCTGGCCACGGTGGTTTATCTGTCCTTCATGACCGACGGTCCGGGTGTCCGTGAGGTGATCCGCACCTTCACGCTGTCGAACTACCTTCAGGCCTGGACCGATCCGATCTACCGCGCCCTGATGGGGCGGTCGCTGTTCGTGTCGACGATGGTGACACTGTTCACGGTCGTGCTGGCCTTTCCGGTGGCCTATTTCGTGTCGTTCCACGTCAGCCCGTCGCGCAAGTCGTTGTGGCTGTTCCTGATCACCATCCCGTTCTGGACGTCCTATCTGGTGCGGGTGTTCCTGTGGAAGGTGATCCTGGGCTACAACGGCGTCGTGAACTCGGGCCTGAAGGCGCTGGGGATCATCGACCAGCCCCTGACCTGGATCAACGTCAACGTCGGCGCGATGGTGGCGACGCTGGCCCATGCCTATGCGCCCTTCGCCATCCTGCCGATCTTCGTCGCGCTGGAAAAGATCGACCGTTCCCTTCTGGAGGCCGGTCAGGATCTGGGTGAAAGCCGCCTGATGACCTTCTTCCGTGTCACCCTGCCGCTGGCCATGCCGGGCGTGGTGGCCGCCGTGCTGATCGTCTTCATCCCGACGGTGGGCGACTACGTCACGCCCGACATCATCGGCGGCGGCAAGCTGCCCCTGATCGCCAATGTCATCCAGAAGGAACTGCTGGCCATCGACAACATGCCGCTGGGATCGGCCATCGCCGTATCGGCGATGCTGATCGTCGGCACCGTTTCGGCGGTGTTCGTCCTGCTGAACGCCCGCTTCCTGAAGGTCAAGAAATGAAGCCGAACCAGAACGGACTGCGCAGCTACACGATCATCTACCTGATCTTCCTTTATGCGCCGATCATCCTGCTGCCGATCTTCGCCTTCAACGACGGCACCATCATCGCCTTTCCCCTGAAAGGATTCACCACCAAGTGGTTCGAGCAGATGGCCGAAAGCGATCAGCTGCTGACGGCGGTCAAGAATTCGCTGATCGTGGCCAGCGCCAGTGCCATCTCGGCGACGATCCTTGCCATCTTCGCCGCGCGCGCTTCCACCCGCTATGAATTCCGCGGCAAGGGCGGGTTGATGGCGCTGATCATGCTGCCGCTGGTGCTGCCGGAAATCATCATCGCGATGGCGATCCTGGTGATCCTTCTGCAGATGGGGCTGAACCTGGGCCTGCACACGATCATCCTCGGCCATACGCTGATGTGCACACCCTTTGCCATCGCCATCCTGACGGCGGCGTTCCAGAGCCTGGACAAGTCGCTGGAGGAAGCGGCCTATGATCTGGGCGAGGACGCGTTCAGCACCTTCCGCCTGATCATCCTGCCCTTGGTGCTGCCGGGCATCATCTCGTCGCTGCTGATCTCGTTCACGATTTCCATGGATGAATTCATTCTGGCCGCCTTCCTGGGCGGAACCGAGACCACCCTGCCGGTCTACATCTATTCCCAGTTGCGGTTCCCCAAGGCCATTCCCGTCATCATGGCGGTCGCCACGCTTCTGGTCGCGGTGTCGATCTGCCTGCTTATTGTTGCTGAATATTTCCGCCGTCGCGGCATCGCGAAAACCGGCGGCAAGGATACCGGAGGCTTCCTGTGACATCCGCCAAACCGATGATCGAACTGAAGGACGTGCAGAAGTGGTATGGCGACTACCACGCCCTGCGCGGCATCAATGCGGAAATCCGGGCCGGTGAGTTCTTTTCGCTGCTGGGGCCGTCGGGCTGCGGCAAGACCACGCTTCTGCGCACCATCGCCGGGTTTGAAGACATCACCTCGGGCGTGGTGATGATCGACGGCAAGTCGATGGAGGACGTGCCCGCGAACCAGCGCCCCACCAACATGGTGTTCCAGTCCTACGCGATCTTCCCGCACCTGTCGGTGGAACAGAACGTGGGCTTCGGCCTGCGCCGCGATCCGCGGACGGCGGTCGAAAAGCAGAAGGCCGTGGATGAAGCGTTGGAGATGGTGGGACTGAAGGGCTACGGCAAGCGCGCCGCGCACGCTCTATCGGGCGGCCAGCGGCAGCGCGTGGCGCTGGCGCGGGCGCTCATCCTGAAGCCGAAGGTCTTGCTGCTGGATGAACCCTTGTCGGCGCTGGACAAGAAGATGCGCGAACACATGCAGGTCGAACTGATCAAGCTGCAACGCCAGGTCGGGATCACCTTCATTCTGGTCACGCATGACCAGGAAGAGGCGCTGGTCATGTCCGACCGCATCGCCGTGATGTTCGAAGGCGAAATCGCACAGCTGGACGATCCCGAAAGCCTGTATCGCCGCCCGAAAACCCGCAAGGTGGCGGATTTCATCGGCGTGATGAACTTTCTGCCCGCGACCGTGCTGTCCGAGGCGGGCGGCAAGGTCGATGTGGACGTGCACGGGTTTGGCCGTGCGACCATTGACGCGGCCCAGGTGTCGAATTCCCATGACGGGGCTACCGCTGTCGGCTTCCGGCCCGAAACCCTGACGCTGCTTTACGAAGGCCAGGTCGCCGCCGACCGCGAAGCCCCCGGCACCGTGGAGGAGGTCGTCTATTACGGCGACATGACCTATTACGATGTCAAGCTGGATGGTGTTGCGGCCCCGGTGCGGATCTCGATGCGCAACGTCTTTGGCCGGGAAGTGCTGGAACGCGGCGCACGCACCCGGGTCGCCTGGGCCCCGGGGGCCCTGGTGCTGTTCCGCTGAACCCCGCGACGGGGATCAGTCCCGGATCCCCCGCATCACCGCGAGAAGCGCGTTTTCATATTCCAGAAGCTTGGCCTTGCCCCGCGCCAGCGCGGCATCGGCCTCGGCCTTGACGGCGGCGCGGTCCTCGAACCCGGCTCTGATCTTTTGCAGGATCGCCTCGGGAGTCTCCTTGGTGCAATCCACCGTGCGCGTAAAACCGATGGAGCCGAAAAGCCCCTCGAACTTGCGCGAATAGGCCATGGGAATAACCGGCACGCCCGAGGAGAAGGCCGCAATGCAGGCGTGCATCCGCGCGCCCAGGAAGAAATCCAGACCCGCGATATAGCTTTTCGCTTCCGAGGGAGAGGCGAAGCGCGGCGCGATCACTGTTCCCGGGAACTCGGCCGCCAGTTTTTCCGATGCGGCGGAATCATCCTCGCCCTGCATCGGGCCAGAGGCCACCAGAACATGCGGTACCAGATGCACTTCGCAGCCCAACGCCCTGAAATGTCGGATGATGTCACGCACCAGCGCGGGGTAATCCATCGTCAGGCCGAATTCGTTCTTGCCCGTATATCCGCCGCCGAACAGCAGGCCCGACACATTCAGGCCCACGCGCACCGGTCCTTCCGCCGCGCGCGGCGCGGGCGCGTCATAGGGCAGCCGCAACGCCACGTCCGAAGCTTCGACGATATTCGTGATGCCCAGGTCGCGCGCCGCCTGGGTCGACAGCTTGTCCCGGCTGGCGACGACGGCGGACCATTTCATGCTGAGCCGGGCCAGGAAACGTGACGAGGCCCTGGTGAACGGTCCGATGGTTTGCGGCGCCAGGATCAGCGGGGTTCCGGCCAGGTGGGCAAGGTATTTCATGATGAACATCCGCCGCAGCCGTTTGGCCCCGTAGATGTCGGCGAAACTGTCGCCTGCGCCGATGTCGATCACCATGTCCGACCGCCGTGCTGTGGCGAAGTACTTGCGCGGATCCAGCAACTCCTTGCCGCCGAAGTCGACGATCCGGATATCGGACCCCGAGACGTAGGGCGTGCGGGCGTCCTTCCAGTCGAAGACCGTGAATTCGATCTTGCGGCCCAGCCGCGCCGCAAGATCGCGAAGGATCGCCACCTCGGACACCGTGAGCGCACCCACGCCCAGATTGTCAGAGCGGGTCGAGTGCATGATCAGGCAGACGCGGATCGGGCGCAGGGTCTTGGTCATGGGATTTCCGGGTGATTATTTCTTGATGGCCGAGGAAGTGGACTGCCGCATCAGGGTGCGGCGAAGCATCCCCGCGAAGTTCCGCAGGTTCTTGCGGAGGCTGTTTTGCCGTCCGGCGCGCCAGATCTGAAGGCCTGAATATCGGGGGATGGGCCGCCCGAGGATCCAGAGCGCGGCCAGGCGGACCAGCAGCGCGCGCCGGCGTTCGCGTTGTCCGGGCTGGATGGCCACCAGATCGTCCAGGTTGAAAGGTTCGGTCCGAATCCGCGCCCGCGCCTCGGCCTCGGCCAGAAGCTTGGCGCCCCAGTGGGTGCGCGCAACGATCAGGCTGGTGCCCTCGGCTTCTTCGAAGACCGGATATCCCGCTTCGTCGCTTTCCCAGGCATCCGCGCAGACCAGGTCGGCGGCAATGCCGGTTCCGTCGGCGCAGACCTTGCAGCGATGTTGCAGGTGGCGCGACAGGATCCGGCCCCAGCTGTCATGATAGCTCATCGAGCGTTCCGAGCCGTCCGTCAGGACCGCCGTCGCGCGACCGGGCCACCCGTTGCCCCGGAAGCGGAAGCTTTGCGTCTGGTCGAGGCTGGTCCCCAAGGCGCGCAGCACTTCGGTTCCGCCGGTATGGCTGGGGACGCCCGCGCAGAAGAAGGACAGGATCACCGGAAAGACCTGGCCATAGCGCGGTTCGACCGCGATCAGCGCGCGCAGCGCGGCGGCATCACAGGGCTTGCCCACAAAGGCAAAACGACGGCCGTCCTCCAGATGGTGCGACAGGTCCGCCAGCGGCGCCGAGGGCGCATAGCGGGATCCGGCCGCGGCGACGATCTGGTCGGGCAGGGTCGAGATGACGGTGGTATTGCCGATCGACAGAGCCGGCGAGGCGGCGGTCTGCACGACCGCATCGACGATCCCCTCCGCCAGCAAGTGGATCAGCAGCATCGACAGCGCGCCGCCCGAAGACCCTGCATGGCGCACCTTCGGATCGGTGGCCCAGCCGGTCTGGACCGAGACGTAAGGCCCCCACAGCACCGGGTCCGGCCGGCCCGCGGCCTCGACCGTCTGGCCGAGACCCGGACAGATCTCGGCGATCCGGCGATCCTGCGCTTCGGTCAGCGGCGCCGTCTGAACCGGCCTGAGCCAACCGCGGCCGCGCGTTTCCATGTGAATCCGCTCGGGAAACAGCCCCGCGCAAGCGCCGCAACCGGCGCAAAGATCGCCCCGGGCGACCCGTTCAAGGCTTTTGGATGATTCGACAGGTTGCGTCATCAGTGGCGGTATCTCGGATCCTGGGCGCAGGTTTAGCCGATAATCGTGCCGCATGGCAGCACTAATAGCCAGCATCCCGCGAGGGGCGCCAAACCGGCGCGACGCCGCCGTGGACCTCGCCGCCGCCCGAACAGTTGGCCGGATTCCGCCGCTTTAATGGTCGGCGGGCAACAATCCCAATCCGCGCAGATAAATGCCGATTCCCGTCTCCAGAAGCTCTTCCGGGGGGAAGGGCGATCGGGTGCCGGGGGCGCCGCGCGTGTAAAGCTCCACGACGCCGTGGCTCATGGCCTGGACGTGGGCTGCGAACATGGCGGCGGGCGGACGGCGGCTTTCCGGCAACTGGTCGGCCAGGGCCTGGGCGGCGCGCATCAGGACCGATCCGGACCGCCGGGCGGCATCTGCGAGTCCCGGTACGGAACTGGCCTGAAGTCCGCTTTCGAACATGGCCTTGTAATGGCCTGGAAAGGCGCGGGCGAAGTCCAGATAGGCCCGTCCCGTCGCCTCGAAGGCCTTCAGGGGCGTGGGGCGACCCCCGTCGTAGGCCCGTTCCATCACCTCGTCGAAGATCAGGAATCCCTGGCGCGCGCATTCGCCGATCAGGTCATCTCGTCCGGCGAAGTGGCGGTAGACGGCCGCCGGGGTCACACCAGCCGACTTCGCCGCATCCGACAGCGTGAAGCCCTGCGGCCCCTGGGCTTCGATCAGGCTCAGCGCCGCCTCGACCAGCGCCTGCCGCAGGTTGCCGTGATGATACCCCTGCTTGGCCATCAGAGTAGGTCGGGTCCGCCACAGATCTTCCGGTCCACCTGGCCAATCGCCGCCTTGTCGCGGCCCTTGTAGTCGACCGCGTTCAGCACCGTCTGGATGGCGGCGATCCGGGCGCGGTTCTTGTCATCCGACAGGATTACGGTCCAGGGGGCGCAGGTCAGGTGGCACTGGTTCATCGTCTCGGCGATGGCGGCGGTGTAGTCATCCCACTTCCGCAGCCCCTCGACGTCGATCCAGCTGAGCTTCCATTGCTTCAGCGGATCCTTCTCGCGGTCGAGAAACCGTTTCAGCTGTTCGGCCCGATCCACCGACAGCCAAAGTTTCACAAGGGTGATCCCCTCGTCGATCAGCAGGTTCTCGAACTGGGGCAGTTGCCGGAAGAAGGCGGCGCGCTGCTCTTCGGTGCAGAAGCCGAACACCTTCTCCACCACGGCGCGGTTGTACCAGCTGCGGTCGAACAGCGCGATTTCGCCCGCGGCAGGCAGCCAGTCGACGTAACGCTGGAAATACCACTGGGTCGCTTCCCGCTCGGAGGGTTTCGGGAGGGCCACCACATAGGCCTGGCGGGGGTTCAGGTTTTCACGCATCCGGTCGATGGTGCCGCCCTTGCCGGCCGCATCGCGGCCTTCGAACAGCACCACAAGCCGCTGGCCCGTTGCGCGCAGATGGTAGGACATCTTCACCAGTTCCACCTGAAGCCGCTCCAGGTGATCCTCGGCGTCGTCCTCGTCGATTTCCTCGCGGTAGGGGTAGGTTTTCGACAGGATGTCGTCCTTGTCGGCTTCGCGGATCGCGGCACGGATGTCCTCGGGCGCTTCGGTTTCCAGATAGCGGGTGATATCGCCCACGAAGGGAACGGGCGGGGTGTCGGCGGCGCCGGACGGTTTGTCCCCGCCCAACTGGTCGCCGGACGCCGGGGCGGCCACCATCACCGCCGTGTCGCCGTTGTCGTCCCGGCTTTTCTTGTGCTTCTTCTTGTCCTTCGACATCGCCCGCGCCCTTTCACACATCCGCCAGGGAAAGTTGTTCCGCCAAGTATCGCGGCTGTGCTGCGGCCGTGCAATCGTCCTTGGACCCGGCCGTTGCGGCCGGTGCCGTCAGGTGCCGATCCGCGACAGGTCGAATTCCGTGGTCTGGTAGATTTCGTTGATCCAGTTGCCGTACAGCAGATGCGCGTGGCTGCGCCAGCGGTTGACCGGCGGGCGCGCGGGATCGTTGTCGGGATAGTAGTTCTGCGGAACATTGATCGGCGTTCCGTTGGCAATATCCCGGTCATATTCCTGCTTCAGCGTGTCGCTGTCATATTCGAAGTGGTTGAAGACATAAAGCGCGCGTCGGCCCGGATCCTCGACCAGGCAGGGGCCGACCTCATGGCTGCCCAGCAGCACCCGCAGGCCGGGCACCGCCTCGATTTCATCCTGGCGCATTTCGGTCCAGCGGCTGACCGGCACCACGAAATCATCGGAAAAACCCCGCAGATAGGGCGAGGCGGGCACCAGGTTCTCGTGACGGAAGCAGCCGAAGGCCTTGTGGTCCAACATGTGCTTGGGAACGCCGTGGAAATGGTTGATCATCGCCATGCCGCCCCAGCAGACGCCGAAGGTCGAATGGACATGGGTTTGCGTCCAGTCCATCACCCGACACAGCTCATCCCAGTAGGTGACTTCGGTGAAGTCCAGATGTTCGATCGGGGCGCCGGTGATGATCAGGCCGTCGAACTTCTCGCCCGTGGCCTCGACCTCGGCGAAGGACCGGTAGAAGGTCGCCATGTGTTCGGCGGCGGTGTTGCGGGTTTCGTGGTCGGTCATGCGGATCAGCTGGAAGTCGATCTGCAATGGCGTCGATCCGATCAGGCGCGCGAACTGGTTTTCGGTCTGGATCTTCTTCGGCATCAGATTCAGCAGCCCGATCCGCAAGGGCCGGATGTCCTGATGCGCGGCGCGGTCCGGGGTCATGACCATCACGCCTTCCTTTGACAGAACGTCGAAGGCGGGAAGGGTGGAGGGCAAGGTGATGGGCATGACAGGCTCCGGGGTTCGGAAAATGCGGAGGGTTGGATAGCGCTATCGTATGCGCGCCTCAAGGGTGGTGGCGATCAGGTCTTCGAAATCGGCGACCGACCGGACCCGGGCCGCATCCTCGGCGGTGATGCTGATGCCCCAGTTGCGGGCCATTCCTTCATAGCGCGGCTGTCGGTGGGCCAGCGCCCGGGCATAGGTCCAACGCACGAAGGCATCCGGATCGACCTTGTCGGGCGCGTTGCCGGTCAGGCTCAGGTATTCGGCCCAGGCGGTGTGCAGGAACTCGGGCTGGTAATACATCGGTTTCGGCGCGCGGTCGAAGCGGCGGATCAGTTCGGCGGTATGGGCATCGGAGCCCTTGATCCAGACCATCAGCAAGTTTTCCGACAGGGGCTTCAGAACCGGGTCGTTCGGGTCCTCGGGGTCCACGACTTCGCAGATCGAGCCGCCGCTGTCGCAGATGAAATTGTCGTAGCCGTAAAGGTCATGCGCGCGGTCGATGAAGGGCATCGTGTCCAGAAGCGCCGCGATTTCGGCCTCGCGGTGCTGGGTCTGGCGGCGCATGTATTCGTCGAACGGCAGGCCCAGGCGCGCCGGATCGCCGGGTTTCCCCATGTAGGTCGACAGCGGGGCAAGGTTGTCGAAGGTGATGTTCGACGCGATGTAGACGCTGTCGGTCATCAGCAGTTCGCGCAACAGCGGGACCTTCATCGCTTCGCGCTTGAAGTTGTCGGCGATGTGTTCGCCCATGTAGCGGGTGCCGATCCGGTAATCGACGGAATAGTGGAACCATCCTCCGGCGCGCAACAGGTTCGAGATGGTGGTCTTCCCAAGGCCGGACATGCCGAACAGAAGCACCTTCTTGCGCGGCGCCGCGCGCCAGTCTGCTGCCGTGGGATAGATCATGGTCCTGCCTTCCGAAACGTCCCGCCGAGGGTTAGCGCGCCCCGCGCCGCTTTACACGCGGATTCTGCAGGGATCTGCGGGGTGGATGGCCGCCAGATGCAAACGGCCGCCCGAACCGGCGGCCGCGCTGGCATCAATGGCGGCCCCTCTTAGAAGGCGTAGCCGACCTTCAGGCCGAACCCGATCGCATGGTTGTCGCGGAAGTCGCTGAAGGCGGTGTTCAGGGCCGAGGCCACCCGGGTCGAGGTATCGCCCAGGTGGCTGTAGCTGACGCCAGCCGACACCTTGATGTTGTCCTTGGTGTAGGTCACGCCCAGTCCCAGCGCATCAAGCCCGTCCGTTGGCCCGAGGTTGCCGGAAAAACCGCCGCGCTTGCCCTCATGCGTATAGGTTACTGCGGCCGACCAGTTTTCCGTGAACTTACGCCCGATCCCCAGGGTGTAGGTCATGCTGTCCTTGCTGTAGGACACCAGAGGCAGGCCGCCGGACAAGGCTGGCGTGTTGATGTAGACAAAGGGCGAGATGTCGAAGTTGCTCCACTCGCGCCAGCGGACCGAGCCGAAGATCAGCGTGTCCTGGGCGATGCCGCTCTGGAACTCCAGCGATACCGATTGCGGGACCGTGGTTTCAAAGGTGGTGGCAACACCGTTTTCATTCGCGTGGAAATCGTGGGTGATATCGGACAGATAGGTCAGCGCGATCCGCATTGCGATCTCGGGCTTTTCATAGGCCACGCCGACCAGATACCCCAGATCGGTTTCCTTCGAGGTGGTCATCCGGTAGCCGTTGAAGAACGCAACCTCGCCCGAGGCTTCTTCCAGCTTCAGCCCGCCGTAGACGCTGAAATTCTCGTCGATCCGGTAGCGCAGCATCGCCGTCAGTGCCTTGGAGTCGATCTCTGCCTGCGACCCTGGGCCGATCCCGAACAGATAGGTCGGAGAGGCGTAGTTGATGGCGGCGCCAATCGGCTGGTCCAGGACGACCGCAACGTCGATCCGGTCGTTCACCGCCGTCTTCACGCCCAGGCTGATCTGGTTGAAGTGATTGGCGATATCCCCCGAACTGCCGCCCGCGGGCAGCAATACGGGCAGAACCTGCGTCCCGGAAACACTGGGCGAGACGGTGCCGAAGGACAGTTCGGCATAGTTCCCCTTCTCGAACAGCAGCGCCGGTGAGGTCACGGCCCGCTCGACCCCGCCGGCGATGGCTGCCGAGGTTCCAAGCGCAAGGAGGCTGGCGCCGGTGAGAAACGTCTTCATTCATTCTCCTCCCCAGGAGAGATATCCGAGTGGACCTCAACGCTAAGGCGATGCTTCGGCACAGGTCAATGCGTGGGCGTGCATGACGCGGCGTTCACGGCCATTGCGATCAGGGCTGTTGCATTTGTGCTTGTAGCGCCGAAGTGTTGCGTTTCTCTGACCAGATGTTCAGCCAGTTGGCGCCAAAGGTGATCGCGCCGCCGACCAGAACCCAGATGTCGGGCTGTTCGTCGTAAAGCTGCATCCCCACCAGCGCGATCAGCGGCAGGCGCAGGAAATCGATCGGCGTCACCACGGCCGCCGGTGCGAGCGACAGCGCCTTGGTCAGGCCAAGGTGCCCGCCCAGGCCGCCCAGGCCGATCGCGACGACCCAGGGAAGCGCCGCCGGCGGCGGCAAGGCGATCCGCCCGTCGGCCCCCGCGCCGATCAGGCCGTACAGCGCCTGGAACATGACCAGCCAGAACAGGATGCAGGTGATCGTCATGCTGCGCGTCATCCAGCGTGTCATCAGCGCTGAACCTGCAAAGCACATGGCCGCAGCCAGCGCGGCCAGCAGCCCCGGCGACAGACCCTCGGCGCCGAAGGGCCGCGCCACGGTCAGGATGCCGCCAAAGCCGATCAGCGCCGAAATCGCCCGGATCCGCGTCAGCCGTTCGCCCAGCAGGAAGGGCGCGGCCAGGGCGACCATGATGGGGTAGGAGAACTCCAGCGCGAAAAGCTGCGCTACCGGGATCAGCGACAGCGCCACCAGCCAGAGGTTCTGCCCGGCGAAATGGATGGCGTTCCGAAGCGCGTGAACCAGAAGACGGTCAGCCGAAACTTCCGTCAGGCGGCCCAGGGCCGTTGCGACGCCGGTCACGGTGACGATGCCCACCACCGAACGCCAGAGCATGACTTCGTAGGTGTCAAGAAAGGGATGCAGTGCCCGGCCCGCCACCGCGACCATCGTGAAGCCCAGGATCGAGGCGATCATCCAGAGCGCGGCCGCGAAGGGACGATGGGTCTGAGGCATGAGATGTCCCGCGCGGTGAAAAAGGGGGGTGGCGCATGCCTGTCACGCAAAAAGGCGGCCCGCAAGGGGCCGCCTTTCACAAATCTGTCCGGTTTTCGGGTACCGGTCTCAGTTGCGGGCCTTGTCGACCATCTTGCCCTTGGAAATCCACGGCATCATGGCGCGCAGCTTTTCACCGACCTGTTCGATCTGATGTTCGTCGTTGATGCGGCGGGTCGCCTTGAAGAACGGCTGGCCGACGGCGTTTTCCTGCATGAAGTCGCGGACGAACTTGCCGGTCTGGATGTCGCGCAGGACCGCCTTCATCCTGGCCTTGGTTTCATCGTAAGGCAGGATGCGCGGGCCCGAGACATATTCGCCATACTCGGCCGTGTTCGAAATCGAGTAGTTCATGTTGGCGATGCCGCCTTCGTAGATCAGGTCCACGATCAGCTTCACTTCGTGCAGGCACTCGAAATAGGCCATTTCCGGCTCGTAGCCGGCTTCGACCAGGGTTTCGAAGCCCATGCGGATCAGTTCGACCAGACCGCCGCACAGGACGGCCTGTTCGCCGAACAGGTCGGTTTCGCATTCCTGACGGAAGTTCGTCTCGATGATGCCCGAACGGCCGCCGCCGATGGCCGAGCAGTAGGAGAGGCCGATTTCCATCGCCTTGCCGGTCGCATCCTGGTGGACGGCCACAAGACAGGGCACACCGCCGCCCTTGGTGTATTCGCCGCGGACGGTGTGGCCGGGGCCCTTCGGCGCCATCATGATGACGTCAACGCCGGGCTTCGGCTCGATCAGGCCGAAGTGCACGTTCAGACCATGGGCGAAAGCAATCGCCGCGCCTTCGCGCAGGTTGTCGTGGACGTATTTCTTGTAGGTTTCGGCCTGCAGTTCGTCCGGCATGGTGAACATGATCAGGTCGGCCCAGGCTGCGGCTTCCGCGATGCCCATGACCTTCAGGCCCTCGCCTTCGGCTTTCTTGGCCGAGGGCGACCCTTCGCGCAGCGCCACGACCAGGTTCTTCGCGCCCGAGTCGCGCAGGTTCAGCGCATGGGCGTGGCCTTGCGACCCGTAGCCGAGGATGGCGACCTTCTTGTCCTTGATCAGGTTGATGTCGCAGTCACGATCATAATACACGCGCATGGGCGGGCCTCCGGTTTGATGATGGCGCATCATAGGGGCGGATTTCCGAAAGGTAAGCTGCGAAACTTGAATGAATCCTGCCTGGGGTGATATTGTCATTCATCGACATAACAGTTCTTGAAATATTCATGCAGATCGACGACACCGACCGCAGGATCCTGCGCCAGATGCAGGCGGCGCCGGGACTTGCGGTGGCCGAAATTGCGGCCCGTGCCGGGGTCACCGCGGCGACCGGGTGGCGGCGGATCGAACGGCTGCGCACCTTGGGGATCCTGAAGGGGGAAACCGCGCTGATCGACTGGCGAAAGCTGGGCTGGGAGGTTGAGGTGAGCCTGCGCTTCACGCTGGACAAGACGAACCCGCGCGCCTTCGACGAATTCCTTGCCGCCGCCCGCCTTGTTCCCGAAGTCACCGAGATCCAGACCTTCCTCGGCCGCACCGATGTCCGCCTGCATGTCATCGCCCGCGACATGGCCCATTACCAGGAGGTCTACCGCAGCCGCATCCTGACGCTTCCGCATGTCGCCGACAGCGATGCGCTGATGCTGGTGGCGACCATCAAGGACGAAGGGGCACTGCCGCTGTGATTGCACTGGACGACACGGATCGGGCGATCCTGCGGGCCCTGGTGGCGGATGCCGGGCAGGGCGCCGGTGCCATCGGGCGCAGCCTGGAGCTGACCCAGCCCACCGCCTGGCGCCGCATCCGGCGGCTGGAGGACGCGGGGATCATCCGGGGGCGGCGGCTGGTTCTGGACGCTGGCGCGCTGGGCTTCGGGGTGACGGTGTTCCTGGGGATCAAGCTGGCGGCGCGCGGGCGCGTGGGACTTGAGGATTTCGAACGTGCCGTCACAGCCATCCCCGAGGTGCAGGTGGTCCAGCACGTCCTTGGCCTTTTCGACTACCGCCTGCGTGTCGTCGCCCGCGATATCGCGGACTTCGAGCGCGTGCTTCGGCGCCGCATCATGACCCTTCCCGGCATCGGCGAGGTCGAGGCGAACGTCCTGATGTCGGAGGAACGCCGGCCCGGACCGCTGGGATGACCGGACGCGCCCCATTTTAACACTTTGGTAAGGGTTTGCGGGCAGGGTGGCCGTGTTCGCCCGATGTTGGGCGGGTTGGCCTCTGCCGTCATGCGCAGAGTCCAGGTTCCTGTTTTTTTCGAGTGAGTGGTTAACATGACCTTCCGGGATCGAACCGGCCTTCTTCTTTTCATTCTGACCGTTACGGCCACCGCCATGATGTTTGCGGTGCTGGTGGATTACCTGACACGTTCGCTTCAACTGGCCACCTCCGGGCCGCTGCACGCGATGGCTTCGGCCGGCGTCTGCGCGCTGCCGATCGCCTGGTTCGTGGGAACACGGTTGGTGCTGTTGCGCCGCCTGAAGGACCAGATCGAGACGGCCGCCCGGCATGACCGGCTGACCGGCCTTCTCAATCGCCCGTCCTTCCTGGACATGCTGGCCGCCCGGCCGCCGCGCAAGGGCATCGTGGCGCTGGTGGACGTGGATTTCTTCAAGAGGATCAACGACACGCACGGACATTTCGTCGGCGACGAGGTTCTGGCGCATGTCGCGGCCACGCTCGCCGCGGCCTGCCGCCCCGGCGATCTGGTCTGCCGGTTCGGCGGCGAGGAGTTCGCGATCCTGTTTGCCGATGCGACCCGCGCCGATGCGCAGGCGCTGGCCCAGGGACTGGTGCGCCGCATGTCGGAACGGCCGGTCCTTGCGGGCGGTGTCCGGCACGACCTGACCGTCAGCGTCGGCTTTGCGGAGCGCGATGACCGGCAGGAGGTGACGCAAGCCCTGATGGCGGCCGACAAGGCGCTGTACCGCGCCAAGGCCCGGGGACGCAACTGCGCCATCGCCGCCTGGGAACCGGCGCCCGTGGCAGGAGTCCGCTCCGCGGCGTGACGAACCCGTCAGGTCACGCCCAGCCCGGCCTTCATCAGCGTCTTGCGGACAGGGCGCAGACCGTAAAGCGTGTTCAGCGTGGCCGCACGCAGGTCGCGCAGGATCGGTTGCCCCACCATCGAGGCGCGGTTCAGCAGATCGATCCCCGCGACGCGCGCCCGCACCTCGGGCCAGCGGCGGTGGTGATAGGCCGACAGCATCGCGGCATCGCCCAGGGCATCCGGCGTTTGCCGCGCCAGTTCCAGCAGGCAACGCAGGTCGGCCAGCGACATGTTCAGGCCCTGCGCACCGATGGGCGGCACGACATGGGCCGCCTCAGCCAGCAGCGCGGTCCGCTCGGCATCGAAACGATCCGCGATCTGGCTGATGATCGGCCAGACCGTCCGCCGGGTCAGCAGCGACAGAGGGCCCAGCACATGGGCGCTGCGGGCGGTCATCTCGGCCTCGAAGGCGGAAACGGGCAGGGCGGCCAGTCGCGCCACCTCGGGGCCAGTCTGCATCCAGACCACCGCCGAACAGGGCAGTCCGCCCCGGTCGGGAAGCGGCACCAGCGTGAAGGGTCCGCCGGTGCGATGCACCTCGGTCGAAACGCCTTCATGCGGGATCGGGTGGCTGACGGCGAAGGCCAGCGCCTTCTGGCCATAGCGCGTGGTCTGCACACCAATGCCGCTGGCCTGCCGGACCGCGCTGCTCCGGCCATCGGCGCCAATGACCAGTCGCGCCGACACCGGGGTCCCATCGGACAGCGTCACCCGGGCTTCGGTCGTGCGCGTGAACAGCCCCGTCAGGGCAACCCCCGGACGAAAGTCGACATTCGGCAGGTCGTGCAATCGCGCCACCATTTCCCGCCGCAACAACCAGTTGGGGAGGTTCCAGCCGAAGGGCAGCTCGGAAATCTCGCTCGAATCGAAATCCCGGGTCAGCCGGGCCTCGGGGGTCGGACCGCCGGCGTCGACGATCCGCATGATCCGCAAAGGCGCGGCGTGGGGTTCAAGCCGCTCCCACAGCCCGCACTCGGCCAGAAGTGCCTGCGCGGGTTGCAGGAAGGCGGTGGTCCGCAGGTCGGCCTTGTCGTCCGTCTCATCCGTGACGGGGGCTGCGGGGTCGACGCAGATCACCCGGAAACCCGCCGCACCCAGGGCTGCGGCGGCCGTCAGACCGGCGACACCGCCGCCGGAAATCAGAATGTCGGTGGTCTCGATCTGCTGCATGGCGTCTCCAGGTTCTGGACACGCAGTCTAGCCTTCAGGCCCCGGTTGGTCCAAGCCGCAAATCATGCGACCCCTTGCCGCGCTATTTTCCCACGGTCAGCCAGATCAGCAGAACAAACACCACGGGGACAGCCGCCACCGCCGTCAGGCCCAGCGCCACCAGCCCCCAGGTGCGGATCGCCAGGACCAGGATGGTCAGCAGGATGACAAGGAAGGACAGCACCGTCTCGGTCTCGCCCGTGGCGAGTTCGCGGCCGATCCGGCTGATCAGCGGCAGCCGGGCATACCAGCGACGGCGCGCCGCAGGCGGGTTCAGGGTCAGGGTCGACATGGAATTCTCCTGTTTTCGCTTCATCCGGATGTGCGCCCGGACGCCGTTCAGGAAAATGCGCAAAATCGTCGCACCTTTGGCCTTGCGCGCGTTTCAGCCCGGCAGCAAGCCGCCCAAGGAAACCGGCCAGGTCGGTAGTATGGTGGTGGATATGCGGCGCCTCGTGCCGGTCGGGGCCGACCAGAACCGTGCGCATCCCCAGGTCATGGGGCGCCGCAAGGTTGCGCGGGTCGTCCTCGAACATGGCCGCGCGCGTGGGCGCAAGGCCATCCAGGGCAAATACCGCCTGATAGGCCGAAGGACGCGGCTTCGGGTGATAGCCGGCGTGCTCGACGCCATAGACCGCGTCGAAGATCCCCGACAGCCCGCGTGCCGACAGCACTTTTTCGGCATAGGGGGCCGAGCCGTTCGTGTAGACGATCCGGCGTCCCGGCAGGTCTGAAATCCGGGCCCGAAGCTCGGGGTCCGGGGTCAGCGCCGCGAAGGAGATGTCATGGACATCGACCAGGTAATCCTCCGGGTCCATGCCATGCTCGCTCATCAATCCCGCCAGCGTCGTTCCGTATTGCTGCCAGTAGTGGCGCCGCAAACGGTCGGCCTCGGTCGCGTCGACCGACAGGGTGCGCATCACCCAGGCGGTCATCCGCACCTCGATCTGGTCGAACAGCCGCGCTGCAGGCGGGTAAAGCGTGTTGTCCAGGTCAAAGACCCAATGACGGACATGGGAAAAGGCGTCGGAGAAGGGCGCATCCTGTGGCATCGCGCCAAGGTAGGAAGCCGCGCGGGCGGCTGCAAGCGCCCTGGTGGGGAAAGCCGCTTGCGGGGTCGTGGGGGCGGGCCTAGTGTGCCGCGCCAACGGAGGAGGACCGGAATGCAGAAGGATGCCTATACGCTGATCCTCGAGGCGATCGACAGCGGCATCTACAGGCCGGGCGACCGTCTGGTGGAATCAGAACTGGCCGAGCGGCTGGGCGTGTCGCGGACCCCGGTGCGCGAGGCGCTGCAAAGGCTGGAAACCCAGTCGATGCTGGCGCGGGACGGCCGCAGCCTGATCGTCGCCTCGCTGGATCACAACCAGCTCGCCGAACTGTACGTCGTCCGTTCCGAACTGGAGGGCCTTGCGGCCCGGCTGGCCGCTCGGCACGCCACGCCCGAAGAAGTGCATGTCCTGCGCGAGATGCTGGAAGAGGATCGCAACATGGTCGACGATCCGCAGGCGCTCAGCCGGTCGAACCGCCGTTTCCACCGCCAGATCCACCTCGCCTCGCACAACCGCTACCTGGTGCAGCAGCTTGACCTGGTGCATCGTTCCATGGCGCTTCTGGCGTCGACCTCGCTTGCTGCCGAAGGGCGCGGCCGGGCGGCGCTGGCCGAGCATGAGGCGATCGTCTCGGCGATCGAGGCTGGCGACGCAAACGGCGCGCATCAGGCGCTGAAGTCCCATATCTCGCGCGCCTTCGAGACGCGGCTGAAGATCGACGCGGCAAAGCCCACCCGCTAGCTATTTCGCGGGCAGAAGCGCGGCCGCAGCGGGCGCGGGGGCCGGCGCGGTGCGGGGGATGTCCTCGGGGATTACGCCGTGGTCGGTCTTGTCCCACCAGAAGGGCCGCACGATCACCTCGTAAAGGGCTTTCCAGGCGGCCAGTGCGGCCAGCGGAAAGTAGAAATGCAGCGTCGGCACCCACGGCCAAAGGTGTCGATGGTCCGGTCCCCGCGTTGCCCAGAGGCCGACGGTGGTGTTCACGACCTCGGACAGAAGGAACATCGCGGCCATCAGGTGCAGCACCGCCGGACTGAGCACCGGGTCCAGCGGATGGGAAAATCCGGCCACCTTGATCCAGAAGGTCCAAAGCACCGGCGCCAGAAGCGATTGCAGGATCGAGCCCAGGAATTGCACCTGCACCCCCAGGAAGCGCCGCGGCCCCAGGTCGCGCCACAGCCGCACCGGATCGCGCATGTGGACGCCCCAGGTGACGGCGTAACCCTTGATCCAGCGCGACCTTTGCCGGATCCACTTCAGTGGCCGGGCGTTCGGCTCTTCATGCGTCACGGTGGCCACCAGTTCGGTCCTGTATCCGGCGCGGACCAGGCGCAGGCCCAGGTCTGCGTCTTCGGTCACGTTGTGGGCGTCCCAGCCGCCCAGCGCCTCGAGCACCGCGCGGCGGAAGAACAGCGTCGTCCCGCCCAGTGGCACCACAAGGCCCAGCCGCGCGACGCCGGGCAGTTGCGCCCGGAACCAGGCGGCGAATTCGATGGTGAAGCAGCGCGCCAGCCAGTTGTGGCGTGAATGGTGATAGTCAAGGATGCCTTGCAGGCAGGCAACGTCCGGACCCACCTCGTCGAACCGGCGCACCATCACCTCGATCTGGTCGGGGGCGGGGTCGTCCTCGGCATCCCAGACTCCGATCAGGCTGCCCCGGGCGAAGTTCAGAGCATAGTTCATGGCCCGGGGCTTGGTGCGAATGGGGCCGTCGGGAACGGTGATCACCCGCATCCAGCAGGGCAGTGCGGTGCGGGCCAGCGCCGCGCGGGTGACGCTGTCGCCCTCCTCGACCACCAGCAGGATGTCCAGCCGCTCGGCCGGATAGGTCTGCCGGCCGATCCGGTCGATCAGCCGCCCTGCGATGTCGGCTTCGGCGAACAGCGGTACCATCACCGTCACGACAGGCCGCGACGGGCGCAGCCGGATCGGCGCCGGCGGGGTCGGACGGTGCTGGCTGCGCACTTCGGCCGCGAAGGCCGCTGCCTTCAGCAGGGTCGAGCCGAACATCGCCGCCAGCGACATCCCCACCATCGCCGCAAGAAGGGCGGCCGGAGCGAGGATCAGTCCCGCCACCCCGCCGGCCAGCGCCGCCAGCAGCCAGCGCATCAGCCGCGCCTCGTCCCTTGTCCGGGAACTCATCGCTGGCGCCACCCGCGTTTCGGCGGCGCGGATCAGCCGGGTTCGGCGCTGGGCGGCCAAGGCCATGGTGATGTCGCTTTCCGGGGCCAGCGCCATGACCACGGGACCGAAGGTGGGGGCCAGCGCCTCGGCCAGCGCGGCAAAGTCCTCGGGCCGGGCGGTGGCGATGACCGTGGCGCCCCCGGCGCGACCCAGCGGCACGGCGGCGTTCAGCCGCCAGAACGGTACGCCCATCCGGTCGATCATGCGCGGATCGGGCGATGTCCGCCCCAGGTCGACCAACGGCACCTGCCATTGCCTGGACAGGGCAGCCATCAGGTCGGCCTCGGACAGATAGCCGCGTGCCAGCAGCACCTCGGGCAGCGGTGAATCCAGCCGCTGCGCCAGCGCGCGTGCCTCTTGCAGGCGGGCGGCGCTGATCGCGGACATGGCGCGCAGGATCTGCCCCAGCGGTTCACGCGGCCGCGCCACCGGTTGCGGGGCAGCCGCCGGATCGGAACGGGGAACAAGGCGCAGTCGGGGGGAAGCCATTCTGACTCTCGGGATGGGATCTCGCCCCATCCTCGGACAGTCAAGGTTAACGCGCCGTTAACGTCGATGAAACGGAAACCCCGCAGCGGGCGCCGCGGGGGATCCTGGCCGCATCTGACTGCATTCAGGCGGCGCGACGGGCGCGCATCGCCGCGGCAAAGCGGTCGAACAGGTAATAGCTGTCTTGCGGACCGGGGCTGGCCTCGGGGTGATACTGGACCGAGAACACCGGCCGGTCGGTCATGGCGATGCCGCAGTTCGAGCCGTCAAAGAGGCTAACATGGGTTTCCATCACGCCTGCGGGCAGGGTCTGGCTGTCCACCGCAAAACCATGGTTCATCGAGGTGATCTCGACCTTGCCGGTGGTCAGATCCTTCACGGGATGGTTCGCCCCGTGGTGGCCGTGGTTCATCTTGATGGTCCTGGCCCCCAGCGCAAGCGCCAGCATCTGGTGGCCCAGGCAGATGCCGAACAGCGGCAGATCGGCCTTCAGCACACCCTGGATCATCGGCACGGCATAAACGCCGGTCGCGGCCGGGTCGCCCGGACCGTTCGACAGGAACACCCCATCCGGGTTCAGCGCCAGCACATCCTCGGCCGTGGCCGTGGCCGGCAGAACCGTCACGTCGCAGCCCGACGAGGCGAGGCAGCGCAGGATGTTGCGCTTGGCGCCATAATCGATCGCCACGACCTTCAGCCCCGGTCCTTCACGGCGGGTGTAGCCTTCGGGCCAGGCCCAACGCTGTTCATCCCAACGGTAGGACTGGGTGCAGGACACCTCTTTCGCCAGATCAAGCCCCACGAGGCCCGGCCAGCCGCGCGCCTTCTTCAGCAGCGCCTCCAGGTCGAACTTGCCTTCGGGGTCATGGGCCAGCGCGACATGCGGCGCACCCTGCTGGCGGATGGCGCGGGTCAGGCGGCGGGTGTCGACGCCCCCGATGCCGATGCGGCCGCGCCGTTCCATCCAGGACACCAGATCGCCCGTCGCGCGCCAGTTCGACGGTTCTGTCGGATCCCATTTCACCACCATCCCGGCAGCGACGGGCAGGCCGGCCTCGTCATCCTCGTCGGTGATGCCGACGTTGCCGACATGCGGAAAGGTGAAGGTGACGATCTGCCCGGCGTAAGAGGGATCGGTCATGATCTCCTGATAGCCGGTCATGGCGGTGTTGAAGACCAGTTCGGCGACCGTCTCGCCGGTGGCGCCGAAGCCGTGGCCGTAGAAGATCGACCCGTCCGCCAGCACAAGGCAGGCGGTGGGACGGGTGGCGGTGCTGGGGGTGGCGGGCATTGGGCGACTCCGCTTGGCAAAATTTGGCGGAACCTAAGGGGGGCATGGGGCGGCGTCAAGGGCAGGGCTGTGACACCGGATGTGAGGCGAACCGGTCCGCGTCGCGGGGATCGGGGCGGTTGCGGCGGCGGCGCGGCGCGTCTAGACTTCCAGACCTTCGATGTGACCGAAAGGACCGGGGCCGATGGAGCTGCGCGACCGACTGAACCAGGCCCTGAAAGAGGCGATGAAGGCCCGCGATCCGGCGCGTCTGTCGACCCTGCGGATGATCGGTGCCGCGATCAAGGACAAGGAGATCGAGCAGCGCGGTACCCCCGGTGCCACCTTTGGCGAGGCCGAGATGCTTCAGCTTCTCTCCAAGATGATCAAGCAGCGCCAGGAATCCGCACGTGTCTACATCGAGGGCGGCCGGCAGGAGCTGGCCGACAAGGAGCTTGCCGAGATCCGCGTGATCGAGGAATTCCTGCCGCGCCAGTTGACCGCGGATGAAGTGGCCCTGGCCATCGACGCGGCGATTGCGGAGGCTGGGGCGACATCGCTCCGGGACATGGGCAAGGTCATGGCGGCGCTGAAGGCGCGGCACACTGGCCAGATGGACTTTGGCGCCGTCGGCGCGCTGCTGAAGGCGCGCCTGGCCTGACGACTTCGCCCTGCCCGCAGGCATGCCCCCCTTGGGGAACGCGACGACTGCCCGGACGTTTTCCCTTCACTCCGGGCGTCACCGGAAAAGGAGGAAGCCATGCCAGCCAAATCGAAAAGCCAGCAACGCGCCGCCGGCGCGGCCTTGTCTGCCAAACGGGGCGAGACGCCGAAATCCAAGCTGCGCGGTCCATCCCGGGACATGTACGAGTCGATGAGCGAGAAGGAACTTGAGGAGTTTGCGGAAACGCGCCGCAAGGGCCTGCCCGAACACGCGGATGACCGGAAGTCCGATCGTTCGGACTAGGCTGCACCACCGCGCAGGTCGCGCAGGCGGAGCAGGATTTCCTCGCGCAGGGTCCGCCGCTCATCAGGTGTGAGGAACGCCCCCAGTTCCACCGTGCGCGGCCCGCCGGTCAGGATCAGGTAGCCCTCGACCGGACCGCCCGCGACCAGTTCGGGGCGCAGCCAATAAGGGTTGGCCTCGAACCGGTGGATGGCGCGACCCCGCTGGCGCTGTTCCAGCACCAGCCGATCGGGCCACAGGCGCAGCACCTCGACCACCTCGCCGTCGCGGTAGCTGCGTTCCAGCGCCCACCACAAGAGCCAGAGCGCCCCGAGGACAAAGGGCAGCAGACCCCAGAGGATAGGGGATCCAAGGACCGCCAGAAGGGGAACGGCCAGTCCGAGCGCCGTGAAGGCGATGACGCCGACGAAACCGCGCCGGGGCAGGGACCGGAACGGCCAGAGATGCAGTTCGGCCACCGCCCCTTCGGCAGGGTTCTTCAACCATTCGTGGGGCAAGGTTCGCTCCGGCGACAGAAACGGCGGCAGGAATGAAAAACGGCCCCGGATTGCTCCGGGGCCGTCTGTCTGTTGCGGCCCGCCTCAGTGGGCGTGGGAATGATCCCAGTCCTCACGCTTCGGCAGCTGCTCGAAAGTGTGCTCCGGCGGCGGCGAGGGCAGGGTCCATTCCAGCGTGTCGGCGTGCTCGTTCCAGTAGTTGTTCTGGGTCACGCGGCGGCCGGCCAGCAGGGTGTAGGCGACGATGCCGATGAAGAACAGGAACGACGCGAAGGACAGGAAGGCGCCATAGGACGAGATCTTGTTCCAGTAGGCAAAGGCTTCCGGATAGTCGATGTAGCGGCGCGGCATCCCCTGGCGGCCCAGGAAGTGCTGCGGGAAGAACGTCAGGTTCGAGCCGACGAACATCATCCAGAAGTGCAGCTTCCCGGCCCATTCCGGATACTGGCGGCCCGACATCTTGCCGATCCAGTAGTAGACCCCGGCGAAGATCGCAAAGACCGCACCCAGCGACATGACGTAGTGGAAGTGCGCCACGACGAAGTAGGTGTCATGGTAGACCCGGTCCACCGGCGCCTGGCTGAGGACAACGCCGGTCACGCCGCCGACGGTGAACAGGAACAGGAAGCCGAAGGCCCAGAGCATCGGCGTCTTGAACTCGATCGAGCCGCCCCACATCGTCGCGATCCAGCTGAACACCTTCACCCCGGTCGGAACCGCGATGACCATGGTCGCCATCATGAAGTAGGACTGCTGCGTCAGCGACATGCCGACGGTGTACATGTGGTGCGCCCAGACGACGAAGCCCAGAACCCCGATCGACACCATCGCATAGACCATCGGCAGGTAACCGAAGATCGGCTTCTTGGCGAAGGTCGAGATGACGTGGCTGATGATGCCGAAGCCCGGCAGGATGATGATGTAGACTTCCGGGTGGCCGAAGAACCACAGGATGTGCTGGTAGAGGATCGGGTCACCGCCGCCCTGGGGCTGGAAGAAGGTGGTGCCGAAGTTGCGGTCCGTCAGCAGCATCGTGATCGCGCCAGCCAGCACCGGCAGGGACAGCAGGATCAGCCAGGCGGTCACGAAGACCGACCAGGCGAACAGCGGCACCTTGTGCAGCGTCATGCCCGGCGCGCGCATGTTCAGGAAGGTAGTGATCATGTTGATCGAGCCGAGGATCGACGAGGCACCCGAGACGTGGACGGCGAAGATCGCCAGGTCCATCGAATAGCCGGCTTCGTTGGTCGACAGCGGCGGGTAAAGCACCCAGCCCACGCCCGATCCCAGCTGTCCGTCGCCGCCCGGCGCGAACAGCGAAGCCACGCCCAGCGAAACGCCGGCGACATAAAGCCAGTAGCTGAGGTTGTTCAGCCGCGGGAAGGCCATGTCGGGCGCGCCGATGTGCAGCGGCATGAAGTAGTTGCCGAAGCCGCCGAACAGCGCCGGAATCACGACGAAGAACATCATCAGGACGCCGTGATAGGTGATCATCACGTTCCACAGGTGCCCGTTCGGCGTGCAGGGCTCGGCCGCGTTGGCGACGAAGCGCGCCCCTTCGGCGCACATGTACTGGACGCCTGGTTCCATCAGTTCAAGGCGCATGAAGACGGTGAACAGGACCGCGATCAGCCCCACCAGCGCCGAGGTGAACAGATAGAGGATCCCGATGTCCTTGTGGTTGGTCGACATGAACCAGCGGGTGAAGAACCCGCGATTGTCATGTTCCGCGTGCCCGTGAGCGGCTGCGTCGGCCATGTTTCTCTCCTCAGAAAAGTCCTCACTGGCGGCGGGAAACCGCCTGTGCCCAAGAGCCGTCATAAGATGCAGGCACCGGGAGGGCAATCAAAGATGGCGGCGAAATGCAAAATTTTCCGCCGCCATCCCCATTGTTCCGGCCGGATTATTTCACGACGGACGCCAGATAGGCGACGACATCTTCGGCGCCCTTGGCAAGCTTGAAGGTCATCTTGGACTTGCCGGAGGCGTCACCCGATTTCTCTTCCAGGAACTTCGACGGGTCGGGCAGGTAGGCGATCAGGTTCTCCGGCGTCCAGACCAGGCCCTTTTCGCCCGCCTCCTTCATGACCTCCGAATAGGCGAACCCTTCGACCGAGCCGGCATTCCGGCCGACCACACCGTACAGGTCCGGTCCGACCTTCGAGCCCTTGACGATCGGCGTGCCGTCCGGACCGGTGATGGCGTGACAGGCCTTGCACTTGTTGAATTCCTTCTCGCCCTTCGCGGCATCGCCCGCGACCGCGACCGCGGTCGTCGCGGTCGCATCGGCGGCGGTGGTGGTGGCGGCGGTCGTGGTCGCGGCGGTGTCCTCTGCGAAGGCAGGGGCGGCAACGCCCAGGACGGCGGCAAGGATCAGAGGCAGACGGGTCATTACGAACTCCATGTTCTGTTTTGGTGTATTCGCCTGGAATGTTTCATAGCAGACAAGTGCCAGCCTAAGTTGTCCGCTTGCGACGGCAAGGGGTCGGTCAGCGCCCCAGGGCCGTGCAACTGCGACAGATGGCCGCGCAAGTCCTTACAATGCGCAGGATCTTGCCGCGAAGGCCGGCGCGAACGTCGATCGAAGGGCCACGTCCAGGTCGGTCATCGTGACAGGCAGGCCCAGGTCAACCAGACTGGTGACGCCATGTTCCCGGATGCCGCAGGGCACGATGCCCGAAAAATGCGAAAGGTCGGGTTCGACGTTGATCGACAGGCCGTGGAAACTGACCCATCGGCGCAGCTTCACGCCGATGGCCGCGATCTTGTCCTCGCGGGGGGAGCCATCGGGATTGGGCGCCTTGTCCGGCCGCACGACCCAGACGCCGACGCGCCCTTCGCGGCGCTCGCCCTTCACGTTGAACTCGGCCAGCGTGGCGATGACCCAGTCCTCCAGCGCCCCCACGAAGCGGCGCACGTCGCGGCCGCGTCGGTTGAGGTCCAGCATCGTGTAGACGATGCGCTGGCCGGGGCCGTGGTAGGTGTACTGCCCGCCGCGCCCGGCCTTATACACCGGAAAACGGTCCGGGTCGGTCAGGTCCGCAGGGCGGGCCGAGGTGCCGGCGGTGTATAGCGGCGGGTGTTCCAGAAACCACAGGCATTCGTCGGCTGTCCCTGCCGAGATGGCGGCGACCCGCGCCTCCATGAAGGCCAGGGCCTCGGGGTAGGGCACAAGGCCGGGGCTTGTCTTCCATTCCATCGCGAGGCACCTCCATACGTCCTTCCATGCACCCGGGAACGCGCAGAGGCAAGCTGCGCCCCCGGCGCCACCCGGACGAAAAAGTTGCAAGATTCCGCTTTTCTTCGCCCCGCGCCTCGGCTAGACACGCCGCACCTCAGCCGGGGCGCAGGTTCCGGTTCCAGAGTGCGGTTGTGGCGGAATTGGTAGACGCGCAGCGTTGAGGTCGCTGTGGGCTAACCCCCGTGAAGGTTCGAGTCCTTTCAACCGCACCACTCTCCCTTCCTTTCCGGAATGATTGCAGGCGATGCCCGCCCTCTCAGGGCAGCAGGTGCAGCCAGCCCCAGGCCGTGACCACTGTCAGGGCGGTTGCCATGAGCACCGCCGAGGCCGCGACCCGTTGGCCGGTGCCGTAAAGATGCGCGAAAAGATAGGCGTTGACGCCGGGCGCCATCGCGGCCGTCACCACGGCGGAACGCAGGCTGGCAGTATCAAGGTGGAAATACCGCGTCCCAAGCCACCAGGTCAGCGCCGGGTGAAGCATCAGCGACCCGGCGCAGATCAGCGCGATGGCGCGCGCGTCGCCTTGGGGCCGGTAGCGGCGCAAGACGCCGCCCAGCCCGAACAGCGCCACCGGAATCGCGGTCCGCGCAATCATCTCGGCCGCGTCCTTCACCGGTGCGGGCAGGCTGACCTGGCCCAGGTTGAGCGCAAATCCGGCCGCGATCCCGATCAGCAGGGGCTGCGTGGCGATTCCGCGCAGCACCCGCGCCCCCGCGCGCAGCGGGTGCAGACCGCCCGCCCGTGCCTGGACGACCTCCATCAGAAGGATGCCGAAGGTGTAAAGCAGCGGCGAATGCACGGAAATCAGGATGTAGTTCGCCGTCAGCGCGCCCGATCCGTACGCCCTCTCGGCGATCGGCAGGCCCAGGAGCAGCGTGTTCGAGAAAAGCGCCGCAAAGCCGATCACCACCGCCTCGGTCGCCGGACGCCGCAGCCAGAAGACGGCCAGAACCGCGGCCATGAGGAAACTGGCAAAGGCCCCGGCGTAGAAGCTGATCAGCAGGTCCTGCGCATAGGCCCGGCCCAGGTCGATCCGGCTGATGGCCAGCATCAGCAGGCAGGGCGCGGCGATGGAATTGGCATAGCGCATCAGCCCGTCGATGCCCGGATCGGGCAAGATTCGCGCCAGCATTGCCGCATACCCCGCCGCAATCAGCAGAAAGACGGGCAGGATGACCTCGACAAGCGCCTGCATCGCGCCTCAGGCCGGAAGCTCGATCACCATCCCGTCGAAGGCCGCCGAGACATTGGCGGGCGTCTCCGCCTCGACCGCGGCATGGTCCAGGTCGATGTGCATGTTGGTCAGGATGCCATGCCGGGGCGCGGCGCGTTGCAGCCATTCCAGCGACAGCGCCAGATGCGCATGGGTGGGATGTGGTTCGCGCCGCAGGGCGTCCAGGATCCAGACATCAAGGCCCGCGAGCCGGGGCCAGACCGAGTCCGGGATCTCCGAAACATCGGGAAGGTAAGCCAGCCCCCCGATGCGAAAACCCAGGGCCTCGATGTCGCCATGCAGGACCGTGAAGGGCTGAAGCTCGATCGCGCCGCCCTGGCCGTCGATGCTGAAGGCGCCCCGGATCGCGTTCAGGTCGCAGATCGGCGGATAGGACGATCCGGCAGGCTGCACGAAGGCATAGCCGAAGCGCGAGATCAGCGCATCCTGCGTCGGCGCATCGGCCCAGACCTGAAGCCGGCGACGGGTGTTGAAGACCAGCTGCCGGAGGTCGTCGATCCCGTGGACATGATCGGCATGGGAATGGGTATAGGCGACCGCATCGATATGGCCGATGCCGGTGCGCAGCAGCTGTTCGCGCATGTCCGGGGTCGTGTCGATCAGCACACGGGTGATGCCCTCGCCCTCGATCCGTTCGACCAGCATCGAACAGCGGGTGCGGCGGTTCTTCGGGTTGGTCGGATCGCAGGCGCCCCAGTGGCCGCCGATACGGGGCACCCCGCCCGAGGAGCCGCAGCCAAGAATGGTGAAACGCAAGGTCGCCATGTCAGATCGCCTTCGCCTTGGAAAACAGCCGTTCGAAATTCGCCTCGGTCGCGGCGGCGAAATCGGCCAGCGGCAGGGCAAAGACGTCAGCCCCGGTTCTTGCGGTGAAGGCGGTATAGGCGGGCTCGTTCCGGCGGCCGCGATGCGGCGGCGGCGCCAGGTAGGGGCTGTCGGTTTCCAGCAGGATCCGGTCCAGCGGTGCGGCCGCGAAGATGGCCCGCAGGTCGCCGCTTTTGGGGAATGCGGCGATCCCGGACATCGAAAGGTAAAAACCCAGGTCCAAGGCCGCCCGCGCCAGATCCGGCCCCGAGGAAAAGCAGTGCATCACGCAGGAATAGGGCGCGTTGCGATATTCCTCGGTCAGGATCCGGGCCATGTCCGCATCCGCCGCCCGGGCATGGATGACCAGCGGCAGGCCGCTTTGCTGCGCCGCCGCGATATGGATCCGCAGCGAGGTCTGCTGCACCACCGCGCTGTCGGCGCTGTAATGATAGTCCAGACCGGTTTCCCCGATGGCCACGAATTTCGGATGCCGCGCCAGCGCCAGCAGGGCGTCCACGGTCGCCATCGGCTCCTCGGCCACCGACATCGGATGGGTTCCGGCGGCGTAGAACACCTGCGGATGCGCCTCGGCGATGGCGCGGACGGCCGGTTCGTTGCGCAGGCGCGTGCAGATCGTCACCATCCGGTGCACGCCTGCGGCGCGGGCACGGTCCAGCAGCGCGGGCAGTTCCCCGTCGAATTCGGGGAAGTCCAGGTGACAGTGACTGTCGGTGATCAGGGGCGGCGTATCGGTCATCGGTCACGGCGCTTTCGCGGGCTGGTGTCAGCGGGCGGACAGCCGGTGCGCCGTCTCGTCGATCTTGAAGACCATATCAAGGATTAGCGCCGCGGGGTCAAGGTTGACCGCCTTGCCGTGACGCGCGCGGGCACCCTGGGACTGATGGAGGTCCGCCCAGCCCCGCGCCGCGTGCGGGCTGGTGGCCAGGCGGGCAAAAAGCTCGGCCTCGCCGGGCGCACCTTCCGGCGCGGGCGGGCCCGTGACGGCGCTGCGCGCCAGCCGCGACAGGAACAGGTCAAACAGCGTCAACGCCAGGTCAAGGCGCGCCTCCGCCCCGCGGGCGCCCAGTGCCGCGGCAAGCGCCAGCGCCGACGGCCGGTCCAGCCGGGGCAGGGTGGCGAACAGCCGGACGATGGCGGCATAGTCCCGAAGCCCGTCCAGGTTGGTCAGCCGGATCGCCTCGCCCACCGATCCGCCGGACAGCGCCGACAGCGCCGGGCCCTCATCCTCGACCGCGATCCCCGCCTGTTCCAGCGCGGCGGCGATCGCCTGCGCGGGCAGGGGGTGCAGGCGCAGTTCGCGGCAGCGCGACCGGATGGTCGGCAAAAGGCCCGACGGCTGGTGGCTGACCAGAAGGATCGTCACCCCGGCGGGCGGTTCCTCAAGCAGCTTCAGAAGCGCATTGGCGGCCGAAGGGTTCATCTCGTCGGCGCTGTCGACGATGGCGACCCGGGCCCCGCCGTCGGCCGAGGAAAGCGCGAAGAAGGACTTCATCCGCCGCACCTCATCCACGGTGATGACGGTCTTCAGTCGTTTCTTCTCGTCGTCCCACGCCCGGCGCAGGACGAACAGCCGCGGTTCGGATCCGGCATGGATGCGGCGGGCGACTGGGTTTTCAGGGTCGACATCAAGGCTGGCGGGGGCCGAGTCCGCCCCGAACAGGCCGCCGCCGCCCTCGGGGGCGGACAGAAGGAAGGTGGCGATCCGCCAGGCCAGCGTCGCCTTCCCCACGCCGCGCGGACCGGTCAGCAGCCAGCCGTGGTGCAGCCGTCCGGTGGCATGGGCGGCCAGGAAATCGCGCTCGGCGGCCTCTTGTCCGAACAGAAGGCGGGTATCGCGCGGGTGCGGGGCGCCCTCGATCCGGTCGGGTTGGGGAATGTCCTCGGTCATGCGAGCGTGGCCAGCGTCAGCGTCAGCACCTCGGCGGCGATGCGGTCGGCATCCCGGCTGCCGTCGATCACCCGGAACCGGTCGGGGGCCGCGCGCGCAAGGTCCAGAAACCCCGCCCGCATCCGCGCCTGCATCGGCAGGCCCATGTCCTCGAACCGCTCCTCATGGCCATGCCGGCCCTTGGCGCGCGACAGGCCCAGCGCGGGGTCGATGTCGATCAGGAAGGTCAGGTCCGGTTCGACCCCGATCATCAGGTCATGCAACCGGTCGACCGTCTGGCGCAGGTCCGGCCCGCGCAGACCCTGGTACATGCGGGTGCTGTCGGCGAAACGGTCGGAAATCACCACCTGCCCGGCACCGAGCGCGGGCCGGATCGTCCGTTCCAGGTGATCGCGGCGCGCGGCGGTGAACAAAAGGATCTCGGTCTCGGGCGACCAGCGGTCGGCGTCCCCTTCCAGCACCAGGCGGCGGATTTCCTCGGCCCCGGGGCTGCCGCCGGGTTCGCGCGTCAGGATGACGTCATGCCCCGCCTTGCGCAAGGCATCGGCCAGGCGGCGGGCCTGCGTGGACTTGCCGGACCCGTCGATGCCTTCGAAGGTCAGGAACATGGATCAGCTTTGCAGTTCGGCCAGCGCGCGGGCCAGAAGGATCCGGGCCGCAGTGCCGACATGGGCGCCGAAGCCACCCTTGGCCACGTCCTTTTCCGCAACCAGCGGCACGGTCGCGGGTTGGGTGCCGGGGATCTCGATGTGCAGGTCGGCAATCTTCTGGCCCGCCTTGATCGGAGCGGTGATCGGGCCGGAATAGACGATCTCGCCCTTGATGTTGTCGCGCGCCAGCGACGGCAGCAGCAGTGTCACGTCGTGTTCGACGACCAGCCCCACCGTCGAAGCCGAGCCCATGAACACCGGCGCTTCGGCCAGTTTCGTGCCCTTGGTCGCGACGGTCTTTTGCGAGAATTCGCGAAAGGCCCAGTTGACCACGCGCTCCGCTTCCTCGGCGCGCGCCTTGTCGTTCTCCAGCCCCGAGATCACGAACACCACGCGGCGGCCGTTCTGGATGGCGGACCCGACCAGGCCATATCCGGCCTCGCTGGTGTGGCCGGTCTTCAGCCCGTCGGCGCCGATCCCCAGCTTCAGCAATGGGTTGCGGTTGAACCGGTTGTCGGGCGACCGTCCGTCATAGGGAAATTCGGTCAGGGCGAAATAGCCGTAGTATTCCGGGAACTCACGGATCAGGCGGACGGCCAGGATGCCCAGATCGTGCATGGACATCACCTGGCCCGGATCCGGCCAGCCGTTCGAGTTGGTGAAGTGCGAATCCGTCATGCCCAGCGCCTGCGCGCGCTCGGTCATCTTGCGGGCGAAATCCGCCTCGGTCCCGGCCAGCCCCTCGGCCACCACGACGGCGGCGTCATTGCCCGACAGCACCACGATGCCCTTGATCAGTTCCTCGACGGTCGGCCGGTCCGTCTCGTTCAGGAACATGGTCGAGCCTTCCATCGACTTCGCATGGCTTGAAACCGAGAACCGTTCATCCAGCGTGACGCGGCCGTCCTTCAGGGCCTCGAACAGCATGTTGACCGTCATCAGCTTCGACATCGATGCGGGCGGCAGCTTGTCGTGTGCGTTCTTTTCCAGAAGCACGGTGTCGGTCGTCATGTCATAGACCCAGGCGGCCTTGGCGCGGGTGTCGAAGGCGCGCGCGGGCAGGGCGGCGACCAACATCAGGACGGCAAGGGCGATCAGGCGTGACATGCGGACCGGCATCGGCAGGGGGTTCCTTTCCTTTATCTCGTGACGGCGTAGGCGTCGGGATAGCCCAGGCCCTTGACCTTCGCGGCCAGCGCGCCGCGTGCCGCTTCGGTCGCGGCCGGTCCGACGATGACCCGCCAGAAGGACTTGCCGCTGCTTTGGTCGGCCTTGACCGTGGCGGTCATGCCAGCGCCGCGCATCTGCTTGGCGGCCTTTTCGGCGTTGGCCTCGACGCTGAAGATCCCGATCTGAAGATAGGGCCGCGACAGGCTGGATGCCGGTGCCGCAGGCTTCGCGCTGGCCGGTTGCGGGGCCAGGGCGGCAGGAGCCACGCCCTTGCCTTTCGCGCCCGCGTCGATCGCCGTGGCCGTGATCGTTCCGGGGGCTGCGCTCGCAACCACGGCGGGCGCCGGCGTGGCGGCCGACGGCGGGGTCGCCTTGGCCTTGCGCTTGCCAAAGGGCCACCAGCCCTTCTTCTGTTCCTGGGCACCGGTTTCCGGCAGGACCGGCACTTCCGCCGCGGCGGCCCCGGCGGGCACCATCGCACCGGGCCGAGCGGGCGCCGCGGGTGCAGCCCCGGCCGGGAACGGCGCCTTGGGCGCGCCCTTTGCCGCCGCCACCGCCGCGCCAGCCAAAGCTGCGTTGCTGGCGGCATCGTTCACGCCAGCGCCGGCCGCGGGCTTGCCCGCATCGGCGGTTTTCACCGGCGCGTCATTGACCTTGTCGCCGATGGCCGGGTTCGCCGGATCCGCCGGCCTGCCGCCATTCGGCAGTTCCTCGCGCTTCAGCGCCACCACGTTCAGCACCTGCGGCTGACCCGCAAGCAGTCCCAGCGCTTCGGCGGCATCGGACGAGACCTGGAGCGCAGGGCCGGGATTTTCGAATTCACGGCGGAAGAGGGCGCCCACCACGAACTTGCCGTTGGCGGGGTTGCGGATCATCACCCGCTCCGGCTCCTTCACCTTGGCATGGGCAACCCACACGCCGCCCAGCGACGGGCGGCCGTCCCAAAGGCCCTTGTCGGAAACCTGAAAGACGCTCGGCGCCTCGATGTCGCGTTCAACCAGCGTGACGTTCTCCGACAGCCCGCCCGCCGCCGCCGACGCGCCCGTTTCCGGGGCGTCCTTGACCTTGCCCGACGCGGCCATCTCGCAGCCCGCCGTGACCAGCGTGGCGCAGAGCACCAAGCCCAGTTGGCCGATCCCCGGTTTCGTCATTCCTGTCCTCCATGCCCGGCCCAGCCGGGCGGTGCCCAACATCGCCGCTCCCCCTTCGCCCCTGCTGCGCGATGACCGCTTGCAGGGATCGTCGGCGGGAACCTGCGCCTTTCGCCTCGTGCCGCGCTATCTTGCGCCTGCGCGCACCTTAACCGGGGAACGCCGCCATGAAAAGCGCCGCCATCCCCGAGGCGCACGGTCCGCGGCAGCTTTTCGCGCGGCCCTGCTTTCAGAATCGCGTGAAGCGCGTTAGGTCCGCCTCTGATGACCGATGCGTGGGGCCAGCCCCGCCCGCCGGGCATCTTGGAAGGGTGGCAGAGTGGTCGATTGCTCCGGTCTTGAAAACCGGCGATGCGCAAGCATCCGTGGGTTCGAATCCCACCCCTTCCGCCACGCCGATGCCGAAGCCTTGTCGTGAGCCCGCGACTGCCGTCAGGACCGCGGATCAATATCGCAGGATGAGGGGCTTCTTGGTAATGAACCGCATCAGGTTGCGTGAGGTCCGGGACACCGGCGCCTCACCCACCACACCGAGAATGTTCCTGTTCCCGATCTCGTGCTTGAATCGCTCGATCCATTGATCATTCAAGTCGTCCCGCTGAACGGTCAGGGGCGAAACCGGGGTCCTTCCCAGCTCCACTCCCATGAAATCTGCAATTGACCTGAGGAACGGTGTCACGTCGGGAACGAGCCGCTCGTAGATGAAGCGGGAAGCGGACAATCCGTGAATGGCCACATACGAATTCCAGAATTCGTAGCTTTCCCTTATCTTGAAATAGAACCTGCAAATCTGGTCAAAATCGTAAATGGGATCCGCCTTCGCTGCTGCGCCGCTGGTCCATTGATCGGTCTGTCGGCCGCGCGCGAAGGAAACCGCTTGGGCCATGGTGTCTTCGCGGGTCAAAAGGATGATCCGCATGTCACGTTCTTTCAGGCACCTCTGGATGAAATCAAATCCGAAATGTCGGTTTATTGCCAGCAAGTGCCCCGGAAAGATCTTGACTGCGAAAGCGCCATTCGGGGTGCTGCCGTTTTCCATGACCTTTTGGAAAAATGCATCCGGCGACATGCTCCTGAACGGTCGCGCGTGAAATTCTTGGCGCAGCCATTCCTGAGAGTTTCCAAGCAATCCCGTGGCATTGGCAAGTGAGCCGAGCCAGGTCGTCCCGCTGCGGCCTTCGCTCAGGATCATGTACCCTTTTGGCATCGCCTCGCATCCCATTCCGCGGGTTTTCAACGCAAACGCAGTGCCCCCATTCCCATTGTCCGGCCGGATTGCAGGATGGTGCGACCGGCTTCCATTACGTGGAAATCTGCGGGTGGCTGTGCGTGACCTGCTAAATTGAAAGCAATCAGAAACGCAACCCCATTTGATCCCGGATCGGGAAGGGCAGGGTCATCTCAGTGCGGGCGACCACGGTCCAGGCATCAAATCGTGATCGTTCGATGTGCAACCGGATCCGACCGGAACCCCGCGCAAGGCGGGGAAATGGATAGCGTTTTTCTTGAAGCCAACATTAACCATTTCAATAGCTCGAACAGCGGCATTCAATTGCAATTGACATTTCAGTGAAGTGGAAACTGCCGAGGATCGCCGCGCTGCGCGGCGGAAGGCGCTGAAACTGCGCCGGAGCCTGCCGGTGACGACAGGTGTCTCCCTTCCTTACCGCTCAGGCGTGCGTTCCCTCAGGACCGCCCGCCGGCCTTTGCCAGGGCGGCGCGTAGCCCGGCCGAGACGGAGGCTTGGAAACCTGTCTGTTGCATCGTTTCCAGCGCCGCTGCGATCATCCCCTTGTAGTCGATCATTTCCTGTACGATGGCCGCGGCCGATCCGTCGGGCCCCGCGAACAGCTGTGTCGCATCGCAGAGCAAACTTTTCGTCGCCCGTTCGGCGAAGTCGGGCGAAAGCCCCTGGTCGACCGCCTCGGCCTGCAGCGAAACGGCAAGAAGGGCGGGGAAGGCCGCGCCGGAGCCGGTCAGGGCTGCAGAGTAGTCGATGTGGAATTCGTCGGGGACTTCGACCTCTTCCCCGCTGGCAGCGAACAAGGTTCGCACCAGGGCCTTCCCGGCATCCGTGACATCGCCATGGGCATACCAGGGGGTGAAGGACTTGCCGATCGCGGCGGCAGCGTTGGGCAACGCCCGGACGATCCGCTCTGCGCCGGTGTGGTCCGCGATGGCCGCACAGCTGATCCCCGCCATGACCGAGACCGCCAGCTTGCCGCGCAGGTCGACGGCGATGTCCGCGAACTGTTCCGGCCGGACCGAAAGGATGACGACCTCGGACCGGTCGACCAGTTCAGCATTGTCCTGCGTCCAGACGGCGGCAAGCCCCTGAAGCCGGCCTTGCGTGCCGGTACGGGATGACAGCGATAGCCGCGCCGGATCGAGAACCCCCGCCGCCAGGGCGCCCTGGATCAGCGCGCTTCCCAACCAGCCATTCCCGCCGATCACACCCAGGCGTTCTGCAATTGCCATCTGTCCATCCACCTGTTCGGAAGCCGAAAAACCCCGGCCCCAGCGGCCGGGGCCGTGCCGATCCGCTCATCAAAGCGCGGCCATGATACTCCGCTGCGACACGATCCCCACCGGGCGGCCTCCGGCACCTGTCACCACCGCGGCCGAGCTGGAGGTATCGGACAGTTCCTTCACGGCGATTTCCAGCGGCGTTCCCAGGGCCAGCCGCGGCAGCGAACCGGCCTCGGTCCCGTTCAGCGGCTCCATGATGCGGTCGATCTTGATGTAGCGGCCGCGGTTCACGTCCTTCACGAAGCGCTGGATGTAGTCGTCGGCGGGGCGCAGCAGGATTTCCTGGCTGTCGCCCTGCTGGACGATCGAGCCGTCGCGCAGGATCACCACATTGTCGCCCAGGCGCAGCGCCTCATCGAGGTCGTGGGTGATGAAGACGATGGTCTTGCCCAGTTCCTTCTGCAGGTCCAGAAGCATGGTCTGCATGTCGGTGCGGATCAGCGGGTCAAGCGCGGAATAGGCCTCGTCCATCAGAAGGATCGAGGTGTCGTTGTTCAGCGCCCGCGCCAGACCCACGCGCTGCTGCATGCCGCCCGACAGTTCGCTGGGATAGCGCGTCTCGAACCCCTTCAGGCCCACACGTTCGATCCAGCGCATGGCGCCCTCGCGGCTTTTCGCCTTGTCGATGCCGCGCACTTCCAGCCCGAAGGTCACATTGTCCATCACCGTTCGGTGCGGCAGCAGGGCGAATTTCTGGAACACCATCGCGGTGCCGCGGCGGCGGAATTCGCGCAGTTCGTCTTCCGACATCTCAAGGATGTTGCGTCCGTCGATGACGATCGAGCCGGCCGTCGGTTCGATCAATCGGTTGATGTGACGGATCAGCGTCGACTTGCCCGAACCCGACAGACCCATGATCACCTGGATCTTGCCCGCCGGCATCGAGATGTTGATGTCGTTCAGCCCGAGGATATGGCCGTGGCTGTTTCCCAGCTCTTCCTTGGACATGCCCCGTCGGACCGGATCGACCCAGGCCTTGGGATCGGGGCCGAAGATCTTGTACAGGTTGCGGATCTCGATCGAGGTTTCGCTCTTACTCATGGGTCGTTCCCCGATGCTGCTGCAGCCGGCGGCCATAGGCCTGGCTGATCCGGTCGAAGATGATGGCGATGCCGACGATGGCAAAGCCGCTGAAGATGCCTTGCGTGAAGTACTGGTTGTTGATCGCCTGCAGCACGCTCAGCCCCAGGCCCTGCACCCCGATCATCGAGGCGATGACCACCATGCCCAGCGCCATCATGATCGTCTGGTTGATGCCCGCCATCACCGTCGGGATCGCCAGCGGCATCTGCACCTTCCACAGCTTCTGCGACCGCGAACAGCCGAAGGCATCGGCGGCTTCCAGCACTTCCTTGTCCACCAGCCGGATGCCCAGGTCGGTCAGGCGGATGATCGGCGGCACCGCATAGACCACCACGGCGATGAAGCCCGGCACCCGGCCGATCCCCAGAAGCATGACCACCGGGATCAGGTAGACGAAGGGCGGCATGGTCTGCATCACGTCCAGCACGCCCTTCATCGCGGCACCGACCCGCTTGTAGCGGTTCATGACGATGCCCAGCGGAATGCCGACGGCGATGGAAAAGATCGTCGCGCTGAGAACGAGCGAGATCGTCATCATCGTCTCTTTCCACAGCCCCATCAGCCCGATCAGCACAAGCGTCAGGACAACGGCGGCGACTTCGGTCCAGCGGCGCGCCGCGTACCAGGCGATGGCGGCAAAGGCGATGATGACCAGAGGCCAGGGCGCCCTGATCATGACCTGTTCGAAGAAGGTCAGAACCTGAAGCAGCGGATAGAAGAATTCCTCGATCGACTGGCCATAGCCGCGCGTCAGTGCCTTGAGCGAGCCGTCGATGAACCGCTTGGTGTTCAGCAGGAAGCCTGCGTCCAGTTGCGGAAAATTCAGTAACCAGTCCATACGCATCCCCCCGCGTTGGTTGGCCAGGCACCGGGCCCGCCGATGGTGGTCAGTGGCAGTATCTCGGGGCGCCCCATTCCGGGCCGGGCCTGTTCACCGCCGAAGAAGGCCCCGGAGGATTTCCTCCGAGGCTTTGATCTTGTGCCTTAGAGCGCGGCCTTGATCTTTTCCGCGACTTCGGCCGGAACCCATTTGGTCCAGACCTCGGGCATGTTCTGGAAGAACCACTTGGCCCCGTCTTCGCCGTTGGCCTGGTTGTCGGTCATCCAGGCCATGACCTTGCTGACCTCGGCCTGGTTCCAGCTGCGCTTGCCGAAGTATTCCATGACCGCCGGATCGGCGCTTTTCGAGAAGTCGGCGGCGGCCAGCGTCACCATCTCGGCCTGTTTCCAGTAGTTCGGCTTCGGATCCGGGCAGTCCTGGACCGAGGTGCAGCGCGCCCATTCCGCCGGGTCATGCGCCATTTCCAGGCGGATCATCGGGTATTTGACCAGAAGCGAGGTCGGCGCCCAGTACTGCGCGATGAAGCCCTGCTTCTGTTCATAGGCCTTGCTGATCGCGCCTTCCAGCGCCGCGGCCGAACCGCTCGGCACCATCTCGAAGCCCTTGGCGTCCAGATCCAGCGCCTTGTAAAGCTGCGCGGTCACCACCGTGTCGCCCCAGCCCTGCGGGCCCTGGTAGACGACGCCCTTCGCCCCGTCCGGCGCGAAGTAGTCCGGGTGCGCGACCGCATCCTCGACCGTCTTGATCTCGGGGTGCGCCTCGGCGACATAGGGCGGAATGAACCAGCCCGACACCTGGCCGTCGCTGATCGCGGTGCCGATCTGGCTCACCCGGCCCTCGGCGGCGCCCTTGGTATAGACCTCGCCCAGAAGGCTCGGGGTCGCTTCGGAAATGACGTCCGGCTGGCCCTTCTCGATCAGCGAGGTGATCGTGGGAACCGTGTCGCCCGCCACCACCGAGGCGTTGCAGCCGTAACCGTTGTTCAGGATGAACTGGTCGACGTAGGTCATCGCTTCGGACGACTGCCAGCTGAAGGCCGCAAGGGTCACATCACCGCAGGCCGCATATGCGGAACCGGCGCTCAGCACGGCGCTGGCAAAAGCCGTGGAAAGTAGCAAGCGTTTCATAAGGTCTCCTCCGTTGGGTGCGCGAATGTCGTGCCTCGGCACCGGGGTCACGCAGTCCGGTGCCGAACTTTTCCTGCCTCCGACCGCGTCCTCCAACGCTCTGCCGGCCGGCAAGTCCTCACTCCTCTTGACCCCATTCCGATGGCATGATGATCCTTCTGCGTCAAGAGTAATGTATTTTATTTGTATTATGATGTGTAATCCAGATGTATTTCGGATGGTCGGCCTGCCCGAATGGCAGGCAGGAAGGGCAGAAGCGACGTCGCGGGTCGCCCTTGCCGGGGCCGCAGAATCGCCCGTCACTCCTTTCCGGCGCGCCATTCCTTCCATCTGAGGTAGGCATTCGCCCCGAGGGTGGAGATCGGGGGCGGTGGCAGCCGGGTCGGTTCGGCTTCGGCTTCGAAGTGCCGGATCAGCGGTGTGTTCTGTCCCGAGGCGCGTTCGGCAGCCGCGATTCCGGTGAGAGTCGAGCGGGTGGTGCCCAGTCCGTTGCAGACGCAGGCGGCGAAAAGCCCGTCGTCCAGCGCACGCATGAGCGAGACCGCATTGCGGGTCAGGCAGAGGTGACCGGCCCAGGTGTATTCCATCCGTGTCCCCGCGAGTTGCGGGAAGCGTTCCTCGAACTTGCGGCGATGGACGCGGGCGGTGCGGCGGAGGGTGGATTCGGCGGCCTCCATGTCCGGTTCGAAGCTGGCGCAGGTGCGGGTGATGATGCGGTTGCCGCCCAGTGCGGTGTCGATGCGGCGCATGGTGGTGCCCATCGGGTCCGAGGGGGTGACGCCCCAGCGCGGGCGCCCGCCAAGGGCTTTCAGCGCGGTAGCATCCAGATCGACCGTCATCGAGGCATAAAGGAACACATGCATCAGCCGGTGGCGGGCAAAGCCGAAGCTTTCCAGATGACCGTTGTTGGCCAGGATCACCTGACCCGCCTCGATCCGGCCGCGCGGCGTGGTCACCGTCCAGGCGCCGCCCTGCCGCGACAGGCCGGTGACGGGGCTGTTTTCCCAGACCGAAACGCCCTCGCGCCGCAGCCCTTCACCCAAGCCGCGGATGTAGCCCGCCGGTTGCAGCATCACCGTGCCGGGCGTGTAAAGCCCCGAGACATAATGACGGCTGCCGGTCAGTTCCTGCATCGCCTGGCCGTCCAGCCGCTCGCTCGGCTCGCCCAGCGTGGCGAGATGCCCGGCGTAGCTGCGGTTCAGCGCGTCGGCCTCCGCGCTGGCGGCGCCGTTCACCTTGCCGACCGGATCGAAGAAGGACCGGTCGATGCCGAAGCGTTCCACCGCCTCTGCCGCGAAGGCGATCGCCTGGCGGTTGAAGCCGATCACCGCCCGATCGTCGCCGCCGCCGGCATAGTCGTCCGACTGCACCTCGTGCGGCAGGTCGATCATGAAGCCCGAGTTGCGCCCCGAGGCGCCCTCGGCCAGCCGGCTCGCCTCAAGGACCGCGACGGTCGCGCCGGGATTGAGCTGGCGCAGACGCAGCGCCGCCGAAAGCCCGGCGAAGCCGCCGCCCACCACGGCGAAATCGGCGCGCGCCGCGCCTTCCAGAACCACCGGGGCAGGTTGCCCCGGCAGGATCGCCGACCAGGCGGCGGGGCCGCGATGCACGGGCGTGCGGCGCGCGGCGTGGGTTGTCATGCTACCGCCTCGTCACGGTCGTCGGCCAGGTCGATCCAGATGGTCTTCAGCTGGGTATACTGGTCATGGGCATGGATGCCATTGTCGCGTCCGCCAAAGCCCGACTGCTTGAAGCCGCCGAAGGGGGTCGAGATGTCGCCCTCGCCAAAGCTGTTGACCGTGACAGTGCCCGCACGGATCGCCCGTGCGCCCCGGATGGCGCGCTTGACATTGGCGGTAAAGATCGAGGCCGCCAGCCCGTATTCGGTGTCATTGGCCAGCTGGATCGCTTCGTCGAAACCATCGACCGTCAGGACCGAAAGCACCGGCCCGAAGATTTCTTCGCGTGCCTGTTTCGCATCGCGCGCCACTTCCAGGATCGTCGGTTCGACAAAGCCGCCGTCAGCCTTGCCCCCCAGGATCACCTTGTGCCCGCCGGTCGTCTTGTCGGCGTCCAGGTAGGAACAGACCTTGTCGTAATGCGCCTTCGACACCAGCGCGCCCACGCGGTTCACCGGATCCAGCGGATCGCCCATCGGCCATTCGCGGGCATGGGCCAGGATGCGGGTCAGCAGCTCGTCCTTCACGCCCTTCTGCACGATCAGCCGCGACGATGCGCTGCAGTTTTCGCCCATGTTCCAGAAGGCGCCGTTGACGATATGGGCCGCCACGCGATCCAGGTTTTCGGCATCGTCCAGCACCACCGCCGGGTTCTTGCCGCCCATTTCAAGCGTCACTTCCTTCAGGTTCGATTCCGCCGCATAGCGCAGGAAGCGGCGGCCCGTTGCCGTCGATCCGGTAAAGCTGACGGCGTCGATGTCCATGTGGCGACCGATGGGTTCGCCCACCTCGGCGCCGCCACCCGGCAGCACGTTGAAGACGCCCGCCGGCACGCCCGCTTCCATCGCCAGTTCAGCGACGCGCAGCGCGGTCAGCGGCGTTTCCATCGCCGGTTTCACGATGATCGAACAGCCCGCCGCCAGCGCAGGCCCGATCTTCCACGCCAGCATCAGAAGCGGGAAGTTCCACGGCAACACCAGGCCCACCACGCCGACCGGTTCCCGCACCACCATCGCGATGTGGTTGTCCGACGCGGGCGCGACCTGATCGTAGATCTTGTCGATCAGTTCGGCATGCCAGGTCAGGCAGTGGATGGTTTCCGGCACATCTACGGTTTCGCAGTCATAGATCGTCTTGCCGCTGTCCAGGCTTTCGAGCACCGCCAGTTCACGCGCGTTGCGCTTCAGAAGCTTGGCAAGCCGGATCAGCACTTCCTTGCGTTCGCGCGGATGCAGCCGCGACCAGCGGCCATCTTCAAAGGCGTCGCGCGCCTTTTCCACCGCGAAATCCACGTCGGCCGCGTCGCAGGCGGCCACCTGGGCCAGCACCGCGCCGGTTGCGGGGTTCACGGTGTCGAAGGTCTTGCCCGATTGCGCGGGGCGGAAGGTGCCGTCGATGAAGGCCTGCGTCGGGAACGAAAGGCCGGCGGCGATTGCCTTGTATTCTTCGGTCGTCAGAAGGTCGCTCATGGTCTTTTACTCCGCCTCGATCCCGGCCACGGTGCGTTTCAGCACCCGCACCACCTGTTCCAGTTGCCGCTTGTCATCCTTGTTCAGGGGCTTCAGCGGCGGGCGCGGCGGCCCGGCGTGGAAGCCGTTCATCTCGCAGCCGTGCTTGATGCACTGGATGAACTTGCCGCCCTGTTCCAGAACCCGCATCAGCGGCATCATTGCCGACATGATCCGGCGGCCCTTGTCGAAGTCGCCTTCGATCGCGCAGGCGCGCCAAAGCGCCACATGTTCGCGGGGCAGGAAGTTCGACCCGCCGCAGACCCAGCTGCGCGCGCCCCAGGCGAAGAATTCCAGCGCCTGGTCGTCCATGCCGCAGGACATCTGGATATGCGGATAGTCGCGGGCCAGCAGATGCACGCGGTTGATGTCGCCCGAACTTTCCTTGATCGCGACGATGTTCTTCGACCGCCCCACACGGTCAAGGAATTCCTCGCCCATGTTGATGCCCATGCGGCCGGGGTAGTTGTAAAGCATCACCGGCAGGTCGGCGGCGCGGTCGATGGCCAGCGCGTTCAGGGCGTTTTCCCGTTCGGTCGGCACCGAATAGGGGGGGCTGCCCACCAGGATTGCGGCAGCGCCGATCCGGGCGGCATGTTCGGCCATGGCGATCGAATCGTCCAGCCGGATCGCCACGGTGCCCACGATCAGGGGCAGGCGGTCACCGATCACCTCTTTCGCGAGGCTGGCCATTTCCATTCGTTCGTCCATCGACTGGGCGTAGTATTCGCCCGTCGAGCCGCCGTTGATGATGCCGTGAACGCCCGAGGCGATGAGATGCTCGATCATCGCGGCGAAGCCGTCGCGGTCGATGGCGCCGTTTTCGTCATGGGGTGTGATGACGGGCGTATAGATACCTTCGAACTTCATGAAGCTCCTTTCCGCTGTTCCGCGCCGGGGGCCTGGCCCAGCGGAATGCTGATGCTGTCGGGGGTGACGAAACTTTCGATCTGGGCGCGCGACAGTTCCCAATGCGCCACCGCCAGGTCGGCGGCCGCCTCGGCATCGCCCGCCTCGATCAGGGCGATGAACTGGTCATGCTGGTCGGCCGCGATGGCCGAGACGCAGGCCATCGCCTCCTTGCGGGGGTTGTAGAAGGTCATGCCGATCCGGGTATGGTCGATGAGCAGCCGCCGCAGCGAGGGCAGCAGGAATTCGTTGTCCGCCATCTCGCCCAGCACCGAATGGAAGCGCTGGTTCCAGAGCGCGCGGTCGGCGGCATTGCCGCTGGCGATCGCGGCCCGGAACGACCGCTGCGTGTCCTTGAGCCGGGCGATCTGCGCGGGGGTCGCATGTTCGGCGGCCAGCCGCGTCACCGCCGCATAGATCATCGGCGCCGCGACGAAGAAGTTCCGCAGGGTCTTGTGCGTCATCGGCGCCACCTGCGCGCCGCGGTTTTCGTGCAGAAGGATGTAGCCCTCGCCCGCCAGCTGGCGAAGCGTCTCCCGCAAGGGCGGCCGCGAGATCCCGTAGCGCTCCGACAGCTCCACCTCGTCCAGATAGCTCCCCGGCTCGAACTCCTCCGTCAGGATCCCGCGCCGCAAATCCTCGGCACAAAGCGCCTTCTTGCTTGTCGGCTGGATGTCCAAGGCGTGCTCCGAAAGGTGTGCGGGCGTTCAGGCTCGAAGACACGCTAACGTGAGAAATACATAATGTCTACACTTTTGTTGTATGGGTCTGGACAGACGTGATAGGATACCGTATACGATCCTGCATCATTTGGCGGCGGGGAGGGCAGGCCATGACGTTCAAGAGGATGATCCACGCGGTGGATACCCATGCGGGCACGCCAATGCGGGTCATCACGGGCGGGGTTCCCCACGTTCCGGGGGCCTCGAGCTATGAAAAGATGCAGTGGCTGCGCGAAAACGACGACCAGTTGCGCAAGTTGATGCTGCGCGAACCGCGTGGCTATCCGGCGCATTGCTGCAACCTGATCGTGCCGCCCAGTCACCCCGACGCCGATGCAGGCTATATCATCATGGAGCAGATCGAATATCCCGTCATGTCCGGCGGCAACACGATCTCGGTCGTCACCGTTCTTCTGGAGATGGGTCTTCTGCCGATGATCGAGCCGGTCACGGAACTGACGCTGGAAGCGCCCGCGGGCCTGATTCGCGTCAGGGCCGACTGTCAGAACGGCAAGGTGAAGGCCGTCACCTTCAAGAACGTCCCCGCCTTCGCTGCCCATCTGGATGCAGTGATCGACGTGCCGCATCTGGGCAAGGTTCGGGTCGATGTGGGTTGGGGCGGGATGTTCTACGTCATCGCCGACGTGCGCCAGTTCAAGGGTCTGGAGCTGAAGCCCGAACACGGGCGGGAAATCACGCGGGTGTCGTCGATGATCCGCGAGGCGGCCATCGAACAGCTTCCGGTGGCCCATCCCGATTACCCCGGCGTCGGCATCACGATCTCGCAGCTTTCCGGTCCGACCGAAGATCCGCGTGCCGACTGGAAGAACGCGGTGACGATGGCGTCGGGCGGCTTTTCCTGGGACAACCCGGCCACCTGGACGGGGGCTATCGACCGATGCCCCTGCGGCACGGGCACCTGCGCAAAGATGGCAGTGCTTCATGCCAAGGGCGAGCTGGCGCTGGACCGGCCCTTCCGGCACCAGAGCATCCTCGGCAACGTCTACACAGGCCACCTGGTCGAGGAGCTGGCGCTGCACGGTCGACAGGCGGTGGTGCCGACCATCACCGGAACAAGCTGGATCTTCGCCATGAACACGCTGGTGCTGGACCCCGACGATCCCTTCACCGAAGGTTTCACCGTGGGTGACACCTGGGCCTGACCGGGGCTTGATCGGGGGGGCATAGCGCGGGCGGGGCAATCCCTGTTTGTCATCCCGCGCCGTGCCCGCTATCCGCGCCACGACCGAAGCAGGAGCGTGACATGACCCTTGAGTTGCAGGATGTGCCCGACCTGGGGACGACGCCGACCGCCTCCGAGGTCATCCTGCGGCATCTGCGGGGCGCGATCGTTTCAGGCGACTTGGCGGAAGGCGTGCCGATCCGGCAGGATGACGTCGCCCGACTGTTCAACGTAAGCAAGATCCCGGTGCGCGAGGCGCTGAAACGGCTGGAGGCCGAAGGGTTCGTGGCCTTCCAGCGCAACCGCGGCGCCACCGTTGCCCGCCTGTCCGAACCCGAGATCGTGCAGATCTTCGAGGTGCGCGCCATTCTGGAAGCGAACGCAATTCGCCTTTCCGTCCCGAAGATGACAGAGGTCGATTTCGACCGGGCAGGGCAGAGTGCCGAGGCCTTTGCGCGCGAACCCGACGTGTCGCGTTGGGCGGCGCTCAATTGGGACTTCCACGCCAGTCTGTATGCGGCGGCGGACCGGCCCTACCTGATCCGCCTGATCCGTTCCGTGAATGATCGGGTCGAACGGTACTTGCGCGTGCAACTGACGGTCAGCGGCGGCCATGCAACGGCGGTGGCCGAACATGCCGCGATTCTGGCCGCCTGTCGCGCCGGGGACGCGGATCGCGCCGCGACACTGGTCTACGACCACATCATGCAGGCCTGCCAGTCCCTGCAAACCCACCTTCGGGCGGCAGGTCGGTAGAGGCATGGGAAATGCCGCGTTCCGGAAAGGCCGCGCGGTGGGGTTGCGAAAGACTTTGACCATCCCGTCCCCGGCGCCCTTGGCCGTGGGGCCGGAACTCACCCGACCGGAAAAGGATTCACGATGCACATGTCCGAACTTGGTGCCGTCACCGCGCTTTGGCGCTATCCGGTCAGCTCCCTTGGGGGCGAACGGCGCTCGACCTTGCAGGTCGGCGGGGCAGGGGTGGTTCATGACCGCAGTCATGCCCTTGTCGATGCCGAGACCGGCCAGACCATCAATCCGGCCCAGCGGCAATGGCAGTTCGCCCCGCAGATCCTGTCGCGGATCGGCCAGGATGGCGCGCCGGAGCTTTCGTTCGACGGTCTCTACTGGCATGGGCCCGACGATCCGGCCTGCCTTGAGGAGATGGCGGCGGCGTTCGGCCGCAAGGTCCGGTTGCACCCCTACGGCGCGCGTCTGGACAAGGCCCCCGTCACGCATCGCTACAGCCTGAGCCCCCTGCATCTGATCAGCCAGCAGGCCCTTGCAACCCTGCGGCGGCTGATCCCCGGTGCCCATGTCGACGAACGACGTTTCCGTCCGAATGTCGTGGTGGACTTTCAGGGCGCAATGGGTGCCACCCCGGAATACAGCCTGATCGGGCAGGAGTTCCGGATCGGCGGGCTGCGCCTGCGCGGGCTGCAGAAAGCCGGACGGTGCAGCTTCACGACGCTGAAACAGCTGGGCCTGACCGAGGATCGTGCCGTCCTTCAGACGCTGATCGCCCACTTCGAACGCGACTTCGGCATCTACTGCGAAATCCTGGACGAGGGCATTCTGTCGACCGGCGACCGTCTGACGCTGGAGGACAAGGCGGTTCCGGTCAGCCCGGTGGTGATCGTCGGCGCGGGGCAGGCGGCCGGGGTGGCTGCCAAGACGCTGCGGGAACTGGGTTATGACGGCGAAATCCGCATCTTTGGCGATGAAGCGCGCGCGCCCTATGAACGGCCCCCCCTGTCCAAGGCTTTCGGTGCCCCGAATGCGGCGCCTGCTGCGCTGACGCAGGTCCTGTCACCTGACGAGGCGGGGGATCTGGACGTCCAGATGCATCTGGGAGAGGTGGTGATCGGCATCGATCGCGTCGCGCGGACCATCGAGACCCGGGGCGGCGCGGTGCATCCCTATGGGCGGCTGATCCTTGCGACGGGCGGTTCGGTGAAGACCCTGCCGCAGCTGAGCCGCGGTTTCGGGCGTGTCCTGACCCTGCGAACGGCCGACGACGCCGAGGCGCTGGCACGCGGCCTTGCCGGTGCCCGGTCGGTCTTCGTGCTGGGTGGCGGCTGGCTGGGGCTCGAGATTGCCGCCGCCGCCCGGCAGCGCGGTCTGGACGTGACGCTTTTCGCCCGGCAGGACCGGGTCTGCTCGCGGGTCTTGCCGGCCGCCGTTGCCGATGTGGTGGCCGCACTCCACGCGGAACAGGGAGTCCGGCTGGTTCTGGGCCCGCTGCCCGCGTTCACCGAAGGGCCGGAGTCCGTCACCGCGGAATGCGACGGTCAGGTCGAACAGGCGGACCTTCTGGTGGTGGCCATCGGCATCGTCGCCAACGACAGCCTGGCGCGGCAGGCCGGACTGCCCTGTGACGAAGGCATCCTGACCGATGAAAACGGCGCCACAAGCGATCCTTTCGTCTATGCCGTGGGCGACGTGGCGCGGCAAAGGGTTGCCGCCGTCCCGCGCGGCCTCAGGATCGAAAGCTGGCACAACGCCAACGATCAGGCCGCCCGCGCCGCGCGCGCGATGCTGCACCGGGAAAACCCGCCGCCGGCGCTGCCGCGGTTCTGGTCGGACCAGTTCGGCCACACGATCCACATCGCCGGCTTGCCGGACCCGGCCGCGCAACCCCTCACGGCACAGTCGGACGAACGGTTCTGGGACTTTGGCGATTTCGCGATCGGCATCGACCAGCCCGCGCGCATCCACCGGTTCGCGCTGTCAAAGCGCACCGAAGCGGTTTCCCCGCCGTCCGATCCGGCCGAAGACGGACCGCCCGCCGATGCGGTGAAGCACGCCTTCCCCGATCTGTCCGACCTGAGTGAAGGCGAATTGCGCAAGGTCCGGTTCGCGCCGCTGGGCGATCTGGTGGTGACGCGCATCGGCGCGAATATCCACGCGGTGGCCGAGCGATGTCCGCATGCCGATGCCTCGCTGGCGGAAGGGATGATCGACGGCCACCGTATCGTCTGCCCCTTGCATTTCGCCGAATTCGACCTGCGCGACGGACGCCCCTACAATGCGCCTAAGGGCTGCCCTCGGGCGCGAACCTATCGCATTGCCGAGGACGCCGGTCACACCTGGATCTGGCTTCCGCCGCACCGCGACGACTGACGGTCCCGGCAAGGGAACCCGCGTTCGAACCGGCACCGCCCTTCGGGCCCGGCGCCGACGTCGCATCACTGGCGAGCGCGCCAGCGCACAGGGGAGGGCGTAAGCGGATCTTCCTGCGCCGCGAACGCACGGCAGAAAAGATCTGTCCAGTTTGCGCCGTATCAAGGACGGACGGTCCGAAGGGGCCAATATCGGGGGGAATACGGCGCGGAAGGTTCGGATGCCCGGCAAGCAGCTTTCACCCTGGACACTGGCGTGGTTCGGTGCAGCCATGCTGTTCCTGCTGCTGTCGCTGGCGACGGCGATGTCGGGGGCGGTCGGTCCCGGCGACTGGTCGCGCGGGGCGGGGTTTGCTGCGGTTCACCTTTTCACGCTGGGATGGCTTTGCCTGATGGTCATGGGGGCGCTGGTCCAGTTCGTGCCGGTGCTGACCGCCCAGCCCCTGGCGCGGCCGCGCCTTGCGCTGCCGGCGTTGCTGCTGGGGGCGGCCGGAACGCTGGCACTGGCGGCGGGCTTCCTCTGGCTGGACGGGCATGAGGCGATGCGTCCCTTCTTGCGGGCCGCGCCCGTCCTTCTGGCGCTGTCCTTCGGGCTGACGGCAGCCATGATCGCACCGCCGCTTCTGGCGCGTGCCAGCCGGGCGCTGTCCGAGGTGCGGATGGTCCTTCTGGCGCTGGTCGCACTGGCGGCGCTCTGGATCAGCGGGACGGCGATGGCCCTCCAACTCGGCGGAGTGGACCGGATGCCCGACATCCTGCCCGAGGGCCTGCCGCTGCATGTCCTGATCGGTATCGGCGGCTGGCTGTCGCTGGCGGCCTTCGGGGTCAGCTACAAGCTGTTTGCGATGTTCCTGCTGGCCCCGGAACAGACAGGGCCGGTTCGTCGTGCGGTATTTGGGGCCGCTTGGCTGGCCCTTGTCGCCATGCTGGGGGCCGGGGCCGCACTGTTGGCCGGGTACCCGGTGGGCGCGTGGGTTTTTGCCGCTCTGGCCGTGCTCTTGCCCATCGCCGCCGGGTTTTACCTGGCCGAGGTGGCGCGGATCTGGCGCCTGCGCCGCCGGCCGAAGCCCGAGGGCAACATGCTCTGGAGCCGCGCGGCGCTGATGTTCCTGGCGCTTGCGTCGATTCTTGCGGGGCCGGGGCTGTGGCAGGGAGGTGTCTGGGCCGAAGCGGCGATCTTTGTCGCGCTGGCGGGATGGCTGTCGCTGCTGACCTTGGCGCAGATCATCAAGATCACCAGTTTCCTGACCTGGATCCAGATCTTCGCGCCGCGGATCGGGCGCAGCCCTGTGCCGCAGGTCCAGCAACTGACCGATCCGCGGACCGACACTCTTTGCCTGATGCTGTGGTCGGGCGGTGTGGCGGCGGCCACCCTGTCCCTGCTGCTGTCCTGGCCCTCGGTCTTCCGCCTGTCGGTCGCCGCCTTGTTCCTGGCAGCGCTGGCGGTGGCGGTCGAACTGGTGCGGATCCGGCGGCTGTCGCATCTGGATCCGTCGCTGCGCCCAGCCAGTCTTCCGCCCGTCATCCGTCCCGTTCCCGTTCCCGTTCCTCAACCCGAGATCCGAACATGACCGCACCCGCGCCGCTTGAACTGGATATCCGCGCGCTGCTTGCGCGGGGCGAAGAGCCCTTCGCCGCCATCATGTCCGCCGTGGATCAGCTTGAGGCCGGGCAGGCGTTGCGCCTGATCGCGCCGTTCCGGCCCGCGCCGCTGTTCGGCGTGATGGCCAATCGCGGCTTTGACTGTGCCGATCGTGAACGCCCCGACGGCGCGTGGGAGGTCACCTTCACTCCGCTTGGCCCCGCGCCCGACACGGGGCTTGCGCCCGGCTCGGCCCCGGGCGCGGCCTTCTGGCCCGATCCCGCGCAGGTGCTGGATCTGGCGGGCCTGCCGCCGCCCGAACCAATGGTGCGCATCCTGGAAACGCTGGCCGCCATGACGCCCGGAGAGGTGCTGTTCGCGCTTCTGGACCGCGAACCGATGTTCCTGTTCCCCGAACTGGCCCACCGCGGCCACGAATGGGCAGGGAACTTTGCCCCCGACGGGCTGTCCTATCGCCTCATGATCCGAAGCTGATCGGCCATGACGCTTCTGGACCAGATCGAGGACCGTTTGAAAGGGGTGCTGGACCCCGAAACCGGGCGCAACCTGATCGCCATGGGGATGATCTACGCCATCCGCATTGACGGCGATCGGGTCGAGGTCGACATGTCCGCCACCACGCGTGGCTGTCCGCTGGCCGAGATGCTGCGACTGGGTGTCGAAACGGCGGTGCTGGGGATCGAGGGTGTCCGCGCCGCCGATGTCCGGCTGGTCTGGGATCCGCCCTGGACGCCCGCGCGGATGGCCCCGTTCTGATCCTTGGCCCCGTCTGATCCCTGACTGCGTCTGACCCGACGACCGGCCTCGACCGCCGCTGCCCCCCCCCGACGCGCCTGGCATCCGTTGCCGGGCGCGCCCGTTTTCAAGCCCCGGCCAGGCGGCCCCTTTCGGGGAGTGTCCGTGCCTCGGACGGACGAAAATCGCACGCTCTTTGCGCTGCCGCAAGCAAGGCGGCGAAACGGACGGAGTTCCTTGTTCCGGCGCAACGTAGCGGCGGGGCAAAGCCGTCATTGTCATGCTCAACCGGAACGATCCGGGTCATGACTGCCCGATAGGAGAAACGCAATGACCATGCCATCTGTCAGCCGCCGCACCATCCTGGCCGGTGCCGCCCTTGCAGGCGCCCTTTCACAGGTGCGCACCGCGGCGGCCGAAACGACCGCGGTGCTGACCTCGGCCACGCCCACGGATGTCGAAAGCCTGCCGCGCGTGAAGGTGAAGCTGGTCGATCCGCCCTTCGTCCATGAACACGAACAGATCGCGACCGGCGGACCGAAGGTCGTCCAGTTCGAGATGACAATCCAGGAAAAGAAGATCAAGCTGGACGACAGCGGCGCGGAAATCTGGGCCTCGACCTTCAACGGCACCGTGCCCGGCCCGCTGATGGTGGTGCATGAAGGCGACTATGTCGAACTGACGCTGATCAACGCCCCCACCAACGAGCTGATGCACAACATCGACTTCCACAGCGCCACCGGCGCGCTGGGGGGCGGGGCGCTGACCCAGGTCAACCCCGGCGAAAAGACCATCCTGCGCTTCAAGGCCACCAAACCGGGCGTATTCGTCTACCACTGCGCCCCTCCGGGCATGGTCGCCTGGCACGTCGTCTCGGGCATGAACGGCGCGATCATGGTGCTGCCGCGCGACGGCCTGAAGGGCCGCGACGGCGAGCCCGTGCCCTATGACAAGCTCTATTACATCGGCGAACAGGACTTCTACCTGCCGCGCGACGAGAAGGGCAACTGGAAGACCTACGCGAGCCCGGGCGAAAGCTACGAAGACACGGTCGCCGTGATGAAAACGTTGACGCCGACGCATGTGGTGTTCAACGGCGCGGTGGGCGCGCTGACCGGCGACAATGCGATGACCGCCAAGGTCGGCGACCGGGTGGCCTTTGTCCACAGCCAGGCGAACCGCGACACGCGGCCCCACCTGATCGGCGGGCACGGCAACTACGTCTGGGCGACCGGCAAGTTCAACAACCCGCCGGAACTCGGGCTGGAAACCTGGTTCATCCCGGGCGGCACGGCGGGGCTGATGGTCTACACCTTCGAACAGCCCGGCATCTATGCCTACGTGAACCACAACCTGATCGAAGCCTTCGAACTGGGCGCGGCGGCACATGTGAAGGTCGAGGGGGAATGGAACGACGATCTGATGAAGCAGATCCTCGCGCCATCGGCCTGACAGGCCGCGCCTTCGGGCCGTCCCTTTCCCGGGGGCGGCCCCATTCCTTCCCAGGAGAGAGGTCATGCATACCCCCGTCACCCTGCTGGCCAGCGCCGCAATCGGCGTGCTCAGCCTGTCGTTCTGGCCGGCGAAGGCGCCCGGGAACCTGCCGCAGCTGGTCCGGCTGGACCCAGCGCCCTTCTCGCACCGGCTGGACGGTGACTGGCAACGCGACGGCGGCCAGGTCAACGCACCAATCCGTTCGGTGCAGATCCCCGCACCTGTCGAGATCATGGAGATGCCGGTCAGCACCGGCGACTGGATGGCCTGCGTGCGCGACGGCGCCTGCATCGCGCCGGGCGGGCCGACCGACCGCCCCGAACTTCCGGTGACGGGCGTCAGCTGGATGGATGCGAACGCCTATGCCGCCTGGATGACGAAGCGCACCGGCGACACATGGCGCCTGCCCAGCGATGTGGAATGGGCCCATGCGGCGGCGGAACTGTTCCGCGACGATGCGCTGGGCGTCGAGGCCGACCCGGCGAACCCCGCCGTCCTGTGGCTGGCGGAATACAACGCCGAAGCGACCCGAAGCCGCAACCTGGACCGGGAGGTCCGCCCCGTCGGCAGCCTGAACGTCAATTCCCTGGGCGTGCGCGACATTGGCGGCGCGGTCTGGGAATGGACCTCGACCTGCCTGCGCCGGGTGGACGTGGACGGCACCGGTGCCGTCCTGCGGGAAGGCGAGACCTGCGGCATCTACATCGCCGAGGGCCTGCACCGCGCCGCGATCAACGACTTTGTCCGCGATCCGAAATCCGGCGGATGTTCCGTCGGCGTGCCCCCGGCCAACCTGGGTTTCCGCCTGGTGCGAGAGGCCATTTGACGCAGCCGCCTGCGAAAATCGCGTCCATGCTTTGCATCCCTTCGCGTTTTGAGACAACATCGGCGGACCCGATGTGAAGGAGCAAGGCGTGGCGATCGACATTTCCCTGGTCAGGAATCTGCCGCTGTTCCGGCAGATGGACCCAGCGGCCTTGTCGCGCCTGATGGCCCGCGCCACCGTGCGCCGGATGCTGCCGGGGGATCTGATCTTCGAACAGGGCGCCGAGGCGACGTCGTTCTTTCTCTTGCTGCACGGCCGCCTGAAGGTCAGCCAGGTCACGGCGGATGGCCAGCAAGTCATGGTGCGCGTGGTGCATCCGGGTGACCTGTTCGGCTTTGCCCGTGCGCTGGCGCGACCCGATTACCCCGGCACGGCGCAGGTGGCGGTCGAATCCATCGTGGTCAGCTGGCCGATGACCGACTGGGAGACGGTGGTGGAAAACAACCCGCGTCTGGCCGTCAATGCGATGCAGACCATCGGCCAGCGCCTGGATGAAGCCCACACCCGCCTGCGCGAAATGTCGACCGAGGAGGTGGAACGCCGCGTGGCCCATGCCGTGCTGCGGCTGGCGGAAAAGGCGGGCCGGATCGAGGGCGGCGGCACCCGGATCGATTTTCCGATCACCCGGCAGGACATCGCGGGCATGACCGGCACGACGCTTCATACCGTCTCGCGCCTGCTGTCGGCCTGGGAAGGGCAGGGCCTGGTCGAGGGCGGTCGCCAGAAACTGACCGTGCTGGACGCCGAGGGCCTGGCCCGGATCGCCGATCCCGAACCCTGACTTTCGCATCCCTCTTTGCGGCCGGTCAAAGTCGCGTGGCCGGGCAGGGGTTAGATCCTGTGCCAACGGGTCGGACCCGACTCGCTTCGCAGGAGACAGACCGATGAAACGCACCAACTTCCTTGCCGCCCCCGTGCTTTGCCTGGCGCTTGCGGCCCCGGCCCTGGCCGCCGAACACGAAGTGCACATGCTCAACAAGGGCGCCGCTGGCACGATGGTGTTCGAGCCCGCCTTCGTGAAGGCCGCGCCGGGCGATGTGATCCACTTCATCCCCACCGACAAGAGCCACAACGTCGAGGCGATTAAGGAAATCCTTCCCGCGGGCGTCGCGCCCTTCAAGAGCGAACTGAGCGCCCCCTACGACCTGACCGTGACCGAAGCCGGGCTTTACGCCGTGAAATGCACACCGCATTTCGCCATGGGCATGGTCGCGCTGGTGCAGGTGGGCGATGCACCCGCAAACCTCGATGCGGCCAAGGCGGCGAAGCTTCCGAAGAAGGCGCGCGACCGGATGGATGCGGAAATCGCGCAGGTGAAGTAAACCACGGCCGGTGGGGCGGCGGATTGCGAACCGTCGCCCTCCGTCTCGCCGGCGCGGGCTGCTCAGACCTTCCCGATCGTGCCGATGAAGCGCGAAAACAGTTCGCCCTGCGAACTGATCCTCAGCTTGGCGTAGATGTTGCGGCGATGAATCCGCACCGTTCCGGGTGAAATGCCCAGCGCCCGGCCCACGGCTTCGGCGGAATGGCCCTTCAACGTATATTCGACGACCTCGCGTTCGCGCGGGGTCAGGATGCCCTCTCCGAAACTGTGGAACGACCGCTCGACCTGGCCCTCGACCGCGGCGGGGCCCGCGCCGTCCGGGGCAGAGAAGCGCTGGCCCAGATCGGCCCAATGCCGCCGCCCGATCGCCAGGACCACGGGTGCCATTTCCTGAAGCAGGCGCATCTCACGCCCCGTGAAGGGCCGGTCCGCCCGCATCAGCGACAGCACGACCACCGAATCATCGCCGGCGTCGATCAGGAAACCGATCTCCTCGGCCAACCCTGTCTGGATGTAATAGTTGCGAAAATACTCGCCCTGGTAGAAACGATCCGGTGCGATTTCCCGCATGCGATACAGCCCCGGAGCCTGTCCGCCGATCGCCGAGAGATAAAGCGGATCCAAGAGATAGGGGCCTTCCTGATAGTCGGTCACGAAGACCTTGCGCTTTTCGGCGGGGAAATCGTCGAACAGATCCAAGGGGCGGGCGGCACCGCGATAGCCAAAAACAACGGTGTAGGTGTAGGGCGCAACCCCGCGCAACAGGGCCGCCAGGCTGGACGGCAGGCCCGGGGTGCCGATGGCCGTGATCGCCTCGGCAATCTGCCCGAGCTTCTGGTCTTTATGCTGCATCCCGATCTCCTGCGGCCGGATATGCCATTTGTGATATATACAGCAAAACCGGCTCTTCATACGCTTTCATGCAGATACAAGCATATGACGCGGCCGCATGGAAACCCCCCAGACACAACCGATTGCCGAACTGCGCGACGCCTCTAAGCACTACGGGGCGGTGGTCGCCGCCGAAGGGCTGAACCTGGCCATTCAGCGCGGAGAGTTCCTGTCCTTCCTCGGGCCGTCGGGCTGCGGCAAGACGACCGCGCTCCGGATGCTGGCGGGGTTCGAGACGCCGACGCGGGGCGACGTTCTTCTGGACGGGCAGCGGGTGAACGACCTGCCGCCGCATCGCCGGCCGGTGAATATGGTGTTCCAGCACTACGCGCTGTTTCCGCACATGACGGTGGCCGACAACATCGCCTATGGCCTGCGCCAGCGCCGTCCGCGCCCGCCCGAGGCCGAGGTGGCCGCCGCCGTCGAACGGGCGCTGGAGAGGGTGCGCCTGCCGGGCTATGGCCCGCGCCGGATCTGGGAAATGTCGGGCGGCCAGCAGCAGCGCGTCGCGCTGGCCCGCGCGCTGATCAACCAACCGAAGATCCTGCTTCTGGACGAACCGATGGCGGCCCTGGACAAGAACCTGCGCCGCGACATGCAGATCGAGTTGCAGACCCTGCAACGCAGCCTGGGCATCACCTTCGTGCTTGTCACCCACGACCAGGAAGAGGCGCTGTCGATGTCGGACCGCATCTGCATCATGCGGGGCGGCCGGATCGTGCAGGTGGGCAGCCCGCGCGATCTCTATGACCGGCCCGTCAACCGCTATGTCGCGGATTTCGTGGGCAAGTCGAACTTCTTCGACGGGCGCGTCAGCCGCGTGGGCGGCGGGGCCGGGGCGCTGACGGCGGCGGGGGGCATCACCTTCGCCGGTCCGGTGTCCTGCACGCGCGGCGTGACGGAAGGCGCCGCCGCAACCGCCTCGCTTCGCCCCGAGGACATCGCGCTGCGCCGCCGCCTGGCCCCCGCCGCCGGCGAAACCGGGGTGCCGGTGCAGGTCCGGACGCGGATCTTCCTGGGCGAGCACACCGAATACCTGGTGGCGCATCCCGATCTGGGGGATTTCCTGATCCTTGCCTCACGCCAGGCCGAGGCCGCCGAGGGCAGCTTCGGACCCGGTGACACGGGCTTTGCCGCCTGGCGCGACGGCGCGGCGCGGATCCTCGACAACGACTGACGACCCCAAACCACCAATCACAACAGGGAGACTGACCATGACCGACCGTAAGGACACAATCTCCAGAAAGGACTTCCTTGCCGAACTGGAACGCTACCGGAAGGGCTCGGTCACGCGCCGGCATTTCCTGGGCGTGACGGGGTTGGGGCTTGCGACCACCGTCCTGGGCGCGGCCGTGCCGGGCCTGATGCCGCGCCGCGCCCATGCCGAAGGCAGCATCGGCGATCGCGTGGTGCTGGCAAGCTGGCCGAACTACCATGATCCGGCGAACTTCGAGGCCTTCAAGGCCAAGACCGGCGCCGCCGTCGACATGAGCGTCTTCGGCTCGAACGAGGAGATGCTGGCCAAGCTTCAGGCGGGCGGAACCGGCTGGGATGTGTTCGTGCCGACGAACTACACCATCTCGACCTATGTCGACCTGGGCCTGATCGAGCCGATCGACCTGTCGAAACTGCCGAACTACGACCCGGCCAGCTTCGATGCGCGGTTTGCCGAACCCGGCACCATCAACGGCACCGTCTATGCCGTGCCGCGCAACTGGGGCACCACGGGCTATGTCGTGAACACAAGCCAGCTTGGCGCGCTGGCGAAGCCCACGTCCTGGAAGGAATTCTGGGACATGACCAAGGCCGAATTCAGCGGCCGCACGATGGTGCATGACTATCAGCTGACCACCATCGGCAACGCGCTGAAATACTACGGCTATTCCTTCAACTCGGTCGATCCGAAGGAACTGACCGATGCGGAGAAGCTGCTGATGGAGGTGAAGCCCCATCTGTTCGCGATCAACTCGGACTACCAGCCCTCGATGCGGTCGGGCGATGCCTGGATGTCGGTGGCCTGGACGGGCGACGCCAAGCAGTTGCACCGCGACATGCCCGAGATCGAATATGTCCTTGGCAAGGAGGGCGGGGAGCTCTGGTCCGACTTCTTCGCCATTCCGAAGGGGGCGCCGCACCGGGATGCCGCCTATGCGCTGCTTGACTTCCTTCTGACGCCCGAAGTCAACGCCAAAGAGGTCGCCTTCCACGGCTATCCGGTGGCGGACAAGCGCGTGAACGCAATCCTGCCGGCCGAGATGCTGAACGATCCGATCATGTATCCGGCGGCCGAACTGCTGGACCCGCTGGAATTCGGCGCGGCGGTGACGCTGACCGATCCGGGCCGGGCCGAGCTGATGGCCCGGTTCAAGGCGGCCTGAAGTCATGACGATGCGGCCACGCTATCGCACAGCCCTGTTCCTGGCCCCCGCGGGGGCCTGGTTCCTGGCCATGCTGGTTCTGCCCCTGCTGGTCGTCATCGTCTATTCCTTTGGCGAGCGGGGGCCGGCCGGCGGCTATGCCCCCGCCTTCACGCTCGACAACTACCTGAACCTTGGCAGCCGCTGGACCGCTTTCAGGAACACGCTGACGATGGCGCCGCTTGGCACGCTCGCCTGCCTGGTCATCGCCTATCCGCTGGCCTGGTTCCTGGCCATGCGGGCCGATGCGCGCTGGCGGACGCTGCTTCTGGTGCTGGTGATCGTGCCCTTCTGGACCTCGATCCTGATCCGCAGCTACGCCTGGATCTTCCTTCTGGGCGGTCAGGGCATTCCGTCGCTGCTCAACGCGCTCGGTCTGGGAAATCCGCGGCTGATCAACACCCCCTTTGCGGTGCTGGTGGGGATCGTCTACGGCTATCTGCCGCTGATGGTCTTTCCGATCTACGTCAGCCTCGAACGGCTGGACAAACGCCTTCTGGAGGCCGCCGACGATCTGGGCAGCCCGCCGATGCGCCGCTTCCTGCAGATCGCGCTGCCCCTGTCGATGCCGGGCGTGGCAACGGGCTGCATGCTGGTCTTCATTCTGCTGATGGGGGAATTCCTGATCCCGGCGATGCTGGGCGGCGGCAAGGTGTTCTTCGTCGGCAACGCGCTGGTCGACCTGTTCCTGCAATCCAGAAACTGGGCCTTCGGCTCGGCCGTGGCGGCGGCGCTGGTGCTGGTGATGCTGATCACCGTCACCGCCTACATGCGGTTCACCCGCCGCTGGGCGGGCGGGCGCGACGACGTGGCCCTGATGTAGAAGGAGGACGGGATGCGCCTTTACGCCCTTGCGGTCTATCTGTTCCTTTACATCCCCATCGCGGTGATCGCGCTGTTTGCGTTCAACGCCGGGCGGCATGCTTCGCAGTTCGAGGGTTTCTCGACGCAATGGTTCGGCAAGGCCCTGTCCAATCCCTTCGTGATGGAGGCCTTCCGCACCAGCCTGACGGTCGCGCTGGCTTCGGCGGTGCTGGCCACCCTTTGCGGCACGATGGCGGCCCTGGCGCTGCAATCGGTTGGCGGGCGGCTGCGGGCCGCCTTCGACGCGCTGATCTACGTCGCGGTGATGGTGCCCGGCATCGTCATCGGCATTGCGACGCTGATCGCGCTGGTCACGGTCTTCAACTGGCTGAACCCGGTGCTGGCCGCGCTCTGGCCGCTGGGGGCGGCGGCGCCGCAGTTCTCGCTGGGGTATGGATCGCTGATCCTGGCGCATGGACTTTTCTCGATGGCCTTGGTCATCATCATCGTCCGGGCCCGGATCGCCGGCATGGACCGCAGCCTGATCGAGGCGTCTGCCGATCTGGGCGCCACGCCTTGGGGCACCTTCCGCCAGGTGACGCTGCCGCAGATCTTCCCGGGCATCCTTGCGGGCTTCCTTCTGTCCTTCACCTTCAGTTTCGACGATTTCATCATCGCCTTCTTCGTCGCCGGGTCGAAGACCACGCTGCCGATCTACGTCTTTTCCTCGATCCGCCGCGGTGTCACGCCCGAAATCAACGCCATCGGCACGATGGTCCTGGCGGTGTCGCTGGTGTTGCTGATCACCGCGCAGGGTCTTTTGCAGCGCGGTCGGCGGCGGGCTTGAGGGGAGACAGGGGTATGCTGCTGAAAGATCGCGTAGCCTTCGTAACCGGCGCCGGATCGGGAATCGGACGGGCGGGGGCGCTGGCCCTGGCGCGCGAGGGGGCGCGGGTGATCGTGAGCGACCTTGACGCCGCCCGCGCCGCCGCCGTCGCGGCCGAGATTGGCGCCGCCGGGGGCCGGGCCGAGGCGCTGGCCCTGGACGCCGGCGATGACGCTGCCGTCGAAGGCGCGATCACCGGAACGGCGGCGCGCCACGGGCGGCTGGACATCCTGCATTCCCACGCGGGTATCCAGATCGCGGGCCCGCTTCTGGACGTGACGGCGGACCAGATGGACGCAAGCTGGCGTTTGAACGTCCGCGCGCATTTCGTCGCGGCCCGGGCGGCAATGTCGGTAATGAAGCCAGCCGGGCGCGGCTCGATCCTGGTCACCGCCTCGAATTCGGGCGTGCAGTATGACCGGGGCATGATCGCCTACTGCACGACAAAGCACGCCGTGGTTGCGATGGTGCGGCAGATCGCCGTCGATTACGCGCCCTTCGGCGTGCGCTGCAACGCGCTGTGCCCAGGCTTCGTCGACACCGCCTTCAACGCCGGGTTCGAGACCCAGATGGGCGGGCGCGCCGCTCTGGAGGGCTACGTTCGCGAAACCATCCCGATGGGCCGATGGGGCAGCCCCGAGGAAATCGCGGACGGAATCGTCTACCTTGCCTCGGACCGGTCAAGCTTCATGACGGGACATGCGCTGGTGATCGACGGCGCGGAGTCGCTGTAGCGCCAGAGGCGCGTCGTCCCGGACGGATTTCAGGGGCGGCTCTTGTTGCGCGGTTGCGTCAGTCGCGTCATCATCCTGTTACGTTTGCCGGTCCGGCGGCGCGGGGCGCGGTGGTCCGGGACGGCAGGGCGATGGACAACAGACGGAGCCGCGGATGCTTGACGCCTCCATCCGGTCGGAGTTCTTGCAAAGCCTGGCGCGGATACGCTGCGGGAGCCTTGACCTGATCCTGCCCGACGGCAGCCGACATCGTTTTGAGGGAACCGATCCGGGTCCGTCCGCCGACCTTGTGGTGCGCGACTGGCGCATGGTGGTGCGGCTGGCCGCGGCGGGCGATATCGGCATGACCGAGGCCTACCGGGACGGCGATTGCGACACCCGGGATCTGGTGCGCCTGCTGACCTTCGCGCTGATGAACGAACAGGCGTTGGAGCGGTATGTCTACGGCGCACGCATTCGTGCGCTGGCCATCCGCGTCCTGTACTGGTTCAACCGCAACACCCGTGCCGGATCGCGGCGGAACATCGCGGCCCATTACGATCTGGGGAATGCCTTTTACAAGCTGTGGCTTGATGACAGCATGACGTATTCCTCGGCGCTGTTCCGCGGTCCCGAGGATGATCTGGCGTCCGCACAGCAGCGGAAATACGACCGGATCCTCGATCACCTTCGGTCCTCGTCCGGGCGGCTTCTGGAAATCGGCTGCGGCTGGGGCGGTTTTGCGGAACGCGCGCTTGCCCGCGGCGACTTCGCGCCGAAGGGATTGACGCTCTCGACCGAACAGGCCGCCTATGCCCGCGAACGCCTGGGACCGGCGGCCGAAATCGCGCTTCAGGACTACCGGGACGAAGGCGGGCGCTACGACCATGTCGTATCGATCGAAATGTTCGAGGCGGTGGGCGAGAGATACTGGCCGGTCTATTTCGCCAAGCTGCGCGAGGTGCTGGCGGATCGGGGCCGGGCGATGATCCAGACGATCACGGTCGCCGACCGGTATTTCGACACCTACCGCAGGGGCGGTGACATGGTGCGCAGCTTCATCTTCCCGGGCGGCATGTTGCCCAGCCCCGCGCGGTTCCGGGTCGAGGCCACGCGCGCCGGCCTGAGGGTGGAGGACAGCTTCCGCTTTGGCATGGACTACAGCCGCACGCTGTCCGAATGGCTGAACCGCTTCGATCTGGCCCGCGACCGGGTGCGTGCCCTGGGCTTCGACGACGCCTTCATCCGCGTCTGGCGCTTTTACCTTGCGGCCTGTGCGGCTTCGTTCACCGTGGGGCGGACGGATGTGGTCCAGTATCGGCTGGCCCGCGCCTGAGGTCAGACGTCCTCGATCCGCAAGGCGACGGGTTCGCCCAGAACCACCTCCGTCTGCCGCATCCGCGACAGCGCATGGTCGATGGCATCGCGGGTGGTCTTGTGGGTAACGACCAGCACCGGCGCCTCCGCGCTTTCGTGCCCGTACTGCCGCATCCGGTTGATGGACACGCCCGCCTCGCCCAAGGCGGCAGCCACCTTGGCCAGGGCGCCCGGCTTGTCGATCAGCACCATCCGCAGGTAGTAGGCCGCCGGGGCCGAAACCTTGGCGGGGTTCGCCTCGGCCAGGCGGGCCGCCGGAACGCCGAACATCGGAATGCGGATGCCGCGGGCGATGTCGATCACATCGGCCATCACCGCGCTGGCCGTCGGTCCCGATCCCGCGCCGGCCCCGCGCATCACGATCTGGCCGACGCTGTCGCCTTCCAGAACCACCATGTTCGTTCCGCCTTCCAACTGGCCAAGCGGGCTTTTCGCCGGGACCAGGCAGGGAGACATGCGCTGTTCAAGTCCCCGGCCCGTCATCTGCGCCACGCCCAGCAGCTTGATCCGGTAGCCCATGTCCTCGGCCAGGCGGATGTCGTCGATCGAGACCTGCCCAATGCCCTGAAGCTCGACCGCGGGGAAGTCAACCCTCGTGCCAAAGGCGATCGCGGCCAGCAACGACAGCTTGTGGCCCGCGTCGATGCCGCCCACGTCCAGATTCGGATCCGCCTCCAGATAGCCCAGTTGCCGGGCTTCCTCGAAAACCGTTTCATAGGGCAGGCCCGCCGACTGCATCCGGGTCAGGATGTAGTTGCAGGTGCCGTTCATCACACCCATGACGCGGCGGATCTCGTTGCCGGCCAGGCCTTCGGTCAGCGCCTTGATGACCGGAATCCCGCCCGCGACCGCCGCCTCGAACCGGATCACCCGGCCGGTCGCCTCGGCGGCTTCGGCCAGCGCCTGCCCATGCAGCGCCAGAAGCGCCTTGTTGGCCGAGACCACATCCTTGCCTGCCGCCAGCGCGGCTTCGGTCGTGGCCTTGGCGGCCCCGTCTGCGCCGCCCATCACCTCGATCACCAGGTCGACATCGGCGCGCCGGGCCAGCGCCACGGGATCGCTTTCCCAGGCGTAGGCCGACAGGTCTGCGTCGCGGTTGCGGTTCCGGTCGCGCGCGGAGACGGCGGTGATCTCGATCCGCTTGCCCGCCCGCGCCGCAATCAGCCCGCCATGCTGCTGCACGATCCGGACCACACCGATACCGACGGTTCCCAGGCCGGCAATGCCAAGGCGCAAGCTATCGGACATGGTAATCTCCCGGATCTGTGCTGTCGTGGCGGGTGTTAGCGGGTTCGGGGGCATCACGCAACGCGACCAATGCCGTCGGGCACGGAGCGGGGCATTTTTGCCCCGGGGCTGCCGGGCTCACTCGGTGGTTTCGATGGCCCGGGCGCGTGCCTTCAGTGCGGCGGCGCGGGCCTGAAGGCTGGCTGCGGGATCTTCGGGCGCGGGCAGGGCGGTGATCTGGTCCAGAGGCAGAAGCTGCGGATAGGGTGCACGGGCCGCGGCGGTTTCCGCGGGCAAGGGCAGCGGTTCGCGCGCGCAGGACGCCATTGCAGCGATCAGGCCGAAGATCGCGGCGCGGCGAAAGACGCGGCGGAAGACAAGGGGAAGGGTGGTCAGCATGCGGCCGACCCTAACCCCGCAAGAAGGTGCAGGCAAGCCGGGCCGCGGGGACGGCATCCGCGGCCCGAAGGGGCAGGGATGGAAAGGGCGGCCCGCCGAGTCCGTTTTCCCTTCGGGCGATCAGGAATTCCGCCGCTTCCCGGCCTTCCTTCTCCGCCCCACATGCCCTGCTTTGGCGGGGTGCGATGCGGTCCAGGTGCGTCCCGATCATGGCGGCGCCAGGTGACAAACGGGGCAGACGCGCCGGACCTTCGGCACGAACCAGTGCATTCCGGCTGCAATGTCACCCGCAATCGCCGGACGGGCCGCGGCGCGGCGCCATCCCGATGACGCTTTTCGACCGGCCCCGTTGCGGATCAGTTGGCGTAGGCCGGGTCCAGCTGGATCACGTCGGGGTTCGGCGGTCCGCCGGCGTTCGATCCGCAGGCGTAATGATCCCAGGGAATGCAGGCCGCGAAGCGCGGCCGGGTCACGACCATCGTGTCGAACCAGCGCGCCGCAAGCCCCACGTCGAAGATCGGGACATAGGCCATGTTGGTTTCCATCATGATGGCGGAATCGCCGACCGACATGTTGGGGATGCGGTTCTTGAAGCCCTGAAGCGACGTGTCGTTCAACGCCAGATGCCCGCCGGTCGCATAGGACCACTCCACCCGGAACTTCTTCTCGGTCTCGTCCCAGAAGATCGACGAGACGCGGATCCAGGTGGGACGGGGCGAGAAGGTCAGGTAATCGAACACCCGGTTCAGGCCCTTGATGTATTCGTCGTCGATCGCGATCTTCTGCGGGTCCGCGGGATCGGGCCCGGTTTCGCGCGACATCAGGTCGGCCACCGTATAGGCGGCCTTCAGGTTGATGTTCTTCTGGCGAAGTGCATCGAAGAACTGGAAGGATGCCATGTACCACCAGGCCAGGAAGGTAAAGGCAAGCAGCCCCTCGATGGGCATGGCGCCCTTGTCGTCCGAGGCAAAGCGGCGGGTGCGGAGGCGCAGGCGGCCAAGGATGTTCATCGGCTTCTCCTCACCGCGGTTCATTGACGAAGGCCGAGGTCGACACGATCGCGTATTCCCCGCTTGCATCCTTTTGCAGCTGCATGCCGAGACCCGTCAGCGGCGCCATCGGCTTCACCTTCACGCAGGCGCGGATGAGCATCATCTCGTCGCTGCCGCCGGGGTTGAAGGTCGTCAGCGGCTGGATGGGCAGCGACTTGTCCACGCAGGTCGCGCGCGGGTTCAACGGCTGCCAGGTGGTCTTGTTCACCGGCTGCAACTCGACCAGCAGGCTGTTCATGCAGTCGGGGATCAGGCCCGTGGCATTGCAGACCGCGCGCTTGATCTGGGTGTGCGTGGGGTTTGTCCACACGCCCAGGCGCAGGTTCCGCACCGTCAGGTCCAGCCCGCGTTCCAGCATGACCTGGCGGACCGTCAGGATCCCCATCTCGATCGAGGACAGCACGATGACCATGAAGGCGGGAAAGAGGATCACGAAGGGAATCGTCGCGGTCCCGTCCTCGTCCCGCGCGGCCCGGCGCAGGATCGCGCGCAGCCGCGCCATGAGCGGCCGGGTCATTGCGTCAGCCTCAGCTTGTTGATCGAGTTGGCGATCGCGGCGAAGGCAGTCCGGATCTCGACATCGCTGACCGCATAGAAGTTGGCGGGCGCGCTGGCGCATTTGCTCAGCGCCGCCTTGCCCACGTCCGGCGCGTCGAACCCGATCGAGTAGATGACCGCGCCCTTGCCGCCGGCCGGAGCCTTCAGCGCGTTGCAGATGTTGTTCAGCCGCGTATCCTTGTCTTCATAGATATAGCTGCTGGTGACACCCATGCCGGGGCGGTTCGCGTCGCGCGTCGCGGTGCCGTAGATCGGCCCAATGATCCGCTCCGAGAAATAGCTGAGCGAAATGCGCTTCCACAGTTCGGTCCAGGTCAGGTTGACCGCCGCGCCCGGGTCGTCGACCTGTTTGCAGTTTCCACCCTTCTTGTCGCAGCTTGTGTAGGTGCCGTCGCCCCAGGGCTGGTCGCGCCAGGCGGCCTGGGCAAAGGAATAGTACTTGTTCGTCGTCCGCGTCGGATCGAAGTAGCTGTACTGGTTGATGTCCGAGGTGTTGCCGTAGCTGTCGTTGTAGAAGACGCGGCTGGCAACGTTTTCCCGATAGCCGGGCCTCAGGCGGTATTCCGTCGTGTTTTCCCCGTCCGACATCACCACCAGCACCTTCAGGGTGTCGGCGTCTGTGAAGGGGGCGGGGCTTTGAGCGAAGCGCATGTCGGTCTGTCCGGCCGCGATCATTCCCTTGACGGCCTTGTTCATCGACGGATCCAGCAGCGCCGCACCCCATTTCACGCCAACGTCGATCGAGGTATTGCCGTCGGCCTGCAGCCCGTCGATCACGTTCTTCAGCTTGGCCTGGTCGTTCGAGAACGGCAGGACCGCCAGGTTCGGCTTGTTGCGACCGGGGCAGTTGGTCAGCTGCGTGGTCGCCCAGTTCGGGCCGGTTCCGGAGGCGGACTGGTTGTAGAAGGGGTTGAAATGCCCGTTGCGGCGCCAAAGCCGGTCGGTCGGCAGGACGATGGCATTCTTCAGGGAAACCGAGGTGGTCTTGAAGTCGTCGAAGTCGAACTCGATGCAATCGGAATCCGACTGTTCGGTCGAGATGTTGAAGTAGCTGGCGAGACTCGGCGTGATGGCGACCTGGGTCGAATAGGGCACGATGCTGATCAGCAGGTGGCCTTCGGCGACGTTGGCGAACATCGTGTCGATGAATTCCTTCGCGGCCGGGCGCAGGTTGTCGATGCGCGGTGTGCTGGTGCTGGTGGCGCCGCGCGCCATCGAGCCCGAGACATCAAGGACAAGTGCGATCTCGACGTTGCCGATGCTTTCAGAGGCCCCGGACCGCGCGGGCGTCGACAGTTCCTTGATCCCGTAGAGGTTCATGAACCACGTCGGCATCGCGGCGCTGGTATCCACCCGCACCGTGCGCGACGCGCCGACCCCCGAGGAGGTCACGATGATCTGGTCGTCCTTCGGGACGGGCAGGCCTTCCTTGCGGAAGTGGTCCTTCACCACTTCGCGCGGGTCGAGCTTCTGGTTCAGCTCGGCTGCGGCCAGAACGGCGCGGTCGGCCGTGTTCATCATCCGGGTGCGGCGTTCCTCGAAGCGCATGAGGTCGATGGCGACCCCCGCCAGGAACAGCATCATGACGAAGCAGAACAGGCCGAAGATCAGCAGCGAACCGCGTTCTTCCTTGCGGAAGACGGTCGCCCGACGTTTCAGCCGCGCGACGATGTCGCCCTTCAGGCACAGCACGGAATCGGCCATCACACTGGCACTCCCAAAGAAATCAACAATTAACCCAATCACCATTCGCGCAGACGGACTGCACCGACGGCTTCATCCTTCGGAGTTGCGGCAGAATTGAGGCAATTCGGTTTCGAAGGTGGCACATGGCATGGAACCGCGTATCAGTTCGCGCGTTACTTCCCGATTGTCTGTCGGCAAGCGACGGATGGTCCCCGAAATGCCCCCGGGCCGACCTGGCGCTGCGTTCACGAGAAAATTCGCGCGGGTGGGGTGATTCTCTCAGGGAACCGGCCTACACCTTGTCCCGGGGCGCACTTCATCCTCCCATGCTGGTGCGTCGCCCGAGGAGGAGAGTTTCGTGAACGTCAATGAACCCAGCTTCCGCGATTCCGTTGACATGATGTTTGACCGTGCGGTTGCGGTCATGGATCTGTCGCCGGGTCTCAAGCAGAAGATCAAGGTGTGCAATTCTACCTATACGGTGCGCTTCGGTGTGCGCCTGCGGGGCGCGATCCACACATTCACCGGTTACCGTTCGGTGCATTCCGAGCATATGGAGCCGGTGAAAGGCGGCATCCGCTATGCGATCAACGTCAACCAGGACGAGGTCGAGGCGCTTGCGGCGCTGATGACCTACAAATGCGCGCTGGTCGAGACGCCGTTCGGCGGCTCGAAGGGCGGGCTGTGCATCGATCCGCGCCAGTATGAAGAACATGAACTGGAACAGATCACTCGCCGCTTTGCCTATGAACTGATCAAGCGCGACCTGATCAACCCGGCCCAGAACGTGCCCGCCCCCGACATGGGCACCGGCGAACGGGAAATGGCCTGGATCGTCGACCAGTATGCGCGGATGAACACCACCGACATCAACGCCCGCGCCTGCGTGACGGGCAAGCCGCTGAATTCCGGCGGCATCCACGGCCGGGTCGAGGCGACGGGCCGCGGCGTGCAATATGCGCTGAGGGAATTCTTCCGCCACCCCGAGGATGTGGCGGCCGCGCGCCTGACGGGCAGCCTTGCCGGCAAGCGCGCCATCGTCCAGGGCCTGGGCAACGTCGGCAGCCATGCCGCGCGGTTCCTCTCGGCCGAGGACGGGGTGACGGTGACGGGCATCATCGAACGCGACGGCGGGCTCTGGTCGGAGGCGGGCCTGAACATCCCCGACGTGCTGGACTGGATGAAGGCGCATGGCGGCGTGCAGGGTTTTCCAGGCGCCACCTATGTTCCCGACGGCGCGAGCCTTCTGGAGGCCGAGTGCGACATCCTGATCCCAGCGGCGATGGAAGGGGTCATCAACCTGACCAACGCCGACCGGATCCGCGCGCCGCTGATCATCGAGGCGGCGAACGGCCCCGTCACCGCGGGCGCCGATGCGATCCTGCGCAAGAAGGGCGTGGTCATCATCCCCGACATGTATGCCAATGCCGGGGGCGTGACGGTCAGCTATTTCGAATGGGTCAAGAACCTCAGCCACATCCGCTTCGGCCGCATGCAGCGCCGTGCCGAAGAGGCGCGCCACCGCCTGCTGGTCGAGGAGCTGGAGACGCTTTCGGCCGACCAGGGCCTGGGCTGGACGCTCAACGCCGATTTCAAGGACCGCTACCTGCGCGGCTCGGACGAGTTGGAACTGGTGCGCTCGGGCCTGGATGACACGATGCGGATCGCCTACCAGTCGATGCGCGAGGTCTGGCACGGCCGCAACGACGTCGACGACCTGCGCATGGCCGCCTACATCGTCGCCATCGGCCGCGTCGCCGCCAGCTACCGCGCCAAGGGGCTGTAAGGCCGCGAACGGCCGCGCCAGGGCTCAGATGGCCGCACCGGAAACCACCGGGCATCGGGACGCCGCCGCAATGCCTCCTCAATCAAGCCGGGCCGGACCGACATGGGGCCGGCCCGTCGACCTTGGCGGATCGAACAATTCCGGCCGGGCTCTGCGATTCGCACCTGATTCGCGAACACATGCTTAGCGAATTGCCAACGCACCCCCATTGAGGGGTGCCAATCGCGTTCAAAGCCCTAAATTGTTTCCTTGGTTAACGTTTCGGCAACCACTCGACCACGGAACAGCCGGGAACAGGGTAAATTGCCCAAGTTCGGCCATGATTCACACGCTGTTTCAGCCATGTGTCGTGTGACGAGTTCTCCCCGCTATTGCCCCTTCCGATTGTGGAGTCTCCGATGTCATTGCGTGTTTCCTTTCCCGCGCGGCTTGCCTCGTTCTTTCGCCGCCAGGATGGCGCTGCCACCATCGAGGCGGTCCTCTGGTTGCCGATGTTCTTCTACGTGATGGCCTTGGCCATCGACACCACCATGATCTTCCACGGCTACAGCCGCGTCGTCCGCGCGGTCGAGGACGTGAACCGCGGGCTATCGGTCGGACGGATCAAGACGATCGACGAGGGCAAGGCGAAGCTGGCCGCCACCCTGTCGGACTACAAGAACCTGCGCATGGAAATCGGCGTCAGCTCGGACAACGTCATCGTCTCCAACGTCGAGGTACCGGTCACCAGCCTGATCTTCCTGGGCGCGATCAAGCCGATCGTCGGCAAGGGCATCTCGATCCGCACCCAGCAGTACAAGGAGTTCTGAGATGTCGCTGCTTTCCCGGACCCTTCCCCGCGCTTCCGCCCCCGTCCGCCGGGCTGCGGCGGATGAAACGGGCGGCATCGGCATCTACGGCCTGTTCGTCTTTGCCACCATCGCCTGCGTCGTCGGCCTGTCGATGGACGTCGCCAACGCCTACAAGGTCAAAAGCGAAATGCAGGTGGCCGTCGACGCCGCGGCCCATGCGGCGCTGGTGACGCGCTTCCGCGACGGGCGTGTCAAGGCCATCGACAATGCGGTCGCCACGGGCCGGCAGGATCTGTCCTCCTCGGGCGCGCAGTCGGCGATTCAGGCGACGGATGTGGTTTTCGGCCACTGGAACACCGACACCGCGACCTTCACCCCGGATCCCGCCTCGACCGAGGCGGTCATGGTCGTTGCGCGGCGCAGCAAGGCCCGCGGCAATGCGGTCTCGACCTTCGTGACCAGCTTCGTCGGGCTGACCAACTGGGAAGTCACCGCCGCCGCCGTTGCCGAAACCTATCGCCCCAGCTGCCTGCGCGAAGGTTTCGTGGCGGACAAGGGCGTGGACATCCAGTCGAACAACGGCTTTGCGGCCGGGTTCTGCATCCATTCGAACACCGGCATCAAGATCAACTCGAACAACACCTTCGAGGCGGGGACGATCGTCTCCATGCCCAGCGTGGACAACCTCCAGACTCCCACGTCGGGCTTCCGCACCAACAACGGCCTGCTCGATGCCCTGCGTGAGTCGTTCTACAAGATCCGCATCCTGAACCGGATCACGGAAATCACGGCAGCCCTGGACAGTGGCGATCCGTCGGGCCTGCGCAACTACTCCGCCGGAGGGCCAAGCGGTTCGCATGCCTACCTTACGACGTCGGGCGTGGTGAACGTCACGGTTTCGGGCGGTGTGCTGGATCCCGCGCAACTGACGAAGGGCCGCATCCATCGGCTGGTCTGCAGCGGCACGGTCAAGATGATGCAGGACGCGACCTATACCCAGGTGGCCATTCTGTCGCCCTGTCCGATCCAGTTCGCCACCGGCACCAAGTTCGAGGATGTGCTGCTGGTGACGAAAAGCACCGCGACGGACAGCTTCAAGGGCCCGTCCGGAACTGGCGGCACCAAGATGAACTTCGGCAAGGACGACGATTGCCGCGACGGCGGCGGGGTGCAGGTGGTGACACCGGGCGGGATCAAGCTGGCGGCGGGGCTGAACGCCTATGGCGCGCAGTTCCTGGCGGCGGGCGACATCCAGTTCGCCGCCAATGCCGACGGGATCGAGGGCATCTCGCTGGTGGCCGGTGGCCGGATCGACGGCACGTCGAACATGTCGATGGGCTTCTGCGGATCGGGTTATGCCGACAACTTCGAGGTCGACTATTACCGCCTGGCCTACTGACGAAAACCCGCCTGAAACGTGAACTGGCCCGGGTCTTGCAGCCCGGGCCGTGCCTTTGGCGGTATCGGGGCGCGCGCAAGGACCGGTGCGGGCTGCAAAAGGGCTTGGACTTTCGGCGGCCAGGTCGCACAAACGGCAGAAGCGGCGCCCGGGATCGGCACGGGGGGCCGGAGAACAGGCGGGGTGGGGATGCGCTACAACGGGCTGAACGTGATCTGGCAGGGTCTTGTCGGAAATACCGGCTGGAAACCCGCCTGGCGCACGCCCGTGCCGAAATCGGCCTACGACGCGATCATCATCGGCGGCGGCGGGCACGGGCTGTCGACGGCCTACTACCTGGCCAAGAACCACGGCTTGAACAACATCGCAGTGCTGGAGAAGGGCTATCTGGGCGGCGGCAATGTCGGGCGCAACACGACCATCGTGCGCGCCAACTATTTCCTGCCCGGCAACCAGGAGTTCTACAGCCATTCCCTGAAGCTCTGGGAAGGGCTCGAGGCCGAGCTGAATTACAACGTCATGCATTCGCAACGCGGGCTGGTGAACCTGTTCCATTCAGATGGGCAGCGCGATGCCTTCGTCCGGCGCGGCAATGCGATGGCGGCGCAGGGCGACGATGCCGTGCTGCTGGACCGGGAGGGCGTGCGCGAGCTTCTGCCCTACCTGGACTACGACCAGGCGCGGTTCCCGATCCACGGTGGCCTGCTGCATCCGCGCGGCGGCACGGCGCGGCACGATGCGGTGGCCTGGGGTTATGCCCGCGCGGCCGACCGGCGCGGGGTCGATCTGATCCAGAACTGCGAGGTGACCGGCATCGACATCGAGGCGGGGCGTGTCACCGGTGTCCAGACGACCCAAGGGCCGATCCGGGCGCCAAAGGTCGGCATGGTGGTAGCCGGCCGGTCGGGGCAGGTGGCGGCAATGGCCGGGATGCGCCTGCCGGTGGAAAGCCACGTCCTGCAGGCCTTCGTGACCGAGGGGCTGAAGCCGGTGATCGACCACGTGATCAGCTTCGGCATGGGGCATTTCTACATCAGCCAGTCCGACAAGGGCGGACTCGTCTTCGGCGGCGATCTGGATTTCTACGCCAGCTACGCCGCGCGGGGCAACCTGCCGATGGTCGAGCATGTGATGGAGGCGGGGATGACGCTGATGCCGATGATCGGCCGCGCCAAGGTCTTGCGCAGTTGGGGCGGCATCATGGACATGACCCCCGACGGATCGCCCATCATTGACCGGACCCATGTCGAGGGACTGTTCGTGGACTGCGGCTGGAATTACGGTGGCTTCAAGGCGGTGCCGGCCAGCGGCTGGTGCATGGCCCACCTGATGGCCACCGGAGAGCCGCATCCCGTGGCGCGGCGCTTCCGCCTGAACCGTTTCGCGACCGGTGATCTTCTGGACGAAGAAGGCACCGGCAGCCAGCACAACCTGCACTAGAAGGGGATCCGGATGCGCATCACCTGCCCCCTTTGCGGAAGCCGCGACCGGCGGGAGTTCTACTATTACGGCGCGGCGGACTATCTGGCGCGCCCGGCCGAGGGGGCGGGTCTGGAGGCCTGGGACGCCTACCTGCACCTGCGCGACAACCCGGCCGGCATGACGAAAGACCTCTGGTATCATGAGGCGGGCTGTTCGGCCTGGATCGAGGTGACGCGCGACACCACAAGCCACGCGGTGCTGTCGTCCCGGCTGGTGGCGGCGGTCGAAAGCGCGGACCTCCCCGGCAGAAGCGCTCCGGCCAGGAAGAAGGCCGCGCCGCGCAAGAAGAAGGGAACGTCATGAGGATCGCGGGCAAGGGACTGATCGACCGCCGCGCGCCCGTGGGCTTTCGCTTCGACGGGCGGGACTATGTGGGATTCGAGGGGGATACCGTCGCCTCGGCGCTGCTCGCGTCGGGCGTCCGGGTCTTTGGCCGGTCCTTCAAGTATCACCGGCCCCGCGGCGTGGTGACAGCCGGATCCGAGGAGCCGAACGCCCTGATCGGCGTCGGCCCGGCCGAGGCGCGGGTTCCGAACGTGCGCGCCACCGTGCAGGAGATCTGGCCGGGTCTTGAAGCCACCAGCCAGAACCGCTTCCCTTCGCTGGGGTTCGACCTGATGGCGGTGAACGACCTGGCGGCGCCGGTGCTGGGGGCGGGGTTCTACTACAAGACCTTCATGTGGCCCCGCCGGATGTGGGAGGGGCTTTACGAGCCGCTGATCCGCCGTGCCGCGGGACTGGGCCGTTTGGGCCGCGCCCCCGACCGGCGGGTGATGGAGAAAGCCTGGGCCTTCTGCGACCTGCTGGTCATCGGGGCAGGGCCAGCGGGCCTGATGGCGGCGCTGACCGCGGGCCGCGCCGGGGCCGACGTGATCCTGGCCGACGAGGACGCGCGGATGGGCGGTCGGCTTCTGGCCGAGACGATCACCGTCGGCGGGCAGGCCGGGGCGGTCTGGGCGGCAGAGGTGGTCGCGGAGCTGGCGAGCCTGCCTAATGTCCGCCTGATGCCGCGCACCACCGTGACGGGTGCCTATGACGGCGGCACCTATGGCGCGCTGGAACGCGTGGGACTGCACCGCCCCCCGGCACCGGATCTGCCGCAGGAATGTTTCTGGCGCATCGTCGCGCGCCGCGCGATCCTGGCCAGCGGCGCGCTGGAACGCCAGATCGCCTTCCCGATGAACGACCGGCCCGGGATCATGGCGGCGGGCGCCGTCCGGGCCTACCTGAACCGCTGGGGCGTCACGCCGGGGCGGAACGTCGCGGTCTTTGCCAACAACGACGATGCCTACCGCACCGCGCGCGATCTGGCGGCGGCGGGGGTGCGGATCGCCGCCCTGATCGACGTGCGCGAGAACGTCTCGGTCCTTGAGGACTTCCGCGTGCTGCGAGGCGCGCGCGTGGTCGACACGGCCGGCCGGATGGGGCTTCGCCGGATCTCGGTCCAGACCGCCTCGGGGGTCGAGGTGATCGAGGCCGATTGCCTGGCGGTGTCGGGGGGCTGGAACCCGGCGGTGCATCTGACCTGTCACCTGAACGGGCGGCCTGAATGGCGGTCCGAGATCGCGGCCTTTGTCCCCCGGCCGGGTGCGGTGCCGGGACTTGATGCCTGTGGCGCCGCGGCCGGGGTCTTTTCCACCCACGGCGCGCTGGCGGGCGGGCAGGCGGCGGCGCTGGGCGCACTGGCCGATCTGGGTGTGCCGACCCCGGCGGCCGCACTGCCAGAGGCGGAGGACGCGCCGTATCCGATCACACCCTTCTGGGACGTGGGCGCGGAAAAGGGCCGGGCCTGGCTGGATCTGGCCAATGACGTGACGACAAAGGACGTGCGGCTGGCAGCGCAGGAGAACTACGCCAGCGTCGAGCACATGAAGCGTTATACCACCCAGGGAATGGCCCCCGACCAGGGCAAGACCTCGAACGTGGCGGCGCTCGCCGTGCTGGCCGATGCCACCGGGCGCGCGATCCCCGAGACGGGAACCACGACGTTCCGGCCACCCTATGCCCCGGTTTCGATCGCCGCGATGGGGGCGGGTGGCGCAGGCCACGGCTTTGCCCCCCGGCGCTACACCACGTCGCATCTTGCGGCGGTGGAACGGGGCGCGCCGATGGTCGAGGCCGGGCTCTGGTTCCGGCCCAGCCATTTCCCGCGCCCCGGCGAAAGCGGCTGGCAGCAAACCTGCGACCGCGAGGTCCGGATGGTCCGGTCGCGGGTCGGCATCTGCGATGTCTCGACGCTGGGCAAGATCGACCTTCAGGGGGCCGATGCGGCCCGGTTCCTGGATTTCGTCTACACCAACACCGTCTCGACCTTGCCCGTGGGGCGGGTGCGCTATGGCCTGATGTTGCGCGAAGATGGGATGGTCATGGATGACGGCACCGTGGCCCGGCTGGCCGAGACGCATTTCCTGATGACCACCACCACCGCCGCCGCGGGCCAGGTGATGCGGCATCTGGAATTCGTCCAGCAGGCCCATTGCGCCGATTGGGACGTGCGCATGATCTCGGTCACCGAACAATGGGCCCAGTTCGCGGTGGCGGGGCCCTTGGCGCGGAACCTTCTTGATACCTTGACGGACGATCCGGTGGACGATGCGGCGCTGCCCCCGCTGGGCCTGCGTGAGGTGTCGCTGATGGGCGTCCGCGCGCGCCTGTTCCGCATCTCGTTCTCGGGGGAACTGGGGTTTGAGGTGGCCGTGCCGGCACGCCACGGCGCGGCGCTCTACCGCGACCTCGTGGCGCGGGCGGAATCGCTGGGCGGCGGCGCCTATGGCCTTGAGGCGTTGAATATCCTGCGCATCGAGAAGGGCTTCCTGACCCATGCCGAAATCCACGGCCGGGTGACGGCCTTCGATCTGGGGCTGGAACGCATGATGGCGAAGGGCAAGGATTTCATCGGCAAGGGCGCCAGCCAGCGGCCCGGCCTGTCGGGGCCCCACCGCGACCAGCTTGTCGGCTTGCGCCCGCTCCGCGGTGAACAGGCGGTGACGGCGGGGGCGCATCTGTTCCCGCAAGGCGCGCCGGCGACGGTCGAGAACGACCAGGGTTATGTCACCTCGGCCTGCCATTCGCCGCTGCTGCAAAGCCACATCGGTCTGGCCTTCCTCCGGAACGGCCGCGCGCGGATGGGAGAGGTGGTTCGCATGGTGGACCGGATGCGCGGCATCGAAACCGCCTGCGAGGTGGTCGATCCGGTGTTCTTCGATCCGGAAGGGGGGCGCGCCCGTGGTTAGTCTGATCGCCACCGACGTCTTCCACGGTCTGTTGCCCGTCCTGCAAGGCCCGCTTCAGCTGGCGGCGGCAACCCCGGCGCGCATCACCTCGGTCATGCCGTTCCGCGGGCGGGCTGGGGCGGTGCAGACGGCACTGGGCCGGATGGGGCTGGGCCTGCCGGAGCCGGGGCAAAGCCGCGAAGGCAAGGCGGCCGCCATCCTTTGGAGCGGTCGTGGACAGGCCTTCCTTCTGGACGCCGATCCCGAACCGCTGGCAGGCATTGCCGCCCTGACCGACCAGAGCGATGCCTGGGCGGTGATGCGGCTGACGGGTCCGGGCTGGGATCAGGTGCTGTCGCGGCTGGTCGCCCTCGACCTGCGTCCCTCGGGCTTTCCCGAAGGGGCGGTCGCCCGAAGCGGCCTGAACCACATGAACGCACTTTTTCGCCGCCTGGCCGATGGGGTCGAGATCTGGGTCTTCCGTTCCATGGCGGCAACTGCGGTCGAAGAACTGGCCGGCGCGATGGCCCGCGTGGCCGCGCGGGGCTGATCGTCCTTTTTTCTGCAGCCCGCGCCCCAGTTTTCCGCGGACGGGGTGGCCCAGTGCCTTTGACCCGGCCGTGAAACCCGCTAATCCATGCCCATGACCCAGACCTTCGCCGCCCGCCTGAACCGCTGCCCCATCCCCTACGAGGGTGGCCCCGCCGCCGAGGCGCGGGCGCTGTTTCCCGACCTGCCCCCCGAACTCGGTGACCTGGTCGCGGGCGCTGCCGGGTGCAGCCCCTACCTTTTCGAACTGCTGCGGACCCAGCGCGACTGGATCGCCGAGGCGCTCACGGGCGATCCCGCCGTGGCGCGCGACGCCGAACTGGCGGATCTGTCGGGCCTGACGGTCGAGCAACTGGGGCCACGGCTGCGGCTGGCCAAGGCGCGGCTGGCCCTTCTGTCGGGGCTTGCGGACCTGGGCGGCGTCTGGCCGCTGGAACTGGTGACGGGCACGCTGACCGCGCTGGCAGATACGGCCGTGCATCAGGCGATGGTGGCGCTGGTCGGGGACGAGATCCGCCGCGGCAAGATCCCCGGCGCCACGGCCGGGGATGCGGCCACGGCTGCGGGCATGGTCAGCCTGGCGATGGGCAAGATGGGCGCCGGAGAGCTGAACTACTCTTCGGACATCGACCTGATCTGCCTGTTCGATGACGAACGGTTCGATCCCTCGGACGTGCAGGAGGCGCGGGCGGGATTCATCCGCGTGGCGCGCAAGATGGCGGCGCTGCTGTCAGACCGGACGGACGCCGGCTATGTCTTCCGCACCGACCTGCGCCTGCGCCCCGATGCCAGCGTGACGCCGGTCTGCATCTCGATGTCGGCGGCCGAGCAGTATTACGAGGCACAGGGCCGCACCTGGGAACGCGCCGCCTACATCAAGGCCCGGCCCTGCGGCGGCGACCTGGCGGCGGGCGAGCGGTTCCTGAAGACCCTCACGCCCTTCGTCTGGCGCAAGCACCTGGACTTCGCCGCGATCCAGGACGCCCACGACATGCGGCTGCGCATCCGCGACCACAAGGGTCTGGCCGGGCCGCTGGCGGTCGAGGGCCACAACATGAAGCTGGGCCGCGGCGGCATCCGCGAGATCGAGTTCTTCACCCAGACGCGCCAGTTGATCGCGGGGGGGCGCGATCCCGACCTGCGGCTGCGCGGCACCGTTCCGGGCCTGCGCGCGCTGTCGGTCAAGGGCTGGGTGCCGGACGCCGACGCCGAGGAACTGATCGGCCACTACCGCGCCCACCGGCTGGTCGAGCACCGCATCCAGATGGTGAACGATGCGCAAACCCATGACATGCCGGTGACGGCGGCGGGCGTGGACCGGATCGCGCGAATGATGGGCCTGGGCGATACCGGGGACATGCGCCGCGCGCTGCTGGAGCGGCTGGCCCGCGTCCACGAGATCACCGAAGGTTTCTTCGCCCCCGACAAGGCCGGCCCGCGCCCCGAAATGGATGCCGAAACAGCCGCCATCGTGGACGGCTGGCGCAGCTACCCCTCGCTTCGCTCCGATCGGGCGATGACGATCTTCCGTCGGCTCGAGCCCGAGATCCTGTCCCGGCTGGCCCGCGCCGCCCATCCCGGCGAAGCGTTGCGGCAGTTCGATGGCTTTCTGCAACGCCTGCCTGCGGGTGTGCAGCTGTTTTCGCTGTTCGAGGCCAATCCGCAGTTGATCGACCTGATCGTCGACATCTGCTCGACCGCGCCGGGCCTGGCCGCCTACCTGTCCCGCAACGCAGGCGTTCTGGACGCGGTCATCGGCGGCAGCTTCTTCGCGGCCTGGCCCGGCGGTGCCGCCTTGACCCGGATACTTTCCGAACACCTTGCGCTGGCCGGCGACTATGAACGCGCGCTGGACGCCGCCCGCCGCTGGGCAAAGGAATGGCACTTCCGGGTCGGGGTCCACCACCTGCGCGGTCTGTCGGACGCGGCGCAAGCGGCGCGGGAATATGCCGATCTGGCCGGTGCGGTCGTTGCGGCGATCTGGCCGCTCACGCAGGCGGACTTCGCGCGCAAGCACGGCGCGGCGCCCGGGCGCGGCGCGGTGGTGCTGGGCATGGGATCGCTGGGGGCCGAACGGTTGAACGCCGCCTCCGATCTTGACCTGCTGGTCATCTACGATGCCGATGGCAACGACATCTCGGACGGACCCCGGCCCCTGAACGCCCGCACCTATTATGCCCGGCTGACCCAGGCGCTGGTGACGGCCCTCTCCGCGCCCATGGCCGAGGGGCGGCTTTATGAAGTGGACATGCGGCTTCGTCCATCGGGCCGCCAGGGACCGGTGGCGACCTCGCTGAATGCCTGGCGGGATTACCAGATGACCGAGGCCTGGACCTGGGAACATCTGGCGCTGACGCGGGCACGGGTGATCGTGGGGCCTGCCGACCTGGGCGGGGATGTCGAAGCCACGCGGCGCGACGTGCTGTCCGCCAAGGCCGGCGGTGCCACGGTGCGCGCCGATACGGCCGCGATGCGGATGCGGATCTTCGCCGCCAAGGCGCCCGATGGCAAATGGGAAGCCAAGATCGGCCCCGGCCGGTTGCAGGACATTGAGCTTCTGGCCCAATGCGCCGCGCTTCTGGCCGCCGACCCGGCGCGAAGGGTCGAGGCGCAATTGCGCGCCGGAGTCCGCGCGGGCCTCCTTTCGCGCGAGGACGAGGCCCGCCTTCAGGCTGCCTACCGTTTCTTCTGGCGCCTGCAGGCGGGGGGCCGTCTCCTCAGCGACCGGCCGCTCGACATGCAGGCCATCGGCGAAGGCGGCCGCGCATTCCTGCTGCGAGAAACCGGAGAAACCGATCTGGAGGCGCTGGCCGCATCTCTGGACCGGCATGTCGCCACAACGGCGGAAACCGTCGCTCGTGTCTTGGGCAGCACGGGCGGAGTCATGACAGGATCGGAGCCATCATGGGGAGACGCGTAATGGACCTGAGCGAGGCCGACCCGAAAGGGCTGATCCGGGAAAGCTACCGGATCGAGGGGATTACCGCCCCGGAATGCCGCTCGATCTTTCTGGACTGGGCCCTCAGCCTCAAGTCGACCACGGATCCGCGCGAGGCGATGCGGGCGGCGCTGGCCCATTACGGCGAAGCGCAAGACCACCCGATGACGCGGGTCCTGACCGAAGGCCTGCTTGCACCTGCCGCCACGCCCGGCCGCCGCGGCCGAGCCTCGCGGATGGCGCAGCCCGGCTGACTGCCGTCAGCGTCCCAAGGCGCTGGCACCCGCCGCCAGCGCCGTGATGCCTTGCCAGTCTCCCGCCTCCATCCGACCCCGCGGTGCGACCCAGCTTCCGCCCACGCACAGCACGTTCGGCAGGGCCAGGTAATCGGGGGCATTGGCCAGGCTGATGCCGCCGGTCGGACAAAAGCGCACCTGCGGAAGCGGCCCTCCCAAGGCCTTGACCGCGGCCGCCCCGCCCGAGGTCTCGGCCGGAAAGAACTTCTGGACGCTGTAGCCCCGCTCCAGCAGTGCCATCACCTCGGTCGCGGTCGCAGCACCGGGAAGAAGCGGCAACCCCTCATCCTCGCAGGCGGCGAGCAACCGCTCGGTCGTGCCCGGCGACACTCCGAACGTGGCACCCGCCGCCTTGGCCGCCCGCACGTCGGCCGGCGTGAGCAAGGTTCCGGCGCCCACCACGCTTCCCTCGACCTCGGCCATCGCCCGGATCACGTCCAGCGCCACCGCCGTGCGCAGGGTCACTTCCAGCGCGGGAAGCCCGCCCGCCACCAAGGCCCGCGCCAGTGGCACACCGTGGGACCGGTCGTCGATCACGAGGACGGGCACGACCGGGGCCAGGCGGCAGATCTGCTCGGCGGCGCGGGATTGTTCGGAGGGGGTCATGGGATGCTCCTTCTGAAATGTCGGGTGCCTCCGGCGGGGATATTTTGACCAAGATGAAAGGGCAGGCGCACGTTCGGGGCAATGGCCCCGGTCGCTGCGGCAGAGGGGCCGCGGACCGGGGCATCATCCGGTGACAGGCGCGTCTTCGCCTGCCTGCCTGAGCCTTGCAGATCCTTTCTTTCATCTTGGTTAAAATATCCCCGCCGGAGGCGAAAAGTTCTTCAGACAACAACCGCCGCCCCGGTGACGGCCGGACCGACCGAACGGCGGAAAGCTTCGAACAGTTCTCGCCCGTGACCGTGACGGTTGCGCGACAGGTCCGGCAAGACCGGCGCGCGGGCATCGAAGTCCGGCTCCAGCACGTCAAGCCGACCCGCCTCGGCGTCGACCCTGACCCGGTCACCGTCGCGAAGCCGCGCCAGAGGTCCGCCGTCCGCCGCTTCCGGGCACACGTGGATGGCTGCAGGAACCTTCCCGCTGGCACCCGACATCCGCCCGTCGGTGACCAGCGCCACTTTCAGGCCCCGGTCCTGCAGCACCGACAGCGTCGGGGTCAGGGAATGGAGTTCCGGCATCCCGTTCGCGCGCGGGCCCTGGAAGCGGACCACGATCACGGTGTCGGTCTTGAATTCCCCGCGCGCGAAGGCCGCCTTCACGCCCCCCTGGTCGTCGAAGACCCGCGCCGGAGCTTCGACGATCCGGTGATGGGGGATGACGGCCGACACCTTCATCACGCCCCGTCCAAGGCTGCCCTGCAATTGCCGCAGGCCACCCGTCGGTTGGAAGGGCGCCGACGCCGGGCGCAGGATCCGGTCATTGAGCGTCATGGAGGGCCCGGATGTCCAGACCAGCTGGCCGTCTTGAAGCTTCGGCTCCTCGGTGTAGCGCGCGAGGCCCCCGCCCGCGACGGTGCGGGTATCGTCGTGAAGAAGGCCTGACGCCAGCAATTCGCCGATCATGTAGGCCAGGCCACCCGCGGCGTGGAAGTGGTTCACGTCTGCCAGCCCGTTCGGATAGACCTTGGCCATCAGTGGCACCACGCTTGAGATCGCGTCGAAATCCGCGAGGTCGAGGATGATGCCGGCGGCACGCGCCATCGCGGGCAGGTGCAGGACCAGGTTCGTGGATCCGCCCGTGGCCATCAGGCCGACCAGCCCGTTGACGAAGGCGCGTTCGTCCAGGACCTGGGCCACGGGGCAGTAATCGTTCCCCTGGGCCGTGATTGCCGCGGCGCGCGCGACCGCGGCGCGGGTCAGGGCGGCGCGCAGATCGGTTCCGGGGTTGACGAAGCTTGCGCCCGGAAGGTGAAGGCCCATGAACTCCATCAGCATCTGGTTGGTGTTCGCCGTACCGTAGAAGGTGCAGGTTCCGGGCCCATGGTAACTGGCCATCTCGGCGGCCATCAGCACCTCGCGCCCCACTTCGCCGGTGGCGAATTTCTGGCGGACCTTCGCCTTTTCGTCGTTGGGCAGGCCCGAGGTCATCGGGCCCGCGGGCACGAACACCGCCGGAACATGTCCGAAGGTCGCCGCTGCCATGACAAGGCCCGGCACGATCTTGTCGCAGACGCCCAGAAAAAGAGCGGCATCGAAGGTGCCGTGCGACAGGGCCACCCCGGCGGACAGCGCGATGACATCGCGCGAGAAAAGCGACAGCTCCATCCCCGGCTGTCCTTGCGTCACCCCGTCGCACATCGCGGGCACGCCACCGGCGACCTGCGCCGTGGCTCCGGCGGCGCGGGCCGCTTCGCGCAGCAGGCGAGGGTAGTCTTCGTAGGGTTGGTGGGCCGACAGCACATCGTTGTAGGCCGTCACGATCCCGATGTTGGGGATGCGTCCTTCCGCAAGGTCAGCCTTGTCCACCTCCATGGCGGCATAGGCATGGGCCTGGTTGCCGCAGGCCAGGTGAACGCGGGCCGGTGCCTCCTGTGCCGCCGCAGCCATCCGCGCCAGGTAGGGGCCACGGGTATCGCGCGATCGGGCGCGGATCCGTTCGGTGACATCGGCGATCACGGGGTGAAGCGGCATGGTCGGTCCCTCTGGCAGAGGTCAGGGAAATGGGAAAGTTCACCCAGTGAACCATTCCCGGCTCTGATGCGCTACAACGTTAGCGCTAACGATGCAAGGGGCGCCCGTCGTCCTGCCGGGGGTGTGCAGTGTTTGGGCTTTTCGGACGGGGCGGTTCGGACTATGGCGGAAGAAACCTTGCCACGGATCCCAGATGACCGACATCGACAGCCCCGACCAGACCCCGCACGCGCCCGCGTTGCCCGTCGTGCGCCTGCGCCCGAAGGCCGAGGCGCGCGCCATCCGCCACGGCTTCCCCTGGGTCTATGCCGATGAACTGGTCACGGACCGGAGGACGCAAGGCCTGAAGCCCGGCACGCTGGCGCGGCTTGAGGACAGCGAACGCCGCCCCCTGGCGCTGGTGACGGTCAATCCGGCATCGAAGATCATCGGGCGGGTTCTGGACCGCAACCCCGACGCCGTGATCGACCGCTCCTGGATCGCCGGGCTGATCGCGCGCGCGCAGGAGTTGCGGGCGCGGCTTTACCCGCAGCCCTTCTACCGGCTGGTCCATGCCGAAGCGGACGGCCTGCCGGGGGTCATCATCGACCGTTTTGGCGATGCTGCGGTCATCCAGCCGAACGCCGCCTGGGCCGAGGCGATGATCGATGACCTGGCCGCCGCGCTGGCGGATGTGACCGGGGTGACGGCCATCCTGAAGAATGGCAGTGGTCGGGCGCGGGGACTTGAGGGCCTGCCCGAGGAAACCGTCCTGCTGTCGGGCCGGATCGACGCGCCGATCCCCGTGCCGATGAATGGCGCCACCTATATGGCCGATCTGCTGGGCGGCCAGAAAACCGGCCTGTTCTATGACCAGCGTCCGAACCAGGCCTTCGGGCAGGCGCTGGCGAAAGGCGCGCGAATGCTGGATGTCTTTTCCCACGTCGGCGGCTTTGCGCTGGCCGCGCTGGCGGGCGGAGCCGAAAGCGCGCTGGCGGTGGACGCATCCGGCCCGGCGCTGGCGCTGGCGGCGGCGGGGGCGCGCGCGATGGGGGTCTCCGACCGCTTCGACACCCGGCAGGGGGATGCCTTCGCGGTGATGGAGTCGCTGGCGGCCGAGGGTGCACGGTTCGATCTGGTGGTCTGCGATCCGCCGGCCTTTGCCCCGGCCAAGCCCGCGCTGGACGCCGGCCTTCGCGCCTATGAGCGGGTCGCGCGGCTGGCCGCACCGCTGGTCGCGCCGGGGGGGTACCTGGGGCTGTGCTCCTGTTCCCACGCCGCCGACCTGACCAGCTTCCGCAATGCCTCGGCGCGTGGCATCGGGCGGGGCGGGCGGCGGGCACAGCTTCTCTACACCGGCACGGCGGGGCCGGATCATCCGATGCTGCCGCAACTGGCCGAGACGGGGTATCTGAAGGCGCTGTTCTTCCGGCTGGACGGATGAAGGCGCTTCTGGACGCCTGCGTCCTCTATCCGACCGTGCTGCGCGAGATCCTGATCGGTGTCGCCGCGGCGGGGCTTTACAGGCCCCTCTGGTCAGGTCGGATCCTGGAAGAATGGGCGCGGGCGACGGCAAAGCTTGGACCGGTTGCCGAAACCCTGGCGCGGGGCGAGGTGGAGCGACTTCGGGCGGATTGGCCGCAGGGGGCTGTCGTCGTTCCCGAGGGGCTCGCGCGCCGCCTCTGGTTGCCGGACCCGAACGACATTCATGTTCTGGCCGCCGCGATTGCCGGGCAGGCAGATGTCATTGTCACCTTCAATGCCGCCGATTTCCCGCGCGGGTTGCTGGCCGAGGAAGGGATCGCGCGTCAGGACCCCGACGCTTTCCTTCTGGACCTGCATCAGCGCGCGCCGGCGGCCGTCGAAGCAGTCTGCGAAAACGTCCGGCGCCGGGCCGAGCATCTGTCGGGCGAGGGGCAGCCGCTGCGGGCGCTTCTGAAGCGTGCGCGCCTGCCACGGCTGGGGAAGCGCCTTGCGCCTGCGGCGGCATAGCGTCTGGTCCTTGCCCATCGGGCGTGGCACTCTGGCAGCGATGCCGAAGCGGGTTGAGACATTGCCTGAATGACCTTCCGCAAGTTGTTGAAAAAGTTGCATCCCGGGCCGGACCAGCCGCTGTGGATCGACCATGACATGCCTGCGGCGCTGTGGGCTGTTGGCGATGTGCATGGGCGGATGGACCTTTATGACCGGCTTGAGCGGATCATCCGCAGCCAGACACCCGAAGCCACCATCGTCCTGCTGGGCGACCTGATCGACCGGGGACCGGGCAGCCGCCGGATGCTGGAACGGGTTCTGACGCCGGATGCCCGACTGCAACGCCTGACCATCCTCGGCAACCACGAGGACATGGCCCTGCGCTTCCTTGACCACCCCGAGTCGGCCGAGCGATGGCTGGACCACGGCGGAACCGAGGCCTTGGCCGACTGGGGAATCCGCCGAACGGCAGGCGAAACCCTGACTGCACTTCGGAACCGCTGGCAGGCTTGCCTGACCTGGGAAGAACATGACCTGCTGCGCCGGATGCCCCTGGGCCGCCGTTTCGGGCGCTATCTGCTGACCCATGCCGGCGCCGCCGCCGAAATGCCGCTGTCGGCGCAGGGCAAGGCCGAGCTTGTCTGGCAACGGCATGGCGAGATCGACGACCTTCTGCCGCCGATCGATCTGGGAGACCGGATCGTCGTCCACGGCCACGTTCCGGGCAAGGTGATCCGCGCGTCGGGCTGGCGCATCAACCTGGACACCGGCGCCTGGAAGTCGGGGCGGCTGTCCGCGGCGCGGTTGTTTGCCGACCGCCCGCCCGAATTCGTGACGGTTGCCTGAGATGGGCCTTGTGACCAGCGCAGGCCGGGGCATCCTTTGCGGCCAGTCCGGTCGCGGGGGGAAGGGCGGATGACATTGCCGCAGGGGCCGCTTCGCGGCATCATGCTGAAGCTGGCCTCGGTGATGGTCTTCGTTGCCATGTCGAGCCTGATCAAGGCCGTGGGCCCGCTGATCCCGCCGGGCGAGGTGGTGTTCTTCCGCTCGGCCTTCGCGGTGCCGGTGATCCTGGTCTGGCTGGTCCTGCAAAGCCGGAATGGCGAAGGCCTTGGGAGGGGATTGCGGACCCGGAATCCCCTGGGGCATTTCTGGCGTGCAGCCCTTGGAACGGCGGCGATGGGGTTCACCTTCGCGGGGCTGGCGATGCTGCCGCTGCCCGAGGCAACCGCGATCAACTATGCGGCCCCGATGCTGACGGTGGTCTTCGCGGCAATCTTTCTGGGTGAGGATGTCCGCGCCTTCCGCATCTTCGCCGTGACCCTGGGCATGGTCGGCGTGGTGATCGTGATGTCACCGCACCTGACGGCCTTCCGGCAACAACTGCCCGGAACCGCGACCGCCGTTGCGCCGGTGGCAACGCTGGGTGCCATCGTGATGCTGACGGGGGCGGTTTTCGCGGCCTTGGCCCAAGTGACAGTGCGACGCCTGGTGATCGCGGAAAAGACCACCGCGATCGTCTTCTGGTTTTCCGTGAATGCGGCGGGATTGTCGCTGCTGACGTTGCCATTCGGCTGGTCAATTCCCGACATGGGGGCTTTTGCACTTCTGGTTGTCACCGGATTGCTGGGCGGCCTGGGGCAGGTGTTCCTGACCTCGGCCTACCGCCACGCGGATGCCTCGGTTGTTGCACCTTTCGACTATGCCTCGATGATCATCGCGGTTGCCGTCGGATATCTTGTGTTCGACGAAGTGCCGACCGCCGCCGTGATCCTGGGCACCGTGCTGATCATGCTGGCCGGCGGGCTGATCATCTGGCGCGAGCACAAGCTTGGGCATGATCGCGCCGATTAGTGCGTTTCCGTCACCAATCAACTTGAACGGCGTCCGATTCTGGCCCTAATTTCGCCGGAATGAGAAGGACACTCTGACGACGGAAAAACCGGGTCAGAGCGGCGGAGAATCGTCCATGGCGATGCGTCAACTGGTCTGCGGCCTTGTTGCGGCAGGCATTGGAATGTTCATGTCGGTTCCCGCCGCCTTCGCGGCCGGATGCGCCGTTCCTGCGGGCCTGGATGGCGAGATCCGGGTGGTCCTGAACCAGGTGAACACCGTCCGCGCCCGTCATGGTCTGACGCCGTTGCGGCTGGACCAGTCGTTGACGCAGTCGGCCCAGGGGCACGCCTGCACCATGGCGAGGGCCGGAACCTTTACCCACGACGGAAACGGCGGCGCCAAGGCGCGGATGAAGCGCGCCGGTTGCCGGACCCGCCTGTCGGGTGAAAACATCGCGATGGGCTTTTCCTCGGGGTCGCGGACGATGGACCTGTGGATGAACTCGCCCGGCCATCGGGACATCATCCTGACCGGGAACTTCACCCATGTGGGCCTGGGCGTTGCCGGACCTGCACCGGGCACTTCGGGCGGGCCGCGTTGGGTTCTGGACGTCGCAGCCGGGTGCTGAAGACCACAGTGACGGCTGTCCCGCCGGGACAGAGGGGGGCGGTCAGGCCTCCATCCAGATCGTTACCGGTCCCTGGTTGATCAGCGATACATCCATGTCGGCCCCGAATTCGCCGTTTGCCACGGGGATGCCCTCGGCCCGAAGCCGTTCCGAGAAGTAGTCGTAAAGGCGGCGGCCTTCGTCCGGGGGGGCGGCGGTGGAAAACCCCGGCCGGTTCCCGCGCGAGGTGTCGGCGGCCAGCGTGAACTGGCTGACCACCAGCGCCGCACCGCCCGTGTCGCGGATGGACAGGTTCATCTTGCCTTCGGGATCGCGAAAGATCCTGAGCTTGGCAATCCGTGTCGCCAGTCGGTCGGCGGCGGCCTCGGTATCGCCCTGCATCGCACAGACCAGGATCATCAGACCTGGCCCGATTTCACCGGTGACACGACCGTCGATGGTAACCCGCGCTTCGCGCACGCGTTGAAGAAGGACCCGCATCAGGAAATCTCCACAGCCCAGGGGGGATTGGCGCCGGGACGCGACACCGTGATCGCGGCCGCCTGCACGCCAAGTTCAAGCGCCCGGACCAGCGTCTGCCCGGACAGCGTATCGATGCCATCGGGCGTCAGCCGCCCGGCGTCGTGCAGAGCGGCAAGCACTCCGGCATTGAAGGTGTCGCCCGCCCCGACGGTATCGGCCACCGTGACCTGTGGTGCCGGGACAAAGATGGTGTGATCGCGGGTGAAACCATGCGCGCCGCTTGCGCCTTCGGTAACAAGAACCACCCTTGGGCCCCGGTCCAGAAGGCTGCGCGCCCGATCGGCAACCGGCCCGTTCCCCGAAAGCCAGCGCAGATCCTCGTCCGACAGCTTGACGACATGGGCCATGCCGATCATCCGGCCGAGCCGGGCGCGATAGGCCGCTTCATCCCCGATGAAGGACGGACGGATGTTCGGGTCCAGCATCAGCACCCGCCCCGTGGACGCGGCGCTGGCCATCAGGGCTTCATGGGTGGCGCCGCAGGGATCGGTCATCAGGCTGATGCCGCCGAAGAACAGGGCGCGGACCCGGTCCGGCAGCTTTGGCAGATCTTCGGGCCGGATCATCCGCCCGGCGGTGTTTTCATCATAGAAGGTGTAGCTGGCCTCGCCCTCGACCAGCCGCACGAAAGCAAGCGTCGTCGGCCGCGCCGACCGGACCGTCAGCGACGTATCGACGTGCGAGGCAGCGAGGGCCGCCATCAGCATTTCGCCGAAAAGGTCGGTCGAGATTCCCGAAAAGAACGCGGACGGCACACCCAGCCGCCCCAGCGCGATGGCGGTGTTCATCACCGCGCCACCGGGATAAGGGGCAAAGCTGTCTTCTTCCGCCGCAGACGGACGGGGCAGCATGTCGATCAATGCCTCGCCGCAACTCAGGATCATGTCCGTTCCCACGCTTCGCCCTGACGGCGATGGTCGGCCGCGCACACTCAGTTTCCTGTCCAGGTGTCCCAGGGCAGGACGACCGTGCCGTCCGGCTGCTGTTGCTGGCCAAACCACACCGCCGCGGCGATGACAAGGGCAGCCAGGATGACCGCCACGGCGATCTTTACCGCCGACCAGGGGCGTTCGCCCTGCACCTTCCCGGTCTGGCCGTTGACGACGAAACGGTAGCTGCGGCCGCGGAACCTGTAGGCCGCGGTCCAGACCGGCAGGAGGATGTGCTTGAAGGTCACATCGCCGATCCTTGTGTCGATGTGATGAATCTGCTGCTGGTCGCCGCCGATGTCGAAACGCACGTCGCGTTCGATCATCGCGTCCATGTAGGCGCGGGCCTCGGTCATCCCGTCTTCCAGGCCGACCGTGTAGCCCTCGGCCCGGAAACCGGCCAGGTACTCGGGGCGGTAGGGGTCCAGCCGGCTAAGGTCCCAGGGCTGGAGGGCGTCGGTATGGCCCTTGGGAAGGGAGCGCGACGCCAGCACCAGCACATCGTCGAAGAACCGCGCCACCCGCCCCGAAACCGGAGTCCAGCGGATGCGCGGCACCTGGCGGAGTTCACTGCGGATGTGGCCGTTCGCATCACGGACCTGCACCTGTTCGGTGACGTAATAGACCGTGCCGCGCTGCCCCGTGTAGCTTGAGGCGGTGTTCGCGTCATAGGTCCAGAAGGGGACGTAGATCCCGGTCATCGCGCGCCCCTTGCGGGCGTAATCCACCAGCCCCGAAGGCGCGAACCAGAGCGAGCCCAGCCAGTTCGTCATCGCCTCGCGCGCCTGGCGTTCGGTGATCACGAAGGGTGCAAGGCCCGCGGGCTTGATGTGGCGCACCTCGCCCGTATCGGTGACGACGGGCGTCGCACAGAAGGGGCATTCGGTCGAATGCACCGCCGGGTCGAATTCCACCTCGGCCCCGCAGTTCGGACAGCGCGAGAAGCGGGCCGTCTGCAACTCGGCCTCGGGCAGGCGCTGTTCCAGCGCGCGGCGAAAATCCAGTTCCGGGATGGGCTGGTGGTGCCCACGACCGGTGTCCAGCGGCTCGGTATGGCCGCAATGGTCGCAGACAAGCTGGCTGTCCGAAGGGGAAAACCGCATGTCGGCGCCGCATTGCGGACAGGGAAATCGGTGCTCGGCCTCTTCGGCGGGACGAGGCACCCGCGGAACGCCGGAAAGCGGCGGCTCGGTGTCGGACTTCATGGGCGGGCGGCCCCGCTCAGACCTTGGGCGCCGGGGGCGGCGGGGGCGGGGGCATCACGGTGAACAACTGCGCCAGTTCCGGGATCTCGCCCGCGGCCTTCCAACCGTCCTGTCCGGCGGTCCAGACGAGGGTGTCGCGGCTGAAGCCGCCTTCCGCAGCAAGCCGCCCCAGATGCGCGCGTCCGAAGGGGCCCTTCGTCGCGCCGTCTTCGGCGATGTGCCAGGCCTTTTCCGGCGCGGGCGGCGCGGGCGGTTGCGAAACGCTGCCCCAGGGTCCGGCCTGCGCCCCTGCGATCTGGCCGCCGACCGCCATTCCCATGCCCGCACCCATCCCTGCACCCACGGCCGCGCCAAAGCCTGCGCCCGCGCCGGTTGCGGGATTCCCCAGCGCCTCGGCGGCGTTGAACTGGGTGTAGCGGTTCAGATCCCCGGCGATCCCCATCGAGGTGCGCTTGTCCAGGACCTTCTCGACCTCTTCGGGAAGCGAGATGTTTTCGACGTAGAATTCCGGGATCGACAGGCCATAGGCCGCGACCGCGGGCGCGATGGCGGTTGCCACCAGCTTGCCGAAGTCGGCGGTGTTGGCGGCCATGTCCAGAACCGGGATCCGGCTGCTGGCGATCATGCGGGAAAATTCCTGCACGATGATGTTGCGGATCTGGAAGCTGATTTCATCGGCGGTGAATTCGCCGTCCGTGCCGACGATTTCCCGGATGAACAGCCCCGGATCGGTCACGCGCATCGTGTAGGTGCCGTAGGCGCGCAGGCGGACGGGGCCGAATTCCGGGTCGCGGGTGATGATCGGGTTCTTGGTGCCCCATTTCTGGTCGTTGAAGCGCGTGGTGTTGACGAAATAGATCTCGGACTTGAAGGGCGAGCGGAAGCCGTGGTCCCAATGCTGAAGCGTGGTCAGGATCGGCATGTTGTTGGTTTCCAGCATGTAAAGGCCCGGACCGAAGACATCAGCGATCTGGCCTTCATGGACGAAGACCGCCGCTTGACCTTCGCGCACCGTCAGCTTCGCGCCATACTTGATCGCATGGCCTTCGCGTTCGAACCGCCAGACCATCGTGTCGCGCGTGTCGTCGACCCAGTGGATGACGTCGATGAATTCGCCGGTCAGAAAGTCGAGAATGCCCATCTGGTCCTCCGTCAGTGTCAGGTTTGCGGGCCCAGAAGCTCGGCCGCCAGGGTGTCGATGATCGGGCGCGCTTCCGAAAGGGTCATGCCGGGGCGCAGGCGCGGATCATACAGCATCTTCAGCATCAATTCGTCCTGCCGGGTCAACGTCGCGAATTCTTCGTCGTCATTGAAGATCGAGGGCCGGGCGGCAGGGCTGTCGTTGGGCAGACCCAGACCTTGGGCGATCTCCTCGTGAAGGCAGGCCAGCCGGGTCAGTTCCGGCTGTTCGCCCCGGATCACCGCGATGGCATCGGTGTAGGCGGCACCCTGTCCGCGCGTAAAGGCGAACATCTGGCAGTCGGTTTCCTGCGGCATCCGGGTTACGGCGCGGATGGCGTCGGGCGCGATCTGCGGCACGGCGGCCCGCAGGCGCGTCTCGGCCGTTTCGCGTTCGTCCACATTCAGAATCATGACGGTGAAGTTGCCGCTGTCGGCGACGCGGATCGGATGACCGGTGATCCGGGCCAGCCGGTCGACATATTCGCTGATCGTGGCGCGGTCGCGGTCCCTCTGGCCTTGCGGGATCGAATCGCCAAAGACGATGCGGATCCGCACCGGCCGGTCCCACCGGTGCAGCGGCGCGGCGACCTGCCGGGCCACCAGATCCCCGCCCGAGGCGACATATTCGTCAAAGAAGGCGATGGTGGCGAAGTTCTCGGCCAGTTGCCGGTCGGTAAAGGGGGTATCCGTCCCGCCGCCATCGGTGCGCAGCAAGCCCTGGGTGATCAGGTGGTCCTGCATCCGCAAAAGCCGCGCGCTTTCCTGAAGCGACCGGGCCGACGGATCGGGGATGCGGCTTGGCGCGGGTGCGGCCGCGGGCGCGGCCTTCGGGCGCGGGCTGGTCGCGACGGGGGCCGTGCAGGCCACCATCACCGCAAGCAGCGGCAAGACCCCCCAGGGACCGGCCCGCCGACCGCACCGCCGTACGGCCCGCGCTGTGTCAGTTCGAGGCATTCGCACCGCCCCTCGATTCCGGGGTCGCCTGGGCGCGCGCATGGGCCGAAGCCAGCGTGCCCCGCAGGTCCGCTTCCAGTTTCCGAAGGTCCGCCTCGGCCGCTGCGCGTTTGGCCTTGCCCTCGTCCGCGATGCGCAGGCTCTCCTCGATCGTGGCGATGAGGTCGGCGTTGGCCGCCTTGACCGCCTCGATGTCAAAGACCCCGCGTTCCATCTCGGTACGGACGGTGGCATTGGCATCGCGCAGGTTCTTCGCATTGGCCTTCAGAAGGTCGTTGGTCAGGTCGTTCGCCTCTCGCACCGCCTCCGCGGCGTCCGAGGATCGCTGGATGGTCACGGCCTGCGCCAGCTGCGTTTCCCACAGCGGCACGGTGTTCATCAGTGTCGAGTTGATCTTGGTCACGAGACTCTTGTCGTTTTCCTGCACCATGCGAATCGAGGGCAGCGACTGCATCGTCACCTGGCGCGTCAGCCGCAGGTCATGGACGCGGCGGTCCAGATCGTCGCGGGCGGCGCGCAGGTCGCGCAGTTCCTGCGCCTTCTTCACCTTGTCCTCCTCGGGGACGGCCGCGATGGCGGCTTCGCGCGCAGGGATGTCGACCGTGTCGATCTCGCGCAGTTTCTCGGCACCCGCCGCGATGTAAAGCCCCAGTTCGTCGTAGAAGGTCAGGGTGCGGGCATAAAGGATGTCCAGGGACTTGATGTCCTTCAGAAGCCGGTGCTCGTGCTGCAACAGTTCCCCCGTCACCTTGTCGATCTGGGTCTGGACTTCCTCGAACCGCGCCACGAATTCGGCCACCGGGGCGGCCCGGCCCAGAAGCCGGTCCCACCAGCTTTGTCCGCGATTCAGCTCCAGCTCCTCGCCCGAAAAACCGCGGAGCGTGCTGACGATCTCGCGCAGCGCCTGACCGGCGGGGCCCACGTCCTTGTTCTTCACGTCGGCCAGCATCGCCTGGCTGATCTCCTGCAGTTCCGCCTGGGCCGCCGAACCGAACCCCACGATCGAGCCGGTATCCCCCAGGTCCAGTTCCGCCATCCGCCGCCGGATCTCGGCGGCCTGCGGAGGCGGTGCGTCCGACAGGGGCACCACGGCGCTGGCGGGTTCGGGAAGCACCACGGCGGTGACCTCCTCGACGGCGGCAAGGGCGGCGGCGGCTTCGGTGCGGATGGTCTCGGACATGTCAGGTTTCCTTCACGGTCACGCCGTCGCGACGCAGACGATCGCGCAGCACATCAATTTCCAGGTCCATGTCGGCACGGCTGTCCGACAGAAGCGCCTGCGACTGGCGGGCGAACCCGGCTTCAAGGTCGGCCAGAAGCTGTTCCCAGGCGGCCCGGGCCGAGGCGTCGCGGTTGTGGCTCCAGAGATCGGCGAAGCGGGCCGTCGCGTCGCGGGCGCCCATCAGATAGACGCCCAGATACTTTCGCGCCGCCGTCAGGTCGCGCGGGTCGGCTTCGATCCGGGCGGCCATGTCGCGGGCCGAGGTCTGGAAGGCTTCGACCCGGCGGGTCAGGCGCGGATCGTTCGCGCGGGCGATGGCGTCGGACATGCCGCGCAGATACCCCTCGGCCTCGGTCACGATCCGGGCGGCCCGATCGCGCTGGAAGGTGTCGATCCCTTCGGCGCCCTTGTCGCGCAGCGGGTCCGGCCCGAAAGCCGCAAGGTGAAGGAAGAACCCCATCGCCGCGAACAGGAACGGATTGGCGGGCAGGGCCGACGGATCGAAGGCCCCGAGCGCCAGCCCCAGTCCCGTCAACCCGGCCCCGAGGATCTTGCGGGGCAATGCCGGGCGGCGGGCGACGGCGCGCGCCTCATAGGCTTCCGCGGCGCGGATGCCTTCGCGTGTCACCCGGGCCGCAAGGATCAGGCACCCCGCGGCGGCCAGATGCGTGGCCAGAAGGGCCGGGGTCTGGAAAAAGGCGCTCAGCAGGAAGGGGGCGGCCGCCAGGCCGAGCCATCCCGCGCGGCCCGCGCGACTGGGGCGCGTCCTGGGCGGCGGCGAAACGGGCGGCACCGTGCCGCGGGCCGATTGCGGGTCTGGACTGTAGGGACCGGAGAAGCGTTCGGCCATCATCCCGCCCTCAGACCTGGCCCGCAAAGGCGACATAAAACGACAACAGCACCAGAAGCCAGAGAGACAGCCGCTGGATGGACCGGTCCTTCATCGTGCTAGCGCCCCCAATTCGTTCCCCGCCTGCCAGAGGCCTTGGCCCCCCGGCGTTGCGGCACGGCTCAATCGCATCCGCGCATCACATAGGCATGACGCAAAGCCGCAGCGAGGGGAAAAGTTTCCCAACCCCGCGAAATTTCACGTCTCGGCCCGCAGGTTCCACACGTGGGGCAAGTGCGCTCAGCTGCCCCGGCGCGGTCCTGATGGCCCCTTGCGCGGCCCGCCCGCCGCGGGCTTGCGTCCCGCACCGCCGGGTCGGGCCGTCTTGGATCCATCCGCAGACCTTGGTCCCCCGGCCGGTTTCCCGGAAAAGCGGTTGGCGCCCGCAGGCTTCCCGCGGCCCTTGCCACCGGAGTTTTCGCTGTCCTTCGCATCGCGGTGCTTCTCCGCATCGAAACGCGGCTTCCGGGGCGCATCGCCGTCGCGGGGCGCGCGCGGTTTGTAGTCGCGCCGTTCGCCCTCGGCCGGTTCGCGGGGCTTGCGCGGACGCTCGCCATCCTCACCGCGGGGGCGGGCGAAGGGCTTCTCCGCCTCGAAGCGCGGCTTCCGGGGCGCATCGTCGCGGGGCGCGCGCGGTTTGTACTCGCGGCCGTTCGCCTCGGCCTGTTCGCGGGGCTTGCGCGGACGCTCGCCATCCTCACCGCGGGGCGGGCGAAGGGCTTCTCCGCATCGAAGCGCGGCTTCCGGGCGCATCGTCGCGGGGCGCGCGCGGTTTGTACTCGCGCCGTTCGCCCTCGGCCTGTTCGCGGGCTTGCGCGGACGCTCGCCATCCTCGCCGCGGGGGCGGGCGAAGGGGCTTCTCCGCATCGAAGCGCGGCTTCCGGGGCGCATCGTCGCGGGGCGCGCGCGGTTTGTACTCGCGCCGTTCGCCCTCGGACCGATGGCGCGGTGCGTTGCCCCCCGACCGGCGCGGCTGGTCCTCGGCGGCGCTCGAACCGCCAAAGCCTTCGCCCAACTGGTCGCGCAGCACCTTGGCCTTCACTTCTACCACGTCGCCCGGTTTCATGGTGTTCAGCCGGAAGGGGCCATAGCTCACCCGGATCAGCCGGTTCACGATCAGCCCGACCTCGGTCATCGCGCGGCGGATTTCGCGGTTCTTCCCTTCGCGCAGGCCCACGGTCAGCCAGGCGTTCGCGCCCTGCTGCTTGTCGAGCGTGACCTCCATCGGCAGGAACGTCTCGCCCTCGATCTCGACACCGCGCCGCAGCGGATCGAAGGTCGCGTCGTTGGGGCGTCCGTTCACCCGCACCCGATACTTGCGCAGCCACCCCGTCGACGGCAGTTCCAGGCGCCGCTTCAGGTCGCCGTCATTGGTCAGCAGCAGCAGCCCTTCGGAATTCAGGTCAAGCCGCCCGACGCTCATCACCCGTGGCATCCCTTCGGGCAGCGTGTCGAACACCGTCTGGCGGCCCTTCTCGTCGCGGGCCGAGGTCACAAGGCCCAGCGGCTTGTAATACAGCCACAGCTTCGCGGGCTGCGGCGCGTCGATGGGCTTGCCATCCACTGTCACCCGATCCGAAGGCAGGACATCCAGCGCCGGGCTGGCGATGATCTTTCCATTCACCGCCACCCGTCCCGCGACAATCATCTTTTCCGCGTCCCGGCGCGAGGCGATGCCTGCGCGCGCCATCACCTTGGCGATACGCTCGGCTGCGCTGGAGGAAGGGGAGTCGGTCATGGCATATCCTAACGCGGCGCGGGTCGTGGGGAAAGCGCAGGGCTTAGCCGGTTTTCCGGGGTTTGGGAAGGCTTGCGCGGCGGTGAATTGGCAGGCATCACCAAACCATGACCTTCCGTTCCCACATGGAGGCCGCCCTGGCCGAGGCCCGCGCCGCAGCCCTGCGCGGCGAGGTGCCCGTAGGTGCCGTGGTGGTGGACCCGCGGGGCCGGGTGGTCGCCCGCGCCGGGAACCGCACGCGCGAACTGTCCGACCCGACCGCCCATGCCGAGATCCTGGCCCTTCGCACCGCCTGCGCCGCCGCGGGCTCCGAACGCCTGCCGGGCCATGACGTCTATGTCACGCTGGAACCCTGCCCGATGTGCGCCGCCGCCATGGGCTTTGCCCGGATCAGGCGTCTCTACTACGGCGCCTCCGACCCCAAATCGGGCGGCGTGGCCCACGGGGCGCGCATCTACGCCCACCCGCAATGCCACCACGCGCCCGAGGTCTATGACGGCATCGGCGCCGAAGCCGCAGAGCGGCTGTTGAAGCGCTTTTTCGCGGACCGGCGCGGCGGATCAGGTTAGAGGCGACCGTTCCTTCTTCTTTTCGAAAATATCCCCGCCGGAGGCCTGCACGGAAGCAGACAGAGCCTCGGTCGGTTCAGATCTCGATCGCGGTCAGCACCTGCGGCTCGATCACCTGAACGCCCGGCAGAGCGGCGGCCAGCGCCTTCGCGTCCTGTGCCAGAAGGCCGAAGGTGCGGTAATGGCTGGGGATCACAGTCCTGAAGTCGAAATACCGTTTCGCCGCATAGGCCGCGCGGGACATGTCCATGGTGAAGTGCCCGCCACAATTCAGGATGCCGATGTCGGGTTTGTGCAGGTCGCCCATCCAGTCCATGTCGGCCATGATGTCGGTATCCCCCGAGACATAGATCACGTGTCCTTCCCCCGCGATCATGTAGCCGGCCTCTCCACCGGCATAAACGGGCCCCTCGACGCCCTGAAGCGAGGATGAATGGCAGGCATTGACCATCGTCACCCTGGCCCCGCCCAGATCCACCGTGCCGCCCTTGTTGAAGCCGGTGCCCTGAAGCCCCTCATTCTGCGAAGTCCACCAGTGGATCAGGTCGTAGATGCCGACGACCGGGATATTCAGTTCCTTCGCGATCGCCACCGCGTCTCCGGTGTGGTCGCTGTGGCCGTGCGTGACCAGCACATGCGTCGCACCCTTCAGCGCCTCGGCACGGCGATCATCGGGGAACATCGGGTTGCCGGAAAGCCAGGGGTCGATCAGGATCGACGCGCTTTCGATGTCGAGGCGGAAGCCGGCGTGGCCAAGCCAGGTGATCTTCATGGGCGTTGCTCCGGTATGACGGTGGATCCGCCTCCACTCTGCCGTCTTGTCCGCTTCCCCGCAACCGCGGCACCGCGCCCGACGGTCTTGTGCGGCCGCCCGCGCCTCGGATAGCCTTGAGGCGAACACCTTGGGGGGAAACCATGGCCCAGATCCTGCTGGCACAACTGACCGATCCGTTTCGCATCGTGCTGGCGGTGGGGCTGGTCCTGACCATGATCCGCAACCGCTCCGTCACCGGCACGGCCCTGCCGCTGGCCGCGGGAATCGCCTTCATCGCCATCATCATTCCGACGACCCTTCAGCGGGTGACGGAAGGGCTGCCCCTTCACATTGGCCTGGGCCTCGTCTCCACCGCGCTGCTTGTCGCCGTCATCCTGGCCGTCCGCGAAGCGGTGCTGCGGTTCCGCTGAACCTGTCATGCCCGCCGGGAGCGCTTGCAGCATCCGGCCTTGGCTTTTATACCCGGCCCCTGACGATAAAGACGGGCGCGGGGCGGCTATCCCCCTTGCCGTTGCACCAACAAGAGGTCGGCCATGTCCATCGACATTGATACCGCGCGGCGCGTCGCGCATCTGGCGCGCATCGCCGTGCGCGAGGAAGATCTGCCCGCGCTGGCCGGGGAACTGTCCGGGATCCTGACCTTCATGGAGCAGCTGAACGAAGTCGACGTGACGGGCGTCGAGCCGATGACCAGCGTCACGCCCATGCGGCTGAAACGGCGGGCGGACGTGGTGACGGACGGCAATATCCAGGCGCAGATCCTGGCCAATGCCCCCGATGCCCGCGAGGGCTTCTTTGCCGTGCCGAAGGTGGTGGAGTGACCGCAATGACCGACCTGAACCGCCTGTCCATCTCCGAGGCGCGCGATGCGCTGCGCAAGGGCGAGACGACCGCGAAAGCCCTGACCGAGGCCTGCCTCACGGCCATCGAGGGGGCAGGGGCGCTGAATGCCTTCGTCCATCACACGCCCGAGATCGCCCGCGCACAGGCCGCCGCTGCCGACCAGCGGATCGCCCAGGGCGACGCGCCCGCGATGTGCGGGATTCCCCTGGGGATCAAGGACCTGTTCTGCACTAAGGGCGTCCCCAGCCAGGCGGCCAGCCGCATCCTGGAAGGGTTCCGGCCCGAATACGAATCCACCGTGACGACGCAGCTTTTCGAGGCGGGCGCGGTCATGCTGGGCAAGCTCAGCATGGACGAGTTCGCCATGGGGTCGTCCAACGAAACCGCCTGCTACGGCCCCGTCATCAGCCCCTGGCGGCGGCAGGGCGACAGCGCGGCGCTGACCCCGGGCGGGTCCTCGGGCGGATCGGCCGCGGCCGTGGCGGCCGATCTCTGCCTGGGCGCGACCGGCACCGATACTGGCGGCTCGATCCGCCAGCCCGCCGCCTTTACCGGGATCGTCGGGATCAAGCCGACCTATGGCCGCGTCAGCCGCTGGGGCGTCATCGCCTTTGCCTCATCGCTGGATCAGGCCGGGCCGATGACCAAGACGGTGCGCGACGCGGCGATCATGCTGGGCGCCATGTCGGGCCATGACCCGAAGGATTCGACCAGCGCCGACCTGCCCGTCCCGGATTTCGAAGCCGCCCTGACCGGCGACATCCGCGGCAAGGTCATCGGCATTCCGCGCGAATACCGGATGGAGGGCATGCCCGCCGAGATCGAGGCGCTCTGGACCCGCGGCACCGAGATGCTGAAGGACGCCGGTGCCCAGATCCGCGACATCAGCCTGCCGCATACGAAATATGCGCTGCCCGCCTATTACGTGGTGGCGCCGGCCGAAGCCTCGTCGAACCTCGCCCGCTATGACGGCGTGCGCTACGGCCACCGGGCTTCGCTGGCGCAGGGCGACGGCATCACCCAGATGTACGAAAAGACCCGCGCTGAAGGCTTCGGCAAGGAGGTCCAGCGCCGGATCATGATCGGCACCTACGTGCTGTCGGCGGGCTTCTACGACGCCTACTACAACCGCGCCCGCAAGGTCCGCGCGCTGATCAAGCGCGACTTCGAGACGGTCTTTGCCGAGGGGGTCGATGCGATCCTGACGCCGGCTACGCCGTCCTCGGCCTTCGGGATCGGCGAAATGGCCAGCGCCGACCCGGTCGAGATGTACCTGAACGACGTCTTCACCGTGACCGTGAACCTGGCGGGCCTGCCCGGCATCGCGGTGCCGGTCGGACTGGATGCCAAGGGGCTGCCGATGGGCCTTCAGCTGATCGGCCGACCTTGGGAGGAGGGGGCGCTTCTCAATCACGCCTATGTGCTGCAGCGTGCGGCCGGTTTTGTTTCCAAGCCGCAGAAATGGTGGTAAAGGCTGCGGCCCTTACCTGATTTCCTGCCCGATTGACCCGAAGCGAGTTGACACGATGCGCAGAGCCTTCTTCCTGGGTGCTTCCGCCCTGACGCTGATCCTTCTGGCCGGATGCGTCCCGTCCGAGCCCGAGCTGATGCAGGAAGGCTCGAACGGCCTGGAAAGCTACCCGGAATATCAGCGCCGCATCGCCGCCGAACAGCGCGTCGCCCAGCAATCCGCGCCTGCGGGTGTCGCGAACTACACCTCGCCCTATCCGCAGGCGGGCGCACCGATGGCCACCACCGGCATCGCCAACCCGATCGAGACGGGAACGCCCACCGGCGCCCCGACCGCCGCCGAACTGGCCCAGGCGGGTGTCACCGGCGCGGCCAGCCTGCCCGGATCCGCCGCACCTGCCGCCACCTATCCGGCCCCCGCACCGGCCCCGGCGGCGACCTATGCCCCGGGCACCGGCCCCGCGATCGGCACCCTGCCGCCGGCCTCCGACACGACGGTTCCCAACCACACCGGGATCTCCGACGAGAACGATTTCTCGGCCGTCGCCGCCCGCGAATCCATCGAATCCGACAAGCAGCGGATCGAGCGGAACAAGGCGAACTACCAGGTCGTCCAGCCGACCGCGCTGCCGCAACGCACCGAAGGCAGCGGCGTGACCGAAATCGTGCAATATGCGATCTCGGCCCCGAACCGGCTGGGCGAGGCGATTTATGACCGGTCCGGCAATCCCGAGAAACAGGCGCGCAACTGCGCCCGCTACGCCACCTCGGAAGAGGCCCAGGCGGCGTTCCTGAAAGCGGGCGGTCCGAAGCGTGACCCGAAGGGGCTGGATTACGACGGCGACGGTTTTGCCTGTTCCTGGGATCCGACGCCCTTCCAGAAGGTCCGTGGCTGAGGCGCCTTTCCCCTCGCCGAATTTCGGGCCGCGCCGGGATGGCGCGCGGCCCGAACTGATCGTCCTCCACTACACCGGCATGGCGGATTGCGACGAAGCCCGCGCCCGGCTTTGCGATCCCTTGACCGAAGTTTCGGCGCACTGGCTGATCCGGGCCGACGGCACCACCCTGGCCCTCGTCCCCGAGGAGATGCGCGCCTGGCACGCCGGGGCGGGCGAATGGCAGGGCAGGGGCGACGTCAACTCCCGCTCCATCGGGATCGAGATCGACAACCCCGGCGACCGCCCCTTCACCGAACCGCAGATGGCCGCGCTGGAGGGACTGCTGGCTGACATCATGGCGCGATGGTCGATCCCGCCCGCCGGTGTCATCGGCCATTCGGACATGGCGCCCGACCGCAAGCGCGATCCCGGTCCGCGGTTCGACTGGCGCCGACTGGCGCGGCAGGGCCTTGCCGTCTGGCCCGCCGACCGGCATGCCACCAAAACCGTTGACAGAAACCTCGAGACGCTGCTCGACCGGATCGGCTTTCCCCCCGCGGCGCCGGACATCCGTCTTGCTGCATTCCGGCTGCGCTTCCGGCCCTGGGCCACCGGTCCCGAAGATGCCGATGACTGCCGGATCGCCGCGGGGCTCGTCGTCGATTCAGTTCCGTTCACGGTCGACTGATCCGGACCCCGCTGCGCCTTTCACCCTGGCTCAAATATCCCCGCCGGAGGCACCTGCGCTTTCCAGGTCCCCCCGCAAGACCCTTGACCCTTTACCCCGCCTTTTGCGAAAGCCAGGCCTCGAACGCCTGCAGCGTCACGTCCGAGACGTGATGCTCGATCCCCTCGGCGTCGATTTCGGCCGCCTCGGGCGGCACGCCCACGGCACACAGAAGGTCCACCACGACCCGGTGGCGCAGGCGAACCCGCTCGGCCATCGCAATCCCGGCTTCGGTCAGGAACACGCCGCGATAGGGCCGGGCACTGGCCAGACCCTCGCGCTTCAGCCGGGCCACCGCCTTCGTCGCGGTCGGGTGCGTGACGCCCATCTGCCGCGCGATGTCGGTGATCCGCGCCTCGCCAAGCTCGCGGATCAGATCATCGATCATTTCGGTGTAATCTTCCAGAAGCGCCAGCGACTGGGCCGTGCGCGCCTGGCTGAAGCGCTCGGCGGCGGTGTCTTCAAGTTCGGGGGCGTCGATGGGGATGTCGCTCAACGGGACCGTCTCCTTGGTGAAGGCGGAGCATAGGCCGCGTCGGCGGGGAAGTAAACCGCAAGGCGGATCTGTTCCCCCGGCGATGAGTTCACGCCTGTTGACAGAAATGTAGCCGTGTCTACATTGAATGGACCAGCTACAGGATGACCCATGACTGACCAGCTCGCCCCAGGTCCCGCCAGACGTCCCGCCGATGACCACGGTCTTTCGGGTCGGACCCGTGCCGGCGTGCATGAAGTCCTCTCGAATGGCGGCGGAGGGGCGCGGTCCTTCCTTCTCTTCGCCGGACCGGCGGTCATCGCATCGATCGCCTACATGGACCCGGGCAACTACGCCACGAACATCCAGGCCGGTGCGGGCTACGGCTTCGCGCTCCTCTGGGTGGTGCTGCTGGCCAACCTCATCGCCATGCTCTTCCAGGCGCTCTCGGCCAAGCTCGGCATCGTCACCGGCCGCAACCTCGCGGAGATGTGCCGCGACCAGTTGCCGCGCCCGCTGGTCTGGCTCCTATGGGGCGTTTCCGAAATCGCCGCCATGGCCACGGATCTGGCGGAATTTCTCGGCGCAGCCATCGGCCTCTCGCTGCTCTTCGGTTTTCCGCTGATGGTCGGCATGGGCATTACCGCCATCGTCACCTATGCGATCCTGCTGCTCGAAGGTCGCGGCTTCCGCCCGATGGAACTGGTGATCGGTGCCCTCGTCGGCGTCATTGGCCTGTGCTACCTGGCCGAGCTGTTCATCGCGCCGGTCGACTGGGCCGCGGCCGCCGACGGCCTTCTGATCCCCTCGATGCCCGACAGCGCCGCGCTGACCATCGCCGTCGGCATCATCGGCGCCACCGTCATGCCCCATGCGATCTACCTCCATTCGAGCCTCACCCAGGGCCGGATCTTTCCCCGCAACGACCAGGAACGCCGCAGGCTCCTCAGGTTTTCGAACATCGAGGTTGTTCTGGCCCTGGCCGTTGCGGGCATGATCAACATGGCCATGGTCATCATGGCGGCCAGTGCCTTCCACGGCGGCCAGACCGAAGTGGCCGAGATCGAGACTGCCTACCATCTGTTGACCCCGATCCTGGGCGGCGCGGCGGCGGCCGCCTTCCTGATCTCGCTCATCGCCTCCGGCGTCTCAAGCTCGGTCGTGGGCACGATGGCGGGCCAGGTGATCATGCAGGGCTTCGTCCATTTCCGCATCCCCCTCTGGCTGCGCCGGGCGGTGGTCATGGTCCCGGCCTTCATCGTGGTCGCCATGGGCGTGAACCCGACCCGTGCCCTGGTTCTCAGCCAGGTGGTCCTCTCGATCGCGCTGCCGGCGCCGATGATCACGCTCGTTCTCTTCACCAGCCGCCGTGCGATCATGGGGGATTACGTGAACACCCCGCTTGTCCGCTGGCTGGCCATACTCGGCGCGGCCATCGTGCTGTCGCTGAACTTCGTCCTCCTCGCCGCGGTCTTCGGCCTCACCATTCCCGGCCTCGGCTGACCTTTCATCTTGGCCCAAATATCCCCGCCGGAGGCTTCAGGCCCCCGGCCGTCCCCGCGGTGCGCCGGGGGCTTGAAGCGCGGCCCCTTTCCCCGTATCTGCCCCTTGCGCGGAGAGCTGGATGACCGCGGCGCCGGGGACGAAAGTCCCGCGGCGTCGAGGAAAGTCCGGACTCCCCGAAGCAACGGTGCCGGGTAACGCCCGGCGGGGGCAACCCCAGGGAAAGCGCCACAGAGAACAGACTACCGCCCTCCGGGGTCGGAAAAGGTGAAACGGTGGGGTAAGAGCCCACCGCGGGACGGGCAACCGGACCGGCATGGCAAGCCCCACCGGGAGCAACGCCGAATAGGGGCCTCGCGCGGGGCCGTGTCCGGAGCGATCCGGAGACCGCCGCAGGGACGCTTCAACCCGAGAGGCCCGGGTTGGCAGCTAGATCCCGCCGGTAACGGCGGGGCCAGAGGAATGGTCATCCAGGGGGCGCAAGTCCCTGGACAAAATCCGGCTTACAGGCTCTCCGCGCAATTCACATTCTGCCCCCGCGATCGTCGCTTAGCCGTCATGCTCTTCTGTGCTAATGCTGAAGAAGGCATTTTCGATCACCAGGGGGTCACCATGAGTTTCGTCAAGACTTTGGCAACGCTGGCCGCGGGGATTGCGGTGGCACGCGGCTACGACGCCTTCCGCAAGATGGGCGGGATGAGCGGCATGCAGGACCAGCTGCGCAAGGCGGGCGAAGAGGGCGGCATCGGCCAGCAGGCGGGCCAGATGGCCGAGAAACTGGGCGTTCCGGGCGGTGCGAAAGCCGTGCAGGACATGTTCGCCAACTGGGGTCCGAAGGCCGCCGAAGCCTCCGCCGCCGCCGAGGCGACCTTGGGCGGGTTGATGAGCACGATGCAATCGGCCTGGACCGAAGGCTCGGCCCGGATGGGCGAGATGATCTCTTCGGCGACGGCGGGAACTCCGATGGGCGCCATGGCCGAAGAACATGCCAAACTGATGATTCGCGCCATGATCGAGGCTGCCAAGGCAGACGGCCAGATCGATCCCGAGGAACGCGCCCGGATCATGGCGCATCTGGACGACGCTTCAGCCGAGGAACGGGCCTTTGTCGCCGCGCAGATCGACGCCCCGGCCGATATGGCCGGGCTGGTCGCGGGCGTGACCGACGCCACGAGGGCGCAGGTTTATTCCACCGCCCGCATGATCATCGCCGGCCAGACCGAGCCCGAAATCGCCTGGCTTGATCGCCTGGCCGCCGCCTTGAACCTGGATCCCGCCACCCGCAGCGCGCTCGACGCGGCCGTTCCCGGCGCACCGTCGGCCTGATCCTGGCCGACACAACATGCGGCGGTCACGGCCGCCGTATCCGCAGCCCGTGGCGGCAGCCCTGCCGCTTTTCTACCGTTTTCCCAAGCTGGCGCGACGTTTTGCCGTTGACACGCGCTGCCCGAACCTTAAAAGGCAGGCTTCAAGGATTTCACCGGAGTCGACGCTCCGGACTATGGAGAACGACAATGGCGAAGCCGACGACGATCAAGATCCGTCTGAACTCGACGGCGGGCACCGGGCACTTCTATGTGACCAAGAAGAATGCCCGCACCATGACCGAAAAGATGGTCGTGAAGAAATACGACCCCGTGAAGCGGGAGCATGTCGAATACAAGGAAGGCAAGATCAAGTAAGATCTGCGCCTTCGGCCCTTGATGAGAAGCCGCGCCCTAGGCGCGGCTTTTGTCGTTTCCGCGCGCGGGCCGTGGATCCATTCATGTCCATCCCGCCGCCGGAGTGTTGCAGGGGCCCGTTCTCTGTCGTCTCCGGGCCTGCGACTTTTGTCGCAGATGCCCGCAAAGGCACCCTTTGGCCCTTGCAATGCCGCTCCGCAGCGCGCGATCTGCGGGCAGCAATCTGCTTTCGGGGGAAAGAACGTGACGGAAGACATGACTCGTGGCGCGCGCGACCTGGCACTGGACAAGCATTTCGTCTCGCGTGTCGGCTGGCTGCGGGCAGCCGTCCTGGGGGCCAATGACGGCATCGTTTCGACCGCCTCGCTGATCGTGGGCGTTGCCGCCGCGTCGGGGCGGAGCGAGGTGCTGCTGGCGGGAATGGCCGGTCTGGCGGCGGGTGCGCTGTCGATGGCGGCGGGGGAATATGTCTCGGTCTCGTCCCAGGCCGATACCGAGAATGCCGACATCGAGCGTGAACGACAGGAACTGATCGACGACCCGCAGGGGGAACTGGACACGCTGACGCAGATCTATGTCGAACGCGGTCTGCCGCGTGAACTGGCCTTGCAGGTCGCCGTGACGCTGACGGAAAAGGACGCGCTCGCCGCCCATGTTCATGACGAACTGGGGATTGCCGAACACACCGCGGCGCAGCCGTTGCTGGCGGCGGTCACTTCGGCGCTGACCTTCGCGGCCGGGGCCGCCCTGCCGTTGGCGACGGCGTGGATTGTGCCGGAACAGCTCATCACGCTGTGGGTGACGGTCCTGTCACTGGTGTTCCTGGCAGTTCTGGGTGCGGTCGGAGCTCAGGCCGGCGGTTCTCCGGTCTGGCGGGCGGTGCTGCGCGTCACCTTCTGGGGGGCGGTGGCGATGGCAGTGACCGCGGCGATCGGGGCGCTGTTCGGCACCGCCGTGGGCTGACGGCACCCCAAGCGCGCCAAGGAAAAGGGCCGGGGAAACCCCGGCCCTTCGGCATTCTCACGGCTGTAGGCGGATCATTCGCGCTGGCTGCCGAAGAACTGCAGCAGGAACATGAACAGGTTCAGGAAGTCGAGGTAGAGGTTCAGCGCCCCCATGATCGCCGACTTCGCCAGCCAGTCTGCGTCGCCCGCCTGCGCATGGGCAAGATAGGTATTCTTGATGTTCTGCGTATCGAACGCGGTCAGCCCCGCGAAGATCAGCACGCCAATGACCGAAATCGCAAAGGCAACGCCGCCCGACTGCAGGAACATGTTGACCAGCGACGCGACGATCAGGCCGATCAACCCCATCATCAGGAAGGTTCCCATCGCCGACAGGTCACGCTTGGTGGTGTAGCCGTAAAGCGACAGGCCCGCGAAGGCGATGGCCGAGACGAGGAAGGCCTGCGTGATCGACTGGCCGGTGTAGACGGCGAAGATGTAGCTGAGCGACAGGCCCATCAGCGCGGCGTAGACATAAAACACCAGCTGTGCCGTCGCGGCGGTCATGCGGTGCAGGGTCGCGCCGAACAGGAACACGACGCCCAGCGGGGCAAACATGGCAATCCAGCCCAGGACGTTCGGCCGCATCGTCACCGGGTCGCGGAACACCGACAGCAGCGCCTCGTTCGAACCCACCGCCCAGGCCACCAGCCCGGTGATGATCATGGCCACGGACATAAGCCCGTAGACCTTGTTCATATGGGCGCGCAGCCCCTCGTCGATCTGAAGCGTCCGGGCGCCTACGCGGCCGGCACCGAGCGTTTCAAAGTCAGCCATGAAAGCCTCCAATACGTTTCTTGATGGTCCGGTTCCCGCCCGGACACACGCATCTCGGATATTGGCAGGGTGTCGCGTGGTTTCAAGCGGTTGCCCCGCGAAAAGCCGACAAAATCGGACATGATTGCCGCCGGGTCTTCCGCGGGGCTGAAACGTCCGGTCATCCGTTCCAGGTCCAGTGCGGCGGCGCGTCCCAGCGGGCTGGGTGCGAGGACTTTCCCAACTGGTCGCGGTTCAGCCCGACGTCCGACAGAAGCCGGTCGTCCAGCAGGCGCAGTGCCCGCATTTGCGCCCGATGGCGGCGCCAAAGCCGGATCTGCTGCAGAAGGCGCAGGGGCAGGGGGGCCGGGCGGGTCAGGTGCTGAGCGGACAGGAACTGGACAGCGTTGCGCATGACGAACCTCCGATAAATGCCGCAGAGTGATGCTTCCGCAGCTGTGAATGAATTCTGTTGATGAACATGCGCCTCCGGGATACATTTTGGAAATGAATGTTTGGCGTGTAGAACATCACGGGAATTGATATGGCGCGAAATCTGGACCTGACGGCGCTCCGCTCTTTCGTGGCTGTGGCGGATGCGGGGGGCGTTACGCGGGCCGCGGGGTTGCTGAACCTGACGCAATCGGCGGTGTCGATGCAGATCAAGCGGATGGAAGAGTCGCTGGATCAGGCCTTCTTCGTTCGCGCGGCCCGCAGGCTGACGCTGACGCCCGAAGGCGAACAGCTTCTGTCCTATGCGCGGCGGATGCTGTCCCTGAACGATGAGGCGCTGTCACGGCTGACGTCGCAGACCTATGAGGGCGAGGTGCGGCTGGGCGTTCCCCATGACATCGTCTACCCGCAGATGCCGCGAGTGCTGAAGCGGCTGGCGCAGGAATTTCCCCGTGTGCGGATCAGCCTGTCGTCCTCTTTCACGCTGCTCTTGCGCGATGGGTTCGCGCGGGGTGATCACGACATCATCCTGACGACGGAAGAACGTCCGATGCCCGAGGCCGAGGTTCTGGCCACCCGTGACCTGGTCTGGGTCGGCGCACCCGGCGGCACCGCCTGGCAACGCCGCCCGCTCCGGCTGGGGTTTCAGGAGAACTGCATCTTCCGTCCCCGCGCCCAGGCGGCACTGGAGGAGGCTGGGATCGACTGGGAAATGGGGGTCGAGGGGCGCAACGAGCAGGTGGTCGAGGCGATGGTGGCGGCGGACCTGGCCATCAGCGCCCGGATGCGCGGTGCCATTCCCGACGGGGTCGAGGTGATCGAGGGCGAAAACCTGCTGCCCCGTCTGGGGCAGTTGAAGATCTGCCTTTACGACGGCGGCGTGCGCAAGGATGAGGTGTCCGCCGCGATCCTGTCGGAACTGCGCTGCGCCTATGCCGATTGAGGGCATCGCCGACGGACGGCCGCCGCCCCGGACCGGCGCGCCCGCCGACAGGCGAACCCGTCACTCGGCAGGCGAGATCACGACCTTGCCGGTGGCCTTGCGCGTCCGCAACAGCTCCAACCCCTCCGCCACGCGGTCAAGCGGCAGGATGGCGCTGACATGGGGCTTCAGCCCGCCATCGGCATACCAGTCGAACAGCGTGGCCATGCTGCGGGTCAGGACTTCGGGGCGGAACTTCAGATAGCCGCCCCAGTACACGCCGATGACAGAGATATTCTTCACCAGCAGATGATTGGCCGGGATCGGGGGCACGGTGCCGCTGGCAAATCCCATGGCCAGGATCCGGCCGTCGGGATTGGTGGCGCGCAGGGCCTCGGTGAACTGTTCGCCGCCGACCGGGTCATAGACCACGTCCGCCCCGCCCAGCGCCTTCACGGCATCCCGCAGGCCGCCCGGCGCCAGGCTGTCGCTGTCGATCAGGTGGTCGGCCCCGGCGGCACGGGCCACGGCCAGTTTCTCGGGGCCGCGTGCGACGGCAATCACCGTGGCGCCCATGCGGTGCCCGATCTCGACTGCGGTCAGCCCGACCCCACCCGCCGCGCCCAGAACCAGCAGCCGCTCGCCGGGTTGCAGGCGCGCGCGGTGGTCCAGCGCGACGTGGCTGGTTCCATAGGCGATCTGGAAGGCCGCAGCCTCGGCAAAGGTCATCGCGGCCGGGATCGGCACGCAACGGTCCACGGGGAAGGTGCCCCATTCCGCCAGGCCGCCCTGGCCCGCGTAGACCGCGACCCGCGTCCCGGGCATCAGACCCCTGGCTTCGGTCTGCGGTCCCAGCGCCTCGATCGTGCCGGCAAGTTCCAGGCCAAGCGTGAAGGGCAGGGGCGGGATGTCCTGGTACTTCCCCTCGATCATCAGAAGGTCCGCGAAGTTCAGGCCGCAGGCGGCAATGCGGACCAGCGCCTCGCCCCTGGCGGGGGAAGGGACCGGCAGGTCCCGAAGCACGGGCGGCGTTTCACGGGATTCAAGTCGATAGGCGCGCATCGGACCCCTCTGGCTGACTTCCACATCGGTGCTAGCCGGGGAGTCGAGCGATGCCAACCGAAATATCGTTGCGCAAAACGCGACAAATGCTACAAGATCGTTGCGGATCGCAAGATTTCAGCCGGTATTTCACCGCTTCGGCAGCAGGAGTTGATTTCGTCGTTGCACAAAAGGGCCATAATCGTCCAATTTCGGGTGGATTGACCACATGGCAACGTTCGGATCCTGACGATTGGTTTGGTCCCGAAAGAATCTTTTCGGCCGTTCATGGATCGATGCAAAATTAGCCTGTATGGCTTCGGAATTGTGTTGTGTGCATCGTGTTCGTTTGCTGAGTGAGTGTGTTATGGAGAAGAGTATGAAACATCCTGTGGATGTCTATGTGGGGAAGCGGGTCCGCCAGCGCCGGTGGATGGTGGGGATGACCCAGCAGCAACTGGCGGACAAGGTCGGGATCAAGTTCCAGCAGATCCAGAAGTATGAAACCGGCATGAACCGGATCTCGGCCTCGCGGCTCTGGGATATCTCGGACGCGCTTAGCGTGGCCATTTCGTATTTCTTCGAAGGCATGGATGCGCAGCACAGCCCCGTGGAAGAACACACGCCCGACCTGATGGCCGACAAGGAGGCCATGCTGCTGGTGCGGTCCTACTATGCCATCCCCGAGGCGCAGCGCCGCCGCCTGTTCGAACTGGCCAAGGTTCTCTCGGACGCCGCTTAGTTGAACCGGCCCGGCGATGGTGAAGGGCCACAGTGAAATTCACCGGTGACGGCGTCGGGTTCGCGCCGGAAACCATTCTAGGGGGCGTGCGCGGCTTGACCGTTGCGCGCCCTTTGCGCTAGTGGGCCGACAGATGGGTGGCCGCCACCGGGCCGCGATGGACCCTGCTGCCCCCGGAGGTTTTCCGATGACTTCGACCCCGCTTCGCGCCGATCTGCCCGCACCCCTGCGCGACGCGCTGATCGACGTGGCCAATCGCCTGGCCGATGCGGCGCGCGGCCCGACGCTCAGCCATTTCCGGACCGGGCTTCACGCCGAATCCAAGGAAACCGCGCGCTTCGATCCGGTGACCGAGGCGGACCGGGCCTCGGAACGCGCGATGCGCGACATCCTGGCCGAACTGCGCCCGGACGACGCGATCCTGGGCGAGGAATATGGCGCCACCCCCGGCACCTCGGGGCTGACCTGGGTGCTGGATCCGATCGACGGCACGCGCGCCTATCTGGTCGGCGGGCCGACCTGGGGGGTGCTGATTTCGGTCGCGGATGCCCAGGGGCCGATCCTGGGCATCATCGACCAGCCCTATATCGGCGAGCGGTTCCTGGGCGGCCTGGGACTGGCCGAGGTGCGGGGGCCGATGGGCCGATCCTCCCTCGCCACGCGCGCTCCACGGCCGCTGGCCGAGGCGCTGGTGATGACCACCTTCCCCGAAATCGGGACCGCCGAGGAGGAGGCGGCCTTCCGTCGCGTCGCCTCACGCGCGCGACTGGTGCGCTATGGCATGGATTGCTACGCCTATGCCCTGGTCGCCGCGGGCCAGGTCGACCTGGTAATCGAGGCCGGTCTCCAGACCTATGACGTGCAGGCCCCCATCGCCGTGATCGAGGCGGCGGGCGGAATCGTCACCGACTGGCAGGGCCGCCCCGCCCATCAAGGCGGGCAGATTCTGGCGGCGGCGAATGCCTCGATCCACGCCGAGGCGCTGGCGCTGCTTGGATGACGCAGGCGCTTGAATGATCGTCGCGACGGCGTTACCTAGCGTTCACGCTTTCCGATCCATTCGCACCCGGACCCGACCATCATGACCTATGTCGTCACCGACAACTGCATCGCCTGCAAATACACCGATTGCGTCGAAGTCTGTCCGGTGGACTGCTTCTACGAAGGCGAGAACATGCTGGTCATCCACCCGGACGAATGCATCGACTGTGGCGTCTGCGAACCGGAATGCCCGGCCGACGCCATCCGCCCCGATACCGAGCCGGACATGGAATCCTGGGTCGAGTTCAACCGGAAGTATTCCGAACAATGGCCCGTGCTGACCCAGCGTCGCGATCCGCTTCCCGAAGCGGCTGAACGGGACGGCGAAACCGGAAAGCTGGGCAAGTACTTCTCGGAAACACCCGGCACCGGGGACTGACCCAGGCGCGCGGGCGATTCGGTCGACAAGGAGTCGCCGGCTGTCATCGGCCGGGCGAACGCGATTCTGCCCTGCGGCATGGCACAAATCACGACTGTCAACAACGAGTTTACTCGAGTTACACGCGCGTTACACTTTCAACGGCGGCGAATTTTTGCTATGTAGGGCAGCACAATTGCTGAAACCCGCATGGTCCTTGCTTGTCCACCCCAGGCAGGAATTTCTCTGAACGCCGACCGCCGACGTGCAAGGGCATCACGGTCCTGCACGCGGTCTTTTTCGGCCCGGAGTCGGGTTTGAAGGACAGGACGCAAGGAACGACGCATGACCAAGACGAAGAAATCCGAATTCCGGCCGAACGACTTTGTGGTGTATCCCGCGCACGGGGTCGGCAAGATCATGTCCATCGAGGAGCAGGAGATCGCGGGCCTGAAGCTTGAGCTTTTCGTGATCTCGTTCGAGAAGGACAAGATGACGCTCCGCGTGCCCACGCACAAGGCCACGGAAATCGGGATGCGGTCGCTGTCCTCGCCGGATGTCGTGACGAAGGCGCTGGAAACGCTGAAGGGCAAGGCCCGTGTCAAGCGTGCGATGTGGTCGCGCCGCGCGCAGGAATATGAACAGAAGATCAACTCGGGCGACCTGATGGCCATTGCCGAAGTCGTGCGCGACCTGCACCGCGCTGACGACCAGCGCGAACAAAGCTATTCGGAACGTCAGCTTTATGAGGCAGCCCTGGAACGGCTGACCCGCGAAGTGGCCGCCGTTTCCGGCACGGATGAGGCGGGCGCGCAGAAGAAGGTCGATGACGTTCTGGTCACCCGCGCCGCCTGACGGGAAAAACAGTCCATGGAATTCAGGTCGCACGCCCTTGGGCCTGCGGCCTTTTTTGTCGGTCTCCGGGGGGGCGGACGGCGGCGGCTCAGTCGACCGGACCAGCGCCCGTGGACAGCGGATCCGGCGCCGTTTCTTCCGTCATCCCGACTTTTCCCGGCGCGGCGCGGTTGTGGGCGAATTGGGCTGTCAGTGCCGCTTCCAGTCCCTTGTTCAGTTCCCGGGTCAGCTTCAGGTAATCGGCGTTCTGATCGATGGGCACGCCGGGCTTCCAGACCTCGGCCAGATCGCGCACGGCGGCACGGTCCATCTGGTAGAAGGTCCGGTGCAGGGCGGCCGCCTCGTATTCGCTCAGGCCGCTGTTTTCCAGCACATAGCGACCGGCCCTCAGCGCGCTGTCGAACATCTCGCGCACGATGTCGTTGGCGCCGGCCTGATAAAGCTCATAGACATGTTCCCGGTCGCGTGCGCGGGCGATGATGTGCAGGTCGGGCCTCAGCCGACGGGCATAGCTGACCAGTTTCGTGGCGCCACGGTAATCGTCCAGGCAGACCACCAGGATCTTGGCGCTGTCCAGTCCCGCGGCGCGCAGCAGGTCGGGCCGGGTCGGATCGCCGACGTAGCCCTTGAAGCCGAAGTTGCGCAGAACCTCGATGGTGCGATGGTCGGAATCCAGCACCGTGGTCTTGAACCCGGACATTGTCACCAGCCGGTTCACCACCTGGCCGAAGCGGCCTACACCGGCGATGATCACCGGCTGTTGCTCGTCGATCTGGTCCTCGATCCGCTTCTCGGTGTCGTCCTTCAGGCGTTTCACGATCTGGTCGTACAGAATGAAGAACAGCGGCGTCAGCAGCATCGACAGGGCAATGACCAGCATCATGGTCTGGGCGATCGAATAGGGCAGGATCCGCTGCGTCAGCGCGAACGAGATCAGGACGAAGCCGAACTCCCCCCCTTGTGCAAGCGCAAGGGTAAACAGCCACTGGTTGCGGGCGCGCAGCCGGAAGATCCGCCCGAGGGTATACAGCACCACCCCCTTAGTCGCCATCAGCAGAAGCGTCAGCAGGATCAGCCGCAAGGGTTCCGAGAACAGCAGGTTGAAGTCGATCCCGGCGCCGACCGTGACGAAGAACAACCCCAGCAGCAACGCCTTGAAGGGCGCGATGTCCGATTCAAGTTCGTGCCGGAATTCCGAGTTGGCAAGCACCATGCCCGCCAGGAAGGTGCCCAGTGCAGGGGACAGGCCGACCATCAGCATCATGCTGGCGATGCCCGCGACGATCAGAAGCGCAAGCGTCGTCTGCACCTCACGCAGCCGGGATGCCGAGACGAAACGGTAAAGCGGCCGCACCAGATAGCGACCCGCCGTGATCACCGCCACCACCGCGCCGATGGTGACCAGCGTCACCCCCCAGGGCGGCAGCCGGTCGATCAGCGACAGGGCCACGTTTTCGCCCCCGGTTTCGGACCGGGCCAACGCCCGCGCGCCGGGCAGCGCCAGGAAGGGCAGGAAGGCCAGGATGGGAATGACGGCGATGTCCTGCATCAGCAGAACAGCAAAGACGTTCCGCCCCCCTGCCGTCTGCATCAGGCTTTTCTCGGACAGGGTCTGAAGCACGATGGCGGTCGAGGACAGTGACAGGATCACTCCGATCGCCATGGACGCGCGCCAGTCGATGTTCATCAACAACAGGCTGCCCAAGATCAGGACGCTGGTCATCAGCACTTGCAGGCCGCCCAGGCCCAGTAGCCGGTGGCGCATGTTCCACAGCGCGATCGGTTCGACATCAAGGCCGATAAGGAACAGCATCATCACCACGCCGAATTCCGCGAAGTGCTGAAGCTCGTCCACCTGAGTCCCGGCGATGCCCAGGACCGGGCCGATCACGATCCCAGCCAGCAGATAGCCCAGCACCGAGCCAAGGCCCAGCCGCAGCGCAATGGGCACGGCGATGACCATGGTCAGCAGATAGACCGACGCCTGAAGAAGAAAGCCTTCCATCGAAACCTGTTGCACGGTCCCTTGCGGAGGGGACCGGAAAATCCTGTTGTGATCCCGCCGCTGTTAGTCCTTGGCTGTCACATCTGCATGACGCCCAGGGACGGGTTCCGGCCAGATAGCCCCGCCAAAGGCCGGGACGCAAGTCGTGGGGCACGGCTCACAGACTTGTGCGGGCAAAAGAATGCGCGGCGGCTCAGCCGGCGGCAAGCATCTTCAGCACGATGGTGCGGCCGCCCTTCACATAGGTCAGCTGCCCGTTCCCGATCGAGGCAACGCGGCCCCCGTCGAAGCGGTCGCCTACCTTGACCCGGACATAGCGGCCGTTGCTGGTACGGATCAGTGCGCGGCGATCCGACGAGGATCCCATGATCCCGATCAGGTTGACCTTGCCCAGGTCGATGGCGTTGGCATAGGTCGCCTGCTTGGCGACCGAGGCGCGGGTGGGAATGCCGGGCGCCGCCGACACCGGCTCGGGCTCGTCGATCTCGACGGACGAGGCCTCGGCCACGGCCGCCTCGGTATCGACCTGCGGAACAATCGGCGCGGGGGCCGGTTCGGGCGCAAGGGCGACGACCGGCGTCACAGCGGCGGCGGGCTCAGGCTCGGCCACGGCGGCGGCGAGGGCGCTTTCGACGGCCTTCGAGACGTCGCTGGGCCGGTCCGCCGGGCGGCGTGACTGCGCGACGGCCAGCTTGGTGCCGCCGGTGACAGGCGCGGGCGGAACGGCCTCGGGCGCGGGCGCGGGCTGGGCGGCGGCGGCCCGCGTCAGGATCTCGGCCGGGCGGGATTTCGGCTGGCGGGCGGCGTGGCGCGGATCGACCGGGACCAGCGGCGCCGCATCCGGGGTGGCCGCGCCCTGGTCCTGCGCCCCTTGCCCCGAGGCTCCCTGCAAGCTGGCCGGACGCGGCGCCGGGCGCTTGCCCTTCAGCTTCGGGTCGGCAAACACCGGCGTCTCAGCGGCCGACGCAGGCGTGGCGTTGGCGCCCTCGGCCGGGGGCACGGGCGCGACGGCGGCAGTGGCCGCAGCTTCGATCTTCGCGGGCCGGACCTTCGGCGCGACCGGCGGCTTGCCCAGGAACAGCGTGATGCCCGTCGGCGTCTGCACCCCTTCCGGGCTGGGGATGATCAGTCCGTCGGGACCGTATTTCACCAGCGCCCCGAAGGGCAGCGGCAGCGGCTGCGGGGCCAGCGGCGCATCATGCAGCAGCGCCTGCCCGGTCGGCAGGGCGGCGGCATCCGGGGTCGTTGGGGGCGTCTCGCCCGTGATGCTGTCGGCGGCGGTGGTGTCCGACCGGCTTTGCGCGGCATTGGTGCCGGTCCCCTCGGCCGTGGTGGCCGGTCCCGTGGCGGACTCCACCGCCGGGGGCGGTGCATTTGCGGCCGGGGCATCCGGCTGTGCGGTCGCCGTTGGCTGGGGGGCCGCCGCCGCAACGGTCGCGGCGGTGCTGCCCTCGGCAGACGCTGTTGCCGTGTCCGCGGGCATGTCCGCCGCTGTTTCACCCGGCGGGGTGTCGGCGGCGGCCGGGTCAGCCGTGGCAACCGTCGACGCGGCTTCGGGCAAGGGCGCAAGGCTGGCGTCGGCCAGCGCCGGATCGGACGCGGCTTCGGTCGTGGCCGTGTCGCTCTCGGTCGCCGGGGTCGCGGGGCCGTCGGCTTCGGTCGATCCATCCGTGGCGGTTGCGGGCACGGCCGCGGGAGCCTCGACCGCCGATTGTTGCAGGGTGGTGGTCTGCGGTTCGGTTCCGGCGCTGTCATCGCCCGATAGCGAGGACCAAAGGCCGACAAGGCCGATCAGCGCGATCAACCCTCCGATCAGCGCCGGACCCAGATAGCGGGGTTTGCCGCCCACCGCAGGCCCCCGCCGCGCACCGAAGATCGTCAGGTCTTCGGACTCCTGGGCCGCAGTCTTGGCCGTCCGGCGCAGGGGCAGCTGGGTGGAAACCGGCGCAGTCGTGCCGCCGCGCGGGGCCACAGGCTCGGCCCGCAGTCCGGCCAGCCGTGGCGGTGCGGCCTTCTTGCCCGCGCGTTTGCGCAGCGCCTCGCCCAGAGCCGCGCCGGGAGCGGCCTTCGGAAGATCGGCCTCGGCGGCGTCTGTCCCGTCGCTTTCGGCAAGTGTCGGTGCCGTCACCCCGACCGGAGAGGAGACGGGCCCGAGGCGGGGCGCGGGGCGCAGGCCGGGGTCCGAGGGCTGAGGCGGGAGTGCCCCGAAGGGCAGCTTCCGGCGCGAGGTGAAACCGGCCCCACCGACCAGGGGTGGTGTGCGGGGCGTGGCATCCACGGCATCCGCTGCCAACGGCCCGTCCGTCGGTCCGTCCGGATCGACGACCGCGAACGGCGCCTCGGGCACCTCATTCGCGGGGGAATGGGCAGGGAGCGTTTCCGCGGGCGCGGGCGCCTTATCCGTCCGGGCCGCCCCCGACGCCGCTTCCGCGAAGGAGGGTTCTGGCGTGGCGTCCGCTTGCGTGCCTTCGTCCGGCTCGCTGTCCTCCGGCTCATTCCCGGCCATGGGTGCGACCTGCGCGGAAACGCCGCCTCCGTCGTCCTGACGCGCCGCTGCAAAGACCGGTTGCGCATCGGCGGCAAGGGTCGCGGCCGCCTCTGCCGCCAGGGTGGCCATGGCTTGGGCGGTGGCGTCGGGGTCGTCGTCCGGGGCCGAGGGTTCTGCCGCCACGGGAAGTTCTTCCACAGCCGCGGGCCCGTCCTCGGGCAGGCCCGGAACGTCGGTCGGGGCCGCGGCAGACCAGTCCGCAAGCGGCATGTCGGAAGGAATCGCGTCGGCAGGCAGCGCGTCGGCAGGCGCGGTGTCCGTCTCGGCGACGCGGGCGGGCGCGTCCTCCGGCAGCGCCGCGTCCAGGTCTTCTGTCGCGGGCAAACCGTCCTCGGCGGGGGTTTCCCCGGCGTCGGCCTGTGTCACAACCGCCTCGAGAGTCCCTGCCTCCTCGGGCGCGCCGGCAAGGGGAACCGCATCGACGATGCCGACAATGCGCACCGGGCGTTCGTCCCGTTCCATCGTGGCGCCCGTTGGCAAGTGGTCGGCGGCGCGCGCGGTCAGACCGAAGAACGGCTCGCCGTCGAAGGCATCGGCTTCGGGGATCGAGACGAAGCAGACCGGGTTGAAGCGATGCTCCTCCGCGAAGGCCTCGGCCTCGGACAAGGTGAGACGCGTCACCACGGCGACCTTGACCGTCTCGCCCGTGCCCGACCAGTCATAGGCCAGGTCTTCGATCGGATAGGGTGTGCGCTCGGCCAGCGCGGCCTCGATCTGGGCGCGACGCGAGTCCTCGTCGGGGCCGGGCGCGGTGACCTCAGTGTAAAGGATCTGCGAATTGGGCAGAACCAGTTTCGTGCGCACACCTTCGGGCGCCAGCGCCGTGGCCGTCTTGCGCAGGAAGCGCAGGGTATCTTCGACGGCCTCATTCTCGAGGTCGGCATCTCCCACCAGCATCCAGCCCCGGGGGGTGCGGTGCAGCAGGCGAATTCCGTCGTCCGACAGGGTCAGTGCAAATCCAGGCTTCATTCCGGGCAAGTATCACATCCGCAACTGGCGCCGAAACGGTCTTCGGGCCCCGAACTCCGATTAAAGCAGTTTTTCGCGCAAGGAAAGACGACCGACCGGCGAACGGCCAAGGATTGCCTTGCGGTCAGCGCCTTATCGACGAATTGTGATGCGGGCAGAACGGAGGTTTCCATGCGCATCTTTTCAAACGCGGCCGCTTATATGACCTGCGCGACCGTTGCATTTCCGATGTTTGCCGCAGTACCGGCGCTGGCCGAAACGCCGGTCCGCACCATCACCGTCACGGGCGAGGCGCAGGTCGCCACCGCGCCGGACATGGCGACGATCACGCTGGGCGTCACCTCGCAGGCGCTGACGGCGAAGGCGGCGCTGGACGCCAACAGCACGGCACTTCAGGCTGTTCTGGACAAGCTGAAGTCCGACGGAATCGCCCCGAAGGACATCCAGACCACCGGACTGTCGGTCAATCCGCAGTTCGACTACCGGCCCAAGGCCGACGGCACACAGGACAGCAAGATCACGGGCTATGTCGCCGCGAACATGGTGGTGGTGTCGGTGCGGCAGCTTGATACCCTGGGGGGCACGCTGGATGCCGTGGTGACCGAAGGCGCCAACACCCTGAACGGCATCAGCTTCGGCCTTCAGGATCCCGGACCGAAACAGGACGAGGCGCGCCGCGCCGCCGTGGGTGAAGCCGCGCGCCGCGCGAAGCTTTACGCGGAAGCCGCAGGCGTGACGCTGGGGCCAGTTCTGTCGATCAGCGAACAGGGCATCAGCCTGCCGCCGGTCATGATGGCCAGCGCCGCACGCGACAAGATGGCTGTGCCGGTCGAGGGGGGCGAGGTGAATGTCGGCGCCGCTGTCACGATCACCTATCAGATCGCCGACTGACGGCTGCGATTGGAAGGGGCAGGGGGCACCTTTCGGTGCCCCTTTTTTCGTTTCCGAAAGGCTCAGGCTGTCGCGGCGGCCAGTGCCTGATCCAGATCGGCGATGATGTCGGCCACATCCTCGATCCCGATCGACAGGCGCACCACATCCGGGCTGGCGCCTGCGGCGATCTGCTGTTCCTCGGTCAGCTGGCGGTGCGTGGTCGAGGCGGAGTGGATCACCAGGCTCCGCGTGTCGCCCAGGTTCGCCACATGGCTGAAAAGCTTCAGGTTGTTCACAAGCTTCACGCAGGCGTCATACCCGCCCTTGACCGCGAAGGTGAAGAGCGCCCCCGCACCTTTCGGGCAGACCGTTTCCATCCGTCCGTGCCAGGGCGAGGATTTGAGCCCCGCATAGGTCACCTTGGTGATGCGCGGGTCCTTCTCCAGCCATTCCGCCACCTTCTGGGCGTTCTCGACATGGCGCTGCATCCGCAAGGACAGGGTTTCGATCCCCATCAGCGTATAATGCGCGCCCTGCGGGTTCATGGTCATGCCCAGATCGCGCAGGCCCACGGCGATCGAATGGAAGGTAAACGCCATCGACCCCAGCGCCGGGTGGAAGGCCAGGCCGTGGTAGGCGGGTTCGGGTTCCGACAGCGACGGGAACTTGCCCGATTTCGACCAGTCGAACTTGCCGCTGTCCACGACGACGCCGCCGGTCACGGTGCCATTGCCGGTCAGAAACTTCGTCGCCGAATGGACGACCAGCGTCGCGCCCAGCTCGATCGGGCGGCAGAGGTAGGGGCTGGCCAGCGTGTTGTCGACGATCAGCGGCAGGCCCACCTTGTCGGCCACCTTGGCCACCGCCGGAATGTCGGTGATATAGCCGCCGGGGTTCGAAATCGATTCACAGAAGATTGCGCGGGTGTCGTCATCAACCGCCGCCTCCAGCGCCGCCAGATCGTCGAAATCGACGAACTTGGTCGACCAGCCGAAGCGCTTGATCGTCTGGCCCAGCTGCGTGATCGTGCCGCCGTAAAGCCGCGTCGAGGCGATGATGTTCTTCCCCGGCCCCATCAGCGGGAACAGCGCCATGATCTGCGCCGCATGGCCCGACGAACAGCAGATCGCGCCCGCGCCACCTTCCAGTGCCGCGACACGTTCCGCCAGCGCCTGCACGGTCGGGTTGGTCAGGCGCGAATAGATGTAGCCCACCTCTTGCAGGTTGAAGAGCCGCGCCGCGTGGTCGGCATCCTTGAAGACGTAAGCCGTGGTCTGGTAGATCGGCACCTGCCGCGCGCCGGTGGCCGGATCGGGCGCCGCGCCCGCGTGGATGGTCAGCGTGTCGAAGGAATATTGGGTCATCGCTTGGTCCCCCCTTGATGTTGCGGGGCGAACCCTAGCCAATGCGCGCGGCCCGCACAACGATGTCGGACGAAGGTAACTGTCGGGCCGCGATGGTTGACGTCCGGCACCGGCTTCTCTACCTCGGCGCCATCATGGCACGCGCACCCCTTCTTCAGCTTTCCGGCATCTCGCTGACCTTCGGCGGCACCCCGGTTTTCGACAACCTTGACCTGACAGTGCAACCCGGCGACCGGGTGGCGCTGGTGGGCCGCAACGGGTCTGGCAAGTCGACGCTGATGAAGGTGATGGCGGGTCTGGTCGAGGCCGACAGCGGGACCCGCGTCGTGCCCCCGGGCGTGACCGTGGGCTACATGGAGCAGGAACCCGACCTGAGCGGCTTTCACACCTTGGGCGATTTCGCTGCCCACCATCTGCCCGAAGGCGAAGCCTACCGGCTGTCGGTCGTGGCCGAAGGGCTGAAGTTCAACCCCGACACGCCCGTTGCCTCCGCCTCGGGCGGGGAACGGCGCCGCGCCGCGCTGGCGAAGCTGCTGGCCGAGGCGCCGGAACTGATGCTGCTGGACGAACCGACGAACCACCTGGACATTCAGGCCATCGGCTGGCTGGAAGCCGAACTGAAGGACACCCGCGCCGCCTTCGTGCTGATCTCGCACGACCGCGCCTTCCTGCGGGCGCTGACGCGCGCGACGCTCTGGATCGACCGGGGGCAGGTCCGCCGGCAGGAACGCGGGTTCGAGGCCTTCGAGGACTGGCGCGAAACCGTCTGGGCCGAAGAAGACGAGGCCCGCCACAAGCTGGAACGCAAGATCAAGGCCGAAGCGAAATGGGCGGTCGAGGGGATTTCTGCCCGGCGCAAGCGCAATCAGGGCCGGGTGCGGGCGCTGGCGGCGCTGCGCGCCGAACGCGCGTCGATGATCCGCCGTCAAGGCACCGCAGCGATGGAGTTCGACGCCGGTCCCACATCGGGCAAGCTGGTCATCGAAGCCAAGGGCATTTCAAAGGCTTTCGACGACAAGATCATCCTGAAGCCCTTCGACCTGCGCGTGCTGCGCGGCGACCGGATTGCCTTCGTCGGCCCGAATGGCGTGGGCAAGACGACGCTTCTGAAGATGCTGACCGGCGAGGTGGCGCCCGATACCGGCAGCGTCAAGCACGGCACGAACCTGGAAATCGCGGTCTTTGATCAGGCCCGCGCGACGCTGGATTTGTCGATGTCGCTGTGGGACGGGCTGGTCAACGACCCCGACATGGCGGTGTCGGGCCGGTCGGATCAGGTGATGGTGCGCGGGACGCCAAAGCACGTGGTGGCCTACCTCAAGGATTTCCTTTTCGACGAAGCCCAGGCCCGCGCGCCGATCGGATCGCTGTCGGGCGGTGAACGGGCGCGGCTTTTGCTGGCGCGGATCATGGCCAAGCCGTCGAACCTGCTGATCCTGGACGAACCGACCAACGATCTGGACGTGGAAACGCTGGACCTGCTGCAAGACCTGCTGGGCGAATATGACGGCACCGTGCTGCTGGTCAGCCACGACCGGGATTTCATCGACCGGGTGGCCACGACGACCGTTGCACTGGAGGGGGAAGGCCGCGCCACCGCCTATGCGGGCGGATGGAGCGACTATCAGGACCAGAAACCCAAGGCCGCCGAACCCCGCGCCGCAGCCCCGGCGCCGGCGCCCAAGCCCGAGGTCGCGCAAAGCCTGAAGAAAGCTGCGCAAGGCCTTACGTTTACGGAAAAACATCGTCTGGACGCCCTTCCGGGGATCATCGAGAAGCTTGAAGCCGAAATCGGCAAGCTGTCGGATTTCCTGTCGGACCCGAACCTGTTCAGCACATCTCCCGACAAGTTCCGCCGCGCCTCGGAAGGCTTGGCCGAACGTCAGGCCGCGCTGTCCGCGGCCGAGGAAGAATGGCTGATGCTCGAAGAAAAAGCCGCCGGCTGATCCCGCAGAAGGGGCCGCCGCATGAAGCGGCAGCTCCCGGAGGTCAGGACTTCGGCAAGAGAACCGCGTCGATCACATGGATCACGCCGTTCTTCTGCGCCACATCGGCCTGCGTCACCGTCGCCACGTTTCCGTTTTCGTCGGTCAGCGTCACCTTGCCGCCCTCCGCCTTCGCGGTCAGCTCGCAGCCGCCCACGGTCTTGACCTTGTGCGCGCCGCCGTCATCCGTCACCATCTTCTGCACATCGGCCGCCATCGCCTTGGCCGCAACCACGTGGCAGGTCAGGATCTGGGTCAGCTTGTCCTTGTTTTCGGGCTTCAGCAGCGTTTCCACGGTGCCGGCCGGCAGTTTTTCAAAGGCAGCATTGGTCGGGGCAAAAACGGTGAAGGGCCCTTCGCCCGACAGCGTCTCGACCAGACCCGCGGCCTTGACCGCCGCCACCAGTGTCGTGTGATCGGCCGAATTCACGGCATTTTCGACGATGTTCTTTTCGGGGAACATCTTGGCGCCGCCGACCATCGGGTTCTGGGCGAAAGCGGGTGCCGCCGCCAGCGTCAGCAGGGCCAGCGCGGTATGGGTGAAACGCATCGTCTATCCTCCGTTGCCGGGCGGGGCCTGTCCCCACCCTGTGCCCGAAGTTACGAAGGCTGCTGCACCGAAGTTGCGCGACGGGCGGAAAAAAAACTCAGCCCTTGCCGATTACCGCCGCAACCAGGATCGGCCCCTGGGCCACGCCGGTTGGCGTGCCGCCCGCCTGTTCCAGCGTGACGGCCAGCGTCGTTCCGGCGGGCAGTTCTGCCAGCGGGATGGTGCGTTCGCCGTCGCGCACCAGACCCAGCGAGACGGCCTTCTGCCCGGCGGGGATGACCCAGAGTTCGTAGTCCTTGCCCGGTTCTGCCGCCGGTCCGGCGGACCGGTGGACGCGCAGTTCCCTTCGGTCCGCATCATAGGCCGCCTGGATGACCAGGGGCTGGTTGTCCGCAACCAGCGATGCCGTCACAGAAGGCACGGTGGGCAGGTTCAGCAAGGGGCCGAAGGCCAGCCAGACGGCCACGGCCAGGGCACCCACCAGGGCACCCCACAACGGCCAGAACAGCCGCCGCGTGGCGCGCGCCGTCGGAAACAGCCGCGCCTCGATCCGGTTGCGCAGATGCGCGGGCGGCTCGACGGGCGCGACATCGTCCGTCAAGGGGTGAAGGCGTTCCTCCCAGGCTGCCACTTCGGCAGCAAAGCGGGGATCGGCCGCGATCAGGGCTTCGGCCGCCAGCCGTTCGGCATGAGGAAGCGTCCCCAGCACATATTCGGCGGCCATCCCGTCCCGGTCGGGCATCTGATGTTCGCCCTCGCTCATCCCTCGAGGCACCCTTTCAGCTTCTGAAGGCCCCGGCGCAGCCAGGACCGCATCGTGTTCAGCGGCACGTCATGGCGGCGCGCCAGATCCTCATAGGACAGGCCGTCCAGATAGGCCCCCCGGATAGCGGCCGCGCGGGCGGCATCCAGGGTGTCGAAACACTCTGCGATGCGCCGCGCCTCGCCCCGGGCGATGACCGCCGCCTCGGCGCCGGGCGCGGGATCGGCAATGGCCAGCAGCGCGTCCTCGCCGTCCTGGGGGGCAGGACGGGCGCGCAGTCGGTCGATGGCATGGTTGCGGGCCACGGCGATTACCCAGGTCATTCCCCGGCCCTTGGCGGCATCGAAGCGGCGCGCGTTCAGCCACAGGCGCGTGAACACCTCTTGCAGCGCGTCCTCTGCCTCGGCGCGGTTGCCGAGGATACGGATGAGCAGGCCAAAAAGTTTCCCGGCGGCCAGATCATACAGGCGGGCGAACGCCGTCCGTTCGCCCTGGGCCATCTGGCGCAGCATGTCGGCGACGGGATCGTTGCTCACCCGGATGCCCCTGTATCAGAAATGTCAGCCGCGCCGCCGGCGACGGCCGCCATCGGTTCCGCCCGATCCTGATGTGTTGAAGCTTACTTCCGGCAGCGTGACAAGGGTGCTGAGGTTCGGAAACGGCGCCGTCGCATGGGGGATGGCGTTCGCAGCCACGAAATGTTCCTGGAAGCGCGGCTCGATCGCGGTCTCGACCTTGTGGATGCGGCCCACCTCGGCCTCGATCGCGGCACGGGCGCCGATGTTGCAGAGCGCGATTCGCGCGCCCGTTCCGGCGGCGTTCCCCGCCGAGGTCACCTTTTCCAGCGGACAGTCGGGGATCATGCCCAGCACCATCGCGTGGCGGGGCGAGATGTGGGCGCCGAAGGCCCCGGCCAGCACGATCCGGTCGACATGCTCGGCCCCCAGTTCGTCCATCAGAAGCTGCGCCCCTGCGTAAAGGGCCGACTTGGCCAGCTGGATCGCGCGGATGTCCCCCTGGGTGACGCTGATCCGCGGCCCGCCCTGATCGCGGCCGTCATAAAGGACATAGGCGTTCGTGCGCCCCGTCGGAACGCAGCGCGAGGTTCCGGTCTGCTCGGCCGATCCGATCAGGCCGCCCGCGTCGACAAGCCCCGCCAGCCGCATCTCGGCCACCACCTCGATGATGCCCGATCCGCAGATGCCGGTGATGCCGGTCTGCTTCGTCGCCTCGGCAAAGGCCGGATCGTCCGACCACAGGTCGCAGCCGATGACGCGGAACCGCGGCTCCTTGGTCACGGGGTCGATTTCCACGCGTTCGATCGCACCCGGCGCGGCGCGCTGGCCGGAACTGATCTGTGCCCCTTCGAAGGCCGGGCCGGTGGGCGAGGAGCAGGCCAGAACCCGGTCCTTGTTGCCCAGAAGGATTTCGGCATTGGTGCCCACATCGACGATCAGAACCAGATCCTCGGACTTGTCCGGTTCTTCGGACAGGGCCACCGCGGCACAGTCGGCGCCGACATGGCCGGCGATGCAGGGCAGGACATAGACCCGCGACTGCGGATTGATCGCCGTCAGGTCCAGGTCGCGGCCCGCCAGCGACAGGCTTTCCGAAGTCGCCAGTGCAAAGGGTGCCTGGCCCAGTTCCACCGGGTCGATGCCCAGAAGCAGGTGGTGCATCACCGGGTTCATCACGAACACCGTCTCGACGATCCGCAGCGGGTCGATCCCCGCTTCGGTCGCGATCGAGGCGGCGAGGCTGTTGATCGACTGCCGCACGGCCTGCGTCATCTCGACATCGCCGCCGGGGTTCATCATCGCATAGCTTACCCGGCTCATCAGGTCTTCGCCAAAGCGGATCTGCGGGTTCATCAGCCCCGAGGAGGCCAGCACCGTGCCATCGGACAGGTCGCACAGATGCGCCGCGATGGTGGTCGAGCCAAGGTCGATCGCCAGCCCGTAAAGCGGGCCTTCGAAATAGCCGGGCCACAGGTCGATCAGCCGGGCCTGCCCGTGATGGTCGCGGTGAACGGCGACCGTCACCTTCCATTCGCCCTTGCGCAGCACGCCCTGCAGGCGGCGCAGCAACGGCAGGTCGGCCTGAAGCCCCTCGATCTGCCATTGCTGGGCCAGCGCCTGTCGCAGCCGCTGGAAATCGCCCGAAGGCTCATGCATGTCGGGTTCGTCGACCTCGACGTAGTAAAGATGCGTGGCGGGGTCCATCGTGATGTCGCGCACGGTCGCCGACTTGCGGATCACCTGCTTGTGGACCTGGCTTTCCGGCGGCACGTCGATGACGACATCGCCCTGGATCTTCGCCTGGCATCCCAGACGCCGACCGTCGATCAGCCCGCGGATCCGCTTGTAGCGGTCCTCGACGGCGTTCCATTCGCTCAGCGCATCGGGCGCCACATGCACGCCATGCTTGGCGAAATCGCCGTAGCCTGGCGTGATCTGGCATTTCGAACAGATGCCGCGTCCGCCGCAGACGCTGTCCAAGTCCACGCCCAGCTGCCGCGCGGCGGTCAGCACCGGGGTGCCCGGCGCAAAGTGGCCGCGCTTGCCCGATGGCGTGAAGATCACCAGGGGCAGGTGTCCGCTGGTGGGTTCGGTCGCGGGTTCGGTCAGGATGTCGGACATGGGCTGAACTCGGGTTGGGGAAAGCTGCGGGGGGCGGCGTCAGACGCCGGTCGGGGCCCTGGGCGGATGTCCGGGCTCCGGTCTCCGGCCAAGGATAGCGGTGGAATGGCAGGGCGCAATGGCCGGTTGCGGCGATTGGTCGCGCGGATACGCCACGCCCATCGAAACGGACCGGACATGCGGATGCCCCGGCGCGGACGCCGGGGCATTGCACAAGACGGCGCGCCTGGGGTTCAGGCGCGGGCGCGGCGTCCGCCGCGGCGGCCCGAGGTGGCCGAGGATGCGGCGGCGCTGGCTTCCGAGAAGGTCGCACCCGCTTCCACGGCCTCGATCACCTTGGCGAAGCGGATCCATTCGCCGCCGTTCGCATCGTGGTTCATCAGGAAGTTCGCCGCCCGGATCGCTTCCATTTCCACCTGGCGGACCGGGTTCATGATCGCGCTGGTCATGCCCGCGCAGATCGCCATCGGCAGGAAGGCCGCGTTGATCCCATGACGATGCGGCATCCCGAAGCTGATGTTCGATGCGCCGCAGGTGGTGTTCACGCCCAGTTCTTCCCTCAGGCGGCGAACCAGCGCAAAGACCTGCTGGCCAGCCGTTGCCATCGCGCCGATCGGCATGACCAGCGGATCGACCACGATGTCATGCGCCGGAATGCCGAAATCGGCGGCCCGTTCGACGATCTTCTTGGCGACCGCGAAACGGACGTCGGGATCGGGCGAAATCCCGGTGTCGTCGTTGGAAATCGCCACGACCGGCACGTTGTATTTCTTGACCAGCGGCAGAACCAGTTCCAGCCGCTCTTCTTCACCGGTGACCGAGTTCAGAAGCGGGCGGCCTTCGCAGGCCGAAAGCCCGGCCTCCAGCGCGGCGGGGACCGAGCTGTCGATGCACAGCGGCACGTCGACCGTCTGCTGCACGATCTCGATCAGCTGCTTCATCAGCGGCGGCTCGACGAAGTTGTTGTCGGCATAGCGCGGATCCTGCGCCATCTTGTTGGTGAAGACCGCGCCCGAGTTGATGTCGAGCACGGTCGCCCCGCAGGCCACCTGTTCCAGCGCGTCCTTGATGACGGTTTCGAAGTTCCCGGCCTCAAGCTCGGCTGCCAGCTTTTTGCGGCCGGTGGGGTTGATGCGTTCCCCGATCACGCAGAACGGCTCGTCAAAGCCGATGACGACGGTCCTGGTTTTCGATTCGACGACGGTACGGGTCATGTGTGGTCCTGCGTGTTGGATCTGGTCAATGCGGCCGGAGTCGCGGTTACTTCAGGGCGGGGGCCGTCGCGGCGCCGCCGTGTTCGATGGCCCAGGTGGCATTGGTCTTGATGCCACCCAGCGGGAAGAAATGCACGGCCTCGATGCCGAAGTCCGGGTTTTTCGCCTTGTGCGCCGCCAGCGCCCCGACGACATCGGTCGGCTCGTAGGGCAGAAGCAGCTTCGTCACGTCCATGGCGCGCTTTTGCAGGACCTTGAGCGAGGGGCCAACCCCGCAGGCGATGGCGAATTTGATCAGGGTCTGCAGCTTCGCCGGGCCGGCGATGCCGATGTGGACGGGGATCCGGATGCCTTCGGCGGCCAGGCGGTCGACCCAGGCGATGACGGGCTTCGCGTCAAAGCAGAATTGCGTGGCCAGTGCCATCTTCGCATCGGTGCGCTCGCTGAACTTCTGCTTCCAGCGCAGCGCGTCCAGCACATTGCGGTCCGATCCGTCGGGGTCGATGTCCTTGTTGCCTTCCGGGTGCCCGGCGACGTGCAGGCGTTCGAACCCGTCGAACAGCCCCGTCTCGATCATCTGCATCGAGCTGTCGAAATCCCCGGCCGGGGTCGAGACGCCGCCACCCAGCAAAAGCGCCTGCTTCACGTCGGCCTCGGACTTGTAGCGGTTGATCCAGTCGGCCAGTTCGGCGCGCGACTTGATGATCCGGGCCGGGAAGTGCGGCATCGGTTCATAGCCTTCGCGGCGCAGGCGGGCGGCTGTGGCGACCATCTCTTCGATGGGGGTGCCTTCGATATGGGCGATGTAGACGCGGGTCCCGGCGGGCAGAAGCTTGCGGAAATCCTCGACATTGGCGGCGGTGCGCGGCATCACCTCGATCGAGTAGCCTTTCAGGAAGGCTTCGATTTCGGCCGCGTTGCCGGCGGCTGCGGGATCGTCACGTCTGAATTTCAACAGCGCCATATCGGGAACTCCGGGTTGGGGGTACAGGGCGGGATCAGGCTTTCGGGCTGTCCCAGCCGTCGTTTTCAATCAGTGTCTTGATCCGCGCCGTGTCGTATTCGGCGATGATCCGGGCCGCTTCGGCATCCGCCACGGCGGCATCCTCACCTTCCAGCTCGTAGGGCGCGGCCTTGCGCCATTCGGCCAGATAGGCGTCCGTCTCGCGCGCGCCGACCTTCATGGCGCAACGGTCGATGGCCTGTTCGAAGCGTTCGGGCAGCTGTCGTTTCACGCCCCTGCGCCCCTTGCCCACAATCACCTGGGCCGGAATGTCGCGCCAGTAGACGATGATCACTTCTGCCATGTCGACTCCTGTTTCTCGGGTTCCGTTTACGTCGCTTTCCGGCGCTGCCGATGACGGTTTTCGACATTCTGCGCGGGTCTTGCGACAGGGTCGGTTGTAGTTGCGCCGGGGGGCGGGGTCACGGGGGGGCAGGGGTCCAAAATTCTCATGATCTTGATGAAGTCCACCGGGGCATGGACCGCGCGCCGCACAGCGATTGTGCGGGCGCGACCGCTTGCCGCAGGCGGTCCGGCGGCCGACATTGTCGGAATGGCGGCACCCGCCGCGCCAAGGCAAGGAGGCCCTGATGAGCTGGAACCCCGCGCTGACCCCGCACATGCCCGACCCCACCCGTCCCGACGCGGTCGAGACGGTGATCGTTCCCCGCGCGCGCGACCTGGGCGGGTTCGAGGTGCGCCGCGCGCTGCCCGCGCCCCAGCGGCAGATGGTCGGCCCCTTCATCTTCTTCGACCAGATGGGCCCGGCCGAGTTCCTGACCGGGCAGGGGATCGACGTGCGCCCGCACCCCCATATCGGCCTGGGCACCGTCACATATCTTTACCAGGGTCATTTCCATCACCGTGACAGCATCGGCACCGACCAGGTGATCCTGCCCGGCGCGGTGAACTGGATGGTGGCGGGGCGGGGCGTGACCCATTCCGAACGCACGGATTCGACCGCACGGCAAGGACCGCACAGCCTGTTCGGCATCCAGACCTGGATGGCGCTGCCCGAAGCCGCCGAGGACCGGGCGCCGATGTTCGAACATCACGGCAGGGAAACCCTGCCCGCAATCGAGTCCGAGGGGGTCAGGCTGCGGCTGATCCTGGGCACGGCCTACGGAGAAAAGGCACCCGCCACGCTGTTTTCCGAAACCTTCTATGCCGACGTGACACTGGCGGCGGGCGCCCGCTTCCCGATGCCCGACGACCACGAGGATCGCGGCATCTATGTCATCGACGGGGCCGTGGACATCGCCGGGCAGACGTTCGAGGCGGGCCGGATGATGGTCCTGCGTCCCGGCGACCGGGTCACCGTGGCGGCCGGTCCGTCGGGCGCGCGGCTGCTGATCCTGGGCGGCGCGACTATGGACGGGCCGCGCTATGTCTGGTGGAACTTCGTCGCCTCGTCCCGCGACCGGATCGAGCACGCGAAACAGGAATGGGCCCGCGGGGCCTGGGGCGAGGGTCTTTTCGCGCTGCCGAAGGGCGACACCGAGGAGTTCATTCCCCTTCCGCCGCGCTGAGCGTCAGGCCCGGCCCATCGGTTCGGCCATGTTCCCGGGCCCGGCGGGCGCGATGCGCATGGTCAGGCGGGTGTCGGTCACGGCAGGCGTCACGCCCAGTCGGCGGCGCCCCAATTCGACCGCGGCCAGCGCGAACTGCACCTGCGCCGGGTCAAGGTCCGCGCCCGCGTCCTGCCGCGTCAACCGCGACCAGAGCGCGGGATCGACCTTCATCCGCGCCGCCTCGGCCTCGACCTGCCAGCCGGCGGCATCGGGCAACGGTGCGATGCGGATCTGGCCGCCATACGGCAGCGCCACCTCAAGGCACTGGATCATCAGGAACATCAGCTTCACGTCCTGCCGCGCCACATCGCCCGGCATCGACCATTCGATGTTCAGCCGTCCCCCGCGCGTCATGTCGTCCAGGATGGCACGCACTTCCCCCCGCGCCACCGACTGCCCCAGAGCCGCCGCGCCGAAGGCGATGCGGAAGAAGCGGATCCGCGCATTCGCGTTCGTCACGCTTTCGGCGATCAGGGTCAGTTCCGGCCCTGCCTGTCCCGGAGTCATCATCATCAGTTCGACCCCATTGCCGATGGCGCCCAGCGGGCTGATAAGATCATGGCAGATGCGAGAGCCGAGAAGCGCGGTCAGGTCAGTCACGGGTGAGGTCCAATTACTTGAGGGGAAATGGGATGGCAGTCGCCGGTTCGGGAAAAGGGGATCAGTGGAAGGAAAGCGTCGCCCGCGCACGGAAGGCCCGGCCGCGATGAACCTGTTTCTGGAACCGGGAATGCTGGTCCGCCATCCCGGTCAGCCGGACTGGGGCCTGGGTCAGGTCCAGTCGGTGATCGGCCACCGGATCACGGTGAATTTCGAACATGCCGGGAAAAGGGTTCTGGATGGAAATCATGTCGTCCTTGAACTGGTGCACCCGCCTGAAATGTGACGCGAGTCGGTTAACGAACACTCAACTGAAAAGTGTGGCGTGATCTCGGCGCTGGCGCGGCGGACTTGCATCGTCGCGCCGCATCGGCCACAACCCACCCGCGGCCTTCCGGCAAGCCGCGTGGCAGGCGGGTCATGATCGAGACTTCACCCCAATACCAGGTCCGCCTGGCCCGCGATGACCGCGACCGGCTGGCGGCGCAGCGCCTGCGCTACCTGGTCTTTGTCCAGGAACTGGGCGGCGACGGACCCGGAGTCGATCATGAACGGCACCTGGAAACCGATGAATTCGATCCGGTCAACGACCACCTCGTGCTGGTCGACACGCACCGCGACCCCGAGAACCTGGACCATGTGATGGGGGTCTACCGGCTGCTGACCGACCGCAACGCCGCCGCCTTCGGCCGTTTCTACTGCGACAGCGAATACGACCTGACGCCCCTGCGCCGATCGGGGCGCCGCCTGCTGGAGCTGGGGCGCAGCTGCATCCATCCCGATCTGCGCGGCAGCTCTGCGATGTTCCTGCTGTGGAACCGGCTGGCGGACTTCGTTCTGGAGAACGGGATCGAGATCCTGTTCGGCGTGGCCAGTTTCCACGGGACGGACGCGGACGCGCTCGCGGTGCCGCTGTCCTGGCTTCACCACCACCACCTTGCGCCGCCGGAACTGCGGGTCCGGGCGCTGGCCTCCGGTTATCAGTCGATGAACCTGATCCCCGCCGACCGGCTGGACCGCCGTCAGGCGATGGTCGAGATGCCGACGCTGATCAAGGCTTACCTGCGGCTGGGCGGCTTCGTGGGCGAGGGTGCCTTCATCGACCGGCCCTTCAACACCACCGATGTCTGCCTGATGATGGACGCCGCCGCGATGAGCGAGCGGCACCGCAGCTATTACACCCGCCGTCATGAGGACCGTCCGTGACCACCTGGATCGGTGATCCGCCCCCCGAGCGCCGCATCGACGCGGCCGGCTGGGCGCGGATCATCCTGCGGCTTATCCCGATGGGGATCGTGACCTATGGGGGGCTGGTCGTGCTTCTGGCCCTGCGGCTGGTCGAGGGGCCGCTGAGCGGGCCGCAGCGGCCGCTGACGCCCTGGATCACCCGCTGGGTCTGCCGCACGAACATCCGGCTGATGGGTCTGGGATACCGCGTCCGGGGCCTGCCCATGACGGCGCGGGGCGCGCAGGTGGCGAACCATTCCGGCTGGCTGGACATCTTCACCCTGAACGCCTGCCAGCCCCTCTATTTCGTCGCCAAGTCCGAGGTGTCGCGCTGGCCCGGCATCGGCTGGCTGGCCCGCGCCACCGGCACGGTCTTCATTGCCCGCGATCCCCGGCAGGCCCGCGCCCAGCAGGCGCTGTTCGAGGACCGCCTGCGCTGGGGCCACCGGATCCTGTTCTTCCCGGAAGGCACGTCGACCGACAGCCTGCGGGTGCTGACCTTCAAGTCGACGCTGTTCGCGGCCTTCTTCAGCCACGGACTGGACCATGTGATGCAGATCCAGCCGGTGACGGTAATCTACCGTGCCCCCGAAGGCCGCGATCCGCGGCTGTACGGCTGGTGGGCGCATATGGAGTTCGGCCACCACTTCCTGGCGACCCTGGCCGAGCCGCGGCAGGGCAGCGTCGAACTGGTGTTCCACGACCCCGTCGCCGTGGATGCCTTCGCGTCCCGTAAGGAACTCGCGGCGCATTGCGAAACGGTGATCCGCGCCGAACTTGCCGCAGCACTGGGCGAGCGTTACCGGGGTTGAGGCGTCAGAACATCGCCTTTTCGAAAGCTTGCAGGGCCGCGACCGGATCCTCGGCTTTCCAGATCTCTTCCCCGATGGCGAAGAAGTCGGTCATCGGCGCCAGGGTGCGGATCAGGTCCGCGTCCAGCGCACCTTCCGCCACGACCGGCACCTCGACCATTTCCGACCACCAGGCGAACAGGTCCAGCCCCACCCGCGCCCCGGATCCCAGCGCGGTTTCCCCGACAGGCCCGAAGGACACGTAATCCGCCCCTGCTTCTCCCGCGCTCAGGCCCTCATGCCGGGTGGTGCCGCAGAAAGCCCCCACGATGGCATCCGCGCCCAGATCCTTGCGGGCCTGGCGGACGTGATGGGCGCCGTCGGGCAGGTGCACGCCGTCCAGCCCGTGCCGTTCCACCAGCCGCAGGTGACTGTCGATCACCACCGCCACGTCCCGTTCGTGCGCCACCGCGCGGACGGCATCCGCGGCGCGGCCCCAGGCGTCTTCGTCGCGGGTGGCCAGCGTCAGGCGCAGGCAGGCCACATCAACCGTATCCAGAACCCGCGCCAGAAGGCCGGGAAACACGTCCAGATCGAAGCTCGGCGGGGTCAGAAGGTAGATCTGCGGGCGTTCGGCATCTTCGGTCATGGCGGCTCCTCGGGCAGGCAGGGACGGATTCGTCCCGATTAGCGCAGATCGGGTCATTTGACCATGATCGGCCACGGGGCGGTCGGCGATGATCGCCGGCCACGGCTGCTGCCGGTTCTCTTGCCAGCGGGGTGGGGCAGGCGTATCAGGCGCGCGATCCAAAGACCTGTTCATGTCCGAAAAAGGCCCAGATGACCGACCAACCGACCTTCGTTCTTGTCCGCCCGCAGATGGGCGAAAACATCGGTGCGGCGGCGCGGGCGATGCTGAACTTCGGCCTTGCGCGGATGCGGCTGGTCGATCCGCGCGACGGCTGGCCCAGCCCCAAGGCCGTGGCGATGGCATCGGGCGCCGCGGGGCGGGTGCTGGACCAGGCGGGGGTCTTTCCGACCACGCGCGCGGCGGTGGGCGATGCCGCCTTCGTCTTTGCGACCACGGCGCGGGGCCGCGACCTGACGAAGCCCATCGTCACCCCCGAGCGCGCGATGGAACAGGCCCGGAGCCTGATCGCCAGCGGCCAGCCGGTCATCTTCCTGTTCGGACCCGAACGCACGGGACTGGAAAACGACGACATCGCGCTGGCCAATGCGATCATCTCGATCCCGGTCAATCCGGAATTTCCCTCGCTCAACCTGGCGCAGGCCGTGCTACTTTGCGCCTACGAATGGCAGCGCCAGGGCACCGAGACCCCGCCCGAGGTTCTGGCCCTGGGCCGCACCGAACGGGCCAGCGCGCTTGAGGTCCACCATCTGGCCGACCATTACGAAGAACGGCTGGAGGCGGCGGGGTTCTTCTTCCCGCCCGCCAAGGCCGAGGGGATGAAGCTGAACCTCCGCAACCTCTGGAGCCGGATGCCCCTGACGCGCGCGGATGTGCAGACACTTCACGGTGCGCTGCGCCAGCTGATCCGCCGCCCCGACTAGCCCGGCGGTCGCCCTTGCGGGGCGGGGACGGGCGTCCTAGTGTCCGGGCCGGACTTCAGGGGACACGACATGGCCGGACAACGCAGCATCTTCCAGGACGTGGACAGCGATACGCCGCGCCCGCCGAAACCCCAGGGCGGGATGATCGACCAGGGCCGCGACCGCGGGCGGCGCGCGGTTCGGATCTGGCTGATCGTGATCTTCGCGCTGGTCGTTGCGATGATCGCGGTGGGCGGGCTGACGCGGCTGACGGATTCCGGGCTGTCGATCACCGAATGGCGGCCCGTGACGGGCGCTGTTCCGCCGCTTTCGGATGCCGACTGGCGAGCCGAATTCACGAAGTATCAGCAAAGCCCGGAGTTCAAGTTGCTGAACAGCCAGATGGACCTGGCGGCGTTCAAGACGATCTACTGGTGGGAATGGGGCCACCGGCTGCTGGGCCGGTTGATCGGGCTGGTCTGGGCCGGGGGACTGGTGTTCTTTGCCGCGACCCGTCGGGTGCCGCCGGGCTGGATGGGTCGGCTTCTGGTGCTGGGGCTGCTGGGCGGGCTGCAGGGCGCGATCGGCTGGTGGATGGTTTCGTCTGGTCTGGAAGGCAATCGGGTCGATGTGGCCTCTTACCGGCTGGCGGTGCATCTGGGACTGGCCTTCGCGATTCTGGGTCTGACGTTCTGGTCGATCCTCGATCTGGGCCGGACAGAGACAGATCTGATGCAGGCCCGGCGTGTGGGGGAACGGCGTCTTTTCGCGCTTGGGACGGGACTCATGCACATGGCCTTCCTGCAAATCCTTCTGGGCGCGCTGGTTGCGGGCATCGACGCGGGCCGGGGCTTTCCGACCTGGCCGCTGATGAACGGCAGCTTCTTCCCCGCCGATGCCTTCTATGTGCCCGATGGCGGGGCCACCTGGCGCGCCTTCTTCGAGAACCCCGGCCTGGTGCAATTCATCCACCGGATGTTCGGCTACCTGCTTTTCGCCTTCGCCATCGTCGCCTGGCTGCGGGGCCGACAATCCGCGCATCCCGTGACGGCGGGCGCCTTCACGCTGGTGCTGGTCGGCATCTTCGCGCAGATGACGCTGGGCATCTTCACCGCGCTTTACGCCGCACCGCTGGAGCTGGGCCTTGCCCACCAGCTGGGCGCGGTTGCGGTGCTGTGTTTCATCCTGCGGGCGCGCCATCTGGCGCAAAGCCCGATTGTCCAGTCCATCCGGGGGGCGCGCTGATGACCGCATTCGATGACCTGATGGCCTTCCAGCGCGAAACCGAGGCGCTGGCGCAGATTGCGGGACGACTGGCCTGGGACCAGGAAACCGTAATGCCGCGCGGCGCGGCCACGCAGCGTGGCGAAGAAACCGGCGCGCTGGAAGGCGTGCTGCATGCCCGCCGCACCGATCCGCGGATCGGGGAATGGCTGGCGGCGGCCAAGGCGCCCGATGCGGCCGGCCAGCGGGCGCTGGACCTTGTCGGCCGTGCCTACGGGCGCAACGCCTGCATCCCCGCGCGGCTGGCGCAGGACATCGCGCGCCTGACCTCGGTGGCGCAGGGGATCTGGGCGCAGGCCCGCGCCGCCGAGGATGTCGGCGCCTTCCTTCCCACCCTGGCCGAAGTCATCGCCCGCAAGCGCGAGGCGGCCGAGGCGCTGGTGGCGGGCGGCTATGGCGCGACCGCCTATGACGCGCTGCTGGACGATTACGAACCCGGCGCCACCGCCGCAGAGCTGGCCGCGATGTTCGACCGGATGCGGCCCCGTCTGGTCGCGCTCCGCGAGGCGGTGCTGGGCGCCGAACACCAGCCCGAACCCCTGGAGGGCATCTTCCCGAAGGCGGCGCAGTTGCGGCTGGCGCATGATCTGGCGGTGGCCTTCGGCTATGACTTCACCCGCGGCCGGATCGACGAGGCGGTGCATCCCTTCTCCTCGGGCTCGGGCAACGATGTGCGGGTTACGACCCGGGTGTCCGAGACCGATCCCTTCAACTGCATCTATTCGACCATCCACGAGGTCGGCCATGCTGCCTATGAACAGGCCATTTCTCCGGACTACCTGCTGACCCCCCTGGGTGCGGGGGCCTCGATGGGTGTCCACGAAAGCCAGAGCCGGATCTACGAAAACCAGCTTGGCCGGTCGCGCGCCTTTGCGGGCTGGCTGTTTGACCGGATGGCCCGCGCCTTCGACAACCCGGGCCTTTCGGACCCCGATGCGCTGTACGGCGCGATCAACCGTGTCCGGCCGGGCTTTGTGCGGACCGAGGCCGACGAGGTGCATTACAACCTGCACATCATGATGCGCTTCGATCTGGAACGGGCGCTGATTGCGGGCGATCTGACGGTGAATGACCTGGAAGCCGCCTGGAACGACCGGTTCCAGTCGGACTTCGGCGTGGCGGTCGACCGACCCTCGCACGGGATGTTGCAGGACGTGCACTGGTCCGTGGGGCTGTTTGGCTATTTCCCGACCTATACCCTGGGCAACGTCTATGCGGGATGCCTTTACCAGGCCATGCAGGGTCAGGTTGCCGGGCTTGAGGAAGGGCTGGCCGCGGGCAATGCCGGGGCGGCGACGGACTGGCTGCGCGATCGCCTGCAGCAGCACGGCGGGCTTTACCGGCCGACCGAAGCGATTACCCGCGCCTGCGGGTTTGCGCCCCATGAAGGCCCGCTACTGGACTATCTCGAAACGAAGTTCCGCAGCCTCTACCGTCTGTAGACCGGCATCCAGCCACGAAAAAGCGCGCGAAGGCTACCTCGCGCGCTTATGTCTTTCCAGGGCCGATCAGAACGGGATTTCGTCGTCCAGGTCGCTGCGGCCGCCGCCGAAGCCGCCCGGGGACGAGGTGCCCGACGACCCGGACGACGTGCCGCCGTAACCGCTGCCACCCGACCCGCCGCCGTAGCCGCGATCATCGTAATCGCCGCCCGGGGCGCCACCACCCGCGCCGCCGCCTTCGCCACGCCCATCAAGCAGCGTCAGTTCCCCCCGGTAGGGCCGCAGCACGATTTCGGTGGTGTAGCGATCCTGCCCCGACTGGTCCTGCCATTTGCGGGTTTCCAGCGCCCCTTCGATATAGACCTTCGATCCCTTGCGCAGATACTGCTCGGCGATCTTGGCCAGCGGCTCGGAGAAGATCGCGACCGAATGCCATTCCGTCCGCTCCTTCCGTTCGCCCGAATTGCGGTCGCGCCAGGTTTCGGACGTGGCGATGCGCAGGTTCACGACCTTGCCGCCGTTCTGGAACGACCGCACCTCGGGATCGCGGCCAAGATTGCCGACGATGATGACCTTGTTGACCGATCCAGCCATGTTGCGACCTTTCCAAAGATTCTCCGGGCTTCGTGTTAGACCATCCAGCCCGGGTTCACAAAGCCCGAAGTGGCGGCGATGTTCCGCGAAACCGGCGGGAAAACAGGCGGATTGCATCTCAAACCTTGGGGGTAGATGCGCCTTTCGGCCGCGGCTGCACCTGAAAACCGATGGCGCCGCGGCGCGGCATGACCGAGGTGGTCCCCGTCCGAAGCGGCGTACCGGCCGCCCGGGCAGGTTCCCACCCGAAAGGAAATGCTGATGAACCGTTTCTCGATGATCGCCACCGCCGCGTTGATGTCGCTGTCGCTGGGTCTGCCCGCGCTGGCGGAAGAAAAGGTCGACCCTGCGGTGCAAGAGAAACTGACCGCCCAACTGGTGAAAGAGGGCTACGAGGTCCGCAAGATCCAGATGGAGGACGGCCTGGTCGAAGCCTACGCCGTGAAGGACGGAAAGACCTATGAGATGTATTTCGACAAGGACCTAAAGGTTGTGAAGAAAGACTGACTTCCATGACGTTTGCGGCGGCGCGGGGTGCCTCTTGCCCCGTGCCGCCGAATTTTCGCGGCTTTCGCCGCAAGGGGGTTCGTCATGTCCGTTATCTCGTCCGAGGGCCGCAGCGACCATGCAGGCGGCCAGACGCTCCGGGTCTGGGATCCGGTTGTCCGGGTCTTTCACTGGACTCTGGTGAGTTGTTTCATCACCAACGCCTTCCTGAACAACCCCGAGAAGGCGCTTCACCATTACATCGGCTACACCGTCGTCGCCCTGGTGGTCCTTCGGGTGGTCTGGGGGCTGATCGGCACGCGCCATGCCCGGTTCAGCGATTTTCCGCCTTCGGTCTCTGCCGCGATGGAGCAGGCGCAGGAAATGGTGACGGGCCGTCGCCGCATCCACGCCGGACATTCGCCGCTGGGCGCGCTGATGATCTACAACCTTCTGGCAACCTTTCTGGCCATCGGCACAACTGGTTACATGATGTTGACAGTGCGCTTCTTCGGGATGGATTGGGTCAAGGAACTGCATGAGGTCTTCGTGACCTGGGCGGAAATTTCCGTTGCGGCGCATGTCGCAGCCGTGATTTTCGAAAGTCGGCGGCTGAAGGTAAACCTTGCCCGCGCTATGGTGACAGGAACCAAGACGATTCCCCGCTAGAAGGCCAGAGGATGGCAGAAGCAGCGACGACCTCTCTTCCGGATCCGGCCCCGAATCCTGTGCCGTCCGCGCCGGCCATGGGCACCCTGGGGAAGATGAGCGCGATGCTCGTCGTCCTCATCGCGCTGCAAAGCCTGTGTCTGATGCTGTTCATGGTCGATCTGGTGACCGACCTGCGGGATCTGGGGGCGCAGGCCTGGACCGAGGTGCATCTCTACACCGAAATTGCGGCCAACCTGACGCTGATCGTTGCCGTGTTCATCGAGGCGCGGGTGCTTCGCCAGTTGCTGACCCGCCAGGCCCATGCCGAGCGGGTGCTGTCGGTGGCCACCGGTGCGCTTCACGATGTCATCGAGGGATACTTCGCCCAGTGGGGCCTGACCCCCTCCGAGGCGGATGTCGCGCTTTTCACCATCAAGGGCTATTCCATCGCCGAAATCGCCCGGTTGCGCGGTTCGGCCGAAGGGACCGTCAAGACCCATCTGAACGCCATCTACCGCAAGTCGGGCCTGGCCGGACGCAGCCAGTTGGTCAGCATCCTGATCGAGGATCTTCTGCGGCCCGATGCGCTGGCACCGGGGGTGCGGGCGGGCGCCGGCGTGGCCGGACCGGGCCGTAGCGGTGGAATCGCGGCCGAGCCGGTCCGCGCGCGGGGCTGACACCGGGCGTCCTGGACCAACGCCCGACATCCTTCGCCGAGTGGGCCCAATCCGGCCGGAATCCGCCTTTCGCCCGGTCGCGGCGGCGTGAGCCGTCGTGACGGACTCGTCAAACGCCCGTGAACGCGCTATCACTCCGCCCCAAGGACAACAGTCGGACGAGTGGACAGTGATGCGGCGTTGTGCGGCGGCCTTGGGGGCCGCGCTGGTGATGGTCGGTGCCGAAGGTGCGTCGGCCGAGGGGCTTTCCCGGATTTCGGCGGGTGGGTCGCGGATGGCGGTCTTCCGGCAGCAGGCTTCGCTTCTGGATACGCGGCTGGCGCGGCAATACCAGAACAGCACGCGCCTGACCCCGCACGGCAAGAACGGCACCAAGGGCGATGGCGTGATCCCGGGATATTCCGGCCGCTACAAGGGGGAATACCTTGTGCTGGCCCGCGCCGCTGCGGTGAAACACGGCATTCCCGAAGACCTGTTCCTGCGGCTGGTCCAGAAGGAATCCGGCTGGAACCCCCAGGCCGTGTCGCCGAAGGGCGCGACGGGGCTGGCGCAACTGATGCCGGACACGGCAGCGCGGCTGGGGGTGGACCCCACCGACCCGGTTGCCAACCTGAACGGCGGCGCGCGCTACCTGCGGATGATGTATGACCGTTTCGGCAGCTGGCGGTTGGCTCTGGCGGCCTACAACGCCGGTCCGGGCGCCGTGGACGATGCCGGGGGCGTTCCCGACTACACCGAAACGCAGGACTACGTCGCCGTCATCCTGGGCAGCTGAGCCGGTCAGTCCGCCGTGCGCCAGATGCCCCGGGGCGTTTCCTCGATCCGGTAGTCGCGCGGGATGTGCCGCGTGGCCTGCCACCAGATGCTGTCGCGGGTCCGGGCCTGGTGCGCCTCGAAAGCGGCGCGGTCGGTGAAGGTTTCGAACACCGCAAAGCGCAGCGGATCCGCCATCGACCGGACCACGTCGAACCTCAGGCACCCCGGTTCCGCCCGCGTCAGGCGCAGGTGGTCGGGCAACAAGCGCGCCGCGCGGTCGGCCTCGTCCATCGAACGGCAGATCAGGAAACCGGAAAGTGTGATGACCGTCATGGCGCAACTATAGCGGCAGACCCTCGACCGGCTACGAAAAAATCCGCCTTCGACTGTGTCTAGTAGCCCGCCGTCAGCCCGAAATCCAGCATCTGCGCGGCCCCGGTGATTCCGGCGGCGGCCGGAGACAGCAGAAACGCGACATTCGCCGCGACCTCGTCCACCGACAGAAACCGGGCGGCCGGTCCCTGTGGGTAGTGGGCCAGCAACCGGCGCAGATACCCCTCCGGATCGTCGCTGCCGAAACGGTCAGCCTGGCCCTTCAGCATCGGGCTGAGGATGTCCGAGGGGCAGAGGGCGTTGACCCGGACCCCCAGGGGCGCGAGCTCCAGCGCCAGTGCGCGGCTCATCACCGTCACCCCACCTTTCGACGCGCAATAGATCGCCGCGCCCGCGTTTCCGACCACACCGGCATCGGACGACAGGTTGACAATCGCGCCCCGCGCCTTTGCCAGCGCCGGAATGGCGCGCGAGCACAGGAAGAAGCTTCCCTTCAGGTTCACGTCGATGCAGCGGTTCCAATCGGCCTCGGTCGCTCGGGCGCTTTCGCCCTCGACCCAGACGCCGGCCGCGTTCACAAGGCCGTCCAGCTGCCCGTAGGCGGCGCGCGTGGCGGCGACCACGGCGTCGCATGCGGCCACCTCGCGGATGTCGGCCGGCAGCGCCAAAGCCGCCAGCGGCTTGGCGACGGAGTCCAGCCGCGCTGCATCGGCATCGGTCAGGACAAGCCGCGCGCCCAGGCGGGACAGCAGTCCGGCCACCGCGCTGCCGACACCGCCCGCGGCCCCGCTGACCAGAACGACCTTGCCGTCGAACAGGCCGGGCGCAAAGATCGGGGGCAGGGCCGGCGGCTCCATCGCGTCAACTGGCCGGGGTGGTCATCGAATGCGGCCTCAGCGTCTCTTCGGCCGGTTCTTCGCTGCCGTCCAGCCGGTCGGCCCGCCGCAGCGCGGGAAATAGCCGCGCCCAAAGCCCGGTCACCCCGATGGTGCCCAGCCCGCCGAACACCGCCGCACCGACCGGGCCGAGGATCCGGGCTGCGATGCCGCTTTCAAACTCCCCGAGCTCATTCGAACCCGAGATGAACACACCCGACACCGAGGCGACGCGGCCCCGCATGTGGTCGGGCGTGACGATCTGCACCAGCGTCTGGCGCACATAAACCGACACCATGTCGGCCGCCCCCAGCGCGGCCAGCGCCGCCACCGACAGGTAGATGTTCTTCGACAGCGCAAAGACCAGCGTGGCAAAGCCGAAGGCGCCCACGGCCAGGAACATCCGCCGCCCCGCGTGGCGCGTCAGCGGCCAGCGCGCCAGCACCAGCGCCATCAGCACGGCCCCGATGGCCGGACCCGAACGGAGAAGGCCGAAGCCTTCCGGCCCGACCTGAAGGATGTCCGAGGCAAAGGCCGGCAGCAGCGCCGTGGCGCCGCCCAGCAGCACCGCGAACAGGTCAAGCGAGATGGCCCCGAGGATGATCTTGTTCGTCCAGACATAGGCGATGCCTTCACGGATCTGCTGGATCGGGCTGCCCGGCTGGCGCTGGGGCCGGGTGTTGGCGCGCATGAACAGCGTGATCGCGACGCCCAGCACATAAAGCCCGGCCGCCACCGCATAGGCCAGCGCCGTCGACACGGCGCACAGCAGGCCCCCCAGCCAGGGTCCGATGATCACCGCCCCCTGCCAGCTGAGCGATTTCAGCGAGATCGCCTGCGGCATGTCGGATTTCGGCACCAGCATCGGCACCAGCGCCGAGGAGGCGGGCGACAGGAAGGCCCGCGCCGCGCCGAAGACGGCGGCGATGGCAAAGACGTGCCAGACCTGCGGATGCGGCTCCAGCGCCACGGTGACCAGGCCGAGGACGCAGACCGTCTCGACGATCAGGCTGGCGATCACGATCTTCTTGCGCGAATGCCGGTCGGCCACCGCCCCGGCCCACAGGGTCAGCAGGAACAGCGGCAGGAATTGCGCCAGCCCCACCATCCCCACCAGGAATGAGCTTTCCTCGATCGAGCGGGTCTGCCGGCCCAGCCCGTAGATCTGCCAGCCGATGCTGATCGCCTCGATCTGGACGGCCAGGTTGACGCAGATCATCGCCACCCAGAACAGCGCGAAGTCGCGGTGGCGGAACAGGAACAGGGTGGATGAATCGGCCATGGCCCGAAGCCTTAGCCGGATTGATGGCCGCGCCAAGCCGAAAAATGACTTTCCTCCGCACCTTCTGCGACTTGTGCGCGCCTGCGGGCCTTCTGTGCGCCTGCGGCGTTGCAGCCGCAGCATCGCGGCCCTAGATCAGGACAGAACATCAATAGCCGGACCCCGATGTCATGAATGCGCCCCTCCATAACCCCCGGATTGCCGAACATCCCGTCGACCCGATCTTTGTCGAGCGCTGGTCGCCCCGGTCCTTCAATGACGAAACCCTGCCCGAATCCGCGCTTCTGACAATGCTGGAAGCTGCGCGTTGGGCGCCCTCGGCCTCGAACCACCAGCCCTGGCGCTTTGCCTATGGTCTGAGGGGCGATGCGGGGTTCGACGCGATCCTCGGATCGCTGGTGGAGTTCAACGCGGCCTGGGCGGTGAAGGCGGCGGCGCTGGTCGCCATCGCCTCGAAAACGACGGTCGCCGGTCCCGAAGGGGATGTCCCGAACGCCTTCCACAGCTTTGACGCTGGCGCTGCCTGGGCGAACCTTGCGCTTCAGGCGCATCTGTCGGGCCATGTCGCACACGCCATGGGCGGGTTCGATCGGGCAAGGGCCGCCGCCGCGCTGAATCTGCCGGCTGACTACCAGCTGCAAGCGATTGTGGCCATCGGTCGCCGAGCCGATGCGGCGGCCCTGCCGGAAAAGCTTCGCGCCCGCGAGACGCCGAGCGGCCGCGTGCCGCTTGCGCAGATCGCCCGGCGTGGCGCCTTCGCCTGACGGAACCTTTCAAGTCCGGGCGGGGCGTTTGCTCAAGTCTGGAATCCGATACCGGCAGGCGTGGACCGGGCGGCGGCGATTATTCCAGTTCGATCGTTCCCGGCGGTTTCGAGGTGCAGTCGTAGAAGACGCGGTTCACGCCCTTCACCTCGTTGATGATCCGGGTGGCGGTTTCGCCCAGAAAATCATGGCTGAAGGGGTAGTAATCCGCCGTCATCCCGTCGACGGAGGTCACCGCGCGCAGGGCCAGTGCATAGTCATAGGTGCGCCCGTCGCCCATCACGCCCACGGTCCGCATCGGCAGGATCGCGGCGAAGGCTTGCCAGATCTCATCGTAAAGGCCGTGCTTGCGGATCTGGTCGATATAGACCGCATCGGCCCGTCGCAGGATTTCGAGTTTCTCGCGGGTGATCTCGCCGGGGCAGCGGATCGCAAGGCCGGGGCCGGGGAAGGGGTGGCGGCCGATGAATTTCTCCGGCAGGCCCAGCTCGCGCCCCAAAGCGCGGACTTCGTCCTTGAACAGCTCGCGCAGGGGTTCAACCAGCTTCAGGCCCATCTTTTCCGGCAGGCCGCCCACATTGTGGTGCGACTTGATCGTGACCGAAGGCCCGCCCGAGAAGCTGACGCTTTCGATCACGTCAGGATAAAGTGTGCCCTGCGCCAGAAATTCGGCGCCGTCGATCTGGTTGGCGTATTTCTGGAAGACGTCGATGAACAGCCGGCCGATGGTCTTGCGTTTGATCTCGGGGTCGGACACGCCTTCCAGCGCGCCCAGGAACAGGTCGGATTCGTCGGCATGGATCAGCGGGATATGGTAGTGATCCCGGAACATCTTCACGACTTCCTCGGCCTCGTTCAGGCGCAGAAGCCCGTGGTCGACGAAGACACAGGTCAGCTGGTCGCCGATCGCCTCGTGGATCAGCACGGCAGCCACCGAACTGTCGACGCCGCCCGAAAGCCCGCAGATCACCTGCTTGTCGCCGACCTGCTGCCGGATCTTCGCGATGGCATCTTCGCGGTAGCTGGCCATCGTCCAGTCGCCGGTGAAGCCCGCAAGCCGCACGAAGTTTTCGTAAAGCTTCGCACCTTTCGGGGTGTGGTGCACCTCGGGGTGGAACTGCACGGCGTAGAAACGGCGGTTCGGATCGGCGGTGATGGCGAAGGGCGCGTTGGGCGAGGTGCCGTAGACATCGAACCCCGGCGCGATGCGGCTGACGTGGTCGCCGTGCGACATCCAGACCTGTTCGCGGCCATCCTCGAACCAGCCGTCCAGAATGGGCAAGGTGGCGGCCGAAGGCGTCACATAGGCGCGGCCGAATTCGGCGGTGCCGTGGCCGCTTTCGACCAGACCGCCCAATTGCTGCATCATCGTCTGCTGGCCGTAGCAGATGCCCAGGACGGGCACGCCCATCGACCAGAGGCTTTCGGGCGCGCGTGGGCTGCCGGGGCGGGTCACCGAATCCGGCCCCCCCGACAGGATCACCGCCTTGGGCGCGAATGCGGCCAGAAAGGCCTCGTCCACGCGGTTGTAGGGGTGGATTTCGCAGTAGACGTTCAGTTCACGCAGGCGGCGCGCGATCAGCTGCGTCACCTGGCTGCCGAAGTCGATGATAAGAAGGCGCTGATGCTGGGTCATGGCCGGGGAATAATGGCCTGTGCCCCGTGGCGCAAGGGGCTGCGCCACGGCCGCGCGCGGCGCCGGGGCCGGGGGAATGTCGCTTTTGACACACAAGGGGCGAAAACTGCCGTCGGGGGGAGGGGCCGATCGCTCATAAGGAGCAGAGATTTTTACCGGGAGAGATGCGCATGAGCGACGTGGTGGAAGGCCGCAGGTCACGAGGGGGCGGCGGCGCGGCCCGCCGGGCAGAGCGCAGCGCGGTGCATTTCGAGACCGCGCGCTACATCGAGCGCAAGATCCCCAACCTCGAGATGCTCAATGACGAGGCGCTGGAGATCATCGAGACCAACGCCGAGACGATCCTTGAGGAGATCGGCGTCAACTTCGTCGAAAATCCTGCCGCGCTGGAGCTGTGGCGGCAGGCCGGTGCCGATGTGCGCGGCGAACGCGTCCACGTCCCGCGCGGCCTGGCCCGCGAACTGGCGAAGACCGCACCGAAAAGCTTTACCCAACACGCTCGCAACCCCGAACGCTCGGTCGAGATCGGTGGTCGGAACCTGGTGCTGGCCCCGGTCTACGGCCCGCCCTTCGTGCGCGACGCCGACGGGGGCCGCCGCTACGCCACCATCGCGGATTTCCAGAAGTTCGTGAAGCTGGGGTTCATGTCGAAGTGGCTGCACCATTCCGGCGGCACGGTCTGCGAACCGACCGACATTCCGGTGAACAAGCGTCACCTGGACATGCTGCTGGCGCACATGACGCTGTCGGACAAGCCGTTCATGGGCTCGGTCACCGCGCCCGAACGCGCCGCGGATTCGGTCGAGATGGCCGATATCCTGTTCGGCGGGCTGAACGGCCGCACGGTGATGACCAGCCTTGTGAACATCAACAGCCCCATGACCTTCGACGGGATCATGATGGGCGCGCTGGAAGTCTACGCAAAGGCCAACCAGGCCGCGATCATCAGCCCCTTCATCGTCGGGGGCGCCATGTCGCCCGTGACGGTGGCGGGCACCCTGACGCAGGTTCTGGTCGAGCTTCTGGCAGGCGTGGCCTACAGCCAGCTTGTGCAGAAGGGTGCGCCGGTCATCGCGGGCGCCTTCGTCACCTCGACCGACATGGCCTCGGGCGCGCCCACCTTCGGCACCCCGGAAGCCAGCCTTGTGACCTATGGCGCGGGCCAACTGGTGCGGAGACTGGGCTTGCCCTACCGTTCGGCGGGCGGCTTCACCGGATCGAAGCTGCCGGATGCGCAAGCGGCCTACGAATCGGCCAACAGCCTGAACATGGGGCTTCTGTCCGGCGTGAACTTCATGCTTCACGCCTGCGGCTGGCTGGAGGGTGGGCTTGTGTCCTCCTTCGAGAAGTTCGTGATGGACGCCGATCAGCTGGGCGTGCTGCACAGCCTGGCCCGCGGCATCGACATGTCGGAAAACGGCCAGGCGATGGACGCGCTGCGCTATGTGGGGTCTGGCCAGGCCAGCCACTTCCTGGGCACCGACCACACGCAGGCGAACTTCAAGACCGCGTTCTGGAAGACCGACCTTCTGGACTACAAGCCCTTCGAGGCATGGGAAGACGAGGGCGCGCGCGACACCGTGGCGCTGGCCTCGGCGCGGGTGCAGAAGCTGTTGGGCGACTACCAGAAACCGGCGCTGGACCCGGCCATCGAAGAGGCGCTGAACGACTATGTGGCGAAGAAGAAGGCCTCGATGCCGGACGCCTTCATGTGATGCTGGCTCCGCTGGGGCAGGGGGCGGCCTTCGGGCCGCCCTTTTCGTTTCAGCGCAACCGCGACGGCGAGAGCGCCGCGACCACGTCCGCGTCCAGATCGGGCGCCCGCCCGCCGATCAGGTCGGCCACCAGCGCGCTGGCCGCGGCCGAGGTCTGGAAACCGTAGCCGCCTTGGCCCGCCAGCCAGAAGAAATCGCGCTGCGACGGATCGAAACCGATGACGGGCACCCGGTCGGGCGCGAAGGTCCGCAACCCCGCCCAGGACGAGATCAGCCGCGTCACCGGCTCGGTCACGCGTTCCTCGTAGCGCGCCAGCCCCTCTGCCAGAACCATGTCATCGGCCCAGGCGTCATGGGCCTCCATCGCGTCCTCCTCGGCCGGCGATACGATCAGCGCCCCCGCGTCGGGCTTGGCATACCAGGTTTCGCCCACGCCGAAGATCATCGGCCAGCGGCTGACATCCAGGCCGCCGGGTGCCGGAATCCGCGCCATCGAGCGGCGGTGCGGGGTCAGCCCCAGCGGCACGACCCCGGCCATCGCGGCAACCGGATCGGCCCAGGCGCCTGCCGCGTTCACGACGATCCGGGCCCGCACCTCTCCCTGTGGGGTCTCGGCCGCCCAGATCCCGTCCGCTTCACGCCTTAGCGCCGTAACCGGCGCGCCGGTCTTGATCGTGGCGCCGTTCGCCCGCGCCTCGCGCGCGAAGTTCTGGATCAGAAGGTCGGTGTCGATGTCGCGCGCCTCGTCGCCCCGGGCGGCGAAGCGCACCGTGTCGGGGTTCAGGATCGGCACCCAGGCCAGCGCGTCCTCGAAGGGTATCTCGGTCAGGTCCATGTAGGCGGCTTCGGCCTCGAAGCCCGCGCGTTCCTCGGCCCCCGCGACAATCATCATGCCGCGCGGGCTCAGAACGCCGCCCTGCGCCGTCGCCAGATGCTCTTCGCTGCCGTAGGACAGTGCAACGATCGCAGGCTTGCCGTAGCGCGGCTCGAACAGCGCGGCCGAACGGCCCGAGGCATGATGGGCCAGGTGCGCCTCGGTTTCGGCCAGCCAGACCGTGCCCAGATGCGACAGCCGCGCCGCGGCCGAAATTCCGGCGATCCCGCCGCCGATGATAAGAAAATCCTGTGTCATGCGACATTCCTGACATGCGCGCGGATGCTTGGAAAGATCCCTCGACGCACCCCTGAACGATGCAATCCCGCCGGGTGGCGGGATTGCGGGGCCATGCCAGGTAAGACGCCGTCAGCCGTGCTTCACGTCCTTCAGCTTGTCGATGCCCAGGGTCTGCATCGCCAGGCGTTCGTAGAACGGCTCGGACGTGCCCTTGCGGATCTTGTGGATGAAGTATTTCTCGAAACCCACCTTCGCCAGGTGCACCCATTTGCCCGAGGCCGACCAGTTCACGTTGCGCGGCGGAATCTGCGGCTGGGCCACGAAGGCGATCCCGCTGTCGCCGAAATCGGCAAGGCAGACCGCGTTCCAGGTGGCGACGCTGTCAGGTTCCTTGCCGCGCACCAGCGCATTGATGTTCTGCGCGGCCGCGGTGACCATCGATTCGATCATGAAGCCGGTCTTGGGGACGCCCACCGGCACCGGCGTTGCTGCAAGTGGCGGGATCGCCACGCAGACGCCGACGGCAAAGACGTTGGGATATTTCGGGTTCCGCTGGTGCTTGTCGATGATGGTGAAGCCGCGCGGATTCGACAGGCCCTCGATCCCGGATACCGCCTTGATGCCCCGGAAGGCGGGCAGCAGCATCGAATACTTGAACGGCACCTCCCGTTCCGCCCTCACGCTGCCGTCCTCGGCGATTTCCTCGACGATCATCCGGCCGTCCTCGACCTTTTTCACCCGGCTGGAGGTCATCCATTTGATGTGCTTTTCGCGCAGCTCGGATTCCAGAAGGCCCTTGGTATCGCCGACGCCATCCAGTCCCAGATGCCCGATGTAGGGTTCCGAGGTGACGAAGGTCATCGGGACCCGGTCGCGCAGCTTGGCGCGACGAAGCGCGGTTTCGATGATGAAGGTGAATTCGTAGGCCGGACCGAAGCAGGATGCGCCCTGCACCGCGCCGATGACGACCGGACCGGGATCCTTGCAGAACCGCTCGAACGCCTCATGGGCCTTCAGGGCGTGGTCGATGTGGCAGATCGACTGCGTGTGTCCCTCGGGGCCAAGTCCCTCGATCTCGTCGAAGGCCAGTTCCGGTCCGGTGGCGATCACGATGAAGTCGTAGGCGACCGAGCGCCCGTCGACCAGTTCGACCCGGTTCTCGGCCGGGTGCAACCGTTCCGCCGCCACGGGGATGAACTCGATCCCCTTGCGGGCCATGGTCGGGGCCAGGTCGATGCTGATGTCCGCCTTTTCGCGCCAGCCGACGGCGACCCACGGGTTCGAGGGGACGAAGTGGTAGGTGGGATCCCTGGTGATGACGGTGATTTTGTCTTCGGGCCTCAGCGCCTCGCGCAGTTCATAGGCCATGATGGCCCCGCCCAACCCCGCCCCCAGGACAACGACATGTGCCATTCCGGTTCCTCCCTCGGACTGCCCATTATACATTCGAAGATATGAATGTTTTTCCTCGGGTCAAGCCGCGCGTCCGGTGCCAAAGAGTCGCAGGTGCCCGGACAGGAAAAAAGGCCCGGGCGCGCAGGGCCCCGGGCCTTTCGATGCCGTGGTCAGGCGATCACTTCGGATATTCTGCGGTGATGCCTTCGACGAAGAAGTTCATGCCCTGAAGCTCTGCATCCGTGGCCACCTGGCCATCTGCCAGCCAGTCCGAGCCATCCTGCTTCTTCAGCGGACCGGTAAACGGATGGTAGGAGCCGTCGGCGATCTTGGCCTGAACCGCTTCCGCCTCGGCCTTCACCTCGGCGGGAACGGCCTCGGTGATCTCGCCGATCTGGACGGTGCCTTCCTTGATGCCGGTCCAGCTGGCCTTGGATTCCCACTTTCCGTCCAGCACCGCCTGCACGCGGTCGATGTAATAGGGCGTCCAGTGGTCGATGATCGAGGCGATGCGCGGTTTGGGCTTGTAGGCGGCCATGTCGCTGGCCTGACCGAAGCTGTAGATCCCGGCTTCCTGCGCCTTGGCCTGCGGCGCGGTGGAATCGGTGTGTTGCAGGATCACGTCCACGCCTTCCGCGATCAGGGCCGAGGCCGCATCTGCCTCTTTCGCGGGGTCGAACCAGCTGTAGGCCCAGACGATCTTCATCTCGACGTTCGGGTTCACCTTGCGGGCATGGATGAAGGACGAGTTGATGCCCTGGATCACCTCGGGGATCGGGAAGGATCCGATGTAGCCGATCTTGTTCGACTTGGTCATGCGGCCCGCGATGGTGCCGATCACGGCGCGGCCTTCATAGAAGCGCGCGTCATAGACCGACAGGTTCGGCGCCAGCTTGTAGCCGGTGGCATGTTCGAATTTCACGTCCGGGAACTTGGCGGCCACATTGGCCGTCGCATCCATGAAGCCGAAGGAGGTGGTGAAGATCAGCTTGTTGCCGTCCAGCGCCAGTTGCGTGATGGCGCGTTCGGCATCGGCGCCTTCCGGCACGTTCTCGATGGCCGAAGTCACGACCTTGCCGCCGAAATGGGCTTCCATCTCCTTGCGGGCCTGATCGTGCTGATAGGTCCAGCCGCCGTCCCCCGGCACGCCGACATAGATGAAGCCGACCTTCAGCGGCTCCTGGGCCACTGCGCCCGTGGCCAGAAGTCCCAGCGTCATCGCGACGCCGGCAAGAAGGGTTCTGCGGTGCATGAATGATTTCTCCTGTTGGTGACAAGGCTTTGGGGCAATGGGCCGGCGGCTTTGGGTCTGCTGGCCGCGGGCCGCGCCATCACGTCCGAAGTCTCATGCGATCGGCGGCATTTTGTAAAGGGTGGAGGGCGCGCGATTTTTTCGGCATTGCGTGATCTGTTCCCGGTTTTGCTGCGTAATGCGTTGCAGAACGCAAAGGAGTGACCGATGACCCAGGATCCGAACCCGGCCGCCACCGCCATCCGGCCTGCCATCCTTTGGCTGCGGCGCGACCTGCGGCTGACGGACCATCCGGCGTTGGCGGCAGCTTTGGCGTCAGGCCGCCCCGTCATTCCGGTCTTCCTGCATGACGAGACGGTCGAGGCGCTGGGGGCGGCGGCGAAATGGCGGCTGGGGCTGTCTCTGGCCGACTTCGCGGCCCGGCTGGCGCCCCTGGGCAGCCGCCTGATCCTGCGGCGGGGTGCGGCGCTGCCGTCGCTGATGGCGCTGGTTGCGGAAACCGGCGCGGCCGAGGTCCACTGGTCGCGCGGCTATGACCCCGACGCCATTGCCCGCGACACGGCCGTCAAGGCGGCGCTGAAGGCGGCGGGCCTGGGCGCCGAAAGCCATCCCGGCGCGCTTCTGGCTGAACCCTGGGATCTGAAGACGGGGCAGGGCGGGTTCTACCGGGTTTACAGTCCTTTCTGGAAGGCGCTCTCCGCGCGCGGGGTCAATCCGCCCGTCCCCGCGCCCGCGCATCTGGCCGCGCCCGATGTCTGGCCCGCTTCGGACCGGCTTGAGGACTGGCGCATGGGCGCGGCGATGAATCGCGGCGCGGCGGTCGTGTTGCCCTGGCAGCGCGTGGGCGAGCCCTGGGCGCTTCGCCGGTTGCGCGCCTTCCTCGATGGTCCGGTTGCGGCCTATGCCGAAAACCGCGACCGGATCGACATGCCCGCGACATCGGGCCTGTCCGAGAACCTTGCCTGGGGCGAGATCTCGCCCCGCACCATCTGGCACGCCGCCTTTCCCCGCGTTCAGGAAGGCAATCGGGGGGCCGTCAAGTTCCTGTCCGAACTGGCCTGGCGCGATTTCGCCTGGCACCTGATGTTCCACACGCCCCACCTGGCCAGCCGCAACTGGCGCGACGGCTGGGACGCCTTTCCCTGGCGCGGCGACAATCCGGATGCCGAAGCCTGGCGGCGCGGCCGCACCGGCGAGCCGCTGGTCGATGCCGCCATGCGCGAGATGTTCGTGACGGGTCGGATGCACAACCGCGCCCGGATGATCGCGGCCTCTTACCTGACCAAGCATCTTCTGACCGACTGGCGGGTGGGCCTTGACTGGTTTGCCGAATGTCTGACCGACTGGGATCCGGCCGCCAATGCGCTGGGGTGGCAGTGGGTCGCAGGCTCGGGCCCGGATGCGGCGCCCTATTTCCGCATCTTCAACCCCGCCACCCAGGCCGAGCGTCACGACCCCGAAGCCGCCTATCGCCACATGTGGCTGGCCGAAGGAAACGCCCGTCCTGCCGCACCGGCGCTGGCCTGGTTCGACGCGGTGCCGCGCCGTTGGGGCCTTTCGCCGCAGGATGCCCCCGCCCGACCGAGCCTTTCGCTGGCGGAAGGCCGCGCCCGGGCGCTGGACGCTTATGCAACAGCACGCGCCCCAGACGCCGCCGCCGAATGATTCGGGTTGCCTTGTGCCGGCAAGGCTCCGAAAACCGGGCGAAAGCCTTCTTGCACGGGACAAGCCGCCGAAATGCCCACCGCAGCGAAACTTGTCGGGTCGATCCTCTTCGCCCTTCTGGCCTTCCTTCTGGCGGGGATGTTCCGGCAGTATCTGCCGCCCGCCACGCAACTGGGCTGGTTCGATCAGATCAGCACCGCGATCGGCTTCTTCTGCGGCTGGAAGATCATGGGCGCCAACGCCGGGCAGGGCACCGTCATCGCGCTGAACAACGGCCTGCGGACCGGCGTCACGATGGTGTTTCTGGCGCTGGTGCTGTTTTCGTTCGAGGAAATGTATCAGGTGGCGATCCGCAAGATGTATGACGGCCCGGTCGAGGCGCTTCTGGGCGCCGTCAACATCGGGGCGGATTTCGCCCGGATGCTGCTTCAGGCGGACTTGCTTGTGGTGCTGATCCTGGGCGGGATGTTCTGCGGCTGGCTGACCGAACAGGCCGCGCGGCGCTGGCCCTGATCTTGACGACGACTGTCTTTCTCTGCGGCCCGCTGGCCGACGGGGCGCTGCGTCAGGCGCTTCTGGGGGAACCGGCGGTCCGTGCCGCGACCTTGCGCGACGCGGCGCTGGTCGGTGCCGCGGCGCGGCCCGCGCTGGTGGCCCGGCCGGGCGGCGCGGTGCCGGGGCTGTTGGCCGAACTGACGGACGAGGCCCTGGCGCGGCTGTGCTTCTGGCAGGCCGACCGGCCGGGCGAGGTCTGGCCCGTGGACGCCCCCGGTGCGACTCCGGCGCGCGTCTGGTGGGATGCAGACGCTTCCCCGGCGGCCGCAGCCGCGGATTGGGATGCACGCGCATGGATGGAACGCTGGCGGGACACGGTGGTCGCGGCCGTGCCCGATGTCCTGATGCATCGGGGCCACCGCCCGGCGCCCCAGGTGCTGGCCCGCTGGCCGCAGATCCTGACCCGCGCCGGGGCCCGGGTGCGGGCGGCGGCGGCCGGGCCGGTGACGCTGCGCCATGATGCGACCGCCGGGGACGTTGCGGTGGAGCGCCATTTCCAGCCCTACGCCCATTACTTCGCGGTCGATGAATACGACCTGCGGTTCCGCCGCTTCGACGGCACGCTCAGCCAGACCCTCAACCGGGCGGTGTTCATCTCGGGTGATGCGGTCGTGGTCCTGCCCTATGATCCGCGGACCGACCGCGTGCTGGTCATCGAACAGTTCCGGGCCGGTCCCCTGGGCCGTGGCGATCCGCAGCCCTGGCTGATCGAGGCCATCGCCGGCCGCATCGACGGCGGCGAGACGCCCGACTCCTCGGCACGACGCGAGGCAATTGAGGAGGCCGGCCTGACGCTGGGAACGCTGCACAAGGTGGCGGATTACTATCCGTCGCCCGCGGCAAAGGCCGAATACATCTACAGCTTCGTCGGAATGTGCGACCTCTCCGATGCCTCGGTCCGCCACGGCGGCCTTCCGGGCGAGGGCGAGGACATCCGCGCCCATGTCCTGACCTTCGGGCAACTGATGGACCTGGTCGCCTCGGGCGAGGTGACGAATGCGCCGCTGCTGCTCTGCGCCTACTGGCTTTCGGCGCATCGCGCGCGGCTCAGGTCCGCCGCCGGGGCTTGAGGTTCGATCCGTCGCGGCCTAGGCTGCACCCCCGAGAAGAAGGAGTCCGCCCATGCGCACCTACACCGATCTGGCCGAAGCCGTCGGGCACACGCCGCTGATCCGCCTGCGCAAGGCCAGCGAAATGACCGGCTGCGAGATTCTCGGCAAGGCGGAATTCCTAAACCCCGGCCAGTCGATCAAGGACCGCGCGGCGCTGTACATCATCCGCGACGCCGTGGCGAAGGGGCAGTTGAAACCGGGCGGCACGATCGTGGAAGGCACCGCGGGCAATACGGGCATCGGCCTGGCGCTGGTGGGCGCCTCGATGGGCTACCGGACGGTCATCGTCATTCCGGAAACGCAAAGCCAGGAAAAGAAGGACATGTTGCGCCTGGCCGGGGCCGAACTGGTGCAGGTGCCGGCCGCGCCCTATTCTAATCCGAACAATTACATCCGGTATTCCGACCGACTTGCGCATAAACTTGCAAAAATCGAACCGAACGGCGCGATATGGGCCAACCAGTTCGACAACGTCGCCAACCGGCAGGCCCATGTCGAGACGACTGGCCCCGAGATCTGGGACCAGACCGGTGGCAAGGTGGACGGCTTCATCTGCGCGGTCGGTTCCGGCGGCACGCTGGCGGGCGTGGCCATGGCGCTTCAGCCTCGGGGCGTGAAGATCGGACTGGCCGATCCCGAAGGCGCCGCACTTTACAGTTACTACACTACGGGCGTCCTGAAATCCGAAGGTTCCTCGATCACCGAGGGGATCGGGCAGGGCCGCATCACCGCGAACCTGGAAGGGTTCCGGCCGGACATGGCCTACCGCATCCCGGATTCCGAGGCGCTGCCGATCGTCTTTGACCTTCTGGCTGACGAAGGGCTGTGCCTGGGTGGATCCTCCGGGATCAATGTCGCCGGTGCCATCCGAATGGCGCAGGAGATGGGCCCTGGCCATACCATCGTTACCGTGCTGTGCGACTATGGCACCCGCTACCAGTCGAAGCTTTTCAACCCCGAGTTCCTGCAGGCGAAGGGCCTGCCCGTGCCCGACTGGCTGGTCCACGAGGAACGCCTGCTGCCGAACTGCTTCGAGAACTGATGCCGGTCCTCTGCGTCCTGCGCGCCCGGCTGCTGTCGCTGGCGGTCTGGCTGGTTCTTGGCCTGGCCTTGCTGCCGGTCGGCGCCTCTGTCGCGCTGGCGCAGGAGGCGGGAGCGGCCAACCTCAACTACGGGCAATGGGAACAGGACGCCAAGCGGGCGGAGGCGGCGCTGGCCGAAGGGCGCGCCTCCAACCTGGCCTTCGAACAGGTCCGGGCGCAGATCGTCGACTGGCGGACCCGCTTCACCGCCGCCCAGACTGCCAACGCCGCCCAGATCGAGACGCTGAACCAGCAGATCGCGGCGCTGGGTCCGCCGCCCGAGAAGGACGCCGCCGAAGCGCCCGAGATCGCCGAGCGGCGCAAGGCCCTGAACGACCAGCTGGCGATCCTGAAGGCCCCCGGCCTTGCGGCCGAAGAGGCGCTGCGCCGGGCGGAAGGCATTATCAAGCAGATCGACCAGAAGGTCCGCGAACGGCAGGCCGACGCGCTGCTGCGGCTTTCGCCCTCGCCGATCAATCCGGTGAACTGGCCGGCGGGCTATGCGGTGCTGACCCAGGGGATGAAGACCCTCTGGACGGAAACCAGCCAGTCCTGGGACAACCCGGCGCGCCGGACCGAGTTGCGCAACAACCTGCCCGCCATCCTGGCCTATCTGGTCATCGCGGGCTTCCTTGTCATCCGCGGCCCAAGCTTCATGGAGGCGCTGACCCGCCGCCTGCAGATGGGTGCCTCGATGCGGGCGCGCGCGGTGGTGGCGGCGCTGGTCTCGGTGGGCCAGATCGTCGTGCCGGTCGCGGGCGTGGCGCTTCTGGTGCTGGCGATCCAGTCCTCGGGGATGACGGGGCTGCGCTCGGGCGCGCTGATCCAGGCCTTTCCCTACGCGGCCTTCACCTTCTTCGCGGCGCGCTGGCTGGGCACGATGCTGTTTCCGGCCGTGGATGACGTGGACATCGGCTTTGGCCTTCTGCCGGAAAACCGGGCCGAAGGCCGGTTCCATGCCCGGATGGTGGGGGTGATCCTGGGCCTCGAGGCCTTCCGTCAAGCCTTCATCACCGAGGTCCGGCCGCCCCTTTCCATGGCCGCGCAGGCAGTGTGGGCGGCGCCCCTGGCGATCCTGATGGCCTTGATCCTGTTCCGCATCGGAATGCTTCTGCGCCACCACGTGGCGGCGCTGGCGGTGTCGCAAAGCGCGATCGGCGAAGACATGCAGTTCCGCAGCCGGATGCTGGGCAGCCTGGGGACTGCCGTGGTGGGCGTGTCGATCCTGGGACCGCTTCTGGCGGTGATCGGATACGTCTCGGCGGCGAACGCCCTCGTCTGGCCCACGGTGATGACGCTGGGGCTGATCGGCTTCGTCGTCGTGCTGCATGGTCTGCTGGTCGACATCTACCTGATCGTGTCGAAGTCCGGGAAGGAGGGCCGCGAGGCGCTGATCCCGGTGCTGATCCTGACGGCGCTGGTGGTGATGGCGCTGCCGTTCCTGGCGCTGGTCTGGGGCGCGCGGGTATCGGACCTGCTGGAGGTCTGGACATCCTTCAAGGCCGGGGTGGCGCTTGGAGATACCCGGATCTCGCCGATGAGCCTGCTGACCTTCGTGCTGGTCTTTGGCATCGGCTACGGGATCACGCGGCTGGTTCAGGGCGCGCTCAAGTCCTCGATCCTGCCCCGGACCCGGCTGGACAAGGGCGCGCAGCACGCCGTCGCTGCCGGGATCGGCTATCTGGGTATCGTCGTCGCCGTGCTGGTCGCCGTGACGGCGGCCGGGATCAGCCTGTCGTCCTTCGCCATCGTCGCAGGCGCCCTGTCGGTGGGGATCGGCTTTGGCCTTCAGAACATCGTCCAGAACTTCGTCTCGGGACTGATCCTGCTGATCGAACGGCCGGTGTCGGAAGGCGACATGATCCAGGTCGGGGGACAGGTGGGGATCGTCAAGGGGATATCGGTCCGCTCGACCCGGATCGAGACCTTCGACCGCACCGACGTGATCGTTCCGAACGCCGACCTGATTTCGGGGGTGGTCACGAACCTGACGCGCGGCAACCTTTCGGGCCGGGTGATCGTGCCCGTGGGCGTGGACTATGGCGCCGACACCCGCCTCGTCGAGAAGATCCTCCAAGAGATCGCCGAAGCCAGCCCCCAGGTGGCGATCGACCCGCCGCCGGTGGTCTTCCTGACCGGCTTCGGCCCGGACAGCATCAACTTCGAGATCCGCGCCATCCTGGCCGATGTGAACCAGAAGGGCCGCGTCCATTCCGAGATGAACCACGAGATCGTCCGCCGCTTTGCCGAGGCGGGGATCGGCATTCCCTTTCCGCAGCGCGATGTCTGGATCCGAAACGCCGATGACCTGCGGGCCCGCCCCGGTCCGGCGCGCGGGCTGGAGACGCAGAAGGTGGCCACGGCGTTGCGGCCGCATGACGCCGACCGGCATGCTGCCATCGTGCCCGTCGATCCGCGCCTTGCTGCCGATATCCCGCGCGGGGCGATCAACAACGACCCGTCCGAGGACGATGACGGCGACCGTTAAGGCTGACCGATTTCGGCGGTTTCACGCCCGCGTGAACGACTCATCTTGCGGTTCTGCCGCGACGCGGCATATTGCCCGAACCGGTTGCCAGCGAGTCGCCGGACCAGGCCGCGCCCACCTGACTGGGCGTTCGTTCGGAGGCAGAATGGTACGGATCCGTCCGACCGGCCCGAAAGAAAACCCCCGCCGGGCCCCCTTGGCCGCGGGGCGGAGCATCTCCTGACATGATCACCCGACAATCCGGCGATGCCGACGGCCCGACCCCGGGACCGGCCAGTGCTCCGACCGATGGCGCCGTGAAAACGCCGCCCCACAATGCCACCGTCCATGACAGCGAAGCCGGACATGGGCCGCGCAACCAGACGGTGGTCGCATTGGCCCTGGGCGCGATCGGCGTCGTCTATGGCGACATCGGCACCAGTCCGCTTTACGCCCTGCGCGAGGCGCTGCGCCCCGTCGCCCATGACGGGCTGAGCCGCGGCGAGGTGCTGGGCGTCATCTCGCTTCTGATCTGGACGGTGACGCTGATCGTGACGATCAAGTATGTCATCGTGCTTTTGCGCGCCGACAACCACGGCGAGGGCGGGATCCTTGCGCTGTACACGCTGACGCGGCTGGCCATCGGCCGCCGGTCGATCCCTGTCCTGATGCTGGGCATTGCCGGTGCGGCCCTGTTCTTTGGCGATTCGATCATCACCCCCGCCATGTCCGTCCTCTCGGCGGTCGAGGGTATCTCGCTGGTGGCGCCCCATTTCGAAAGCTATGTCGTGCCGGTGACGATCGGCATCCTTCTGGTGCTGTTCATCGTGCAGCGCCACGGCACGCAGGCCATTGCGGTGCTGTTCGGCCCGATCACGGCGCTGTGGTTCCTGGTCATGGGCGTGATGGGCGCGATCCAGATCTTCGCCGATCCCGAGGTTCTGGTGGCCTTCAACCCGGTCTATGGCGTCAAGTTCCTGTTCTCGCACGGGGTTCTGGCCTTCCTGGTGATGGGCGCCGTCTTCCTGGCCGTCACGGGGGCCGAGGCGCTGTATGCCGATCTGGGCCATTTCGGGCGCGCGCCGATCCGGCTGGCCTGGTTCGTGCTGGTCTTTCCGGCGCTGATCCTGAACTACCTGGGGCAGGGGGCCCTGGTCCTGCAACACCCCGACGCGATCGAGAATCCGTTCTTCCTGATGGTCTCGCCCAAGGTGCTGCCCTTCCTGGTGACCCTGGCCACCGTCGCCACGGTGATCGCCGCGCAGGCCGTCATCACCGGGGCCTATTCGATGACCCGCGCCGCCATCCAGCTGGGCCTGCTGCCGCGCCTGTCGATCTTCCACACCTCGGAAAGCCAGTCAGGGCAGATCTACATTCCGGCGGTGAACTGGCTTCTGCTCTTTGGGGTCCTGGCCTTTGTCCTGGCCTTCGGCTCGTCCGAGAAGCTGGCCTCGGCCTACGGGATCTCGGTCACGGGGGCGATGCTGGTCGACACGACGCTGTTCATCATCTTCGCCTATCGCGGCTGGCGCTGGAGCAAGCCGCTGATCCTGGTTGCCGCCACGCCGATGGTCCTGCTGGAAGGCACGTTCCTGCTGTCGAACCTGACGAAGGTTCCGCAGGGCGGCTACGTGCCGGTGATCCTGTCGATCAGCCTTTGCGTCATCATGTTCGCCTGGTGGCGCGGCACCCAGCTGGCCTTTGAACGCGGCCACAGGGAGATGGTGGAACTGGACGGATTTGCCAAGTCGATGCAGCGCAGCTCGGCCCATGTGGTGCCGGGAACGGCGATCTTCCTGACCGCCGACTCGCAGGCCGTGCCGCCCGCGCTGCTTCACAACCTGAAGCACAACCGCGTCCTGCACGAAAAGAACGTCATCCTGACCGTGCAGACCGAACGGGTTCCGACCGTCCCCGTGATGGAACGCGCGGTCTATGCCCCCATCGACGACCGCTTCGCCCGGCTGACGCTGCGCTTCGGGTTCATGGAGACGCCGAACGTGACGCGCGCGTTGGGGCAGGCCCGGCGCGTGGGGCTGAAGTTCGACGTGATGACCACCTCGTTCTTCCTCGGGCGCCGCAAGGTCGTGGCCGGGGCGCGGCAGGGCGTGCCGCTGCTGTTTGACAAGCTGTTCATCGCGCTTGGCCGCTTTGCCGCCGATCCCAGCGACTATTATTCGCTGCCGCGCGACCGCGTGGTCGAGCTGGGGTCGCGGATGACAGTCTAGGGACGGGGCGCCGCGCGTCCCGGAACCGCCGCTCAGAACGCGGGGCGTTCGGCCGCGCAGAACAGCCCGTGGACAGCTTGCACCAGCGCCCCGGCGCGCTGGTCCCGCAGCGCATAATAGATCGCCTTGCCATCGCGGCGGCAATCGACCAGCCCCTCCGAGCGAAGGCGCGCCAGTTGCTGGCTGACCGCGGCCTGCCGCGATCCCAGCGCCTGTTCCAGTTCGGTGACGGACCGTTCCCCCGTCGCCAGATGGCAGAGAATCATCAGCCGCCCCTCATGCGCCAGCGTCTTCAGCAGCGCCGCCGCCTCTCCGGCCCGCGCGGCCATCTCGGGTGGTGACACGGTCACGCAGGCGGTCGGGGCCGGCGACAGGGCGTCGGGGGTCTGGAAGTGGGGCGCAGGGGTGTCGGGCATCCTGGTCATTTCTTGCATCCGGGCGAAAGACACCCGTTTCCTCCATATAGGTCCCCGCCGCCGCAAAATCGAGAGGAGCGGCCGTGCCCTTGGCGCCGGTCAGATCCCGTGTTGCAGGAAGTCGCCGTAGCGTCCGCCCCAGAAGATCAGTGGATCGCCGGGTCGGCAGGCGGCCCGCTGCACCTGGCCGACCAGGATGGCATGGTCGCCACCGTCGTGCGCGGCATGGGGCAGGCACTCGAACCAGGCCAGGCAGCCCGGCAGCCGGTAAAAGCCATGCTCGGTCCGTTCGACCCGGTCGCGGCCGAAATCCGACCCCGACCGTGCAAGTCTAAGCCCCAGGTCGCGCTGGTCGGCGGCCAGGACATGAATGCTGTAGCGGTCGGCATCAAGGAAGGTGGCAAAGCGGCTGGAGCCCTTTGCCGGGCACCACAGGACCAGCGGCGGATCAAGCGACACCGAGGCAAAGCTGTTGACGGTGATCGCCAGGGGCTGCCCGTCGCTTTCGGCAATGACCACGGTCACGCCGGTCGCATAGTGGCCCAGCGCATCGCGGAAGGCGCGCGCGGTTTCGGGCGAGGGGTGGAACGGTTCCAAGGCGCGGGCCTCCGGTTGGGCTGGTCCAGCGCAGGAATGAGGCGGAAGGGCCGGGGATGCAAGGCCCTGCCTTCGGGTGGGCCGGTCGCGGCCGTCAGGCGTCCTGGCGGGTGCCGGTGTCGATCAGCAAGCCGCCAGGGCCGGCGATGCGGTCTGGCAGGGTGGCGATCATCGCTTCGCGGATCACCAGGCAGGCAATCAGGGTCATCGCAACGTCATCGAAAGAAACTTGTGCAAAGAATTGGTCAAGAAACGCCATGGTCGTAATTCCCGTTGCATTGCTAACCACGGTCTGCCGATGAATCGGGGCGGGAATGTGGCCGGTGGCGGGCGATTGTAAGGGGCGGGGCTTTCGGCTATTCCGCCGGTCGCGCGCAGAGAAACGGGACCGGGCAGGCAGGGCCGCGGCCCCGTCAAGAAGGGGATCGCCATGCTCTTTGCCTACAGGGTCCAGAATGGCCGGCTGGCGCGGATGGCGCTGGACGAACCCCTTGAAAACGCGCTCTGGGTCGACCTTTACGCCCCCCAGCCCCAGCAGATCACCCGCGTGAACGCGCTTGGAGTCGAGGTTCCGACGCTGAGCGACATGGAGGAGATCGAGATCTCGAACCGGCTCTACAATGAAGGCGACGCCTATTACATGACCGCGGTGCTGCCCGGTCAGACGCCGGAAAAGGGTCAGATGACCGGCCCTGTCACCTTCATCCTGAAACCCAACCGGCTGGTGACGGTCCGCCACCACGCGCCCCGGCCCTTCGAGACGTTTCCCGAACGGGCCGAACGGTCCGGGACCGGGATCGGCTCGGCCGCGCATCTGTTCCTTGGCCTGATCGAGGAGATCGTCGCCCGCCACGCCGACCTGCTGGAGGGTGTCGGCCGGTCGCTGGACGAGGTGGCGCGCAACATCTACGGCGTCAGCGAAGCGGGTCAGGCGCTGCTGCAGGATTCGCTCAAGGTCATCGGGCGCGAGGGGGAGGTGCTGTCGCGTGTCCGGCTGGGCCTGCTGACGGTCGAACGGATGGTCGGCTACTTCAGCCATGCCTCCGAGACGATGACCTCGGGGCAGAAGCTGAAGGCTCATGTCCGGAGCCACATGCGCGACATACAGGCGCTGGAGGTGCATGCCGATTTCCTGTCCGCGCGGGTGGGGATGGTGACGGATGCGACGCTGGGCATGGTCAACCTGGCGCAGAACACCACGGTGCGCATCCTGTCGGTCGTCACCGCGCTGTTCCTGCCGCCCACGCTGATTGCTTCGGCCTATGGGATGAACTTCAAGTACATGCCGGAACTGGACAAGACCTGGGGCTATCCCATGGCGCTGGGGTTGATGGTCGGCTCGGCGCTGGCCACCTACATGTTCCTGCGCTGGAAGCGGTGGCTCTAGGGCCGTCAGCCCGGCCGGAAGGAGGCCGCCAGATGGTCGGCGGCGCGCACCAGAAGCGACATGTCGACCCCTACGGCCGTGAAGGTGGTGCCGGCGGCGATGCAGGCGCGGGCGAAGGCCGCATCCGTCGCAAGGATGCCCGAAGGCACGTCCCAGGATTTCAGGCGGTCGATTGTGTCCAGCACCACCTCTTGCACCTCCGGGTGGCGGCTTTGCCCCGGATACCCCAGCGAGGCGGCAAGGTCCGCCGGGCCGATGAAGATCCCGTCGACCCCGGGCGTGGTGGCGATCTCCTCGAGGTGACGGATGGCGACCAGGGTTTCCACCTGCAACAGCAGGCAGATCTCGTCCTGCGCGCGGCGGGCGTAGTCCGTGACCCGACCATAGCGTGCGGCCCGTGTCGTGCCGGCCATGCCCCGCACGCCCGCCGGCGCGTAGCGGGTGGCGGCGACGGCGGCTTCCGCCTCGGCGCGGCTGTTGATCATCGGCAGCAGCAGCGTCTGCGCCCCCATGTCCAGGTGGCGCTTGATCAGGGCGGTGTCGTTGACCACTGGCCGCACCACGGGCGCGGTGGGGTAAGGTGCCACCGCCTGCAACAGCGGCAGGACCGGCGCCGCCTCGAGCGCGGCATGTTCCGTGTCGATCACCAGCCAGTCGAACCCGGCCCCCGCCAGCGCCTCGACCGCCGTCGCCTCGGGAATGGTGGACCAAAGGCCGATCTGCTGTTCCCCCGTTTTCAGCCGCGCCCGGAAGCGGTTCTGGGGCAGTCCCGTCACTTCGGCCCCCGCAAGGCGTGTGCCAGATGCGCCACCCGTTCCACCGCGAAACCGTAGCCCTGGATTCCCGCGCCGACGATCACCGCATCGGCGCGCGCCGAGACGTAGGAATGGTGGCGAAAGGCCTCGCGCTTGTGCACGTTCGAGATGTGCACCTCGACCACCGGACCTTCATAGGCGTTCAGCGCGTCCAGGATGGCCACGGACGTATGGGTGAACGCGGCCGGATTGATGACGATGCCGGCCATCGTGCCGCGCGCCGCATGGATCCAGTCGATCAACTCGTATTCACGGTTCGACTGGTGGAACTTCGACTTGAAACCCTCGGCCGCCGCCTTGCGGGTGCACAGCGCCTCGACATCCGCCAACGTTTCACTGCCATAGAGGTGCGGCTCTCGCTGCCCCAGAAGGTTCAGGTTCGGTCCGTTCAGGACAAGGATGGTCGGCATCGGTTCCTCGGCGGTTGCTGGGGCGATCATCGGCAGAAACATGCCGCGCCGCAAGGTGGGGCGATCCGTCCGGGGCCGTTTCCCTGCTGCCTGTGGCGCGTCCGGGCGGGCCGTCATGCGGTTCCGCTTGACAAGCCGCGCGGCCCGACCGACGAACCCCGTGGACCGGCCCGCCGAACGGGCCGCCGCCCCTGATCCTTCGCAACCGGAGCCTGCCCATGAAGATCGGCAACCGCATCATCGCCCATGACCAGCCCCCGCTTGTGATTGCCGAGATCGGCATCAACCACGGCGGAAGCCTGTCGGTGGCCAAGGAAATGGTCCGGCTGGCGGCGGCTTCGGGCTGCGAATGCATCAAGCACCAGACGCATTTCCTGGATGACGAGATGACGGACGAGGCGAAGTCGATCTTCCCGCCCAATGCCGATGTGTCGATCTGGGAGGTGATGGCCCGCTGCGCCCTGTCAGCCGAGGATGAGATCGCGCTGAAACGCTATACCGAAAGCCTGGGGCTGATCTACCTGTCCACCCCCTTTTCCCGCAAGGCTGCGGATTTCCTGAATGAAATCGGGGTCCCGGCCTTCAAGATCGGCTCGGGCGAGGCCGACAACCTGCCGCTCATCCGTCACATCGCGCGGTTCGGAAAGCCGGTGATCCTGTCGACGGGGATGCAGACGATCGAGTCGATCCGCGCCAGCGTGTCCATCCTGGACGCCGCCGGGATCGACTATGCGCTGCTGGAATGCACCAACCTTTACCCCAGCCCGCCCGAGATCGTCAGCCTGCAAGGCGTGACCGACCTGCGCCAGGCCTTCCCCCGGGCGGTCGTCGGGTTTTCCGATCATTCGATCGGCCCGGAAATGGCGCTTGCCTCGGTCGCTCTTGGCGCGTGCATCCTGGAACGCCACTACACCGACAGCCGCTACCGGCAGGGCCCGGACATCATCAATTCGATGGACCCGGCCGAGCTGCGCTTCCTCATCGACCGCTCGCGCGAGATCCATACCGCGCTGATGAACCCCAAGCAGCGCACCCCGGCCGAAGAACCCGTCTACCGCTTTGCCCGCGCCAGCGTGGTGGCCGACCGTGACCTGCCCGAAGGCCATGTCATTACCGAATCCGACATCTGGGCGCGTCGCCCCGGATCGGGCGAAATCGCGGGCTATGACTTCGACAAGGTGGTGGGCCAGCGGCTGACTCGCGCCGTGACGCGGAATACGCAACTGAAGTGGAGCGATCTGGGATGACACCCCGTCCGCCCGCCGGGCTGGATTTCATCGGGCTGGATCCGCGCAAGTCGAAGCGCGCCACCATCGAGGATGTCCTCCGCCCGCTGGGAGCACCCGCGTGGCGGCGGTTTCCGCCCCTGCGCCTGAAGGGATACCCCGAGACGCGCCAACGGGCCGAAGCGGCGCTGGCCGCCGCGCGCCGCCCGTCCCCGAACGCGCTGGTCGCGGGCCTTCAGCGGCTGCTTTACGGCTGGCAATACAACGGGAGCCGGGCGCTTTTCGCCCGCCATCCGGGTGCGGTCGCGCTGGCGTGGAATGGTCTCAACGGCTCGCGCCGCGCCTTCATGGACGGCGCCCGCGATGCCGGAAACGCGCGCCTGTATTTCGAGCTTGCGCCGTTCCGCGGCCGCGTGACCTGCGATCCGGCCGGGGTCAACTTCGTCAACTCCCTGCCGCGCAATGCCGAATTCTATCGTCGGTGGCAGTCCGAAACGGGGGCGGTCCTGGATTGGGACGGCATTCGCGCGGGCATCCGCCAGCGTGCGCCCGAACGCCCTCCGGAACCGGCCGGTGGCGCGCTTCCGGATGGCCCGTTCCTGTTCGCGCCGCTTCAGGTTCCGGGCGACTCGCAGCTGCGGCTGTTCGGCGGTGCCTTCCCGACGGTCCCCGATTTCATCGCGGCCCTGGGTGCAGCCGCGGACCGGCTTCCTGCCAAGTGGCACCTGCGGATCAAGGAACATCCCTCCGCCCCCCACTCGTTCGCGGACCTGATCCGGCAGGCCGGTCCGCGCGTCGTGCTGGACAACCAGAGCGACACCTTCAGCCTGGTGGCCCGGTCCTCGGGGGTGATCACCGTCAATTCGTCGGTGGGTCTTGAGGCGATGTTTTTCGACAAGCCGGTGGTCGCCTGCGGCCAGTGCTTCTGGGCCATTCCCGGCATTGCCCTGACGGCCCCGGACCCGGCCACCCTGGCTGAACGCCTTGGCGCGGCAGAGCAATTGACATTCAACCGGGCAGACCGGGAAACATTCCTGACCTATCTTCTTGACGAATATTACGTTGCACGCGATGCCCGCGACCCCGCCAACGCCCAGAAGATCCTGCGGCGGTTGTCCGGCGCGGCAGCGTGAAAGCATTTTGGAGCGATTCCCATGATTCCGGCATGGAAGGCCAGGCGAGAGCTGTTGCGGGTGGTCGAGCAGCTGAAGACATTGCCGCTTCGCCTGAAGGATCCGGCCCTGCGCAAACGCTATGACCAGACGCGCTGGGATCAGATCCAGGTCCGGGGCAGCGCCGCGCCGGTTTCCGAAAAATACTGCGTCCTTCTGGTGTATCAGCCCGCGGAATTGCCGCCGTCTCTGGTCGTCACCTGCGATTTCATGGCCGCGAAGGGCTACAATGTCCTTGTCGTCGCCAACGGCGGACTGCGTCCCGCGGCCGCCGAGGCGCTGGAAGGGCATGTCTGGCGCCTGCTGGAACGGCCGAATTTCGGCTACGACTTCGGCGGCTACCGCGATGCGATCCATTTCCTTGATCGTTCCGGCATCCTGCCTCAACTCCTGATCCTGCTGAACGACAGCATCTGGTTTCCGGTGTCGACCAAAAGCCGGGTGGTCGAACGGCTTGAGGGTTCGGCGCTGGACGTGACCGGGCTTTTGATGCACCAGCCGGGCCGAAATGACGGGCCAGGCAAGAGCGGCCGCCGCGACCGCCGCGCCAAGTCCGAATTTGTCGAATCCTACCTGTTTGCCCTTCCGCGACGGACATATTCGCACCCTGCCTTCCGGCGCTACTGGCAGGATTACCCGCAGACGACCCTGAAATCCCTGACCATCAAGCGGGGTGAGATCGGGTTTTCGAAAGCGATGCGGGCCGCCGGCCTGTCAATCGGTGCATTGTCCGGTCGGCGCGAATTCATCGCCGCGCTGGAAGATCGCCCCACCGGTTTCCTGGAGCAGACCCTGCGCTATGCCGCCTATTCGGATGCCGAATTCGACACCGAGGCGCAGGCGCTGAAGGCCATGCCGAAAGACCTGGACTGGCCGGCCCGGGCCCGATCCCACGTCGCGCGGGTGGTTCGGCGGCGGCGGTTCAACGCATCCTTCGTCTGGGCAAGCGAGCAGATCTTCGATACGGCCTTCATCAAGAAGCACAAGGGAAGGCTTTTCCAGCTGAGCAGGGTCCAGTTCCTGAAGGCCGTCGAGGCCGGGGACCTTGACTGCGACAACGAGGCGGCCCTTTCTGAACTGCGGCAGCAGCTGGTGCGCGAAGCCCTGCCGACTGCTTCGAAGGTCGAAGCATGAGGGTTGAACCCGAAGCTCCGGTTCGGCTTCTGGCGGAGGGATCAATGACAGCAGCCTGCAAAGATCGGAACGGAACATGACCCGCCACCTCCTTTTCCTAACCGGCACGCGGGCCGATTTCGGCAAGCTGGAACCCTTGGCCATCGCCGCGCGCGACGCCGGCCACGACGTGACGTTCTTCGTCACGGGAATGCACATGCTGGACCGCTACGGCCTGACCAAGATCGAGGTGCATCGCACCCCCGGCGTCAAGGTGCATGAATTCCTGAACCAGCGTCCCGGCGATCCACAGGACGTGATCCTGGCAAAAACCGTGATGGGCTTTTCCGACTACATCACCGAACACCGGCCCGACCTGATCGTCGTCCACGGCGACCGGATCGAAGCCTTAGCGGGCGCACTGGTGGCGGCGACGAACTACATCCCGTCCGCCCATGTCGAAGGGGGCGAGGTATCGGGCACCATCGACGAGGTGTTCCGGCACTGCAACACGAAGCTGGCCGCGCAGCATTTCGTGTCCTCGGACCAGGCGGCGCGGCGGGTGATGGCGCTGGGGGAACCGGCGGATACCATCCATGTCATCGGCTCACCTGAACTGGATTTCCACATGGGGCCGTCCGGCGTGACGCTGGACGAGGTGCGGGCGCATTACGCGATCCCGTTTGCCGATTATGGCATCGCAGTCTTCCATCCCGTCACCTCCGAGGCTGCGACCATGGGCGCGCAGGCCGATGCGCTTTTCGGCGCGCTGGAGGCTTCGGGGCGGAATTTCGTGGTGATCGCGCCGAACAACGATCCGGGGTCCGAGGCGATCTTTGCCGTGCTGAACCGCCTGCCGAAGGACCGCTTCCGGGTCGTCCCGTCGATGCGGTTTGCGCATTTTTCCGAACTGATGAAGAACGCGGCCTGCATGGTCGGCAATTCCAGCGCCGGGGTGCGTGAGGCGCCGTTCCTGGGGCTGCCCTCGCTGGACATCGGCACGCGCCAGACCCGGCGGTCGGACGCGCCGTCGATCCGCACCGCAGACGCAGGGGACCGGGGGGCGATCCTGGATTTCCTGTCGTCCGAATGGGGCAAGCCCCATCCGCGCCACACCGCCTTTGGCGAAGGCCGCGCGGCGGATCGCTTCGTGGCCGTGCTGGCCGATCCCGGCTTCTGGGACCGGCCGCTTCAGAAAGAGTTCCGCGATCTTGCCTGAGGCGCGGACAGGCTGGGCGCTGCGCTGCTATCTGGGCGCGGTGGCGGCGCTGTCGCCGCTGCTGCCATGGCACCTGAAACGCCGGCTGAAGCGCGGCAAGGAAGACCCAGGCCGCTGGCGCGAAAAGCTGGGGTATCCCACGGCAGAACGCCCGGAAGGGCCGCTCGTCTGGTTCCATGCTGTGGGCCTGGGTGAAGTGCTGGCGTTGCGCGGGCTGATCGCGGCGCTGGCGGCGGCACGCGGCGATCTGAATTTCCTCGTGACGTCCTCGGCGCGGTCGTCAGCGCAGGTCTTTGCGTCGAACCGGCCCGATCGGACGGTGCATCAATACCTGCCGCTGGACGGGCCGGGTCCGGTGGCGCGGTTTCTGGACCACTGGCGGCCTGACCTGTCCGTCTGGGCCGAACAGGACCTGTGGCCCGGCGCCGTGGTGGCAACGGCGCGGCGGGGGATTCCACTGGCGCTGGTCAATGCACGGATGGATGCGCGGGCCTTCGCGGCGCGGTCGAAAGGCCGGGGGATCTACCGCGACCTTTACCGGCGTTTCGCGCTGATCTCGGCGCAGGATGAGGCGACAGCCCGGCATCTGGCGGCGCTGGGTGCCGATGGTGTGACGGTCGGCGGCACGCTGAAGGCCGCGGCCGGTCCTTTGGCTGATCCGCCGGATCGGCCGGCGCTTCAGGCGGCCTTGGCCGGTCGCCGGATCTGGGTCGCGGCATCGACCCACGCGCAGGATGAGGCGGTGGCACTGGCCGCGCAGGACCGGCTGTTCCGGGCCGATCCCGCCTGGCTTCTGATCCTTGCGCCGCGCGACCCGGTGCGGGCACAAGAGATCGGCGCCGCAGCCGCGCGCCTTGGCCTGCCCTTCGTGCGCCGCAGCCTTGCACAGCAGCCGGGGGCAAGCGATGCCCTTTGGATCGCGGATACCTTCGGGGAAATGGGGCTTTGGTATCGCATGGGCTCTGCGGCGCTTGTCGGTGGCAGTTTTGGTCCCACCGGCGGCCATAACCCGTGGGAGCCCGCGCGCCTTGGGGCGGCCGTCCTGCATGGTCCGAATGTCGCGAACTTCCGCGATGATTATGCGCGCTTTCATCAGGCCGGCGCGGCGCGGGAGGTCGGGGATGCCGATGCGCTGATCGCCGCCCTGACGGACCCGTCCCTGCCGGACCTTGGCGCGCGCGGACGGGCGCTGGCTGACGAAGGGATGGCAGGGCTTGATCGGCTGGCCGAATGCCTGTTGGCCCTTCTGCCCGAGGACAAGTGATGAATTCCTTCCCCTCTTTCAAGCTGCGGCTGGCGCTTTGGGTCTACGGGCTGGCCTGGCATCTGCTCATGCCGCTGATCCTTGTCTACCTTTGGCAGCGGGGACGACGCGACCCTGGCTATGTGGCGCATCTGTCCGAACGCTTCGGCCGCTATCCCTGCCGGATGGAGGGCGCGGTCTGGGTCCATGCCGTCAGCCTGGGAGAAATGCGATCCGCCGTGCCGCTGATCCGGGCCTTTCTGGCGCGGGGCGACCGGGTGGTGACGACGCATTTCACCCCCGCGGGCCGGCGTGAGGCGGAACGGGTCTTGGCGCCTGAAATCGCGGCGGGGCAGGTGGCCAGCGTCTGGATCCCGATCGAGGCCGCCTGGGCCTTTCGCCGCTTCTTCCGCGCCTTCCGCCCTGCCTTCGGTCTGGTGATGGAAGTGGAGATCTGGCCGCGGATGATCATGGCGGCCCGGGGCGCGCGGGTGCCGCTGTTCCTGTGCAATGCGCAGTACCCGTTGCGCAGCTTTACCCGCGACACGACCCGCACCGGCCTGCGGGCCGAGGTGATGCAGGGGCTGGCCGGGGCTTTCGTGAAATCCGACCTGCAGGCCAGCCGTTTTGCCGCCGTGGGGGTGCCGAACATCCATGTGACGGGCGAGCTGCGCTTTGATCAGCCGATCCCGCCCGCGCAGCTTGCGGCCGCGACGGGGGCGCGCGCAGCATGGGGCCTGGAAGGGCGTCCGGTCATCACCATCGCCAGTGCCGTGGAGGGCGAGGACGCGACCTACATCGCCGCGCTCCGCGCGCTGAAGGTCGCGGAGGGGGAGGATGCGCCGCTGATCGTCTATGTCCCGCGGCGGCCCGAACGTTTCGATGAGGTGGCCGCGACCCTTGCGGCGGCGGGATTTGCCGTCGCGCGGCGGTCAGAGGTGCTGGACGGCGCATTGGGCGTAGCCGCACCCTTGCGCGCGCCGATCCTGCTGGGCGACAGCCTGGGCGAGATGTATTTCTACCTGGCGCTGTCGGACCTTGTGGTGGTGGGCGGCGGTTTTACCCCGGCCGGTGCGCACAACATCATCGAGCCGCTGGCCGTGGGCAAGCCGGTGGTGACCGGACCCGTGACCTGGCCCATCGAATACCCCTTTGCCGAGGCGGAAGCCGCGGGTGTGGCCCGGTCGGTGCCCCATGCGGCGGGGTTGGCCATCGCGCTGGGGGCGGGACGGGCAAGCAGGCTGGGGGCGCTGCCCCCAGACCCCCGGGATATTTCGGAAAAGAAGAATGAGGCGGCCGCGATCGAGGCGTTCTTTGCCGCGCATTCCGGGGCGGCAGAGCGGACATTGGCCGCTTTGCCCGGGGCAATGGCGGCGGCGCGATCTACCAGCCGCTGAAGCCGCCGTCGACGTTGACCAGCTGGCCGGTCATGTAGCCGGCCTGCGCGCTGCAGAGGAACAGCATCGCGTCGGCAATCTCATCAGGTTGTGCCATCCGGCCCGCCATGATCAGTTCCCCCACCCGGCGCTGGAATTCATCGCTGTGGCCGTTGAAGACCGCGCCCGGCGCGATGGTGTTCACCGTGGCCTTCTTCGGCGCCCAGTAGCCAGCGAGCCAGAGCGTCAGGCCGTGGATGCCGGCCTTGGTGGTGGAATAGGCCGAGAAGCTTTTGAACGGCATGCCTTCGTAGATCGCGTGATGCGGGCCGTTCAGCGCGTACATCGAGGCGACGTTGATCAGCGCGCAGGGCCATTTGCCGATGATGTCGCGGTCCATCTGCCGGGCGATCATGAAGGCGCCGGTCAGGTTGGTGCGCAGCGTCCGTTCCCAGTCGCTGACCGAGGTGTCGGCGAAGGAGGGGAAGGGTTTGCCCGCGCCCATCAGCAGCTCTCCGGTGATGGCGGCGTTGTTCAGGATGACGTTCGGTTCCCACCCGTCCGTCAGGATGCGCTGGAAGATCCCCGTCACCTGATCTTCGTCACCGACATCCAGATCGTAGAAGCGGAAATTTTCGTTGGCCCCATGGGCGTCTTGCAGCGCCTCGGCGCGGTGGCCGGGCAGGTCTGACGCGATGACGCGCGCGCCTTGCGCCAGCATCCGGCGCACGTAGGTAGAGCCAAGGACGCCGCCCGAGCCGGTGATGAAGATGGTGCGGCCTTTCAGCTGGTCATGCATTGCGGGGCTCCGTCCGGGATGTGAGAAGGAATTCGACAAGGCGGAAATCGAACTCGGTGTCGATGTCGACGCAGCGTTCAGGGTCCATCAGATAGGGGATGACGCGGCCTTCATACAGGCTTTGGGCGCGGCGCAGGTAGGCGGGATCGACGACATAGGTGGATGCCGCATGTTCATAGACCACCGGCGCCTGCTGGCGGGCGACGACGCCCCCGGGCAGCGGCTTCGAGACATGAAGCGCGCCCGTCGCGTCGGGTTCGACGAGGTTGAAATAGGGGTTCTTGCGCGCTTCGCAGCAGGACATGACCATGTCGGGCCTTTCGCGGTCGAACAGGTCCAGCGCGCGGTCGATGTCGGCATCTTCGCGCAGGGGTGAGGTGCAGTCGAGGTCGAGGAACGCCGTCACCGGCTGGTCGAGCAGCGCCTGCGATGCCTCCAGCGCGTGCTGCCAGACGCCCCATTTTCCGGCGCTGTCGGTCGCCAGATGCGCGGGGCGAAGGCCGATCTTCAACGCGCCGCGCTGAACCGCGTGGTCATAGATCGCTTCGTCATCCGTCGAGACGACCACGGCACCGATGCGCGGATTGGCGAACAACTGGTCCAGCGACCAGTCGATCAGCGGCTTGCCACAGATCGGGCGGAAGTTCTTGCCCGGCACGCCCTTGGAGCCCTTGCGCGCCCCGATATGGCCAAGGATCATGGATCTCTCCTACGGTATCTCTTTGGTGATCTGGCCGGCGAAGCGACGGCTGGCCCAGGCGCGGGCGATCAGGTCGCAGCTTTCGCCCACCCGGTCGAGGCGCGGCAGCAGCGGAGTGTCGGACGGCGCGCGCCCCTGCGCCAGCGCCAGGAAGTCGCGCATCAGGCCAAGGAACATCTCGTTCCGTTCGAAGGGCAATTCCGGCGCTGCGGGGTCCTTGCCGGTGATGGTGTAGCGTCCGGCGATCAGGTCGAAGTCGTAAAGGCGTCCGGTCCCCCGCAGCGTGATGCGGCGCGTGGACACGGGCAGCAGGTAGTCCATCGCCACTGTGCCGGTGCGACCCGGTTGCGACAGGCCGATCTGGGTGGAGACATCGACGCCGGGGTAGGCGGAGTGGCCAAGGCTGTCGACCGTGCCCAGCGTCAGGCCGGGAAACAGGCAGGCCGCCATGTCGAGTTCGTGGCAGAGGTCCAGAAGAACCCCGCCGCCGTCGGGAAGCGCGGCATAGCTGTCAGAGAACCGCCAGTTCGGCCGCCACTGTGTCACGTCATGGCCGATCTCGAAGCCGAAGCGGAAGATGTCGCTCAGGTCGGTCTCGGCCAGATGCCGAACGGCCGGGTGATAGCGCATCATGAAACCCGCGACGGAGCGGTCGGCCACCGGACGGGCGGCCGCCAGGATCGCGGCAAGCTCGACCGGATCATGCGCCAGCGGCTTTTCAACGTAGAAGGGCAGGTCCCGGTCGGCGCAGGCCTGGATCAGCGGCAGACGGATCTGGGTTGCGGTGGCGATGACCACGGCGTCGGTTTCGGCCAGCGCGGCCTCAAGCGTGCCCTCCGCTTCGCGCCAGGGCAGAAGCCGCGTCTGGACGCCAAGCGTGGAGAGGTTCTGATGGTGCCGCCGCCCGATGGACCCCGCGCCGATGACCAGAACCCGCATCATGAACACTCGGCCCCGGCACGATTTCCCCGCCGGTTAGCGATCCGGCCGGGCCTGTGTGGGGGCTTTACCTGCGGAACCCCAGAGTCAGCACCTCGCCGGGCGCGCGGGAGACACGGCCGAAGGGTGACCGGGGTTCCGGGCGCGGTCGAGCGGGGGTCTGGCACGGGAAGGGGCCCTTCGTCTGTTGGTGGCGCCGACCCTAGTGCAGGGCGCGGGCGGCTGCAATTGCCGCCGCGCGCGCGGGTCTTGCGGACCCGGTCGGTCCGGCGCGGGGCCGGCCGTCCGGGGTCCGGTCTCAGGGCTTGGGGGTCATGGTGCCATGCTGTGAATGGTCCATCCCCTGCATTTCGGTCTGCCGCTTCTCGACCATGAACTCCACCTTCAGCGGGCCGGCCTTTTCGAAGGTCAGGGTCACCGGGACCATGTCGCCTTCCTTCACGGGCGTCTTGATGTCCATGAACATGACGTGAAGTCCGCCCTTCTCGAAGACGACGGTCTGGCCCGCAGGGACGGCCACCTCGGGCTGCTCGGTCATGGTCGCCATGCCGTTGGCATCGACGGCGGATTTGTGGATCTGCGCCACGCCGATGTCCGAGGACACGGACAGAAGCTTGTCGTCGGCCGTCCCCTTGTTGTCGATCACCATGTAGCCGCCCGCCACCTTGGCGTTGGCGGCGGGCGCCGGCATCATGGGGTGGATGATGGCCAGATCCCCGAAGGTGTAGTCATGGGCGGCCACCGGAAGCGCGGCACCAATCAGCATGGTGGCAAGGGGAAGAGCAAATTTCAGCATGAAGGACATCCTTTTGTCGGGCGCGTCCCGTTACAGCGGGTGGCGCGATGCATCGAGATTGGAGAAAGGGGCGGCGACGGGTGCGACCGCGCCGCCGAAACGGTGCCGGTTCCCCGCGGGCAAACGAAGGGATGCGCTGTCCGGGGACCAGCCGGTGTCAGGCCCGGGGCGGGGCGCGCGCGGGATCGCCGGGATCGGTGGCGACGAAGGGCTGAAGGCCCGCAACCCGCCAGGACCAGTCCGCACGACCGACAGAAACCGGCCGGGCGGCGGCAGGCCCGCGGGGGGGCAGAACCGTCGCAGTGACAAGGCGGCAGGCGTCGCAGGCAGCCGCGATGGCATCGCCGGTGTCATGCGCAGGGCCACAGAGGTCTGCCTTCGCGATGCCCAGCACGGCGGCGGCATCTGCAAAGGCGCGATCCGGTACGCGGGCGAAGGCGCGGTGCCCGAAGCCCAAGGCCGCCATTCCCAGGCACAGCGCCAGGGGCATCAGCAGGGCAAGCAGGCGGCGGCGCAGCATCGGCATGGCGCATCGCTAGCATGTCCGCGTGGGCCTGCAAAGTGCTGCCATGCCGCCGGATTGTCGCAGCCGTGCCGGTCGCCTCAGTCGCCGACGCGCGCCCCCCGGCCACCCCGGCGCCGCAGAAGCAGCGCCTTGCGCCCGGGCAGTTCGGCCATGACGGTGCGGCGCGCTTCGGGGGTCATCGCGCTCCATCCGCCGATTTCGCCGACGGTGCGGAAACAGCCGACGCAAACCCCGGCGGTGGGGTGCACCGAACACAGCTTGATGCAGGGGCTTTCCACCTCGTCCCGGCGCCAGACATCATCGGTGTCGGAGGGGCGCAACGGTATCTTCTTGCGGTTCGGTGTCGCCTGATCCATCCCAAAGCCTCGTCGTGCCGTCCATTCCTCAGCCGCGATCCAGATGCGCGGCGCGGTCCAGGACTCCTTGCAGGATATACCCGGCCGCAACGTGATCTATGACCTCGGCGCGACGCTTTCTAGACGTATCCGCCTCCAGAAGCGCGCGTTCGGCGGCGACGGTGGACAGCCTTTCGTCCCAGTAGGTGATCGGAAGGTCCGTCAGCTTCTCCAGATTGCGGGCAAAGGCGCGGGTCGACTGGCAGCGCGGCCCCTCGCTGCCATCCATGTTGCGTGGCAGGCCCAGGACCAGCCCCGCCAGCTCTCGCTCGGCCGTAATCGCCAGAAGCTGGGCCGCGTCCTGCGTGAACTTCACCCGCCGGATCGTCAGAAGCGGCGTCGCGACCGACCGCAGCCGGTCCGAGACCGCCACGCCGATGGTCTTTTCCCCCAGGTCCAGCCCGGCAATGGCCCGATGGGCGGGCAGGGCGGCCAGAAATGCCTCGACCGTTTCCAGGATCACGGCTGCAGTCCCGCCCGTCCGGCCGCGGCCTCGATCAGGCCCAGCGCCTCGGCATTGCCCGCAAAGACACGCCGCGCCTCGTCCCGGATCGCCAGCGCCCGTTCCTTGTCGCCCAACTTCCCCAGCGCATCCAGAAGCCGCGCCCATTCGTCGGGCGTGCCGCCCTGGGTCGCCAACCGTTCGTTCAGACGGTTGACCATTCCAAGGATCATCGCCTGCCGCTCCTCGGGCGACATGGTTTCCGCCGCGGCCAGCGCCGCCGCATCGGGACCGGGGCTGCCGGGCACCTCGTAGTTGATGCCCGCCGCCGCCGCGAGACCCGGGATCTGGTCACGCACCAGCGCCATCCAGGGCGCGTCCTTCGGACCGTGTTCCACCAGCGGCCGCCACAACTGGAAGGCCAGGTCGGGTCGCAGGTTCTGGGCAAACATCAGCCCCATGTAGAACTGCGCGGTCGGGTTCTCCGGATCGCGTTTCAGCACCTGGGTCAGCGCTTCTTCCGCCTCGGGCGAGACATAGCCCCCCGCGGCCATGATCCGCGCATCGGCCAGTGCCAGATGATCCGTCGCAGTGGCCGCTCTGCCCTTCAGGGCCAGCACGGTTTCCTGCGCCTTGGCCGCGGCCGCGAAGTTGCCCAGCGCCGCCTCGTTCCGCGACAGCAGCACGTGCCCCTCCAGGTCGTCCGGACGGGCCGCGACGGCCTGCCGCAACTTCTCCATCAGCGCCGCTTCCTGGGGGTCGGGCGCGGGACGGTCGGCGGGCTTCGGCATCCGCGCTTCCGCTTCGGCCTGCGACAGGCGGGTCTTGTAGACCTGCTCCGCGCGGATCAGGCGGCTTTTCAACGGCAGGTCCGGATAACCGGGCGCGCCCAGCCAGGCATAAAGACCGAAGGCGCCCGACAGGATCACGGCTACCGCCGCCGCCCCCGCCATCATGCCGCCGCGCGCCCGTCCCGACCCGGCTTCCGCCGCCGCCCGAACCTGCCGGTCGGCCTCGAGGATCCGGCGCGAAACTTCCGTCCGCGCCCGCTCGGCATCGGCGGGCGCGAGGACTCCGCGCGCAAGGTCCCGCTCGACCTCGGCCAGTTGCCCGCGCCAGACCTTCAGGTCATAGCTCGCGGCCGGGACCGCCGCGCCTGCGCCCGACCGGACCATCGCCCGGATCAGCACCCCCGCCACCAGCATCGCCAGCCCCAAGGCCGCCAGAGCATAGCCCATCCGTCGTCTCCTGTTCTGCGGTGGCATACCTATGCGAGAGGCGACGCGATCAAAAGCGTGAAGTGACATCTCCGCCCGTCACGATGTCGCAACCCCGGAACCGCGCGTCATCCGAGGATCGCCGTGTCGGAAATATCCTGATCATGACGTTTGACGAAGTGTTTCCAGCCCTGTCATTCGGCATCAAGACCAACAAGACAGCGCCACCACACCGGGGCGTAAGATTCGCGCAAAGCGGGGTAGGAAGATGAAGCGGTATTCGGGATTTGCCGTCGCCCGCGAGGGGTTGAATTACCACCTCGGCTGGGGACGTGCCTGGCGCAATCCGGCGCCCAGGAAGAAGTATGACGTGATCATCGTCGGTGCCGGCGGCCACGGCCTTGCCACGGCCTATTACCTGGGAAAGAACTACGGCATCCGCAACGTCGCCATCCTGGAAAAGGGCTGGCTGGGTGGCGGCAACACCGGCCGCAACACGACGATCATCCGCTCGAACTACCTGCAGGACCCCTCGGCGGCGATCTACGAAAAGGCCCGCAGCCTTTACGAGACGCTGAGCCAGGATCTGAACTACAACGTCATGTTCAGCCCCCGCGGCCTGCTGATGCTGGCCCAGACCCACCACGAGGTGCGCGGCTACCGCCGCACGGTCTATGCCAACAACCTGCAGGGCGTGGAAACCGAATGGATCGGTCCCGACCGCGTGAAGCAGCTCGTGCCGATCATCAACATCGACGGCCCGCGCTACCCGGTCCTCGGCGCGCTCTACCAGGCGCGCGGCGGCACCGCCCGCCACGATGCCGTGGCCTGGGGCTATGCCCGCGCCTGTTCGGACATGGGCATGGACATCATCCAGCAGTGCGAAGTGACTGGTATCCGCCAGGCGAACGGCAAGGTCACGGGCGTCGACACCACCAAGGGCTCGATCGACTGTGACAAGCTCGGCCTCGTGGTCGCGGGCCATACCTCGGTCCTGGCCGAGATGGGCGGCTTCCGCCTGCCGATCGAATCCCTGGCGCTTCAGGCGCTGGTGTCCGAACCGATCAAGCCCTGCATGGACGTGGTCGTGATGGCCAACACCGTGCACGGCTACATGTCGCAATCCGACAAGGGCGAAATGGTGATCGGCGGCGGCACCGACGGCTTCAACAACTACACCCAGCGCGGCTCCTGGCAGCACGTCGAGGAGACGATCCGCGCCCTGGTCGAGACCTTCCCGATGATCTCGCGGCTGAAGATGCTGCGCCAATGGGGCGGGATCGTCGACATGACCGGCGACCGCTCGCCCATCCTGTCGAAGACGCCTTTGGGCAACTGCTTCGTCAACTGCGGCTGGGGCACCGGCGGCTTCAAGGCGATCCCCGGCTCGGGCTGGGCCATGGCCGAACTGATGGCCAAGGGCGCTCCCGGGCCGCTCACCGAAGAATTCTCGATGTACCGCTTCCGCGAAGGCAAGTTCATCGACGAAAGCGTCGCCGCCGGGGTGGCCCACTGATGCCCGCGATCCTTCTTCATCTTGGTTCAAATATCCCGGGGGTCCGGGGGCAGCGCCCCCGGCCGTCCGGACGGAGCACGACATGCTGATCCTTGAATGCCCCTGCTGCGGCGTGAAGGCCGAGGAAACCGAACTCGCCCCCGGTGGCGAGGCGCATCTGAAGCGCTACGGCCCCGGCTCCTCGGACGAGGACTTCGACAACTACATGTTCGCCCGGGCGAACCCGAAGGGCGTGCATTTCGAACGCTGGCGCCATGCCTATGGCTGCGGCAAGTGGTTCCTGGCCGCCCGCTGCACCGCCACACTTGAAGTCTTCGGCACCTATCCGGCCCAGACCACCGAGCCGCCCGCCGAACTTCAGGCCTACATCAAGTCCCGCCGCCCCGAATGGGAGGGTTACAAATGAGCACCCGTCTGGCCCGGGGCGGTCGCCTGATCGACCGCTCGAAGCCCATCACCATCTCCTTCAACGGCCGCCGCATGCCCGCCTTCCTGGGCGACACGCTGGCCTCGGCGGTCCTCGCCAATGACCAGATGATGGTCGGCCGTTCGTTCAAGTATCACCGCCCGCGCGGGATCATGGCCTCGGGCGCGGAAGAGCCGAACGCCCTTGTCGGCCTTGGCGCCGGCCCCCGGTTCGAGCCGAACCAGCGCATGACCACGACCGAGGCTTTCGACGGCGCGGAAACCGCCAGCCAGAACCACTGGCCCAGCCTCGAGTTCGACATCGGCGCGATCAACAACAAGTTCTCGCGCTTCCTGCCCGGCGGCTTCTACTACAAGACCTTCATGTGGCCGCGCAGCTTCTGGAAGAACGTCTACGAACCCTTCATCCGCCAGTCGGCGGGCCTGGGCAAGGTTCCGACTGACCGCGACGCTGACCGCTATGAACAGGCCTATGCCTACGCCGATGTCGTGGTCGTCGGTGCGGGCATCGCGGGCCTGACGGCGGCCCTCGGCGCGGCCCGGTCGGGCAAGCGGGTGATCGTTCTGGAAATGACCCCGGCCTGCGGCGGGCGGGCCGTGGTTGACGGTTTCGCCATCGACGGACAGCCGGCCGAGGGCTGGGTTGCCGCTGCGGTCGACACCCTGCGTGGCATGGACAATGTCACCCTGATGACGCGGACGATGGCCACCGGTCTTTACGACCACGGTTACCTGATGGCCGCGCAGCGGATCGCCGATCACACGCCGGGCGACGGCCGCCCGAAACAGCGCCTGTGGCGCATCCGCACGGCCGAGGTCATCACCGCGACGGGCGCCATCGAACGCCCGCTGTCCTTCGCGGGGAACGACATTCCCGGCGTGATGCTGGCGGCGGCGGTTCGCGACTACGCGGTGAACTACGGCATCAGCATCGGTGACCGGACCGTGATCGTCACCAACAACGACGATGCGTACCGCACCGCGCTGGCGCTGCTGGACGCCGGCCTGACCGTTCCGGCCGTCATCGACGCCCGTCCCACCGTCACCGGCGCGCTGCCTCAGGCGGTGCGTGACCGGGGTGTGCGGGTCCTGGAGGGCCGCGGCATCGCCAAGGTCCACGGCGGCAAGCGCGTCACCGGGGTCGAGGTCTGCGTCCAGGCCGGCGAAGGCGCGATGATCGAGGAGCTCGGTTGCGACTGCGTCGCCATGTCGGGCGGCTGGTCGCCGGTCGTCCACCTGTGGTCGCATTGCGGCGGCAAGCTTTTGTGGGATGAGGCGCGGGCCATGTTCCGCCCCGACGCCAACCGTCCGCCCCTGGGTGCGGATGGCCGCGGCATGGTCCGTGCCGTCGGCGCGGCGAACGGCATGCTGACCCCCGACGAAGTGCTGACCGACGCCCATGCCGCCTTTGGCGACGGAACCGCGCCCCAGACCAACGCGCCGGACGAGGCCCGGATGGAACCGGTCTGGATCATGCCGCAGGGCGCCGGTCCGAAGCTTCGCGCCAAGATGTGGCTCGACCCGCAGAACGACGTGAAGGTCTCGGACGTGCAGCTTGCGGCGCGGGAAGGGTATGAATCGGTCGAACACACCAAGCGTTACACGACGCTTGGCATGGCGACGGATCAGGGAAAGATCAGCAACATCAACGGTCTGGCAGTGCTTTCGGATGCGCTGCATCAGCAGATCCCGGCGACCGGTACGACGACCTTCCGGCCGCCCTACACGCCGCTGACGCTGGGCACCATCGCCGCCGAGGCGCGGGGCGAGATCTTCCAGCCCCTGCGCCGCACGCCGATCCACGAATGGCACGAGGCGCATGGCGTGGAATGGGAACCCGTCGGGCTGTGGCGCCGGCCATTCTGCTACAAGCGCGCGGGGGAAACGACCCATGCCGCCGTCAACCGCGAGGTTCGCAACACGCGGACGAACCTCGGGCTTCTGGATGCCTCGACCCTGGGCAAGATCCTGGTCAAGGGGCCGGACGCGGGCAAGTTCCTTGACATGCTCTACACTGGCGTCATGTCGACGCTGCCGGTGGGCAAGTGCCGCTATGGCCTGATGTGCAACGAACAGGGCTTCCTGTCGGACGACGGCGTCGTCGTGCGCCTGTCCGAAGACAGCTGGCTGTGCCACACCACCTCGGGCGGGGCCGACCGTATCCACGGCTGGATGGAAGACTGGCTTCAGTGCGAATGGTGGGACTGGAAGGTCTACACCGCGAACCTGACCGAACAATTCGCGCAGATCGCCGTCGTCGGCCCGAATGCGCGGAAGGTTCTGGAAAAGCTGGGCGGCATGGATGTCTCGAAAGCGACGCTGCCCTTCATGACCTTCGCCGAAGGCCAGTTGGGGGGCTTCAATGCCCGCGTGTTCCGCATCAGCTTCTCGGGCGAACTCAGCTATGAAATCGCGGTTCCGGCCAGCGAAGGCCGGGCCTTCTGGGAAAAGCTGATCGAGGCCGGGCAGGAATTCGGCGTGATGCCTTACGGCACCGAATGCCTGCACATCCTGCGCGCCGAGAAGGGCTTCATCATGATCGGTGATGAAACCGACGGCACGGTGATCCCGCAGGACCTGAACATGGCTTGGGCGATCTCGAAGAAAAAGCCCGATTACCTGGGCAAGCGCGGTCAGGAACGCAGCTTCCTGGCCAGCCCGGATCGCTGGAAGCTGGTGGGCCTGGAAACGCTGGACGGTTCGGTCCTGCCGGAGGGGGCTTATGCGGTGGCGCCGGGCGTCAATGCCAATGGTCAGCGCAACGTGCAGGGGCGCGTCACCTCGACCTACTTCTCGCCGACGCTGAACCGCGGCATCGCGATGGGCCTTGTGAAGCACGGACCCGACCGCATGGGCGAGGTGCTGGATTTCCCCGGCGATGGCGGCAAGGTCCATCAGGCCCGGATCGTCGATCAGGTCTTCTATGACAAGGAAGGGGCAAAGAACGATGCCTAACGCCGTCAGCGCACTGAATGGCAAAGCCTTTTCCGGTTTTGCCCAGATTACCGAAGCCGGGCTTCAGGGCATGATCACCCTGCGGGGCGACCTGGCATCTCCCGTGATCGCCGAGGCGGTCCGGGCGGCCACGGGAACGCCGGTTCCCGGTCCCCGCCAGGTGGTCAGCGCGGGCGGCAAGTCCGCCCTCTGGATGTCGCCGGACGAACTCTTGCTGCTGGTGCCCTATGCCGACGCGGCCGGGATCGCGGCGCAGCTTACCCCGGCGCTATCCGGGGAACATGCGCTGGCCGTCAACGTCTCGGACGCGCGGGCGATGTTCCGCATCCAGGGCGCCAAGGCGGCGCAGGTGCTGCAAAAGCTGGCACCCGTCGACTTCGACACCCTGGGCGCCGATGAGGTCCGCCGTTCGCGTCTGGCGCAGGTGGCTGCGGCGATGTGGAAGTCCGGTCCTGATGAGTTCACGGTAATCGGTTTCCGGTCGGTTGCGGGCTACATCATGGGCCTGCTGGAAAACGCCGCGCTGCCCGGTTCGGAAATCGCCTGACACCCATGCGCGGGGCGGGCGGCAAAAGCTGCGCCGCCCCGCTTGACCCTTTGGAACGGCTGTGGCCTTAGTTGCGTTGAACCGCGAACCGAAAGCCGAAAGGAAACGCCATGGCCTTCACCCTTCCCGATCTTCCCTACGCCCATGACGCGCTGGCCTCGCTGGGCATGTCCCGGGAAACGCTGGAGTATCACCACGACCTGCACCACAAGGCCTATGTCGACAACGGCAACAAGCTGATCGCCGGGACCGAGTGGGAAACGAAGTCGCTGGAAGACATCGTGCGGGGCACCTACCAGGCCGGCGCCGTGGCGCAGAACGGCATCTTCAACAACGCCAGCCAGCACTGGAACCACAACCTGTTCTGGGAAGTGATGGGGCCCGGCGAAAACAAGCAGATCCCGGGCGAGCTTGAAAAGGCGCTGACGGAGTCCTTCGGGTCGGTCGCCAAGTTCAAGGAAGACTTCGCCGCCGCAGGCGCGGGCCAGTTCGGTTCGGGCTGGGCCTGGCTGGTGAAAGACAAGGACGGCAGCCTGAAGGTCACCAAGACCGAGAACGGCGTGAACCCGCTCTGCTTCGGCCAGACCGCCCTTCTCGGCTGTGACGTGTGGGAGCACAGCTATTACATCGACTTCCGCAACAAGCGGCCGGCCTATCTGACCAACTTCCTGGACAAGCTGGTGAACTGGGAAAACGTCGCGGGCCGCCTTTGAGGACTGCTCTGGAACTGAAAAGGCCCGCCATCCGGCGGGCCTTTTCATTTGTGACCGATCAGGCGCGGAAGGCCCCGCGTAACGCACCCTCAAGGTCGCCCACCGTCTCGACCAGTCGAAAGAGCCCGGCCAGCGAAGGATCGGCAAAGCCTTGGGCAATGATGTGGTCGATCAGCGTCACCAGCGGCTGCCAGTAGCCTCCGGTGCTGAGAAGGAAGATCGGCTTGCGGTGCAGGCCGATCTGCGCCCAGGTCAGCACCTCGAAGAACTCGTCCAGCGATCCCGCGCCACCGGGCAGCACCACGATGGCGTCCGAGTTCATGAACATCACCTTCTTGCGTTCATGCATGTCCTCGGTGATCACGAACTGGTTCAGATCGCGCTTGCCGACCTCCATGTTGATCAGGTGGATGGGAATGACGCCCATGGTCGCGGCCCCCGCGGCCTGGGCAGCGCGGGCGACTTCGCCCATCAATCCGACATCCCCCGCGCCGTAGACCAGCCGCCAGCCATTCGCCGCGACCATATTCCCCGTGGCGGCCGCCGCCGCCGCATATTCCGGCCCGGCGCCGCTTCGTGAACCGCAATAGATGCAGACCGATTTCATCGTCATCCCGGCGTTTCCCCGTGCTTGCGAAGGCCCGTTCGATTTCAACGGCCTCGGGTTTCTTTGACCCGTGTTAACGGCGTTGCTATGGTCATGCAATCGGGCCGGGGTCGGGGGGCAACATGGCGCAGGAAAGTGGCGGTGACGTGAAGGCGCCCGGGCGCGGCGGCAGAAGCGTCGCGGGGCTGCTTGCAGGGCTGGTCGCGGGCCTGCTGGCCGGGGCGCTGGTGTGGTTTGTCGCACTTCGGACCCCGGAACTGCCGGTTTCGGATGGCGCGGGGGCCGGGGCGCCGCTGGCATCGGCCAAACCCGATCCGGTTGCCCAAACCGCCCCCGCGCCGCAACTCGCCCCGGCATCGGAAGCACCGGGGTTCGACACGGTCCGGTCCGAGACGGACGGTTCCGTCCTGGTCGCCGGCCGCGCCAGGGCGGGCGCCCGCGTCAGCATCGAGGTGAACGGCGCCGCCCAGGCTGCGGTGCAGGCCGATCCGCAGGGCAAGTTTGCCGCCTTCCTGTCGCTGCCGTCCGGAACCGTTCCCAATGTGGTGACGCTGACCACGCAGGCAGAGGACGGAACGGTGCTGCGGTCGAATGAGAGCGTGATCCTGAAGCCGGTCGAAGCCCCCCTCCCGCAACCGGCCCAGGAAGCAGCGACCGACGCGCCGACCGCGCCAGACCTATCCCGGACCGCCACGGGATCCCAGGCCCCGGCATCGGCGCCCGCCGCGCTGCTGGCCGATCCGGACGGGGTGCGCAAGCTTGCGCCCGGGGCCAGCGACAGCGTGGTGGTCGACACCATTTCCTACGGTGCCGATGGCGCGGTGGAACTGAGCGGCCGGGCGGAGGCCGGGACGGGGGGCCATGTGCAAGCCTATCTGGACAATGCCCCGGCGGGACAAGCGGCGGTGGGCGGGGATGGCAGCTGGGGGATGCGCCTCGGCGGTATCGCGCCGGGGCTTTACACGCTGCGCGTCGATCAGACGGACGCGGAAGGCAAGGTCGTATCGCGGTTCGAGACCCCCTTCCAGCGCGAGGACATGACCGCGGTGGCAGCCGCTCCCCCTGCGGGCGTCAGCACGTCGGCGGCGCCCGAGGGGGCGACCGCGACGGCATCTGCCGTTCCGGCAGACCAAAGCGCGCCCCAGAAGGTCAGCGCCGGGATCATAACGGTGCAGCCCGGCTACACGCTTTGGGCCATTGCCCGGTCCAACTACGGCGACGGTCTGCTCTACGTGAAGGTGTTCGAGGCCAACCGCGACCAGATCCGCAACCCGGACCTGATCTACCCCGGTCAGGTGTTCTCGGTCCCGAAGGACTGAGCGGGTGGGGGCGCGGCCCGGGGTCGGCAACAGGCGCTGACTCGGGGGTCGGCCGCGCAGCAGTCGTGCAGCAGATAGCCGATGGTCTGGCCCAGCCGCGCGAACCCGGCGCTATAGTAGATGTTGCGCGACACCTTCCGGGCCGTCACGACGCCCGCCTGCTCCAGCGCCGCCAGATGGAACGACAGCCGCGACGGCGACAGGCCCATCCGTTCCGCCAGCACGCCGGCCGCCAACCCCTGATCGCCTGCCATGACCAGCGCCCGCACCAGATCCAGCCGGGTGCCATTGGCCAGCGCCTGCAAGGCCGCCAGAGCATCGGCGCGTGCGGTCGGGGATTCGGGTTCCGTCTGGCCCACGTTTCAATCTTTCAAGTAGGGTTGAAGGATACCCCCTTGATACCGCCGCCCGCTGCTGCGATCAAGGCCCCGACGGCAGTCGGAGCGAATCCGGCCGCAGCAGCAATCGGAACCTGACATGTCGGACATGGCGAAATCCGCCGCGAAACCCGCCGCGAAACCTACCCGCGCGGAGCATGGCGCGCTCCAGACCATCATCCGGGTTGCCCCCTATCTCTGGCCAGAAGGCCAAGGCTGGGTGAAGCGCCGGGTGGTACTTGCGCTTCTGGCACTGGTGGTGGCGCGGCTCGTCTCGGTCGCCACGCCCTTCCTTTACAAGGCGGCGGTCGATTCGCTGGCGGGAGACCAGCGCGGCGACGGCTGGCTGCTGGCCTTCGGCGCGGTCGGACTGACGGTGGCCTATGGGTTGGCACGGCTGGGCGCGACCGCGTTTTCGGAACTGCGCGATGCGGTTTTCGTCCGAGTGGGCCAGCGCGCACTGCGGCAACTGGCGCTGGAGACCTTCACCCATATCCACCGCCTGTCGCTGCGCTACCACATCACCCGCAAGACCGGCGGCCTGAGCCGCATCATCGAGCGCGGGGTGAAGGGCGTCGACTTCCTTCTGCGATTTCTTCTGTTCTCGATCGGCCCGCTGGTCATCGAACTGACGCTGGTCGCCATCATCTTCGCGGTGGTCTTCGACATCTGGTATGCGCTGGTCGTGGTCGTGACCATCGCGATCTACGTGGCCTTCACCTTCAAGGTCACCGAATGGCGCGTCCAACTGCGGCGCGAGATGAACAACCAGGACACCGACGCCAACCAGAAGGCGATCGACAGCCTGCTGAACTATGAAACCGTCAAGTATTTCGACGCCGACCGGCGGGAAGCGGCCCGCTATGACGGGGCGATGGCGCGGTATGAGACGGCAGCGATCAAGACCGGGCAGTCGCTCTCGTTCCTGAACGCGGGGCAGGCCTTCATCATCACCACGGGCCTTGTCATCGTCATGATCATGGCGGCGGTGGGTGTGCAGTCCGGCAAGCTGAGCGTGGGTGATTTCGTCATGGTCAACGCCTACATGATCCAGATCACCATGCCCTTGAACTTCCTCGGCACGGTCTACCGCGAGATCCGGCAGGCGCTGGTCGACATGGGCGAGATGTTCGGCCTTCTCGCGCAACCGGCCGAAATCACCGACAAGCCCGGCGCGCCCGATCTGCGCGTGAAGGGCGGCACCATCGAATTCGATGCGGTCCATTTCGGCTATGACGCGGCGCGGCCGATCCTGAAGGGTGTCAACGTCACCGTTCCGGCCGGGCAGACGCTGGCCATCGTCGGGCCGTCCGGTTCGGGAAAGTCCACCATCGGGCGGCTTCTGTTCCGTTTCTACGAGGTGACGGGCGGCGCCATCCGCATCGATGGGCAGGATCTGCGCGACGTGACGCAGGCCAGCCTCCACGCCTCGATCGGGGTGGTGCCGCAGGATACGGTGCTGTTCAACGACACAGTGCTTTACAACATCGCCTATGGCAGGGCCGATGCAACCCAGGCCGAGATCGAGGCGGCGGCGAAAGCGGCCAAGATCCACGACTTCATCATGTCGCTGCCGGAAGGCTACCTGACCAAGGTGGGCGAACGGGGGCTGAAACTGTCAGGTGGCGAAAAGCAGCGGGTCGGCATCGCGCGGACGCTGCTGAAGAACCCGCCGATCCTGCTTCTGGACGAGGCGACCTCGGCGCTGGACACGCAGACCGAACGCGACATCCAGGAAAGCCTGCGCCAGATGGGGCGGGGGCGGACGGTCATCACCATCGCGCACCGCCTGTCGACCATTGCCGACGCCGACCGGATCATCGTGCTGGAGGATGGCCGGATCGTCGAATCCGGCACGCACGAGATGCTGCTGGCCCATCACGGCCGCTATGCCGCGATGTGGGCCCGCCAGTCCGCCGAGGAAGCCGAGGACGCGGCCTGACATCCGTCATTCCGCAAACGGCCCGCAGCCCTTGGCAAGCGGGCCGTTTTGCCGCTATGAGGGCAGCAAAGGGGGCGGCAGAGGCCGTCCCGGACCGGGGCCGGGCACAGTGCACAACAACGACAGTTTCATCGACGAAGTCACCGAAGAGGTCCGGCGCGACCGGCTTTATGCGCTGATGCGGCGCTATGGCTGGATCGGCATCGCGCTGGTGGCGCTGATCGTCGGCGGCGCGGCCTGGAACGAGTGGCAGAAATCGAGCCACGCCAGCGACTCGCAGGCCTTCGGTGACGGCATCCTGGCCGCGATGGCCAATGACGATGCGGCAGCACGGATGAAGGCGCTGGACGCGATCGGCGCCTCCGGGGCACGCAAGGCGGTCGTCGAAATGCTCGCCTCGGCCGAGGCGCTGGCGGCCAAGGACAAACCGGCCGCGCTGGAGCGGCTGGCCGCGATCACCGCCGACACCAGCCTGCCTGCCAGCTACCGCCAGCTGGCCGACCTGAAGGCCGTCATCATCGCCGGCGCCTCGCTCCCGGCGGCCGAACGCGATGCGCGGCTGGCCGCCCTGGCCGCGCCGGGCGCTCCTTACCGGATGCTGGCTCTGGAACAGCAGGCCTATGCGCTGGTCGCGGCCGACCGCAAGGACGACGCGATCAAGGCCTTCGAGGCGATCCTTCAGGATGCCGACCTGACGCCGGGCCTTAAGGCCCGCGCCACGCAGATGATTGTCACGCTCGGGGGCAAGGTGGCCGCCTGAGCGGGCCGCCTCCGGGAACGGAAGAACCAACGGCAGGCAGATCGGGGATACCCCGGCAAAAGCAGGACGAGAGGCGCCATGTTCGCAACGATTTCCCGGTTCAAGTCGCAGGCCGCGCTGGCGCTGCTGATGGCCGCGACGGCGCTGACCGCCTGCGCGCAAAAGGAAGAGATCCTGCCCGGCGAACGGCTGGATGTCCGTGCGCCGCTGAGCGAGGGTTCGATCCCGGTCGAAGGCTACCAGGCAGCGGCCCCGGCGAATGCCACCGCCGCGGTCGCTCTTCCTGCCGCCCGCAGCGCGGAATGGAACCAGCGCGCCGGAACGCCCGAACATCTGCCGGGTAACGCCGCGCTGGCGGGCAGCCTTCAGCGCGTCTGGGCCGCGAACATCGGCCAAGGCAACGACCGCAAGCACCGCATCGCCGCCGACCCGGTGGTTTCGGGCGGCGTGATCTACACGCTGGACTCGCAGTCCCGCGTCACGGCCACCGCAACCAACGGGGGCACCGTCTGGACAACGGACGTGACCCGGGCCGGAGACCGCAGCGCCGATGCCTCGGGCGGCGGTCTGGCGGTGGGCGGCGGCCGGGTCTATGTGACCAGCGGCGCCGGCGAGCTGGTGGCGCTGGACAGCCGTTCGGGGGGCGTTGTCTGGCGGCAGCAGCTTGGCACCGCCGCTGGCAGCGGACCGGCGCTGGCGGGTGGCAAGGTTTTCGTCGCCTCGCGCGATGGCACCGGCTGGGCGCTGGACGCAGGCACCGGCAAGATCGACTGGACCGTGCCGGGCTTGGGCAGGGCGGGCGTCGTCGGCGCCTCGTCACCGGCCAGCGACGGGCAGGTCGTCGTCTTCCCGTTCTCGACCGGGCAACTGGTCGCCGCCGAGGCGCAGACCGGCAAGGTCTTGTGGAAGGCCAATGTCGCGGGCAAGCGCGTCGGGGAATCCTACACCGCGATCAACGATGTCACCGGTGACCCGGTCATTGCCGGAAATGCGGTCTATGCCGGGACGGCGGCGGGGCGGATCGCGGCCATCGACAAGACCACCGGCCAGACCCTCTGGGCCGTGGGGCAGGGCGCAGCCAGCCCGCCCGCGGTGGCGGGCGGCGCGCTGTTCATCGTGACCGATCAAGGCAAGCTCATGCGGCTTGACGCTCGCACGGGCGGCACCGTCTGGGCGGTCGATCTGCCGTGGTTCCAACCCTACCGCAAGGAACGCAAGCGCGGGCCGATCTTCGCAAGCTTTGGCCCCACGCTGGCGGGCGGGCGGCTGGTCGTCGCCTCGGGCGACGGGATGGTGCGCAGCTACGATCCGGCCTCGGGCACGCTGGTTGCGCAAGCCCCGCTGCCGGGCGGCGCGGCGGCGGCGCCGGCTGTTTCGGGCGGGGTGATGTATGCTGTCACGAAAAACGGCCAGCTGAACGCTTTGCGCTGAGGGAAAATCGGTGTAAGGGGGCGGCTTGCCTTTCCGGAGTCTGCCTCATGTCCTTCACCCTTGCCATCGTCGGCCGTCCCAATGTCGGCAAGTCCACGCTGTTCAACCGGCTGGTGGGGAAGAAACTGGCGCTGGTCGATGACCAGCCCGGCGTCACCCGCGACCTGCGCGAAGGCGAGGCGCGGCTGGCGGACCTGCGGTTCATCGTGCTGGACAGCGCCGGGCTGGAACTGGCGGAAGACGACAGCCTGCAAGGCCGGATGCGCCGCCTGACCGAACGCGCCGTGGAAGAGGCCGACATCTGCCTGTTTGTCATCGACGGGCGTGTGGGCGTGACCCCGGCGGATGAAATCTTTGCCGAGATCCTCAGGAAGAAGAACGCCCATGTGATCCTTGCGGTCAACAAGGCCGAAGGCAAGGCGGGCGATGCCGGTGCGCTGGATGCCTGGAGCCTTGGCCTGGGTGAGCCGATCCGCATTTCCGCCGAGCACGGCGAAGGGATGGACGACCTGTACCTGGCGCTGCGCCCGCTGGCCGATGCCTTCGAGGAACGCGCGAAGCTTGACGCGCCCGAGGTCGATGTCGATGTCACCGATGAAACGGCCGAGGAAGGCCCGCGTGTCCCGACCCGGGAAAAGCCGCTCCAGATCGCGGTCATCGGCCGTCCGAACGCGGGAAAGTCGACGCTGATCAACAAGATCATCGGGGAAGATCGCCTGCTGACCGGACCCGAGGCCGGGATCACCCGCGATGCGATTTCGGTGTCGGCCGATTTCATGGGCACGCCGATGCGGATCTTCGACACCGCCGGAATGCGCAAGAAGGCCAAGGTGGTGGACAAGCTGGAAAAGCTTTCGGTGGCCGACGGCCTGCGCGCCGTGCGCTTTGCCGAAGTGGTCGTGGTGCTGCTGGACGTGGAAATCCCGTTTGAAACGCAGGACCTGCGCATCGCCGATTTCGCGGAAAGCGAAGGCCGCGCCGTGGTGGTGGCTGCGAACAAGTGGGATCTGGAGGAAGACAAGCCGCAGAAGCTGAACGAGCTGCGCCAGAACTTCGAGAAATACCTGCCGCAGTTGCGCGGCGCGCCGCTGGTCACGGTGTCGGCCAAGACCGGCAAGGGGCTGGATCGGCTGCACGCCGCGATCCTGAAGGCGCATGACGTGTGGAACCGCCGTGTGACGACGGCGAAGTTGAACCAGTGGCTGGGCGCCATGACCGAAGCCCATCCGCCCCCCGCGCCGGGCGGGCGCCGCATCCGGCTGCGCTACATGACCCAGGTGAAGACCCGCCCGCCGGCCTTTGTGGTGATGACGAACCATGCCGACAAGTTGCCGGAAAGCTATGCGCGTTATCTGGTCAATGGCTTGCGCGAAAGCTTCGACATGCCCGGTACGCCAATCCGGCTGACCTTCCGCGATCAAGGCAAGGACAACCCCTACAAGGACAAGAAGAAGTCCACGCCCTCGCGGTTGAGAAAGCACCTGGGGCAGGCCCCGCGGGACTAGTCGCGGCGAAGCCCCTCAGGCAGAAGCGCGATATAGTCGTCGACCTCTCGGGCACCGATCCGGCCGCGCGCCTGAAGGTGGTCAAGGCAGAACAGCGTCAGGTCATGGGCGCGCATGACGGCATCCGACAGGACGGTTAGCCGCGCCAGCGCCGCATCGGTGAAGCTGGCCACCCTGCGCAGGTCGCGCACGAAGAAGGCATCGCCGTCGATGGCCTGCGTGAAGGCCCGGCGCCGCAGCCGCCGCTTGTAGCGCGATTCGGGGGCAGTGCGCTTGACGAAGTCGAAACCGTAGAATTCCAGGCCCAGACCATGCAGTTCGGTCGCCAGTTCAGCCGGGCGCGGCTCGCCTGCGTAAAGGGGGAAGAAGCGCACTTCGGTCTGGACGACCAGTACCCCGGACAATCGCGCCCGCCCATGGCGCAGGATCATGGCCTCGCTTCCCTGCACGTCGATCTTCAGAAGATCGGGGGGTGGCACCGCCGCCAGATCGTCCAGCGCCCGCGTCGGAACCCGCAGGCTTCCGGTTTCGGTCATCGCGCCTTGCAGGCCCAGATAGGCCGCAGAGGTCGGGTCGGCGGGGAAAAGCGAGGTGAAGCCGGATTGCCGGAACAGGTGCAGGTCGTGGTCCGCGCCGTCCCCCAGCGCATCCGGCAGATAGGTTTCGCGCGCCGACTTGCGGGCGTTCAGGGCCGCGAGCGCCTCGGGCTGCGGCTCGAACCCCGTTACATGGGCAAGACCCAGGTCCAGAAGACCGCGATAGGACACTTCGCCCTCGATCGGATTGGCGCCCACGTCCAGCACCTGAAGCGGGTGATCCAGTCCGACCGCCTCTGCCAGCCGCGCCAGGCGGCGCCGGTCCTGGGGCGCCGTGTCCACCACATCGCCCGCGACCGGTCCGTGACGGGCCAGCGCCTCCTCGATGGCCGCGCGCTGCCCGGTATCGGCCTCGCGCAGAACGGCGCGAAGGCGATGGGCGCCATAGGCCCTTTCGCCCGACGCGATCCGGTCCAGAACGGTCCCGAGCGTCACCACCGGATGAAGCGCCCCGCGCCCCGCGCCGTCGGCCGCCTCGAACAGGTGCGGGGGATTGGTGTCGAAGGTCGCGTTCGGGAACAGGCCCGCAACCGACCGCAGGTCGCGGTGCGACGCCCCCGTCTGCGCAACCGCCCCCGCAAGAACCGCTTCGTCATTGATGGCGATGCCGGCCCTCAGCGCCCGGCGGCGCAGGTCCGCCATCACGGGGAGCAACCCCGCGCGCACCCGCGTCACCGGGAAAAGGCAACCCCAATGCGGATCCAGGCCCAAGTCGGCAAGGCCACGCGAGAACCGCGGCGGCTGAGGATGCGGACCCAGATCGGCGGCGATCGCATCGGCTGCCTCCACCTCGAAGGCTTCCACCAGGATGGCCGCCGCTTCGGCGCCCAGAAAGACGTCGGCATCCAGCAGGCACAGGAATTCGGCCGCGGGCGCGACTTCGGCGGCGACGTGATGCCACAGGTCGCCGCAGAACCAGCCCCAGTTGTCAGGCAGCGGGCCGAACCCCAGGCGCGACAGCGTTTGGGGCGTGATGGGAACGCGCGGGAACGGCCCCGTCTCGACCGCGCCCTTCCGGTCATCGCAGATCACCACCGGCGCGCAACCCGTGGCCGAGGTCAGCCCCTCGGCCAGCCGGCGGGCGGGCAGGTCGAACCGGTGGGCGCGAAGGAAATACCGCGTCCGCATGGGCCCGGGCGTCAGACCAGCGTGCCGTCCGGTTGCAGGCAGGTCCGGCCGCCCAGCCAGGGGATCAGCGCCTCGGGCAGGAGGACGGAGCCGTCTTCCTGCTGGCCGTTTTCCAGCACCGCGATCAGGCAGCGGCCCACGGCCAGACCCGAGCCGTTCAGCGTGTGGACGAATTCCGGCTTGCCCCCCGGACGCTTGAACCGGGCGTTCATGCGCCGCGCCTGGAAATCGCCGCAGACCGAAACCGAGCTGATTTCGCGGTAGGTGTTCTGGCCGGGCAGCCAGACTTCAAGGTCATGCGTCTTTTGCGCGCCAAAGCCCATGTCGCCGGTGCAAAGCACGATGGTGCGGTAGGGTAGCCCCAGCCGTTCCAGCACCGCTTCGGCGCATCTGGTCATCCGTTCGTGTTCGGCCAGGCTGTGTTCCGGCGCGGTGATCGACACCATCTCGACCTTTTCGAACTGGTGCTGGCGCAGCATGCCCGAGGTGTCCTTGCCCGCGCTGCCCGCTTCCGACCGGAAACATTGCGTGTGCGACGTCATGCGGATCGGCAGCGCGGCCGCGTCCAGCACCTCTTCGCGGACCGAGTTGGTCAGCGTCACTTCCGACGTGGGGATCAGCCACCAGCCATTGGTGGTCTGGTAGCTGTCTTCGGCGAACTTCGGCAACTGGTTCGTGCCGACCATCGCGTCGGACTTGACCAGAACCGGCGTGATCCATTCGGTCAGCCCATGTTCCGATGTGTGCAGGTCCAGCATGAACTGCGCCAGCGCCCGGTGGATACGAGCCACTCCGCCCTTCAGCACCACGAAGCGCGAGCCCGACAGCTTGGCTGCGGTTTCAAAATCCATCCCGGCCTGGACGCCCTTGATCTGGAAATGTTCGACCGGGGCAAAGTCGAAGGCGCGGGGCGTGCCCCAGCGGCGGATCTCGACGTTGCCGGTCTCATCCGCGCCCTCGGGGACATCCGGCAGCGGGCTGTTCGGGATGGTCAGCAGCAGGTCGCGCAGGCGCGCGTCCTCGGCATTGGCCTCTTCGGTCAGGCGGGCGACTTCGGCCTTCTTTTCGGCCACCAGCGCGCGCAGGCGCTCGAATTCGGCGTCATCGCCACGTGCCTTGGCGGCCCCCACGTCCTTGCTGGCGGCGTTCTGCGCGGCCTGGGCGGTCTCGGCCGCCAGGATCTTCGCGCGGCGCCCCTCGTCCAGCGCCAGGATCGCGGGCGACAGGGGCGACAGCCCGCGGCGCGCCAGTTGTGCGTCGAACTGGGCGGGGTTTTCGCGGATGGCGCGGATGTCGTGCATGAACCTGGTCCTTGGCTGTCGCTGTCGCCCGGTATGGGCGCTTTCCATATGCCCGATCATGTCGGGGCTGTGAACCGGGATTTGCGACCCTCTGCTTGCCAAGCGGGGGCCGAACGCATAGGTTCCGCGCAACTTTCGGCCCGGGTCCGCGCGACCGGTCGAGCAACCGAAAAAGGGACGCGAATGTTCATCACCCCCGCCTATGCGCAGGCCACCGGAGCCGCATCGCCCAGCCTTCTGACTTCGGGCCTGATCCCGATGGTCCTGATCTTCGCGATCATGTATTTCCTGATGATCCGTCCCCAGCAGAAGAAGATGAAAGAGCACAAGGCCATGGTCGAGGCGCTGCGCCGGGGCGACCAGGTGATCACGCAGGGCGGCATCATCGGCAAGATTTCCAAGGTCAAGGACGGCGAGAACGACGTCGAGGTCGAGATCGCCGAAGGCGTGCGCGTCCGTGTCGCCCGCCAGGCCATCACCACCGTCCTGTCCAAGACCGAACCCGCCGCCGCACCGGCCGCGAAAGCCTGAGAGCGCGCCCATGTTGCAATTCCCCCTGTGGAAGAAGCTGGTCATCTGGGGGCTTTGCCTTCTGGGGCTGGCCGCGGCGGCGCCGAACCTGTTCTATGACCGGGTCGAGCTGCACAACGATGCGGTCGCCCGGATCGAGAAGACGGGCGCGACCACCGAAGCCGACGCGGCTGCCACTGCGCTTTGGCCGTCCTGGCTGCCCTCGAACATCCTGTCGCTGGGGCTGGACCTGCGGGGCGGAGCGCATCTTCTGGCCGAAGTGAGGCTGGCCGATGTCTACAAGTCCCGGATGCAGGCCCTCTGGCCGGAAATGCGCCGGGTGTTGGGGGAAAAACGCGCCGAAATCGGCGGGGTCCGCCGCGCGCCGTCCCCCGATGGCGAGCTGAAGATCCAGATCGAAAAGCCCGAGGGGCTGGCCGCCGCCGTCGCCGCCGCCAAGACGCTGTCCGCGCCGGTCGTGACCCTGACGGGCGTTGGCCAAAGCACCTTCGATATTACCGGCGAGGGGACGACCATCACGGTCCGCCTGTCCGACGCCGAAAAGGCGGCCACGAACGACCGCACCATGGCGCAGGCCCTGGAAATCATCCGCCGCCGCGTCGATGCCGCCGGCACCCGCGAACCGACAATCCTGCGCCAGGGCGCCGACCGGATCCTGATCCAGGTTCCGGGCCTTGGCTCCGCCGAGGAGTTGAAGGCGCTGATCGGCACCACCGCGAAGCTGACCTTCCAGCCGGTGATCAGCGTCACCAAGGACGCGAACGCCAAGCCCGGCGCTGGCAATGTCCTCGCTCCGGCCGACGATGAGCCGGGGGTCTTCTACATCCTGGAAGACCGGCCCGTGGTCAGCGGCGACGACCTGGTGAATGCGGCCCCGAGCTTTGACCAGAACGGCGCGCCCGCCGTGTCGTTCCAGTTCGACACCACCGGTGCGCGTGCCTTCGGGCAATACACCGCCGAAAACATCGGCCAGCTTTTCGCCATCGTCCTCGACGGCAAGGTGATTTCCGCCCCGCGGATCCAGAGCGCGATTCCGGGCGGGCAGGGGATCATCACCGGCAACTTCACCGTGCAGTCCTCGACCGACCTGGCTGTCCTGCTGCGGTCGGGCGCGCTTCCGGCCGGTCTGGACTTCCTGGAACAACGAACCATCGGACCGGAACTGGGGCAGGACAGCATCGACGCCGGTCGCGTCTCGACCCTGGTTGCGGTCGCCGCCGTCTCGGCCTTCATGATCGCCTCCTACGGGCTGTTCGGCGTCTTTGCGATCGTGGCCCTGTCCATCAACATCGCAATGCTTCTGGGGGCGCTGACGGTGATCGGCGCCACGCTGACGCTGCCGGGGATCGCGGGGATCGTGCTGACCATCGGCATGGCGGTGGACGCCAACGTGCTGATCTTCGAACGAATCCGCGAGGAACTGCGCGCCGCGAAATCGCCCGCGCGCGCGATCGAGTTGGGCTACGAACGCGCGCTGCCCGCGATCATCGACGCCAACCTGACGACGATGATCACCGCGATCGTGCTGTTCTTCATCGGTGCCGGTCCGGTGCGCGGCTTTGCCGTGACGCTGGCGCTTGGCATCATCACTTCGGTCTTCACCGCCATCTATGTCACGCGCCTGCTGATCGTCGCCTGGTATGGATGGCGCCGTCCGAAGACGATCACGGTCTGAAGGGGAAACAAGATCATGGCATGGCGTCTGAGACTGGCCCCCGAAAAGACCAACATCGACTTCTTCAAGCACCAGTGGCTGACCTTCGGCGGCTCGATGCTGCTGATGATCGCGGCCTTCGTCATCTGGGCGGTGATGGGCCTGAACTTCGGCATCGACTTCAAGGGCGGCACGACGATCCGGACGGAATCCGCGACCCCCGTGAATGTGGGTGCGATGCGGCAGGTTCTGGAGAAACTTCCGCTGGGCGACATCGCCATCACCGAGGTCTTCGACCCGTCGTTCCGCGCCGATCAGCACGTCGCGCAGATCCGTCTGGCGGCGCTGGACCAGACCGAGGCGGTTTCGCCCGAGACCATCGCCCAGGTGGAAACCGCGCTGAAGGCGCTGGACCCGCAGATCCGCTTTGCGTCTGTCGAATCCGTCGGCCCCAAGGTCTCGTCCGAACTGATCTGGAGTTCGGTCATGGCGGTGGGCGTGACCTCGCTGGCGATCATGGCCTATATCTGGCTTCGGTTCGAATGGCAGTTCGCGCTTGGCGGCGTGCTGGCCCTTCTGCATGACGTGTTCATCACCATCGGCATCTTCGCGCTGTTCCAGCTGAAGTTCGACCTGACGATCATCGCGGCGCTGCTGACCATCCTGGGCTATTCGATCAACGACACGGTGGTGGTCTTTGACCGGCTTCGGGAAAACCTGGTCAAGTACAAGACCATGCCCCTGAAGGACGTGATGAACCTTTCGGTCAACGAAACCCTCAGCCGCACGCTGATGACCTCGATCACGACGCTGATCGCCGTCGGCTCGATGCTGGTTTTCGGTGGCGACGTGATCCGCGGCTTTTCCTTCGCAATCTTCATGGGCGTGCTTCTGGGCACCTATTCCTCGGTCTATGTGGCCAAGAACATCGTTCTGATGATCGGCATGGACCGGACCGAAAAGGCCGAGAAGAAAAAGAAGGACAGCAACGAATTCGCCAATATCGACGCGTGATCCCATGATCCGGCTGACCGAAATCACCTTTTCCTCGGCCCGGCCCATCGACGGCTACGGCCCGAACTTCTTCCGGGTCGGGGGACAGGTGATCGAGGGCGCGGTGATCGTCACGGCGGGCGGCGTGCGGTCCTGGGGCGGGCTTTCGGATGCCGCGGCCCTGCTGGCGCTGGCGGATGAGGTTGACGTGATCCTGGTCGGGACCGGCCGCCAGATTGCCCATCTGCCCAAGGATTTGCGCCTGGCGCTGGAAGCGGCGGGGATCGGGGCCGAGCCGATGGACAGTCCGGCGGCGGCGCGGACCTACAACGTCCTTCTGGCCGAAGGGCGGCGCGTTGCGGCGGCCTTGCTACCTGTCCCGCCGGAATGACACACGTCCAGTCCGTGCTGTCGGTCGAAGGACTGGCCGTCGCCCGGGGCGGCGTCCCGGTGCTGGAGGATGTAGGCTTCGTCCTGCCCGCAGGCGGCCTGCTGATCCTGCGTGGACCAAACGGCATCGGTAAGACGACGCTGTTGCGGACCCTGTCCGGCCTTCAGCCGCCGCTGGCGGGGCGGATCGGCTGCGCGCCGGATGCGATTGCCTATGCGGCCCACGCCGATGGCCTGAAATCCACCCTGACGGTGGCCGAAAACCTGCGCTTCTGGGCGGCGGTCTACGGCACGGCGGGGATCGACGCGGCGCTGGAAGGAATGAACCTGACCACGCTGGCCGACCGGCGGGCGGCGGACCTTTCGGCGGGGCAGAAGCGGCGGCTGGGGCTGGCGCGGCTGCTGGTGACGGGGCGGCCCGTCTGGATGCTGGATGAGCCGACCGTGTCGCTGGACACGGCTTCGGTCGCCCTGTTCGGGCAAGCTGTCGCCGGGCATCTGGCCGCAGGTGGCGCGGCGGTTATCGCCACGCATATCGACCTTGGCCTCCCCGATGCCCGGGTGCTGGACCTGACGCCCTTCCGCGCCCTGCCACCGGCCGAAGGGGGCCGCAGCACCGCCTTCGAGGGCGAATCCGACGGGGCCTTCCTGTGATCGCGCTCCTGATCCGCGACCTGCGCCTGTCGGTCCGCTCGGGCGGTGGCTTTGGCCTCGGCCTGGTCTTTTTCCTGCTGGTCGCCACGCTGGTTCCCTTTGGAGTCGGGGCCGAGACGGCCGTCCTGTCACGGATCGCCGCGGGGATCCTTTGGGTGGGGGCGCTTCTGGCCTGCCTTCTGTCGCTGGACCGGATCCTGGCCCTGGACCACGAGGACGGCTCGCTGGACCTTCTGGCCACCGCACCGATCCCGCTGGAGGGGGTGGTGGCCGTCAAGGCGCTGGCCCATTGGGTCGTGACCGGCCTGCCGCTGACGCTGGTGTCGCCGGTGCTGGGGGTGCTTCTGAACCTGCCCGCCCCGGGCTATGCGCCGCTGGTGCTGTCCCTGCTGCTGGGCACCCCGGCGCTGTCGGCGATCGGCACCTTCGGCGCCGCGCTGACGGTGGGGGTCAAGCGCGGCGGCCTGTTGATGTCGCTTCTGGTGCTGCCGCTTTACGTGCCCACCCTGATCTTCGGGGCCGAGGCGGCGCGACGCGGCGCGGACGGTCTGGTCAATGGCACGCCGCTGCTGCTGCTGGCCGGAATCACCGCCGGAACCATCGCGCTTCTGCCCTTCGCCTCGGCTGCGGCAATCCGCGCGGGGTTGCGCTAGGTCGGGCGTGATAAAGGGTTGAGGGTGCGGGGAAGAGGGGCTAGCTAGCCGTCATGTCGATCTGGGAATATGCCAATCCGAAGCGCTTCATGCAGACCTCTGCCGCCATCCTGCCCTGGGTGAGCGTTGCGGCCGTGCTGCTGTCGGTGGCCGGGTTGGTCTGGGGCTTTTTCTTCACGCCCGATGACTACCGGCAGGGTTCGACCGTGAAGATCATCTACCTGCACGTTCCCGCCGCGATGCTGGCCATCAACATCTGGATCATGATGCTGGTCACTTCGCTGATCTGGCTGGTGCGGCGCCACCATGTGTCGGCGCTGGCGGCCAAGGCGGCGGCGCCCATCGGCATGACCATGACGCTGGTCGCCCTGGTCACCGGGGCCTTCTGGGGCCAGCCGATGTGGGGCACCTGGTGGGCCTGGGATCCGCGGCTGACGTCGTTCCTGATCCTGTTCCTGTTCTACCTGGGCTACATCGCCCTGTGGGAAGCGATCGAGAACCCGGATGCCGCCGCCGACCTGACCTCGGTCCTGTGTCTGGTCGGATCGGTCTTCGCGCTGCTCAGCCGCTATGCGGTGCTGTTCTGGAACCAGGGCCTGCACCAGGGGGCATCCCTGTCGATGGACCGCAAGGAGAACGTGTCCGACGTATTCTGGGTGCCGCTGGTGGTGACGATTGCAGGCTTCGTGCTGGGCTTCGTCGCGCTGGTTCTGCTCAGGACGCGGACTGAAATCCGGTCGCGCCGGTTGCGCGCGCTGGAGGCACGGGAGAGGATGTCGTGATGCCCGATCTTGGGAAGTATGCCGTCACGGTCCTGTCGGCCTATGGCGTGTCGCTGGGCCTTCTGGCGGCACTGATCGTCGCCAGCCTCTGGCGTTCGGCGCGGGTGCGGCGCGCGCTGGAAGCGCAGGAAGCAAGGATGCAGAAGAATGGCTAAGGTTTCGCCGCTGATGATCCTGCCGCCGGTGCTGTTCTTCGGGCTGGCGGGGATCTTCATCTGGGGCATGGCGCGCCCCGATCCGACGGCCATTCCATCGGCGCTGATCGGACAGCAGGCGCCGGCGGTGACGGCCGGTCCCTTTCCCGGCGCCCCTGCCTTCACCTCGGCCGTTCTGGCGGACGGCAAGGTCAAGATCGTGAATTTCTGGGCCAGCTGGTGCGGACCCTGCCGGGCCGAGCATCCAAACCTGATGGCCTTGTCGAAGGAAGGCATCCCCGTCTACGGCGTGAACTACCGCGATCGCGTTGGTGATGCGCAGGCCTTCCTGGCCGAACTGGGCAATCCTTTCTCAGCCATCGCCCTGGACGAAAAGGCGAAGATGGGGTTCGAGTGGGGCGTGACCTCGGTTCCGGAAAGCTTCGTCATCGACGGGCAGGGTCGGGTCGTGAAGCGGATCACCGGACCGCTGGTGCAGCGCGTGATCGAAAGCGACCTGCGTCCGGCGCTGGCCCAGGCGGCTGGCGGCTGACGCACCGCTTTGCGGGGCCGTCAGTGGCCGCGGATCAGCGCAATCCAGAAGACAAACACCAGGATTTCGCAAAGCGGGATACACATCCGCCGAGAGATATCAAGGAACATTCCAATAACTCGCAACGCAAACGGCTTTCCGGGAATATCTCGCCCGGACTTGCGTCAATTATCAGGCGATCGCCCCCGGATCCCAGAGTTTCCGCAACTTTTGCGGGAATAACTGTGTTTCCTGAAGAAGGTGAACCGAAGCGAGAGTCGTTTCGCTTGAGGGAGGGCGCGCGGGCGCCGACCGAGCCAAGTCGGGGTTCGGACCTTAGCCAAAAAGGTTGCAGGCCCAAAGGCCTGCAACCGGTTGTTCAGATCAGGCTTTCGCCAGGTTGCGCAGCACGTAATGCAGCACGCCGCCGTTTTCCAGGTATTCGATCTCGACCTCGGTATCGATCCGGCTCTTGATCTGGATCGTCTTGGTCGTGCCGTCCGCGTAGGTGATGGTGCAGGGCACCAGACTCAGCGGGGCGATCTTGCCTTCCAGACCTTCGATGGTGACGGTTTCGTCGCCCTTCAGGCCCAGCGTCTTGCGGTTTTCGCCGGGCAGGAATTCGAACGGAATGACGCCCATGCCGATCAGGTTCGACCGGTGGATGCGCTCGAACGACTCGGCCACCACGGCCTTGACGCCCAGAAGGTTGGTGCCCTTGGCCGCCCAGTCGCGGCTGGACCCGGCGCCGTATTCGATGCCGCCGAAGATCACCAAGGGGATGCCCGCCGCCTGATATTCCATCGAGGCGTCGTAGATCGAGGTCTGCTGTCCGTCGGGTCCCTTGGTGTAGCCGCCTTCGATCCCGTCCAGCATCTCGTTCTTGATGCGGATGTTGGCGAAGGTGCCGCGCATCATGACTTCGTGGTTGCCACGGCGCGAACCGTAGCTGTTGAAGTCCGCCGGCGAAACCTGGCGTTCGGTCAGGTATTTTCCGGCCGGGGTCGTCGGCTTGAAAGAACCCGCGGGGCTGATGTGGTCGGTGGTGATCATGTCACCCAGGATCGCAAGGATCCGGGCGCCGCGGATGTTCGAGATGCTGCCCGCTTCCTTGGCCATGCCACGGAAATAGGGCGGGTTCTGGATATAGGTCGAGGTCGGCGGCCAGTCGTAGGTTTCCGAATCCGTCGTCTCGACCGCCTGCCAAAGCGCGTCGCCCTTGAACACGTCGGCGTATTTGGCCTGGAAGGCTTCGCGGGTCACGGTGGCTTCGACCAGATCCGAGACTTCCTTCGAGGTCGGCCAGATGTCCTTCAGATAGACCGGCTTGCCATCAGGCGTATGGCCCAGGGGATCGCAGGTCAGATCGATGTTCATGTCGCCCGCGATGGCATAGGCCACGACCAAGGGCGGGCTGGCCAGGTAGTTGGCGCGCACGTCGGGGCTGATGCGGCCTTCGAAGTTGCGGTTGCCCGACAGGACGGCGGTGGCGACCAGATCATTGTCCGCAATCGCCTTCGAAATCGCCGGATCGCCCAAGGGACCCGAGTTGCCGATGCAGGTCGTGCAGCCGAAGCCCACCAAGTTGAAGCCGATGGCGTCCAGGTCTTCCTGAAGGTTGGCGGCGTTCAGATATTCAGCCACCACCTGCGATCCCGGCGCCAGCGAGGTCTTGACCCAGGGCTTGCGCGTCAGGCCAAGGGCACGCGCCTTGCGGGCCACCAGACCGGCGCCGATCATCACATAGGGGTTCGAGGTGTTGGTGCAGGACGTGATCGCGGCGATCACGACCGAACCGTCGGTGATCGTGTAATCCTTGCCATCCACCTTCGCGACCTTGCGCACATCGCGGGGCGGGGCCACCACGCCGCCGCCTTCCGCCGTCATCTCGCGCGATTCGCTCGACACGTCGATGCCGCGGTAATCGGCGACCACCTTGTAGAAGTTCGACGCGGCCTGTGTCAGCGGCAGGTAGTCCTGCGGGCGCTTCGGACCCGAGATCGCCGGGACGATTTCACCCATGTCGAGGTGCAGCGTCGAGGTGTAGATCGGCTCATAATCCGGGCCGCGCCACATGCCGTTTTCCTTGGCATAGGCTTCGACCAGCGCGATGCGATCTTCGTCGCGGCCGGTATTTCGCAGGTAGCGCAGCGTCTCGCCGTCGATCGGGAAGAAGCCGCAGGTGGCGCCGTATTCGGGGGCCATGTTGGCGATCGTTGCCCGGTCGGCCAGCGGCAGGTGATCCAGACCTTCGCCGTAGAATTCGACGAACTTGTTCACCACGCCGTGCTTGCGAAGCATCTGCACGACCTTCAGCACCAGGTCGGTCGCGGTGGTGCCTTCAACCATGCGACCGGTCAGCTTGAAACCCACGACTTCGGGGATCAGCATGGACACCGGCTGGCCCAGCATCGCGGCCTCGGCCTCGATCCCGCCGACGCCCCAGCCCAGAACGGCCAGACCGTTGACCATGGTGGTGTGGCTATCGGTGCCGACCAGCGTGTCCGGGTAAGCGACCGTTTCTCCGTTCTGGTCGGTGTCGGTCCAGACGGTCTGCGCCAGGTATTCCAGGTTCACCTGGTGGCAGATGCCGGTGCCGGGCGGCACGACGCGGAAGTTGTTGAAGGCGTTCTGGCCCCATTTCAGGAACTGGTAGCGTTCCATGTTGCGCTGGTATTCCAGTTCCACGTTCTTCTGGAAGGCGCGCGGGTTGCCGAATTCGTCGATCATCACCGAATGGTCGATGACCAGATCCACAGGGTTCAGCGGGTTGATCTTCTGCGCGTCACCGCCCAGGGCCTTGATGCCATCGCGCATCGCGGCCAGGTCGACCACGGCCGGAACGCCGGTGAAGTCCTGCATCAGCACGCGCGCCGGACGATAGGCGATTTCGCGCGGGTTCTGGCCGCCTTTCGACGCCCATTCGCCAAAGGCGCGGATGTCGTCGACCGACACGGTGAAGCCGCCGTCTTCGAACCGGAGCATGTTTTCAAGCACGACCTTGAGGCTGGCGGGCAGGCGGCTGAAATCGCCCAGGCCCGCGGCCTGCGCCGCCGGGATCGAATAGTAGGACACGGTCTTGCCGCCCGCAGTCAGGCTGCGGCGGGTCTTGGCACTGTCGTGGCCGGTGACGATGGTCATGGAAACTGGCTCCCTTCCGTGTGATGGGTGTCGCGATTGGGCTTCTGCCGCATTGCGGGCTTTGCTACAAGGGTTTCGCTGCGAAATTGTATACCATTGTGCACAATTGTTGGCAATTGCCGCCGACGGCTTTGCTTTGCGGTCCCTTGGGCGACCGAGGGGTCACGAATTGTCGTGCGCCTCTCTCGCAAAACCTTGATTGGTCAGTGTCGCTGGTATTGCTTACCACGAAGCGACAGGGGAAAGCGGAACTGACGGAATGATGGACCAGTCGAAACCTTCCGGGCGCGGGAAAACCGCCCTGTTTCCGCCCCGGGCCCGCGTGATTCTTTCCCGGGCGCTGGTCGGGGCGGTGGCGGTTCTGGCGGGGATGGTCGCGGCACCCGTATTCGCCGAACCGGGCGGCAATGTCCCGGTCGTGGTGGAATTGTTTACCTCGCAGGGATGTTCCGCCTGTCCGCCGGCCGATGCGCTGCTGGAAACACTGGCAACGAACGAGGACGTGATCGCGCTTGCGCTGCATGTCGACTACTGGGACTACATCGGTTGGGAAGACGAGTTCGCCGATCCCGCCTTCACCGAGCGCCAGAAGATGTATGCCCGTGCGGCCGGGGCACGCACGATCTACACGCCCCAGATGATCGTCGGCGGGATGGAACACCTGGTCGGGGTTCGTCCCGAGGAGCTTTCGGCGCTGATCGGCCAGCACATCGCCAGCCCGCTTCCCGTGTCCGTCAGCCTCAGCCGGGCGAACGGCAGCCTGCGGATCGATGCCACGGCGCGCGAACCGCTGGGCCGCCCCGCCGTCGTGCAGGTGGTGCGCTACATCCCCTCCGAAACCGTGGCGATCACCCGCGGCGAGAACGCGGGCCAGACGGTGCGTTATTCCAACATCGTGCGCAGCTGGACCGAAATCGGCGTCTGGGACGGCGCGTCGCCGCTGTCGCTCAGCCAGCCGATAACGGGGCCCGAGCCGACCGTGGTCATCGTCCAGGAACCCGGTCCCGGCCGCATCCTCGGCGCCGCGCGGCTGTGGTAGGGGTCCGGCCTTCCGATCAGCCCCGCCAGCGGCGGTGGATCCAGAACCACTGGTCCATGTGGTTGCGCACCAGCGCCTCGAGGCTGTCGTTGATGGCCTGGGTCATGGTCTGCGGGTCCGACGGCGGGATCGGCGCCTCGACCACGATGTCGAAATCCAGGCCGTTTTTCCGCCGGATGCCGTAGACCGGAATCACCTCGGCCTTGTAGCGCAGCGCCAGGTCGGCGGCCGAAGTCGCCGTGAAGGCGGTTTCCCCGAAGAAGGTCAGCGGCGCGCCGTGGTTCATGTGCTGGTCCATGAGCAGCCCCAGCATCCCGCCCGACCGGAGGAAACGCACCATATCCGCCAGCCCCCGGTTCCCGCGCGGGAAAAGGGGCGTGCCGATGGCCGAGATCGTCTTCAGGTAATGGGCGTTGAACAGCGGGTTCGACATGGGCTTGTAAAGCGCGCCGACCCGGTAGCCGCGCGCGATCAGCGCCGCCCGTGCCACGTCGTAGTTGCCGAAGTGACCGGTGGCCAGGATCACCGGCCGGTTTTCCCGATGCGCCGCCTCCAGCGCGGCGGCGCCGGGGCCGGTCAGGGGGATGCTGCGGATTCGGTCGATGAACTCGGGGCCGGAATACATCTCGGCCAAAGTGCGGCCGACATTGTCCGGAACGGCGCGCATCAGGCGGCGCACCTCGGCCTCGGGCAGGTCGGGCCGCACGCGGGCAAGGTTGTCGCGGATGCGGGCGCTGTAGCCCGCCAGGGGCGCCACAAGTCGTGAAACGATCCACCCCGCCACCGGCACCCGCAGGCGATAGGGCAGGAGTTTCAGGGCGCCGACGAAGGCCAGGAAGGCCGAGTTGACCACCCGGTCGCCAAGGGTCGGACGGGAGGGACGGGCCGGGCGGGAGGTGGCATCGGACATGCACGCAGGAACCTGAGGACGCGGAACTGCCACCGCGCAGGCGCGGCCAGACATAATCGCCATGGCCCCGGCACGCAAGGCGCGCGGCCCGTCGAACCGGCGGGCCTTGCCGGGAGGGGCGCAGATCTCCTGCTGCAATGGGCCGCGGGTCGCCGTCACTGCTGCCCTGCGCGAAGCGGTGGCGGAGGGCGAATCCTGAACCGCCGCCACCCGGACGCGTGACAGATCCAGCGCGGCAGGCGAGGACAAGGCCATCGTACAAGCGTCGCAATGGAATGGACGAGGAAGGTGGGGAACCCGGGACAGTTGCGCCAGCATGAAGCCCGCGCCCAAGACAGCGCACCCAGGACCGGGGCGCGCTTCGGCACGAAGCCGATCGTCGCAACGTTCCAGGTTGCCGCCGCTCCCCCCGGTCGGGATCGGTTTGCTCCGCAACGCCGCGATGGAAGTCCGTCCCAGGCACCGGTCGGGCGGATGTCGCAGGGTGGTGCGCCCGGAGATACCAGGACGGCCCGTCTGACCGGATCCTCATCCGCTTCCCGGCTCTTGTCTGCTGTTTGTGCCGGGCTTCAGGTGACCTGCCGCGGAACACCATCTCCGGCGCCGACGTTCCTCGACCCGCATTGCGGTGGCCATGCGTTGAGCCGGGCGGGAACGGTCAGGGGACCGGAGTTTCCCCGACTGACCCGACTCGTCCGGCAGCGCGTTACCCAGACACGGGCAACATTACCGCGCGGAAGCGCGACGTCGATCCGGAAGCGGTTCAGTCCTCTTCGTCCGGGACCAGGAAGGTGATTTCCCCGGCGGCTTCCAGGTCGCGGATGGCCGCAACGATCGTGCCCATCGCGGCTTCGGCATCCTTTTCCCGCACGCGTCCCAGGCTTGCCATTTCGTCGCGCAGCGTGCCCGCCATGCGTTGCGACATGTTGGACAGGATGTGTTCTGCGGCCTCGGCCTCGCGCGGGCCGGCACCGGCCAGCGCCGTCACCAGCACCGACTGATCCACGCTGCGCGCCACTTTCGGCACATCGCGGGCACTGATCCGTGCAGGGATATGCGCGAAGGTGAAGATCACCTTGCGGACCTGTTCGGCAAAGCCCTGGTCCGATTCTTCCAGGCCCCGGAGTAGATCGTCGCGCAGCACCCCCGTCGTGGCGTTGAGGATCGCGCCCACCCGATCGACCGGCGGGGCCGCGAAGGCAGTCGCCGGGCGGGCGGATAGCTGCGCGACCAGCGACTGGCCGATACGCTCCACCGTTTCAGGTGACACGGTGCCGGTCTGGGAGACGGCGTAGGCGATCCGTCGGGCCCGGTCGCCCTGCAGACGCCCCAGCATGTTCGCGGCCCGTGCCACCGGCAGCTTCGACAGCAGGATCGCGCAGACTTCCGGGCTTTCGTCCTGAAGGACCGGCATCATGATGTCCGGGTCCATCCCGGAAATCGCTTGCCAGGGATCGGCGCCGTCCTTCATGCCCGCCGCCCGGCGGATCCGGGTCAGCGCCTGGTCCGAGACATGGCCGTCCACCATCTTCACCGCATGTTCGATCCCGCCGAAGGTCACGCCGACCGATTCGATCCGGGCGGCGAATTCGCCGATCACCGACAGCATCGTGTCCCGGTCCACCAGCCGCATCCGGCCCATTTCTTCGGTTATGGCGATCTGGTGGTCGTCGGGCAGGTCGCGCAACGGAAGGGGCGCGCCTTCGCTGAGCAGGAGGCGCGCGATGACGGCCGCCTTCTGCCGGCCCGTCAGGGCCTGGGCCGGGGCGGCGACGGCGGTGGTGGCGGCGAAGGAGGAAGCCTGGATTGACGGGACGGGCAGGGCGGACATTCGGGAACAACCTTCGGCAGCGGCAGGGGTGCGCCTACCTTTGCGCCTTGTCGTTAAGACGAGGTTACGCGCCGCCATCTCCTGACGCGAAAAAACGGCGGCACCAAGGCGCCGCCGTTCGTTTCGTTGCGAAAATGGCGGCCGATCAGGCCGCGCCGAAAACCCGCTTGAAGATCGTGTCGACATGCTTGGTGTGATACCCAAGGTCGAATTTTTCTTCGATCTCGGCCGGGCTGAGCGCCGCGGTCACTTCCGGGTCGGCCAGAAGCTCGGTCTTGAAGTCGGCGCCCTGTTCCCAGACCTTCATCGCGTTCCTTTGCACCAGCCGGTAGCTGTCTTCGCGGCTGACGCCCGCCTGCGTCAGCGCCAGAAGCACCCGCTGCGACATGACCAGGCCTTTGAACTTGTTCATGTTCTTCAGCATGTTGTCCGGGTAGATGACCAGCTTTTCGATCACGCCCGCCAGACGGTTCAGCGCGAAATCCAGCGTGATGGTCGCGTCGGGGCCGATGCCGCGTTCGACCGAGCTGTGCGAAATGTCACGTTCGTGCCAAAGCGCCACGTTTTCCATCGCCGGGATCACGGCCATGCGGACCAGCCGGGCAAGGCCGGTCAGGTTTTCGGTCAGCACCGGGTTGCGCTTGTGCGGCATCGCCGACGAACCCTTCTGGCCGGGGCTGAAGAATTCCTCTGCCTCCAGCACCTCGGTCCGCTGCATGTGGCGGATCTCGATGGCCACGTTTTCAATGCTGCTGGCGATGACGCCCAGCGTGGCGAAGAACATCGCATGGCGGTCGCGCGGGATCACTTGAGTGCTGATCGGTTCGGGGCGCAGGCCCAGTTTTTCGCAGACATGTTCCTCGACCGCGGGGTCGATGTTGGCGAATGTGCCGACCGCGCCCGAGATGGCGCCGGTCGCGACTTCTTTGCGGGCAGCCTGCAGGCGCGCCTTGTTGCGGTCCATTTCGGCGTAGAAACGCGCGAAGGTCAGGCCCATCGTGGTGGGTTCGGCGTGGATGCCGTGGCTGCGGCCGATGCGCACCGTGTCCTTGTGTTCGAAGGCGCGTTTCTTCAGCGCCGCCAGAACCCGGTCCATGTCGGCCAGAAGGATGTCGGCGGCGCGGACCAGCTGGATGTTCAGCGTGGTGTCCAGAACGTCGGACGAAGTCATGCCCTGATGGACGAAGCGCGCATCTTCCGATCCGATGTGTTCGGCCAGATGCGTCAGGAAGGCGATCACGTCATGCTTGGTCACGGCTTCGATCTCATCGATCCGGGCCACGTCGAAGTCCACGTCCTTGGCGCGCCAGACCGCTTCGGCATTGGCCTTCGGGATCACGCCCAATGCGGCCTGCGCGTCACAGGCATGGGCCTCGATTTCATACCAGATGCGGAACTTGGTTTCCGGCGACCAGATCGCCACCATTTCGGGGCGGGAATAGCGAGGGATCATGGCGCGTGCCTTTCCGTGCTGTAGAAGGGGGCTGTAAAAGGGGTTGGTCCGCGCTTTATGCGGATGGGGTTGACATGGCAAGACGCGACGAAGGCCCGGCGGCCGGGATGCCTGGCGGAGGCGCGATGGCGGCAGAGGCCGCGCCCGGTCCGCTGGCAGCGTTCACGGGCGAATGGACGGTGTCGCGGCGAATCCACGACCGGCGCGGCGGGCAAGAGGGGACGTTTCGCGGCCGGGCGCGGTTCCAGACCGAAGGCGCGGGCCTGCGCTACCACGAGGACGGGACGCTGACCTTGGGGCAGGGGATGCCGCTTCGGGCAACGCGCGACTATCTGTGGCGGCTGGAGGAGCACCGGATCGTGGTGGACTACGGCGACGGGAGGCCCTTCCATGCCTTTGACCCGGCCGATCCGGTGGCCGAGCACCTCTGCGGCCAGGACCTTTATCAGGTTGAGTATGATTTCGGCCGCTGGCCCATGTGGCGGACGGTCTGGGTGGTGGCGGGGCCCGCCAAGGACTACCGGATGATCACCGATTACGCCCCCGCGCCCCCCGTCGTGCCGGAGCCGCCCGCATTCGAAACCCGGGCGCCGCTGCCGACGCTGCCGCCGCTTCGACCGCAGCATGCCTTTCGCAATCCCGTCTGGCAGAGCGCGCCCAATTGGAGTAAGGGGCGCCTGTCCCGTCCCTGATCCCTTTCCCGGAGCGCCCCAGCGATGAAAGCCACCGTCATCACCTTTCCCGGATCCAACTGCGACCGCGACCTGGCGGTGGCCTTCGAAAAGGCCGGGGCCAGCGTGACGCGGGTCTGGCACAAGGATGATGCGCTGCCCCAGGGCACTGACATCGTCGGTGTGCCAGGCGGTTTTTCGTTCGGTGATTATTTGCGCTGCGGCGCCATCGCCGCCCAGTCGCCCATTGCCCGCGCCCTGGCCGATCACGCCGCACGCGGCGGCTATGTGATCGGCATCTGCAACGGCTTTCAGGTGCTGACCGAGATGCGCCTGCTGCCGGGCGTCCTGATGCGGAACGCCGGGCTCAAGTTCATCTGCAAGCCGGTGACACTTACTGTCGAGACGACCGACAGCGCCTTTACCAATGCCGCGACCAAGGGGCAAAGCCTGACGGTGCCCGTCGCCCATCACGACGGCAACTACACGATCGACGCCGAAGGGCTGGCGCGGCTGAAGGCCGAGGACCGGATTGCCTTCCGCTATGTCGCGAACCCGAACGGCTCGATGGAGGACATTGCCGGGGTCCTGTCGGAAAACCGCCGCGTGCTGGGAATGATGCCCCATCCCGAACGCGCGTTGGACGGAACGTCGGGCGGCACCGATGGATCGGTGATTTTCCGCTCGATTCTGGGTGCCATGGCCGCCGCCTGACCCGCATGGCTTGAGCCTGCCATTCGCTCCGCTTAGAAGCGGGGCATGGAGGCTGATCCCCAAATCCAGGCCCGGTCCACCCAGGCCGGCAAGACCGCGCACCCCTTGCCGACCGGGCTTCGCCGCCCCGTCGAGGCAGTGCGCGGGATCGCCCCCATGTGGTGGCTGCGCGCGGCGGTGGTGCTGCTGACGCTGGTTGCGATCACCACGATCTGGCTGACCAACGCCTTCCTGACCCGCAACCTGACCGAAACCACCCGGTCGCGGGCCGAACTGCGCCTGGCGCTCTATTCAGGCAATATCCTCAGCGAGCTTCAACGGACCTCGGTCGTGCCGCTTTTGCTGGCGCGGGATCCGACGCTGGTCACGGCGCTGGACAGCCGCGACTTCTCGCAGACCTCGCTGCGGCTGATCACAGCGCAGAACGAGATCGGCGCGGCGACGATCCAGCTTCTGGACATGGAGGGGCGCACCGTCGGCGCGACCAACCGCAGCCAGCTGGGCATGCTCCATGCGTCCGAACCCTACTTCGTCGAGGCGCAGCGGTCGAAAGAGACGGTGTTTTCCGTCACGCAAGGCCCGACCGGGGGCTATCAGTTCACCTATTCCCGGGCGGTCATGTCGAACGGCACGACCATGGGCGTGATCGTGGTCGGGACCGATCTGTCGAAATTCGAACGCAGCTGGGCCAGCATCTCGGACGGGATCGCGGTCATGGACAGCTCGGGCCGCATCATCCTGGCGACCGAGCCGCGCTGGCGCGGGCTGACCCTGGACGAGGCGCTTCAGGTCCGGTCCGCGCCCTCGGCCATCACCCGCGCCTTCCAGGCGACGGCCGACTGGGCCAACCAGACGCCCGACGCCTACCTCTCGGGCGAAGCGGTGATGCGGACCGAAGCGCGGATCCCCTTCCGCGGGTGGCGGCTGGTGAGCTTTTCGACCTATGATTCCATCCGCGAACGGGTGAACGCGGTCCTGGCGCTGGAAATCATGGGCTTTGCCATGATCCTTGCGCTGGGGTTCTACCTGACGTCGCGCCGGGCGCGGCTGCAAAGCGAAGGCTTCCGGCGCGAATCGGCGGAACTGCGGCAGCTGAACGCCCGCCTGCAACGCGAGATCGCGGAACGCGAAAAGGCGCAGCAGGATCTGGCGGTCGTCGAACAGACGCTGGCGCAGTCGTCAAAGCTCGCAGCCCTTGGCGAGATGTCGGCGGCGGTCAGCCATGAACTGAACCAGCCGCTCGCCGCGATGAAGACCTACCTGGCAGGTGCGCGGCTTCTGCTTCAGCGCCGCCGCCCCGAAGAAGCCATGTCCAGCTTTCAGCGCATCGATGATCTGATCGAACGGATGGGCGCCATCACCCGCCAGTTGAAATCCTATGCCCGCAAGGGCGGTGAGGCGTTCGAGCCCATCGACATCCGCGCCTGCGTGTCGGGGGCTCTTTCGATGATGGAGCCGCAGCTTCGGACCCGTGCGGTGCGGATCAACCGCAGCGTGCCGCGCAAGCCGGTGATGATGCTGGCCGACCGGATCCGTCTGGAACAGGTGATCATCAACCTCTTGCGCAATGCGCTTGATGCGACGAAGGAAACAGCGGATGCCCGGATCGACATTGTGTTGACCGATGGGGCGCCCGCTGTGCTATCGGTTCAGGACAATGGTCACGGGATCGTCGATCTCGATAACCTCTTCGAACCTTTCTACACCACCAAGCGTCCCGGTGACGGTGTGGGCCTCGGGCTCGCCATCTCGTCGGGAATCGTCAAGGATCTGGGTGGCCGGTTGACCGCGCGGAATGCGCCGGGCGGGGGGGCTGTTTTCGAAGTTCAGCTTCCTACATTGACCGACAAGACCCGTGCAGCGGAGTGAATGCTATGGCCCGAGCCATGAAGGTTGCGATCGTCGATGACGAGGAAGACATGCGCCAGTCCGTCAGCCAGTGGCTGGCGCTGTCGGGATTCGACACGGAAACCTATCCCAGCGCCGAGGACGCGCTGAAATCCATCGGCGCTGATTTCGCGGGTGTCGTGGTCAGCGATATCCGCATGCCCGGCATGGACGGAATGGCGCTTCTGAAGAAACTGATGAGCCTGGACAGCGGGCTGCCGGTCATCATGATCACCGGCCACGGTGACGTGCCCATGGCGGTCGAGGCGATGCGGATCGGTGCCTATGATTTTCTGGAAAAGCCCTTCAACCCCGACCGGATGACCGAACTGGCCAAGCGCGCCACGCAGGCGCGGCGGATGACGCTGGACAACCGCGCCCTGCGCAAGGAACTGTCGGACGGCTCGACCCTGATGAAGAAGCTGATCGGATCGTCCCCGGCGATGGAGCGGTTGCGCGAGGATATTCTCGATCTGGGGCAGGCGGATGGTCACGTCCTGATCGACGGCGAAACCGGCACCGGCAAGACCCTGGTTGCGCACGCGCTTCATGCCGTGGGGCCGCGGGCCGGGAAGAAATTCGTGGTGATTTCCTGCGCCGCCTACTCCGAGGACATGCTGGGCACCCGACTTTTCGGCCCGATGGAGGAAGGTGGGCAGATGCCCCTTGTCGAAGAAGCGCGCGGCGGCACGCTGGTCCTGGAAGACGTCGAGGCGCTGAGCCAGTCGCTGCAGGCGCGGCTTCTGACCTTCATCAACGAACAGGGCACGCCCGCGGAAACCCGGATCGTCGCGATCTGCAACGATCACGAACAGGGCCGGACGGTCGAAGACGCGCTGCGACCCGATCTTTACTACCGCCTTGCCGCGCTGAAGATCATGCTGCCACCGCTGCGGTCGCGGGGCGAGGATATCCTGACGCTGTTCGCGCGTCTGACCGAACAATTCGCCGAGGAATACGGCTGCGACGCCCCGCAGGTGACGGCGCAAGAGGCCGCGCAGCTTCTGCAGGCGCCCTGGCCGGGCAACGTGCGGCAGCTGATCAACGTGGCCGAACGCGCCGTCCTTCAGAACCGTCGTGGGTCCGGCTCGATCGCGTCGCTTCTGATGACCGACAACGAAGAAACCGGTCCGGCGGCGATCACCACGGAAGGCAAACCGCTGAAGGAATATGTCGAAAGCTTCGAAAAGATGCTGATCGACAATACGATGCGCCGTCACAAGGGCTCGATCACGGCGGTCATGGAGGAGCTGTGCCTGCCGCGCCGGACCCTGAACGAAAAGATGGCGAAATACGGCTTGCAGCGTCAGGACTACCTGTAACCGCCGCCTGACTTGCAGCGGCAGGGCAGGTCAACTCGCCTTGTGATTGCGAAATTGGTGATTGTATTCGGGAAGCCTTCACCGCTATTGTGGATATATCCGGGTTCCGGCGCCTTCAGGTGCCCGCACCCCGGAACAAGTTTCGCAGCCGCTTCATCCGAGGGTTCCGATGGGAACCACGGTCCGACCCGGCCGAGAAAATTGGCCGCAAGGCCTTTCATTTGCCCTCCTGCCTGACAAGCAAGGGGCCTTTACTTGGATGCCCCCGGGCATTCTGGACAGAAACGCGATGAAGCGCGACAGGATCGAAGTGCGGAATACAGGCAGGCCATTGGCCGCCGCCGCGCTGTCGTCCGCCCGCCGCGTCGCCCCAGCAACAACAGTCAGTGGCCGTGCACGTCCCCCGGGACGCGCACGGCCATTCGGCTGCGGAAAAGATCAATGGCTAAGAAAATGCTCATCGATGCCACCCACGCGGAAGAAACCCGCGTGGTCGTGGTGGACGGAAACAAGGTTGACGACTTCGACTTTGAAACCGTCAACAAACGCCAGCTGGCTGGCAACATCTATCTGGCAAAGGTAACGCGGGTCGAACCCTCACTTCAGGCGGCCTTTGTCGATTACGGCGGAAACCGCCATGGCTTCCTGGCCTTCGCGGAAATCCACCCGGATTACTACCAGATCCCGGTCGCGGACCGGAAGGCGCTGATCGCCGAGGAACGGGCCTACGCCGAACAGATGGAGGCCGAGGAGAACAACCGCGGCCGCCGTCGCCCGCGCCCGGCCGCCCGCGCCGAAAAGGCGGCAAGCGACGCGGAAGTGATCGCCAGTGAAGACATTCCCGGTATGGGTGTCGTGGATCTGTCCGAGGATCGTGCTGACGATGCCGCGGTGGCGGACGACCTGTCCGCAACTGCCCCCTCTGCCGAACAACCCGCCAGCGCCGAGGCGGCCCCCGCCGACGCGGCCCCTGCAGACGAAGCCAGCCCGGCCGAGGCTGCGGACAGTACCGAGGACAGCGGTGACGACCACGACGATCCGGCCGAGGCGGGCCAGACCGACACCGTCGAGCAGGACGACGAGATCGAATCCGTAGGCGAAGAGGATGTGGCCGAGGAAATCCATCAGCCGCGCAAACCCCGCCCGCGCCGCTACAAGATCCAGGAAGTGATCAAGGTCCGGCAGATCATGCTGGTCCAGGTCGTCAAGGAAGAGCGCGGCAACAAGGGCGCGGCGCTGACGACCTACCTCAGCCTCGCGGGCCGCTACTGCGTCCTGATGCCCAACACTGCGCGCGGCGGTGGGATTTCGCGCAAGATCACCAATGCCGTCGACCGCAAGAAGCTGAAGGAAATCGCGGCGGAGATTGAAGTTCCGGAAGGCGCGGGCCTGATCATCCGCACCGCCGGCAGCCAGCGCACCAAGACCGAGATCCGCCGCGACTACGAATACCTGATGCGGCTATGGGAACAGGTCCGCGACCTGACGCTGAAATCCATCGCCCCGGCGCCCATCTATGAAGAGGGCGACCTGATCAAGCGGTCGATCCGCGATCTCTATAGCAAGGACATCGACGAGGTTCTGGTCGAGGGCGAGAAAGGCTATCGCGCCGCCCGCGACTTCATGAAGATGATCATGCCGACGCATGCGAAAAGCGTCGTCCATTACACTGAATCCATGCCGCTGTTCGCCCGCTATCAGGTCGAAAGCTATCTGGGCGCGATGTTCAATCCGGTCGTGCAGCTGAAATCCGGCGGCTACATCGTCATCGGCGTGACCGAGGCGCTGGTCGCCATCGACGTGAACTCGGGTCGGGCCACGAAGGAAGGCTCGATCGAGGAAACCGCGCTGCGCACCAACCTGGAAGCCGCCGAGGAAGTCGCCCGCCAGCTGCGCCTGCGTGACCTGGCCGGCCTGATCGTCATCGACTTCATCGACATGGAAGAGCGCAAGAACAACGCCGCCGTCGAGAAGCGCCTGAAGGAAAAGCTGAAGAACGACCGGGCGCGGATACAGGTGGGTCGCATCTCGGGCTTCGGCCTGCTGGAGATGTCGCGTCAGCGGCTGCGTCCGGGGATGCTGGAATCGACCACGCAGCCCTGCGCGCATTGCCACGGCACCGGGATCATCCGTTCTGACGACAGCCTGGCCTTGCAGATCCTGCGCCAGCTGGAGGAGGAAGGCACCCGCAAGCGGTCTCGCGAGGTGCTGCTGAAGGCGCCGATCGCAGTGGTCAACTTCCTTATGAACCAGAAACGCGAACACGTCGCCCAGATCGAAGCCCGCTATGGCCTGTCGGTCCGGGTCGAGGCGGATCCGGCGCTGGTCAGCCCGGACTATGTGATCGAGAAGTTCAAGACGGCGACCCGCGTGGTGCCGGACGTCATCTCGCAGGTCGTGTCGAACGACGCCTCGCTGATGCCGGATCTGGAAGACGAGGACATCGTCGAGGAGGATCTGGACGAGACCGAAGCCGAGGACGAGGCCGCGGGCGAGGGCGCTTCGGCCGAGCAGGGCGATGAGCCGGGGAAGAAGAAGAAGCGCCGTCGCCGCCGGCGCCGGAAAGGCAGCGGTGAGAGGGGCGCCGACGGTCAGGTGCAGGCGGACGAATCCGCCGACGACGCCACCGACGAAGCGGAAGATGGCGCCGAAGAGGGCGCCGATGCCGAGGAGGCCGCCGCAGCCGAACCGGCCGAGGCTGCCACCTTGATCGAAGCCGCCCCGGCCGTGGACACGTCTGGCGAAGCCACGGTCGAGGCGGCGAAGCCCCGCCGCACCCGGACGCGGAGCCGCAAGACCACCGACAAGACCACCGAGGCGGAAGCAGGCGCCGAGGCATCGGTCAAAACGGTCGAGCCCGCAGCCACCGAAGACGAGGCCGTGCCGGCGCCGAAGAAGACCAGCAGCCGCAGCCGCAAGCCGAAGGCAACCGCCGAGGGCACGGCCGAATCCGCCGCAGAAGTCACCGCGGCACCGAAGAAAAGCCGTAGCCGCAAGCCGAAGGCCGTAACGGAGGAAGCCGCGGCCGAAGCGGTGGCTCCGACCGCGCCCGAGGCGTCCCCGAGTGACGCAGCCGCAACCCCCGTCGCGGCCGAGCCGGCGGCTGATGCCGTGTCGGAAGCTCCGGTGGTGGCGGCTGAAGGCCATGCCGAAATGTCGGATCTGCCGGTCGATGGGGCCCTGGAACCCAGCGTGACCGCCAATGTCGGCACCCCCGACCCGGCGCCCGCGCCGTCGGACGGCCCCGCGCTGGATGCGACCGATGCGGTTCAGAACCAGTCCGAGCCCGAGGCAGACAAACCCCGCCGCAAGGGCTGGTGGTCGCTGGGCCGCTGACGCGGGACCAGCCGCAAATGGAGACGCCGGGCCCCAAGGGTCCGGCGTTTTGCATCGGGCGGGCGGTGGCGCGCGGAAATGCAGTCTCAGTTGGACCGCTTCCGGATCAGGTAGGTCTTCACGCCCTCCGCATCTTCTGCCGACAGCAGGTCATGCCCCGCCTCGGCGCAGAAATGCGGCACGTCGATCCAGCTCATCGCGTCGGTGGCGCGCAGGCGCAGCACGGCGCCCGGCGCCATCCCCGCCAGCACCTTTTGTGCCTTCAGCACCGGGAGGGGGCACAGAAGGCCCAGGGCGTCGATGTCGCGATCGTGGTCCATGCGCCGCGATTTACGGTCACGTCCGGGCCTTGTCCATGTCTCATCCTTGTGATGCGCCCTTCGTCGCACCCCCGTGACGGGCAGCGGATCATCGGCTAAGGATCGCCCATGTTCGACGTCAGTCTGATGGATGCCTCATTCCTGACCGCCGCGGTCATCGCCGCGCTTGCGGGCGTGATCTCGTTCCTCAGCCCCTGCGTGCTGCCGATCGTGCCGCCCTACCTGGCCTACATGAGCGGCATTGGCATGTCCGACCTGAACAGCGGCCGCAAGGGCAACCGCGCCGCGCTGACGGCTGCGCTGTTCTTCGTGCTGGGCCTCTCGACGGTTTTCATGCTGCTGGGATTTGCCGCCTCGGCTTTTGGGCAGGTTTTCGCGGCCAACCGCGATGCCTTCGCGACCGGGGCCGGGATCGTGGTCATGGTCTTTGGGGCGCATTTCCTCGGCGTGATTACGATCCCCTTCCTCAACCGCGAGGCGCGGATGGACGCGGGCGACCGGGGCGGCTCGGCCTTTGGTGCCTATGTGCTGGGCCTGGCCTTCGCCTTCGGCTGGACGCCCTGCATCGGACCGCAACTGGCGATGATCCTGTCCCTGGCTGCCCAGGACCAGAGCCTGGCGCGCGGGGCGGTGCTTCTGGCGATCTATGCCGCGGGTCTGGGTATTCCCTTCCTGCTGGTGGCGGCCTGGCTGCCCCGCCTGACCGGGGTGCTGGCGTTCTTCAAGCGCCACATGGACCGGATCGAACGGACAATGGGCCTGCTGTTGTGGACGATCGGCCTTCTGATGGCCACGGGGGGCTTCACGGTCTTTGCCAATTGGCTTCTGGACACTTTCCCGGCCATGGCCAACATCGGCTGACAGACGGCCAGGCCCCCGGCGGGCCGAGCGTCATCCCGATCCCCGCTTGACTTGCTGCCGCCGATCCCCGATAAGCCGCCATCCCGTCATGCCGCTCCGGCATTGCGCGGGATTCGTTTTATCATGACGCCTCATCCGGGGCGCGCTGTCCGAGGCGGCACCAGCCACGAACGCCCTTCACAAGGCGGCCACAGGACGCGGCAGACAGAAGAAGGAAAGACCCATGTTCGCGGTCCTCAAGACAGGCGGCAAGCAATACAAGGTCCAGGCAGGCGACGTCCTGCGCGTGGAACTGATTGACGCCCAGGCTGGTGAAAAAGTCCAGTTCAATGACATCCTGATGCTGGGCGGCGACACGCTCACCGTCGGCGCGCCGCGTGTGGCCGGTGCCGCGGTTCAGGCCGAAGTCATCGACAACATCAAGGCCGACAAGGTCATCACCTTCGTCAAGCGCCGCCGCAAGCACAGCTCGCAGCGGACCCGCGGCCACCGTCAGAAGCTGACGCTGGTGCGCGTGACCGACATCCTCGCCTCGGGCGCGGAGAAGTCGGACGTGAAATTGGCGATCGGCACCCATGCTGCCCGCGTTGCCGCGCACAACAACGGCGCCGCCCCGGCGGAAGCTCCGGCCAAGCCGAAGCGCGCTGCCAAGAAAACCGAAGCCTGAGGAGTAACGCGTCATGGCACACAAGAAAGCAGGCGGTTCTTCCCGCAACGGCCGCGACTCCGCAGGGCGTCGCCTCGGCGTGAAACTGTATGGCGGCCAGGCCGCGATCCCGGGCAACATCATCGTCCGCCAGCGCGGCACGACCTGGTGGCCGGGGACGGGCGTTGAAATGGGCCGCGACCACACCATCTTTTCCGTAACCACCGGCACCGTGACCTTCAAGAAGGGCCTCAAGGGCCGGACTTTCATCTCGGTTCTTCCGATGGTGGAAGCGGCAGAGTAAGCCGGACCCGACACTGCGCAAGCGCAAGGGGGATCGGCGAAACCGCCGGTCCCCCGATCCTTTTTCGGCTGGGGGGCCGGAATTCCAATGGCGGACACAAGGGGAGGAGCCCATGTCCGATCATCACGCCGAATGCCCGTCGTGGCATTCGCCCCAGGCCTTGGCCCCGCGGCGCGTTTTAGCGCATCTCGCGGCCGTGAAAGTCCTGACATGTTCCTGACAACGAAGCCGGCGACATTGCACGACAACCTGGCGCGCGAACCGCGTCCGGTGTCCGGTGCTGCCTTGACGCAAGAACCGGCCAACGACACTTCCCGGAGGACAGACATGCGGCCAGAACAGATCGTGATCCAGCCCACCATCGGCGCCAGCCGCTTCCTGCTGCGCCCGATGCGCCGTTCGGACGCGGGTCTGATCGCGCTTTTTGCCGGCGACCGCCGTGTGGCCGAAGGCACCAAGGCGATTCCGCATCCCCTGCCGCCGGGGCTGGCCGAAGCGATGATCGCCCGTGCGCTGAGCGACACCCGGACCGAGGACACCTGGGTCATGGATGGGTCGGCCGATGGCCTGGGCGAGGTGCTGGGCGTGGTCACCCTGACCCCGATCGGCAAGGACCAGTCAGAAATCGGCTACTGGGTCGCGCCGGCCTTCTGGAATACCGGCCTTGCCTCCGAAGCCGTGGCGTCGGTCGTTGCCGCCAATCCGCACCAGTCTCGGACCCTGTTCGCCGAGGTTTTCCAGGACAATGCCGGTTCGGCCCGGGTGCTGACCAACTGCGGTTTCGACTATCTGGGCGACGCAGAAAGCTGGTCGGTGGCGCGCAATGCGATGGTGCCGACCTGGACCTATACGCGCAAGATGGCCTGAGTGGCCGCAGTTCCCGGAATGACCACGATGCTGATCCGCGATGCGACCCCCGACGATGCTGCCGGCATCGCCGCGATCTACAACGACGCGGTGCGGCACACGACCGCCATCCTGAACGAGGGCGAGGTCGATGCCGAAAACCGCGCCGCCTGGATCGCGGCCCGACAGGGTGCGGGCTATCCGGTGCTGGTGGCCGAGGGCGCGGGGCAGGTGCTGGGCTATGCCAGCTTCGGCGACTGGCGTCCCTTTGACGGCTTCCGCGCGACGGTGGAGAATTCGGTCTATGTGGCCGCCGCCGCGCGCGGCCAAGGGATCGCGCCCGCGCTCCTTCATGCGCTGATTGCCCGGGCCACGGCCTTGGGAAAGCATGTGATGGTCGCTGCCATCACGGCTGAAAACGACGTCTCGATCCGGCTTCATGCGCGCATCGGATTCAGGGAAACCGGTCGGATGGGTCAGGTGGGCCAGAAGTTCGGGCGTTGGCTCGATCTGGTGTTCATGGAGTTGCGGCTGGACGAGCGGCCCGCCCCCTGAGGGCGGACGGGCGGGCCATTGCCATGCTTGCGCCCGGCGCGTTCCGGGGCTATCGCCATTAGCCATCGTCCTTGCGGACGTCCATTCCGACTGGGGTTCCCCGATGAAATTTCTCGACCTTGCCAAAGTCTACATCCGTTCGGGCGGCGGCGGCTCGGGCTGCGTGTCCTTCCGGCGCGAGAAATTCGTCGAGTTCGGCGGTCCTGACGGCGGCGACGGCGGCAATGGCGGCTCGGTCTGGGCCGAAGCGGTCGAGGGGCTGAACACGCTGATCGACTTCCGTTACCAACAGCACTTCTTCGCCAAGTCGGGCCGCCCAGGCATGGGCAAGCAGATGACCGGCGCCAATGGCGACGACATCGTGCTGAAAGTGCCGGTCGGAACCGAGATCATCGACGAGGATGAAGAAACGCTGATCGCCGATCTCACGCAGGTCGGGCAGCGGGTGCTGCTGGCCAAGGGCGGAAATGGCGGCTTTGGCAACCTGCATTTCAAATCCTCGACCAACCGCGCCCCTGCCCGTGCCAATCCGGGGCAAGAGGGGATCGAGCGCACGATCTGGCTCAGGCTGAAGCTGATCGCGGATGCGGGGCTTCTGGGGTTGCCGAATGCGGGCAAATCGACGTTCCTGGCCGCGGTGTCGAACGCGCGGCCCAAGATCGCGGATTATCCCTTCACCACGCTTCATCCGAACCTGGGCGTCGTCGGGATCGACGGCAAGGAATTCGTCATGGCCGATATCCCCGGCCTGATCGAAGGCGCGTCCGAGGGGCGGGGCCTGGGCGACCTGTTCCTGGGGCATGTCGAACGCTGTTCGGTGCTGTTGCATCTGGTCGATGGCACCTCGTCCACGATCACCAAGGACTACCGCACCATCATCACCGAGCTGGAGCGCTATTCGCCGGACCTGGCTGCGAAGCCGCGCATCACCGCGCTGAACAAGATCGACGCGCTGGACAGCAAGACGCTGTCCAGCCGCAAACGCAGTCTGGAGAAAGCCGTGGGCGGGCCGGTGTTCCTGATGTCGGGCGTCTCGAAACAGGGCGTGACCGAGGTGCTGCGGGCGCTGTGGGCAGAGATCATTGCAGACCGCGCCGAAACCCCCGAGGTGACGACATGGCGGCCGTGACGGCCCGGGCGCCGGCCGCTCGCCCCGACGTGGCGACAGCGCGGCGGCTGGTCATCAAGATCGGTTCGGCCCTGCTGGTGGATCGGGCCACCGGCCTTCGGACCGACTGGCTGCGGGCACTGGCCGAGGATGTGGTGGCGGCGAAGGCACGCGGCGCGGATGTGATCCTGGTTTCCTCCGGTTCGATTGCGCTGGGGCGCGGGGTGCTGGGTTGGCCGACCGGCGACCTTGCGCTTGAGCAAAGCCAGGCCGCGGCGGCGGTGGGCCAGATCCGGTTGGCCCGCGCCTATGAGGAATTCCTTGCACCGCATGGCATCGCCACGGGACAGATCCTGGTGACGCTGGAGGACACCGCCGACCGGCGCCGCTATCTGAACAGCCGCGCCACGATGGAAACGCTGCTGGCGCGTGGGGTCGTGCCAATCGTCAACGAAAACGATACGGTGGCGACGGACGAAATCCGTTTCGGCGACAATGACCGTCTGGCGGCGCAGATTGCCGTCACCATCGGCGCCGATCAGCTGGTGCTTTTGTCGGATGTGGACGGGTTCTACACGGCAAATCCGAAGGAAGACCCCACGGCGCGGCGTTTCGACGTTGTGGACCGCATTACGCCCGAGATCGAGTCGATGGCGGGGGATCCGGTCTCGGGCCTGTCGAAGGGCGGCATGAAGACAAAGCTCATGGCCGCCAAGACCGCCGTGGCCGGGGGCTGCGCCATGGTGATCATGGAGGGTTCGGTTCCGCGCCCCTTGCGGGCACTGGCGGAAGGCGCCGCCTGCACCTGGTTCCTGCCCGACGGCGACCCGCAGGCAGCGCGGAAGCGCTGGATCGCGGCCATGAAGGTCAAGGGCTCGATCCGCATCGACGCCGGGGCCGCGCAGGCGCTGGCGCAGGGCAAGAGCCTGCTGCCGGCCGGTGTGGTCGAGGTGACAGGACGGTTCGGCCGGGGGGAGCCGGTGTCGATCCTGGGCCCGGCGGGCGAGGCGCTTGGGAAGGGCCTGATCCGTTACACCTCCGAGGAAGCGGCCTTGCTGGTCGGGCGGCGGTCGGGGGAGATCGAGGCGGTGCTGGGCTATCCTGGCCGTGCGGTCCTGATCCATCGCGACGACATGGTGGTCTGACCGTGGAACGGGGGCTCTGCCCCCGGACCCCCGGGATATTTGTGAAAAGAAGAAGGTGAAGGCGATGGCTGAGGCAGAAAACCTGATCGCGGAGATCGGCGCCAAGGCGCGCGCGGCGGCGGCGGAATTGGCCTTTGCCGCGCCGGAGGCGAAGCAGGCGGCACTTCTGGTGGCTGCCGATCGGATGTGGGATCGGCGCGCGGAAATCCTTGCCGAGAACCGCGCCGATCTGGACTATGGACACGAGAAGGGGTTGAGCGCGGCGATGATGGATCGCCTGACGCTGGATGAGGCGCGGCTGTCGGGCATCGTCGACGGCATGCGCGCCGTGGCCGCGCAGCGCGATCCGGTGGGCGAGGTGATCGCGGAATGGGACCGGCCCACGGGGTTGCATATCCAGCGGGTGCGCACGCCGCTGGGGGTGATCGGGGTGATCTACGAAAGCCGGCCCAATGTGACCGCGGATGCGGGGGCCCTGTGCCTGAAATCCGGCAATGCGGTGATCCTGCGCGGCGGCTCGGAAAGCTTTCACACCTCGCAGGCGATCCATGCATGCATGGTCGAAGGGTTGCGGCATGCGGGGCTGCCCGAGGCGGCGATCCAGCTGGTTCCGACGCGCGACCGGGCGGCGGTGGCGGCGATGCTGCGGGCGGTCGAGTTCATCGACGTGATCGTGCCCCGCGGCGGCAAGGGGCTTGTCGGTCTTGTCCAGGCCGAGGCGCGGGTGCCGGTCTTTGCGCATCTGGAGGGCATCTGCCACGTTTATGCTGACGGCGAGGCCGATCTGGAAAAGGCCCGGCGCGTGGTGCTGAATGCCAAGACCCGCCGCACGGGCATCTGCGGTGCGGCAGAGTGTTTGCTGATCGACCGCGCATTTCTGGACAAGCATGGTCCGGTCTTGATCGAGGATCTGCTGGGCGCCGGGGTCGAGGTGCGGGCCGAGGGCGAACTGGCGCAGGTTCCCGGCACGGTGGCAGCCCGGCCCGACGACTTCGGCCGGGAATTCCTGGACCGGATCATCGCCGTGAAGCTGGTTGATGGCGTGGATGCGGCGATCGCGCATATCCGCCGCTATGGTTCGGGTCATACCGAGGCGATCCTGACCGAGAACGACGCGACGGCGGCGCGGTTCTTTCAGCGTCTGGACAGCGCGATCCTGATGCGCAACGCCTCGACGCAGTTTGCCGATGGTGGCGAATTCGGCATGGGGGCGGAAATCGGCATCGCGACGGGCAAGCTGCATGCGCGGGGGCCGGTCGGGGCCGAGCAGTTGACCAGTTTCAAGTATCTGGTGACGGGTGAGGGAACGGTGCGCAAATAGACAGCCGGACAGGGTTCCTAAGGGCGGCGCGATCTTTTAAATTCCGGGAAAAGAGCCTTCGGACCCATCATGACCCCCACGACCCGCCGGCCTGTCGTCGGCATCATCGGCAACAGCTATTCGATCAACGACCGCTATCCCGTCCATGCCGGCGGCACCATGAACTCTGCCGCCATTGCGCATGTTTCGGAATGCCTGCCGCTTCTGATCCCGACCGATCCGGGGTACGTGACGGTGGGCGAACTTCTGGACCTGTGCGACGGGTTCCTGCTGACCGGAGGACAGCCGAACGTGCACCCGTCGGAATACGGCGAGGCCGAGACCGAGGCGCACGGCCGGTTCGACCGCGCCCGGGATGCGATCACGCTGCCGCTGATCCGGGCCTGCGTGGAACGCGGACAGCCCTTCTTCGGCATCTGCCGTGGCTTCCAGGAGGTGAACGTTGCCATGGGCGGCACGCTGCACCCCGAAATCCGCGAACTTCCGGGCAGGGTGAACCACCGGATGCCGCCCGATGGCACGCTGGAGGAACAATTCGCGCTGCGTCACAAGGTGGTGCTGTCCGAAGGCGGGCGGTTCCACGCCCTTCTGGGCCGGACCGAGGTTCTGACGAACACGCTTCATGGCCAGGGGATTATGCGTCCGGGCAAGCGCATCGTCATCGAGGGCCATGCCGAGGATGGCACGCCCGAAGCGACGGTAATCGAGGGCGCGCCCGGCTTTACCATGTCGGTGCAGTGGCACCCGGAATGGAACGCGGCCGAGGACAGCGTCTCGCGGCCACTGTTCACGGCCTTTGGCGATGCGGTGCGGGCTTGGGCAAGACAGCGGCGGTGACGAAGCGCAGGCGTGCGGCACGCTGTGCGGTGGTCGCACGAATCCGCTGCCGCCATTGACGCAAGCCATCGGCTCTGGCATCCCCCTTGCGATCAAAGAGGACCGAAATGAACCTGTTTTCCGACATCCGCGGCGCCGTCGTTCAGGCGCTGTCGGCCATGACCCAGGACGGGCAGCTGCCCGAGGGGCTTGACATGACTGCCGTCTCGGTCGAGCCGCCGCGCGATCCGGCGCATGGCGACATGGCGACGAACGCGGCGATGGTGCTGGCCAAACCGGCGAAGCTGCAACCCCGCGCCATTGCCGAAGCCTTGGCCGCGCGCCTGTCCGCCGATCCCCGCATCGCGCTTGCCGAAGTGGCGGGGCCGGGGTTCCTGAACCTGCGGCTGTCGCCTTCCGTCTGGCAGGGGGTCATACGGGCCGCGCTGACCGAAGGTGCGGATTTTGGCCGATCGACCCTGGGGCAGGGGCAAAAGGTCAACGTCGAATTCGTCTCGGCCAACCCGACGGGGCCGATGCACGTGGGCCATACCCGCGGCGCGGTCTTTGGCGATGCGCTGGCGGCGCTGCTGGATTTCGCGGGCTATGCCGTCACGCGGGAGTATTACATCAACGACGGCGGCGCGCAGGTCGATGTGCTGGCGCGTTCGGCCTATGAACGCTACCGCGAGGCCAATGGGCTGGACCCGGAAATCCGCGAAGGGCTGTACCCAGGCGATTACCTGATCCCGGTGGGTGAGGCGCTGAAGGAAAAATATGGCGACACGCTGCTGAACCAGCCGGAATCGGTTTGGCTGAACGATGTGCGCGATTTTGCCACCGAACGGATGATGGCGATGATCCGCGAGGATCTGGCGCTGCTGAACGTGCGGATGGACGTCTATTCTTCGGAAAAGGCGCTGTATGGCACCGGCAAGATCGAGGGCGCGATCGAGACGCTGCGCGGCATGGGCATGATCTACGAAGGCGTGCTGGAGCCGCCGAAAGGCAAGACCCCCGAGGATTGGGAGCCGCGCGAACAGACGCTGTTTCGGTCGACCGCGCATGGCGATGACGTGGACCGCCCGGTGAAGAAATCCGACGGCAGCTGGACCTATTTCGCACCCGACATCGCCTATCACCACGACAAGGTGCTGCGCGGCTTCGACATGCTGATCGACGTGCTGGGTGCCGACCACGGAGGCTATGTCAAGCGCATGAAGGCCGCCGTCGCGGCGCTTTCGAATGGCAAGGTGCCGCTCGACATCAAGCTGATCCAGCTGGTGAAGCTGTTCAAGAATGGCGAACCCTTCAAGATGTCGAAGCGGGCGGGCACCTTCGTCACGCTGCGCGATGTGGTCGAACAGGCGGGCGCCGACGTGACGCGGTTTGTCATGCTGACGCGGAAGAACGACATGGCCCTGGATTTCGACTTCGACAAGGTTCTGGAACAGTCGAAGGACAACCCGGTCTTCTACGTCCAATATGCCCATGCCCGGGTCCGCTCGGTGCTGCGCAAGGCGGTGGAGATGGGGATTGCGGTCGGGGATGCCGATCTTGCGTCGGCCGACCTGTCTGGCCTGACCCACCCCGCCGAGCTGGAACTGGCGCGCAAGATCGCCGAATGGCCGCGCCTGGTCGAGATCGCGGCACGCAACAACGAACCGCACCGGGTGGCCTTCTATCTTTATGAACTGGCCTCGGACCTGCATGGATTGTGGAACCGGGGCAACGAAGATACCAGCCTTCGCTTCCTGCAAGAGGATAATCCCGCGACAAGCCAGTCGAAAATCGCCTTGGCGCGGGCTGCGGGCGTTGTCATTTCCGCAGGTCTTGGTATCCTTGGCGTGACTCCGGCGGAGGAAATGCGCTGACCTACAGGCGCGGGCGTCGGAGCGAGCAGGCAAAAGGCGGACAGGACGGGCGGCCCTTCGCGGCGCGCGCCCGCGCATGAGGCAGAACATGGCGAATGTCGAATACGACGACGAGGGCTGGTATGACGCCCCGACCGAGGCCCATGAAACGGGCGGTCGCGGCCTGCGGTCGCGCCGGCTGGTGAACGGGGCAGGGGCGCTGACCTCTTTGGCGCTGGTCCTGGGGCTGGGGATCTGGGGCTACAAGCTGGCGGTGCGCGACGTGAACGGCGTTCCGGTAATCCGCGCCCTGGCCGGTCCGGCGCGCATGGTGCCCAGCGACCCGGGCGGCGAACTGGCCGATCACCAGGGCATGGCGGTCAACGCGATTGCCGCCGACGGCACCGCCGCTGCACCCGCCGAACGCCTGGTCCTGGCCCCGCGCCCGATGGAGCTTGCGCCCGAAGATCAGCCGATGGGCGACGTGAAGATCGCGGCGTCGGCGCCGTTCGCGGCGCCCGTGCCCCCGATCGGGACGCCGGCCGTCGCCCCCGCGGCGGTGCCGGTCCCGGCGGCCGAGGCTGTGCCATCCCTGACCGAAGCGCCGGTGGTCGAGGATCTTGCCGATGCCGATCCCGCAGCCGAATCGGTTGCCAATGCGGTGACCGAGGCGGTGTCGGTTCTTCCGGCCGATGTTCCGGGCGTGTCCCGGTCGCTGCGGCCTCAAGGCCGCCCGGCCATGCTGGCACTGGCCCCGGAAGGGGCAAGCGACCCGATCGCCGAAGCCGCCGCCGCTGCCGTTGCCGCCGCGCTGGGCGGGGCCGTGGTCGAGGAAGCTCCGAAGCCCGCCGAAGTGGAACCTACCTCGGTTGAACCGACCGTCGCCCGACTGCCCGACGCCACCGCGGACGCCGGAGCGGTCGAACTTGCGGCGGATGCGGTTCCGGCCGGGACGCGGCTGGCGCAGCTCGGCGCCTATCAGTCCGCGGATGAGGCGCGGGCGGAGTGGGACAAGGTGATCGGCGATCTGGGACCGCTGATGCAGGGCAAGAAACGCGTGATCGAATCCGCGCAAAGCGGCGGTCGCACCTTCTACCGCCTGCGCGTTCAGGGCTTTGCCGATCTGGCCGATGCCCGCCGGTTCTGCGCCGCGCTGAAGGCCGAGGGTCGGCTTTGCACCCCCGCCCAAGCGCAGGGCTGACCGGGTTCGCATGGCCCGTTCGGCGACGATCCTTGGCTGCGAAGGGCTGGACCTGAACCGTTCGGAGCGTGCGTTCTTTCGGGACGCGGATCCTTGGGGATTCATCCTTTTCGCCCGCAATGTCGAAAGCCCGGACCAGTTGCGCCGCCTGACCGGCGACTTGCGCGATGCCGTCGGGCGCGCGGCGCTGATCACCATCGACCAGGAGGGCGGCCGCGTGCAGCGCCTGCGCGCGCCGCATTTCCGCGAATGGCTGCCGCCGCTGGACCAGATGGACCAGACCGCGTCCGAAGGCCGCGACCGGGCAATCTGGTTGCGCTACCGTCTGATTGCCGAAGAACTTCGCAGCGTCGGCATCGACTCGAACTGTGCGCCATCTGTCGATATCGCGATGGATGAAACCCATCCGTTTCTGAAGAACCGCTGTTTCGGGCGCGATGTGCGAACTGTCGCCGCTGCGGCGCGCGCCTGCGCGGAAGGTTTGCTGTCGGGTGGGGTGGTGCCGATCATGAAGCACATGCCCGGCCACGGACGCGCGACTCTGGACAGCCATCTGCACCTTCCCGTGGTCGATACGGATCCGGAAACCCTGCGGCAGACCGATTTCGCGGCGTTCCGGCAGCTTTCTGACCTGCCCGTCGGCATGACCGCGCACATCCGTTTCACCCGGCTGGACGACCGACCCGCCACGCAATCGCCCCGCGTGATCTCGCTGATCCGCGACGAGATCGGCTTTGACGGTCTGCTGGTCACCGATGACCTGTCGATGGAGGCGTTGGCGGGCACCCTGGGTGAACGCGCTGCCCGCGCCATCGCGGCGGGATGCGACCTTGCGCTTTACTGCAAGGGAGAACGGGTCGACGCGGAAGCGGTTGTGGCCGGAGCCGGCTTGATGACCCCGGACGCCATCGCGCGTGCGGATGCCGCGCTGGCCTGCCGCCGCCCGATGCCCGAAGCGATTGACACCGCCCGTCTGGAGGCCGAACTTCAGGGTCTCTTGCAGGGACGGGGGCATGTCTGAGGCCGAACAGCGAAGCATCGTCGAAGAACGGCTGGCGGCCGAGGCGCTGATCGTCGATGTCGATGGCTACGAAGGGCCGCTCGACCTGCTCTTGATGCTGTCGCGCACGCAGAAGGTGGACCTGCGCCGCATCTCGATCCTGCATCTGGCGGAACAATACCTGGCCTTCATCAACCGCGCCGATGCGCTGCGGATCGAACTGGCGGCCGACTACCTGGTGATGGCTGCCTGGCTGGCCTTCCTGAAATCGCGCCTGCTGCTGCCCCCCGATCCGACCGAGGAAGGACCCTCGGGCGAGGAACTGGCCGCCCACCTGGCCTGGCAGCTGGAACGCCTGCAAGCCATGCGCGAGGCGGCGGCGCGGCTGATGGCGCGGGACCAGAAGGGCCGCGACTTCTTTCCGCGCGGCCAGCCCGAAGACGTGATGCGGATGCGCAAGGTCACCTATGGGGCCACGCTGCTGGACCTGATGCAGGCCTATGCGCGGATCCGCACCCATGACAGTTTCCGCCCCTTCGTCATGGACCGCGACCATGTGTTCACCATGGAACAGGCGCTGGAACGGATGCGCGGGCTGATCGGCTACGCGGGTGACTGGACCGACCTGTCGAGCTATCTGCCTGATGGCTGGGGCGCCGATCCGGTGCGCCGCCGTTCGGCCACGGCGGCGACCTTTGCGGCGACACTCGAACTCGCCAAGCAGGGGCAGATCGAGTTAAGACAGTCGGAAAGCTTCGCTCCCATCGCCATCCGCCGCAAATCGCAATGAGTGCCGCCCCGTGAACGCCGATCCCGAAGAGAAAAGCCTGTTCGCGGCGCCGCCCATCGCGGAACAGGAACGCATGATCGAGGCGATCCTCTTTGCCTCGACCGAACCGGTGACGGTGGCGGACCTTTCCGCGCGGATGCCGCATGGATCCGACCCGGCCGAGGCGCTGGCCTATCTGCGCCGCCGCTACGAAGGCCGCGGGGTGCGCATCGTCCGGGTGGGAGACGGCTGGGCCTTCCGCACCGCGCCGGACCTGAGCTTCCTCATGCAGAAGGAAACCGTCGAGAGCCGCAAGCTGAGCCGTGCGGCCATCGAGACGCTTGCGATCATCGCCTATCACCAGCCCGTCACCCGGGCCGAGATCGAGGAGATCCGCGGCGTGGCGGTGTCGCGCGGTACGGTGGACCAGCTGCTGGAAATGGAATGGATCCGCTTCGGCCGCCGCCGGATGACGCCGGGCCGGCCGGTGACATTCGTCGTGACCGAAACCTTCCTGGATCATTTCGGGCTGGAATCGGCGCGCGACTTGCCCGGCCTGAAGGAACTTCGCGCCGCCGGGTTGCTGGACAACCGGCCATTGCCGGGCACCACCGCCCTGCCGGGGGATGAGGAAGACGAGGCCGTGACCGGCCAGACCGAACTGTTCGAGGATTGAAAGAGACATGAGCCTGAAAGACCTGCTGACCCCCGTCCTGCGCCTGCTGGGCCGCGCCGCGATGGACACGGCGCGCAAGTCGGCGCGCGACCTGGCCGATACCAAATCGAAACCCTCGGGCCGCGCCGAGGCAAAGGCCGGGCGCGCCGCCGTCAAGAAGGCCCGCCAGGCCGCCCGCGTCACCCGCCGCAAGGGCTGAGGCGCCGGACCGGGGTTCAGACGGGCTCGAGGTTCCGCGCAGCCCACATCGCCTGGAAGGCGGGTCGCGCCTGACAGGCCGCAAGCCAGCGGTTGATGGCCGGATAGCCTTGCAGCAGGCCCGGTTCGGCCTGCGCATAGCGCAGAACCTCGGCCAGGTTGATGTCGGCGACGGTGAACCGTCCGCCAAGGGGGTGGTTCTTCGCGGCCAGATGACCCTCCAGCCAGCCCAGCGGACGGCGCAGTCCTTCGACATGACCGTCCATCCGCGCCCGGCCCTCGGACGTTCGGGACGAAGCGTCGGCATGACCGACCTGCAAGGCCAGCGCGTCGGCTTCCAGCCAGGACTGCGCGAAAAGCGCCCATTGCGCGGCCTCGGCCCGTTCCCGCGCATCGGCCGGCGCCAGCGGCCCGCCCGCCTTCTCGGCCAGGTAGAGGTTGATCGCCAGCGATTCGGTCAGGACAAGGTCCCCGTCCTCCAACACGGGGATCGCGCCCAGGGGACTGACCTTCAGGAACGCCGCGCTGCGCGTGTTCAGGGGCGCGTCAGGTGCCTGCGGATCGGACAGACGGTAGGCCTGCACCACCGGGACATGTCGGAACGGCAGGCCGTTCTCTTCCAGAAGCCACAGGTTGCGCGATGCGCGCGATCGGTAGACGCCGTACAGGACAAGCATGCCGTGACCTCCGTTTTCCGGCGCGACCGCCGGGGTGCGATGATTTGTAACATTCTCTTGAACGGTCCCGCCGGGACAATGTGCCCGCAGATTTCACCCTCGATTCGGGCTTCGCGTCCAGCGAAACCCTGTGCGGGGGCAACCGCTGTTTTCAAACGGATGAGGGATTTTCGCATGGCAGATACGACGGTCGAGATGGAACAGGCTGTGGAAGCAACCCCAGGCCCGGCCCCGGTGGCGGACCGGCCCGCGCCCTTGGCGTTGGCCGAGGGCGAGGGGCCGAAGACCTTTCCGAAGGTCGGCAGCGACGCCGTCGCCCTGGCTTTTGAAAGCGGCTACTACCCCTATCCCGACCTGATGCGGACCGCCGATTACGAGGCCGAGAAGGCGCGTCTGCAGGCCGAGCTTCTGAAGGTGCAGATCTGGGCGCAGGACACCGGGCAGAAGTTCGTGATCCTGTTCGAGGGCCGCGATGCCGCCGGCAAGGGCGGCACGATCAAGCGGTTCATGGAACACCTCAATCCGCGCTATGCCCGCGTCGTGGCCCTGACCAAGCCCAGCGACCGCGAGAAGGGCGAGTGGTTCTTCCAGCGCTACATCCAGCACCTGCCCACCGACGGGGAAATGGTGCTCTATGATCGCAGCTGGTACAACCGCGCCGGGGTCGAGCGGGTGATGGGGTTCTGCACGCCGACCGAATACCTGGAATTCATGCGCCAGGCCCCCGAGGTCGAGCGGATGCTGGTCCGCTCGGGCATCCGGCTTTACAAGTACTGGTTCTCGGTCACGCGGGACGAACAGTTGCGCCGCTTCAAGCTGCGCGAAACCGACCCGCTGAAGCGGTGGAAGCTGTCGCCGATCGACAAGGCGTCGTTGGACAAGTGGGACGACTACACCGAGGCGAAGGAGGCGATGTTCTTCTACACCGACACCGCCGACGCGCCCTGGGTCATCGTCAAGTCGAACGACAAGAAGCGCGCGCGCCTGAACGCGATGCGGCATTTCCTGATGACGATCGACTATCCCGACAAGGATTTTTCGGTGGTGCAGCAACCCGATCCGCTGATCGTCAGCCGCGCGTCCCAGGTGCTGGACCGGGCACGCCCGCATTACGACCTGGCCGCCCATCCCGCGCAACTGCGCGGCCGCAGCGGCGCCCGGACGCGGACCTCCTGACAGGTCCGCGAGGACGGTGACTGGACGGCCGGGGGGACGGGGGCTAGAATTGCGCCGGTTATGACAAGCGGAGGCGCGTCGATGGCCACCTGGGACGAACGGTTCGCCGAACCCGGTTTCCTGTTCGGCACCGAACCGGCCGACTTCCTGCGCCGCCAGGCGCACCGGATCCGGCCGGGCGACCGGGTCCTTGCGGTGGCCGACGGCGAGGGGCGGAATTCGGTCTTTGCGGCCGGGCTGGGCGCCCGGGTCACGGCCATGGACGCTTCGCCCGTCGCGCTGGAAAAGGCCCGCGCGCTGGCCGCCGAACGGGGCGTGACCGTCGATGTCCACCAGGCCGACATCGACACCTGGGGCTGGAGCGAAGCCGCATTCGACGTGGTGCTGGCGATCTTCATCCAGTTCTCACCGCCCGAACAGCGGGCACGGGTCTTTGCGGGACTGGCGCGGACCCTGCGACCGGGCGGGCTTTTGCTGCTGCACGGCTACGCCCCCCGGCAGGTGGGCTATGGCACCGGCGGCCCGCCCGATGCCCAGAACATGTATACGACCGAGCTTCTGACAGAGGCTTTCCAAGGCTTCGAGATCCTCGAATCCCGCGATTACGATGCCCCGGTTTCCGAAGGTCGGGGCCATTCCGGGCTGTCGGCGCTGGTCGACTTCGTGGCGCGGAAACCGGACTGACGTCGCGGAACGGCCGCGTTTGGTCCCTGCCGCGCTGGACGACGGCGCGCGGGCGAGATAGCGCTACCAGGATGCATGACACATCCAGATACCGGGGCCATGCCCGCGCGCTTCTGGCGCTGGGGCTGCCGCTGGTCGGAAGCCAGCTGGCGCAGATGCTGCTGCACGTCGCCGACACGATCCTGCTGGGGCGCTACGATGTGACGGCGCTCGCCTCGATGGTGATGGGGTCGTCCTATTTCTTCTTCTTCTTCGTGATGGGCACCGGCTTCGGTAACGCCGTCATCGGGATGATCGCCACCGCCCGCGCGCAAGGCAACCAGACGCAGGTGCGCCGCGACACGCGGATGGCGCTCTGGCTGTCGGGGCTTTACAGTCTTGCGGTGCTGCCGGCCTTCCTGTTTTCGGAACAGGTTCTTCTGGCCTTGGGCCAGAGGCCCGAACTGGCCGCCGGGGCGCACAGCTTCCTTCTGGTTGCCGGCTGGGGGATGGCGCCATCGATGTTCGCCCATGTCCTGCGCGGGTTCCTTTCGGCGCTGGAGCGGACTCAGATCGTCCTGTGGGTCAACCTTCTCAGCCTTGTCGTCAACGCGTCCCTGGCCTGGACGCTGATCTTCGGGCGGCTGGGGATGCCCGAACTGGGGGTCCGCGGCGCGGCCACGGCGACCGTCACGGTCCAGTTCCTGACCTTCCTGGGCTTTGCGTTCTATGCCCATGCGTTGCCCGCCTTGCGCGATTACCAGCTTTTCCGGCGGTTCTGGCGCCCGGACTGGCCGACCTTTGCCGCCGTCGCGCGGCTGGGCTTGCCCGTCGGGCTGACATCACTGGCGGAAAGCGGGCTGTTCATCGCCGCCAACATCATGATGGGCTGGGTGGGCACCATCGCCGTCGCGGCGCATGGCATCGCGCTTCAGATCACCGCCATCGCCTTCATGGTGAACCTGGGCCTTGCCAATGCCGTGACGGTCCGGATCGGACATTTCTTCGGCGCCCGAGACGCGCAGGCGCTGGCCGAGGCGGCGCGGACGGGCGTGTTCCTGTCGATCGGGTTCAGCGCGGTCGCGGTTTCGCTTTTCCTGGCCCTGCCGGGGCCGATCATCAGCCTGTTTGCCGACATGACCAAGCCCGAGGCCGCCGAGATCCTGGCGCTGGGGGTTCAGCTTCTGACCGTGGCGGCGGTGTTTCAGGTGTTCGACGGGTTGCAGGTGGTTGCGCTTGGCCTGCTGCGCGGTGTCCATGACACCCGCGCGCCGATGTGGATCGCGCTGTTTTCCTATTGGGCCGTCGGACTGCCGGTCAGTTACCTGGCGGGCTTTGGCTTGCATCTCGGCGGGATCGGCATCTGGTCGGGGCTGGTCGTCGGGCTGGTCGTGGCGGCGGGCCTGTTGATGCGGCGCTTCTGGCGCGGGCCGGCGCTGAGCAACACCGCCTGGACGGCGGTCGCCCGTCGGCCGGGGCGATCCGCCTAGTCGGGGGGATCTTTCGCCAGCAACTCGGCACGCTTGCGCGCCAGGACGCCACGCAGGTCATGCATCGCCAGCAGCAATCGGTCGGTCACCGCGTCCAGATCTTCGGGGGTGGCGCGGGTCTGCGCCCAATGCGCGGTGGCATTCAGCGCCTCGATGCTGCGCTCGACCTCTTCGCGGTCGCGGTTGCGCAAGGCACCTTGCCGCGCGGCCAGCCACTCTGCGATCGCCGCCCGGTCTGACGCAGTCAGGTTGCGGTCGCCCAAGGGCCGGATGTCGCCGTTGCGGATCTGGACCGATGCGATCGGCTCCATCTCGATCCGTTGGTTGCGTTCATCATAGGCGACGCGGAAGACATGCGCGCCCACGTCGCGCAGCCGGAAATAATAGGGCGGCAGGCCGGTCATCGCACCTCCTTGCCGCCCGGATCGTTCAGCGCAGTCCGGCGCAGAAGCCCTGGATGCGCTTGCAGGCCTCTTCCAGCGCGGCGTCCGAGGTAGCGTAGCTGACGCGGAAGCTGGGAGAAACCCCGAAGGCGGCGCCAAACACCACCGCCACGCCGGTTTCCTCCAGCAGCGCGGTCGCGAAGGCTTCATCGTCGGTGATCACCGCGCCGCCGGCCGAGGTCTTGCCGATGCAGTCCGAGATGTCGGGGTAGACGTAGAAGGCGCCTTCGGGACGCGGGCAGTTGATGCCCTTCGCCTGGTTCAGCATCGACACAACCAGATCGCGGCGGCGCTGGAAGACCTTCTTGTTTTCGGCCAGGAAATCCTGCGGGCCGTTCAGCGCCTCGACGGCGGCATATTGCGCGATCGAGCAGGGGTTCGAGGTGGACTGTGACTGGACCGTGCCCATCGCCTTGATCAGCGCCACGGGGCCGGCGGCATAGCCGATCCGCCAGCCGGTCATCGCATAGGCTTTCGACACGCCGTTGCAGGTCAGTGTGCGGTCGTACAGCGCGGGCTCGATCTGGGCCGGGGTGGTGAACTCGAAATCGTCGAAGACCAGGTGTTCGTACATGTCATCCGACATGATCCAGACATGTGGGTGGCGCAGCAGAACATCGGTCAGGGCCTTCAACTCGGCGCGGGTATAGGCCGCGCCCGTGGGGTTCGAGGGCGAGTTGAAGATGAACCACTTGGTCTTCGGCGTGATCGCCGCTTCCAGCTGTTCAGGCGTGATCTTGAAGTTCGACTCGACCCCTGCGGCCACGGCCACCGGGGTGCCGCCCGCCAGCATGATCATGTCGGGGTAGCTGACCCAGTAAGGCGCGGGCACGATGACCTCGTCGCCGGGGTTCAGCGTGGCCATCAGGGCGTTGTAGAGGATCTGCTTGCCGCCGGTCCCCACGGTCACTTGCGCGGGGGTATAGGTCAGGCCATTCTCGCGCTTGAACTTGGCGCAGATCGCTTCTTTCAGTTCCGGGATGCCGTCAACGGCGGTGTATTTCGTCTTGCCTTCGTCGATGGCACGCTTGGCCGCGTCCTTGATGTTCTGGGGCGTATCGAAGTCCGGCTCGCCCGCACCCAGACCGATGATGTCGCGGCCCGCCGCCTTCAGTTCGCGCGCCTTGTTGGTGACGGCGATGGTGGCCGAGGGTTTGACCCGCGCGAGGGTATCGGACAGAAAGGCCATGGCAGCGACTCCGGTTTGATCTTGGCGGGGTCATGCCATAAGACCATCCCCGATGCCCTTCAAGCCGGAATGCCCGCTATGACCCAGCCTGCGACACCCCAGCACGCCGAAACGGCCGAAGCGCGGCTGAAAAGGCTCGCGATGCGCAGTTGGCGGCGCGGCACGAAGGAAATGGACCTGATCCTGGGGCCCTTCGCCGACGCCCAGCTCAGGGCGCTGGGCGAGGATGAACTGCGCGCCTATGACGCGCTTCTGTCCGAAAACGACCAGGATCTGTACCCCTGGATCACCGGCGCCCAGCCGGTGCCCGAGGCGCATGCCGCCCTGATCGCCCGGATCGGCGCCTTCGCCCGCGCGCGTCTGCGCTGACGGCCCGCGCCGCGGACCGCGCGGCCGATTGGTTCACGCTTAACGGAATGTTCGCCCTTCGTTGCCATTCTGAGCGCTGTTCGGATTGGAAACGAGGTCGGGATGTCGCTTCATGAACCCCTGCCAGACACCCGCGCCGGTGTGCTGGCGCAGTATCTGGAAACGCTGGCGCTGGTCGAACGGCTGCATCGGCTGCTGCTTGATGTCATCAAGGACGAATTCGAACGGCTGGCGATCAATGAGGTGAACGCCGTCCAGGCGCTTTTGCTGTTCAACATCGGCGCCAATGAGGTGACGGCCGGCGAACTGAAATCGCGCGGCTACTATCAAGGCTCGAACGTCAGCTACAATCTGAAGAAGCTGGTCGAAAGCGGCTACATGCTGCACGAACGGTCCGAGGTGGATCGCCGTTCGGTCCGGGTGCGCCTCAGCCCCCGGGGCATCGACCTGCGCGAGGCGGTGGCGGCGCTGTTCCGCCGCCAGGCCGAAGGGATCGAGGCGAAATCGGTTCTGGGTCTTGCGGATCTGGGCGGCATCAATGCCAACCTGCGCCGCCTGGAACGCTATTGGACTGACCAGATCCGCTACATCTACTGACGCGGGCTCCGTGTCACCAGTGCCCGGTGTTTTCCATGCTCAGCCAGGGTTCGGCCGGATCCAGCGCCGCGCCCCTTTGCAGAAGTTCGATCGAGATGTTGTCGGGCGAGCGGACGAAAGCCATCCGCCCGTCACGCGGCGGCCGGTTGATCGTGACTCCCTGCGATTGCAGGAAGGCGCAGGTCTCGTAAATGTCGTCGACCTCATAGGCGAGGTGGCCGAAGTGCCGGCTGTCCGAAGGCAGGCCTGTATCGCCATCCCAGTTGAAGGTCAGTTCCAGCGGTGTCTCGGGTTGTCCGGGCGCGGCAAGGTAGACCAGCGTGAATCGGCCCTGTTCGCTTTCGTAGCGCCGGATCTCCTTCAGGCCGAGCAGATCGTAGAACTGCAGCGACTTTTCCAGGTCGAGCACCCGGACCATGGTGTGCAGATAGCGGATCGTCATCACGGGGTCTCCTGTGGGTTCGGGGACAGGCTAGCAAAGGGCGGGGCGCGGCGCCAGTCGTGAGGATTTTGCGATAATTCTGCAAACGGGCGTGCGAAGATCGGTCCTTTTGTCCGTCGACCAGATGGGACAGGGTGCATATAAGGCAGCAGGATTCGCCCGCGCACGGAGGCCGCCCCATGACCCTCACCCCGGAACAACAGGCCGAAATCGCCGAGGCGCGCGGCCAGACGCGCAACACGCTCCGCGCGACCGCGCCGGGGATGGAGGCGCATCTTTACACCGCCTATCCGGTGCTGGACCACGGGCTGATCCGGGTCATCGACTATATGGGGGACGATGCCGCCATCACCCAGGCGGCCCGCGTCAGCTACGGCCGCGGAACCAAGGCTGTGCAGAATGATGAAGGTCTGATCCGCTACCTGATGCGGCACTGGCACTCGACCCCCTTCGAGATGTGCGAGGTCAAGTTTCACGTCAAGCTGCCGGTCTTTGTCGCTCGTCAGTGGATCCGGCACCGCACCGCGAACGTGAACGAATATTCGGCCCGCTACTCGATCCTGGAACGCGAATTCTACATTCCTGCGCCGGAACACCTGGCGGCGCAGTCGCAGGTCAACAACCAGGGCCGCGGCCAGATCCTGGAAGGAGAGGAGGCGGCGCGCGTGCTGGACATGCTGAAGACCGATGCGATGCGCGCCTACGACCATTACGAAGACATGCTGACCCCCGATGAAGCGGCTGGAAAGCTTGGACTGGCCCGCGAACTGGCGCGGATGAACCTGCCAGCGAATGTCTATACGCAGTGGTACTGGAAGACCGACCTGCACAATCTGTTCCATTTCCTGCGCCTGCGCGCCGATACCCATGCGCAGTTTGAAATCCGCGCCTATGCCGAACGGATGTGCGCCATCGTCAGGGACTGGGTGCCCGCCGCCTATGCCGCCTTCGAGGATTATCGCCTGGGCGGCGTGACGCTCAGCGGGAAGGCGGTTGACGTCCTGAAACGCCGACTGGCAGGTGAGGTCGTCACCCAGGAAGGCTCGGGCATGTCGAGGGGCGAGTGGCGCGAGTTCGAGGCCATCTGGGGTTGAGTGACTTCGGTTCACGGACCCGTGTTCTTGCGGGTGATACAGGTTCGTGACCCGGAGATATGTGATGAAGTCCGTCCTTTTCGCCGCCGCCTTGTTACTGGTCCAGTCCGCGGAAGCGTCGACGGTGAAGTACAAGGGGCAGGACTACGCCGGCACACTGGATACCGGCTACTTTCTTGACAACCCGACCGCCGTAGGCGGCACCCGCACCCTGCGCTTCTACGACAGCTATTGCGCCGGGAAGGCCGCTGATATGGCGGACCGAGGTGAACCGCTTGACCATTGCGATCTGGATTACGCGGGGATGGTCCATCCGGACCCGTCTGCCAGCTTCTTCAGCTTTGCGGTAGATGGCTTCCGGGGCGCGCCGCTGAAACGGACGTGGTTCTTCTCGATCACCTTCTCACCCACCGCCTATATCGACCCGCTGGTGGCGGATTTCGATGAGTATCTGAAACTGATCGGTGAAATTTACATCACCTACGATTGGGGCTCGATGTTCGGAGGAAACAATTCCGACCGCTATCTGACCCTCGAAGGGGCGGTCATTCCGCCAGCCCCGGTTCCGCTGCCGGCGTCGGGCGCGGTGGCGGCGCTGGGCCTGGCGGCGCTGTCCGCCTACCGCCGCAAGCGCCGGGCCTGAGCGGGTTCAGGCGACGAGCGCCGCGAAAAACCGCGCGGTCAGGCTCTTGCGGCGCTTGCGCATGCTCAGCACGAAGACCTGCGCGCCCGCGCGCTCGGCCACCTGTTCCAGCGTCGGGGGGCGATCGAAGATCTCCTCCCAGGTGGTCTGGCCGTCCAGCGTCAGCGTGACGGCATAGGTGGTGATATGTTCCAGCGCCCGGCGGCGTCCCATCCGGGCCCGATCCAGCAGATGACGCCCGGCTTCTCCGTCGAGACGGTTGATGAGATCTTCGGAAATAGCCATGCAGTCCCCCGGAAAGCAGTCTTTTGTTGCCAGTCTGGCTACGACCGCGATCCCTTGGGGTCAATCAGCGGTTTTGCGCGCGGCAAGCTGTTGCCGCAATGCCGCAGGATGGGCGGGGGATTTCCGCCGATCCGGGGTCGTCCCCAGCAGGGCAGGCGCTTCCTTGCCACCGCGTCGGGTTCGTGGCGGAATTCCGCTGTCCCCGAATCCGGGACAAACTGCGCCGACAAGTCGCAACTCCCTGGAGCCGCCAGACTTGTCGGGCCTCCATCCCCTGCGACATAGTGCCAATCACGACCGGACGCCCGAAATGCGCATCCGGAACGTACCGGCCAAAGAAGCCGGACCAACGGACCCGGACGGGGCCGGAAAGCGGGAAGGGAAGATGATGCGTCTTGCGGTTCTGACCGATATCCATGCCAACCGCGATGCGCTTGCGGCGGTGCTGGCCGATGTGGCGCAACGCGGCGTCGACCGGATCGCGGTTCTGGGCGACATCGTCGGCTATGGTCCGGACCCGGAATGGTGCCTTGACCGCGTGATGGTGCTGGCCGGGCAGGGGGCGCTGGTGGTCAAGGGCAACCATGACCACGCCATCGCCCGCCCGGACGTGGCGATGAATCCCTCTGCCCGGACGGTCATCGACTGGACACGGCCGCGGTTGTCGGCGGCGCAGGCGGCGTGGCTGGCGGCACTGCCACTGAGCCTGATGCTGGACGACCTTCTGCTTGTCCATGCCAGCGCCAACGATCCGGCTGACTGGATCTATGTCTCGTCCGAACACAAGGCCCTGCCGTCGTTCCGGGTCTCGGACGCGCGGGTGATCCTTTGCGGACATGTCCATGTGCCGGCACTGATCAGTTGCGACCTGTCGGGGCAGGTGAGGGCGCAACGTATCCCCATGGGACAACCGGTGCCCCTGATCCGGTCGCGGCGCTGGCTGGGCGTGGTCGGTTCGGTCGGACAGCCGCGCGACGGGGTGCCGCAGGCGGGCTGGGCGCTGCTGGACACCGCAAGGAATGAACTGACCTACCTTCGCGTGCCTTATGATGTGGGGGCGGTGGCGGCTCGGATGCGCGCGGCGGGGCTGCCCGAGGGGCTGGCGCGGCGGCTGGAACAGGGGGAATAGATGCGCACAAGACCGCGCACGGGATTGCAGATCGACGGTTTCACCCTGGGCGAGCAGCTTCACAAGGGCGGATTCGCCACGATATGGGAGGTGACACACCCCCTGCACCGCACGCCGATGGTGATGAAGGTGCCGACAATCCTCGATGGCTATGACGGCCCCACCATCGTCGGGTTCGAGGTCGAGCAGATGATCATGCCGCGTCTGTCGGGCCCGCATGTACCGCGCGTGATCGGGACGGGCGATTTCGCCGTCATGCCCTATATCGTGACCGAACGGATCCCTGGCGAGTCGCTTCTGCGGCGGTTCCGCAGCCCGCCGCATTCCCTGCCCGAGGTGATGGACCTGTCGGCGCGCATGGCCTCGGCCGTGCATGAACTGCACCGCCAGCATGTCATCCACCTGGACCTGAAGCCCGACAACTTCCTCGAACGGCCCGACGGCACGCTGGTTCTGATCGACTACGGCCTGTCGCGCCACGACCAGCTTCCCGACCTGCTGGCCGAGGAATTCACCATCCCGATGGGAACCTTCCCCTATATCGCGCCCGAACAGCTTCTGCATCAGCGCGACGACCTGCGCAGCGACATCTTCGCGCTGGGGGCGATGATCTACGAACTTGCCACCGGCCGGATGCCCTTCGGTCAGCCGGAAAAGCTGAAGGCGGTGCGCAAGCGCCTCTGGCGTGATCCCGAACCGCCCCGCGCCCTGCGCCCCGAGATCCCGCCCGCCTTGCAGGAGATCATCCTTCGCGCGCTGGAGGTCGATCCGGCGCGGCGCTACCAGTCGGCCGCGCAGTTGCTGTTCGACCTTCAGCACCCGGATCAGGTGAAGCTGACCTCCCGCGCGCGGAAGCTGACGCGCGACGGTTGGCGCAGGGTGTTCCGGCGCTGGCGGCAGATGCGCGGCCTTCGGCAGTTCGCCGCGCCGCCGCCGACCACCGGCGCGCAGATCGACCATGCGCCGATCATCATGGTCGCGGTCGATCTGTCGCCCGAAATGGAGGCGCTGGCCGGTCGGCTTCGGCGATCGGCGGCGCGGATGCTGGTGATCGAGCCGGATGCCCGGCTGGCCTGCGTCAACGTGATCAAGACCGCCCGCATCGGCATCGACCAGACCGTGGACGAATTCGGCACGAACCTGCATGTTGCGCGGCTGGTGGCGCTGAAAGCCTGGGCGCAGGGCCTGGACCTGGATGACGGCCGCCTGACCTTCGCCGTGCTGGAGGGTCCCGACCCGGGCACGGCGATCCTGGATTATGCCCGCACCGCCCAGGCCGATCACATCCTGATGGGTGCGCGCGGCCATTCCACGACACGGCGCTACCTGGGGTCGGTTTCCAGCCAGGTGGTGGCCGAAGCGACCTGCAACGTCACCGTGATCCGGGTGCCTCCGGCCGCCGCCGAAGCCGCCGAACCCGCCGCCGAACACGCCTCGCGGGCGGGTTAAAGCCCCAGCGCCTGCGCCAGCAGGGCCAGTGCGTGATCGACCGTCGCGGCGCGCACCCTGGCGCGGCCAAGCGCCCCGAAGTCGCGGGTTTCTGTCAGGGTCGGGCGGCCCCGTTCGGCAAGTCCGAAGCAGACCCGTCCCTCGGGCTTGTGCTTCGAACCGCCCGGACCCGCGATCCCCGTCACTGCGACGGCAAGCCCGGCCTGCGACCGGTCCAGCGCGCCATCGGCCATCTCGCGTGCGATCGTCTCGCTGACCGCGCCGAAGTCTGCGAGGGTCTTGGGGCAGATCCCCAGCATCTCGACCTTGGCGGCGTTGGAATAGGTGACAAAGCCCCGGTCCACCACATCGGACGATCCGGGGATTTCGGTCAACGCCCCGATGATCAGCCCGCCGGTGCAGCTTTCGGCGGTGGCGATCATCACGCCCTTGCGCCGCGCCGCCTCCAGAATTTCGGCCGCCCGTGTCACAGGATCACCACGTGGTAAAGCCCGGCGGCGGCGATGGAGGCCAGACCCGCGAAGACACCGGCCCAAAGGTCATCCAGCATCACCCCCGTGGCGTCGTGGCGGCGGTCGGCCCGGCCGACCAGCCAGGGTTTCCAGATGTCGAACAGCCGGAAGAACAGGAAGGGCGCCACCCAGGCTGGCCAGGGGAAGGTGGTGCTGTCGGCGCCGCGCATCCAGAACCCGGCCGAGGTGGCCATCAGTGCCAGCCACTGGCCCGCGACCTCGTCGATGACGATTTCGGACGGATCCTCGCCGGGGCGGTCGCGCAATTCGCGCCCCACAGCCCAGAACCCCAGGCCGATGGCCAGCGAGGTGGCCACGGCCAGCGCCGGGAAATGTCCGGTGCGATGGATGAGGACGCCCAGCGCGACGGCTGCCGCCGAACCCCAGGTTCCGGGCGCGGGCCTCAGCAGCCCCAGGCCGAATACCGTGGCGATCAGGCGGCTCATGCGGAAACCAGCGCCACGGTGGCCAGCGCGGCAATGCCTTCCTCGCGCCCGGTGAAGCCCAGCCGCTCCGAGGTGGTGGCCTTGACGCTGATCCGGTCGGGCGCGACCCGAAGGATCCGGGCAAGCTCCGCCGCCATTGCCAGTGCATGGGGGCCGACTTTCGGCCGTTCGCAGACCAGCGTCACATCGGCGTTGGAAATCCGGTAGCCCCGGCGGCGCGCCAGTTCGCCGGCATGGGCCAGGAAGATTTCCGACGCCGCCCCCTTCCACTGCGGATCCGAAGGCGGAAAGTGGCGGCCGATGTCGCCTTCGGCCAGCGCGCCATAGATCGCATCCGTCAGCGCATGCATCCCCACATCCGCATCGGAATGTCCCAGAAGGCCGCGCGAATGCGGAACCTTCACGCCGCACAGCATGACGTGATCGCCATCGCAGAAGGCGTGGACGTCATAGCCATTGCCCAGTCTGATATCCATCTTCGCCCCCTGTCCTCCGGCCGCCAGCAGCCCTTCGGCCCGGATGAAATCCGCGGGCCAGGTGATCTTGATGTTCTCCTCCTCGCCCTCGGTGATGGCGACGTCAAGGCCCGCGGCCAGCGCCACCGCGACGTCGTCGGTCGCGCCGCCCGGATGGGCGCGATGCGCGGCCAGGATCGCATCCAGCCGGAAACCCTGCGGCGTCTGGGCCCGGAACAGCCCGTCGCGGGGATGGGTGCCCAGAACCCGGCCCCCATTCCCCCGCCAGAGGGAATCGGTCACGGCCAGCGCCGGTGCCGCGCCCGGTGCGGCGTCCAGCGCCGTCATCACCCCGTCGATCACGCGATCCGAAACAAGGGGCCGGGCGCCGTCATGGATCAGCACATGGTCAAGCCCCGTGCCATCGAGCGTTTCCAGCGCGTTGCGCACGCTTTCGTCCCGTGTGTCCCCGCCGGCCACCAGCACCACCCGACCGCCGAAAAGCGCAAGGCCCCGCGCCATGTCCAGGGGATGCAAAACGACGATCACCCGCGCAAAGCCTTGGAAGGCCGCGACGCTGCGGGCCAGAACCGGCAGGCCCGCCAGATCGCGCCACTGCTTGGGCAGGCCATCGCCCGCCCGCGTGCCGCGCCCCGCCGCCACGATCACCACCGCCGTCCTGTCCCGTGCCGCCAACTGCTGCCCCTCCGCATCCGTGCCCCACCTTCTAGCGGCTGCGGCGCGGCTTTGCACGACCCCGGATCGCAAGGCTGTGAGCGGCTGCGACAGGCTGTCCGGGCGGCGGGGCATTTCCCTTTGCCGCCGGGGCCGGTATGGTGGCGCATCATGATCGCAGAATTCGGACATTTCGCCCTCATCCTCGCCTTCGCCGTCTCACTGGTGCAGGCGATCCTGCCGATGATCGGCGCCACCACCGGCTGGCGCGCCGGCATGGCCGTGGGGGCACCTGCCGCCACGCTGCAAATGCTTTTGGCGGGGCTGAGTTTCCTTGCCCTGACCAATGCCTTCGTGACCTCGGACTTCTCGCTGAAACTGGTCTACGAGAATTCGCACACCGCGATCCCGATGCTTTACAAGGTGACGGGCGTCTGGGGAAACCATGAAGGTTCCATGCTGCTCTGGGTGTTCATCCTGGCGCTGTTTGGCGCGATGGCCGCGTGGTTCGGCCAGGCGCTGCCGCGGGAATTGCAGGCCCCGGTGCTGTCGGTGCAGGCGATGATCGGCGCGGCCTTCTACGCCTTCATCCTGTTCACCTCCAATCCCTTCCTGCGCCTTTCGGAACCGCCGCTGAACGGGCGTGACCTGAACCCGCTTCTGCAAGACCCCGGCCTGGCCTTCCATCCGCTGTTTCTCTACCTCGGCTATGTGGGCATGAGCATGGCGTTCAGCTTCGCGGTTGCCGCGCTGATCGAGGGCCGGATCGACGCCGCCTGGGCGCGCTGGGTCCGCCCGTGGACGCTTGCGGCCTGGGTGTTCCTGACCATCGGCATCGCGATGGGATCCTGGTGGGCCTATTACGAACTGGGCTGGGGGGGCTTCTGGTTCTGGGATCCGGTCGAGAATGCCAGCCTGATGCCCTGGCTGTTCGCCTGCGCGCTTCTGCACAGCGCCATCGTGGTCGAAAAGCGGGAATCGCTGAAGGCCTGGACGATCCTCCTCGCGATCCTGGCTTTCGGCTTCTCGCTCATGGGGACGTTCATCGTCCGCTCGGGCGTCATCACCTCGGTCCATTCCTTCGCCAGCGATCCGGCGCGGGGCGTGTTCATCCTGGCGATCCTTGCGGTGTTCGTGGGCGGTGCGCTGACGCTGTTCGCGGCGCGCGCGCAGTCCATGCAGGCGCGGGGCGTCTTTGGCGTGGTCAGCCGCGAAAGCGCGCTGGTGCTGAACAACGTCCTTCTGGCGGTGTCGGCCTTCGTCGTCTTCATCGGCACCCTCTGGCCGCTGTTTTCGGAAATGGCCTTCGGACGCACGCTGTCGGTGGGCGCGCCCTTCTTCAACACCGCATTCATGCCCTTCTTCATCGGCCTGGCGCTGATCCTGCCCATCGGTTCGGTCCTGCCCTGGAAGCGCGGCTCGATCGCGCGGGCCTCGCGGCAGATGGCGGTGCCGATGGTCCTGGCGCTGGCCTGCGGCGCCTTGGCCTATGCGGTGGGCACGGGGCAAAGCGCGCTGGCGCCGGTCGGCGCGGCGCTGGGGGCCTGGCTGGTGTTCGGCGCACTGGCCGACGCTTTCCTGCGCAGCGGATCGGGCGGCAACCGCCTGCGCCGCCTGGCGCGTTTGCCGCGGGCCGACTGGGGACGGGTGATTTCGCACGCGGGGCTGGGGGTCACGATCCTGGGCATCTCGCTGCTGCTGGCCTGGAGCGTCGAGGACATCCGCGTGGCAAGGACGGGCGAGACCTTCAGCATCGGCGGCTATGACGTGACGCTGCAATCCGTCGACAAGGTCCAGGGGCCGAACTACACCTCGACCATGGCGACGATGCTGGTGAAGAAGGACGGCCGCCAGGTGGCGGTTCTGTATCCCGAAAAGCGCGTCTATCCGGTGCAGGCGATGCCGACGACCGAAGCCGCGATCGACAAGGGCCTGTTCCGCGATGTCTATCTGGTGATCGGGGACGAACAGGCCGGCGGGGGCTGGGCGGTGCGCAGCTATGTCAAGCCCTTCACCAACTGGATCTGGGCGGGCAGCCTGCTGATGGCCCTGGGCGGGGTCTTCAGCCTCAGCGACCGGCGCTGGCGGGTGGCGGCGGGCGCGACCAAGGTCCGCGCGCGGGCGGTGGCGGCCGAATGATGCGTCTCTTGCGGCTGATGTTCCTGGCATTGCTGATGGCCGGTCCCGTGCAGGCCGTGCAGCCCGACGAGGTTCTGCCGGACCCCGCACTGGAAGCACGGGCGCGGGCGATTTCGCAAGACCTGCGCTGTCCGGTCTGCCAGGGGGAAACCATCGACGAATCGAACGCGCCCATTTCGCGCGATCTGCGGCTGGCGGTGCGCGAACGGCTGGTCGCGGGCGACAGCGACGCGCAGGTGGTCGACTACATCGTCAAGCACTTCGGCGAATTCGTCCTGTTCAAGCCACGGGCCAGTGGCACGAACCTGATCCTGTGGCTGGCCGGACCGGCGCTGTTGCTGGTCGCGCTGGGGGTGGCTTTCACCTACCTGCGCCGTCGCCAGTCGATGACCGAAGCGGCCCCGGTCGCCCTGTCTGCCGAGGAACAGGCCCGGCTGCGTGACATTCTGGAAAAGTGACCCCGCGGGGTCCGGGGCGCAAGGAAGGACGCGGGCATGGAGCCATCGACGATCACGGTCACGGACGAAGGCGGCGTGCGCATCGTCGCGCTGAACCGCCCCACGGTGATGAACGCCATCAACCGGCCCATGCGGCAGGAACTGACCGCAGCCCTGACAAACCTGGACGCATCGGTGCGTTGTGTCGTGCTGACCGGCGTGGGCCGGGCATTCTGTTCCGGCCAGGATCTGTCAGATGCCCCCGAAGGTGGCGCGCTGGATTTTGAGGCGGTGCTCCGGAACGAGTATGAGCCGATGTTGGCCGCCATTACCGGTTGCCCGGTCCCGACCATCGCCGCAGTCAATGGGGCTGCGGCGGGGGCGGGGGCCAACCTGGCGCTGGCCGCCGACGTGGTCATCGCCGCCGAAAGCGCAAGCTTCATCCAGGCATTCACGCGGATCGGCCTCATGCCCGACGCGGGCGGCACCTTCTGGCTGCCGCGCCAGATCGGGATGGCGCGGGCGATGGGGGCCATGCTGTTTGCCGACAGGATCCCGGCACGGCAGGCGGCGGACTGGGGCATGATCTGGGAAGCGGTCGCGGATACGGATTTCGACGCGCACTGGCGAGCCCGGGCGGCGCAGTTGGCATCGGGTCCGACGCTTGCCTATCGGGCGCTGAAGACCGCGCTTCGCACCGGCTGGTCCCGCGATCTGGAGGCGCAACTTGCGCACGAAGCTGCGGGACAGGGGATTTGCGGCCAAAGTGCGGATTTCCGCGAAGGGGTTGCCGCGTTTCTGGAAAAGCGCAGCCCGGTCTTCAAGGGGTCCTGAACAGAAAAAGGCGCAGGCTGGGGGGCCTGCGCCTTGGACCGCGCGGGGAAGGCGCAGCCGTCCTGTCGAAGCGGGAGGGACGTCCGTTTCGACAGGAAGTTAAAATACGTCAGCGAGATACAGCAGGATGATGATCGGAATGGGGATGCCGATCAGCCAGGCAAGTGCACCTTTCATCTTCAAAACTCCGGGTCTTCGGCGCGAGGGCCGCGCCAGTTCGATGGTATGATCACCCAACACCACCGGCTTGCGAAAGTTCCGCGTGATTTTTGCCCCCCACCGACGGACATCGACGGCGGCCCGCTCTGGTCTTGACCGGACGCGTGCGGGGGCAGACAGTCAGGGAAAGGGCGCAAGGGCCCGCTTTCCGCCGGGCCGGTTTCTGCCGCGTCCGAACCATGCGGAAAACGGAGGAAGTCATGCGCTGCGTCACGGTTATGGGCCCGTCCCAGTCGGGCAAGTCGGAACTGATCCGCAAGCTTGCCGCCTTGGACGGGCATCCCGCAAAATCCGAAACCGCCGGGCCGCTGACCCTGACCCGCTTCACCTACCTGGGCGAGCCCTGGTGCGCGCTGGATCTGTCCGGGGGGCCGGAATATGCGCGGATGGCGGCGCGGCCGCTTCTGGCGTCGGATGCGGTGGTGCTGTGCGTTGCCGCCGATCCGGACGAAGCGGTGCTGGCCGCCCCCTATCTTCGCGCCATCGAGGCGTCGAAAACGCCTTGTCTGATCTTCATCAACCGCATCGACGCCGCCAAGGGCCGTATCCGCGACGTGGTCGCGGCGTTGCAGGCCTATACCGGCCACACCATCGTTCTGCGCCAGATCCCGATCCGCGAGGATGGCAAGATCGTCGGCGCGGTCGACCTGATTTCCGAACGGGCCTGGCGCTACCGCGACGGGCAATCCTCGGTGCTGGTCGAACTGCCGCAGTCCGAAGCCGAGCGCGAACACGAGGCCCGCGCCGCCCTTCTGGAACACATGTCCGAATATGACGACGCGTTGCTGGAAGAGTTGATCGAGGAACACGAACCCGCGACCGGGGCGCTTTACCAGATCGCCCAGCGCGAAACGGCAGACAACGTTCTGCTTCCGGCCTTTCTGGGCGCGGCGTCGCATATGAACGGCGTGACGCGGCTGATGAAGGCGCTTCGGCACGAAACGCCTCAGGTTGACGCGCTGCGCGCCCGACTGGACCCGAAGGCGCTGGCCGTGGGCTTTGATGCCGAGGTTCGGAAGCACCTGGGCAAATGCGTGCTGCTGCGCGCGCTGGCCGATGGCGTTGCGGTGGGGCGGCCGCTCGGGGGGGCGAACCTGGGCGGTCTGGCGGAAATCGGCGGCAAGGCCGGGCTTGACCATCTGGAGGCCGGCGACGTCGGCCTGTCGGTGAAGTCCGATCACCTGAACGCGGGCCACCTGTTCACGGCCAGCGCCGCGATCCCGGTCCCGGCCTGGGCAAAGGGCTGTCCGCCCGCCATGCGCCGGGTGGTCACGCCCTCGCATGAACGCGACGAGGTGCGGCTGTCCACGGCGCTTGCCCGTCTGGCCGAAGCCGATCCCATGCTGACCATCACCCAGGACGAAGAAACCGGGCATGCCACCTTGGGCGTTCAGGGGCCGATGCACCTGAGGCAGGTGCTGGCGGTGCTGGCCGATGACTTCGGGGTTGAAGTGACTTCGCATGTGCCGCTGCCGCAATACCGCGAGACGATCTCGGGCCATCACGAGGAAACCTATCGCCACCGCAAGCAATCGGGGGGCGCGGGGCAGTTTGCGGATGTGCATATCGCCATCCGTCCGCAGGTTCGCGGCGATGGTTTTGCCTTTTCCGAAACCGTGAAAGGCGGCGCTGTTCCCCGGAATTATATCCCCTCGGTCGAGGAAGGCGCGCGCGAGGCGATGGCGCGGGGGCCCTTGGGCTTTCCGGTGACGGATGTTTCGGTCACGCTGCTGGATGGCAAGCACCATTCGGTCGACAGTTCGGATTTCGCCTTCCGCACCGCCGGGAAGATGGCCCTGCGCGAGGCGCTGGCCAAGGCGGGGCCGGTGCTCTTGCAGCCGATCCAGGCCGTGACGGTCCATGTGCCGTCTGTCTATTCCGGGGCGATGGTGTCCCTGATGTCGGGTCTGGGCGGGCAGGTGCTGGGGTTTGACCGCGACCCGGAATTCCGCGGCTGGGACGAATTCCGCGCCCTGCTGCCGCTGGCGGTGCTGGACGATCTGGCGACAGCGTTGGGGTCGGCCACGCAGGGCTGCGCCTGGGCCGAAACCGAATTCGACCACTACGAAGAGGTCTATGGCCGCGAGGCCGACCGGATCAGCCGCGAACGCCTGACCGCCTGATCGAAGGGCGCGATCCCGTTCCCCCGCAGGCCAGCGTTGACCTGCGGGGGGCTTTGTCCGAACATGACCCCCGGGGGCAACGGCCAAGGCCGCGAGGGAGGATGTCAAGCGATGTGCAGGATGTTTGCCGGGCAGGATCCGGCGCGCTACATGATGCAGACCCGGCACATGCGCCTGAATGGGCAAAGCACCTCGATCCGGATGGAGCGGTCGTTCTGGGATATCCTTGACGCCATCGCGGCGGGCGAAGGCTGTTCGACCCCGGCCTTCGTGTCAAAGCTGCATTCCGAGGTGCTGGAGCTGCACGGAGAGCCTACGAATTTCACTTCGCTCCTGCGCTGCACCTGCCTTGTCCATCTGGACAGCCAACGTCCGGGCAACGCCGAAGACGGGCCGGGCCTCGGGCTGATGGCCGCCGAATAAACCAGCCCCGTTCAACGAGATTCTGCGGCGTAGTAACATGTTACTACCCCGCCATCGGCCCAAGGCTCCACTCTGCCCCTGACCGGCGGTCGCTTCCCGCCGGAAAAAGACGCAGGAAAAGAAGGTGAGAGCCCGCATGGCAAAGGCCATCCATACCATGATCCGCGTGCTGGACGAGGCACGCTCGCTTGAGTTCTACGACAAGGCCTTCGGGTTGAAGGTGGCCGAGCGGATGGATTTCGAATCCTTCACGCTGATCTATCTGAGCAATGACGAAAGCACCTTCGAGGTGGAGCTGACCGTCAACAAGGGCCGGACCGAACCCTATGATCTGGGCAATGGCTACGGCCATCTGGCGGTGTCGGTGTCGGATGTGGCGGCGGAACATGCCCGGATGGAGGCGGCGGGGCTCGCACCGCGCAAGATCGTCGATTTCGCACCGGGCGGGCAGGTCATCGCGCGCTTCTTCTTCATTGCGGACCCCGACGGCTATCAGATCGAGGTGCTGGAACGCGGGGGTCGCTACCTCTAGTCGAACGACCGGGCCGCCACTTGGGAGGGTGGCGGCCCCAATCAAACACAGGGAGGAAACCATGACACAGACGATCGCCCGTCAGGGCATGACCCGTCGTCAGCTTCTGTCGCGTACGGTCGCGGCGGGGGCGGCGGCGATGGTGCTGGGCACCGGCTTCATCGCCGCGCCCGATGCCGCCTGGGCCTACGAGACGACGAAGCTGAAGCCCGAAACCTTCGCCACGCTGGTGCAGATGGCCCGCGACATCTATCCGCATGACCGCATCCCGACCGAAAACTACGTCGAGGCGGTGAAAGGCTATGACAGCGACGACGCCGCCGCCGAGATCGAGGCCGGGATCGCCGCCCTGGACGCCGCCGCGCAGGGTGCGGGGTTTGCCAACTACCTTGATGCCGGATGGGAAGCCGACCGCGTGAAGCTTTTGCGCGGGATGGAACAAAGCGCCTTCTTCCAGAAGATCCGGGGCGGTCTTGTGACCGGACTTTACAACCAGAAAGCCGTCTGGCCGCTGTTTGGCTATGAGGGCGAAAGCTTCTCGAAGGGCGGCTACATCAACCGCGGCTTCGACGACATCAACTGGCTGTAAGGGGGAGGGCGGATCATGGTTGCGAAATTCGATCTGAATGACGACAGCGTCGTGGTCATCGTCGGCTCTGGCGCCGGGGGTGGGGTGTTGTCGAACGAACTGGCGCAAAAGGGCGTCAAGGTCGTGACACTGGAAGCGGGCGGGCGCTACCTGCCCGAGGATTACATCAACGACGAATGGGACAGCTTTGGGCAACTGGCCTGGCTCGACCCGCGCACGACCAGCGGCGACTGGCGGGTGGCCAAGGATTTCTCGGGCCTGCCGGCGTGGATCGTGAAGGCGGTCGGTGGCACGACCATTCACTGGGCCGGGGCGTCGCTCAGGTTCCAGGAACACGAATGGAAGGCAGCCTCGACCTATGGGCCGGTGCCGGGCGCAAACCTTCTGGACTGGCCGATCGACAGCGCCGAAATGGCGCCCTGGTATGACAAGGCCGAAGAAAAGCTGGGCGTGACCCGCACGGGCGACCGGCCGGGCCTGCCGGGCAACAACAACTTCAAGGTGCTGGAAAAGGGCGCCAAGGCCATCGGCTACAAGGAAGTCCACACCGGCCGCATGGCCATCAACTCGGTCGAGCGGGATGACCGCAATTCCTGCCAGCAGACGGGCTTCTGCTTTCAGGGCTGCAAATGGGGCGCCAAATGGTCCGCCGCCTATACCGAGATCCCGCGGGGCGAGGCGACCGGCAACCTTGAGGTGCGGGACCATTGCCATGTGACGAAGATCAACCACAACGACAAGGGCCAGATCGTCAGCGTCACCTACATCGACAAAGAGGGGAAGGAACAGACGCAGAAGGCACGCCTGGTCTGCGTGGCGGGCAACACCATCGAAAGCCCGCGGCTTTTGCTGAACTCGGCCTCGAGCATGTTCCCGAACGGGCTTGCCAACAGTTCGGGTCAGGTGGGGCGGAACTACATGCGCCACGTGACCGGATCGGTCTATGCGACCTTCGACAAGCCCGTGCGCATGTGGCGCGGCACCACGATGGCCGGCATCGTCCAGGACGAGGCGCGCCATGATCCGTCGCGCGGGTTCGTCGGCGGATACGAGCTGGAGACGCTGGCGCTTGGCATCCCCTTCATGGCGGCCTTCCTGGATCCGGGATCCTGGGGACGGGAATTCACCACGGCGCTGGACAGCTATGAAAACATGGCCGGCCTTTGGATCGTGGGCGAAGACATGCCCCAGGAAACCAACCGGGTGACGCTGAACACCGCCGTCAAGGACAAGTTCGGCCTGCCGGTGCCGGATGTGCATTTCAGCGACCACCCGAACGATGTGGCAATGCGCAAACACGCCTATGCCCAGGGTCGCAAGATCTATGAGGCGGTCGGCGCCACGCGGGTCCTGCCCACGCCGCCCTATCCGTCGACCCACAACCTTGGCACCAACCGCATGTCGGAAGATCCGCGGCTGGGGGTGGTCAACAAATGGGGCCAGACGCATGACATCTCGAACCTCTTCATCTCGGACGGGTCGCAGTTCACCACCGGGGCCGCAGAGAACCCGACGCTGACCATCGTGGCGCTGGCGATCCGTCAGGCCGATCACATCGCGTCCGAAATCGAAAAGGGCGCGCTTTGACCCCTTGATCGGTCTTCGAACCTATGCCGACGGCCCCTTCGGGGGCCGTCCGTGCCATTGCAACGCTTTCTGGACAGGGGCAGGAACGGGCGCTAAACGGAAATCCCAGCACGCCAAGGACTGCCGCGAAAGGCCCCGCCATGCCCAGTTTGAACGATATCCGGTCGACGTTTCTAGATTTCTTCCAGCGCAACGGCCACCGCGTCGTCGACAGCAGCCCTTTGGTGCCGCGCAACGACCCGACGCTGATGTTCACCAACTCGGGCATGGTGCAGTTCAAGAACCTGTTCACCGGCATCGAACACCGCGACTACACCCGCGCCACCACCGCGCAGAAATGCGTTCGCGCGGGCGGCAAGCACAATGACTTGGACAATGTGGGCTACACGGCGCGGCACCACACCTTCTTTGAAATGCTGGGCAACTTCAGCTTCGGCGACTATTTCAAGGAAACCGCGATCCCGTTGGCCTGGGAGCTGTTGACCAAGGATTTCGGGCTGGACCGCAACAAGCTGCTGGTCACGGTCTATCACACCGATGACGAAGCCGCGATGATCTGGAAGAAGGTCGCGGGCCTGTCCGACGACAAGATCATCCGCATCGCCACCGATGACAACTTCTGGCGGATGGGTCCGACCGGCCCCTGCGGCCCCTGCACCGAAATCTTCTATGACCACGGCGACAGCATCTGGGGCGGCCCTCCGGGTTCGGCCGAGGAAGACGGCGACCGGTTCATCGAGATCTGGAACAACGTCTTCATGCAGAACGAACAGCTGCCCGACGGGACGCTGCGCAAGCTGGACATGCAGTCGATCGACACCGGCATGGGGCTGGAACGGATCGGCGCGCTTCTGCAGGGCAAGCACGACAACTACGACACCGATCTGATGCGTGCGCTGATCGAGGCGTCGGCCCATGCGACGAACAGCGACCCGGACGGCACCGGCAAGGTCCATCACCGGGTCATCGCGGATCACCTGCGGTCGACCTCGTTCCTGATCGCCGATGGCGTCATGCCCTCGAACGAAGGCCGTGGCTATGTTCTGCGCCGGATCATGCGCCGCGCCATGCGCCATGCCCATATGCTGGGCGCGCAGGATCCGGTGATGTTCCGGCTGGTTCCGGCGCTGGTCCGCCAGATGGGCGCGGCCTACCCGGAGCTGACGCGCGCGCAGGCACTGATCGAGGAAACGCTGAAGCTGGAAGAAACCCGCTTCAAGCAGACGCTCGACCGGGGGTTGCGGCTTCTGGACACCGAACTGTCGCGTCTGGGCGAAGGCCAGCCCCTGCCGGGCGAGGCGGCGTTCAAGCTGTATGACACCTACGGCTTCCCGCTGGACCTGACGCAGGACGCGCTGCGCGAAAAGGGCCGCACGGTCGACATCGCGGGCTTCGATGACGCGATGGCGGAACAGAAAGCCAAGGCGCGTGCCGCCTGGGCCGGATCGGGCGAGGCCGCCGACGCGACCATCTGGTACGAACTGGCCGAACAGAACGGCACGACCGAATTCCTGGGCTATGACACCGAAACCGCCGAAGGCCAGATCCTGTCGCTGGTCCGTGACGGCGCCGCGGTCGGTTCGGCCGAGGCAGGCAGCCCGGTGCAGATCGTCGTCAACCAGACGCCCTTCTACGCCGAAAGCGGCGGCCAGGTGGGCGACACCGGCCTGATCCGCACCGACACTGGCCTGGCGCGCGTCACCGACACGCGCAAGGTGGCGGGCGTTTTCTCGCACATCGCGGAAGTCACCGAAGGCACCATCCTCAAGGGCCAGCCGGCCAAGCTTGAGGTCAGCCACCGCCGCCGCAGCGCGATCCGCGCCAACCACTCGGCCACGCACCTTCTGCACGAGGCGCTGCGCGGCGCGCTGGGGGATCATGTGGCGCAGAAAGGTTCATTGAACGCGGAAGACCGGCTGCGCTTCGACTTCAGCCACACCAAGGCGATGACGGCGGAAGAACTCCGCGCCGTCGAGGCCGAGGTGAACGCCTACGTCCGCCAGAACGCGCCCGTCGAAACCCGGATCATGACGCCGGACGATGCGCGGGCCCTGGGCGCGCAGGCGCTGTTTGGCGAAAAATACGGCGACGAAGTGCGCGTGGTGTCCATGGGCCAGGCGACCGGATCCGGCAAGGGCAGCGACGGCAACACCTACAGCCTGGAACTCTGTGGCGGCACCCACGTGGCCCGCACCGGCGATATCGGGGCGTTTGTCCTCTTGGGCGAAGCGGCCTCCAGCGCGGGTGTGCGCCGGATCGAAGGTCTGACGGGGCAGGCGGCGCTGGATTACCTGCGCGAACAGATCGGCCATCTGTCGGCGGTGGCGGGCACGCTGAAGGCGCAACCCCAGGATCTGGCAACCCGCGTCAAGGCGCTGATGGATGAACGCAAGGCCCTTCAGAACGAAGTCGCGCAACTTCGCCGCGAACTCGCCATGGCGGGCGGTGCGGCCGAGGCCGAGGTGAAGGACATCAACGGGCTGAAATTCCTGGCCCAGGTTGTGTCCGGCGTGTCCGGCAAGGATCTGCAAGTGCTGGTGGGCGATCTGAAGGCCAAGCTGGGCAGCGGCGCGGTGCTGGTGATCGCCGATACCGGCGGCAAGGCCGCGGTGGCGGCGGGTGTGACGCCGGATGCCACAACACGGATTTCGGCCGTCGATCTGGTCAAGGCCGCAGCCGAAGTTCTGGGCGGCAAGGGCGGCGGCGGCCGGCCCGAGATGGCGCAGGCCGGCGGCACAGATGTGTCCAAAGCCGATGAGGCGATTGCTGCGGCGGAAGCCCTGATCGGCGGGGCGGCATGACCGAAGCGAAAACCCCCGGCGCGCTCTGGATCGCCAATGTAAAGGTGCTGGACGCGGAAGCCTATGGCAAATACGCCGCGCTTGCCGGTCCGGCCATCGCGGCGCATGGCGGAGTGTTCCTGGCGCGCGGCAGCCGCTATGTGCAACTGGAAGGCAACGACCGCCCCCGGAACGTCGTGGCGCGTTTCCCTTCGCTTGAGGCGGCGGTGGCCTGCTACAACAGCCCCGAATACCAGGCGGCGCTGTCCCATGCGCGGGACGCGTCCGAACGGGATCTGGTGGTGGTTGAGGAAATGGCGCCGATCTGATCACGGCATTGTTTCACATTTGTGGCAGCCGACCCCGGCTGCCATTTTTCTTTACTGAATACCCAGACATCCCGTGCTAGCGTCGCCCCAGAGCCGGCATCCAGACCGGCAAGAGCATGAGGCGGGAAATGTGTATTGGATGTGAGGCGCGCTGATGTGCCGTTGGGCCGCATATATCGGGCAGGCGATCTTTCTGGAAGAAATCGTCAGTCGCCCGGGACATTCGCTGATCCAGCAAAGCCACTGCGCCGCGGAATGCCATTCGGCCATCAACGCGGACGGCTTCGGGTTGGCGTGGTACGGCGAACGGCCAGAACCCGGGCAGTATCGCGACGTGCTGCCCGCCTGGTCGGACCCGAACCTGCGCAGCCTGACCGCGCAAGTGAAGTCGCACCTGTTCCTGGCGCATGTCCGCGCCTCGACCGGCACCGCCACCAGTCGCAACAACTGCCATCCCTTCGTGGTCGGCCGCTGGGCCTTCATGCACAACGGCCAGATCGGCGGGTATGACCGGTTCCGCCGCTGCGCCGAAATGCTGATCCCCGATGAACTTTATGCCCATCGCAAGGGCGCGACCGACAGCGAGGCGCTGTTCCTCGCCGCCCTGGGAGAGGGGATGGAGGCCGACCCCTGCGGCGCGCTGGAACGTGCCACCGCACGGTTCGAGGCCCTGTCGCGCGCCAAGGGCGAAGCGCCCCATGTCCGGCTGACGGCGGCCTTTTCGGACGGGCAGCGCCTTCATGCGGTGCGTTACGCCACGGATGACCACGCCCCCACGCTGTATCATCGCTGGTCCCTGCGGCGGAACGGCCGTGCCGTGGTTTCGGAACCGCTTGAACGGGATGAGGGCGACTGGCAGATGATCCCCGCCGGAAGCTTCTGCACCTTCGAAGGCGAGGATGTCTCGATCCGCGACTTCTGCCCCGGACGGATGTCGGCCGCAGCCTAGACGGTCCGTCTTGCCCCTGGGGGCGGGTGCGGCCATGATGCCTCCGATTCCACGGAGACGAGATCATGAAAGCACGCGTCAAATGGGCTGGGGGCCGGACCTTCATCGGTGAATCCGGCACCGGTCACAGCATCCTTTTCGGCAACCCGGCCGCCGAGGGCGAACTGCGCCCCGGTCCGAGCCCGATGGAACTGATGCTGCTGGGCACCGGCGGCTGTTCCAGCTTTGACGTGATCCACATCCTGGAACGCGGCCGCGAGCCGATCGAGGATTGCACCGTCGAGGTTGAGGCCGACCGGGCCGACACCGACCCCAAGGTCTTTACCCGCATCCACATGCACTTCACTGTCACGGGCCGCGGACTTGACCCGAAGAAGGTGGAACGCGCCGTGCAACTGTCGCTGGAGAAATATTGTTCGGCCTCCGCCATGATGGCCAAGACCGCGACCATCACCCACGACATCACGGTGGTTGATACCTCGGCCGTCTGAGGCGCCCCCCTGGCGGTGGCGCTTGTGGCAACCCTTGCTCCGACCCATGGCGCCAAGGCCGAAAAGCACCGCTGACCTTGCAGGTCCGGAAAAGGAAAGGGCCGACGGTGGCAAACCGTCGGCCCTTTTGTTTTCTGGCTTGCGGATCAGCCCGCCGAGCGCGACTGACGCTTGCGTTCGTGGGGATCGAGGAACCGCTTGCGCAGCCGCACGATCTTCGGCGTCACCTCGACGAGTTCGTCATCGTCGATGTAGGCGATGGCCTCTTCCAGGCTCATGCGGACCGGCGGTGTCAGGCGCACGGCTTCGTCGGTGCCGCTGGCGCGGATGTTGGTCAGCTTCTTGCCCTTCAGGGGGTTCACTTCCAGATCGTTGTCACGGCTGTGTTCGCCGATGATCATGCCTTCGTAAACCTGTTCCTGTGCGCCGATGAACAGCCGTCCGCGTTCTTCCAGGTTCCACAGCGCATAGGCGACCGAAACGCCGTTCTCCATCGAGATCAGCACGCCCACGCGGCGGCCCTGGATCGGGCCCTTGTGCGGCGCCCAGTCGTGGAAGATCCGGTTCAGGACGCCGGTGCCGCGCGTGTCGGTCAGGAATTCGCCGTGATAGCCGATCAGCCCGCGCGAGGGGACATGGGCCACGATCCGGGTCTTGCCGACGCCGGCAGGCTTCATCTCGACCAGCTCGCCACGGCGCACGCCGGTCAGCTTGTCGATGACGGCGCCGGTGTATTCGTCATCCACGTCGATGATGACTTCCTCGATCGGTTCCAGCTTCAGGCCGTTTTCTTCGCGGAAGATGACGCGGGGGCGCGAGATCGACAGTTCGAACCCTTCGCGGCGCATGTTTTCGATCAGGACGCCCATCTGCAATTCGCCGCGGCCCGACACGATGAAGGCCTCGCCGCCCGGTGTATCCTCGATCTTGATCGCGACGTTGACTTCGGCTTCCTTCATCAGCCGTTCGCGGATCACACGCGACTGGACCTTGTTGCCGTCGCGGCCCGCCAGCGGGCTGTCGTTGATGCCGAAGGTCACGCTGATGGTCGGCGGGTCGATCGGCTGCGCCGGGATCGGCACGTCGACGGACAGGTCGCAAAGCGTGTCGGCGACGGTGGCCTTCGACATGCCGGCAAGCGTCACGATGTCGCCCGCTTCCGCCAGGTCGATGGGCTGCATGCCCAGTCCGCGCGAGGCGAGGATCTTCGTCACGCGGAATTGTTCGATGCGCTCACCGGTGCGCGACAGGGCTTTCAGCGTCTCGCCAACCTTCAGCGTCCCGGCCTCGACCCGGCCCGTCAGGATGCGGCCGATGAAGGGGTCCGAGGACAGCGTGGTGGCCAGCATCTGGAACGGCTCGGCGCGTTTGGCCACCTGCTTCGGCGCGGGGACATGGCGCACGATCAGGTCGAACAGCGCCGACAGATCCTTGCGCGGTCCGTCCAGTTCCAGGTCGGCCCAGCCCGACCGGCCCGAGGCATAGACATGCGGGAAATCCAACTGTTCATCGCTGGCGCCAAGGTTCGCGAACAGGTCGAAGACTTCGTTCAGGGCGCGCTCGGGTTCGGCGTCGGGCTTGTCGACCTTGTTCAGGACGACGATCGGCCGCAGACCCAGCGCCAGCGCCTTCGACGTGACGAATTTCGTTTGTGGCATCGGCCCTTCGGCGGCATCGACCAGCAGGCAGACACCGTCCACCATGTTCAGGATCCGCTCGACCTCGCCGCCGAAATCTGCGTGACCCGGCGTGTCGACGATATTGATCCGGGTGCCTTTCCATTCGACGCTCGTGCATTTCGCCAGGATGGTGATGCCGCGTTCACGTTCGATGTCGTTGCTGTCCATCGCGCGTTCCGAGACCTGCTGGTTTTCGCGAAACGCGCCGGACTGCTTCAGAAGCTCGTCGACAAGCGTGGTCTTGCCGTGGTCGACGTGCGCGATGATCGCAATGTTGCGAAGGTCCATGTGTGATCTGCCTTTGGGGTTTTCGCGCCAGCGCATAGAGGAAAAGTGCCGCCAAGACCAGAGCGGATGCGCGCGAAGTTCGACAGTCGGCGCGAAAGGAATGGGCCGCCGATTGCGGCGCGGCCTTGCATGCAAGGGAATAAGGGCGCAAGGTGCGAAGATGACGGTGCCGACATCGCGTCGGCGCCGCAGTCAGGAAAGTAGATGAACCTCCCCCAAAAGGTGCCCGCGGGCCAAATCCCTTCTTCGGGTGAAGTTTACAGCCTGCTGGCGCAGGACTGGAGCAAGACGCCCCTTGGCCCGATGGAAGGCTGGCCGGCCGCGCTTCGGATTGTTTCCAGCTTGATGACGGAGTCGCATTTCCCCAAGGCAATCTTCTGGGGTCCGGAACTGACCACCCTGCACAATGACGCCTTCCGCCTGCTTCTTGGGAACAAGCCGAACGCCCAGGGCCGGCCCTGGAACGAGGTCTGGGCCGAAGCCTGGGACGACATTCGCGTATTTTCGGATCGGGCCTTTGCGGGGGAAGCCACCTATATCGAGGATTTCGCCCTGACCATAAACCGTTATGGCTACCCCGAGCAGTGCTGGTTCACCTTCTGCTACAGCCCCATCCGCGACGAAACCGGCAAGATCTGCGGGGTCATGGACACGGTGATCGAAACCACCGGCAAGATCGTGGCGGAACAGGCGCTGGCCGTGCGGAATGCGGAACTGGCGCACCGGATCAAGAACACCCTGTCCATCGTGTCGGTGATTGTCCGGCAGTCGCTGCGCGGGGCGGCTTCGATCGATGCGGCGTGGAAAGCGGCATCCGAGCGGATCATGGCGCTGTCGCAGGCGCAAAGCCTGCTGATGGCCGGAACCGAGATGGCCGCGGCCCGGATCGAGGAGGTGCTGCGGAGCGTGCTGACGCCGCATCTGCGCGACATGACGCAGCTTGTACTTCGGGGGCCGTCGTTCGAACTGACCGATCGTCAGACCCTGTCTCTGTCCCTTGCCATCAATGAACTGGGGACGAATGCGGTCAAATACGGGGCATTGTCCACAAGACTGGGGCGGGTGACGATTTCCTGGACGGTGTCCGACGATGTGGTGCCGCACCTGACGCTGGACTGGGTCGAGGAGGGTGGACCGGTGGTCGCGGTGCCGGAACGGCGCGGCTTCGGCTCAGCCTTGCTGGACCAGATGGTGCCTTCCGATTTCGGTGGCGCGGCGCGGATCACCTACGCGCCCGAAGGCGTGCGCTATCACCTGGAAGGCGAATTGCGCACCTGATCCAAAAGCAAAAGGGCCGGCGCATCGCTGCACCGGCCCTTTCCGAAATTTCCGAACGTCAGCCCTTAAGCGCCTTGTTCAGGTATTCGTCGACCTTTTCCAGATATCCCATCGTGGTCAGCCATTTCTGATCCGGTCCTACCAGCAGCGCCAGGTCCTTGGTCATCCAGCCGTCTTCAACCGTCTGAACGGTGACCTTTTCCAGCGTTTCGGCAAAGCGTGCCAGCTGCGCGTTGTCGTCCAGTTTGGCGCGGTGCTTCAGGCCGCCGGTCCAGGCGTAGATCGACGCGACCGAGTTCGTCGAGGTTTCCTTGCCCTGCTGGTGCTGGCGATAGTGGCGCGTCACGGTGCCATGCGCGGCCTCGGCCTCGACCGTCTTTCCATCGGGCGTCATCAGGACCGAGGTCATCAGGCCCAGCGAACCGAAGCCCTGCGCCACGGTGTCGGACTGCACATCGCCGTCGTAGTTCTTGCAGGCCCAGACATAGCCGCCCGACCATTTCATCGCCGAGGCGACCATGTCGTCGATCAGGCGGTGTTCATAAGTGATACCGGCCGCCTTGAACTTGTCGGCGAACTCTTCGTCGTAGATCTTCTGGAACAGGTCCTTGAAGCGACCGTCATAGGCCTTGAGGATGGTGTTCTTGGTGGACAGATACACCGGCCAGCCCAGGCTCAGGCCGTAATTCAGCGAGGCGCGGGCGAAGTCGATGATCGAGTCATCCAGGTTGTACATGCCCATGTAGACGCCGGCCGAAGGCGCCGAATAGACGTCCTTTTCGATCACGGTGCCGTCTTCGCCCACGAATTTCATCGACAGTTTCCCGGCGCCGGGGAAGCGGAAATCGGTGGCACGATACTGGTCGCCAAAGGCATGGCGGCCGACGACAATGGGCTTTGTCCAGCCCGGCACCAGGCGCGGGACGTTCTTGCAGATGATCGGCTGGCGGAAGATCACGCCGCCCAGGATATTGCGGATGGTGCCGTTGGGCGATTTCCACATCTGCTTCAGGCCGAATTCCTCGACCCGGGCTTCGTCCGGGGTGATGGTGGCGCATTTCACGCCGACGCCGTATTGCTTGATCGCTTCGGCCGCGTCGATGGTGATCTGGTCGTTGGTGCGGTCGCGCTCCTCGATTCCCAGGTCGTAGTATTTCAGGTCGATGTCCAGGTAGGGCAGGATCAGCTTCTGCTTGATGAAGTCCCAGATGATCCGGGTCATCTCGTCGCCGTCAAGCTCGACGACGGGGTTTGCTACCTTGATCTTCGACATGGGGCCCTCTTGGTGTTTGGGATTCGACTGGCACGGTCCATAGCCGAAAAACCCGTGCCGGGGAAGATGGTATGCGGTGGTATACCGAATTGTCGGGAATTGGCTTTCCGGTGGCCCCGGCGCCGCAGGACTTCAGGCCGGGAAAAACGCCCGCGCACGTTCCCTGACCCAGGACCAGATGCCCGGCGCCCCACGCTCGATCTTGCTGCCGACGCGTGCCTGCAACTGGTCCCAGGTGACGCTGTAGGTCTTCCAGGTGCCGCCACCCGAATGGACGTTCGCCATCACCGGCTGCACCCGGTCCAGCGATTTCGCGAAGACCGCATCGGGGGTTTCCGCCGCCTCGAATTCATCCCAGAGCGCCCGAAACGCCTGCGCCTGATCGGCGGGCAAGAGGCCGAAGATCCGATCGGCGGCGCGCGCCTCGGCGGCGCGGGTGGCGTCGCTGCCGTGCGCCAGGCCGTTGCCGGAATGGATCGGCACGTCGCCAACGTCGATCTCGACCAGGTCATGAAGCAGCAACATCCGGATCACCCGGTCGATGCTGACGCCCGGACCGGCCTGATCGGCCAGCGTCAGGGCATAAAGTGCCAGGTGCCAGCTGTGCTCGGCGGAATTTTCCCGCCGCGAGGAATCGCAAAGCGGGCTGGCACGCAGCACGGATTTCAGCTTGTCGGCCTCGGCCAGGAAGGCGAACTGCCGGTCCAGCCGGGAGGTATCGGGGGCCAGGAGCGGGGTCAATGCCCGCCCGTCGCCGCATCGCGGGGCGCCTCGGGGCCTGTGCCGCCTTCGCGCCGTGCCTTCAGCGTCGCCGCCACGAAGGCCTTGCCGCGTTCGGCGGCCAGCCGGATGCGCATGTTCGTAAGGAAGGCTTCCTGAAGGGTCGGGGACGAGGCGCCCAGAACCTTGGCGACGTCATAGAAGTAGCGGTCGTCCTTCAGTTCGGCCATGGCGGCCAGCGTGTCGCGCGCCAGATCGTCGGCCAGATCCTCGACGACGCCCATCAGCGGGTTCCTTCGCCCAGGCGGCGGCGAACGTAATCCTGCACCGTGTCGATCATCGGGTTCATGTGTTCTTCGTCATTTTCGAAGAAATGCCCCGCGCCTTCGACCACCTGATGGGTGATCGTGATGCCTTTCTGTTCCCGCAGCTTGTTGACCAGCGTCTGCGTATCCTTCGGCGGCGCAACGCGGTCGGCGGCGCCGTTGATGATCAGGCCGGAGGCCGGGCAGGGGGCCAGGAACGAGAAATCGTAGATGTTGGCGGGCGGCGCGACCGAGACGAAACCGGTGATCTCGGGCCGGCGCATCAGCAGTTGCATCCCGATCCAGGCGCCGAAGGAAAACCCGGCAACCCAGCAGTGCTTGGAATTCGGGTTCAGCGTCTGCAGGTAATCCAGCGCCGAGGCCGCATCGCTGAGTTCGCCGATCCCCTGGTCGTATTCGCCCTGGCTGCGGCCGACGCCCCGGAAGTTGAAGCGCAGGACGGTAAAGCCCATGTCGTGGAACGCGTAATGCAGCCGGTGGACGACCCGGTTGTTCATCGTTCCGCCATACTGCGGATGGGGATGCAGCACGATGGCGATGGGCGCATCGGGGCTGCGTTGCGGATGGTAGCGGCCTTCCAGGCGGCCATCGGGGCCAGGGAAAATGACTTCGGGCATCGCTTGCCTGTCTTCTTTCACTGCGGGCGTGGGAAATCGCAACCTGGCAGGGAAGCCAAACTTGACTAAATTCCTCGACTACCCTAGAACGTTTCTAAATGAGCGCGTGAGCACTCCGGTCGCGGTTGAGTTAAGCGGCGGGATGCTCCGCGTCAATGTCTTTGCTGGGTCTTTTCCTGTGGGTTGCCGATGAAACTTTCAACCAAAGGCCGTTATGCGATGGTGGCGCTGGCTGACCTGGCCACGGCGCGCGAAGACCAATTGACCTCGCTCGCCGCGATCTCGAAACGGCAGGACATCTCGCTGCCCTATCTGGAGCAGCTTTTCGTCAAGCTGCGCCGCGCCGGCCTGGTGGAAAGCGCGCGAGGACCGGGGGGTGGCTACCGCCTGGCCCGCAGCCCGGATTCGATCCGCGTAAGCGAGATCCTGGGCGCGGTCGATGAAACCGTAAGCGCGCTGCACACCGGGGCCGGGGCCTCGGGCGGAGTTTCGGGCAGCCGGGCGCAAAGCCTGACCAACCGGCTGTGGGAAGGGCTTTCGGCGCATGTCTATGTGTTCCTGCACCAGACCCGGCTGTCGGACGTGATCCAGAACGAATTGCAGCCCTGTCCCGCGGTTCCCGCCCTTCTGCATGTCGTGGACGACGATGAGCCGGCCGAAAGGATCCTGACCCGCACATGAACCCGCGCATCTACCTTGACCACAACGCCACCACCCCGCTTGCCCCCGAGGCGCGGGCGGCGATGCTGGCCGCGATGGAGGTGGCGGGCAACCCCTCGAGCGTCCATGCCGAAGGGCGGGCGGCCAAGGCGCTGGTCGAGCGGGCGCGGGCGCAGGTGATGGCGGCCCTGGGCGCGGAAGGGGCCGATCTGGTTTTCGTCTCGGGCGCGACCGAAGCCGCCGCGCTGGCGCTGGCGGGGCGGGGCCTTCACGGAGCCGATATTGAACATGATGCTGTGCGGGCCCATGTCACCTCTGATCTGGCGGTGGACGCGGCGGGACGGGTCCGCCCCGAAGATCCGGCGCGCGCGGCGCTTCAGATCGCGAACAGCGAAACGGGCGTGGTGCAGGACCTGCCGGCCGGACTGGCCGCAAGCGACCTGACGCAGGGCTTCGGCAAGTTGCCCTTTGCGTTCAACTGGCTGGGCATTGGCATGGGGCTGGTGTCGGGGCACAAGCTGGGCGGGCCGAAGGGCGTTGGCGCCGTGGTGTTTCCGCGCGGCACCGACCTTGCGGCGCAGATCCCGGGCGGCGGGCAAGAGATGGGCCGCCGTGCCGGGACCGAGAACGTGATCGGCATTGCGGGCTTCGGCGCGGCGGCCGAAGCGGCGGCGCGGGATCTTGCGGCGGGCCGCTGGGCCGAGGTCGAGGCGCTGCGCGACGATCTGGAGGCGCGGCTTCTGAACGACGTGCCGACCCTTGCCATCGCGGGCAAGGACACAAAGCGCCTGCCCAACACCACCTGCCTGGTAACTCCGGGCTGGAAGGGTGAAACGCAGGTGATGCAGATGGATCTGGCCGGGATCGCGGTTTCCGCCGGATCGGCCTGTTCCTCGGGGAAGGTGCGTGCCAGCCGGGTGCTGCGCGCGATGGGTTTTGACGACAACGCGGCCGGATCGGCGATCCGGGTGTCGCTTGGGCTTTCGACGACGGCGGCCGATCTGGACCGTTTTGCACAGGCCTGGACGGCACACTACCGCAAACACGCGGCGCGGGCGGCCTGAGGGCGGCCTTCACAGGATGGAAAAGGAAACAGTGTGATGGCATTGGACAGGGATCAGAAACCGGCCGAGCTGGAAGTCCGCGAAGGCGTGGACCGGGAAACCGTGGAAACCGTCCAGAACATGGGCGCCTACAAATACGGCTGGGAAACCGAGATCGAAACCGAGTATGCCCCCAAGGGCGTGAACGAGGATATCGTCCGGCTGATTTCCGGAAAGAACGGCGAGCCGCAGTGGATGACCGACTGGCGTCTGGCCGCCTTCCGCCGCTGGCAGCAGATGGAAGAGCCCAGATGGGCGATGCTCCACTACCCGGAAATCGACTATCAGGACCAGTATTACTACGCCAAACCCAAAAGCATGACGGAAAAGCCGAAGTCGCTGGACGAGGTCGATCCCAAGCTGCTGGCCACCTATGAAAAGCTGGGCATCCCGCTGAAGGAACAGATGATCCTGGCAGGCGTCGACGGCGCCGAGGCGACCCCGATCGAGGGCCGCAAGGTTGCCGTGGACGCCGTCTTTGACAGCGTCTCGGTCGGCACCACCTTCAAGGCGGAACTGGCCAAGGTGGGCGTGATTTTCTGCTCGATCTCGGAAGCAATCCGCGAACACCCGGAACTGGTGAAGAAATACCTGGGCTCGGTCGTGCCGCAGTCGGACAACTACTTCGCCACGCTGAATTCGGCGGTGTTTTCCGACGGGTCCTTCGTCTACATCCCCGAAGGCGTGCGCTGTCCGATGGAGCTGTCGACCTATTTCCGCATCAACGCCGAAAATACCGGCCAGTTCGAACGGACGCTGATCATCGCCGACAAGGGCAGCTATGTGAGCTACCTTGAAGGCTGCACCGCGCCCAAACGCGACATTGCCCAGCTTCATGCGGCGGTGGTGGAAATCGTCATCCTGGACGATGCCGAGGTGAAATATTCCACCGTCCAGAACTGGTATCCGGGCGACGAGGAGGGCCGCGGCGGCATCTACAACTTTGTCACCAAGCGCGCCGATTGCCGCGGGCCGCGGTCCAAGGTGATGTGGACGCAGGTGGAAACCGGATCGGCCATCACCTGGAAATATCCGTCCTGCATCCTGCGCGGCGAGGAAAGCCAGGGCGAGTTCTATTCCATCGCCATCGCCAACAACATGCAGCAGGCCGACACCGGGACCAAGATGATCCATCTTGGCAAGAACAGCCGGTCGCGCATTGTTTCGAAAGGGATTTCTGCCGGAAAGGCGCAGAACACCTACCGGGGGCTGGTGTCGATGCACCCAAAGGCCGCGAACAGCCGCAACTACACCCAGTGCGACAGCCTGCTGATCGGCGACAAGTGCGGCGCGCATACGGTTCCCTACATCGAGGTCAAGAACAACTCGAGCCGTGTGGAACACGAGGCGACGACCTCGAAGGTCGATGACGATCAGCTGTTCTACTGCCGGTCGCGCGGGATCGACGAAGAGGCGGCGGTGGCGCTGGTGGTGAACGGCTTCTGCCGCGAGGTCTTGCAGGCGCTGCCCATGGAATTCGCGATGGAAGCGCAAAGTCTGGTCGCCATCAGTCTGGAGGGGAGTGTCGGGTAATGAAACCGGTTGTTCTTCTGGTTGGGAAGTTGCCGGGCGTGGTCGGCAGCATCGCGCGTGAGCTTGAGGACATGCCGATCCGCTGGCTGGGTGCGCATGACCACGGCGAAGTGGTGCGCCAGCTGGAAGCGGAACCCGGTATCGAATGCGTCGTCATGGGCGGCAGCCTTGACGACACCATTCGCGGCGATCTGGTCAGCGTGATTGCCCAGATCCGCCCGGACCTGACCATCCATGTGAAGGACCGCGCCTCCGGCCCGGCGGCCATGACGGAGTTCGTCCGCCGTATCGTCGAGGCGATGGTGCTGCACGGGAGACATCCATGATCGTCTCCACCACACCCAACATCGAGGGCCGCGCCATCACCCGCTACCACGGCATCGTGACGGGTGAGGCGATCCTGGGCGCCAACATCTTCCGCGATCTTTTCGCCAGCGTCCGGGACATCGTTGGCGGACGTTCGGCGGCCTATGAACAGGAACTGGGCCGCGCCCGGCGCACCGCGCTGGCGGAGATGGAGGCCGAGGCGGTCAAGATCGGCGCGACAGCCATCGTGGGCGTCGATCTGGATTACGAGGTGATCAACAACATGCTGATGGTCACGGCCTCGGGAACGGCGGTCACGCTCGGATGACACAGGACCTGCGCCAGAATGCATTCCCCCCGGCCTGGTCCGGCGTCTGCGCCAGCCCATCGCGGGCGATCCCGGGACGGCGAGACCGCCGTTCCGATGCGCGCGCCGGATGCCGCGTTCCGGCCGCATTCGGGCACGGAAATGCCGCAGCAGGGTCCGCAGGCGTCCCATTGCCTCCTTACTTCAGCCCGGAATCATCGCCATTTACCAAGCGGCGGAGTGATGAGTGGGGGTCACGCGATGGCGATGCTGGATCAGCAAGCGGTGTTTGCGGAACGGATCGGACGTATTGCGGCCGGTCGCCAGTTCGAGCACGAGGATCTTGTCGGCTATCAGACGCAAACCGCCTACAATCGCCGGGCCGCGCGCGTCGCCAAGCGGCCGAAGGCCGGGTTTTCGGGCCGGATCATGAAGATGGTGGCGCTGGCCGCCGGTGCGGGATCGGTGGTGCTGGGCAAGATGGCCTATTTCCATCTGTCGCAGGTCCAGGGGCTGCCCAAGTCGTTCTACGATCTCGAGATGCGCGGCATGGTCCTGGCAACGCTGCTGACGGCCGCGATCCTGACCGCTGTACTGCGCCTGAACGTGCAAGGTCGGCTGGCGCTTGTGGTCATGGGTCTTGCGGCCATGTTCTACGGCGAGGGGCTGGTCGCACTGGCGCAGCCCGGACTCTGGGGGGCGCTGTTCTCGCCCGAGTATGCCAGCGAAATGGCGGCGAGCGGCCGCGCCATCCTGATGAATACCGCCACCGCCGGCTAAGCGGGGCGATCCTGACCACCCATCCCACCGCGGCCCGGACCCTGCGTCCGACGGCCGCCTTTTGCCATTCCAGATGAGGACCAAGATGCTCAAGATCCAGAACCTGCACGTCAAGCTTGAAGCCGAGGACAAACCGATCCTCAAGGGCCTGGACCTGACCGTGGAAACCGGCAAGGTCCACGCGATCATGGGGCCGAATGGGTCGGGTAAATCTACTTTGTCTTATGTGCTGTCGGGCCGCGACGGCTATGAGGTGACGGAAGGAACAGCCGAACTGGATGGCGTCGACCTGCTGTCGCAGGAGCCCGAGGAACGCGCCTCGGAAGGCCTGTTTCTGGCATTTCAGTATCCTGTGGAAATTCCCGGCGTCGGCAACATGACCTTCCTGCGGACCGCGCTGAACGCGCAGCGCAAAGCCCGCGGCGAAGACGAAGTCTCGGCCGGTGACTTCCTGAAGCTGGTCCGCGAAAAGGCGAAATCGCTGAAGATCGATGCCGAGATGCTGAAGCGCCCCGTCAACGTCGGCTTTTCGGGCGGCGAAAAGAAGCGCAATGAAATCCTGCAGATGGCGGTTCTGGAACCGAAGATGTGCATCCTCGACGAGACGGACTCGGGCCTTGACGTCGATGCGATGAAGCTGGTCGCCGATGGCGTCAACGCGCTGCGTTCCCCGGATCGGGCGTTCCTGGTCATCACGCACTACCAGCGGTTGCTGGACCATATCCGTCCCGATGTGGTGCACATCATGGCGGACGGCCGGATCATCAAGACCGGTGGCCCGGAGCTGGCGCTGGAAGTCGAACAGAACGGCTATGCCGACCTGCTGGCGGAGGTGAAGTGATGGCAACCGAGGCCAAGGTTCTGGCGCCCCTGGACATCCGGCTGGCCCGGGCGCCTGCAGGTGGCTTCACGTCCGCGGCGCGGGCGGCGGCGCACGGACGGCTTGTGGCGATGGGTTTGCCGGGGCGGAGAGACGAATACTGGCGCTACACCGATCCGGCCGAGTTGAACGCCCCGGCGGCGGTCACGGCGGAAAACCCGATGCCCGAAGCCCCGCTTTCCGTATCCGGCGCGTTGCAGATCCGCTTTGACGGCGGCGTGGCAGCCCCGCTTCCCCAAAGTCCCGAAGGTCTAGACCTGGCGCTGCTGAGCGCGGCGGATACCCAGGACATTCATTGGGCGGGCGCGCTTTTCGGCGTGCTTGAGGGCGAGGGCCAGTCGCCCGTGAAACGGCCCTTGGCGGCCTTGAATACGGTGCTGGCGACCGAAGGGCTGCTTGTGCGCGCAGGTTCGGGCAGCCATGCGATCCATGTGGATTACAGCATTGGATCAATGGGTTCCGACACATACCTCCACCACTGCATTCGCGTTGGAGAGGGTGCCGACCTGACGTTGATTGAATCGGGCCGGGCGGGCGCGCGAAGCAATATCCTGATCGAAGTCGACCTTGCCCCCGGTGCGCGCTTCCATCACGTCCGGGCCCAGGGCCGGGACGCGGACCGACGCACGGTCACGCACATCTTTGCGCGGATCGGTGCGGGAGCCAGCTTCAAGTCCTTCACTTTCGGCGAAAACGGCCGCCTGACGCGGAACGAGGCGATCCTTGACATTCGCGGCGACCATGCGGTCGCCCATGTCGCGGGCGTGGCGCTGGGGAACGGCGCTGCGGTTCCGGTGCTGCATGACGACACGGTCTTCATCACGCACGGCGCGGTCGGCTGTGAAAGCCGGCAGGTCTTCAAGAAGGTGCTTCGGAACGGCGCGACCGGTGTGTTCCAGGGAAAGATCCTGGTAAAGCCCGGCGCGCAGAAAACCGACGGCTACCAGATCAGCCAGTCTCTGCTTCTGGACGAAGACAGCCAGTTCCTGGCCAAGCCCGAGCTTGAGATCTATGCCGACGACGTGAAGTGCTCGCACGGCTCGACCACCGGCGCGATCGATGAAACGGCGCTGTTCTACCTGCGTTCCCGCGGGGTCGAGAAGGATCGGGCGACGGCGCTTCTGGTGCTGTCCTTCCTTGCCGACGCCATCGCCGAGATCGAGGATCCGGACCTTGCCGACCAGATCGTGGCGCGGCTGGAAGACTGGCTGGGGCTTGGGGCCGCGGAATGAGCGTTGTGGACGACATCGTCGCCACCTACCGCCGTCCGCGCCGGGTCATGGCGCGGCTGATCGGTGCGGGCCCCCGCGAAGACCGTGCGCTGGCCATCCTGATGGGGGCCGCGGCGGTGATCTTCGTTTCGCAATGGCCACGCGCCGCGCGTCAGGCGCATCTGGACCCGTCCGCGCCCTTGGATGCGCGGCTGACCGGGGCGCTTCTGGCCTCGGTCTTCCTTCTGCCGCTGGCCGCCTATGCTGTCGCCCTTGTCTCGCACGCCGTGGCGCGCGCTTTCGGAGGACAGGGCACCGCATTCGGCGCGCGGATGGCGCTGTTCTGGGCGCTGATGGCCGTGGCGCCGCTGATGCTGCTGCACGGGCTTCTGGCCGGACTGGCCGGACCGGGGGCGGGGGTGACGATCCTGGGCGGAGTGATCTTCGTGCTGTTTCTCTGGATCTGGCTGAACGGCCTGTGGGTCGCCGGACAAGGGGCGGAGGCGCGGCCATGATCGCGGCGCTGCTTCGCCAGACCCTGACCGAGCCTCGAGCGGCTGCGCGCCGCCTTCTGGCCCTGGACCTGCCGCTTGGCACCGTCTGGATCGTTTTTGCACTGGTCATGGTTCTGGGCATGATCCTGGGACTTGCCATGCAGCTGATCTTCCCTGTTCCGCGCGAGATCCTGGATCAGGCGCCGCTTCTGCGCTTGCAGAGCCAGCCGCTTCTGGCCGGGTCGATCCAGGCGGGTTTCCTGTCCGCGGTCGCCTGGGTTATGGCCGCCCTGGGCCGACGGTTCGGAGGCGGGGCGCGGTTCGATCAGACGCTGCTGCTGGTCGCATGGATGGAATTCGTCCTGCTGGTCGTCCAGGTCATCCAGATCCTGGCCACCCTGATCGTGCCGCCCGTGGCCACGCTGATCGGCTTCGCGGGCTTCGGGCTGTTCTTCCTGCTGCTGACCACCTTCACCGCCGAAGCGAACGGCTTTCGCAGCCTTGCGGCGGTGTTCATGGGGGTTCTCGTTTCGCTTGTGCTGGCGGCAACGCTTGCGGCAGTGTTCTTCGCTTTTCTCGGGTGGGTGCCCGTCCCACAGTCAGGGGCCTGAGCCATGTATGACGTCGACACGGTCCGCAAGGATTTCCCGATCCTCGGGCGCGAGGTGAACGGCAAGCCGCTGGTCTATCTGGACAACGGCGCCTCGGCGCAGAAGCCGCAGGTTGTGATCGACGCGATCACACAAGCCTATTCGCAGGAATATGCCAACGTCCACAGGGGCTTGCACTACCTTTCCAACCTTGCGACAGACCGGTATGAAGCCGTTCGGGCCACTGTCGCACGCTTTCTGGGTGCGCCCGACCCCGAGGAGATCGTGTTCACCACGGGCACGACGCAGGGCATCAACCTCGTTTCCTATGCTTGGGCCGCGCCGCGCCTGCAGGCCGGGGACGAAATCGTTCTCAGCCTGCTGGAGCACCACGCCAACATCGTGCCGTGGCATTTCCTGCGCGAAGGGCAGGGCGTCGTGCTGAAATGGGTGGAGCCCGAGGCCGATGGCAGTCTGGATCCGCAAAAGGTCATCGACGCGATCGGGCCGCGCACCCGTCTGGTTGCGATCACCCAGATGTCGAACGTCCTGGGCACCCGGGTCGATGTCACGACGATCTGCCGCGCCGCCCGCGAACGCGGCGTGCCGGTGCTGGTCGATGGCAGCCAGGCTGCGGTTCATGGGCCGGTGAACCTGGCGGACATGGGCTGCGATTTCTATGCCATCACCGGACATAAGCTATATGGTCCAAGCGGTTCCGGCGCGATCTTCATTCGGCGCGAGAGGATGGACGAGATGCGCCCCTTCCTGGGGGGCGGCGACATGATCCGTGAAGTCAGCCGCGATGCTGTCACCTATGCCGACCCGCCCATGAAATTCGAGGCTGGAACCCCCGGGATTGTGCCGCAGATCGGGCTGGGCGTGGCGCTGGATTACCTGATGCAGTTGGGCATGGAGAACGTCGCCGCGCATGAGGCCGCCTTGCGCGACTATGCCCGCACCCGCCTTGAGGCGCTGAACTGGTTGAACGTGCAGGGCGATGCGCCGGGCAAGGGGGCGATCTTTTCCTTCACCCTGGCGAACGCCCATGCGCATGACCTTTCGACGGTTCTGGACAAGCGCGGCATCGCCGTCCGTGCCGGCACCCACTGCGCCATGCCCCTGATGCAGCATCTGGGCGTCTCGGCCACCTGCCGGGCAAGCTTCGGACTGTACAACACCACGCAGGAAGTCGACGCTCTGGTCAGCGCACTGGAGCTTTGCCACGACCTGTTCGGCTGAACGGCAGGGGAACTCGCGCAGCTCTTTCCGTCTTCAGGAATTGCGAAAATCAAAGAAGAGGTGCCGTTACAGGATCCCGTGCTGCTTCAGCACGGCGTCCTCATCTCCCGCGATCCAGCCAAAGACCTTTGCCTGACCGTCACGGACCTGGACCAGATAATGCACCGTAAAATCCAGTACCGTCCTGGGCACGTCCTTTCTTTCGTAGGTCGCGGTCCAGTGGACAGGAACCAGGAAGTGGCAGGAATCGATGGGGACGATCCGCAGCGCGCGGATCCGCATTTCCCGTGTGCCGAGGCCACGATAGCGCGCGTGCCCGTCAACCAGCGCCTGTCTGAACTGGTCGTCCGTCTTCCCTGATCGAAGCCCGGCAGATGAGGCCGCAATCACGTCCGAGGCGTAAAGCGCCATCAGCGCGTCCATGTCGGGCCGGCCGGCCAAAGCCCGTGCCATCGCCTTTTCGTATCGGTCGAACAGATCCTTGATGGCGGCTTCCATGACGCACTCCATCTGCAAGGGCGCATGAGCGCGCCCGACGTGCCAGCGCCGAAGGTTTCCAACTTATCAGGATTATGGCGCACCCGACAGGATTCGAACCTGTGACCTCTGCCTTCGGAGGGCAGCACTCTATCCAGCTGAGCTACGGGTGCACTGCGCGCGTTGATAGGCGAAACTGCAGTGTGCCGCAATGGGCAAAATCCGGGAAACGCGGGGCCGCCCGCGACGTGGTCGGCAGCACGGACTGGACCTGAACCAGCACTGGGGCGGACAGGAATGTCTGTGAACGGCGGGGGCCCTACGGATAGGGGGTCGTTCGATCGGGGATCTGGACCGCGCTGATGGAAAAGGCACGCTGGACTTGCTAAACGGGGCGTCGGATTTGGCAGAACCTGGCAAGTCCTGTCCCGGTAACAGCGAAAAAATCAAGCCAACCACGCGAGAAGCGCGCAGATGACCCAAGCGGAAAGTCTCATGAAGCAAAGGGTGTCAGATGCACCTCGGGCCGCGCGGGTCGCCGTGGCGCCCATGATCGACTGGACGGACCGGCACTGCCGCTTCTTCCATCGACAGATCAGCCGCCACGCCTTGCTTTACACCGAAATGATCACCGCGCCGGCCGTCGTCTACGGTCCGCGGGACCGGCTTCTGGCGCATCACGCCACGGAAAGCCCCGTGGCGCTGCAACTGGGCGGGTCCGACCCGGAACAGTTGGCGGAAGCTGTGCGCCTGGCCGCACCGCATGGTTATGACGAGATCAACCTGAACCTGGGCTGCCCGTCGGATCGGGTGCAATCAGGCTGTTTCGGGGCGGTCCTGATGAAAGACCCGGATCTGGTGGTGCGTTGCCTGGACGCAATGATCGCAGCCAGCCCCGTCGAAGTGACCGCGAAGATCCGCATTGGCGTCGATGATCAGGACCCGGCCGAGGTGCTGCCGGCCTTTCTGTCGCGTCTGCGCGACACGGGGGTGCGCCGGGTGATCGTCCACGCCCGAAAAGCCTGGCTGCAGGGTCTGTCGCCGAAGGAAAACCGTGAGATCCCGCCCTTGGACTACGCTCTGGTCTTCGCCATGAAGCACGAATTTCCCGCCCTGCACCTGACGCTGAACGGCGGCATCACCTCGATCGGGCAGGCGCAAGACCTGATCGGGCAGGGGATGGATGGGGTGATGATCGGCCGCGCCGCCTATCACGAGCCGCTCTCGATCCTGGGGCCGGTAGACCGGCTGTTCCATGGCGCGTCCGCCGAACCCAAGCCGGACGAGATCCTGGATGCGATGCGGCCCTATATCCTGGCGCATCTTGCGGGCGGCGGGCGGCTTCACCAGGTCAGCCGCCACATGCTGGGCCTGTTCCACGGCCGTCCCGGCGCACGGATCTGGCGCCGCTACCTGTCGCAGAACGCCAGCGGTTCCGGTGCGGGGCTGGAAGTCCTGGACACCGCCCTGGCCGAGGTTCATCGCGTGGCGTGACCGTTCGAACGCGGCCCTCGGACGTTTACCGGTGCAGACGCGCCTGTGCCGGACGGCCCCCCGAAAGGACGCGGCCCCTTGTCTTGCAAAGGAAAGGGGCGTTTCCAGGCCTGTTCGCGGCTTCCGGCGCCAAGCCAGGGCGGCGCCTCCAGATTTCGGCGGGAGACTGCGCTGATCCGATGCTGCGCGACACCTGAGGGTTCGGCCCGCATCGGACCGGTTGCTGATCCCCGGGACGAAGGTCTGGCCATGCAGAGGCGGGCAGGATATGGCCGGTCGGCGAGGGCGACAGGATGGGGAGAAGGTGGCGTGGCGGATCCGGCGCAACTGATCGGAATTGGAGTGATCCTTGCAGCGGTCGGCGGCGTTGCGGGCATTCTGGCGGGGCTTCTCGGGGTCGGGGGCGGCATCGTCCTGGTGCCGGCGTTCTTCTACCTGTTCCAGCATCTGGGTTATGGCGGGCCCGAAATCATGCAGGTCTGCCTTGCGACCTCGCTCGCCACGATCGTCACCACATCGCCCCGTTCGCTCATGGCTCATAACCGCAAGGGTGCGGTCGAGTGGCACATCCTGCGGACCTGGGCACCGGGCATCGCGGTGGGCGCCGTGCTGGGGACGCTGGTGGTGGCGCAGTTGCGCACGCCGACATTGCAGGCGATCTTCGGCGGGCTGGCGCTGCTGGTGGCCGGATACCTTGGATTGGGGCGCAGCCATTGGCGGATCGCCGAAGGCATGCCGGGCGGCCTGGGTCGCATGATCCTGTCGCCGCTTGTCGGGTTCCTTTCCGTCCTGATGGGGATCGGCGGGGGCAGCTTCGGCGTCCCGGTCATGACGCTTTGCGGGCTGTCCATCCATCGGGCAGTGGCAACGGCCGCCGGTTTCGGCCTGACGATCGCGCTTCCTTCGGTGATCGGTTTCCTTTTGGTCGATGTCTCGGGGGCGCCGCCGATGACGGTCGGGGCGGTGAACCTGCCCGCCTTCGCCATCGTCAGCCTGATGACGCTGATCACCGCGCCCTGGGGCGCGCGGCTGGCGCATTCGCTGGCGCCCGGCCCGCTGCGGAAGGTCTTCGCCCTGTTCCTGGCATCCGTCGCGGTGAACATGCTGTACAAGTTCTGGACCAGCTGACCGGCAGACCGGCCTGCGATCAGGCATTGAACAGGAAATCGTCCGCACCCAGCGCCTCGGGCGCCAGTCCGGCAAGGCGCAGGCTGGTCGTGGGGTCGAGTGCGATCACCGTATCGGCGCCCACGTGCGAGATCCAGGGCGCCAGATCCGCAAGGCTTGAGAAGGCGACGAACGCCGTCAGGTCGATGATCTCGTCCGGGGTGACGACAGAGAAATCGGCAATCACATCCATGCCCGACCCGGGGGCAAAGACAAAGATGTCGGCCCCCGCACCGCCCCGCAAGATGTCGTTGCCGCCGTCCCCCAGCAACCAGTCGGCTCCGTCTTCACCGACAAGCAGGTCATTGCCGACCTCACCCCGCAGGACATCGTCGCCCGCACCGCCCCGCAGCTGATCCGCCCCCGCGCCGCCCCAAAGCGTGTCGTTGCCGAACTCACCCAGCAGCAGGTCGTGGCCGATCCCGCCCTCGACCACGTCATCGTCGAGGCCGCCCCAGAGCGTGTCATTGCCCGCCTGTCCCGAAACGATATCGCGTCCCGCCCCCGCATACACCCGGTCATCTCCATCCTCGCCCAGGATCAGGTCATCGCCCAGGTCACCGCCAAGGGTGTCGTTGCCGGGCCCGCCCCACAGCGTATCCTGGCCCGTCCCGCCCGTGATGCTGTCGTCGCCATCCTCGCCGAGGAGCAGATCGTCGCCGTCTTCGCCATGGACCAGGTCGTTGCCCGCACCGGCCCCCATCGTGTCGTGGCCGGTCCCGCCCAGCAGACGGTCGGCGCCCGCAAAACCGAACATGAGGTCATTCCCGGCGCCGCCGTAAAGCATGTCGTTGCCCGCCGCCGCAAGGGCATCGGCATCCCCCCAAAGGGTATCGTCGCCATCGTTTCCCCACAGCACGTCATGCCCCGCGCCGCCCTGAAGTTGATCATGGCCCGGACCGCCCAGCAGGTTGTCGTTGTCCTGATCGCCCGTCAGAAGGTCATTGCCCAGGCCGCCGCGCAACGTATCCGTGCCCTGACCGCCCGACAGCGTGTCGTTGCCGTTGTAGCCGCTGATGATGTCGCCGGCCGTGGATCCGGTCAGCGCCTCGGCAAGGGCATTCCCTTCGATCACCAGTCCGGTCAGGATCGGCTGCACGCTGCGGGGCAGGTCGAACAGCATCGCGGCGGTAAAGAGGGCCGGGTCCAGCGGCCCGCCCGTCGTCGACCGGACCGACAGGAGTTCTCCTTGCACCAGGATGTCGGCACCGGTCGCCGTCCCGGTGATCTTCACCTGCCCGGGTGTGTAGATGCCGCGGAAGGAGGACAGGTCGATACGGTCATGCAAGGGATCGAAATCGGTGATCAGGTCGGTGGCCAGGTCGCGCGTGATGATGAAGACATCCGCACCCAGGCCACCCGTCAGCGTGTCGCGGCCCGGCCCGTCGATCAGGGTGTCATGGCCCGCACCGCTCGACAGCCGGTCCGGCCCGTCGCCCCCCCAAAGCACATCGTCCAGCGCCGTTCCGGCCAGGGCATCCCCCCGGGGCGTTCCCCGCACGACGGGGCCAAGCTCGGTCAGCCCGAATTCCAGACGGCTCAAGCCCTGTTCCCGGCCGCTTCCCGCGAAAATGTTCAAACGGTCGCCAATGACCGTCGCAGCCAAGGCCGAAACGCCGTCCAGCGAAGTGTCCCCGCTGTCCAGCAGCACCCGAAGATGCAGCAGGCGATCGTTCGGCAGCAGCTCGAACAGGCTGATCCCGCCATCGGACCCGCCCGCCACGACAAGGGTATGGCCAGCGGTCGTGACACTGGCCAGTGCGGTCACGTCGGCAAAGCGGGTGTCCAGACTATCGATGACATGGTCTGTCGCCACCGGCTTGCCGTCGGCCAGGATCCGCACGACGGTCAGGCTGGAACTGCCCTGCGCCGCCAGCACGAACCGGCCCGCGCCGGTCTCCCCCGCCTCGACCAGCGCCTGGGGCCGGTCGATCCCGATCCCGTCCAGCGCGCCGACGCTTCCGGTCAGCGCCAGGCCGCCCGCCGGGTCGATGCGGAACGCGCTCAGGCCATTGTCTCCCCCGGCCGCAAGAAGGAAGTTGCCACTGGCCGTCCGCGTGACAGAGAGTTGCGTCACATCGTCGAGGTAGCTTGTGGGCGTATCCGCCACGACCGCGGTCCTGACCAGCCCCGAGGTATCACTGCGCCAGGTTCCAAGGCCCGGCTGGTCGATCTCGCTTCCCCAAAGGTATCGTCCGCCAGAAAGCTCCAGCCCCACGACACGGCCCGGTGCTTGCGGCAGGGCCGTCACCGGCTGGGCGCTGTCAAAAAACCCCTCGTTCCAGCCCCAGCTGTAGGCCGGTCCGGTCATGCCTGACACCATCAGCCGCGGCGCACCGCCCAGCGGGACCATCGACAGCTCGGCCGGCAGGGGCGAAAGGCTGCCGGGAATGACGGTCTGGTGGACGTAGGACAGACCCATGCCCCCGACCGAAAAGGACATCAGCGTCGCGGGCACCCGACCCAGCGCGACAAGCCAGGTTGCGCTCCCCGAGGCGATGACCTGCAGGTCAGTTACACCGACCAGCGTGTCGGCGGGCGCGCCCCCTGTGCGAGAGGCCGAGATCAGGTCCATGGCAGGTCATCCGTCGGGGAAAGTTCCCGGGATGTTCCGGCCTCGGCCTTACGGATGGGTTAAGCCGCCCTGGGGAAGGGGCAGCCGAAACCGGCTTTAAAACAGAAAATCCGATGCACTGAGCGCGGCGAGGCTGACACCGATCAGACGGATGCTGTCGCCATTGCCGGCGTCGATCAGCGTATCGCTTCCCGACTGGACCATGTGGTTTGCGGTCAGGTCCGCCCAGTCGCTGATCCCGGCCACGCCCTGAAGGTCGATCACCTCGGCGGTTGAGAGCACGTCGAAACCCACAACCGTGTCGGCGCCGTCCCCGGTGACGAAGATAAAGACATCGTCCCCATCCCCCCCGATCAGCCGGTCATTCCCGGTGCCGCCGAACAGCATGTCATTGCCCGGGTCGCCGGACAGGGTATCGGCACCGTCATCGCCGTAGATCCGGTCGTCACCCATCCCGCCAGACAGGAAGTCGGCACCAGCATCGCCGTGCAGGGTGTCGTTGGCGTTGTTGCCGAACAACCGGTCGTTGTCGATGCCGCCAAAGATCCAGTCATCGCCATCGCCGCCGGAAAGCGTGTCGTTCCCGTCCTCGCCGCGGATCACGTCATTGTCTCCCGCGCCATTCGCCCAGTCATCGCCCAGGCCGCCCAGAAGGGTGTCAAGGCCGAAGCCGCCGTTCAGCGTGTCGCCGCCGCTGCCTCCGTCCAGCAGGTCATCGCCCGCGTCCCCGATCAGCTGGTCCCCGTCATCGGAGCCATAGAGACTATCTGCGCCCAGACCGCCCCGCATCCAGTCCATGCCGATGCCCCCGTCCAGCCGATCATTGCCATAGCCGCCGTCCAGCGTGTCGTCGCCCGCGCCGCCCGTCAGGTTGTCATGATCGCCCTCGCCGAAGAGCAGGTCGTTCCCGTCGCCGCCGTTGACCCAGTCATTTCCCAGCCCGCCGCGCAACGTATCATTCCCTGCGTCACCCGACATCCGGTCGATTCCGGCTTCTCCGAGCAGCGAGTCGTCCCCCAACCCGCCCCAGAGCGTGTCGGCCCCCAGTCCGCCATAGGCCAGATCCGCGCCGTCGCCACCCGACAGCAGGTCGCCCTCGGCGCCGCCCATCAGGACATCGTCGCCCAAGCCGCCCCACAGGGTATCTCGGCCGTCGTCGCCCATCAGTTGATCATGGCCGGCGCCGCCGTTCAGCATGTCGAAACCGATCCCCCCATAAAGGGTGTCCTGGTCGGCCTCTCCGAACAGCTGGTCGTCACCGTCTCCGCCGACGATCCCGTCATTGCCGAAACTGCCCCGCAGGACATCGTTCCCCGCTTCGCCCCACATCCGGTCGGCGCCGGATTCGCCCAGGATCGAGTCGTTTCCAAGTCCGCCCCAAAGCGCATCATCGGCCGCACCGCCCGCCAGCGTGTCGTCGCCGTCATCGCCCGACAGCGCGTCGTTCCCGAAGCCACCCATCAGGCTGTCGTTCCCGGCTTCGCCCCACAGGCTGTCGTTGCCCCCGCCGCCCAGCACGGTGTCGGCGCCTGCGCCGGCCCAGATGGCGTTGGCCACCGCGTTGCCGGTGATCCGGTCAAGGCCCGCACCGGTGCGGGCATTTTCGATCACCGTGTCGCGGGCGATCTGAAAGGTGCCGAACAGCCCGTTGATGTCCGAAATCGTTTCGGGCCGCAGGTCGAGCACCTGCGAGGCCCCGCGAGATCCCAGGTCGATCAGGTCCGTCCCGCCGGTGTCGAAGATCGTCAGGGCGTAGCCTTGCGTCAGGGCATAGATCCCGTTTCCGGTGTTCTGTCCGTCGCCATAGACCGTGTCGCCGCTCCGGGCCTGTCCGCCCGTTCCGTAAAGCCCCTGCATCGCGATGATGTCCGCCACCATCGGGGTCACGACATAAGCATAGGTATCGTTGATGTAGGTGTTTTCCCACTGGCTGAAGTAGGACATCACCGTCGCCTGCCAGCTGTCGTTGGCGTAAAGCGCATTGGTCGGGTAACCGGCCGTCCCGTTGTAGGTGCCGGCGTGCCCCAGGCCCAGAGCATGACCGATCTCGTGCAGGTAGGTCTGGTAGCCGTAGCTGCCGACGGTCGTGCCGTAGCTGCTGATCCAGTCCCGCGCAATATTGATCGTGCTGGATACGATGGTGTTGCCATAGCCTGCAAATCCGGCATAGGCGCTTCCCGCCACCTCGTCGTCGAAGGTCAGTTTTGCGCCGCCGACCTGTTCCCGGAACAGGATCCCGGTGACCTCGGACCAGGCTTGCAGCGCGGCTCGCGCCAGCGCCGCGCCTTCGGCGGTCAGTCCCGACACGTCGAAACTGAGAACGCCGGCATTTGCGTTCAGATCATAGCTCCAGGTCTTGCCCCAGTAGGCGGTGTTCAACTGATAGGCGATCTCGTCATTGGTGTAGATCGGCAGGCCGTTCGGCGCGACGCCAAGAGTGCCGGCGGTCAGGGTGGTCAGGCCTTCGTAATCGCACCGGCCGGTGTCGACCGGGCGCAGGGTATTGCAGATCATGCACACGGGGAACGGTCTCCGGTCAGTTCGGCGCAGACAGCGCCTGGGTCAGGATGGGTCGGGCCAGCGCGGCCAGAACGGCGGCAAGCTGGCCCGGGGCAAGGCTTTCGGGCGCGCCGTCGATCAGCATCACGGTCGCCTCCTCGGTCGTCAGGTCCGGCTGATCAGGCCGCGCCACCTTCAGCCGTCCCGAAACCTGCGTCGGCGATTGGTGCGTCAGGGACAGCGTCACGCTAAGGCGCGCGGGATCGTCGGTAAAACGGGCTTCCGGCAAGCGGGCGGACAGCTCCGCCACCAGCGCCGCGCAATAGGGCGCGGGGGCTTCGGGGCACAGCACCTGCACCGGCGTCACCGGATCCGCGGCCATCAGACCGCTTGCCGCAAGGACAGAGGCCAGCAGGGGCGGGGCAAGGCGCAACTTCGACTCCGGGGAACAGTCACGCTCCGGTTCTACAGCCGGGGTCCCACGGCATGAGGGCCGGGTTGTGGCATCATTGCGACTTTTCGGACGCGAACTGGCATCAATATTCGGCGTAACTGGAATTTGCTTCCCAGTGTGAAACAACAGACCCGTAGGCATCTCTTGCCATTGTCCACCGGTTCCGCGCCAATACCCGCATGATGCGATAGAGAAGGACCACCCATGAAACTGCTGCGCTATGGCGACAAGGGGCGTGAAAAGCCCGGCCTTCTGGACCGCTCGGGCCGCGTGCGCGACCTTTCGGCCCATCTGGACGACATCGCGGGCGTGGCCTTGCTGCCCGACAGCATCGCGCGCCTCCGCACGCTTGACCCCGAGCGCCTGCCGCTGGTCGAAGGCACCCCACAGGCTGACCTGGGCCTTGGGCCATGCGTGGGGCAGGTGGGCAAGTTCGTCGCCATCGGGCTGAACTATGCAGACCACGCCGCCGAGACCGGGGCCGCCGTCCCGTCCGAGCCGATCGTCTTCGGGAAGTGGACCAGCTCGATCAGCGGACCCGACGACGACGTGGAACTGCCGCGCGGGTCGGTCAAGACCGACTGGGAAGTCGAACTGGGTGTGGTTATCGGCGAGGGCGGCAAGTACATTGACGAGGACCGGGCGCTGGCGCATGTCGCGGGCTACTGCCTGGTCAACGACATCTCGGAACGCGAATGGCAGGGCGAACGCGGCGGCACCTGGGCCAAGGGAAAGGGGTTCGACACCTTCGGCCCGATCGGTCCCTGGCTGGTGACACCGGACGAGATCGCCGATGTCGCCGCACTTCCCATGTGGCTGGAGGTCGACGGACACCGCTACCAGCAGGGTTCGACGGCGACGATGATCTTCGGTGTCGCCCGGATCATCTCCTACGTCTCGCAATGCATGTCGCTGCACCCCGGCGACGTGATCACCACCGGCACACCGCCGGGCGTCGGGATGGGACAGAAGCCGCCGGTCTACCTGCGGGGCGGCGAGGTCATGCGGCTGGGCATCGAGGGCCTGGGCACGCAGACCCAGCGGGTCGTGCGCGGCTGACGGGCCTGCGGATGGAACAGGCCCCGGTCCGGAGCGATGCCTTCGGTCAGGCGGGATCTTCGGCGGGGGGCGTCTGTTCCAGGATCTCGGCCACCTCGCGCAGGACCACCCGCGCCACCGGAATGTTTGATCCGTCGCGCCGGAGCAGGGCAAAGACGAAGCGTTCGGCCCGGACATCAACGGGCCGGATCAGCAGTGCCGTGGTCGCATGGGTCAGCAGCACTTCCTCGGCCGGTTCGGTCTGGCGCAGCAGTTGCATCGCGCGGGCCTGCGTGGACACGATCAGCGCCGCCGCGATGCCCAGGCTGCGCACCTCGCTTTCGATGCCGTTGTAACAGCGCAGGATCTCGCCCGTGCCGGTCTGGACGACCCCGGCCGCCAGCACACCATCGAGGTCCGACACCATCCGCGCCACATCGGGCGCCGCAGCCGGGGCCGGGCGCACGGCGGGGACGTCCGCCGCCGCGCGGCTTCCCGAGCGGCGGAAGGCGGCGTCGGCCCCGGTTTCGCCGCTGCGGGGCAGGTCGCGGCTGTGGGGCTTGAACAGCACCACCTGCGCCTCGGGCGTCGCGTCTTCCGGCGCCGGTCCCTCTTGCAGACCGCGGTCGGGGGCATCCAGAACCGGTTCGGCCTGCACGGCCCGGACGTCGGGCACCGGGGCCGGGTCCGTGACCGCCGGGTCCGATCCGTCCGCCTCTTGCGCGGCCTCGATCGCGGCCCAGTCGGACGCAGTCGGGGCGGGAATGTCCTGAAGCGCCTGCGGCGCGGATGTCACCGATCGACGCTCGATCGAAGGCACCTGGCGGGGCAGGGCCGGGCTGTCCGTGGGCGGGAAGGCCGCCGAGGCGGCCTCACCCCGGGCGCCGAACAGTTCCTGCGCCAGATCCAGGATATACTTGCCGCCGGTATCGGCCCAGGCGGTTTCATCCCGGCTTGAGGCCTCGATCAGATCGGGGGCGCCGCCCATGAAGATCACGTTGGCGAAATAGCTGGCGGCCTCGCGTTCCAGGCGTCGCATGATCTTGTCGCAATCGGCATTGCTGCGCAGCTTGTCCGCCCGCGACAGAAGCAGGACCGAACGCGAGCGCAACCCGCGCGGCAGATCCTCGATGAAGGACTTTTCACTCAGCCGCCAGGCTTGCGAGCTGATGGAACACCAGATCAGCATGTCGGCTGACGCCACCAGCGCGCGGGCCTCGTCCTCCCAGACGCCGTCGGCGCGGGCCGGAACCTCGATCAGCTCGACCCCGCGCAGCGCCGGGAAGGGCACCGTAACGTGGATTTCCGTCGCCACGCCGGTTTCGATGGCATCGAGGATGCTGTCGGCGGGGCGCTGGCTTCCGTCCAGCGCCGGATAGCTGACGGCGAAGCTGTCGCCGTGGCGGATGCGGATCGGGGGCGCCTTGAGCCCGCCGAATGCGCTGGGGAGCAACCGGTGGCGCAGGACGGCGTTGATCGCCGTGGACTTGCCGGACGAGAATTCCCCGGCCACGACCAGGCGCAGCGGCTCGGGAAGGGCGGGCGTCGGGCTGTCGTGAATGCGTCCAAGTGCCATCAGGCCGCTCCTCTCTCTGCGGCGCGCGCAACGCCCCGCAGGCGTTCCGCCTCAAGCGTGTAAAGCGTGGTGCGCCGTTCCAGGTCGCGCAGGTCATCGCGGATGCGGTCGCGCAACCGTTCCCGCAGTTCAACCCCGTCGACCACGTTGTCGAGCGAGGTCACCTCGGCTTCAAGCTGTTCGACGTTCTGGTCGATGGCGTTCGTGCAAAGCCGCGACAGAAGCTGCAACCGCTGAAGCGCGGTCTGCAGCCGTTCGATCAGGCCCGCTTCGAAGATGCCGATCAGGTTCTCGGTCGCCGGATGGATTTCGGCCATCACCGCGCGGCTCAGCGCCTCGATGGTGCGCTTCTGGTCGGCACCGCGGCGCCAGAAGTTCCAGCCGCCCTTGCGCGAGGCTTCGACCGACAGGGTCTGGAGCGTGGCCGGAACCGCGGGCACGATCTCGCCCGAGGGCAGGTCGTCGCGGCTGAAGAAGGCGCCCGCGTCGTCCAGGAATTCCTCTCCCATGCGGGCGGCCTGGGCGGCGGCTTCGATCACCACCGCATCCAGCCGGTCGCGCGCCGCGCCATAGGCCGCCACCGTGGCGTCCTCCAGCTGCGCGCGAAGCGGCAGCAGGTCCACCTCGAAGCTGCGCGTGCCGCTATGGCCCGCCAGCGCCTCGGCGATGTTGGCGCCTTCGGTCTCCAGATAGGACTGGCAGATCATGTCCAGGTCGCGGCGCAGCGCGATCCAGCTGTTGTTCAGTGCCATCTGCGCCCGGTTCTCGGTGGTCGCGTAAAGCTTTTCCAGATCGGCCCCGACCTGTCTGGAGCGCGCTTCCTCGGTGGCCAGACGCGCCTGCACGGTGCCCAGGGCGCTGCCGTCCACGCTGTTCAGCCGATGGCCAAGCTGGCTGGCCTGCGTCGTCGCGATCGAACGCAGCGCCTCGATCACCGCAAGCGTCTGCGCGGTCTCCTCGGCCAGGAACCGCGGACCCACCGCTGTGTCGATGGCATCCGAAATCGCCTGTTTCACCGACTTCAGGCCCGAGGCGAGGATCAGCCGTTCCACCGGATCGGCCGGAACCGGCACCTCCATCCGGGCAAGGTAGGCCTCCATCTCGGGGCTTTGCGCCAGACGGCGCAGGCGCGCGGGCTCGGTCCCTGGATCCAGCGCCAGTTCCGCCCAGTAGGCCGAACCGAGGATCAGCGTGAAGTCGCGGTCGGGGATCGCGGCGCGGATCCGGGCGCTGACATCGGCGCGGACGGCGGCGGCGTTCTCGACAAAGTCCTCGATCTCGTCGAGGCGGTTGACGAAGACGATGATCTCCTTGCCCTTGTGACGGGCAAGCATCCGGATCAGTGCCAGGTCGACCTCGGTCAGCGCCTGGTGGGCCGACAGGGTCACGATGAAGATGTCGCTTTCCGCAAGGCTCCGGCAGGTGAATTCATCGCGGACAAGGAAGGGATCGTTCACACCGGGCGTATCGGTGACGATCGCCGGCACTGCGAAATCGCCCGCCGGAAAGAAGATATCCGCCGATTGCGTGATCGCGGCGTAGCGGCCCTGCGGCTGGTCGGCGTCGGCATCATCGGCCGGCCCGGCGCAGACATAGCGTTCCAGCATCTCGCGCCCGACGACATCGTACTGGTGCTTGGTTCCCAGCAGCAGGTCGTAGAACCGACCCAGGCGGCGTTGGGCGCGGGTGCGCATCTCCTCGGTCTGGCGCGTCAGGACTTCGGCGCGGAACCCGGGCAGCATTTCCTCGGTCATCCGGCGGGTGTCGCCGTCGCCGGTGATGATCCGCTGCCAGGCCTGTTCGTCGAAGAAGTGGAAGGCGGCGCCGCTGGCCGGATCGCCGGGCAGGCCAAAGCGCATGTTGGTCACGACCGAGGTCCAGGGGTTGACCTCGGAGGGCAGGAAGCCCGGGCGCCCGATCAGGGCCGACAGGAAGGTGGACTTGCCCGCTTTGACCTGGCCCACCGCCGCGATCCGGGCCTGCCACCCGCGCACGCGTCCGATTTCATCGCGCAGTGCCTGCGTGAATTCCGCCGGACAGGCGCGCTGCAGGTTGCCCAGCGTCTGGGTGAGGGACTCCAGGGCCTGGGCCTGTTTCTGTCCGATGGAAAATCCGCTTTCTGCCATAAACCCGCACCAAGCCTGCGCCGCGCGCCCGGGGGCACGCGGCCTTTGCCACATGTTCCTTCTGAACTTTCAGGGAAATAGTGGCTTCAATGTGTCGGCTTGTCGGCATTTCATTGAATACGGATGCGCACCGATCCGGCTTCAATCGCAGTATTGTCAGGGTCTTGCGCCTTATCCGCAGGTGACGCCGACAATCAGCCCCATCCGGTCGAGGTGAACGTTGACGCGGGTCGGGCTGTAGTCCTGCGTGACCGCATGGCCGGGGCGGATGATGCGCAGGGACGGGCCCTTCATCGCCGCCGGAATCGCCGTGGCCGGCTGGCCGATCAGCGTCTGAAGCGGTCCGGCGCCGCAGGTGTCAGGCTGGGCGGCCGGGACGCCGGGGCGGACGACCGTCGTCGTCGATTCAGTGGAGCAGGCCGCCAGCGCCAGCGTCATCGCGGCGAGGACCGTGGGCAGGCGAAGGAAGGCTGTATTCGTATGCATTTGTATACTCCTCTTCATGTTGCATCGGACGGGTCAATCGGTGAATGTCGCGCCGGAACGGCGGCGGGCACGGGAGGTGCGCGCGCGTCGCAGCACGACAGCATCAGGAGGACGACATGAGAACCCGCGCCGCAGTGGCCCTTCAGGCCGGAAAGCCGCTCGAAGTCATGGAAGTGAACCTTGACGGCCCGAAAGAGGGCGAAGTCATGGTCGAGATCAAGGCGACCGGCATCTGCCACACGGACGAATTCACCCTGTCGGGCGCTGACCCGGAGGGGCTGTTCCCGGCGATCCTCGGGCACGAGGGCGCGGGCGTCGTCGTCGAGGTGGGGGCAGGGGTCAAGTCGCTGAAGCCGGGCGATCACGTCATCCCGCTTTACACGCCGGAGTGCCGCGAATGCCCGTCGTGCCTGTCGCGCAAGACCAACCTCTGCACCTCGATCCGGGCGACGCAGGGCAAGGGCCTGATGCCGGATGGCACGACGCGGTTTTCCATGCTCGATGGCACGCCGATCCTGCATTACATGGGCTGCTCGACCTTCTCGAACTACACCGTCCTGCCGGAAATCGCGTTGGCCAAGGTGCGGGAAGACGCGCCGTTCGACAAGATCTGCTACATCGGCTGCGGCGTGACGACGGGCGTGGGGGCGGTGCTGAATACGGCCAATGTGGAGGCGGGCGCCAAGGCGGTGGTCTTCGGTCTGGGCGGGATCGGCCTGAACGTGATCCAGGGCCTGCGGATGGCGGGCGCCGACATGATCATCGGCGTCGACCTGAACCCGGACCGCGAAGCCTGGGGCCGGCGCTTCGGCATGACCCATTTCGTCAATGCCCGTGAGGTCGGTGACGTGGTGGCCCATATCGTGAACATGACGAAGACCCCCTTCGACCAGATCGGCGGCGCGGATTATTCCTTCGATTGCACCGGAAACGTCACCGTGATGCGGCAGGCGCTGGAATGCACCCACCGGGGCTGGGGCCAGTCCGTCGTGATCGGCGTGGCACCCGCAGGGGCCGAGATCCAGACGCGGCCCTTCCAGCTGGTCACCGGCCGGGTCTGGAAAGGCACGGCCTTTGGCGGCGCCCGCGGCCGGACGGATGTTCCGCAGATCGTCGACTGGTACATGAACGGCAAGATCGAGATCGACCCGATGATCACCCACATCCTGACCCTGGACGAGATCAACAAGGGCTTCGACCTGATGCACCGCGGGGAATCCATCCGCTCGGTCGTGGTCTACTGATCTGGGCGCTGCCGGCATCGGATGATCGCTGCGGTCAGACAATGGCCGCGGCGATCGCCTCGGGGGTGGCGTCGTTCAGGCGCTTCCCCACCTCCTTCACGATCCGCTTCTTCAACTCGACGTGGTAGTGAGGACGCAGATTGCCCAACGTTGCGGGATCGGCAACGATCACAACCTGTTCCGCCTGGTGTTTCAGGACCATGTCATTCAGGTGATGGGCCAGCTCGCGCGCGAAATCCGCTTCCTCGTTGTCGCGGGGCGTGTCTTCGGCCAGAAGCGGCCGCTCCGAGGCGATGCGCAGCGGCGTGCTGGCGGTCAGGCCACCTTCGACCTCAAGCTCTACCGCGGCCCTTGACTTGTTGCGATAAAAGCGGGCCGAGTGGCCATCAGCGACGACGATCAGGGCGTTGTGGTCAAGCATCGCGTCCTCCTCTTTCCGAACAAACGAAAAGATGGGCGTCCGGTTCCCGCTGGCGGGCCGGCTGAGCCCGGTGCAGAATGGCGTCCAGCCCCTGATGCCCCAAAAGGAACCCCATGTCCGAATTGCGTTCTCGTCCGCTTCTGGCCGTACTGATCGATGCCGACAACGTGCCCGCCCGCCATGCCGTCGCCATCCTGGATGAAGTCGCCGCGTTTGGAGAACCCGCGTTGCGGCGCGTCTATGGCGACTGGTCAAGCACGGCCCTGGGACAGTGGAAGGAACAGGCCCGCGACCTGGGTCTGGTGATGCATCAGCAATCGGCCAATACCAAGGGCAAGAACGCCAGCGACATCGGGCTGGTCATCGACGCGATGGACATCCTCCATGCGGGGAAGGTGCATGGCTTCGTGCTGGTGTCCTCGGACAGCGACTTCACCCGCCTGGCCAGCCGCATCCGCGAGGACGGTTTGCAGGTCATCGGCATCGGCGAGGCGAAGACGCCGGACTCCCTCCGCAAGGTCTGCAACCGCTTCGTGCTGATCGAGAACATCGGCGGCGGCGGCGAACCGGCAGAGCCGGAAACCCGGGCGGATGGAAAGCCCGCAGCCCCCGCCCCGTCCACCCGGGTGAAGGAGCCGCCGGTAAAGGCCATTCCGCTGGTCCGCGATGCGATGAAGAAGATCGACCCCGATCAGGACGACTACACGCTGGGGCAGCTGGGCCAAGTGATCACCCAGCTTCACCCGGATTTCGATCCGCGCACCTATGGCTCGGCCAAGTTGTCGGAGCTGTTGCGCAAGACCGGTCGGTTCGATGTCTTTCACGGCCCGCACAATGTGATGCGCGTCCGCGACAAGGCGTGAGGCCACGCGCGCCTACCGCCCCCCCCTTTGGGGTTGCATGTTCCCGCCACCCGGGCTATACGCGCGCCACTTCACAGGCAGGGTCGGGCCTTCGGGGGGAGACATCCCCGACAGGTCCACCGGTTGGGGCCCCGGATGATCGGACGCCCTGAAAGCCCTGCCAAGGCGCAAACCGGAAAGGACATGGACATGGCGCTTCCTGATTTCTCCATGCGTCAGCTCTTGGAAGCTGGCGTTCACTACGGTCACCAGACTGCTCGCTGGAACCCGCGGATGGCCGAATACATCTACGGCGACCGCAACGGCATCCACATCATCGACCTGACGCAGACCGTCCCCATGCTGGACGCGGCGCTGAACGTCATCCGTGAAACGGTGGCCAAGGGCGGCCGGATCCTGTTCGTCGGCACCAAGCGCCAGGCGCAGAAGTCGGTGGCCGAGGCGGCCGAGAAAAGCGCGCAGTTCTTCACGAACCACCGCTGGCTGGGCGGCACGCTCACCAACTGGAAAACCGTTTCGCAGTCCATCGCCCGCCTGAAGCAGATCGACGAGATCATGCAGAACGGCGCCGAGGGCCTGACGAAGAAAGAACGTCTGGGCATGGAGCGCGAGCAGGCGAAGCTGGAAGCCTCGCTGGGCGGCATCCGTGAAATGGGCGGCGTGCCGGACCTGCTGTTCGTCATCGACGTGAACAAGGAATCCCTGGCCATCCAGGAAGCGCAGAAGCTGGGCATCCCGGTCGTTGCCGTGGTCGACACCAACTGCTCGCCCAAGGGCGTTGACTATGTCATCCCCGGCAACGACGACGCTGCCCGCGCCATCGCGCTGTACTGCGATCTGGTCAGCCGCGCCGCGCTGGACGGCATGACCGCCCAGATGGGCGCTGCCGGCGTTGACCTGGGCGCCCTGATCGACGCCCCCGCCGAGGAAGCTGCCGAGGCCTGACGGCCCCGCGTGACAGCCCCTGTCACGTGACTGACATCGGGCGGGGGTATCCCCCGCCCATACCCGTTTTCCCAAGCAATGAGGGAGTTTTTCCATGACGATCACCGCCCAGATGGTGAAGGAACTGCGCGAGTCGACCGGCGCGGGCATGATGGACGCCAAGAAGGCGCTGACCGAGACGAACGGCGACATGGAAGCCGCCGTCGACTGGCTGCGCACCAAGGGCTTGGCCAAGGCCGCGAAGAAATCCGGCCGCGTCGCCGCGGAAGGTCTGATCGGCGTGGCCGTCACGGACGGCCGCGGTGTTGCGATCGAACTGAACTCGGAAACCGACTTCGTTGCCAAGAACGCCGACTTCCAGGCGCTGGTCCGCGAAATCTCGAAAGTGGCGCTGGAAACCGGCGAGTCGCTTGAGGTGCTGAAGGCTACCCACCTGAACGGCAAGCCCGTCGAGGACGTCCTGAACGAAGCCATCGCCCGCATCGGCGAAAACATGACCCTGCGCCGGATGCACGTGCTGGAAGGCGACACTGTCGTCCACTACGTCCACAACGCGGCGGCCGAAGGCATGGGCAAGATCGGTGTGCTGGTCGCGCTGAAGGGCCCGAAGGACAAGGCCGAGACGGTCGGCAAGCAGATTGCCATGCACATCGCCGCGACGTCGCCCGCGTCGCTGTCGGAAAAGGATCTGGACCCGGCGCTGATCGAGCGTGAGAAGGCCGTCCTGACCGAGCAGGCCCGCGAATCCGGCAAGCCCGAGTCGGTCATCGAGAAGATGATCGTCGGCCGCATGTCGAAGTTCTTCGAGGAAGTCACGCTTCTGGGCCAGAAGTTCGTCATGAACCCCGACATCACCGTGGCCCAGGCCGCGTCCGAGGCCGGTGTCGAAGTGACGGGCTATGTCCGCGTCGCCGTGGGCGAAGGCATCGAAAAGAAGGAAGAGGATTTCGCGGCCGAGGTCGCCAAGACGCTGCAAGGCTCCTGATCCTTTTTTCACCTTCCCTCAGAACAGACGGCGCCGGTTTTCCGGCGCCGTTTTCGCTTGCCTTGGCCGGGACCAGGCTGCGGACGGCAAAGCGGGGGCTGCAATGCAAAGATGCGCGCCTGCGAAATATGCAGACACGCATCCTTGACACACCACCAATTCGTACCGGCACCTTGGGGAATGGACCGGCACGCCTACGTTCACAGACCCCAGGGCGGGGATAACACCCCGGGGCCTTGCCGGTTTCCCGGCGCCGGACGCCCCTTGCAATAGGGGGGCTGACCGTGTTCCTGGCAAAGCCACCACTCGCGGAACACGGGTTTTATCGCATCTGACGCACGGGCAAGGAAAGTAAGGGAAACCTTACCTTAGGGTCAACTTTGGCAGCCGATGGACACAGAAGCCATTGATTTGCCCGTATAAATTGACATTTATCAACCTCAGGCGGCGGGCGAGCGGCCTTTCGGCGGCATCAGGCGTGGGTCGACTGAATGAAGATCTGGTTCTGGAATGACGCCTTCAGCACCGCCTGCGCGGTGGTGTCCACATCCAAGGCCTCGCGGGCCAGGCGCAGATGCTTTTCCACTGTCGCGGGCGTCAGGCCCATGATGGTGGCGATGTCCTGGGTGGTCTTGCCTTCTCCGACCCACTCCAGCGTCTCGCGCTGACGGGGCGTCAGCGCCCGCCGGGACGAGGCATAGGGCATGACCGTGATGCGCAGGTGCGTGACATTGTTGATCGTCACGATCTCGTCCCCGAACTCCGCCCAGATGGCGTCGGCGTCATCCTGGGTCTTGCCCGGCGGCACCGACAGGCCGATCCCGCCCTTTGCGCGCACCGAAATATCACGGAAACCGATCGTATAGCCGGCCGTCACGCCCCAACGTGCGTTCAGCGCCATGATCTCGCGCTCGGCCGGGGTCAGGTCCGGCGCCTGGGCACGTTCCGCGATCAGCCGCCAGGATTGCGGGCCATCATTGCTGGCTGCCCATTTCAGCATGGGCGCCTGAAGGCAAAGGCCCGAGTAGAAATAGGCGTCCAGATATTCCTGCGGATGGTTCGACAGGACCAGGATATCGTCGATCTTGCCAAAGGAATTGGCGGTGCGGAAACGGGTGAAGACGTAAAGCAGCTGCGGCAGGCCGTAGGCCTCCATCCGCGCGACATGCAGGCGCCAGATTTCCTCGATGCTGCGGGCGTCGAACACCCGCTGAAGGTGCGATGACAGGGAACTGCGCGACGTCATGGTTTTCCCGAATGGACCTGGAATGCCGGAGCCATTGCCTTTTACCCGCCGAGCCGCCGTCTTCCCACACCGTATCACGTTGTCATGCCACGCCGATCCGGCCTTGTCGAGCGTTCCGGCCAATCCTAGGGTGCGCGCGAAAACAGCGCAGCCTTGAGTCGAACGGAGAAACCGGCAATGCAGGATCATTGGGACGTCGTCATTATCGGCGGTGCCGTTTCCGGGGCATCGACGGCCTGGTGGCTGAAGGGCATGCAGCCCGACCTGAGCGTCCTGGTCGTCGAGATGGACCCAAGCTATGCCCGCTCGGCCACGGCGCTGTCGGCGGCCTCGATCCGGTCGCAGTTCTCCAATCCCGTGAACGTCAACATCTCGCGTTTCGGGATCGATTTCGTGAAGAATTTCGCCCGGTACCTGGGCCCCGAAGGTGGGGTGCCGGACCTGGGTCTGCGCGAAACCGGCTATCTGTTCCTGACCCGCAGCGAAACCGGCGCGGCGCTGCTGGAGGAGCTGGCGGCGATGCAGAGGGGTCTGGGGGCCGACACGCATGTCCTGTCACCGGCCGATATCCAGAAACGCTATCCCTGGATGAACGTCGATGACCTGGCGGCCGGCAGTTTTGGCTATCGGGACGAGGGCTCCTTCGACAACATGGGGCTGGTCACCGGGTTTCGCAGCGCGGCGCGGGCGCGGGGCGCGGTTTTCGTCAAGGATCGCGCCATCGGGCTTGAGCGTGTGGATGACCGCGTCGTGGCGGTCCAGCTGGAGGAGGGCGGGGGGATCGGGGCAGGGGCCGTGGTTTCTGCCGCGGGCACCCGCTCGGCCCAGGTCTGCGGCTGGGCGGGCCTGTCGCTGCCGGTCGAGCCGCGCAAGCGCACAGTGTTTATCGTCGATGCCCCCGAGGCACGCCATCCGGACGCGCCGCTGATCATCGATCCGTCGGGCATCTACATGCGCCCGGAAAACAACCAATGGCTCACGGCGACGGTGCCGGCGGATGACGGCCCGTGCGACGCCGAGGACTTCGAACCCAACGCCCATGAGTTCGAGGACGAGATCTGGGAGAAGCTCTACAACCGTGCCGAAGGATTCGGCGCGGCCAAGGTCACGCGGCTGTGGGCCGGTCATTACGACTACAACACGCTGGACCAGAACGCCGTCATCGGCCGCTGGCCGGGGATTCAGAATTTCTACATCGCCGCCGGCTTCTCCGGACACGGCCTGCAACAGTCGCCCGCCGTCGGCCGTGGACTGGCGGAATTGATCACCACGGGCCGTTACCAGACCCTCGACCTGTCCGACCTGGGGGTGGAGCGTGTCCTGGAAGGCCGGCCGTTCCTGGAGCAGGCGATCGTGTGACAGTGTCGGGCGAACCCGGCCGTCAGGTCTTCCACTTGATGGAACATCCCATCGACGGGACCTGATCGCGCGGCCCCTGACCGGTCTGCGCGATCTGCTTCATCGCTTCGAACAATTCCCGCCGGGCATCGACAGGGCCCGGCGTACGTCCCGAGGCATCGAGGCGGCCGCGATACTGAAGCTCCAGATCGGCGTTGAAACCGAAGAAGTCCGGTGTGCACACCGCGTCGTAAGCCTTTGCGACGGCTTGTGTTTCATCCAGAAGGTATGGGAAGGTGAACCCTTTCCGCTTCGCCAGTTCGCACATGTAGCCAAAGCTATCCTCGGGGTAGGCCACGACATCGTTCGATGAAATGGCGGCCACCCCAATTCCCAGCGCCTGCATATCCCGCGCATCCCGCAGGATCCGGTCCAGAACCGCCTGGACATAGGGACAATGGTTGCAGAGGAACATGACCAACGTTCCCCGTGGACCTGCGATCTGCGCCAGGCTCCAGTCGCGGCCGTCGGTGCCGGGCAGGGTGAAATCCGGTGCCTTCCAGCCAAAGTTGCAAACGGGGGGCGAAACGGCCACCGGGACCTCCTGTCAAACCTTCGCAATTTCCCGCAATGCGCTGATATTGCTTCCATAAACCTCGGGATTGCTGACGGAACCTCCCGAAAACACGGCATTTCCAGCGACGAAGACATCGGCACCGGCTTGTGCGATCGCGCCAATCGTGTCGCGCGCCACGCCGCCATCGATCTCGATGTGGATCGGCCGATCTCCGATCATGCGGCGCAGGCGCTCGATCTTCAGCAGTTGCGACGGAATAAATTTTTGCCCGCCGAATCCGGGGTTTACGCCCATGACATTCACCAGATCGACAAGATCCAGAAGGTTCTCCACAGCCTCGACCGGCGTTCCGGGATTGATGGCGATGCCGGGTCGCGCACCGGCGGCGCGGATGGCCTGAAGGCTGCGATGCGTATGAGGACCGGCCTCGACATGGATCGAGATGAAGTCTGCACCGGCATTGGCGAAGGCTTCGATATAGGGATCGACCGGGGCAATCATCAGATGCACATCCATGACCGTGCGAATATGCGGACGGATGGCGCGGCAGGTCTGCGGGCCGAAGGTGATGTTCGGCACGAAATGGCCGTCCATGACATCGACATGAACCCAGTCGGCGCCTTGGTCCTCGATGGCGCGGATTTCAGCGCCGAAGTTGGCGAAATCGGCGGACAAGATAGACGGGGCAATCTTCGGTCGGCGGTCGAAAGTCATGTGCGGATCTCCTTGGAACCAGTGGTAGCGGCGGGAACGCACAAGGTAAAGGACAAGGGCCGCCTGCACCCGATTAATTTACATAATCTTCATTATCGGACTTTGATATGCGGCGCATGACGGACCGCTGATCTTCCCGCGCGGTCCTTTCATCTTGACCATCGATAAGAGCCGGTGCCGATGGTTGGCTTAAGCCGACGCTGGGTATCGTGCTTCAAGAATTGCACCGGTCAGGTGATCACATCGGGTGCGTTGCGACCGGTGATGGCCCGGATTTCGGACAGATCCTCGGCCGCGGCGATCACGGGCGCCAGTGCGCTCTGGACATCGTCCGCCAGGCCCTCGGGACCCGGAACATAGCGCTCGACATACAGCCGCAAGGTCGCACCCTCGGTTCCGGTCCCGGACAACCGCAGCACCAGACGGGAGCCGTCGGTGAACACCACGCGCAGCCCCTGCCCCTTGGAGACCGACCCATCCACCGGATCCATGTAGGAAAAATCATCGGCCGACGCGACGGTCATGCCCTGGACCTCGGTCGCTGGCAGCGCCGCGAGACGGTCGCGCAGCGCGCCCATCACACGTTCGGCGTCAGCAACCGGCAACGCCTCATAGTCATGGCGGGAATAGTAGTTCCGGCCATGTTCCCGCCAATGCTCTGACAGGATTTGTTCAACACTTTCCTTGCGCTCCGCCAGGATATTCAACCAAAGAAGGACGGCCCACAGCCCATCTTTCTCACGCACATGGTCGGAGCCCGTTCCAAAGCTTTCCTCGCCGCAAAGCGTGACGCGAGCATCGTCCAGAAGGTTTCCGAAGAACTTCCAGCCGGTGGGCGTCTCGTAGCACGGCAGACCCAGCGCATTGGCAACGCGATCGACTGCGGCCGACGTTGGCATCGAACGCGCCACCCCCTTCAGCCCGCCTTGGTAGCCTGGCGCCAGATGCGCATTGGCCGCCAACACCGCAAGGCTGTCCGAGGGGCTGACATAGATCCCACGCCCGACAACCATGTTGCGGTCCCCGTCCCCGTCCGAGGCGGCGCCGAAATCCGGCGCATCCGGGCCGAACATCTCATCCATCAGCGCCTTGGCCCAGACCGGGTTCGGATCGGGATGCATGCCGCCGAAATCCGGCAGCGGCGTGCCGTGGACCACCGTCCCCGGGGCAGCACCCAGGCGCCGTTCCAGGATCTCGGTCGCATAGGGGCCGGTCACGGCGTTCATCGCATCAAAGCGCATCCGGAAGCCGCCCGAGAACAGTGCCCGCAACTTGTCGAAGTCGAAAAGCTTCTCCATCAGCGCGGCGTAATCCGCCACCGGATCCACGACCTGAACCACCATGTCGCCGATCCGCGTCTCACCGATCCGCGTCAGGTCCAGATCGTCGGTGTCACAGATCGCATATTCCCGCAGGCAGGTCGTTTCGTCGTAAATCGCCTGGGTGACGGATTCCGGCGCGGGGCCACCGTTCGGCGTGTTGAACTTCACGCCGAAATCCTCTTCCGCCCCGCCGGGGTTGTGACTGGCGGAGAGGATGATCCCGCCGTCGGTTTGGTGAAGCCGGATCAGGTGGCTCGCGGCCGGGGTCGACAGGATGGCGCCCTGCCCCACGATCACCCGCGCCGCGCCATTCGCCGAGGCGATCTTCAGGATCACCTGCGCGGCCCGGTCATTGAAATACCGCCCGTCCCCGCCCAGGACGAAGGTCTTGCCCCGCGCGCCGCCGATGGCATTGAAGATCGCCTGAACGAAATTCTCCAGATACCCCGGCTGCATGAAGACCGGCGTTTTCTTGCGAAGGCCGGACGTGCCCGGTTTCTGTCCCTCGATCGGCTGCGTTTCGCGGATGATGGCGGTCATGGTCGTCTCCTTCTGGGGCCGTCACGCGCGGCCGGGGCTGCCCAGACGGGCCGCCGTTCGAATGTCTGGACCCGAGTCGGCACGCTCGGACCCGTCCAGGGTGAGTGCTGGCAGATCGGGGCGCAATGAGTCCAGCACCTTGACCTGTGCACCGGCCTCCATACCGCGGTTTTCGGGTTCGGATCAGGCTGGGATCCGCACACGCACAGCAACTTCAGGGGACGGCGAAGGGATTCGCCGCCCCGGCGTTTCAAGGTCAGGGCAATCGGGCGCCTCAGCCCAGTGCGTAGCCCGCGCCGCGCACCGTCCGCAGTGGGTCCGACCCGCCGTGAACGCACAGCGCCTTGCGCAGGCGGCCGACGTGAACGTCGACCGTGCGGGTGTCCACATAGATGTCGCGGCCCCAGACCCGGTCCAGCAGCTGTTCACGGCTCCAGACGCGGCCGGGCTTTTCCATGAAGGTGGCCAGCAGCCGGAACTCCGTCGGACCCAGCTTCAGAAGCTTGCCATCCCGATGGACACGGTGGGTGTCGCTGTCCAGCGAGATGTCCTCGAACTCCAGCACCTCGCCCTGGCTGGCCGGGCGGGTCCGCCGCAGTTGGGTGCGGACGCGGGCCATCAGTTCGACCACGGAATAAGGCTTGACGACATAGTCGTCGGCGCCGGTTTCCAGCCCGCGCACCCGGTCGACTTCCTCGGACCGGGCCGAAAGCATGATGATCGGAACGGCCCGCGTGTCCGAACGGGTCTTCAGCCGCCGGCAGACCTCGATCCCCGAGACATTGGGCAGCATCCAGTCCAGCACGATCAGGTCCGGCATCTCTTCCGAAACCATGATCAGCGCGTCCTCGCCGTTATCGGCGGTGGCAACCCGGAAGCCCTCGGCCTCGAGGTTGTAGGTCAGGATCTCACGCTGGGCAGGTTCATCCTCCACCACCAGCACGTTCGGTCGGGACTGCGTCACCGCAATGCCTCCGGCCGCTCGTCGAGAATACCCTCGGCCTTCGGACGATCATCCTCGGGCATTTCACCCGACACCAGATAGATGACCTGCTCGGCGATGCCCGTGGCGTGGTCGCCCATCCGCTCGATGTTCTTGGCGATGAAGTGCAGGTGCATGCAGGCGGTGATGTTGCGCGGATCTTCCATCATGTAGGTCAGGAATTCGCGGAACAGCGCATTGTACATCTGGTCGACTTCGTGGTCGCGGCGGCGGACATCCTCGGCCAGATCCTTGTCGCGCTGGATATAGGCGTCGAGCGAATCCTTCAGCATCCCCTCGACCGTCTTCGACATCCGGCGCAGCGCGCCGCTGGATCCCGCGACGGCGGGCATGTGCGCCAGCACCGTGGCCCGCTTGGCGATGTTCTTGGCGTAGTCCCCGACCCGTTCCAGCGCCGCGGCAATCTTCATCACGGTCAAAGCCGTGCGCAGGTCGGTCGCATGCGGCGCGCGCAGCGCGATCAGGCGGGCCGATTCCATGTGCACCCGCTCTTCCAGCTCGTCGATGGCGCGGTCGTTGCGGCGCACCTGCTGGGCCAGATCCTCGTCCCGGGTTTCCAGCGCCCGCGCCGCATCCATGATCGCCGTCTCGGCCAGGCCGCCCATCTTCATGACCAGGGCCTGCACGGCCTCGAGATCGTGGTCGAAGGAACTGACGATGTGTTGGTCCTTGATCATTGTCTGGCCTCCTCAGCCGATGCGGCCAGTGATGTAGCTTTCGGTCCGCGGATCTTTCGGGTTGGTGAAAATCTGGCCGGTCTCGCCGTATTCCACCAGGTTGCCCAGATGGAAGAAGGCGGTGCGCTGCGATACGCGGGCCGCCTGCTGCATCGAGTGCGTGACGATCACGACCGAGAAGTTGGTGCGCAGCTCGTCGATCAGCTCCTCGACCTGGGCAGTGGCGATCGGGTCGAGCGCCGAGCAGGGTTCGTCCATCAGCAGGACTTCCGGGCTGGTGGCGACAGCGCGTGCGATGCACAGGCGCTGCTGCTGGCCGCCGGACAGGCCGGTGCCCGGGGTCTGCAGGCGGTCCTTCACCTCGTTCCAAAGCGCGGCGCGGCGCAGCGACTTCTCGACGATCTCGTCCAGTTCCGCCTTGGAACGGGTCAGGCCGTGGATCTTCGGGCCATAGGCCACGTTGTCGTAGATCGACTTCGGGAAGGGGTTCGGCTTCTGGAACACCATGCCGACCTTGGCGCGCAGCTGCACCGGATCGACGCGCTTGTCGTAGATGTCTTCGCCATCCAGCGTGATCGACCCTTCGACCCGGCAGGACGGGATCGTGTCGTTCATGCGATTGAGGCAGCGCAGGAAGGTCGACTTGCCGCAGCCCGACGGGCCGATGAAGGCGGTCACGGTCTTGTCCAGGATCTCGACGTCGACATCCTTGATCGCGTGGTTGGTCCCGTAATAGACCTGCGCCTTGCGCGCAGAGATCTTCGAGGTTTCGGCCTTGACGGCGTTCTCGGTCAGCACGTCTTTCATGTCAGTATCCATTTTCTTACCAACGGCGTTCAAAGCGACGACGCAAGATGATCGCCAGCGTGTTCATGATGAGAAGGAAGACCAGCAGCACAATGATCGCCCCCGAGGCCCGTTCCACAAAGCCCGGGTCACCGCGCTGGGTCCAGTTGTAGACCTGCACCGGCAGCGCCGCGGCCGGGTCGAACAGGCCGGAAGGCGGGGCGGCGGGGAATTCGCGGACGAAGGCCACCATGCCGATCAGCAACAGCGGCGCAGTTTCGCCCAGGGCCTGTGCCAGGCCGATGATCATCCCGGTCAGGATACCCGGCGCGGCCAGCGGCAACACATGGTGGAAGATCGACTGCATCTTCGAGGCCCCGACCCCCAGCGCCGCATCGCGGATCGAGGGCGGCACCGCCTTCAGCGCGGCGCGGGTCGGAATGATGATCCGGGGCAGCGTCATCAGCGTCAGGACAAGCCCGCCGACGATGGGCGCGGACTGCGGCAGGCCGGCCATGTTGATGAAGATCGCCAGGCCCAGGATCCCGAAGACGATCGAGGGAACGGCTGCAAGGTTGGCGATGTTGACCTCGATCAGGTCGGTCCAGCGGTTCTTCGGCGCGAATTCCTCAAGATAGATCGAGGCGGCAACGCCGATGGGCAGCGACAGGACCAGAACCACCACCATCATGTAGGCCGAACCCAGGATGGCGATCCCCAGACCGGCCGCCTCGGGCCGTTTGTCCGAGGCGTCGGGCATCGTCAGGAAACCGCTGTTGAAGCTGGTCGACAGCAGACCCTTCTCCTTCAGCGCGTCCGCCAGGTGCAGCTGTTCCGGCGTGACATTGCTGTCGCGGGTGGCGCTGTCCAGGGTGACGCGGCCCTTGTAGTAGCCGTCGACGCGGCCGGTCGCATAGGCCTGGAAGGTGATCGTCTGGCCCAGAAGCGCAGGGTTGGCCAGCACGTCGCGGCGCAGCATCGCCGGCGCCTCTTGCGAAAGCATCCCGGCGATTTCCTTGTCGTCCAGCCCCTCGATCACGATGCCGTTCTGCGCGACCGCGGCCTTCAGGGCTTCGGACAGTACCTTCCCGTAGGTGACGGTCGAAGCCTTGGCCATCTCGTCGGGGTTGCGGTTGCCGGCCTTGTCCAGCTGCGCCGCGTCCAGCGTCACCGGGATCTGGATGACGGTCTGCCGGAAGGCCGGAAGGCCCGCCGAGAAGATCGAGTAAAGCAGCCACACCAGCGCCAGCAGCGCCAGCAGGATCGCCGCGAAACCATAGCCGCGGAACCGTGCTTCGGCGGCATTGCGGCGGCGGACCCGGGCATCCAGCGTCAGAAGCGAGGATGAGGCGCGGACGGGCGCGGCCGCCGGGGAAGCGGAAAGGTCGGTCATTCGTATTGCTCCCGATAGCGGCGCACGATCCACAGCGCGAGGATGTTGAGGGCGAGCGTGATGACGAAAAGCGTCAGTCCAAGGGCAAAGGCCACCAGCGTTTCGGGGCTGGCGAATTCGGTGTCGCCCGTCAGCTGGCTGACGATCTTCACCGTGACGGTGGTCATCGCCTCGAAGGGGTTCAACGACAGCTTGGCCGCCGCCCCTGCCCCCATGACCACGATCATCGTTTCACCGATGGCGCGGCTGGCGGCCAGCAGGATGGCGCCCACGATGCCCGGCAGCGCCGCCGGCAGGACGACCTGGCGCACCGTTTCGGACGGCGTGGCGCCCAGGCCCAGCGAACCGTCGCGCAGGCTTTGCGGCACGGCGTTGATGATGTCGTCCGACAGCGACGAGACAAAGGGAATGACCATGATCCCCATGACCAGACCCGCCGTCATCACCGAGGAGGACGAATTGCCCAGCCCTAGCGGCAGCGCGAAGTAGTCCCGCAGCAAGGGGCCCACCGTGATCAGCGCGAACAGGCCGTAGACGATGGTCGGAATGCCGGCCAGGATTTCGATGGCGGGCTTCACCCAGGTGCGAACCCGGGGCGACGCGTATTCGGCCAGGTAGATCGCCGACATCAGGCCGACAGGCACCGCAACGATCAGCGCGATCAGCGAGACGTAGAGCGTGCCCCAGAGCAGCGGCCAGATCCCCAGGTCGGAACCGCCCCCGAACTTCGGCGACCAGGTCGTCGACAGGAAGAAGTCGCTGGCGGGATACAGCTTGAAGAAATGGATGGTCTCGAACAGCAGCGAAACCACGATGCCCGCCGTGGTCAGCACCGCGATCAGCGAGGCCGCGATCATCAGGACCATCACGAACTGCTCGGTCACGTTGCGGGCGCGGAAATCGATGCGGATCCGGCGCAGGGCAAAGGCCAGGCCGGCCAGCGCCAGCGCGATCGTGGCGACGGTCATGCCCGTCCGCGACTGGTTGGACAGCAGCCGGTATTCGTTGGCGGCCGCCACCTGGGCCACGCTCATGTCGCCGCCCATCGCCACGCCCTGCTCGCCCAGGCGAGCGGTCAGCGCTTCGGGGGACAGCGCGGCCACCTCGTCGGCAGTGCCGATGGAGTCGATGGCGTTTGCCAGGCGGCGCACGTCGGCCATGACCAGTGACAATGAGGCGTCCGGCGCCAGTGTCTGCTGAAGCTGGCCGGAAACGCGCGACTCGATCAGGATCGGCTGGATGAAAAGCCATGCCGCCATCAGCAGGAATGCCGGCACAGCGGTGAACAATGCGACGGACTGCCCGTAGAAACCCGCCAGCGAATGCAGCTTGCGGGTATCCCCGCCGGCTGCGGACACGGCGCGGGCGCGTCCAATGAAATATCCCGCCGCGGCAAGCGCCAGCAGGATCGATGAAAGAATGCCGATACTCATCGTTGCCCCCGGTGAGGTGGTCGGGGGCGCAGGTTTCCCGCGCGCCCCCGGGGTCGTTCAGATCACTTCAGCGGGCCCATCGGCGTTTCGGCTTCCACCGCCGCCTGCGTGGCCTTCAGTTCCGGATCCGACACCAGGCCGTATTGCGCCAGCGGGCCGTCCGGGCCAGCCATTTCGTCCGAGACGAAGAACTGGATGTATTCCTTCAGGCCCGGGATCACGCCGATATGCGCCTTCTTCACGTAGAAGTAGAGCGGGCGCGACACCGGGTATTCACCCTTCGAGATGCTCTCGACCGAGGGAACGATTCCGTCAATGGTCGCCACTTTCAGCTTGTCGGTGTTGTTTTCGTAGAACGACAGGCCGAAGACGCCGACGGCGTTCTTGTTGGCGTCGATGCGCGACAGGGTTTCGGTGTAGTCGCCGTCGATGTCGACCGAGGCGCCGTCGGTGCGCAGCGCCATGCAGGCCTTCTCGGCGTCTTTCTTCTTGGCTTCCTCGTCGGCGCCGGTCGAGGCGGCGAGGAACAGGTCATGGGCGCCGGTCTCTTCGCAGCCCTTCACCAGCAACTTGGTGTCGAACACTTCGCGGGTGCCGTGCTTGGTGCCCGGAACGAAGACCAGGATGTCCTGCGCGGCCAGCTTGTCGTTCACGTCCTTCCACTGCTTCGCCGGGTTGGCGACCAGCTTGCCGTCCTTCACGACCTGGGCAGCCAGGGCGTTGTAGACGTCGACCGGCGTCAGGGCGAAGTCCGGGCCGTTGATGTCGCTGGCGAAGACGATCCCGTCATAGCCGATGCGGACTTCCATGATTTCCTTCACGCCATTCTGGGCGCAGAGGTCGATGTCCGACTGCTTGATGCGCGAAGAGGAGTTGGCGATGTCGATGGTGTTTTCGCCCACGCCTTCGCACAGCTTCTTGCGGCCCGCGCCCGAACCGCCGCCTTCGACGACCGGCGTGGCGAAGTCGGTGTTTTCACCGAAGGCCTCGGCGACGATGGTCGCGTAGGGCAGAACGGTCGACGATCCGGCGATCTGGATCTGGTCGCGCGCGTTCGCGGCGGTGGCGGCGGCGGCAATCGCCAGCGCCGAGGCGGTGATGTGAATGAATTTCATCGCTGTCTCCTGCGTGATGACTTGAGGCCGGGACGAGGGATGCTCGTCCGGGGGCTTCGCGGCCGGGTCTAGGCGGGCGCCGCAATCATTTTGTGACAGACAAGTAACAGCTATATGACAGACTGGAGGGTGGCTGGCACCCCTTCAATGCGGTTCGGTGACGGCCTGAGGCAGCAGAACGATGAAATTGCTGCCCTTTCCCCGTTCGCTTTCGATGCGCATCCGGCCGCGGTGGCGGTTGACGATGTGTTTTACAATCGCCAGCCCCAGCCCCGTGCCGCCCTTTTCGCGCGATCGGTGGGTGTCGACGCGATAGAATCGTTCGGTCAGCCGCGGCAGGTGCATCGAGTCGATTCCCTCGCCCCGGTCGATGACCTCCATCATCGCGGCCGGACCGCGCAGCACCGGCTCGCGCGGGATGCGCGTCAAGCGGATCGTCACAAGCTCTCCGCCCGCATACTTGACCGCATTCTCGACCAGGTTCTGGATGACCTGCGTCAGCTGGTCGGCATCGCCCGGAACCGGGATCGGACCGGGGTCGCCCACGATCTCGATGCCCACGCCCGATTCAACCGCCTGCGGCCGCAGCGGCTGCACGGCGGTGCGCACCAGTTGCGACAGGTCGACCCGCGCTGACGGGCGCTGCCGCTCCTCGGCCTCGACCCGGCTCAGCGACAGAAGATCATTCACGAGCCGGATCATCCGGCCCGCCTCGCGCTCCATGATCGACAGGAAGCGGTCGCGGACCGTCTCGTCATTGCGGGCGGGGCCGCGCAGCGTCTCGATGAAGCCCACCAGCGCGGTCAGCGGTGTGCGCAACTCGTGGCTGACGTTGGCCACGAAATCACGCCGCATCGACTCGGCCTGTTCCAGCGCCGACCGGTCCTCGAAGGTCACGATGGCGCCCCGGCCCTCGGGCAAGTCGACCGGCACCGCATGGACCCGCAGGTTCAGGTCGACGCCTTGCAGGCTGAAGACCACGGGCGCCGGATCGGGCCGTTCGCCCCGCAGCGCCCGGTCCACCGCCGCCAGAAACGAGGGATGGCGCAGCACCGACGAACAGGGCCGTCCGACGATCCCTGTCCCCAGCAGCGCCTCGGCCAGGTCGTTGCTGCGAAGGATGCGGGCATTGGCATCGGCCGCGATCATCGCCATCGGAACCGCCTGGACTAGGGCCGACAGCAGGTCAGTTTCGGATTGGGTCATGGGCCCTCCCAGGGCGCGGATCATGGAATCGCGCCGAACCTGCCCGCTTGCCCCTTCAAAGTAAACTCCGGCAAGCCCTTGCAGACGGTCCCGCGGCTTTCTTGCAGGCCCGAAAGTCCCCGGGCGCCCCGTCAGAGCCCGGCCGTGCGACCGGGGCGCGCGCCTCAGGAACCCGCGAACTCGGCCGACAGCCCGCGCACGAACTCGGTCAGGCCCGGCTGCCGGTCCCGCCGCAGCCGTTCCGCCGCCAGGATGGTCTTCAGCTGGGCCTCGGCCCTGTCGATGTCGTCGTTGACCAGCACATAATCATATTCCGGCCAATGGCTGATCTCGGCCAGGCTCTTGGCCATGCGGTCGCGGATCACCGCATCACTGTCCTGCGCCCGCGACCGCAGGCGGTGTTCCAGCTCGGCCATCGAGGGCGGCAGGATGAAGACCGAAACCGCATCTTTCCCCAGGACCGAGGCCTTGATCTGCTGCCCGCCCTGCCAGTCCACATCGAACAGTGTATCCCGCCCCTCGTGCATCGCCGCTTCGACCGGCCCGCGGGGCGAGCCGTAGAAGTTCCCGAAGACCTCGGCGTGCTCCAGCATCTCGCCCGCCGCCACCATCGCCTCGAAGGCGGCGCGGCTGCGGAAGTGATATTCGCGGCCATCGACCTCGCCTTCGCGCGGCGCCCGCGTCGTGGCCGAGACCGAAAACCGCAAGGTCGGATCCCAGGCCATGATCCGGCGCGCCAGCGTCGATTTCCCCGCCCCCGACGGAGAGGAAAGGATGATCAGAAGACCGCGGCGCGGCTGGGAAATGGGCATGGCTGGTCCTGTCTGCGGATCCCGGGGCTGTCGGGCATCTGTCGCAACAGGGCCGCTTCCGGTCAAGGGTCCAGACGCCGCAGCGCCCGCGCGGCCTTTCGCCGTCTCCTTAACCAAATGTTCAGAATCCTTGCCCGCACGGGAAATATGACTGTAATGTGGCGGAAAAGGGATGCCTCCGACACATTCTCGGCGCATTCGCTTTCGGCCCGCAACGTCCGGGTGTGCGTCGGGTCAGGACTGTCTGTAAGGGGTGAATTATGTCGAAGTACAAGTCGGATGTGTGGGAAAGCGCCTCGGTTGCGATGCGCGCCTATTGGGAAAGCCTGCGCCAGGGTGGAGCGGTGCCGCTGCGTTCGGACATCGACCCGCGCGCGATCGAGGGCGCCCTGCCCTATGCCTTCATCCTGGAACGGATTGCTCCGCAGGTGGCCCGCTTCCGCGTCGCGGGTCAGCACCTGACCGAACTGATCGGTTCGGATGCGCGGGGGATGCCGCTGACCACCTTTTTCCTGGCCGGTTCGCGCGACCGCGCCGCTGCGGCGCTGGAGCAGGTCTTCCAGGGTCCCGAGGTCGCAGAGCTTGACCTGCGCGCACCGGGCGGGCTGGCGGGCTTTGGGCGCCGCACCCTGACGGGACGGATGTTGCTTCTGCCGCTCCGCAGCGACCTGGGCGACGTTACCCGGGCGCTGGGTTGCCTGGTCACCGACGACATGATCGGCCGCGCACCGCGCCGGTTCGAGATCGACAACGTGGTGGTGACGCCGGTGATCGCCGGTCGCCCGGCCCGCACGAGCGCGCCCGAACGCGTGGCGCTGCGGCTGGTCCAAGGATTTGCTCCGGCGGCCCGCCCCGCACCTGCGACCAACCGCGCCCCGGCCCCGCACCTGCGCCTGGTCATGCCCGAGCTGTCGGTTTCCTGACCTAGCCGGGTTCCATTGGCGGAAATGCAAAAGGGCGGCCCTATCGGACCGCCCTTTCCATTTGAACTCCGCGAATTCAGTGGCTGGCTGCGGCGCGGTTGACCGCCCGGCGGTCCAGAAGTTCTTCGGCGACCAGGAAGGCCAGTTCCAGCGACTGGCTGGCGTTCAGGCGCGGATCGCAAGCGGTGTGGTAGCGGTCGGACAGGTCTTCATCCGTCACCGCGCGGACACCGCCGGTGCATTCGGTCACGTCCTGGCCTGTCATCTCGAAATGGACGCCACCCGGGATGGTGCCTTCCGCCTTGTGGACAGCGAAGAATTCCCGCACCTCACGCAGCACCGAATCGAAGGGCCGGGTCTTGTAGCCCGACGCCGCCTTGATCGTGTTGCCGTGCATCGGATCGCAGGTCCAGACGACATGCGCGCCTTCTTCCTGCACGGCACGGATCAGGCGCGGCAGGTGTTCGCCGACCTTGCCGGCGCCGAAACGCGCGATCAGGGTCAGGCGGCCCGGCTCGTTCTCGGGGTTCAGCTTTTCGACCAGCACCTTCAGGTCATCGGACGACAAGGAAGGTCCGCATTTCAGTCCGATGGGGTTCTGCACACCGCGGCAGAATTCGACATGCGCGCCATCCGGCTGCCGCGTGCGATCACCGATCCAGATCATGTGGCCCGACCCCGCCACCGGCAGGCCGGTCGTGCTGTCGATCCGGCACAGCGCCTCTTCGTATTCCAGAAGCAGGGCTTCGTGGCTGGTGTAGAAATCCACCGTCGACAGCGACGTTGCGGTTTCCGACGTCACACCCGCCGCGGCCATGAAATCCATCGCGTCCTGGATGCGGGTCGCGAATTCGCGGTAGCGCTTGGCCTCATCCTCTTCGGTGAAGCCCGCGATCCAGCTTTGAACCCGGTGGATGTCGGCATAACCGCCGGTCGAGAAGGCGCGCAGCAGGTTCAGGCTCGCCGCCGCCTGCGTGTAGGCCTGAAGCATCCGCTGCGGATCCGGGATCCGCGCTTCGGGCGTGAAGTCGAAGCCGTTGATGATGTCGCCGCGATAGCTGGGCAGTTCCACACCGCCCATCGCTTCGGTCGCCGCCGAACGCGGCTTGGCGAACTGGCCTGCCATGCGGCCGACCTTGACCACCGGCACCTTGGCCCCCCAGGTCAGCACGATCGCCATCTGCAGGATCACCTTGAAGGTATCGCGGATGTTGTCGGCCGAGAATTCGGCAAAGCTTTCAGCGCAGTCGCCGCCCTGCAGCAGGAAGGCCCGGCCCTTGGCGACCTCGCCCAGGGCCTTTTTCAGCTTGCGCGCCTCGCCGGCGAAAACCAGCGGCGGATATTTCGACAGTTGCGCCTCGACAGCCTTTACCGCGGTCAGATCCGGATAATCGGGCATCTGAACCCGCGGCCTGGCGCGCCAATCGGATTTGGTCCAGCCCATGGTCATCGGTCTTCTCCTGCTTGGTCGAGCCCCGTTCGAGAGGCTTTAGCGATAACGGCCCCTTATAGGCAGACCCGCTCCGGCGTGCAAATCCAACCTAGCCGAAAAGCCACTTGCCGCCTGCGAAAATTAGTGATGATGTCCTTGGACCGACAAAACGGGTCGCATCCATGCAGTCCACCACCCAACGCCGTTCGAAACAGCCCGAGGCCGCGGGACGGCAGCGGCGATTCATCTTCCTGCTTCTGAACAACTTCACGATGCTGTCATTTGCCGGCGCGATCGAGCCCCTGCGCATCGCCAACCGCGTCCTCGGGCGCGAGGCCTATTCCTGGCGGCTGGCGGGGGAAGGCGGGCTTGAGGCGGTGTGTTCGAACGGGGCGGCGTTCAAGCTGGACATGGGGCTGGAGGAAATCACCCGCGACGATACGGTTCTGGTCTGCGGCGGCATCGATGTGCAGGACGCGACGACGAAGCCGGTGCTGAACTGGCTGCGGCGCGAAGCACGGCGCGGCGTCAGCGTCGGGGGACTGTGCACCGGCGCCTATACCGTTGCGCGGGCGGGCCTTCTGGACGGCAAGCGCGCCACGATCCACTGGGAAAATCAGGACAGCTTCCTTGAGGAATTCGAGGATGTGAAGCTGACGAAATCGGTCTTCGTCATGGACGGCAACCGCATGTCCACCGCCGGCGGCACCGCCTCGATCGACCTGATGCTGAAGATCATCGCCGCCGACCACGGCGAAGATGTCGCCAATACCGTCGCCGATCAGCTGATCTATTCCTCGATCCGCACCGACCAGGACACCCAACGCCTGTCGATCCCCACCCGGATCGGCGTGCGGCACCCGAAGCTCAGCCAGGTCATCCAGATGATGGAGGCCAATATCGAGGATCCGATCAGCCCCGCACAACTGGCCACCGACGTGGGCATGTCGACCCGACAGCTGGAACGGCTGTTCCGCCGCTACCTGAACCGCAGCCCCAAGCGATATTACATGGAGCTGCGGCTGTCGAAGGCGCGTAACCTGCTGATGCAGACCGATATGAGCGTGATCAACGTGGCGCTGGCCTGCGGCTTTGCCAGCCCGTCGCATTTCTCGAAATGCTACCGGGCGCATTACCAGACCACGCCCTACCGCGAACGCGGCACCCAGGGTGCGCCATCGCCCCGTCTGTCGATCTGAGCTGCGGCGCCGCTAGCCGATCAGCGGCATCCGGCCGCCATAGGTTTCGTCATAGTGGCGTTTCAGCCGTTGCAGCGCGATGCGCAGCACGATCTTGCCCGACCGCGCCGACCAGCCCATGCGCTGCTCGGCCGTCTCCAATCCCTCCAGATAGCAGCAGCAGCGCAGGACGACGTCGCCCAGCCCCGGGCCAAGATCCCGGAGCGCCAGTGCCACCCGGTCCCGCGCCCGGGCAGCACCGTCCGATGCCACCGACTCGCGGCCTGGCCCGCGGTCGCCGCCGGTCAGGAACCGGTCCCAGTTCTGCGCCACCCGCGGCCCGACCTGCGCCAGTTCGAAATCCTCGCGCAGTCGTTCGGCCGCGCTGACCAGTTCCTGCGCCAGGAAGGGCGAGCCATCCTTTTCGCGGCGCCGCGCCAGCATCTGCACCGGGCTTTCCGACAGGCTGACCCGCACCCGCCGCGACGGGGCCTCGACCGGCTCCGGGATCCGCGCGCCCCAGTCGCGGCGCGCATCACCGAACGGCATCGGCGCCTCGGAAAGGCCAGGCATCGCCTCCTGGTCCTCGGCCAGCATCCGGCGCAGCGCGGTCCGCCCGGCCGGGGTCAGGCCATAGGTCGTGACCCGCCCCGCCTTCTGCACCGCAATCCAGTCCTTCAGCGCGAAGGCCTCGGCCACCTGCCGGTCCACCACCGCCATGCGCATCGCCCCTTTCAGGACGACGGCTTTCTCCATCTCGGCCGAAACGGCCAGGACGGAATCGGCTTCGCTCAGGCGGCGCAGCACCCGCTTCGCCTCGCGCTTCAGGGCCGCGGTTTCCGGCTCGGCCACCGGCTGGCCTGCGGTCAGGTGAATCGGTTGCTGGGCGGTCATGTCCTGTGAACCCTGTGCTGGAATGGAAACGGGCGTCGATCCGGCATGGGTTGCGCTGCGCAACTCCGCGCCGAGCCGGGTCAGCGCATCATCGACCAGCGGATCGTCGCGCCGGTTCTCGTAGGCGCGCACCTGGCGCAGGATGGTCGAGGGGTGGCAATTCTCGGCCCGGGCGATCTCGCGCAGCGAGATGCCTTTTTCGGTGTGGCTCAGATAAAGCCTCGCGGCCTTCGGCAACCAGGCCGGATAGGCGTTGATGTTCCGGATCTCGACGCTCATCTGGAGCGGCCTCGGATGGTGGGGTCGGACGCGCGGGCGTCAAGGGCGGCAACGGAGTGTCGCATGTGTTACCTGTCGGTTAATATTCGGCTCCTGTCCCAAAATTCTTGATAAATTCTAAATTTGGCTTGCCCGAACGGACGCGGGTCGGGCCAAAGTCGCAACAGAGGGTTAACGCGGTGCAGGGTCAGGCCACACACGCACACCAAGGATCCTGACACCATGACCCCTGCCAAGGCCGACCCGCTGAGCGTCATCGCCGCGCTGCGCCGCCCCCGCCTGCTGATCCGCGCCGCGCGCGCGGGCCTCGGCGACTATGACCGGACCCGCGACCTGCGCCGCCTTGTCCGCACGACCGAGGTTCCGGGCCCCGACGCCGCACTGCGCCGGCTTCTGGATGAAGAAGGCCGGCTCGAGGCGACCCGGCAGGCGGGCGATGCTTCCTATTCGATGACGCGCCATGTCGATGTGATGATCGCCGTGATGGCCGAAGCCGCCACCCTGCGCCCCGCCTGTGCCGCACCCGATCTGACCGCCGTCTGATCCGGTCCAGTCCGACCCGGGCCGCACTGCCGGCCCCGCTTCACCCGGATCTGCTCCCGTCCCGATCCCCAGTCTCTGGCGGCCCCGGCCCCGCACCCCCTTGCGCGGCGCGGGGCCTTCCATTATGCAACCACCACCTCCGGCGGCGGGTTGGCGGAGAGGTTACGCAGCGGATTGCAAATCCGTGAAGACCGGTTCGATTCCGGTACCCGCCTCCAGGTTTCTCCAAACAGTCGTATGATGCCAGGTCCTGCCATCGCCCGGGCGATGCCACGGGATCGGCTTGCTGGGGGAAGGCTTCCGGGATATTCAGGCGCCGATTTCAGAGTCCGGTGGTGCCCCCGAGAGAGGAGAGGCGGAATGACGCTTGCACAGTGCAGAATCGTCGATCTGCCGAAGATCACCGATCCGCGGGGCAACCTGACCTTCATCGAAGGCAACAGCCACGTGCCCTTCGACATCAAGCGGGTCTACTACCTGTATGACGTGCCCGGCGGTGCCGAACGCGGCGGCCATGCGCACAAGGATCTTCAGCAGCTGATCATCGCCATGTCGGGCAGCTTTGACGTGGTCCTGGACGACGGGCGCGAAAAGAAGCGCTTCCACCTGAACCGGTCCTACTTCGGGCTTTATGTCTGCAACATGATCTGGCGCGAACTGGACAACTTCTCATCCGGGGCGGTCTGCCTGGTCCTGGCCTCCAACGCATATTCCGAAAGCGATTATTACCGCGACTACGACGAATATCTTCAGGCCCTGGGGCTGAACGGATGACGATCCCCTTTCTCGACCTCCGCGCCGGCTACGTGGAACTGAAGTCCGAGATCGACGCGGCCGTGGCCCGGGCGCTGGACAGCGGGCACTACATCCTCGGACCCGAGGTCGAAGCCTTCGAGACGGAATTCGCGCGCTACGCCGGCGCCGGTCAGTGCATCGGCGTGGGCAACGGTCTGGATGCCTTGATCCTGTCGCTCCGGGCGCTGGACATCGGGCCCGGCGACGAGGTCATCGTGCCATCGCACACCTTCGTCGCCACCTGGCTGGCCGTGGCGGCGGTGGGGGCGCGGATCGTGCCCGTCGAACCCGATGCCGGAACCATGAACATCGACGTCACGCGGCTGGCCCAGGCACTGACGCCCGCGACGCGCGCCATCATTCCGGTCCACCTTTACGGCCAGCCTGCCGACCTGGGGCCGATCCTTGCGCTGGCGCGGGCGCACGGGCTGAGGGTGATCGAGGATGCGGCGCAGGCCCACGGCGCCCGTTACCGCGGACGGCCCATCGGCGCCCACGGCGATCTGGTCTGCTGGAGTTTCTATCCCGGCAAGAACCTCGGCGCCTTCGGCGATGGCGGGGCCGTGACGACGGACGACGCCGTTCTGGCCGAGCGGCTGCGCGCGCTTCACAACTACGGGTCCAGCCGCAAGTATGTGAACGACGAACAGGGCCTGAACAGCCGACTCGATCCGATCCAGGCGGCGATCCTGCGGGTCAAGCTGCGCCACCTGGCCGAATGGAACGACCGGCGCCGCGCCATTGCCCGGTTCTACCTGGACGGACTGGCGGGCTCCGGCGTGACGTTGCCCACCGTTCCCGACTGGTGCGATCCGGTCTGGCACCTGTTCGTGGTGCAAGACGAAGGGCGCGATGCCCTTCAGGCGCGGCTGGCCAGTCTGGGCATCGGCAGCCTGATCCATTACCCGATCCCGCCACACCGCCAGAAAGCGTTCGCGGAACTGGGGTTCGCCCCGGGCGACCTGCCGATTGCCGAACGCCTGGCCCGGACGGTGCTGAGCCTTCCGATGGGGCCGCAACTGTCGCTGGATGATGCGGGCCGCATCGTCGACGCGATTCTGCGGCGCTGACCGCTCATGGCGCAGGACGTGATGCGCACCCCCGCCGCCGCGCCGAAGGTCAGCGTGCTGATGCCGACCTACAATCAGCAGGACTACGTCCAGGCCGCGATCGCGGGCATTCTGGCGCAGGATGCACCGCCCTTCGAATTCATCATCGCTGACGATGCCTCGGCCGATGCAACCTGGGCCCGGGTCGAGGAGGCGGTGGCCGGCTATGGCGGTCCACATCGCATCCGGCTGGTTCGGAACGAACGAAACCTGGGCATCAACGGCAACCTGAACCGCATGATTGCCCTGGCCGAGGGCGAGATCCTGATCGGCGCTGCGGGGGACGACATCTCGACCCCGGACCGCGTGGCGCGCATCGTCGAGACCTTCGCCACCAAGACGCCCCTGCTGGTCCATTCCGGTTTCAGCCCGCTGCTGCCGGCGGGCCAATCCTACGACGGCCGCTTCGACCGGCTGATCTTCAACCGCACGACCGATCCAGTGGCCGTGGCCGGATCGACGGCGCTGTTCGTCGGGGCGACGGCGGCGTGGCACCGCGACCTTTTCACCCTGTTCGGCCCCCTGCCCGACGGCAACGTCTATGAGGACCTGATTCTGGGTTTCCGCGCCGCGCTGGCGGGAAGGGTCGCCAGGATCGACGCGCCTCTGGTCGCCTATCGCATCGACGTGGGCGTGACCGCCAAGGTCCGGGCCGAAGCGGCCCGCAGCAGTTGGACGGACCGTCGCCTGGCCGATCTGAAACGCCACGCCGCCACCTTTGCCCATCGGCGGACCGATGCCTTGCGGTTCGGCCTGGCCAAGGATTCCCCAGTCCTTCGCGCGCTGGACCGGCACATCCTTTCGAACGAGATCCGGCGGGACCACTGGCAGATGCCCACCGCCCGGTTGCTTCTGAAGTATGGGCACCACCCGGTCCTTCTTCTGCGCAGCATCCATTCGGAACGCCGCCGCGCGCGGGGCGGCCTGCGGAGTTGAGGCGGCAGGTTGCGCCAGAGGCGCGAAGGTTCGACGCAATGCGCTGTGGCGCAGGCGCTGACCGCTGGTATGCTTGCCTTCCGTAAATCCGGCACGGGCAACCCTGTCAAGGGGCGCGACCGGGCGGTCGGGCGGAGGGGATGGCATGGCGCGGCAGCGGCAGAACTGGACGGCGGAACCCTGGGACGACCGGGAAGAGCTGGAATGCGCGATGGTGATCCCCGAATCCGGAGACTGCGTGACCATTGCCTTCCGGTCCCCCTCGGGCGCCTGGTTCGACTACATGCCCGGCCAGTTCCTGACCTTCGACCTGCCCTTGCCCGGCGGCACGGTGCAACGGACCTACACCCTGTCGTCCTCGCCCTCGCGGCCCCTGTCCATCTCGATCACCGTCAAGGCCGAGGCGGAAAGCCGGGGGTCGCGCTGGATGATCGACCACCTGAAGCCGGGGATGCGCCTGCGCGCCCACGGACCGGCCGGGCAGTTCACCACGCTTCGGCATCCCGCGCGAAAATACCTGTTCATCTCGGCCGGATCCGGCATCACCCCCGTCATGTCGATGACCACCTGGGCCTGGGATTCCGGCGAAATGCCCGACATCGTCTTTGTCCATGCCGCGCGCCGCCCGGGCGACATCATCTTCAAGTCGCGGCTGGAACAGTTCGCCGAACGGGTGCCGGGTCTGCAACTGCGCTTCACCGTGGAAGAGGTCGAGCCGTTCTCGGTCTGGTCGGGCTATCGCGGACGGCTCAGCCAGATCATGCTGGGCCTGATGGCCCCCGACTATCTGGAGCGTGAGGTGTTTTGCTGCGGGCCGGATGCCTTCATGCGCTCCGTGCGCGAGATGCTCGGCTCGCTTGGCTTCGACATGGCGCATTATCACGAGGAAAGCTTCGCGGAACCCGCGCTTGAGGAAACGCCCGTCGAACCCGTGGCTCCGGCCATCGCCGCGGGGATCCATTTTGCCGAAGCCGGCATGACTCTTGCCACCGACGGCACCGAAACGGTTCTGGCCGCCGCCCGGCGGGCCGGCCTGAACATTCCCGCCAGCTGCAACTTCGGGCTTTGCAGTACGTGCAAGGTCCACAAGCTGTCGGGCGAGGTGCTGATGGTCCACAACGGCGGCATCACCGATGACGAGATCGCCGAGGGCTTCATCCTGGCCTGCTGCGCGCGTCCCCTGGGCCACGTGACCATCGACCTCTGACGGGGGTTGCCTGGCCCCGGCCAGAGCGGCGAATCCGGACCATGTCGCAAAATCGCAGCTTTGGTTCGTCGCGATGACGGTGACGATGCGGCCATCCGGCGTCAATGGCGCATGATCTTTCCAGAGGGCTGCATCATGAACGACACACCCACCAAAGGCGCCCGTTCGGGCGGGCGCGGTGCGCGCAAGGCGATGCGCGCCGCCCCCGATTTCGACATGCTTCCGGCCCTGAAACGCGGCCTGCCGGAATGCGAACCGATGACGCCCGACCAGGTCGAACGGATCGACGAGGCCTCGATGGCGATCCTGGAAGATGTGGGCGTCATTTTCCGCGACGACATCGCGCTGGAGGATTGGCGCCGCGTCGGGGCCAAGGTCGAGGGCGAGCGTGTCTACCTGGACCGCGGGCTGGTGCGGGAACTCATCTCCACCATTCCGTCGGACTGGACCTACCGCGCCCGCAATCCGGCCCGGTCGCTGCCCTTCGGCGGCAAGCATTCCATCTTCGTGCCCATGACCGGCGCGCCCTTCCTGCGCGACCTGGATGACGTGCGGCGTTGGCCCACGATGGCCGACCTGAACATGTTCCACAAGCTTGCCCACATGTCGCCCGCGCTGCATTCCACCGCGCATCACATCGTGGAACCGATGGACATGAAGGTCAGCCACCGGCACCTGCACATCACCTATTCGTCGATGAAACATTCCGACAAGACCTTCATGGGCATGACGACCAGCGGCAAGAATGCCGAGGACGTAATGGCCATGTGCGAGATCCTGTTCGGCCGCGACGTGATGGAGGAAACCCCCGTCACCACCGGCAACTGCAACGGCAACTCGCCCCTTGTCTGGGACGAAACCATGCTGTCTGCCATGCGCGCCTTCGTGAAACGGCGCCAGCCGGTGCTGTGTTCGCCCTTCGTCCTTGGCGGCGCGAATACCCCTGCCTCGGTCGCCCCTGCGGTGGCGCAACTGAACGCCGAAGCGCTGTCGGCGCTGGCCTATACCCAGGTCATCCGCAAGGGCGCCCCGGCAATCTACGGCCATTACCTGTCGACCGTCAGCATGAAATCCGGCGCGCCGATGGCGGGAACGCCGGAAATCTCGCTCATGAACTTCATGATCGGCCAGATGGCGCGGTTCTACAATGTGCCGTGGCGCACCAGTAACCTTCTGGGCGGGGCCAAGACCTTCGACGCGCAGGCGGGGTATGAAAGCGCCATGACGATGAACGCGGTCCTGCACGCGGGCGCCAACTACATCTGGCATTCTGCGGGCTGGAACGAAGCCGGGATGCACTGTTCCGTGGCCAAGTTCGTTGTTGATGCGGAAATGTGCCAGATGGGCTACCGCATGGCCGAAGGCATCCGCTGGGATGATTTCGACGCAGGCCTTGCGGCGGTCCGCGACGTGGGTCCGGGCGGCCATTACCTGGGGCATCCGCATACGCTGGAAAACTTCGAGCGCGCCTTCTTCATGCCGAAGCTTTTCGACAACAACTCGATCGAGCAATGGCAGGCCGAAGGATCGGTCGAGATCACCCAGCGCGCGCTGGATTATGCCCGCAAGATCCTGAACGAATACGAAGAACCGAAGCTGGACCCCGGCATCGACGAGGCGCTGCGCGACTACATGGCGCGCCGCGAACGCGAAATCCCGGCCGAGGATGCGCTGAATACCGAATATTGACCCGCCCCCGGGGCCGCGTGCGGGATGCGCGCTGCCCCGACGCGGACGGGAGGCGACGGAGCGACGCGACGGCGCGTCATGAACGGATACGGAGGAACCATGGACTTCAACGGCAAGACGGCGCTGGTGACCGGCGCGGCCGGGGGGATCGGCGCGGCGGTGGTCCGCGCGCTGCGGGCTGAGGGCGCGAAGGTCGCGGTGGCCGACCGCGATGTGACCGGGATCGAGGCCGAGGCACATCTGCCGGGCGACCTGCGGGATCCGGCCTATGCCGACGGGCTGCCCGCTGCAGCCGCGGCGGCGCTGGGGCGGCTGGATATCGTTGTGAACAACGCGGGCGTCATCACCCGCGGCGCGGTGACTGACTCGACAGATGCCGACTGGGACCTGTCGCTTGGCGTCAACGTCGAGGCACCCTTCCGCATCTGTCGCGCGGCCATCCCGCTGATGGCAGGGACCGGCGGCGGGGCCATCGTGAACGTGGCCTCGTGCTGGGGGCTGCGCCCGGGGCCAAACCATGCGGTCTATTGCATGACGAAGGCGGCCATCGCCTCGCTGACGCAGTGCATGGGCATGGACCACGCGCATCAGGGCATCCGCATCAACGCCGTCGCCCCGAACGAGGTCAACACCCCCATGCTGCGCACCGGCTTTGCGAAACGCGGGTTCGACCCGGACAGCGCGGTGGCTGAACTGGGCAAGACCGTGCCGCTGGGCCGCATCGCCGAACCCAAAGACATCGCCGACGTGATCCTGTTCCTTGCTTCGGACGCCGCCCGCTACATGTGCGGCGCGGTGGTCGAGGTGAATGGCGGGAAGCCCGTGAAATGAGCCGCCTTTCAGGGAAAGTCGCCCTTGTCACCGGGGGACGGATGGGCATCGGCCTGGCCATTGCGCGGCGGCTGCGCGAAGACGGCGCCAGGGTCTTCACCGCGCAGCGGGGCGAAGATGCCGAATTCGAAAGCTTTGCGGCCGATTTCGCCGATCCCGCTTGCCCGGCGCAGGTGATCGAACAGGTCGTGGGCGCGGCGGGTCGGCTGGATGTGCTGGTCAACAACGCCGGTTTCATGCAGGAAGCCCGCGCCGAGGACATGTCGCTGGCCGACTGGAACCGGATGATCGCGATCAACCTGACCGCGCCGTTCCTGCTGATCAAGGCGGCGCTTCCGCATCTGCGGCAGACGCGCGGGGCCATCGTCAACATCGGCTCGATCGAGGGGATCGGCTGCAATCCGCATCATGCTGCCTATTCGGCGACGAAGGCGGGGCTGCACGGGCTGACGCGCGCCATCGCGGTCGACCACGGCGCCGAGGGCATCCGCTGCAACGCCGTCGCTCCGGGCTGGATCGATACGGACCTCTCCGAGGTCTATATTGAAAGCTTCCCCGATCCAGCGGCCTTCCGCGCCAATATTGCCCGCCTCCACCCGGTCGGGCGCACCGGCAAGACCGAGGATGTGGCGGCGCTGGTCGCCTGGCTTGCGTCCGAGGAATCCGGATTTGTCGCCGGGCAGACATTCACGGTCGACGGCGGGCGCATGGTGAAGTTGAGCCTGCCGTAGGAAGCGGCGCCCCCTGCGCCTTGCGGCGGGCGCAGGTCCGGTGCAGCATCTTCCGACCAAGATCAGGAGAGACATTCGTGAAGGGCTATTGGCTTATCCTGGGCGGCGCCATCACCGATGCGGCCGCCCAAGAGGACTACGGGCGGCTTTGGGCCCCCATCGCCGCGAAATATGGCGCGCGCGTGCTGCGGGACCCTGCATCGCTGGAGCTGAAGGAAGGCCGCAACACCATGCGCGTGCTGCTGGTGGCCTTTCCCGACGTCGCCACGGCGCGGGCCTGCTATGCCGACCCGGACTATGCGGCGGCGCGGGAACAGGCGCTGAAGGCCTCTACACGCGATCTGCTGATCGTTGAAGGCGAACTGGGCTGAGGGTCCTTGGGCGCGCGTCCTAGCGCGCGCCCCAGGTGTCGGTCAGCCGGTAGCCTTCGGGCCAGGGGTCGGTCGGGTCCAGCATGTGCTGGTGGATCCCCGTGATCCAGCCGCGCCCGGAAATCTCGGGGCGGATCGCGGGCAGGTCGCCTGCGGTGGTGGTGCCAAGGATTCGCCCGGTGAAGGTCGATCCGATCAGCGACACCTGCGTCAGCCGGTCGTCAAGCCCCATCTGCCCCTTGGCATGCAAAAGCGCCATGCGCGCCGACAGCGCCGTACCGGTGGGCGAACGGTCGATCTTGCCGGGCTGGATCGCCACCGCCGATCCCATGCGCAGCCCGTCCGGCCCGCGTTCCAGCGGCCCGGCGAACTGGCAGAAGCTGAAATGCCGCCAATCGGGGTTGGTCGGATGGTGAAATCCTATCGCCTCGGTCGCTGCGCGTGCGATCCGCGCGCCAAGTTTCGCCAGGTCATGCGCCTCGTCCGGGGTCAGCGCAAAGCCTAAGGATTGCGCGTCGACCATCACGAAACTGTCGCCGCCAAAAGCAGTGTCGACCGTCAGCGTCCCCAGGCCTTCGACTTCAAGCGGGATGGAAAGGGACTGCGCAAAGCTTGGCAGGTTTTCGACAAAGATCCGCCGGGCCTTGCCGCCTTCGCATTCGGCCCGCACCCGGACCAGGCCGCCCGGCGCCTCCAGCACGAATTCGGTGATCGGTTCCTGCATCGGCAGGATGCCACCGTCCAACAGCACCGTGGCCACGCAGATCGAATTCGACCCCGACATCGGCGGCGTGTCCTCGGGCTCCATGATGATGAAGGCCGCGGCCGCCTCGGGCGACTTCGGCGGCACCAGCAGGTTGACATGGCGAAAGACCCCGCCGCGCGGCTCATTCAGGACGAAGTTGCGCAGGACGCCGTCGCGGGCGATGTGGCGCGATTGCGCCCACAAGGTCTCTCCCGGGGGCGGGGCGACACCGCCGACGATCACATCGCCCACTTCGCCTTCGGCATGGGCCGAGATGACATGGATGGTCTTGATACTGCGCATGGGGCTTCAATCCTTTCCGGCGCGACGTTCCGTCCCGATACCTTCGAACTTCATGAAGCTCCTTTCCGCTGTTCCGCGCCGGGGGCCTGGCCCAGCGGAATGCTGATGCTGTCGGGGGTGACGAAACTTTCGATCTGGGCGCGCGACAGTTCCCAATGCGCCACCGCCAGGTCGGCGGCCGCCTCGGCATCGCCCGCCTCGATCAGGGCGATGAACTGGTCATGCTGGTCGGCCGCGATGGCCGAGACGCAGGCCATCGCCTCCTTGCGGGGGTTGTAGAAGGTCATGCCGATCCGGGTATGGTCGATGAGCAGCCGCCGCAGCGAGGGCAGCAGGAATTCGTTGTCCGCCATCTCGCCCAGCACCGAATGGAAGCGCTGGTTCCAGAGCGCGCGGTCGGCGGCATTGCCGCTGGCGATCGCGGCCCGGAACGACCGCTGCGTGTCCTTGAGCCGGGCGATCTGCGCGGGGGTCGCATGTTCGGCGGCCAGCCGCGTCACCGCCGCATAGATCATCGGCGCCGCGACGAAGAAGTTCCGCAGGGTCTTGTGCGTCATCGGCGCCACCTGCGCGCCGCGGTTTTCGTGCAGAAGGATGTAGCCCTCGCCCGCCAGCTGGCGAAGCGTCTCCCGCAAGGGCGGCCGCGAGATCCCGTAGCGCTCCGACAGCTCCACCTCGTCCAGATAGCTCCCCGGCTCGAACTCCTCCGTCAGGATCCCGCGCCGCAAATCCTCGGCACAAAGCGCCTTCTTGCTTTTGATACTGTCGTCCAAGGAAAGATCTCCTGTCAGGTGTCGCGCCCTCACTTACCCGATTCCGATCCGCAGGATCAGAGTATCCGCGTAAAATACATATTGTCTACCATCGCGATCCGTGCGATTTCTGTTCGACCGCCCTGCGCCGCCTCGTCCGCCACTTTCCCGTCCCTGCCAGGTGCGTTCCTTCCCCGCGCCTCGCCCGATCCGACCGGACCTGAAATGACAGCCACCACGCATTTCGCCTTCCTTCTGCTTCAGGAATTCTCGCACCTTGCGTTTTCCTGCGCCCTTGAACCTTTGCGGATCGCGAACCTTGTGTCCGGCAAACCGCTTTACCGCTGGTCGCTGATCAGCGCCGATGGTCAGACCGCAACGTGCTCCAACGGCTCAGTCACACTGGTCAATGGCGGGATGGCCCCGTTGCGGCATGTGGACCGGCTGTTCCTGATTTCGGGCATCAACGTGCAGAACCACGCCGCGCCCGACGTGCTGGGCTACCTGCGCCGCGAACGGGTGGCGGGGACGCCGCTGGGCGCGATCTGCTCGGGTGCCTATGTGCTGGCCAAGGCGGGCTTCCTCGATGGGATGGAGGCCGCGATCCACTGGGAATACCACGACCCCTTCACCGAGGAATTCCCGAAAGTGAAGCTGGTGCGCAACGTCTTTGTCGCCCGCGAACGGATCATCACCGCCTCGGGCGGCACGGCGGCGGCGGACCTGATGCTGCACCTGATCGGGCGCCAGCACGGCGCCGAACTGGCTACGGCGGTCGCCGACCAGATGGTCTACAACGCCGTCCGCGAAGGTACGGCCGCGCAGCGCGTCTCGCTTCAGTCGCGGCACGGCATGCGCAACGAACACCTGATGCGCGCCATCGCCCTGATGGAGGAATGCATCGAGGATCCCGTTTCGCCCAGCCTGATCGCGGAACAGCTGGGCATCTCGACCCGCCAGCTCGAGCGGCTGTTCGGCCGCTACCTGAACTCATCTCCCAAGCATTACTTCATGGAGATGCGCCTGAACCGCGCCCGCAACCTGCTGGTGCAGACCGATCATTCGATCACCGAGATCGCGATGGCCTGCGGCTTCCGGTCGAACTCGCATTTCTCGAAGGCGTTCCGCGGACATTACGGAACCTCGCCGCTGGCGCAGCGAACGACGCTGGGATAGGCGCCCCCCCTGTCCAGCCCACCCCCGCAAGGGCGCATCTGCAACCCGCTGACCTTGACCCGTAATCCTGGCCGGAAGCCCCTTCGGCGTTGACTGCAGCTACCCCGCCCCGGCCCGGTGGCGCCCCACCGCCGCACTGCCGGGGCCGGACACTTGTCGTTTCTATAATGAAACTGTCGACTATGTCGCTTGTCGCGGGAACTTTTGCCAAGCATAACGGGGACAGAAAAGACGGGGAAAGGCGAAAAATCGCCGAAAGCGTCGGTTTCCGCAAAGCGGAACGGCGCGATGGATGGGGAGCCCATGGAATATTTCATACAACAGACAGTCAACGGGATCACCCTTGGCTCGATCTACGGCATGATCGCGATCGGCTATACGATGGTCTACGGGATCATCGGCATGATCAACTTCGCCCACGGTGACATCTTCATGCTGGGGGCCTTTGCGGCGCTGATCACCTTCCTGGTCCTGACCGGATTGGTGGCCGGGTTCCCGGTGGTTGCGGCGCTGATCGTGATGATGGCGGTCGCGATCCTGATGGCCAGCCTGTGGAACTGGACGATTGAACGCATTGCCTATCGCCCTTTGCGCGGCTCGTTCCGGCTGGCGCCGCTGATCACCGCGATCGGCATGTCGATCGTCCTGTCGAACTTCATCCAGGTGACCCAAGGTCCACGCAACAAGCCGATTCCGCAGCTTGTGTCCGAGGTCTATGACGTGTTCGGGATCTCGATCTCGCTCAAGCAGATCCTGATCGTGATCATCACCGTCGTGATGATGACCGCCTTCTGGTATCTGGTGAACCGCACCTCGCTGGGCCGGGCGCAGCGCGCAACGGAACAGGACCGCAAGATGGCCGCGCTGCTGGGCGTGGACGTGGACCGCACCATCTCGATCACCTTCATCATGGGGGCGGCGCTGGCGGCGGTCGCGGGCACGATGTACCTGATGTATTACGGCGTCGCGGTCTTTACCGACGGCTTCACCCCTGGCGTCAAGGCCTTTACGGCGGCGGTTCTGGGCGGGATCGGATCGCTTCCCGGCGCGCTTCTGGGCGGGCTCCTGATCGGCCTGATCGAGTCGCTCTGGTCGGCCTATTTCTCGATCGATTACAAGGATGTGGCGACCTTCTCGATCCTGGCCATCGTCCTGATCTTCAAGCCCTCCGGCATCCTTGGCCGCCCGGAAATCGAGAAGGTGTGATCCGATGACCGTTCAATCCACAAATCCTGCCTCGAAGCAGGAAAGCCTGGTTGCGCGCGGACTGCGCGAAGCCTTCTTCGCCGGGCTGATCTCGCTGGGGATGTTCTCGCTCTATGTCGGGCTCAAGACCGACCAGAACATGCTGAACGAACTGGTGCTGGTGCCGCGCTGGGGGATGCTGGCGATCTTCGTCGTCCTGGCGATGATCGGCCGTTTCCTGATGATCGTAGCGGTCCAGCCCTGGCTTGCGGCCCGCAAGTCGGCGCGGGCCTCGGCGGCGCATGGCCAGGCCGAGGTTCCGGGCTTCGTGGCCCGCAACCTGACCGTGCTGGCCGTCATCGCGCTGGTCCTGTTCCCGCCGCTCGTGGTCGGCCTGTTCGGGATGCAGGGCTCGCTGAAATGGATCGACAACTTCGGCATCCAGATCCTGATCTATGTCATGCTGGCCTGGGGGCTGAACATCGTCGTCGGTCTGGCCGGGCTTCTGGACCTGGGCTACGTCGCCTTCTACGCGGTGGGCGCCTATTCCTATGCGCTGCTGTCCAGCTACTTCGGCCTGTCCTTCTGGCTGCTCCTGCCGATCTCGGGGATCCTCGCCGCCTTCTGGGGCATGGTCCTTGGTTTCCCGGTGCTGCGCCTTCGCGGTGACTATCTGGCGGTCGTCACGCTGGCCTTCGGTGAAATCATCCGCCTGGTGCTGATCAACTGGGTCGAAGTCACCAAGGGCACCTTCGGGATCTCCGGGATCGCCAAGGCTTCGATCTTCGGCATCTGGTCCTTCGACGTCTCGGCCCCGAACAACTTCGCCAAGGCCTTCGACCTGCCGATGTCCTCGGCCTACTACAAGATCTTCCTGTTCTACGTCATCCTCGCCCTTTGCGCCCTGACGGCCTATGTCTCGGTCCGCCTGCGATCCATGCCGATCGGCCGCGCCTGGGAGGCGCTGCGCGAGGACGAGATCGCCTGCCGGTCGCTGGGGATCAACACCGTGACCACAAAGCTGACGGCTTTCGCCACCGGCGCCATGTTCGGCGGCTTTGCGGGCGCGTTCTTCGGCGCGCGCCAGGGCTTCGTCTCGCCCGAATCCTTCGTCTTCCTGGAATCGGCGGTCATCCTTGCGATTGTCGTCCTGGGCGGCATGGGGTCGCTGGTGGGCATCGCCATCGCGGCTGTCGTCATGGTGGGCGGCACTGAACTTCTGCGCGAACTGACGTTCCTCAAGGCAGTCTTCGGGCCGGACTTCACGCCCGAACTTTACCGCATGCTGATCTTCGGTCTGGCCATGGTCATCGTGATGGTTCTGAAACCCCGCGGCTTCGTCGGCAGCCGCCAGCCTACGGCCTTCCTCCATGAACGAAAGGCAGTGTCCGGAAGCTTTACCAAGGAAGGGCACGGATGATGGAGCCCAGGGAAAACCCCATGAACAGTGATGTCATCCTGAAGGTCGAACATGTGACCATGCGCTTTGGCGGTCTGGTGGCGATCAACGATCTGTCCTTCGACGTTCGGCGCAACGAAATCACCGCGCTGATCGGGCCGAACGGCGCGGGCAAGACCACGGTCTTCAACTGTGTTACCGGCTTCTACCGCCCGACCATGGGCCGGATCCTGATGACGCAGAAAAGCGGCAAGGTCTGCCATCTGGAGCGGATGACCGACTTCACCATCAACCGTGAAGCCAAGGTCGCCCGCACCTTCCAGAACATTCGGCTGTTCACGGGCCTGACGGTGCTGGAAAACCTGCTGGTGGCGCAGCACAACACGCTGATGCGCGCTTCGGGCTATACGGTTCTCGGGCTTCTGGGCTTCAAGGGCTACCGCAACGCCTCGGTGGCGGCGATCGAGAAGGCCAAGCTTTGGCTTGAACGCGCCGATCTTCTGGACCGTGCCGACGACCCGGCGGGCGATCTGTCCTACGGCGCGCAGCGTCGCCTGGAAATCGCGCGGGCCATGTGCACCGACCCCGAGTTGCTGTGTCTTGATGAACCGGCCGCCGGCCTGAACCCGCGCGAGTCGCTGGAACTGAACAAGCTTCTGCGCGCGATCCGCGACGATACCGGCACATCGCTTCTGTTGATCGAACACGACATGTCGGTGGTCATGGAGATCTCGGACCATGTCGTGGTGCTGGAATACGGCACCAAGATCTCGGACGGCACCCCGGACGAGGTGAAGAACGACCCGAAGGTCATCGCCGCCTATCTGGGCGTCGACGACGAAGAGGTCGACGAGGTTCTGGACGAAATCACCCACGCGACGGACGAGGCACAGGCATGACCCAACCGCTTCTCAAGGTCGAGAATGCCGAGACCTATTACGGCAACATCCGCGCCCTGTCCGGCGTGGACATCGAAGTCCAGAAGGGCGAGATTGTCTGCCTGATCGGCGCCAACGGGGCCGGAAAGTCGACGCTGATGATGACCATCTGCGGCGCCCAGCCTGCGCGGACGGGGCGGATCATCTTCGAGGGCACCGACATCACGCGGATGCCCACGCATGAAATCGCCCGCCTGCGCATCGCACAGTCGCCCGAGGGCCGCCGGATTTTCCAGCGCATGACGGTGACGGAAAACCTGCAGATGGGCGCCAGCCTAGACAAGCTTGCCTATTACAAGGAAGACGTCGAAAAGATGTTCACGCTCTTCCCGCGACTGAAGGAGCGTCAGCACCAAAGGGCCGGCACCCTGTCGGGCGGCGAACAGCAGATGCTGTCCATCGCCCGCGCCCTGATGGCGCGGCCGAAGCTTCTGCTGCTGGACGAACCGTCGCTGGGACTTGCGCCGCTGATCATCAAGCAGATCTTCGAAGCGATCCGGGTGCTGAACAAGGAAACGGCGCTGACGGTGTTCCTGGTTGAACAGAACGCCTTCGCGGCGCTCAAGCTGTCGGACCGCGGCTACGTCATGGTCAACGGCCGGGTGACGATGTCGGGGCCCAGCAAGGAGCTGCTGGCCAACCCCGAAGTCCGCGCCGCCTATCTGGAAGGGGGGCATCACTGATATGCAAGGCATTCTCTACGAGGAACCTTCGGTCCTGAAATTCGCCATCATCACGCTGGTGATGGGCGGCTGGACCGCCTGGAGGACGGGAAAATCCTGCGCTTCGAACTGGAACGCGCCGTCGACGCTGTTCATCTACATTGCGCTTCTGGGCGTGGCGATCCGCTTCATCCACCACGCGCTGTTCGGCGGCACCTTCCTGTCGCTGCATTATTATCTTGTCGATACAGCCATCTTGATGATCTTCGGGATTGCAGGCTACCGTTACACCCGGACCCGCCAGATGACGCAAAGCTACTACTGGCTGTACCGCAAGACGTCGCCCTTCAGCTGGGCCGACAAGTGAACACCGGCCTGTCGCGCCCCGGCGCGGCAAGGCCTCGGCACAGAGAGCGGAACCGCCTGTGCCGTGACGACAAACGTTCCGCGTAACCTGGGAGTATCTCTATGAAGAAGACCTTCATCTCGGCCCTGGCCCTTGCGGCGTCGCTCGGCGTCGGATCGGCGGCCTGGGCCGACATCCTCGTCGGCATCGGTGCGCCGATCACCGGTCCGAACGCCGCCTTCGGGGCGCAGATTCAGAAGGGCGTGGAACAGGCCGCCGCCGACATCAACGCCGCGGGCGGGATCAATGGCGAGCAGATCAAGCTGGTCGTCGGCGATGACGTGTCCGACCCCAAGCAGGGTGTGTCCGTCGCCAACAAGTTCGCCGCCGATGGTGTGAAGGTCGTGATCGGCCACTTCAACTCGGGCGTGTCGATCCCGGCCTCGGAAGTCTATGCCGAAAACGGCATCCTGGAAATCTCGCCGGCCGCGACCAACCCGGTCTACACCGACCGCGGACTGTGGAACACCTTCCGGACCTGCGGTCGTGACGACCAGCAGGGCGATGTCGCCGGTGCCTACATCGCCGAGCACTACAAGGACGCCAAGGTCGCCGTCATTCACGACAAGACCCCCTACGGACAGGGCCTGGCCGACCTGACCAAGGCGGCGATGAACAAGGCGGGCGTGACAGAAGTCCTGTACGAAGGCATCAACGCCGGCGACAAGGACTTCTCGGCGCTGATCGCCAAGTTGAAGGAAGCGGGCGTGTCGCTGGTCTACTACGGCGGCCTGCACACCGAAGCCGGTCTGATCATCCGCCAGATGGCTGACCAGGGCCTGAAGGCCACGCTGATGTCGGGCGACGGCATCGTGTCGAACGAACTGGCTTCGATCGCGGGTGACGCGGTGGCGGGCACGCTCAACACCTTCCCGCCCGATCCGCGCCTGAAGCCGGAAGCCAAGGATCTGGTCGAGAAGTTCCGCGCCTCCGGCTTCGAGCCGGAAGCCTACACCATGTATGCCTATGCGGCCATGCAGGTGCTGAACGACGCGGCCAAGGCGGCCGGTTCGAACGACACGACCGCCATCGCCGAAGCGCTGAAGGCGAAGGGTCCGTTCAAGACCGTTCTGGGGGAACTCAGCTTTGACGCCAAGGGCGACGTGACCCGCCCGGACTACGTCATGTACGAATGGAAGAAGGGTGACGACGGCAAGTTCACCTACGTCCAGAAGTAAGGACGCGCCGGTCGCGGCCCCGTCAGCGACCGCATGAGGACAATCGACTCCGCCGCGCATCCCCGATGCGCGGCGGTCTCCGTTCTGGACCAGATGGTCAATCTGCGACATGCAAACCACGGGGATCTGCCGCCGGATGGTTGACAGGGCCGCTGCCCGCGTGTCCGACTTGTCCCCGGACCTGCCGCGAAGTGCAGGCTGCACACCAGGGAGAAGACGATGAGACTTGCCAAGATCGGCGCGCTGGCCGCCGTACTGATCGCCTCGACCACGGCCCTTTTCGCGGGCGAGACACTGGACCGCGTCACCTCCTCGAAGAAGATGAACGTGGCGACCAACGCCGGCTGGCCACCGCAAAGCTTCCTGGACGACAGCAACAAGCTTGTGGGCTTCGACATCGACGTGGCGACCGAGATTGCCAGACGTCTGGGCGTGGAACCCACCTTCGACACACCGGAATGGGGCGTCATGACCGGCGGCCACTGGGGCGGGCGCTGGGATCTGGCGGTGGGGTCGATCACGCCCACCAAACCGCGCGCCGAGGTGCTGGATTTCGCGGGGATCTATTACTACAGCCCCTATGTCTTTGCCGTCCACGCCGACAGCAAGATCGCCGACCAGAAAGAGCTGAACGGCAAGCGCATCGGGGTCGAAACCTCGACCACGTCCGAGGATTACATCAACCGCCGCCTGGCAATCGATGCGCCGGACTTTCCGCCGATCGAGTACTGGCTGGAACCGGGCGAGGTGAAGACCTACGCCGATTCCATGCTGCCCTTTGACGACCTGCGGCTGGGCGACGGGGTGCGCGTCGATGCCGTGATCGCCCCGGAGCAGACGGTGATGGGCGCGATGAAGAATGGCTATCCGATCAAGGCACTCGCCGGGGACTATGCCTTCCGCGAGCCGCTGGTGGTGGTGGCCGACAAGGGCGACGCGGAATGGACGGCGAAGCTGGGGGAAACCATCGCCGCGATGCGCGAAGACGGCACCTTGGGCAAGCTGACCGAGAAGTGGTACGGCAAGGACTATTCGAAATAGGCCCGAAAATGTGCGCAGGGGGGCGGCGCCAGCCCCCCGCGCCGTCCAACCGAATGTGCTGCCTGACCTGAAAGTGCCGTCCCGATGAATGCCCCCGCTTCGCAAGACTACGCCGACGTCTGGTACAGGCGTCAAATCTCGGACCCCCAGCCCGTGCGCCCGCGACTGAAGGGCCGGATCGACACCGACATCTGCATCATCGGCGGGGGGCTTGCCGGTCTGACCGCCGCGCATGAACTGGCGCGCGCCGGCCGCCAGGTCGTGCTCGTTGACCAGCACCGCGTGGGATGGGGTGCCTCGGGGCGGAACGGCGGCTTCGTCAGCCCCGGCTATGCCCAGGGGTTCGACAAGATCGCGGCGCGGGTCGGCGAAGCGGCGGCCATCGACCTGCATCGCATGTCGATCGAAGGGATGGAGATCGTCGCCGACAATATCCGCCGCCTGGGCATCGCCGGGGCCAACCCGCAGCCCGGAATCCTGGGTGCCGTCCGCTACGATCCGGGCCGGGCGCTGGCCGACCGCCGCGACTGGCTGGCGCGGACCTTCGGCTACGAGGTCGACCATCTGGACCGCGCCGCACTGGAGCGTCACCTGACATCCCCGGCCTATCACCAGGCCCTGCACGACCGGAACGCCTTCCATTTCGACCCGCTGGCCTATGCCCGGGGCCTTGCCCGGGCCGCCGAGGCCGACGGGGCCCGGATCCACGAAGCCACCCCCGCGACCCGCATCGACCGCGACGGCGCGGGCCGCGTCATCCGCACGCCGGAAGGCAGCATCGCGGCGCGTGAGGTGATCGTCACGACCGGCGGCTACACCACCGGTCTGGTCCCTGCGATGCGCCGCGCCTTCCTTCCCATCGCCACCTATGTCATGGTGACGCGCGCCGATCCCGGTCTGATCGCGCGGGCCATCCACACCTCCTCGGCGGTGGGCGACGACCGGCGCGCCGGCGACTATTACCGTCTGGTCGAAGGCGGGCGCCGGATCCTCTGGGGCGGCAAGATCACCACCCGCACGACCGAGCCGCGCCATCTGGGGCGGCTTCTTCACCGGACCATGACCGCGACCTACCCCCAGCTTTCCGACCTGGGGACCGAGATGGTCTGGTCGGGCCTCATGTCCTATGCCCGCCACCTGATGCCCCAGATCGGGCGGGTCGAGTCGGGCCTGTGGCACTGCACCGCCTTCGGGGGCCACGGGATGAACACCACCGCCATCGGCGGCCGGGTGATCGCCGAAGGCATCCTGGGCCAATCGGACCGCTGGCGGCGCTTCGCCCCCTTCGGTCTGGACTGGACCGGGGGCCTGGCCGGCATGGCGGCGGTGCAACTGACCTACTGGAAGCTTCAGGCGCAGGACTTCTGGCGCGAACGCATCGGCTGAGGGGACCGGCGGCAATGCACTATCACGACAACGTCGACTACCCGCCGCTTCTGACCCGCCCCATTGTCTTCGGGCCGCTACTCGTGGGGCTGTTCGCCGTGCTCTGGTGGTTTGATGCCGCCAACAGTGCCATCGGTCGGCTGGTCGCGGGGATCATCCCGGCCGGCACCACCCCCGGCATGCATGGCCTCTTGACCGCGCTGGCCGTCACGCTGTTCGCGGCCTTCAACATCTTCGTCGTGCTGCGCCTGCCGCTTCGCCAGCAGGTCTGGCTGGTCTGGGGCGAACTGGCAGCGGTGATCCTGCTGTTCTTCTATTCCTTCGACCTGAGCTTCGCCTTCATCCAGCGCAAGATCGGCTTTCTGCTGACCCAAGGCCTGGTGACGACGCTTTATATCTCGGCCGTGTCCATCACACTCGCCACGATCCTTGCGCTGCTGGGCGCCATCGCGAAGCTGTCGTCGAACGGCATCGCGCAAGGGATCGCGCATTTCTACACCTCGCTGTTTCGCGGCCTGCCGCTTCTGATGCAGATCTACATGATCTACCTTGGCCTGCCGCAGCTGGGCTATGTGGTCGATGCCGTACCGACCGGCATCGCGGCCCTGTCGCTGTGCTATGGCGCCTACATGACCGAAATCTTCCGCGCCGGGATCGAAAGCATCCCGAAGGGCCAGTGGGAAGCCGCGCGCGCCTTGGGCCTGCGACCGACCGCCGTCATGGGACGGATCATCCTGCCGCAATCCATGCGCGTCATCATCCCGCCCACGGGAAACCAGTTCATTTCGATGCTGAAGGACAGCTCGCTGGTTTCGGTCGTAGGCGTGTGGGAGCTGATGTATCTTGCCCGGACGCAAGGCCAGACCGAATTCCGCCATGTCGAGATGATGATCACCGCCTCGCTGATCTACTGGCTCTTGTCCATAGTGCTTGAGCTGATCCAGAAACGGATCGAGACGCACTTCAACAAGGCGGTGACGCGATGATCCCGGCCCCGCAGATCTCTGTTCCCACGGCGGCTGGAACCCCGGCGGCGGTCGAGATCACGAAGCTGTCGAAATGGTATGGCGCGCTGCAGGTGCTGTTCGAGGTCGACCTGCATGTGGACAAGGGCGAACGGCTGGTGATCTGCGGGCCGTCGGGGTCGGGCAAATCGACCCTGATCCGCACCGTCAATGCGCTGGAGGGCTTCCAGCGCGGCGAGATCCGGGTTGGCGGGGTGAAACTGACGCGCGAACCGGCGGTGGTCGATGCCGTGCGCCGCCGCGTGGGCATGGTGTTTCAGCAGTTCAACCTGTTCCCGCACCTGACGGTGCTGGAAAACTGCGCCCTGCCCCTGCGGCTGGTGCGCAAGCTGACGGCGGCCGAGGCGCGGGACCGCGCGATGCATTACCTGACCAAGGTCCGCATCCCCGAACAGGCCGATAAATTCCCCGCCCAGCTTTCGGGCGGCCAGCAGCAGCGCGTTGCCATCGCCCGCGCGGTCGCCATGCAGCCCGAGGTGATGCTGTTCGACGAACCGACATCTGCGCTCGACCCGGAGATGGTCAAAGAGGTGCTTGATGTGATGGTGGGTCTGGCCGAGGAAGGCATGACCATGGTCGTCGTCACGCATGAGATGGGCTTTGCCCGTCAGGTGGCCGACCGTGTGATCTTCATGGATCAGGGCCGGGTCGTCGAACAGGCCCCGCCCGAGGCGTTCTTCACGCGGCCGCAAAGCGACCGCACCCGCGCCTTCCTGAACCAGGTGCTACCGCATTGACCCTCCCCTTGACCAAGGCGCGCACAGGGCCTAAGTAAGTGATTGAAAACTTACTTCATGGCCGCCCCGATGCGAAAGCCCGCCGATCTGCGCAAGGCCGAAATCATCGCCACCGTTCTGGCGCTGGCCGACCGCATCGGCCCTGATCGCGTGACGACAGGTGCGGTGGCCCTGGCCGTGGGCGTGACACAGGCCGCGCTGTTCCGGCATTTCCCGACCAAGGCCGCGATGTGGCAGGCCGTCGCGGATCATGTTGCGGAACAGCTATCCCTGGCGTGGGACAGCGCCCTGTCCGAAACCACGGGCCCCACGCAGCGGCTCAGGGCGCTTCTTCATGCGCAGCTTGGTCAGATCGCAGCCACGCCCGCCCTGCCGACGTTGTTGTTTTCGCGCGAACTGAATGTCGAAAACGAAGCCCTTCGCGGCATCTTCCGGGGGCGGCTTGCATCCTTCCATTCGCTTCTGATCGACGAGATACGGCAGGGACAGGCGGCAGGCCTTTTGCGCACCGATGTGCAACCCGCCGATGCCGCCGCGCTTCTTACATCCCTCATCCAGGGGGTTGCGATCCGCTGGACACTTGGCGCGCGGGATTTCCCGCTGGTCGACGAAGGCCTGCGGCTTCTGGACGTGCAACTGCGGCTTTTGTCCGCGAAGGAGACGTGATGATGCGGCGGCGATACTGGATCTATGCTGCGGTTCCGGCCTTGGCGCTGGGCGCGGGCGGCTTCATCCTGACCGAGCGCCCGCTGTTCGTTCAGGTCGTGCGTCCCGAAACCGATGTGGCGTTGCGGATCTACGGCCTTGGCACCGTCGAGGCCCGGGTTCTCAGCCGCGTGGGGTTCGAGGTTGGCGGGGCGCTCCGCAGCCTTTCCGTTGATGCCGGGGACACGGTGACCAAAGGGCAGGACCTTGCCAGCCTTGATCCCGCGGAACAGCAAGCGCGCGTGGCCCGTGCCGAAGCCGGGGCCAAGGCCGCGACCGCCGCAGTCGCCAAGGCGGAAGCCGCCGTCGAACGCGCACGCGCGATGCTGGCCGAACGCGACGCCGCCAACCGCCGCCAGCAGGATCTGGCACGGCAGGACGTGGCCACCGTCCAGCGCGCCGAAGAAGCGCAACGCGACGCCGACATCGCCCGCGCCGATCTTGCCGTGGCCCTGGCCGATGTCGAGGTGATCCGCGCGCAGGCCGCAGACGCCGGCGCGACGCTCAGGCTTGAACAGACGCTGCTGGCCCAGCACCGCCTGACCGCCCCCTACGATGCCGTCGTCATCGCCCGCCATGCCGAAGCCGGTGCCGTCGTTCAGGCCGGTGAGCCGATCTTTACCCTTGTCGATCCGAAAACGATCTGGATTCAGGCCTATATCGACGAAGAACGCGCGGGCCAGCTGGCGCTTGGCCAGATGGGGACGATCCGCCTGCGGTCCCAGCCGCAGGCCGAGTTCCGGGGCACGATTGCCCGGATCGGCCTTGAAAGCGACCGCGTGAACGAGGAACGCCGGATATGGCTGACCTGCTCCGACTGCCCGCCGCAGATGTTCCTGGGCGAACAGGCCGAGGTTCGCATAACCACCGGCGCCCGCGACAGCGCGCTGATGGTGCCGGAACTGGCGATCAGCGGCTTTGACGGTCATCATGGCCGCGTTTGGCTGGTGAAGGACGGCAAGCTTGCAGCGGCCCATCTGACCTTCGGCGCCCGCGACGACCGGGGCCGGGTCGAAGTGACGGGCCCCCTGCCCGAGGGTGCCGAAATCGTCGCCATGCCGCCCAAGGGCGTATCCGAAGGCCGTCGCGCAAGGGTCAAGGCCGCGCCATGAACCTTGCCCTGAAGGACATCCGCCACGGCCTGTTCCGCTTCGTGCTGACCTGCTTCGGCCTGGGCCTGCTGATGACGGTCGTCCTTGCGATGATCGGCATCTACAACGGCCTTGTCGCGGATGCGCTGGCCATCGTGAAGGCTCCGGCCGCCGATGTCTGGGTGGTCGAGGCCGGAACGCAAGGGCCCTTTGCCGAAGCCTCATCCATTCCGCCCGACACGCGCGACGCCGTGGCGCGGATGCCCGGCGTCGCGGCGGCGGGGGCGATCACCTACCAGACGCTTGAGGCCAGCCACGGCGGGCGCACGCTTCGGGTCTATGCCATTGGCTATGAACTGGGCCGCCCCGGCGGGCCGGAGGAGATCGTCGAAGGACGCGGCATCGCCACCAGCCATTTCGAACTGGTCGCCGACCGCAAGACCGGTCTTCAGCCGGGCGACACGATCCGGCTGGGCCGCGACCGCTATACCGTCGTCGGGTTGGTCGAGGACGCCACGAACACCGGCGGCGATCCGGCGGTGTATGTCACGCTTGCCGATGCGCTGAAGGTGCAGACGACGCTTGACCCGGCAGCGGCGCGGGTGCAGGCGGCGCGCGGGGCAGAGCCTGTGAAGCGCGCCACCGTCGCCGCCGTCATCGCCCGGATGGAGCCGGGGGCGGATGTGGGGCTTCTGGTTGCCACCGTTCGGCAGTGGAAGCACCTCGCCGCCCTGACCGAAGCCGAACAGGAAGAGCTGCTTCTGGTGTCCGTGGTCGACAAGGCCCGCCGCCAGATCGGATTGTTCCTTGCCATCCTGCTGTCTGTCTCGGCGGTGGTGATCGCGCTGATCATCTACACGATGACGATGGAGAAGCTGAAACAGATCGCCACGCTGAAGTTGATCGGAGCCCCCGACCGCACGATCATCGGATTGATCGTCCAGCAGGCCCTGATCCTTGGCGGATCGGGCTGGGCCATCGGATTGGCGCTGATCCTGACGGTGAAGGAACACTTTCCCCGCCGGGTGGAGCTTGAGCCCTTCAATGCGCTGGTCCTTGCCGGGATCATCTTCGCCGTCTGCCTTGCGGCCTCGGGCCTTGGGGTCCGGGCGGCGCTGAAGGTCGATCCGGCCACCGCACTGGGGAGCTGAGCGATGCCGCTGGGGGATCTTCTGGTCGAGGTCGAAGCCGTCGCCAAGCATTTCGGCGAAGGCCCGACCCGCGTCGACGCGCTGCGTGCCGTGGATCTGACCGTGCGCGCCGGCGAGGTCATCGCGCTTCTGGGGCCGTCCGGGTCCGGCAAAACGACGCTTCTGAACATCATCGGCTGCATCTTCGCGCCGTCCTCGGGGAAGGTGGCGCTGGATGGCGAGGTGGTCTTTGACGGACGCTGGCTGCGCCACGACCTGCGGCGGCTCAGGCTCGACAAGATCGGCTTCATCTTCCAGGCGCACAACCTGCTGCCGTTCCTGACGGCCGAGGAAAACGTGGCCGTGGTGCTGGATCTGGCGGGCTGGCCCGCCGACAAGGCCCGCGCACGGGCGCGTGAACTTCTGGACTACCTCGAAGTCGGCCACCGCGCCCCCGCCAAGCCAGCGCTGCTGTCGGGGGGCGAGGCGCAGCGCGTCGCCATCGCACGCGCGCTGGCCAACCGGCCCCGGATTATCCTGGCCGACGAACCGACCGCCGCGCTGGACAGCAAGCGTGCGGGCCTGGTGATGGACCTGCTCAGAAAGCTCGCCACCGAACAGGAAGCCTGTATCGTGACGGTGACCCATGACGAAAAGATCTTCGACCGTTTCGACCGCCTGATACACCTGCGCGACGGCCGTCTGGCCGACGCCTGACCCGGAAGGAGGCACCATGTCCCGCAATCCGCGTTCCCTGACCATCGCCGCCGTCGTTGCGGTGGTCTTCGGACTGCTGACCCTTCTGGCCGGTGGCCGCGCATTGTTCGGCGGGGCGGACATGGGGCAGGTCGTGCCCTTCGTCCTGTGGTTCAACTTCCTGGCCGGTTTCGCTTATGTGGCGGCCGGAATCGCGCTCTGGCAGGGCGCGGCCTTTGGCCGGGTTCTTGCACTGGGGCTGGCCGTCGCGACGGCGGTGGTGTTCCTGGCCTTCCTCTGGCACGTCTGGCGCGGCGGCGGCTATGAACCTCGCACCATGGGCGCAATGACGCTTCGCACCGTGTTCTGGGCCACGGTGGCGATGCTGGCGTGGAAAGGCCACCCGACCCGCCGAAGATAGCGCCGTCACCGGCCCGCGGGCTCATTGCTCCAGAAGTGCGGCGACGATCCCCGGCAGGTCGCTGAAATCCTGGAACGACCGCGCATGGGGCAGATCCCCGACCGCGGCCTTGCGGTAGCCCCGGGTGAACAGCACCAGCGGCATCCCGGCGTTGACCGCGGTTTCCGCGTCCACCTCGCTGTCGCCCACATACAGCGCCGGACCCTGCCCCAGCGCCTGGGCCGCGGCGCGAAGCGGTGCCGGATCGGGCTTGCGCAGCGGCAGGCTGTCGCCGCCGATCACCACATCGAAGGTCTTGGCCAGGCCAAAGGCCTGAAGGATCACCTTCGTCGGCGCGACCGGCTTGTTGGTGCAGATGCCCAGGGCATGTCCCTGCCCACGCAAGGTTGACAGCGCCTCCGCCACGCCGTCGAACATCTGCGTCAGGTCGGCTGAGGCTCGGGTGTAATGCGCCAGGAAGCGGCCAAGCAGCACGGCGTGACGGGCCGGATCCTCGGACTCTCCCCGGGCAGCCATCACGCGTTCGATCAGAACCGGCACACCATTGCCGATGAAGCTGCGCACCAGCGCAAAGTCCAGCGCCGGCGCGCCTTCATCGGCAAGCGTCCGGTTCACCGCGGCATGGATGTCCGGGGCGCTGTCGATCAATGTGCCGTCCAGATCGAAGATGATCGAAGCCATGGCCCGCGCCCCTCAGTTCGTTGCCTGCAAGGCGCGTCCATCCATCCCCTCGGCGGGAAGGTCAAGATGGCAAAGCACCGTCGGTGCGATATCGGTGATCGAGCTTTCCTCATCCCGCGTCGCACCCGCCGCAAAGGCGCTGCCCACCGCGATCAGGACAGGGCGGGTTTCGTAATGGCCGCGCCCGCCGTGCATCCCGCAATGGGTGCGGATGTCGTCCTCATCCTCGGAATAGCGGGTGGCCATCGCGGACAGCCCCGGCACGCCGTTGATATTGCGGCCTTCGGTCTTTGCCATATCGATGGCGATCACGTCATCGCCGGGGATCTGGCCAAGTTTCGGCAGGTCTTCCCCAAGGAAGACCTCTTCGACCCAGGGCTGCCCGCGGAGGAAATCGATAGCCTCGGCCTTGCGGTCAAGCGCCCCGGCCGCGAAGTGGATGAAGGCAGAAGATCCTTGCGGCACCACCATCAGCTCGGGGCTTTCCAGATCGCGCTTGAAGCCGGCTTCGAATAGGCGACGCTCGACCGGGATCACCTCGGTCACCGATTCATGGCCGTGGTCGGACCCGAGCATCATCAGCACCTCGTGCCCTTCGTCACGAAGCCGTTCGACCGCCTCGGCCACACGGGCCACAAGGCTGTCGGCCTTGGCCAGCGCCTGCAGGTGCACGTCCGACCCCAGTGGCGCGGCATGCATCGACACGTCCGGCTCCGACAGCCACAGCGTCGCGACCGGCGGGCGGCGGGTCATCAGCGCGTCGATGAAGGCGTCGGTCACGACGCGGTCGCCGTCATGGCCCGGCGTGGCGGGCAGCGCCGGGCGGGACTGACGCCCCGGCGCGTAGCTTTCGTGGCGGTGGAACATGTGGGCATGGCTGTAGCTGTCATGGAAGAACGCCGCCCCCGGCGACACGTTCGAGGCGATCACCGCGGCGCCCAGATCGCTGACCCGCTCGGCCAGGGCCGGGCGCGACAGCATCCGGCCGTAGATGTCGCGGAAACTCTGGAAGAACTCCGGCTTGCCGGCGTCATGATATTCGAAGCCGCCTTCAACCGGGATCGCAACCGCATTGCCGCGCAGCCCATGAGACACCGGGAAACATCCGGTCGAGATCGAGGCCGAGGAGGCGCGGGTGGCCGAGGGGAAAATCCCGCGATGGGCCGCGTGGAAGGTGCCGGCGCGACGCAGCGCGGCCATCGCGGGCGTCGTTTCATCGCTGATGAAATCCGGGCGGTTGCCATCGCAGATCACGATCACGGCCATCGGGTGGGTCATTGTCTTGGTCCTCAGAACAGGGGGGCCGCAAGCGGGCGCGGCGGAAGCGTGGTTGTGGTGCGGGCGGCCTCGGTCCAGTTGCTGGCGTCGGTGGACAAAAACAGGCGGGGCCGGATGACCTGATGGCTGAGCGTTTCGCCGTCGTAGCGCCATCGCAGGTAGCCGGTGCGCAGGGGCAGCATGCTGGGCGGCGGTGTGGCGGGGACATTCACGAAGGCGGTGGCGGGCGCGGTAACGACGGGGATTCCGTGCCAATCTGCGACCGTGTGGCGGTGGATATGCCCCGCCGCAATCGCCGCGACCCCGCCCGAAAGGCAGCGATGCAGAAGCCGCGCGCGGGGTTCGGGCATCAGGCAATGGGTGGTGATGCGGGGATCGTCCGGGTCATCCAGGAAGGGCGGCAGGTGCAGGAACAACAGCACCGGGCGCCCGTCCCGCGCCGCAAGGGCCGCGTCCAGAAACGCCTCCTGTGCGGCCTCGTCAATGTGGTCCGAGCCCATGAGCGCGCTGTCAAGACCGATCAGCCTGAGCCGCGCCTTGCCCCGGTCCAGATCCTCGCACCACCAGGACGGCCCGACATGCTGCCGCCAGGCTGACAGACGGGCGTCATTCACCGGTTGATTGAGCCGCGCGGCGGCGGGGGCTTCGCCCACGTCATGATTTCCCGCGATGCCAAGCCACCGCACCGGCAGCGCGTCATGCGCGGCGCGGGCGAACGCCAGGTCATCGGGGTTCGCGGGGCCGTTGAACGACAGATCGCCAGAGTTGACGATCAGGTCCGGCGGCCCCGCGCGCATTTCGTCCAGAAACACCGGCCAGTTCGCCGTGAACCAGGCATGGCTTCGCGACAGGTGCGTGTCCGACACCTGCACGATCTCCAGCACCTCGGGCGAACCGGCCGGTGTCATGGATCAGGCCTGCCCGAAGCTCAGGTTATCCGGACGCAGGTCCATGAAGTAGAACGTCGTCGGACGCCAGGCGATCGACTTCTTGATCGCATAGGCTTCGAACGGCTGGTAAAGGATCGTGCCAGGGGCTTCCTTTTCCCATTCGTCCAGCATGGTCACGAACAGCGCCTTGCGCTTGGCCGGATCGGTTTCGGCTTCCAGCGCCTTGCCAGCAGCATTGAACGCCTCGCGCGATTCCGGCGCCCAGATGTCCTTCGTCTGCATCTCGCCACCCGGACCCCAGGCCACCCAGAGCGCGCCCAGCGGGTCGGGCAGACGGGTGGAGTTCGACCAGTTCGAGATCTGCGACTTGCCCTCTTCGCGCATCTGGGCCGAGGTTTCGACGACCTGCAGTTCGGCGTTGATGCCGACGGCCTTCCACATCTCGATCATCACCTGCGCCGCTTCCAGCGCGTTGGTGTAATAGGCTGGCTGCGTGCGGTAGACGATCGGCTGACCGGCATAGCCGGCTTCGGCCAGAAGGGCCTTGGCCTTTTCCGGGTCGAACGGCAGGCTGCGGCCTTCGACGAACATCTGGCCGTATTCCGGATAGTTGTGGCTGGCCGGAACCTTGGCCTTGCCCAGCCAGAGCGTGTCGACCAGCTTCTGGCGGTCGATGGCGAAGGACAGTGCCTGACGGACGCGGCGGTCGGCCAGGACCGGATCGTGGTTGTCGAACACCAGCACATGGCTGTTGGCCAGCACGACGGACCGGATGTCGATGTCGTCATAGCCTTCGATGACGGCGACCTGATCGGGCGGAATGTTGGTGATCAGGTCGAATTCGCCCGACACCAGCCCCGCAACGCGCGCCGCCAGTTCCGGGATGGCGCGGAATGCCACGCCCTTGGCCGTGGGCGTGCCGAGGAAGTAATCGTCATGCGCCTCAAGGACGGTGGCGTCGCTTTCGGAATGCGACACGACCTTGTAGGGGCCAGTGCCCACCGGCTTCTGCGAGAAGGCCTCGAAGCCCATTTCTTCATAGGCGCGCTTGTTCACGATCCAGGCGCACCAGGATGCCAGGCGCTGTTCCAGCAGCACGTCCGGCACGCGGGTGGTGAAGCGGACGGTGTATTTGTCGACCGCCTCGCAGCCCGCGAGGATGCCGAAATAGGGTTTGCCGCCGGGGATCTGCGGTTCCTTGCCGTAAAGGCGGCCGTCGCGGAAGGTATAGGCCACGTCATCCGAGGTCAGTTCGTCGCCGTTGTGGAACTTGACGCCTTCGCGCAGGGTCACGACCAGCTCGGTCGGGCTGACGCGTTCCCATTTGGTCGCCAGATGCGGCTTCAGTTCGGACCCGCCGCCATCGGGGCTGCCCAGGAAATCGCGGCGGATCAGCGTGTCGAAGATCGAATAGGTGACGCGGGTGCCGACGTTGGACAGTTCACGCGCCGGTTCCAGCGTCGCGGGCAGCGCGGCGACGGCCACCGTGAACATCGGGCGTTCGCCGGCGGCGAAAGCGGGCAGCGCGCTGAGCGCCAGAGGCAGGACCGCGACACTCTGCAAGAGGCGGCGGCGAGAGATCGTCGTCATGATGTGCTCCGTTTGACGATGGGATGGTGGGGCTCTGCCGAGGATGCGGCAGAGGAATGGGCCTGGCGCTGGCGTCGCAAGGCGACCGCCCGGCCCGGATCGTTCAGCAACAGGGCATCGGGGGCGCGATCCAGCAGATCGGCCAGATCCCGGTCCTCGATCTCTCCCACGCCGTCGGGGGTCGGCTCGCCCGTCATCACGATGACGCGCAACCCATGATCGCGAAGCCGGGCGATGGCGTCCGGCGTGGCATCGGACTGCCAAAGCCGCGCCCAGGTTCCCCCCCGCACGGCAAGCGCGGGGTAATGCGCGATATCGCGGAACAGACCCAGGCGCGGGCAGTCGGTCAGGTGCCCGTCCAGCGCATCGACGGCATCAAGGCTTCTCAGACCCAGCGCGACGGATGGTCGGGCGAAAGCCTCCAACCCCTGGGCGAAGATGGAAAGGTCGTCCCCCTCCAGAAGCTTGACGTCCAGAAGCACCCCTGCCCGATCTTCGGCCAGCTGCAAAACCTCGGGGATGGTCAAAAGGCCCGGGCAACGCTGGCGCGCTTCGGACAAGGTCAGATCGGCCAGGCGGCGCGGAGTGCCGGTCAGCCGAAGAAGATCGGCATCGTGCAGGGCAACCGGCACACCATCGGCCGTCAGCCGCACATCGGTTTCGATGAAATCCGCCCCGCCCGCGAGCGCCGCGCTGAAAGCTGCGGCGCTGTTTTCGACCGCGACCGCGCTTGCGCCACGATGGCCACCGATGAGCGATCGGCTTTGCGAATTGGTCCAGAAACCGGACATCATCGCTCCACCGTGCGGTCCAGCCGATCGCGCAACCAGTCGCCAAACAGGCTGACCGACAGCGTGGTCAGAAAGATCACCGCCCCCGGCAGGACCGCGATCCACCAGGCGTTCAGCAGGTAACGCTGCCCTTCGCCCAGCATCAGCCCCAGCGAGGTATTGGGCGGCTGGATGCCAAGGCCCAGGAACGACAGCGAAGTTTCCAGAAGGATCGTCGCAGGGAAGTTCAGCGTCGCTTGCACCACCAGCGCCGCGCCGATGTTGGGCAAGAGGTGGCGGAAGATCAGCCGCCCCGGCCCGGCGCCCAGCGTTTCCGCCGCCAGGATGTAGTCCGCGTTCTGTTCGGAAATCACCAGACCGCGGGCCAGACGGGCGTAGCGTTCCCATCCTTCGAGGCTTACCAGAATGACGAAAAGCACGATGTTGTTGCCGAAGAAGGCAAGGAAGGCGATGGCGATGAACAGCGACGGCAGGGCTGTCTGCACATCGGTCAGCATCATTGCGAAGACGTCGAAGACCCCGCGCAGGCGACCCGCCAGAAGGCCGATCAGCGTCCCCATCACCGCGCCAAGCGCCGTGCCCAGCACCGCGATCACCATCGAGGCCCGGAGCGCATAGATGATCCGGCTGAGGATGTCGCGGCCCAGATGATCGGTCCCCAATGGATAATCCCAGTCCCCGCCCATGAAGACAGGCTTGCGGAACCGCGCCGTCAGGTCCTGCGCCGTGAAGTGCGCGGGCGCGATCAGGTCGGCCAGAATGGCGACCAGAAGCGTGGCAACGATCCAGGCGATGCACAAAAGGATCATCGGCGGAAGTCCGGCCCAGGGACGCGGCGCGGCGGCGGAAAGGCTCATGTCCCGCCCCCCAAGGCACGCGCCATGCTGACCTTCGGGTCAATCACGGAATGAAGGATGTCGACGACCAGGTTCGACAGCACGATGACCAGCGTCACCAGCAGGATCACCGCCTGCACCACCGGCAGATCCCGCCGGGAGACAGAATCCACCAGCATCCGCCCGAGGCCCGGCCAGGCGAAGATCGTCTCGGTCACGACGGCACCTGACAATGTGAGGCCGATCTCGATCCCGAAGAACATCAAGAGCGGCACGGTCGCGTTCGGCAGCGCGTGGCGCAGGATCACGCCCAGGTTTCCCACGCCCTTGGCGCGGGCGCCCCGGATGAACGGCCGGCCCAGCACCTCGAGCATGGCGGTCCGGGCGAACCGGGCCACGCGGCCCGTCAGCGGCAGCGCCAGCGTGAGGGCGGGCAGGATCAGGTGCCGCAGGCTGGACGACCCCGAGGACGGCAGAACCCGCAGCGTGAGCGCAAAAAGCAGGATCAGAAGGATGCCCAGGAAGAACACCGGCATCGAATAGCCCAGCACCGCGACGGCCATCAGCCCGCGATCCGCCGCCGTCCCGCGCCGAAGCGCCGCGGCGATGCCCAGCGTCAGCCCGAGGACCGTCGCCAGAAGCAGGGCCGTCAGCCCCAGCATCAGCGTGCGCGGCAGCGTTTCGGCGACCGCCGCCGCAACGGGCTGACCGCTGGAGAAGGACGTCCCCAGATCGCCTTGCGCCAGGTTGGCAATGTAGCGCAGGTACTGGACCGGCAGCGGCTGGTCGAGGCCCCAACGCTGCCGGTAGGTCTCGCGCACGTCGGGCGGAGTTTCGGCGGGCAGAAGCTGTTCGGCCGGATCCCCAGCCGTCCTGAGCACGACGAAAACCAGCGTCACGCAGAGAAGCATGGTGAACAGGGCCCGCAGGATGCGCAATCCGATGGCCAGCAGGGCAGCACGGGTCATGATGCCACCTCGGTTTCCCGGGATGCCGCGGTCGCAAGCGGCACGGCCGCGATCAGATGGCAGGCCGCCGCGCGCCCCGGTCCCACCGAGACGAGGGGCGGCGCACTGGCCGCGCAGGGAGGTTGGGCCACCGGACAGCGCGGATGAAAGACGCAGCCTGTCGGGCGCTGCGCCGGGTCCGGCGTTTCGCCCTGCAACACCGTGCGCCCGCCGGCCGGCTTGCCGGGTACCGGCGCGGCCGAGACAAGCGCCTTCGTGTAGGGATGCGCGGGCGCGGCGAAGACGTCATCCGTTTGGCCTTCCTCGACGATCCGGCCCAGATACATGACGGCGACCCGGTGGCTGGCCTGCCGGACCACCCGCAAGTCATGGCTGATGAAGATCATCGCCAGCCGCATCTGCTGCTGGACATCCCAGAGCAGGTTCATCACCTGCGCCTGGATCGAGACATCCAGCGCGCTGACCGGTTCGTCGCAGATCAGCAGGTCGGGCCGCGTGACCAGGGCCCGCGCCAGCACCGCGCGCTGGCGCTGACCGCCCGACAGTTCATGCGGGTAACGGGTGCCGATGTCGGGCGACAGTCCCACCGCCTCCATCACCTCGGCGACGCGGGCGGCATTGGCCGCGCCATCATGCGGGATGTGGATGTCCAGCGGTTCGCGGATCTGGGTCCGGATCGGCAGGCGCGGGTCCAGTGCGGCCAGCGGATCCTGGAAGATCATCTGAAGCCGCGGGCGCATCGCCCGCCAGGCCTGGCTGCCCCGCCGGGGCATGGGCGCGTCCGCAAAACGCACCTCGCCCGTGTCGGGCGCCTCGATGCCCAGAAGCATCCGCCCGGTGGTGGACTTCCCCGAGCCGGATTCCCCGACGATGCCCAGCGTCTCGCCCCGGGCCAGGGTGATCGTCACGTCCTCGACCGCCGTCAATCGCGGTGCCGCACCAAGGATCGACCGGCCCATCGGATACTGGCGGCCGATCCCCCGGGCCTCGAGCAGCGGGGTCCGGGTCATGCCGGAACCCCAGAAGGTTGGTTCGCAGGCAGTAGCGGGCTTTGCCGCGCGTCCTGCACCGGCGTACATGCGACGCGCCGGGCCGGTCCGATCGCGCCCAGTTCGGGCCTGACCGCGGCGCAGGCCGGGCGCACCAGCACGCAGCGCGGCGCAAAGGCGCACCCAGGCGGCAGGTCGCGGGGGCTGGGGACCATGCCGGGAATGGCGGCCAGACGCCGGCGCGGCCCCGAAAGTTCGGGAAGCGACCGCAGCAACCCCTGCGCATAGGGGTGCGCCGGATCGTGAAACAGCGCGGCGGTGGTCGATTCCTCGACGATCCGGCCGGCATACATCACCGCGACCCGCTGGCAGGTCTGCGAGATCACCCCAAGGTCATGGCTGATCAGCACCATCGCCATGCCGGTGTCGCGCTGGATCTCGACCAGCAGCTCCAGGATCTGCGCCTGGATGGTCACGTCCAGCGCGGTCGTCGGTTCATCGGCGACCAGCAGGTCGGGCCGGCCGGCCAGCGCCATGGCAATCATGATCCGCTGTTTCTGTCCGCCCGAAAATTCAAAGGGGTAAAGGTCGATCCGCGCCGCGGCATTGGGGATGCCGACCTGATCCAGAAGCCGACGCGCCTCGGCGCGCGCCGCGTCTCCGCGCAGGCCCTGATGCAGGCGAAGCGATTGGACGATCTGCAGGCCGACACGCATCATCGGGTCCAGCGCCGCGCCCGGATCCTGCGGGATCAGGCCGATCCGCCCGCCCCGGATTCCCGCCATCCGCCGTTCGGACATCGCCAGCAGGTCGTCTGACCCCAGCCGGATTTGACCCGTCACCACGGCCTTCGGCGGTAAAAGCCGCATCGCCGCCAGGAAGGTCACGGACTTGCCCGAACCCGACTCGCCCACCACGCCCAGCGTCTCTCCCCGTCGGACCGACAGGCTCAGGTCCTGGACGACGGGCGCGCCGGAAAAGCGGATGCCCAGGTTCCGGATCGACAGGACCGGCGCATCCGCCCCGCCCGACGGCGCTTGCTGAAGTGGTCCGGCCATGTGGTCCCGCAGAGTCCCGACGTGACGTCCGTCACAGGTGAAACGACATGCAAACGGACGCCGGTGCCCCGGCTATCCATCTGATTTCATTAGGGTCTGGATAGGATCGCTTTGTAACCCGCAGACAGAGGTTGCAAGAAGCTTCTGTGACGGACCGGCGGGATCAGACGGTCACGGCCGCCTGGCGCACGGGTTCCAGCGTCAGCTTCTGCCCGCCCAGATCGCGGAACACCCGCTGGCGGCAGCTCAGGACGATGATCTGCAGATCCTGCGCCTGCCGGTGCAGCGCGTCGAACATCCGCTCGATCCGGTCATCGTCGGAGTAGACCAGCGCATCGTCCAGGATCACTGGCGCGTGCCGCCCGCGTCGCGCCAGAAGCCGCGCGAAGGCCAACCGCACCAGCAGGGCGATCTGCTCTTGCGTTCCGCCGGACAGCGTTCCGATCTCTTCCTTGCTGCCCTGGCGGATCAGCGCTGTGGGCAGCAGGCTGTCGCCGTCGAAGGTCAGTTCCGCATCCGGCCAGAGCAGCCGCAGAAGCGGCTTCAACTCGACCATGACCGGCTCGAAATAGCGTTCGCGGGCGGTTTCGCGGGCCGCCTCCAGCGCGGCGACCAGCTTGCGCAGCACATCGACCTCGAAGGCGATGGCACTGCGGGTCCGCAACGCGTCGGCCAGCCGCAGCGACACGTCCTGCAGTTCCTCCTCCACCCCGCTGCCCGAGCGCAGGTCGATCTCGACATCCAGACGCGCGGCTTCCTGCGTCAGATCGAGGATCTCGGCAACGGCGCCTTCGCAGACCGACCGGGCCCGGATCAGCGCCGCCTCGCAGGCATCCAGGTCGGGGGCGCGCGCCAGAAGATCGGTCACTCTGGCCCCGGCCCGCGCCAGCGCCGCCTCGGCGCCTTCCAGTTCGGCCCGAAGCCGCGTCTCGCGCGCGTCGATGTCGCCCGCCGCGGCAAAGTCCGTTTCGGCGGTCAGAAGATGGGCCGCCGCGGCATCGGCGGTGACGGCGGCGCGCGCCTCGGCATCGCGGTCGGCGTCGAACCGGATCCGCAGCGCCTCTTGCGCCTGTTCTGCGGCCAGAGAATCGGCGGCGGCCTGCCGGGCGGCAGCCTCGGCCGCGGCTCCATCCGGCCACGCCTCGCCCGTGTCCTGAGCGGCGTCGACCGGCGGCAGGGCTGCCAATTCCGCTTCCATCGCTGCGATGCCCTTCGGCGCAAGGGCCTTCAGACGGGCCTCGATATCCCGCACCTGAGCCTCGGCCGCGGCCCGCGCCGCAGCGGCCTTCCGCGCGTCCTCGATGCTCGGTGCCCCGATCCGGGCCAGCGCCGCCACCAGTCGCGCCTCGGCCTCCGCCAAACCATCGGCGTCGTCCGTGCGTCCGGGATGCAGTTCCAGCCGCCCGATGCCCGGCAGGTCCAGTGTGGCGTCAGACAGAACCGGCGCGGACTGCCCTTCGGACAGCTCCCGTTGGCCAAGGAACACCCGCGGACTCCGATCATCCAGATAGCGCATGACCAGCTGCGTGGCGCCGCTTTCGCGCAACCGGCGATGGACGGCCACCTCCTGGGCCAGGGCTTCAAGCCCGGCCAGAGTCGAGGCATCGGGACCCTGCGTCGCCTCGCGCTGCGCCAGGCCCAGGTCGTGCGCCAGAGCCGTGGCGCTGCCGATGCGCTGGGCCAGATCCTTGCGCCGCTCGGCCGCGCCGCGCTGCGCCTCGGCCTTCAGGACCGCAAGGTGCAGCGCCTCGGCGCGGGATTGCGAGGATCGCGCGGCCTCGACGCGCGTCCCGGCTTCGGCCAGCCGCGCCGCGCTGTCGCGCAGCGCCCGCGTCAGCGCCTGCGCCCGGCTCCGGGCCTCGGCTTCGGCCGACCGCGCCCCCACCAGCCGTTCGCGCAACTGCCGCAGCCGCGCCAGCTCCGACGTGGCCGCATCGCGCTGCAACCGGGCGGTGGTGACGGCGGCCTCGGCCGCGGTGACCGCCTCGGCATGGCGCGTGGCGGCTTCCCAGGCTGCCGTTGCTTCGGCCAGCCGCCGGTTGCGCGCCGCCGCGCCTTCGGGTTCCCGCAGGTCCTCGAGCAAGCGCAAGACCTCTTTGCGGCGGTCAAGGGCGCGGCGCAGATCCCGCGCCACGCCCTCCAGCCGGACACGTTCGGACTCAAGCTCCGCCACCGCCACCTCGGCCAGGTCCAGCGGCCCGCCCTTCTTCGGGCCGCGTCCGGTGACATACTGCGCCAGATCGGCCTTGGCCCTTGCCAGCGCCCTTTCCATCCGCCGCCCGCCAGTGACACGCTCCAGCTCTCCGGTGACCGAGGACATGAGGTCGCGCCGCACGGCCTCGGCCGCCTCCTTGTCGCGGGGGCTTCCCTGGTCCAGCGCGGTCAGGCCCTGACGCACCCACAGAAGGCCCGCCGGACCCACGTCGCCGCCCCCTTGCATCAGGGCCGCGATCCACTCCTCGGCCTCCTGCCCCTTCAGCATCAGCCGCTCGTCCTTCCACACCTCCGCCCGCGCGCCCGCAAGCCACCGCTTGAGGATGCGGAAACGCCCCTCGGCGGTGTCGATCTCGGCGCTGATTTCAGGGGCACCGCCCGCGTGGGGCTTCAGCGCCTTGACCTCGCGCGCCATCGACCCATGCCGAATGAAGAACAACGCCTGAAGTGCGTCGAACAGGCTCGACTTGCCGCTTTCGTTGGGCGCGCACAGGACGTTCAGACCGGCGGCGATCCCCTCGACCCGGACCGGATGCGAAAAGCGACGGACATCGTTCAGCGTGATCGAGACAAGCTTCATGCGCGATCCTCCCGCAGGTAGCCATAGAGACGGTTCAGCGCCCCGGCCGCGACGCGGCGCTCGACCTCGGGACGGGCCTCGTCGCGGGCCGCAGCACCAAGGGATTCGGCGGCAAGCCGCAGCGCCCCGGCGTGGTCGATCTCGTCCATATCGGTCGCGTCGCATTCCAGCGAAAGGCCTGTGGCATCCAGGACGAAATGGCAGAAGTCGCCCCGGACCGAGGCCGCCAGCGTCTCAAGCGCGGCCCGTTCGGCCAGCGTGGCGCGTCCGGAGGCGACGAACCGCATCAGGTGATCGCGGCGCAAGGCCGGGCCGGCGGGCATCAGCGCACCCAGCGCCGCCGCAGCCGACTGCCCCGGCAGCAAGGGCAGGTCTTCCTCGGCCCAGGTGAAGGCGCCGGTCTCCACCGCGACGACCTCGGGCACGGCGCCGGGGCCGGCGATCGTCACCGCGTTGCAGGTGCCAAGGCCCGGGTGGCGGAACCCGTCGCGTTCCGGAGACCCGGCATACCAGCAGCGGTGGCCCACCGCGATCCGCCCGTGCCAGTCCCCCAGCGCCAGATAGTCCAGCCGCGCCGTCTGCGCGCGATCGGGGGGGATGATGCCCTCGGCCCCCTGCCCGTCTTCGGAAAAATCGCGAATCGCGCCATGAGCCAACCCGATCCGCAGCGCGCGCGGATCGGTTTCGCAACCAGCCATCCATTCGGTCAGATCCCGGCCAGGGAACCGGCGCGGCAGCGGCGCGGGCAGCAGCACGACGCCCGGCGCGATATCGATCGGTGCCGCCGTTTCGATCAAGTGAACGTTGCCGCCCGCCCGCTCCTTGAACCGCTTCCAGAGGCTTTCCGCCCCGAGGCTGTCGTGGTTGCCGGGAATTATCCACCAGGCAACCTCGGGATCGGCCCCCATCGCCGCCAGCGCCTGCTGCCAGACGGTGTCGGTCGGGGTTTCGGTGTCGAACAGGTCGCCCGCCACCAGGATGTGCCGCGCGTGATGGTCGCGCGCCGCGCGGATCAGCCGGGGGATGATCTGGTGGCGCGCCTCGACCAGCCGCCCGCGCGCCTCGTCCGGCAGGTTGCCGAAGCGGCGTCCAAGGTGAAGGTCGGCGCTGTGGATGAAACGGAAGGTCATGCGGCACCTCTTTCGGAAGTCCAGGGCGGCGGATCAGGGGCGACTGTCACGCGGGGGGAACGGGAACTCAATGGGGAAACGGACGTCTGCGGCGGCTCCGGCACAGCCTGACCTTCACGCGCCGTAGGTCAGGGCAGGATCACCCTGCCAACGGCACCAGAGCGTCGGACGCATTTCGTCGGGCCCCAGGAAGGTGCGGACCGACAGGACCACGATCCGCCCCTCCGGGGCCCCGAAGCTCAGCCCCCAGTCCGGCTCCAGTGCGGACAGGTCCAGGCTTCCGGCCCACAGACCGGCTGCGCGCGCCCGCAGATAATGGTTCCCGGCCTCCTCCATCACCTCGCTCCGCGCCAGCGCCGCAAGGGCGGCGGCCGCCTCGGTATCGAGCGCAGGAAGAAGCGGCCGGTCCAGCGCCACCGACGAGCGTTCGACCAGCCGCTCCATCGCGTGAAGGCTGAAACTGGTCCGTGCCAGCGTGAAACCGACCCCGTTCCGGCCCGGCCGCGCGGTCAGACGCGTGTAGAAGAGCGTGGTTTCGGAAAACATCTCCTCGCCTTCGGCCCGCGAAACCATGTCGCGCACGTGCCGCAGGACCAGCGTCAGTTCGCCGCGGCCAGGAACGGCGCGCACCACCCCCGGCATCCGCCGGAGCCGGTCCAGATGCCGGGCGATGGCCTTCGGGTTCGGCCGCAGGTCGCTGCACAGCGCGGTGATCTTCGCGACATCGGCCTCGGCCCGCGCCCCATGCAGGACCGCCTGCCGCGCCAGGCCGCGCTTCAGCGACATCCGCAGCGATTGCGAGCCCTCGAAATCGGCGTGAGCGATGCGCATTCCAGCCTCCCGTCTTAAGGAATCGTCAACAGGGACAGGATGTGCGATAACGGCGTCAGTTTCTGTCATGTCGGGATCAGGGAAGATGTCCTTCAGCAAGGCGGCGGATCTGCTGCGGATCGCGGAAATGGCCAGTGCGCGCTACGCGGGGGTTTCGCTTTCCGACATCGAGGCCGAGTTCGGCGTGGATCGCCGCACGGCCCAACGGATGACCCGCGCCCTCGAGGAGATGTTTCCCGGCTGCGCCACCCATACCGGCGAGGACCGGCGCAAGTTCTGGAAGCTGAACGGCAGCGACGCCCGGCTGATGCTGGCGCAGGGCGTGCGGGACAGCGAATTGTCGGCGCTGGAACTGGCGATCCGCCGCGCCGAACGCGAAGGGGCCTTGAACGAGGTGCGGGCGCTGGCGGCGTTGCGGGACCGGCTTCTGGCGGCCATGCCCGGCCCTTTGGCCCGTCGGGCCGAAGCCGACGCCGAGGCGGTGCTGGAAGCTTATGGTTTCGCCTCGCGTCCCGGCCCCCGCGTCCGCACCGCGCCCGAATTGCTGGGCACCATCGCGCAGGCGCTGAAGGGGCCGCATGTCTTGTCGATCACCTACGCAGGCGGCCGCGACCCGTCCCGCAAGCGGCGGCTGGAGCCGCATGGCCTGCTCTTGGGAACGCGGCGTTATCTGGTGGCGCGCGAGGTGGGCGGCAGCGGCGCGATGCAGCACTTCCGGCTTGACCGGATCGTCGCGGCGCAGCTCGAAGCGTCAAGCTTTCGCAGGGATCCGGACTTCGATCTGGCCACCCACGCCGCCCGCGCCTTCGGCAGCTACCACACACAGGCGGAATATGGCGAGGTCGTGTGGCGTTTCACCCCCGCCGCCGCGCCCGTCGCGCGGGAATTCGTGTTCCATCCCGGGCAGACCACGACCGATGAGGCCGATGGCAGCCTGACGGTGCGCTTCGCGGCGGCGGGGCATCTGGAAATGGCCTGGCACCTGTACCAGTGGGGCGACGCCGTGGAGGTGCTGGCGCCCGAAGCCCTGCGCGCCCTGACCGAACGCCACCGCCGCGGCGATTTCCCCGCCCTGCCCTGACGCGCCCGGCCCCGTCCCGTCATTCGTGATGGGCCGACGCCGCCCGCTGTCCGCAATGTGACGGACCTTGCGGCGCTTTCAACCGTTTCCGATGGTCAGAAGGCCCCGGCCGTCCTATCCTGTCAAGGGTCTGTCTGTCCCTTGCGGCAACCGAAACACACGTCGGAGGTCCAACATGTACACCACCATCCTGCTTGCCTATGACGGAACCCAGGAAGGCCGGCTGGCCCTGCGCGAAGGGGCGCGCATGGCCCAGATCTGCGGCAGCCGGCGGGTCATGCTGCTTGCGGTCGTCGATCCGGCGGCGGGGCTGGCCATGGCGGTCGATCCCGTGGCCGGGTACCTGCCGCTTCAGGAAGAAGTGAATTACCAGAAGATCCTTGACGAGGGCGTGGAGCGGCTGGTGCGGATGGGACTGACGCCGGAGGCGCGGCTGGAAACCGGCCACCCGGCCGAACGCATCACCGCCGTCGCGGCCGAGATCCGGGCCGATTTGGTCGTCGTGGGCCATCACAAGCAGGGAGTCATGGCGCGCTGGCTGCACGGCTCGGTCACCACGGCGCTCAGCGACGGGCTGGATTGCAGCCTTCTGGTCGCCCGGCAGGACATCCCCGACGAGGTGCTGTTCCGGGCCGGCGCCACCTGAGCCGCCTTCCCGGACCGGCAAGCGCAAGGTTGCAGGCCCGCGCCCCCGCGCGCTATGTGCCCCGCGTGAAACGCCGGCACCAGGGGCAGCATGCAGTACAGACCAGAGATTGACGGGCTGCGCGCGATTGCGGTTGTGCCGGTCATCCTGTTTCACGCCGGGTTCACCGCCTTCGCGGGCGGCTTTGCCGGCGTCGACGTCTTCTTCGTGATCAGCGGCTACCTGATCACCGGCATCCTGATTGCCGACCTGGAACAGGACCGCTTTTCCCTGGCGCGCTTTTACGAACGGCGCGCACGGCGCATCCTGCCCGCGCTGTTTGTCGTTCTGCTGGCCTGCCTGCCCTTCGCCTGGCTGTGGATGCTGCCATCCCAGATGGATGACTTCGCGCAAGGCCTGATGGCCGTGGTGCTGTTTTGCTCGAACATCCTGTTCTGGCGGCAAGACGGATACTTCGCCCCCTCCGCAGAGATCAATCCGCTGCTCCACACCTGGAGCCTGGCTGTGGAGGAACAGTATTACCTGCTGTTCCCGCTGCTTCTGCGGCTGCTCTGGCCGTTTGGCCGTACGCGGGTATTCCAGAGCGTGGCGGTGATCGCGATGGCCAGTCTGATCCTGGCGGAATGGGGCTGGCGACACTGGCCAGGCGCCAATTTCTACCTTGCGCCGGGCCGTGCCTGGGAGTTGCTGTCCGGGTCGCTCTGCGCCTTCCTGACCGTGGGCCGCACCGCGCGTTCCAGCAACGTCCTCAGCGCGACGGGCCTGGCCCTGATCGGGGTGTCATTCCTTGGCTATGACGAAGGAACGCCGTTCCCCAGCCTCTGGACCCTGGCGCCTGTCACGGGTACGGCCCTGATCATTCTTTACGGCGGCACCGGCACCTGGGTGGGGCGCCTTCTCTCCTTGCGTCCCTTGGTGGGGATCGGGCTGGTTTCCTATAGCGCCTATCTGTGGCACCAGCCGCTGTTCGCCTTCGCACGGTTGCGCAGCCTGACCGAACCGGGGGCGCCGGTGATGGCCGCGTTGGCCACGGCCGCGCTGATCCTGGCCTGGGCAACCTGGCGCTGGGTAGAGCGGCCCTTCAGGAACAGCGCCACCCCCCGGCCCGCCACGCGCCAAGGGGTTTTCGTGCTGAGCGGCCTTGCGGGCGCGGTGCTTGTCGCCCTTGGTCTGGCCGGACACCTGGGCGAAGGGCTGGAAGGTCGGTTTGGCGACAGGGAACTGCGGTTCGCCGCCGCCGCGAAGGACCGGGCGGAGGGGGACTGCAATTTCTCGCGCGACCGGCCGCTCAACGCGCATCCCCAGCCGCAATGCCTGTCGCCAGCGGGCGGCAAGGTCGATGCCATGCTGATCGGCGACAGCCACATGTGGGCAATCTCGGATGCCATGCGTCGGGCGCTGGATGAGGCGCGGATCGGCTACTATCTTCTGTCCCACACCAGCTGCCTGCCCCTGCCCGGCTTCCGGACCTTCGATGGCGCCAGGATCTACAACTGCGATGACTTCCTGTCCGGGTCCTACCGATGGGCGAAAGCGGCGGGCGTCAGCACCGTCGTCCTTGCCGCCCGCTTTCCGCTGTATCTGCGCGGAAACCGTTACGACAACGGAGAAGGCGGGATCGAACCGGGCGAGCCGGGCTGGGTGGACCTGATCGACCGGCGCAGCAGCGCCTGGAACGACCCGGAGCGGCAGGCCCGGGTTCTGTCGGCCCTGGAACGACAGATCCGGCTTCTGGCACAGGACTTCCGTGTCGTCCTCGTCTATCCGGTTCCCGAAGCCGGCTGGAACGTGCCCGAACAGGCCTTTCGGAACGCCTACTTCAATGACGGCGATCCCGCGCTCGGCACGTCCTACGCCGCCTACACGGCCCGCACCGCCGAAGTGACAGCACTTTTCGACCGTCTTGTCGCGGAATTGGCCAGCGTCCACGCCGCCCGGATTGCGCCGGTGCTGTGCCAGGAGGGCACGGGCCGCTGCACCAATGCGGATGCGGAGGGCGTCTATTACTATGATGACGACCATCTGAGCAATGCGGGTGCGCGCCTTGTTGCGCCGGTCATCGTCCAGGCGGTCGAGGCGGCGCTTGGCCGGAAGACGGCCGGGGCCACTCCCTGAAGGCCGCAAGGCGAGTCAGGGGCAAAGCCGCCGCGCCGGATCCCGGTTCCGCGCGACCGTCACTTCGGCCGGAAGGCGTTGCAAAGCTCCGGGTCCGTTTCGATCCGCGCGGCGCCGATCAGGTCCAGGCAATAGGGCACGGCGCGGAAGACCGCCGTCAGGCAGGTGGCGATGGCAGAGGGCTTGCCCGGCAACGTGATGATCAGGCACTGGCCGCGGATCCCCGCGTCCTGGCGCGACAGGATGGCGGTCGGCACCTCGGCCAGGCTCGCCAGCCGCATCGCCTCGCCGAAACCCGGCAGGCGCTTGTCGATCACCGCCTCCAGCGCCTCGGGCGTCTGGTCGCGCGGTGCGGGGCCGGTGCCGCCCGTGACCAGGATCAGGTCGGCGCCTTCCACATCAGCCATGTCGCGCATGGCTTCCGCCACGCTGTCGCAACCGTCCGGCACGATCCGGCGCAGATAGCGCACGGGCGAGGTGACGACACGGGACAGCCATTCCTCGGCGGCGGGGCCGCCCTTGTCTTCGTACTCGCCGCGTGACGCACGGTCCGAGGCGACAAGGATGGCGATCAGGGGCGCTTCGGCCGACATGAGATTCTCCCGGGGGTTGGGGCCGGCCTGTTTCCGGCACGGCGATGCGGGGCGCTGATCCCGGTGATAGTCCGTTTCGTGGCGGAAGCGAAGTCCTTCGGCGGCTCAGCGGCACAGGGCCCTCTGGCCCCGGTCGGGACTTCGGTGTTAGGCTTGGCGCGATCCTTGAGATGAGGCCCGCCATGAACGACACCGCAGACAGTCACCCCTGGACGTTGCGGCGGACTTTGGCGGCGGCGCTGTGCATGCTGGCGGCTCCGCTTGCGGCGCAGGCCGATTGCCAGGATCGTCCCGCCGCGCGGGTGGACTGGAGCGGATGCACCAAGGAGCGGCTGATCCTTGAGGGGGCCGACCTGACGGCGGGCATCTTCGAGAATGCGTTCCTGTCCGGCACCAGCTTCAACCGGACCCAGATGGCCGGCGCCAACCTGCAACGCAGCGAACTGGTCCGAAGCGCCTTTGTGGGCGCAGACCTTAGTCAGGCGAACCTTGAAAAATCGCTGGCCAGCCGTACGGATTTCGGACAGGCCAACCTGCGGGACGCCCGTCTGGTGAAGGCCGAATTTCTGCGGGTGTCCTTCGCGGGCGCCGACCTGACCGGCGCGGACCTGAGCAGCGGCGACTTCTACCGCAACGATTTCACCGCCGCCGGGATGAGCGGCGCGAACCTTCACGATGCCATCATGCCGCGAACGGTATTCACCGGCGCAAGGATGGACCGCGCGAATCTTGCGGGAACCTTCCTTCTGCGCGCCCGCTTTGAAGGCACGGACCTTTCGGGTGTCACGGGTCTTGTTCAGGACCAGTTGAACCAGGCCTGCGGAGACGCAACCACCATCTTGCCCGCCGGACTGACCATCCCCGCGCATTGGCCGTGCGCGAAGGACTGATCCCGGCACCATCGGCCGCAGATGCAGCCAAAAGCAATACGATGCTTTCGCATGCGGTATTCGTGCAGAAAAGTGGTGCCCAGAGCCGGAATCGAACCAGCGACACGCGGATTTTCAATCCGCTGCTCTACCAACTGAGCTATCTGGGCACCTTTGGTGGGGCGGGAATAGACAAAGCGGCGGGGGCTGTCCAGAGGCTTTTGCAGGAAATTTGCATTTCCCCGAAAATCAGTGCCTGAACAGGGGGTTGCGGTCGCTGCCGCTTTCCGGATCGGACGACAGATCGTCGGTATCGCCCTCGCGCCCCGGCAGGACATAGTCGCCGTTCAGCCAGCGGCCCAGGTCCAGGTCCGCGCAGCGGCGCGAGCAGAAGGGGCGGTATTTCGGATCCGTCAGTCGGGCGCAGATCGGGCAGGTCATCACGCCGCTCCGGGGCGGGTGGCAACGCGGCCCCGCGGCTTCAGCCGAAGCGCCGGTGCCTCGATCAGGTGCCAGGACAGCACCGACAGGATCAGGACGAGAGGCGCGGCCCAGAGCATGTTCGACCAGGGCGTGACCGTGCCCCAATGGGCCGCCAGTTGCTGCACCGGAAAGGCATAGATGTAGATTCCATAGCTGAAGTCACCCAGCCGGTTGAACGCCAGAAGCGGCCGGGCGCGCGCAAAGCCCGTCCAGATGGCGCCATAGGCCAGTGCCGCGACCAGGGCCAGGTCAAAGACAGCCGTTCCGCGCGCGACTGCGGCGGCCGCGGCCAGAAGCGCCAGCAGGACCGCGGAATGCGGCACCCGGTCGCGCCAGAAATACAGCGCCGAACCGATCCAGAAGGGCAAGGCCAGTTCGGCGAACTTTACCGCTGCGCCCGAATTGAACACCTTTTCGGGCCCGATGACCGCCAATGCCGCAAGCCCCGCCACCGCCAGAAGCGACACGGCCCGCCCTGGAAGACGCAAAACCCCGGCCGCCAGCACGGTGAAATAGCAGGCAACCTCATGCCTGAGGGTCCAGAGCGAGCCGTTCACGCCGCTGCCATAGGGATTGGTCGCAAAGACGCCCGCAAGCTCGTAGGTCGTGGCAAAGAGCGTGGCGTTGCGCAGGAAATAGCGGATCGCATCCGGCCAGTAGGTGCCGGGGTCGGCCACCGTCAGGAAAGCGCCGCCCACCACGGTCAATGCCAGCATGACCAGAAGCGCCGGAAACAGCCGCAGCGCCCGGGCCGAAAGGAACACGGCGGCCGAACGGCTGCGGTCAAAGCTCTGGGCGATGAAAAAGCCCGAGACGGCGAAAAAGACGATCACCGCCACTCCGCCCAGCGTGTGCCCCGGCAGCGCGACCTCGAGCGGCTGCAAGGCGTCCGGACCCAGCGCGATCGGCCAGGCATGGGACACCAGAACCGACGAGGCGGCGACGAACCGAACCAGGTTGAAGTGATTGTCGCGCCCCATGGCCAGAGCGCCGATGCTACCCCGTCGCTGGGCCTGAGGGATCATCCGCACGTTTCCTTCAAAATGTCGGCCAGCCGCTGACGGTCGCGCTTGCGCTGCAACTCATAGTTGCCAAGCGGCGTCCAGCCCGCAAGACTCGATTCCGCGGCTTCGGCCTTGAAGGCGGATCTCAGCTGCTGTTCGACCACGGCGCGGTCCTTCTTGGGCATCGGCGCAAAGTCGATGGTCACCTGCCCACCCAGGCCACGCAGGCGCAACTGGCGCGGCAGGTCGCGGACGGCGGCGATATTGGCTTTCAGCCCCGCCGCGGGCGAGGTGTCGGATCCGGTGTTCACATCGACGGCGATCAGCGCCCGCGTCGGCTCGATCGCCATGTGGCCGCCACCGGGCAGCGCCACCAGCGGCGACAGGACATCGTCGATCAGGGCGTCGATGCCGTGGTCGGCAAAGCTGCCATCCCCGGTTTCCACAGCATCGGGCGCCGGGTCGGCCCAGTCGCGCCAGGCCTCATCATGGGGTCCGGGCGCATCGACCAGAAGTTCGGGCTCACCCGCCGCATCGGCCAGCACATGTTCCGCCAGTTCGCGCATCTGCGCGATGTCGTCGGCAATGTCGTCATCCTCGGCCGACACGCAGGCCGAGCGCAGGATCAGGCCGAAGGGCGATCCGTCCATCCCCTCGGTCGCAAGGGCGGCCAGACGCTGGCGTTCCTCCTCGTCCCGGATCCGGCGCGAGATGTTCAGGCCCGGCGCATCGGGGGTGACGATGGCATGCCGGCTTTTGAACAAAAGCCTCAGCGACAGCGGAACGGCCTTGCCGGGTTCTGCCCCGCCCGCAACCTGCACCAGGACCGATTGCCCCGGACGCAGGCCCGAGACTTCGCGCAGAAACCCCTTCAGGCCGTCGGGCAGGCGGACGAAGACGCCGCCCTGCCCCTTCATCTGCCGGTCGACCGTGCCGCGCAGGATCGCGCCGGGCAGGAACCCCGCGCCGTCTGCCTCGATCAGCAGGTCTTCAAGCCGCCCGTCGACGACCAGGGCCGCCGCCTCGCGTCCGCGAAACCGGCCCAGAACCACCATCCGCCCGATCATTCCTGCCTCCAGATGCTGATGCCCGCCGCCTGCAACAGCTGCGCGGTTTCCGCCACAGGCAGGCCCACGACCCCGGTGAACGATCCCTGAAGCCAGGGAATGAAGGCCCCGAAGCCGCCCTGGATACCGTAGCCGCCCGCCTTGCCTTGCCATTCGCCGCTGGCCAGGTAGCCGTTCACCTCGGCGTTCGACAACTGCTTGACCTTGACGATGGTCTCGACCGTGCGCTCCCACAGGCGGTCGGCCTTGCGCACCGCGACCGAGGTGATGACCCGGTGCCGGCGCCCGGACAGCGCGTGCAGGAACGCCGCCGCCTCGGCCGCGTCTTCGGGCTTGCCCAGGATGCGCCGGCCAAGGGCCACGGTGGTGTCGGCGGTCAGGATGATTTCGCCGGGGCCTGCGGGCAGCGCCTCGGCCTTTTGCCGGGCCATGCGTTCGCAGTAGGGCCGAGGCAATTCGCCGCGCGCCGGCGTTTCGTCGATGTCGGCGGCCCGGACTTCGGCGGGGATCAGCCCGATCTGGGCCAGAAGATCCCGCCTGCGCGGGCTGGCCGAGCCGAGGATCAGCCGCGGCGCGGCAGCGGGGGCTGTCACTTGAAGCGGTAGTTGATGCGCCCCTTGGACAGGTCGTAGGGCGTCATTTCGACCTGGACCCGGTCGCCCGCAAGCACCCGGATCCGGTTCTTGCGCATCTTGCCTGCCATCGTCGCGATCAGTTGGTGGCCGTTTTCCAGCTCGACCTTGAATGTCGCATTCGGCAGGAGTTCCTTCACGACACCGGGGAATTCGAGCAGTTCTTCCTTGGCCATGTTCACTCCGAAAATGGGTTTCCCGCGTGCAGACCGTGGGGCCTGCGCCGGGCGCGCCCTAAATGCGCCCGAAACGCCCGCTTTTCAAGGGCTATTAGGAAATCGGCTTTGGCGACGATTGTTCCAGCCCTGCCACTGTCACGTTTGCGACGCGGGACGCCTGTTCGGGCCAATGCGCATGCGTCAGGACAACGCCGTCGGCGCGGGCCAGTCGCACGGCGTCAAGATCGACCTCGGCATAGGTCCAGCCAGGTTCGCCAAGCGCGCCTTCCGCCAGGATGCCGGTTTCCGGAAAGCCCCGGTCCGGCGGGCCATAGGCCGAGGCGCGGCCGGTGTTTTCCTCAAGCCCCACGCACCAGGGCGCTTCGCCGACCAGCGGCGCATGGATCACGACGCACTGGTTCTCCAGCGCCCGTGCCATGCTGCCGACACGCACCCGCATGAACCCGGCAAAGGTTTCGGTGGCCGAAGGGGCCAGCAGCAATTCCACCCCCTGCTCGACCAGGGCCCGCGACAGAAGCGGAAATTCGCTGTCATAGCAGATCACGACGCCGATCCGCCCGAGGGCGGTGTCGAACACCGTCAGACCGTCGCCGCCCACCACATCCCAGTCTTCGCGTTCGAACCGGGTCATCATCGCCTTGTCCTGATGGCCAAGGATCCCCTCGGGCGAGATCAGGGTGGCGCGGTTGACGGGCCGCCCCGCAGGATCGGGCCAGACGGGGCCGGAGCCGGACAGGATGTGGAGGCCGTGATGGCGCGCCAGTTCCGCCAGCAGTCGGTCCGCCGCCGGCCGGTGGCGGGCAGTTTCCCTGAGCGCGCCTTCCAGATCGGCTGCGACGGCCTTGCCGCCCAGCGAGGCGAGTTCGTTCTGCGCATATTCGGGGAAAACCAGCAGGTCCGCCCCCGCTGCGGCGGCTTCGGCGACCCAGGCGCGGATCTTCGCCTCATATCTGGCCCAGTCCGCGAACCAGTCCAGCGGGTAGGCAGCGGCGGCAACCTTCATCGACCGTTTTCCCTGGCCAGATCGCGAATCCAGAATTGCAGCTGCTTCGGCGTTTCCTCGCTGTGGCCGAGATCCTTCCAGGAAAATTCGGCGATCACCCCGGGCAGCTTCTCATAGCCGCGCGACCGCCAGAACGGGTCCAGCGGCCGATAGTCCGCCGGGCGCGCCGGATGGTCGGCCGGGCGGATGACGCTGCAGAAGGCGGCCCAGCGACGACCCAGGGCCCGCGCCTGCGCCTCGCGGCCGTCAAAGAAGGCGTGCCCCAGGCCCCTGCCCCGGTATTCGGGCAAAAGGACGGACTCGGCGCAATAGAAGATGTCGGTCAGCGGGATCCCGGTGGCCGCAAAGGCGCGGGCGAAGTCCTGGGCGTGATCCTCCATCGGCGCGCCGGTCGCGGCCCCGATCAGCCGCGCGCCGTCAAAGGCGCCGATGACCACGGCGCCACTGCTTTGGGAAAAGTGCGACAGGTAGCGCCGTTCGTAGAACAGGTCGCCATCATAAAGATAAGGCCAGGCCCGAAAGACCGAAATGCGCAGCCGCGCCAGATCATCCAGCACAGCGGTGATCTGGGCGCCGGTCAGCGTGACGACGGTGATGGTCATTCCCGCCCCCTATGCCGAGACCTGGGCGATCCAGTCGTTGAGGTTGTAATATGTGGTGACGCGGGTGATCTTGCCATCCTTCAGCGCAAAGAAGGTGCCCGCGGGCAGGACATATCGCTGCCCCTTCGCCTCGGGCAGGCCGGGGTCGGTTTTCAGGTATTCCCCGTTCACCACGAATTCCGCCGCGGCTCGGGTGCCGTCCTCGTTCGTGAAGATCACGATGTCGGTGAGGGTTTCGCGGTAGCTGACCCCCATGTGGCCGCAGAATTCGGCAAACAGCGCCTTGCCGCGCCGGACACCGCCTTCGTTCACATGATGCGCCACGTCGTCCGACAAAAGCGCCAGCATCCCGTCGGCGTCGCCGCGGTTGAAGGCATCATAATAGGCCTGGATGATCTGGCGCGACATGGGCGTCTCCCGGGGTCAATGGCCGCCTTGGGGCGGGCGGATGGATCCTTGCCTGTTCTGGCACGGCAGGATCGTGGACCCCGGTGCGTTTCGGACAGGTTCTGGCCCAAGCGCGACACGGGCGTCGCAGGGGCCTCAGGTGGTTTCGGGCGGCCCGAAGCGGTCGATGATCCGGGCCTTGATCTGGTCGCGCGCCTGACGATAGGCGGACAGCTTCGCCTCGCGCCCCTCGCCCAGGCCGGTCGGGTCAAGGATCGGCCAGTATTCGACATCCAGATGGAAGAACCGCGTCAGTTCCAGCGCGCGGCGCTGGCTGGCCGGCGTCAGCGCCACCACCAGGTCGAACCCTGAAAGGTCGTCGCCCCATTCCTGCATCTCGTCGAAGTTGCGTGACCGGTGGCGGGCCAGTTCCACGCCGACTTCCTGGCAGACGGCCACGGCGAAACCGTCCACTTCAAGATCGTTCTTCACGCCGGCCGACTGGACATAGACCTGCCGGCCGTAAAGCTGCTTCATCAGCCCTTCGGCCATGGGCGAACGGACCGAGTTATGGTCGCAGCAGAACAGCACCGAATGCGGCAGCTTGCCCGGTTCCACCCTCAGCCCCCGGGATGCAGGACGCAGATCAGGGTGAAAAGGCGGCGCGCGGTGTCGATGTCGAAATCGGCCTTGCCCGCCAGACGTTCCTGCAAGACCCGCGCCCCTTCGTTGTGGATCCCGCGCCGGGCCATGTCGATGGCCTCGATCTGGGCGGGCGGCAGGCGCTTCACCGCATCGAAGTAGCTTTCGCAGATCTGGAAGTAGTCCTTCACCACCTGCCGGAACGGCCCCATCGACAGGTGGAATTCGGCGACCTTGGCACCCGCCTCGGTCGTCGTGTCAAAGACCAGCCGGCCGTCACGCACGGCCAGCGCCAGGCAGTAGGGCCCCTCGGGCACCGTGGCCGCCCCGCCCCGGGCCGGGATCACGAAGCTGTTGTCCTCGAGAAGGTCAAAGACAGCAACCTTGCGCTCCTGCTCGATCTCGGGCGTGGGGGCCGGCAGGCCGGTGTCATCGATGTCGATCCTGCAAAGCCGGCTCATCCGTTCCCTCATGCAGGCATTGTCAAAGCGGGGTCTTGGCAATGCCGGTCGTGTCTCAAATCCGTCCTCGCCGAAAGACACCATCGGCGGCGCCTTTTCAAGCCCGGTCCCGTCAGCCTTCGCGGTTCAGCGCGTCCAGCCGCGCCCGGACCGACAGCCCGTGCGCCTGAAGGCTTTCGCTGGTGGCCAGCCGTTCGGCGGAAGGCCCGATCGCGGCCAGCGCGCCGGGCGTCATCCGCGCCAGCGTGGTGCGCTTCAGGAAATCCAGCACCGACAGCCCCGACGAGAACCGCGCCGACCGCGCCGTGGGCAGCACGTGGTTCGGCCCGCCGACGTAATCGCCGATGGCCTCGGGCGTATAGGCGCCCAGGAAGATCGCACCCGCATGACGAATCCGGGCGGCCAGCGCGTCGGGGTCCGCCACGCAAAGCTCCAGGTGTTCGGGCGCGACGCGATCCGATAGTGCCGCCGCTTCGTCAAGGTCGCGGGTCACGATCACCGCGCCGTGGTCGCGCCAGCTGGCCCCGGCGATGGCGCGGCGTTCCAGGGTTTCCAGCCGCTTTTCCACGGCCCGCGCCACCGCCTGCCCAAAGGCCGCGTCATCCGTCACCAGGATCGACTGCGCGCTTTCGTCATGTTCGGCCTGGCTCAGCAGATCCAGTGCGATCCAGTCGGGGTTGTTGTCGCGATCCGCAATCACCAGGATTTCGGAGGGACCGGCGATCATGTCGATGCCGACCTTGCCGAAGACCCGGCGCTTGGCCGCGGCGACATAGGCATTGCCGGGGCCGGTAATCTTGTCGACCGCCTTGATGGTGTCGGTCCCATAGGCCAAAGCGGCGATGGCCTGCGCGCCCCCGATCCGGTAGACGGCATCCACCCCCGCGATCCGCGCCGCCAGCAGAACCAAGGGATTGACCACGCCATCGGGCGTCGGGCAGACGACCACCAACCGTTCGACCCCCGCCACCCGCGCCGGAATCGCGTTCATCAGGACCGAGGACGGATAGGACGCCAGCCCCCCCGGCACATAAAGCCCCGCCGCCGACACGGGCGTCCAGCGCCAGCCCAGCGTCGCGCCGCTGGCGTCGGTCCAGCTTGCATCCCCGGGCATCTGGCGTTCGTGATAGGCACGGATGCGGTCAGCGGCCAGTTCCAGCGCAGCGCGATCCTCGGGCGACACCTGCGCGATAGCCGCGTCGATTTCCGCCGGGCTGAAAGCCAGCGTCTCAGGGGTAAGCTCCAGCCGGTCGAAGCGCGCGGTCAGCTCGATCACCGCCCGATCGCCGCGCGCCCGGACATCTGCGATGATCCCCGCCACGGCGGCATCCACATCGGGCGCATCCTCGCGCTTCTGCCCCAGAAGCGCGGTGAAGGCGGCTTCGAAATCCGGGTCGGCGGTGTTCAGGAACTGCGGCATCATCTGACCTTGCTGGCTGTCCTGCCGGTGGTAGTGGATCGCGGGCCGTGGCTCAAGCCGCTGCCGCAAGCTTCTTGCGCATCAGCGCGGTCTGCGCCCCTTCGCGCAAGGTGACATAGCCGCAGGCGGTATAAAGCGTGCGGGCCGGAACATTCGACAGTCCCACCTCCAGCCAGACCTCGCGCACGCCCATCCCTGCTGCCTCGCCCTCGATGGCGGCGATCAGGCGGCGGGCCAGGCCCTGCCCCCGCGCCGCGGGCCGGATATAGAGCGACTGCAGCCAGACGCGCCGCGGATCGGCCGCATCCGCGCCCCGCGCCGCGACCGCCAGGATAAAGCCGCCGTCCAGCGCCGCCCAGACCGCGCCATCCCGCAGACGCGCGTCGAAATCGGCCTCGGGTTCGGGCGGGGGTCCCGCATCGGGCGGGGCGAAATGTTCAGGCGAGAGCCGCAACGCCTCGGCCCGGATCTGGCACCAGAGAGCGACATCCAGGGCGTCAAGCCGCCGGAGCCCGGTCATGCGCCGCCTTCGGGCGTCAACGGGGCATCTTCATCGTGATACAGCGTCGCGGCCTCGGTCGCGGGGCCGCGCCGTTCCCCCAAGGCCAGCACCCGGATCACCCGGATGCGATTGCCTTGCGGGAAGGTCAGCACATCGCCCGGGGCGACGGAATGCCCCGGCTTGTCGCAGGGCCTGCCGTTCAGGCGCAGACGCCCCGCGGCGACCGTGGCGGCGGCAAGGGTGCGGGTCTTGAAGAACCGCGCCTGCCACAGCCACTTGTCGACCCGGATGCGGCTATCCGCGGGCCCGCTCAGGGCTTGACCTTGAACCCGGCCAACGCGGCTGCGAAGGGGTTGTCCGGGTCGATCCGGTCCTTCTTCGGCGGCCGCGATTCGAAGCTGCGGTCATCGTCGCGCCCGGGCTTGCCGTGCGGTTTGCCATGCGGCTTGCCGCCCTTGCCGAAGGGCTTGCCGCCCCGTTCGCCGCGGTCGCCACGGTCCGGACGGTCACCCCGTTCACCCCGTTCGGGGCGCGGACCACGGCCCTGCCCGCCTTCGGCGCCTTCGCCTTCCTTGCGGGGCTGACGGTCGCCACGCGGAGCACGGGCTTCGCCTTCGGCGCGCGGACCGCGCGGACCCTTGCGGAACTCACCCCGGCCTTCGCCGGCGCCCTGACGCGGACCCCGGGCGCGCGGCGCCCAAGTGAAGGTGTAGAAGGTTTCCATTTCCGGCGCCGCAACTTCGGCTTCCGGTTCGGGCGCGGGAGCCAGCACCGATTCTTCTTCCGGGATCGGGTTCACCGGGCCTTCGGTGACTTCGGGCGCGGGCGCCGGTTCGACAGCAACGACACGGGCCTTTTCCCGTTCGCCCTTTTCGCCCTTGTAGCCCAGACCGGCCATCAGGTCGGCGAACTGATCCAGCGTCATCCCGGTGATCGACAGCATGTCCGCCGTCGCCTCGAAGCCGGCCTTGCTGTCCTTGGTGCGCAGGATATCGGCCAGACGCTCCAGCATGTCGATGCGGATCGCCCGCGCGCCGGCCTGATGGTAGCCCGACAGCGTGTAATGCACCTTCGGAACATCGGGGATGTTCGGGATCGTCACCAGACCCGGGGGCGGGCTTTCGGGGAATTCGTCCAGACCATTGGCGACCGACCACAGCACCAGACGCAGGCGTGTCGGCGCGGGTTTCAGAAGCGCGGGCTGGAAGATCGTGTACTGGCCAAAACGCACGCCGTGCTTGCGCAGCGCGCCCCGCGCCTCCTGGTCCAGATCCTTGACCTCGGACGCGACGGCCTCGCGCGGCAGGAGACCGAGGTTCTCCATCAGGCGGAAGGCAAAGCCGCGCGCCAGACCGGTCAGGGTTTCATCCCGGCCCATCGCCAGAAGCGGCTCGAAATGCGTGGCGATCTTGCGGTCGATGAAATGCTGCAGGCGGCGGCGGACCTTTTCGGCCACGTCAAACCCGGCCTCTTCGTCGACGAAGGCTTCGACCTGCGGTTTCAGCGGCTCTGCGCCCTTCACCAGCTTGCCCACCGCATGGCTGCCCCACATCAGGCCGCCCTGTTCGGTGAAATCCATCTCGGTGTCGGGCGCATTGTAGAAGCGGTCGGCGCGCAGGTGGAATTCCGGGCGCAGCGCCTCATAGGCGGCCTGCCGCAGCGTCCGCGCTGCATCGGGCGTCGACGACGCATCCTGCTGGAAGCGGAAGCCTTCCAGACGGCCGGCGAATTCGCCCTCGACCGTCACTTCGCCCTTATCGTTCACCTCGGCCACAAGGCTCTCCTTCTGCTTGAGCCGGCGCAGCAGAACGCTGGTGCGCCGGTCCACAAATCGCTGGGTCAGCGCGGCATGAAGCGCGTCCGACAGTCGGTCTTCTACTGCACGCGTTTCGGCCCGCCAATGCGATTCATTGGCGACCCAACCCGTGCGCTGCGCAACATAGGTCCAAGTTCGGATAAAGGCGAGACGCCGCGACAGCGTGTCGATGTCGCCCTGCACCAGGTCGATCCGCTGGATCTGCTGGGCCAGCCAATCCTCGGGGACATGGCCGGGATCGTGGAGGAAATCGAACAGTCGCGCCAGAAGCGTGGCGTGTTCGTGTTCCGAGATCGAGCGGAAATCCGGCACCCGGCAGATGTCCCACAACAGCCGCACGTCGCGGGGCGTGTTCAGCCGGTCGCGGACCTCGGGCAGGTTGGCAAGCGCCTTAAGCGCCCTCAGGTCGTCGGCCTCGCGTCCTCGGGTCAGCCATTCGTTCTGGGGCGCCTCCTCAAGGCTGGCGATCAACCGCTCGACCCGGCCGAACTCCAGCCGGTCATTGCGCCATTGAAGCCGCTTGATCGGCGCGAAGCGGTGGTTTTCCAGCGCGTCCACCAGATCTTCGTCCAAGGGGCCCGCCTCGCCGGTCACGCCGAAGCTGCCGGGCTGCATGTGCCGCCCGGCGCGGCCGGCGATCTGGCCCATTTCATGCGGGAACAGGTGGCGCATCCGGCGGCCGTCGAATTTGGACGTCGCCGAAAAGGCGACATGGCCGATGTCCAGGTTCAGCCCCATGCCGATGGCATCGGTCGCCACCAGGAAATCCACGTCCCCGTTCTGGTAAAGCGCCACCTGCGCATTGCGCGTCCGGGGGCTGAGGGCGCCCATCACCACCGCGCAACCACCGCGCTGACGGCGGATCAGTTCGGCGATGGCATAGACGTTGTCGACCGAAAACCCGACGATGGCGCTGCGCGCGGGCATCCGGCTCAGCTTTTTCGACCCGGTGTAGCTGAGTGTCGAAAACCGTTCGCGCCGCAGGAACTGCGCCTTTGGAACCAATGCTGCAATCGCGCCGCGCATCGTTTCCGATCCAAGGAAAAGCGTTTCGTGCAGGCCGCGTGCATGAAGCAGCCGGTCGGTGAAGACATGGCCGCGCTCCGGGTCGGCGCACAGCTGGATCTCGTCGATGGCCACGAAATCCGCGCCCATGCCATCGGGCATCGCCTCGACGGTGCAGACCCAGTATTGCACCCGGTCCGGCACGATCCGCTCCTCGCCCGTGACCAGCGCCACGACCGAAGGCCCGCGCGCCGCGACGATACGGTCGTAGACCTCGCGCGCCAGAAGGCGCAGCGGCAGGCCGATGACCCCGGTGCGATGCGCCAGCATCCGTTCGATGGCGTAATGGGTCTTGCCCGTGTTCGTCGGCCCAAGGACCGCGGTGATCCGCCCCTGCAGGTTCATCATGTCCAATCTTTCAGAGGGCCGTACCTGCATCGCTGGTTTCCAGCCGCTTGACCGCTTCCGCTACCGGATCCTGGTGCGGATTGAGCGCGAGCGAGGCGCGATAGGCCTTGAGCGCCATGTCCGGCCGGTCGAGCTGTTCAAAGATCAGCCCCAGTCCCGCCAGAGCGCCGTAATGATGCGGGTTGAGGGCAAGCGTCCGCTGGATATCCCCCACCGCCAGTCCCAGCCGGCCCTTCATGTAGAAGGCGGTCGCGCGGGCGTTCCAGCCTTCGGGAAAATCGGGGGCGTGATCGGTCAGCGCCGTCAGGTGTTCGATTGCGGCATCGAAATCCCCCATCTGGATCGCCTCGCGCCCGCGACGCAGCAGCAGGTCCATGGCGGGAGAGCCGGACTTCGACCATTCGCGCTGAATATCCGCTTCGGTAATCGCCCAGTTCTGGTTCGCCGGATCGGACAGCTCACGGTACAGCTGCAACAAGGCCTCGGGTTCCTGCGGAGCCTCGCCGGGCGCGGGGGGCACGGCGGGCAGGGGGCTGTTGGGCAGCGGCACCGCGGGATCGCCCGGAAGCCCCCCGGGGGGCGCCGTATCCGGGGGCATCGGCGCCGGCACGTCCTGCGCGACAACACCCCTTCCGGCGGCCAGGGCCGACAGTCCGAAAGCGATTGCCGCGACGAAACGAAATCTGGAACTGGCCATGCCTCGCATATCGGGGCAAACTGTCGTCGAAACAAGTCGGAAGGACATCTTTCCGGCGGCGATTTTCGCGGAGGAAAGATGAGCGATGTGGTGAATGCGGCCGTGGCCGCCCTGGGCGAAAAACTGTCGGGCGGCTTTGCCGGTTCGGCCAAGTTCGTGATTCCGGGAGAAGGTGCCATCATGCTTGATTCGTCAGGTGTTCGGGCAGCGGACGAAGCGGCAGACGTGACCCTGACCGCCGATGCAGAAACCTTCCAGGCGATCCTGATGGGCACGCTGAACCCGACCGCCGCCTTCATGACCGGCAAGCTCAGCGTCGAGGGCGACATGGGGCAGGCGATGCAACTGGGCGCGGCCCTGTCCTGAGCGCGGTCCCCCGATGCTTCCGGCCATGACGGCCCCTCTGTCCGCCGACGCGGACGCGCCCTTCCTGGATGACGTGACAGCCGCCCCGGGCGGGGGCGTGATCCGCTGGCTTCACGCCTCGGACGGGGTGAGGATCCGGGTCGGCTGCTGGACCGGGGGCGACAAGGGCACGGTGCTGCTGTTTCCCGGCCGCACCGAATACCTGGAGAAGTACGGCCCCGCCGCGGTTGACCTCGCGGCTCGCGGCTATTCCACCCTGACGGTGGACTGGCGCGGACAGGGGTTGGCCGACCGGCTGATGCCCGACCGCGCGCGGGGCCATGTCCGGCGCTTCTCGGACTATCAGCGCGACGTGGCGGCGGTGCTGCATTTCGCCTGCGCCCAGGATCTGCCCCGGCCCTGGTATCTGCTCGCGCATTCGATGGGCGGCTGCATCGGCTTGCGGGCGCTGCACAATGGCCTGCCGGTCCGGGCCGCGGCCTTTTCGGCGCCGATGTGGGGCATCCGCATCATGCCGGCGCTGGTGCCGGTCGCCTGGGTCGTCAGCGGCACCAGCCGCTACATCGGCCGCTCGGACGCCTATGTGCCGGGCAGCAACGCCAGTTGCTATGTCGTGGCCCAGCCCTTCAGGGACAACGTCCTGACAACCGACCGCGAGATGTTCGGCTTCATGACAAGGCAGGCGGCGGAACACCCGGAACTGGCGCTGGGCGGCCCAAGCCTGAACTGGCTGCACGAGGCGCTGCGCGAAATGCGCGTCCTCAGGCGCATGCCCCTGCCCCGCCTGCCGGTGCTGACCTCGATCGGATCGCGCGAGCGGGTGGTGGACGTGCCCGCCATCCGCCACATCATGGCCCGCTGGCCCGGCGGCACGCTGGACGTGGTCGAAGGGGCCGAGCATGAGATCATGATGGAAGGTCCCGCGATCCGGTCGGCCTATTACGACCGCGTCACCGGCTTCTTCGACCGGCACGGCCGCTGACCCCGGTCAGATCGAGACGCGCACGAAGCTTTCGCGAAGCGCGTTCGACCACGCCTCGCTCATGGCGCGGAATTCGGGGTCGCCCGCCTCGAACCGGCGCGTCAGGCCCACGCGGTAGGCGTCCCGTTCGATCACGGCCATGTCGAGCGGCATCCCCACGGACAGGTTCGACCGGAGCGTCGAATCCATCGACAGAAGCACCGCCTTCTGCGCATCCGCAAGTGAGGTCTGAGGCCGCACCACCCGGTCGAGGATGGGCTTGCCATACTTGTGTTCGCCGATCTGAAGGAAGGGCGTGTCGTCCGTCGCCTGGATGAAGTTGCCCTCCGGATAGACCAGGAACATCCGCATCCGGCCCTTGCGCCGCTGCCCCGCGACGATCATCGACGCCGACGCGCCCTGCCCCATCGCCGACAGCTTCTCCTCGACCTCGGCCCGGACCTTGGCCAGCATGTTGCCGACGATCTCGGCCACGTCCAGCATCGACGGTGCCAGCAGGATCGAGGTTTCCGGGGTGGCATCCTCGGCCACGGTCGCCTCGGCCAGGCGCGAGATCGTCGTCTGCGTGATCGACAGCGACCCCGCCGTCATGATCGAGATGACCCGCTCGCCGGGGTTCTCGAAGTTGAACATCTTGCGGTAGGTCGCGATGTTGTCGAGGCCCGCATTGGTGCGGGTGTCCGACAGCAGCACGATACCCTGGTTCACCAGAAGGCCGACACAATAGGTCATGGACGCTTATCCCTGCGTTTTGGCCAAGCCTATTGCCGCAGGACGTCCTCTGCAACCGGTGATCCCGAAAGGCCCGCCGGCCCGGAACCCCGCCCGCGCACCCGCGTTGGCAAGGGGACTGCGGCCCCGGCGGGCTTGCATCCGAGCCGTCGCGCAAGGATGAATGGCCGCGGGGTAAAGGGAACAGGGCAAGGGCAGGTGCGATGACAGCCCAGGGGGCCGGCAGAACGGGCGGCGATCCGGTCCTGACCTTCACGGACCGCGGGCTTTACTGCCCGGCGGGAGATTTCCACATCGACCCCTGGCGCCCCGTGTCGCGCGCACTGATCACCCATGCCCATTCCGACCATGCCCGCGCCGGCATGGAACACTACCTTGCCACGCCCGGCACCGCCCCCGTCCTGCGGCTGCGGTTGGGCGACATCCCGCTTCAGACGCTGGCCTACGGCATCCCGCAGCGCATCGGCGGCGCCACGGTGTCCTTCCACCCGGCCGGGCATGTCCCCGGCTCGGCCCAGATCCGGGTCGAGGTCGCGGGCCAGGTCTGGGTCGTCTCGGGCGACTACAAGGTCGAGCCGGACGGGCTTTCGGACCCGTTCGAGCCGGTCCCCTGCCACACCTTCATCAGCGAATGCACCTTCGGGCTGCCTGTCTTCCGTTGGGAAACGCAGCCCGCGATCATGGCGCGGATAGACCAGTGGTGGGGCCGGAACCGCGACCAGGGCCGCGTTTCGGTGATCGGGGCCTATGCGCTGGGCAAGGCGCAGCGGATCATCGCCAACGTCGATGCCGGGATCGGCCCGATCCTGACCCATGGCGCGGTAGAGAATGTCAACGCCGCCCTGCGCGATGCGGGGCTGCGCCTTCCCGCCACGGTGCCGGTCACGCCGGACCTGGACCTGCGCGCCTACCCCGGCGCGCTGGTCGTCGCCACGCCCTCGGCGCTGGGCACGCCCTGGCTGCGCCGCTTTGCCCTGCCCGGCCAGCCCCCGGCCGAAGCCTTCGCCAGCGGCTGGATGGCCCTGCGCGGCATCCGCCGCCGCCGGGGGCTGGCAGAAAGCTTCGTGCTGTCGGACCACGCCGACTGGCCGGGGCTGAATGCGGCCATCCGCGCCACCGGGGCAGAGCGGGTCTTTGTCACCCACGGCTACACCGCGCCCTTCCGCCGCTGGCTGGAGGAACAGGGATACGAGGCCGGAATCGTCCAGACCGAATATGAAGGCGAGACTTCCGATGCCATCGACGGCGGCGACGTCATCGAAGGCTCAGGCCCCGCACCGGGTCCGGAGGAGCCATGAAGCGCTTTGCCCGCCTGTTCGCCGCGCTGGACGGAACCACCAGCATCAACACTCGCGTCAGCGCACTGACGGACTATTTCCGCGAGGCATCCGAGCAGGATCGGATCTGGACGATTGCGCTTCTGTCCGGGCGGCGGCCGAAACGCTCGGTCAATGCCACCGAACTTCGCACCTGGGCGGCCGAGGCTGCGGACCTGCCGCTCTGGCTGTTCGAGGAAGCCTATGCCGTGGCAGGCGATCTTGCGGAAACCATCGCGCTGGTCCTGCCGCCGGCCGCTGCCGAAAGCGACGACAGCCTGGCCGACTGGATCACCCGCATCCGCGCCCTGAGCGGCCGCGATGCCGACACCCGCCGGGCCGCGATCCTGGACGCTTGGGCCCGGCTGGATACGCAGGAGCGGTTCCTGTTCAACAAGCTGATCACCGGCGGCTTCCGCATCGGGGTCAGCCAGACGCTGATGACGCGGGCTCTGTCCCTGGCGACCGCCATCCCCGAGGCGGACCTGGCGCATCGGCTGATGGGCGACTGGTCCCCGGAAACCGCGACTTGGGCGGGACTTGTGCTGACCGCACCGGCCGGAACCTCGGACAGCCGGCCCTATCCCTTCTACCTGGCCTATGCGCTGGAGGACGGGACCGATCTGGGCGCCCCGGGCGACTGGCTGGCCGAATACAAATGGGACGGCATCCGCGGCCAGCTGATCCTGCGGGGCGGGTCGCATTACCTGTGGTCGCGGGGCGAGGAACTGGTGACCGACCGTTTCCCCGAACTGGCCCGCCTGACCGACTTCCTGCCCCAGGGCGTGGTCATCGACGGCGAGGTGCTGGCCCATGCCGAAGGCCGCCCCCTGCCCTTCGCCGCCCTGCAAAAGCGGATCGGCCGCAAGACGGTGCCGAAGGCGCTGCTGGCCCAGGCGCCCGTGGTGCTGATGGCCTATGACCTGCTGGAGGAAGGCGGCAACGACCTGCGGACCACGCCGCTGGAACAGCGCCGGACGCGGCTTCAGGCGCTGGTTGCCGCGGTGCCCGGCGATGCCCCGGTGCTTCTGTCGCCCGAAGTGTCCTTCACCGACTGGGATGATCTGGCCCGGATCCGCGCCGGATCGCGCGACGTGGGCGCCGAGGGGCTGATGCTCAAGCGCCGCGCTTCGGAATACCTGACGGGCCGGCGCAAGGGCGACTGGTGGAAGTGGAAGGTGAACCCGATGACGGTCGATGCCGTCATGGTCTATGCCCAGGCAGGCCACGGGCGGCGGGCCAACCTTTACACCGACTTCACCTTCGCCGTCCGCGACGCCAACCAGCTGGTGCCCTTCACCAAGGCATACTCCGGCCTGACGGACGAGGAGTTCGCCCGCATCACCGCCTGGGTGCGCAAGAACACGCTGGAACGCTTCGGCACCGTCCGGCGGGTGACGCCGGAACTGGTCTTCGAGATCGCCTTCGAGGGCATCCAGGAAAGCCCCCGGCACAAGTCCGGCATTGCCCTGCGCTTCCCGCGGATGGTCCGCTGGCGGCAGGACAAGCCGGTGTCCGAGATCGACACGCTGGATACGCTCCGCGCGCTGCTGCGGACCTGAGGTCAGATCACCGCACGGCGGTAAAGATGCCAGGTCGCGTGCCCCAGGATCGGCAAGGTCACGGCAAGCCCCAGCAGGAAGGGCAAGGCGCCGATCAGCAGGCCGGCGACGACGATCGCGCCCCAGGCCAGCATCACCGCCGGATTCTGCCGCACCACCCGCACCGAGGTGATGACCGCACGAGGCAATCCGATGTCGCGGTCCAGCATCAGCGGGAAACTGATCACGCTGACCGACAGCGCGACCAGCGCGAAGACGAAGCCCACCGGAAGGCCGATCATCACCATGCGCCGACCGCCTTCGGTGCTGAAAACCGTGTCCAGGAACGCGCTCGCGCTGTCATTCGGGGCCGCGCCCATCGTCAGGCGGTGGATCGCCCAGGCCGTGATCAGCCAGGCGATGAACAGCGCCGCCAGCCCGATGGACAAAAGGACGATGCCGCCGAATCCGGGCGCCTTGACGACCCCGAAGGCATCCATCCAGCTTGGATCCTCGCCCGCCTCGCGCCGTCGGCTGAGTTCGTAGAACCCCAGTGCCGCGACCGGACCCACCAGCGCGAAGCCCGAGACCAGCGGAAAGATCAAGGGCAGCGCCCCTTGGTGCAGCGTCGCCCAGATCAGGAAGACGCCGATGATCGGGTAAAGCACCGCCGCCATCACCGCATCGCTGCGCATGGCGGCGAAATCCTGCGCCCCCAGGCGCAGCGCCGTGGTCAGGTCGGACATCTCCAGCGGTTGCAGGCGCGGCAGGGCCTGCGCCTCGTCCCCGCCGACATGCCGCGCGGCATCGCCCAGGGCGTGGCCGGCGGCGCTCAGGTGTCTTGCCCCCCAGGACAGGGGATTGCCGATGGTCTGGGTCATCTCTCAGGCTCCCGCATCAATGGTGGCGGGTCGGCACGGACGCCGGACATTTCGGGCGACTGGGCCGATCCCCGATCCGGCCAGATTAGCACGGAAGAACCGCCCCGCCTGCTCACGTTCACGCAACCCGTGCGGCGGGGTTGCCTTGCGGGGACTTCGGTGCCTATCTCTGGCAGACCTGCACAGAAGGATCGCGCCATGCCGAAAGCCGCCCCCCGCCCCCTTTACGACGCCAATGCGACCGGCGGCGGCGCCCCTTTGGGCAACCTGCCCGAATGGGATCTGCGCGATCTGTACACCGCCCCCGACGCCCCGGAACTGACGCGCGACATGGATTGGCTCGAAGCGGAATGCGCCGCTTTCGCACGGGACTATGAAGGCAAGCTTGCATCGCTGTCGCCCGACAAGATGCTGGAATGCATTCGCCGGAACGAACGGATCAGCGCCATTACCGGGCGGATCATGTCCTTCGCCGGTCTGCGATACTACCAGAACACCATGGACGCCGATCGCGCCAAGTTCCTGTCGGACTGCCAGGAACGGATCACCCGCTTCACGACGCCCCTGGTGTTCTTCAGCCTGGAATTCAACCGGATCGAGGATTCGGCCTATGAAGCGCTTTTCGCCGCCAATGCCGACATCGCGCGCTACAAGCCGGTGTTCGACCGGATGCGCGCCATGCGGCCCTATCAGCTGTCTGACGAGCTTGAAAAATTCCTGCATGACCAGTCCACCGTCGGCGCGGCCGCCTGGAACAAGCTGTTTGATGAAACAATGGCGGGGCTGACCTTCCCGGTTGAAGGCAAGGCCGAAGCGTTAAGCCTGGAAGCGACGCTTGACCTGCTTTCCGATACAGATCGGCCGACACGGGAAGCGGGCGCAAAGGCACTGGCCAAGGTCTTTGGTGAAAACGTCAAGCTCTTCGCCCGCGTCCACAACACCCTTGCCAAAGACAAGGAGATCGAGGACCGCTGGCGGAAGATGCCCACGCCGCAGACCGCACGGCACCTGTCGAACCACGTCGAACCCGAAGTGGTCGAGGCACTGAGGAACGCGGTCGTCGCCGCCTATCCGAAGCTTTCGCATCGCTACTACCGCCTGAAGGCGAAATGGATGGGCCTCGACAAGCTTCAGGTCTGGGACCGCAACGCGCCGCTGCCGATCGAGGAAAAGAAGATCGTCGCCTGGGACGAGGCCCGTGCGACCGTGGACAGCGCCTATGCCGCCTTCGATCCGCGTCTGGCGGAGCTGGCCAAACCCTTCTTCGAAAAGGGCTGGATCGACGCGGGCGTGAAGCCCGGCAAGGCGCCCGGGGCCTTTGCGCATCCGACGGTGACGGATGTGCATCCTTACGTCATGCTCAACTACCTGGGCAAACCGCGCGATGTAATGACACTGGCACATGAGCTCGGCCACGGCGTCCACCAGGTTCTGGCTGCGCCGCAGGGCGAATTCCTGTCCGACACCCCGCTCACGCTGGCGGAAACCGCCTCGGTCTTTGGTGAAATGCTGACCTTCCGCAAGCTGCTGGCGGATGCCAAGACGCCCGCGGAACGCAAGACCCTGCTGGCCGGCAAGGTCGAGGACATGATCAACACCGTCGTCCGCCAGATCGCCTTCTACGATTTCGAATGCAAACTGCACGCGGCCCGCGCGCAAGGGGAACTGACCCCCGACGACATCAATGGCCTTTGGATGAGCATTCAGGCGGAAAGCCTTGGAGATGCGTTCGAATTCATGCCGGGGTATGAGACCTTCTGGACTTATATTCCGCATTTCGTCCACTCGCCCTTCTACGTCTACGCCTATGCCTTCGGCGACGGGCTGGTAAACGCGCTTTATGCCGTCTACGAAGAAGGCCTGCCCGGTTTTGCCGAGAAATACTTCGACATGCTGAAGGCAGGCGGGTCCAAGCATCACAAGGACCTGCTGGCGCCCTTCGGGCTGGATGCCTCGGACCCGAAGTTCTGGGACAAGGGGCTGAGCATGATCAGCGCCATGATCGACGAGCTTGAGGCGATGGAGGCCTGATCCGGCCCGGCGCCGGGTTCGGGCCGCGCAGCCTGGACCCGGCCGGTGGGGGCTAGGCGATCCCAAGCATTCCGGCTATGACGATCCCGGCCCTTGATGGTGAAATGATCGTGATCGTCCCCGCCCCGATGCCGGATTTCCACTTCTCCCGTGACGCCCGGGCGCGCGCCACCCGCAGCCGGGACGGCTGATCATGGCGACGACCTTCAACTGGATCTTCCTCGGCACCACGACGACCTTCATCGACCCGACCGAGGGCAACACCAACATGGAGAACGCCAACCTGCTGGTTGGCCAGACCTATGGCACGGCGGCCAATCCGCTTTACACCCGGATCCGGTCGGCGACGATGTTCGATAACGGCGGCACCGCCGGGTCGATGGACACCAACAACAACCTTGTCAACGACACCTTCACCACGGACCTTGGCGCCGGAACGGTCACGCTGACCTACGACGGCACCGTGATCTACAACGCCACCGTCACCTACGTGAACGGCACCACCGCCACCGTGACGGCCGTTCTGGTGCAGGACACCGCCGGGAACCTGTTCCTGGCCCCGGAACTGACCGCCAACGCCGACACCACTGTCTATGAGGCGGCGCCGATCCGGTCGATCACGCTGAACTCGATCAACACCTCCACATCGCTGAACTACGGCCCAAACCGGCAGGTGACCGGCTGGGACAACGGCATCATCGACGGAACCAACGCCGCCGACCTGATCGACGGCACCTTCGTCGAACCGATCGCGGGCGGCTCGGACAAGGTCGACGGCGGCGATGGCCTGGGCACCGCCGCGACCGGCTGGAACGATGACAGCATCCGCGCCGGGGCCGGGGCGGACACGGTGCTGGCGGGCTTGGGGAACGACACCGCCGATGGCGGGACCGAGGCCGATTCCATCGACGGCGGCGGGGGGAACGACAGCCTGCTGGGGGGCAGCGGCGTCTTTTCCGACACGCTGCTGGGCGGCCTGGGCAATGACACCCTTCTAGGCGGCGATGGCGGCGACCTGATCGATGGCGGGGCCGACAACGACAGCCTGCTGGGCGAGGCCGGGAATGACACGGTCCTGGGCGGCACTGGCGCGGATACCGCGCTGGGGGGCGACGGCGACGACAGTATCGACGGCGGCGACGGCACCGACAGCCTGCTGGGCGACGCAGGGGCCGACACGATCCTGGGCGGCGCGGGCAGCGACACGATCCAGGGCGGCACCGGCAATGACAGGCTGGACGGCGGGACCGAGGCCGACAGCCTGGACGGCGGCACCGGAGACGACCGGCTGTTCGGCGGCGCGGGCAGCTTCAACGACACGCTAATCGGCGGCGACGGCAACGACACCCTCCACGGCGATGCAGGCGCGGACCTCTTGTCCGGTGGTCCGGGCATGGATTACGCCGATTACAGCGCCTCGGGCGCGGGGGTTTCCGTGAACCTCGCCACCGGCATCGGCGCGGGCGGCGATGCGGCGGGCGACACGCTGTCGGGCGTCGACGGCATCTTCGGGTCGGCCTTCGCCGATACGTTGATCGGCTACGACGGCTCATCCACCGTGCCGGGGGATGCCTACACGAACGTCTTCTACGGCAACGCCGGCAACGACCTGATGGACGGAGCGGGCGGCGATGACAGCCTGTTTGGCGGCGCGGACAACGACACCATCCTGGGGGGCGCAGGCAACGATCTTCTGGATGGCGGCATCGGCACGGACAGCCTTATGGGCGGTGCGGGGGCGGACACGCTGCTGGGCGGCGCTGGGGACGACCTGCTGGACGGTGGAGACGGTACGGACAGCCTGAGCGGCGGCACCGGCAGCGACCGGTTCCGGGGTCTTGGCGCGGGCGACGTCATCGACGGTTCCGAAGATGCGGACACCACCGACATCGACACGCTGGACCTGTTCGGCTCGGGCTGGACCAAGGCCAATACCAACATCCTTTTCGATCCGCTTAACCGCGAAAACGGCACCGTCCAGTTCCTTGATGCGAACGGAAATGTCATCGGCACGATGACCTTCACCAACATCGAGAACCTGATCCCCTGCTTCACCCCCGGCACGTTGATCGAGACCGACCGCGGTGCGGTCCCGGTCGAGAGCCTGCGCCCCGACCTGCGGATCCTGACGCGGGACAGCGGCTACCAGGTGCTGCGCTGGATCGGGCGGCGCGACCTTGGGCCCGCCGACCTGGCAGCGCGCCCGGCGCTGCGCCCGGTGCTGATCGGTCGTGGCGCACTGGGGCCGGACATGCCGCTGTGCGACATGCGCGTCTCGCCGCAGCACCGGATGCTGCTGACCGGCCCGCGTGCCGAACTGATTGCCGGCGAGTCCGAGGTTCTGGCCGCGGCGCTGCACCTGACCGGCCTGCCCGGCATCCGCCGCGATACGGAAGCGAGGGCCGTCAGCTACATCCACCTTCTGTTCGACCGGCACGAGATCGTCCGCTCCGATGGCGTCTGGAGCGAAAGCTTCCAGCCAGGCGAACAGGCTCTGGCGGGGCTGGGGCTTGACCAGAGGCAGGAAGTGCTGAACCTGTTTCCCGAACTGACCGGTCATCCGGCCACCGCCTATCCCGCCGCACGCCCGACAGTGCGGCGTCACGAAGCCGTGGCCATCCTTGCCGCATGACCCGATCCACCCGTGAGGCCAAAGTGCAGATTTTCCTCTGGGGTCTTGCGGGGCTGCTTGTGCTGGCACTGGCGGGGTTCTTCGTCCTCGGTCCCGCGATGGTCGAACGCCGGATGAACCCCGTCGCCCGCCACGATCCCTGGCCCGTCAGTCCGCGGGCGCGGGATCTTCACGCGCGGATGGTGATCGGGGACTGGCACGCAGACAGCCTGCTGTGGACCCGTGACCTGCGGCGGCGCGTCCAGCGCGGCCACATGGACCTGCCGCGGATGCGCGACGGCAATGTCGCCCTTCAGGTCTTCACCACGGTCACGAAAAGCCCCGCGGGACAGAACAGCCACCGGACCGACGGGACCACCCGCGACAACATCACCCTGCTGTCGATCGCGCAGCTGCGCCCGCCGCGCAGCTGGTTCAACCTGACCGAACGCGCGCTGGCGCAGGCTGCCGCCCTTCACCGCCTGGCCCGGGCCGCACCGGAGGAGGTGCGGGTGATCCGCACGCGGGCCGATCTGGAAGCGGTCCTGGCCCGGCGGGCACAGGGCGCGCCGCTTCTGGGGGCGATCCTCGGTGCCGAGGGGGGCCACGCCCTGGCCGGCGATCTGGCGAACCTCGATCGGATGTATGAGGCAGGCTTCCGCCTGCTGGGGCTGACGCATTTCTTCGACAACGAACTGGGCGCCTCGCTGCATGGCCGGGCCGGGGCCGAAGCGGGCCTGACCGCCTTTGGCCGCGCCACCGTGGCGCGCATGAACGAACTGGGGATGATCCTCGACCTGGCCCATGCCTCGCCCCGCCTGGCGCGCGAAGTGATGGCGATGACCGATGCGCCGGTCGTGATCAGCCACACCGGCGTCCACCGCCTGTGCCCGACACCGCGCAACGTCCCCGACACCCTTCTGAAAGAGGTGGCCGCCCGCGGCGGGTTGATCGGCATCGGCTACTGGGCCGAAGCGGTCTGTGACCCGACGCCCGCAGGCATCGCCGCCAGCATCGTCGCGGCCATCGACCTGGTGGGGGCAGAGCATGTGGCCCTTGGGTCGGACTTCGACGGCGCGGTCGGAACCACCTTCGACGTTTCGGAACTGCCGGCCCTGACACAGGCGCTGATGGACGCGGGCCTGTCGGACGACACGATTGCCCGGGTCATGGGCGGCAACATGGTCCGCTTCCTGCGTGACGCCCTGCCCCCCGGCTGAAGGGTTCAGAACGGGACTTCGCCCGCCATCACCATGTCGATCATCCTCTGGTTGCCCCGCGCGTCCTCCAGCGTCCAGGGGTAGGGATCGCCGCGCCGCAGGCTGCGCCCGAAAGCCTCGACCTGGTTGCGATACTGGCGCACCCCCGGAAAGCGCTCGACGTGATCGGGCCGGCCGGGGCGGATCATGTGAAGCTGTGCCTCGGCGAACAGCCCCGCGTTGAAGGGTCCGGTCATGCGGATCAAACCGTCCCGACCCTGGAACGTCACCTCCTGCCGGGGCGGCAGCCGCATCGATGTCATCGCCCCATAGGTGAAGGCGCCGCCCGGCCCCTCCATGTCGGCCAGCACCTGTGCAAAGACATCGACGCCGTTCTCGCGCAGGATCCGCGACCGCACCCGCACCGGCTCGGCCCCCGTCACGAAACGCACCGCGCCATAGGCATAGACCCCGATGTCGGGGATCGAGCCGCCGCCGGTTTCCGGTCGGTTGCGGATGTTCCCCGGATCGTCGCGGTTGTCATAGCTGAAGGCGGCATCGGCGTGCAGGACGGGCCCGATCGCCCCTTCGGCGACCAGCGCGCGCGCCCGCTGCCATTGCGGGTGGTGGACGATCATGTAGGCTTCGGCCACCAGCAGCCCCGAAGCGTCCCGTGCCGCGATCAAGGCGCCTATCTGGTCCGCGCGCAGGGCGATCGGCTTTTCGGTCAGGACGTGTTTTCCCGCCGCAATGGCCTTCAGCGTCCATTCGACGTGCAGGGAGTTCGGCAGCGGAATGTAGATCGCCTCGACCGCCGGATCCGCCAGCAGCGCGTCGTAGCTGCCATGCACCACCAGATCCGGCGCGAAGGCGCGAAATCCGTCGGCCTTGGCCGGGTCCGAGGTGGCGAGGGCCTGGAACCTTGCGCCCTCGGCCTCGTGGATCGCGCGCGCCATATGCTCACGCGCGAACGTCGCCGCGCCCAGAATACCCCAGTTGACCGGTTTCTCCATCGTCCTGCCCCGCTTGCCGCCCGGCCAGGTTACGGGGCGGCGGCGGGCCTGGCAACGTCCTGAACGCGCGCGCGGCTTGTCAGGACAGCCGCAGGCTGCCCGCTTCCTTGCGCAGGACCAGGAAGGTCATCATTCCCAGAGGCGGGAAACGGTCTTCGGACACGACCTTCAGGCAGGACGACCCCAGCACCCGCTCCATCGGAAAGTCCGAGTGCCAGCCCAGCATGTTTTCCAAAGGCGCGGCCAGACGTTCCAGCATCGCCAGCGCCCCCTTGTCGCGCGAGAAATGGTTGACGATCACCACCTCGCCTCCGGGCTTGCAGACCCGCGCCATCTCGGCCACGACCTTTTCCGGCTCGGGCACCACCGAGACGATGTGCATCGCCGCCACCGTGTCGAAATGGTTGTCCGGGAATTCCAGCGCCCGGGCGTCCATCCGCGTCAGTTCGACATTCCCCAGCCCCAGCGCATCGACGCGGTCCTGCGCCTTGGCCAGCATGTCCTGGCTGTAATCCACCCCCGTCACCGACAGCGCCGGGCTGTAGTGCGGCAGCGCCAGTCCGGTGCCCACGCCCACCTCCAGCAGCCGCCCGCCCCGCGCGTTGATGTAGTCGCTGGCCCGCCGGCGCCCGACGTTCGTGATCGCGCCGAAGGTGCGGTCATAGATCGGCGCCCAGCGGGCATAGACGGTTTCGACGGCTTCAGGCTTCATCCGGCTTCTCCTCGGACGGGTTCGGGACAGGACTGCGACGCCGATAGGCCCGCAAGGCGAAAGGAAGACTGGCGATGTAGACAAGCGACAGGACGACCAGCGTCACCCAGGGGTAGGTGAACAGCGCCGCCGCGATGACCGCCCCGCCGGCCAGAGCCAGCCGCGCATGGTCGGCGTAGATCGTCATCTTCTTGGTGGACCAGGTCGGCAGGGTGGAGACCATCATCGCCCCCACCGCCGCCATGTACAGGCTGACCGCCACCCCATGCGGGCGGATCGGATCGGGCCAGGCGGCGCTGACGTAGATCGGCAGCATCACCAGAAGCGCCCCCATCGGTGCCGGAACCCCGGTGAAGAAGGACGGATCCGCCCCGGCCTCGGATTTGGCGCCGACGTTGAACCGCGCGAGGCGCAGCGCGCAGCAGATCGCATAGACCAGCACCGCCGCCCAGCCCACGTCGCGTTCGTCCTGAAGGCCCCACAGGTAAAGGACCAGGGCCGGGACAACACCGAAGTTGAAGAAATCGGCCAGCGAATCCAGTTCCGCCCCGATGGCGCTTTCGCTGTTGAGCATCCGCGCCAGCCGCCCGTCGATGGCATCCAGCGCCGCCGCCAGCACGATCAACCCGACGGCCAGGTTGATGCCGCCATGGATCGCCGCACGGACCGCGGTCAGGCCGGCGCCAATCGCAATCAGGGTCACGGCATTGGGAATCAACTGCACCAGCGGCAGTTCGGCGCGCGGGCGTCGACCGGGAAGACGGGGCATCAGACCTCGCGCCCCAGGCGGGCGGGCTGACCCGAAAGCGACAGGTCCGCCAGCACCGTCTCGCCCGCGACCATCGCCTGACCCAGCGCGACCAGCGGCAAGACTCCATCGGGCAGATAGACATCGACCCGCGACCCGAAGCGGATCAGGCCGAAACGCTCGCCCTTGTCCAGATGCACGCCCGGCTGGACAAAGCAGACGATCCGCCGCGCCACCAGCCCGGCGATCTGCACCACGCCGATCTGGCGCCCGTCCGGCAGCGCGATGGCCAGTCCATTGCGTTCGTTGTCGCTGCTGGCCTTGTCGAGAGAGGCGTTGAAGAACTTGCCCGGTCTGTAGGCCACGGCGGTGATGCGTCCGCCGACGGGCATCCGGTTCACATGGCAATTGAAGACGTTCATGAAGACGCTGACGCGCGTCAGCGGCCGGTCGCCCATCCCCAGTTCCGCGGGCGGCACCGCCGGCTGGATCAGCGAGACGACGCCATCGGCCGGACTGATGACCAGGTTGTCCCCGATCGGCACCACGCGCTTCGGGTCCCGGAAGAAGTAATAGCACCAGACCGTCAGCCCGACACCGATCCAGCCCAGCGGCTCCCAGATCAGGAACAGAATCGCCGCGATCAGCGCGAACGCCGCGACGAAACGGTAGCCTTCCCGGTGCATCGGCTTGAGAAACGTGCCGAGCATGGTCATCGTCATAATCCTGTTTCGATTCACTCAGGGGTTGGTTAGCGAGGGCGAGGCCCGCTGGCAACCGCCTTGTCGCGAAGACGGGCTGATGCGTCGCTTTTGACTGACGGATCAATCACATGGGTGCGCCCCTTGAAGGGCGCACCTCCAGGCGTCACGCCGGGATCAGCATGCCCTTTTCGCGCGCCAGTTCCCGCATTCGGGCCTGAAGTTTCTCGAAAGCCCGCACCTCGATCTGGCGGATCCGTTCCCGGCTGACCTCGTAGCGTGCTGACAGGTCTTCCAGGGTTACCGGATCGTCCTGAAGCCGCCGCTGGATCAGGATGTCCTTTTCGCGGTCGTTCAATGTGTCCATCGCCCGCATCAGCATGTCGCGCCGTGCCGACAGCTCATCGGCCTCCTCATAGGCGCCCGCCTGATCGGCATCCTCGTCCTCCAGCCAGTCCTGCCATTGTGCGGTCCCCTCGCCTTCTGACCCGATCTGGGCATTGAGCGATGCGTCCCCCCCCGACAGGCGGCGGTTCATCGAGATGACCTCCTCCTCGGTGACGTTCAGGTCCTTGGCGATCTGGGCCACGTTTTCGGGCCTCAGGTCGCCCTCTTCCAGAGCGCCGATCTTGGCCTTGGCCTTGCGCAGGTTGAAGAACAGTTTCTTCTGTGCGCTGGTCGTACCCAGTTTCACCAGGCTCCACGACCGCAGGATGTATTCCTGGATCGAGGCGCGGATCCACCACATCGCGTAGGTGGCCAGCCGGAAACCCTTTTCCGGATCAAAACGCTTGACCGCCTGCATCAGGCCGACATTCGCTTCGGAAATCACCTCGGACTGTGGCAGGCCATAACCGCGGTAACCCATGGCGATCTTGGCCGCCAGCCGCAGGTGTGAGGTGACCATCTTGTGGGCGGCCGCCGAATCCTGATGATCGGCCCAGCGTTTCGCCAGCATGTATTCTTCTTCCGGTTCCAGCAGAGGAAACTTGCGGATCTCCTGCAGGTAGCGGTTCAGGCCCTGTTCGGGACTGGGCGCCGGAAGGTTCGTATAGCTCGTCATCTGACCCCCTTCTGCCCTGCCGGAATCGACAGGACCGTAAAAGGTGGGAGCGGACCCACCGGACATCAAGTGCGCTTTTCATCATCCTAACGTTAAAGGCGGATGAAAAGTTGCACATATGGTTTTTTATGAATGTGACGAAGACTCACGCCCTTGTCACCCGTCGTGACCCGGACCGCTGTCCAGAGCGGCCATCAGCCCCTCCATGTCGGCGGGAAGCGGGCTTTCGAATTCCAGCCATTCGCCGGTCACGGGATGTTCAAATCCCAGGGTCGCGGCATGAAGCGCCTGGCGCGGAAAGGCCGCGGCGGCGGCCACGCCCGCCTCGCCCACGGCGGCGGGGGACAGCTTGCGCCGCCCGCCATAGACCGGATCGCCGATCAGCGAGTGGCCCGCATGGGTCAGGTGCACGCGGATCTGGTGGGTGCGCCCGGTTTCCAGCCAGCACTCCACCAGGCTGGCCGCGGGGGGCGTTCCGAACCAGCCCAGAACCCGGAACCGCGTCACGGCATGACGGCCGCCGTGATCGGTCACCGCCTGGCGCTGGCGGTCGGTGCGGTGGCGGGCAATCTGTGTGCCAACCCGGACCACACCCTGCGGTTCGAAGGTCAGGCCGCGGACGCCATGCAGGCGGGGGTCCGATGCTTCCGGCAGGCCATAGACCACCGCCAGGTAACGCCGCGCGACGGTATGCGCCTCGAACTGCGCGGCCAGGCCGTGATGGGCGCGGTCGGACTTCGCCACCACCAGCAGGCCCGAGGTGTCCTTGTCGATCCGGTGGACGATGCCGGGCCGCTTTTCCCCGCCGATCCCTGAAAGCGTGTCGCCGCAATGATGCAGAAGCGCATTGACCAGCGTCCCGGACCAGGATCCCGGCGCCGGATGGACGACCATGCCTGCGGGCTTGTCGATGACGATCAGGTCGTCATCCTCCCACACCACTTTCAGCGGGATTTCCTCGGCGGCCGCGGCCACATCCTCGGGCGCACCGGGGGCGATGGAATAGACCTCGCCCTCGGCCACCTTCGCCTTCAGGTCGGTCACGGGCCGGCCGTCGCGCGTGACCGACCCGTCCGCGATCAGCCGCGCCAGCCGCGATCGGGACAACGCCGCATCCTCTGGCACATCACGGGCCAGCGCCTTATCAAGGCGGTCAGGCGGGTTTTCCCCGATGGTGACGAGGATGGGCGGGATGTCCGACATGAATGACGCTCCGGCAACGTCGAAGGGCCCCCTGCCGCCCGAGTTGCGCTTTCTGAAAACCCTGGTCACCGTTCTGACGGCGACGATGATCCTCGGCCTCATAACGATAGTGGCGCTGCTTGTCATCCGCCTGAACGCACCGGCACCCGCGCCCGTTCTGCCCGATGCGATCACCCTGCCCGACGGCGTGGGGGCCGAGGCGGTGACGATGGGACGGGGCTGGATCGCGGTGGTGACGGACGGGAACAAGATCCTGATCTACGACGCCGAGACCGGCCTGATCCGGCAAAGCGTCGACCTGAAGCCCTGAGCGGGGCGCGGCCTATTGGCCAAGGCTGACGGCCGCGTTGACGGCCAGCGCCAGAATCACGGTGTTGTAGAAGAACGCCAGGACCGAATGGGCCAGCACCAGCCGGCGCATGCCCGTCTGCGTGACGACCACGTCGGACACCTGCGCCGTCATGCCGACAACGAAGGAGACGTAGACGAAATCCCACAGCCCCGGCTCCGTCGTCCCGGGCAGGTCGATGCCACCCGCATCGCCACCCGCCACGGGGGCATAGAACTCCCCGGCGTAGTGAAAGGCAAAGACCGTGTGCAGCATCGCCCAGCCCAGGGGAATGCTGCCCAGGGACAGCGCGCGCAACGGCGCATCGGTCCCGCCCGGCGCGCTCAGCACCAGAAAGATCGCCGTCAGGCTGGTGCCGACGATCCCCACCGCGACCAGAACGATCAGCGGCAGGCCCTCATCCGCCTCGGCGGCGTGCTGGCGCAAAACCTCGGGGGTCAGCCGCGGGGCCTGGGCCAGCATCAACGCCAGGTAAAGGACGGAGAACACATCGGCGGCGATCAGGATCAGCGGCGGCAGCGCCGTGACCACACCACCCGACCAAAGCACGACGCCCGTTGTCGCGGCGACCGCCGCAGCGATGATGAAACGCCTGTGCCGGTGTTCGCCCACGACCTTCCCCTGCCCGGCCAGAACTCTGCGTCCCGCGATCCTTGTTGTTCCGAATGTCGCCGAACCGGCGCGCGCGTCAATCCCCCGAAGGGGCCGGCGCAAAGCCTGTCCGTTCCTGGAAGGCTTCAGGCCCGCGGTTCTTCGGCCCGGCACCCGTGACGTTCCAGACGACCCGCGCGCGGCGCGATCCGCCGGCTGACGGGTCCATCCGCCCGGCGGCTCGTCCACGGATCAAACGGAAGAGGACGCCCCCGCGACATCGCGCCCGAACAGGATCCGCACCTGATATTCCAGCACCGGCTCCCCCTTGGCACAGCGCGTCTCGACCTGGAGATCGACCCAACCCGCATCGGGGCGCCGACTGTGCGCCACCGCCGCCTCGACCCGCACCGCCACCGACAGCCGGTCTCCGGGCAGCACCGGACGATGCAGGCGCAGGTGCTTCATCTCGCCCCCGGCAATCAGGCGACTGCGGATATAAAGGTTGTCGACCAGCAGCTTCTGCGTCATCCCCAGGGTATGGATGCCGCTGGCGCAGAAGACCCCCAGCGGCGCTTCCCGCGCGACGTCCCGATCCAGGTGAATGGGCAGCGGATCGTAGCGGCGGGCGAAATCGATGATCTCGGCTTCGGTGACGGGATAGTCGCCAAACAGCCAGACCTGCCCCGGCGCGAAGTCATCCCAGGTCAGGGGGGCGGCGGTGCTCAGGTCTTTCATCTCGGATCCTCGAGGCGGTGATGGTCCGGGCGCACGGCCCGGTCAAACGGGTTCGGTAGCGTATCATGATGAAACTTTCGATCCGAGGGCAAGCACCATTGCGCCCACGAAACGGGAAAACCGGCCGTTCCCGGCGCTCAGCGCAGCAGCACGTATTCTCCCGGCGCGGCACGACGGGCAGCATAGCCAAGTTCGGCCCGGCCCATCGGGGGTGGGGCTATCCGCTCGTCCGAGCGTTGCAGCAGCCAGTTCCGCAGCGCCTCCCACCAGGATCCTGGCGTCGGCACGACCGATTGCGCCCAGACTTCGGGGTCGCGGTGGTTCGAGGTTTCGTCATGCTGAAGGATGCGGTAGGCCGCCCGGTCACTGCCCGGCGGCGCAACGATGCCGGTGTTGTGCCCGCCCGAGACCAGCGCGAAGGTCAACGCCCCGTGGACCATGTAGGAAAGCTTGTAGACCGATTTCCACGGCGCAATGTGGTCGCGCTCGGTCGCGACGGCGAAGATCGGGGCCCGGATGTCGGCGGGATAGACTGCGGCGCCTCCGGCCACAAACCGCCCCTCTGACAAGTCGTTGTTCAGGAATAGCCAACGCAGATACTCGGAATGCATCCGGAACGGCATTCGCGTTGCATCCGCGCTCCAACTGGCCAGATCGTTCGGTCGATTGACCTCACCCTCCAGGTATGCCTTGGTCGCCTGCGACCAGATCAGGTCCTGCGACCGGAGCATGTTGAAGGCCCCCGCCATGCGCTGCTGGTCCAGGTAGCCGTCGCGCCACATGATGTCTTCCAGAAGCGCGATCTGCGGCTCGCTGGTGAACATCGACAATTCGCCCGCCTGCGAAAAGTCGACCTGCGCGGCCAGAAGCGACAACGACGCGAACCGGTCGTCCCCTTCCCGGGCCATGACCGCCGCCGCGACCGTCAGCAGGGTGCCGCCCAGGCAGTAACCTATGCCATGCACCGCAGGCGCCCCGGTGATCGCGCAGACCGCATCCAGCGCCGCCATCACCCCCAGGGTGCGGTAATCATCGAAGCCCAGGTCGCGGTCCCCGGCATCGGGGTTCTTCCAGGACAGGCAGAACACCGTGAACCCCTGACCCACAAGCCAGCGAATCAGCGAGTTTTCCGGCGACAGATCAAGGATGTAGAATTTCATGATCCAGGCCGGCACGATCAGGATCGGCACCGCCTGCACCTTGTCGGTGGTCGGCGCGTACTGGATCAGCTCGACCAGGCGATTCTGGTAGACCACCTGCCCGGGCGTCACGGCCACATCCTGTCCCGGCTGGAAAGCCAGCGGTCGGGGCGCGGTGTTGCCCGCCGCCATCCGCGCCATGTCCTCGGCCAGCGCCTGCGCGCCCCGGACCAGGTTCTGCCCGCCCTCCTTCCAGGTGCGGTCCATCAGCTCGGGGTTGGTGGCCAGAAAGTTCGAGGGCGACAGCATGTCCAGATACTGGCGGCTGTAGAATTCGACCAGCCGCTCGTTCTCTCGGCTGACACCCGGAATGTCGGTCGTGGCATTGTGCCACCATTGCTGGGTCAGCAGGAAGGACTGGTAGATGGCGCTGTAGGGCATCTTCTGCCAGGCCGGGCTGGCAAAGCGCCGGTCGTTCGGCAAAGGCTCGATCGACGCTTCGGGATCCTCGCCGCCGACACCCGACCACAGGGATTGCGTCAGCCGGTTCCACTTGCGCCAGCCCTTCCAGACCAGCTCCATCTGCTTGCCGGGCGACAGCGCCAGATGCGTGGCCCAGTCACCCCAGGCCTGCGCCAGCCCCACGACCGAAAGCCCGCCCACGGCCGAACCCAGGATCGCGTGGACATTCCGGTCCAGGCTGCGGAACGCCGCCTCGGCCGCCGCCTTCCGGGCAACGGCCTCGTCCACGGGGGGGCCGGCGTTGGGGACCGGAACGGGAAGCAGGCCCGCGGAAGGATCCGCAGGCTGCGCGGTCATGTTCGGCAGCGCCGGGGCCGATCGGGTCGCGGGCTTTCGGGCCATCAGGGTTTCGGGCGCGTCGTCCCGCCCGTGACGGCCTTCGCCTCGTCCTGAAGACCCTCGATGAACTGCTCGGTGGTGGCTGCGGCGAAGGCGCTGAGCGTCCCTGCCTCGTTCGTGTAGTCGGACATCGCGCGCGACCAGAAGGACGACAGGACCGTCATCATCGAGGCCGGATCGGTGGCTTTCGCAAGGTCCGCCAGCATCTGGCGGTCCTTTTCGTAGCGGGTCTTGAGGAAGTCGAGCGTCTCGATGTTCTGGCGCAGCACGGCATCCATCATCCGGGCCTGCGCCCGAACGACACCGGCCAGCATGTCACCGGCCTGGGCGGGGTTGAAGGGGCGGTTTTCAGCGTCGTTGCTCATCGGAACTTCCTTTCGCATGCGTCCAGGTGGCGGACTGTTGAAAACAGGGGGACAATAGACGGGTCCCGCAGTGCGGACCTTGACCATGATCAAGGCCCGAAGGTTCGGCCCGATGGTAGCAACTCCGCCGCACAGTTTCACGACGACCGCGCACCGGATGCTCAGGCGTCAAGCCCCAGGTCGAGCGTGCGGGCAGAGTGCGTGAGCGCCCCCGCCGAGATGTAATCGACCCCCGTCGCGGCGACTTCCGCGATCCGACGCAGCGCCATGTTGCCCGAAGCTTCGGTCACCATCCGGCCCGCGACCATCGCCACCGCCTCGCGCAAGGTGGCGCTGTCCATGTTGTCCAGAAGCACCACATCAGCCCCGCCGATCGCCAGCACCTCGGCCAGCTGATCCAGCCGGTCGACCTCGATCTCGACCCGCATCATGTGCGACCGCGCGGCGCTGGCCGCACGCAAGACCGGACCCACCCCCCCGGCGGCAGCGATGTGGTTGTCCTTGATCAGGATTGCATCCGACAGGCCGTAACGGTGGTTCGACCCGCCGCCGTGCAGGACGGCCAGCTTTTCCACCACCCTCAGCCCCGGCGTGGTTTTACGGGTGCAGGTGATCCGCGCCTTCGTGCCACGGGTTTCGGCCACGAAGGCCGCCGTCTGCGTGGCGATCCCGGACAGCCGGCCGGCAAAGTTCAGCGCCACGCGCTCCGCCATCAGGATCGACGCGGCAGCCCCCGTGATCCGCATCAGGGCCTGCCCCGGCGCGCAAGCATCGCCATCGCGGGCCAGTGGCTCGACCTTCAGCGTCGGGTCCACCAACCGGAATGCCATCGCCGCAACCGACAGGCCCGAGACGACGCCGGTTTCGCGGGCATTCATCACGGCTGTCCATTCAAGCCCCGCCGGGATCACCGCGCGGCAGGTCACATCGCCCATCGGGGCCAGATCCTCGGTCAGTGCGGCGCGGACCAGGGGTTCCAGAAGCAGATCGGGAAGCGTGGCGTTTTGCATCAGGGCTCTTCCGTTTCACAAAGGCTGCGGATGCGCAGGGCCTCGGTCAGGGTCATGTGGCTGCGCCTGGCCTGCGCCGGATCGGGTGCGGGGAAATCGGTGCGGAAATGCCCGCCCCGGCTTTCCTGACGCACCAAAGCCGCCGCAGCAATCAGCGTCGCGGTCGCGGTCATGTTGCGCAGGTTTTCGCTCTCTCCGCCCTGCGCCTCGATCCGGGCGATCCCGGCCAGCGCATGGCGAAGACCCGCAGCATCGCGGACGACGCCAACGTGGTCGGTCATCAGGCGGCGCAACTCCGCGATCAGCGCAGGGTCAGGGGCGTCGCCGTCTGTGGGGAACTGCAAGGCCACGGGCGGGGCATCCTTCACCTCCCCCAGGCTTTCGGCAATCCCGCGCGCGCAGATCCGCGCAAAGACCAGCGCCTCGAGCAGCCCGTTCGACGCCAGCCGGTTCGCGCCATGAAGCCCGGTCGATGAGGCTTCGCCGCAGACCCAAAGTCCGCCAAGGCTGGCCCGGCCATCGGACCGGGTGTCGACGCCGCCCATGTGGTAATGCGCGGCGGCAGCCACCGGGATCGGCTCTGTCACCGGGTCGATCCCGGCGCGAAGGCAGGCGGCCGTCACGGCCGGAAAGCGGCTGGCGATCTCGGCCCCCAGAACGGCACGGGTATCCAGCATCGGGCGCCGCCCCGCTTGCGTTTCGGCAAAGATCGCACGGGCGACGATATCGCGGGGCGCCAGTTCGGCGTCGGGATGCACCGCCAGCATGAAGCGTTCGCCCGCCGCATTGACCAGCACCGCGCCTTCGCCCCGCAGCGCCTCGGTCGCCAGCGGCGCCGGGTCTTCGCCCGAGGCGATGGCCGTCGGGTGGAACTGCACGAATTCCGCATCGGCAATCATCGCGCCCGCCCGCGCCGCCATGCCGATCACTTGGCCGCGGATGCGTGGCGGGTTCGTTGTCACCGCATACAGCCCGCCAGAACCACCACCGGCCAGCAGCACCGCCGCACCCCGCACCAGCACACGGCCCGAAGGCGCATCGGCCCGTTCCAGCCAGACGCCGGTGACAAACCCGTCCCGCACCTCAAGCCCCGAGGCCATGACCCCTTCGGCCACCTGAACCGACGGCGTCGCCCGGACGGCGGCAATCAGCGCCTGCATGATTTCGCGCCCGGCCTGGTCACCCTTGACGCGCACGACACGCGCCCGCGCATGGGCCGCTTCGCGCGACAGGACATAGCCGCCCATCGCGTCGCGGTCGAAGGGTGTGCCCAGTTCGGTCAGCTCAAGGATCTGCGCCCGTGCATCCGCCGTCACCATCCGCGCCACGGCGGGATCGACCGTGCCCGCGCCGGCGCGCATCGTGTCCTGCGCGTGATCTTCTGCGGTGTCGTTCGCGGCCATCGCCGCCGCAACCCCGCCTTGCGCCCAGGCCGAAGACGCCCCGCCGCCCAGCACCTCGGGCGAGATCACCAGCACCGGGCGCGGCGCCAGTTCCAGCGCCGCATGAAGCGCACCGATTCCAGCGCCGACGATGATGATGCGCCCGGTCGTGACCGGAGCTTCGCCCCCCGCCACGTTCACTTTGCCGCCTTGCGCGACAGATCGATCATCCGCTGCACCGCCCGGCGCGCGCCTTCGGCAACGCTCGGGTCCACCTCGACCGCCGTTGTCATGGTGTGCAGCGACCAGAGGATCTTCTCCAGCGTGATCATCTTCATGTAGGGACACATGTTGCAGGGCCCGACGAATTCCACCTCGGGCAGCGCATCCGCGATGTTCGATGCCATCGAGCATTCGGTCACCAGCATCGCCTTCTGCGGACGGTGCTTGCTGACATAGTCGATGATGCCCGAGGTCGAGCCCGAGAAATCGGCCTCGTTCACGACATCGGGCGGACATTCGGGATGGGCGATGATCACCGTCTCGGGTTGATACTGGCGGAATTCGCGCAGATCGCCCGCGGTGAAGCGTTCGTGGACGATACAGGCCCCCGCCCACCACACGACGCGCTTTTGCGGCACCTGCCGCGCGACGTTCTGGGCCAGATACTGGTCGGGCGTCATGATGACGGTGTCGCTCTCCATCGCCGCGACGATCTGCGCGGCATTGGAGGAAGTGCAGCACACATCCGACGCCGCCTTCACCGCTGCGGTGGTATTGACATAGCTGACGACCGGCGCGCCGGGATAGCGGGCGCGCATTTCGGCGATGCCCTCGGGCGTGATCGATTCCGCCAGGCTGCACCCGGCTTCCATGTCGGGCATCAGCACGGTTTTCGACGGATTGAGGATCTTCGATGTCTCGGCCATGAAATGGACGCCGCCCTGCACAATCACATCGGCCTCGACCTCGCTGGCCTTGATCGCCAGTTGCAGGCTGTCGCCCACCACATCGGCCACGCCGTGGAAGATGTCGGGCGTCATGTAGTTATGCGCCAGGATCACGGCATTGCGGTCGCGTTTCAGCTTGTTGATCGCCAGAACATAGGGCGCATGGCGCGCCCAGTCGGCGAAGGGCATCACCCGCGCCAGCCGGGCATGGATTTCCGATGTCGCCTCCGCCGCCTTGAGCGAGGGTTCAAGGTCGTAATGCCTTGCAAGCTCCGCCCGCATGTTGCCTGCCACCATGAAAGCCTCCCCTTCCCCCTTGCGCCCGAGCGCCGCCGGGCCGGCGCATCGCCTCGGCGGCCGGACCCGATAGGCCGCGCTAGCACGATTGTCGGGGAACGAAAAGACCACGCCTTGCCCCTCGGGCCCAGGGGACCATGCAGAAGGCATCTGTCGGGTCCACCGGATGCGACACCGCGCCCGGAGTCGGCACGTCGGGCCTGCGGGGCGCCCCGAACGGCCCCCTCGACGCGCCTTCCGTTGACTTGCGGGAACCGGGTGCCTACCTTCGCCAGATGATTACGTTCGCCCCTCTGTGCAGGTTCCGCATCCATGCGGGTTCGCTGCTGACGCGCTTTCTGCCCCGGGCAGGGGCTTAGGTAATCTGCATCCGGGGTTCGGGGCGCGCGCGCGCGCGCCTTCCTTACATCCTCCTTTTCGCTGCGACCGAACGCACCAGACGGGGCGCCCGTCGCCTCCAATCCACCCGAAGGATCAATCATGGCCAGAAAACCCGCCCCTCCCCGCATCTTCATCGATGAAAGCCACGTCGAACATCTGGAACGGATCGCCGAAGGCGCGCTGCGCCGCAGCCCCGAACTGGCGGACCGGCTGCTGGCCGAGCTGGCCCGCGCACAACGCGTCCCGGCGTCGAAGCTGCCGGGCGACGTCGTGACCATCGGCAACAGCGCCACGTTCCGCGACGAAACGACCGGCAAGGAACGCACCGTCACGCTGGTCTTTCCGGAGGATGCCGATATTTCGGCGGGGCGCATCTCGGTCATGACGCCGATCGGCGTGGCGCTGCTGGGCCTGCGGGCGGGCGCGCATTTCGACTGGGAAACGACGACGGGGGAAACCCGGCAACTGACGGTGGTCACGGTCTCGCCCGCCCCGGTCCCGGAGATGGGCACCGCCGCCACGCCGACACCACCCCACGCCGCCTCGGCCTGACCGGGATTGTCCCGGCCCCCCGTCTGTTGCACACCGATGTCAGGCACGACAGGGGATCCGACTGTGCCGTCAGGACAGGAGGGGCCGTTGGACGGGAAAGGCGACATCAGGCCGGGCGGCAATCCCCGGCATCGGCTGTTTTTTCCCAGCCTGACCGGACTGTCGGCCGCCGACCTCCCGCGGGAGGCGCTGGCGGCGCTGACGCTGGCGGCCATCGCCATTCCCGAACAGCTGGCCACCGCGCGGCTGATGGGCCTGCCCGCGGGGACGGGACTTCTGACCTTTGCAGCCGGAACGCTGGCCTATGCGCTGTTCGGACGACGGCGGTCGCTGTCCATCGGTGCGGATTCGACCATCGTCACCATCATGACGACCGCCCTGGCCGGCATCGCAATCGGGGGCGGCGCCGATTATCTGGCGCTGTCAGCCTGGTTGTCGGTGATGGTCGGCACGATTCTGGTGCTGACGCGGCCGCTGAATCTGGGCTGGATCGCCGATCTGATCTCGAAGCCGATGGCAACCGGGTTTCTGGCGGGGATCGCGGTGCACATCTTTCTGGGCGCTGCGCCTTACGTCCTGGGTTTCACGCCCGGGGCCACCTCGCTTCCCGGGCGGGCGGTCGAGATGGCGCGCCGCATCGGTGAGGCGAACCTGACGGGACTGGCGCTGGGGACCGCCGTCGTCGTCCTGTCCCTGCTGTCCGAACGCATCGACCGGCGTATTCCCGGCCCGCTGGTGGCGCTGGCGCTGGCCGCGCTGGCGGTGGCGCTTCTTCCACCGGGATCGGTGGCCATGGTCGGCTCCCTGCCGCTGGAACTGCCGAAGATCGCGCTTGGCCCCGCGCCGACGGCGGATCAGATGGCGGCACTGTTTCCGATTGCGCTGATCGTCGGGCTGGTCGTCATCATGCAGACCTCGGCCATCACCCAGACCTACCCGGGCGGCGTTCCCGCCACGGCCGATCCGGCCCGGGACTTCGCCGCCATTGGTCTGGGCGCGATCTTCTCACCGCTGGTCGGTGGCTTTGCCGTGAACGCAAGTCCCGCCCGCACGGCCGTGACCGAGGCGGCCGGCGGACGGACGCAGCTGACGGGCGTTCTGGCCGTGGCGCTGGCGGCGGTGGCCGCGCTGGCGGGCCGGCACGCGCTGGCCCATGTCCCTGAGGCGGCACTGGGCGGCATCCTGTGGCTGATCGCGCTACGCCTGATCCGGCCGATGGAAATGGCACGCATCTGGCGGCAAAGCCCGGACGAATCCGCGCTGTCGCTGGTGACGCTGGCCCTGGTGGTGCTGTTCCCGATCAACGAGGGCGTGGGGCTGGCCGTCTTGCTGTCGCTCCTGCACTCGATCTACGTCATCGCCCGACCCCGCACTCCGGTGATGGAGCGGGTGCCCGGAACGACGATCTGGTGGGCGCTGCCCCCTGGCGAAACGGGCGAGACGGAGCCCGGCGTCATGGTCTTTTCCTTGGGCGCACCGCTCAGTTTTCTCAACGCGCGCTTCATTCTGCGCCGCTTGCACGCGGCCCTAGCCGACCGCGCCCCCGTTCGCCTGCTGGTGATCGAGGCCAGCGGCGTCATCGATCTGGACTACACCGGATCGACCCAGTTGCAGGACGCGATCACGGACCTGCGTAGCCAGGGGGTCGAGGTGGCGCTGGCCCGGCTGGAAAGCGAACGCGCGGCCCACGCCGCCCGCCACACCGGGCTTCTGGCGGTTCTGGGGACGGACCGCGTCTTCCACTCGGTCGAGGAAGCGGTGCGCGCCTTGCCGCGACCGGCGCCCGGAGTTGCTGCGCCCCGCACGGTCGGGTGACGGATCATCCCACCGATGTCCACCCGGCGCCGGGACAATTGCCCTGCTGCGGAAAGGCGACACGATCCCGCCGTTCCGCCCGATCACCCGAGGAGGGCCATCCCCGGAAATCGTCCGGCCGTCTCGGCCCATCGGACCTGTCCCGCGCGCCACAGGCTCCGGCGTGTCGGACATCCGATGCACTCCCACCGCCCCGGCAGATGATCCGCCGCAAACGCAGAAACCCCCAAATGACCTGGATCCGGGCAAAACGTCGGCTTGTCCGGGCCGGACAGCGGTTGGCCGCAAAGGACCGACCGGTTGGAACCGCAAAGATGCGGCCGGACCCGGATCTACCGCCCGACCAGGCGGTTTGCGATCCTGGCCAGCACCGAGGTCCGCTTCCCCCCCGAACGGGCCTCATGCGCGTCGGCGCGGGAATACAGCTGATACATGCCGTGCACCCCCAGCCAGCGCAGCGGTTCGGCCTCCCACTCCCGGACCTGTCGGTTGACCCACGGCAGGCGCACAAGGTCCGTATCGCGGCCAAGGATCAGGTCAGCCAGCGTCCTCCCGGCCAGGTTCGAGGTCGAGACGCCCGTTCCCACATATCCCCCCGCCCAGGCGAAACCTGCGGCGCGGTCGTACCCGAGGCTGGCGCACCAATCCCGGGGAACCCCCAGGACGCCGCACCAGGCATGGGCCAGCGGCAGGTCCGCTGCCGGGGGCAGGAGGCGGCGCAGGATGGCGTGCAGCTTCTGCACCGTCGCGGCTTGCGTCTGGCCGCGCGTGTCCGTCCGGCTGCCAAAGCGATAAGGCACCCCGCGCCCGCCCATGGCGATGCGGTCGTCGGCGGTGCGCTGCGCATAGCTGTAGGTATGGGACGCATCGCTCAAGAGCTCGAACCCGCCCCAGCCGATCTGCTGCCAGACCCGCTCCGGCACCGGCTCTGTCACCACGATGGCACTGTTCAGGGGCAAAAGCGTGCGGCCCTGCCCCGGCAGACCGGCCGTGAAGCCTTCGGTGGCGCGCACGATGACGGGCGCCGAAATGCGGCCACGGTCCGTTTGGACACGACCCTTCCCCAGTTCGGTGACGGTGGTCCCTTCCCAGATCCGCACGCCCAGCCGTTCGACAGCCGCCGCCAGCCCGCGCACCAGCTTGGCAGGTTGCACCCGCGCCACCCCATGCGTGACCAGCGCGCCCATCGCATCGCGGACATCGATCCGCGCCCGCATCTCGCGGCCCCCGATCAGCTCGACCCGCCCGGAGGGCGCGCCCCAGGCGATTTCCGTGTCATGCGTTGCGCGGATCCGTTCCATCTGGGCGGGCGTGCAGGCGACCATCAGCCCATTCGTGCGGCGGATGTCAGCCGCGATCCGTTCCGCGCCCGCGATGCCGATCACCTCCTCAACCGTGTCGCGCAACGCCTGCCCCATCGCGATGACGCCATCGCGATCGCCCGTCGCCTTCAGGTATTTCTCGCGGCTCCAGGCGAAGGCGCCGGTCAGCCAGCCGCCGTTGCGCCCCGATGCCCCGAAACCCGCAAAGTCCCGCTCGACCAGGGCTACCGCAAGGTCCGGCTGCTGTGTCTTCAGATACCAGGCGGTCCAAAGGCCGGTGAACCCCGCCCCGATGATGCAGACATCGACGTTCCGGTCCCCGGCAAGCGGGAGGCGCGGGGGCGGCGGGCCGCCGATCTGGGAATACCAGAACGAGACATCGCCGTTGCGGGCCACCGGTAGGGTCATGCATCAACTCCTGAAACACGTCATCCGAAGATCGACCATCCGGTCTGGCGGACAAGCTGCTCGATCGCTTCGGTTCCCAGAAGCGAATTGCCCTGCGCCGACAGCCCCGGCGACCAGACCGCGATCGAGGCGCGGCCCGGCGCGATGGCCAGGATCCCGCCGCCCACGCCGCTTTTGCCCGGCAGTCCCACCCGATAGGCGAAATCGCCCGAGGCGTCGTAGTGCCCGCAGGTCAGCATCAGCGCGTTGATCCGCCGGACCCGGACCGGCGACACCAGCCGCGGCGCGCCGGGAGCATTCATCAGGAACCGCCCCGACCGCGCCAGCTGCCGGCAGGTCATCTCGACCGCGCACTGGTGGAAATAGGTGCCCAGCGTCAGGTCCGGGTCGTGACGCAGGTTGCCGTGGGCGTGCATGAAATGCGCCAGCGCATAGTTCAGGTGCCCGGTTTCGCGCTCTGATCGCGCGACATCCTCGTTGATGTGAATTTCGTCATCCTCGGCCGCCTCGCGCACGAACCGCAGCAGCGATCCCAGCGCCTCGCGCGGGGTCGAGCCGTCCAGGACCGCGTCGGTGGTGGCGATGGCGCCGGCATTGATGAAAGGATTGCGGGGCCGGCCCCGTTCATGTTCAAGTTGCAGAATCGAGTTGAAGGCCTGCCCCGAAGGTTCGCGCCCCACCCGGTTCCAGAGCGTGTCGCCCAGCTTTCCCAGCGCCAGCGCCAGCATGAAGACCTTCGAGATCGACTGGATCGAAAACCCCAGATCCGCGTCCCCGGTCGTGAACTCGCGCCCGTCGGCCAGCACCACCGCCATGCCGAAGTGACCTGGATCGACACGGGCCAGTTCGGGGATGTAGCGGGCGACCTCGCCGCGCTGGGCGCGGGCCGCCATCTCCTGCCCGATCCGGTCAAGGATGTCCGCCAGCGGCGGCTCGGTCTCAGGAATGGCCCATCCCCCCCTCAGCCTGCGGAACCGGCCCTCCCGCCGGTTCCCTTGCGTCAGCCTAGCAGAGAGGCGGCGGCTGGCAACGGCGGATCAGCCGGTGCATCGGCAGCCGGGACAACGTCAGGACCGTTGCCCGGAAACCGTCTTCTTGGCCAGGCGCGGCCGCACCAGCACCGGCCAGTAGACAACGGCGAATCCGGCGTAGGCCACGATCCACAGTCCGCCTGCCAGGTGCAGAAGCCCCATCGCCTCGGGGCGGAGGCCATAGGCCAGCCGCGCCAGGACCGAGCCGATCAACGCCAGGTATATGCCCGTGGTCGCGGTCGAGGCGGTGAGCGGTCGGCCCGTGTGGCCCAGACTGGCCCGCGTCATGATCGCCAGCGTCATCAGGCCGATGGCGCCGGCCATCCAGATGTGCTGGCCCGCCGCCGCCGGAATCCAGCCTGCCGCCGCCGCGGCCATCGCCAGAAAGCCCAAGGGCACGAAGGCGTAGCCCACATGCAGCACCCAGACCAGGGCCTCGCCCCGGGCCCGTCGGCCCGACCAGCGCAACAGACGCCAGAAATGGGCCAGCCCCGCCAGAAGCAGCGCCGCCCCCACGACCGGCTGCGCGGGCGCGAAGATCCACAGGACCAGGGCGGCGATCCCCAGCGCCATCACCGCCTTGTCGGCCTTGCCGAACGGCGTGGGCAGGATGGGACTGCGCTGCTGGACCAGCCAGTTGCGGGTGAAACTGGGCACCACGCGCCCTCCGATCAGCGAGACCAGCGTGATCGCCGCGGCCAGCGCGATCCGCAGGCCGACGCCCGCGTAGGGCGCGCCGCCCTGCATCGCCTCAAGGTGGAACAACAGGTTGGCCAGCGTGAACAGCGCGACCAGCCCGACCACCGGCAGGTTCCGCCAGTTCTTGCCCGCCGCGATCTCGCGCCCCATGGCGGCGACCAGCGCCACCGGGAAGGCCAGGTCGATGACCGCCGCCAGCCACGCTCCTCCCGCCGAGAACGCCACCGCGACCCGGCCCGCCAGCCACAGCCCCACAAGCACGGCCAGCGGCCAGCCGACAATGGGCATCCGCCCCGTCCAGTTGGGGATTGCCGTCATCAGAAAACCTGCGATAACCGCGCCCAGGTAGCCGAACATCATCTCATGCGCGTGCCACGAGATCGGGTCGAAGGCGGTGGGCAGCGACAGGCCGCCCGCCCACATCCCGATCCACAGCACCATCGCCAGCGCCGCCCAGATGCCCGCGAGCAGGAAAAAGGGCCTGAACCCGAAGCTGAGGATCGCCGGCCCGGTCCAGGCCCGGATCCGTTCACTGCTTGTCGCCATCGCGCACCTGCTGAAGTCCGTTCTCGGTGATGATCGCCGCCATGGGAATGTCATGCGGCTGCGGATAGATCGTCGCGATCCGCGCGATCTGAAGGCCGATGCCGATGGCCAGCGGCCGGGGGTCGGCCGCGGCCAGCGTCCGGTCGAAGTAGCCGCCGCCATAGCCCAGGCGGAAGCAGCCGCCATCCCAGCCGACCACCGGCGACAGGGTGATGTCGGGCCGGATCATCGGGCCCTCGGCCGGAACCGGGATGTTCCAGAAGCCGCGCTCCATCTTCGTGCCCGGCGTCCAGGCCCGGAAACCCAGGGGCCGGCCCTTTTCCACCACCAGCGGCAGCGCCGCCCGGGCCCCGCGTGCCTCCAGCCCCGCGAGCCAGAAACGCAGGTCCAATTCGGCCTTGATTGGCCACCATGCGGAAACGGTCAACCCCTCAAGGCTGTCGAACCGCCGCGAAAGGAAACTGTCCAATGCCGAGGCGATGGCCTGCGCCGCGGCCTGGCGGGTCGCCACCGGCAGCGCCGCGCGTTCGTCCAGCAGGCGCACCCGTTCGGCCTTGCGCCACCGCGCCACATCTTCGGCCTGCCGGGGGTCGACCGCCAGCGGATCGAAATAAGCGGGGTCGATCTCATGCGCCAGGCAGGGTGGCGAGGCATAGCCCCGCGTCGGGCGTTCGTCGTCGTTCATGCCTTCGCCTCCCAGTTGCCATCGACGCGCGCCAGCGCGGCGCGCGCCCCGGCCATGATCCCGGCAATCCGCTCGGCTGCGGTGGGAATGTCGTCGATCAGGCCCGTCCCCTGGCCAGCATAAAGGGCCATCGCTTCCAGATCGCCGGTCGTCGTGCGCAGCGGGGAGTCGGTGCTGAACTTCAGAAGCTTCCGCCCCGCATCCTCGGCCAGATGTTCGCGCGGCAGGCGGTCGGGATGATGGCCGGTCAGGTTGTGGCCCAAGGCCCGGGTGACGGAATTCCCGATCACCCGCACCGGGGAATCGGGCGGCCAGTTCAGCGCATAGACATCCGTGTAGACGGTATCCGCGCCCGTGGCGGCGACGACACGGTCCTTGTGGTAATCATGCGCGAAGGATTCCTTCGTCGCAAGGAAGGCCGTGCCGCAATGGATCCCCTGCGCGCCCAAGGCCAGCGCGGCGACAAGGCTTGCACCCGTCCCGAAGCCGCCCGAGGCGACCAGCGGCAGGTCGGTCACGCGCGCCACCTCTTCGATCAGGACCAGCGCGGCGGTCTTGCCATGGACATGCCCCCCCGCCTCGACCCCCTGCACGATGATGACATCCGCCCCCGCCCCGGCCGCGGCGCGCGCCGCCTCGATCGTGCCGACCTGGTGCAGCACCAGACAGCCCGCCGCTTTCGCCCGGGCGATGGCCGCTGGCACGACCTCCCAGAAAAAGCACATCGCGGGCACCTTGCGATCCAGACAGACCCCCAGTTCCCGGTCAAACAGCGTGGCTTCGGTTCCCGCCGGGATCAGGTTGACCGCGAAAGGCCGGTCGGTCGCCGCACGCAGGGCGTCGATCTCGGCCCCGATGAAGGCCGGATCCTCACGCACCATGCCCAGCATCGCATAGCCGCCCGCGTTGGCCACTGCCGCGGCAAGGCCCGAGCGCGAGACGCCCCCCATCCCGGCCAGAAGGATCGGCACCTCGCACCCAAGCGTCCTGCACAACGGAGTCTGCAATCGGGGATCAATCGACATGGTGGCGTCGCTCCTTCTCATGATGGGCAATAAGATAGTCCCGCAGGACCAGGGCATTGTTCCGCCGGGGCTCCTTCGCGGCATATAGGAAGGTCACGGGGCCCCGGGCGCACCAGTCCAGACAGCGTGCCACGGCGTCGGGCGCGTGGTCCAGTTCGTCGGCGTAGCGGGCGGGGAAGTCCGCCCAATGCGCCGGATCGGCATGGACCCAGTGGCGCAAGGCATCGCTGGGGGCAGCGTCGCGGATCCAGTCGTCCAGGGCCAGCCGGGCCTTCGCAACGCCGCGGGGCCACAGCCGGTCGACCAGGATCCGGGCGCCGATCGTCGGAGCGGTGTCGTAGACGCGGTGCAGGTGGATTTCCGGCCGGATCATCGCTGTCATCCCCTTCCCTTCCCCGCGTCCACTTACAGCTTCGGCGGCAGTCCCCCGCGTCCATAATTGTTACGGGCATCCTCGACATTGGCGTGGATCGAGAAGGCGATCCGTTCAGCCCGCTCGATCACCCAGGCAGCGCCTTCTGGGGTGCAGACCTCTGCGGCGGTCTGGCGGAAGAGCGTCAGCCAGCGGTCGAAATGCGTCCGGTCCACCGGCAACGTCAGGTGCTTGGGCATCGGCGCGCCGTGATAGCGCCCCGTCATCAAGGCGACCGAGGACCAGAACTCCACCATCCGCGCCAGATGCGGCGTCCAGTCCGCGATGCGGTCGGCGAAGATCGGACCCAGCACCGGGTCCGCCCGGACACGGTCGTAGAAGCGATGGACAAGCCGCGTCAGGACGGCATCGGAAAGCCCCGTCCGCGCCATCAGATCGGCCGTCATCTGCGGCCGGGCCGAAGTCATCACTTCGGAAGGGGTTTCAGTGGTCATGACGCGCCAATCGGTATTTGCAATACCAATTAGGACATCGTAAGAGGCTTTGTAAATAGCCCTTCGACACGGAACCCGGATGCGCCTGACCTCCTTCACCGACTTCGGCCTTCGCGCGTTGATGCGCATGGCCTCGGACCCCGGCCGGGCCTTCTCGACGGCGGAACTGGCCGAAGAGTTTTCCCTGTCGCGCAATCACCTGACCAAGATCATCGCGGCCCTGGCGCAAGGCGGGATCGTCACCACGCGGCGTGGCGGCGGCGGTGGCGCAACACTCGCCTGCCCACCCGCCGAAATCCGGCTGGGCCAGGTCGTCCGGCTTCTGGAAACCGGTCAGCCGCTGGTCGAATGCCTGGGCAGCGATGTCGTCACCTGCACTGTCGCCGGTTGCTGCCGCCTGAAGGCCCGGCTGCGCTTCGCCGAAGAGGCATTCCTGGCTGATCTGGACCGATCGACCCTTGCGGACGTGGCCCTGCCAGCGGTGCCCCGTCCCGTGCCTCTGAACGTCGGCGGCTGAGGGGGCGACACAGCGTCGCGTTCCGGACTTCGTTGCGCGAGGTACCCCAGGCATATGTATCGCCAGCGCAAGCCGCGCTCACGGTCAGACAGCAACGGGCATGGGCACAAGGCCGCCGCGCCCCTCTATCCCCGTATTTGCCCCAAGGTCAGAGCGGTTGCAGGAGTGCCCGGATTTCTTCGGCCGTCAGAACCTTGCCCGTCGACACAAGCCGTTCGTCGATGACCAGGCCAGGCGTCGACATCACGCCATAGCCCGCGATCTGGGCCATGTCGGTTACCTTCACCAGCTCCACCTCTTTCCCCGCGGCACGCGCGGCGGCCAGGGCATTCTCACCCAGAGCCACGCAGCGGCGGCACCCCGAACCCAGAACCTTGGTGATCATGCCATGTCCTTTCCATCGGCGTTTCAGACAAACCACGGTGTCAGCGCATTGAAGACCAAACCCATCACGACGATACCGGCCGTCAGCACGCCGACGAACATCGTCAGAAGGCGCATCTTCACCACGCGCTTGAGAAGGATGAGCGAGGGAAGCGACAGCGCGGTGACCGCCATCATGAACGACAGCACCGTGCCCAGCCCGACCCCCTTGGCCAGCAGCGCCTCGGCAATGGGCAGTGTGCCGAAGATGTCGGGGTACATCGGAATCCCGATCACCGTGGCCAAGGGGACCGACCACCACTTGTCCTGACCAAGAAGGCCAGTGACCACGGCCTCGGGCACCCAGTTGTGGATCGCTGCGCCGATGCCGACGCCGATCAGCACATAAGGCCAGACCCGCCGCAGGATCGCCGCGACCTCACCCTTCGCAAAGGCGCCCCGCGCGCTCCGCGTCATCGACTGTTCGTTGTCGTGCACGGGAACGGTCCGGACGAAATCGGCCACCTGATCCTCCATCCCGGCGCGGCCGATCAGGGTGCCCGCAACAACGGCAATCACCAGCCCGACCGCCACATAGGCCAGCGCCACCGGCCAGTTGAACACCGAGGCCAGCAGGATCAGCGACGCCAGATCGACCAGCGGCGAGGAAATAAGGAAAGAAAATGTGACCGCCCGCGGCAGCCCCGCAGCAGTGAAGCCGATGAAGATCGGGATCGACGAGCAGGAACAGAAAGGCGTGATCGTCCCCAGAAGCGCGGCCAGCACGCTGGCCCCCAGCCCCGTCCGACCGCCCAGTATCCGCCGCGTCCGCTCAGGCGGGAAATAGCTCTGCACCCACGAGATTCCGAAGATCAGGACCGACAGCAGCAGGAAGATCTTGATCACGTCATAGATGAAGAACTGCACCGACCCGCCCAGCCGAGAGGCCGGATCCAGGCCCGCCGCGGCGATCCCGGCACCGACCAGGTCATTCAGCCAGGTCATGCGCAGAACCTGATCGTTGAACCATGACAGGATGTTCATCCCGATCGTCCCCGCTTGTTCGTCGCTGCCCGGCGGCTGCCCCCCTCCGTCCTGTCCTGCCATGAGCGGCGCTGACTTGCCAACCCCGCTTTCAAGGCGACATCACTGCGTCACAGAAACCTGCATTTCTGACCCCGGATCGCCTTGAGATGGATCAAGCACCCGGGACGTACCGTCATGAAACCTTCACTGGACCCGGTCAGAAACTTCCCATATTCAGGAAATATGGAACAGATTACCGCCAGCCTTGCCTTCGCCACCCTCGGCCACCCGGGCCGGCTTGCGGTGTTTCGCCTGCTGATGCGCTTCGCCCCCCAGGGCGTCCGTCCCACCGAAATCGCTCAGGCGCTGGGGCTGAAGCAGAACACGCTGTCCCATCACCTCTCCGACCTTGTCGCCGCAGGCCTGGCCCAGGCCGAACGGCGGGGCCGGTCACTCTACTACGCGGCCAACCTCGACACGACCGAAGGTCTGATCGGGTATCTCGCCCTCGACGTGGGCCGCGGCCGCCCCGATCTGCTTGTTCCGTTTCTTCACAAGGAAGGGTCCGCCATGCGTGACACCGGTTTCAACGTGCTGTTCATCTGCTCGGGCAATTCCGCCCGCTCGATCTTTGCCGAGGCGCTGCTGCGCGACCTGGGCAACGGCCGCTTCCAGGCCTACTCCGCCGGAACGCGTCCCAATACCGAACTCAACCCCTTTGCGCTCGACATCCTCGCGCGGAACGGACATGACGTCTCGGGCCTGCGCTCCAAGCACATCGCCGAGTTCCAGGGTCCCGGCGCGCCGGTCATGGACTTCGTCTTCACCGTCTGCGACACGGCGGCCGCCGAGGAATGCCCACCCTGGCCCGGCCAGCCCATCACCGGCCACTGGGGCCTGCCCGATCCGGTCAAGGCCACCGGAACAGACGCCGAAAAGGCGCTGGTCTTCGCGCAGACCTATGCCGCCCTCCGCCGCCGCATCTCGGCCTTCGTCGAACTGCCCTTCGCCTCGCTCAGCGCGCTCTCGCTGCAAGCCAGCGTCGACCAGATCGGCACCGATGCGCTCAGCCAGGAAAAGGCCTGATCCCATGCCCCGCATTGCCCTGAACGGCCTTGGCCGCATCGGTAAACTCGTGCTGCGCGACCTGATCGACACCGGGATCGACGCCGAGATCGCCCTTCTGAACGATCCGGCGGGCGACGCCGAACAGCACGCCCTGCTGATGGAATTCGACAGCGTCCACGGCCGCTGGAAAACCCCCGTCGCCCATGCCGACGGAGCGCTGGTCCTGAACGGCCAGAAGATCCGGCTGACCCACGAACGGACCATCGAGGCGCTGCCGCTTGCAGAACTGGGCATCGACTTCGTCGTCGACTGCACCGGCGTCTTCAAGACCGCCGCGAAGATCGCGCCCTACCACGCTGCCGGCGCGAAGAAGGTCGTGGTCAGCGCTCCGGTCAAGGATGGGGGCGCGCTGAACCTCGTCTACGGCATCAACCATCACCTTTATGACCCGCGCGAACACCACCTGATCACCGCCGCGTCCTGCACCACGAACTGCCTCGCGCCGGTGGTCAAGGTCATCCACGAAGCCCTGGGCATCCGCCACGGCGCGATCACCACGATCCATGACGTGACCAACACCCAGACGATCGTCGACCGCCCGGCCAGGGACATGCGCCGCGCCCGCTCGGCGCTTCTGAACCTGATCCCCACCACCACCGGCTCGGCCACGGCGATCACGCTCATCTACCCCGAACTCAAGGGCCGCCTCGACGGCCACGCCGTGCGCGTGCCGCTTCTGAACGCCTCGATCACCGATTGCGTCTTCGAAGTCGGACCCCCCACCACCGCCTCCGAAGTCAACGCCCTCTTCCAGGCCGCCGCCGAAGGTCCGCTGAAGGGCATCCTTGGCTATGAAACCCGCGCCCTCGTCTCAACCGACTTCACCAACGATCCGCGCTCGTCCATCATCGACGCGCAGTCGACCCTTGTGGTGAACGGCACCCAGGTCAAGGTCTTTGCCTGGTATGACAACGAATGGGGCTATGCCTGCCGCCTGGCCGACATCGCCCGAATGGTGGCCCGAACCCTCTGATCCCCCTTCATCTTGGCCGAAATATCCTCGGGGGGACCGGGGGGCAGACAGCCCCCCGGAACCGCCCCGGGAAGGAGAACGCACGTGACCGCCACATCGCCCGTCAATCCGCTGCGCGCCTATGCGGCGGTGACGGCCGCCTACTGGGCCTTCATGCTTTCGGACGGCGCGCTGCGGATGCTGGTGCTTTTGCACTTCAACGGCCTGGGCTTCTCGCCCATCCAGCTGGCCTGGCTCTTTCTGCTCTATGAGGTGGCGGGGATCGTCACGAACCTGGGCGCGGGCTGGCTTGCCGCACGCTTCGGCCTTGCCTCGACGCTTCATGGCGGGCTTGCGCTGCAGATCGCGGCCCTTGTCGCATTGGCCCAGCTTGACCCGGCCTGGGGGGGCACCGCCTCGGTCGTTTTCGTGATGGCGGTCCAGGGCGTCTCGGGCGTGGCCAAGGATTTGGCAAAGATGTCGTCGAAATCCGCCGTCAAGCTCCTTGCACCCGCGGGGGATGGCGGGCTGTTCCGTTGGGTCGCTTACCTGACTGGATCCAAGAATGCCGTGAAGGGCACGGGTTTCTTTCTCGGCGCGGCACTCCTCGGTCTTGCAGGATTCAAGGTGGCCGTCTGGGGCATGGCGGCCGTGCTTGCGCTGATCCTCGCCGCGGTCGTCCTGTTCCTGCCCGCCGGACTTCCCGGCCGGATGACGTCCGAGGACAGCTGGAGCGGCTGGCGATCGAAGGATGTCCGCGTCAACCGGCTGTCCCTTGCCCGCCTGTTCCTGTTCGGCGCGCGCGACGTCTGGTTCGTGGTCGGAATCCCGGTCTATTTTCAGGCCGTGCTGTCCGACGGCAGCCCCGCCGGCCGACGCGAGGCCTTCTTCCTGGTCGGCGGCTTCATGGCGCTCTGGATCATCGCCTATGGCGCGGTGCAGGCCCTCGCGCCACGGATCCTTGGCGCCAGGGGCCAGCCGGAAGACGCCATCACCAATCGCGCCATTCTCTGGGCGGGGCTCCTGGTGCCCATCCCCTTCACGCTGGCGCTGGCCGCCTGGACCGTCGACGGCCCGGCGCCCTGGCTGACGGTCACCCTCATCGCGGGGCTTCTGGTCTTCGGCTTCGTCTTCGCGGTCAATTCCTCGGTCCATTCCTACCTGATCCTGGCCTTCGGCGACGCGGCGCGGATCACGCGGGACGTGGGGTTCTACTACATGGCCAACGCGGCCGGGCGGCTTCTGGGAACGCTCCTGTCCGGCCTCAGCTTCCAGCTGGGCGGCCTGCCGCTCTGCCTGGCCACCGCGGGGGCGATGGCGGGCTTGTCCTGGCTGGCCGCGCTCAGGCTGCGCCTGTTGGCCTGAGCAGGAACAGCGCCCCCAGCGCCGCCGCCCCGATCCCCGCCGTCACCCAGACCGCGTCTACCCCCCAGGCGGACAGCGCCGCGCCGAAGATCAGCGGCGCCCCCGCCTGAAGGATCCGCGCCGGCGCACCCAGCCAGCCCAGGCGCTGGCCGTAACCCGCAGGCCCGAACAGCGCCAGCGGCAGCGTGCCCTTCGCGATCGTCAGGATGCCGTTCCCCGCCCCGTGCAGCAGGGTGAAGGCCGAAGCGGCCGGTCCACCGACCACCAGCAGCACGACGGCCGCCAGCGGATGCGCCGCCGCCGCCAGCCGCGCCGAAGCCAGCGGGTGGAAACGCCGGAGGAACCCGAACTCCAGCATCCGCGCGGCCACCTGCGCGGGGCCGATCAAGGCGCCCGCTGCCAGCGCCGCCGCGCTGCTGGCCCCGGCGGCCTGCAAAAGACCTGGCAGATGCGCCGCCATGGCGGTCGAGGTGAACCAGGTCGCCGCAAACACAAAGGCCAGCAGCGCCATCGCGAAGGGCGGCGGGGACGGTCCTTCCGCGACCGGCAGCACCGGCGCGGCCGTCGCGGATGCCGCAGCCCGCGGCAGGATCAGGTTCAGAGGCAGCGCCAGGAACAGATGGATCGCCGCCCAGCCCAGACAGGCTTCGCGCCAACCCCAGACCGAGAGCATCATTCCCGACAGCGGCCAGCCCACGGTGCTGGCAAATCCCGCAATCAACGTGATCCCGGTGATCGGGCCGCGGGCCTGGGCACCATAGATCCGGGCCAGCGTGGCAAAGGCCGCCTCGTAAAGCCCGAGCCCCATGCCGATGCCCACCACGCCCCACCCCAGGAACAGCACCGGACCCGACGGCGCCAGCGCCAGCCCCACGAGCCCGGCCGCGAATACCAGGTTCGAAACCGCCAGCACACCGCGCCCGCCCAGACGGTCGATCCGCGCCCCCGCCGACGGCCCGACCGCCGCCGAGATGACCATCGCCATCGAAAAGGCCGCAAAGATCCAGACCGGCGACAGGCCCAGGCTGCTGGCCATCGGTCCGGCCAGTACCGCAGGCAGGTAATAGCTGGATGCCCAGCCGATGGTCTGTGCCGTCCCCAGCGCCGCGACCACCCGCCCCGACCGCGCTGGCGGCAGGGTCAGACGCGCCGCGGCCCGGGGCAGGATCGTCCCGCCGCTCATGCCGGGCCACCCTCGCCCGCGTCCGGCGCGGGTCCGCTCTCCACGCAGCATTCCGCCGCCAGATCGTCCAGAAGCGCCCGCATCTCGGCATAGTTCGTGCGGCAGATCAGCGACGTTCCGGCCCGGTCCTGCAAGATCAAGCCCACCGAAAGCAGCGTCCGGCAATGGTGTGACAGGGTCGAGGCCGGGATGGCCAGCCGTTCCTGGATCTGACCCATGGCCAGCCCGCCATCGCCCGCCCGGACGAGAAGCCGGTAGATCCGCAGCCGGGTCGGATTTCCCAGGGCCTCAAGCCGCGCGGCGGTCTGTTCGATGTCCATGCTTCCCCCCGAGTCTCACCATTCTTCTAGAAGCTTGGAAATAGCGGATCAACTCCGCAGGACACCGACGCCGCCCGGCAGCGGCCGCGTCAGCGACCGTGGGGCTCGTCGTAGTCGAGGATCGGGTTGATCGGCAGGATCCGGTAGGGATTTATCGTGTCGTGGCTGTAGTGATAGTGGCGCACGATATGGTCCATCCGCACCGTCTCGCGCACGCCCGGCCACTGGTACAGCGCGCGGGTATAGGCCCAGAGGTTCGGATAATCGATCAGCCTGCGGCGGTTGCACTTGAAATGCAGGTGGTAGACGGGATCGAACCGGATCAGCGTCGTGAACAGCCGCCAGTCGCATTCCGTCAGCCGGTCCCCCAGCAGAAAGCGGTGCCGGGCAAGATGGCCTTCCAGCCCGTCCAGGCAGTCGAACACGTCGTGCACGGCCTCGTCATAGGCGGCCTGCGTGGTGGCGAAACCGGCGCGGTAGACCCCGTTGTTCAGCGCAGGGTAGATGCGGGCGTTCATCTCCTCGATCGCGTCATGCAGGGCGGCGGGACAATAATCGTACCGGTTGCCGGTGATGCCGTCGAAGGCCGAGTTGAACATCCTCAGGATCTCGGAGGATTCGTTGCTGACGATGGTGTCGCGCACCCGGTCCCACAGCACCGGCACCGTCACCCGCCCCGTGGCGTCGGGCTTGGCGCGCAGGTAGACATCGCGCAGGAACGCGGCCCCGTGAAGGGTGTCACCGGTTGCGCCAGGGAAATCGGTCGCAAAGGTCCAGCCATCGGCCAGCATGTCGGGATGCACGACCGAGATGCCGATATGCGGCACCAGGCCCTTGAGGCTGCGCAGGATCAGCGTCCGGTGCGCCCAGGGGCACGCGTAGGAGACGTAAAGGTGGTAGCGCCCCGAAGCGGCGGGAAAGCCGCCCTCGCCCGATGGGCCGGGCGCGCCGTCGGGCGTCACCCAGTTGCGAAACCGCGACGTGTCGCGCTGGAACCGGCCGCCCGTCGCGCCGGTGTCATACCAGCTTGCGTCCCACTTGCCATCGACCAGCTTGCCCATGCCCCGTATCCCTTCCTGATCCGGGGGTCAGGGTCGCCGATCGGGGCGGCGGGATCAACCGGGGACGGCGACGCGTTCGGTTCGCAGGTGCGGACCCCCTTGTGCGGGACCGAAGCCGCAGGGCGCGGGAAGATGCAAAGACGCCGCCGGGCAAAGCCGGCGGCGCCTGTGGCCCTTTCGGAAGAGGTGGCTCAGACGCCGCCGACCAGCGCCGCGACGATGGTCGCGCTGTCGATCACGCCCAGCGGACGGTTCTGGCCGTCCGTGACCGTCAGGCGGTCGGCACCCCGGGCAACCAGGTGCTTCATCGCATCGTCCAGCGAGGTTCCGGCCGCCACCGAAGCGGCAGGCAGCGCCGTGTCGGCCCGCAGCGGCGACATCGCCTTCTCGACGTGGATGACACGGCCCCGGTTCACCTCGCGCACGAAGTTCGCGATGTAGTCGTTGGCCGGTTTCAGCACGATGTCCTGGCTGCTGCCCATCTGGATGATCTCGCCGTCGCGCAGGATGGCGATGGAATCGCCCAGCCGCAACGCCTCGTCCAGATCGTGGGTGATGAAGACGATGGTCTTGCGGATTTCCTTCTGCAGGTCCAGCAGCACCGACTGCATGTCGACCCGGATCAGCGGATCAAGCGCCGAGAAGGCTTCGTCCATCAGAAGGATGGGCGCGTCGTTCGACAACGCCCGCGCCAGGCCCACGCGCTGCTGCATCCCGCCCGACAGCTGGTTGGGGTACTTTTTCTCGAACCCCTTCAGGCCCACCCGTTCGATCCAGCGCATCGAGGTCTCGATCCGCTTTTCCCGAGGGACGCCCTGCACCTCGAGCCCGTAGCCGGTGTTTTCCAGCACGGTGCGGTTCGGCAGCAGCGCGAATTTCTGGAACACCATCGCCGTTTTGTGGCGGCGGAATTCCCGCAGGGCCTCGGGCGACATCTTCACGACATCGTCGCCGCCCACCAGCACTTCGCCCGCCGTCGGGTCGATCAGCCGGTTGATGTGGCGGATCAGCGTCGACTTGCCCGACCCCGACAGGCCCATGATCACCTGGATCTGGCCCGCTGCCATGTCCATGTTGATGTTGTTCAGGCCCAGCACCGCGCCATATTTCTCGTTCAGCTCGGTCTTGGTGGTTCCCGTGCGGACCTTCTCGATCAGCGCGGCCGCGTCGGGCCCGAAGATCTTGTAAAGGTTGCGGATCTGGATTCCGATCGGCTCAGCCATGGACGACCTCGGTGTGCTTTTGCAGGCGCTTGCCGAAAGCCTGGCTCACGCGGTCGAAGATGATGGCGATGCCGACGATGGCGAAGCCGTTGAAGACACCCAGCGTGAAATACTGGTTCGAAATGGCGCGCAGCACCGGCTGGCCCAGGCCCTGCACCCCGATCATCGACGCGATGACCACCATGGCCAGCGCCATCATGATCGTCTGGTTGATGCCGGCCATGATCGTGGGCAGCGCCAACGGCAGTTGCACCTTCGTCAGCTTCTGCCAGCCGTTCGAGCCGAAGGCATCGGCCGCTTCCAGCATGTCGGCATCGACCAGGCGGATGCCAAGGTTCGTCAGGCGGATGATCGGCGGCATGGCGTAGATCACCACGGCGATCAGGCCCGGCACCTTGCCGATGCCCAAGAGCATGACGACCGGGATCAGGTAGACGAAGCTGGGCATCGTCTGCATGACGTCAAGGACCGGATTGATGATCGCCTGCATCCGGTTCCACCGCGCCATGGCGATGCCCAGGGGAATGCCGATGGCAATCGAGATCACGGTGCAGACGAAGATCATCGAGATCGTCTTCATCGTGTCTTCCCACATGCCGAAATAGCCGATCAGCAGAAGGGTCACGGCGGCGCCGACGACGATTTTCCAGTTGCGGCTGCCGAACCAGGCGATGGCCATGATCAGCAGGAAGATGACGATCCATGGGGTATTCGTCACAAATCGCTCGGCATAGACCAGAAACAGCCGGAGCGGCTCGAAAAAGGCCTCCAGCGCATCGCCGTAGGCGCGCGTGAAGCCGCGGAAGGATTCGTCGATGGCCTTTTTCAGGTCGCGCAGCAGCGCGTCATCCATCTGGGGGAACTTGGACAGGAATTCCATGTGCGGAAGGGTCTCCGAAGGGCGCCAATCCAGGCGCCGGAAATGAGCCGGGGGGCGATGCGGTGGCGCACCGCCCCCCGGCCGATGGAGGGCTCAGATCACAGAGCCGCCTTGATCTTTTCGGCTGCTTCCGGCGAGACCCAGGCCTTCCACAGGTCCTCGTTCTCTTTCAGGAAATGCTTGGCGCCATCTTCGCCCGTCGCCTGGTTGTCGGTCATCCAGGCCATGACACCGTTGACGGTGGCGTTGGTCCAGGACCGCTTGCCCAGGTAGTCCATCACCTCGGCCGGCGCGGCATCGGCGAAGGTCTTCGCAACGACGGTCTGCACCTTGTCCTTCGGCCAGTCGTTCTTCTTCGGATCGGCGCATTCGGCGTTCGAAGTGCAGCGTTTCCACTCGTCCATGTCGAGCGGCACGCCATGGTCAAGCTTCACCATCTCGTACTTGCCCAGAAGCGCGGTCGGCGCCCAGTAGTAGCCGACCCAGCCTTCCTTGCGTTCGTAGGCGCGGGCAATCGAGCCATCAAGACCCGCGGCCGAACCGGTGTCCACCAGCGTAAAGCCCGCCGCTTCGGCGCCATAGGCCTTGTACAGCTGCGTGGTCACGACCGTGCCGCCCCAGCCCTGCGGCCCGTTGAACACGGCGCCCTTCTTGGAATCCTCGGGGTCCGGGAACAGTTCCGGGTGCTTCAGGACGTCGTCGATCGTCTTGATCTCGGGATGGGCGTCGGCCACGTATTTCGGCATCCACCAGCCCTGCACCGCGCCATCCGACAGGATGTCGCCGGTGACGACGATCTTGCCTTCGGACAGACCCTTCTGGATCACTTCCGGCACCAGGTCGACCCAGCCTTCCGGCGCGATCTCGGGCTGGCCCTTTTCCACCATCGAGGTGATGGTCGGCACAGTATCGCCCTGAATGATTTCGGCCTGGCAACCATAGCCGTTGTTCAGGATGAAGGCGTCAAGGGCCGCGGCCAGCTCGGCGCTTTGCCAGTTCATGCTGGCGATGGTCAGGCTGCCGCATTCAGCCTGGGCCATGCCGGCCATCGCGGTTGTCATGGCCAGAGTGGCGATAAGTCTTTTCATGTGTTCTCCCCATTGGTCAGCTTCGGGACAGCTGCCGCAATCGCCCCGACGGGACGCATTGCCAGGTTGGCCGGAAGGTTTCCGTGCGGAAGCAGACCAGACAAATCCCCTGCCGAAGCGCCAGAAAACGTCATCTTTTGCGCTGAATGCGACAGATGTGTGACAGGGAAAATGGCATGTCCGAAATGCATGAAAACCGGTGGGCGACCCGCCGCGTCCGGCCCGGAAACGGCGTTGCGGCCGTGCTTCCCGGCCATGACCCTACACGCCTTGCAACATTTCGCACAAGTTGCTAAATCGGCCCGGCGTAGCCCTTATAGCTCAGCTGGTAGAGCGCCAGTTTTGTAAACTGGATGTCGGCGGTTCGAACCCGTCTGGGGGCACGCGGGATCCCTTCCCTGCGCCGACGGCTTCTCCCCGATTCTCCTGTTCCGGACGCCGCGGGCCGCATTGCCCGACCTATCTTTCGCGCGCGCGGCTGGCCCGCGCCAGAAGCGCCACGGCCACAAGACCCACCGCCATCACGATCAGCGCGGGCGGCGCGGCCTCGCCCAGCTTTTCAAGGCTTGCCTTTTCCTGCACCCGGGTGGCCAGCGTTTCGTAGTTGAAGGGACGCAGCAGCAGCGTGGCGGGCAGTTCCTTGACGCATTCCACAAAGACCAGAAGCAGCGCCGTTCCGACCGAGCCCCGCAGGATCGGCAGGTAGACGGAGGTCAGAACCCCTCGCGCCGTGCGCCCCAGCGAACGGGCCGCCATCGGAAGCGAGGGCGAGATCCGCCCGAAGGCGCTGTCCACCGCGCCCTCGGCAATGCCGAAGAACCGCACCACGAAGGCCAGCACGATGGCCGCCGCCGAGCCGGTCAGCAGAAGGCCCGGATCATGGCCGGTCAGCGCAAGAATCGCATCCGCCACCCGATGATCCAGCGCTGCCAGCGGGAACAGGATGCCCACCGCCAGAACCGCTCCGGGCGTGCCATAGCCAAGCGCCGTCAGCGGCATAACCAGCCGTGCCGTCCGCGACAGCGCCAGCCGGACTGCGTAAACCAGAAACAGCGCCGCAAAGACCGTCAGGACCGAGGCCAGCGCGCCGACGACCAGCGTGTGGACCAGCGCCTGCCCCAGACCGGGGCTCAGCCATTCCGAGGGCCGTTCCAGCGCGTGGCCAAGGATCACCGCCGTGGGCAGCAAAAATCCCATGGCCAGCGGCACAAGACACAGCGCCGTCGCACCCAGCGCCGGCAGCCCGCGCAGGGTCTGGCGCGTCACCGGACGCGGCTGGCGGGCCGACTGGAAGAAGCGCGACCGCCGGCGGCCATAGCGTTCCAGCACCATCAGGCACAGGATCACCGCCAGGATCACGCAGGCGATCTGCGCCGCCCCGCCCGCATTGCCGGTCTCCAGCCAGACCGAGAAGATGCCCGTGGTCAGGGTCTGGATGCCGAAGTAGAAGGACACGCCATAATCGCTGACCACTTCCATCATCACGATGGCCGCCCCTGCCGCGATGGCAGGCCGCGCCAGCGGCAGGCCGATCCGCCAGAACAGCCGCCAGGGACCGGCCCCCAGCGCCCGCGCAACCTCATAGCTCCCCGAGGGTTGTTCGCGGAACGCGGCGCGCGACAGCAGGTAGACGTAAGGATACAGCGCCGAGGCCAGCACCACGACCGCAAAGCCCCGCGAGCGCGGCGAGAAGAACCAGTAATCCCGCGCCGAGGACCAGCCGAAGGTCTGGCGCAGCGCCGATTGCAGCGGACCCGCGTAATCCAGGAGGTCGACCAGCCCATAGGCCGAGACATAGGCGGGAATCGCCATCGGCAAGAGCAGCCACCATTCCAGCCAGCGCGACAGCGGAAAGCGGTACATCGTCACCAGCCAGGCCGCCCCCGCGCCCACGGCCGAGGCCAGCACGGCGGAACCCGCGGCCAGGATGACGCTGTTGGTCAGGTAGCGCGGCAGGGTCGTGGCCAGCAGATGGGGCCAGATGTTCTCGGTCGGGTTGAAGGCAATGACCACCACCGCGACCAGCGGAATCAGCACCACCGCTGCGATGACCAGGGCGCCCAGCGTCCATCCCGGCCCGCCGCCGACGCGCCGCTGCCGCCCCTGCGGAACCGGGCCGGTGCCCGCCGTAAATGCCTGAGTGTTTTGCCCTGCCATTGCGGCTGCTTATCGGAAAGCGGTTTTGCTGTCCAGAAATCGCCGTATAACGCGGGCACGGGCCAGGCCAGAAGGAAGGAGCCGCGATGCAGGTCGTCTTTCATCTGGGGGTACATGCCACGGACGAGGATCGGCTGCTCCGGTCGCTGCTGAGGAATCGCGAAACCCTGTCGCGTCTGGGCGTGGCGATCCCGGCGCCGGGGCGCTACCGGACGGCGCTGCGCGAAACGCTCCAGTCGTTGCAGGGGGGCGCGGCCAGCTCCGCGGCACAGAAGGCGCTGCTGTCGCGGATTGCGGACAGCGATGCGCCGCGCCGGATCGTGTTCAGTCACGACAGTTTCCTTTGCATGGCCAGCCGCGCGCTGTCACCCGAAGGCTTCTACGCCAGGGCGGGCCGACAGGTGGCGGCGATGTCGAGGCTGTTTGACGGCGCGGACTGCGAATTCCACCTGGCCTTGCGCAATCCGGCCACGCTGGTTCCGGCGCTGATGGCGCGGACCGAAGGCGCAGACTATTCCGCCTTCATGCACGACCTGGACCCTCTGCGCCTGTCCTGGGTTCCGGTGGTTCAGGCACTCCGGCATGCCGTGCCGGACGCGCGTCTGGTGGTCTGGTGCAACGAGGACAGTCCCGTCCTGTGGCCCGATCTCGTGCGGTGCCTGGCCGGGACGGGGGCAGAGACCGCACTGTGCGGCGGAACCGATCTGGTGGACCAGTTGATCACACCGGCGGGCCGCAACGGGCTGGAGGCGGCGCTGGCCGCGAACCCGCCGTCATCGCCCGCAGGCCTTCGCGCCGTGCTGGCGTCGCACCTGGAGCAGCATGCCCGGCCAGGCGCGCTGGATGCCCAGATCGCGCTGCCCGGCTGGGATGATGCGCTGGTGGCCGACATGACCGCCAGTTATGACGCGGACATCGCAGAAATCGGCGCGATGAAGGGGGTCGATCTGGTCCTGCCATGACCCCCTGCCCGCGCCGGGGCATCAGCTCATCCCAAGGGCGGCCTTGTACATTTCAAGGATCGCCTCTTCTTCGGCCAAGTCGTCCTTGTCGCGCTTGCGCATCGCCATGATCTTGCGCATGACCTTGGTGTCGTAACCCCGGCCCTTCGCCTCGGACATCAGCTCCTTCTGCTGCTCGGCAATGTCCTTCTTCTCGGCCTCCAGATGCTCGTACTGCTCGATGAACTGCCGCAGTTCATCGGCGGTGACGCTGTAGGCGGCGTCGCTGGCGGGGGTGCTCGCGGGGGTGCTGGTGGGGATGTTCATCCTGCCTCTCCTCTGGGCGGTCATGCTCGTGCCTTGGCCCCGTGACTAGCCGCGCGCCCCGGTTGCCGCAACCCCGATCCGCACCGATCGGCAGGGCGGCGCCCGCCGCCACGCCGGGGGACACGGGTGTCTTGTGGCGCGCGCCGCTTCAGGCTAGGCGGACGCGCAATCAGGAAGGGGCGTTCACGATGGAAATGCTGATCTGGCCGGGTGCGGCGCTGACGGTGGTGGGACTGGCCGGACTGGTCTGGGCCATCGTCCGGGTGGCGCGGGCCAAGCGGGCGGGACTGGACGAGGCGGCCCTGCGCGCCGTCCTTCAGAGGGCGGTGGCGCTCAACCTCGGGGCGCTGGCCCTGTCCGCGATCGGGCTGATGATGATCGTCGTCGGCGTCATGCTGTAGCGCCCCCGGCGACCAGCACCTGAAGGTCCGACCCGGTGAAGTGGCGGGCGTTGCGGATGTAATGGGTCCAAAGCGCGCGCGGCGCCGCGGCGGCATCGCCGGCATCGGCCTGCTGGCGCAGCAGCGCGCGCAGCCGCACCAGCCCGATCGCATCCGCCATGTGCATCGGCCCGCCCGTATCGCGCGCCATTCCCGCACCTTCGCACAGCACCAGATCCACTTCGGCCGGGCTGGACAGCACGCCCTCCTCGATTAGGGCCGCGCCCAGATTGGCCAACCGCGCCACCAGCCACGCCTGCCACCGCGTCCGATCCGGGTCGGACGGCTGCAGATGCCGGGGCGCCGGATGAGGATCCGGCATCACCTGCGCCAGCGGCAGGGACCACCCCAGATCCGACAGCGCACCGTGCAGCGCGGCCCCCGGCAGACCTGCCGCCAGACCGGAACGGACGGCGGCCAGTCCTTCCTGCCGGAACCGGTCGGCAAGACCGGCCGCCCCGCGCCGGACCCGGATCCCGATCCGGCCCAGCCGCAGTGACAGCGCCGAAAGCATCGCCAGCGCCTCCGACAGGGCTGCGGGCGCCCCGCCTTCGGTCCCCGGCAGCACGATCTCGGCCAGATGTCCGCTGGCCAGCGGGTCGCAGACATGAAAGCCGCAAGCCAGCCCGTGCCGCCCGGTCCGATCGTCCAGAAGCGCCAGGTCACGGCACCGGGCCGTCACCCGCAACGCTCCGCGCCGCGCGACCGCAGCCGCCCGCGACAGGGCGTGCGCCGCCTCGGAATCCGTCAGATCGGACGCGTCCAGAATCAGGTCGGCCCCGGCCGCCCGCGTCGGATCAAGCCCTGCCTGAAGCCGCGCCCAATCCTGCTCGCGCCGCTCTGCACTGATCTGGCCTTGTCGCACCGCCCCGTCCTGCGCCACGGCGATCTGGCGCAGGCACTCGGCCAGCGCCGGGCCTTCGGGCGTGACCAGCGTGACCGACAGCCCCGCCGTGATCAGCGCATGGGCCAGATCCGCGGCCAGGGTCGTTCCCCCCAGTACCGCAACGGACTGAAGCCGCGTCGATGGCACGGGCTGCGGCAGCCCCTGCGCCGCCTCGCGCGCAGCCCAGGCCAGATGGCCAAGGGCAGCCGCGGCGGGATCGGCGCGCTGCGCGGCCCAGGCATCCGCTTCGAAGGCGGCGGCGACCGGGGCCGACAGCAGAAGCTGCGCCTCGACGACCTCGGCCGCGCGGGCCACAAGACGCGCGCGCGCCGGACGCATCGCGGACAGGTGGGCACGCGCGGCGGCAACCGCGTCCAGATAGGCGTCCGGGTCCGACAGCACCCGCGACGGGCTGCGCGGCGGCAGGCCTTGGCGGCCGCTGGCGATCAGCCGCGCCATACCCTTCGCCGCCCCTTCGGGATCGGGAACGCTGACCGAATCCACGACCCCCAGCGCCAGCGCCCGGCGCGCCCCGATGCTGCGGCGGCCAAGGACAAGATCAAGGGCGCGCGCCGCGCCCACCCGGACGGCAAGTGCCCCCAGTGCCCCGCCAGCAGGCAGCCGGCCCAGACCGGACTGCGGCAGCGAAAGCCGTGCCTCGGCCTGTGCGATGACGTAGTGCGCCGCAAGGACCGGGGCCAGCCCGTCGCCAGCCACTGCCCCCGACATCGTGGCGATCACCGGCACCCGCGATTGCGCCAGACGGGCGCAGATCCCGGCCCAGCCATCGTCCCCGGCCCCCACGGCATCGCCCGTCCGGTCCTCGTCCAGCGTCCAGTCCCATCCCTCGACCGACAGGACAATCGCCCGCGCCTCGGGGACATCGGACAGCGCCCGGGCCAGGTCCCGGCGCAGGTTGCCACCCAGCGCCAGGGCCGCCCCCCGGCCAAGCCCCTGCGCACTGCCGAACAGTGCCAGATGCAACACACCCTCGGACAGCTCGACCCGAACTCCCGAAGCCCCGGCCGCCGGCGATCGCGTCGGAACGCGCGCAGAGGCTGGAACGGGATGGGGAAGCGGGCTGGTCATGGTGCGGCAATTCTAATCGCCGCGGGGCCGCCGAATCCAGAGCGAAGGATCAGTGCTTGGCCGCGCAGGTGGCGCAAAACGGCGTCGCGGGCACCGCGTCCAGCCGCCCCTCCGCAATCTGGGCGCCGCAAAGGGTGCAGAAGCCGTATTCGTCCGCAGCGATCCGGCCCAGCGCGGCCTCGATCATCCTGAGTTCGGTGACAGCCGCCGCGCCCAGGTCTTCCAGAACCTCGTCATCCTCGCGTTCGACGGCCAGTTCTTCCCAATCCTTCTCGCCGTGCGAGTCGAGCCCGTCCTCCACCGTCTCGATGCGCCCCAGCAGTTCGGCGCGGCGGGCTTCCAGGGCGCGTTTGCGCTCGGCGATCGTGGTCATGGGCGTCTCCTTCTTTGCATCCGGCCGGATATGGCGGCGGCCGCTCCGCCTTGCCTTGACCCATATCAATCTGAAAACCGTTCCCTGTCGATGGGGGATCGGCACGGCCAGCCACGCACTGCGGCCTTTCCCCACGGTTTTCCCCGCGCTATGGTCGAAACGGTCCGGCGATCGGGCGGCACGGCACCCCAAGCCTGAGCTATGCCCCCTGTCCTGCTGCCGGTTTCAACACATGCCCTTCTGGAGAATGCCATGGACATCCGCCCCCTGACCTCCGACTACGCGGTCAGTCCCCAGATCGCACCGGCCGACCTGCCGCAGATCCGTGCCGCGGGCTATACCTGCGTGATCTGCAACCGGCCGGACAGCGAAAACCCCTTGCCCCTGCAAAGCGCCGCAATGGCGCAGGCCGCCCGGGACGCCGGGCTGGACTATGTCTACAACCCGGTCACGCCGGGCGCCCTTTCGGACGAAAACGTGCGGATCCAGCGCGAAACGCTGCCCCGGGGCAAGGTGTTGGCCTATTGCGCCTCGGGCAACCGCTCCTCGGTGGTCTGGTCTCTGGCCCAGGCCGGTCGGCAGTCGACCGATTCCCTGATCGAGACGGCCCGCCGCTACGGCTATGACCTCGAACCCTTCCGCGCCCGCATCGACGGTCTGGCGCAAGGCTGACGCTGGCCCCGGCGGGGCGTCCGAAGCCGGGGGCATTGCGCGAGCCGCTTCGTAAGAGCGTCGCCGGAAAAGCAGGCAAACCGCTCTCCCGCACCCTCCTTTTGGCGGAAACCTTGAATCGCCGGAGCGGCGCGCCGCCCGTGGCAATGCCTCATCCGTCAGGTCTGCGGTGCGGCCTTCTTTCCCGGACGCCTCGACATGGCGTCGGTCCGGGACGCGTCAGGGCGATGACCCCGCCCGACAAGCCATCCGTTCCCTTCCGGACGGGCTGCGAAGCCGCCGGATCAGAAGCCCACGGCAAGTGCCTCTGGCGCGATCGGACCCGCGCCGTGGGTGCCGCCTACGCCGATGGGAGCGTCGGGGACCATCTCGGCTGTGGCCGCTGCGGGCGCAGGGGCTGCGGCCGCTTCGGGGGTTGTCAGGCACAGCGCGCGGTTTCCCTCGGCCTGACCCAGGCGACCGCGGGCCAGCAGGCGACCGGTTTCGTCGGTCAGATCGACACTCTCGAGTACACTGCGGGGCAGGCGCAGCTCGGTGCCGGGCGCCAGCGTCACGGCCTGGCCAAGCGGCAGGACCATCCGGTGCAGGATGGTTCCAAGGCTGGCGGGCGCCTCAAGAACGGTCTGGGCCAGCGCCTGTTCCCAGCGGGCTTCTTCGGCGGGGTCGGCGACCGCTTCGGGGCGATCCAGCCCTTCGTCTCCCGGAAGCGCCAGGAACAGGCTGCCGGATCGGGTCGTGCCTGCGCCGATCTCGATCGTCAGGCGAAAACAGCGATAGGCCTGGTCTTCGAGGATCAGCCCCAGCGGGCGCGCATCTTCCTGGAAGGAGGCGTAGCGATACCCGGCCGCCCAATTGTCCTGCGGATCGCCCACAGACAATTCCGCAGCCAGAAGGGCCAGGAACCGATCCATGAAAGGCGAACACATCGCTGCATCGGTCCGCGTGGGGCGTCGCGGCTGCACCGGGGCGGTGCCCAACCGGCCCAGCGTCTGCATTTCCAGCAGACCCGTCAGCAGCCCCGGATCCAGCGAGATCAGCCCCAGCGCATCCTTCGGACCGTTGAGCAGCGCCAGAAGCGCCCGTTCGGGCAGGTGTTCGGGCAGTTCCGCCAGCGACAGGACGGCGGCCGCGTTTTCCTCGACCCGAAGCGGCAGGTTCATCAGGTCCTGCGCTGCCTTGGACAGCGCCTGCACCATCGCCTTTTCGGGGGTGAGCGTGGCGCTGCGCAATCGCGCCCGCCCCGCACCGGCTTTCCGCCTGAGGACCGAATGAAAAGTGTCGTCTGTCATCACGTTTCCCCGGGAATCGTCCCGCCGTTCTGGCGCTTCCGGAACATAGCCGGAACAGACTTACCAAAGGATTGATGCGTGCCCCGGACAGCCCATTCAGGCGGCGACGGTCAGCGACCGCCGCAGCGGCAGGCTCAGCCGGAAGGCAGCGCCGCCCTGGCCCGGCAGGTAGACGATGGTGCCGCCCAGGTTTTCCATGATCTCGCGGCAGATGGCGAGGCCAAGCCCCGCTCCCCCCGCCCGCGCGGTATCGGTCAGGCGCACGAACTTCTCGAAGACGATGGCCTGCGCCTTCCTCGGAATGCCGGACCCGTTGTCGATGATGTCGATCGTCACGCGCTGGCCGCGGGGCCGGACCTGGATGCGCAACTCGGGCCGGTCGGCGTCGCAATACTTGCGCGCGTTCGACATCAGGTTGATCAGCACCTGCACCAGGCGGTCGGCATCGGTGAAGATCGCCACATGTTCGGCCGCCTCGTCGCGGCGGATCAGGAACCGGCGGTCGGGCCGCGTCGTCCCGGCCACCTGGACCGCGCGCTCGATCAGGTCATGCAGGTTCGCCGGGGCAATGCGCAGCTGGGCCGTGCGATTCTCCAGCACCGACAGGTCCAGAAGATCATCCAGCAGCCGCGTCAGGCGGGCGGTTTCCTCATGGATGATTCCGGCGTAGCGGGCCTGGTCGGCGGCCGCGTGCCCCCCTTCCATCAGGATTTCGGAGAAGGCCCGGATCGAGGTCATGGGCGTGCGCAGTTCATGGCTGATCTGCGACAGGAAGGCATCCTTCTGGATCGACAGCTGCGTCAGCTTCTCGTTCGCCTCTCCCAGCGCGCGGGCGGTGCGGGCCAGTTCTTCGGACTGCGCTTCCAGCCGGCTGGAATATTCCAGGATCTGCTGCGCCTCGCTGGCGACCGCCATCAGATCCTGGACCGATACCCCCGCCCCTTCCGCGACCTGCATCAGCATCGCATGGGCCGTCGCCGCGCCGACCGCGCCCGCCAGGCGCCGCTCCAGCGCCTCAAGGAAGCGCGGCGTGGTATCGGGCAGGAAACCGGCCTTGCCTTGCGCTGCCGCTTCGGCGTGAAAGAAGGTCTGCGCCGCGTCGGCGCCCAGGATCCCCTGCGAAAGCGCCAGCAGATCCTCGGCCTCGGGCCCGCCGCGCGCCCAGTCGGCCGACGGATTGTTCTGTTCGAAGACGTTGACGAAGGCCAGGCCCTGCATCCGCTCGACCGGGCTTGGAAAGCTGAGAAGCGACCCCAGAAGGAAGGCCGTGGTGTTCAGAAGCAACGACCAGACCACGCAATGCAGCAGCGGATCAAGACCCGAAACCCCGAAAAGCGCCCCCGGCCGCAGCCAGCCGATGCCCCAGGGCCCATCTGTGATCACGCTGGCCGACAAAAGCCCCGCGGCCCCGTAGGAGGGCAGGTAAAGCGTGTAAAGCCAGACCGCAAAGCCGGAGACCAGGCCCAGCGCCGCCCCGCGCGCCGTGGCCCCGCGCCAGAACAACCCGCCCAGCATCGCCGGCAGGATCTGCACCACGCCGACGAACGAGATCAGGCCGATGGCAGACAGCGCCACGCCGCCGCCGGCCAGGTGATAATAGGCGTAGCCCATCGCCAGGATGCCCAAAACCGAAAGCCGCCGCGCCATCAGCACCACGCCGCGCACATCCGCCGCGTCCGCGCCGATCCGGCCTGCCTGGCCGCGGCTTTTCAGCTTCGGCGCGCCAAGGCCCAGCCACAAGGGCGCGACGATGTGGTTCGACACCATCGTCGCCAGCGCGATCGAGGCGACGATGACCATCGACGTGGCCGAGGAAAAGCCCCCCAGGAACGCCAGCATCGCCAGCCCTCCGGCACCCTGCGACAGCGGAAGCGTCAGAACGAAAAGATCCGGGTTGGCGCCCTTCGGCATCATGTCCAGCCCGACGACGGCAATGGGCAGCACGAACAGGCTCATCGCGAAAAGATAGGCCGGAAAGGCCCAGGCGGCCGTCGCCAGGTGGGTTTCGTCCGAATTCTCGACCACCAGCACCTGGAACATACGCGGCAGCGTCAGCACCGCCGCACCGGCGACGAAGGTCAGCCCCGCCCAGCGCGCCGGGACCAGCGGCCAGTCGGCCATGGTCGACTGGCCCAGCCGGTCGAACACGCCGCCCCAGCCCCCCGCCAGGCCCCAGACCACGAAGACCCCGACCGAGATCAGCGCCACCAGCTTCACCACCGCCTCGACGGCGATGGCCATGACGATGCCGTGGTGCCGTTCGTCGGCGGCCAGGTTGCGGGTGCCGAACAGCACGGTAAACACCGCCAGCCCCATCGCCACCCAAAGCGCGGTGATGTGGCTGTCCCCCCGGGCCCCCGGCAGGCCGCCCAGCGCAAAGACCTGCACCGACAGCGCCACCGACTGGAGTTGCAGCGCGATGTAGGGCGTGGCCGCGACGACCGCGATGATCGTCACCAGCACGCCCAGCAGGTTCGACTTGCCATAGCGCGACGAGATGAGGTCGGCGATCGAGGTGATGCGGTGGACACGGCCGATCCGCACCAGCTTGCGCAAAAGCCCCCACCAGCCGACCAGAACCAGCGTCGGGCCCAGGTAGATCGTCACGAACTCCAGCCCTGAGCGGGCCGCGTAGCCGACCGCGCCATAAAAGGTCCAGGCGGTGCAGTAGATCGACAGCGACAGCGTATAGACCAGCGGCCCGCGCAGCCAGCGCACCTTGCCGCGCCGCGCCCCGCGTTCCGCCGCGAAGGCCACCAGGAACAGCAGGCACACATAGGCAAGGCAGACCGCCACCAGAAGGTTGAAGGGCACCATCAGCGGTCCCCCCCGGGGGGCGTCGGCGCGGCCTCCGATGCCGGATCCGGCGCGGACTGCGGACCGCCGCTCATCGCGGCGCGGTCCGGGGGCATCGGCTCTCCGCCCAGGATGCGGCGCGAAACAAGGAAGGCGGCCGCGATCAGCAGTGCCCAGACCAGGAACAGGTAAATCGCCCCGCGCCCGGTGTCGGGCTCCGCCGTGGCCGCCGGTTGCCACAGGATCGGCAGCAGGAACAGCACCAGCCCCGCGAAAGGCAAAAGCCGCGCCGCGTCTTGCAAGCGACGGTAGCGGTAGGCCCGCCGCGCCAGAAAGACCGGCGCCGGCCGCCGCATCACGCCCGCTCCGGGTCGGCAGCGCCGGGATCCAGCGACCGGACCGTTGCCACAAGATCCGCATTGCCGAAAGGCTTGGGCAGGAACCGCGTGGCCCCGGCCGCCAGCGCCGCGTCGCGTTCGCGGTCCTGCCCGCGGGCAGTCAGCACCAGGACCGGCAGCGCGGCCAGGTCCGGGTCGGCGCGCAGGTCAGTCAGGATCTCGAAACCCGACCGCCCCGGCAGCATCACATCCAGGACCAGCACATCGGGCCGCAGCACCCGGATCCGGTCCAGTGCGTCGGCGCCATCGGCATGGGTGGTTACGGACCAGCCGTCGCGGGTCAGCACGAAGCGGATCGCCTCGGCGATGTTCGCCTCATCCTCGATCAGCAGAACCTGCCTCGTCATCCGCTTCCTTTCCCGATGGGCCGGCACGCGCCGTGGCTGTCCCCGCTGCCCCGGAAAACCTGCCGTCCGGCCGTCGGCCAACTATGGCCGGGCGATGCCGCCGGTGTCAAAAACTTAACCTGCCGCAGCGCCGTTCCGGGCAGTGGTGGCCCCCAGCACCGAAGGCTCGCGCCGGGCGGGACAGGCATCGCGCGGGCAGATGCGGCAGGCCAGTCCGGCAGCGATCACCGGGCCCGGTCCGGCCGGGCTGGCGCGGAACAGCATGTAGGCGTGGGCCAGTTGCGGCCCGCTTGCCCCCATCGGGTGACGCAGGGCGCAATAAGCGTCGGCCAGATAGCGGCGCGGTTCGCGGGCGGCGATCTCGACGCTGCGGCGGATCGGGCGGCCCGGATCGGTCAGCGCCTCGTACAGCGGCCAGAGCGGACAGGTGCCCCCCAGGCGCGGCAGGGGAAAGCCGGGAAGCGGCTTGCGAAAGACCAGAACCCCGGCGCCATCGCAGACCGCAAGGCCCAGGGGAACAAGGCCCGCCCCCTCCGGCAGCGTTGCCAGCCGCCGCATGACCGCCGCGACCGGCAGGTCCATCCGCGCGGCAATCCGTCCGGGATCCTGCGCCTCCTCGCGGGCAAGCGCCACGAAGGCCTCGAGCGGCATCAGCGCCGCATCGCTCGCGGCCTGGCGGGCATACCCCAGCGCCAGATCGCGGGCCGGTCCGCGCAGCCCCGACGCCGCGACCAGGTCTTCGGGCCGAACCGCGCCCGGCCCCTCCAGCGCCGCCAGGTGCCATCCCTGCCGCGCCATCCAGGCCGTTGCCTCGTCCATCGGCAGGACCGGCAGCGGCGCGTCCTCCTCGGCCCGGTCCAGGTACCGGGCCAGATCCCCCGCCACCGCCGACAGCCGCAGGCTGTCGTCATGGACGTTCTGATGGAACCGGGCCTGCATCGGGGCCGGAATGTCGCCGCCTTCGGCCAGGATGGCGGCGGTCGAGCGGATCGAGGTGACGACGCTCAGCACCTCATGCAGCGCGGACGACAGGAATGGATCATGGGTCAACCGCTCGCTCAGTGCCTCGACACGGCGTTCCAGTGCGCCAATGCGGGACTGGCGGTCGGCCAGCCGCGCCGCCCAGCCGGGAAAGCGGTTGACGAATTCCTCGATCCGGTCGGCTTCGGGGGCGATGTCGCCCTCGGCCGGCGCAACCGGAGGCAGCGCCGCCGCCGCCTCGCGCAGGGCGATGACGATGCCGCTTTCGCTGTCCTCGTCCAGCGCGCGCGCGGATACCCCCAGCGCCTGCGCGATGCGCGCCAGCAGGTCGGCGCCCACGCGGCGGCGGTTATGTTCGATCAGGTTCAGATAGGCGGCCGAGATGCCCGCCGCCCGCGCCACATCGGCCTGCGGCCGCCGGATCGCAAGGCGTCGTTCCCGGATGCGGGTGCCGGTCAGGGCAGAGCGGGCCATGGGTCATCCAGCAAAGGTCCGATGGAAGAATTAACAGAAGAAACCTTGCGCCGCAAAGCTTTCGACAAGACCTTCGCCCACGAAGAAAAGCCGGCGCCGATGCCGGATGCCGGAACCGAGCTCGTCCCAAGCAGGAAACGATGGTTCAGATCCGCACCCGGCTCGGACGGCGGCCCCCTGTCAGTTCAGCGCCTTGTCGGATATCGCATGGGTCCAGGCACCCGTAGGTTCCTTGGTGATGACCGGATCGGACCCGCCACCCAACAGCGTCTTCACCGTGCGCTGGTAGTCGGCCTCGTCCAGCGCGCCGTTCGATCCTGCGGTCAGCTTGGCGACCTCGCTCATCATGAACTTCTGGTGGGCTTCGGTCTGGGCGCCGGTTTCGTCGTTTTCCAGCACGATGCCCGCAGCCTCGTCCGGGTTGGCCTCGGCGTATTTCCAGCCCTTCATCGAGGCGCGGACGAACTTCACCATCTTCTCCTCGAAGGCGGGGTCCTTCAGTTTATCCTCAAGAACGTAAAGCCCATCCTCCAGCGTGGCGACGCCCTGGTCTTCATATTTGAAGGTCACCAGATCCTCGGGCTTGATCCCGGCGTCCAGCACCTGGCCGTATTCGTTATAGGTCATGGTTGAAATGCAGGCCGCCTGCTTTTGCAGCAACGGATCGACGTTGAAACCCTGTTTCAGGACGGTGACGCCATCGGGGCCACCATCGGTTTTCAGGCCAAGGGTGCTCATCCACGACAGGAAGGGATATTCGTTCCCGAAGAACCAGACGCCCAGGGTCTTGCCCTTGAAATCTGCGGGCGTGGTGATGCCGCTTTCCTTCAGGCAGGTCAGCATCAGGCCCGAATGTTTGAAGGGCTGGGCGATGTTGACCAGCGGCAGGCCCTTTTCGCGCGCGGCCAGGGCGGCGGGCATCCAGTCGACGATCACATCGGCGCCGCCGCCCGCGATCACCTGTTCCGGCGCGATGTCCGGGCCGCCGGGCTTGATCGTGACGTTCAGGCCCTCTTCTTCGTAATAGCCTTTTTCCTGCGCGACGTAGTAACCCGCGAACTGGGCCTGCGTGACCCATTTGAGCTGCAGCGTCACGTCATCGGCGGCGAAGGCGCCCCCCGCGACAAGGGCGAAGGCGGAGGTCAGCAGTGTCTTCTTCATGTCGTGCTCCCTGTTGTCACCCCCGCCCGCGTTGGGACGGGTGCCAGAACGTGACGCTTTTCTCGATCAGCGCCACAAGACCGTAGAATGCCGAACCGGCCAGAGCCGCCACGGCAATTTCCGCCCAGACCATGTCAAGGGCAAGCTGGCCCACCGAGGTCGAGATCCGAAAGCCCATTCCCCGGATGGGGGAGCCGAAGAATTCGGCCACGATGGCCCCGATCAGCGCCAGGGTCGTGGCGATCTTCAGGCCGTTGAAGATGAATGGCATCGCCGCAGGCAGCCGCAGCTTCAGAAGGCTTTGGCCGTAGCTGGCCGACCAGGTCGCCATCTGGTCACGCTGCATTCGATCGGTGGCGGCAAGCCCGGCGACGGTGTTCACCAGCACCGGGAAGAACACCATCACCACCACGACAGCGGCCTTCGATTGCCAGTCAAAGCCGAACCACATGACCAGGATCGGCGCGATCCCGACGATGGGCAAGGCGGCGACGAAGTTTCCCACCGGCAGCAACCCGCGTTGCAGGAAGGGAAAGCGGTCCACGAGGATGGCGGTCAGGATCGCCGCGCCGCAGCCGATCACGTAACCTGACAGCGCGCCTTTCAGGATCGTCTGGCGGAAATCCTCCCATAGCGTTGGAAGGGACAGGGTGATCCGGTCCCAGATGGCCGAAGGCGCAGGCAGGATCACTGAAGGCACGTCAAGGCCCCGCACCATGCCTTCCCAAAGGACAAGGACGGTCACGCCAAACAGCGCCGGGATCAGCATCTGCGCCCAGCGTTCCCCGCCGTGCCGTCGCGCGGTGCGGATGTTGAAGGCGAGCGCCGCCAACCAGAACAGGATCGCGCCCCAGAACCAGGTCATCGCGCCACCCCCATGCGCCGCAGCACCAGGCGTTCGACCAATGTCACAATGACGACAAGCGCCGCGGCCAGTCCGGCGGCCGCGAAGAGCGCCGACCAGATCTGCACGGTTTGCCCGTAGTAGCTGCCCGACAGGAGCCGCGCGCCAAGACCGGCGGTCGCACCGGCCGGAAGCTCGCCCACGATCGTCCCCACAAGGCTGGCCGCGATGGCCACCTTCAATGAGGCAAAGAGATAGGGCATCGACGACGGCAGACGCAGTTTCCACAGCGTCGCGGCCGTGCTGGCATTGTAGGTCCGCAGAAGGTCAAGTTGCATCCCGTCCGGGCTGCGCAGGCCCTTCACCATGCCGACAAGAACCGGGAAGAACGACAGATAGGCCGAGATGATCGCCTTGGGCACGATCCCCGTGATCCCCAACGAGGCGAGCACCACGATCACCATCGGCGCGATGGCGAGGATCGGCACCGTCTGGCTGGCGATGGCCCAGGGCATGACGGAAAGATCCATTGCGCGGTTGTGGACGATGCCGATGGCAAGGGCCGTCCCCAGCCCCGCCCCTACCGCAAAGCCCAGAAGCGTGGCCGACAGCGTCACCCAGCCGTGCCAGACCAGACTGCGCTTCGAGGTGATGGCCTGCGCCGTCAGCCCCTCCCAAAGCCCCTTGGCCACCTGGTGCGGCGGCGGCAGGACAGGGCGTTCCTGCGCCATGGTGTCGTTGATCACATCAACGAAGGTCGGATCGGTTCCGGCCCGCGCCGCCTGGTCATAGGTCCAGGCCGCATTGAGCTTCATCGCGGCGCCGTACCAGATGACGAGGATCGCACAAAGCACGGTGAGGATCGGCAGGATCGACCTCATGCGGCACGACGCGGGGGCTCTGCCCCCGCACCCCCGGGATATTTGGAAAAGAAGAAGGGGCGGGCGTCAGATCTCGTCATGATGTCCTGCCCTGAGTCCTTCTCGCACGCGGTGCGCAATCGCGATGAACTCCGGCGTGTCGCGGATGTCGAGCGGCCGGTTGCGCGGCAGGGTGCTTTCGATGACATCGGTGATCCGGCCGGGGCGCGGGCTCATCACCACGATCTTCGTCGACAGGTAAACCGCTTCGGGGATCGAATGGGTGACGAAGCCGATGGTCTTGTCGGTGGCGGCCCAAAGGCGCAAAAGCTCCTCGTTCAGGCGGTCGCGGACGATCTCATCCAGCGCGCCGAAAGGTTCGTCCATCAAAAGGATGTCGGCATCGAAGGCCAGCGCCCGGGCGATCGAGGCGCGCTGCTGCATGCCGCCCGAAAGCTGCCAGGGGAATTTTTTGCCGAACCCCTCCAAGTCGACCAGCTTCAACACCCGTTCGACCCGCGCGTCCTGGTCGGCGCGGGAAAAGCCCATGATTTCCAGCGGCAGCTTGATGTTGCCCGCAATGGTGCGCCAGGGATAAAGCCCCGCTGCCTGAAAGACATAGCCGTAGGCCCGCGCCTGCCGTGCCGCGTCGGGCGAAAGACCATTCACCGAAAGCTGCCCCCCCGTCGGGGTTTCCAGCCCCGCGATGGCGCGCAGGAAGGTGGTCTTGCCGCAGCCCGAAGGGCCGATGAAGCTGACAAAATCGCCGCGGTTGATGGTCAGCGTTACATCCTTCAGCGCATGGACGGGGCCATCGCCGGTCTGGAAGACCAGATCGACGCCCTTCGCCTCTATCACCGGCTCGGCGATATGGAGGGTGTCCTTCATCGGTGACACCGTTTTCGGGAGCAGCTAACGGTCTGGAAGGGGGCGGCCATCACACCCCCGTCGCCGGAATGCCCGCCCGCACGACGGGCCGCGGCGCGGTCACGGCCTTCCAGGCGGACAGCGCGCGGTTGACGCTGCCGTTCGGATCGCGGGCGACGAATTCGCCGTGGCCTTCCTGCGTCTCGATCCGGTCGTCGTTCACCGCGACCTGGCCGCGCGTCAACGTGTAGCGCGGCAGACCCTTCACGACCTTGCCTTCGAACACATTGTAATCGATCGCCGATTGCTGGCTCGAGGCCGAGATGGTCTTTTCCTTGTCCGGGTCCCAGACCACCAGATCGGCGTCCGACCCGACCAGCACCGCCCCTTTCCGGGGATAGATGTTCAGGATCTTGGCGATGTTGGTCGATGTCACCGCGACGAATTCGTTCATCGTGATCCGGCCCGTGGCCACCCCATGCGTCCAGAGCATCGGCAGCCGGTCCTCCAGCCCCCCGGTGCCATTCGGGATCTTGGTGAAATCGCCGATGCCACTGCGCTTCTGATCGGTGGTGAAGCTGCAATGATCGGTCGCCACGCAAGACAGCGTCCCCGCCGCCAGACCGGCCCACAGGCTGTCCTGATGGCGCTTGTCGCGGAAAGGGGGTGACATGACGCGACGGGCGGCGTGGTCCCAGTCGGAGTTGAAATATTCGCTTTCATCCAGCGTCAGGTGCTGGATCAGCGGCTCGCCCCAGACCCGCTTGCCGGCCTGCCGCGCCCGCCGGATCGCCTCATGCGCCTCTTCGCAGGAGGTGTGGACGACGTAAAGCGGCACGCCCGCCATGTCGGCGATGGTGATGGCGCGGTTCGTGGCCTCGCCCTCCACCTGCGGGGGGCGGGAATAGGCGTGGCCTTCGGGGCCGGTGTTGCCTTCGGCCAGCAGCTTGGCGGAAAGCTCGGCCACCAGATCCCCGTTTTCGGCGTGGACAAGTGCGACAGCCCCCAGATCGGCACAGCGCCGGAAGCTCGAATACATCTCGTCGTCATTGACCATCAGGCTGCCCTTGTAGGCCATGAAGTGCTTGAAGGTGTTGATGCCGCGATCCACCACCTCGGCCATCTCGTCAAAGACCTGCTCGCCCCACCAGGTTACGGCCATGTGGAAGGAATAGTCGCAGTTTGCCCGACCCGACTTGTTGTCCCACATCTTGAGCGCGTCCATCAGCCCCTGACCGGGCGAGGGCAGCGCGAAATCGACGACCATCGTCGTCCCCCCCGCCAGCGCCGCGCGGGTGCCGCTTTCGAAGTCATCGGCGGAATAGGTGCCCATGAAGGGCATCTCCAGATGCGTATGCGGGTCAATGCCGCCGGGCATGACATAACACCCCGTCGCGTCCAGAATCCGGTCGCCCAGAAGGTTCTGGCCGATATGGATGATCCGCCCGCCCTCGATCAGCACATCTGCCTTGTAGGTCAGGTCGGCGGTAACGATGGTGCCGTTGCGGATGACTGTGGTGGTCATGGGGACTCCTTCCGTCCGTCATCAATCTCGATCTCTGGGGCCTAGACCCTACATCTTGGCCGAAATATCCTGGGGGTCCGGGGGCAAAGCCCCCGGCCTTGCCTCACTCCACGACCTCCGCCACCTCCAGAACCGCGTGCAGCAGCACGTCAGTTCCGGCGGCGGCCCAGTCGGGGGAAATTTCCTCGGCCTCGTTATGGCTCAATCCGTCAACGCAGGGGCACATGATCATCGTCGTCGGCGCCACGCGGTTGATCCAGCAGGCGTCGTGGCCGGCGCCGGACACGATGTCCATGTGGCTGTAGCCCAGACGGTTCGCCGTGCGGCGGACGGTATCCACAAGGCCCGGATCGAAGGTTACGGGATCAAAATGCCCGACCGGCTCGATCTGGCAGCCAAGGCCAAGCTCGGCGGCCACGGCCTGAGCGGCGCGTTCGACCTCGGCGCGCATGGCGTCCAGCTTGCCCTGTTCGGGGCTGCGGATGTCGACGGTGAAGACCACCTTGCCGGGGATGACGTTGCGCGAATTGGGGAAAACGGTCACCTGCCCCACCGCCCCCACCGCATTCGGCTGGTGGCTCATGGCGATCTGGTGGACCCGTTCGGTGATCCGCGCCATGCCAAGGCCTGCGTTCACACGCATGGCCATCGGCGTTGACCCGGTATGGGCGGGCTTGCCTGTCAGCGTGATTTCCAGCCACCAAAGACCCTGCCCGTGCGTCACGACACCGATGGTCTTGTCTTCGGCCTCGAGGATCGGGCCCTGTTCGATGTGCAGCTCGAACATCGCATGCATCTTCCGCGCGCCCACCGGCTCGGTCCCGACCCAGCCGATGCGGGCAAGCTCGTCTCCGAAGGTCTTGCCCTCCAGATCGGTGCGGCCATAGGCATAGTCCTGGCTGTGGATGCCCGCGAACACCCCCGAGGCAAGCATGGCGGGCGCGAACCGCGCGCCTTCCTCGTTTGTCCAGTTGGTCAGCACGATCGGGCGGCGGGTCTTGATGTTCATGTCCTGAAGCGTCCGCAGCACCTCAAGCCCGCCCAGAACGCCCAGGACGCCATCGTATTTGCCGCCCGTGGGCTGGGTATCCAGATGGCTGCCGATATAGACCGGCAGGGCTTCGGGGTCGGTGCCGGGGCGGGTCGCGAACATGCTGCCCATCGTGTCGACGCCCATCGAACACCCCGCCGCCTCGCACCAGCGCTGGAACAGCGCGCGGGCTTCGGCATCGGCGTCGGTCAGCGTCTGGCGGTTGTTGCCGCCTGCGATGCCCGGCCCGATGCGCGACATCTCCATCAGGCTGTCCCAAAGGCGCGCGGAATTGATCCGCAGGTTTTCACCCGCTGCCGGCATCGTCATCTCCCTGATCCGGGTGCTGCCACCCGTGGGCCCGGATCCGTCATTCCCGCGAATCCTTGTCGGCCCCTCTTCCTGACCATATGGTCAGATTTGAGGCGACCACAGCCGGCCCAAGTGGTCAACAGGAATTGTGAGCCCCATGCGCGAAACATCCGTCTCTGGCCCCCACCCCCCCGCTTCCGCGACTGGCGCGCCTGGTCGCCGGGCAGAAACGCGGCGTGAAATGGAAGCAACGATCCTGCGCGCTGCCGAAGGGATCTTTGCGGAAGCAGGCTTTGGCGGCGCGACGATGCAGCAGATCGCCGACAGCGCGGGCTTGCCCAAGGCAAACCTGCATTACTACTTCCCGACGAAAGAGGCGCTGTACCGGCAGGTGGTGCAGCAGATCTTCGACATCTGGCTTCATGCCGCCGACAGCTTCGACGATGCCCCCGGCCCGGCCGAGGCGATCGGTGCCTATATCGACGCCAAGATGGAAATCTCGCGCCGCCATCCGCAGGGATCGAAGGTCTGGGCCACCGAAGTCATGCACGGCGCGCCCGTGATCCAGGACTATCTGGAAACCACCCTTCGGGAATGGACAGCGGACCGCGCGAGCGTGATCCAGACCTGGATCGACGAAGGGCGAATGGCGCCGGTCGATCCCTACCAGCTTCTTTACATGCTCTGGGCCACGACCCAGCATTACGCCGATTTCGGCCACCAGATCGAGACACTGAACGGCGGCCGCCCCCTGTCGGAGGATGACTGGGATCGCGCCAAGGCCACGGTCCGGCAGATCATCCTTCGCGGCATCGGCCTTGGCCCCGCCCCCCTTCCCGCCCAAGGCCAGCCCGGGTAGAGTCCGGTTGAAAAAGAAAAACAGGAGACACGCCTTGCGCGCCCCAGCCCTTTCCCTGGCTCTTTCGTTTGCCCTTACCCTTGCCGCATCCCCGCTGGTCGCAGCAGAATGTTCCAGCACCGGCGCGGCCTATGAAGCCTGGAAACCCCAGATGGCGGCCGAGGCCCGCGCGGCGGGTGTGGGCGAACGCGGAGTCGCGGCACTGATGGGCACCAGCTATTCCAAGGCGACAATTTCCGCCGACAGGGGCCAGAAAAGCTACAAGTACACGCTCTCGAAGTTCATGCAGGTCCGCGGCTCCGATACGATCATCGCGCAAGGCCGCAAGCGCAAGGCGAAGAACCCCGGCTTCTACGACGGGCTTGAACAGCGCTTCGGCGTTCCGGCCGGGGTGCTGCTGGCGATCCACGGGATGGAGACGGGGTTCGGCCACGACACCGGCAGCACCAATGTGATTTCCGCCATCGCGACGCTGGCCTACGACTGCCGCCGCACCGAATACTTCACCGGCCACCTGCTGGCGGCCCTGATGCTGGTCGACCGGGGCGTGATCACCACCGCCTCGACCGGCGCCAAACATGGCGAGATCGGCCATACCCAGTTCCTGCCCGGTAACGTGCTGGCCTACGGGGTTGACGGCAACGGCGACGGGCGGATCGATCTGAACAACCAATCCGATGCCCTGGCATCGACGGCGAATTTCCTGCGAGGCAAGGGCTGGACTCCCGGCGCCGGTTATCAGGAGGGCGAGCCGAACTTCGCCGTCCTGAAGGAATGGAACGCGGCCCCGGTCTATCAGCAGTCGCTGGCGATCATGGGTCGCAAGATCGACGGCTAACCAATTGAAAAGGGCCGGGGTTTTCCCCGGCCCTTTGTCTTACTTCAGGTTCTTCAACACGTCGCCCAGTTTTCCGATCAGCGTGTCGATTTCCGCCTTCGAGATGATCAGCGGCGGCGACATGGCGATGATGTCGCCGGTGGTGCGGATCAGGATGCCGGCCTCGTAAGCGTCAAGGAACGCCTGGAAGGCGCGCTTCGTCGGCTCGCCGGGGATCGGTTGCAGTTCGACCGCGCCGATCAGGCCCATGTTGCGGATGTCGATGACATGCGGCAGCCCGCGCAAGGAATGGATGGCCTCTTGCCAGTAGCCTTCCAGTTCATGCGCCCGTTCGAACAGCCCTTCCTCGCGGTAGGTGTCCAGCGTTGCGATGCCAGCGGCGCAGGCGATCGGGTTGCCGGAATAGGTGTAGCCGTGGAACAGCTCGATCATGTGTTCGGGGCCGTTCATGAAGGCGTCATGCACCTCGGGGGTGGTCAGGACGGCGCCCATCGGGATCACGCCGTTGGTCAGGCCCTTGGCGGTGGTCATCATGTCGGGCAGCACGTCGAAATGCTGCGCGGCAAAGGCCGATCCCAGACGTCCGAAGCCGGTGATGACTTCATCGAAGATCAGAAGGATGCCGTGCTTCTTCGTGATTGCACGCAGTTTTTCCAGATAGCCCTTCGGCGGCATCAGCACGCCCGTCGAGCCAGCCATAGGCTCGACGATGACAGCGGCGATGGTTTCCGCGCCATGCAGCGCCACGATCCGTTCCAGATCGTCGGCCAGATTGGCGCCATGTTCGGGCTGACCCTTGGTGAAGGCGTTCAGGTCCGGCAGGTGCGTGTGCGGCAGGTGGTCGACGCCCGCCAGCAGCGTGCCGAACATCTTGCGGTTGTTGACGATGCCGCCCACCGAAATGCCGCCGAAGTTCACGCCGTGGTAGCCGCGCTCGCGCCCGATCAGCCGGGTGCGGGCGCCCTCGCCCCGCGCGCGGTGGTAGGCAATGGCGATTTTTAGCGCAGTTTCAACGCTTTCCGAACCGGAGTTCGTGTAGAACACATGCTCGATGCCCTTGGGGGCGATGTCGATAATGCGATTGGCCAGTTCAAACGCGATCGGATGGCCCATCTGGAACGCCGGGGCGTAATCCAGTTCCGCCGCCTGGCGCTGGATCGCCTCGGTGATCAGGGGGCGGCAATGGCCGGCGTTGCAGCACCACAGACCCGCGGTGCCGTCCAGCACCTGCCGCCCGTCCGAGGTGGTGTAGTGCATGTCCTTCGCGCCCACGAACATGCGCGGCGCCTTCTTGAACTGGCGGTTTGCCGTGAACGGCATCCAGAATGCGTTCAGGTCGTTCGGGGCCGTCTTGCGGTCCAGAGCCATGAGCTAGCCTCCCAAGATCCGCGCCTTGTTTTCGGGGCAGCCCCTCGTGGCGGCGGTATGTAAATGTTTGTTTGACCACGCGGTCAGGATGAGGCTAGCAGAGGGTTCAGGGAAGGAAAAGCACGGCCCGGACAAAAACCGGTCGTTTCCGACATATTGCGCCGCAGGCGGATCGTCCATACGAGGACGGCCGGGTTGGCTCATGGCGGAATAGTGGAGGCAGGATGGACCAGACGGGCGAGGAAGACGGGACCGGCGCGGGAAGCGCGCCCCGTCGGACGCGGATCCAGCAGAAGAACCGCGAGGCGATCCTGGAAGCCGCGCTGGAGGTCTTTTCGCAGCATGGGTTCCGCGGCGCCACGGTCGACCAGATCGCGCAGGCGGCGGGCCTGTCGAAGCCGAACCTGCTGTATTACTTTCCGTCGAAGGAAGCGATCCACATCGAACTTCTTTCGACCCTGCTGGACACTTGGCTGGCCCCGCTGCGTCGGCTGGACCCCGAGGGCGACCCGAAGGCCGAGATCCTGGCCTACATGCACCGCAAGCTGGAGATGAGCCGGACCCTGCCGCGCGAAAGCCGCCTGTTTGCAAACGAGATGTTGCAGGGCGCACCTCGGATGAAGGACATGCTGGAGGGCGACCTGAAGGCCCTGGCCCAGGACAAGGCCGCCGTCATCGCCCGCTGGTCGGACGAGGGCAAGATAGCGGCCGTAGATCCCTATCACCTGATCTTCGCGATCTGGGCGCTGACCCAGCACTATGCCGATTTCGAAGTCCAGGTCCGGGCCATCCTCGGCCCCGACCACGACCCCTTCTCCGAGGCCGACACCTTCCTGACGACACTGTTCAACCGGCTGCTGGCGCGGTAGCCAGGGCCCGGGTCGCGGCCGTCACGTCATGGCCGTACAGCCAGTCGAAGCGGCGGAGCGGCGCGGTGGGCATCAGCGATCCGCCAAGACGCAGCGCGAGATGCGCCGCGCCGCGCGCCACGCCCTTCAGGTGGTAGTTGCGCGCATTGGTATTGGCGGCCTCGACGATGCGGCGGGCGCGGGTTTCGCGCAGCGACTGGTAGGCCGGCAGCGCCTCCTCGACCGGCAGCCGTCCCAGACAATCGGCCAGCACCCAGGCATCCTCCAGCGCCATGTTGGCGCCCTGGGCAAGGAACGGCAGCGTCGGATGGGCCGCATCACCCAGGATCGCCGCGCCCTGCCCCTGCCAGCGCCCGGCGACAGGATGGCGAAACAGGCCCCAGAGGTTCGGCGCCTCGACCCGATCCAGCCACCCGCGCACCTCGGGCACGAAATCCTCGAAAGCGATGCGCAAGGTGATCGGATCATCGGTCAGCGACCAGCTTTCATCAGCCCAGATCCGGCGTTCCTCGACGGCGACGATGTTGCGCAGACGGCCCCCGCGCAGCGGATAGGTGACGATATGCCGCCCCGCGCCCATCCAGATCTGCGCGATGGGCTCGATGGCGGCGGTTTCGGGCAAGGTGGCGCGCCAGGCGACCTGATGCGTGAAGAAGGGCGCCACCGTCCCGTTCAGCGCGGCGCGGACTTTCGAATGCAGCCCGTCCGCACCGATCAGCACACCGGTCTCGAAGGTGTCGCCATCGGCCAGCGTCAGGCGCGGCGGATGATCGCCCAGCTTCACCTTCTCGACCTTGGCGTTGGTACGGATGGTCACGCCCGCCTGCGCCGCCCCCAGAAGCAGCATCTCGATCAGGTCGGCGCGATGGAAGAAGCGGAAGTCGCCAGCCCCGTCCAGCGCCATCCGCAGGACGCGCTGCCCGGTTTCGCCGTTGCGCAATTCGACCGCCTGCGAGGCATCGCCCATCTCGGCCGCCTGTTCGCCCAGCCCCAGGGCGGCAAGGACACGCGCACCGTTCGGGGTCAGTTGAAGACCTGCGCCAACCTCGGAAATCTCGGGGGCCTGTTCCAGCACCGTGACGTCGGCATCCAGATGCGCCAGCGCCCGCGCCAGGGCAAGGCCGGCGATCCCGGCCCCTACGATCGTCACCTTGCGGTGCTGCAACATCTGCTAACCCGTCAGAATCGGCATTGGCCCAGAAAAAGGGCACCGGAACAATGGCTCCGATGCCCAAGCTTTGCCAAGCCCTGCCCGTGGGGCAAGAGGCTCAATCGTCGCGGTGGACGCGTTCGCGGCGTTCGTGGCGTTCCTGCGCTTCAAGCGTCATGGTCGCGATCGGCCGCGCATCCAGGCGCTTCAGGCTGATGGGTTCGCCGGTCATTTCGCAATAGCCGTATTCGCCATTCTCGATCCGGCGCAGGGCCGCGTCGATCTTGCTGACCAGCTTGCGCTGACGGTCCCGCGTGCGCAGTTCCAGCGCACGGTCGGTTTCTTCCGAGGCGCGGTCGGCGATATCGGGAACATTGCGGCCCGAATCCTGAAGACCTTCCAGGGTCTCGGCGGATTGTTCCTGAAGTTCTGCCTTCCATGCCAAGAGCTTGCGGCGGAAATATTCCAGCTGCCGTTCATTCATGAACGGTTCGCTTTCGGCCGGCCGGTAATCATCCGGAAGAAAGCTTTCGGGCTTCATCACTGCGACCTCCTGCAGTCCGGACGTCCGACTGGTCAATTACACGCATCCGGCACTTCTTGGGCGCGGTCATTATCCGAAGCCGGAAGGGATGTCCACACGCCCAATACCTTGATGCAGTTTCCAACCCCCGGTAAGACATCCCGGTTCCCCGGCGGTCCCGCCGGACCCGAGAAATTTCCCCGGATTCCCCGCCCCGCGGCGCCGATCCGGGACAGGCGGAGAGACGACATGAAATTCACCGGAACCGACGCCTACATCGCCACCGATGACCTGACGGTCGCCGTCAACGCCGCCGTGGCGCTGGAACGCCCGCTGCTGGTGAAGGGCGAGCCGGGCACCGGCAAGACCGAACTTGCCCGTCAGGTGGCCAGCGCGCTGGGCCTGCCCATGATCGAATGGAACATCAAGTCCACGACGAAGGCGCAGCAGGGCCTTTACGAATACGATGCCGTCAGCCGCCTGCGCGACAGCCAGCTGGGCGACGAACGCGTTCATGACGTGAAGAACTACATCCGCAAGGGCAAGCTTTGGCAGGCGTTCGAGGCCGAGGGAAAGGTTGTCCTGCTGATCGACGAGATCGACAAGGCCGACATCGAATTTCCGAACGACCTTCTGCAAGAACTCGACCGGATGGAATTCCACGTCTACGAGACCGGCGAGACGATCCGCGCGAAACACCGCCCCGTGGTCATCATCACCTCGAACAACGAAAAGGAATTGCCCGACGCCTTCCTGCGCCGCTGCTTCTTCCACTACATCCGCTTCCCGGACGAAGCGACGATGCGCCGGATCGTCGAGGTGCATTTCCCCAACGTGAAGGAAAGCCTGCTGACCACGGCGCTCACGCAATTCTATGAACTGCGCGAAACACCGGGGCTGAAGAAGAAACCTTCGACGTCGGAAGTGCTCGATTGGCTGAAGCTGCTTCTTGCCGAGGATCTGGGCCACGAAGACCTGAAGCGCGACGCCCGCACGATGCTGCCGAAGCTGCACGGGGCGCTTTTGAAGAACGAACAGGACGTGGCGCTGTTCGAACGGCTGGCCTTCATGGATCGCGCCCGGCGCTGATCGCAATTCAGGCGAAAAATTGACTGGCAAATCTGGTCCGATCCGCCAAGTCTGGTTGCCGAGCAGGTCAACGACAAGAAGGGCCAGACATGCCTGATGCGATCATCCGCCCGATCCGGGCCGAGGACGAAGCCGACTGGCGCCGGCTTTGGACAGGATATCTGGACTATTACGAAACCAGACTGCCCGAGGCGGTCTATCAATCGACCTTCGCGCGGCTGCTTGGCGGGGATGACCACGACTTCCACGGGCTGATCGCCGAGGCAGATGGCACACCTGTCGGCCTTGTGCATTACCTGTTTCACCGGACCTGCTGGAAGGTCGAAAACGTCTGCTACCTGCAGGACCTGTACACCGACCCCGCCTGTCGCGGACGTGGCATCGCCCGGGCGTTGATCGAAGCGGTCTACCGCGCCGCCGATGCGGCGGGCGCGCCGCAGGTCTGGTGGCTGACACAGGAATTCAACTACCGGGGCCGGATGCTGTACGACAAGATCGGGGTGAAGACGCCCTTCATCCGCTACAACCGCGTGTTGTCCTGATGGGCTTGCGTGGAGTGATCGCGGCGGCGCTGGTCGCGGCGCTGGCGTCTTGCGGTGCGCCCGGCCCTGCCCCCCGCGCCGGCAACACCGCCGCGATGCCTGATGTGGCGATGCGCCTTCCCACCAGCGTGCCGACCCCGCCGCGTCGGTCTAACGCGGAAATGGGGCGGGACTACCTCGATCTGGTCTTCATGCTGGAAAGCGGGCGCGAAGTGCCGGTCCTGACCCGCTACGAAGGCCGCGTGACGGTCAGCCTTGAAGGGACGGTCCCGCAGACCACCCGCCGCGACCTTGCCGATCTTCTGGCGCGGCTCCGGTCCGAGGCCGGCATCGATATCCGCGAGGTGCCCGAAGCCGGCACGATCCGCGTGATCTCCCTTCCCCGGAAGACCATGCAGAATTATGTGCCCACCGCGGCCTGCTTCGTCGCCCCGAACGTCAGCGGCTGGCGCGATTACCTTTCGGCCCGCCGTTCTGAACGGGTCGATTGGGCGAGCCTCCGCGCCCGCGGTCCGGCGGCGATCTTCATCCCTTCGGACACCGCACCGCAAGAGGTCCGCGACTGCCTGCACGAAGAACTGGCCCAGGCGCTCGGGCCGCTGAATGACCTTTATCGGCTGTCGGACACGATCTTCAACGACGACAATTTCCACGGCACGCTCACGGGCTTCGACATGCTGATGCTGCGGCTTCACTATGCGCCGGAACTTCGGAACGGCATGACCCGCCCCGAAGCCGCATTGTCCGTGCCGCGCGCGATCCAGAGGCTCAATCCCCGTGGCGGACCGGCGGGCGCGCTGCCGATGCAATACAGCGACACCACCCCCCGGCGTTTTACCGACGACATCGTGGCGGCGCTTGGCGGACGGCGCGATACGGGCCGACGCTCGGCGGCAGCGGATGCGACCGGGCTGGCCGTGGCGATGGGCTGGCAGGACAACCGCACCGCCTTCGCACTTTATTCTCTGGGGCGTCTCAGCCTGTCCGACAACCCGCCCGAGGCGGTCGGCGCGCTGGCCGAGGCGGCGGGCATCTGGGATTCGCTTGGCGCGCGGATCCAGGTTGCGCATGTGGACCTTTATATCGCGGGCCTCGCGCTTCAGACCGATGCGCTGGCCGAAGCGGTGGCGCTTGCAGATCGGTCGCTGCCGGTGGCGAAGGCCCATGGCAACGCGGCGCTCGTCTCCTCGCTTCTGGCGATGAAAGCGGCGGCGCTGGCGCGGATGGGCGATGCCGACGGCGCGGGGCGCCTGCGGCTCGACAGTGCCGGCTGGGCACGCTATGGCTTCGGATCGCAGGCGGCCCAGCGCATGGCCGATATCGCCGAGCTTCTGCCCGAGGCGACACCCCAAACGCGCCGCTGACAGACCAAAGGAAGAAGACCTAGATGATCGCGATTGCTGGCATGATCCTTGGCGCCCTGATCGGATGGGTGCGGGCCGCGCGGAAGGGCGGCACGACGTTCGACAAGCTGCAATGGGCCGGTGCGCATCTGCTGATCGGCGCGATCCTCGGGCTGTTCGTGACGATCTTCGTAGAACGGATGCTCTAGCCGATGTTCCTTGGCTTCTTTTCCACCCTTCGCAAGGCGGGCATCCCGGTCTCGCTGCGGGAATACCTGGCCTTCCTGGAAGGGCTGGCGGCGGGCCTTGTGACCTATGACATCGACGGGTTCTACTACCTCGCCCGCGTGGCGATGGTGAAGGACGAACGCCACCTTGACCGCTTCGACCGCGCCTTCGCCGAAAGCTTCAAGGGGCTTGAGACGATCAGCCTGGACCAGGTGCTGGAAGCGGTGGACTTGCCGCGCGAATGGCTGGAAAAGCTGGCCGAACGCGTGCTGACGCCTGGAGAAATGGCCGAAATCCAAAGCCTTGGCGGCTTCGACAAGCTGATGGAGACGCTGAAGAAGCGGCTTGAGGAACAGAAGGGCCGCCATCAGGGCGGCAACAAATGGGTGGGAACGGCCGGCACCTCGCCCTTTGGGGCCTATGGCTACAACCCGGAAGGCGTCCGCATCGGCCAGGACAAAAGCCGCCACCAGCGCGCCGTCAAGGTCTGGGACAAACGCGAATTCCGCAACCTGGATGACACCGTCGAACTGGGCACCCGCAACATCAAGGTGGCGCTGAAACGCCTGCGCCGCTGGGCGCGCACCGGCGCTGCCGAAGAACTGGACCTGCAAGGCACGATCCGCGCCACCGCCGAACACGGCTACCTGGACGTGCAGACCCGCCCCGAACGGCACAATGCGGTGAATGTCCTGTTGTTTCTGGACATCGGCGGCAGCATGGACGGCCACATTCGGCTGGTCGAAGAGCTTTTTTCGGCGGCGCGGTCCGAATTCAAGCACCTCGAACATTACTACTTCCACAACTGCCTGTATGAAGGCGTCTGGCGCGACAACGCCCGCCGCTGGGACCGCCAGATCCCCACGGCCGAGGTGCTGCGCACCTATGGGTCCGACTACAAATGCCTGTTTGTGGGTGATGCCAGCATGTCGCCCTATGAAATCCTGTCGCCCGGTGGCGCCAACGAACACTGGAACCCCGAAGCGGGCCAGGTCTGGCTGGACCGCGCCCGCGCGCAGTGGCCGTCCCATGTCTGGCTGAACCCGACGCCCGAACGGAACTGGGGCTATACACAGTCCATCGGCATCATCCGCGAGATCTTCGAGAACCGGATGTTCCCGCTGACGCTGGACGGGATCGGCCGCGCGATCAAGGCGCTGGGCTGACGCGCGCGGGCATTGCGCGCGCGGGTCCGCTGCCCCATATCCGGGCCATGCTGAAGCTGCTTCCTCTGATCCTGTTCCTGGCCTACGGGCTGGCGCTGTGGCATTTCTCGGCCTGGCGGACGCGGCGGATGCTGGACGGCGCCTCGTTTCCCCTGCGTGAACCGGCGCTTGTCGCCATGGCCGAACGCCTGGCCCGCGCGCTCGAGGTGCCGAAGGTTCCGGTCCATGTCTTCGACGTGCCGGGCGTGAACGGCCTCGCTGCTCCGGACGGGCGCATCTTCCTGACACGCGGCTTTGTCGACCGCTTCCGCGCCGGCGATGTCAGCGCTGAGGAGATGGCGAGCGTCATCGCGCATGAGATGGGCCATGTGGCCCTGGGGCATGGCAAGCGGCGCATGATCGACTTTACCGGCCGGAACGCCATGCAGATGCTGCTCGCCACGCTGCTGGGGCGATTTGTCCCGGTCGTGGGCGTCTGGCTGGCTTCCGTCCTGACGACGGCCCTGGCCGCGGGTCTCAGCCGCCGCGACGAGTTCGAGGCCGACCGCTGGGCCTCGGCCCTGCTGATCCGCGCGGGCATTGGCTGCGGGCCGCAGAAATCGCTGTTCCTGAAGCTCGACCGATTGACCGGGATGCAGGGCGGCGGGGCACCGGACTGGCTGCGGAGCCACCCCAAGGCCGCGGAGCGCATCGCCGCGATCGAGGCCAACGAGCGCAAGTGGCAGGATCACCGCGCCTGACCCGCGCCGGCCGCCTTTTTCGTGCGGGATTTGAGACCTGCCCGTCCTTCTTCGTTCAAAACCCCGTTCACCCGTGCCGCAAGGACAAGGCCTCGGTCAGAAGCGCCTTGACCAGATCTGGCGGAACGTCGTCGGTGACGAAGGCCTCGCCGATGTCTCGGGCCAGGATGAAGCGCAGGCGGCCGTCCTGGACCTTCTTGTCCTGGGCCATCAGCGACATCAGCGCGTCGGCATCGGGCAGATCGCCCGGAATGTCGGACAGGTCGGTCTTCATGCCCATCGCCCGCAGATGCGCCCGCACCCGGCCGGGAGTTTCCTGCGACAGAAGGCCAAGGCGGGCCGAAAGTTCGAAGGCCAGCGCGCAGCCGATGGCGACTCCTTCCCCATGCAGAAGCCGGTCGGAATAACCTGTGGCGGATTCAAGGGCGTGGCAGAAGGTGTGACCCAGGTTCAGAAGCGCGCGGTCGCCTTCCTCGGTTTCGTCGCGTTCGACGATGCGGGCCTTCATGCTGACGGAATGGCTGACCGCCTGCTGGCGCAGCGCCTTGTCGCCGCGGGCCAGCGTGGGTCCGTTCACCTCAAGCCAGTCGAAGAAGGTGGCATCGCCCAGAAGGCCGTATTTCACCACCTCGCCATAGCCCGCCAGAAAGTCGCGCGCCGGAAGGGTGTCCATCACGTCGATGTCGGCCAGCACCAGCGAAGGCTGGTGAAAGGCGCCGATCAGGTTCTTGCCGTGGGTCGAATTGATGCCGGTCTTGCCACCGACGGAACTGTCGACCTGCGCCAGAAGCGTCGTCGGGATCTGCACGAAGCGCACGCCGCGGCGCAGGACGGCCGCGGCAAAGCCCACCAGATCGCCGATCACGCCGCCGCCGAAGGCAATGACGATGTCCTTGCGTTCGACCTTTTCGGCCAGCAGCCATTCGACGGTGCGGGTGAATTCGGGCCAGCCCTTCGTCGCCTCGCCGGCCGGAAGGGTCAGCGCCGTCATCTCGATGCCGCCAAGGCCCTGCCGCAACGCGTCAAGGTGAAGCGGGCCCACCGTCGCATCCGTCACGACGGTGACACGCCGGCGGCGCAGGAGGGGCGCGATCTTGTCACCCGCGCGGGCGATCAGGCCGCGGCCGATCCGCACGTCATAGGCGCGGGATCCCAGGTCGACATGGACCGTATCAACTGCTGCCGTTCCGGTCATTCCTGAAGCACTCCGCCATGTTCCGACAGCGCCGTCATAACCCGGCGCGCCATGTCGTCGATGGAATAGTCCGGGCGGGACTGAACCTCAATATCGGCCAGCGCGTAGGTCGGCGCGCGGGCCGCCAGCAGGTCCTTCAGCGTTTCGCGCGGGTTCGGGGTGCGCAGAAGCGGCCGCGTGGTCTTGTGGCGCACCCGCTGCCACAACAGGTCAAGGTCCGCCTTCAGCCAGACCGAAACGCCGTGGCGGGCGATCTCGTCCCGGTTCTGCGGCGACAGGAAAGCGCCGCCCCCGGTCGACAGGACGCAAGGCGGCCCGGCCAGAAGCCGCGACAGGACCTGGGTTTCCTTGGCGCGAAAGAACGCCTCGCCGTCGCGGGCGAAGATTTCGGCGATGGAGCGGTTGGCAGCGGCCTCGATCGCGTCGTCGCAGTCAACGAAGGGCACGGCCAGCAGGCGGGCCAGATGGGTGCCGACCGCGGTCTTGCCCGCGCCCATCATGCCCACCAGAACCACCGTCTTCGAAAGCCGCATCACCCAAATCTCCTGGCCGCCCGGGGGTGTCGTCGCGCAATCTTGCGGCGATCTCCCGCCAAGGCGGAAACTTTTCCTTCTCAATGGCGTGAACTTGCCGGGAAAGCCAGTTATATTCGGCGCGCACCCGCCCGTGGAAGGCTCTTCCGGCCCCCGCGGAGAAGAGGTGAGGAAAAATGAGATCGAGGACTGGCAGGACCGATGGCACGTCTTTTCAAGACACTTCTGTTTGTGATGTTCGTCGGATTTCTGGGGCTTGTCGGCTATGCCTATCTGGGTGATCTTGCACCCGAACCAGCCGAAGTGCGCCAGCCGGTCGAATTGAATGCGGGCAACTAGCCGCCAACTGAGTGTCGTCGCCTGTCTTTTCCTGTCCGGCACCGCCGCGGCGGAAGAGCCGATGTCGGCCATCGACTGGCTGTCGAAATCGGTCACCACGCCGTCGGCCCTGCCGCGCGGGTCGGCGGCGGTCGGCCGTCCGGCCCCAAACGAGCCGCCGGTGACGAAGGGCGCCGCCGCCCGGCCGATCACCACGACGACGCTGGACCGGATCAATTTGGACGGGCTGGGCCTGGTCCCGGCCGGAAAGTCGGGTCTGCCTTCGGACCTTTGGGGGCCTGCGCCGCCGGCCGAGATCGTCACAGCCATCCGCGGCGCGGCGACCGATACCGTCCCGGCGATCCAGGCCCTGCTGACCACGCTGATGATGACCGAAGCCGATCCGCCCCAGGGGCCCGATGCGCAAGGCACGGTTTTCCTGGCACGCGTCGACAAGCTTCTGGACATGGGCGCGCTGGATCCCGCGCTTGAGATGCTGAGCCTGCCCGCCACGCCGCAGCCCGAGGTGTTCCGCCGCTGGTTCGACGTGGCGCTGCTTCTGGGCGAGGAGGATCATGCCTGCGCGCAGATGCGCAAGACCCCGCAGATCGCGCCCACCTTTCCCGCCCGCATCTTCTGCGTGGCGCGTGGCGGCGACTGGAACGCGGCGGCCCTGTCGCTGCGCACGGGCGAGGCGCTGGGTCAGATCGATCCGGAGATGGCGGCGCTGCTGTCGCGCTTCCTCGACCCGGACCTTTACGAGGACGAGCCGCCCCTGCCCCCGCCTGCCCGCATGTCGCCGCTGATCCTGCGGCTGCTGGAAGCGATCGGAGAGCCGCAGCCGACCGTGACGCTGCCGGTGGCCTTTGCCAATGCGGACCTGCGCCCCAGCACCGGCTGGAAATCCCGGATCGAGGCGGCCGAACGGCTGGCGCGGACCGGCGCTCTGGATCCGAACGCGCTTCTGGGGCTTTACACCGAACAGGAGCCAGCCGCCTCGGGCGGGGTCTGGGACCGGGTGCGCGCCTGGCAGGAATTCGACACCGCGCTGAACGGCGGCCATGTGAACGAGGTGGCATTGGCGCTGCCGCTGGTCTGGGATCAGCTGGCGGGCGTGGAACTGGAAGTGCCCTTCGCAACGCTTTACGGAGAACGGCTGGCGGCGCTGGACCTGTCGGGCGATGCGGGCGAGATCGCGTTCCGCGTGGGGCTTCTGTCCCCGGCCTATGAGGCGATCGCGAAGGCCCGCACGCAGGCCGGGCCGGAGGAAGCCTTCCTGGCCGGACTGGCCCAGGGCCGGCCCGTCCCGCCCGCGCCCGGGCAGTTGGGCACCGCCATCGTGCAGGGATTCGCGCCCAATCCTGAGATGCCCGAAGACCTGTTGCGGTTGTTGCAGGACAAGCGGACCGGCGAGGCCATCCTGCGCGCTGCGGACGACGTGACGAACGGGGCGCGCGGCGATCTGCGCGCCGTCACCTCGGGGCTGGCGCTGTTGCGCAAGGTCGGGCTGGAAGCGACGGCGCGGCGCGCGGCGCTGGAACTGATGCTGCTGGAACGGCGCGGTTGATGTCGGCCGACCGCTGGATCTCGGCCTTTCTTGAAGCGCAGGCCGCCGACCTGGGCGCGGCGCAGAACACCCGCCTGGCCTATGGCCGTGACCTGAAGGACTTTGCGGCCTACCTGGCGCATCGGGGATCGACGTTCCAGACCGCCCTGCGCCCCGAGATCGAAGACTATCTGATCCGGTGCGAGGCCGAGGGCCTGTCGAAATCCACCCGCGCTCGGAGGCTGTCGGCGATCCGGCAGCTTTACCGCTTCGCCTATGAGGAAGGCTGGCGCAGCGACAATCCCGCGATCCGCATCTCCGGACCCGGCAAGGATCGCCGCCTGCCCAAGACGCTGACCGAGGCCGAGGTGACGCGGCTGCTGGCGGCAGCCCGGGACTTCGGCCGGACCGAAAGCGACCGCCTGCGGATGACCTGCCTGATGGAACTGATCTATGCCACCGGCATGCGGGTCAGCGAACTGGTCAGCCTGCCCGTCGCGGCAGCCCGGGGCGATCCGCGCATGCTTCTGGTGCGGGGCAAGGGCGGCAAGGAACGGATGGTGCCCCTGACCGGCCCCGCCCGCAGCGCCTTGGCCGACTGGCTGGCGCATCGCGACGCCGCCGAGGAAGAAGCGCGGATCGCGCGGCGGGCGGTGCCGTCGCGGTTCCTGTTCCCAGCCCGCAGCGCCGAGGGCCATGTCACGCGGCAGGGCTTCCATGGTTATCTGAAGGACTTGTGCGTCATGGCCGGCATCTCGCCCGCAGCGGTCACGCCGCATGTCCTGCGCCATGCCTTCGCCACCCATCTGCTGGCGGGCGGCGCCGATCTGCGGGCCATCCAGACGATGCTCGGCCATGCCGATGTCTCGACTACCGAAATCTACACCCATGTCCTGGATGAGCGGCTGAAGTCGCTGGTCCTGGACCATCACCCCCTGGCGCGGGACAGGGCCTGACCGGCCCGCCCCCCTCCCGCCTGCACGGACGACAGCGATGAACCCATCGACGCCTTTCGACGCGACCACCTGGATCACCGGCGGGGCGATTTTCTGCCTGCTCATCCTGTCGGCCTTCTTCTCGGGCTCGGAAACGGCGCTGACTGCGGCCTCGCGCGGGAAACTGCGGGCCCGGGCCGACCGGGGCGATACCGGCGCGGACAAGGCCCTGACCCTGACCGAGGACAACGAACGCCTGATCGGTGGACTGCTTCTGGGCAACAACATCGCCAACATCCTGGCCGCGTCGCTGGCGACGGCGCTGTTCACCCGGCACCTGGGCGATCATGGCGTGGCGGTGGCGACGCTGGTGATGACATCGATGGTCCTGATCTTTGCCGAGGTGCTTCCCAAGACCTACGCCATCACCCTTCCCGAAGCGGTGGCCGCACGGCTGGCGGCGCCGGTGGGGCTGGTGCTGGCCATCCTGTCGCCCATCGTCGCGCTGGTCCGGGGCATCGTGCGGCAGATCCTCTTGGTGTTCGGGGTCCGGACCGACCCGGACACGCAGATGTATTCGGTCCGCGAAGAGATTGCCGGAGCGCTGGCGCTGGGCGAATCCGAAGGCACCCTCGAGAAGGAGGACCGCCACCGCCTTCTGGGCGCTCTTGACCTGTCGGACCGCACGGTCGAGGAGGTGATGCGCCACCGCAGCCAGATCGAGATGATCGACGCCGACGCCGACCCGAACGACCTGATCGCGCAAGTGCTGGCATCGTCCCACACGCGGTTACCGCTGTTCAAGGATGTGCGCGACAACGTGGTGGGCATCGTCCACACCAAGGATCTGCTGCGCGCGGTGCAGAAGTTCCTGCGCGAAGGCGATGGCAACCTGGATTCGGTGTCGGATCTGGACATCCAGTCGGTGGCGATGAAGCCCTATTTCGTCCCGGAAACGACCCCGCTGGACGAACAGATGCGCGCCTTCCTGAAGCGGCGGGCGCATGTGGCGCTGGTGGTCGACGAATATGGCGAGTTGCGCGGCCTCATCACGCTGGAGGACATCCTTGAGGAAATCGTCGGCCAGATCACCGACGAATTCGACGTGGCGACGGAATATGTCCTGCAACGGACCGACGGCGGCGGGGTCGTTGTCGATGGCGCCATGTCGATCCGCGACCTCAATCGCGCGATGGACTGGTCGCTGCCGGACGATTCCGCCAACACCGTTGCCGGGCTGGTGATCCACGAGGCGCAGGTGATCCCCACGGCCGGGCAGGTCTTCAGCTTCCACGGCTTCCTGTTCGAGGTGGCCGCGCGGAAGGAGAACCGGATCACGCGGCTGCGGATCCGGCCGCTTTGATCCCGGTCACAGGATCAGGACCTGCGCCCCGACGGGGGTGATGGCGAAAAGTTCCTCGATCATATGGTTGTAAAGCCCGATGCAACCGTCCGAGGACGGCCGCCCGATCTTGCGCGTGTCGTGGGTGCCGTGGATCAGGTAGGCCGGCCAGGACAGATACATGGCATGGGTGCCCAGCGGATTGGCCGGACCGGGCGGCATGTACCGCAGGTCCGGGTTGCGCGCCACCATCGAGGCGGTGGGCGTCCAGTCCGGCCCGATGCGCTTGCGCACCACCTGGGTGTGGCCGCGCTTCGTCAGTTCCTCGGAGATCGGGACCGAAGTCGGATAGATGCGGTAGTCCGATCCGCTGGCGTCCCAGAAGTGCAGCGCGCGCGAGGCGGTGTCGGCGATGATCGTGGCCTTGCCCAGGGTCTTGAAATGGTCGCGCCAGTCCTGCGCCCGAAAGCTTGAGGCGTTGCGGCGGGCGAAGCGATCGCTGCGTTCTGAGGCAAGGACCCCTGCGGGGCGCAGCACCACCGGCGCCGCCAAGGCCGCCCCGAGTGCGGCCATCAGGGCGCCACGGCGATTGAACCTGTCGTCAAATGCTTTTTTCTTCATGGGTCTGCCCCTGGATGGCTACCCCCCGAGCAAAAGGGGTAGGCCAGACACCAAGGGGCGGCAACCCCGCGGGGCGGCCTGATCACCACCTTGTCAGCAGATGTGACCCTTGCAGACCGGCTCAGCGCGACTTGAAGAGAGAGCCGAGGATCCCGCGCACGATGGCCTGTCCTGTCCGGGTGCCCAACTGGCGCACGACGCTTTTCCCGAATGTCTCGACCAGGCTGTCCGAGCGGCTGGCGCGGCCGGCGGGCCGGCGCGGCAGGCCGTCGTCGTAGCGGCGGGCATTTCGGTATTCTCGCCCCTCAGCCTTCTGGGCCTCGGCCTCGGCTTCCGCCTTGCTGGCAGCGGCGGCGGCTTCCTGTGCGCGGGCACGCAGCCGTTCGAAGGCCGAATCGCGGTCGATGCTGCGGTCATATTTGACCCACAGCGACGAATTCGACACGATCGCCTGCCGCTCCCCCGGCGTGATCGGCCCCACCTGCGACGCGGGCGGACGGACAAGCGTGCGTTCAACCATCCCGGGCGCGCCCTTGGCCTCCAGGAAGGAGGTCACGGCCTCGCCGGTGCCCACCTCCTTGATCGCGGTTTCGGTATCGAAGCGCGGGTTCGGGCGGTAGTTCTGCGCGGCACGCTTCAGATCCTGCTGGTCCTTGGCGGTGAAGGCCCGAAGCGCGTGCTGGACCCGGTTCGAGAGCTGGCCCAGGATGTCGTCGGGCACGTCGGCGGGGTTCTGGGTGATGAAATAGACCCCGACGCCCTTGGAGCGGATCAGCCGCGCCACCTGTTCGACCTTGTCCAGAAGCGCCTTCGGAGCGTCATCAAACAGCAGGTGCGCCTCGTCGAAGAAGAAGACGAACTTCGGCTTCTCGGGGTCGCCCACTTCGGGAAGCGTCTCGAACAGCTCGGACATGAGCCAGAGCAGGAAAGTAGCGTACAGCCGCGGCGATCCCATCAGCTTGTCCGCAGCGAGGATGTTGATCATCCCGCGCCCGTCCGGTGCCAGCCGCATCATGTCGGCCAGATCCAGCGCCGGCTCGCCGAAGAATTTCGTGGCACCCTGGTTTTCCAGCACCAGAAGCTGGCGCTGGATCGCACCCACGGTCGCGGGCGAGACGTTGCCGTAGCGCAGCCCGATCTCGGCGGCGTTCTGGCCGATCCAGACCAGCATCGCCTGAAGATCCTTCAGGTCGAGAAGCGGCAGTTCCTCTTCGTCGGCCAGACGGAAGGCGATGTTCAGCACGCCCTCCTGCGGCTCGGTCAGTTCCAGAAGCCGGGCCAGCAGCAGGGGGCCCATTTCGGAAACCGTGGTGCGGACCGGATGGCCCTGTTCGCCCAGAAGATCCCAGAAGGTGACGGGGAAGGCGTTGTAGTTCAGTGCATGGCCGATGGTGGCAGACCGCTTCGCGAAGGGTTCGTGCAGCTTGCTGTCGGCACTTCCGGGGCGGGCCAGACCGGACAGATCGCCCTTCACGTCCGACATGAACACCGGAACCCCGGCGCTGGAGAAGCTTTCGGCCAGGATCTGAAGGGTGATCGTCTTGCCTGTGCCCGTTGCCCCGGCAATCAGCCCGTGGCGGTTGCCGTAGCGCAGCAGCAGTTCCTGCGGTGTGCCGTAGCCTTCGCCGCCCCCGCCCACGAAAATGCTTGTCTCCGTCATGGGCATCTCCTCTGGAAATCCGCCGAAATCACGGCACCGACAATACTCGGTTAACCAATCCGTGCCAGTGATGTTTCATGCGGGATGCGCTGGGTGCATCCGCTGCATGTCTTCCTCCCTGTCAGACTGGCCGCGCCCCTGAGGCGCGGCCTTTTTTGACCACATGGAAGAATTAAACCTATGTCACACCTGCATATTTCTACGTCGACCGGATTTCTGTTGACGGACGCGAACAGACCGCATAGCGTCGCATTCAATGACTAAGTCGGCCAGTCCGACAGGGAGAAATTCGGGAAAAGGGCCCTGATGTGGGGCCCTTTTTCTATTTCCACCCGTGCTGCGGTTCCGGCGTGGCAGGAAGTTGCGCCTTCCAGGGTCACTTTCCCGTTTCGTCGCTGACAGCGTTTCGGGGCCGTGGTAATGGCGCGACGTAACATCCAGATAAACAGGACTTGCCGATGTTCGATTTTTCCCTTTCGCTGCGCGCCTTGACGGTTGCTTCCTCGCTGGCCTTGGCCACTTCGGCGATGGCCCAGACGGCCACCACCACCGAGGCACCGGCCGAAGCCCCCGCCACCACCGCAACCGAGGCCGCCCCCGCCGCCCCCGGAGCCGCGCCCGAACAGGGACTGTCGATGGGCCAGGAAGCGAACGCCGGGCCGCAGACCTACGTCAAGCAGGAATTCGAAAGCTGGCAGCTGACGTGCGTCAAGGTGACGGACGGAAAGGAACCTTGCCAGCTTTACCAGCTGCTGAAGGATCAGAAGGGAACCGCCACCGCGGAAATCAGCATGGTGTCCCTGCCCGAGGGCGGACAGGCGGCCGCCGGCGCGACCATCATCACGCCGCTGGAAACGCTGCTGCCCGCCAACATCACGCTGCAGATCGACACGGCCAAGCCGAAGTCCTATCCGTTCACCTTCTGCTCGGCCATCGGATGCGTGTCGCGCGTGGGCTTCACCAAGGCCGAGATCGACGCGCTGAAGAAGGGCGCCAAGGCCACGATGATCATCGTTCCGGCGGCGGCGCCGAAGCAGACGGTTGTCCTGGACATCTCGCTGAAAGGGTTCACGGCCGGTTTCGACGCCGTGGCGAAGGAAAACCAGCCCGGCTGACGGTTCTGGCGCGCGTCCGGTCCCCGCGAAGGACCGGGCGCCCCACCGAAACAGCCCGCGCAACGTCTGAAATCTGTCCGTCGCCGCAGAAACAGGCTTTCCAAGCTGATTCGGCCATGACATGATTCGTGCAAAGGCCGCCCGAAAAGAGGCGCCAACACCCGAGGCAGTGAATGCGGTTGAACCGGAAACGTCCCCCCGTGGGTGATCTGATCTTCTTCGGCCTGTGCCTTGCAGCCGGATTTTACTTTACCTTTGCCGCTGTCCAGGGGGACTACGGTGTCTTTCGCCGCGTCCAGATCGCGGCCGAACGGGAAGCCCTGGAGCAGGAGCGCGCCCGCCTGCAGGCCGATGCCGCGCACATGACGAACCTGACCCGCCGCATGTCCGATGAATATCTGGACCTGGACCTTCTGGACCAGCAGGCCCGCGACATCCTGGGACTCGCGCGCTCGGACGAGATCGTCATCCACTGACCACCGTCATCCAGATTTCACTCGCCTGCATCCTTGGAATGCGGTATGGATAGTTTAACGTTGAACTATCTCATGCCAAGAGGGAGGCCGGAGGTATGGCTGCACGCAAGGGCACCGCAAGACCCAATGTGTCCAAGGACGATCTGCTGAAATACTACCGCGAAATGCTGCTGATCCGGCGGTTCGAGGAAAAGGCCGGCCAACTTTACGGCATGGGTCTGATCGGCGGCTTCTGCCACCTGTATATCGGCCAGGAAGCCGTGGTTGTGGGCCTTGAGGCCGCCGCTGGCGAAGGCGACAAGCGCATCACCAGCTACCGCGACCACGGCCACATGCTGGCTTGCGGGATGGACCCCAAGGGCGTGATGGCGGAACTGACCGGGCGCGAAGGGGGCTATTCCAAGGGCAAGGGCGGCTCCATGCACATGTTCTCGAAAGAGAAACATTTTTACGGTGGCCACGGGATTGTCGGCGCTCAGGTGCCATTGGGCGCGGGACTGGCGTTTTCGGACAAGTATCGCGGCAATGACCGCGTGACATTTGCCTATTTCGGCGACGGGGCCGCGAACCAGGGCCAGGTCTATGAAACCTACAACATGGCCGAGCTTTGGGCGCTGCCGGTGATCTTCGTGATCGAGAACAACCAGTATGCGATGGGGACCAGCGTCCAGCGGTCCACGAAATCGACGACATTGTTCGGGCGCGGGCAGGCTTACGGCATTCCGGGCGAACAGGTCGACGGCATGGATGTGCTGGCGGTGAAAGAGGCGGGCGAACGCGCCGTCGCGCACTGCCGGGCAGGAAAAGGCCCCTACATCCTTGAAGTGATGACCTATCGTTACCGCGGCCATTCCATGTCGGACCCGGCAAAGTATCGGACCCGGGAAGAGGTCCAGAAGATGCGCGACGAACGCGATGCGATCGAAAACGTACGCGACCTGCTGCTGACCGGCGGACACGCAACCGACGATGACCTGAAGGCCATCGATCGCGAGATCAAGGCCATCGTCAACGACTCGGCCGAATTCGCCAAGACCAGCCCCGAGCCCGCGCTGAGCGAGCTCTGGACCGATATCTACGCCTGAGGGGGAATAGGAATGGCTGTTGAAATCCTGATGCCGGCGCTGTCCCCCACGATGGAGGAAGGCAAGCTGGCCAAGTGGCTGGTCAAGGAAGGCGATACCGTCAAGTCCGGCCAGATCATCGCGGAAATCGAAACCGACAAGGCGACGATGGAATTCGAGGCGGTCGATGAAGGAACCATCGGCGCGATCCTGGTGGCCGAGGGCACCGAGGGCGTGAAGGTGAACACGCCCATCGCCACGATGGCGGGCGATGGCGACAGCGCCGCGCCAAAGCCCACGGCGCAACCCGCGGCCCCTGCGCCCTCCACTCCGGCCCCTGCCGCCACATCTGCCCCGGCAGCACCGGCGGCCCCTGCCCCTGCCCCCGCAGCCCCCGCCGCAGCTGCCTCGCCCGACTGGCCCTCCGGCACCGCGATGAAGACCATGACCGTGCGCGAAGCATTGCGCGAAGCCATGGCCGAAGAGATGACCCGCGACGGCGAAGTTTTCCTGATGGGCGAAGAGGTCGGCGAATACCAGGGCGCCTACAAGATCAGCCAGGGCCTTCTGGACCAGTTCGGCGCCAAGCGCGTCATCGACACGCCGATCACCGAACACGGCTTTGCGGGGATCGCGGTCGGCGCGGCTTTTGGCGGCCTGCGCCCGATTGTCGAATTCATGACCTTCAACTTCGCCATGCAGGCCATCGACCAGATCATCAACTCGGCCGCCAAGACGCTGTACATGTCGGGCGGCCAGATGGGCTGCCCGATCGTGTTCCGTGGCCCGAACGGCGCTGCGGCGCGGGTCGGCGCCCAGCACAGCCAGGACTATGCCGCCTGGTATGCACAGATTCCGGGCCTGAAGGTGGTACAGCCCTATTCGGCCGCGGATGCCAAGGGCCTGTTGAAGACCGCGATCCGCGACAACAACCCGGTGATCTTCCTGGAAAACGAGATCCTGTACGGCAAGTCGTTCGAGGTGCCGGACCTGCCCGATTTCACCGTGCCCTTCGGCAAGGCGAAGATCTGGCGCGAGGGGACGGATGTGACGCTGGTCAGCTTCGGGATCGGCATGGTCCACGCGCTTGAGGCCGCCGACAAGCTGGCCGCCGAAGGCATCAGCGCCGAGGTCATCGACCTGCGCACCCTTCGCCCGATGGACACGGCCACCGTGATCCAGAGCGTCAAGAAGACCAACCGCTGCGTGACGGTCGAGGAAGGTTTCCCGGTCTGCTCGATCGGCAACCACATATCGGCGGTGCTGATGGAACAGGCTTTCGATGATCTGGATGCGCCGGTCATCAACTGCACCGGCAAGGACGTGCCGATGCCCTATGCGGCGAACCTTGAACGCCTGGCGCTGATCACCTCGGACGAGGTGGTGGCGGCAGTCAAGAAAGTTACCTACCGGTAAGGGGAACGACAGATGGCAATCGAAATTCTCATGCCTGCCCTCTCCCCCACGATGGAGGAAGGAACGCTGGCGAAATGGCTGGTCAAGGAGGGTGACACCGTCAGCTCGGGCCAGATCATCGCCGAGATCGAGACCGACAAGGCCACGATGGAGTTCGAGGCGGTCGATGAGGGCCGGGTGGGCAAGCTGCTCGTGGCGGAAGGAACAGCCGGGGTGAAGGTCAACACCCCCATCGCGGTGCTGGTCGAGGACGGCGAGGCGGTGTCGGCGGCACCTGCGGTCGCCGCGTCCGCCTCCGCTCCTGCCGCTGCTGCGAGCGCCCCTGCCGCGCAGCCGCTGGCGGCACCTTCGCCCTCGCCCGTCGCGGCAGCCGCGGCGCCTGCTGCAACCGCACCCGCGAAGCCCGGCGCCCGGGTCGCGGCCTCTCCTCTTGCGCGCCGTCTGGCGGCGGAGCGGGGCATCGAGCTTTCGAACCTTCGCGGCAGCGGTCCGCAAGGCCGCATCGTGAAGGCCGACGTGATGGCCGCGAACGCCAGTCCGCAGGCGGCAGCGCCGACAGCGCCCGCCCCCAGCGCCGCCCCGGCCGCACAACCGGCCTCGGCTTCGGCGGCAACAGTCGCCCGGATGTACGAAGGCCGCGATTACACGGAAATACCGCTGGACGGCATGCGCAAGACCATCGCCGCCCGGCTGACCGAAGCCAAGCAGACCATCCCGCATTTCTATCTGCGGCGCGATGTGCGGCTCGACAACCTGCTCGCCTTCCGCGAACAGCTGAACAAGCAACTGGAACCGCGGGGTGTGAAGCTTTCGGTCAATGACTTCATCATCAAGGCCTGTGCCCTGGCGCTTCAGGCGGTGCCGGATGCCAATGCCGTCTGGGCGGGCGATCGGATCTTCAAGATGAAGGCGTCAGACGTGGCGGTGGCCGTCGCGATCGAGGGTGGGCTTTTCACGCCGGTCCTGAAGGATGCCGAACAGAAAACGCTGTCGGCGCTGTCGTCCGAGATGAAGGATCTTGCTGCCCGCGCCCGGACCCGCAAACTGGCGCCGCAGGAATATCAGGGCGGCAGTTTTGCGATCTCCAACCTCGGGATGATGGGGATCGAGAACTTCGACGCCGTCATCAACCCGCCGCACGGAGCCATCCTTGCAGTGGGCGCCGGGGTCCGCAAACCTGTCGTCACGGGCGACCAGATCGGGATTGCTACGGTCATGTCCATGACGCTTTCGGTCGATCACCGGGTCATCGACGGGGCGCTGGGGGCAGACCTCATGAAGGCCATCGTCGAGAACCTGGAAAACCCGATGGCGATGCTGGCCTGACGGGATCCATCAAATGCAAAAGGCCGGGGGCGACCCCGGCCTTTTTCCTTACAGAATCGAGGCGATGCCTTCGTCCAGTAGCTGATCCATCGTCAGCGACGGCTGCGCGCAGCCCGCCTCGCCCACCACGCGGGCCGGAACACCGGCCACCGTCGTGCAGGGCGGCACATCGTTCAGAACGACCGAACCCGCCGCAATGCGGGAACGTTCCCCTACCCGGATGTTCCCCAGAACCTTTGCCCCCGCCCCGATCAGAACGCCGTTGCCGATCTTCGGATGGCGGTCACCGTCTTCCTTACCGGTGCCCCCAAGCGTTACCGAATGCAGCATCGAAACGTTGTCGCCAACCACCGCCGTTTCCCCGATGACGATGGAATGGGCGTGGTCGATCATGATTCCCCGCCCGATCCGAGCCCCCGGATGGACATCGACGCCAAAGACCTCGCTCACCCGCATTTGCACGTAATAGGCCAGGTCCGTCCGTCCTTGCCTCCAGAGCCAATGCCCGACGCGGTAGGCCTGGATCGCCTGGAAGCCCTTGAAGAACAGGACCGGCTGGAGGAACCGGTGGCAGGCAGGGTCGCGGTCGAAGACCGCGACGATGTCCGCCCGCGCCGCCTGCCCCAGCTCGGGGTCGGCGGAATAGGCTTCGTCGGCGATCTCGCGCAGGATCTGCTCGCTCATCTCGGAGGATGACAGTTTCATCGAGAAGCGGAACGCCAGTGCCTTTTCCAGCGTCGCATGGTGCAAAAGGCCCGAATGATAGAAACCGCCCAGCAACGGCTCGGTGCGAACCGCCGCCTGCGCCTCGTCGCGGATATGTTGCCAGACCGGATCCGCGACCGAAATCGAGGTCTGCGCCGAACGTTTCGCCATCTTGCCCATCCCGTGACCAGTGTCTGATCCAAGATAGTCTCAATCCCGGTCAGGGAAAACCCTGCCTCGACGCAGATCTGTCCTTCCAGCACAGGATCGCGCGCAGTGCGTCGTGCATGGCCTCCAGATGCTGCCGGTCCATGATGACGGGGCGAGCCCGCGCTATTTCGGCCGGGGGAAGGGCAGCGGCCAAGCTGCCATCCCCCCAAAGACGGTGTGCCCGCCCCATGCGCCTGCGGAACCGGTCGGCCGCATGGGCGCGATCCAGCAGCCGAAGCGCCACGGCCTGTCGCTCCTCGGGCCGGAACCGCGCGAGATGGCGCGCCAGCATGCCGATATCCCCGGATGTGATGGCGCGCATGCACGCCTCAGCCCGTGGGGAGCGTCAGGTCAAGGTAATGAACCGCCATGCGGACCGTTCCCCCTGCAAAATCGCCGCCTTGGGCCACCAGTTCCAGCGCGGTCGGCGTATAGAAGGCCATGGGCGATGAGAGAAGCCCCCGCGCGTAGGACCCCGCCGACACGCCAAGCCCGCTGCCGAACCGCCCCGTGGCTCCCGGGTTGCCCAACGACCAGCTTGTCAATGTCCCGGTCATGTCGCCGATGACGCGCGCCGTAACGCCCAGGACCAGAGCATGCGAAGGGATGACGGCGCCGGTCGTCGACAGGGGACCCGCGCCGACCAGGTGATCGACCTCGACCACGCGGATCCGGACTCCGGCCCCCGAGGGGGCAAGGGTCAGGTGGCCCAGCATCCAGGCACTGCCATCATGAAGCGCATGTTCCCCCCGGTCCAGGACATGCGCACGCCAGCCGGCCTTGGGTTGCACGAAGGTCCAGCCCCCATTTACCCCGATGGCCACGCGCCCCGCCTGCCCGGCCCATTCGTTGATGGCCCCCGCCGGAACTCCCCAGGCCTGCCCTTCGGTCGCGGTCAATGGAGGCGTCGAGCGGGTCACGGATTGCAGCACCAGCTGGACCAGACCGTCCAGCCGCGCCATCGCCTCGTTCACGGTGACATGTTTCTGGGCCTGCGCCGGTTGCAGAAGTGGCAGGCCAAGCTGCGCGGTCTCACTCATCGATCACGATCCTTGCAAAAGGGCCAGGCCCGAAACTGTCGGACAACTGGGCGACATGGATTTCAAAGGGAAGCGACAGACCATCCGCGGCCCGGTCGACGGCCGAGTAGGTCCAGGAAGGGGCGGTGACGACGGTTTCGCGGTGAATCTGCCCTCCTTGCGTCACCCGGACGACATAGGCTTCGAAAGCCTCGCCCAGCGGCGCGTCCAGGCCCGTCCAGTCATCGCCTCCGATCCGGGTCCGCCGGATCCAGCGCAGGGCCATATCCCCGCCCACCGCCTGCGCCCGGACATGGCAGGGCGACAGCGGGCGCAACCCGATCCCGGCAAAGGCTTCCAGCCGATGCTCGTAGGACGGATCGTCGTATCCCCGCGCCGCCGGTCCGACCCGGTAGTGCCGCGCCAGGTTGCGCTGGCTGCTCTGCAACCCGATCTGGACCGGCGCCCCGTCCAGCCGCACGATCAGGCTTCCCGCCGGCCAGACGGCAGGCATCAGCGCATCCGTCCCTGCCTGGCCCCGCAGCCGTTCCCCCAGGTCATAGACACCCGGCGCAACCAGCATCGCGGTGCCGAATTGCAGGATCTCCCAGTTCCCGGCTGTCCCGTCCCCGATGGCAAGCAGATTCGCACCGCCGGCAAGCTGTTCGGGCGTCACGCTGCTCAGCGCCCCGGCGCCGATCCGCACCCGCAGCGGTGCTCCGCGATCCGGAAGTCCCGGTCGGGCCCGGGGCAGCGCCGTCAGGGTCTGCCCGATGATCGCCGGGCGAGGAATGTCGGTGTCGAAGGCATAGTCGGCATCCACATTCGAGGACCAAAGGCTGACGCCGCCCGGCCAGGGATCGGCTGCAACCGCCAGATAAGGGGCGTGCGGAACCTCATCCCCGGTCAGAAGCGGCAGGTCCAGGAACAGCGGCAGCACCGGAACCGGCGCCAGGAAGGCCCGGGCCCCTGCGGCCTCGTCTGCCTCCTCTGCGCCCTGATAGACGCCCGGCTCGACACGCACACCCTCCAGGGAGATGACACCCGCACGCTCGACCCGGTCGATGCGATAGCTTGCCCCCCGATACCGGAACACTTCCCCCGGCTGGAGATGCCCGCGCGAGGGCGGCACCGTGAGCGTGATCGCATCACGCGCAATCCGCGCTTCGCTCAGCCACCGCTCGGCAATCCGCTGCCCTTCGGCGCGGGTCAGGGCCAGCGGCACCTCGGACTGCGACACCGCGTGCGTTTCCTCGTCGGGAAAGATCGCCTCGACCGCGCGGCTTTCATAATCGCCCTCAGCCTCGATGTAGGTCAGGCGCACCCTCCCCGCCATCTCGGCTTCGGCCGCGCGCTGCATCTCGGGCTGGCCGTCACCGCCATCGGCCTCGGCCAGGTCTGAGGCGCCCAGATCATGGTCCGCCCTGGCGTCCCGCATACGGAAGACGATGGTCCCCTGCCGCTCGGTGGCGTCAAAGCCATAAGCCAGCATCAACGGCTGCAACGCCGCGCGCGCCGGACCGACATCGGTCACACCATAACCGCGCACCACCCCGAACAGGCCCGAGACATCCACCTCCGTCAGTCCAGCCCGCGCACAGATTTCAGCGACGACCGAGGCCAGGGGCTGCCCCGTCACACGCCCGTTCAGCCAATGGCCCCGGGCGTAATTTCCCCCATCCGACCACAAGGCAGCGTTGTTCGGGAACCAGGGATAGGGACGGGCATCCCAGGCCCAGGCGTGCGACCGCCCCAGGTCCACCATCGGTGCACCATAAACGTCCGAAACTGGATGGTGCCGGGATCAGACCAATAGCTCAGCATCGCGCGCAAATACTGCATCTGCATCAGGTCATCCCGGCGGCCGTCCGAACCGTAAGGCAAGGACGATTCCGAGGATTTGGCATCCAGGAACTTGTTTGGCTCATTCGTGCCCTTGTCGATGGCGGCACATCCGAATTCCGTGAACCAGATCGGCTTTGACCTGGGCACCCAGGCCGTCGGCGGCTGCTGGACGCCCCCCACACGGTCGCGGTGCGGATTTGACCACCAGGACCGGATGTCCTTCGCGCGCCAGATCCAGGGTTCGCCAAAGGCGCCGTCCGTGATCGGCGTGCGGATCTGCGCCGCCCGGTGCTCGGGACTGGCGTAGAACCAGTCAAACCCCTCGCCGCCCTCGATGTTGCCCTTCAGGTAGTCAAGGTCATAGATCGTCCGGGCGGCTTGGGCATCCAGGTGATCCTCGCCGTCGCGCCAGTCCGAAAGCGGCAGGTAATTATCGATGCCGATGAAATCGACATTATGGTCCGCCCAAAGCGGATCGAGGTGGAAATGGAAATCACCTCCGCCGACGTCATGGCCCCGATATTCCGACCAGTCCGCCGCATAGCCAATGCGGACCTCTGGGCCAAGGATCGCGCGCACATCCGCGGCCAGGGCCCGCAGTTGCGCGACGGCGGGATAGCTGTCGCCCGAACCGCGGACCTGAGTCAGGCCGCGAAGCTCCGATCCGATGCAGAAGGCGGCAACTCCACCCGCAGCGGCACAAAGGTGGGCATAGTGCAGGATGAACCGCCGATAGGACCATTCCTCAGGACCGGTGTACTCCAAGGTCTCGCCGCTGACCACGAAGTCGTCCGGCCCTGCCTGACCGAAAAACGCCGCAACCTCCGCCTCGGCGGCCACGGTCCGGTCGGGGCTGCCCGGGCGGCCCGGGGCGACCTGGGTGGTGATCCGGCCCCGCCAGGGCAGCGCGGGCTGATCGACTGCATCGCTCCAGGGATCGGGAAGCCCATTGCCCGAAAGCTGGTCCATCAGGATGAAGGGGTAGAACACCGCCTCCTGCCCACCCGATCGCAGGGCGCGGATCGCCTCGATCACCGAGTCATCGGCGGGCGTCCCGCCATAGATGGACCGGCCCGCCACCCTTGCGACCTCGGCCGCTTCGACGCGACCGATCCCGCCGGCGCGCCAGGCAAGGCTGGACTGCGCCGCCCGGTCCTCGACCTTCGGCTCGATCTGGCAAAGCCCTGCCCGCAGATCCCCCCCGAACCACGACACCACCAGCGAAACCGACGCGCAGGACGGCAACTCCTCCCGCAGCGCGGTCAGCGAGGCGGTCAGGTCGGTGCCGCCGGCCGGGCTGTTGATGTTGATCGACCGCCGCACGCCCAAGCCCATGTCCAGATGGACAGGAGTTGTCGCCAGCGCGAATTCGCCCGTGCCGGGGATCAGCGACACCCCCTTCAGGTCGCGTCCGATCTCGGGCAGGTGCTCGACGGCCGTGCCCTGCGCCCGCCGGACGACCTCGAAACTGAACTGCGGGACACGGTTCCCGAACGGCGTCAGCTCCAGATCCTCAAGCACGACATAGGCGATGCCGCGATAGGCCGGCACCCGGCCCACGCCCTCCACCGCCTCCATCTTCGGGTCGGGCAACTGATCCTCGGATCCGTCGTAGACGCGCATGTTCAGGCTGGATGCCGCGATCTCGACCCCATCCGCCCACACCCGGCCAACCCGTGCGATCCGCCCCTCGCACAAGGCAATGGCCAGGCTGACAGAATAGGCATAGCTGCGCGTCTTGGGCTTCGGCATCCCCTTGCCGCCACCACCGGTCGCGACGGTTTGTCGAAAGCGGGTGGCCCAGATCACCTGACCCGCCACCCGCATCCGCCCCCAAAGGATCCCCACCGGGGCCCCTTCCGAAGCACCCGTCAGCCGCAACCGGTCCACCCGGCCCGTCTCGATGACACGCGATCCACCGCCCATCAGGCGCTGGTCGATCACCCGGCCCAGGGTCGCGCCGACCGCACGGCCGATCACCGCCCCCGACAGGCCAAGGACCGTGCCGCCAAATCCGGCCCCGGCCGCCGCCCCGGCCGCCGCCAGCAAAATCGTCGCCATTCACGGCACTCCTCTCGGAAATTCTCAGGGAAAGGCAAAGCGCGCCACGACGCGCCTTCGCCAGGGCCCGGACAGGGGGCTTTCGATGACCCCGTGGCCCGAATAGGCATGGATGAAGCAGGACTGTCCCCCGCGCTCCGAGGCGATGCCCAGATGTTTGGCGACCGATCCGGCCCGCATCCGGAACAAAAGCACCGTTCCGGGCCGCGTTTCCGGGTCTCCGACGGGCCGCAGGTGCCGCAGCGCCGCTTCCCATAGCCGCTCCTCGCCCTGCGGCTCGGACCAGTCGGGCGAATAGGCCGGAACCGCCTCGGGCTCGGCCCCGTGCAGTTCGCGCCACACGCCCCGGATCAGGCCAAGGCAATCCGTCCCCGCCCCCTGCGTCGCGGCCTGATGGACATAGGATGTGCCGATCCAGCGCCGCGCAATCTCGACAATGACTTCTGGATCGCTCATGTCCGACGGCTCCCGCCGTCCATCGGCTCGGTCCCGCCGGGATAGGTCATGCTCCAGTCATCGCCCGGGATGTCGGGGAATCCACGGAAATTCAGGATATTGTCGAACTTCACGCGACAGGTCTCCAGCCGCCTGTCACAGCCGGCCTCCAGCCGCACCAGATCCCCGCTCGAAGGCACGGCACCCAGCGACTGCCACAAGACCACCTCACGGCCCTCCGTCCGCCGCTCCGGCCCCCCAACCGAGCCGAAACTCAGGCCCGCGGGAAATCGAACTTCGTGAAAAGCCATTCCTGCCTCCCCTCCGCTCACCGGTTCCGCTCGCCACGCGCCAGCGCGCGGGACATCTGTGCCGCGATCTGGGTCTGGCTGCGGGCGAATCCCTGCACATCCGGCGTGGTGACGTTCATCACGATGTTGACGGGCCGCCCGCCGCCCGAGGCCTGGACAACCGCCCAGCTCCAGCAGGAAGTCCCGCGCGATCAGCGCCTTCGCCGTCCGCCCCTCGATCGCCGCCAGGGCGGCCCGCAGGTCTCCGGCCAGCAGACCGTCCTGCACCGCCTCGTCGGCAAAGCCGGTGCCCAGGCGCAGATGCTCCTTCAATTGGGCGACCGGCAATTCGGCCTGCGGCACGGGCGACAACTCGCTCAGGTTCATCATCAACTCCCAGATAGGATTGTCCCTGTTTTGGCCCCGGGCATGGGGTGGGCGCGGACCGGTCACCCCGCATCGCTCGGACGGAGGAGACAGCTGCGGGAAACGGGGCAGCCCCGGCCCGCGCCCGGATCAGGGGCCGGTCACCCGGCCCCCGTTCGGCATCACGACACGGCGAATTTCAGCAGCTTGATCGCCGCGAAATCGCTCACATCGCCGCCGACGCGCTTCGACGCGTAGAACAGCACATGCGGCTTGGCCGAGAACGGATCGCGCAGCACCCGCATGTCGGGGCGTTCGGCGACGGTGTAGCCGTTCTTGAAATCGCCAAACGCGATGGCATAGGCGCTGGCCGCGATGTCCGGCATGTCTTCGGACACCAGGACCGGATAGCCCATCAGGCGCGCAGGCTCACCGGCCTGCAGGCCATCGGCCCACAGGAAGCGGCCATCCGCATCCTTCATCTTGCGGACCGCGCCCGCCGTCTTCGAATTCATCACGAAGGTCGCGTTGGCGCGGTATTCGGCGTTCAGCGCATAGACCAGATCGACAATGGCATCGCTGGCGTTCGTCGTGGCGAAATCGCCGGCATTGCCCGTCACCACATAGCCAAGGCTACCCCAGGCCCACGACGCGTTGGCCACCTTCGTATGCGCAAGGAATCCCTTGGGCTTGTCGACGCCATCACCCGAAACGAAAGCCTGTCCCTCGGCGCGCGAGAAGCGGTCGGCAATCCGTTCCGCCAGCCAGCCCTCGATGTCGAAGGCGCTGTCGTCCAGCAGGCGCTGGCTGGCCTTCGGCATCGCGGCCAGTTCATGCAGCGGGATCGCGATGCGGTCGATCTGCGGCGAACCCGTCTCGGTCAGGCTGCCGGTTTCCGTAGCCCAGCCCGAACCCAGCTCGGTATGGTCAACCAGCACGTCGAACGACGTCGCCTCGACGCTCACCACATTGGCGATGGCGCGGATCGACGCGGTCGACCGCAGCACGCCACGGATCCGCTCCGAGGTCTGCGGGTCGACAAGGAAACCGCCCTCGGCATTCACCTGGGTGTTCAGGCCCTTGCCTTCCAGCAGAAGGCCGCGCAGGCCGTCATCGTCGCCCGACCGCAGATAGGCGGCGAAGGCTTTCTTGTGCGGCACGTCCAGATCGGCCGTCGCCGCCAGCGCCGGACGCCCGGCATGGTTCATCTTGCGATCAAGCATGGTCAGTCGCTCTTCCTGTTGTTTGAGCTTCAATGTCGTCTCGTCCTGAAAGCCTCTGAACGCCGTCAGGAACCCGTTCAGCGCGGTCTTCACCTCGCTTGCCGGGAAGGCAAACGCACCTTCCCCGGCCAAGGCCTTCGCCTCGGTTTTCACCATTTCCCAGTCCTTTCACCTGTAGTCCCGGCGCCTGCCGGATCGTTCAGCCGCCGGTCAGCGCCGCGCTGGCCGCATCAAAGGCGGCAACGATTTCGCGCATCAGCCCCGCGGCCTCACGGGCGTCGGATTTCGCGCCGACACGGGCATCGGGCAGCATCGGGAACGTCACCAACGCCACACGCCGCGCCGCGCCCGGATCCAGCGGCCGCGCGCCTTCCACCTGCGCGCGCACCCATTCGGCGCCCGCACGAGTCTTGCCCGCCCCACGTCCGCCCATGATGACCCAGCTTTTCCAGGCCCCCTCAGGCGGCAACTGATGCGGCAGCGCCCAGAACTCGAACAGCCACGGCAGCGACATCAGCGCGTCCTGGCTCAAGCCCCCCAGAAACTCATCCACCTGGTCCTGCGTCGCGCAGGCAAGCCAGGCGGCGCCCGATCTCAGCCCGTGCGGCTTCAAAATCAAGCGCGTAGTGGTAAACGACGCCGTCGTCCTGTTTGCGGAGTTTCGCAACTTTCGTCCTTTCCTCCAGCACAAGCTGAATCACCCCGCGCAGGTCGCGGACCTGCCCGACCAGCGGTTTCAGCACTTCTGTCTTGCCCAGTTTCAGATCGTCGAGCGCTCGGAACAGCTCTTCCGCTACGTCCCGGTACAGTCCCTCGACCCGCGGCAGGAAATCCTCATCCGCGCTCGCGGCGCCTGCCGCACCCTCACCTTCGAACCGATCCGCGACCCCACCACAGCCATCTGCCATATCGCTTCTGCCCGCCTCTCATGCTTTTCCCCCTCCGGCACGAGCGGACAAAGGAAAAGCGGCTCCCGGTTTCCCGGTGCCGCTTGCCCATCTGTCCCAGCATGACGAAAGCGATAGCCCAAGGCGGGCGCTCAAGTCAAGAAAATCCTGAAAATTCAAGCACTTGCGAACGGAGTCGCAAGGATTTGTTAACCCCCGTCCTGCGTTCCACCCTGGTTGGCTTCGCCGCGCTGTGCCTCGATCTTGCGCCAGGCTGCAACGTTCTGGTTGTGCTCCTCCAGCGTCGCGGCAAAGGCATGGCCGCCTGTGCCATCGGCCACGAAATACAGATAATCGGTCTTTTCCGGGTGCAGCGCCGCCTCGATGCTCGCCACACCCGGATTGGCGATCGGCGTCGGTGGCAGCGCCTCGATGACATAGGTGTTGTAGGGCGTCGCTTTTCGAAGCTCGCTCTGCCGCAACCCGCGGCCCAGCACACCCTGGCCCTTGGTGATGCCATAGATCACCGCCGGGTCGGTTTGCAGCTTCATGCCCTTTTCCAGCCGGTTGACGAAAATGCTGGCCACCCGGCCGCGCTCCTCGGGTACGCCGGTTTCCTTCTCGATGATCGAAGCCATGACCAGCGCCTCCTCGGGCGTCTTGTAGGGCAGACCCTCCTCACGCCCCGCCCAGGCCGTGGCCAGGCGATCGGCCTGCGCCGCCAGCATCTTCGCAATCAGCGCGCCACGATCCGCGTCCTTCTCGACATCGTAACTGTCGGGCGCCAACGCGCCTTCGGCCGGAACCGCATCGATCTTGCCGGTCAAGACATCAACGGACTTCAGCCCTTCGACCACCTGCCAACTGGTCACACCCTCGGCCACCAGCACCCGGCGGCGGACATCGGCATCGTCCTTCAGCGCCGTGAAGCTTTCGGGCGCGGCATCTTTCGCCGGATCGAACTTCGCCACTTCGACGAAACCATTGGTGGCGCCGTCCATCTCGCGCACCACCACGTCATTTCCGGTGACGCCGATGCGATAGACCACTTCCGTTCCGCAGGTGGACTGCCCTCCTTGCGTCACCGTCTCCACGATCGACTGCATCGAGGAACCCGGCGCGATCAGGAACGACCCCGCCTTCAATGCATTGGCTTTCCCCGCGTAATCCGCGCCGACCTTGAAGACATAGCTGTTGCGGATCGCCCCCGCCGCGCGCAGGTCGTTGGCGACGCGCGACAGGTTCGACCCGGGCCGGACCTTCACGCAATAGGCCTGCGTCAGCGGACCCGGACCATTGAACTCATGCCGGGCCCAGCCGATCGCCCCGACCACCGCCACCAGCGCGACAATGGCCAGCGTCAGGAAGTTCGAGGCGATGTTGCGCCACATCACCCCTGCACCTTGCCCAGCACCAGGCTTGCGTTGGTGCCGCCAAAGCCGAAGCTGTTCGACAGCGCCACGTCGATCCGCCGCCGCCGCGGCGCGTTTGGCGCCAGGTCAAGCTTCGACGCGACCGCCGGAGTATCAAGGTTGATGGTCGGCGGCGCGATCTGGTCGCGGATCGCCAGCACGCAGAAGATCGCCTCGACCGCCCCCGCGGCCCCCAGCAGATGCCCGATGGAGGACTTGGTGGACGACATCGTCGCCAGCTCTGCCGCATCGCCCATCAGCCGTTCCACCGCGCCCAACTCGATCGTATCGGCCATGGTCGAGGTGCCATGCGCGTTGATGTAGTCGATCTGTTCAGGCTTCAGTCCGGCCCGCGCCAGCGCAGCCTTCATGCTGCGGTAGCCACCATCGCCATCCTCGGACGGGGCGGTAATGTGATATGCATCGCCCGACAGGCCATAGCCCAGTACCTCGGCATAGATCTTCGCGCCGCGGGCCTTGGCGTGTTCGTATTCCTCCAGCACCACAATCCCGGCCCCTTCGCCCATGACGAACCCGTCGCGGTCCGCGTCATAGGGGCGGCTGGCCTTTTCCGGCTCATCGGCGCGCTTCGTCGACAGTGCCTTGCAGGCATTGAAGCCCGCGATGCCGATCTCGCAGATCGGGCTTTCCGCCCCGCCCGCGATCATCACATCCGCATCGCCCCACTGAATCAGCCGCGCCGCATCGCCGATGGCATGGGCGCCCGTCGAACAGGCCGTCACCACCGAATGGTTCGGTCCCTTGAAGCCGAAACGGATCGAGACCTGGCCTGAAATCAGGTTGATCAGCGCGCCCGGAATGAAGAAGGGCGATACCCGTTTCGGGCCCCGATCCTTGATCAGCACGGCGGTTTCGGCGATGGACTGCAAGCCGCCAATCCCCGATCCGATCATCACGCCGGTGCGCAGCTTTTCCGCCTCGGAGGGGTTGTCCCAGCCCGCATCACGCACCGCCTGAACCGCCGCCGCCATGCCGTAAAGGATGAATTCATCGACTTTACGTTGCTCCTTCGGCTCCATCCAGTCGTCGGGATTGAAGGTGCCGTCGGTGCCATCCCCGCGCGGCACTTCGCAGGCATAGGTCGTCGCCACGTTCGAGGTATCGAACCGCGTGATCGCCCCCGCGCCCGATTGCCCGGCCAGGAGGCGGCTCCAGGTTTCCTCGACGCCGCAGGCCAGGGGGGTGACCATGCCCAGTCCGGTGATGACGACCCGACGCATTCTTGCCTCATGAATTGCTAAGCCCTTGGCCCCTGATACACAGCGCCCCGCGGCTCTGCAACGCAAAGGGATGGCACCGCCCTCCCCCGCACGGCCTTCGGCAAGCAGCCGCGCGCCCGTCCACCACGGGGGCGAACGGGCGCGCTCATGCCCTGGCGCCACGGCGGGCGCGGCGGGCCACCTTCGTTCGCGTTACGCGAACTTCGGCGCTTCTCCAAGATGGCTTTCCAGGAACCACAGGTCCTTGTCCAGCTGGCGCGAATAGTCGGTGAAGATGTCCGCAGTCGCGTCATCACCGGCCTCGGTCGCCTCGTCGATGGAATCGCGGACCTTCTCGCCCAGGTCCGCCATCCGCGCGCAAATGGCCCGGATATGGTCGTCGGACTGCACAAGGTCGGTGGGATAGGGCTTCATGCCCGTCGCCTTGACAATTGCCTCGGCCGTGCCGATGGCCTGCCCGCCCAGCGTCTGGACCTGCTCGGCCATGGTATCCTCGTGGAGGGCCACGCGTTCGGCCACCTGGTCCAGCAATTCATGCACGGCGATGAAATTCGGACCCTTGACGTTCCAGTGAGCCTGTTTCAGCGCCAGACGAAAGGTGATGGTGTCCGCCAGACGCGCGTTCAACGCACTGATGCTGCTGCGGATGGTGTTGTCTTCAAGCCCCTTGATCGGCATGCTCGGCCCCTCGTCGGATGTCACTGGATCTGCCCTTCCAACGCAGCACCCGACGCAAGGTTCCTCTGCCGATCGCCGAACCCCGAAACGAAAACGGCACCCCGCAGGGTGCCGCTCCGTGTCCGCATTGCGATCCGATCAGACGGCTTCGGTGATGAATTTCACCGCATCGCCGAAGGTCTGGATGGTTTCGGCCGCATCATCGGGGATCTCGATCCCGAATTCTTCTTCGAAGGCCATGACCAGTTCCACGGTGTCGAGGCTGTCCGCCCCCAGATCGTCGATGAACGAAGCCTGCTCCGTCACCTTGTCGGCTTCCACACCCAGGTGCTCCACCACGATCTTCCGCACGCGATCAGCAATATCGCTCATGTCCGTTCCTCTTTGTTGCGGGACGGATCCCGCCTGTTGTTTTGCAACCGGGCCGCCGCACTTGCGATCAGGACGTCGAGGCGGGGTCACGCCGGACCGGCCGGTCATCGCCGCTAATAACACAGCCTAGGCGCAAGGCAAGCAGTTTGGCAACGCCGCCCCGCCGCCCGCCCGGGCGCGGGGCGTGGCGGGTCACAGCATGTCGCCGCCGCCGTTCACGTCCAGGGTCGCGCCGGTGATGTAGGCCGCTTCGACGCTGGCCAGAAAGACCACCGCCGCCGCCACTTCCTCGGGGGCGCCCATCCGGCCGGCGGGCACGCCCGCCAGGATCTTGCCGCGCTGTTCGTCGTTCAGCTTGTCCGTCATCGCCGTCTCGATCAGGCCCGGAGCAACGCAGTTCACCGTCACCCCGCGGCTGGCCACCTCCTGCGCCAGCGACCGGCTCATCCCCGCGACGCCTGCCTTCGCGGCGGCATAGTTCGCCTGGCCCGGATTGCCGGCCTGCGCCACCACCGAGGTGATGTTGATGATCCGTCCCCAGCGCGCCTTCATCATGCCGCGCAACACGCCGCGGGACAGCCGGAAGACCGAATTCAGGTTGACCTCGATCACCTGAAGCCAGTCGTCATCCGACATCCGCATCATCAGCTGGTCGCGGGTGATCCCGGCGTTGTTGACCAGGATATCCACCTGCCCCATCGCCTCGGCGGCGCGCTTGGGCAGGGCTTCAACGGCTTCGGCCTGCGACAGGTCGCAGGGCAGGACATGCACCCGGTCGCGCAGTTCGGCCGCCAGCGCCTGCAAGGGCGCCTCGCGCGTGCCGCTGATCGCCACCGTGGCCCCCGCCGCATGAAGCGCCCGCGCCGCCGCGCCGCCGATTCCGCCCGAGGCGCCCGTCACAAGGGCGCATTTTCCTGTCAGATCGAACATCCGCTGCCATCCATTTCCGTATTCCCCCAACTTCCTGCGGCACCGGGGCACCCGGCCCCGCGTCGCCTCAGCCCTTCAGGGCCGCAATATCCTCGGGCGTGCCGACGGCCTTGCATTCGGCCTCCTTGGCGATGCGCCGGATCATCCCTGACAGCGCCTTGCCCGCACCCACTTCCCAGAATTCGGTCACCCCCTGGGCCACCATCCACTGAACGCTTTCGCGCCACCGGACCGATCCCGTCACCTGTTCGACGAGAAGCCGGCGGATCGTTTCCGGGTCAGCAACAGCCGCCGCGCGGACGTTGGCCACCACGGGCACCGAGGGTGCTGCAATAGCGATGCCTGCCAGCGCATTCGCCATCGCCTCGGCCGCGGGCTGCATCAGCGCGCAGTGGAAGGGCGCGGACACCGGCAAAAGGATCGCGCGCTTGGCGCCCCGGCTCTTGGCAATCTCGACAGCGCGTTCCACGGCCGCCTTGTGGCCCGACACCACGACCTGCGCCGGATCATTGTCGTTCGCGGCCTGGCACACCTCGCCCTGGGCGGCCTCGGCGGCCACGGCGGTCGCCGTTTCGAAGTCCAGCCCCAGAAGCGCGGCCATCGCGCCCACGCCCACCGGAACGGCGGCCTGCATCGCCTGCCCGCGCAGCCGCAAAAGCCGCGCCGTATCCGCCAGCGACAGGCTTCCCGCGGCGCACAGCGCCGAATATTCCCCCAGCGAATGCCCCGCAACGAACGTAGCGCCCGACAGGCCCAGACCCTCGGCTTCCAGTGCCCGCAGCGCCGCGATCGACGTGGCCATCAGCGCCGGCTGGGCATTCTGCGTCAGCGTCAGGGTCTCGATCTCGCCATCCCAGATCAGCGCCGACAGCTTCTCGCCCAGGGCCGCGTCCACCTCGTCAAACACCGCGCGCGCCGCCGGATAGGCCTCGGCCAGCGCCTTTCCCATGCCGATGGTCTGGGCCCCCTGGCCGGGGAAAACATATGCGCGGGTCATGCTCGCTCCTGTCCTGGTCGCACTTCGGATCTTCGAATAGCCCGCCCGGGGCCGTCACGCAATCGTTGCGAAACGACAATGCCCGCTCGGCCATGCCCGATGCCGCACGTGCATCGCCTGCACAATGCATGTGCGGCGGTGTGCCTCACCCCGCCGGCACCGGCCTGCTAAAAGACGGCCATCCCTGTTCTTCGAGGCTCCCCATGTCGTATTCCAACACCGACTCCCGCTTCGGCGCCGCCGCCCGCATCCTGCACTGGCTGACCGCGCTCCTGATCCTTTCGGCCATCGCCTTGGGTCTGATCGCCAATGACATGGCCTTCGACACCGGCGAGGCCCTGGCGCGCAAGGCGCAGCTTTTCTCGCTTCACAAGACCATCGGCATCGCGGCCTTCGTCGTGGCGCTCATCCGCATCCTCTGGGCCTTCACGCAGCCCCGCCCGACGCCCCTTCATCCCGAACGGGTGCTGGAAAACCGGCTCGCCGAGGTCATCCACTGGCTTCTTTACCTCTCGATGCTGGCGGTGCCGCTGTCGGGCTGGATCCACCACGCCGCCGTGTCGGGCTTCGCCCCGATCCTCTGGCCCTTTGGCCAGGGACTGCCCTTCGTGCCGAAATCCGAAACGGTAGCCCTGGCCGCCACCTGGGCGCATGACATCTTCGGAAAGGTGCTGATCGCCTCGGTGCTCCTCCACATTGCGGGTGCGCTCAAGCACGCGATCATCGACCGCGACGGCACCTTGTCGCGGATGCTGCGCGGCACCGAGGCCGCTGCCCCCCGGCGCCGCACCCCGGTCTGGCCCGCCGCCGCTGCACTGGCGCTCTACGCCGCCGGAACGGTTCTGGCCCTGACGCTCGCCCGGACCGAGGCCGAAGCCCTCCAGACCGCCGCACCCACCGCACCCACCGCGCCCGCCTCGGCCCCGGCCGAAAGCGCGACCGCAAGCGCCCATCCCTGGACCGTGACCGAAGGCAGCCTGGGCTTCGCCGTGCAGCAGATGGGCACCCGGGTGGACGGCGCCTTCGGCGCCTGGACAGCCGCGATCGACTTCGCCGAAACCCCCGACAGGGGCGAACATGGCAAGGTCCGCGTGCGGATCGACACCTCCAGCCTCACCCTCGGGTCTGTGACCGATCAGGCCAAGGGCGTCGATTTCTTTGACACCACCACCCACCCCGAGGCGGTGTTCGAGGCAACGATCCTTCCGGGCGCCGGGGGCAAGGACTACCTCGCCAAAGGCACGCTCACCCTTCGCGGCGCGACGGTACCGGTCGAACTGCCCTTTACACTCGAACTGCAAGGCGACACGGCAAAGATGACCGGCACGGCAACGCTTGACCGCCGCGATTTCGGCATGGGTGCCAGCTACAAGGACGAAAGCAGCGTTGGCTTTGCCGTCACCGTCACGGTCAACCTGACTGCGCAACGCGGCTGATTCCCCGCGCATTCAAGGCCGCCCCTGCGGGCGGCCTTCTTGGCTTTTGGTTATCCGCAAATGGATCTTCGACGTGAACATTTCTCGAACGCGAGCGGAACCCTGATCTTTGGCATCAGATCCTGGACGGATTGAATGACGACCTTGGGCTTTCGACCATGTGCCCTGGTTTGTCCGCCAGCCTGAACCGCCGCTCTGGCATTCGTCTGCTTGCTGCGTCCCGTGTCCATTCCGCACCGACCACCCAAACCGATGACAGGCATGCGCTTGTTGCGTCCGAAATCTGCTGGCCGGGACCAGGCCATGTCGCTTCGACGGATCCCGGGGCGCGCAAGACCCTCACTCCGCACCTGTCGCGGCGGGATCAACCGGTCGTCCGAACCGCTCCAGAAACAGCGTGACGTCCCGACGATGCTTCAGACGCGCCTTCGCCCCGGCAAAGGCCGCGTAGATCGACTGATGCCCCGCGTGACTGCTGGATGTCGTCCGCTGCCAGTATCCGGCCACCCAGTCCAGAAGTGCGGCATGGCCCGCCTCGGTGTCCCCGCCCTGCCGTCCCCGCGCCCGGACATTCGCGATGCAGTCCTGCTCGGGCAGGTCCAGCCACACCAGCATCGTCGCCCTGGGCAACGCGGCTGTCGCCAGCCAGCCGTAGACACCCTCGATCACCCAGTCGTCGGCCGCCGCCGCCGCCGCGACGTCGCGCAAGACATCGGCTTCGTCGCGGCGCAGGCCGTATCGACCCGGCTGCCAGTGAAGATCGTCCAGATGTATGGCCCGCAACCCGGCCCGCCGTTCGACCTGGTTCGACAACCATGTCTTGCCGCTGCCGCTGTTGCCGATGATCAGCAACCGTTCCCCCTGCACCATCACTCCCCCCTGACACCCAAGGCCGCCACGATGCCGCCGTTCCGTGTCACCGACATGAAGCGCCCCGGCCTCCTTTCTTCTTTGCACACATACTCAGCATTCCCCTCCGACCGACGCGACCGCCCAGAAGGGGCGCCAAACGTAAAAAGGCCGCCGGGACGAACCCGACGGCCTTCTGTTCTTGCGCGAAAGGCGCCGATTACTGGGCCTTCATCGCCTCGATCGAGATCTGGACATCGACTTCGTCCGAGATGTAGGGGGCGAACTGGCCCAGGCCGAAATCGCTGCGCTTGATCTGGGTCTTGCCGGTGAAGCCGGCCCACGGCTTCTTCTCCATCGGGTGTTCGCCCGACTGGGTCAGCGCCGCGTCCAGAACGACCGGCTTCGTCACGCCGTTCAGGGTCAGGTCGCCGGTGATCTTGGCGGTCTTCTCGCCGGTCACTTCGATCGCGGTCGACTTGAAGCTGACCTGCTCATCCTCGGTGGCGTCGAAGAAGTCCTTGGTCATGAAGTGGTCGAACCGCGCCTGCCAGCCGGTCATCATGGTCTTGACCGGGAAGGACACCTGAACCGACGATTCGGCGGGTTTTTCCTGGTCGAACTGGATCTCGCCGTTGAAGCCCGAGAACATGCTCCAGGTGGTCGAGAAGCCAAGGTGGTTGTAGCTGAACAGGATCTGGCTGTGGCTGGGGTCCAGCGTGTATTTCTCGGACGCGGCCAGGGCGGGCGCGGCGATCAGGGCGGCGGCAAGGGCCAGCGGGGCGATACGGATCATCGGTAGTCTCCGGTGCATTGCAGGGGCCGGTCAGGGCCCGGTTGGAATGGGCGCACCATTCACGCTGCGGCGCGGCAGGGCAATTCGGCACCCGCGAACATCTTCTGTTCGCTCCCGAACACTGGCCGCCTTTCCCTGGCCCCCGGGGCCCCCACCCGAAGGCTTGCACTTGGCCCGCGGACGTGTATAAGGCCCCATTCCTTCCGCATCTGTGCAACCGATGCAGCCTCTCGTGGCGGGGCGCGGAACGGATCACCCGCCTATGAAGCGCATCCGATACGACAAAGGAGCTTACATGCCGCTGTACGAGCATGTGCTGATCGCGCGTCAGGATCTGTCCAACGCGCAGGCCGAGGGCCTGATCGAACATTTCTCCACGGTGATCGCGGACAACGGCGGCAAGGTCGTCGACCACGAATACTGGGGCGTCAAGACGATGGCCTACAAGATCAACAAGAACCGCAAGGGCCACTACGCCTTCATCCGCACCAACGCCCCCTCGGCCGCCGTGCAGGAGATGGAGCGTCTGGCGCGGCTGCACGACGACGTGATGCGCGTGCTGACCATCCGCGTCGACAGCCACGAGGAAGGCCCCTCGGTCCAGATGCAAAAGCGCGACGAGCGCGAGCGCGGTGATCGTGGCGACCGTCCCGAGCGTGGCGAACGCCGCGACGGCGACCGCCCCGAGCGCCGTGACGGCGAGCGCCGCGAGCGTTCGTTCGAGCGTCGTTGATCCATCGTCCGAGATACAGGAGCCTTTGAAATGGCGAACAAACCCTTCTTCCGCCGCCGCAAGGTCTGCCCCTTCTCGGGGGACAATGCGCCGAAAATCGACTACAAGGACGTCCGTCTGCTGCAGCGTTACATCTCTGAACGCGGCAAGATCGTCCCCGCCCGCATCACCGCCGTCTCGGCGAAGAAGCAGCGCGAACTGGCCGCGGCCATCAAGCGCGCCCGCTTCCTTGCCCTGCTGCCCTATGCCGTGAAGTAAGGAGCAAGGCACATGCAAGTCATTCTTCTTCAGCGCGTGGCCAAACTGGGCCAGATGGGCGAAGTCGTGAAGGTCAAGGACGGCTACGCCCGGAACTTCCTTCTGCCCCAGGGCAAGGCGCTTCGTGCGTCGGAAGCCAACATCAAGTCCTTCGAGAACCAGAAGGCCCAGTTGGAAGCCCGCAACCTCGAAACCCGCAAGGAAGCCGAGGCGCTGGCCGAAAAACTGAACGGCCAGAAGTTCATCGTGATCCGCTCGGCCTCCGACTCGGGCGCGCTTTACGGTTCGGTCACGCCGCGTGACGCCGCCGAAGCCGCAACCGAAGCGGGCTTCTCGGTCGACCGCAAGCAGGTCGTCCTGATCGAACCGATCAAGGAACTGGGCCTGCATGACGTCTCTGTCGTGCTGCACCCGGAAGTGACCGCGACCATCACCATGAACGTCGCCCGTTCGGTCGAGGAAGCCGAGCTGCAGGCCTCGGGCAAGTCCATCCAGGAACTGGCCGCCGAAGCCGAAGCCGCTGCGGAATTCGAGATCGCCGAACTGTTCGACGACATGGGCAGCGCCGCCGGCGACGAGGAGTAATCCTCCGCGCCAAGCGCACCACGCTTTCGGGAAACCGCGCCGGGCAACCGGCGCGGTTTTCGCTTTTCCCCCGCGCGGGCACCGGCATCGGGAACCGCGGCCCCCGGATCATGCTTGACCTGCTGCACAAGGACACGGAGGCACCGATGGCACGCAGGCGACTACCCTTCTGGCCCCTGGCCATTGCGGGCATCGGGGCGGGATTTGCGCTTTGGCAGAACCGCGATGTGGCAGCCCGGGGGGCCAGGACCGGGGCGCATCGCCTGGCCGGGGCCTTGGGTGGAACCCTTGCGGGAACGGCCGCGGCCTTTGCTTCGCTGGCCGAAAACGGCGGCCTTCTTGCCTCGTCCCCGACCGACATTCCCGCGCGGGGCTGGAAGCAGATCCTCCGCCGCACGTACCGTGAAATCGGCAACGACCGCGTGCTTTCGGTGGCCGGCGGGGTTGCCTTCTTTGTGCTTCTCGCGGTGTTCCCCGCCATCACTGCCTTCATCTCGATCTACGGGCTGGTCGCCGATCCTTCGATGATCGCTGCCCATCTGAACGACCTGTCGATGATCCTGCCGATGGGCGCGGTGCAGATCGTGGGCGATCAGGCGATGCGGCTGATTTCAGCGGGGAACGCCGCACTGACGTTCGCCTCGGTCTTCGCCATTCTCCTCGCACTCTGGAGCGCGAACGGCGGCGCGAAAGCGCTGATCGAATCCCTGAATGTCGCCTATGACAAGACCGAGAAGCGGTCCTTTGTGCGGTTGAACCTTGTGGCGTTGCTGACCACCTTCGGGATCGTGGTTCTGATGGTCCTGCTGATCGCCGTTTCCGCCGTATTGCCCGCAGTCCTGAACTTTCTGCCGCTGGGCCATCTGGCCGAAGTCGCGGCCCTTGTGTTGCGCTGGCCCCTGATCTTCGTGATCCTGCTCACCGCGCTGTCGGTCCTGTACCGCTGGGGCGTCTGTAACGCCAGCATCCCCTGGCGCTGGATCACGCCCGGCGCGGTTCTGGCTGCGGCGGGGCTCATGGTTTTTTCGATGGCGTTTTCTCTCTACGCCACCCATTTCACCGATTTCGACAAGACCTACGGTTCGCTCGGCGCCGTGATCGGCTTCCTGACCTGGCTCTGGCTCTCGGCCGCCATCGTCCTGGCCGGCGCGGAACTGAACGCCGAGGTCGAGAACCAGGCCGCCCGCCGCCGAGTCCCGGACCTGGGCCCCCTGGCCGATTTGATGCTGACAGCACTGCGCCTGTTGCGCTGAACGAAAAAGCCGCGCCTTTCGGGCGCGGCTTCGGATCTTGCAGTCAGGACGAAATCAAAGTTCGTCCAGCGCCTCGATGGCTTTTTCCAGCTCCTCCTTGGAGACTTCCTTTTCGGAAACCTTGGCACCGGCCACGATGTGGTCGACAACCTTGTCTTCGAAGATCGGCGCGCGCAGCTGCTGCTGCATCTGCGGGTTCTTCTGGACGAATTCGAAGAAGGCACGTTCCTGGCCCGGATACTGGCGCGCCTGGTTCAGCACAGCCTGCGTCATCTCGGCGTCCGAAACCTGAACTTCGGCCTTGCGGCCCACTTCGGCCAGCAGCAGCCCCAGGCGCACGCGACGCTCGGCCAGTTTCTTGTGTTCGTCCGTCGGCTCGACCGAACCGTGGTTGTGGTCGTGGACGTCGGGGTTTTCCTCGTGCCACAGCTGGTGCGCGATCTGGTGCGCCTCGGCCTCGACCAGGCTCGGCGGCAGGTCGAACTTCACCAGCGCATCCAGCTGGTCCAGCAGCGCGCGCTTCAGCACCGCGCGGCTGGCACCGGCATATTCCGCTTCCAGACGCTCGGACACCTGGCCCTTCAGCGCCTCCAGGCTCTCCGCACCGAACTGCTTGGCCAGCTCGTCATCGATCTCGGCGGCCTTGGGCGCGCGGACGGCCTTCACGGTGCAATCGAAGGTGGCTTCCTTGCCCGCCAGATGCGTCGCGCCATAGTTTTCCGGGAAGGTTACCTTCACGGCAACTTCTTCGCCTTCCTTGGCACCGATCAACTGGTCTTCAAAGCCGGGGATGAACTGGCCCGATCCCAGCACCAGCGGGAAATCGGTGCCGGTGCCGCCTTCGAAGGCCACGCCGTCGACCTTGCCGACGAAGTCGATCATCACCTGATCGTCCTTCTTGGCCTTCGAGCCCTTCTTGCGGTCCTCGTACGACTGCGCGGTCTTGGCCAGGTTCTCCAGCGCTTCCGAGACGGATTTCTCGTCCGCCTTCACCACCAGCTTCTCCAGCGCAACCGACGACAGGTCGACGTCGGGGATCTCGGGCAGGGCCTCATAGGACATCTCGACGACGACATCGTCGCCCTTCTTCCAGGCCTCGCCGCCCTTCATCTCGACCTTGGGCTGCATCGCCGGACGTTCGCCCGAGGTGTTGAAATGCTCCTGCATGGCACCGTCGATGGCTTCCTGCATCGCATCGCCCAGGACCCGGTCGCCGAACGACTTGCGCATCATGGCCATCGGGACCTTGCCCTTGCGGAAGCCCTTCATCTCGACTTCGGGCTGCGCTTCCAGAAGCTTGGCTTCGACCTTCGCGTCCAGCTCCGACCCCGGCAGGGTGATCGTGTAGCTGCGCTTCAGACCGTCTTTGAGGGTCTCGGTGACCTGCATTCGTTCGTCCTTTTTCCTCATGGTGCGGGTGGAGGGACTTGAACCCCCACGCCTTGCGGCGCCAGAACCTAAATCTGGTGCGTCTGCCAATTTCGCCACACCCGCATGTGCAAAGAGCGCCCCGCCAATCCTCCGGCGGAACGCCCCGAAATCCGCGCCCTTCTAGCAACTCTCTTGCCCTGATGCGAGAGGAAAAAGCGCCGCCGAATAGGCCCGCGCCTTCCATATTTCCGCCGCAAACCAAGGGGAAGAATTCCCCGAACGCCGCCCCCGGAAAAGGGGTGCGGCGGCGCAAGGAGGGATCAGGTGACGCTCATCTCGGAAATCACCCGGCCGCAGGCGGACCGCAGCGCCGAAGCGCTTGTCCCGACCGGCCTCGCCGCGGGGGCGCGTGTGGCGACGTCAGATGGCGATCTGCCCGTCGAATTCCTTCAACCCGGCGACCGGATCGTGACGCGGGCCGGCATGCGCGTCCTGCGCGACATTCGGGTCATCCGCTACAGCGGCCCCGCGATCCGCGTCAGCGCCCATGCCCTTGGCCCCGACCATCCGGGGCTTGACATGATCCTGCCCGAAGCGGCGCAGGTGCTGGTCCGCGACTGGCGCGCCCAGGCGATGTTCGGCCAGGCACAAGCAATGGTCGCCGTGGCCTGGCTGGTGGACGACGAATTCATCCGCAACACCGATGTGGCCGACCTCCAGGTGTTTGAGCTGTGCTTCGACAGCCCACAGGTGGTCTATGCGAACGGCATGGAATTCGGCTGCGGCGAGGTCACGCCCGATCTCTACACCGTCCCCCCAGCCCCCGAGACGCTGGCGGCGCAGGGCCGCTAGGCTCCGAGCGCGCGCAACACCTCCGGCAGTTCCTCCGCCAGGTCCTCGGATATCAGGCCGGGACCGAAACGGCGCGCACATTCCACATGCAGCCAGGCGGCGGTTTCGGCGGCCTCCATCGGCGCCAGACCCCGCGCCAGAAGCCCCGCGATGAAACCCGCCAACACGTCCCCCGCGCCGGCCGTTGCCAGCCAGGGCGCCGCCCGCTCGTAATGGGCCGAATGGATCGAGCAGCGGCCCGACGGATCCGAAATGACCGTATCCGACCCCTTGAACAGCACGACGCACCCTGCCCGCGCCGCCGCCTCGCGGGTGGCGTCCACCTTGGAAAAGGCCGGGCCCCGGGTGGCCGGAGCATCGAGTTTCTGCGCAATATCCGGAAACAGGCGCGCGAACTCCCCGGCATGCGGCGTCAGGACGCATCCCGCATGCAAGGCGCCCAGAAGGCCCGGCTCCCGCGCCAGGATGGTCAGCGCATCCGCATCGAGGATCGTCCGGACGGTACCCCGCGCCGCAAGCGCCACCCGCACCAGCCCTGCTTCCCGCGGGCCGGTCCCCATCCCCGGCCCCAGGCACAGCGCGTTGATCCGCCGGTCCTCCAGAACCGCCGCAAGCGCCGCCGCATCCGCGACAGGCTTCAGCATCACCGCATCCAACCGGGCCGCGTTCTCCGGGATTGCCCCCGGCGCGCACCCCACCGTCACGACCCCGGTCCCGATCCGCAAGGCCCCCCGCGCGGCCAGTCGCGCCGCCCCGCCATGCCCGGAGGGGCCGGCGATGACCAGGGCGTGACCGTAACCATATTTGTGAACGTCACCAGGTCTGGCCGCCCCCCGGCCGCCCTTCGTCAGTCTCGACACATCGGGGCACCCCGCCAGGCGGATCGTGCCGGCCCCGGGCCCCTGCGCGTCCGGATCCAGACCGATATCGACAACCGCAAGCTTTGGCGACGCCCAGGGTGCCGCCGCCAGATGGTGCCCTACTTTCGCACGATGGAACGTCACCGTCAGGTGGGCGCCCAGCGCCGGCGCCCCGTCCGCAAGATCCCCCAGGACCCGCCCCGAGTCCGCATCGAGCGAGGAGACATTGTCCACGGCCACCACCCGGGGTTGACCAGCCCCGCCCGTCAGGACCTCGCGAAACCCCTCCCGAAGCGACGGCGGACAGACGAACGGCCGCCCAAGTCCGGTGCCGAAGATCGCATCGACCACCAGATCGCAATTGCGGATCCGGGCATCCTTCAGCGCCCCGACCTCACCCATGGCCCTCCAACGCGCATGATTGGCGCGCGCGTCCGGCGGCAACCGCGACGGATCGCCCAGCAGGAACACCGCCACCTCCCAGCCCCGCGCCTTCAGAAGCCGCGCAATGACGAAACCGTCGCCGCCATTGTTCCCCGGCCCGCACAGCACCACTGCCCGCCGCGCGGGTGTTGCTTCATCTTGGCGGAAATATCCCGGGGGCGTGGGGGCAGCGCCCCCACCCGGTGCGGCCAGGTCCGGCCATTCCCGGAAAACCGCATCCACCACGCCCGTCCCGGCGCGCTCCATCAGGTCCAGCCCCGTCACCCGGCCCGACGCAATCGCAGCCGCCTCGACGGCCCGCATCTGGGCCGCCGTCAGCAGTTCGGTCATCCCGCAATGCCTCCCCATTCACAAACCGCCCATCCGACAGGCGCATTGCACAATTTTCAGGCACGTCCGCCGGAATCCCGACCCCGGCCTTCCTGGGGAAGCCTAGCCAATTGTCGGGACGGGGCGAAAGTGCTGTTAGACGGCCAGGACACAGGGAACACCGCGGCACGCTGAACCGCCCGAGGAGCCAGGCCCATGAAGAAGATCGAAGCCATCATCAAGCCCTTCAAGCTCGACGAGGTGAAGGAAGCCCTGCAAGAGGCCGGCATCCAGGGCCTCAGCGTCATCGAGGTGAAAGGCTTCGGTCGCCAGAAAGGCCATACCGAACTGTACCGCGGCGCCGAATATGTCGTGGACTTCCTGCCCAAGGTGAAGATCGAGGTGGTGCTGGCCGATGACATGGTCGACGCCGCGATCGAGGCGATCATCGGCGCCGCACGCACCGACAAGATCGGCGACGGCAAGATCTTCGTCAGCCCCGTCGAACAGGTGATCCGCATCCGCACCGGCGAAACCGGCGAAGACGCGATCTGACCCTCCCCTTCCCGCGCCCCGCAACCGGCGCCCGCACCAGACACGAAAACCGAAAGGACGAACGGATGAGCAAGATCAACGATGCTCTGAAGCTGATCAAGGACGAGGAGATCGAATATGTCGATATCCGCTTCACCGACCCGAAGGGCAAGCTCCAGCATGTGACGCTGGTGTCGGACCTCGTCGACCAGGATTTCTTCGAGGAAGGGTTCATGTTCGACGGCTCCAGCATCGCCGGCTGGAAATCGATCGACCAGTCCGACATGAAGCTGATGCCGGACGCCGGCTCGGTCTACATTGACCCGTTCTATGCCGAAAAGACCCTCTGCATCCATTGCAACGTCGCCGAACCCGACACGGGCGAACCCTACAGCCGCGATCCGCGCGGCACGGCCGCCAAGGCCGAGGCCTACCTGAAGGCCAGCGGCATCGGTGATACCGCCTATTTCGGCCCCGAGGCCGAATTCTTCATCTTCGACGACGTGCGCTATTCGGTCACGCCGCAGAAGGTGTCCTACCAGCTTGACGCGCATGCCGCCGCCTGGAACACCGACAGCGAATACGAATCCGGCAACCAGGCGCATCGCGCGGGCTTCAAGGGCGGCTATTTCCCCGTGAACCCGATCGACGAAGCGCAGGACCTGCGCGGCGAGATGCTGTCCACCATGAAGCGCATGGGCATCAAGGTCGACAAGCACCACCACGAAGTCGCGACCTGCCAGCATGAACTCGGCATGATCTTCGGCGGTCTGGTCGAACAGGCCGACAACATGCAGAAATACAAATACGTGATCCACAACGTGGCCCACGCCTATGGCAAGTCGGTCACCTTCATGCCGAAGCCGATGAAGGGCGACAACGGCTCGGGGATGCACGTCAACATGTCGATCTGGAAGAACGGCAAGCCGCTCTTCGCCGGCGACAAATACGCTGACCTCAGCCAGGAGGCCCTGTGGTTCATCGGCGGTATCCTGAAGCACGCCAAGGCGCTGAACGCGCTCACGAACCCTTCGACCAACAGCTACAAACGCCTGATCCCCGGCTTCGAGGCCCCGGTGCTGCGCGCCTATTCGGCCCGCAACCGTTCGGGCGCCGTGCGGATCCCGTGGACCGAATCGCCGAAGGCCAAGCGTGTGGAAGCCCGCTTCCCCGATCCCAGCGCCAACCCCTATCTGTGCTTCGCGGCGCTGCTGATGGCCGGCCTTGACGGCATCCGCAACAAGATCGATCCGGGCCCCGCGTCGGACAAGGATCTCTACGACCTGCCCCCCGAAGAACTGGCCGAAATCCCGACCGTCTGCGGCAGCCTGCGCGAGGCGCTTGAGGAACTGGAAAAGGACTACGAATTCCTGCTTCAGGGCGATGTCTTCACCAAGGATCAGCTCGACTCCTACGTCGCGCTGAAGTGGGAAGAGGTCTACGCCTACGAACACACCCCGCACCCGATCGAATACGCGATGTATTACTCCTGCTGATCGGGCCGGACAGGAAACACGAAAGGGGCGCCACCGGCGCCCCTTCTCACAACCAGCGCCGTGTCCGCGCCATATAGGCGTCGGCCGCCACCCCGAACGCGGCACGCAGCCGCGCCTCCTCGGGCCGGATGAACCGTCGCGCGATCAGCGCCATGAACACCGGCACCAGCGGCAGCGCCACCAGCCCGTCCCACCACAGCGTCAGCCCGGCCAGCATCAGCGCATCTGCCAGATAGATCGGATTGCGCGACAGCCGGAACAGCCCGCCCGTGACCAGCACCGCTGGCTGGCCATGCGGATGTACCGTCGTCCGGCGCGCCAGCATCTGTGCCGCCGCCACCAGCAAAAGCACCACCCCCAGCCCGGCAAGCCCCAGCCCGACCGCCGGCATTCCCGGCACCCGCACCGGCCAAAGCCGCGCGGCGCCGTAGCTCAGCCCCAGGAACACCGCCAGCCAGACGGGCGGCAGGTCGAACATCGTCCTCGGCCCCATGTCGCTCCTCCGCCTTCTTCTTTTCCCAAATATCCCCGCCGGAGGCATCCGCCCGCACCGTCCCGCGTCGCGCCCGGATATCCGGGCACGCCCCCAGCCTGCGCCATCCCGCCAGCCCTTGCCAAGCCGCCTGTCTGGGGCCACCCTTCCGCCACCCCGGAAAGGACCACCCCATGACCACCGACTTCACCGCTACCCGCGCTCTGTTCGACCTGCCAAAGGGCGTGATCTACCTCGATGGCAACTCGCTGGGCCCGCTGCCCCGCGCCACCGCCCAGCGCGTGCAGGACTGCGTGACGAAGGAATGGGGCCAGATGCTGATCACCGGCTGGAACAAGGCCGGGTGGATGGAGATGCCCACCCGCCTTGGCACCCGCATCGGTCGCCTGATCGGCGCGGCGCCGGGGACCGTCACCCTGGGCGATACGCTGTCGATCAAGGTCTATCAGGCGCTGGCCTCGTGCCTTGAAATGAACCCCGACCGCCGGGTGATCCTGTCCGATACCGGCAACTTCCCCTCGGACCTTTACATGGCGCAGGGCCTCTGCCGGACGCTCGGCCCCGATTATCAGCTGCGCACCGTCGCCCCCGAGGACGTTGAAGACGCCATCGATGACACCGTTGCCGTCCTCATGCTGACCGAGGTCGATTACCGCACCGGGCGCCGGCACGACATGCCGCGGCTCACCGCCAGGGCCCATGCCGTGGGTGCGCTGTCCGTCTGGGATCTGGCGCATTCGGCGGGCGCCTTGCCGGTCGACGTGACAGGCGGAGACGCGGATTTCGCGGTGGGCTGCACCTACAAATACCTGAACTCCGGTCCGGGCGGCCCCGCCTTCATCTACGTCGCCCCGCGCCACATCGACCGCGCCCGCCCGGCGCTGTCGGGCTGGCTGGGACATGAAGCGCCCTTCGCATTCGACCCCGACTACCGCCCCGGCGCCGGGATCGAACGGATGCGAGTCGGCACACCTCCTGTCCTGCAACTCGCCGCCCTCGATGCCTCGCTCGACATCTGGGACCGGGTGGAAATGGCCGATGTCCGCGCCCGATCGATCGAACTGACCGAAGCCTTCATCACCGGCATTGAGGCCGCCTGCCCCGACCTGACCCTGGCCACCCCGCGTGACCCGGAGCGCCGGGGCAGCCAGGTCAGCTTCCGCCACCCGGAAGGCTACGCCATCATGCAGGCGCTGATTGCCCGCGGCGTCATCGGCGATTTCCGCGCCCCCGATATCCTGCGCTTCGGCTTCACGCCGCTTTACACCTTGGATGCTGATGTGGAAGGCGCGGTGAAGATCCTTGGGCAGATCATGTCGGAACGGCTTTGGGATCGCCCCGAATACAAGGTCCGCGCCCGCGTGACGTGAAGGAGGCAGCATGGCGAAGGCTTACGATCCCTCGGACGAAGGCGCGGAAATGTCCTTCGACGGGCGCATGTCCTACGGCGATTACCTGTCGCTCGACACGCTCCTGTCAGCGCAACATCCGCTCAGTGCCGCGCATGACGAGATGCTGTTCATCATCCAGCACCAGACGTCCGAGCTCTGGATGCGCCTCATGCTGCACGAACTGTCCGCCGCCCGCAGCGCCATTGCCGAAGATTGCCTGCAACCCGCCTTCAAGATGCTGGCCCGTGTCGCCCGGATCATGGAGCAACTGAATTCCGCCTGGGACGTGCTGCGCACGATGACACCGTCGGATTACACCACCTTTCGCGCGAGCCTCGGGCAATCCTCGGGTTTTCAGTCCTGGCAATACCGGCTGATCGAATTTGCCTGCGGCAACCGCAACCCGGCGATGCTGCGTCCCCATGCCCACAGGCCCGAGGTGCTGGCGCGGCTGAGGGACGAACTCTCCCGCCCGTCGCTTTATGACGAAGCCATCCGCGCGCTGTCCCGCGCGGGGTTCACCATCCCGCCCGACGTCCTGACCCGCGACCTGACGCAACCCTGGACGGAATCACCGGGGGTCGAGGCCGCCTGGGCGCAGGTCTACGCCGCCCCCGAGGCGCATTGGGACCTGTACGAACTGGCTGAAAAGCTTGTCGATCTGGAAGATTACTTCCGCCGCTGGCGCTTCAACCATGTCACCACCGTCGAACGGATCATCGGCCTCAAACGCGGGACGGGTGGGACCGGGGGCGTTTCCTACCTGCGCCGGATGCTCGAGGTCGAGCTGTTCCCCGAACTCTGGCACCTGCGCACCAGCCTCTAGCGGCAGAAACCCATCGAAGCCGCTCCGCTTTCAGGCTATGCCCCGCCCCATGACCACGACCGAGCCTTTCGAGATCTTCCTCGTCGCCCCGCCCAGCCTGGAACCTGTCCTTGCCGCCGAAGCGCAGGCGGCAGGCTTTGCCGATCCCGTTGTCAGCCCCGGCGGCGTGACCATCATGGGGCACTGGCCCGATGTCTGGCGCGCCAACCTGACGCTTCGCGGCGCGGGCCGGGTGCTGGCGCGGCTGGGATCGTTCCGGGCCATGCATCTGGCGCAGCTTGACAAGCGGGCGCGGAAATTCCCCTGGGCCGACCACCTGCGCCCCGATGTGCCGGTGAAGGTCGAAGTCACCTGCAAGGCCTCGCGCATCTATCACGCTGGCGCGGCCGGCCAACGGATCGAAACCGCGATCCGCGAAGAACTGGGCGCCCCGATCGCCGCCGACGCCCCCCTGACGCTGAAGGTCAGGATCGAGGATGACCTGTGCACGGTCAGCGTCGATACCTCGGGCGAATCGCTGCACAAGCGCGGCCATAAGGAAGCGGTCGGCAAGGCGCCGATGCGCGAAACGCTGGCGGCGCTCATGCTCCGGTCCTGCGGCTATGACGGGTCCGAGCCGGTCCTGGACCCGATGTGCGGATCGGGCACCTTCGTGATCGAGGCGGCGGAAATCGCGCTGGGCCTTCTGCCCGGCCGCAGCCGCAGCTTCGCCTTCCAGCTGCTGGCCAGCTACGATCCCGCCGCGTTCGAAGCCCTGCGTGCCGCACCGCCGCCGCGCGAAACGGCGCTTCGGTTTCGCGGCAGCGACCGGGATGCGGGCGCCATCCGCATGAGCCGCGACAATGCGCTTCGCGCTGGCGTGGATCATGTGACCGAATTCACAAATGCCCCCGTCGCCAATCTGGAACGCGCCGAAGGCCCGCCCGGCCTTGTGATGGTGAACCCGCCCTATGGCGCGCGGATCGGCAACAAGAAGCTGCTTTATCCGCTGTATGCGGGCCTCGGCCAAAAGCTGATGGCCGAGTTTCGCGGCTGGCGTGTGGGCCTTGTCACCAGCGAACCGTCGCTGGCCAAGGCGACCGGCCTGCCCTTCGGCCCCGCAGGCCCTGCAATCCCGCATGGCGGCTTGGGGGTCTATCTTTACCAAAGCCGCACGCTTTGACGAAGAAGGCGCCCCGCGGGGCGCCTTTTCCTTATTCCACCGTGGCTTTCACGATCCGGTCCGGCTCGCTTGAGACCGAACCGTTGTTGGCCTGGTCGCCCTTCTTGATCTGGTCGACCACGTCCATTCCTTCGACCACCGATCCCACGACCGTATACTGGCCGTTCAGGAAATCGCCCGGCGCGAACATGATGAAGAACTGCGAATTGGCGCTGTTCGGATCGTTGGACCGCGCCATGCCGACCACGCCGCGCGCGAAGGGTTCCGCAGAAAACTCGGCCGGAATGTCGGGCAGGTCCGATCCGCCCATCCCCGCGCTGGTCAGATCGCCGCCCGCCTTGCCATATTGCACATCGCCGGTCTGGGCCATGAAGCCTTCGATCACGCGGTGGAAAACGACATTGTCGTAATCGCCGCGCTTGGCCAGCGTGGTGATCTGTTCGACATGCTTGGGCGCCAGGTCCGGGCGCAGATCGATGACGATCTTGCCCTTCGCCTGCCCTTCGACCTGCAGCACAAGGTTCGGACCGGGGCCATCCTCGGCCCGCGCCGGCTGCGCCGACTGGACCGAAATGAACCCCGCCGTCAGAACCGCCATGCCGATGGCCGCAAGACCGCCCACGATCGCGCGTTCAGACATCGGCGGCGACCTTGACGCTGATCATGCGGTCGGGGTTGGCCGCGGGTTCGCCGCGCACGATCTTGTCGACATGTTCCATGCCCGAAATCACCCGGCCATAGACGGTGTACTGGCCGTTCAGGAAATGGTTGTCCTTGAAGTTGATGAAGAACTGCGAATTGGCGCTGTTCGGGTTCGACGACCGCGCCGCGCCGAGCGTGCCGCGGTCATGCGGCAGGCGCGAAAATTCCGCCGGCAGGTCCGGCAGATCCGACCCGCCTGTGCCTGCGCGGCGCAAGTTGAACGACGCCGCTTCCATGTTGCCATGTTCCACGTCGCCGGTCTGCGCCATGAAGCCGTCAATCACGCGGTGGAACGCCACGTTGTCGTATTTCCCGGCCCGAGCCAGTTCCTTCATCCGTTCGCTGTGCTTCGGCGCGACATCGGGCAGCAACTCGATGACGACGGGGCCGTCCTTCAGCTCGATGATGATGGTGTTCTCGGGATCCTTGATCTCGGCCATGGCGGCGCTCCTTGGAAGGGTCTCAACGCGTCGGAAAGTAGTCGCAGCCCCGCACGAAGGAAAGGGCAATCCCGCGCATGAGGTTGACGGCGCCCGCTCCTTTGGCGAAGTAATCGGTCAAAGGGCTGTCCGATAAGCCCGCAATCGCTTGCAAGAGGGATGACCATGGGCTGGAAATCGCTGGACGACATGGATCTGAAGGACAAGGTCGTGCTGGTGCGCGTCGATATCAACGTGCCGGTGGAAAACGGCACCGTGACCGACACGACCCGCATCGACAAGATCGTGCCAACGGTAAAGGACATCCAGGCCGCCGGGGGCAAACCGGTGCTGCTGGCGCATTTCGGTCGTCCCAAAGGCAAGCGCGTCCCGGAAATGAGCCTCTCCGTCACCCTTCCCGCACTGGAACAGGCGCTGGGCCAAAAGGTGATCTTTGCCGAAGATTGCATCGGCGCGCCGGCCAAACAGGCTGTGGCCAGCATGAAGCCGGGCGATGTGGTGCTTCTGGAAAACACCCGCTTCCACGAAGGCGAGGAAAAGAACGACCCCACCCTTGCCGCCTCGCTGGCGGCCCTGGGTCAGGTCTATGTGAATGACGCCTTTTCCGCCGCGCACCGGGCCCATGCCTCGACCGAAGGGATCGCGCGGCTTCTGCCCTCGGCGGCCGGCCGCCTGATGGAGGCGGAACTGAAGGCCCTGGAAGCGGCGCTGGGCGCGCCCGCCCGCCCCGTGACGGCGGTGGTCGGCGGCGCCAAGGTTTCGACCAAGCTTGACCTTCTGGGCAACCTTGTCGCCAAGGTCGATCACCTGATCATCGGCGGCGGCATGGCCAATACCTTCCTCGTCGCCAAGGGTGTCGAGGTGGGCAGGTCGCTCGCGGAACGCGACATGGCCGACACCGCGCGTGCGATCCTCGCCAAGGCCGCCGAAAAAGGCTGCACCATCCACCTGCCCGTCGACGTGGTCGTGGCGCGCGACTTCGCAGCCCATGCGCCTTCGGAAACCGTCCCGGTCTCGGCCTGCCCGGCCGATGCGATGATCCTTGATGCCGGTCCCGCCACCGTGGCCGAGATTTCGAAGGTGTTCGAGGCCAGCCAGACCCTGATCTGGAACGGCCCCTTAGGTGCCTTCGAAATCCCGCCCTTCGACGCCGCAACCAATGCCGCGGCCCGGAAAGCCGCCGATCTGACCCGCGCCGGAAAGCTCGTGTCCGTCGCGGGGGGCGGCGACACCGTCGCGGCCCTGAACAGGACCGGCGCCGCGGATGAATTCACCTTCATCTCGACCGCGGGGGGCGCCTTCCTTGAATGGATGGAAGGCAAGGAGCTGCCGGGCGTCGCGGCCCTGGATCAGGCCTGACATCTTTCGCCGAAACGATCCGTTTCCGGTCCCCGCGACAGCCGCGTGGGCCGGAGGCCGCATCGGCGGATTTTTTCAGATTTCCCCAGAAATTAGCGCCACCAAGATTGAAATACGCGCCCCGTCCCGGATAAGTGGCGCCAAGATTTTTCCCGTTTCAGGAGACAGCCGCAATGCGCGCCAGCAAGACCGTCCAGAACATCCTGCGCAACTACGAAGGCGAAACGCCGGGCGTGAAGGCGAACCTTTGCCGCATCCTGATGGAAGGCAAGCTGGGCGGCACCGGCAAGCTGATCATCCTGCCGGTCGACCAGGGCTTCGAACACGGTCCCGCCCGCAGCTTCGCCCCGAACCCGGCCGGCTATGATCCGCACTACCACTACCAGCTGGCCATTGACGCCGGGCTCTCGGCCTACGCCGCCCCCCTCGGCCCGCTGGAAGCCGGCGCCGACACCTTCGCGGGCCAGATCCCGACGATCCTGAAGGTGAACTCTGCCAATTCGCTGATGTCGGACACCGCCGGAAAGAACCAGGCGGTCACGGCCAGCGTCGACGACGCCCTGCGCCTGGGCTGCGCCGCCATCGGCTTCACCATTTATCCCGGCTCGGACATGGCGCTCGACATGTTCGAGGAAATCGTCGAGATGCGCAAGGAAGCCGCCGCCAAGGGCATCGCCACGGTGATCTGGTCCTATCCGCGCGGTGAAGCCGTGACCAAGGACGGCGAAACCGCCGTCGACGTCAGCGCCTATGCCGCCCATATCGCCGCCCTTCTTGGCGCGCATATCATCAAGATCAAGCTCTCGACCGACCACCTGATGCAGGCCGAAGCGAAAAAGGTCTATGACGCGCAGAAGATCGACGTCTCGACCCAGGCCGCCCGCGTGCGCCACTGCGTCCAGTCCTCGTTCAACGGTCGCCGCATCGTGGTCTTCTCGGGCGGCGCGGCCAAGGGCGCCGATGCCGTCTACGACGACGCCCGCGCCATCCGCGACGGCGGCGGCAACGGTTCGATCATCGGCCGCAACAGCTTCCAGCGCTCGCGCGAAGACGCGCTGGCGATGCTCTCGAAACTGGTCGATATCTACAAGGGCAAGGCCTGAACCACGTCCCAAAGCCAAAGGCCCGCCTCACCGGCGGGCCTTTTTCGTTGCGCTTTCATCTTGGCGAAAATATCCCCGCCGGAGGCATCCGCACCCGCCGCCCGCGCACGGTCAGACCTTCCGCAGCGCCAGCACCGCATTCAAGCCGCCAAAGGCAAAGGCATTCGACAAGACTGCATCGACCTTCGCCTCGCGCGCCACGTTCGGCACGATATCCAGCGCACATTCCGGGTCCGGCTCCTCATAGCCGATGGTCGGCGCGATCACCCCTTCCCGCAATGCCAGGATGCAGGCCAGCAGTTCCACTGCCCCCGTGCCGCCAATCAGATGGCCATGCATCGACTTCGTTGACGACATCATCAGCCGGTCCGCATGCGGGCCGAAGGCGTGCGCCACGGCGGCACATTCGGTCTTGTCATTCGCCGCCGTGCCGGTGCCATGGGCGTTGATGTAGCCGATCTGCTCGGGGTTCAGGCCTGCGTCCTTCAGCGCACCGGTAATCGCCCGCTCCGCCCCCTGCATCGAGGGCATGACGATGTCCGAGGCATCCGAGGTCATCGCAAAGCCCACCACCTCGGCCAGGATCTCGGCGCCGCGCGCCTTGGCGTGTTTCATCTCTTCAAAAACGAAGACCGCCGCGCCCTCACCCTGCACCATGCCGTTGCGGTTGGCCGAAAACGGGCGGCAGGCGTCCTTCGACATGACGCGCAAACCTTCCCAGGCCTTAATGCCGCCGAAACACAGCATCGCCTCCGACCCGCCGGTGATCATCGCGGGCGCCATGCCGGACCGCACCATCTGGAAGGCCAGCCCCATCGCGTGGTTCGAACTCGCGCAGGCGGTGGCCACCGTGAAGGTCGGGCCGCGCAGCGAATATTCCATGCCGACATGGCTTGCGGCGGCATTGTTCATCAGCTTCGGCACCACAAAGGGGTGCACGCGGTTCTTCCCCTCTTCGTAGACCGTGCGGTAATTGTCGTCCCAGGTGTTGACGCCCCCCGCCGCGGTGCCCAGCACCACGCCGCTTTCCAGCCCGTACTTGCCGCGGAAATCCAGCCCCGATTGTTCCACCGCCTGCCGCGCCGCCAGAAGCGTGAATTGCGTGAAACGGTCGTAAAGGACGATCTGCTGGCGGTTGAAATGCGCCTCGGGTTCCCAGTTGTGGATCTGGCCGCCGATGCGGATCGACAGGCGGTCCACGTCGCGGAAATCCAGCGCCGTGATGCCCGAGCGCCCCTCCCGGAACGCATCGAAGGTTTCGGCCACCGACAGGCCAAGGGCGTTGACCGTCCCCGCCCCGGTGATGACGACCCGTTTCATCCTTCGGCGGCTGCCTTCTCCGCCACCAACCCTTCCACGGCCTTGATGATCGCGCCGACCGTCGAGATGTCGAAGTCGCTCGCGCTCGGATCATTGGCGTTGAAGGGCACCGAGACGTCGAAGGTCTCCTCGATGGCGAAGATCGCCTCGACCAGGCCCAGGCTGTCGATGCCCAGGTCGGACGGCGCCATCTCGGGCGAGACGTCCTTCGGATCCAGGACCGCCTGTTCGGCGATGATGCGAAGCACTTCGTCCCTGATGTTCATTCTTCGGTCCCCCGATCTGTCTGGCCCGTTCCGGCGCCGGTTTGCAGCAACTTTGTAACAGTCTCGCGAAGTTCGGCCACCTGCGCGAACAGACGTGGCAGCCGGCGGATGTTCTTCTGCGCCTCGACATGGGTTTCCATCTTCACCGCCGGACTGCCCAGCAGCACCCGACCCGCGGGGGCGTTGGTGAAGATCTTGGTGGCCCCGCCGGCGATCACGTCGTCACCCACAAAGATGTTGTCGCTGACGCCGCACTGCCCGCCCAGCACCACCCGGTCGCCGATCCGGGCCGAACCGGCGATGCCGACCTGACCGCACAGCAGGCAGTCGCGGCCGATCTGGACATTGTGGCCGACGTGAACCAGATTGTCGATCTTGGTGCCGTTTCCAACGCTGGTGGCGCGGACGGTGCCGCGGTCGATGGTGGCCAGGGCGCCCACTTCGACATCGTCCCCGATGACCACATGTCCCAGGGAATGTATGCGGGTCCAGCTTTGCGCCCGCACCTCTTCGCGCGAACCCAGCGTCGCGCGGATTTCCTCGACTCCGGACTTCTCGGGCGTGACGAAGGAAAAGCCGTCCGCCCCGATCACCGCGTTCTGGTGACAGATGAACCGGTCCCCGATCCGCACCCGGTGCCCGATCCGCGCGCCTTGCAGGATCAGCGCGTCATCCCCGATTTCGGCCCCCTCCGCCACCGTCACCTGCGCCGCAAGCCGAGCCCGCGCGCCCAAGGTCACGCCGCGCCCGATCACCACGAAAGGCCCGATGGCCGCATCCGCGCCGATCTGTGCCGAGGGGTCGATGATCGCGGTCGGATGAATGCCCGGCGCGATCTCGGGGCCCGGATCGAAGACGCGGGACAGGCCCGCCATGGCCAGCCGCGGCCGCTGGACGAAGATCGCGGCCTTCAGCCCCATCGCCCGCCAGTCGGCCCCGTCCCAAAGCACGGCCGCCTGCGCCTCGCCGCGCCCCAGTCCTTCGGCATATTTCGGGTCCATCGCCAGCGCCAGCTGGTCGACCCGGGCCAGCGCGGGTTCCGACGCACCCGCGACCGCCAGGTCCAGCTCTCCTTCCGCGCGGGCGTTCAGCGCCGCGGCGATCTGGGCGATTGTGACGATCATGGCACCTCCGGAGACAGCCAGGGCATCGACGCCCTGCCACCCGAAGACTTAGCCCCGAACCCCCTCGGGTTCCACCCCTGCCGCGACCAGCGCATCATGGATGCGGGCGTCACGTCCATAGACATCGCGGCGGTACTCCATCCGTCCGCGCGCATTGGGCCAGGCGGTGAAATAGACGATGTGCACCGGCACCGGGGTTTCCAGCCGCACCGGGGTTTCCGCGCCCGAACGCAGATACTTCTCGAACAACGCCTTCGGATCCTCGCTTTGCGGCGCCAGCAGCGCATAGGCCAGTTCGAACGGCCGGCCGACACGGATGCAGCCGTGGCTGAAGGCGCGGACCTCGCGGTCGAACAGCGACTTCGAGGGCGTGTCGTGCAGGTAGATGTTCCACTTGTTGGGGAACAGGAACTTGACCTTCCCCAGCGCATTCTCGTCCGAGGGCGGCTGCGACATCGAATAGGGGAAGTTGCGTTCGGTGTACTGGTTGAAGTCCACCGCGCCGCGGTTGATCGCCCGGCCCTTGCGGTCGACGATGCGCAGATGCCCGGCGGCGTTCGGGTTCTTCTTCAGAAGCGGCAGGTATTCCTTTACGGTGATCGACCGCGGCACCGACCAGGTCGGGTTCACGACCATCAGTTCCATCTGGTCCGAGAATTCGGGGCTGCGCCGGTCGCCCTGGTCCATGCCGATGACCGTCACCGTCTCGAAGGTGACCTTTCCGTCATCGACGATCTTGGCGGTGAAATCGGGCAGGTTCACCCAGATGTGGCGCTTGCCCAGGTCCAGCCCGTTCAGCCACCGCAGCCGTTCCATCCCCACCACGACCGCGGCCAGCCGCGCCTCGGGGGTGACGTTGACCTCGGCGATGGTGCCTTCCCCGGCGATGCCGTCCGCGGTCAGCCCGTGGTCGATCTGGAACAGTTGCACCGCCTTCTGCATCGCGCCGTCAAAGCCCGGCGTGGCGCTTGGACGCAGGTAACCCATCTGGACCAGCCGGTCGCGCAGCGCGATCACCGCGGGGCCGCTGTCGCCGGGCCGAAGCTTCTTCGCCTCGACCTGCGGACCCCAGCCGCCCTTGCGGATCGCGGCCACCAGGTCCAGCCGTTCCTTCATCAGTTGCGCATATTGCGGCGCATCCGGCACCACCGAATGGAAGAACCGCGCCGGGTCCGAGACCGAGAAGGTGGTCAGCGTCGCCAGGCGGTCCCGAAGCGGCACGTCCCGCACCAGCCCTGCGTCCACCTTGGCAGGGGTCAGGATGCCGGTCTGAAGGTCGGCCACATACCGCAGCATCAGCCGCGACATGCGCACTTCCAGCCGGCCCCGCGCGCGTTCCGACGTCACGCTGGCAAACGCCTCGCGCAGGCCGTCCACGTCATATTGCGCGACCGGCAGCGCATGGTCGCCCGCGTGATCCAGCGCCCGGAAGAAGGCCTCGCGCCGCGCCGCATCCGCCCCGGTGGTCCAGAGCGGCACGTAATCATGGCCCCGATAGAAGGTGGACAGCGCCTCGTCATCGGCCGCGGCCTCGGCCACAGCCTGGCGGAACGCCTGCCCCGGCAAGGCATCCGCAGGTGTCCCGATCTGGGCGATCCGCGTCGCCGCCGCCGCGATTTCGGCACGCCCCTCGCCCGCCACGCCCAGGGCCAGAATGACGCAAAGCGCCGTCATGGGGGCCTTCAGGACAGCGGTGTTCGAGGCTTTCGACAGAAGGCAGGACAAGGGCATGAGAACACCGGCAGGAACGGACTGATCGAATTGTGGCAGAACTGTGCAAAACGGGCCGCAGAATCCCGTCCTGACTTCATGGAAACTCCGCACCGAGTCCACAAGGCATTTCGCGCCCCTGCCAGCGCCGCGTGGCCCTTCTGCAACTATCCTGCGGGAAAACACACGGCCGATCACGCGGGCGTGATTTCAGCAAATTCCTGCCGATCCGGTCAGGTTTTCGTTTCCGGAAACAAATCTGAGGTTGGCGGCGCACAGAGCCTGTGCAATAAGTTCGTCGCACTTGGGGACAACTTCGACAACAAGCCACCGCAAAGGTGGCCGGCAAGGCGACGGGACAGGCGCATCATGACAGGCACAGTGGCAAGCGGCTTTTCGCGGCGTGGACTCTTGGGCGTGTTTGCAGCAACCGCGGTTGTTGCAGCCCCAACGTACTCCAACGCCTTCGGGTTCCTTCGCGGCGCGGGCGATATTCGCCGCATCCGCATGTACTCGGGCCGGACCGGCGAAATGCTTGACACGATCTACTGGATCGAGGGCGAGTACGTGAAGGAAGCCCTCAAGGAAATCAACTACTTCATGCGCGACTGGCGGTCGGATGAAGTGACGAAGATGGACGCCCGCACCATCGACATCGCCGCGGCCTCGCACCGGCTGATGGACGTGAACGAACCTTACATGCTTCTGTCGGGCTACCGCACGCCCAAGACGAACGCGATGCTGCGGTCGCACTCGCGCGGCGTGGCGCGCAACTCTCTGCACATGAAGGGCCAGGCGGCCGACCTGCGGCTTCAGTCGCGCTCCGTCTCGCAGATCTTCAAGGCGGCTTCGGCCTGTTCGGCCGGCGGCGTCGGCAAGTATCCGCGGTCGAACTTCGTCCACATGGACTGCGGCCCGATCCGCCACTGGGGCGGCTGATCCCCGGACCGTTCCGATGTGAAAGCGCCGCCTCCGAGGGGCGGCGTTTCGCGTTGCGTCACGGACGCGTCACCGCATGTGAACGGTGAAACCCCCTCTGGCCAGCGAATGTCGATGCCTCCCACGCAGCTTGGTGATGTCTCCTTCTGGTACGCAGACATGGGCGGCCTGCCGGCCCGCCGCCCCCCCTTGCAGGGCGACCGCACGGCCGATGTCTGCATCATCGGTGCGGGATACACCGGACTTTGGGCGGCCTGGTATCTGAAGGAGGCTCGGCCCGATCTGAACATCCTGATCGTCGAGAAGGAATTCGCGGGCTTCGGCGCATCGGGCAGGAACGGCGGCTGGCTGACCGGCGGCTTTGCCTGGAGCCACGAGAAATACCTGCGGACCGCCGATCCCGAGGCCGTGCGCCGCATGGTCCGCGCCATGTCCGGCACCGTGGACGAGGTGATCCGCATCGCCGAGGCCGAAGGGATCGATGCCGACATCCGCCGCACAGACGAACTGACCATCGCGACCAACGCCGCCCAACTGGCCCGGCTGACGGCCGAGGCCGAGCACCGGCGCGACTGGGGAGAGGACGACCGCATCCGGCAGGTCAACGCCGAGGAGGTGCGCGCCCGCGTCGCCATTCCGGGCGTGCTGGGTGGGATGGTCCTGTCGAACGTCGCCCGGATCCAGCCCGCGAAACTGGCCCGGGGCCTGGCCGCCGCGGTCGAGGCCCGGGGCGTGGCCCTGGTCGAAGGCACCGCCGTCACCTCGATTGCCCCCGGCATCGTCACAACAGATTACGGCACGGTCCGCGCCCGGATCATCCTGCGCTGCACCGAAGGCTTCACCGCCACCCTGCCGGGCCATGAACGCGACTGGCTGCCTCTGAACTCGGCCCAGATCGTGACCGAACCGCTGCCACCCGAGATCTGGGAAGAGATCGGCTGGAGCAACCACGAGATCCTGGGCGATTTCGCCAATGCCTATTGTTACTGCCAGCGCACCCGGGAAGGCCGGATCGCGGTCGGCGGCCGGGGCGTGCCGTATCGGTTCGGATCGCGTCTCGACCACCGCGGCGCGCCCGATCCTGAAACCATCCGGCGCCTGGCCGGGATTCTCCACCGCCATTTCCCCGCCACGCGCGCCTTTCGCATCGACCACGCCTGGTGCGGCGTGCTGGGCGTACCGCGCGACTGGTGCGCGACGGTCGGACTGGATCCCGCGACGGGTCTGGGTTGGGCGGGTGGCTATGTGGGGGTCGGCATCTCGACCGCGAACCTTGCGGGGCGGACCCTCGCCGCGCTGGCCCTGGGAACGGGGGATGAGCTGACCGGCCTGCCTTGGGTCAACCGCCGCGTCCGAAGGTGGGAACGGGAACCGCTGCGCTGGTTGGGCGTGACGGGAATGTATGCCCTTTACGCCCTGGCCGACCGGCACGAGGCGCGACCGGGCTCGGGCGCCTCGGGCTGGGCCGCGCTGGGGAACTGGCTGACCGGGCGGTGAAGGGCCGACCGAATCGGCAGGGTTCGACGGCGGGCCGCAGCCCATGTCCAGTTGCGCCACCATCCTTTCGCTGTCTCTTGCCACGAAACGAAGCCGCCATGGGATCGTCAACGTCCCGGCAACGCTGCATCGCCGTTCCGGAACCGCCGATCTGTCTCTTTCGCAGGCCCATCCGATCAGGCGCGCGACAATTGCCGCCCCGCCGAAGAACTGTCCGCCCGCACCCTGCGGCATCCTCGCGTATTCGACAGATGCCCGCGCCAATCGACGCTCCTTGCCCAGGACTGTTCTTCCGGCAATGTCCGTGCCAGCCCTGCCCGGCCCCCGTCCCGAAGCGCGCGCCCCTTGCGTGCGCGGCTTGGTTCATCAATCCTGAATCTGCCCCGGAACAGGAACCAGTATCCATCGGGGCGCGTTAATCAGTTGCGGAGGCGGCGGGAGAAGATCCCGCATCTTCCCTTTCCAGTTCGAGTGGACGAGTGATGATAGTCAATCAGTCGATGCGCCCCGAGCGGGCCTTGCGCGCGCGTCCGGTTCCCGCATCCCGACCGTCCGGGTCGGAACTCTGGCCGCTTCCGGGCCTGTGCTGGAACGCCCGTGTCACCACCTCTTTCGGAGAGCTTCCCGTTCAGGGCCTGCGGGTCCGCGATCTGGTCAAGACCTCGACCGGGCAGTTCCTGCCGGTGAAATGGGTCGACCAGATTCATCTGGACGCGGATTTCCTCTCCGGTTGCCCGGATGCCCGCGCCATCACCATCGAACCGAACACCTTCGGTCCCGGCCGTCCGTCGCAGCCCCTGACGGTTTCGCCGCAGCAGCGCCTGAACGCCGCCATCGGCCACGGCACCTACATCCGGCCGGCGCGTGACCTGTCCGGCAATCCCGGCGCCGGCCGCAATACGGATGCGCAGCAAAGCTACTATCTGTTCCATGTCGGCGAACCGGCGCTGGTCTATGTCGAAGGTGTGCTGATCTCGACGACGCCCTGACAGGCGTCAGGCGTCATCCAGTCCGTCGACTGCCGGTTCCTCGGCCGGGCCGCGCCGTCCCCGGAAGCCCGTTGCAACGACGAACTTCTCGGAACTGTCCGATCGGCTTGCGGGCGGCTTCACGTTGGCCACCTTGGCGAAGTTGCGCTTCAGGATCGTCTGCAACTCGTTCTCGGCCCCGCCCGCCAGCACCTTGGCCACGAAGGTGCCGCCCTCCTCCAGCACATCGAAGGCGAACTCCGCCGCCGCCTCGCACAGCGCGATGATCCGCAAGTGATCCGTGCCCTTGTGCCCCGACGAGGCCGCTGCCATGTCCGACATCACTACGTCCGCAGGGCCGCCCAGCCAGTCCTTGACCTTCTGGTCCGCACCGTCGGACAGGAAGTCCAGCTGATGGATGTCGGCGCCGGCGATCGGATCCACCTCCTGCAGGTCGACCCCCAGAACCCGACCGACGCGCTTGCCCGATTTCTCGCCCAGTGCGTTGACCCGCGCCACCGCCACCTGGCACCAGCCCCCCGGCGCGCAGCCCAGATCCACCACCCGCGCCCCCGGCACCAGGAAGCGGAACTTGTCGTCCAGTTCCAGGATCTTGTAGGCCGCGCGGCCACGATAGCCTTCCTTCTTCGCGCGCTGGACGTAGGGATCGTTCAACTGCCGCTCGAGCCACAGGGTCGAGGACAGCTTGCGCCCCTTGGCGGTCTTGACCCGCACCCGCAGATCCCGGGTGCCCCGGCCCGAAGTGTTTCCTGACGGCGTCTTGGCCATGATGGCTGCCCTGTCTTCCTGATTTCTTCTTGGTCCAACTACTCAAGATCCCGCAGTCTGCCACGATTTCCGCCGCGGGGGAAAGACGCGCTACTTCGCGCCCTCCAGCAAGAGCCCGTCCGCCGACATCTGCGCATACAAAAGCCCCTCGCGCAGCCCCCGGTCGGCCACCGAAAGCCGGTCGGTCGGCCAGATCCGCATCAGGGCCTGCAGGATCGCCGCCCCCGACATGATCAAGGTATGCCGGTCCCGGCCGATCCGCGGATCGGTGCGCCGCCCCTCGGGGCCCAACGCCAGGTATTCGCGGATCACGCTGTCGATCTGGTCCGAGGTCATCGCCAGACCGTCCACCTTGGTCCGGTCGTAGCGTTTCAGACCCAGGTGACTGGCCGCCACGGTCGTCACCGTGCCGCTGGTACCGATGATCTGAAAGCCTTCCCGCGGCTGGCTGGCGTTGTAGGGCGAGAAGTCCGACAGGTTCTCCTCGAAATACCAGCTCATCAGCGCAAAGCGCGCCGCGTCGTCCTCGACATCGGCAAACTGGTCCTTCAGCGTCGCAACCCCCAGCGGCACGGAAATCCAGTCCACCACCTTCGCCGCCGGACCCTCGGCTTCGCCGCAATCGAACCCCGCATGAAGACGCATGATCGCCCGCGACCGGTGCTCGGGCGCGACGCCGGACAGATCGATCCAGACCAGTTCGGTCGAGCCGCCGCCGATGTCGACGACCAGCAGCTGTTCGGTTCTGGGCGACACCAGCGGCGCGCAGGAAATCACCGCCAGCCGCGCCTCTTCCTCGGGCTTGATGATCTCCAGGGGCAGGCCGGTCTCGCGCTTCACATAGCGCAGAAAGTCTCGGGCGTTGCGCGCCCGGCGGCAGGCTTCGGTCGCCACCAGCCGCATCCGCACCACTTGATGCTGTTCCAGTTTCCGGCGGCAGATCTGCAGTGCCTGGACGGTGCGCGCCATCGACGGCCGGCTCAGCCGTCCCGAGGCTTCCAGCCCATGCCCCAGTTCGACGGATTTCGAAAAGCTGTCGATCACCTGGAATTGGTTGCCCCGGGGCTGGGCAATCAACATCCGACAACTGTTCGTTCCCAGATCCAGCGCAGCATAAAGCTGCCCGGGTTCCGGGGGTGTGGTGCTGGACGGCTCTACCGGTACCGGGAACGCGCCCGCAGCACCGGGACGCCTGGGCGTCATGGCTACGCCCTCCGATCTTAAGTTGCCTTGAACCTAGTCCCTGCGCCCCCGCCGCGCAAGGCAGGACAATCTGCACCACCGCACAGCCCGCCCTCAGAACAGCGAAAGCTGATCCCCGGGACGCGGCGGCGGCGCAAAAAGATCCGTCCGCAGCGCGGGTCGCGTCTGATCGAGCCCCAGCCGCGCCACCGCCACCTGGAACCGCCGCGCGATCAGGTCGGCATGCAGGCCCGCGCCGCGCATCCGCTTGCCCCATTCGGCGTCATAGTCCTTGCCACCCCGCATCTCCCGCAGGCGGTTCATGACATGGGCGGCCTTCCCCGGCTCGCAGCGTTCCAGCCAGTCCCGAAACAGCGGCGCCACCTCATGCGGCAGCCTGAGCAGGATCCAGCTGCCCGTCCGCGCCCCCGCGGCCTGGGCCGCTTCCAGGATCCGCTCCAGCTCCGGCTCGGTCAACACGGGCACCACGGGCGCCACCATGACCCGCACCGGAATCCCCGCCGCCGCCAGCGTGCGCATCGCCGCCAGCCGCCGGGCCGGAAGGGGCGCGCGCGGCTCCATCCGCCGTGACAGGGCCGGGTCCAGCGTCGTGACCGAAATCCCCACCGAGGCCAGCCCGCGCCGTGCCATGTCGGCCAGAATGTCGACATCGCGCTCGATCATCGCGCCCTTGGTGACGATGGCCACGGGATGATTCCAAGCCGACAGGACCTCAAGCACGCGCCGCATGATCCGGTAGCGCGCCTCGATCGGCTGGTAGGGATCGGTATTGGTGCCGATCGCCAGAACCTTCGGTACATAGCCTTTCCGCCCCAGTTCCCGCGCCAGCACCGCCGGGGCATCGGGCCGCGCCACCAGCCGGGTTTCGAAATCCAGTCCCCCCGACAGGCCCAGATAGCCGTGGCTGGGGCGGGCAAAGCAGTAGATGCAGCCATGTTCGCAGCCCCGATAGGGGTTCAGCGACTGTTCGAACGGCACGTCCGGAGAGCTGTTCCTCGTCAGGACGGACCGGGGACGCTCTTCGGTCACCTCGGTCCGAAGCAGGCGCTCCTCCTCGGGGATCTCCCAACCGTCGCTTTCACGGATGCTTTCATACGGTTCGAACCGGCCCGCCCCGTTCGACGCGGCACCGCGCGCCTTCAGGCGCAGGAAGGGATCGGACGGAGGCAGGGGCATGACCGCACTATAGAACATAACAGGAACACATGCCAAGCCCCCTGACAGGGCCGCCGCGCCGCCCGCATCCTTTTCCCGCCATTGCCCCCTCGTCGGCAGGACCGAGCCATGCTAGCGTCGGTCACAATGCAAGCCATGTCGCATTCCGCCAAGTGGGACGGGACCATTGGCCTCATTACCAGACGAAAGACCTTTGGGAGAACCGAGATGGCCGACGAAGACGACATCATCCTGTCGGAGCTTTCCGATGACGAACTCGTCCTGCAGATGCATGACGACCTTTACGACGGCCTGAAGGAAGAGATCGAGGACGGCGTCCGCATCCTCCTCGACCGCGGCTGGACCCCCTATGACGTGCTGACCAAGGCCCTGGTCGCCGGCATGACCATCGTCGGCGCCGACTTCCGCGACGGCATCCTTTTCGTCCCCGAAGTGCTTCTGGCCGCCAACGCGATGAAGGGCGGCATGGCGATCCTGAAGCCGCTTCTGGCCGAAACCGGCGCGCCGCGCGTCGGCAAGATGGTCATCGGCACCGTCAAGGGCGACATCCACGACATCGGCAAGAACCTTGTCGGCATGATGATGGAAGGCGCCGGCTTCGAGGTGGTGGACCTGGGCATCAACAACCCGGTCGAGAAATACATCGAGGCGCTCCAGACCGAAGGTGCCGACATCCTTGGCATGTCGGCCCTGTTGACCACGACGATGCCCTACATGAAGGTCGTGATCGACACGATGAAGGAAAAGGGCATGCGCGACGACTACATCGTCATCGTCGGCGGCGCCCCCCTGAACGAGGAATTCGGCAAGGCCATCGGTGCGGACGCCTACTGCCGCGATGCGGCCGTCGCTGTGCAGACCGCCAAGGATCTCGTCGCCCGCAAGCACAATCAAGGCGTGAAGGCCTGATTGGCCGCTGTCACGAAACAAGTCGGCCCCGGTGTCGCATCGGGGCCGCTTCCTTCTTGAACGACTTCACCGGTCGCGCCATCTATCCGTCGCGGGGGCCCGCCAACCGGAGATGACATGCTGTCGCGTTCCAACACCCTTTTCCTGATCCTTGCGGCCGCGATCGTCGCGGCGACGGCCTTTGTTGCGATGAAGCTCGCAAGCTTTGGTGAAAGCCCGGTTTTCGTGGTGGTGGGACCGGCGCTGATCGTCGGCATCCTTCTTCTGCGCTGGTCGCGGAGCCGCGCCGGGCGATGACGGGTCGGGGGCAGCCATCGGCGCCGCAAGGCGCGTCCGGGTCCCTGCCCGATGATGACCGCCTCACTTCTGACGGGCTGGCCCCCAGCCACAACGGCCGTATCCTGCTGATCGCCTGCGGGGCCTTGGCGCGCGAAATCCTGGATCTGAAGGCGCTGAACGGTTGGTCGCATCTGGACCTGACCTGCCTGCCCGCCAATCTGCACCTCTGGCCCGACCGGATTCCCGATGCCGTGGAAGAGGCGGTGAAACGCCACCGCGCCGATTATTCCGGCATCTTTGTCGTCTATGCCGATTGCGGCACCGGCGGCCTGCTTCAGGCGCGCTGCGCCGCCTTGGGTGTCGAGATGGTGGCCGGACCGCACTGCTATTCGTTCTTCGAAGGCAACGAGGCATTCGCCGCCCATGCGGACACCGAATTCACCGCCTTTTATCTGACCGACTTCCTGGTGCGGCAGTTCGATGCGTTCGTCTGGCGACCGATGGGCTTTGACCGCCACCCCGAACTGATCCCGATGATGTTCGGAAACTACACGACGCTGATCTACCAGGCCCAGACCGATGATCCGGCCTTGGACGCCAAGGCCCGCGACGCTGCCGAACGTCTGGGCCTGGCCTATGAGCGCCGCTTCACCGGTTATGGCGATCTGGCGACGGCGCTGAAAGGTCTGTGATTTCCAGCGCGTGGGAAACTCCGTCCCCATCGTTCGGCGCCGCCAGGGCCAGTTGCACTTCATAGGCGACGCCGGCGCTTGCCGCGGCGTCGCCTGTTCTTTTACGCTTGCTCCGGCTCGGGCAGCGCTACGGCAGGGTCTGCCCCGCCGCCTGCCCTTACCCCACGATCGTGGCTTCGGTGGCGGCGCGCAGGTCCGCCTCGGTCACGCCTGTCGCCAGTTCGACGATCTTCAGGCCGCCCGGCACCACATCCAGCACGCCCAGGTTCGAGATGATGCGGTTCACCACGCCCTTGCCGGTCAGGGGCAGGGTGCAGGCGCGCAGCACCTTCGATTCGCCGTGCTTGCTGGTATGGTCCATCACCACCACCACGCGGCCCACGCCCGCGACCAGGTCCATCGCGCCGCCCATGCCCTTGACCAGCTTGCCGGGGATCATCCAGTTGGCCAGATCGCCGTTTTCCGCGACCTCCATCGCGCCCAAGATCGCCATCGCGATCTTGCCGCCGCGGATCATCGCGAAAGACTGCGCGCTGTCGAAATAGGCGGTCTGCGGAAGTTCGGTGATGGTCTGCTTGCCGGCGTTGATCAGATCGGGGTCTTCCTCGCCCTCATAGGGGAAGGGGCCCATGCCCAGCATGCCGTTTTCCGATTGCAGCGTCACCTCGATCCCTTCGGGGATGTAGTTCGACACCAGCGTCGGGATGCCGATACCCAGGTTCACATACCAGCCGTCCTGCAGTTCCTGCGCGGCCCGCGCCGCCATCTGGTTGCGATCCCAGCCCTTCACTGCCTCGGTCATCACACGGCCTCCCGTTTGCGCGTGGTGCGCTGTTCGATGCGCTTTTCATGCGGGCCGGTGATCAGGCGATGCACATAGATGCCCGGCACGTGGATCTTGTCGGGGTCAAGGCTGCCCAGCGGCACGATTTCTTCCACCTCGGCCACGCAGACCCTGCCGCAGGTCGCGGCGGGGGCGTTGAAGTTGCGCGCGGTCTTGCGGAACACCAGGTTGCCCGACGGGTCGGCCTTCCAGGCCTTGACGATCGACAGGTCGGCCACGATCCCGCGTTCCAGGATGTAGGTCTGGCCGTCGAAGTCCTTGTGTTCCTTCCCTTCGGCAATCACCGTGCCGACGCCGGTCCTGGTGTAGAAGCCGGGGATTCCGGCGCCACCCGCCCGCATCCGTTCGGCCAGCGTGCCTTGCGGGTTGAATTCCAGCTCCAGCTCTCCGCTCAGGTACTGGCGCATGAATTCCGCGTTCTCGCCCACGTAGGACGAGATCATCTTCTTCACCTGCCGCGTCGCCAGCAACACGCCCAGGCCAAAGCCATCGACGCCGGCGTTGTTCGACGCGATGGTCAGATCCTTCGTGCCAGCGGCGCGGATGGCGTCAATCAGCAGTTCGGGAATGCCGCACAGCCCGAACCCGCCCGCGGCAATCAGCATCCCGTCGGACAGCACTCCCTCCAGCGCCGAATCCGCGCTGGCATAGACCTTGTTCTTCATTGATCCCTCCTCGATCCAGGGAAAAGAACAGCGCTCTGTTCCCCGCAGGGGACCATCCTCGAAGAAACTTGCGCCTTCCACCATTCGTAGGAATACGTAGATGGATACGCAGCGACACGCCAACCTGCAGAGGGACGAGTTGACCGAAACCAGCCTGGAACGCACCGCCTTCCTGCACGCCCCGGACGCGACCCTGGTCCTGTCCGGCCGCGTCATCCTGCGGGCCAGCCTGCGGGTGGAAGCGGTCTTTGGCTGGACCGTGAGAGACCTGGAAGGCCAGTCGATCCGCATCCTTTATCCCGGACAGACCGATTACCGCGTGATCGGCGAACGGGCGCGCAAGGCGATGCTGGTGACGCCGGTTTACCGCGATGAACGCTTCATGCGCCGCAAGGACGGGCAATTGGTCTGGGTCGAAGGCCGCGGCACGGCGCTGGACCGGGACGACCCGCAGAAACTGGCCATCTGGACCTACCGGCCGCTGGAAACCGAAGCCCCGCCGCCCGCCCTGCTGACGCCCGCCGAACGGCGCGTGGCGCGCTATCTGGTCAATGGCTTTACCAGCAAGGAGATCGCCGGCGCGTTGGCGTGCTCTCCCCGGACGGTCGAGGTTCATCGCGCCAGCATGATCCGCAAGATGAAGGTCCGCAACAGCTTCGAACTGGTCGCCCTTCTTCTGGCGGCACCCCGTGGTTGACCGCCCCGAACGAGCGCGCTGCCCGCTGAACCCGGAAAACTTTTGGTGTCTGGTAGGCCCGGAGGGACTCGAACCCCCAACCAAGGCGTTATGAGCGCCCTGCTCTGACCATTGAGCTACAGGCCCGGCCTTGGGGGCCATGCGTAACAGAACCGGCCCGCCGGTCAAGCCGCTAACGGGCCGGAGGCAGCGGGGTGCAGGCCGGAAAGCGACGAAAACAACGCGCCCCACGATTGCCTGCGGCCCCGGCTTCCGCTATCGCGGGCCAAAGGCCAGACGGGCCTTGTGCGGAAGGGGCCGACCATGACTGAAGCCAAGAACGGGATCACCTATGCCGATGCGGGCGTCGATATCGACGCAGGGAACGCGCTGGTCGAACGGATCAAGCCAGCCGCGAAACGCACGAACCGGCCCGGCACCGTTTCGGGGCTTGGGGGGTTTGGCGCGCTGTTCGATCTGAAGGCGGCGGGATACACCGATCCGGTGCTGGTCGCGGCCACCGATGGCGTGGGGACCAAGCTTCGGATCGCGATCGACACCGGCAATGTGGATACCATCGGCATCGACCTGGTCGCCATGTGCGTGAACGACCTGATCTGCCAGGGGGCCGAGCCGCTATTCTTCCTGGACTACTTCGCCACCGGCAAGCTTGACCTGGATCAGGCCACCCGGATCATCAACGGCATCGCGGAAGGCTGCGCGCAATCGGGTTGCGCCCTGATCGGTGGCGAAACCGCCGAGATGCCGGGGATGTATCACAAGGGCGACTTCGATCTGGCCGGCTTTGCCGTCGGTGCGATGGAACGTGGCACCGAACTGCCGCGCGACGTGGCCGAAGGCGACGTGCTGCTGGGCCTTGCCTCGAACGGTGTCCATTCGAACGGGTATTCTCTGGTCCGCAAGCTGGTCGAAGTCTCGGGCCTTGGCTGGGACGCGCCCTGCCCCTTTGCCGACGGCACGCTGGGTGCGGCGCTTTTGGCCCCCACCCGGCTATATGTCCGCCAGGCACTGGCAGCCATCCGTGCCGGAGGCGTTCATGCGCTGGCCCATATCACCGGCGGCGGCCTGACCGAGAACCTGCCCCGCGTCCTGCCCGAAGGCCTGGGCGCCTCGATCGACCTGTCGTCCTGGACGCTTCCGCCGGTGTTCCGCTGGCTGTCGCAGCAAGGCGGATTTTCTGAAGCCGAGCTTCTGAAAACCTTCAACTCCGGCATCGGCATGATCGCCGTCGTTGCCGCCGACCGGGCCGAGGCGCTGGCCGCGCTGCTGACGGCCGAAGGCGAAACCGTCTACAACCTGGGCCAGGTCACCCAGGGCGAAGGCGTCAGCTACAGCGGGCAGATCCTGTGAAACGCGTCGCGCTGCTGATTTCCGGCGGCGGGTCGAACATGCTGGCGCTGGTCCGGGACATGGCAGAAGAGGACCATCCCGCAAGGCCGGTCCTTGTCCTGTCGAACGACCCCGCAGCGGCGGGCTTGACCCGCGCCGCCGATCTTGGTGTGCCCACCGCCGCCGTTGACCACCGCCCCTTCGGCCGCGACCGCGCCGCCTTCGAGACCGCGTTGCTGGAGCCGCTTCTGGCGGCGAAGCCCGACATCCTCTGCCTTGCGGGCTTCATGCGCATCCTGACGCCCGGGTTCGTCACGCGCTTCGAAGGCCGGATGCTGAACATCCATCCCTCGCTTCTGCCGAAATACCCCGGGCTGCATACGCATCAGCGTGCGCTGGATGCGGGTGACGCCGAAGCCGGCTGTTCGGTCCATGAAGTCACCGCCGACCTGGACGCAGGTCCGATCCTTGGCCAGGCGCGGGTTCCGGTCCTGCCGGGCGACACCGCCGAAACACTTGCCGCCCGCGTGCTGACACAGGAACATCGGCTTTACCCCGCCGTCCTGCGCCGTTTTGCGACGGGCGACCGTCGGCCCGTCCTGCTGCCCTGACCGCGCCTGTTTTCGGGGCGGCCGCCGTGCGGGTCGAGTATTTGGGCGAAGAAGAAAGCCCGCATCTTTTCATTGCCGGGGATTTCACATAAGCGGGATCAAAGCGGGATGACCCCGTGCAAAGCTGGACCCCATGCAGACCATCACCACGACCGACGACCTTGCGCGTTTCTGCGAGGCGGCCAAAGCCGAATCCTACGTCACGCTCGATACCGAATTCCTGCGCGAACGGACCTATTATTCGAAACTCTGCCTGATCCAGATGGCGCTTCCGGGCAAGACCGGCGCGGCGGTACTGGTCGATCCCCTGGTTGATGGGTTGTCGATGGAGCCGCTTTACGACCTGTTCCGCCATGAAGGCACGGTCAAGGTCTTTCACGCGGCGCGGCAGGATCTCGAGATCTTCTTCGTCGAAGGCAATGTCTTTCCGAAACCGCTGTTCGACACCCAGATCGCGGCGATGGTCTGCGGATTTGGCGAACAGGTCGGCTACGAGACGCTGGTGCGCAAGATCGCCCGCGAAAGCCTGGACAAGACCTCGCGCTTCACCGACTGGTCGCGCCGCCCCCTGTCCGAGGCGCAGAAAGCCTATGCCTTGGCCGACGTGACCCATCTGCGCGTCATCTACGAATTCCTGTCGGCCGAACTGAAAAAAACCGGCCGCGAGGCCTGGGTCGAGGAAGAGGAGGCGATCCTCCTGAACCCCGAGACCTACATCAACCGCCCCGAGGAAGCCTGGGAAAAGGTCAAGACCCGCACGACGTCGGGGAAATTCCTGTCGGTGGTGCGCGAACTGGCCCGCTTCCGAGAGGAATACGCCCAGACCCGCAACGTGCCGCGCGGCCGCGTCTACAAGGACGACGCGCTGCTGGAACTGGCCTCGACCAAGCCCACCACGATCGAGGAACTGGGTCGTTCACGGCTTCTGCTGCGCGAAGGCCGCCGCCCGGATATTGCCGAGGGGATCCTGGCGGCGATCAAGCTGGGACTTGAAGCGCGGCCGGAAACCTATCCGCGCGTGAAGGACGACCACGAACAATTGCAGGTCAACACGGCCCTGGCGGACCTGCTGCGGGTGCTGCTGAAGGCCAAGTCGGAACAGGCTGGCGTGGCGCAGAAACTGATCGCCACCTCGTCGGAGCTTGACGCGCTGGCCGCGGGCGAACGCGACGTGCCGGCTCTCCACGGCTGGCGGGCCGAAGTGTTCGGCCATGACGCATTGCGCCTTTGCCGGGGCGAGATTGCGCTGACCGCGCGTGGCCAGTCGGTGAAGGTGATCCCGGCCTGAGCGGCCGGGCCTTTGTTCAGCGCGACGACACCTGGCTGTTGCGCAGGCCCTGGACGACGATGCGGCTGATGTCCTCCAGCTTGCGGCTGGTGATGAAGGCCGCCGCCGTCACTTCGCGGGACTGGGGTGTCGAGACACGGCGCGGGCCTTTGGGTTCGGCCACCACGAAGCGGTAGGTCAGCACGCCGTCGACCGGATCGCCGCCGTTGTCCGCAACCAGTTCGGCATCCCAGAACCCTTGCGTGGCCGGCAGGCCCGTCGCCTGGATGATCGCACCTTGCGGCGTGCGGTTGACGGTCATCACCGTCACCTGATCCACCAGCGGCCGCGGATCGGCCTTCGGTGCCATGCCTGCCTCCAGCGCCGATACCTGTTCGCGCGGCTGCGATTGCGCACCGCCGAACCAGTTGAAGGGGTTCAACCGGCTGTCCCGGATGCGGCCGCAGCCCGCCACAGCCAGTGTGACGACAAGCGTTACCGTGACAATCCGCTTCATTCCGCTCCCCCTGATGGCCCGCCCGGAACAGGCCCGGACCCGCTTTCGGTAGCCTATTCGCGCCAGCGTGAAAAGAGGGCGCGACTGGACCTTGGCCTTTGGCGTGACTAAGTAGGGGCAGTGTCAGCACGAGGCTCCCATGGCAACCGCCGCCTTTGAAGAAATCGCCGAAACCTTCGACTTCCTGGACGATTGGGAAGACCGCTACCGCCACATCATCGAGATGGGCAAGGCCATGCCCGACCTGCCCGAAGCGCTGAAGGTCCCCGCGACCAAGGTGCAGGGCTGCGCCAGCCAGGTCTGGTTCATGCCGCGGATCACCGGAACGGGCCCCTCGGCGCGGTTCGATTTCGAAGGCGACAGCGACGCGATGATCGTGCGCGGGTTGATCGCGGTACTGCACGCGCTTTATTCCGGGGTGCCGGTGTCCGACGTCCCGGCGATCCACGCCCAGGAGGAACTGGCGCGGCTGGGTCTGGACCAGCACCTGTCCTCGCAACGCTCGAACGGGGTGCGCGCCATGGTCGGGCGCATCCAGAAACTCGCGGCCGAGGCGGCGGCGGCGGCCTGAAAGGTCCCCTCAGACCGTCCAGCCGATCTTCAGCCCTTCGTAAACCGCTTCCTCGGCGGTGCGGGGTGCAAGCGCATCGCCGATGACGTGGACCGCGACCCCCTGCCCGGCCAGGCTGCGCGCCAGATCGTCGACCGGCCGATGCCCAAGGCTGGCCACCACGGTATCGATCCCTTCGACCTCGACCGCGTCGCCGCTTGCGGTGTGTTGCAGATAGACCGTGTCGCCCGAGGTTCCGTAAAGCCGCATGTAGGGCCGCACCTCGCCCCCCAGACGGTGCAGCGTCGCGGCCAGATCGTCGCGGACATAAAGCGGCAGCACCTCGGCCATGTGGGTTCCGTTCACGGCCAGCGTCACGCGGCAGCCGTCGCGGGCCAGCATCTCGGCCAGCCCCGGCCCGATCCAGTCGCAGCGCCAGTCGGCGATCAGCACCCGCGCCCCCACCTTCGCTTCGCCCCGCAACACCTGCCAGGGGGACAGTACGGGAATCGCACCATCCGTCGGCAGGTCGGGTTGGTAGGGCTGCGCGCCGGTCGCCAGGATCACCGCATCGGGGGCGCGGGCGGCGAGCAGTTCCGGGGTGACGGTGATCCCGCGTTCGACGCGAACTCCTGCAAGCTCCATCTCTCGGGACAAGTTGGTGACGATGCCGCCGAACTCGCCCCGCCGGGGCAGAAGCTGCGCCAGAAGCGCCTGCCCGCCCAACTGGCCCGCCGCTTCGCACAGCGTCACGTCATGCCCCCGCGCGGCCGCGATGGCCGCGGCCTTCATCCCCGCGGGACCGCCACCCACCACCATCACCCGCTTCTGCTGCGCGGCCGGTGCCAGACGGCCATAGGCCAGCTCGCGCCCCGTTTCGGGGTGCTGGATGCAGGAAATCGGCAGGCCGCGGTGGAAGTGCCCGATGCAGGCCTGATTGCAGCCGATGCAGGCGCGGATGTCGTCGGTGGCGCCACGAGCGGCCTTTTCAGGCATATCGGGATCGCAGATCAGGGCGCGGGTCATTCCGCAGACATCGGCCTGACCCGCGGCAAGGATGGCTTCGGCCTCGTGCGGCTGGTTGATGCGCCCCACAACAAAGACCGGGATGGTCAGCCGCTTTCGGAAACGCGCGGCGTCGGGCGCCACATAGCCCGGCTGATAGGCCATCGGCGGCGCGATATGGATAGCACCCCCGGTCGAAGCCGAAGTTCCGGTGGTGATGCTGACGTAATCAAGCCGCGATTGCAGGGCCACGCAGGCCTCTTCGGCCTCGGCCTGGGTCAGGCCTTCCTCGTCACGTTCGCCGGCGCTGATGCGCAGGCCGATGACGAAACTGTCATCGGTGGCATCGCGGATCGCGTCCAGAACCTGCTGAAGGAACAGAAGCCGCCCCGCATCGCTGCCGCCATAGGCGTCGTCGCGCAGGTTGACGCGCGGATTGAGGAACTGCGACGGCAGATAGCCGTGGCTTGCCACCACCTCGCCGCCGTCAAAGCCCGCAGCCCGGACCCGGCGCGCCGCCGCAGCATAGCCTGCGACGATTTCGTCGATCATCGCCTGATCCAGCGCGCGGGGCATGACGTGAAAGCGTTCGTTGGGGCTGTTTGAGGGCGCATAGGCCACCGCCAGCAGGCCATCGGCGCTTTCCATGATCTCGCGCCCCGGATGGAACAGCTGCGAGATGACCGCCGCCCCTTCGGCATGGACGGCGTCCGCCAGTGCGCGGTAGCCGGGGATGCAGCCGTCATCGGTCGCCATCAGCAGGTGCGAGGTATAGCGCGCCGTTTCATGCACCCCCGCCACCTGCGTCACGATCAGTCCGACGCCGCCCTTCGCCCGGGCCCGGTGGTACGCGATCAGCGCCTCGTTCACCGTGCCGTCGGTGGGCATCGTCGTGTCATGGCCGGTGGACATGATGCGGTTTTTCAGGACCATTCCCCGGATCGTCAGCGGCGTGAACAGGTGCGGAAAGCTGGCCATCGGGACTCCGTATACTGGGCTACGGAAATTTAGCGCGCGCAGTAAAAATTTCCAAGAAATTTTTACTGTCATATAAATTCCTTGCCCCCGCCATCACAATGCGGCCAGTGTGCGAACCATGACCGACACGGAAACCCTCATCCTTGGCGACCGGATGCGCGGCCTGCGCAAGCGGCGCGGGCTGACACTGGCGGCTCTGGCCAAGGCCGCAGGTTTGTCCACGGGTTATATCAGCCAGTTGGAACGCAACCTGGCCCAGCCTTCGATCCCCGCGCTGGTGGCCATCGCCAAGGCGCTGGGCGTCACGGTCCAGTGGTTCTTCGCGGGCGAAGTCCCCGTCCCGCCCGAAGAGCACGGCTTCGTCATCCGCCGTGCCAACCGCCTGCGGCTGCAGTACGAGGGCGGAATCGTCGATGAACTCCTGACTCCGAAGCTCAGCCTTCAGGTCGAGATGATCCACACCCGCCTGCCGCCCGGCTCGGAAAGCGCCAAAAGCTACAGCCACGACGGCGACGAGGTCGGGCTGGTGCTGGAAGGCCGGGTCGAATTCTGGGTGGCCGACCGGCATTTTGCGCTTGAGACGGGCGACAGCATCAGCTTTGCGTCGCAGAACCCGCATCGCTACCGCAACCCCGGGCCGGACGATGCGGTGATCCTTTGGGCGATCAGCCCGCCCAGCTTCTGAAAGGCGTTCCGGCTTGACGACCGGCGCCCCTGACCCCAGATGTTACCGCAAGCAGGGGCCGCCGAGGCCCCGCGCGGCCGAACCATCGGCCCGGAATGGCCGGATGGCCGGGACAGACGCGACATGACAATCCTATCGATCCTCGACCTCGTGCGCATCAACGAAGGTTCGGATGCCCGCACCGCCCTTGACAATGCCCGCACCCTGGCCGCGCAGGCCGAAGGCTGGGGCTACAGGCGGATCTGGTTTGCCGAACACCACAACATGGCGGGCATCGCCAGTGCCGCCACGTCCATCGTCATCGCCCATGTCGCCGCCGGGTCCACGACCATCCGCGTCGGCGCGGGCGGGATCATGCTGCCCAACCATTCCCCCTACGTCATCGCCGAACAGTTCGGCACGCTGGCGCGGCTGTATCCCGGACGCATCGACCTGGGCCTTGGTCGCGCACCGGGAACCGACCAGCTGACGCTGCGCGCCCTGCGCCGCGCCCCCGAAAGCGCCGAGCGGTTTCCCTATGACGTGATGGAACTGCAATCCTACTTCGCCCCCGCCACGCCCGAGACGCAGGTTCAGGCTGTTCCGGCGGCGGGGGCCGAGGTGCCGCTCTGGATCCTTGGGTCCAGCACCTACGGCGCGATGCTGGCGGCGGAACTGGGCCTGCCCTATGCCTTCGCCTCGCATTTCGCGCCCGACCTGCTGATCCCGGCGCTTCAGACCTACCGCAGCCGGTTCAAGCCTTCGGCGCAACTAGACCGGCCGCATGCGATGGTGGGCGTCAACGTCATCGCTGCGGCCACCGACGCCGAGGCGCGGCGCCTGGCCACGACGCAGCAGATGTCCTTTACCGGCATCTTCCGGGGCGCACGGGGGCTGGGCCAGCCGCCCATCGACGATATCGACACCTACTGGACCCCGCGCGAAAAGGCCCAGGTGCAGGCGATGCTGGCCCGGTCGATCATCGGCAGCCCGGCGACCGTGGCCTCCGGACTTGCGGCGCTGGTGTCGGAAACCGGGGCCGACGAGCTGATGGTGGTGTCGGATGTCTACGATTTCGATGCGCGCCTGAAATCCTTCGAGATCATCGCAGGCGCGGTCTGACCCCACCTTGCGGCCCGAAAAGGCGGCTGTGGCACAGTCCGACCGCTTTCACCGGCCGCCACGGGTCTGACGTCGCGGCCCGCATTGACATTTGCCCCGGAATGGCGACCTGACTGGACCCAGCAGGTTTTCAGGTATTCCCGACACAGGTTTCCGAGCCGGTCGGATGGAAGAGGCCCCCATGATCAAACGTCTCATCATCGCAACGATCCTTCTGGTGCTGGTCGCCGGGGGCCTTGTCGGATTCAATCTCTACAAGTCGAAGATGATCGCCCAGTTCTTCGCCAGCCGCTCCATGCCCGCGGTGCCCGTCTCGGTGGTCGAGGCCCGGCCCGGCCCCTGGCAGCCGGTGATCGACGCGATCGGCACCGCCAATGCCTCGCAGGGGGTCGATCTGACGGTCGAGACGGCAGGCGTGGTCAAGGAAATCCTGTTCAAGCCCAATCAGCAGGTGGCCGCCGGGAACGTGCTGCTGCGGCTGGACAATGTCGTGCAGCGCGCCGATCTGGAAGCGGCGCGCACCGCGCTGGAGCTGGACCTGACCAACCTGAAGCGCGCGCGGGAACTGCAAAGCCGGGGCGTGGCCTCGAACGTGTCGCTCGACAGCTCCGAAGCCGCCGCCCGCGCATCCGAGGCGCAGGTGGCCCGCGCCACCGCCCTGCTGGAGCAGCGCCAGCTGAGCGCGCCTTTCCCCGGCACCATCGGCCTCAGCCGGGTGGACCTGGGGCAGTACGTCTCGCCGGGGATGATCGTGACGACCCTTCAGGACCTGGACACGATGCGCGTCGACTTCAGCCTGCCGGAACAGGAACTGCCGAAACTGGCGGTGGGCCTGCCGCTGGAGGTGCAGATCGAAGGTGCAACCCGTTCCTACCGGGGCGAGATCACCGGCATCGACCCGCGTGTCGATCCTGACAGCCGGATGGTGTCGTTGCGCGGCATGATCCACGGCGTGAACGGCGGGCTGACGCCGGGCCAGTTCGTGCGGATCAAGGTCGAACTTCCGAAGGAAGACGGGGTGATGGCCCTGCCCCAGACCACGCTGATTTCCAGCCTGTACGGCGATTATGTCTATGTCCTGCGGCAGAAACCGGAGACTGACGCGGCAGCGGCGCCCGCCGCCGCACCCGCCGCAACACCGGCTGCCGCACCGGCTGCCGCTCCCGCCGGCCCGAACGATGCGGCGCCGCAACTGATCGTGGAACAGGTCTTCGTCCAGGTCGGACGCCGGTCGGGTGGCCTGGTCGAGATGGTCAAGGGCATCGCGCCCGGCGACCGCGTGGTGACGGCAGGCCAGAACCGGCTGTCGAACGGGATGCCGGCGGTGGTGGACAATTCCGTCAACCTGAGCGCCCCCGCGGACGCACCCAAGGATCCTGCCCCCGCGGACGCCGCCGCGCCCAACGATGACGCCGCGCCCGGGACACCGGCCAGCGGGGCCGAAGCACAGGGGACGGCCAGCAAATGAGCCTCTCGGACATCTTCATCAAGCGACCGGTCCTGTCGATCGTCCTTGGCCTTCTGATCCTGCTTCTGGGCCTGCAGGGCGTCTTCAGCCTTCAGGTGCGCCAGTATCCCAAGGTCGACGAGACGGTGATCACCATCACCACCGTCTATCCGGGCGCTTCGGCCGACCTGATCCAGGGCTTCGTGACCTCACCCATCGCCCGCGCGGTTTCGACCACGGAAAACGTCGATTACGTCACCTCGCAATCGCGGCCCTCGGCTTCGGTCGTGACGGTGAACATGCGTCTGGGCGCCGACCCCGACGTGGCGCTGACCGAGGTGATGTCGAAGGTCCAGCAGGTGCGCAGCGAACTGCCGTCGGATGCCAAGGATTCGACCATCGTCAAGGGCACGGGCATGACCTTCGCCACCATGTATCTGGCGATGCAGAACCCCAACATGTCGGCCGAACAGCTGACCGAATACATCGAGCGCGTGATCCGTCCCCGCATGTCGACCATCCCCGGCGTGGCGGAAATCCAGGTCATCGGCGGGCAGGACTACGCGATGCGGGTCTGGATCGACCCGATCCGCCTGGCGGGCCAGGGCCTGACGGCGGCCGAGGTGCTGGCGGCGATCAACAGCGCGAACTTCCTGTCGGCGCCGGGCAAGACCCGCAACGACTACGTCACCTATTCGATCACCATGCAGTCCACCCTGCAAACCCCCGAGGCGTTCGGCGCGCTGCCGATCAAGTCGGACGGGGATCGGGTGGTGCGGCTGCGCGACGTGGCCCGCGTGGAACTCGCCGCCGCCTCGACCGACACGGTCGTCACCTTCAACGGCGAGCCGGGCACCTTCATCGGCGTCTTCCCGACGCCTGCGACCAACCCGCTGGACATGTCGGCCGCGGTCCTGAAGGAACTGCCCTCGATCCAGGCCGGGTTGCCGCAGGGCATGTCGGTCAAGATGGTCTATGACAGCACTGAACAGATCAGCGCCTCGATCGACGAGGTGTTCAAGACCATCGCCGAAGCCGTGGCCATCGTCATCGTCATCATCCTCTTGTTCCTCGGCTCGTTCCGGTCGGTGCTGATGCCCATTGTCACCATCCCGCTGTCGCTGGTGGGGGTGATGTTCATCCTGTTCATGCTGGGCTATTCGATCAACCTTCTGTCGCTGCTGGCGATGGTGCTGGCCATCGGGCTTGTGGTCGATGACGCCATCGTGGTGGTGGAAAACATCCACCGCCACATCGAGGAAGGCCTGACCCCGATGCAGGCCGCCTTCCTGGGCATGAAGGAGATCTTCGGCCCGGTCGTCGCCATGACGATCACGCTGGCGGCGGTCTTTGCGCCCCTGGCCTTCACCGGCGGACTGACCGGATCGCTGTTCCGGGAATTCGCCATGACTCTGGCGGGCGCGGTGATCATCTCGGGGATGGTGGCCCTGACCATCACGCCGATGATGTCGGCGCGGATTCTCAAACGCGGCGGCCACAGCCGGTTCCAGAACTTCGTCGACCACACCTTCGACCGGCTGGCGGGCTGGTATGAACGGCGGGTGTCCAGCTCTCTGGATTACCGCCCGGTGACGCTGCTGATGGTCGTGGTGCTGGTTGGCCTGATGGGCTGGCTTTACACCCGGACCTCCAGCGAACTGGCGCCGGAAGAGGACGTGGGCGCCCTGTTTGCGATTGTGAACGCTCCGCCCTACGCGACGACCGACTACACCGACGCCTACATCCGCCAGATGCGTGAAAAGACCAAGGATCTGCCCGAGCGCAAGATCGACTTTTCGATCACCGGCTTCGGCGGCGGCACCAACAGCGGCATCGCCCTTTGGGCCTTCAAGGACTGGGCCGAACGCGACCGGTCGCAAAAGGAAATCCAGACCGACCTTCAGGCACGGATCGACAGCGTCGCGGGCGTGCAGGCCTTCGCCTTCTCGCCCCCCTCGCTTCCGGGCGCCGGGGGCGGGCTGCCGATCAGCATGGTGTTGCAATCGACCGGCGATCCGTCGCGTGTCTATGAGGTCGGCGAACAGATCAAGGGCCAGGCAATGGCCTCGGGCAAGTTCATCGTGGTCCAGAACTCGTTGGCGTATAACGCGCCGCAGGTGACGATCCGCATCGACCGCGACCGCGCGGCGGCGCTGAACCTGCCGGCCCGTGACATCGGCGCGACGCTCAGCCTGCTGGTCGGCGGCGGCGCGATCTCGCAGTTCGACCGGGATTCGAACAGCTATGACATCATCATGCAGGTGCCGGCCGAATACCGCGCCAACCCCGAAAAGCTGGGCGCGTTCTACATCCGCTCGATGACGGGGGACATGGTGCCGCTGTCGGCGGTGGCCAAGATCAGCACGAACGTCTCTCCGGCGGCCATCGAGCAATTCAACCAGCTCAACTCGACCACCATCAGCGCCCTGCCGATGGTCGGCATGTCGACAGGCGACGGGCTGGCCACGCTTCTGGACATTGCCCGCCCGATCCTGCCCGACGGATTCTTCATCGACTATTCCGGCCAGTCGCGGCTGGAGGTGACGGAAGGCAACACCATTGTGGTCGCCTTCGCGCTGGCGATCATCGCGATCTACCTCGTGCTGGCGGCGCAGTTCGAAAGCTTCCGCGATCCGCTGATCATCCTGATGTCGGTGCCGCTGTCGATCTTCGGGGCCATCGTGCCCCTGAACCTGGGGCTTGGAACGCTGAACATCTACACGCAGGTGGGGCTGATCACCCTGATCGGCCTGATCACCAAGCACGGCATCCTGCTGGTGGAATTCGCCAACCAGATCCGGCGCGAACGGGGCCTGTCGCGGCGCGACGGCATTGTCGCTTCGGCCAAGGTTCGGCTTCGCCCCATCCTGATGACCACGGCGGCCATGGCGCTGGGGGTCGTGCCCCTGATCGTGGCGCAAGGCGCCGGGGCGGCGGCGCGCTATTCGATGGGTCTGGTGATCTTCACCGGGATCAGCCTCGGCACCATCTTCACCCTGTTCGTCGTGCCGATGTTCTACACGTTGATTTCCCCGCGCGAAATGCCACGCGCCCCCGAGGAACCGGACCAGAGGCTGGCGGCAGGCGTGGGACACTGATTCCTCCTTTCGTCCGGCCGACATGAAAGCCCCACCCGCTTGTTCAGAGGGTGGCGGCGCCCCATGTCCCCGCCACGGGGTCCGGCACCACGCCGGACCGGACAGGGGGAGGATACGATGCGAAACGAACAGGCCGCGCCCGAGACAAGGGGCGTCACGGTGGAACTGCTGTCGGTCGTCGACCTGGGGCCCGAAATTCCCGGAATGGCGGGCCGCCAGTTGCGGATGCGCAAGGTGACAATCGCCCCCGGGGGCGTCTTCGGTCCGCTGCACGATCACGTCGACCGGCCCGGGACGGTCTACATCCTGGAAGGCACCATCACCGACCACCGCAACGGCCTTGCCACGGACTATGGCCCCGGCCCCGGTTGGCCCGAGGACCACGACACCCTGCACTGGCTGGAAAACCGGGGAACGGTTCCGGCGGTCGAAATCTCGGTCGACATCGTCCGAAGCTGAAACCCCGATCCGCAGGAACAGGAAACTGTCACAATCGCGGATTATTGCCCTTGGGCGCGACGGAAAGTCGGCCCGCACCCGTATCAACTGAACCTGGCGCGTCCACCCTTGGCCGCGATTGCCGCGTCCGGCCATCGGGCCTAAGGTCGCTTCGCCAGTAGCGTCCCCGGCTGGCCGACGGTCCGCCAAGCCCAAGCCCCGGAGTTTCATGTTCCCGTTCCCTGCCCCGTCCAAGCGCCCTCGTGTCCTCGTCCCCCGCTCCAGCGCCGCGCCTGGGATCGTTGCGCTGCTGCTGGCACTGGCCACCGCCCTTCCGTACCCGGCCCAGGGACAGGCCGCGGCGGGGGCGCAGGCCACGTCCCGGCCCGCTGCGGGATCGGATCCGGCATCGGGCGGATCCGGCGCCAAGGCGCGCGGTCCGGTCGAGGTGGGCGTCGTGTCCCTGAAACGCGAGGTCGTTCCCCTGAGCGTGACCCTGCCCGGACGCGCCGTGGCCCATGCCGCAACCGCGATCCGTCCCCGCGTGGGCGGGATCATCACCGACATCCTGTACACGCCCGGCACCCGGGTGCAGGCCGGCGCACCGCTGTTCCGCATCGACCCGCTGACCTACGACGCCGCGCTGGTGTCTGCCCGCGCCGCGCTGTCACGGGCCAGGGCGCAGTTGCCGGTGGCCGAAGCGGCCCTGTCGCGCGCCGAAAAGCTGGAGGGCGCCGCCACGACGACGGCCACGCTGGATGCCGCCCGCGCCGCCGCGCTGTCTGCGCGCGCCGATGTCGATGAGGCCGAGGCGCAAGTGCGGCTGGCCGAGGCGCAACTATCCTGGACCCGCGTCACCGCCCCGATCTCGGGCATCATCGGCGTGGCCGCCGTGTCGGTCGGGGATCTTGTCACCGCCAACCAGAGCGAGGCTTTGGCCGAACTGGTGCAGATCGACCCGATCTATGTCGATGTGACCGAACCTTCCGTCAACGGCCTGCGTCTGGCCGAACGCATCGCACGGGGCGAAATCGAAGCCAGCCAGACCGTGCAACTCCGCCTGACCCTTGAGGACGGCACACCCTACGAACCCCTTGGCGAACTGGTCGCGCCCGGCCCCACGGTTTCTGCCACCACCGCGACGCGGTCCCTGCGCTTTCGGTTCCCCAACCCCGATGGCCGCATCCTGCCCGGCATGTTCCTGCGCGGCGATCTGGAACAGGGCCGGATCGAGGCGATCCTGGTGCCGCAGCGCGCCACGACCCGCGCCCCCGACGGCAGCCTGAATGCCTGGGTGGCGGAAGGCGGCAAGGCGCGCGCCCGCAAGCTGGAAGCCTCGGGAACGCATGGCAACACCTGGGTGGTCGTGGCCGGTGTCCGCGAAGGCGAGACGCTCCTGGTCGACGGCACCACCAACCTGCGCGAGGGTGCCGAGGTGAAGCCCGTTCCCGTGACCATCGACGCGCTGGGTGTGGTGCGCACCACCGCGCAGCCCGAGGCCCCGGCCGACACTCGGCCCGCCGATGCCCCCCGGCCGGGAAACTGAACCGTGGCGCAGTTCTTCATCGACCGTCCGGTCTTTGCCTGGGTCCTGGCGATCATCACCATGCTGTTCGGAGCCTGGGGCCTGTCGACGCTGCCGATCTCGCAATACCCCAACATCGCGCCAACGACCGTGCGGGTTTCGGCCAACTACCCCGGCGCTTCGGCCGAGGTCACGGAGAACTCGGTCACCTCGGTGATCGAGGACGGGCTGACCGGGCTGGACGGCCTGCTTTACATGACCTCGACCTCGTCGGCGACGGGGCGGTCCTCGGTTTCGCTGGTGTTTTCCGATGCCATCGACCCGGACATGGCGCAGATCCAGGTCCAGAACAAACTCCAGATGATCCAGAACGCGCTGCCCGACACGGTGCAACAGCGCGGACTTTCGGTGACGCGGTCGGGCACATCGACACTGATGGTGGGCGCGCTGGTGTCGCACGACGGGCGCTACACCTCGCTGCAACTGGGCGACATGCTGCGCCAGCAGGTCGAGGATGCGGTCCTGCGCACCGAAGGCGTGGGCGCCATCGACATCTTCGGCTCGGGCTATGCGATGCGGGTCTGGCTGGATCCGCTGAAGCTGGCGCGCTACCAGATGATGCCCTCGGACGTGACGGCGGCGATTGCCGAGCAGAACTCGACCGTCAGCGTCGGATCGCTGGGCGCGCAGCCGGTGGTGCCGGGGCAGCAACTGACCGTCGCGCTGTCGGCACAGACGCAGCTTTCATCGGTCGAGGCGTTCGAGCACATCATCCTGCGGACCGAGGCCGAGGGCGGCACGGTTTACCTGTCCGACGTGGCGCGGGTCGAGATCGGGCAGGAAAGCTACGGGTCAAGCGCCCGGTTCAACGGCATGCCGGGCGCGGGATTCGGCGTCAACCTGTCCACGGGCGCCAATGCCGTCGACACCGCCGACCGTGTGCGCGAAACCCTGGCGCGGATCGCGCCGGCGCTGCCAGAAGGGGTCGAGGTCGCCTATCCCTACGACACATCGCCCTTCATCGAGGAATCGATCGGCAAGGTCTACAGCACCCTTTTCGAGGCCGTGGGTCTGGTGTTCCTGGTGATCCTCGTGTTCCTGCAAAGCTGGCGCGCGACGATCATTCCCACGGTCGCCGTTCCGGTCGTTCTGCTGGGCACCTTCGGGGTGCTGGCGCTGTTCGGCCTGACCATCAACACATTGACGATGTTCGCGCTGGTGCTGGCCATCGGCCTTCTGGTCGATGACGCCATCGTGGTGGTCGAGAACGTCGAGCGCGTGATGGAGGAAACAGGCCTGGACGCCCGCGCGGCCACCCACCGTTCCATGGCGGAAATCACCTCGGCGCTGGTCGGGATCGCGCTGGTCCTGTCGGCGGTGTTCCTGCCCATGGCCTTCATGTCGGGATCGACGGGGGTGATCTACCGGCAATTCTCGGTCACCATCATCTCGGCGATGATGCTGTCTTTGGCGGTGGCGATGATCCTGACGCCCGCGATGTGCGCCACGCTGCTGCGGCCTCGCCCGCATGGCGGGACGAACGCGCCGTCGCGCTGGTTCAACCGCAATCTCGACCGGTCCACGCGGGGCTACGGCCGCATCGTCGGCGCGGGGCTGCGGCGGCCGCTGCGGCTTCTGTTGCTGCTGCTGGCCATCGGCGCGGGCTCGGGCGCGCTTTATGGCACCCTGCCCTCGTCCTTTGTCCCGCAAGAGGATCAGGGCGTCATCATGGCCTCGCTCCGCCTGGCCGAAGGCTCGACCACCGCCCAGACCGAGGCGGTTTCCCAAGAGGTCGAAACCTGGCTGAACAGCGAACAGGCGGACGCGGTGGCCTCGGTCTTTACCGCCCAGGGCTTCGGCTTCGGCTCCTCGGGGCAGAACACCGCGATGCTGTTCATCAAGCTGAAGGATTTCGCCGACCGTCCCGGCAAGACCGCAGGCGCCCTGGTGCAGGCCGGAAACGGCAAGTTCCGCGGCCACCGCGCCGGCAACATCACCTTCACCCAGCCGCCCGCCATCCAGGGCCTGGGCAACAACGCGGGCTTTTCCTTCGCCCTGATCGACCAGTCCGGCGCGGGCCAGGCGGCGCTGGAAAACGCTGCGACCGACCTTGTGGCCCGCGCCACCGAGGATGGCCGCGCAACCGGGTTCCGCGGCCACGAACGATCGCGCCGACCGGCGCTGAAGCTGGACATCGACCAGCAGAAGGCCCGCGCGCTGGGGCTGTCGGTCGCGGATGTGAACGGGATGCTTTCCGTCATCTTCACCGGGCGCGAGGTGAATGACTTCGAACTGGGGACCGAACTTCGCCCCGTGATCGTGCAGGGTGCAGCGGAATGGAGGATGCAGCCCGAACATGCCGAAGCCTGGTTCGCCCGCAACGCGAACCGCGAGATGGTGCCCTTCTCCAGCTTCCTGACCCCGCGATGGGACGAGAACTCCCCCAGCCTCAACCGCTTTGGCGGCACCCGCGCCATCGAAATCTCGGGCTCTCCGGCGGAAGGCGTCTCGACCGGCGAGGCGATGGCGATGATCGACCAGTTCGTGGCCGAGATGCCCGGCGGCTATGGCGTGGCCTGGACGGGGATTTCCTATCAGGAACGGCTGGCGGGCAATCAGGCGCCGCTGCTTTACGCGATGTCCGCGCTCGTGGTGTTCCTGTGCCTGGCTGCCCTTTACGAAAGCTGGACGGTGCCCTTCGCCGTCATGCTTTCGGTTCCCGTGGGGATCCTGGGCGCGCTGGGAGCGGCGCTGGTGTTCGGGCAGTCGAACGATGTCTATTTCAAGGTGGGCCTGCTGACGACCATCGGCCTTGCGGCCCGCAACGCCATCCTGATCGTCGAATTCGCGCAGACGCTGCACGAACAGGGGCTGGGGTTGGCGGAAGCGGCGCGCAAGGCAGCCGAGATGCGGCTGCGCCCGATCCTGATGACGACCTTCGCCTTCATGCTGGGCGTTTTGCCGCTGGCCATTGCCACCGGGGCGGGCGCGGCGGCGCAGCGGGCGATCGGCATCGGGGTGCTGGGCGGGATGGTGTCATCGGCCGCGATCGGCATCTTCATGGTGCCGGCCTTCTACCTGATGGTGAAACGCCTGTTCGAGGCACGCGCCGGCAGCAAGGCGCGCCGGGCGGCCTGAAGGCTCGGTCCCTGGCAGCCACTGGTTCGGCCCGCCCCCTCTTGCTAGGCTCTGCCCGAGGATCATCCAGAGGTCGACCATGCGCCTTCCCGGTTTCGGCTCACGCCCCCGTCTTGTCGCGGCACTGGCGGCCGTCACACTCGCGGCGGCGGGCATCGGCGCCTATGTCGGCGCGGCGCCCGTCGAAGTGCGCATCACCCTCGACCCCAACCGGAGCCATCAGGTGATGTCCGGCTGGGAAGCCACCGCCAACCTGATCGACGTGACCAGCCCCGAGGCCCTTCGCCTGCGCGCCGAACAGGTGCGCATGGCGGTCGATGAGGCGGGCATCAACCGCGTCCGGCTCGAGATCACGGCCGGCGCCGAAAGCCGCCTGGGCAAGCCGCGCGACTTTTCCGCCGGGCGCATCGACTACGACCGCTACAAGCCCTTCCGCTTTCGCATCCAGAACGACAATGCCGATCCGTTCGTGATCGACCCGGCGGGGTTCGACTTTGCCGAACTGGACTGGCTGGTCGACAATACCGTCACGCCGATGCGGCAGCTGCTGGCAGCGCGGGGCGAACGGCTGGTCGTCAATCTGTGCTATGTCGCCTTCGGCGATGGCCGCACGATCCACATGCAGCCCGAGGAATATGCCGAACTGATGCTGGCAGCGTTCCAGCACCTGAAGGACCGCTACGGCCTTGTCCCCGACCTGATCGAGGTGATGCTGGAGCCCGACCTTGACCGGGGCTGGACGGGGCGCGACATGGGGCTGGCCATGGTCGCCACGGCGCGACGGCTGAATGCGGCGGGGTTCCGGCCGGGTTTCGTCGTGCCATCGGTCACCAACATGTCCCACGCGCTGCCTTTCCTGCACGAGATCCTGAAGGTCGAGGGGACAGCGCCCCTGATCCGCGAGGTGTCCTACCACCGCTACGAAGGCACCAGCCCCCGGACACTGGCCGCAATCGCCGATGAGGCCCGTCGGATCGGCGCACAGACGGCGATGCTGGAATGGTGGTTCGGCAAAGCGACCCCAAAGGTCCTGCTGGAAGACCTTGCGGTTGGCGACAACGCGGCCTGGCAGGGCCGGTCCATCGACAGCCTTGTGGAACGTCCGAAGGATGGCGCGGGTCCCCTGCGCCTGCGCCGGGACGTGGCGCTGAATGCGCAGGTGTTTCGCAACGTCCGGGAAGGCAGCCGGCGCATCGGCGCCGAAAGCAGCGACCGGAACGTGACCCCGCTTGCATTCCTTTCCCCTGACGGCCGCGAAACGGTGATCCTTTTCGCCCATCGTGCGGGGACGGCCCATCTGGACGGGCTGCGCGGGACCAGGAAATACCGCATCGCCGGAACACTCGAGACCGGGCAGGACTGGCCGGGGATGATGCTTTCCGCGACAGAGGGCCGCCCGCTTGGCGTTTCCCTTCCGGATGCAGGAGTCTTCGCGATCACCGCCGAGTAATCCGCGCGCGGCACCCGACAATCCAGCACACCGCCCGGAATTGTCGCGCGATCCTATGAAGTTGGCCGCCGGGTGCACGTTTTCTGCAACCGCAAAGCCGCCAAGATGCTTAAATGGCCCCACGCGATTCGGATCGCGAAAGGTGCGATTAGGCCGTGCTGTTCGCCCCGCTGCGGACAGGAACGGCGGGTGTTTGTGGGCCGAGCATGAAAAAGATCACTATCGTCTCTCCTTGCTTCAATGAGGAAGACAATGTCGAGATCTGCGCGCGCACCGTGCGCGAGATCTTTGAACGCGACCTGCCCGGCTATCAGCGCGAACATGTCTTCATCGACAATTCCTCCACCGACCGCACGGTCGAGATCCTGCGCGCCATGGCGGCCGCCGATCCCGCGATCCGGGTGGTGGTGAACGCGCGCAACTTCGGCGTGTTCCGGTCAACCTTCAACGGATTGCGCCATGCCACGGGCGACGCGATCCTGGTCATGCTGCCCGTCGATCTTCAGGATCCGCCGGAACTTCTGCCGGAATTCGTGTCGCTTTGGGAACAGGGTTACGAAGTCGTCGCCGGCGCCCGCAGCACGCGCGAGGAAACCTTTGCCCTGCGCACCGCGCGCAAGATCTTCTACCGCATCGTGAACGCGCTGTCGGACTTCGAAATCTCGCCCGATGTGGGGGAATTCCAGCTGGTCGACCGCAAGGTGCTGGACGCGGTCCTGGCCCACAACGACCAGTATCCCTACATCCGCGGCATCATCGCCTCGGTCGGGTTCCGGCGGATCATCCTGCCCTATACCTGGCGCGCCCGCAAACGCGGCGTCAGCAAGCACAACCTGCTGATGCTGATCGACCAGGCGATGAACGCGATCTTTTCCTTCACCCGCGCGCCGATGCGCTTCTGCACCTTCGCGGGCATCGGCATCTCGGTCTTCTGCATCCTGTTCTCGATCTTCTCGGTGCTGGCCTATTTCCTGGGTTCGGCCATGGCACCGCGCGGCACCACTACCATCATCGTTTCGCTGTTCTTCCTGTCGGGGGTGCAACTGTTCTTCATCGGGATGCTCGGGGAATACATCACCTCGATCCATTCGCAGGTCCGCGGCGGCCCCATGGTGATCGAGAAGGAACGCATCAACATCCCCGAGGCCGAGGCCGAGGCCGAGCCGTCCCGGAGCCGCAACACCCCGGTCCGGCGGATCAAGGCATGACCGTCTGGTTCCTCAGCGCCGTCGCCGTGGCGGCACTGGCGGCGCTGTGGTCGGCCCGGCGCAGCGCGACCGCCTTCGGATGTTTCGCGGCGCTGCTGATCCTGGGCGGGGCGGCGCAATTGGCGCTGACCCAGCCGCTGTGGTTCCCGGCGCTGCGCCTGCGGCCGACCGGGATCATGGACCTGGCGATGTGGGGCATCCTCGGCCTTCAGGCGGTGCTGAGCCTGGTCTGGCTTGGGCGGCAGGGGTTCCGGGCAACGCTGGGCCGCGCGATGCACCTGTTCGGCGCGGGCCGGATACTGGTCCTTCTGCTGGCGTCCGCGGCGGTCTGCGTGTCGGTCATGGGATATTTCTCGCCCGAAGGCGCGAGCCTCCGGCTATCGCCCTGGCTGGCGCATGTCGTCGTCGGGGGAGTGCTGATCGCGGTTCACCTGCTGACGGTGGCCGCCCTTCTGTCCTGCGCGCCACCGGTGCGCGGAACGCATGGCCTGTCGCCGCTGGCCCCGGCTGCGCTGACGGTCATCGCAAGCCTTGCACTTGCGCACTTCGCCTTCGAGGGCCAGCCCCATGTCGAGGATGAAGTGGCCTATGTCTTTCAGGCCCGAACCTTCGCGGGCGGCGCGCTGACGGCACCGCGTCCCCCCGACGCCGCCTTGCCGGGGCTGGAGTATTACCTGTTCGACACCGACGGAGGCCGCTGGTACGCCACCACCGCACCCGGCTGGCCGGCCGTTCTTGCGCTGGGCATGGCGATCGGCGCACCCTGGATCATCAATCCGCTGCTGGCGGGCGCCTCCGTCCTGCTGGCCCACGCCATTACCCGACGGCGGATCGGGCGGGATGCGGCCGATTGGGTTGCAATCACGATGGCCTGTTCGCCCTGGCTTGTGTCAGCCGCAGCCACCCTGATGACCCACACGCTGACCCTGGCGCTGATCCTGGCGGCCTGGCTTCTGGTGCTGCGGGCGGGCGACCGGAACCGCAACGACCTGGGGCCGCTGTTCCTGGCCGGGCTTGCGCTCGGGTGGGTGTTCACCACCCGGGTTCTGGACGGGCTGATCGTCGGCACGCTGACCGGTCTCTGGATCCTGATCGCGTCGCGCGCATTCCCTACGCGCGCGCTTTTGCGCAGCGCCGTCTTCGGGCTGGGCTGCCTTGTCACCGGCAGCGTCGCCCTGATCTTCAACCACGCCTTCACCGGCCGCTGGATGCAAAGCCCGCTTGACCGCTATCTTGCCCGCGACTGGGGCAACGAAGGCAATGCCTACGGGTTCGGTGAAAACATCGGCCCGCCCAGTGGCTGGGGCGCGCTCGACCTCTGGCGCGGCCATTCACCGCTTGAGGGGGTCATCAACACCACCAGCAACCTCGCCTCGCTCCAGATCGAGTTTCTGGGCTGGCCGACCGGCTCTCTGGTGCTGGTGCTGGCGCTGCTGCTGTGGGGCCTGCGCCGCCCCGCGCTGCGCGACCCCTTCGCCTGGGCGATGCTGGGCCTGTGCGTCGCCGTCGGCGCGGCCATGTTCTTCTACTGGTATGGCGATACCTACCATATCGGGCCGCGCTACTGGTTCGTCCTTTCCTTCCCGCTCGTCTACCTGTCCTTCCTGGGCTTTCGCGCCCTTGTCCGGCAGGCCGGCGACACGGCCGAAGCCGAACGGCGCGGCCTTTCGGTGGTGCTGGTCCTCAGCCTTTTCGGACTGGCCGTCTTTCTGCCCTGGCGCGGGGTGATGAAGTTCCACGGCTACAACGACTACACCTCATCGGTTCCGCGCCTGGCGGCGACCGAGGTGTTCGGCGATGCCGTGGTGCTGGTCAAGACCCCGAAGAACATCGGCTCTGCCCTGGCGCTGAACGATCCGTTCCTGCGCCCTGGCCGACCGATCTTCCTGCGCGACACCGGAACGCTGGACGAAGCCGCCCTGGCCGCCGCCTTCCCCGGCCGCAAGATCCTGCATCACGACGATCCGGGCTGAGGCCCTCCGGTCAGAACCGCCTTGATCAAGGCGTAGGACAACAGCGCCATGACCAGCGCAAGGCCCGCCTGCGCGACCAGCGGATGAAGCCCCAGCGCCATGACCCGCGCCAGAAGCACCGAATTGACCGCATAGATCGCCACGTAAACCGCGACATAGGCCGGCAGGCGGCGAAAGCCCCGCGCCCCAAAGACCAGCCGCGCATGGGTGAAGAAGTTCCAGATAACCCCCACGCAAAAAGCCAGCGCCAGCGCGGCTTGCGGCGACAGGCCAAACAGAACCAGCACCGCATAGACCGCATAGCCAAAGGCGGTGTTCAGCCCGCCCACGGCCAGAAAGCGCAGGAAGCGAAGGTGCCCGGGCGTCAACCGCATGGCGTGATCCCTTCGGCGCGCAACAGGGCGGCGATGCCGGACTCCATGTCATGCCGGGGCGTGAATCCGACCGCGTTCCGCAGCCGGGTGACATCGGCCTGAAGGCAGGCCGGATCCCCGACGGGCCGCGGCCGTGCACCCAGTCGGATCAGGTCCAGTCGTCCCATCTGCCGCGCCAGGGTGGCAATCATGTCCCCGACCGGAACCGCAAGGCCCGAGCCGATGTTGACCGCGCCGGTCACAGGGCTGGCCAGCAGCGCCGCCAGCGCCTCGGCCAGGTCATCGACATGGAGGAAATCGCGCCGTTGCACGCCGTCGGTGCAATCGACGGGCTGCCCGGCCGACAAGCCCCGGATCAGATCGCCAAACAGCCGCCCCCGGGGTTCGCCGGGGCCATAGGTGAAGAAGGGCCGCGCCCAGGCAAGGCCCAACCCCAGCGACGGACCCGCTGCCAGCGTCAGTTGCCCCAGCCGCGCCTTGGCGGCCCCATACAGGGTCGCCGGGTTCAGCGGGGCGGCTTCCGACAGCACCGATTGTCCCCAATCATATTCCGCGCAGCTTCCCACCAGCACCGCGCGCCGCCCGCCCGCCTCGGCGAAGGCGCGCAACAGCGTCAGTGTGGCCGCAACCCAATCCAGATTGGCGGGCGTCGTCCAGCGGTCGGGTCCGTCCGCCCAGGCCAGATGCAAAAGCGTATCGGCCCGCGCCCCCGCCACCGTCCGCCGCATGGCGGCCGGTTCCAGAAGATCCACCGCGATCCCGTCCCGGCCCGACCGGGACAAGGCCAGAACCTCATACCCTCGCGCCGCCAGCGGTCCGACGGCATGGCGGCCGATCAGGCCCGTCGCCCCAGTCAGCAGCACCCGGCCCGTCATGGCCAGACGCGGATGTCCGGCACCGCCGTCACGAAACGCGTCCCCAGTTCGGCAAGATCCGCCATCTGTTCCGTGACTTCCGGAGCGATGTTCCAAGGCAGGATCAATACATAATCCGGCCTGTTCCGGCGCAGCGCGTTGACATCATGCACCGGAATATGGCTTCCCGGCAGCAGCGTTCCCTGCTTGGCGGGGTTCCGGTCCACACAGAAGGCGATCCGCTCGGTCCCGATGCCGCAATAGTTCAGCAGCGTGTTGCCCTTGGCCGCAGCGCCATAGGCAGCCACCGTCTTGCCATCGGCCTTGGCCCGGTCCAGAAAGCGCAGAAGGCCGCCGCGCAATGCCTCGCATCGCGCCGTGAACCCCTCGTAGCCCTCGACCCGGTCCAGCCCCGCCGCCGCCTCGTCCTGACGCACCTTGGCCACCCCCGGACGTTCTGCGCGGGATGCGCCTGCCAGACAGGCATGGACGCGCAGCGAGCCGCCATGCGTCGGCAGTTCTTCCACGTCAAAGACCCGAAGGCCGGCGCGGGCAAAGATCTTCTCGACTGCCAGCAGCGACAGATAGGAATAATGTTCGTGGTAGATCGTGTCGAACTGCACCTGTCGGATCAGGTTCAGCAGATGCGGGAATTCCACCGTATAGACCGCATCCCCGCTGAGAAGCGTGGCCACGCCTTTCACAAAGTCATTTATATCAGGCACATGCGCGAGGACATTAGCAGAACAGATCAAGTCTGGCCGCTTGCCTTCATCCCTCAGCCGCCGGGCAAGGCTTTCGGTAAAGAACTCGACCAGCGTCGGCACGCCCTTCTTCTCGGCCTCGGCAGCCGTATTGCCCGACGGCTCGATCCCGAGAACCGGCACCCCCGCCTGGACGAAATACTGAAGCAGGTAGCCGTCATTCGAGGCGATCTCGATCACCAGGCTATCCGGGCCCAGTGCCAGTTCCCGCGTCATCCGTCCGGCATAGGCCCGGCAGTGCCGAAGCCAGCTGTCCGAAAAGGACGAGAAGTAGGCGTAGTGGCTGTTGAAGATCTCGGCCTCGGGGACGGCGTCATCGACCTGCACCAGCCAGCAGGACTGGCAGACCCGGGCGTGCAGCGGATAGACCGGGTCGGCGCTGTCGGCGCGATCGGGCGGAACATAGGAATTGGCCAGCGGCGAGAGGCCCAGATCGACGAGCGTCAGGGTGAGGGGCGCGCCGCAGCTGCGGCAGGTGGGGCTCTGGCTCACGGTCTTTCCTTTGAAAGCATCTGTTCATAAAGGACGATCTGTTCGGCGCAAAGGTCGCGGGCCGGGCGGCCACTGGCCCAACCGGCGTACCAGCCTGCGGTCAGGCGCACGCAGTCGTCAAAGCCGGTCGCAGGCACCCAGCCCAGGCCCAGGCGCGCCTTGGTGCAATCCAGCCGCAGCATCTTGGCTTCGTGAAGCGTCGCGGCGGATGGATCAAGGTCGATCCGTCCGCGCCCCAACGCCGCCACGACTGCCTCGGCCACCTCCAGCACGGCGCGTTCGTCGCGCCGGTCGGGCCCGAAGTTCCAGCCGCCCGTCGCGTTGTCATTCCCCTCGCTCAGCCGTTCGGCCAGCATCAGGTAACCGCGCAGGGGTTCCAGGACATGCTGCCAGGGCCGCACCGACCCGGGCGCGCGGAGCGTCACCTGGCCCGTTGGACCAAGGCAGCCGCGCACGATGTCGGGCACCAGCCGGTCTTCGGACCAGTCGCCGCCGCCGATCACATTCCCCGCCCGCCCCATCGCCACCCGCGCCGGATGGTCGCCCAAGGGCGCATAGAAGCTGGCCGCCATCGCGGCGGCGGCAATTTCGGTCGCGCCCTTGGAGGCCGAATAGGGATCGCGCCCGCCCATCGGATCGGTTTCTCGATAGCCCCAGATCTGTTCGGTGTTGTCGTAGCACTTGTCCGATGTGACGATAACCATGGCCCGCAGATCCGGGCAGGACCGCGCCGCGTCCATCAGGTTCACCGTGCCGGTAACATTGCTGGCGAAGGTCTCGACCGGGTTGCGGTAGGATCGCCGCACCAGCGCCTGCGCCGCCAGGTGCAGGATCACCTGCGGACGCGCCTCGGCCAAGGTCCGGTCCAGCGCGGCACGGTCGTTCAGGTCGGCGATGACCGACCGGACAGAGGTCATGCCCAGCAGCGACCAGAGGTTCGGCTGGGTCTCTGGTGCCAGGGCATAACCCGTGACCTGCGCCCCCAGCCGGTCCAGCCAGGCGGCCAGCCACGCTCCCTTGAAGCCGGTGTGCCCGGTCAGCAGCACCCGACGGCCTTGCCAGAAGCCCGGCGTCACGACCAGACCTTCCACGGCGCCCGGCCGCCGGCCCAATGTTCCTCAAGCTCCTGTCGTTCGCGCACCGTGTCCATCGGCTGCCAGAAGCCCTTGTGTTCCCAGGCGGCCAGCTGACCTTCGGCGGCCAGGTTGCGCAACGGCGCCTGCTCCCAGATCGTCTCGTCGCCGTCCAGATAGCGGCCCACCTTCGGGGACAGCACGAAGAAGCCGCCGTTGATCAGGCCGCCTTCGCCCACCGGCTTTTCCGAGAAGTCCGCGACCGTCGCCCCTTCCAGCCGCAACTGCCCGAAGCGACGCGGCGGCGGCACGGCGGTGACGGTAGCAAGCTTGCCATGCGCATGATGAAAGGCGATCGAGCCCCTGATGTCGATGTCGCCCACCCCGTCTCCGTAGGTCAGGCAGAAGGCATCGTCGTCCTGCAGATGCGGCAGCACCCGCGCCAGGCGGCCGCCCGTCATCGAATTCTGGCCCGTGTCGATCAGCGTCACCCGCCAGGGCTCGGACGTGTTTCGGATCACCTCCATGCTGCCCTTCGACAGATCGACTGTGATGTCGGACATATGCATGAAATAATTGGCAAAATATTCCTTGATGACATAGCCGCGATAGCCAAGGCAGATCACGAAGTCATTGATGCCATGCGCGCCATAGATCTTCATGATGTGCCACAGGATCGGCCGGCCGCCGATTTCGACCATCGGCTTCGGGATGCGGACGGTTTCCTCGGCCAGCCGCGTCCCAAGGCCCCCCGCCAGAATGACGCATTTCATCTTGGGCCACCTCTCAAGCAACACGCGCCGGTGCGGACGGTCCGAAGGCCGCCCTGACCCGGCTGGGAACAGGACCGGTCCACATGACCGGCACGGGTATCATTACAAGCAGATTCCGGACGGTTTGACGACACCAACCGCAAGGAAAACAGCGCGGGCCGCCCGACGCGCCGACAGTGGGGACGCGGCTCCGCCATTGTCGCGCAGTCTGCGACAAGACGCGGGGACCGCGGCCCTACGGATGCAGCACCCGCGCCGCCTGACGCCGTGCCACCCGTTCGCGGATGGCATCGACGCTGACGACCGGGGTCGCGGCGAAAAGCTGGCGGGTGTAGGGATGTTTGGGGTCGGCAAACAGCGCCTCCCGGCTGCCCTGCTCCACCGCCTCGCCCTTCGACAGGACCATCACCTCATCCGCGATGTGGCGGACAACCGACAGGTCGTGGCTGATGAAGACGTAGGTCAGCTGGAATTCCTCCTGCAGGTCGCCCAGCAGGTTCAAGACCTGCGCCTGCACCGACAAGTCCAGCGCCGAAACCGGTTCGTCCAGCACCAGAAGCGCCGGGTTGAGCATAAGGGCGCGGGCGATGGCGATGCGCTGGCGCTGACCGCCCGAGAACATGTGCGGGTAGCGGTTGAAATGTTCAGGCGCGAGGCCGACCTTGGTCAGCATCGCCTCGGCCCGGGCACGGCGTTCGTCGCCCGACAGGGGCGTGTTCAGCAGCAATGGCTCCATCAGCACGTCGCCGACCTTCTGGCGCGGGTTCAGACTGCCGTAGGGGTTCTGGAACACCATCTGCACCTTCGATCGCAGCGCAGGCGTGATGCGCTGGCGGGAGATGTCGATCGCCTGCCCCTCGATCTTCAGCGTGCCGCCTGATTGCGGGTCGATCAGCGCGATGATCCGCGCCAGCGTCGACTTGCCCGAGCCGGATTCGCCGACGATGGCCAGGGTCTTGCCGCGTTCCAGCTGGAAATCCACGCCCTTGACGGCGCGCACGGCCTTCCAGCCGCCCAGAAAACCTTCGCGGACCTGATAATCCTGGGTGATGCCCCGGCCTTCAAGAACGATGGTCATTTCAAACCCTCCGCCGCGGTAGCTTCCACCGCCATGAAATCGGCCACCGTGGGCAACCGGCCACCGGTCGCGTTTTCGGGCAGCGCGGACAGTAGCGCGCGGGTATAGGGGTTCTGGGGCGCGGAAAACAGGCTCAGCACATCGGCTTCTTCCATCTTCCGGCCCTTGTATTGCACGACCACACGGTCGGCGGTTTCCGCCACCACCCCCATGTCATGCGTGATCAGGATCAGCGCCATGCCGTAGCGTTCCTGAAGCGCCATCAGCAGATCCAGGATCTGCTTCTGGATCGTCACGTCCAGCGCCGTCGTCGGTTCATCCGCGATCAGCAGACGCGGGTCCGAGGCGATGGCCATGGCGATCATCACCCGCTGGCACTGCCCGCCCGACATCTGGTGCGGATAGGCATTGATCTTGCGTTCCGGTTCGGGAATACCTACGGCGCGGAACAGCTCCAGCGCCCGGGCGCGGGCGGCGCGGCGATCGAGCCCGAGGTTGATGCGCAGCACCTCCTCGATCTGGAAGCCCACCGTGAAGGACGGATTCAAGGACGCGATGGGTTCCTGGAAAATCATGGTGATTTCGCGCCCGATGATCCGCCGGCGTTCGGCCGGTGACAGGCGCAGAAGGTCCTGCCCGTCATAGGTCATCTGATCGGCGGTGACGGTTGCGGTATCGGGCAAAAGCCCCATGACCGCCAGCATCGCCACCGACTTGCCCGAGCCGGATTCGCCGACGATCGCCAGCACCTCGCCCTTGTCGACGCTGATGTCCACGCCATCGACGGCAGTGAAGGCACCCGAAGCGGTGGCGAAACGCACCGTGAGGTTCTTGATGGTCAGAAGCGCCATGTCAGCTCCGCTTCAGCTTGGGGTCGAGCGCGTCGCGCAGGCCGTCGCCCATGAGGTTGATCGCCAGCACCGAAATCAGGATGGCAAGGCCGGGAAAGGTCACGACCCACCAGGCGCGCAGGATGAATTCGCGCGCCTCGGCCAGCATGGTGCCCCATTCGGATGCCGGGGGCTGCGCGCCCATCCCCAGAAAGCCCAGCGCGGCACTGTCCAGCACGGCCGACGAAAACGACAGCGTCGCCTGCACGATCAGGGGGGCAAGGCAGTTCGGCAGGATCGTCTTGAACATCAGCCGCAAGGGCCCCGCCCCGGCCATCTTCGCCGCCGTGACGTATTCGCGTGCCTTTTCGCCCATCACCGCCGCACGGGTCAGGCGGGCGAAATGCGGCTGGTAGACGATGGCGATGGCGATCATCGCGTTCGTCAGCCCCGGCCCCAGCACGGCGACCAGCACCAGCGCCAGCAGAAGCGACGGAAAGGCCAGGACCACATCCATCACCCGCATGATGACCGCATCGACCCAGCCACCGAAGAAGCCTGCCAGAAGCCCGATGATGATGCCGCCGATCAGCGCGATGGCGACCACGACCACACCGATGAACAGCGAATATTGCGCGCCATAGATCAGGCGGGACAGCATGTCGCGGCCCACGGCATCGGTGCCCAGCAGGAAGCCGGGCTTGCCGCCCTCTTGCCAGATTGGCGGGGCCAGGAGCGCGTCGCGGAACTGCTGCGTGGGGTCATGGGGCGCCAGCAAGGGCGCGAAGACGGCGGCCAGCACCATGAGCACGAAGACGACAAGGCCGATAACGGCACCGCGGTTCTGGCGGAAGTGGAACCAGAAATCGGCCAGCATCCGGCGGCGGATGGCCGCGTCGCTTAGCCGAACAACGGGTTCGGCGGTGACACCCTGAGGGGCGGGAGCAGCGGTCATTTGTGACGGATCCTCGGATTGATCAGGCCATAGGTCAGGTCAACCAGCAGGTTGACCACCATCACCAGCGCGGCAATCAGCAAAAGGCCCGACTGCACCACCGGGTAATCCCGGCGAGAGATGGAATCGATCATCCACTTGCCGATGCCGGGCCAGGAAAAGATCGTCTCGGTCAGGATCGCGCCCGCCATCAGCACGCCGATTTGCAGGCCGATGGTGGTGATGACCGGGATCATGGCATTCCGCAGCGCGTGGACCCCCACCACCCGGCGCGTGGGCATCCCCTTGGCCTTGGCGGTGCGGACGTAATCCTCGCCCATCACCTCAAGCATGGCGGACCGGGTCTGCCGCGCAATGACGGCAAGCGGGATCGTCGCCAGCACCACGGCCGGCAGGATCAGGTGCTGCGCGGCGGACAGGAAGGCGCCCTTCTGCCCCGACAGCAGGCTGTCGATCAGCATGAAGCCCGTGACCTGCGGGAAGAAATACAGAAGCGAGATGCGCCCCGAAACCGGCGTCCATTGCAGGATGCCGGAAAAGAAGATGATCAGCAGAAGCCCCCACCAGAAGATCGGCATGGAAAAGCCGACCAGCGCCCCGGTCATGGAAATCTGGTCGAACCATGACCCGCGCTTGATCGCCGCCAGCACCCCCACCGGCACACCCACCAGCGTCGCGATCAGGATGGCGACCAGCCCCAGTTCGACCGTCGCCGGGAACAGGGTAAGGAATTCGGCCAGCACGGGCTTCTTGGTCACGATCGAATTGCCGAAGTCCCCCTGCATGAGCCGCCCGAGGAAATCGAAATACTGCGCCCAGACCGGCTTGTCGAAGCCAAGCTGCGCCGAAAGTTCGGCGTGGCGTTCGGGCGTGATGCCACGTTCACCGGCCATCAGAAGAACGGGATCGCCGGGCAGGACGCGCACGAAGCTGAAGGCGATGATGGTGATGCCAAGAAACGTCGGCACCAGATAGAGGAGCTTCCCGAGGAGGAACCTGAACATCTGTGTTTTCCCCTGTCGGACGCGCGAGGGCTTTCCCCGCGCGTCCGGTTTTGGTCCGGTTCGGACTTATTCGGCGATATCGACGGTTTCGAAGGTGAAATCGCCCAGCGGGCTCATGACAAAGCCCGAAACCTTGTTCGACATGGGCACATATTGCGTCGAATGGCCCAGCGTCGCCCAGGGCGCCTGATCCTTGAAGATCACCTGCGCTTCTTCGTAAAGCTTGGTCCGCTCGGCCACATCGCTGGACTGCTTGGCCTTCGCCAGCAGGTCCGAGAAGTCCTTGTTGCACCAGAAGGCGCGGTTCGCCCCGCCTTCGCCGGCGGCAGCGCAGGACAGAAGCACGCTCAGGAAGTTGTCGGGGTCGCCGTTGTCGCCCGTCCAGCCCAGGATCACGGCGCCGTCACGGCCCGCTTCCATCGACTTCTTGAGGTATTCGCCCCATTCGTAGCTGACGATTTCAACCTTCACGCCGACCTTGGCGAAGTCTTCCTGGATCAGTTCCGCCGTGCGGCGGGCGTTTGGCATGTAGGGACGCTGCACCGGCATCGCCCAGACCTTCATCGACAGGTCCTTGACGCCTTCTTCCTCAAGCATCTTCTTGGCGGCTTCGGGATCGTAGGGATCGTCCTGGATCGCGTCGTTGTAGGACCACATGGTCGGCGGGATCGGGTTCTTGGCGACCTGGCCTGCACCCTGGAACACGGCGTCGATGATCGCCTGCTTGTTCATCGCCATGTTCAGCGCCTTGCGGACCTTCGGGTTGTCGAAGGGCGCGACGGTGGTGTTGTAGGCCAGGTAGGCCACGTTCAGGCCGGCCTGTTCGTCGACCTTCAGATTGTTATCGGCCTTGATCGCGGCGACATCGGCCGGCGCCGGATAGGGCATCAGGTGGCATTCGCCCGCCTTCAGCTTTTGTAGGCGCACCGCGGCGTCCGGCGTGATCGCAAAGACCAGATCGTCGATCTTCGGCGCTTCGCCCCAGTAATCCGGGTTCTTCTGGTACCGGATCACGGCGTCCTTCTGATAGGCCACGAACTTGAAGGGTCCGGTGCCGATCGGCAGGTTGTTGAAATCTTCCTTGGTGCCGGCCTTCTCCAGCGCGTCCGCGAATTCCTTGGACACGATCGAGGCGAAGGACATCGCGATGTCAGCCAGGAAGGGCGCTTCGGGACGGGTCAGCACGATCTTGACGGTGTTGTCGTCAACCTTGACCACTTCCTTGATCAGCGACGGCATTTCCATCGAGGTGTAGTATTCGTAGGTGATGCCCGCGATATACTGATGCCAGGGATTGTCCTTGTTGCCCTGACGGTCGAAGCTGAAGATCACGTCATCGGCGTTGAAGTCGCGGGTCGGCGTGAACTTTTCGTTCGACTGCCATTTCACGCCCTTGCGCAGATGGAAGGTGTATTCCAGCCCGTCTGCGGAAATTTCCCAGCTTTCGGCCAGGCCGGGCTCGATTTCGGTCGTGCCTTTCTTGAATTCCACCAGACGGTTGAACACCGGATGGGCCGAGGCATCAAATGTGGTGCCGGAGGTATAGGGCGCCGGGTCGAAGCCTTCGGGCGAGGCTTCCGAGCAATAGACGAAGGTCTTGGCCATAGCCGGAACCGCCGCCCCCAGCGCAATGGCCGAGGCAGCGATGAGGCTGCGCGTCAGAATGTTCATGTCGTCTGTCCTTTCACTCTCTGTTGATCGTGATCCGGCCTTGCTCTGGCCGGATGTTGATCCCGTCAGGCATGGATCGCCGGGCGGGAATTCCTGCGCCGCGCCGAAAGGGGCGCCTGCGGGTGTCTATGACGGGGTTGCGAAGGGGTCATCCAGCGACGCGGCTGGGGTCGAGAACCAGCGCGGACCGCCGTCGGTCATGTAGGCGATGTCTTCCAGACGCACGCCGCATTCGCCGTAGACGCAAAGCATAGGCTCGATCGAAAAGCACATGCCGGGGGCCAGCGGCGTGTCGTTGCCGGCGACGATCCAGGGCTCTTCATGGATGTCCAGGCCAAGTCCGTGCCCGGTGCGATGCGGCAGGCCGGGAACGGCGTAGCCGGGGCCAAAGCCCGCCGCCTCCAGCACACCGCGGGCGGCGGCATCGACCGCCGAACAGGGTGCACCAAGCCGCGCAGCCGCGAAGGCCGCCGCTTGCGCCTGACGCTCCAGCTCCCACAACTGGCGCTGGCGGGGCGTGGGCGCACCAAAGACGTAGGTGCGGGTGATGTCCGACCGATAACCGTTCAGGATGCCACCCATGTCGATCAGGACCATGTCGCCCTCGGACAATGTCTGCGCGTAAGCCACGCCATGCGGATAGGCGGTGGCTTCACCGAACTGGACAGCGGCAAACAGCGGTTTCAGTCCCTGCGCCACGTGCGCGGCGTTGATGAAATCGGCCACTTCGGTCGTCGAGATGCCGGGCCGCAACCCGTCGCGCACCGCGCGCTGGACGCGCAGGCTTGCGCCCATCGCGGTCTGGATGATGGCGATTTCGGCCGCCGATTTCACCTGCCGCTCTGCCACGATCATCGGCTGCGCCGGGACCACCGGCCCCGCCACCGCCAGCCCCATCCGGTGCGCGAAGGTGAACGGCGTCGCCGGGTCCACCGCCAACCCGGCGCCGGGGGCAGCAAGGGTGGCCAGATGCCCGCCCAGCAAGGCGAAGGGATCCTCATCCTCTTCCCAGACCAGCACTTCGCCCGGCAGCACCAGCAGGCTTTCCAGCTTCGGCCGCTCGAACATGGGGCTGAGGTAGCGCAGCCGCCCTTCGGACGGGATCAGTGCGCCGTGTATGCGTTCCGAAAGTCCGAGGGTCAGGCCAGTGAAATAGGTCAGCGACGACGAGGCATCCAGCCAGACCGCCTTCACCCCCGCCTGTCGCATCCGGGCCTGAAGGGCGGAAATGCGGCTTTCATGGTCCTGTGGGGTGATGGCCGGCTCGGTCACGGGGGCAAAGCCGCGCAACGCTGTCTGATAGTCGGTCATGTCATCACCCATAATTGATAGCGCAAACTAGACCGCTTCTTGCACCGGTTCAACATTGGCGACGCGACGTCATATGCCGGCCCCGCGGGACACGCGGGGCGCAGTCTTTCCCTTGCCCCTCGCGGTCCCCTGCGAAGCCTGCGATGATCTGCCGCAGTTCCGAAAGGCAGGATCGGCGCATGATCCGGATCATTTGCCCTGCTCCCGACACTATCATGGTGTCATCCGTCCCAAGACCTGTGCAAAACGCAACTTGCACTTTGCGCATTGCATCCTATCTGGCCTTCAAATGGAGGACTTCGCTTTGATCAGATCTTTTGGAAAATCCGCCCTGCTGTCCGCGACCGTGGCGGCCACCCTTGCCGCAACCGCCGTCCCCGCCGTGGCCGAAAGCCGCAAGACCGCCGGAGCGGCGGCCCGCAGTCTGGCGAAGCTTCAGGGCCACAAGTTCAAGGCCTATGTCACCGGCTACGGCTACTGGGACAACACGCCGCCCGGATCGGCGGAAATCTCGAAACCGGTCGTCCACCGCAAGGCCGGTGGCAAGGGCAGCTACGAAGACCCGGTCACCATCGCGGTCGGCCATGTGATCGAGGGCGGGCGCCAGACGCTCGATTTCCCGCCGGGCACGCGTCTTTATCTGGAAAGGCTGCGGAAATACGCCATTGTCGAGGATGTCTGTGGCGACGGCAACCGCCCGCAGGACGGACCTTGCCACACCGGCCATCAGGGGCATCCCTGGCTGGACATCTACATCGGCGGCGCCAAGCGCACCCGGGCCGAGACGGACGCCTGCGCGCGCCGCATCACGGCCGTTCAGGATCTGATCATCAACCCCGAACCGGGCTACCCGGTTTATGCCGGGGAACTTGCCACCGAATGCCGGGTGTTCTGACGGAGAAACCCCCCGCCATGTGCCGCAAAGGGCGCCCGCAAGGGTGCCCTTTTCATTTCGGCAGGCGCGCAAAGCCCCGATGGCGGAATTTTCCCCAGCCCGCCAGCCGCCCCGTCAGCGCCCGCCAGGTGGCGCGGTAGACGGTGATGTAGAGAAGCGGCCGGTAGATCAGCCGCTGGAACGGCATCAGCAGCATCAGGGTCGGCCGCCGTCGCTCGAACGCGAAGGCCAGACCGGCGGCGCAAATCTCGATCAGCGGCAGCGCCAGATAGCTGGCCATGTAAAGGGCCGAGGTCGATCCCAGCGGGACGGGTCGCCCCAGCGCCAGGTTCACGCCGGTGTCGATCACCGCGCCAAGGAACACCAGGTCCGCAATCGGCCCCAGCAGCGACAACCCCACCCCGAACAGCCACAGGTCGGGAAGCGATACCCAGCCCACCACCCAGCCTTCGCGGGCGGCGGCGCGGTGCTTCCACGCCGTCTGCATCATCCCGAACGTCCAGCGCAGGCGCTGGCGCATGAAATGGCGCAGGCTGTGCGGCGCTTCGGTGATGCAGACGGCCGTGTCCTCGAACACGATTCGGTATCCGGCGCGCAGGACCGAAATCGTCAGGTCCGCGTCCTCGGTCACGGTCTGGTTGACGTAAAGCCCCGCCTTGTGCACCGCCTCGGCCCGCCAGGCCCCGATCGCGCCGGGCACCACCAGAATGCCGTTCAGTGTTTCCGCCGCCCGCCGTTCGATGTTCTGTGAGGTCAGGTATTCCAGCGCCTGGAGTTTCTGGAGAAGGCCGCGCGGATTGCCCACCTGCACCTTGCCCGCCACCGCCCCCACCTTCGGGTCGCGGAAGGCGCGCACCAGTTTGCCGATGGCATCGGGCAGGATCACGGTATCGGCGTCAACCGCCACGACCACCTCGGTGTCGACATGGGCGTAAGCCGTGTCCAGCGCTCGCCACTTGCCGCCGTTCTGCTGGCGCAGAAGCAGGACGCGCGGATCGTCACCATAGGCGTTGCGGACCCGGTCCGAGGTGCCATCGGTGGACCCGTCGTCGACCACGATCACCTTCAGCCCCGGATAGACCGAAGCAAGTGCCCCCGCGATGCCGTCGAGGATCACCTCGGCCTCGTTGAAGGCGGGAATCACGACCGTGACCGACGGCTGGAACGGCGGCAGGCCCGGGTCCGCCGGATAATGGCGGCGCATCAGCGCCAGGATCAGGATGGCGATCGAACGGAAGGCGCCCAGGCCGATGGCCAGCCAGAACATCCACCGCAGCGCGTGCCCCATCCCGCCCAGGAAGCGGAACGAGGTCTCGTCCAGAAGCGCGCGCAGATCCTGCCGCGGCGGCATCACCACCGCCCGGTCGACCCCCAGCAGCCCCGAGACCGAGGTGAACTGATACCCCTGCGCCCGGAGGGTGTCGATGATCATGGGCAGGGCCCCGACGGTTGCCGTCCGGTCGCCGCCGCCATCGTGCAGGACGATGACATCGGCCGATGAGGGGGTCAGTTGTTCGCGCACCGACCGGGCGATCCGGGCGGGATCCGTGCTCAGCCAGTCGGGCGGAACCACCGTGCTGCCGAAGGCGATGTAGCCGTCGCGGACGATCGCCGGGAAGGGCCGCGCCTGCGCCGCCGTCAAGGGCCCGCGCCCGCGTCCGTAGGGCGAACGGAAAAGCAGCGTCTCATGTCCGGTCACGCTGACGATCAGCCGCTGCATGGCGCTGAGTTCCAGGTGCCGCCGCAACGGCGAGGTGCGCGTGATGTCCGGGTGCAGGAAGGTGTGCGAGCCGATCTCGTGTCCGTCCGCCACCATGGTCCGCGCCACTTCCGGCACCTTCAGGACATTGCTGCCCACGAGGAAGAACACCGCCGGAACACCCTTTTCGCGCAGGATGTCCAGGATCTGCGGCGTATGCTCGGCGCTCGGGCCGTCGTCGAAGGTCAGGACGACCTGCTTTTCCCGACCGATCCCCACCCGTTCCAGGGTGTAGGGCCGTGGCACCTGCGACCAGGCCTGCGCCCGGATCAGCCCCGAGCCCGGATCCCGCACCAGCACTCGGCGGCCCGGCGCCGCCTCTTCGATCACGCGAAACAGCGGGCCTTCGCCCTCATAGCCCACGTAATCTTCCAGCGCGACCGGCCCCAGCGCCCGTGCCACGCTGTCGGGCGCCGCGCGCAGTGCCGTCCAGATGCCCGGATCTTCATGGCCCAGCGAAAAGACCGCCAGGGACCGGACGCCCAGCGCCTCCAGCGCGACACGCTGGTTGAAGGCCGACACGGCATCCAGAAGCCGGATGTCATGCAGCGCCCCCCCGCCATCCGTCAGCCGGACCCGCGTGGTCAGCGCGCCCGGCCCCAGCGTGATCCGGCCGTGGTTTCGCGCCGCAAGGCGCATCGCTTCGGCGAAGGGAATCCGTTCCGGTCCGGCCGCCCCTGACACCCAGTCCTGGCCGAAGGCGCCAAGGCCGACCACAAGGCGGCCCGGGTCGATCCGGGCCTGTGCTTCCTTGACCAGCGCCGTGAACCAGCCCTGCGGCGCAAGGTCCGCAGGCTCTTGCGGCTGGCGGAACGCTTGCAGAACCACGATGTCGGCCGCGGACGTGATCCCCGCGTCGCGCCAAAGCGCGCCGTCGCCGCGCAGGATCACGCAGCTTTGCAGCCCCGCGGCCGAAAGGCTTCGCGATGCCTCCGTCAGGAAATCCGCGACGGCGGGCGCAGCAACCTCGATCCCGCGTTCGGGGCTGAGGCACAGGCCCGGGCTGGACTGCGCCCGGACAAAGTCCATCAGTTCCCCGACCAGGCGCAAGCGGCGCGCCGGATCGGCCAGCGGATCACCGGCCAGCCGGTCGGGATCAGGGGCGTTGATCGTCACCACCGGCAGCACCGAGACACCCGACGCCCGCGCCTGCCGAAGCGCCTCGTCCTGCTCGGACTCGGACTCCAGCGGGATCAGCTTCGCGCCCGGAAGCGGCAGGGTCAGGCGCTCGGACAGGATGACATCGATGGCGCCGCAGTCCCGGCCATAGGACAGGCCCGCCCAGTCGGGTTCGACAGGCATGTAGGCGTAAAGGCGCGGTCCCGTCGGAGTCGGCGGGCATCCGGCAGCGACCGACGGGCGCGCGGCAGGGTCCGGGGCCACCCGGACCGAGGCCTTGTCAAGATGCGGAGGCGACACCCCGGGCACCGGCGCTGGCGCGACCGTTCCGGCGCCCGGCGGCGCCCCCAGACTTGGCGCAGGCAGTTTTTCGACGTAATAGAGGCTGAGGGAAAACGTCGCCAACCAGACAAGAGCGGCGATCAGAAGCGTGGTGACCGCGGTGCGGAACAGGAAGGCCCGGTGATGTGTCGGATCCGAAAAGATCGGAAGCGGGGCGGTTCCGGGTCGGGCACGGTCCCTTGCCTCCTTCCCCTTCGAGGCACGCCTTGACACACTTCACCTTCGCACCACCACGCCACATTCCCGACATTATCCGGCGCTTGCGGCGATGTCATCGGGCCATCGCGCGCCGGCTGGGCGCCTGGCGGACATGACGCAATCCTGCAACGGAACGCCCCTGACGCGGCGCCGGGCGCTGGCGGTGCTGGGTGCGGCGGGGATCGCCCCTGCGGCGCTGGCATCCGGGGCGGGCGCCGCAGCGACCGGTGCCGGGACAGGCGCCGCCCTGCCGCCCGAGCCGATGCTGGACCCGCTTCCCCGGATGGACAGCCCGAAGCCGGTCTTCGTGGTGCTGAACGATCTGGGCGCCGACCTGACCGCCGATGCCTTCCGGGCCGTGGCGCAGCCTTTCGCGGACCTTGGCATTCCGGTGGGGGTGGTTCTTGGCAACGCCGACACCCTGCCCGAGGTGACGGCGGCGCTGCTGGCGTTGGTGGCCGACTCTCCCGATCTGGCCGAGATCATCGCCGCTGCGCCGGGGCTGGCGTCGTTGCGGCCCTATTTCCAGCTGCGCGCCGCGGCCGAGGCGCGCGCGCGTGTCGCGGCGCTGCTGGACCCGTCGCATCCCCGCAGGACACCTCCGATCCTGTCCCTTGCGGCCGAAGCGGCGGACAACGCCCCGGCACTGGACGGCCTTCGGGCCGTGGGGTTCCGCAACGTCCTCTTGCTGCCGGGCACGGACCCTGTCCCGCCGCACTGCGGAGCCTTGCCCTGCCTGCACCAGGGAGTCCGGCGTCGGATCATCGACCCTCTGGGCCCGACGCTTCAGATGCTGGCAACCGCCATAGTCGCGCAGGACAAGATCGTGCTCTGCCTCTCGCTGGAGCGGAGCGTGGCCCTGGCGACCGAGGAACTTCAGACCCGGTCGGTCGCGCTGGCCCGGACGATCGAGGGCGAGAGCATGGCGCGGCGGGTCTTCGCGGCCCTGCCCCGCGATCATGTGCGGTGGTTCGCCTCGGGGACCGAACGGCTCGTTGCGCTGCGGATCGAGGAACCTCCCGCCGGGGACGGGTCCAGCCAGGCGGCCCTTGCCGCCTTCACCGACGATCTGCGCGCGGCCGGTCTGGCATTCACCCTGACCCCCGCTTCGTCCGGATCGGACTGTGTTCGCCTGGCCGGGACTTCGCCCGCCTGCATCGCCACCCGCAACCTGTCGCAGGATCGGCGGGCTGAACTGGCCGCGCACGGGGTCGAGGTCATCCTGCATCCCCAGGACGGTCCGGTGGCCGGGCTGGACGAAAACGGCCTTCTCCACCTGGCCGAGACGCTGACCCTGGGCGCCGAACCTTCCCTTGGGCGGGGCCTTGACGGCCTCCACCCGCTTCAGGACGCCCTGTTGGGGGTGACACCTGCCGCCTACGCGGACGCGGTCTTGCGCGGCAGACTGGTTGCAGACCTGCAAGGGATCGTCGCGCAGACACAAAGCCGCTGCCTGCCGGTGCCAGCCTACGCAGAGGCCCTCCGCCCCGCCGATCCGGTCTACCGGGTCATGCTGGCCACTCGCCGGGCCGCCTTGCCGGCACCGCAGGAAATGTCTGCCGCCGAACGCGAGGAATTCCTTGAGGATGCCCGCATCGCCTGGAGCTATGTCGGCGGCCTGACCGACCGGCGCACCGGGCTTTGCCCCTCGACCGCGGCCTTCGACCGGGACGAGCAGACCCTGTATCCCTATCTGACCATGTGGGATCTGGGCAGCCTGTTTCAGGCCACGCTGGCCGCGCATGAGCTGGGACTGATCCAGACGGCCGAGTTCGACACGCGGATCAAGGCCCTGCTGGCGGCGCTGCCTTCGGAAAAGGTCGCCGGACTGACGCTGCCCCCCGAAGAGATCCGCACCGACCGGAAGGCCGTCTCGGCCCCCGGCTTCAACCTCTGCGATGCGGGACGACTTCTCAGCGCCTTGGCCGAAGTGGACCGCTATCCCGCCGCACAGGGGCTTGCGGCCGGTCCGGTGGGACGATGGGCGCTGGCCGGTGTCATCCGCGAACGGCAGCTTCTGACCGTTACCGGGTCCGCACTGGCACCGGTGCCGGTGTCGCATTGTTCATCCTATGCTGCGCGCGCCTTCGGTCGATGGGGGCTGGCGGCCGCATCCCCGCATGATCTGATGCGGGGCGAAACCCCGACCGACGCGCGGATGGCGCTGCTTTACGAAGTGGCCCGCATCGGGGCGATCGGGGCCGAACCGCTGCTTCTGGAAACCGTCGAGATGGGGGCCTCGGCCGCGTCGGACTACCTGACCGAGGTGCTATACGCCGCGCAGGTCCGGTTCTTTGCCCGCGACGGCCGGTTGATTGCCGTTTCCGAAACGCCGATGGACCGCGCGCCCTGGTTCACGGCCCAGGGGTTTCTGGTCGATGGCGGAACGGACGGCGATTGGGACGTGCAGTCGCCCGACCCCATGCCCGCCTATGACAGCCCCGCCTTCAAGGCCGACGCCCGGGTCATCAGCACCAAGGCGGCCTTCCTTTGGGCGGCCGTGCGGCCCGGCCCCTATTCCGCGCGCTTGCTGGATCTGGTCCGCCGCCAGGCGCGTGCATCGCGGCTGGGGTACGCGGCGGGGATCTACGCGGCCAGTGGCGTGGTGATGCGCGACTACACCGACATCAACACCAATGGCGTCATCCTTCAGGCCATCGCCTATGCCTTGCGCGGCCACCGCCCCCGGACCACCGCCTGAAACCCTGCGAAATCCGCAAGGCCGAACGGGACCAGCGTTGCGCAATGCTGCGCAGCAGCTAGGATGCCTGAAAATGATGCAACTCGGGACGACGGGAAAGATCATGAAGACCAGCGTGTTGGCTCCTCTTGCCCTGGCCGCGGCCTTGCTGCCGCAGGGCGCCGCCAAGGCCTTCGACACGGTGCGCGGCACCGAGGTTCGCTACCAAAGCTACAATGGAATCGAGGAACGCTGCGTGCGGATCGATCCGTTCCCCGGCGGCGATTATGCCAAGAGCGACCTTGAGGACGAAACCCGGCTGTGCAGCCACGATTTCTACGACGAAAGCCTGGCCTTGTGCCCCAAGATCTGGTCGACCAGCGCCGCGGTCATCCTTTACGACCTGAAGGGCGGCCCGATGGAGGGCAAGCGGCGGAAGTTCCAGGAAGATGCCTGCGCCCTGGGCAAGCTGGCCGATCAACTGGCCGGGGATGAACTGGCCCGCCTGAAGATGACGATGAACCGCGCCGAAACCAGCGGCACCAACTCGGCCTCGGCGCTGCTTTACTACCATTTCTCGCGGGGACTGGGCTTCACGACGCGCGTTCCCGTCTCGGTCTGGCGCAGCATCGACAAGGAGGTAATGCTGGGCGAAGTCGCCGAAAGCGGTGTCGAGGCCAGCGCCTATGACAGCCGCCTGAAGAATGTGAATGCCGCCTGGCGGACGCTGGTGCAGGGCATCAAGGATCCGGCCAGCTACACCGACCCATTCTACGGCACGGCGGACGAGTTCCTGACCGCGGACGGCAAGCAGGTCTACGGCGTCTTCTATCGCAAGTCGGGGGACTCCTACGGTCCGATCATGAACGCCGAAGGCGACGCGGGCGAGAACGGGGAGGGCTACGAGGGCTTCCGGCGCATCCCGGCCTATGTCGCGCTGACGACCGGCGCACCGCTGGAACAGGCCATCGCACGTGGCCTGGCCGAGGGCAGGTATGAGGCCACGGAAGACGAGGACAAGCCTGGCACCATCTCGGCGCCTCAGATGGCTTTCTGGATGCGCGAACTGTCCGAGACGCTGCTGATCGACTTCATGATGGGGCAGCAGGACCGGCTGTCGAACATCGAATATGTGCCCTACTGGTACTGGCTGGAAAATGGCCGTGAAAAGCATGTCCGCACCAAGGATGGCAAGCCCGGCGACGGCAAGGTGCCGGCGGATGCGATTTTCCTTCGGCGCACCCGCCTGAACGACAACGATGCCGCCGCTCGTGTCCAGTATGACAACTGGACCCGCAAGATGGGCCTGCTGGAGCCGATCCGCCATTTCGATGCGGGGGTCTACCGGCGCCTGATGGCGCTGGACGCCGATTTCCAGGGGGATGGACCGGCCCGGACCTGGCTGGCGCAAAGCTTCGGTCTGAGCGCCGAGCAAGTCGCCATGATCGTCGACAACACCCGCGCGGCGGCGGCGATCCTGCGCGCCACCTGCGAGCGCGGAGAGATGATCTTCGACCTCGACCCCACCGCCTTCCTGGAGACAGGCCGTGCCGACGCTGTTCAACAGCCTTGCAGCGGCAGCTAGCCGCGGCCTTGCGGCGCTTTTCGTCCTTGCGGCGCTGACCTTTGCCGCGCCGGCCGAAACGCTGCGGGTTGCGGTCCTGTCGGACATGAACGGCAGCTACGGCTCGACCCGCTATCAACCCGATGTGCTGGCCGCGGTGCGCCGGGTGGTGGCGACCGGAACCGATCTGGTCGTTCTGAACGGCGACATGGTGGCCGGCCAGCGCCAACCCCCGCTGGAAGACGCGGCCACCCGTGCCATGTGGGCGTCCTTCCACCATGCGGTGACGACTCCGCTGGCCCGTGCCGGAATCGCGGTGGCGCCGGTGCCGGGGAACCATGATGCCTCGGCCCGCCGCGGCTTCGCGGCCGAGCGGCAGATCTATGCCGACGAATGGGCGGGCCGGAAGCCCGCCGTCAACTGGATCGACGATCGCCACTATCCCTTCCATTACGCCTTCGCCCTGCGCGGAACGCTGTTCGTCATGCTGGACACTACCAGGGCCGGCCCCCTTCCCCGCGACCAGATCGATTGGCTGTCGGACCTGTTGGCGAACCACCGCTTCCCCACAACCATCATCTTTGGCCACATGCCGCTTTGGCCAACGGCCGAGGCCCGCGAGAACGAGATCGTCGCGGACCCGGCTTTGAAAGCGGTTCTGGAGCGGCATGGCGCCGATCTGCACGTCTCGGGCCACCACCACATCTTTTACGCGGGGGCGGCGGGCGGTGTGGCCTATGTCACGAACCCGAGCCTTGGCGGCCCGCCCCGCCAGCCGCTTTGGCCGGGCGCACGGGCGGGGCACGGGTTCACCATGATCGAAGTGGCCGGGGACGGACATGTCACGGTCCGGCCGCTGGCCTCTCCGGGCTTCATGCAGGCCCCCGGGATCGAGGCCTTGCCCCCAAGTCTGAAGTCGGTGCTTGGCCGTCTGGTCCGGCTGGACCTGGTCCCCGGGTCCCGCGTCTCGGTTCGCTGAGCGGCAACACCGCCCGCCCGCCAACCGGGGTCAATTCGCCGGATCCCGCCGTCCGGGCCGTCCCGCGCAGGCAAGCGTGAAGGTCCGGCGCGACGAACGGTCGGCAACAGGCGGCCGCGGCTCATTCCTTTTCGGGCGTCAGAGACAGAAGCAGCGTGCCGTCGGTCACCTGGTCGCCCTCGACCACCAGCACCTCGGCGACGATGCCGTCGCGGGGGGCGGTCAGGACGTGCTCCATCTTCATCGCCTCCAGCACGAACAGCGGATCGCCACGGGATACCGGGGCACCGGCAACGCTTCGGACCGACCGGACAAGGCCCGGCATCGGCGCGATGACGGTATCGCCGCCCGCGTGCTCTGCCCGCGCCCCAGCCAGCGCGTCGGGCAGGGTCAGGGAATGGCTTCGGCCGTCCGCGAAGACCGTGATCCGGCCCGGCTCGACCACCACCGCGGCCGTGAACTGACGGTCCTCCAGCACCACCCGGACCGTACCGTCTTCCTGGGACAGGGCCGAGAGCGTGACGCTGGCGGTGCCGGTCTTGACCGTGAAGCGGCCTTCCCCCAGATCGGTGACCTGCGCCTCGATCCGCTCCTCTGCGGTGTCAAGCGCGACATATTGCCGGGCCTCGGTCCAGTGCCGCCAAGCCGTCAGGCAATCCCAGGGATCCTTGCCGCGCGTCTTGCGCAGCACGCCCAGCGCGCCCAGTGCGGCCAGCGCCAGCACCTCGGGCGTGGGGGAAGACTCGCCCAGCAGCGCGTCAAGATCCCGGGCGATCAGGCCAGTGTCGACATCGCCCCGCGCAAAACCGCTGTGCCGGGACAGCGCCACCAGGAAATCGCGGTTCGTCACCGCCCCCGTCACCTGGCAGTCCTCAAGCGCCATGCTCAGCATGTTCAGCGCGGCGGCGCGGGTCGGTCCATGCACGATGACCTTGGCGATCATCGGATCGTACCAGGGGCTGACCACGTCCCCCTGCCGCACACCGGAATCGATGCGGACCGGCGCGGGACGGAACATGGTCGCCTCGGGAAAACGCAGATGGTCCAGGCGGCCCGTCGCCGGAAGGAAGCCCCGGGCCACATCCTCGGCGTAAAGCCGGGCCTCGAAAGCCCAGCCGCGGATCGACAGATCCGCCTGCCGGACCGGCAGGGGCGCGCCCGCGGCGATGCCCAGTTGCAGCTCGACGAAGTCAAGGCCGGTGATCGCCTCGGACACCGGATGCTCGACCTGCAGGCGGGTGTTCATCTCCATGAACCAGAAGCCATCTTCACGCAGCGGTCCCGAGCCGTCGGCGATGAATTCGACCGTCCCCGCACCGACATAGCCGATGGCACAAGCAGCCTCGACCGCCGCCTGCCCCATCGCGGCGCGGACGGCGTCCGGCATCCCCGGTGCCGGGGCTTCCTCGATGACCTTCTGGTGGCGGCGCTGAAGCGAGCAGTCCCGTTCGAACAGGTGCACCACATGGCCATGCCGGTCGCCGAAGACCTGGATCTCGATATGGCGGGGACGTGGCACGAACTTCTCGATCAGGCAGACGGGATCGCCGAAGCTTGCCATCCCCTCGCGCTGCGCGCCTTCCAGCGCCTCGACGAAGGCGGCGGGGCTGTCGACACGACGCATGCCCTTGCCGCCGCCGCCCGCCCGCGCCTTGATCAGAACGGGATAGCCGATCCGGTCCGCCTCGGCCGCAAGGAAGGCGGGATCCTGATTGGCGCCGTGGTAGCCCGGCACCACTGGCACACCGGCTGCGGCCATCCGCTCTTTCGCGGCGTCCTTCAGGCCCATGGCACGGATCGCCGCCGGGGGCGGACCGATGAAGACCAGACCCGCGGACGCGACGGCCTCGGCAAAATCGGCGTTCTCGGACAGGAAGCCGTAGCCGGGATGGATGGCCTCGGCACCGGTGGCCAGCGCCGCCTCGATGATCCGCGCGCCCTGGAGATAGCTTTCCGCCACGGGCGCCGGGCCGATACGGATGGCTTCGTCGGCCATGGCGACATGGCGGGCGTCCGCGTCGGCGTCCGAATGGACGGCCACGGTGCGGATCCCCAGCCGCCGCGCCGTGGTCATGACGCGGCAGGCAATCTCGCCGCGGTTCGCGATCAGGATCTTGTGGAACATCGCCATCCCCTACATCCGGAACAGGCCAAAGCGCGTGTCCTCGATGGGCGCGTTCAGTGCGGCCGAAAGCGACAGCGCCAGCACGTCGCGGGTCTTGCGCGGGTCGATGATCCCGTCGTCCCAAAGCCGGGCCGAGGCGTAAAGCGGATGCGCCTGGCGCTCGAACATCTCGATCGTCGGGCGCTTGAACGCGGCCTCCTCCTCGGCGGTCCAGGTCTGGCCCGCGCGTTCAATGGCTTCGCGGCGCACCGTCGCCAGCACCCCCGCCGCCTGTTCGCCCCCCATGACGCCAATGCGCGCATTGGGCCAGGTCCACAGGAACCGCGGGCTGTAGGCGCGGCCGCACATGCCGTAATTCCCAGCCCCGAAAGAACCGCCAACCAGCACGGTGATCTTCGGGACGCGGGTGGTGGCAACCGCCGTCACCAGCTTCGCGCCATCCTTGGCGATGCCGCCCGCCTCGTATCTGCGGCCGACCATGAAGCCGGTGATGTTCTGCAAGAACACCAGCGGGATCTTCCGTTGCGCGCAGAGTTCGACGAAATGCGCGCCCTTCAGCGCGCTTTCCGAAAACAGCACCCCGTTGTTGCCAAGGATGCCCACGGGCATTCCCATCACATGGGCAAAGCCGCAGACCAGCGTCGTGCCATAGCGGGCCTTGAATTCATCCAGGCGGGAGCCGTCGACGATCCGGGCGATCACCTCGCGGATGTCGTAGGGGGTGCGAAGATCGGGCGGCACCAGCCCGAGGATTTCCGCGGGGTCGTAAAGCGGCGGCTCGGCGGCAGACAGTTCCGGCGGCCGGGGCTTTGTCAGGTTCAGGTTGGCCACCGCCCGCCGGGCCAGCGCCAGCGCATGGGCGTCATCGTCAGCAAGATAATCGGCCACCCCGGACAGACGGGTGTGCACGTCGCCGCCGCCCAGATCCTCGGCACTCACCACCTCGCCCGTCGCGGCCTTGACCAGCGGCGGCCCGGCCAGGAAGATCGTGCCCTGGTCCTTGACGATGATCGTGATGTCCGACATGGCGGGCACATAGGCGCCGCCCGCGGTGCAGGATCCCATCACCACCGCGATCTGCGGGATGCCCCGGGCCGACATGTTCGCCTGATTGTAGAAGATGCGGCCGAAGTGGTCCCGGTCCGGGAAGACGTCGTCCTGGCTGGGCAGGTTGGCCCCGCCGCTGTCGACCAGATAGACGCAAGGCAGACGGTTTTGTTCGGCAATCTCCTGCGCGCGCAGGTGTTTCTTGACCGTCATCGGATAATAGGTGCCGCCCTTCACGGTGGCATCGTTGCAGACGATCATCACCTCTCTCCCCGAGACGCGGCCGATCCCCGCGATCAGGCCGGCCGATGGACTGTCGCCGTCGTAAAGGTCATGGGCGGCGAACATCCCGATCTCGAGGAAGGGCGAGCCGGGGTCTAGCAGCCGCGCCACCCGTTCACGCGGCAGGATCTTGCCCCGGCCGACGTGGCGTTCCCGCGCCGTCGCGCCACCGCCGGCAGCGGCGCGAGCGGCGGCCTCGTGCACCAGTGCCATCGCCGCCTCATGTGCGGCACGGTTGGCCGCGAAACCGTCCGACCGGGGCGAAATCAGGGATTGCAGGACCGCCATCAGACCATCGCCTCCAGCATCTGGCGCCCGATCAGCATTCGCCGGATCTCGGACGTTCCCGCGCCGATTTCCATCAGCTTGGCATCGCGGAACAGGCGGCTGACGGGACTGTCGTTCATGAAGCCCGCGCCCCCCATCGCCTGCACGGCCTGATGCGCCACCACCATGGCCTCCTCGCTGGCATAAAGCACGCAGGCGGCGGCGTCCTGCCGGGTGACGGCGCCCCGGTCGCAGGCCCTGGCGACCGCATAGACATAGGCGCGGGCCGAATTCAGCTTGGTATACATGTCGGCGATCTTGCCCTGCATCAGCTGGAACTGTCCGATGCTTTGTCCGAACTGCTTGCGGCTGACCATATAGGGCATGATCTCGTCCAGGCAGGCGGCCATGATCCCGGTGCCGATGCCCGACAGGACGACCCGTTCGTAATCAAGCCCCGACATCAGCACCCGCACACCCAGGCCTTCGCCGCCCAGGATGTTTTCAACGGGCACCTCGACGTTCTCGAACACCAGCTCGACCGTGTTGGAGCCGCGCATCCCCAGTTTGTCGAAGTGCCGGGACTGCGAGAATCCCGGCATCGTCTTCTCGATCAGGAAGGCGGTGATGCCCTTCGAGCCGGCGCCCGGATCGGTCTTGGCATAGACGACCAGGGTATTGGCCTCACCGCCGTTGGTGATCCAGTACTTGTTGCCATTCAGGACGAAACGACCGTCGCGGCGTTCGGCCCGAAGCGTCATGCCGACCACATCCGATCCGGCGCCCGCCTCGGACATGGCCAGCGCGCCGACATGGTCGCCGCTGATCAGCTTCGGCAGGTATTTGCGTTTCTGCGCTTCCGTGCCGTTCAGAGCGATCTGGTTGACGCAAAGATTGGAATGCGCCCCGTAACTCAGCGCGACCGAGGCCGAGGCGCGCGCGATCTCCTCGACCGCGACGACATGGGCCAGGTAACCCAAGCCCGCGCCGCCGTGTTCCTCGGGGACCGTGATGCCCAAAAGCCCCAGCGCCCCCATTTCGGGCCACAACGCGGCGGGAAATTCGTTCTGCCGGTCAATCTGCTGCGCCAGCGGTTTCACGCGGCTCTGCGCCCAGCCGTGGACCATCTCGCGAAGCGCGTGCACATCATCGCCCAGATCGAAGGTCATCGAAGCATTGAACATTTCCGCTTCCTCCTGCTTTCCGTCCGACGACGGGTCCGGCCCTGGTGATTGTTGCACGAAGACGCCTGCAATGCCCAAGGTATTCCTCGGCCTTTCCTCCGCCCAGACCGGCATTCGCCCTGTCCGGCGCGCCCAAGAAATATTTGTAACAGCTTCCTGACCGCCGAAAGATTCTTGACAGATTTCCGGGTGTGGCGAAGCCTGTGAAAAAACACAGGGAGATGACTCGTTCCATGATGAACCCGGTCCACGCATGGTCGCGTGCCCGGGCTGTGCGGATGGCACAGCCGAAGGCCGCGTCGCACCAGCAGGGAGAGCGGTGATGCACCCCCTCCTCGTCTCGTTCGTGCGCACCGTCGATACGGTGAACTACCGCATCGGGCGAATGTCCATGTATCTGCTGTTCGTCCTGTCCGGCGTGCTGCTGTGGTCGATCATCGCCAAGGCCTTCGGCCGGCCGCCGCTGTGGACGCAGGAAATGGCGCAGTTCACCATGGTCGCCTATTTCGTCCTGGGCGGCGCCTATTCGCTGCAACTGGGCGCCAACGTGCGGATGGACCTGCTCTATGGTCGCTGGACGGCCTATCGCCGCGCCGCGGTCGATATCGTCACGGTCTTTGCCATGATCTTCTTCCTGGGCGTCATCCTGTGGGGCGGGATCGAAAGCACTGTCTACGCCTTCGAGATCGGCGAGCGGTCGCGGTCGGTCTGGCGGCCCTACCTGGCGCCGATCAAGATCGTCATCTGCATCGGGGCCTTCCTGATGATCCTGCAAAGCGTCGCCTTCCTGATCCGCGACATTGCCTATCTGCGCGGTGAGGAAATCTGATGGATTACAACTATATCGCCATTGTCATGTTCACCGGCATGGTCGCGCTGCTTCTGACCGGGCAGCGCGTGTTTGCGGTGATCGGCTTTGTCGGCGCGCTGGCGGGCATTCTGCTTTGGGGCACCGGCGGTTCGGCCATTCCCTTCACCAGCACGATCAAGCTGATGAACTGGTATCCGATGCTGACGCTGCCGATGTTCGTCTGGATGGGCTACGTCATGTCGGAAACCCGGATGGCGGATGACCTTTACCGGATGTTCCACATCTGGTTCGGGCCGATCCCCGGGGGCCTGGCCATCGGCACGGTGCTTCTGATGGTGCTGATTTCGGCGATGAACGGGCTTTCGGTCGCGGGTCTGGCCATCGGCGCGACCATCGCACTGCCCGAGATGCTGAAACGCGGCTATGACAAGGTGATGATTACCGGCGTCATCCAGGGCGGTGCGAGTCTGGGCATCCTGGTGCCGCCCTCGGTCGTGCTGGTGCTTTACGCGATGATCGCGCGCCAACCGGTCGGGCAGCTGTGGCTGGCGGGGGTGCTTCCGGGCCTTCTGATGGCGGGGATCTTCATCCTTTACGTCGTCTTCCGCTGCGGCGCCAATCCCGCCCTTGGCCCGGCCCTTTCCCGCGAGGAACGCGCCGCCATCACCTGGAGCGACCGGTTGCAGCTGCTGCGCGCCGGGGCCATGCCGGTCATCATCTTCGCCGCGATGATGGGGCCCTTCATCTACGGTTACGCCAGCCTGGTCGAATCCTCGGTCATCGGCGCAGCGATCTCGACCCTGGTCGCCCTGGTTCGCGGCCGGATGACGAAGGGCGTCTTCGAAACCTGCATGACCCAGACCCTGGGTGTGTCGTGCATGTTCATGTGGATCCTGCTGGCGGCCCTGGCCTTCGGCGCGGTGTTCGACGGGCTGGGCGCGGTCAAGGCGATCGAGAACCTGTTTCTGCAGGACATGGGCCTGTCACCCTGGACGATCCTGGTCCTGATGCAGCTGTCGTTCCTGGTCATGGGGATGTTCCTGGATGACACCGCCATGCTGGTCATCGTTGCGCCGCTCTACATTCCGCTGGTGGCGAAGCTGGACCTGGGCATGGCGCCGGGCGATGCCCTGATCTGGTACGGGGTGCTTTACACCATCACCTGCCAGATCGCCTACATGACGCCACCTTTCGGCTACAACCTTTTCCTGATGCGCGCGATGGCGCCCGATCACGTCACGCTGTCGGACATCTACCGGTCGATCTTCCCGATCGTCGGGCTGATGATCCTGACGCTGATCATCGTCATGATCTTCCCCGAGATCGCGCTTTGGCTGCCCCACCAGGTCTACGGAAACTGAAACCCACGCGGGGCAGACGAAACCGCCCCCATCATCAACAACGGAGGTCACGATGACGACGACAAGACGCAAGTTCATCACCACGGGCGCGCTGGGTGGCGCGGCCGTTCTGGCGGCACCTGCCGTCCATGCGCAAACCACGCCGATCAAGTGGCGGATGCAGACCTATGCAGGCGCGGCGCTGGGCGAACACGTCTGCAAGCCCGCCATCGAAAGCTTCAACAAGATCGCCGCCGGGCAGATGGAGATCGAGCTGTACTTCGCCGACCAGCTGGTGCCCACGTCCGAACTGTTCCGCGCCATGCAGGCCGGCACCATCGACGCCGTGCAGTCGGACGACGACTCGATGCAGTCGCCGACCGAGGTGACGGTGTTCGGCGGATATTTCCCGCTGACGCTGCGCTACTCCCTGGATGTGCCGGTGCTGTTCAACCAGTACGGGCTGAAGCAGATCTGGGAAGAGGAATACGCCAAGGTCGGCATCCAGCACATCTCGGCCGGGTCCTGGGATCCGTGCAACTTCGCCACCCGCGACCCGATCAAGAGCCTTGCGGACCTGAACGGCAAGCGCATCTTCACCTTCCCGACCGCCGGCCGCTTCCTGGCCCAGTTCGGCGTGGTGCCCGTGCAGATGCCCTATGAAGATATCCAGGTCGCGCTTCAGACCGGGGAAATCGACGGCGTTGCCTGGTCGGGCATCACCGAGGACTATACGGTCGGTTGGGCGGACGTGACCAAGTACTACCTGACCAACCCGATCTCGGGCGCCTGGATCGGGCATTTCTTCGCCAACCAGGACCGCTGGAACGAAGTGCCCGATCACCTGAAGGAACTGCTGCGCGTCTGTTTCGACCAATCGCATTACTACCGCCAGTGGTGGTACTGGGGCGGCGAGGCCGACTTGCGCGTCAACGGCCCGAAGCTGCAGCTGACCACGATCCCGGCCGAGGAATGGGCCCAGGTCGAGACCGCCGCGACGAAGTTCTGGGACGAGATTGCGGCCGAGTCCGAATTGAAGGCCAAGGTGGTCGGCATCTTCAAGAAATACAACGAGACCATGACCAAGGCCGGCGCGCCCTACCGCTACTGATCCGTTCTCCAGACTGGAAGGGGCCGCGCAACCGCGCGGCCCCTTTTGCATGGCGGTGCCCCTCTGCCGCGAACCTCGCCGGGTTCAGGGCGCCCGCCCCATGCACTCCCCCGTCGGACCCCATCCCAAAGACGGTGCATGCCATCCTTCCGAAGGCATAAAGGCACGTGCCCCGCGGCCGTTTGTTGTCAGGCGAACAACACGCCCGGGCTTCGGGCGACAGGAGATGACAGGATGGCAAGCGAAGTCCCCGCCCCGACGGGAACGCTGCGGCACAGCGATGCCGAGGCCCTGGCGGCCGACCTGCGTGACCTGATGGATCGTGGCCCGGTGCAGGTGGACCTGTCCGGGCTGGACGGCCTCGACTTTGGCCCCCTTCAGGTTCTGCTGGCCGCCGCAGCGACGGCGGCCCGGCGCGGCGTCGCCTTCGACATCGTGGCACCTGCCGGCGGTGCGCTGGCCCTGGCGCTAACCGCCCATGCCCTCGACGGGGTGCTGGCCCTTCGCGACAGCCGACCGACCTTGCCGGAGAAGACCGAATGACCAAGACGATACTGACCGTGGACGACAGCCCTTCGGTGCGACGCATGATCGCGATGACGCTGCGCGAAGCGGGATACAGCGTGCTGGAAGCCTCGGATGGGCAAGAGGGCCTGGAGGTCGCCACCACGACCCGCTGCGACGCGATCATCGTCGACCAGAACATGCCCAACCTGAACGGGATCGGCATGATCCAGTCGCTGCGCAAGCATCCGAACGGCCAGGGCATTCCGATCGTCGTGCTGTCCACCGATTCCACCGACAGCCTGAAACAGCAGGCGCGCGAGGCCGGGGCGCTGGGCTGGATGGTCAAGCCCTTCAACCAGGAAAAGCTGCTGTCCGTCATGCGCAAGGTGCTGGGCTGATGACCGACGACATGGATTCGATCTTCCGCGAGGAACTCCGCGACCTTCTGGAAAGCCTGGAAAAGGGCCTGATGGACCTGCGTGTCCGTCCCGGGGATGGGCCGCTGGTCGATCAGGTGTTTCGCGACCTGCACACCGTCAAGGGCAGCGGCGCGATGTTCGGCTTTGCCGATCTGGCCGCCTTCATCCATGATTTCGAAACCGCCTTCGACCGGGTACGGTCCGGTCTGGCGCCCGTCACGCCCGAGTTGATCCGCCTTGCCCTGGCCGCCCGCGACGAAATCCCGGGCCTGGTCGAGGGGCGGACCGACCCTGACGGGCGGCGCGATGCGATCCTGGCGGCGCTACGGGCAGCAACCGCGGACCCGGTCGCCGCGGGGACCGACCCTGCCGGCGCCGGCACCCTGGAATCGATGGTCTCCGGGGCAGACCGGCCCGCGCCGGGTGCGCAAGTCCTGTCCTTCCGCCTGAACGGGGCGGCGCTGGCGCTGGGCGCACGGCCCGAGATCCTGCTGCGCGAGTTGCGCGACCTGGGGGCGCAGGACATTCGCGCCCACCTGGATGGCCTGCCCGACCTGTCCGACCTGGATGTCGATGCCTGCCACGTCCGCTGGACCGCCACCCTGCCCGCCGCCGTCACCCCGGCCCAGGTCGAGGAGGTGTTCCTGTTCGCCGATGCCGACTGGAGCGTTGCGGCCCCTGCCGCGACCCAGGCAAGCCAAGCCGCGCCCGAGGCAGCCGGTCAGCCGCAGCCACCTGCCCTGGCGGCCCTCGGATCAGACCCAGCCGCCGGAACTGCCCCTTCGGCCCAGGGGGCCGCTGCCACCGTGCGCGTCCCGGCCGAACGGCTGGACGCGCTGATGGATTCGGTCGGCGAACTTGTCACCGTCGAGGCGCGACTGACCGAACTGGCCCGTCAGTCGCGCGACCCCGCCATGATGGCCACCGCCGAGCAGGTGACGCGCCTGGCGGCCCGCCTGCGCGAGGCGACGATGACGATGCGGATGGTGCCGATGCGTTCGCTGGTCGCGCGCTTTCGCCGCCTGATCCACGGGCTGTCCGACAGCCTGGGAAAGCCCGTCAGCTTTGTCGTCCTGGGCGAGGAGACCGAACTGGACAAGACCGTGATCGAGAAACTGGCCGACCCGCTGGTCCATGTGCTGCGCAACGCCATCGACCACGGCATGGAAACCCCCGCCGAACGTCTGGCGGCGGGCAAGACCGCCGAGGGCCGGATCGAACTTTCGGCCGCGCACGCCGGGGGCGAGGTTCTGGTCCGCGTCCGCGACGACGGCCGCGGCATGAATGCGACCCGCATCCGCGCCAAGGCCGTTGAACGCGGCCTGATCGCCGCGGACGCCACCCTGACCGAAGCGCAGGTTCTGGCGCTGGTCTTCGAGCCGGGCTTTTCCACGACCGACACCGTCACCGAACTTTCGGGGCGCGGCGTCGGCATGGATGTGGTCAAGCGCACCATCGAGGGACTGCGCGGCAAGATCGACATCGAATCGGCCCCGGGATCGGGAACCACCGTCACGCTGCGCCTGCCGCTGACGCTGGCCATCATCGAGGGCCTGCTGATCGAGGTGGCGGGCGAACGCTACACGCTGCCCCTTTCGACTGTGCAGGAGATCATGAAACTGCCCGACGACCGGGCCGCCGCCAGCCGCACCCGGGATTTCCTGGAGGTCCGGGGCCACATGGTGCCGTTCCTGCGGCTGCGGACCCTGTTCCACTGCGACGGCGAACCCGGCGCGGAACAGAATGTCGTCGTGCTGCAATCGGGCGACGAACGGCTGGGCGTGGTTGTCGATCACATCATCGGAACGAACCAGACCGTCATCAAGCAGATGTCGATGCTGCATTCGGACGCGCGCTGCATCTCGGGCGCCACGATCCTTGGCGACGGCTCGGTCGCGCTGATCATCGACGTGGCGCATCTGATGGCCGCCGACCGGCGCGGCCCGGCACGGGAGGCCGCATGACATGACGACCCGCCCCCCCGAAACCAGCCTGACGCTGGTGACCTTCTCGATCGGTCCGCAGGTGCTGGCCATCTCGGCCAGCCTTCTGCGCGAGATCATCGAACCCCTGCCCCAGACCCGTGTCCCAGGTGCGGGCCCCTTCGCGCCGTCGGTCCTGAACGTCCGCGGTGCCGTGGTCCCGCTGGCCGACCTGCGCATTCCGCTGGGGATCGAGGACGCCGGCCCCCCGGACCGCAGGCCCGATGCCCGCCGCTTTCTGGTCATCGAGGTCGAGGTCGGAAGCGAACGCACGCTGGCGGCGATCATCGCCGACGCCGTGCACGAGGTGACGGCGCTGGATGCAGGCACCATCCTGCCCCTTCCCGCCACCAGCCCCTGGCCCGCGGATTTCCTGCTGGGGATCTGCCACGGCAAGGACGGTTTCGTCCTGCTGCCCGACCTGGCCGCCATTTTCACCACCATGTCGCAGCATTCCGTCGCTGCCTGACCGAAGGACCGTTCCATGAAACTGACCATTCCGATGAAACTTGCCCTGACGTTCCTGCTGGTCTTCGTCCTTTTCGGCGTGACCCTCGCGGTTTCGGTCCGCAACACCAGCGATTTCAACGACACCGTCAACGACATCATGGGCGATGACGTGCCGCGTGTCCTGCTGTCGGACCAGCTTCTGGTCGATGAACTGATCATCCAGACCCATGCGCGTGAAGCGTTGCTGGTCGACCCCGCCGATGCCGACGCCGTCAAGGAGATCCGCGAGCAGATGGAAGGTGGCCGCACCCGTGTCGCCGCAGGCATCACGGCCCTGCGGGAGAAGCTGAGCGGTGAAAGCCTGTCGACGCTGGACAGCTTCGTGACGGCCCACGACCAGATGAGCCAGCTGATCGAACGCGCCGCCAAACTGCGCGCCGAAGGCCGGGAACCCGAAGCGGTGTCGCTGATCGTGAACGAAGGCAACACCCTGTACGACCAGGCAGTCGGTGCGGCGGAAAAACTGCGCGCCATTGCGTCGGGCGACATGAAGATCGCCGAAAACAACGTCGATGCCGATTATGCCGCGTCCAAGCGCAACATCCTGATCCTGATCGCCTTCACCCTGATCGTTTCGGTCGTGATCGCGGGCCTGATCGTCCGGTCGATCTCGTCGCGGCTTCAGCGGACGGTGGAATTGGCGCGGGGCGTGGCCTCGGGCGATCTGCGCAACACGATCGTGGCCAAGGGCGGCGATGAAATCGCCAACCTGCAGCGCGCACTGAACGAGATGGTCCAGCGCCTGCGCGAGGTGGTGGGCAGCGTGACGACCTCGGTCCGCCAGGTCACCGCCGGGGCGACCCAGATGGCCGCCACGTCCGAGGAACTGTCGCAAGGCGCCTCGCAGCAGGCCTCGTCGACCGAAGAAGCCTCGGCCGCGATCGAGCAGATGGCCGCCAACATCAAGCAAAGTGCCGAGAACTCGGCCACGACCGAACAGATGGCCACGAAATCGGCCGAGGATGCGCAACTGTCTGGCAAGTCCGTCACCGATGCCGTCAACGCCATGCAGACCATCGCCGAACGCATCATGATCGTGCAGGAAATCGCCCGGCAGACGGACCTTCTGGCGCTGAACGCCGCGGTCGAGGCGGCCCGGGCGGGGGAACACGGGCGCGGCTTTGCCGTCGTGGCCGCCGAAGTGCGCAAGCTGGCCGAACGCAGCCAGACGGCGGCCGCTGAAATCTCGTCCCTGTCGGCCGCCACTGTCCGGTCCGCGGCCAGCGCCGGAACCATGCTTCAGGGACTGGTCCCGAACATCGAAAAGACCTCGGCACTGGTCACGGAAATCACCGTCGCCTCGCGTGAACTGGCGACCGGTTCGTCCCAGATCGCGCTGGCCGTCCAGCAACTGGACCGGGTGACGCAGGAAAACACCTCGGCCTCGGAAGAGCTTTCGGCCAGCGCCGCGCAGCTGGCAAGCCTGGCGGAGGAACTGTCCGAGACGGTCGGCTTCTTCAAGGTGGACGAGTCCGAGTTCCAGGCCGACCTTTCCCCCGTCCGCAAGCCGGCTTCCGGCAAGACCCATCCGCGCGCCGGCGCGGCGCTCCGGCCCTCGGCGGGCCTTGACCAGGACGGCGGCTTCGACTTCGACCTGAGCGATGCGCCGACTGATGCGCTGGACGACCGCTTCAAACGCCGCGAAGCGGCCTGAGGGGAGGAACGCCATGACCTCGGCCCCCGATGTCGTCACCTTCCGGGTGGAGCAGACGCTCTACGGCGTCGCGGTGGAGCGGGTCCAGGAAATCCTGGACCTGCGCCCGGTCTCGCCGATGCCGAACGCCCCCGCCTACCTTCTGGGAATCACCGACCTGCGGGGCGACAACATCCCGGTCGTCGACCTGCGCCTGCTTCTGGGCCTGCCGCGGGCCGAGGACACGGCCCAGACCCGCATCCTGGTGACGCATATCGCACACCGCGCCGGTTCGGCGGTCGTCGGGCTGCGCACCGACCGGGTGATCGAGGTCACGCGGCTGGATGACGACGTGCTTCGTCCTCTGGCCGAAGCCGAACTGCTGCGCTGGAAGGACACGACCATCGCCGGGATCGGGCGTCGCAACGGCGAGGTGGTCAGCATCATCGACCTGGACAACCTGTTCAACGATGTCGCCCTGGCGGACGGGCCGCTTCCCGCCGCCGATCCGGCCGCGAACGCCGCGTGACCGCCATGAATGCCCCGGCCCGGATCGAGGATCACACCAGCGCCCGGTTCCGCGCCCTGATGCGCGAACTGACCGGGATCAGCCTGGTGGCCACCAAGGTCTCGCTGATCGAACAGCGCCTGCGCCGCCGCGTTCAGGCGCACGGCCTGCCGGACACCGAAACCTACCTGCGCCGCCTGCTGGATGGCTCGCTGGGCGAAGCCGAGGTGCGTTCGGTGGTCGACCTGATCACCACCAACACCACAAGCTTCTTCCGCGAACCGGACCACTTCACCTTCCTGCGCGACCAGATCCTGCCCGCGCTGCTGGCCGATGCCGGCCGGGGGCGCCCGCGCGTGAAGGTCTGGAGTGCGGCCAGCTCCGAAGGGGCGGAAGCCTTCAGCGCCGCGATGGTCCTGGCCGAGGCGGAACGAGACGGTGCGGCCTTCGACTGGGCGGTCCTTGGCACCGACATCTCGACCGCGGTCCTGGAAAAGGCCCGCAGCGCCACCTATGACGCCGCGCAGATGCAGACCGTCCCGCGCCCGCTGTTCCGGCGCTACTTCATGACTTCGGACGACCCCGAGCTGCGCGACGTGGTCCGCGTGGTACCCGAACTGCGGCGGCGGGTGCGCTTTCATGCGCTGAACCTGATGGACTTCGACTACGCGGTGGCGCGCGACGTGTCGGTCATCTTCCTGCGCAACGTGCTGATCTACTTCGATCCGTCCGACAAGAAGAAGGTGGTCCGCCGTCTGCGCGATCACCTGGCGCCGGGCGGTTTCCTGATCGTCGGCCATGCCGAAAGCATGGTCGTCGATTGTCCGGGGCTGGTGCAGATCCGCCCGACCATCTTCAGAAGGGTTGAACCATGACGGGACCGATCAACGAAGCGATCCGGGTTCTGGTGGTGGACGATTCCGGCTCGTCCCGGATGATGCTGCGGCGCATCGTCGAAAGCGATCCGGGGTTGCAGGTGATGGCCACCGCCTCGGATGCGTTCACGGCGGCGCAGCAGTTGAAGCTGGGGGTGCCCGACGTGATCCTTCTGGACATCGAGATGCCCGGCATGGACGGCATCACCTTCCTGCGCAAGATCATGCAGCAGCGTCCGATTCCGGTGGTCATCTGCTCGGCCCTGACCGAGACCGGCTCGCGCCGCAGCCTTGAGGCGCTGGAGGCGGGTGCCCTCGATGTCGTGCTGAAGCCCCAGTCCCGGGATGCGGCGGCGCTGGCCGACTCCACCGTCCGCATCTGCCAGGCCCTGCGCGGCGCAGCCCAGTCGCGCCGCCGCGGCGCGCCCCCGCCGCCCGCGCGGCCCAGCCTGCCGGCGGAGATCGCGCCGAAACTGACCGCGGACGAGATACTGCCGCCGCCGAACCCGAACCTTCCCGTCGCCAAGGGCGCGCCGGTGGTCTGCATCGGCGCCTCGACCGGCGGAACCGAGGCGCTGCGCACCGTGCTGTGCGCCCTGCCCGCCGATGCCCCGCCGGTGCTGGTCGTCCAGCACATGCCCAAGGGGTTCACCGGCGCCTTCGCCAACCGCCTGAACGGCGCGGCCGCGATCACCATCCGCGAAGCCCGCGACGGCATGACCATCGGCCCGGGCGAGGCCGTGATCGCCGAGGGCGACAGCCATCTTCTGCTTCACGGCTCACCCGCGGGCTACCGGACCCGGGTGGTCGGCGGCCCGGTCGTCTGCCGGCATCGTCCTTCGGTGGACGTGCTCTTCCGGTCCGCAGCCACGGTAGCGGGGCAGAACGTGCTGGGCATCATCCTGACCGGCATGGGCGACGATGGCGCCCGCTGCCTGGGGGAAATCCGCGCCGCCCGGGGCATGACCATCGCGCAGGACGAGACGACCTGCGTCGTCTACGGGATGCCGCGCGAAGCGGTGCGCCTGGGCCATGTGGTGCAGTCCCTGCCCCTGCACCGGATCGCCGCCGCCATCATGGCCTTTGCCCAGCAGCATCGCGCCCCCGGGGCCGCGGCATGAACCTGCGCTTTGATCCGCCGGCCCCGCCGCATCTTTCGGCCGACACGGTCACGCTGCCGCTGGTCCGGCTTCAGGCGACAGCAGAAACCGCCTTTCTGGACGCCGGCCGGAACCTGGAAGCCACGGTCGACGAGCTTCACACCCTGCGCGGGCAGTTCGACCGCCTGCACCAGGCGCTGGGCCCCGAACGCAGCGCCGCCTTCCAAGAACGGATCCAGGCCGTCAACGCCCAGATGGCCACCCTGCGGACCGACCTTGAGGCCTTCGGCAGTTCCTCGGAAACCCTGCGCGGCGCCCTGCGGGCCATCCGGTCGGAGGTCGCGGCGCTGGATCGGGTGATGCGCACCATCGCCATCGTCTCGATCAACGCCCGGATCCAGGGCAACACCCTTGTGCCCGCCCGGCCGCAGGTCGCGGCCTTCATCCGGCAACTGGGCCAGATGTCCGAACAGGCCGAGGTGATCCTGCGCGAGGTGAACCACACCATGTCCGGCGCGATGGACGACATCGAGGCGATGGGCATCCGCCAACAGGACATGATCCAGGCGCTGCACCGCGACATCCTGCCCGAAATCGCCCGCTTCGCGCAGGAATCGGAACGGATGCGCGACCGGCAGACCCGGCTGCACCAAAGCGCCACGGACCTTGCAGCGCAGATGGCCAGCCTGTTTGCGGACGTCTCGCGCCTGGTTGTGGCGCTTCAGATCGGGGACTCGACCCGCCAGCGGCTGGAACGGGCCGAGGACGCGATCACCCGCGGCCTGGCCGCCCGTCCCGCGGCAGCAACCGTGCTGATCGACCTGGGCGACCGGCTGATCGAGGGCGCCCGCAACGACGCCCGCTCCGAGGTCGAAGCCGCCGTCGCGACGCTGGACGAGGTGAAGAACCGCGCCCTGCGCGCCATACGCTCGGCCGCGGCATCGGCCTTTGGCCAATCTCGGCAACCCCCGGCAAGCCACGCCCCAACCGGTGCGCTGGAACAGCACCTGGGGGAAAGCCAGGTCCACTTTGCCGCCCTGCGCACCCGCACGCAGCACGTCCACGACCAGCTGGACAGCATCCTGCGGCACGAACCCGCGCTGCGCAACATCGCCAACCAGATCCGGCTGGCCGGGATCAACGCGGTCATCACCTGCGCCAAGCTGGGGCATGAAGGGCGAACGCTACGGGAACTGGCGCAATGGCTGCGCCGCCTGACGGACGAAAGCGATGCGATCGTGTTGCGCCTGCAAGGCATCCTCGCCTCGTCGCAGGGGATCATCCGCAACGTGGGCGACGTTCGGATCGGCGGGATCGACCGGAGCCTGTCGGTCTTTCTGGACGAAGCACGCCCGCTGGCCCGGATGACCGAGGACACGACCGAAGTTCTGGACGCCACCGCGCAAGGTTTCACCGCGACCACCCGCCGCCTTCCCGACCGGATCGACAAGGCGCGCCTGTCTCTGGCAATGTTCCTGGGCCAGCTTGCCGATCTGGACAGCGACCTGCGCGAACTGGCCCACCGCCGCGCTAGCCTTCCGCCGCCCGCGCTTCCCCTTCCGCCCGAGGATGAGGCGGAGATCGCCCACCTGCGCGCGCTTTACACCATGGCCGAGGAGCGCCGTATCCACGATCGCTGGGACCAGTCGCTGCGATCCGAAGCGCATACCGGCGAATGCATCGACGACACCGTTGCGGGAAATGCCGAGGAGGACGACGACGACGACGTATTCTTCTGACGGCGTGGTCATTGCGCTTGAACCGCCTGCGCCGATCGGTTGCCCGCACCGCGGATGAAGCCATTGACGTTGCATGACCGGTCGGGCCGTTCACTTTAAGTTGTCCTTGGGCGGCAATGGATCGGGTTTGCAAAATGCATCGAAATTCTTGACTGATTTTGTCAGCCAAGTTACGGCAGCATCGGTAACAGCGCCCGAGACCCGATGTTTCACGACCTTGACCATCTTCGCGCCCTTGGCGATCGTCCCTGCCTTCTGACCGACGACGGCGGCCTTGTGACCTATGCCGCCCTGGCGGAGCGGGCCGCGGCGCTGGTCCCGGTACTGCCCGGGCGTCGCAGCCTGATCGGCATCGAGATGACGCCTGATGTCCGGGCCATCGCCTGCTACCTGGCGGCGCTGTCTGCGGGTCACGCCGTCATGCCGCTTCCCTGCGATGAGGCAACCCGGGAACGGCTGGTGGCGCAGTTCCGGCCCGCGGCCGTCTGCGGTACTGCGGACGGACGGTGGCGCATTCGTCCCACGGATTGCACCGCGCCCCGGCTTCATCCCGATCTGACGCTGCTTCTTCAGACCTCTGGCAGCACGGGTGCGGGACGCGGTGTCCGCCTGTCGGGACGCGCCGTGCAGGCCAATGCGGAGGCCATCGTCGATTACCTGAAGATAAGGTCCGGGGACCGCGCCGCGCTGATCTTGCCGTTGCACTACTCTTACGGCCTGTCGGTCCTGCATTCCCACCTTCTGGCGGGTGCAAGCCTGTGGCTGGCGGGAACGTCGGTCCTTGCCCCTGACTTCCCCCGGCGCCTTGCGGCTTCCGGTGCGACCAGCCTGGCGGGCGTTCCCCATCACTTCCGCCTTCTGGAAGGCACGGGCCTGCCCGAACGGCTGCCCGCTTCGATCACGCTTCTGACCGTGGCCGGCGGCGCGATGGAGCCGGGACAGGTCCGTGACTGGCACGAACGGATGGCACGACGCGCGGGGCGGTTCATCGTGATGTATGGACAGACCGAAGCCACCGCACGCATCAGTTGGCTGCCCGCCGACCAGGCGCCGGCGCGGCCCGAGAGCGTGGGCATTGCCATTCCCGGCGGCCGGCTGTGGCTGCGGGACAGCGCGGGCCGCGAAGTCCTGACCCCCGAAACCGAGGGCGAACTGGTCTACGAAGGCCCGAACGTCATGATGGGCTACGCCGCCGACCATGACGATCTGGCGCGCGGGCCTGAAACCCCGCAGTTGTCGACGGGCGATCTGGCCCGGCGCGACGCGGCGGGGTTCTTCCGGATCACCGGCCGGCTGTCGCGCTTTTCAAAGATCGGCGGCATCCGCATCGGGCACGATGCCCTGGAACGCGCGCTGGCCGTACGGGGGATCGAAGCGGCGGTCTGGGGCGATGACCGGCAGATCGGCATCGCCGCCTGCGGAAATCCCGGGCAGGTGGATGCCGCCCTGGCCGAACGCCTGACCGGGCTGCGCGCCCGCCACTTCCGGATTCTGCCCGTCGATGCGCTGCCACGCCGGCCGAACGGCAAGATCGACTACCGGGCCTTGCAGGAACGGGCCGACCGCCAGGACGAGGCGCCCGCCCTTCTGGAAGCCTTCCGCGCCGCCTTCGCGCCCCGTCCGGTCGAGCTTCAGGACAGCTTCGACTCGCTGGGCGGGGACTCGCTGACCCATGTCGAACTGACGCTGGCGCTGGAGCGCGCGCTGGGCGGCATTCCGGCTGGCTGGGAGAGCCGCTCCATCGCCGCGTTGCAGGGCCAGCGCCTGGACAAGCGCAGGGCCAGCGTCCCGACCGAGATCATGACGCGCGCCGCGGCCATCCTGGCGGTCGTGGTGGCGCATCAGACGCTCTGGCCGGTCTATGGCGGCGCGGGGGCAATGATGATCCTCATGGGAATGAGTTGCGCCAGCCACCGCTGGAGCGCGCTTTCGACCGGGGACGTCCGCCGCTTCCTGCTGCCCGCGGCGGGCGTGCTGGTTCCCTATTACCTGATCCTTGCGGCCTACGCCGTGGCTTGGGGACAGGTGCCGGTCGTCTCGGTCCTGCTGGCGGGCAATCTGGCCCTGACCACCCCCGAGACGCACCGGATGCTGCCCTATCTTTACTGGTTCATCGAGGTCTACGCCCAGATCACCCTGCTTCTGGCGGCGCTTTTCCTGGTCCCCCCGCTTCGGCGGCGGCTGGCGGGGCGGGGCCGGTTTGCCACGGGCCTGTGTCTTCTGGCGCTGGCCGTCGCCTTGCGCATCACGATCCCGGTCTGGGCGCCGATGGACGGGCGGGCGCAGTTCACCCTGCCTTGGGTGTTCTACCTGTTCGCGCTGGGTTGGTGCATCGCCGCCGCGGACTCGGGCGCGCGAAAGGCCGCAGTGCTGCTGGCGGCCTGCGTCCTGATGCCGATTGCCGCATGGCTGGGGGGGAACTGGTATGGCGGCTGGATCAAGTACATGAGCCTTCTGTGCGTCAGCGCGGGCCTGCTTTATGTCCCGCGCGTTCCGGTCCCCGCGGGGGCTGTGCGGCCCATAATGCTTGTGGCGCAGGCGGCCTTCGCGACGTACCTGCTGCATCGCCTTGTCCCCGAGGTTCTGTTCCCGGCACTGGGCCTTCAGGGTCAGGGCGTCTGGATCGATGCCGGCGCAATTGCGGGCGGGGTGGCGCTGGGCTTCGCGGCAACCCGGCTGCAACAGGGGTTGACCCGGGCCATCGGCGCGCTGAACCCCAGGCACGCCGCGGTTGTCCGGACCGCAGGCCGCCGCGTTCGTGCGCTGGGACTGCCGGGACGCGCCATCCGCGCCCGACCGGCTGCGTCCGCCCGTCCGGTCGAACAGGGCGGCTGAGCGTCTCTGGCGGAGCGCGCGATGGGCGCCCTGCGCCGCGCGGCTGTGTCAGTGTGACAGCAGGATAGGCAGGCGCAGGTCGGACAGCACGCCCCTTGTCGCCCCGCCCAGGATGAAGTCTCGCACACGTGAATGGCCGAAGCCGCCCATGGCCAGCATCCCCGCCCCGCACGTCAATGCTGCCTCTTGCAGCGTGTCGGCGATGGACCGCCCCGAAAGCGTCAGGTTCACGGCAGTGGCCTCGATCCCCCGCGCCTTCAGGGATGTCGCCAACCCGGCGGCCAGGTCCGGCCCGGCCAGCGGTTTCTCGTCCCCGACCGTCAGGACCGAAAGGCGCCCGCCCTCGGGCAACAGCGCCAGCGCATCCCACAGCGCCCGCGCGGCCACGGTGCTGCCGTCCCAGCCGATGGCGACGTGGTTCAGCAGAGCGGCCGGGCCCGAGGACGGCACCAGGATCGCCGGCCGCCCCGAGCCGAAGATCACCGCCTGCGCCAGTTCCCGCACGATCCCTTCGGCGCCGCTCCAGGCGATGACCGCCACATCATAGGCTCGCGCTTCCGCGGCGGCACTTTCCAGTTCGGCCCCCAGGATGACGGTCCGGACGGCGCTGCCCGAATGCGGTTGCCCTGCCTCGGCGGCCACCAGCGCCCGAAGCCGCGCGCTGTTGACGCGGCTCTTTTCCTCGGCCGCGCGGACCATTTCGGGCACATCCAGGAACAGCCCGCCCAGCGGAGAGACGATCTGCGGGATTTCAACGGCAAAGGTCGTGGCTTGAAGCGCCATGCCCAGAGACGCCGCAAGCCGGACGGCGGCCCGGATCGCATCGTCAGGGGCAACGTCGGGATAGCTGGTCAGGGGCATGAAGGCGGTGGGGATGCGGGTCATGGACACTCTCGGAACAATATGGCGCCGCGCCGCCACGGCAGGTCGTTGACGGCCCGGACAGGGACGCGAACAAGATGGCCCATCCGCTGGCGAAAGACCACAGCCACGCGCCGGATCTGGGCCCGAAGGATCCGGCGCCCTTGTGCAATGTTCCGGTCTTGCCGGACCGGTGGCGGCGACCGGCGAAGGTAGATCATCCCCCTCAACCGGCGCCTTTCGCCCTTTGCGCAAAGATGCTCAGAAGCGCCTGCAGCCCCGAGCCGATCATGAGAAGACCGAAACGGCCTTCAGGACCGGGGTGGATTCGATCTTGATCATCCGGTCATACATCGTGATCGTCAGCGGCGCATCCGATCCGACCAGCATCAGCGTCGTGTTGAAGTTCTCGAAGGACATCAGGAAGGACACGATCAACGCGGCAAAAAGCGCGGGCGCCAGTTAGGGTGGCGTCACGGTCATCAGAACCCGAAGAAGGCTGGGCGCCCAGGTTCAGCGCCGCCTCCTCCAGCGATATGTCGAACTTGCGCAGCCGCGCCGCAATGACCAGCGTCGTGACCGTCACCAGGAACGAGAACTGGCCGATGACGACGAGGAAGGTCCCGGGGCGCAGGATTCCCCAATCCCAGCCAAAGACCTCCTCAACGCCGTTGGCGATCATGCTGGCGAAGACAAGAAGCAAAATCCCCAAAATGACGCCCGGAATGACAAGGGGGACGATCATTATCAGGTAAAGCAAGCTTTTGCCCGGAAACGTCTGCCGCTCGAACAGGGACCCAGCCAGACGACGGACGAGGTGAAGACCAGCAACAGGACACCGAAGGTCGCGCCGGATTCCCAGTTAAAGCGCGTAACGAATTGCTCGCAGATCTGTTCCGTGAACCAAATCGAATTCTTCCCACCCAGCAGGATCGGGGTCAGATAGCTGCCCGCCGTCAGTTTGAAGACGATGATCGAGCCCACGACGATGCCCGGCATTGCGTAGGGCACGACGATCCTGCGAAACACCGTGAAGCGGCTGCCGCCCAGGTTGTAACCCGCTTCGAGAAGCGAATTGTCCATCCCCTCCAGCGTCGAGACCAGGGGCACAATCATGAACAGACAACGGTGTAGGCCTGGGCTTTCGCAATTGATGCGATAGACACGTTTGTGGTTCCACGCATGGGTTTGCGCAGATGCAGGAAGCACCGCCCGAAGCTCCAGGTCGTGCGGGCATCGGTCAATCCAACCAGCAGGTCGGCGATCTCCTCGTTCTTGTCCTTCAGCTTCGGGCAGTAGCGCACGCAGGTCTCGCTGACACCGAAGGCCCGGCAGTCCAGCGCCACGCTGACACCTTCAACTCGCCGGTCGATCTGAGCCTTGTTGGCCCGTTCCACCCGAAGCGACGGCTTCGTGGCTGGATTCGATGCCGCGCTCGTGCAGCGATCCTCGCCATTGCGCAACGACCGCGGAAACCGGATGTAGAGCATCACCGCCGGGCGGATGACCGGACCCGGCTGATCCTGACCACCAATACTTTAGTTTGATGGATTGCCCGTCGTCAGACTGTCACCTTGGAAACGGCAGCGATTTCCCGGTGACCCAGGCAGGCTAGGATATTCGATGGGCAGACAATCCTTACTTTCGATCGGTTCCGACGATACCGAGGCGGGCATCCAGGTTCGGTCGGCCGCCATATCAGAGGCGGTCACGCTGAGGAAACTGCGGATCTTCTGGGCGGTCGCCCATTGCGAGTCGATGACCCGGGCGGCAAAGCTGCTGGACGTGACACAGCCGTCGTTGTCACAGCAACTTGCCGGGTTCGAGGCTGCAATCGGAAACAAGCTGTTTGATCGCCGGTCCAATTCCATGGTTCTGACCGAGGCGGGCCGCCAGCTTCTGCGCAAGGCCGAGACCGTGCTGCGCAGTGTGCAGGAACTGGAAGACGTGATCCCCGGCAACGGCATGCACGGCACGATCCGGCTGGGCGGCGTGGCATCGGTCATGCGCAGCCTGTTGCCTTCCGCGATGAAGGAGTTCCGGGTTGCCCATGGTCATCTTGACTATGACCTGCACGAGGGCGGCCCGGGCGAAATCATGGAACTGCTGCACGCGCGCCGCATTACGCTGGGCCTTCTGGATACCAATTCGCTGGCCAATCTGGGCGGAAGCTTCCACCGGCAGCAGATCATCTCGGACCCCTATGTGCTTGCGGTGCCAGAGTCGGTGGACCTGCGCGACATCCCGGCGGCGTCCGGTCTGGGTGAGGCGCAGCTTGCCGTTCTCAACAGCACCATCCAGTTCGTTTTCGGCAATGAACATTCCCGCCGGATCGAGGACTGGTTCGCCCGGGTCCTGCCGACCCACCGGCTGATCGCCCGGGCGCGAAGTTTCGAGATGGCGCTGGAACTGGTCCGTCAGGGCCAGGGGGTCTGTCTGGTCCCGGCGCTTGCGGCGCTTGCTGGCAACCTGACCATGGGCGGGGTCAGGCTTTATGAAACCGGCCTGCCCGCCCGCAACATCGTTGCGATCGTCCCCGCGCAATACCAGCGGATGCAACCCTACGCGGCGTTGTTGGGCGCCCTTCAGACGGCGGCCCGCGACGTGCAACTGCCGCGAACAGAACCCATGCCGCGCTTTGTCGCCGCGCGTATCGCTCGGGGGGCATAAGCTGAGGCTATGGTTGCGATAGATGGCGCGTCAGGGATTGCCCTCCTAACCTGAAGGCGCGGGGATGTCCCTCGTAGCTGTGAATGAGGTGCGGTCACGCGCTTCATCTACCCCAGTGAGGAGATTTGCATGACTTGGACCACACCGAAAGTCGCTGAAGTGCCGGTTGGCATGGAAATCAACATGTACGCCTGCGCAAAGCAGAAGTGATGACTTGCCTGCTGCGGGCAACGGGACGCATGTGATGGTGCGTGTGATCGTACTTGGGTCCGCAGCAGGCGGCGGCCTGCCACAATGGAACTGCGCCTGCCATCGGTGCCGGGCGGCCCGCGCTGGCGATCTGTCAGAAAACGGGCAGATGTCGTTGGCCGTCAGCGCCGATGAAGGGGTGAACTGGTTCGTCATCAACGCGTCCCCGGATCTGCGCCAGCAGGTCATCGGCTCCAGCGCGCTGTCGCCGCGTCCCGACAGGCTCCGGGACAGTCCGATCGCGGGCGTCATCCTGACAAACGCCGAAGTCGATGCCATTGCAGGTCTGCTGTCACTGCGTGAAGGCGCCGCCTTTTCCATCCTGGCCCACCCGAAAGTCCTGTCCACCCTGGCGCAGAACAGTATTTTCGACGTGCTTGACCGGGTCCGGATACCGAGGATTGCCGTGACGCTGGATCAGGCCTGCTTCCCCTTGCTGCCGGATGGTGCCCCCTCCGGGCTGCGGCTGGACGCCTTTGATGTTCCGGGCAAGGTGGCCCTTTATCTGGAAGGGGCGGCCGGTTCGGCGACGGCGTCGGGCGACACGATCGGCCTGAACCTGACCGATCTGCGCAGTGGCGCACGCGTCTGCATCATCGCAGGCTGTGCCGAAATAACGCCCGCACTGGAGGCGAGGATAGCAGGAGCCGATCTGCTGTTCTTCGACGGAACGCTGTGGTCGGATGACGAGATGATCCGCGCAGGTCTGGGCCAGAAGACCGGCAAGCGTATGGGGCATTTGTCGATGTCCGGCCCGGACGGGGTGATCGCGCGGTTGGCCCATCTGAAAATCGGTCGCCGAGTCTTTGTTCACATCAACAATTCGAACCCCGTCCACGATCCGGCTTCGGCAGAACGACAACAGGTGGAAGCAGCCGGATGGTCTGTGCCTGCCCCCAACATGGAGTTCACGACATGACGCGGGTCGACCTGGACCGCGATGCGCCGGAGGAACCGCTGGACAACGCCAATGCGCTGGAACGCCGGTTGCGCCGTATCGGGGCGACCCGTTATCACAACCTGCATCCGTTCCATCAGATGTTGCATGGCGGCACGCTCTCGAAGGGACAGGTTCAGGCCTGGGCGCTGAACCGGTACTATTACCAAAGCTCGATTCCCCTGAAGGATGCCATTGTCCTGTCGCGGTTTCGCGACCGGCACATCCGGCTGGAATGGCGCCACCGGATCGAAGATCACGACGGCGACTTCCAGACCGAGGGCGGGATCGAGCGATGGCTCAAGCTGACGGATGGCCTCGGACTTGACCGGCGGTACGTCGAATCGACGGTTGGTATCCTTCCAGCCACGCGGTTTGCCGTCGATGCCTACGTGCATTTCGTACGCGACAAGACCCCGCTCGAGGCGATCGCCTCGTCATTGACCGAACTGTTTGCGCCCAACCTTCACGAAGAACGCATCGCGGGCATGTTGCGGCACTACGATTTCATCCATCCCGGCGTGATGACCTATTTCCAGCGTCGCCTGGAACAGGCTCCGCGCGATGCGAACTTTGCCCTGGCTTATGTGCGCGAACACGCAACGACGCCCGAGATGCGGCAGGCGGTGTGCGATGCCCTGATCTTCAAGACCAATGTGCTTTGGGTGCAGCTCGACGCTCTTTACCATGCCTACGTCACCGGCATGGTCCCGCCCGGCGCTTTCCGGCCGGAGGAGATGTGATGCAGGCCGAGACCCCTCCTGCGGTCCGGGCGCCACGGCCAAGGATCACGGCGCAAAGCGTTCCGCGACTGCCCCGGCATGTGAAACTGCATCACGACAAGACCCGCGACCGGTGGGTCATCCTGGTGCCCGAACGTGTCTTGTTGCCGGATGATACTGCCGTGGCCGTGCTGCAGCGCGTCGATGGCGCGCGGCGCGTATGCGACATCGTTGACGATCTGGCGCGGGTCTACAATGCCGATCCGGCGCTGATCCTGAAAGACAGCATCGCGCTGCTGCAGGATCTGGCTGACAAGGCTTTCCTCCTGGCCGCAACGGAGCCCCCCGATGCCTGAAGATCGCCCGCATGACGGAGATGACTTCCAACTCGTCACCCGCACCGGTGACTTGGAACGCACCCAGTATGGTATCCCCCTGGCCGTTCTGGCGGAGCTGACCCACAGGTGCCCGCTGCAATGTCCCTATTGTTCCAATCCTCTTGAACTCGAAGCTGCATCAGGGGAACTGACCACGGCGGAATGGTTGCACGTGATCGACGAGTTGGCCGAGATCGGTGTGCTGCAGATCCATTTCTCGGGCGGGGAGCCGACGGTGCGCAAGGATCTTGTCGCGCTGGTTGCCCGCGCAACCGAGGTGGGTCTTTATTCCAACCTGATCACCTCTGCCGTCATGCTGACGCGCGACAAGCTGGCGGCGCTGGCCGATGCGGGCCTGAACCACGTACAGATCAGTTTTCAGGGGGCAGAGCCGGTAGTGGCAGACCGGGTCGGAGGTTTTCGCAATGGCCATGCGAAAAAGCTGGCGGCAGCACGCTGGACCCGGGAACTGGATCTGCCGCTGACCATCAACGCGGTGATGCATCGGCAGAACCTGCATCAGTTGCCCGACATCATCGACATGGCGGTTGCGCTGGATGCCGACCGACTCGAAGTGGCCAATGTGCAGTATTACGGCTGGGCGCTGAAGAACCGTCAGGCCTTGATGCCCACTGTGGCCCAACTCGAACAGACGACCCGTCTGGTCACTGCCGCACAGCAGAGGCTGAACGCAGTGCTGGTCATCGACTACGTGATCCCGGATTATTATGCCTCGCGGCCCAAGCAGTGCATGGGGGGCTGGGGGCGCCAGTTCTTCAATATTTCGCCCGCAGGCAAGGTTCTGCCATGTCATGCGGCCGAGACGATCACCGGCCTGTCGTTCGAAAGCGTGCGTGACCATTCGCTGGACTGGATCTGGAACCATTCAGCGGCCTTCAACCGGTATCGGGGCACGGACTGGATGCCCGAACCCTGCCTCAGTTGTGCGCACAAGGAAGAGGATTTCGGCGGTTGCCGGTGCCAGGCCTTCGCCCTGACCGGAGACGCGGGAAATACCGATCCGGCCTGCGCCCTTTCGCCGATGCATGGACGCATATTTGCGCTGGCGGAAACCGAGTCCGGCGCCGATCGGAACGCGTTCCTCTACCGCAACTTTTCCGGCGGTCTGCCCGAAACAGATTGAAGCGGCTTGACGCAGGATGCTCCGGCCGGGAACGGGTCCCGTCCGGCCCGCCTTTTCAATTACACGCCGCCTGGATTGATCAAGAATTTTGAATTCGGACGGCGACCGACCGGCTGGGACGCGCGCCGCCGGTCAAATCCCCCAAGGGGCCGAAAGGCGTGGCCTGCGGCTCCTGAGGAATTCACCCGATCACCCCCCGGTCTCGACCCGGATCGACCTGACTTGATCCGCCGTCAGATACCCCGTCGCCGGCTCCCCTTCGTCTGACTGCCATGCGGCAATGGCGCGGCGTGTGCCCGGCCCGAAGGTCCCGTCCGTTCGAAGCGGGTCGTAACCCAGTCGGGTCAGCCGACGTTGCAGGTCCGACCGCTCGGCGAGGGTCAGGGACAGCAGCCGCTCCTCCAGCGCGGCCCCGGCCGAGCCGTTCCCCGACGGCGGGACCTTGCCTGCCTGCGCCGCGATCTGATTGACCTGCGCCGCCGTCACATAGCCGGTCGGGTCCTTGCGGTTCGCCGTCTGCCAAGCCCTGATCGCACCCCGGGTCCGGCTGCCCCACAGGCCATCCGCCACCCCCGCATCATAGCCGATGCTGCCAAGCTGGCGCTGGATCTCGGTCCGTTGACTGCGGGTCAGACGCAGACGCGCCTCGGTCTCGATCGGGCTGAGCCCGTCAGGACCGTCGGGCGGCACCACCACAGCCCCCCGCAGCAGCACCTTCAGCTGAGCCCCGGTGACATAGCCCGTGACCTTGTCGCCCCGGTCCCGCTGCCAGGTCGCGATCGCCGCCCGTGTGTTCCGCCCCCAGACGCCGTCGGCCCCGTAGGTCCGGTAACCCAACCGCGTCAGTTCGCGCTGAACCGCGATCCTTTGCGGGACGGTAATGCGCAGCCGCGCCTCGGCCATGATCGCCGCCTCGGCCGAACCCTCCACCGGTGCACCCAGCCGTGCCAGCGCCCGTTCGGCGTTCGCGCGATAGGCGCCCTTCGGGAACTTCGCCAGATAATTGCGGTAGGCCGAGACCGTGTCGGCGTCCTGAGCCGCGATATAGGTGTTGCGGTCCAGTTCCTGCTGCAAGAGCGTATCCGCAATTCCGCCGATCACGTCCTTCAGGTCCTGCGCCGGGGCCGGACCAGTCAGACCCAGGCTTGCCGTAAGGATCAACGGTAGGGTGAACATCCGCATGGGCACATCCTTTCCATCACACGCATCAGCGCGCCTCTGGTGAGGACAACGCGCGGATTCAACGATGGTTTCAGCACGGGCCCGGGCCGGCCGACGTGGCCGCGCACCGGTGCCGATCCTTGATCTTGGCAAGGGGTGCTGTCAGACCGGGACAATTTCCAAAGTGCGCCGAAGGGCTGGTGCGAACTCTACGCGGCTGTGCATCCATCGGCCCATTTCTCGAGTGTCGCCCCGGCCCAACTCCTTCAGCGCGGCGCCGCACTTGGAGAGAGATGCGGACTCACCCCCAACCGCCAAGAAACATCCCGAACCGGATAGCCCCGCACCGTGATCTGCTGCACCGCATCCCGCTTGAACTCCTCGCTGTAGTTGCTGGTCGGTGCTGTCAGAAAAATGCGAACCATCCGTTTGCCCCGCCCACGCCGATCTCAGGCCGCGATAAGGCCACTCCACTGGGCAAGAGCGGCGGCGCGGCTGGTCTTGAAATTGTCCGGCTGTATCGGGCCCGCTCCTGGTTGAAGTGGTGGGAATTCGCGAACGTCGGCAGATTGAATCTCCGCCGCGCCCGGCGTGTGCGGATCGACGAACTAGGGCGGGTGCACACGATCCGCATGGGACGATCTGACAGGCAGACCAACACTTCGGGCGCATTCCATCAAGCCGACTTCCCGACACCGCAGGGCGCAAGCCCTCTGACGCAGGTCCTGGTGCGCCTGGCGCAAAGGCTCGCCTAATCCTGCGAGTCGGGCAAACTGCACCTCGTCTTTCTGGACAGACCGATCCGCATTGCCGCCGAGGATCAGGACGATGAGTGAAGGCGGCTTCAAGCAACTTTCAGGATACAGGATCATGTGGGTATGGTACTTTTCGATCTGCCGGTGTTGACCAGCGCCTGAACGCAAGCGGGCCGCCATGCATGGAGCGAAGAGAAGGCCGAAAGCTATGCCCGACAGGTTGGCGACCTCGTCCCCGACGCCGGCCATGTGCAGGTTATCTTCTTCACCGACAGGCAATATGGTTTCAGTCAGGTCTTCCACGGCAAGCCACGATCGAAAGCGTCTGCGGAAAAACGGCTCAACTCGTATTGTTCTAGACTTGCAGAGGCATTTTTCCGGGGCCCAACTCAAGAAAAACCCCCGCACAACAAGAAGTTGCGCGGTGTGGATCCTGCAGAAGAAGCGGAGTGGCCAAGCCGCACGGAGTTATGTCCTCGGTTCTGTTACAGCCCCGCAGACGGTTTTCGGTGCTCAAACGTTGGGGAATGGCCGCTTGGTCGGTGGGCAGCCGCCCGCGCCGGGGCAGGCCCGGAGGCGGGGTGCCGGGACAGACCGTCACGAAGCGAAGTGATCGCACTTCGTGACGGACCGAGTCACTGCGGTCCAGCAGCCACATCCCCGTAGTCGAGGCGATTACGGTCCTTTACCCCCTCAACGACGTTTCCGAGCGCGAAGCCCGAAGAAGCCAAGTGTTGCAAAGGCTGAGCCAACCAGTGGCAGACTGGCCGGAACGGGCACCGGAGCAAGTGTCACGTTGTCCAGGTTGAAATGTGAGCAAGGGTTATCAGCGCAAAAAATCGTGTACCCAGGTCGGCTTGGGAATTGCGGCCATTGCAGCGAAAATCGAAGTGAGGTCAGGCCGGTGAATGCGCGAGAAAACAGAAATGAGTTTGGAGCAACATCATTCGCATTTACCCATTGGGAAATAACTGATTTTCCACCCCTAAACCCTTCAATCAGAAGGTTGCTAGTGGTGACTTCTTCGCACTCCCATGTTTCATCATTGCAGCTTACAGAATTGAAAGATGACCAAGGCACCTGAAAGCTCAAGGCCCGAAAGCGCTTCGGCATGCTAAAATTTACGCTGCGCGATGCAGAAGTCCCCCCGTCGTCCATATGCAGGGTGCCTCCTATATACGTCGGGTCGAGAGGTCTGTCTGCGACCATTGTAATGCCGTTCTCAATGTAGCTGTAAGTTGCGAAATAGTCTTCCGGGCTTAAAGGCTTATCGAACGTCATCGTGGCACCACAGGCTTGAGAGCCTATCGTCGCCAACACAGAGACGCTGACTAGCTGGCGAATAAATGAAGTCAGCACTTTCAATCTCCCTTATGTGATCTCGTTGCAGGCTTTCAGTTGATCACAGATTCGTCAACTCGCCCCCCTCCGGCCCGGGCATTGCCTTTCATCCCCGTGCCGGGGCCTTATGGGCAGCGCGCGGCGTTCTGACCGATCGAAAAATTGGCGCATTAATCATGCAATTTACGAATATGCTCTATCCCAGGTTCTGTCTCAGGCCCGCAGACGCGGTTGTCGGTTATGTCAAAAAGTTGGGGAATGGCCGCTTGGTCGGCGGGCCAGAGGGATTGCAGCCGCCCGCGCTGGGGCAGGCCGGGGGGCGGGGCCGGGACAGACCGGGGACGGCGGACAGCGTCCGGCCCCAAGTCCGCCGTTGCGCGGCCTGCGCGTTCCCTACGATACGCTGCCCTGCCCTATTTCGCTCACTCCCACGCCTTTCTGGCCCAGCGCTCGACGGGCCGGAAACCCGTTTAAACCCCTTCGGGGCTGGTCCGGCAGGGAGCACCGCTTTAGGGGCAGATTAGGGGCACCGCTCGGTTGGGTGCAATTTTCATAATGATTTCATGCTGAATTGGCGGTGCTGTCAGAATACGAACCCGTCTCGGCACTGCCCGCAGATCTCGGAAGCAAACCGCGGCCCTAACCGGTTCCACCAGAAGCGCACCCGCGAGAGGTCATGCCCTGAAGCGATCCCGCTGCCCCGTCCCGGCTCAAGGAGGGTTTTCTTTTACAACGCCCTCACGCCCGCACCGCGAGTGTTTCCAATGCCCTCTGCCGATCCAGCGCGCCCACCAGAAGACCGTTCCTGTCGGTCACGGCGATAGTCACCGGGCCGTTTGAGATGATCTTTGCTGCGATCTCCGCAATCGTTTCATCCGCGCGGACCGAAACTCCGGATGCCGCGACCGGACCGGCCTGCATCAGCGATCCCACGCGGATCACCCTTGCCGGAGGCACCTTCGCGACGAAGCGTCGGACATAGTCGGTCGCGGGACGCGTCACCAGTTCCTCTGGGGTGCCGATCTGGATGATGCGGCCCCCCTCCATGATGGCAATCCGGTCGGCAAGGCGGATGGCTTCGTCCAGGTCATGGGTGACGAAGATGGCGGTGCGGGACTGTTCGCGCTGCAAGCGCTGCACCTCGTCCTGGAGGTCGGTGCGAATCAGGGGGTCGAGCGCGGAAAAGGGTTCGTCGAGGAACCAGAACTCGGGGTCCGTCGCCAGCGAACGCGCGATCCCCACGCGCTGTTGCTGTCCACCCGAAAGCTGCGACGGCAGACGGTCCTCACGCCCGGTCAGGCCGACAAGATCGACCAGTTCGCGCGCCCGCGCCTCGGCCCTGGTCCGATCCATTCCCTGCACCTCCAGCGGAAAGGCGATGTTGCCCACCACACTGCGGTTCGGCAGCAGGGCAAAGTGCTGGAACACCATGCCCATCTTCCGCCGCCGCAGATCCGCCAATGCCTTTTCCCCCAGGGTCAGGATGTCCTGCCCGTGAAGGGCGATACGGCCTTCAGTCGGTTCGATCAGCCGGGTCAGGCAGCGCAGCAGCGTGGACTTGCCCGAGCCGGAAAGGCCCATGATCACGAAGACCTCGCCGCGTCGGATGTCGAAGCTGGCATCCTGCACGGCGCCGACCAGATGATCGCGCGCCAGGGCCTCGGCGGTCCGGTCCGCGGGGGCGCGGTTTCGGAAGGCGCTGGCGCTGGCGCCGAACACCTTCCATACGCCTGAGACGGAAAGAACGACTTCGGCGGTGCTGCGGATCTGGGCCGCCTTGGAACGGTCAGACATGGGAACTCCGGTCCTGTTGTGTGGCGCGCGCCGCGGCGGCCTTCAGAAGTGTGTCGATGATCAGGGCAAGGCAGGCCACGCAGAGCCCTCCCACGATCCCCGGCCCCGCGAGGCCCTGCGACAGCGAGGTGAAGACCTCCTGCCCCAGTTCCCGCGTTCCGACCAGGGCCGCGATGACCAGCATCGACAGCGCCATCATCACCGTCTGGTTGACCCCCAGAAGCAGCGTCGGCAGCGCGCCGGGCAGGCGGACGTAGCGGAAGGTCTGCCACCGGGAGCAGCCGGCCATGGCGGCGGCCTCCACCCGTTCGGACGGGACATGGAGCATACCGTCGATGCCGTAGCGCACCGCGGGCGCCACCGCGTAGGAGACAATGGCGATCAGGGCCGAAAAGTCGCCGTTCCGGAACAGCATCACCGCGGGCAGCAGGTAGACAAGTGTCGGCAGGGTCTGAAGCGTGTCCAGAAAGATCTGCACCGCCTGCTGCGTCCTGGGGCGAGAAGCTGCCCAGATGCCGAAGGGAAAGCCAATGGCCAAGGACACCAGAACGGAAAGCAGCGTCAGGTAAAGCGACCCCATCGCAGCGGCCCAATACCCAGTCACCACGATGAACAGCGCCAGCGCCGCAACGGTCATGGCTGCACGTACCCCGCCCAGAATCCAGCCTGCGATTGTGACAGTCGCCACGACGACCGGCCAGGGCAGAAGCTGCATCATATCCCGGATCGGATTCATCACGTAAAGCAGCGCGAAGGTCCGCAGCGCCTCCAGCGGATCGTAGAAACGCTGGTTGACGAAGGATACGGCATCGTTCAGCGGCGCGGCCACGCTGATCGTCCAGGCTTTCGGCCAGATGGCAAGCGCGGGGACCAAAAGGCTGAGCGCGGTCGGGATCAGGACAAGCGCCCCGGCAATCAGCAGGTCGCGCCCGAAACGGCCCTTTCGCAGACCGGCCGACTGCTTGCGGGCCAGCGCCTGCGTCAATCGGTCAAGCAGCACGGCAAGGACCACGATGGCCATGCCCGCCTCGAACGCCGCGCCGAAGTCCAGACGGCGAAGCGCGCGCAGGACATCATAGCCCAGGCCCCCCGCCCCGATCATCGAAGCGATGATGACCATGTTCAGCGTCATCATCACCACCTGGTTCAGCCCGATGGCCAACCGCGGCATCGCGACCGGCAGTTCGACCTTCCAAAGGGTCTGGCGGCGCGAACAACCGGTCATCCGTGCGAGATCCATCGTGTCCGGCGGCACCGATTGCAGCGCAAGAACCGTCGCATGAACCATCGGCGGCATCGCATAGGCGACAGTCGCGAACAGCGCCGCGCTTGGACCGTAACCGAACAGCAGCAGCGTCGGCAGCAGGTAGGAAAAGATCGGGACGGTCTGCATGACGTTCATCACTGCCCGCACCGTCGGCTCGATCCCGGGCGAACGATGGGCACGGATGCCGAGCATCAGGCCAAGGATCAGCGCGGCGAGCACGCAGAACAGGACCGAAGACAGCGTCATCATCGCCGAGGTCCAGAGTCCGAAGGTGGCGATGTAGGTCCCCGCCGCTATGGTGAACAGCCCCAGCCGCCACCCCGCCAGCCGCCCAGCCAGAAGTGCCGTCGCCAATGTCACACCCAGCCAGCTTGCCGGAGGGAGAATCTGCTTCTTGTTGAAACCGGCGCCCGATATCCAACCCTCGGCCAAAAGCTTCTGCAACGCCTCGATCGGCCATTGCGCCGACGCCGCAAGCGCCCGGGTCACGTCCGACAGGGACAGCCCGCCGATGGCGGCATCCCGGACCAGCCAGTTCATTGCCGCATCGACCCATTCCGACACCGGCAGAAGCGGCGCGTCGGGGGACCCGGCCAGACGGGCGGGCAGCAGGAATGCCGCCAGGACGGCAATCAGGATCGCGCCGCCTGTCCAGAGTGCCCGCGGTCCAAGGACCGGGTGGCGGGTGTGGGAGGAAGTATCTGTCATCATCCGTTCCCATCGACAGGATGCCGGTCCGTCCGGCACCCCGTCTGGTTTCAGGTGCGTTCCGGTCAGTTCGCCGCGCAGGCAGCCCAATCCCGCCATTTGGCTTCGTTGGCCTTCGCCCATTCCATGGCCACGTCTTCAACCGTGCGGCCGTTCACGTCGACCTCGTAAACCAGCTTGCCGACCTCATCGCCGTCCATGGTGAACTTGCGGGTGATGTCATAGGCGCAGGGCCAGATCTTTTCCCCTTCGGCCCAAGCCATCTTCTTGATCCAGCCCTGCGGCTTGCCGCAATCGTACGCCATGTCCTTGTTCAAGCCCCAGGACGGATCGCTGTAGCAGGCTTCCTCATAGGGCGGGAATTCGACGAACTTGCCGTCATAGACCGAAGGCGCCCAATGCGGCTTGTAGACCCAGAGCAGGATCGGCGCCTTGCGTTCGTAGGCAGCGCGCAGCTCGGCGAACATCGCGGCATCGGTGCCCGCATGAACCACCTCGAACGGCAGATCCAGCGCCTTGATGCGTTCTTCGTCAAAACCGCCCCAGCTGACGGGCGCCCCAAGATAACGGCCCTTGGGCGCGGTTTCCGGGGCGGCAAAGGCTTCGGCGCAGTTTTTCAACGCGGTCCAGTCCGGCAGCCCGGGACACAGCTCCTCCATGTAGGATGGATACCACCAATCCTCGCGTGCCTTGGGACCAAGTTCCCCCATATCCAGCACTTTTCCCGTCGCGACCGAGGCGTTGAACGCCTTGTCCTGCGTGGTCTGCCAGGTTTCCAGCGCAATGGTCAGGTCGCCGTTCTCGAACCCCGGATAACGGGCGCTGTCGTCGGCGATCACCTTTTCAACCGTATAGCCGAAGGTGGAGAGGATGATGTTCAGAATTTCCGTATCTACCAGCGACGAGGTCCAGTCCGCCTGCATCAGCTTGATTGGCTGGTCCGATTCCGGTTCGAACGCCTGCGCCGTGCCCCCCAGCAGAAAGGCGGCCAGCGTTGCTGCGGCAAATGTTTTCTTCATGGTCTTCCTCCCTGTCATTGTTCTTTCAGCCTTTGGCATACCAGCCGTTGTCGACGTAAAGCGCCGTTCCGTTCACGAAACTGGCCTCATCCGTGGAAAGCCACAGGGCTGCCGCCGCGACTTCCTCGGGTTCGCACAGGCGACCCTGGACGGCATTCAGGCTGCTGTCGCTCCAGCTTTGTCCCAGGCCGTCCAATTCGTCGATCTCGCGCAGGCCGTGCGCCGTCTTGACGAAGCCCGGACAGACCGCATTGGCGCGGATCCCTTCGTCGCGATATTCGGCCGCGATCGAGCGGGCTAGTTGCAGGACCGCACCCTTGGTCATGCAGTAGATGCTTTCCAGCGCGAATCCCTTTTCCCCGCCGATGGACGAGGTGATGACGATGGACCCGCCGCCGTTCCGGCGCATCTGGGCCACCACCTCGCGGCAGACGATGAAGGACGAGCGGACGTTGATCGCCATCAGGCGATCATAGTCTTCGTCTGTTGAGTCATGCAGCGGCTTCACAATGATGGTTCCGGCGTGGCTGAACAGCGTATCGACCGGACCCCAGGCGGCGTTGACCTGTGCCAGCGCGGCCCGGACGGTGTCGCTGCGGGTCACGTCGGCCTCGATGAACATGACTTCTCGACCGAGGCCTTTCTGTTCCGTCTCCAGGGCGCGGCCTGCGTCCGTCGCAATGTCGAAGACGGCAACCTTCGCTCCGGCTTCGGCGAACATCTGCACCGCGGCCCGCCCCATCCCATTCGCCCCCCCGGTGATAATCGCGGTCTTGCCGGCAAGGCGTCCCGCGAGCGGCACCTTCGCTTTCGGGGTGATGTCGTCCTTCATGCTGCCTCCGGCCGATTGGATCAATGGTATGGGTTTTATACCATTATACTCAACCTGAGTCTGTCAAGCACTGGCTGCGAAAAAATGCGTCCCACCTCAGGCGGCCGAGCGCGTCATTTCACGGATGGTCGTCCAAAGCTGGTCGTTCAACGCGCGGGCAGCTGCTTCGGCCCCTTCCGCGTCCTCGGCATTGATCGCGGAAAACAGGGCGGAAAAACCGTCGATGGCCGCCTTGTCCCCCTGCCCTGCATGACGATAGGGCAGAAACAGGTCGGCCATCGCGTCTTCAATGGCGCGGGCCATCAGCGGATTGCGGGACGCCTCCGCGACGGCCAGCAAGAACAGCGTTTCAGCCTGCTTGCGCTCCGGCCCGCTACTGGCGTTCTGCATCATTGCCAGCGCATCTCGCATCCGCTTGAGTTCGGCGGGATTTCTGCGCTCCGCAGCAAAACGGGCCGCGGCGGCATGGTTGATCGTAAGGAATTCCGCGACCCGCATCGTGGCAGCCGGCGCCCGAGAGATCCGGCGCAGGGCGAGGCTGGACAGCCGGTCGATATCCGATACGAAAGGACCACCCTGCGCGCCCCGGCGGACCTGGATATACTGGCTTTCCTCCAGGACCCGCAGCGCCTCGCGCAGCGTCACGCGGCTGATTCCGAACCGGTCCGAAAGCTGACGCTCTGCCGGAAGGCGTTCTTCGGGCAGCAGAAGACCGGCATGGATCTGACGTTTGATCGAATCCACGGCTAACCCATAGGTGGCGCGTGGCTCAAGTGGTCGCATCCCCCAGAGCATGGGTCAGACCGCCGTGAAGGTGTTATCGACGAATATTTCCGCTCCATTCACGAAGCTGGAGGCGTCAGAGGCCAGGAACAGGGCGACTTCCGCCACTTCTTCGGGTTCGCAGATGCGCCCCTGCATGGCATTGACATCGCTTTCCGAGGCGAAAACACCATAGTTCCGCAACTGTGCGATCTCGTGCTCGCCATGCTGGGTGCGCACGAAGCTGGGGCAGATCAGGTTACAGCGGATTCCCTGATCCCGGTATTCGACCGCAATGGCGCGGGCCATCTGGTGCATCGCGGCTTTGGACGCACAATACAGCGCCTCAAGATGGGTGACGGCACGGACGCCGGTGGTGGAGGTGAAGATCAGCGTTCCCTTGCCCCGCTCCAGCATCTGCGGCAGCACAAGCCGCGTCATCAGGAATGCGGACTTGGCGTTGTTGTCCATCAATTCATCCCACTCCGCCAAGGTGCAGTCGAGGAACGGTTTCACCAGGATGATGCCGGCGTGATTGAACAGGACGTCGACCCGGCCAAGATGCGCGCAGGCGGCTTCATAAGCCAACCCTGCCCCCTGGACCGTCGAGACATCGGCACAGACGGCCCCGATTTCGAACCCCGCCTGGCCCAGTTCATCCTTCAGGGCGCTTGCAGCATCCCCATCGCGGTCGGCGATGAAGACCCGCGCGCCTTCGCTGACGAAAAGGCGCGCGCTGGCGGCGCCTCCGCCTTTCGCGCCGCCGGTGATCAGGACCGTTCTGTTTTCCAATCGTTTCATGGACTGAAGTTTATACCAATAATAGGCAAAACTCAAACAACCCCGAACGTGATCTTTCAGACGAAGACCCGCCCCAGCGCCTGGTCGATGGCGCCGATGATCGCGTCGATATCATCGCGCGTCGCGATCAGTGCAGGCGACAGGCAAAGCGTGTTGTTCAGGCCGGGGATCGAGCGGTTGGTCGCGCCGATGATGACGCCCTGCGCCATGCAGTCCGCGACCACAGCCTGCACCAGTCTTTCGTCCACCGGCTCTTTCGTTGCACGGTCGGCCACCAGTTCGGCCCCCAGGAACAGGCCCTTGCCGCGCACATCGCCGATTACCTTGTGCTTTTCCATCAGCGCCTGAAGCTTCGACAGGCAGTAGTCGCCCATCGCCACGGTGTTGGCGAGCAGCCCCTCGTCCTCGATGATCCGCATGTTTTCCAGCGCCGCCGCCGGGCCGGACGTGCATCCGCCAAAGGTCGAGATGTCGCGGAAATAGCTCATCGGATCGGTCGGGTTGTCCTTGAACATCTGAAACACCCGCTCTGTGGTGACAGTGCAGGAAATGGCGGCGTAACCGCTGGCCACCCCCTTGGCCATGGTGACGAAATCGGGCTGGATGCCGTAGTGCTGGTAGCCGAACCAGGTTCCGGTGCGACCGACACCGCAGACGACCTCGTCGATGGCCAGCAGGATGTCGTATTGCCGGCAGATCTCCTGCACGCGCTGCCAATACCCCGCCGGTGGCACGATCACGCCGCCGCCAGCGGTGACGGGTTCCAGGATCAGGCAACCGATGGTGTCGGGGCCTTCGCGCAGGATCACCTCTTCGATGGCGTCGGCGGCGCGCTGGCCATAGTGTTCGACATCCCATTGCGCCCGGTATTCCAGGCAATGCGGCACCATCACGAAGCCTTCGGGATAGGGACCGTATTGCAGCGCCCGCTGCGCCTGGCCCGACGTCGCCAAGGCCGCGATGGTCGTGCCGTGGTAGTCTCTTTCACGGTAGAGGATCTTCCACTTCCTGCCGCCATGGTGCCGGTGCGCGATCTGGCGCACCATCTTGTAGACCTTCTCGTTCGCCTCGCTGCCCGAGTTCGAATAATAGACCCGCGACAGGCCCGGCATCTTCTCGATCAGCTTCTCGGCAAAGACAGCACCCGGCACAGATCCTGCGGCCGCCGCGAAGTAATTCATCTTCACAAGCTGGTCGCGCACCGCATTGGCGATGCTTTCGCGCCCATAGCCCACATTCACCGTCCAGACCCCGCCTGAAACCGCGTCGATATGTTCTTTGCCCTTCGCGTCCCAGACCCGCAGGCCCTTGCCTTCGACCATCACACGGGGGTCGACGGTTTCATAGGGCTTGTGCTGGCTCAGGTGGTGCCAGACATGGGCGCGGTCGGCCGCGACCACTTCGGAAATATCGTTGAAACGCGCGCCATGCTCGGTCATTGCAGGTTCCTTGGGGTGGGGTGTGAAGGGCCGAAAAAGGGATCAGGCGACGGCTTGGGCGCCGGTGATCTCGACAAGCGATCCGCACATGAAGGCGGCCTCGTCCGATGCCAGGAAGGCCACCAGCGCAGCGACCTCGTCGGGCCTGCCGATGCGTCCGAAGGGCACGAGCTTGTCCAGGTCGGCGATTGTCCGTCCCGACCGGGTCACCCCCGCTTCCAGCATCGGGGTGTGGATTTCGCCGGGGCAGACGGCGTTCACGCGGATCTTCTGGCCCGCGTAGTCGCGCGCAAGGTTCTGGGTGAAGCTTGCGACCGCAGCCTTGGTCACGTTGTAGGCGATATGGTTCGGCGCGGGGTGCAGCCCCCATTGCGAGGCGGTGTTGACGATGGCCCCGCCCCCGGCCGCGATCATGTGCGGCAGCGCCGCCTGACAGGTGTGGAACATCGCATCCACATTGACCGCAAAGGACAGCCGCCAATCTTCGGGCGTCAGCGACAGAAGCGGCCCGCGCCGGTTGATACCTGCGTTGTTGCACAGGACGTCGATCCGGCCTTCGTGCGCCATCACATCGGCAACGACCAGGCGGCACCCTTCGGCGGTTGCGATGTCGGTCGCGACGGCACGGGCCCGACCGCCGCCGGCGCGGATCGCAGAGGCGGTGGCCTCTACCCCATCGTCCTTCACATCCGTCACGACGACGTTCGCGCCTTCTTCGGCGAAACGGGCGGCAATGGCCGATCCGATCCCGCCCGCTGCCCCGGTGACGATCACCGTCTTATTCTGAAACCGCATCTTTCGCCCCTTATCGCAGATAGCTTCCGCCGTTCACATCCAGGACCGCCCCGTTCAGCGACAGCTGCGAAGGCCGGAACAGGAAGGCCGTCAATTCACCGATCTCGGCCGGTTCGGCCATTCTCCCCACCGGGATGCCGGACAGGGCCGCCGCCGCGCCGTGGCGGGCGATGAAGTCTTCGGCCATTTCAGTGCGAACCCATCCGGGGGCAAGCGCCACTGCCGTGATCCCCTCTGCCCCGTGGCTTTGCGCCACGGACTTCGTCAGGTTGATCAGCGCCGCCTTGGACGCGCCGTAGGCCATGGCACTCGAGGCATAGCCCCGCTGCCCGGCCCGGCTGGCCATGTTGACGATCCGCCCGCCGCCGTGCCTGCGGAAGTGCCGGATCGCGCAGCGGGTCAGGTCCGCGGCGGCAAGCACGTTCACGCGGAATTCGCGGGCCCAGACGGATTGCCATTCATCCATCGGCGCATCCACGTCCACTTCGGACCGGATGCCCGCATTGTTGACAAGGCCGGTCACGGCGCCATGTGCCTCGGCGGCATGCCAAAGCGCCTCGGGCGCGGCGGTATCGGTCAGATCGGCGGGAAGGACCGCGCCGCGCCCGCCGATGCGCGCCAGCAGAGCCTGGGCCGCCGCCACGTTCCGCCCGCAATGGATCAGCACCCTTGCCCCATCCAGGGCCAGCGCGGTGCAGATGGCCTGTCCGATGGCCCCGGTCGCGCCGGTCACAAGGATCGTCTGCCCCGTCAGCATCTCAGCCACCCCATGTGTCGGAAAGTGTAAAGCCCGAGGGAAAAGGATCGGTCGGATCAAGGCCGATCTGGCTGATGGCATAGATCCAGCACTGGCCCGACACGCGGTTGCGGGTGGCCACATAGGGCCCGACCGAGGTTTCCTCGACGAACCGGGTCGTGAACTCTCCGCCGATGATCGACCGCGAGATGACGATATCTCCGGGCTTCGCCCTGCCCCGCGCATGGCGCGCGGCCATGTTGGAATTCGACCCTGTCCCACAGGGCGAACGATCCGCACGCCCCGGACGCAAGGTGGTGCAGGTCCGAAGCTGCCCGTCGGGTTCATCGGCCCGGAACATGACATAGGCCAGTCCGTTCAGCGCCGGCGTTGTCGGATGCAAGGCCGGCTCGACCGCTGCGATGCGATTGCGAAGCTCTACACCGATCGTTGCCAGGGCGCGGGCGTTTTCCGGCGCGATCGTCAGCCCGATCTGGTCCACATCGACCAGCGCATAGAAAACCCCGCCAAAGCACAGGTCATAGCGCAAGGGACCCCATTCCACCGTTTCGATCACCGCATCCTGCCGGGCCACGAAGGACGGCGGCATGTCGAGCGTCACTTGCACAACCTTTCCGCCTTCGCAGGTCGCGGTCGCCTTCACCAGACCGGCGGCGGTGTCGAAGGTGATCACGCTTTGCGGCTCGACCATCGGGATCATGCCGGTTTCCAGAAGCGCGGTTGTCGCGCACATCGCGTTCGACCCCGACATGGCGTGGGCCTGGTCGGGTTGCAGGATGATCAGTCCCACATCTGCCACCGGATCGCAGGCCGGGACAAGCAGGCAGAAGGACCCCGCCGGGGCAGAGCGCGGCTCCGAACAAAGCCAGCGGCGCAGGCCGTCGTCCACCGTGTTCAGGTGGTGCAGCTTTTCGGCCATGGTGGCGCCGGGGATGTTCAGCACGCCGCCGGTGATGACGCGCCCGATCTCGCCCGCGCAATGGACGTCGACGGTTTGAATGGTACGGTTCCAGCGCATGGGGATCAGCCTTTCAGATACCAGCCCCAGGGCTGGTCGCTGACCAGCCGGGTGACCTGCTTGGTTTCCAGGTAGTTGTCGAGCCCCCAGCGCCCCAGTTCACGGCCGATGCCGGACTGCTTGTAGCCGCCCCAGGGGGCTTGGGTGAATGTGGGCTGGCTGCAATTGATCCAGACGATCCCGGCGCGGAAAGCGCGGGCCACCCGGTCGCAGCGCGCATCGTCGGCGGACATGACGGCGGCGGCAAGGCCGAAGCGGCTGTCATTGGCCAGCCGGATCGCCTCGCCCTCGGTGTCGAAGGGGCGAAGGCAGACGACGGGACCGAAGATCTCTTCGACCCAGGCATCGCTGTCCAGGGGCACATCCGTCAGGATCGTGGGTTCCAGATAATACCCCTTGTCGAACCCCTCGGGCCGCTTTCCGCCCGAAACCACGGTCGCCCCCTGTTCGCGGGCGCGAGCGATGTGGCGAAGGACGTCCTCATACTGGCCCTGGTTCACCAGAGGGCCAAGCAAGGTGCCGTCTTGAAGGCCATTGCCGATGCGGATCTTGCCCGCCTCTTCGACCAGCCGCTTCAGAAGCGCGGGATAGAGCGCCCGTTCCACCAGCACCCGCGAGGTGGCCGAACAAACCTGCCCCTGGTTCCAGAAGATGCCGAACATGATCCATTCAACAGCCTTTTCGATGTCGCTGTCGGCAAAGACCACGAAGGGCGACTTGCCGCCCAGTTCCAGGCTCACGCGCTTGATGTCGCGCGCGCCCGCCGCCATGATGCGCGACCCGACGGGACCGGACCCGGTAAAAGCCACCTTGTCCACGCCCGGATGTTCGATCAGCCGCTGGCCCACGACCGACCCCTTGCCGGAAAGGATGTTCAGCACCCCGGCGGGCAGGCCAGCGGCCTTGGCGATCTCTCCCAGTTCCAGCGCGGTAAGCGAGGTCGTTTCCGCCGGTTTCAGGATCATCGTGCAGCCCGCCGCCAGCGCCGGCGCGACCTTCCAGGACGCCATCAACAGCGGATAGTTCCAGGGAACGATGGCCACGGCAACGCCCAAGGGCTCTCGCAGGGCCTTCGCGGTGAAGCGCCCATCCGCCAGCGCGATATCCTCGACCTCATCGTCCAGGTCTTCGGCCAGATCGGCGTAGTAGTCGAAGCATCCCGCCGCATCGCCCAGATCCCATTCGGCTTCGGGCAGCGGCTTGCCGTTGTCGCGCACTTCGATCCGCGCAAGATCCGGCAGGCGGTCGCGGATACCCTGGGCGATGGCCCGCAGGTAGACGGCGCGTTCCCTGCCCGAAAGACGCGGCCAGGGACCGGTGTCGAACGCGGCGCGGGCGGCGGCCACGGCCGCATCTGCGTCGTCTTCTGTCGCGGCGGCGATGTGGTGAAAGACCTCTTCGGTTGCAGGGTCGATCACGGGCAGCATCTGGCCTTTTGCCGGGGCCACCCAGGCACCGTTGATGAAAAGCTGGTTCTGCATGGCTCAATCCTTCAGAAGCGGTTGATGCGGTAGGGTGTCAGGTCGACCGGCGGCTTCATCCCGGTGATCAGGTCGCCCATCAGCCGGGCGGTTGTCGCGGCGTAGGTCAGGCCAAGGTGACCGTGGCCGGTCGCGTAGAACAGGCCCCTTGTCCGGGCGCTTGCGGACAGGATCGGGACGGTATCTGGCAGCGCAGGACGATGCCCCATCCATTCGGTGCATTCCCGACATTCCAGGTTCGGCAGGGCTTCCTTCGCGCGTTTCACGGTCACCTTCGACCGGCGATAGTCCGGCGCTGCATCAAGGCCCGCCATTTCCACCGTTCCCCCCACGCGGATGCCGCCCGCCGTGGGGGTGACCATGAAGGCGCGGGCGGGCCAGATGATCGAGTGTTTCATCAAGATGCCCGGCGCCATGATCTGCGTGTGATATCCACGTTCGGTCTCAAGCGGGATCGGTTCATCCAGCATCGCGGCCAGACGCGCCGAAAAGGCGCCGGCGCAGATCACCACTTCGTCCGCGGCTAACTGGCGGCCATCCTTCAGCACCACCCCGCGGATGCCTTCCCCGCGCACGAACCCCGTCACCTCGCCCCGCTCGATCCGCCCGCCCAGCGCGGTGAACCGGTCTGCCAGAGCCAGAACCAGTTTGTAGGGATCCTTCATCGAGCGGTTCTGCGGGAACAGCACCGCAAGGCCGATCTTGTCCGAAAGCTCCGGCTCCAGCGCCTTGATCGCCTGCCGCCCGATCACCTCATGCGGGAAACCGAACCGTTCCAGGATCTCGATATGGTCGCGATCTGCCTTGAATTCCGCCTCGTCGGTGTAAAGCGACAGGCAGCCTTCGTCAGAGATCTGGTCCTTCAGTCCGACATCGCCCAGCAGCTCCAGCGTGTCGTTCAAGGACCGCGCGCAAAGTGCCGCACCCTGGGCTTCCAGCGCGCGCAGTTTCGAAGGACGCGAGGCGGCGATGAAGCGCAGGAACCAGGGAACGAGCCTGGGCATGTAGGACGGACGGATACGGACCGGCCCTTCCGGGTCCAGCATCCAGCCGGGGATCTGCCGCCACACCGACGGCCGAGAGGCAGGCATGAATTCGGTTACCGCGATAGAGGCCATGTTGCCGAAGGACGCGCCCTTGCCCGGCGCATCGCGATCGACCAGCACAACCCTCCGGCCGCGTTTCTGCAGGTCATGTGCGATGGCGGTGCCGATGATGCCTGCGCCGATGACGATGGTGGTGCCCGCAGAGGAGGTCATGGGTTCTGATCGTCCTTCTCTTTCGGGGTCTGCGTCGTCATCCAGGTATCCGACAGGGTGAAGCCGGTCTGGTATGGGTCGGTCGGGTCCAGCACCATCTGGTTCAGCCCGGTGATCCAGGCCTGACCGGCGATGGCGGGAATGACGGCATCGTAAGTGCCGACCTTGGCGACCCCTTCGATCGAACAGACGAAACGGCTGTTTGTGGTCGAATCGTGCAGGAAGGTTTCGCCCGGCTTGATCAGTCCCTTGGCATGAAGAATGGCCAGCCGCGCCGAGGTGCCGGTGCCGCAGGGCGACCTATCGCAGCGCCCCGGCGAGACGACGACGCTGTTGCGCGATTGCACGACATCGCCCTGCCGCTGCAACGGGCCGCCGAATCCCAGGATCGAAATGCCGGGAATGGCCGGGTTCACCGGATGGGACACCGGAAGCTGTTCGATGGCCGCTTCCTTGATCCTTTGGCCAAGGTCGCAGATGGCGCGCGCTTCGGAGGGCTGGATGGCAAAACCCACGTCCTGGGCATCGACCCAGACATAGGTCATCCCGCCGTAGGCCACGTCGACGCGCAGCTGGCCGATGCCCGGAACCTCGATCACCGTATCAAGGTAATAGCAGAACGCGGGCTGGTTGATCAGGCGGACACTTGTGACCTTTCCGTCCGAACACTGACAGCGCACCCGGATCAGGCCGGCTGGCGATTCAAGCGTCAGTTCCGTCACCGGCTCCTGCATGGGCAGGATACCGGTTTCCAGAAGCACGGTCGCCACGCACATGGTGTTCGACCCCGACATGGCCGGATATTCGGTCGTTTCGAGGATGACATAGCCCATGTCGGCTTCGGGATGGTTCGACGGCAGGATGATGTTGGCGTTGTGCCAGACCGCGCCGCGCGGTTCGAACAGCGCAAGCTGGCGGATGTCATCGCGGTAGGTTTCCAGATGGACCCGCTTGTCGAACATGGTTTCGCCCGGAACCTGGCCGACGCCCCCGACGATGACCTTGCCGCTTTCTCCTTCGGCGTGGCAGTCGACTACATTCAGAATTTTCCGGGCGCGCATGGTCGCTCTCCTTCCCTGTTATTTCCAGTCGACGACAACCTGCATCGCCGCTGCGAATTCCGCTTTCTCTGCATCGGTCAACGGGCCGAAGGGCATGCGGCATTCTCCGACGGGGTTGCCCTGCAGTTCGCAGCCATACTTCAGCTTCTGCACGAACTTGCCCGATTCAAGAACGTTCATCGCCGGCCAGAGCGCCTGCATGATCTCTTTCGCGCGGGCATGGTCGCCCTTGCGGAAGGCCGCGTCCATCTCGCAGACGGGCGCCGCCATGCAGTTGGCCGGACCGCAGATCCAGCTGTCGGCGCCCCACTGCATGAAGTCCCAGGCTATGTCGTCCGACCCCGAGACCAGCTGGAGCCGGCCCGCATAGCGGGTGGCGATGCCAATGGCCCGCTGCATCACGCCCGAGGATTCCTTGATGCCGATGATCCGTGGATTGTCGGCCAGCGCATCCAGGGCCTCGTATTCGATCTCGACCCCGTCCTTGCCGGGGTAAGAGTAGAGAACGATGTTCATGTCGGTGGCATCGACCACCGCGGTGAAGTGGCGAATGATCTCGGCCTGTGTCGGCTTGGTGTAGAAGGGCACGGCCAGAAGGACCGCGTGGTAACCCATCGCCTTGGCGCGCAACGTGTTGGCGATGACACCAGCGGTCGAGGGCGCATTGGTGCCGGCGATCAGGGTTTCGCCCGGTCCGGCAAATCCGGCGACGAACTCCAGCACGGAGTCGCGCTCGGCATCGCTCATCAGGCTGTATTCGCCCGACGATCCGCAAGGCACCCATCCGGACACCCCTGCCTTGCGCAGCATTGCCAGATGCTTTTCAAAAGCCGCGAAGTCGATCTTTCCTTCGGCGTCGAAGGGGGTGACAAGCGCCGGCATCACGCCAGAAAGTTTCAGCATTTCCGTTTCCTTTCAGTTGGCCGTCAGGCGGCCAGTTTGCGCAGCATCCGCCCTTCGACCCGTGTCACGAGTCGGGTCAGCGGAAAGGCGATGACGAAATAGAGGAAGGCGACCGCGGTCAGCACCTCGACAGGGCGCGCCGTGTTGTTCGAGATGTTCTGGCCGATGAACATGAGGTCTGCCATGCCTACGGCCGAAACCAGCGCACTTTCCTTGAACAGGCTGATGCAGTTCGACAGCAGCGTGGGCACGGCCAGCAGCACCGCTTGCGGCAGGATCACATTCGTGATCTGCACCCGCCGCGGCAGGCCAAGCGCGGTGCAGGCATCCATCTGTTCGCGTCCGACGGCCCGAAGAGAGGCGCGGAAGGTTTCGGAAGTGATCGCGCCCATGTAGAGCGTCAGCGCGATGGTGGCCGAGGCGAGGTTCGACAGTTCCACCCCCAGGATCAGGGGCAGGCAGAAGAAGATCCAGAAAAGCTGGATCAGCACTGGCGTTCCCCGGAAGAATTCGACGAAGACCGAGGCCGGAACGCGGATGAGCGCATTTTCCGAGGCCCGCGCCAGGCCGATCAGGAAGCCGAGCGTCGAGCCCAGCACAACGCACAGCACCGTGAGCTTCAGCGTCATCCAGAGGCCCAGCGCCAGGGCATCCGCGAATTTGAGAAGGATCGAGAAATCAAGGGACATGGCGTTACCTCACCGCAAGGCCGCGCCGACGTTCCAGATAGCCGACGATCTGGCTGACCGGGAAGGAAACGGCGAGGTAGAAGAGCGCAATGATCGTGAAGGTTTCGATCGGGCGATAGGTCTGGGTCGCCAGCGTCTTGCCCTGATACATCAGGTCCTGCACCCCCACGATTGCCACCAGAGCCGATTGCTGGAAGGTGCCGATGCCATTGGTCAGCAGGACCGGCACCGAAGCCCGCAGCGCCTGGGGCAGCACGATGTTCAGGACACGCTGGGTGGGCGACAGGCCCAGTGCGATCCCGGCATCCAGATGCTCTTTCGGGACAGCCTGGATTGCGGCCCGGTAGGCTTCTGCGTTGAAGGCCGTAAGGTTCATGCCCAGCGCCAGGATGCCCATCGTCACCGGACCGAGGAAGACGTTGAACAGCATCGGCACGCAGTAGAAGAACCAGACGATCTGCACGATGGCCGGGGTGCAGCGGAAGAATTCGACGAAAAGCATCGCCGGCACCCGCAGAACCGCAAAACGGCTGAGCACCAAAAGCGCCAGGCCGAAGCCCGCGGTGATGCCGATGATGTTGGCGGCGACGGTCAGTTGCAGCGTCACCGCCAGCCCCTGAAACAGCGGCTCGAGGTTGCGGGTGACGGCACCGATATCCAGCGTGTAGTCCATCGTCCCTACCCCTTGATGTGGAAGACGCGGTCTATGAATTCGCGGGTGCGCTCTTCCTTCGGATCGCCCAGCACCTGTTCGGGTGGGCCGTCCTCGACGACCACGCCGCCGGCGCAGAAGATCACCCGGCTGGCGACATTGCGGGCAAACCACATGTCATGGGTCACCATCATCATGGGCATACCTTGCGCGGCAAGGTTCAGGATCACCTGCTCGACCTCGGCCACCAGCTCGGGGTCGAGTGCGGAGGTCACCTCGTCAAAAAGCATGAGCTGCGGATCCAGCATCAGCGCCCGTGCGATGGCGACCCGCTGTTTCTGCCCGCCCGACAGTTGCGATGGATAAGCGTCTGCCTTCGCCTCAAGCCCGAAGCGGGCAAGGATGGCGCGCCCCCGTTCTTCGGCCTTGGCGCGGGGTTCGCCCACGACCTTGCAAGGTGCCAGGGTCAGGTTTTGCAGCACGCTCAGATGTGGAAAAAGGGTGTAGTGCTGAAACACCATGCCGATCTTCTTGCGCACTTCGGTATCGATGCGGGTCTTGCGGCCATCGGCCGAAATATAGGGCTGGCCCGCGAAGGTGATCGCGCCGCCCTGAATCTCCTCAAGCCCCATCACGACGCGCAACAGCGTCGACTTGCCACCGCCCGAGGGGCCGATGACCACCACGCGCTCCCCCGGCTTCATTTCGATGTTCAATCCACGCAGCACCCGGATGTTCGGGCCGTAGCCCTTGTGCAGGTCGGTGATGCGGACAAGCGCGGTATCGCGCGACATGGCGTTCATGCGTTCCCCTCCCAAGGAAGCTTGAATGTCCGGGCCGCCCGCGCGGGCGACCCTGCGTGTCCTGGCGAAAGGCGGCGGATTATTGACCTGCGGCCAGCACCTTGTCGACCGACTGCCGGATCAGCTCCTCGACGTGGCCGGTCGCGACGCGCTCTTCCAGGAAGATGTTCACGACCTCGACGTCCTGCGCCGAAAGGCTGGCCGGCAGGCCGAAGGCCACGCCCTGTTTCGCCAGCGCCGGGGCCGGGTTGAAGGCGACAGCCCAGTCGGGGTTCGACTGCGTGAACAGAAGATTGGTGTCGGATGCGTCGACAAGGATATCGGCGCGCTTCGACACGACCGCCAGCCGGGTTTCGTCATTGGTGGGCAGGCGCAGGATCGTCGCCTTCTTGATCGCCGACGAAATCGCCTTGTCCTGCGCGGTGCCGGACATGACGGCGAGCGTCAGACCTTCCACATCGATATCCGCGACCGAAACCGGGTTGGCGGGAACCTTTGCGTTGTCTTTGTTGTAGGCCAGCGAGATCTGATATTCCATCGCCGGAACCGAGAAGTTGACGGCCATGCCCCGCGCGGGTGTGCGGTTCAGCGCCAGCGACACGTCCCATTTGCCAGCCTGCAGGCCTGCAACGATGTTGTCCCAGGTCGTGTCGACGAATTCGGGCTTCACTTCCAGCGTGGTGGCAAGTTCGCGGCAAAGTTCGGCAAAAAAGCCCGAATATTCGCCCGTGGCGGGGTCACGCATCACATAAGGAGGCGCAACGGCGGCACCGCAGCGCAGAACGCCTGCGGCCTGGACACCCTGCCAGTAGCCCTGCCCTTCGGCCTGAGCCGTCCCGGCCATCGCCGCAGCAACGACGGCCGCAGCCGCCAGCGGTTTGAGGATCTTCGTCATGAACATTGTCTTCTTCTCCCTGATGCGGCGCGCCGCCCTGATCTTTCGCGCCCTGTTTCGCCGGGGCTTGATTCCGTGTCGTCTTGGTGTCGACGCGAGAAACATGCAGACAGGATGCCGACACGTCAATCAAAAATATTCCGTGTCGACACGACAGTGAAATCGCGCTAACGATTGCAGACAGCGATTGCAGGGAGAACATGGCCATGGCGGACGACGCGGAGCCGAGACGGGTCAAGGGGATGGGCGTGAAATTCGCCTATGAAACCCTGCGCGACGAAATCCTGTCCCTGGCCCTGCCGCCCGGCGCGCTACTGGACGAAACATCGCTGGCGGACCGTTTCGGGATGTCGCGTTCCCCGGTTCGAGAGGCGCTGATCCGGCTTGCCGGGGATGAACTTGTGGTGACGCTTTCAAACCGCTCGACCATCGTGGCGCCGATCGATGTCCAGAGCTTTCCGAAATACGTCGAAGCGCTTGATATCGCGCAGCGCATGAATACGCGGCTCGCGGCAGAACTGCGCACCGACGCCGACCTGAAGGCGATTGCACGCTGCCAGAAGGACTTTGAAGCTGCGGTGAAATCGCACAACCATCTGGCCATGTCGGGCACGAACAAGAAGTTTCACATGGCCATCGCCCATGCCGGCAAGAACCCTTATCTGGCCGCGTTCTACGAACGGTTGCTGGACCAGGGGCGCCGGATGCTTCACCTGCATTTCGACTATCTGGAAAGCGGACAGGAAGGCTTCCTGCTGACGGATGAACACGCCCAGATGCTGGACGCGATCCGCCAGAAGGATGTGGAACGCGCGGACCAGCTGGCCCATGCCCATACCCGGCAGTTCCAGCAGAACTTCATCGAATTCATGAAGCAGAACTATCTGAAGGACGCTCCGATCCTGATGGGTTCCCCCTCGGTGTAGTTGCTGCAGATCAATGCGAGCCAGTTCTCCGCTTGCCTACGCCAAATTCAGGCCGCGATATGGCCGCGCCACGCAGCAAGAGCGGCGGCGCGGTTGATCTTGCACTGGTCCCGGAGGCTGCGCTCCTGGCTGAAGTGGTTCTGGACCGAGGCATCGACGGCGGCGAGCGTCTCGCAGGGTGCGCAAATGGCGGAAGCGCAGCATCGCCCGCTCGCGCCTGCAGAACGGGGTGCGAATTTTCGGCCCTGTCGTTCAACCATCGCTCGGTTCCGCGATCACCGTCTCGGCCGGGTCTTTCAGTGCCGCACCGTAAGAGCGGAGCCCGTCGGTTACAAAGGTGTAAGGCCGACCATTTTGGCGCAGGGATTTATCTGGGTAAATTCGATGCCGACTTTCGATCTTGGGTCTTCGTGACAAAGCTTTCGAGGATCTCGCTCTCATGATCCCCGCCCGCCAAGGTAGCGCTGCTCGCCGTTGATCCTCCGACACCTCGTCGAGGTGCCATCGCCGTGTCGCTGTGAGGAGCCCCCCGGCAGAAGGTTGGGGAGTGCACATCGGGCGCGCCATGGGTCGCCCGGGCCCGCGGCGGACCAACCATGGAAGTGAGTGCTACGCGCAGATCTGCGGGAATCGAGCAGCGTTGCCGCCCCACCGGGTCCATGAAGACCCCGACCTCGTCACAACCAGCCAGTTGATGTGCCGTAGTTTCCTAAGCAACTGCGTCATTCAGTTCTGCTGTCTGATTTCGAAGTCAACGGGAGGCAGCATGCGGTTGTTCATGTGCTTGCGCTTCGGGTTGTTGAACATTTCGACATACTCGAAGATGGACCTGCACCGGTGCTGTTCCGGTCAGGTGCTCATGTTAAGCGGCCCTCTGTTCGAAGGCCACGGGTGATTTCCAGCCGAGGGCCGAGTGCTTCCGGCGTGGGTTATAGAAGCCGTTGATGTATTCGAAGAGGGCGACTTCGACCTCGCGACGGGTTTGCCAGTTGCGGCGCCAGACGAGTTCGGCCTTCAGCGATTTGAAGAAGCTTTCGACGGTGGAATTGTCATAACAATTGCCCTTGCCGCTCATCGACACCTTGAAACCGTGCTTTCGCAGCAGCTTCTGATAGTCGTGGGCACAATATTGCGACCCGCGATCGGTGTGATGAATGCAGCCCGGCGGCGGCCTTCGGATCGCGATGGCCATGTTCAGCGCCCGCAAAGCCAGATCCTGCTTCATGCGATTGCTGATCGCCCAACCAATGACGCGCCGGGAGAAAAGGTCAATGATCGCAGCCAGATAGACCCATCCCTCTCGCGTCCAGACATATGTGATGTCGCCTGCCCACTTCTGGTTCGGCCCGCTTGCGGTAAAGTCCTGCTGCAAGAGATTGGGCGCGATGTTGAAGGCGTGCTCGCTGTCCGTGGTGCGTTTGAACCTCCGGCTACGGATGACCTGGATGCCATTCTGGCGCATAAGTCGCCCGACACGGCGCTGGCCGACACGGATGCCCAGCTCGTTCAACTCCTCGGTCATGCGAGGCCTGCCGTAGCTACCCAGGCTCAACCGGTGCTGATCGCGGATATGGGCGAGGAGCACCATGTCGCGCCGCTGGCGATGCGACGGAGGGCGATGCTTCCAGGCATGAAGTCCGCGCTCTGAAACGCCCATCAGACGGCACAGATGGCTGCGGGTCAGGGTGCCACGATATTCGGCAATATACTGAAACTTCACGGCTTTTGAGCCGCGAAGAATATCGCCGCCTTTTTTAATACTTCCCTCTCCTCCCTGAGGATGCGGTTCTCTTTGCGCAGCCGCTCGTTCTCGCGCAGAAGCTCGGCATCCTGCGCGGGCACCTTGGCTTCCTCCGAAACCGCCCGAACCCACTTGCCAAGCGTCGAAAGCCCGATCCCCAAATCAGACGCAACCTGACGCCTCGTCAGGCCACTGGTGAGCGCGATGCGAACCGCATCCCGCTTGAACTCGTCGCTGTGTATCGCTGCCATATCCGGTCTCCTTGATGGCGAGTATCGCTCTCAAAAGACCGGAACGAAACCGGTGCAGGTCCAAGACGCTTTGCCTTGCGGCCTCTCGGGTCGGATAGGTGCGACGGCGGATGCGTTCGCGCTTCGGGGACTGGAAGCCTACGATGACCTGCGCTGGTCGCGTTTCAAGAACTTCGACCCGCGCGTAATGATGGAAGTCCTGGAAGAACACGTCTTTCCGTTCCAGCGCTCCTTGGGCGACCAGGGATCGTGCTACGGAAGTCACGCGAAGACACGCGCCTCGGCATGTTGCCTTGCGATCCCGGGTCGTCGTGACAAGGCTTTCGAGGATCTCGCCCCGGTGATCAACCGCTCGCCGCAGGTAGTGCTGCTTGCCGTTGATCCTCACGAACATCGGTGCCATCGCCAGCGGCTCGACCCCATGCCCCCGGCACGTCTCTTTGCGAAACTAGGAGGCGAACAGCGGCCGGAAGCGATTCTACCAGACGCGAACGGTTTCGAGGTTGGTCTCGATAACGCGCCCGTGGCGCAGATCCTCGACATTGCGCAGCGACAGAGGGAACCGGATGTACAGCATGACCGCCGGGCGGATGATCTAGGGGCTGGTCTTGAAGTACAGGAAAGGGGAGCGCCGAGGCATACCGCAAGGCTACCCTGCGCCCTGCCCCGGCTCAGACCGAGTTTCCTTTGGCGACGCCTGCTGGAAAGTCAAAACCCCGCCCTGCCCGGTGTTACGAAAGTTCCTCTGACACATCCCGGCAGGCTATCCGGCGCCCAGATTGTGCTCAAAGCTGTTCCTTGACACTGCCTTATGGCTTCTGGAGTTCGGCTTGCGCCTCTAGGCGATGGGAATCCGCGATCAGGATCATCGTCGGGCCTTCGGCTGCTGCGCCCTGGCGCAGCAACGTCGGCAGGGCCGAGATCGATGTCGGCCGCTCGACCCGCCACCCGCAGGCCAGCGCGATGGCACCCAGGTCAGGCGTCAGAATGTCCACCCCCACGGGCGGGACATTCTGTGCGACCATGCAGGATCTGATTTCGCCGTAACCCTTGTTGTCGTGAAGGATCAGCACGACCGGCACCCTTGCCTCGGCGGCGCTGGCGAGTTCGCCGAGCGTGAACTGGAGGCCGCCGTCGCCCGACAACGCCACCACGGGACGGTTTCCTGCCAGCCGCGCCCCCACGGCGGCAGGCAGGCCATAGCCGAGCGTCCCGAACCCGGTGGCGGAGTTGAAGTAACCCCCCGGCACGGACGCAGCAAAGGCAGTGTTCCCGGCATAGACGAGTTGCGTGGAATCCCCGACGATCAATGCTTCGGGCAGCGTGTCCCGGATCATCTCGAGCAGGCGCAGATCCCCCCGCAGCGCCAGGGGCAACTCCGCACGGCCCGCCTGCGCCAAGGCGGCGCGGTCCCTTCCCTTGCCCGGTTCGCGCCGCCTGACCCCCGCCAGAAGCGCCTCGGCCGTCATACGCGCATCGCCGACAATAGCCATGTCCGGAGCCTTTCCGCGACGAAGCTGGCATGGGTCGATGTCTGCGCGGATGAGCATCCCCGGAACTTCAAAACCGCCATCCTCGTAGAAGTCATAGTCCGTCGGCCCCATCTCGGTGCCGATGGCCAGAACGACGTCGGCGGCGGCGACAAGCGCCCGGGTGGCTGGCATGCTGCATGTCAGGCTGACCCCCAGCGGATGGTCCGGCGGCAGGATGCCGCGTCCGTTCGTGGTCATCGCGACAGGGGCATCCAGTGCATCGGCCAATTGCCGCAAAACTCCGGACGCGCCGACGGCGCCCCCGCCCGCCAGGATCAGGGGCATTTCTGCGCCGGAAAGGGCCGCTGCCGCCGCTGCCGTGATCTCGGGCGCCGGTGCGGGGCGGGAAAGCCGCGCCATGCGCGCCGGCCGCGGCAGATGGCTGGCGGGAGCGTGCACCACGTCGATCGGCAGTTCGATATGCACCGGGCGCGGTCGTGCCCCCTCGAAGATCGCAAAGGCCTGCGCCAGGGCGGTGCCCAACTCCTCGGGACGGTGGACCGTGCGGCTGAAGGCGGCCACACCCGACACCAGTGCCCGTTGGTCAGGCAGTTCGTGCAGCCAGCCTTCGCCCGATCCCATGCGCCCGTGGGCGTTGACCGTCGAGATCACCAGCATCGGCACAGAGTCGGCATAGGCCTGACCCATCGCCGTGACGATGTTGGTCATGCCCGGCCCCGAGATGATGAAACACACACCAGGCCGGCCACTGGCCCGAGCATAGCCGTCCGCCATGAAGCCGGCGCCCTGTTCGTGGCGGGGCGTTATGTGGCGGATGCCGCTGCCTGCCAATCCCCGGTAAAGTTCGATCGTATGGACCCCGGGGATCCCGAAGACCGTGTCCACGCCCCAGGCGCGTAAAAGTTCGCTGAGGTATACACCCGTGCTGATGTCCATGATCTGCCCTATGCCTTTTCCTGCCGCCGGGCGCGGCTGCGCTCCACCGCGGTCTTCGTCAGGACCACCGCCACGACAAGCGCGATCAGCACGACCGAAATTGCCGCGATTGCCGGGTCGATATTGTCGCGCAGCCCCATCCACATCAGCCGCGGAAGGGTGACCGCATCAACCGAGGTGATGAACAGCGTCACGCCGATTTCCTCCCACGAAAGGACGAACGTCAAAAACAGCGCCGTGAGGATACCGAAGCGGATATTGGGCAGGATCACGCGGACGACGCGTGTCCAGATCCCCGCGCCCATGCTGCGCGCCGCAAGGTCGATCCGCCGGTCCACCTGCGCCAGCGCGACCGAGATCAACACAACCGCGAAGGGCGCAATCATCACCACATGTGCCAGCGCCACGCCCGCCCAGGTATCGTAGGCGACAAAGGTATTCACCTTCGACAGCGAAATGAGAAAGAAATACAGCGTCAGGGCCGAAACGACGGGCGGGGCGACCATCGGCAGTAGCGCGATCCCTATCAGAAGCCCGGCGAAGCGGGGCTGAAGCATCCAGATGCCCAGGCTGAAAAGCAGCGCCAGCCCCGTCGCCAGCACCGATGCGACGACGCCGATCCGGATCGACAGCCAGGCGCCCTGTGCCCAGGCGGGGTTCTCGATCAGCGCCCGGTAATGGCGCAGCGACCATTCCGCATCGGGCACGGACAGATACCGCGTCGGCGTGAAGCTGACGGGGATCACCGCGACCAGCGGCATCATCAGGAAGACCGCGACAAGTGCGGCAAGGATCGCGGCCAGAGGTCCGGGGCGCAGCACGTTCATCGCGAGGCTCCTTGCCTGACCTGCCGCATCAGCGCGGCCAGGAGCAGACCCACCCCGGCCATCAGGATCACGCTTATTGCCGCACCAAGACCCCAGTCGGGACTCTGGAAGATGCGCAGATAGATGAGTTCCGCCACCATCACGCTGCGCCCGCCCCCGAGTATGGCCGGGGTGACGAAGAAGCCCAAGGCAAAGACGAAGACGACCAGCGCCGCACCCAGGATGCCCGCCCGCGTCATGGGTACAAAGACTTGCCAGAAGACGCGCGCCCGGCTTGCGCCCATGCCCCGTGCCGCCATCAGTACGCGTTCATCAAGGCTGCGCATCGCCGAGGCCAGCGGGAAGACCGCGAAGGGGATCAGGAAATGCGTCATTCCGACCACGACGCCGAATTCGTTGCGCACAAGCGTCAGGGGCTCGGAAAGGACGCCAAGCGCCTGAAGCCAGCCGTTGATCAGTCCCTTGTTCGAAAGGAGCGCCAGCCAGCCGAACGCCCGGGTCAGGACCGAGATCCAGAATGGGATCAGTATGCAAAGTTCGACGACGAGCCGCTGCATCGGGCCGCCCCGCACCCAGAGGAGCGTGACGACATAGGCCGCGGCCACCGCACCGACCGTCACAGCCGCGCAGATCCGCAACGTCCGCCAGAAGACCGTCAGTACCAGGGGATCCCCCAGCGCGGCCTTGTACTGCCCCAGTCCGGACGCGGGGAGGGTCACGCTCCAGCGCATCACGCCGAGGAACGGCACGAGATAGGTCGCCGCCAGGAAAAGCAGCAGTGGTCCGATCAGCAGAAGGAAGCGCGAGGGGTGGCTCATGGGTCACTTTCAGGGCAGGCCGCCCCCGCAGCCGACGCGGGGGCGGCACCGGATCAGGCCGAGATGATCTTGAGGTATTCGTCCAGTGCGGGGCCGTAGTTGGTTTCATACCACGGCATGTCGAGCGGGATCTGGAGCGCGAAGTTGGCAGGATCCACCGGGTTATAGCGCGCGTCCTCGGGGGGCAGCAGCTTGTCGGCGGCGGGGTTGGCCGGGCCTTGGCCCAGCATGTTGAACATCACCACCTGCTTGGCTGGATCCTGTGCCGACGCGATGAACTTCATCGCATTGTCCTTGCCGCCGGGGTTGCCTTTGAGCACCGCCATCGCGCCCGGGGCGATAAGTCCCTGGTCCCAGATGAACTTGATGTCGCCGCCCGAGTCCTTTTCGATCAGCCGCGCACGGGTCGACCAGATCAGTGCCATCGACGCCTCGCCATTCAAGAGGATCGACTGGCTTTCTGACCCGCCGCCCCAATAGGCGACGACATTGTCCTTGAAGGCCGCGATCTTGTCATGCGCCCGCTTGACGTCAAGCGGATAGAGCTTGTCGGGTGCCACGCCGTCCGCCAGCAGTGCCGCCTCCCACATGCCGGTACCCCATTTGTAGAGGGCCCGCTTGCCCGGGAATTTCTCGACATCGAAGAAGTCGGCCATGTTCTTCGGGGGGTTGTCGCCGAACTTCTTGGCATCATAGGCGATGATATAGGAATAGAAGTAGCTGGAGGCCGCGTGCTCCCATCCGAAGCCTTCACGCATTTTCGCCTTGTCGACCACGGCATAATCGATCGGCTCGATCATGCCCTTCTTGCCCAGCGCCTCGGCCGAGAACGGATCCGCATCCACAATGTCCCAGGTCGGCTTGCCGCTTTCGATCTGCGCGGCGATCGCGCCTTCGGTCGGGCCGGAACCGTCCTGCTTCACGGTGATGCCGGTTTCGGACTGGAAGGCCTTGCCATAGGCTGCGTCATAGGCCAAGCCCGCGTCGCCTCCCCAGTTGACGAAAACCAGTTCGCCCGACTGTGCGAAGGCCGCCGTGCCCCGCAAGCCCAGCGCCGTCGTGCCCAGCAGGGCAGCGGCCAGCTGCGTGAACCCGCGCCGCGAAATCTCGCCACGTGCCGCCCGCAACTTCAGGACTTCCACCTGGTCCTTCAGAAAGTGTTCATGCATTTTCATCTCCCTGTTTTTGTTGTCGTCGCACTTTCCGCCCCCCGGCTGCCCCGGGGAGGCGGTCAGAGAAGGAAGCCGCGCGACTCGGACCACCCCGCCCAGACGGCTGTGCCGGGCTCGAGTGCCGGGGGAAGTTCGGCCGTTGGCATGAGAAGCGTCAGGTTCGCTCCGCCCGATGTCCGCAATGCGAGCCGGGTTTCGGCGCCAAGATAGGTCAGGTGGTCAATCCGCGCCGCGACGGCATTGCCGCTGTCGGGACGTGCCAGATGGAGCCGCATGTATTCCGGCCTGACGGCCAGATTCGTTGCGCCGGGGCGTTCGGACGGAGCCACGACAAGTGCCTGCTCCTCAAAACGGCCGCCGGCGACCGCGCCACACGTTTGTAGGCCGGAAAGCGGCAGGATATTGATTTCTCCCAGAAATTCTGCCACGAAGCGGTTCGTGGGCCGCTCATAGACTTCTCGCGGGGCAGCCAGTTGCTGCAGGCGGCCCTTTTCGAAAATCGCGATACGGGTGGACAGCGCCAAGGCCTCGGTCTGGTCATGGGTGACGAAGACGAAGGTCGTGCCCGTTTCACGGTGCAGCCGTCGCATTTCTTCCTGCATCTGGCCGCGCAGGTTCTTGTCGAGAGCCGAGAACGGCTCGTCCAGAAGCAGGACCGGCGGTTCGTAGACCAGCGCCCGGGCGAGCGCTACGCGCTGCTGCTGTCCGCCCGACAGGCCCGAGGGCCGCTTGTGTCCGTGCCCGCCGAGGCCGACCATCTCGATGATCGCCGACACTCTGCGCTTGATTTCGGCTGCGGGCCGTTTCTGCACCTTCAAGGGAAAGGCGATGTTTTCCTCGACCGACATGTGCGGAAACAGCGCATAGCCCTGGAAGACCATTCCGAAGGCCCGTTCCTCGGCCGGTGTAGCGGTCATGTCGCGCCCGTCGAGCGTGAGCCGCCCGGAGGTCGGCGCTTCAAACCCCGACAGGATCATCAGAAGTGTCGTCTTGCCTGATCCCGACGGCCCAAGCAACGTCAGGAACTCGCCGCGGCCGATGGTCAGCGAGATATCTGAGAGCGCGGTGAACGTCCCGAACATCTTGCCGACATTCACCGCGCCGATCTCTGCGGCCCTGATTTTCGCGACCATGCATCCCTCCGCCATGGGTCGATGCTAGGTCCATGTTCCCGGTTGCGGCAAACGAATTGTTTTCGCTACATCGGCAAATGGAATTGTCCGATGCTCGACGTCCTAGTCCATCGGCAGTTCGTCCGCCATCCAGTTGCGAAAGGCTGAGACAGCCGGATTGCCGGCCTTTTCGGGCGGCACCACCAGATAGTAGGATCGGGGCGAACGGATGGCGAGGTCGAAGGGCCGGACAAGAATGCCCTGCGCCATCGCCTCCTGGCAGATGAATTCATCGCCCATCGCGAGCCCCTGTGAGGCCAGTGTCGCCGCATAGACCAGGTTCATGTCGGAAAATCGCTGGCCGGTCCGCGCGGCATCCTCGGGCAGCCCCGCCAGTCGGAACCAGTTCACCCAGTCCTCAAAATCAGTCAGATGCAGAAGGTTCGCCTTCTGCACCTCGGCCGGATCGGACAACCCGTCCAGCCGGTTGAGCAGCGCCGGGCTGCACAGGGGCGTGAACTCCACCTCCTTCAGCAACTCCACCTCCATGTCGGGTAGATTGCCAAGCCCGAAGGCTATGAAAAGGTCCACATCGGGGTTGCTGACATCGTCAAGCCGGCGGGGCGTCACCAGCGACAAGGCCACATCTGGGCAGGTTTCCCGGAATCGGCCGACCTTCGGACAGAGCCATGTCGAGGCGAAGCCCGGCGGGCAACTGACCGTCAGCGTTCCCGTAACCCCGCGCCCCGCCTGGCGCGAAGCCGAACCGGTGATGACCGACAGCGCGCGTCGCACGTCCTCGGCATAAGCAACGCCCTGCGGCGTCAGTTCGGCGCGCGTGCCGACCCGGTTCATCAGCCGAAAGCCAAGTTCGCGTTCCAGAATACGCAACTGGTGGCTGATGGCGCTGCGCGTCAGGTGCAGTTCATCCGCCGCCTGCCAGACGGTTCCGTGCCGGGCGAAGCTTTCCAGCGCGCGCAGCGCCTGGGTCGACGGTATCCGGGTCATGGCATCCTTTGTTCCTGTCCCTCTATAGGCCGAGATCGCGCGCCGCGCCAGCTTTGGTGAAATCCATTTGCCGAGACCGGGAAAAGGTTTCACTTTCTTCATGCCGCCGGCGGCGTGTAGCACTGAAGGAAGCGGGTATTCCCGGCGTCACCTTTCCCTTTGCCACGACCCGAACCCGCAAGACCGCCGATCAGGAGGCCCCATGAGCGTTCCGCCCGTTTCCGCTTCTCAATCCTCGGCCCTGGCTTATGTGGACGCACGCGCCGCGGATCTGTCGGACTGGTGCGCGACGATCTTCGACCACGGTGAGACCTGTTGGAGGGAATACCGCTCGGCTGAGTGGTACGTCGAACGGCTTAGGGCCGAAGGCTTCACGGTCGAGGAAGGATCGGGCGGGATGCCGACCGCCTTCTGTGCGGAATGGTCGAACGGAGACGGCCCAGTAATCGGAATGTATGCCGAATACGACGGCATCCCGGGCAACTGTCAGGCGGCGTCAACCCGGCGCGAGCCGAGGTCGGGCCTTGGCTATCAGGCAGGGGGGCATACCGATCCGCATTCCGGCCTTGGCATCGCGGGCCTGGGCGGGCTGCTTGCCACCAAGGCGGCGATGGAACGGCACGGTATCCGCGGCGGCTTGCGTTTCACCGGCGAGCCGGCGGAAAAAGTGCGCGGTTCAAAGCCCATACATGCGGCGAAGGGCTACTATGACGGACTTGCCGCAATCCTGTCGTTCCATCCGTTCTACATGCTGCCGATGTGCAATACCGTGCGGTGGGATACGCATTGCGGGGCGGGATGGTCGATGATCTATCGCTTCCTGTGCGACACCCCGGAAACCTGGGGGCGGCATGACGGCGCGCCGATTCCGCAGGCGCACAGCGCCGTCCGGGCACCGGGGGCCAACGATGCGCTGAACCTAATGTTCATCACGTCGAAGTCCTTGCGGGATTCGATGCTGCCGCATCAGGGCGGCTGGTCGATGTCGGAAGCGATCCTGACGGCGGGGCAAGCAACGGCGGACAATCTTCCCGCCGGACTGGCCGAGATCCAGTACATGATGCGGGTGCCGACGATCGAAATGGCCGAGCAGGTGACGGCGGTTCTCGATCGCAATGCTGCGGCTGCGGCCGCGATGACCGGCTGCCGATGGGAGCGCCACTGGGTCTGCAAGTCGCGCCCCGGTCTGGCCAACCACGCGATTGCCCGCACTGTCTGGGACGCGATGCAGTCCGTCGGCGCCCCGGTCTGGGATGAAGGTGCGAAACGGGTCGCGCGAGAAATCCAGGCGAACCTCGGCCTTCCGCCGATGGTGGACCCGTTCATCGCCGAGATGTCCGCCCTGATCGCTCCCGAGACGGCCGAGGCCATCTTGCGCCGCGACCTGCCGCCAAGCCAGACACATTCGACTTCGGACGACTATACCGACATGTGCTGGCATGCGCCGACCGCGCGCTTCTATGTCGCGCGTCCGGCGCTGCGCGGTCCGGACGGATATGCCTATCCCGCCTGGGTGATGAACGCGCTGGGGGGCATCCCGGCGACCATCGACCCGATGGTGCAGACCGCGGCCAAGATCCTCGCGCTGTCGGCGCTCAGGCTTCTGGAGGACCCGGCGGCCCGCGACGCGGCGATGGCCGAGTTCCGGGACAGGACCGGCGGCGGCGTCGGCGGAAGCAAGTGGCTGCCCCCGCAATGCGATTACGAACCGCCGATCCATTTCCGCTGGCCCGAATATGTGACGACCCCGCGCGGACGAGACTGGTGGATACCTTCCACCATGCCGGCCGCCTGAACCCAGGAAGGAAAGTCCGATGACCGCATCCGCCTATAAAGAGCCTTTCAGCCTGCGTCGCCGCAATCCCAAGGGGGGTACCGCGCCATTGTCCGGTTGGGGTTTCCGCAATGAAACCGACCGGCTCACCGATGTGCTGCTGGGCAGCCCTGCTCATCTGCGCCACCTTTCGACCAGTTCGCTCTCGCGCAAGCACCTGCGTGAGGCGCCCGCCAATATTCAGGTTGCGCAGGCCCAGCATGCCGATCTGGTGTCGGCCTACGAACACTTCGGCGTCAAGGTGCACATGCACCAGCCGACTCCGGAACTGCCGATGCAGGTCTATGCCCGCGATTCCAGCGTCATGACCCCCTATGGCGCCTTCATTACCGCCATGGCGAACTGGTGGCGCCGCGGCGAGAACTATGCCGCGATCCGGACCTACGAACAACTTGGCATTCCGATCTACGACATGGTGACGGCCGGCACCTTCGAAGGCGGCGATTTCAACGTGATCGAGGAAGGCTGCGTCCTGATCGGATGCGGCGGCGCCCGCACCCAGGAGGAAGGCGCGCGCCAGGTGCAGGAATGGTTCGACAAGGAGGGCTGGGAAACCCGGCTTGCCTTCATCGACGAATACTATGTCCATATCGACCTGATGGTGGTGCCAATCGCGCCGAAGCTGACCGCCGTCTGCCTTGCCTGCACCGAACCCGGTATTGTCGACTGGCTGAAGGCGAAGGGGCACGAGATCATCGACGTACCTTTCCAGGACACGATGGCGCTGGGATGCAACTTCATGTCGCTGGGCGGCGATCGCGTCATCGCGCCGACCTCGTCGCAGACACTGATCGGGCAGCTCAAGGCGCGGGGGTTCGAGGTGGCGGCCATCGATATGTCGGAAATCTCGAAGACCGGCGGCGGCATTCACTGCATGGCGCAGGCGCTGCGACGCGAGGCGTGAGCCGACATTGCTACGAAGTGGGCGCGGAATGCTGTCAGGAGACGACCGGTGGCACTTCTGGATGAGCTTGCAACACTCCTGGGGCCCCAGGGCTGCCTGATCGGGACGGCTGTGCCCGAAGCTGCGCGCAGCGATGCGAGTCGCGCCGGCCGGAACCTGCCCATCGCCCTGCTGCGTCCCGCCTCGGTCGACGAAGTCTCGCGCGCAATGGCGCTTTGCCACGCGGCGGGACAAGCAGTGGTGCCCCAGGGCGGCATGACCGGGCTGGCGGGCGGCGCCAATCCGCGCCCCGGGGACTTCGCGTTGTCGCTTCAGCGTCTGAGCGGGATCGAGGAGATCGATCGCGATTCCGCCACCATGACGCTGAAGGCCGGCACCGTTCTGCAAGTCGCACAGGAAAAGGCCGCCGAGGCCGGTTTCCTGTTTCCGGTCGATCTTGGATCGCGCGGCAGTTGCACCGTCGGCGGCAACATCGCCACCAACGCCGGCGGCCTGCGGGTGATCCGCGACGGCATGACGCGTGACAACCTGCTTGGCATCGAGGCGGTGCTGGCCGACGGCACTGTCCTGTCGAACCTCGGCAAGATGGTGAAGAACAACACCGGCTACGATCTGCGCCACCTTCTCGCAGGCTCGGAAGGGACGCTGGGAATCATCACGCGGGCGGTCTTCCGGCTCCGGCCCCTGCCCCGCGACCGTGCCACTGCGCTTTGCGCACTCGACAGCTACGCCTGTGTCCTGGCGCTTCTGGCGGGCGCACGGACCCAGCTTTCCGGACTGAGCGCCTTCGAAGCGATGTGGCGCGATTATTTTGCCATGAGCCAGTCCCTTGCCGGACTTCGGCTGTTTGCAGATGCGCCGGCCTTCTCGGTCATTCTGGAGGCGCAGGCCGAAACCGCCGCGCTGGAAGGTTTTCTCGGGACGGCCTTTGAAGAGGGAATTATCGCCGATGCCCTGGTCGCCCAGACCGAAGCGGAGGCCCGCGACTTCTGGACGGTCCGCGAAGGCCACGCGATGGACGCCCATCTTCCCGGGCTGATCAATCTTGATGTGTCGTTGCCGGTCACGCGCCTTGACGACTTCGCTCAGGCGTGCCGCGTGGCGATCCTTGCGCGGTTACCGGGTTCTCACGTGTCCTTCTTCGGTCATGTCGGCGACAGCAACCTGCATATCGCTGTGGCGCTGCCCGATGGAGCAGATGACATCGACCACACGGTGGACGAAATCGCATATGGGCTGGTGCGCGACCTTGGCGGTTCGGTCTCGGCCGAGCACGGCATCGGCACCCTGAAACGCGCGTGGCTTGGTCATTCGCGCAGCGTGCCCGAGATCGCTGCAGTGCGGTCTCTAAAGGCTTCGCCGGATCGGAAGGGGATCCTCAACCCGGGGAAGGTTTTGTAGGTATTGTGCCTATTGCCCCGCTCTCCTGAGCTACTCCCCAAGTCTTGGCCAGTTTTCCGGGTGGTTTAAGCTATTGCCTGAACCTGCTGGTCGGTTTCGATGCGGTTGAAGTAGACCACGGCGAGCGGTTGCCCGCCATGAGCTGCATCCGTGTCATGGATCGCAACAGTTTCCGGATCTTGGCTGGCGCGAAGTCCCATTGTCATCTGGATCATGCAGTGCGATTCGGCGCGCTTGAACAGCGGTTTTGCGGCAACCCTCAGAACGCGGAGACTTTCGACCATTCCAACGCGGGTGCGCGGTGTAACTGTGTTCGGTTCCGCCAAGGCTGCATCATCCGCGCTTTCTGCATCATAACCGTCGTTCCTTGTCTGTAACAGCGGCGATCGAATTTGTCAGGGGCGGTCACTTCAAGCACCTCGACACCCGCGGCGGGCAGCGCAGCAGCCCGGCTCCGTAACTGCATCAGCACTTGATGCCGACACGGCGAAGATCGCCGAAGGATCTCATCCACGCCAGCATCAAGCGATATCCATGCCGCGTTGTCGGGAAGCTCTCGGTGCGGGGAAAACCGTCACGGCGATCGACGACAGCCGCGAGATGCAAATCCTTGTGCGCGTCGACGCCACCAATGACTGAGTTTCTGCTGGGTGTGCTGACATCCGATCGTCCTTTCGTGGGATGTCTGTCTGTTATTTTATCCGAAAGATGCAGGGAAAGGACGGTCATGGGACCGCATGGTGATGCCCCGCTTGGGTCACGGCAGCACCTTCGACGCCGAGCCTCACCGCTGGACGTTCAGTCGCCGGATGCGTTTCTGGTTCACGGCGTGGCCTTCGTTCTGCAAGTGCCACGTCATCGCCTGCTCACCCGACGCGAGCAAGCGGTCATCAACTCCTCTGCCGGTTCGCTGCACCTGGCCCTTCTGGTGCCACTCGCCCTGACGCGGAAACGCGGAGAGTTGACGGGACGATACTCACCGCGCTTGTTTGAATACTTTTAGTATACTATTAGAAATCTAAAACGCGGGGACCAGTATGACGCAAGCAGACAGGGTTGCAGACACGACGACTGACCGCCGCGCCGTTCTTGTCGCGGCGCTGCGGCGACGGATCCTGACCATGCAGATGGCTCCGGGGGCGGTTATCGACGAATACGTTCTGGCCGAAGAATTCGGGCTGTCGCGTCCACCCGTGCGCGAAATCATGCGGCAGATGGCGGGCGAGGGCTACATCGAGCTGGAACCCAACCGACCGGCCCGTGTCACCGGCATGGGCTATCAATCGCTGCGGGACTTCTTCCTCTTTGCCCCACTTGTTTACGTCGCCTCCACCCGCCTGGCCGCGGAACGCCGTACGGAAGGGGACCTCAACGTGCTGAAATCGATCCAGGCCGCGTTCCGGGCCGCCATTGAAGCCGGGGATGTCGAGGGGCGGGTGTTCCAGAACGACCAGTTCCACCTCTTCATCGGAGAGATTGGCCGCAACGCCTATATCCTGCCGTCGCTGCGCCGCTGCCTGATCGATCATGCCCGCATCGCCAAGGTCTTCTACGAGGACCAGCTTGCGATGCAGAATCCGAAAATGGTCACCGAACGTGATGAGGCGGCGCTGCAGCACGACCAGATCATCGAGGCGATCGAGGCCCGCGACCCGGTCCGGGCTGAAGCGCTGGTGCGGGCGCATCTCGACCTCTCGCGCCGCAACATCGCCATGTATGCGACCCCCGAAACCATGAACCTCCGGTTCGATCACTAAGGATACTTCCCATGAGCGCGTTTCCTTTCGCCGGCCTGAACCTCGCGCTTGCGACCCCGTTTGATGCCAGGGGCGCCATCGACTTCACCCGGATGGAGCAGAACATCGAAGCCTATCTCGACGCGGGGGTGAAGGGATTCGTCCTCTCCTCCGGGACGGGCATGCATGTCTACCTGACGCCGGACGAGGCGCAGGAGGTGATCGCGCGGGGGGCAAGGGTGATCAACGGTCGCGCGAAGATCATCGCGCAGACCTCGGCGCTGATGGCTGAAGACGTGGTGACGCGGACCAGGCGCGCGCGGGATGCCGGGGCCGATGGCGTGATGGTGCTGCCGCCCTTCTTCGAAGGCCCGACCGACGACGACGGCATCATCGACTTCTATGCCGAAGTCGCTGCGGCCGGGTTGCCGGTGATCGGCTACAACGTTCCCCATGCCGTGGGAGTCGAGATCACCCCCGACCTGTTCCGCAAGCTGGCGCAGATCCCGAATTTCCTGACCGTGAAGGACTCGTCCGGCAACCTTGCCGCCCAGGCCAGCCTGATCCGCACGGGCCTTCCGGTGATGAACGGGGCAGACCCGCTGGTGCCCTATGCCCTTTATGCAGGCGCAGCCGGCCTTATCTGGGGCGGCGCGAACTTTGCGCCTAATACCTGCCTTGCCGTGGTCAAGGCCACCACAGAAGGCCGCTGGTCCGAGGCCCGTGCCCTGTGGAAGAAGCTGGAGCCAATCATGTCGCTGATCTGGGCGGGAGATTACGTGCAGACGGTCTATGCTGCCGCAGCCCTGACCGGCTACGACGCGGGCAGCCCCCGAAAGCCGCTCCGCGCCCTGCCGGCCGACCGCATGGCCGCAGTGCGCGATGCCCTGGGTGAGCTGATCGCTCTTGAGGCCCGGTGATGGAGCAAAAGTTCCGCGCCCGCGCCCTGCCGCGGCAGCCGGGCATCTCGGCCTGGGTGGCGATGCTGCCGCCACGGACGCCCCACCCTGCGCTCATGGGGCGGGTCACGGCGGATGTTGCCGTGGTCGGGGCGGGCTTTGCGGGTCTTGCTGCTGCCCGGCGCCTTTCGCAACTCGATCCCACGCTGCGGGTCGCGGTGCTGGAGGCGGGCGTGGTGGGCGAAGGCCCCGCCGGGCGCAACTCGGGCTTCATCATCGACCTGCCGCACGAGGTGTCGGCGGAAAGCCTCGGCTCCGACAGCACCGATCATGCCCGCCGCGACATCTTCAAGAACCGGACCGCCATCGCGCTGGCCCAAGGCATGGCCGAGGAACATGCCTGGGGCCGGGAAGTGTTCAACCCCTGTGGTCGCTATTCGATTGCACGGGGCGACGCGGGGGATCATCACCTTGTCGACTATGCCAGGCAACTGACCGGCCTGGGTGAGCCGCATCGCCTATTGAACGCTGCCCAGACCCGGGCCCTGACGGGCACGGACAGCTTTTCCTCGGCGCTATTCACTCCCGGCACGGCGATGATCCAGCCCGCCGATTTTGTCCGCCGGTTTGCCGACGCACTGCGCCCGCCGGTGACAGTCTACGAGAACTCCGCCGTCCTGTCCTTCGAACAGCAGGGGAGCGGCTGGCTGATCCGCACCGCCAAGGGCGAAGTTGCGACCAACCGGATGATCCTGGCGGTCAACGGCCATGCGCAAAGCTTCGGCTTCCTGCAACGCAGGTTGATGCATGTGTTCACCTATGCCTCGATGACGCGCCCCTTTGATCCGAAGCGCCTGGCCGGAGAGAGGGAATGGGCCGCGACGCCGGCCTTGCCGATGGGCACGACGATCCGGCGCCTTTCCGGGCCGGAGGGCGACCGCATGCTGGTGCGATCACGGTATACCTACAACCCCTCGATCACCGTCGGCGACGCCGCAATTGCCCGGGCCGGACGGGCCCACGACCGCAAGCTTGCCAGCCGGTTTCCAACGCTCTCGGGTCTGCCGATGGAATATCGGTGGGCCGGTGCCATGGCGCTGACCTGGAACTCGGTCCCGGTGGTGGAGGAAGCCGCGCCGAACCTGTGGCTGGCGGCCGGCTGCAACGGGGTTGGTGCAACCAATGCGACGGCAAATGGCATCGTGGCGGCGGAACGGGCGCTGGATCAGCTTTCTGAACTCGGGCGCAACTTCCAACGCGCCGCAGCGCCGTCAGCTATCCCGCCGGAGCCGATTGCCACCATCGGCGGCAAGGCGGCACTGGCCTGGAAGGAATGGCGCGCCGGCGACGAATGAATCGCACGCGCAGTTCAGTCAAGGTCACAACGACAGGTCAGATTGCGAGGCTCCCAAGCGCCCTGCCCCAACTCAAGCCGGGTTTCTTTGACAACGCCACGCAGCACGTTCAGATCTTCCGGGCGGTCACACGCGACGATCTGGAAAACCCCAAGTTGCCAGTGCTGATGCCCCGCTAACCCTCGCCGTCGATCAGCCGACCGAGGATCAGGGGCAGCAATCCCCCCTCGATCAGCGTCTCGACCTCCAGCCGCGTCTCGATGGCCGCGATGGTGGTGAAGGCCTCCACCCGGCCATCTTGGCGCAGGATGCGGATCGGCACGCTGGCGCGGGGCGCGATGTGGGCAGACTCTGCATCGACGCAGATCCGGTCGGCCACGGTCAGCGCCATCCCGCCTGAGTCCATTCCATCTGGCAGACGCAGCGGCAGGATGCCCATGCCGATTAGGTTCGACCGGTGGATGCGTTCGAAACTGCTGGCCAGAACCGCACGCACGCCCAGAAGCGCGGCACCCTTGGCCGCCCAGTCGCGCGACGACCCCATGCCGTAGCGTTCGCCCGCGACGATCACAACGGGTTCTGCCGCCGCCCGGTACTGTTCTGCGGCCTGCCAAAGCGGCAGCGCGCGGCCATCGGGCAGGACGGTGCTGCCAGCCGCAATGCCGGGTGCCAACAGGTTGTGAACGTTGCGGTTGGTGAAAAGCCCGCGCAGCATCACTTCCCAGTTGCCGCGGCGGGCGGAAAAGACGTTCAGATCGCGCGGGTTCTCGCCCCGTTCGGTGAGGTAGGTCCCCGCCTCGCTTTCCACCGGGATCGCCCCGGCGGGCGAAATGTGGTCGGTGGTGATGTCATCGCCCAGAACAAGGATCGGACGCGCGATATAACGGCCCAGACGGCTGCCGTTCCCCAGGCTCGCGAAGGGGGGCCTGCGGAGATAGGTCGACGCGTCATCCCAAGGAAACAGCGGCGTTGCGGGTGCGTCCAGATCGGCCCACAGCCGGCTTGCCTCGGCTTCGTCATAGGCGGCGGCGAAGTCACCAGGATTGGCTGCACGGGCAAGCGCGGCGTCGATTTCCGCGCCCGTCGGCCAAAGGTCGGCCAGATAGGTGCCGGGGGCGATTTCGCCATGCAGAATGTCACGCTCCACATCGCCCGCCAGGGCGAAGGCCACGACAAGCGGAGGGGAAGTGAGGAACCCCGCTTCAAGTTGCGGATGGACCCGGCCGGGGAAATTACGGTTCCCCGACAACACAGCGACCTGCAACCGGCCCTCCGCCATCGCGGCGCGGGACAAGCCGGTCAGGTCGCCGGAATTGCCGATGCAGGTGGTGCAGCCAAAGCCCACGATCCCGAAGCCAATCGCCTGAAGATCCTCAAGCACGCCAGCGCGCTCCAGCAACCGGCGCGCGGCTGGCGATCCCGGCGCAAGGGAGGTCTTGACCCAGTCCGGCGGCGCCAATCCCCGGGCGCGGGCCTTCCGGGCGACCAGACCTGCGGCGATCAGCAGGCGCGGATCGGTCGTATTGGTGCAGGAGGTGATGGCCGCAATTGCGACGGCGCCATCCGGCACGTCACCGGGCACTCCGCTATGTGTTGGCCCTGCCCCGCGCACCTCGGCCGTGGCGCGGGCGATATCCGAGACCGGCAGCCGGTCCTGCGGGCGGCGAGGTCCTGCGACGCTGACCTCGACCTCGGCCAGGTCCAGCGCGATGACGTCGGAAAACCGCGGCGCGTCGTCGGGCGCGAACCACAGACCCTGGCGGCGGCAATAGGCTTCGACCCGGGCGATATGGTCTTCGCTGCGGCCCGTGGCGCGCAGATAATCCAGCACCGCGCCATCGACCGGGAAGAGCCCGGTATTGGCCCCGAATTCAGGCGCCATGTTCGCAACGACCGCCCGGTCTCCGGCGGAAAGTGCTGACACCCCAGGGCCGAAGAATTCGACGAAGCGATCGGCCAGGTCGATGCGGCGCAGGCGTTCGGTTACGGTCAGCGCAAGGTCGGTTGCCATCACGCCATCGCGCAAGGTTCCGGTCAGACGCACGCCCACCACGTCGGGCACCCGCAGCATGACGGGCATGCCGAAGATTACCGCTTCGGCTTCGATTCCGCCGACACCCCAGGCCAGGACGCCAATGCCATTGATCATCGGCGTGTGGCTGTCGGTGCCAATCATCGCGTCGGGCCTGAGCCATCCGTCCTCTGCCGCAACCACGCTCGCCAGCCGTTCCAGGTTCAGCGTGTGCATGATCCCGGTGCCAGGCGGATGCACCCGGAACCCGCGCAAGGTATGGGTTGCCCATTTCATGAAGCGGTAGCGTTCACCGTTCCGTCGGTATTCGTTCGCGATGTTTTTCTGCATGGCGTCCGCACCCCCGAAGAAATCCACCGCCAGGGAATGATCTGTCGAGACATCGACCGGCAGGACGGGATTCAAGGCCAGAGGGTCCACCCCTGCCTCGGCAAGCGTCGACCGCATGCCCGCAATGTCAACCAGCGCCGGACCGCAGGTCGTGTCATGCATCAGAACCCTTCCGGGCAGGAAGGGAATCTCGGCCTCGGACGGGCCATCCAATGCCTGAAGGATCGCGGTCCGCGCGGGGGCAGCATCGGCCCCGCCAAGGCGAAGGACGTTTTCCAGAAGGATGCGGTGGATATGCGGCATCTGGGCCAGACGCCCACCCGCCGCCGCAGGCAGGTCGATGATCCGCCAGTCCTGCCCCTGAAGCTGAAACGTGGTTTCCCAAGTCATGCCGGCACCTGCTGGTTGAATTGCCTGGCCTTGCTGATTCCGGCGTCGCGGATGTGGCGGAACAGGAAATCGGCCGCCGCCGTCATGTCGCCCGCTTCGATCAGATCAAGGATCTGCAGGTGTTCGCGGCATTGCTGCGGCAGGCGCGACCGGTCGGTGGTGATGCGGTATTCGATCAACCGCCGGATGCGGTTCAGCCGCCGCACCGCATCCAGGAAAAAGCCGTTGTCGGCGCAGTGCATCAGCATTTCGTGGAAATCGACGTTGCGGGCAAAGATCGCGGCGCGGCTTTCGCGGTCATAGCTTGACAAAAGCGCCTGCTGATGCGCGCGCGCCTTGGCGAAGGCCTCCCTGTCGATGCGGAATCCGGGCAAAAGCAACGCTTCGCGTTCGATCGCGGCGCGGAAGGCATAGGCATCGGCGTAGGCCTTCGTCGACGTCAGGGTTTCGCGGAACTGCCAGCCGTTGCCGGGCAGCCGGTCGATCCAGCCCTCATCCTCGATCTGGTGCAGAAGCTTCAGCATCCGGCCGCGGGTCAGGCCGTAGTGGCGGAGGAATTCATTCGTGCTTGTCCGGTCATGCAGCCGCCCTGACAGCCGGTCTTCCGCGATGCGGAAATAGACCTCATCCTCGGCCTCGACCGCGGCGCCAAGGTCGGGAAGCCCCGCAGCATCCCGCGCGAGGAAGAAGCCCCGGTTCGCCTCGGAACGCACCAGCCCTATCTTTTCCAGTTGGCGCAGCGCCGCCACCACGGGCGCGCGAGACACCCGGAAGGCATCGGCGAGGCTTTGGGCGGGCAAGTGCTGCCCGCAAAGGAATCCTTCGGCCCGGGCATGGTCAAGGATCTGGTTCATGATCTTCGGAGCGAGGCTTTGGCGTGTCATCTGCTTGAACGGCTTGCTCAGTCCTCGTCCTGCCGGAACCGCGACAGGCCCTTGAAGACGAAGGGCGCAACCAGCGCGACAAGCGCAATGCCGATCATCGTGGCAGAACCAGGATGTTGCAGCAGGATCATCGGGTCGCCCTGGCTCATCTGCAGCGCGCGGCGCAGCTGGCTGTCAGCCATCGGGCCAAGGATCAGGCCGACGATCGCGGGGGCCACGGGGTAGTCGTATCGTCGCATGACGAAGCCAAGGACACCAAAGCCCGACAGAAGCAGCAGTTCCACCACCGAAGGGTTGGCCGCGATGGTACCCATGGTCGCGAACAGAAGGATGCCCGCGTAAAGCCAGGGCAGCGGGATCTTCAGAAGCTGCACCCAAAGCCCGACCAGCGGCAGGTTCAGCACCAGAAGCATGATATTGGCGATGAAAAGCGATGCGATCAGCGCCCAGACCAGGGACGCATGCTGCACGAACAGAAGCGGCCCCGGCTGGATGTTGTATTGCTGGAACCCCGCCAGCATCACCGCCGCCGTGGCAGACGTGGGCAGACCCAGCGTCAGAAGCGGCACCAGCGATCCGGCGGCCGAGGCGTTGTTCGCGGCCTCCGGTCCGGCGACGCCCTCGATGGCGCCTTGTCCGAATTCCTCGGGGTGGCGCGACAGTTTCCGTTCCGTGGTATAGCTCAGAAAGGTCGGGATTTCGGCGCCCCCTGCGGGCAGCGCGCCGATGGGAAATCCGATGCCGGCGCCACGCAGCCAGGGCTTCCAGGACCGTCGCCAATCCGATGCCGTCATCCAGATCGAACCCTTGATCGGGATCGGCTTTTCCGGCGCGAACAGGTGGCGCGAGGCGACATGCAATGCTTCGCCGATGGCAAACAGGCCCACGGCCAGCGTCGTCACCTCGATCCCGTCGAAAAGGTTCGGGATGCCGAAAGCCAGCCGCGTCTGCCCGGTCAGCTGGTCGATGCCGATCAGCCCCAGCCAAAGGCCGATCCCAAGGCTGGTCAGCCCGCGCAGCGGCGAAGACCCGAAGGTGGCCGAAACCGTGACGAAGGCGATCAGCATCAGACCGAAATAATCCCAGGGCCCGAAACGGACGGCGATCTTCACAAGGATCGGCGCCAGGAACGCAAGCCCGATGGTCGCGATCAGCGCGGCCACGAAAGACCCGATGGCGGCCGTCGCCAGCGCCGGGCCGCCGCGCCCCTTCCGCGCCATCTGGTTGCCTTCGATTGCCGTCACGACCGAGGCTGCCTCGCCCGGCGTGTTCAGAAGGATGGCCGTGGTCGATCCGCCATACATCCCACCGTAGTATATGCCCGCGAACATGATCAACGATCCGCCCGGGTCCATCTTGAAGGTGACGGGCAGCAGCAACGCCACCGTCAGCGCCGGGCCAATACCGGGCAAGACCCCCACCGCGGTCCCCAGAAGGACGCCGATGGCGGCGAATACCAGGTTCATGGGCGCAAGCGCGTCCCCAAAACCGTTCAGAAGCTGGAAAAGCGCGTCCATTTTGGCCTCAGATCAGGCGTTCCAGCGGGCCCAGCGGCAGCGCCAGTTGCAAAAGCTTGTTGAACAGAAGGAAAATTGCGGTCGACAGGACCGCGCCGAACAACAGATCGACGATCAGCGCCCGCCGCCCGAACGCCCGCGCCGTGAAAGCAAACAGCAGCGTCGAGCCGAGGATGAAGCCGAACCCTGCCCAGATCGCCCCGATCAACCCGGCCAGCGCAAGACCGATCCAGGCGACCGCGCCCCAGTCGGCTTCATCCGCTTCGATGCCCGGACGGAAAGCTGCGATCAGGTGGCCCAGACCCAGAACCGCCAGGAACAACGCCACGAAATAGGATGCCGCATCGGCCCCAACCCCATAGTTGGCGCGGATCGTCATGCCCCGTGCATCGTTCCAGGTCACCGCAGCCAGTGCGATCAGACCCAGTCCGATGATGACGGTCGGGCGATGCAATCCGTGGTGAATGCCCCGGTGAATCTCAGTGGCCATGGTTCTTCCCCCCCTGGAAGCGGCGGGCGGGACGTTCCCGCCCGCAGGTCATCACTCGGCCAGTCCGATGGATTTCAGCGTGGCATGGACCCGTTCGTTTTCCGAAGCGACGAAAGCCTTGAATTCGTCTGCGGGGGCGTAATAGTCCGACCAGCCCCGCGCCTTCAGGACTTCCTGCCATTCGGGCGACTTGACGGTTTTTTCCACCGCCGTCGCCAGCGCCTGTTTGTCGGCATCGGCCAGATCCGGGCCGGCAAAGACCCCACGCCAGTTGACCAGTTCCACATCGACGCCCTGCGCCTTCAGGGGCTGGGCCGCAATCCCCTCGATCGGCTCAGGGTAGGAAATCGCCAGTGCCCGAAGGTCGCCGGATTCGATCTGCCCCTGCCATTCGCCATAGCCCGAGATGCCCGCTGTCACCTGGCCGCCCAGCATCGCTGCCAGCGCCTCGCCGCCACCGGAATAGGCGACGTAATTCACCTTCGACGGGTCGGCGCCTGCCGCCTGGGTAATCAGCGCCGACAGGATATGGTCCGCGCCACCGGCCGAGCCACCGGCCCAGATGGTGCCTGCGACGTCGGCTTTGATCGCCGCCATCAGGTCTGCAAGCGTCTGGATCTTTGAATCCTTCGGCACCACGACCACCAGCGGATCGCCCGTCAACCGTGCGATGGGCGTTACGTCATCCAGATCGACCGGCGACTTGTTGGTGATGATCGCGCCGACCATCGTGATGCCACCGACCAGAAGCTGGTCCTTGGCGCCCTTGGCCGACTGCACGAACTGCGCCAGCCCCACGGTGCCGCCAGCGCCCGGCACGTTCACGACCTGCACGCTTTTGGCGTTTCCGGTCTTCACCATGGTTTCCTGCAGCGACCGCGCCGCCGCATCCCATCCTCCGCCCGCGCCTGCGGGCGCGGTGATGGTCAGTTCCAGATCCTGCGCCACGGCTGGCGACAGTGCGGTCAGGACGGCCAAACAGGCCGCGGATAGCCCCCGCGTGAAAATTGACATCGTTTCCTCTCCCTATTTGCCTCTCCTCAGGCTGAATCAGTATTGCAGAAAAAGAACATAAAATGCAATAACTCGTCTGAGCGAGGGGATGGACCGGACACATGGAGAAGGCCGAAGGTGACGGCAGATCCGTCAGCGACCGGACGAACCGCCGGGCCGCGCTGATCCTCAGCACAAGGACAATGCTTCTGGGCGCATCCGGTTCCCTGCTGTTCTGGAGCCTGAACCTGCCCTTGCCGTTTCTGCTGGGCCCGATCTCGGCCTGCCTGCTGGCGGCACTGGCGGGCATACCCATGCGCGGTGCGGGACAGGCAGAACAACTGATGCGGACGGTCCTTGGCGTTGCGGTCGGCAGCGCCATCACGCCGTCGCTCATTGGTGATTTGCCGGCGATGGCAACGTCGATTCTGCTGGTTGTTCCCTATCTCCTTCTGATCGGGCTGATCGGCTTTCCCTTCTTCCACCGGGTTCGCGGGCTTGACCGGCCCACGGCCTTCTACGCCTCGATGCCCGGCGGGTTTCAGGACATGGTCCTGTTCGGGGAAGAGGCCGGCGCCGACACGCGGGCGCTGTCGCTGATCCACGCGACCCGGCTTCTGGTCATCATGGTTCTGGTGCCGCTGGCCTTGCAGATGGGCTTTGGCCGGTCGCTGAATGCGCCTCTCGGGCAGGCGGCGGCGAACATCGCGCTTTCCGAACTGGCGCTGATGGCGGTAGCGGCCATCGTCGGCTGGCGGGTGGCGCGACGCATCGGGATGTTCGGTGCCTCGATCCTTGGGCCCATGATTGCCACCGCTGCGCTCAGTCTGGCGGGCCTGATCACCCACCGCCCCCCGGCCGAGGCGATCATCCTGTCGCAACTGGTCATCGGAACTGGAATCGGCGTGAAATATCGTGGCCTGACCCTGGCAGAGCTTCGCAGCCACGTTGGCGCCGGCGCGATGTTCAGCGCCATGCTTTGCCTTGTTGCGGCAATTTTCGCCCTGTTGTCGCACCTGATCAGCGGCACCGCCGGAGTCGAGGCGCTGCTAAGCTTTGCGCCCGGGGGGCAGGCGGAAATGGCGATCCTTGCGATCATTTCGGGGGCGGATCTGGCCTTCGTTGTATCCCACCACATCTTCCGGGTGACGTTGGTAATCCTTTGTGCACCGATTGTGGCGCGGCTGATCCGCAGGTGATCGCCGCCCGTCCCCCCGAAAGCGATCCCTGGTTGAAGTGATTATGGACTGAGGCATGGACCGCGGCGAACGTCTGCAGGCCCCGCATCCGGCGAAGCCGCAACATCCCCCGCGCGCGCCTTCAGAGGGGGCGGGTGTGACCTCTCGGCCCGGCTGTTCACCCACCGGCCCGGCTCATGGCTGCGACCTTTGAGGGCGGGGCCATCAAGAGCGCAGGTGATCCGTGACGATGGTGCCGCGCCGACCATCGCGGCGCAGAGATTTTTTCAGGTATCTGGCTTCCTTGCGGTGCAACGACCGAAGGAAGCGGGTGTACAACATGACCGCCAGCCGAATAACCTCGCGACTGGTCTTGAAATACCGGAAAGGGTAGCGAGCTCATGTGGAGAGCCCAACCATCCCCCTGCCTCGCTTCAAGACAAGTTTCTCTGACAGTGCAGCTGCTGAAGATCCGGGTGCGCGACATGGCGGGCTTCAACCAGTTGCACGGCCGCGAGCGGAATACCCAGCCCGGGGTGCGCCAGATCCGCACCATCTTCGTGCTGAAAGAGGTCAAGGACAATGCGCCCCTGTCGTTCTGAAGATCCGGGGACGCCGGTTCACCCGCGCCGTCGCAGCTAGTCGAAATCGTAGGCAAACCCTGACGCGCCACCGCGCACGGTTACCCGCTTCAGAGGCCGCCCCTCCAGCGCGCGGCCGAGGACCTGGCGGCTCAGCTCGGGCAACAGGGTGTTGGTCACGATGGCGTCGATCATCCGCCCGCCGGATTCGATTTCGGTGCATCGCGCCTTGATAAGCCCCATCGTTCCTTCCCCGATCACCAGTTCGGCCCCATGTCCGGCCTGAAGCCGGTCCGAGATGCCGCGCAGCTTGTGGTCGGCGATCGCCTCGATCATGGCGTCGGACAAGGGGTAATAGGGGATCGTCACCAGCCGCCCGAGCAGCGCCGCCGGAAACACCTCAAGCAGGGGCGCCCGAAGTGACGAGGTCAGATCATCGATATCGGTCCTGCCCCGGCCTTCATCCGTCAGGGCCATGATTTCTTCAGTGCCGACATTCGAAGTAAGCAGAATCAGCGTGTTCTTGAAGTCGATCCGCCGGCCTTCGCTATCGTCCATCATCCCCTTGTCGAAGACCTGGAAGAAGATTTCGTGCACATCGGGGTGCGCCTTTTCGACTTCGTCCAGCAGCACCACCGAATAGGGCCGCCGCCTGACCGCTTCGGTCAGCACCCCGCCTTTGCCGTAGCCGACATATCCCGGCGGTGCGCCCTTCAGCGTCGAGACGGTATGCGCCTCCTGGAACTCGCTCATGTTGATCGAGATGAGGTTCTGTTCGCCCCCATACAGGGCATCGGCCAGTGCCAGTGCGGTTTCCGTCTTGCCGACCCCGGATGGACCGCACAACAGGAAGACGCCAACGGGTTTTTCGGGTGCGCCCAGACCCGCGCGTGCCGTCTGGATGCGGTTGGCGATCATCGCCATCGCATGGTCCTGACCCACGACGCGCCGGCCCAGGATCGAAGCGAGTTTCAGCGCACGTTCGGTCTGGCTGGCCAGCATCCGCCCCATCGGGATGCCCGTCCAGTCCTGCACGACGTCGGCCACCGCATTGCGGTCGACCGAGGGCAGGATCAGCGGGCGTTCACCTTGTTGCGCGGCCAGTTCCGCCATGCGGGCACGCAGGTCAGCCAGTGTCGCAGTGCGTTCCGCCTCTGACATCGGATTGGGCTGCGCCAGACCGGCGGAGTCTGTCCCGCCCTCTTCTCCCGCGGTCGCGTCCTTGGCTGCCCCGCCGTCAGCCTCAGCGGACGAAAGGTCACCCAAGGTATCGGTCTGATCCAGCGCCCCGCCCAATCCGCGCAGCTTCTGGCGCAGGTCCAAGATCCGCTCGACCAGATGTTTTTCGGCGTCCCACCGCAGGTTGGCGGCGTCGAGCGCGGCGCGCACTTCGACAAGCCCCGCATCGACTGCCGCCCGCCGCTCGGCCACGTCGATGCCAATGGCGTCCTCGCGGTCGATGATCCCGGCCTCGATCTCAAGCGACCGAAGCCGGCGCTCGGTATCTTCGACTTCGGCAGGGGTGGCGTGCTGGCTGACGGCGACGCGTGCGCAGGCGGTGTCCAGAAGGCTGATCGCCTTGTCGGGCAACTGCCGCGCGGGGATGTAGCGGTGCGAAAGCGTCACCGCCGCTTCGATTGCCACGTCCAGAACCTCGACCTTGTGGTGCTTTTCCAGCACCCCGGTAACGCCCCGCACCATCCGCACGGCGGCGTCTTCGGACGGCTCCTCGACCTTGACGACCTGGAAACGACGGGTCAGGGCCGGGTCTTTCTCGATATGCTCCTTGTATTCGGCCCAGGTGGTCGCGGCGAGAGTCCGGAGTTCGCCGCGCGCCAATGCCGGTTTGAGAGGGTTCGCCGCATCCCCGGTTCCGGCTGCGCCCCCCGCGCCGATTAGCGTGTGCGCTTCGTAGATGAACAGGATCACCGGCTTTTCCGAAGACTGCACCTCGTCGATCATCTGCTTCAGGCGTTTCTCGAATTCCCCCTTCATGCTGGCGCCCGCCTGCATCAGGCCGACATCCAGCAGAATGCAGTTCAACCGGTTTCAGCTGCGGCGGCACATCGCCCCACGCCAGCCGAAGGGCGAAGGGTGCTGTCAGACAAATGCGAGCTGGTCTCCGTTTGCCCCGCTCACGCCGATCTCAGGCCGCGAGAAGTCAACGCCACTCGGCAAGAGCGGCGGCGCGGTTGGTCTTGAAATTGTCCCGGCAGTAGAGGGCGCGCTCGTGGTTGAAGTGGTTCTGGACCGAGGCATGGACTGCGGCGAACTTCTGCAGCGTTCGCATGCGGCGGAAGCGCAGCATCCCCCGCTCGCGCCTTCGGAACGGCAGGTGCGAATTCTCGGCGCGATTGTTAAGCCAGCGGCCGGTTTCGCGATCATCGCCTCGGCCGAGGTCTTTCAGTGCCGCGCCGTAGGACCGGAGTCCATCGGTGACGAAGGTGTCAGGCCGGCCGTGGCGGCGCAGAGATTTCCTGATGAATTTCAATGCGGCCTTGCGGTCCCGGGTCTTCGTGACGAAGTTTCGAGGATCTCGCCCTCATGATCTACCGCCTGCCACAGGTAGTGCTGCCCGCCGTTGATCTTCACGAAGGCTTCGCCAAGTGCCATCTCCACTGGCTCGATCGCATGCAGCCTGCGCGTCGTCGCCGGATCTCGGCGGCGAACAGCGGCCCGAAGCGGTTTGAACCGCGCCGGGTTTGGCGGAGGCTCCAACTCCTGAGTAGGATGGAGCATCATGAGCAAGACGACGAACAAGTTTTCCCCCGAAGTGCGTGAACGCGCGGTGCGGCTGGTCTTCGACAACGAGGGGCAGCATGGGTCGCGCTGGCAGGCGGTCGTGTCGATTGCCGCGAAGATCGGCTGTTCTGCCCATACCCTGAACGAGTGGGTGAAGAAGGCCGAGGTCGACAGCGGCAAGCGGGCGGGCATCCCGACCGAGATGGCCGAGAAGATGAAGGCGCTGGAACGTGAGAACCGCGAGTTGCGTCAGGCGAACGATATCCTTCGCAAGGCCAGCGCATATTTTGCGATGGCGGAGCTCGACCGCCGGTCGAAGTGATGGTGGGTTTCATCGACGCGCACCGGGATGCGCACGGGGTCGAGCCGATCTGCAGCGTGCTGCCGATTGCCCCGTCCACCTATTATGATCACCTGGCGAAGCGTGCTGACCGGTCACGGCTGTCGGATCGTGCCCGCCGGGACGAAGCTCTGCGCCCCGAGATCCTTCGGGTCTTCGAAGAGAACTGGCGGGTCTATGGCGTCCGGAAGATCTGGCGGCAGCTTGGCCGCGAGGGCTTCGATGTCGCGCGATGCACGGTCGCGCGGTTGATGAAGAGCATGGGGATTCAGGGTGTTATCCGGGGGAAGCCGCACCGAACGACGCTCCCGGACAAGAGGGCACCTTGTCCGCTGGACAGGGTGAACCGGCAGTTCCGGGTGCCCGCGCCCAACATGCTGTGGGTGTCGGATTTCACCTACGTCGCCACCTGGAAGGGGTTCGTCTATGTCGCCTTCGTCATCGACGCCTATGCCCGTCGCATCGTGGGCTGGCGGGTCAGCACTTCGGCCCATGCGGGGTTCGTCCTCGATGCCCTGGAGCAGGCGGTGCATGATCGCCGTCCCGGAAAGGGCATGGGGCTTGTCCACCACAGCGATCGCGGCAGCCAGTATCTGTCGATCAAATACACCGAGCGACTGGCAGAAGCCGGGATCGAGCCCTCTGTAGGCAGCGTCGGCGACAGCTACGACAACGCACTGGCCGAGACGATCAACGGCCTGTTCAAGGCTGAAGTCATCCACCGCCGTGGCCCCTGGCGCAGCTTCGAGGCAGTCGAGTATGCCACGCTGGAATGGGTCGACTGGTTCAACAACCGCCGCCTGCTTGAGCCGATCGGGAACATCCCGCCCACAGAAGCCGAGGCCAACTTCTATGCTGCTCTGGAAACTGAACCCATGGCCGCGTAACTAACGAAAATCAGCCTCCGGCAAACCCGGTGCGGTTCAGCATGGACGGCGGCAAACTTCTGCAGAGTGCGCATTCGCCGGAACCGCAGCATCGCCCGCTCGCGCCTCCGGAAAGGCTGGTGCGAGTTCTCGGCCCGGTTGTTCAGCCACCGGCCCGTCTCGCGGTCATCGCCACGGCCGAGATCCTTCAGAGCGGCCCCGTAGGAGCGCAGGCGATCCGAGACGATGGTGCTTGGCCGCCCATACCGTCGCAGAGCTTTCTTCAGGAATTTCAAGGCTGCCTTGCGGTCGCGGGTCCTGGTGACGAAGCTTTCAAGAACCTCGCCTTCATGATCCACGGCCCGCCAGAGGTAGTGGCGCTCGCCGTTGATCTTCACGAAGACCTCGTCGAGGTGCCATTTCCATCGGCTCGATCGCATGCAGTCTGCGCGCCGTTGTATTGACCCAGTGAAAATCTGCTCATGCTACAAAGGAGACGGTAGCGATGAGTTTGACGATGGACGACAGCATCAAGCGGTGGACGGCCAAGCGTAAGACGGCGCTGGTCGTCGAGATCATCCAGGGCAAGACGACCGTGGCAGAGGCCAGTCGGGCCTATGACCTTTCGCCGTCCGAGATCGAAGGCTGGGTCGACGACGCCAAGCGCGGCATGGAGAATGCTCTGCGTGCGAACCCGCTTGAGATCCGCGAGCAATACGAGAAGCAGCTGAAGGAGCTGCAGGAGGCCTATGGCGAGGCCATGTTGGAGCTGCGCGCCAGAAAAAAGCTGGCGGCCCTCATGGAGCGGGAGGACGACAAATGATCCGGACGCTCCATGAGGGCCTTCTGGCGGACGGGATCGCGGTGCCTCTGAGCAAGCTTTGCGCCTGGTTCGGCGTGCCGCGGCGCACGGTCTATTACAAGCCGACCAAGGCCACCCCGAAGGTCGATCCGCGCTTCGCCGATCCGATCAAGGCGATGATCGAAAAGGAGCCTTCCTTCGGCTATCGCACGGTGGCCTGGCTTCTGGGCTTCAACAAGAACACCGTTCGGAGGATCTTCCAGATCAAGGGCTGGCAAGTCCGCAAGCGCCCGATCGGCATGCGGCCCCGGATCGAAGCGGTGCCCTCGGTCGCAACCGCCCCGAACGAACGCTGGTCCACCGACCTCTGCCGGGTCTGGTCCGGCCGCGACGGCTGGACCACGCTGGCCTTGGTGATCGACTGCCATACCCGCGAACTGTTGGGCTGGCATCTGTCGCGATCCGGCAAGGCCACCACTGCCGCCAGCGCCTTGGAGCATGCCCTGATCAACCGGTTCGGCACCTTGGGAAAGGTCACGTCCGAGTTCCTTCTGAGGTCCGACAATGGCCTGGTCTTCACCAGCCGCCCCTACACCGCCCTGGTCAGGAGCTACGGCCTGAAGCAGGAGTTCATCACGCCACACTGCCCGCAGCAGAACGGCATGGTCGAGCGTGTGATCCGGACGATGAAAGAGCAGTGCATCCATCGCCAGCGCTTCGACAGCATCCAGCATGCGACCCGCGCCATCGGCGACTGGATCAGCTTCTACAACCACCGCCGCCCACACCAGGCGCTGGACATGAAAACCCCCGCTGAGGCATTCGCTTTAGCAGCTTAACCTGTGCAGATTCCGCTGGGTCAATACACCGTCGCCGGTTCTCGGCCGCGAACAGCGGCCCGAAGCGGTTCCACCAGAAGCGAACGGTTTCGTGACTGATCTCGATGCCGCGTTCGTGAAGCAGATCCTCGACATTGCGCAGCGACAAAGGAAAGCGGACATAGAGCATGACCGCCAGGCGGATGACCTCGGGGCTGGTCTTGAAGTACCGGAAAGGGGAGCGACGGGACATGCCAGAAAACTATCCACCGCCCCATCCCGGCTCAAGATAAGTTTCTCTGACAGTGCCCTGGGCTGGTCTTGAAATACTTGAATGGGGAACGATGGGACTTGCTGGAAAGCTAAACCCCGCCCTGCCCCGTCTCAAGAAAAGTTTCTCTGACACTGTCCCCTGCCCGGCTCAACCAACTTTGCTCTGAGAAGAGCCCTTTCCCGTTGTAGTTTTTCTTGCCAAACCGCGTCGTAAGGCGAGGCATCAACAAAAAAAGGCCGGCATCGGGTGATGCCGGCCAAGTCTTCGCGTACGGGAGGTGCGCTTCGGTAAACTGGCGTCAGATATATCCAGCGCCCGCCAGCACCCCGAAGCTCGCGATGGCGAAGCCGGCGGCGCGCTTGAACATTTCCCCATGGTGTCGGGCAGCGATCACCGACCTGGCACCCAAGAGGTGCAAGGCCATGGTCGCCGCGACGAAGCCTGCGACATAGACCCATGCCATACCGCCTGCCGGCATCTCGGCGCCATGTGCGTGCCCATGAAACACGGCGAACAGGCCTACGATCCCGGTGGCCGTCAGCAAGGCGGGCCGGGCGTTCAGCATGATCATCACGCCAAAGGCGACCGATGACAGGACGATGGCCGTCTCCACACCCACAAGCGGCAATCCCGCCAAACCAAGCAGCGCGCCGACGATCATCATACTGACAAAGCTTAGCGGCAAGACCCAGATCGCCCGGCCGCCGATCGTGGCACCAAGGATCCCGACTGCCACCATCGCGGCCAGATGGTCCACACCGGTCAGTGGATGGCTGATGCCTGCCCCGAGTCCGAGGTGGTTCGGGTCGCCAGTGTGGGCGAGGGCCACGCCCGGAACAAGCACGAGCGCCGTCAAGAGAAGTCGGATATTCATGTGATAGCTCCTTTCAACCTTATCATGATTAGGGTCCGCGTCCGCCCCATCCCGCAATGCCCCGAAAGGGTAGGAAAATGCCGGGCCGGATTCCTGACCTACCCGGACAGGTATCTATTCAGCCGCTGCTTGCCGGCCTTTCATCGAGGCGAAGGGGAATTCGGATCGCCCCTGACACTTCCGAAAGCCCGTCAAGACGCGAAAGGTTTATCAAGATGCACCTCACGCTTCGTGAAGAAGAGCGAATGCAGATCTGGGTGGCGGCAGAAATGTCGCGCCGCAGGCTCGAAAAGGGGATGAAGCTCAATTATCCCGAAGCCATAGCCGTCATCTCGGATGAAATTCTGGAACGCGCCCGCGAAGGCTCGATCCCGATGCTGACCGACATGATGGAATATGGTGCGACGATCCTAGGTCGCGACAATGTCATGACCGGCGTCGCTGAAATGCTGACCATCCTTCAGGTCGAGGCCTTGTTCCCGGACGGAACCAAGCTTGTGACCATCATGAATCCCATCCGAAACTGAAAAGGGCGAGGAAACAGCAATGTCGAAGAAATGGACCCCGCCGCCGCTTCCCAGGTCGATCATACCCAGTGAAGCCTTCGATGTCGGAATGCCGGAGAAATGTGGTTTTATTGAATTCGCCAAGGACGACATCGAAATCAATACCGGCCGACGCACCATCGAACTTGTGTTGGTAAATACCGGCGATCGGCCAGTCCAGATCGGTGCCCATTACCATATCGCGGAATGTAATCGCGCCATGGCGTTCGACCGAGAGGCCGCCTTCGGGATGCGGTTGGACATCGCCTCGGGCACGGCCGTCCGCTTCGAGCCGGGCCAGAGCCGCAAGGTGCAGTTGACGACCTATGTCGGGCGCGAAGTCGCATTCGGTATGAACAACATGACGAACGGAACTGTACGCTCAGACATCATCCGCGAACAGACAGTCCAGCGCCTGCGCGCCAACGGCTACTGCTTCGAGGGTGAGCGCTACAAGGTCCGAGACAAGCCCGACACAGTTCATGCGGGCAACGGGAACGCTGTCTGACGCCCAAGCCCATCCGCCCCAAGGAAATTCAGGACAAAGCCATGAGCATCAAGATCACGCGGCCGGAGTATGCCGTGCAATACGGCCCGACCAAGGGCGACAAGATTTACCTGGCCGATACCGGGCTGGTTGCCGAAATCGAACATGATTACACCACCTATGGCGACGAGCTCGTTTTCGGCGGCGGGAAGACTATCCGTGACGGAATGGGCCAAGCATCGAAATGGAAGGCCCGGGACGGGGCGCTCGACCTTGTGGTGACCAATGCCGTGATCATCGACCCGGTGCTAGGCATTGTGAAGGGCGACATCGGCATCAAGGATGGAATGATTGTCGGCGTCGGCAAAGCCGGTAATCCCGATACGATGAATATCACGCCCGGTCTGATCGTCGCCCCCGGCACCGACATCCTTTCGGTCGAGGGCATGATCGTGACGCCCGGCTTCATCGACATTCACCCGCATTTCGATTCCGTCCAGCAGCTCTTTGAATATCAGAACGCTGGCTTCACCACGGTGATCGGCGGCGGCTCTGGACCAAAGACGGTGGGTATCGAATGTCCGGGAGTATTCAACCTCCACAGGATGCTTGAGGCGATGGCGGATATTCCGCTGAACTTCGGCAACTTCGGCAAGGGCAATGCCGCCAGCCGCGGTGCACTTGAAGAACAGATCGTTCTGGGTGGCGCCACCGGCCTCAAGATCCACGAGGACTGGTCCTCCTCGCCCGCGGCAATCGACATGTGCATGAACCTGGCCGACGAGTTCGATTTCCAGGTGCAAGTCCACGCGGACACGCTGAACGAAACCGGCTACTATGAAGACACGATGGCCGCGATCAATGGTCGTGTGATGCACATCTACCACGCGGAAGGCGCCGGCGGTGGCAACGCCCCCGACATCATGCGTTGCGTGATGGAGCCGAACTGCCTGCCGAGTTCGACCAATCCCACCAACCCCTTCTCGATCAATACCTACGACGAAGAGATCGACATGCTGATAACATGTCACAATCTCAACAAGAACGTCCCCACCGACATGGCGTTCATCCAAGGGCGCGCCCGGGCGGAAACCATGCGCGCAGAGGATGTTCTGCATGATCTTGGCGCAATCGCGATGATCGGGTCCGACAGTCAGGGCGTCGGCCGTGCCGCGGAAAGCGCACAGCGGGCCTTTCAACTGGCCGCAGTGAACAAGCAGCGCTTCGGCAAGCTTTCCGAAGACAGTGCCGGGAACGACAACTTCCGCATCCGGCGCTACCTGTCCAAGGTAACCATCAACCCCGCAATCACCTTTGGGGTCGATGGCTATGTCGGCTCGATCGCGCCGGGCAAGCTGGCGGACCTGGTCTTCTGGAAGCCGAAGTTCTTCATCGCCAAGCCCGAGGTGACCGTAAAGGGCGGCTTTATCACTCATGGTGCCATGGGCGATCCCGCAGGCTCTCTGATGACCGGTCAGCCGCTCAAGTACCGGCCGCAATACGGCTCCCTGGGGGCGAACCCGGCGAGACTGAGCTATTCCTTCGTGACGCAGGCCGCAATCGATGCGGGCCTGGCCGGCCGGCTCCGCAGCCACCAGACTCTAATGCCAGTCCGGCGCACCCGCACGATTTCGAAGCGCGACATGTATCTGAACAACTCTATGCCGCAGGTCGACATCGACCCCGAAACCTATAATGTCTACGTTGACGGCCGTCGGGCGACTGTCAAACCGGCCAAGACCCTGCCCCTGACCCAACTGTTCTATTTCCGGTAAGTCAGGATGGCAGAGGTCATATCCCGTGTCGTAGGCACCACCGCCAATCTCGATCCCCATTTCGGGATCGACCCCCTGGTCCTGACATCCGAACAAAGGGCGAGCGGCCATTTCAAAGCCAAGACAATAGGGGGGCGCGAGCTTCGCGTCTCCATGCCGCGGGGGACCGAACTGCAGGATGGGGATGTCCTCTGCTACGACCGGACCTGGGCGATTGCGGTCGCCGCAGCGGAGGAAGAACTGCTCCTCTTGGAACCCGGAAGCGATCCGATCATGTGGGCGGTGGCCTGTTATCAGTTGGGAAACCTGCACCGGCCCGCACGGTTTCTGGAAAATGGAGTCCTGACGCCGGTGGACCAGATGGTCGTGTCGCAACTGACACATCTCGGGATTCCCTTCCGGTTAGAGCGAAGGGCCTTCATCGGGCGCAGGTTCGGCGCGGCGCATGGGCACCACAGCCACGGGCATGGGCATGATCACGGGCATAGCCATGATCACGGGCAGGCGCAGGCGAACGAGCACGATCATGACTCCCACCGTCATTCTCACCCCCACGGTCGCGACAAGACCGCAATCGGGACAGGAGAAGGCAAATGATCCCGGTCGGATTGGCTGTACCGCCCGGCAATGGCTGCGATCCGTTCCTGAGCATCCTTCAGGTGACCAGTTCGGCGTTTCCTACCGGATCCTTCAGCCACTCATATGGATTCGAATGTTGGCTGGCGGACCGGACCATCGCGACACCGGAACAGGCCGAGGTCCGGCTGCGCGACTGGTTACGATTCACGGTGGCGACCGCGGATGCCGTAGCTGTCGCCCACGCCTTCCGCGAGGTGCTCTATGCCGAGATGGCCGGTATCGCCGGACTCAATCGAACGGTTGAGGCACTGAAGCTGAGCCGCGAAGCGCGCGAAGCCTCAGCCAAAAGCGGGGCGGCCTTCATGGCGGCATTTCGCGACATCTTTGGGCTGGAGGCGACTGGACGGTTGGCAGTTATCATGGAGGCGCACGGCCAGAAGCCGCACCACGCCGTTGTCTATGGCGTCGCCTGCGCCGGCATGGGCTGGAGCGAGGCGCAGACTGTCGAAACCTATCTCTATGGCAGCTTTTCAAGCCTTGCTGCGGTTCTCGGGCGGCTTTTGCCCATCGGCCAGTCAGACTTGCAGCGGATCATCGCCGCAGCGGCACCGCTGATCCTTGAATGTTCCGAGATCGCGCGCGCACGGCCGCTGAACGACATGTCCACACTCAATTCCGCTCTGGATGTTGCAGCGATGCGGCACGAAAGGTTGCCCTCGCGGCTGTGCATGTCCTGAACAAACCCTGGGAGATCTGAAATGCGAAAACCCCTTCGTATTGGAATCTGCGGCCCGGTGGGATCGGGCAAGACCCATCTGCTTGTGCAGCTTCTGCGCACGCTGGGTCCGCACTATTCCGTCGCGGCCATTACCAACGACATTTACACCCGCGAGGACGCAGATTTCGTAGCCCGTTCGGGCGCGATCGACCCGCAGCGCGTCGTCGCGGTTGAAACCGGCGGCTGCCCACATACCGCGATCCGGGAAGATGTCTCGATGAACCTGGTCGCCGTCGATGATCTTACCAGCCGGTTCCCCGATCTCGACCTGATCTTCATCGAAAGTGGTGGTGACAACCTGACAGCCACCTTCAGCCCCGAGCTCGCCGACAGCCACATCTTCGTCATCGACGTCGGTGAAGGCGACAAGATCCCGCGCAAGGGCGGACCCGGCATCACCCGTTCGCCACTGCTTCTCATCAACAAGATCGACATCGCACAATATGTCGATGCCGACCTCGGCATGATGGCGCGAGATGCCAAGCGGATGCGTGGCGATCTGCCCGTGGTGTTTGGGAACATGAAGAAAGGCGTCGGCCTGCCAGAGATCATTTCTTGGCTGAAATGCGACGTAATGATGATGGAGACCACCTGACATGACGGCACATCCTCGGGTGCTTCCTGATCCGGCCTGGGCTATCGGCAAGCATGCCCTGATGAACCTGGCCGTCCGCCTGCGCAACGGCCGAACCGAGATCGATCCCAGCAGCTGGCGCATCCCCTATCAATGGCAGGGAACCCACTACCAGGACAACGACGATCAACCCTTCCTGTTGCTCATCAACAGCGGCGGTGGTTTTGTCGAAGGCGATACCGCCCATCTGCATGCCACCCTGGACCCCGGCAGCCGGGCGCTGATCACGACCACGGCGGCGAGCAAATTCTACAAATGCCCTTCGGGTGAGACATCGGCCGAGCATATCACCATCGCAGTCGGCGCTGGTGCGCTACTGGAATATTGCCCTGACGAAGCCATCCCCTTTGCGGGGTCGCGAGTTCTCCGCCGGACGCGGATCGACATTGCCGAGGATTCACGCCTTTTCGCCACGGACATGATTTCGGCAGGCCGCATCCATTACGGCCGCAGCGGCGAAGCCTTTGATTTCCATGCGCTGGATTCAGAGTTCGTGGTCAATCTCGACGGCGTCCCGCTGATCATCGACCGGCAGATGGCGACGCAGCCGGACGAAGTCGCCGCCCTTGCACGCATGTGGGACGGAGCCTGTCATCAGGCCACTGTCATTATCTGGGGCGATCTTCCCGAGGGCATTGAGGATCGGATCGAGCAGACGCTTGATGGCCTTGGCGGCGTGAAGGCCGGTGCCAGCAGGCAGGGGCGATTGCTGAGTTGCCGGATTCTCGCGGCTGAGACATGGATGTGCCATGAAGCGATCCATGAGGTCTGGAAGCACGTCCGTCCTGCCCTCGCCGGCAAACCGGCACGCCTGATACGCAAGTGCTGACAGACGCGCCGGGGTTGTAGCGCACCGGGTCTGGCGAAGGTGTATTGACCCAGCGGAATCTGCACAGGTTAAGCTGCTAAAGCGAATGCCTCAGCGGGGGTTTTCATGTCCAGCGCCTGGTGTGGGCGGCGGTGGTTGTAGAAGCTGATCCAGTCGCCGATGGCGCGGGTCGCATGCTGGATGCTGTCGAAGCGCTGGCGATGGATGCACTGCTCTTTCATCGTCCGGATCACACGCTCGACCATGCCGTTCTGCTGCGGGCAGTGTGGCGTGATGAACTCCTGCTTCAGGCCGTAGCTCCTGACCAGGGCGGTGTAGGGGCGGCTGGTGAAGACCAGGCCATTGTCGGACCTCAGAAGGAACTCGGACGTGACCTTTCCCAAGGTGCCGAACCGGTTGATCAGGGCATGCTCCAAGGCGCTGGCGGCAGTGGTGGCCTTGCCGGATCGCGACAGATGCCAGCCCAACAGTTCGCGGGTATGGCAGTCGATCACCAAGGCCAGCGTGGTCCAGCCGTCGCGGCCGGACCAGACCCGGCAGAGGTCGGTGGACCAGCGTTCGTTCGGGGCGGTTGCGACCGAGGGCACCGCTTCGATCCGGGGCCGCATGCCGATCGGGCGCTTGCGGACTTGCCAGCCCTTGATCTGGAAGATCCTCCGAACGGTGTTCTTGTTGAAGCCCAGAAGCCAGGCCACCGTGCGATAGCCGAAGGAAGGCTCCTTTTCGATCATCGCCTTGATCGGATCGGCGAAGCGCGGATCGACCTTCGGGGTGGCCTTGGTCGGCTTGTAATAGACCGTGCGCCGCGGCACGCCGAACCAGGCGCAAAGCTTGCTCAGAGGCACCGCGATCCCGTCCGCCAGAAGGCCCTCATGGAGCGTCCGGATCATTTGTCGTCCTCCCGCTCCATGAGGGCCGCCAGCTTTTTTCTGGCGCGCAGCTCCAACATGGCCTCGCCATAGGCCTCCTGCAGCTCCTTCAGCTGCTTCTCGTATTGCTCGCGGATCTCAAGCGGGTTCGCACGCAGAGCATTCTCCATGCCGCGCTTGGCGTCGTCGACCCAGCCTTCGATCTCGGACGGCGAAAGGTCATAGGCCCGACTGGCCTCTGCCACGGTCGTCTTGCCCTGGATGATCTCGACGACCAGCGCCGTCTTACGCTTGGCCGTCCACCGCTTGATGCTGTCGTCCATCGTCAAACTCATCGCTACCGTCTCCTTTGTAGCATGAGCAGATTTTCACTGGGTCAATACAGTGCCGGGGGGACAAAGTTCACAGCAGCGACCGGCTCTGACGCCGTCTCCGGTCGCTGTTGGTAGCGGCCTGTCGGCTCCATCCTGCGGAAAGCCAGATCGTTCGGAATCAACTGATTCTCTGCGGAAGTCATGTCATTCCGGTGCGCGCGACGTCCCCCGCACCCAATGCCCCTCACCGGTTGTACGAATGCACAAAATATAGAGATGATCCATATTTTATTGGGGTTTTCTGATGTTTCGTCTTGATGACAAGGCAGCCGAAGTTATGCTGTGTGTATCCGTCTTGCACGGCTTGTCACATCCAGGAAGTGAGGCTCGCATTGGACGTTACCGTTGAAATTCCATATGCAGATGTCCGTAAACGCGTTGTCGAAACCGACAGTTTTGATGCCGCCTTCGACATTTTGACGGAAATCACGCAGAGCTTGGGGTTCACCCAAGTTCTCTATGGATATATACCCGCCATGCCCCGTCTTCCGAACGGAGACTGGCTGCCGCTGAAGCTGAACCTGCGCAATTTTCCCAATGGCTTCGAGGAGGGATGGGCGCAGTTCATGCGGATCGATCCCTACTATCGTGCCTGTTTCGAAACCACCCTGCCCATCGAATGGCATTCCATCCAGAAACGTGCGGATGTATCGAGCCAGCAGCGGCAAGCCTTCCGGTATCTGGAGGATTTTGGACTGACAAACGGCATCACGGTTCCGGTCCACCTTCCTTTTGGCAAGTTCGCTGTCATGAGCGCGATCTGCGACAAAAGCTGCCACGGCTGGGAAAGCCAGCGGCGGGCGACAGAAGAGGCACTTTTTCGCCTGATGCATGCCTTTACCCGCGGACTGCACGAACGTAGCCTGGAGAGCCAGATCCCGACCGAACTGCCGCGCGTCCTGACTCCGCGTGAGAAGGAATGCCTGAAATGGGCCTCCGCCGGCAAGACATCGGCCGAGATCGCGCAGATCATCGGCCGGTCTGTCGAGACGGTCCGCCTGCACATCAAGAATTCCATCGCCAAGCTTGACGCAACCAACCGCGCCCAGGCCGTCGCAACGGCGATAAATCTTGGGCTGGTGTGACCCGCACATCTGAACGGCCAGCATCGCCTCCGCCGGAAGATGTTCTTTCGAAATGAAAGGAAGCGTCGGGCAGACGGGTAGTCGTGGGAGGCTACTCCGTGCCCGTGTTGGTCAAACTACGGCAACAAGGTGGACATCGTTAACGGCGTCTGACTCCTTCATCGCGCGGGGACACGCCCCGCCTACCTGACACCGGCGTCCATCGGGCAAATCTGCATTGCGGCATCAGATCGCCAAATATTCCTTTGCCAGCGCCGGATCGTTGAGGGCGTCGGGCCGGACCTCCGCGATGATGCGGCCCCTGTCCATGACAAGGCATCGGTCCGCGACCGCCTGGATCAGGCTCAGGTTCTGTTCCACGATAATGATCGTCAGGTCCTGCTGGTCGCGCAGGCGCCGGATCGTACGCCCAATCTCCTGCACGATCGACGGCTGGATCCCCTCGGACGGTTCATCAAGCAGCATGACCTGGGGATTGCCGACCAAGATCCGTGCGATGGCCAATTGCTGTTGCTCGCCGCCACTCATGGATCCGGCGGGCTGCTGAAGCCGCTTTTCCAGGATGGGAAAGAATTCGAAGACACGATCGAAATTGGACCGAGCCGCATCTCCGACGCCGACCCCCAGACCAAGGTTCGCCGCGACCGACAGCCGGCTGAATATCCCCCTGCCCTGCGGAACATAACCGATGCCCAGACGGGCGCGGCGCGGTGCGGTCAGGCCGCCGATGTCGCGCCCATTAAGGCGTATCTCGCCGCTCTTGACCGGCACCTCACCTATCAGCGTCTTCATCAGCGTGGTCTTGCCCACGCCATTGCGTCCGATCACGGCGACTATCTCGCCTGGGGCGACTTCGGTCGAAACGCCGTCGACGATGCGGACACGCCCGTAGCCTGAAACAACCGAAGACAATCCGATTTTGCTGCACATCATCATTCGGTCCCCAGGTAAATTTGCCGAACATGCTCGTTCGCGGCGATTTCGTCGAAACTGCCCTGTGCGAACAGGCGGCCATAGTGCAGCACCGATGTCCGCGCCTTGAGAGAGCGGATAAATCCCATGTCATGCTCGATGACCACGACGGTCATCCCCTCGGAGTTGACCTCATGGATGATCTCGGCGGTCCGTTCCGTCTCTTCGGCGGACAGCCCTGCCGTCGGTTCGTCAAGCAACAGCAACCGCGGACGCGAAGCGACCGACATCGCGATCGCAAGCCATTGCTGCTGACCGTGCGACAGGTGCCTCACCAGCCGGTTCTCCACACCGGGCAGCCGGACCTGGCGCAGGATCTCGCTGACCCGGTCGGGAATTTCCGATGGCCCGCAAGTCCGGCGCAGCGGAATAAAAAGATTCTGAAAGACAGTCAGATCGCCGAAGGTCCGAAGATTCTGGAATTTGACCGACAGGCCCAGTCGGGCGCGTTCGAATGCCTGAAGGCGCGTGACGTCGCGGCCATCGTAGTGGATGCTGCCCGAGGTCGGCCGTTCAGTGCCCATGAGCATCTTGAAGAAAGTGCTCTTGCCCGCCCCGTTCGGACCGAGGACGCAGTGGATCTCGGACCGCACGACCTGAAGCGACAGTCCGTCAAGGGCGCGGATGCCGCCGTAGTGCTTGGTCACGTTCCGCACGTCCAGGATCACATCGGCGACAACCCCAGGCACGACCCTTTCCAGTGTTGAAGCCTGCATCACCTGCGCCCCCCCTTGAAACATGCGACAATTTCGCGGCGCGAACCGCGCGCCGCCACCAGCCGCCCGATCTGCTCGCCCAAGGCCGAGACAATCCCATCGCGCGCGACCATCATCGCGAAGATCAGGATGAGCCCGAGTACAAGAAGCGAGACTTCCCCGTAGCGTGACAGTTCCAGCGATAGCCAGCCCAGCGCCACCGTCGAGACGATGACCGATGCAAGATCCTTACGCCCGCCAACCGCAACCCAAATCACCACCAGGATATTGGGCGCGACGCTGAAGCCATCAGGATGGATATAGGTGCCCCATGCCGTGTAGAGCGTCCCCGCAAGCCCGGCGATCGCGGCCGAAAGGCAAAAGACCGAAAGCTGCACCAGCCGGATGTCGTAGCCGAACGTCTCGGTCCGTTCCGAGTCCTCGCGACAGGCAATCAGAATATAGCCGTAAGTCGAATTGACCAGCCACCGCAGACCCAAGAAAACCAGGACAAGGATCGCCAGCACCAGCCAGTAGAAACCGGCACTGCGCCCGTCAAAGACCGCGACGGCCTCGCCAAACCCAAGGGTGATGTTGGGAATGCCCGGATCCCCTGCGCTCTCCGGGCGCAGGCCGTTCATCCCGCCAAGGGCCGCCTTGCCGATCGCATAGCTCGGATCCGCAGTCTGGCGCATGAAAAGGCCAAGAAGCAGCGAGACGATCAGCATCAGGATGGCGACATAGACCCCCTTGAGCCGCCGGTAGAACATCAGCCAGCCAAGCACGGCGGCTAGTAACACCGGCGCGACAATGCCCGCGATCAGGGCGAGATTGGTGTTCCCCGCGCTCTCGATCAGGTTAATGCCCACAACGCCGAAGGCATAACCGCCGACGCAGTAGAACGAGGCCTGCCCCAGGCTCAGGATGCCGCAATATCCCCAGATCAGGCAAAGGCTCAATGCCAGCAGGGACGAGATCGCAAGGTTGCTGGCGGTGATGACCTGAAAGCGCGAGGCGTAGAAGGGAAAGAAGATGGCGACGATCAGGACAAGGATTGCGAAGATCCAGAAAAATGCGCTGTTGCCCAGAGTTTGCGGACCATTCAGCGCAGCAATGATGCGGGATTGCGGCGGTTCCATGCGGTTCACCTCTGCACCTTGCGGCTGCGCCGCCGTTCCAGGAAGTCGGAAATGCCGGATGGCATCACAAGAAGCGCGACAAATGCTGCGGCGAACAGCGAGACATAGCCCAGATACTGATTGACCATGACCGAGAGGAGAGTCTGCACACCCGACAGATAGCCCGCGGCGACTGCCAGGCCGACAAGTGCGTTCGCCCCGCCCCCCAGAACGACCGTGATGAAAGCCACTGCGGTGTATCCCTGCCCGAAGAAGGGCGAAACCGCCGTCGTCATGGCCAGCATTCCGCCGGCGACACCGCCCAGCGCGGCGCCGATGGCGAAGGTCGTTGTGTAGATCCACCGCGTATCAATGCCCAGCGCCGCTGCCATGCGGGGGTTTTCGATCGTCGCCTGCGCCTGGTTGCCGAAGCGGGTCCAGCGCAGAAGGATCCAGATGCCAGCCATCAGCAGGACGGCAACGACGGTCATTGCCATACGGTAGACTCCGAAGGAGAAGCCTCCAACCGAGAACGAACCGAGCGGCGTGGGCATGTTCAGCGTCGATGGACCGAGGATAAGAAGCGCGCCCTGGCTCAGGACCAGGCTCAGCCCCCAAGTAACCACAAGCGAAGATAACAGCTGATTGTAGAAATGCCGGACAATCAGCAGCTCCATCACTATACCCGCCAGCCCGGCTGCAATCCCTGCGCAAAGGACGGCAAGAGGGATCGGCAGGCCGGCGTGATAAGAATAGGTGGCGACATAGGCGCCGATCATCATCAACTCGCCATGCGCCATGTTAATGACCCCCATCATTCCGTAGATCAGGATCAGGCCCAGCGCCGCGAGGATCAGGAATGTGGCGTTGTCGAAGTACTGGTAGAGATAGCTGGTCAACTGCCCTGCCAAGTCCATGCGTTTTCTCCGCTTGGGGTCGCTGCCGCCAAGGGGCAGCAGCGACGTTGTCGTGCCAGTATTACTTGAAGAACGCCGCCCAGGCCGCGTTGTCCGGCGGCAGGAAGGCACGACCCGGCGCTTCCTTGGTCATGTCGATGCCGATGTCCTTGAGGAAGGCGGGCTCGGTCAGACCAAGATCCTTGATGAGTTCCAGACTATGGTCGTCCTTGACCTTGAACAGGTAGGTGTTCATCGCAGCATGGTGCTGAGTGCCGCGCAGGGTCCAGGGTCCGCCTGGCGCATCGGGCACCGAAATGTCGCCTTCAAGAGCTTGAATCACGGCTTCTGTTTCGGTCGTTTCGGCCTTGGCCCAGGCTGCTGCCATCGCCTTGACCGCGACGTAGCCGAAGGCCGCGTGTTCGTTGACATAGGGGATGTCTGGATGCAGCGCGCGGATCTTCTTGACGAATTCTTCGCTGGCGGCGCCGGGCACGTCCTCGATATATGCGGGCGGGACGTACATGTTGGCCAGCGAGGGTGGCGCAAAGCGTTTGTGCTCATAGCCGTCCGAAATGGTAACATTCGACCAGGCGGGGGTCTTCAGGCCCGCTGCCGCTGCTTGCTGGTAGAACTGTGCATGTGCGGCGCCGACAAGGCAGTGAACCTGAAAGTCCGGCTTGATACCCTGGATCTTGTCGATGGTGGCCTGCCATTGCGACACGCCGAACGGGAAGTATTCCTCCATCTCAATCTTGCCGCCGTGAAGGCCGGCCGCTGCGCGGACCCACTGCCCGATCGCGCGGCAGAAATTGTAGTCCGCTCCGATGAACACCATCCTCGGTCCGAGCGTCTCGATCATCTGCTTGATCGCGGGAACGACCTGCTGTTCGGGGGTAGGACCCGAGAAGAATGAATAGTGATCGGCGATACCGCCTTCGCCCTGATTGTTGTGCCAGAAGATGACCTTGTTCCGAACAACCTCCTGCCGCGCGGCCTCGCGCTCGGCCCCGGTATAGCCTGCCATAACGACATCGGCCTCGTCGTCGAAGACGCACCGCTGCGCCATTTGCTGGTAGCGGGCGACGTCCGACTGGCCGTCATACTGGACAAGCTTGATCAGTTTCTTTCCGCCATCCACCTCGATGCCGCCGGCATCGTTGATTTCCTTCACGGCCAGTTCATAGCCGTAGGTCTTGGGTGTCGACATGATCGAAAAGTCACCGGAAAGATCATCGACGGCGCACAGAATGATCTGGTCCTTGGCGGCAGCGGGCAGCGCCATGAGCGCAAGTCCGATTATTGCCGCCGGCAGACGCAGCGCCCGCGCGGAGGTTGTCAGAATGGTCATGTTGGTCCCTGTCTGTTCTTGGTTGTTGGGCAGCCGTGTATCTGGCTACCCCCGAACGTTACGGGCGGGATGACAAACGCATAAGTTCCCCGTTTGGGGAAGGTGGCCTAACGGTCTGAGATTCGACCGGGCCATCCTGGAGATCATCAAGACCAGGTGACGTTGCCGCCTCCGGCTAATCCAGTTTGAGGTAGACTCTGGCCAACCGAAAGGACCAGAGATGAAGCGCAGCAGGTTCACCGAAGACCAGATCATCGACATTCTGAAAGAGCATGAGGCCGGGGTTTCCGTCGCCGACACCAAGCGAAGCAATTGCTCTGTCGGCTATTCGCCTTGGCTTCGGGGCTGACAGCGCCCTGTCCGATGCCGAAAGGGCAGCTAAACACGCGGCAGAAAATACGGAACGGCGGCGCCTAGCCGAACAGGAAGGCCGCGTCTGCTTCGATCTGTTCGCGACGTATGTTGGCGACCTTTTCACCGGAAGCGAGTGTATTGACCCAGTGAAAATCTGCTCATGCTACAAAGGAGACGGTAGCGATGAGTTTGACGATGGACGACAGCATCAAGCGGTGGACGGCCAAGCGTAAGACGGCGCTGGTCGTCGAGATCATCCAGGGCAAGACGACCGTGGCAGAGGCCAGTCGGGCCTATGACCTTTCGCCGTCCGAGATCGAAGGCTGGGTCGACGACGCCAAGCGCGGCATGGAGAATGCTCTGCGTGCGAACCCGCTTGAGATCCGCGTGTATTGACCCAGTGAAAATCTGCTCATGCTACAAAGGAGACGGTAGCGATGAGTTTGACGATGGACGACAGCATCAAGCGGTGGACGGCCAAGCGTAAGACGGCGCTGGTCGTCGAGATCATCCAGGGCAAGACGACCGTGGCAGAGGCCAGTCGGGCCTATGACCTTTCGCCGTCCGAGATCGAAGGCTGGGTCGACGACGCCAAGCGCGGCATGGAGAATGCTCTGCGTGCGAACCCGCTTGAGATCCGCGAGCAATACGAGAAGCAGCTGAAGGAGCTGCAGGAGGCCTATGGCGAGGCCATGTTGGAGCTGCGCGCCAGAAAAAAGCTGGCGGCCCTCATGGAGCGGGAGGACGACAAATGATCCGGACGCTCCATGAGGGCCTTCTGGCGGACGGGATCGCGGTGCCTCTGAGCAAGCTTTGCGCCTGGTTCGGCGTGCCGCGGCGCACGGTCTATTACAAGCCGACCAAGGCCACCCCGAAGGTCGATCCGCGCTTCGCCGATCCGATCAAGGCGATGATCGAAAAGGAGCCTTCCTTCGGCTATCGCACGGTGGCCTGGCTTCTGGGCTTCAACAAGAACACCGTTCGGAGGATCTTCCAGATCAAGGGCTGGCAAGTCCGCAAGCGCCCGATCGGCATGCGGCCCCGGATCGAAGCGGTGCCCTCGGTCGCAACCGCCCCGAACGAACGCTGGTCCACCGACCTCTGCCGGGTCTGGTCCGGCCGCGACGGCTGGACCACGCTGGCCTTGGTGATCGACTGCCATACCCGCGAACTGTTGGGCTGGCATCTGTCGCGATCCGGCAAGGCCACCACTGCCGCCAGCGCCTTGGAGCATGCCCTGATCAACCGGTTCGGCACCTTGGGAAAGGTCACGTCCGAGTTCCTTCTGAGGTCCGACAATGGCCTGGTCTTCACCAGCCGCCCCTACACCGCCCTGGTCAGGAGCTACGGCCTGAAGCAGGAGTTCATCACGCCACACTGCCCGCAGCAGAACGGCATGGTCGAGCGTGTGATCCGGACGATGAAAGAGCAGTGCATCCATCGCCAGCGCTTCGACAGCATCCAGCATGCGACCCGCGCCATCGGCGACTGGATCAGCTTCTACAACCACCGCCGCCCACACCAGGCGCTGGACATGAAAACCCCCGCTGAGGCATTCGCTTTAGCAGCTTAACCTGTGCAGATTCCGCTGGGTCAATACACGCGAGCAATACGAGAAGCAGCTGAAGGAGCTGCAGGAGGCCTATGGCGAGGCCATGTTGGAGCTGCGCGCCAGAAAAAAGCTGGCGGCCCTCATGGAGCGGGAGGACGACAAATGATCCGGACGCTCCATGAGGGCCTTCTGGCGGACGGGATCGCGGTGCCTCTGAGCAAGCTTTGCGCCTGGTTCGGCGTGCCGCGGCGCACGGTCTATTACAAGCCGACCAAGGCCACCCCGAAGGTCGATCCGCGCTTCGCCGATCCGATCAAGGCGATGATCGAAAAGGAGCCTTCCTTCGGCTATCGCACGGTGGCCTGGCTTCTGGGCTTCAACAAGAACACCGTTCGGAGGATCTTCCAGATCAAGGGCTGGCAAGTCCGCAAGCGCCCGATCGGCATGCGGCCCCGGATCGAAGCGGTGCCCTCGGTCGCAACCGCCCCGAACGAACGCTGGTCCACCGACCTCTGCCGGGTCTGGTCCGGCCGCGACGGCTGGACCACGCTGGCCTTGGTGATCGACTGCCATACCCGCGAACTGTTGGGCTGGCATCTGTCGCGATCCGGCAAGGCCACCACTGCCGCCAGCGCCTTGGAGCATGCCCTGATCAACCGGTTCGGCACCTTGGGAAAGGTCACGTCCGAGTTCCTTCTGAGGTCCGACAATGGCCTGGTCTTCACCAGCCGCCCCTACACCGCCCTGGTCAGGAGCTACGGCCTGAAGCAGGAGTTCATCACGCCACACTGCCCGCAGCAGAACGGCATGGTCGAGCGTGTGATCCGGACGATGAAAGAGCAGTGCATCCATCGCCAGCGCTTCGACAGCATCCAGCATGCGACCCGCGCCATCGGCGACTGGATCAGCTTCTACAACCACCGCCGCCCACACCAGGCGCTGGACATGAAAACCCCCGCTGAGGCATTCGCTTTAGCAGCTTAACCTGTGCAGATTCCGCTGGGTCAATACAAGCATGGGTATTCAAGGCATATCCACCGCAAGCATCATCACTGAACGACGATCCACGCCCCGTAGGCACCTTGTCCGCTGGACAAGGTGAGCCGCCAGTTCTGGGTGCCTTCTCCAAACATCTCCCGGGTAAGTCTGCCGATTTTAACGGAGGTCTCGCGGATCGCCGGTTGGCGCGTCGTCAGATCTTCGTGACGAAGGTTCTCGCGTTATAAAGCGCGATCAGCGGCAGTCCAATGCAGACGACCGTTGCGGCAATAACCCCGTTCATCCCCCAAGCAAAAAATTCAACCATCACGCATTCTCCATCAAGCCAGTTTGACGCATACGCTCACGGCCGAAGTTGTTCAGCCGATAGCGGTTCAGAAGTTTCTCCGAGCCCTTGGGGCTCTTGGGATCGAGGTGCGATTCCAGATGATCGATAAGACCCCCGGCATGCAGGTCGGTCAGTGTCATGCGAATGGTACCTGTCCAGTAAGCACCCTTCAGCGCGTATTCTTTCAGGATGACCTCGCTGATTTCGTGATCCCACAAGACATTGCTGCGTTCCAACAACTGCAGGATGCGGCCTTTGATGTGTATTTTCGGCATTAGTCAGCCCTTTCCACTGCGCGAATGACCTCAAGCACGCCACGGCCTTCGGTGAACAGAATGAAGCTGCCGATCACGGCAACGGTTGCGCCCACTGCGAACCAGATGTCGGGGGTCAGTCCGCCGAAGATCCACAGATAGACAAGCGACATCGGGCCATAAAGCGCCGCGATGGCCTGGCCCCGACCGACACCGATCAAGGGGAACGACTTGTACCAGGACACGTAACAGAAGGCGAAGGTCATGCCCATCAGCACCAGCATGTGCCAGACGCCCGTCTGCGCCAGAGCCGTGCCCATGGCTGTCCAGAACGCATCGCCGGCAAGCATCCAGGCAACCGGCACACCGACTGCGACCCAGATCAGGAGCTCAGCCGTGAAGCGCAAGGTCAGTCCAACGTCCGGGTCGCTGACGTCCAGCGCACGGCCAGCGACGGCGCCTTCAAGGCCCCAGCCGATGAAAGCCATCGCTCCGCCGACGTAACCGATCCAGCGGCTGCTGTTTCCTTCAGCGCCCAGATCGCTGATCAGGCCGGGCAGGAAAATGAGAACCGCGCCGGTGACCAGAACCAGAAGCCCCAGTGCGGCCCGTGCCGTGATCCGTTCATTATACCACAGGCGCGCCAGCATGGCCCCAACAAGCGGGTAAAGCAGGCCCGCGACGGCGGCAAAGCCCGGCCCGACATAGACCATCGCCACGTAGGTACCGAAAATGGCAAGCCCGCCCGACATTCCGGCCGGCAGATACCACAGCGAGATTTTGGGCTGACGCAATGTGCGGAAGTATTCGCCGGTCTTGCCAAGCGTTCCGACCCACACAAACATGAAGAACAGCACCGCGATCGCGTTCAGGAAAGCAACGACCATAGCGGCAAGAAGGTTGCCCGCGTTTCCGCCCTTGGCCAGATCAACAAAGGGCTGTTCGTAGTAAACCGCGTAGCCCGGTACATACCAGGCCGCCCAAAGGACCGCGCACCAGAACGCCCAGATGAAGCCCCAGCGGACCTGATAATTCCGGCTCTTTGCCCTCAGAGCCTTGAGTTCGGCAAGATCGACGCCGCTGTGACCGTGTGTTGCGTCTATGTCTGTCATTCGGCCCTCCCCAGTTGACATGTTTTAGCGGCCAAGCCGCAGTTTTTAGACATTATTAATTACGGCGCGGCAGCCTCGGCCGCGCCGCAGAGCTTATTTCGCGCCTTAGCTGTGGGTGCGCGACTTGTTCGGATCGAAGAACGGCACGGCGTCGACCGTCACGTCCACGCCAGTCTGGGGATCGCCCGCCTTCAGAACCGTCCCTTCGGTGATCGTCGGATCAAGGTGCACCAGGGCCAGCGATTTCTTCATCCGATGCGAATAGCCGGGGCTGTTGATGATGCCCACATCCTTGCCGTTCAGATAAAGCTTGGCGCCGCCTTCCAGCGGCTCGCTCACTGCGCTGGTGGAAATGCCACCGAACTTGACCTTTTCCTTGCCTTCCTTGGCCATCAGCGCCTCGCGACCCATGAAGTCACCCTTCTTGCGCGAAATGGTCCAGCCCAGACCAACCTCCCAGGGGGTGGTTTCCTCGCTCATGTCGTAGGGGTAGAACAGCAGGCCGGCTTCGATACGGATCTTGTCGAGGCAGTTGAACGAGCAGGCCATTATGCCGTCCTTTTCGCCTTCGCCCAGGATACTGGTCCAGAGATGAACGACGTCCTTGCGGTCGACGAAGATTTCATAGCCGCGTTCGCCTGAATAGCCGGTGCGCGAGATGATCACCTTGCGGTCGAACAGCGTCGTTTCGACCTGATGGAAATAGGCAATGCTGTCGATGTCGGCGGGGGAGAACCGCTGAAGGAACGGCAGCGCCTTCTGGCCTTGCAGTGACAGGTCATGCAGATCGTCGTCGAAACGAACGTCGACATTGCGGCCTTTGGCAGCTTCCTGAAGTCGCGACAGGCTTTGGCCGGCACCGTGGACATAAAGGTATTTGTTGTCGTCGATGTGGAAGATGATGTTGTCGTCGCAGATCGTGCCTTCGTCGGTCAGCAGGGGGTTGTAGGCCGACTTGCCCTTGTAGATCCGGCTCATGTCCCGGGTCGCGACATGGTCGATCAACGCCGAAGCGTCAGGTCCGGTGATCCAGATCTTCTTCAGGCCCGATACGTCGAACAGACCCGCAGTCTCGCGGACGGCATCATGCTCCTTTTCAGCGGACGTCCCATAGCTCCAGGCGACGTCCATCTCGTTCCAGTCGCCAAGGCCCGCTCCAAGTTTCTTATGCTCGTTCTCGAGTTCCGATACGCGTTTGTTCATGTCTTGTCCTTTTCTTCAGAGAAGTATGTGCGGCCACCGTCTGGCACGGCGACCGCGAGGTTGTTTTCAGAAGTGATTTTCAAGTTCCGAGGCGATCTCGAACATGTCGCCGACGATGCCGTAGCGGGCGATGCTGAAGATCGAGGCTTCCGGGTCGGTGTTCACGGCAACGATGTTCTCGACATGCTTCATGCCCCATTGATGCTGGACCGAACCCGAGACGCCCATGGCGACATAAAGCCGGCAGCTTGCCGCAAGCTGTCCCGACTGCCCGACCTGGCGCGCCTTCGGCAGCCAGCCGTTGTCGGCGATCGGACGCGAACAGCCAAGCGTCGCACCGACCTTGTCGGCGAGTTCCAGAAACTGTTCGACGTTCGCTTCATCCGCGACGCCACGGCCGATCGACAGGATGAATTCGGAGCCGGGGATGTCGATTCCGCCCGCATCTGCGGGCTGCTTCCAGCCTTCGTGCTTGGTGGCAATATCCGCGGCGGGCGCCGCCATCTCGGTCACCTTGGCCGAGCCTTGCCCCGACGCCGGTTCAAAGACGTTGGTCCGGGTCGTCAGCAGCACGGTGTCCTTGCCGGGGAAATCGATGTCCATGAGGACTTTTTCAGCGTATCCCGCGCGGGTCGCGACCAGATCCGCGCCTTCACGCCGCAGGGCCATCACGTCGGTTGCGAAACCAAGGCCGTTCTTGATTGCCGCGGCCGGCGCGAAGGACCAGGCATCGACGGTGTGTGCCGTCACGATCAGCGACGGCTTGCGCTCGGCGACCAGCGCGCCCACGACGGCTTCGATCAGGTCCGGCTGGAATTCATCCGTCGCCTTGACGGCGATGACTTCATCCACGCCTTCCACGGACAGCGCGCCCGCCAGCCCTTGGGGATTGGCTGCGACAATGGCCACCGAGAGGGTGTCTCCGGCCTGCTTCACGCCGCGCGCGGCGGTGATGGCTTCCAGAGAGCTTGAACGCAGTTCGCCATCTCGTTGAATTGCAATGACAATAATCTCGCTCATCGATCACATCCCCCGGATTTCTTTGATGATCTGTGCCAGCCGCGCCGCTTGTTCGGCAGCCGAGCCCGTAATCAATTCCGCCTTGCCACGCTGGGGCGCATACATCTTGCGAACGTTGAAGGCCGGCGCCACATCCGAAGCATCAAGACCAAGATCGTCCAGCGAGAGTTCGTCCACCGGTTTCTGCTTGGCCTGCTTGATGCCGCGCAGCGAGGCATAACGCGGCTGGTTGATCCCCAGCTGGATCGACAGGACGGCCGGGCACTTGATCGTCATGACCTCTTCAAGCCCACCCTCAAGTTCGCGGCGCAGCGTCGCCGAAGAGGCGCCCGGCTTGTATTCAAGGTTGCTGACGACGGCCGCATGCGGCCAGCCCAGAAGCCCCGCCAGCGCCATGCCGGTCGTGGCCGACCCAAAGTCGCTGGATTGCGCGCCGGTGAAGACCATGTCGGGTTTTTCGCGTTCGACAAGCTTGGCCAGGATGCGCGCGATCGACGTCCCGTCGGCGTTGGCAAGAGCGTCGTCCCAGACCCGGATGCCGCGATCGGCGCCCTTGGCAAGCGCGGTCCGCAGGGCATCATCCGCATCGTCATCACCGACGATTGCAACGACAACCTCAACCTCGTCGCCGGCGGCTTCCTTGATCAGCAGCGCCTCTTCGACCGAGAAATGATCGAATTCGTTCAGATCCTTCTCCAGATAGTCTTCATCAACGTCGCGGCCGTCGTCGCGCATCTCAAATTGGTCATCGAGACTGGCGATCTGCTTCACTGGAACGAGTATCTTCATTCATCCTCTCCAAGTTTTGTGTCAGGGTTTCAATGCAGGTTGGTTCCCGTGCCGGGCCAGTCGGCGCGCGGCAGAGAACCTCACTTGCGGTTCAGGGTCGTCCAGAAGGTCCGCAACAGCGGCATCGTCCAGTCGGGCATGACCGACGATCATCGCGCGGTTAAGGGGGTAGGGATCCGCAGCAAGAAGGACCAGCGCCTCCCGCGGGGCTGCGGGATTGAAGACGATGGCGCGGCGGACGTCGGCATCATCGTGGCGGGCGATCGCGACCAACCTCTGGGCGGGCGTATTGCGGTTGCGACCAAGCGCACCAAGCACGTCCCGGTCGCTCGTGTTCAAAAGGATGCTGATGGCTTCGGCCGGAGCATCCTCGCGAAGCGCCACCCCCGCCTGGACCCAAGGCGCCGGGTCCGCGGCAAGCCGAACAAGAAGATGGGCGGGGCAGGACGAATTTCGTGCGACACCGCGCCGAACCTCGGCCTCTTCCGAAGACGCGAGTTCCGCCAGAAGTTCTGCCGACATGTCGGGGTGACGCGCGATCCAGCGCCGGACCCAGCTGTCGGGGTCGCGGGCAAGACGTTCGATCACATCCGCCGACAGCTTCGGACGGCGGGCGACAAGGCGGCGAACGCGGGCCGAAGCCTCGTTCATGGCATCGACCTCTTCGCCCAGGATCGCCGGGTTGCGTACCGCCGCCGCCCGCACGCTGTCGTCGGGGTCGGTCAGCAGTCGCTCCAGTGCGGATTGGTCGATCATTGGGTTGGCGGCAAGTTTGCGGCGCAGCCGCACGTCTGGCGCGCTTGTGGCAATTGCCAGAAGGGTCGCGGGGCAGTTCGGATGGGCAACGATATCGGCCTTCACCCAATCGTCGCCCAGATCCCACAGTTTCGCCAAGGTTGCGGCATCGGCGGCCGGAGAGGCTGCGATTGCGCGCTGGATCAAGGCGTCGTCGATGCCTGCCAGCCTCGCGACCACATCCCCAGGCGTGGCAGGGTTCCCGGCGACGGCTTGCTGAACTTCAATCGCATCATCCCGTGACAGGTCGACCAGAATGGCGGCATCGGCATTCGGGTGCGATGCTAGATAGCGCCGCGCGCGCGGATCGCTGCATTGCGCCATCAGCCGACGCAATGCGCTTGCCGGGGTCGACGTGTTCTTGGCCAGGCGCAGCGCAAGGCCGTCATCCGCACCCAGCGAAAGGGCGTCCAGCAGATTTCTGGGGGCATAGGGCGCCGCGGCGACGATCAGCCGTTGCCGCCGCGTCCCAAGGATCACCGTCTCAAGTTCGGACCGGACCGCCGGCTCGACATGAGAGTAAATGCCAAGCGCAGCATAGAGGTCTCCGACCGCCAAGACCCGGGCGGTCAGCGCAACACCGTTGCACATGCCGTCAAGGGACCGATTGTCGGAGACCGCCGTCATCATGCCGGCACCGCAGCCGTCTCGGATGCTTCGTCCTCGTCCTTCGGCTTGGCGTCCAGGCCCATGGCCTCGGCCAGCAGTTCCGTGAGTTCGAGCACCCGGAAGTTGCCTTCGTTGCCCGTGCCTTTCACGCCGTCTTCCAGCATGTTCAGGCATTTCGGGCAGTTCACCACCAGAACGTCGAGGCCCGGGATCTCAGCCGCTTCAGCAGCGCGGAGTTCGGCGGGTTTCTTCAGTTCGGGCGGATCGGGCAGCCAGATCCGACCGCCACCGGCGCCGCAGCAGAACGAATTGTCGCGGCTGCGGCCAAGTTCCACCAGATCGACGCCCATGCTCTGCAGCACCTGACGCGGCGCTTCGGTGCAGTCGTTGATGCGGCCCAGGTGGCAGGGATCGTGGAACGTCACGCGGTAGTCCAGGTTCGCCGGTTGCGGAATTTTTCCTTCGCGGATCAGGCGCTCGAGCATGGAGCTGGCGTGCTCGATCTCATAGTTGCCGCCGAACTCGGGATATTCGTTCCGGATCGTGTTGAAGGTATGCGGATCCGTGGTGACGATCGTCTTGAACTGGCAGCTGTTCAGCAGCTCGATATTGGCCTCGGCCAGCGACTGGAACAGGCCCTCTTCGCCGATGCGGCGGACGTCGTTGCCGGCGGTCTGCTCATCTTCATACAGGATGCCGAAATTGATCCCGGCGGCCTTCAGAATCCGGGCGAAGGTGATCGTGACCTTCTGCGACCGCGGGTCGAACGAGGCGTAGTCGCCCACATACCACAGGACATCGACGGGTTCCGTGCGGGCATCCGTGATCTCGAAGTCCAGCTTTTGCGTCCAGCGCGGGCGCTTGCGCTTGTTTTCACCTAGGGAGTTGCCGGATTTCTGCAGGCTTTTCAACGTCGGCTGAAGGATGGTGTCGAAGTTGCCATCTTCGATCAGCGCGCGACGCATTTGCACGATCATCGGCAGATGTTCGATGCCAACAGGGCAGATTTCGACGCAGGCGGCGCAGGTGCGGCACGACCAGAGCGTTTCGGGACGGATCATGTTGACTTCCGTGCCAATGACCTCGATCGGTCCCTCGGGCATGGACGCATGCGAGAGCTTGTCATTCGCCAGTTCGCGCAGACTCAGGACCAGATCTCGCGGCGACAGCGGATAGCCCGACGCGTTGGCCGGGCAAGCCTCGTGGCACCGACCGCATTTGGTGCAGGCGTCGACGTTCACGAGATACTTGTCCGAAAAGTCAGTCAGCAGGCTGAAACCGATCTTCTCGGCCTCGACGTCGGCCATGGGCATCCGGCGCTTGGCTTCCGGATCGCGGGCCATCAGCGAACCCATCGCGGTGAAGATATGCTTGACCTTCGTGTAGGGAACGAGGGCGATGAAGGTCAGCGCGAGGATGCCGTGGGTCCACCAGAGGACCATACGGAAATTGGCCGCACCTTCGGGAGTCATCCCGAAGCCTTTCATCAGTTGGGCCAGAGAAGCCCCAACTGGCGACCACCAGCGGTAATTCCAGACCGCGGGGTCATTTTGCAGCCAGACCAGGCGCACGGATTCCACCAGGTAGCCAGTCATGCCGATCAGGATCAGCGCCCAGAGGAAGGCCCAGTCTTCCCGCCGATAGTCCGAACGGTCGTAGTCCGGGTCCTCGGGCGAACGGTCCGGGCGGTGGTAGTTCAGGCGCGGCGGTTTAAGCCAGCCGCGGCGATACATCATGTAGAGCAGGCCACCGAGGAGCGAGAGTCCCGCAAGATCCATGGCGAGCGAGAAGAAAAGATAGAACGCACCGTGCCAGAAGTGCAGGCCCGTAATAGGACCGGTAATGTCATGGTCCAGGGTGATGATGCTGGTGCCGATGAAAAGAACGGTGAAGCCATAAAAGATGAACATATGGGCTGCACCAGCACCGCGCGCGCGGCGCTTGATCGTCTTGTGATCCAGAACCCGGGCGAACATCGTCCGGAAACGCGGCCAGAATGGCGACCACGCGCCCGCGCGCATCCCACGCCGATATTTGCGTATCTGCGCCCATACCCCGTACAGGAAAACTCCGATTGCTCCGATGGCGACCACGTAGAAGGTCGTCAGCATCCAGAGTGGGAAGTTATCGAACAAGACACGTGTTATGTCTTGTGGATCATGATCGGGGATCATCGCTCTATGGTCCTCTTGTCCTGTTCTAAGCGTTGCCGCCGTCGCGCAACGTCACGAATTGGGTGTCCGCGGGGCGCAATGCCCCGCGGACACCACTCGGTCGCTTAAAGACGCCACTCCTGCTTGTATTCGCCGCCCGGCTGGTAGGCGGTACCCCAGGAAATGACCTCGCGCTTGTAGGGTAGCGGGTGCTGCGGATCGGAATCCTCGATCTCGCGGGCGATCCGGTGTCCGTCGAAGGTCGCATCGGCCATCATCTTCGGTGCCCATGCGTCGCCGATGACGAAGACGTTCTTGATGCCGTGCTTTTCCCACTCGTTCTGGCGCGCCTTCACCTCACGGAAGAGCGTGTTGTCCGAGTGACGGCCGGTGACGAGAACCAGGGTGTCGTATTCCATCCACTTCTGGCTCTTGTTCTCGTCGCGGGGCAGCTTGCCCGGACCGCGATATTCACGGCGCGACCCTTCAGCCCAGACGTTGAAGTATTCCAGACGGCCCGGTTCGACGCGCGACACCCAGTGATCCCCCATGACCTTGACGTTCAGTTCGATCATGCGGCGCTTCATGTTCGGATATTCCAGCGAGAAGTGCATGTAATGTCCGAAGCCGACTCCGCTGATCACGGTGACTTCGTGTCCTTGCGAAGCCAGACGTTCCGCCAGGGACGGCGCCATGAAGTAGGTGTCCGAGTTTAGGATCACGACGCGCTTGCCGATCGCCTTTTCACCGCGGAAGATCTGCTCGGGCGTGACTTGATCGGGAAGTGAAGCATCGACGCCCGGGATCGGTTCGTGCGTCAGCGCATTGGTGCCGTCGGTGTTCCACTTCGCACCGGTCGCGATGACCACCTTCTCGGCGCCGTAGTTCAGTACGTCGTCGGCGGTCAGAGGCTTCTGGCCAAGGGCAAGCTGCGAGCCCTTCACCTTCTTCAGAAGCTTGTTGATCTGCACTTCACGATAGTCGCGGTGGTAGCTCCACTCGCCCAGGCCGGGCAGCGTGGCGGCGTCGTTGATGTGCCCACCAACCTTCTCGGCGCTGTCGACGAGGTGGGTGATATAGCCGCGTTCCATCAGAACACGCGCTGCTTCGCCACCGGCCGGACCGGCGCCGACCACCAGGATGGTGTCGTCGGATTTCGCTTTCTCGAACTTCTCGGGGTGCCAGCTGCGGCGGTATTCTTCGCCGGCGGTCGCGTTCTGGGTGCAGATCATTGGGGGACCACCGATTTCCCAACGCGAGATACAGACGTTACAGCCGATGCAGGTCCGGATGTCGTCCATACGGCCTTCCTTGATCTTGTTCGGAAGGAACGGATCGGCGATCGAGGGCCGCGCGCAGCTGATGATGTCGAGTTCGCCGTTGCGGATGACCTCGGCCATCTTCTCCGGATCGGTGAAGCGCCCGACGCCCAGGACCGGCTTCTTCGAGGCTTGCTTGACCAAGCGCTGCCACGGCAGGGCATGGCCCTGACGCTGGAAGCGCGACGGCGCCGCATCTTCGCCCCACTGAGCAATGTCACCGATGTTGATGTCCCAGACGTCAACGAAGGGATCGGCCAGTTCGATCAGGCGCAGACCGTCAACTTCGACTTCGACGCCACCGGGGCCATAGAGCGTGTCGATGGCGCAGCGCGAGGCAACGGCGCAATCGTCGCCGACCGCACGTTTGACTTTTTCGAGGGTCTCGACCCAGAAGCGCGCGCGGTTTTCGACGGAACCGCCGTAGCCATCGGTGCGCTTGTTGAAGTAGGGGCTCAGCCACTGCATCGGGCCATAGGCATGACCGCCGTAGACGTTGACGATGTCAAAGCCAGCATCCCGCGCACGCAGGGCGGCGTCGACATAGAACTGCTGCACCTGATGGATGTCGTCGATATCCATTTCCTGGCAGTAGGTCAGCGTTTCGAATTCCGAAGCGTACTGGCTGGGACCGCGCGGCGTCTGGCGCGTTTCCATGTTCGGCGCATGCGCACCGCCGTACCACATTTCGATACCGGCCAGGGCGTCGTGCTTGTGCACTTCGTCGCACATGGCGCGCAGGTTGCGAACGTCGCCCGCGTCCCAGATCCGTGCCGAGACGCGCATGGTGTCGTCCGATTCCGGGTGGATCGAGCAATACTCGGTGTTGATCGCACCCCAGCCGCCTTCCGCCTTGACCCCGCGGTGGGCCATCTGGAAGCCCGGCCGGTCCGTGCCTGCGCCGATGCAGTGCGGGCTTTGATGGAACCGGTTCTTCATGGTCTTCGGACCAATCTGGATCGGCTCGAACAGGATGTCGTACTTTGCCGGTCGTTTGTCTGACATAGTGTCACTCTTTCCTTCTGTGCTCCGCCGAAAGGGCGGCTTCGGGGTTCAATTTTGAATGTGATCCAGTTTCCCTGCATCACCTGCGATCAGGAGCGCCGCTCCAAGGAACTTTCGCAGGTCGTCGAAGGTGCAGGGTTTCTCCCCCGACCAGCGGAGCGACCGCTGGCCGGGGGACGGCTGGCCAAGGGAGGCAAGGTCCAGCCGGACGGCGATGTCGCTTGCAAGTCGCATCGCCTGTGCACGGAATTGTTGGTCGTAAGCGCCCCAGTGAGCGATTTCCATTCGCAGGTGAAAAAGCGAGCTACGACCACGTCGGGCAATGGCCATCCCGTCGATGTGCTCGACGACACCGCCCCATCGCCTAAGCGCAATGGCATAGCGGCGGCGCGCTAGACGTTCTCTTCCAGCAAGTCGAGCAACCAGTCCAAGGTTGGCTGTGCTTGTGGCAGATCGAGGATCGTCCTTGCGGAAGTTCAATCGGGCAACGAGCCAAGCCCATCGCCAAGAACGGACAGCAGAGGGAACATCCCCTCGATACCATGCTTCGAATGCGCCTTCTTGTAACCGCTCCCAATCGAGGTCGCAGGCGCGCCATCCGGCAGCGCGAGCAAGAAGATATTCAGTATCATGTTTGAAAAGCGAAATATTCGGAACGCAATATTGCAGAAGGATTAAAGCTCCAATTCTTGCGCCGGATCCATTCCTCCACTTCTCCGCATCCGAATTAGGAACGCGATACTCTGTTGTAGCCGCAAGCCATTTATTCTTCAGTCGCCCCGCAATGCAGCGTGCGATCCATCCACTGACGTAGGTTGGCATCTCTCCTCCCGAGACAGCTGCCTGCGCAAAGCGACCAGTTTTGTCCTGTTTGTACCGGATCAGCCCAAGGACCCCAGCCTCTCCCAATGCTGGCCTCGCGCTATTGGAAAGCGTAGCAGGTAGCACCACGCTTCTCAACAAAAATGGCACAAAGCTGTGACGCCCTCCGCTATACTGGTTGACTTTGGTTATATCTGGTACTATCTGGTTCCATAGTGCGGTTTTTTAAGAAGTATTCGGATGTACATTCCTAACTCTAAGAATCACCAAAAGCGCCGAGGATCGCTGTTTCGCCAGTTACACCGCAGCCCCAAGGGGAACCGCTACCCCGAATCAACGGCAGTTGTTCCGTCATCCATGGTTCGTTCGAATGCATGAGTCGCTTTTGCCCCCGTGGGATTCTGATGGAGAAATCCAGCACCCGATCTCAGCTAGAGCTCGCAATCTGGCGGATCAGCTTTTTGCCGAGATCTGCGCTGGTACCTACAGCTTCGGGACACGGCTTCCGTCCGAGCGCGTCTTGTCCGAAAATAACGGTTTACCGCGGAGCGCCGTACGCCAGGCGCTTGGGCTATTGGAAAACTTCAGCGTGATCCGACGTCAACCCGGCAGCAGTTCGGTTGTCTGCTTTCGCAGAAATCAGACTAAGGCGGACACTACTTCGGCTCCATCTCTATCCGCAGAAGTCAATTTGGCAGAGATCGGCAAGATCACGAGCCCCCTTGAACTTGGGGTCGTGCGATCAATCGTAGAACCAGAAATCGCACGACTTGCGGTGCTGAACATGACCGCTCGCGATATCGAAGGCATGAGATCGATCCAAGATGAGATCGAAACCGTAAAGGTCGATGGTGAGAGATTCGCAGAACTCGAGGACTCGTTCCGAATGCAGATCGCCGCCGGCACCCACAACCCACTTCTCGTTGCGATCTACTCTATGATCAATCGCGTCAGCCGTGACGCAAGCTGGTCCGTACAGCGACGTTGGCGATTGTCACCCGCCAGGATTCGGGAATATAAATTGCAGAACCGTTCGCTTTGTGAAGCGATTGAAGAGCGCGACATTGAGAAGGCGGTTGAGTACGTCCGGCTGATGTTGGCCGATTCCCATCAGGAGTTGATGGCGGGTAGCTGATGTCGTCCCGATCCCGGTCAGCCATTCCTAAAGGCGCTGGTCCCACATCTGCCCGCAGGCGCGCATGTGGCGTAGCAGAAGTTGCCCATGACGGTCCCACCAGGAGAGAATGGAACGCAGTTCGATGATGCGTGCCCGGCCTTCGATAATCCGCACTACCGGCCAAGAGCCTACCAGCGCATTGTCTACACCAAAGAGCTCCCGCCCCCACCACTGGGCTTCACCAAAGGCGTTCCGACTGCTCCCACCCATCTTCATTGCGGAGAGAACTACAGCGGGTTCAACAGTCTGAATCTGTTCAACCGCGTTGCGCCACATCTCCAGGATTGCGCAATAAGCCCATGACACAGAGCTCCACTCTCCCGGAAAACGCCGGTTGAACTCTGCATAGAATTCGTTCGGACGCGGAAAGTCGATGTCCAGCTTTCCGAGCGCCGGGTCATCGAAATCCGGGAAGTGAAAGATGAATCCTTCCATGAATTCGCGGCTGGTCCGCGCAACAAGTGCGCGATAGTTGTCGCAAGTGCACGACACGATCTGACCGCGGAATCCCTGGCGATAGGCAGCCTCAGTCAATGCGTGGACAAACGGCTCGTACGCAGTGTCCCAACACAGAATGTCGGGTTTTGCGCTGAGCATCGATGCGACGATCGCCTCAGGATCGTCAGGCGCGCCGGTGTAGAGCACCTCCTTGAGGATTTTGATCCCCGAGGATTCGAACGCTGCACGATAGGTCGCCAGCGACGGAAGACCGAACGCATCCTTCTGGGCGCAAAGAGACGCTGTGCGCAACTCGGGACGATTTTCTGCCAACCAGTCGATGCCCGTCACCACATAAATCGGGTGAACTTCGCAAGGAGCGATAAGGTAAGGTATGTCGGGCGACAGGTCACTGGGCAGCAGCGTGGTGGCCAAGGTCCGTGATCGCGTAAGGAAGTCGGCAATCACAGGTACCGTGTCGCCGCCGAGCATCAGGATGATCTTGACCCCATGTTCAAGTACAAGTTGCTTTGCACCGTGCACTGCCCGCGCCGGATCGTACTGATCGTCGTAGGCGACTATCTCGACCGCCCACCGCTGCCCTCCGATCTTCAAGCCACCGTCAGCATTTACCCAGTCCGCCCAGATCCGACAGCCTTCAAAACCCGGTCGCCCCCAAGTTGCTGCGTCGCCGGTGAGAGGTGCCAGCACTCCGATTTTGACCGACTCTTTAGCGCGGAAGTTGTATCGCGGCAGGCTCGCCGTCATCGCAAGGTTAGCACCGAAACGATAAATACTCATTCGCTTTGCATTCCGCCGGGCGGGGCCGGACTGTTAGTCGATGTGAACCACCCCGTGGCTATCATCTGATGATGAAGATCAGGGTCAAGCCGAGCGGACCATTCCTATGGCGCAGATGCAGAATAATCGGTTTGCGAGTAAGATCAAGACACAAGCCCTGAGGCTAACAGCTCCCCCAGCCAAGGTGAGGATTGTTACTCGCTCACTTTTGGCGCCCCCTCACAAAGAGGCCCCGTCGAGCAAAGCGCAACGGGGCCAGAGATCAGCAAAACGATAGATAGCACAGCGGCGGCTTTGAGCCAATCCATGATGGAGCCCCTGGTCACCCGGAACGAAAATCCCACCCCACTCATCGGCCAAGCAGATCGGGAAGCACATTTTCTCTTAACAATTATGTAAGAAATTCAACTTACTGCGTACCCGAATCCGTTATGTCAAATGCCCCTTCCAGGATGAGTAAAGCGGCTCAAAACCAGTAGGTACAATTGGCCCACCATCATGCAATAAGCTTGATACATCACTGATCCACTTGGGTACAAAGATGGCTTATCGCTGAAATTGCCTATGGTTTTCAATGCTGTTGCGAATGTCCGAAAATCGCAATGCTCCAGGACCTGCGCCAAAATGTCGCACCCGGATGTTTCCGTTGAAGAAATAAATTTTCCGCCTTAGCCTTGAATGCAAGGAGCGCGAAAAGTCAGATCGACCGAGTGAAGACTAAGTCCGCAGGAATAAGTTCAGCCTTGTCCCCTTCGAATCTTTGCCTTCCCTTGATCTGGTAAAGCTACATCTAAGATATATCAAAAGTCGCCGATGAAAAGTGAAATCATGAGAAATCATGGATTCACTGCTTTTCCAGCCGTCTGGCTTGCTCCTGACACAATGCGGAAAACCGCAGACTACCGACAGGGAGAGCCAAGCTCATGAATGAGACGACCAAGATCAGTTCGAACTATGATGCGTTGTTCCAGCCCATCCAGATTGGACCCAAGACCCTGAAGAACCGGTTCTACCAGGTTCCGCACTGCATCGGTGCGGGGACCAACCACCCCGGGTTCCAGATGGCGCATCGGGGCGTGAAGGCGGAAGGCGGCTGGGGCGCGATCAACACCGAACAGTGCTCGATCCACCCCGAATGCGACGACTCGCTGCGCATCACGGCGCGCATCTGGGACGAAGGCGACATGCGCAACCTGCGTCCCATGGTGGAACATATCCATAAGTATGGTGCGCTTGCGGGGTGCGAACTTTTCTACGGCGGCCCCCACGCGCCCGGCCTGGAATCGCGCACGATTTCGCGCGGACCCAACCAGTACAATTCGGATTTCGCGACGGTTCCGGGGTGCCCGGGCTTTACCTACAACCATCAGGCCGACAAGGACGAGATCCTGCGCCTGCAGCAGCACTATGTGAATGCCGCGCTGCGTGCGCGCGACACCGGATACGATATCGTCGATGTCTACGGCGCGCATGCCTACGGGCCGATGCAGTGGCTGAACCCCTACTACAATACTCGCACCGACGAATACGGCGGCAGCTTCGAAAACCGTGCTCGGTTCTGGATCGAAACGCTGGAAAAGATCCGCAAGGCCGTCGGGAATGACGTGGCACTTGTCACGCGCTGTTCGATCGACACGCTCTATGGTGATGCCGGGGTCGAAGTCGGCGAGGACGGGCTCAAGTTCATCGAACTGGCATCGCCGTATCTCGACCTCTGGAACGTCAACATCGGCGACATCACCGAGTGGGGCGAAGATGCCGGTCCGTCGCGGTTCTACCAGATTGGCCACCAGAACGAATGGATCCGCCACATCAAGCAGGCGACCAAGAAGCCGGTCGTGGCCGTTGGACGCTACTACGACCCCGAGAAGATGCTCGAGGTCATAAACAGCGGGATCGTCGACATCATCGGCGCAGCGCGTCCGTCGATCGCCGACCCCTTCCTTCCCAACAAGATTCGCGAAGGCCGGATGGAGGACATCCGCACCTGTATCGGCTGCAACGTCTGCATCTCGCGTTGGGAAATGGGTGGCGTGCCGTTCATCTGCACCCAAAACGCCACCGCCGGCGAAGAATACCGTCGCGGCTGGCACCCTGAAAAGTTCGAGAAGGCGAAATCCGACAAGGATGTCCTGGTCGTCGGTGCCGGTCCGTCCGGATCGGAATGTGCCCGCGTGCTGATGGAACGCGGCTACACCGTTCACCTGGTGGACGCCCGCGACAAGATCGGCGGCTATGTCAACGACGTCGCCACGCTGCCCGGACTTGCCGAATGGGGCTACCACCGCGATTATCGCGAAACGCAGATCAACAAGCTGGTCAAGAAGAACAAGCAATCGCAGGTCGCGCTTGGGCAGAAACGCATGACGGCGGATGATGTCCTGAACTACGGCGCGGCGCGCGTTGTGATCGCAACCGGCGCACATTGGAGCCCGATCGGCCTCAACCACCGCACCCAGAAGCCTATTCCGGGCGCCGATGCATCGCAGCCGCATGTCTTGACGCCCGAACAGGTGTTCGAAGGCAAGAAGCCGGTCGGCAAACGGGTCATGATCATCAACTATGATCCCTACTACATGGCCCCCAGCCTGGCCGAGAAGTTCGCCCGCGCGGGCCATGATGTGACGATTGCCAGCGTCTGCGGCGTCGGCGCCTACATGGACTACACGCTGGAAAGCGCAAACCTTCACCGCATGATGCACGAACTCAATATCACCATCCTGGGTGAGACGGGCTGTTCGCGGATCGAACCGGGGCGGGTGGAGCTGTTCAACATCTGGGGCGAAGGCTACAAGCGCCAGTACAAGGGCACCGGCAAGCTTCCGCGTGCAGAGAACAACACCAACCAGTGGCACGAATGCGACACGGTGATCCTGGTCACCAGCCGCCGTTCCAACGACAGCCTGTTCCGCGAACTCAAGGCGCGGAAGGACGAATGGGCCAAGAACGGCATCGAGAACGTGTTCGTCATCGGTGACGCCGAAGCGCCGCGCATCATTGCCGACGCCACATTCGACGGGCACCGGCTTGCGCGCGAGATCGAGGACGAAAGCCCGCAGCACCAGAAGCCATACAAGCGCGAACAGAAAGTCTGGGGCGTGGCCTACAATCCGGATGAAAACCCGGATCTGGAATGGCGTCTCTGAGCTGACGGGCGACCCGCAATTTCTGGCACGGGCGGCCCCCAGGGACCGTCCGGGCCGGAAAGCACCGCGGGCCGTTACAGACCGACGTCCTGCCGCAGTCCGCCAACTCCGCAGATCGAAGGAAGCCCGGATCGATCACCCGATCAACTTGGTGACTTCTATCCGGCTGCCCGTCTGGGTCTTCGATCCGCAACACCCTTGGTGTCCTGCTGCGGGTCATCGTCGACAGAAAGAATACCGGCGCGCGAACTCTCGCGCAGTTCGTCTCGATCCTTGAAAGGACAGTTAAATGACAAAACGCACATCCGCACTTGAAGACATCCACCGTTCGCTTGGCGCCGGACTTGGCGAATGGAACGACATGGATGTTCCCTGGAGCTACGCCTCGTCGGCCGACAGGGAACTCGACTCGGTCCGTGAAGCAGCCGGGCTGTTCGACCTGACCGGGCTCAAGAAGATCTGGGTCAAGGGACCTGACGCCGCCGCCGTGATCGACAAGGTCTCGCCGCGCGACATGAGCAAGGTCGGAAAGGGCAAGGCCGCCTATTGCCCGATCCTGACAGATGAAGGCACGATCTGCGACGACGTCATTATCTACCGCATCGAGGACGACAAGTACCTGTTCGTCTACGGCACCGGCACGGGCCACGAACGCCTTGCGCTGGCGGCAAAAGGAAAGAACGTCACGCTGGAAAAGGACGACGACCTGCACAGCCTGTCGCTGCAGGGTCCCAAAGCGGTGAAGATCCTCGATGCCAACAGCCCCGCGGACCTTGCATCCCTGGATTTCTTCGGTCTGGTCCAGACCGAGCTGTTCGGCCGCGAGGCGATCGTATCCCGCACCGGCTATTCGGGCGAACGCGGCTATGAAATCTTTGTGGACCGGAAAGACGCTGTCGACGTCTGGAATGGCATCCTTAAGGCGGGTGAAAAGGAAGGCGTGCTGCCGTGTTCGTTCACCTGCCTCAACAAGGGCCGGATGGAAGCCGGACTTCTTTTCTATCCCTTCGACATGAACGAAGCCCATACCCCTTGGGAAATGGGCCTGGGCTGGGCCGTGTCCAAGAAAAAACCCGACTATCTGGGGAGGGAAGCGGTGCTGAAAAGCGAAGGCAAGGAAAAGATCCGGCTTGCCGGTGTTTCCTGTCCCTCCAGCGCCGGTGTCATCGCCGGAGGAACCGACCTTTTCCTGAACGGGCAGAAGGTCGGCGTGGTCAGCAGTTCCGAATACTCGCACCGTCTGGGCAGATCTCTGGGGCTAGCCCATCTCCAGCCTGGCATTGCCGAAGGCGCAAAGCTGAAATTGGGCGATGACGCTGCTGCACAGGAAGTTACCGTTGAGGAACTTCCGTTCTACGACAAGGAAAAGAAGCGCATGCGCATGTGAGACGGAAGCATCTGGCTACTGAACCCTATGCCCGGAAGGAAAAGCCTTCCGGGCAATGTGCGAGCATCGGCCTGAGGAATCTGCCCGGATCGCGTGAGATCCAGGAATATCAACCACGGCCAATTGCGCCCAAGCGGCTTCAGCAGCGGATCCGGAATAGCTGACGTCGACCTGCCAAGACAGTGGAGCCGAAGAGCTCCTCGAATCAAGAGAACAACAGCGGGAGGGTCAAATGACTCTTGAACGAACGGAAACTCCTTCGGCTACGCATTCAGGAGAAATGATACGCGCACTCACATGGCGGGGCGCCTTCTGGGTCGCGGCCGGTGTTCCGCCATTGGTGCTTTTTTCACTCGGCGGCATTGCCGGAGTGGCCGGAAAGATGGCCTTTGTGGTTTGGATTATCTCTATGGTGATGGGGTTCTCTCAGTCCTTCACCTATGCCGAGATGGCTGGAATGTTCGGCAACAAGTCCGGTGGAACCTCTGTCTACGGTGCGACGGCCTGGCTCCGCTATTCGAAGTTGATCGCTCCACTCTCAGTCTGGTGCAATTGGTTCGCTTGGAGTCCCGTCCTGTCCTTGGGATGCGCAATCGCTGCCGGCTATATCCTCAACGCCCTTTTCTCCATTCCTGCGGCGGACAGCCAGGCAGTGCTGGACTGGATGGCGACTCATGCAGGCGCCACCTCCGAAGATGCGATCGCTGCGCTGACCCCCGCTGTACGGACATGGTCCGCTGTCGACTTCGCCATACCGGGTCTCGGGACGCTGCATTTCAACGCTACCTTTGTGATCGGCACAGTCCTCATGCTGATCATCTTCGCGATCCAGCATCGCGGCATTTCCCAGACGGCTAGAGCGCAAAAATGGCTCGCCATCGTCGTGCTTGTGCCCCTTCTCCTCGTCGGTCTCGTGCCAATCCTCAACGGCTCGATCATCGAAGCCAATGTGACCGGGCTTCTGCCCCCGACTACCGCCTATTCCGGTGAGAACGGCACTTGGAGCGTTGGAGGCTGGACCCTGATCCTCGGCGCGCTTTATATCGCCGCCTGGTCCACCTATGGTTTTGAAACTGCCGTCTGCTACACTCGAGAGTTCAAGAACCCGGAACGGGATACTTTCCGCGCTATCTTCTTTTCGGGGCTGCTCTGCATAGTGTTCTTTTTCCTGATCCCATTCTCTTTCCAAGGGGTGTTCGGGCTCAAAGGGATGCTCGCTCCCGGAATCGTCGATGGCACGGGGATTGCTGAGGCGCTTGGCAGCATGATCAGCGCCGGGCGGGTAGTGACGCAGATCTTCGTGATCCTGATGATCCTTGCGTTGTTCCTTGCCATCATGACGGCCATGGCAGGCTCGTCGCGGACACTTTACCAAGGGTCCAAGGATGGTTGGTTGCCGCGCTATCTGAGCCATGTCAACGATCATGGAGCGCCGACCAGTGCCATGTGGACAGATCTCGTGTTCAACCTGTTCCTGTTGGCACTTGCTTCTGATCCGGCTGGATACTTCTACGTCCTTGCGATTTCGAACGTGGGATACATCATGTTTAACTTCTTCAACCTCAACGCGGGCTGGATCCACAGGATCGACTCGCCACACCTGCCCCGCCCCTGGAAAGCACCGGTTCTCCTGATCGCGTTCAACACGATGCTGGCCTTCGTGAACGCGCTCTTCCTTGGGGCTGGATCCAAGGTCTGGGGCTATTCCGGCGCGCTATGGTCAGGACTGATCTTCGCTTCCTTCATCCTGCCGGTGTTCTGGTTCCGTCACTACTACCAGGATGGCGGTCGCTTCCCCCCCCAGGCCCTCATTGATCTCGGACTCCCGGCGGACGGCCATACGCTGGGCGAACGTCGTGCTGGTATTTGGCCCTACCTGGCGCTGGCTGCGGGTGCGGCAGTGGTGGTCTGGGCAAACTGGTTCTTCCAGCTACCTGCATAACAGGGTTCAACAAGGCAGAAGGGCGATCTTCACGATCGCCCTTGATATCGCGAGGAGCAAGAGTAAGGTTTTAAACCGCATCGCTGTGCGGACGCTCCTTCTTCGCCTTTTTGGCCTCACGAGCACGCGCGGCTTTGACGCTGCGGGCGTTGGTCGGCGTTGGGAAGGGGCGTGGACGGTCGATGGGCTGAACACGGCGATCCTTGCAGGGGCGACCACGTCGGCGCGACGGGCCGGGTGGTATGCGCGGAACAACCCATGGATCGCTGCGGTGGTGGACTGCCTCGTGGGGTAATGTCGTCGGCGCGGGGATCAAGCCGCAATCCACGCATCCCGACCGTGCGGTGCGCGAACGGCTTCAGGTGCTGTGGCTGCGCTGGACCGATCATGTCGATCCGGGTGGGCTCGCGGATTTCTACGGGCTGCAGGCCATGGCCGTACGAGCGATGGTCGAGGGTGGCGAGAGTTTCGCGCGGCTGCGGGTGGTGCAGGATGCGGCCGCCGTCCCCCTGCACATCGACTAGGAGCACCTCACCGGCTCATGCCAGTTTTTCTGACACTGCCGATGAGAAGCCGCCTCAGGCTCGCATGCCGTCCGAAGGACTCGAAACCAGACGTCGCAGGTCATCAGTTGTTTTGCGGGGAGAAATTTTGCGCCTCTCCGGTTTTTGCGGGCCTGGTTAACCGCAGTCCGGTGCGGTGGAGAGCCGGGGAAAGCGGGCGCTTGGGCTTTCCGACCGCTGGCTGAAAAGAGAAACGGGCTGCACGCGCGAGCGTGCAACCCGCAAGCAGAATGTGAGGCGCGCTATTCGGCCACCACGCCCTCACCTATATCGTAATCGCTGGAGGCGCGAGCTTCGGCGCGGGCAGCTACGAGGAACTGGGCGCTGTCCGAGGCGCAAGCCAGACAGATCGGCGCGTGATTGGACGAGGGATCTCGGTCCATCTCATGCGCAATATAAGCCTGGTTGCAGTGGTGACAGCGAATGCGCGCCGACCAAGGATCATCAACCTCCTTGCGAGGGTCGTTGGGACGCTCTTTGACGAACCAGCTGCGGCGCGCGACCATTAGCGCCGCGACATAAATCGCCACGGCGATCACAAGTGTTGCTGGAGGTGCCCAAATCGCGCCGAAGCTGCCGCCAAAGATCATCATCAGACAGCCGACAGCTGAGGCGATGATCCAGGCCCCAAGGCCGCCCGGATTGATCATCGGCACACGGCCGGGACGGAATTCCAGTGAGTCTGGCTTAATGCCGCGTATGTAACACCAGCCGATGTGAGTAAGCGCGACGCCGACCCAAGCAACGATGATAACTCCCTGGAATTGCAGCGTCAGAAGAAGGTAGCTAAAAACATTGGTCAGCATGACGAGGAAAATAACCACTGTCATGATGATCACCCAAACCGTGCGCGGCCACGAGATTTTGAAGGCTCGAGCGAAGAAATTTTGCATATTGGTGGATGATAGATAGAAGTTAATCGTGTTGATCCGGGTTTGGCTGGCCCACACGAGAAGCACGCCGAATGGTCCCATCAACGCTACGATACCGATGATCGCCGATGTTTCCGACAGTTGCCCTTCAATAGGGATTGTGAAGGTGATGAACATGCCCACAGCGCCGTTAATCAGCAGAGTTACAATATAGAAGGGAATGCCAAAAGTGATGTTACCGTTAAAGGCGGAATCCTCCTTGCGGCCGAAGCGGGCGACGTCCCAAGTCATCATCACAACCACCCAAACGCCCATGTAAACTGTAAAGGCGAACCACCAGCCTGGGACGCCCAGAGCGACGGCACTCGTAGGGAGCTGGGTTAGCCATGCGCCGGAATAGCCGTGATCGGCGATGGCCCAGACGACGCAGGCCAGAAGGCCGAATACATAAAGCGGCAAAAGGATGCCGTTGATCCGGTCCAGCCATGTCCGTACACCGCGCATCACCAGAGGTGCACTGTAAAGGCAAACGATGAAATACCACACGCTTATCGGGCCGCCGAAATAGTCCTGAAGTGCAATGGCGACGATCGACCCTTCGGCGATGGCGTAATAGGTAATCGTGACGCCGAACAGGAGGGCGGCGAAGGTCGCGCCAACCTGCCCGAAGACCGCGCGTGAGAATAGCGCCACACTGGTGCCGCTGCGGGCGGCGAAGCGCGCGGCAATGTTGCACATAATACCATAGACGACTGAGGATAATGCGATGCCGATTAGCGTGTTGATGGTGCCAACCGTCAAGGCGACGGTGCTGCCTACAACGACCCAGAACATCGCGCTCATGAGGCCGAACCAAGCCATCGAAAGCGAAAAGCGGGTACTGCGCCATGTCGGCGGAACAATATGAAGAGAAAAATCCTCGGCCGCAGCTTGGCGGAGGACTTCGGGTTCGTCGTGATAAATGATCTCTGGGCGAGGTATCGTCCGGGATGCAGTCATGACTCCAACTCCTGTTGTTTGAATTTCTGCCGAAGTCGGAAAACCGGGCGTTACAGTCGGACTGAAGGCCGCCTGTTCAGCGCGGGCCTTCGTGACGCTGTCACTCGTGAACTGTCCTGAACGCTTCAAGCTTACTTGTCACACCGAAGGCCGGGACCGACGAGACTTTAAAGCTGGCGACGTGCAGAAACAGGGGCCGGCGTCCGTTTGGATTTTTTGGATTCGAAGACTTCGAAGGAAGGGCGGCGGTTAGCCTCGCCGCCCTCTCAGATGGGGGCGTGCGATTAGGCGGCGGCCCGGAGCCTTTCTGTTGCTTCTTGGCTCAGAACGTTAAGGGTCTTACCCCAGTAAGGGACAACCCGGCGTTTCATCATCTCGCGGAAAGTATGTGTCGTATTTGACAGGAGGTTCCCGTTGCCCCAGTCAAGAATGACGCCATATTGACGGACGCAATCCATGACGTTGTACGTGCCCGCACGGTAGCCCGCCGCGATGGTTTCCGGGTCCACGTCCAGCCAGCCCATACGGGCATCGGCGATACGCTTACGCTCCGCCAAAGTCGCGGCCTCGTCCACTTCGTAATGCGCGAGGTCTTTGTCCACCACCTGGATAACGACGCCGTAGTCGATCCGTGCACGTTCCACGCTGACATACTCGTCGGCAACGTCCTCACAAACCAATTGCGGATCGCGCATCAAAGGGTCTCCGACCCCGCCCCCACCGGCCGACGGGCGCGTGAATACGTCGTCCAACTCGATCGGGAGGTTCGAGAAGATCGAGCCGAGGTAACGCTCCCTCTCGGTGCCCTTGTTAAGCCATACGCCATGCGGGATCGAGGGCAGTCCGCCCCACATGCCCCATGTAACGGACCGCTCGCGGTCACAGCAGTAGGAGACTACGATCCGTTCGCCCTCGAAGACGGAACCGCCCTTTTCGGCGCCAAGACCGCCGCGGGCCTCGCCGGGACCCGCAGAGTCCTGCACAAAGTCGTGGCACTTGGTGAGGACTGGCGCGAGCCGCTCCTGTCCTTCAAGGGGCTGGATCCCGTACTGGGCGCCGAACACGGGAGCAGTGGCGTTGAAGCCGTCGCGTCCGTTGCGCCCCCCCCAGCCGCCAGCCATCCAATCATACCACATGAAGTAGGGGCGGCCCTGAAGTCGTGTGTCGCGCCCCCCGACCAAAAGGTATTCCAGGTTGAAGGCGCAACCCATCGTCCTTTCGGGCAGAATGTCCGCCCAAAGACCGAAAACAGAGTTCATCAACTTCTCGAAGGGGCCAGAGCAAAAGCCCGCGCAAGGGCTTGGCCATTCGGCGTTTACGACAGTCCCCGGCTCGCCCACGTTCACCGTAACTGCCCGGTACAGGCCCGAGTTCAACGGAAGATCGGGGAACTGATATTTGGTTCCCGCAACGATTCCGGCGAAAGAACCCCCATAGGCAGCATTCAGGAAAGTAGAGATTTGGGGATGCGATCCGGACAGATCGTAGTGGGCGTGATTGCCGTCGATAGTGAACTTGATTTTGATCGGAATTAGGCCCTCTTCGAGCTTTGGATCCTGATCGATGTAGTCCTCGGCATACCAGGTACCGTTTGGCAATTCGGCCAGGCGATTGCGCATCAGAACTTCGACCCAGTCCTGCACTTCGCGGAACGCCGTCTTGATGGTCTCAACGCCGTATTTGTCGCAAAGGCGCTGGATCTCGCGCTCGGCAACGGCCGTGGCCTCGGCCTGAGCCTGCATGTCGCCGATTACATCGCCCGGATTGCGGGTATTCGATGCGATCATCCGCGCCACATCACCCAGCCAAACCCCTTTGCTCCAGACACGCGTAGGCGTGATGCGGAGGCCCTCGCCCATATGATCCAACGCTGTGATATTGAACGAGCCGGGCGTGGCTCCGCCCATGTCCGCCCAGTGACCGTTGGCCTGCGACCAGCCGATCAACTCACCTTTATAGAACATAGGCCGCAGGATGCGGGTGTCGTTGAAGTGGCTGCCGCCGCGGAACGGATCGTTGATGATAAAGACGTCGCCGGGATGGATATCGCCTTCGAACTCTTCAATGACCGCTTTGCAGGTGTAGTGCAGCGTGCCCACGTGCGCCGCAATGTCGCCGGTGCCCTGCATCACCAGGTTGCCCTGCGGATCGCTGAGTCCGGATGAGAAGTCGCGGCAGTAGATTACGAAGGAGTAGCAGGTCCGCAGCAGTTGCTCCGCCATCTGGTCGACGATGTTAACGAAGGCATTGCGCAGCACCTCGAAAGTAATCGGGTCAAGCTCGGACTTGAACACCGTCATGCGTTCGGACGGGGGCGGCGGGAATTGAATGCCTTTGTCGGACAGTCCGATGATTTGTTTCTTGCCGGTCATGCCGGTCATCCTCCTTGTTGATGGTTAAACGTGCTTACGCCGCGCCAAGCCGGATCTGGATGTTCAGCCACTCGTCGATGTAGGCCACGTCGCCGGGCGGAATGACGGTGGTGGAGTCGAGCTGGTCGATAACGGCGGGACCGTTAATCGTGACGCCAGGCGGCAGTGTTTCGCGATCGTAGAGGTTGGTGGTCACGGCCTTCGAATGTCCGTGGAACCACGCCTCGCGGGTCCCCTTCGGAACGGCTTTGGCGTTCTTGTCGATGGTGATCTTCGGGAAGGACGGCTTTGGAGTCACGCCGATGGCCCGCACAGTTAACCGATAGATTTCCACAGGGAAATCCTCGCGGCGGAAATTGTGGGCCTTTTCATATTCGTTGTGGAAGATGCTCAGCGCCTCATCCATTGACTTGATCTGCCCCGGCACTGGCACGGCGAGTGAACGCCACTGACCGCGATAGCGCATGTCTACGAACCGCTGGAAGGTCATGTCCTTGTCGGCCACTCCGTCACGTTGCAGCCGGTCCCGTCCCTCGGTCTCCAGTTTCTTGAACGCAGCTTCAACATCGGCCGGCTTGGCCGAGGCCGCGTCCTCGAAGAACATCTGGGTCACATCATGCTGTACGTCGACCAACATGCAGCCCACCGCCGACGTCACCCCTGGATTTGGAGGAACGATTACGACCGGAATGTTCAACTCGCGAGCGATGTCGACACCGTGCAACGGACCTGCCCCTCCGAAGGCCACCAGTGCAAAGTCGCGCGGGTCATGACCACGAGCGATCGAGATCAACCGCACCGCATCGGCCATGTTGGCATTGGCGACGCGCAAGGTTGCAAGCGATGCTTCGATTATGCCGAGGTTTAGCGGTTTGGCGATCTTTTCCATCGCGACCAGGGCGGCATCGCGATCCAGCGATTTCTTACCACCAGCAAGTGTGGTCCCGACCCGGCCAAGGATGATGTTTGCATCAGTATTGGTCGGCTCCGTGCCCCCCGCCTTGTAGCAGGCCGGCCCCGGCAATGAACCTGCTGATTGCGGTCCATTGCGAAGTGATCCTGCCTTGTCCAGCCAAGAAATCGAGCCGCCGCCCGCGCCAATAGTCAGGACTTCGATCGATGGGAAACAGATCGGATGGCCCCAGTCCACCTCCCATTTGTCGGTCGTCCGCAGGTGGCCGTTCTCGGCAAGAGAGATATCCGCCGAAGTACCGCCCATATCTAGGCCAATGGAGTTCTTGAAGCCGCAAAGCTCGGCAAAGTATTTGCTGGCGATGGCACCTGCCGCGATTCCGGAAGCGGCCAACCGAGCCGCGTATTTTTCGGCCGTCGCTGGTGTCATGACCCCGCCACCGGAATGGAGCAGCAGAACGTCGGGCTCGTATCCCGCCTCCGTCGTCCTGCGGTCAATATCGCGGGCATAGGGACGGATGATTGGCGCGAGGATGGTATTCGCCACTGTGGTAGAGAAGCGATCATCCTCGAAGATCTCAGGATGGGTTTCGTGCGAGGTCGAAATGGCGATATCCGGTCCAAGGACCTCAGCGAGAATTTCCGCCATTCTCTGTTCGTGGACACCGTTGACATATGCGTTGATGAAGCAAACAGCGACGGCATGCACATTGCGCTTCTTCAGAATGCGCGCAATTTCGCGCGCCCGCGCCTCGTCCAGTGGCTCGATAATTTCGCCGCGATAATTGATGCGTTCACGGACGGTAAAACGGTCCCGCCGACGTACATAAGGCGGCGTACCTTCCTTATAAGCGTCCCAAGGATCTTCACGGGTACCGCGCCCGATTTCGAGAACGTCGCGGAAGCCCTCGGTGGTCACCATCGCAACGGGCTTGAAATTACGGGTGATCAGCGCGTTGGTCGCGACGGTAGTGCCATGTGTGAAAAGGTCGACATCATGCCAGTCGATATCGGCAGCCGCGGCACCGTTCATGATGGCGTCGATCGGATTGGCCGTACTGGGAACCTTAGCAACGGTCTGGATTCCGTTTGAGTCTAGAACGAATACGTCGGTAAACGTTCCGCCAACGTCAATTGCCAATCGAGTTCGCGCCCGCGTCGGGGCCGAGCCTGCGCTCGCTCCGTCCATGCTCATTTGTAATCCCTTTCGAGCTGCGCCTGGCAAAGCGATGCACAATGGGCGAATTGGCCCAGTGATCGATTGCGTAAGCATTTCATTTTAAGAGGGGGAGGTAGCATCACCTGATGCATGCAGCATCCAGCGAGGCTTTGCATTCTTTGTTGAATGCGCATCACAACATTACGCGAGGGCCATCCAAAATGGCAAACCTTTTTTTGAACCGCTGCAGCAGCGAAACTGTGCCAAAAAGTAGATTAAAAACATCGGGATGACGGAGAGAGTATTATGCCGCATCGCAGAGTTTTCAGTGCTGCGGTCCAACCTTATGGATGGCATAATCCCATTTTGCTCCGCTCCCTAGGCGCCTGCTCCGACCACCGAATCACACCAACTGCAGCAGGAACGGTTTGGTCTCCACGTTGGGTGTGAGTCGTGCGGTGGCGGCCGTTTGGTTCGGCTCACATTTTCGCTGAGCCGAATGCGACGGCGCGAGAAAGTTGGTGGGTGCTTCTCGGCCGATGGGGTTTTCAGATACTTTCAAGCATCGGCGTGGTCTCGGCCACATGCCGGTGTCAGGTGGGGCAATCGAGGGGTATTCTCCGGCCCATTTCTCGTCGAAGGCATCCAGCTGGCGGGCGGCCTCCTCAGCGATCGTGGCCTCGTAGACCGGGCGCACGTCGGCGGCCAGGGCGCGCGGTCCCTCCAGCTGCAGAAGTACATCGAATACCGGACCAGGTGGATCAGCCATACATAAAAAACCAGGAACTTTCGCGGATCTATGTCTGGATATGTGCCCCTCCGCCGCGCGGCTCGCGTTCGACCAGTGCCATCCCGTCATATCCGCGATCCGCAAACATAAGCCCGGCAGGCGGCGCACCCTCATCGACCACCGCGAGGATCTTGGTGCACGGTCATCCACTAGGGCCGAACAACGGCGCGATCCTTTCGGCCCGTGGCAGTTTTGATGGGAGCGGACGGTGGAACCGTCGATCAACTGAAATAGGATCGGTTACAACTGCCACTTCTCGTCGCTCGAGCGGACCGCGCCATCGCTACAGTCTGCCATCAGTGAAAATGAACCCGCCACGGCGCAGTCCTCAAGGCCGTATTGACACCCCCTCCTAGTCTCCCCTCGGCACCGCCTCGTCTTCGTGCCACTTCAGACCCGACAGAAGATCGTTGGAGACGGCATCCACCGTGGTGCGCCGCCTCATTGCCAGTTGGCGCAGCAACCGGTAAGCTTCCTTCTCCGAGTGGTTGTCGATCAACATGATCGCTAACTTGGCCCGTTCGACGATCCGGCTGGCCTCAAGCTTGGCCTGCAACCGTTCTAAATTTAGCCGCAATCTTTGTTCTCGGCGGTAATTATTTACCGCCGCCAGCAGGTTGGTCAAGATTCCGAAAGGGCGGATCGGGAGGCCGATCACTGCGTTGACTCGCATGTTCAACAGCCGGTCGATGGACAACGGGTTTTCGTAGTCGATTACCGCGATCAGCACGGCCGACGGGTTCTCGGCCTCCCAATGAAAGGCCAGTTTACTTTCAATAACCCTGTCGACCATCACGAAAATTATGTCAATATCCGCGTGGTAAGTCTGCGGTGGTGGCCAAGACTCCTGCACCTCGCAGCCGATCCGCTCCAAATGGGAGCGGAGCGCCACTCCCTCGCCACCCTCGGGCTGAACAAGAAGGAACTTCAGAGTCCGCAGATCCTTGATCAGGAACGGATGCTCCTTCTTGCTGGCGAAAGGTTCGCTTCGTCCTAGCCGCATTTCAGATTCCTCGGCCGAAGAATGACCACTGAATATGATCTAGTTCGATCAATGACCGCACGATGATGCCTGCCAGATAAGCCACAGAGCAAATCGCTTTACAAAGAAGTATCGGGTGGAAACTCTTCTTCAGGGACGAGCGAGTAGGTAGTCCGATAGGGGTCCGGCAAGACGGACTGGCTCGTTTTCGCGACGATCTCGAATTGCCCATCGCTGCGCGCGATTCCGATTTTTGGCCAGACATGGCAATGGGAATTCAGTTCGTCAATTTTGATCAGTCCCTGCGGCGCATCGAAGGACGCCCCGAGCATTCCCGCCCGGACTGCACCGATACTATCGGAACTCTTGCGCATTGCCTGAGCAACTACGTGCGCCTGCGTGTATGCCGCATCCCAACACATATTTGCGCGCGGATCCTCTCCCTTGACCGCCCTATAACGAGCAAGGCAAGCCAAATTTGCCGAATTTGTTTGCGACGCAAAATAAGTTGCGGCAGTAATATGCCCGACAGTGGCCGATGCACCGATTTCCTGTATGTCTGCTTCACTGGTTGTCAAGCTTGCGACCAGCATCCGATTTGAATCTAAGCCATTTTCAATATATGCTCTATAGAACTTCAGGTTTAATAGGCCGACGAAATTATTAAAGATGATGTCCGGGCTATACCGTTTGATTTCCTTTATCAATGCGTCGAAATCTCTGTCGCTCGCACTCTCCCCCAGGTAGCATTCTCCTAAAATCTCTCCGCCACCGGACCGAATAAGATCGCCCATGATTCTTCCGGACTCTCGTGGCCAGACATAGTCCGATCCAACGACATATAGCCGAGGAGAGTAATTTTGCAGAAGATAAACCGCCAGGAACAGGCTGTTCTGGTTTGGCACCGCGCCGAAATACATGGCGTTGTCTGAGTATTCGAAGCCCTCGTACTGTGCGGGATAGCAAAAAAGTCCAGTTTCCCGATCTAGAACACTCAGAACTGCCTTGCGCTGGCTGGAGGTATAACCGCCGAGAATGATTTTGACCTGGTTCTCCGTCAGAAGGCTTGCGGTCATCGTTTGATATGCCGCAGGTTCTCCCCTCGGGTCGCGATAAAAGGGGATCAACTCCCGCCCATTGATTCCCCCCGCCGCATTAATTTCCGCTATGGCGAACTCGGTCGCCGCCAGCATGCTTCGCTCCGTTACGGCAGTTCGACCTGTCGTGGAAAACAGGACGCCGATATGAATAGGTTGGTCGCTTCTCATAATTGCGCAACTCTTCCTAGGGACCGGGCGGCCGGGCTAGACCGGCAACCATCCCAGAATCCGGGTGCTTTCTACAAGCTTGCACCAACAGTAGGCGGGCCGCACGGTCGGGTCAACGTGCACCGCCGACATGGACATTCCTCGTGTCACCTACGGCTTGAGACTCGTCGCCGGGCTACCCGGTTCTGGAGTTTCCGGGCTTTATCGAAGCAGGGACGGGTTCTCTGCCGGGATCTGCCGCCGCCTGCGTTTTAGTTAATCGCGCCGAAAGGTTTGTCCTCGTAGCAGTATCTGAGCCAAGCTTCCATCCAGGGCACTGCGATCGCCAGGAACCCGCTGAAGTTCAGGCTGCGCAGTAGAACCGGGTACGCCGGGGCGCTCTAAAGCCATGGCAGGGCAACCGCTACCGTTCGCTCTCCGCCGTGGCCCGCGCCATCACCGGCGCGCAATGGTCGGGCCCGCGGTTCTTCGGGCTGAAGGCCGCGCCGGCCAGCCGCCCGGGCACGACGCCGCGACAGCGGCGCGCGGGAGGCGCGCCATGAGAACCGCCAAGACGCGCCCCGCCGGGCTGCGCTGTGCGATCTATACCCGCAAGTCGACCGAGGACGGGCTCGAGCAGGAGTTCAGCTCGCTCGATGCCCAGTACGAGGCCTGCGCCGCCTATGTCGCGAGCCAGAAACACGAGGGCTGGAAGCTGGTGGCGACGCGCTTCGACGATGGCGGCCTCTCCGGCGGCACGCTCGAGCGCCCGGCGCTGCAGCGGCTTCTGGCCGAAATCGACGCCGGACGCATCGCCATGGTGGTGGTCTACAAGATCGACCGCCTGACCCGGTCGCTGGCCGACTTCGCCCGGCTCGTCGAGCGGCTCGACGCAGCCGGCGCTTCCTTCGTCTCGGTGACGCAGGCCTTCAACACCTCGACCTCGATGGGACGCCTGACGCTGAACATGCTGCTCAGCTTCGCGCAGTTCGAGCGCGAGGTCACCGCCGAGCGGATCCGCGACAAGGTCGCCGCCTCGAAGCAGAAGGGGTTGTGGATGGGCGGCATCCTGCCGCTCGGCTACGATGCCCATCCCGATCCGAACCGTCGCGAACTGGTCGTCAACGAGGCCGAGGCCAGAACCGTCGCCGAGATCTTCGCGCTTTACGATCAGCACGGCTGCCTGCGCCAGGTCGAGCTGGCGGCGCGGGCGCGCGGCCTCGCCTCGAAGCGGCACCGCTTCCGGACCGGCAACAGCCGCGGCGGCGGGCCGCTGTCGCGCGGCCAGATCCATTACCTGCTGACCAACCCGGTCTATCTCGGCCGCATCCGCCACAAGGACATCGATCATCCCGGCCTGCATCCGGCGATCATTCCGCCTGATCTCTGGGAGCGGGTCCAGGCCGGCCTGCTCGAAGCCCGGGCCCGGCCGCGCGGCCGCAGGGGCCTCGCCGCGGCACCCACATCGTCGGGCAACCGGGACAGTGCCGCGGCCCTGCTCGGCCGGATCCGCGACGAGACCGGCGATCTGCTCACCCCGAGCCACACCCGCCGTCATGGCCGGCGCTACCGCTATTATGTCTCGAACCGCCTGCTCGCCGGCGGACCCGACCCCGCCGGCTGGCGGCTGCCGGCCGAGGAGCTGGAGCGAAGCCTCGCCACGCTCATCATCGATCATCTCGACGTTGTGGCCCGCGAGCACCGGATCCTCGCCACCCCCGAGGCCGGCAGCGCCGAACGCCTCGCCGCCAGGCTGGCGGCGCTGGCCGGTCGGTGCCGCGCGGGGCAGCCTTCCCTCGCGCTCGGGTTCCTTGCCGCTGCAACCCTGGAGCGCGGCAAGGTGCATCTCGCTCTCGACGCTGGCCGCCTCGCGGCGGAGCTCGCTGTCAAACCCGAAGCCCTGGCTGCGGAGCTCCTGCACTGCAGCGCCGACTTCTGCCGGCGGCGGCGCGGCATCGAGACCCGCATCGTCACCGGATCCCGCGCGGTCCTGCCCGATCCGACGCTGATCCGCATGCTCGCCACCGCCCGGCGCTGGTCGCTGGCCCTCAGAGCCGGAGACAGCCTCGCGGCGATCGCCGCCCGCGAAGGCCATTCCGAATCCTACCTGCGCACCCGGCTGGCGCTCGCCTTCCTGGCGCCGAAGCTCCAGGCCGCGATCCTCGCCGGCACCCAGCCGATCGATCTGAGCCTCGAACGCATGGTCCGCCAGGGCGTGCCGCTCGACTGGGTCGAGCAACAACGCCTCTACGGCGGCGCCTGACCCTCTCTCCAGAACTTGCTCGTCGTGTCCGAGGGCGCGCGACCAGTGGTCGCCGATGCCCTCTCCTCCCGAAAAAATCGGGGGGCTGCAAAACTGGCGAAAGTCCCTGTTAATTCCCTGTTTCCGGGTGCTGTCAAAAACCGAACCGGCTTCGATGGCGCCCTGAGACGCCTGCCGCTGTCCGCCGCGATTCGAGCATTGCCCGCGTGTCTCAGCTGGCATAGCCTTCAGGCAAGCTGCCGAAATGACGCGACAATCTGCAGGGATTTCCTTCAGAGACCGTAGAGACTGGGGTGGCTGGCGGACAGTGAGGGATTCGAACCCTCGAGACGGTCTCCCGCCTACACACTTTCCAGGCGTGCGCCTTCGACCACTCGGCCAACTGTCCGTGGCGCGCTGCATATCCTTTTCCTGCGGGACTGCGCAAGGGGCGTGGCGCAGGTATGAGGAAGAATTCCTGCGCCGCGGCTCCAAGGGGCGCGGACCGGTTGACACTCATGCCGACAAGTTACGGCCAGATGCCGACGGTCGGCCAGGGGGACTTCACCCATCTCATGCATCCAGCCGGGCTGTCCGAACGATCGGCGGACGCCCGGGCTTGCCCTGCCCGCTTTACAACACCCGGTCCAGCGCGGCGATCAGGCGCTGGATTTCGGCGGGCGTCGTGTAGTGGGTGAAGGACAGGCGCAAGACCCCCTTTTCAAGGTCGACACCCATCGCGCCCAGCGGCCGCACGGCGTAGAAGTCCCCGGCCCAGCAGTTGATGCCGTGCCCCGCCAGTGCGGCCGAAACCGGTTCGGCCGCGCGGTCCAGTGCAAGCGCGATCGTGGGCGCGCGGCGGGCAGCGTCGCGCGGGCCGATCAGGCGCAGGTCATTGCGGGCGGCCAGGTAGTCCAGCAACGGCTGCGCCAGCGCGACTTCATGCGCGCGCATCAGGTCGTGAACCTGCGCCGCGCGCCGTCCTGCATCCGGTTCGGGTGCGAAGTGGTGGGCATGGAGCGCATCGAAGTAATCCGCGATCCCGGCGCAGGCGGCCACCTGGGCATGGTCCGGCCCGGCAGGCGTGAAACGCTTGTACAGCGTCTCGCCGTTGAAGTAGTGGCCCTGGTTCGGCAGGCGCATCCCCAGGTCACGGCGAAGGACCATGATCCCCTGATGCGGGCCATAGACCTTGTAGGCCGAGAACAGGTAGACGTCCGCACCCAAGTCGCCCACATCGGGCAAGCCATGCGGCGCATAGCTGACCCCGTCGACGCAGGCAAAGGCCCCCGCCGCATGGGCCATCGCCACGATCTCCTTCACGGGGTTGATTTCGGCGACGACGTTCGAGCAATGCGGAAAACAGACCAGCCGCACCAGTCCATCCGCCAGGAGGGGCTTCAGCGCCTCGGGGTCCAGACGCCCGGTTTCCGGATCGATCCGCCATTCGCGGATATCCATGCCTTCATCCCCCAGCCTCCGCCAGGGCCCCGAATTCGCCTCGTGGTCCTGGTTCGTCACGACGATGGCCGCGCCTGGCTCAAGCCCCTGCCGGAAGGCCTGCGCCAGGACATAGGTGTTGGCGGTGGTCGAGGGGCCGAAGCTCACCTCGTCGGCCGCGACGCCCAGCATCGCGGCCAGGCGGGCGCGTGCCTCGTCCATCTCGGCGCCGCCGGCGGACGAAGCGGCATAGGGGCCGTAGGGCTGCACCTTCCTTTCGCGGTAAAAGCGCGTCAGCCGGTCGATCACCTGCCCGCAGGCGTAAGAGCCGCCGGCGTTTTCGAAGAAGGCCTTTTCGGCCAGGTCCGGCACGGAAAAGGCCGGGAACTGGCTGCGAACGAAATCAAGATCAAGTGCGGTCATCATGCGCCCCTATCGGTCCAAGGTATGGCCGGGGTCCGGGGCAGGAAAACGCAGACCTTTCCGATCAGGCAAAATCCCCAAACCGCGGCAGGTCTTCCAGCCAGCCGCGGGCGAACCTGCGGCAGATCCGCGAAGGTACTCGCGGTTCATTCCGAGTGATAGCGGGACAAGACCCGCCTGAAAAGGGGTCAGGCGTTCACGTCCACGACCACGCGGCCCTGAACCGCCCCTTTCAGGATCGCGGCCCCCAGGTCCGGCAGTTCCGAAAGCGTGGCCATCCGGGTCATCGCCGCCAGCCGGTCCAGCGGAAGGTCACGGGCGATGCGGTTCCAGGCCTCGATCCGCCGTGGCGTCGGGCACATCACGCTGTCGATGCCCAGAAGGTTCACTCCCCGCAGAAGGAAGGGGATCACCGTTGCCGGAAGCGCGGTGCCCCCCGCCAGCCCGACCGCCGCGACGGACGCGCCGTAGCGCATCTGCCCCAGCACCCGCGCCAGCATCGCCCCACCGACCGCGTCGATGCAGCCCGCCCAGGTTTCGCTTTCCAGGGGGCGCTTCACCGTCTCGGCCAGATCGGCGCGCGGCACGATCCGCGCCGCCCCCAGGTCGCGCAGATAGTCTTCCGATTCCGGGCGCCCGGTCACGGCGGCCACCTGATAGCCCAGGTTCGACAGGATCGCCGTCGCAACCGAGCCGACGCCCCCCGCGGCGCCGGTCACCAGAACCTCGCCCTGCCCCGGCGTCAGCCCGTGATCTTCCAGCGCCAGGATCGCCAGCATGGCGGTCAGCCCGGCGGTGCCGACGGCCATCGCCTCCCGCGTGCCGATCGCTTCGGGAAGCGACACAAGCCAGTCCGCCTTCACCCGCGCCTTCTGGGCGTAACCGCCCCACCGCGTCTCGCCGACCCGCCAGCCGGTCAGCACGACCGCCTCGCACGGATGAAAGCGCGGATCATCGGAACGCAACACCCGTCCGGCGAAATCGACCCCCGGCACATGCGGATAGGTCTTCACCAGTCCGCCGCCGGGTCCGATGCACAGCCCATCCTTGTAGTTCAGGGTGGAATATTCAACCGCCACCGTGACCTCGCCTTCGGGCAGCAGCCCCTCGTCAACGTCGCGAACGGCGGCATGGGTCACGCCCTCGGCATCCTTCTCGACCAGCAGCGCGCGCATCGTCCCCTCCCTCCGGCCCGGTGTCTTTGGCCCCAGTCAATGCCCCGCCCGGCGCGCGGTCAAGCCACGACTTCATCCCGGGCCGCGCCCGACGCGGCTTCCTTCCTCGATCACAGGGCTTGTTGCACCGCGCTTTTCCGGTCTAACCTCTTGCCAGGCTGAACAAACGGGGATCCACAATGAAGAAACTGCTGCTTGCCACCACGCTTGCCGGAACGGTCCTGGGGGCCCTGCCCGTCCGCGCGGCTGACCCGGAACTGCTGGTCTTCGACTGGGCCGGCTTCGAGGTCGAGGGCCTGACCGCCGCCTACAAGGAAAAGAACGGCGACAACCCCACCTATTCCTTCTACGGCTCGGATGACGAGGCGTTCCAGAAGGTCGCCTCCGGCTTCAAGGCCGATGTCGTGCATCCCTGCACGCAGATGGTGTCGAAATACCGCGAAGCCGGCCTGATCGAACCCTGGGACACATCGAAGATCCCGGAATTTGCCAATATCGACCCCAAGTTCCTCGCGTCGAGCGTGGTCAAGGATGACGGCGGCCTCTGGTACCTGCCGACCGATTGGGGCGTTACCGCGATCGCCTACAACAAGGACGAGGTTCCGGAAGAAGACGTGGCCTCGCTCCAGGTCTTTGCCGATCCGAAATACGCCGGGCGCGTGTCGATCCCGAACTCCTCAGACGACGTCTGGGCGCTGGCCTACCTGGCCACGGGTGTGACCGACTGGACCGAGATTTCGGACGAGCAGTTCAAGGCGGCCGCCGACTGGCTGCGCAAGGTCCATCCGAACATCCGCAGCTACTGGAACGACCCGGCCGAGATGAGCCAGATCATGGCCTCGGGCGAGGTTCTGATCGCCTGGTCCTGGAACGATGGCGTCAACTACCTCAAGAAGGACAACTACCCGGTCGGCTTCCAGCGTGCGCCGAAGGAAGGCATCTCGACCTGGTACTGCGGCATGGTCAACATGAAGGACGGCCCCGGCAAGGAAGAAAAGGCCTATGATTTCGTGAACTCCTGGATCCGCCCCGAAGCGGTCCCCGCCCTGATCGATGCGATCGGCTACGGCCATGCCAACGTCAAGGGCATGGCGGCCGTCGACCAGAAGACCCTGGATGACGCGGGTCTCGGAGCGATCACGGTGCCGATCCTGGCGCAGACCCCGAACTCGAACGCGCTGCGCGAAAAGCAGCTTGCCGAATTCGAAAAGATCAAGTCCGGATTCTGATCCGCTGGCGGAAAGGAAAAAAGGGGCCGGTCCTTCACGGATCGGCCCTTCTTCTTTTCGGAAAATATCCGCGGGGGGCGTTCCGGCACGGAACGGGGGGCGGCAGCCCCCGGCTACAGCCTCACCCCGCGCCGTCCGGCCAGATCGGTGAAGTACTGCCAGGCCACCCGCCCCGACCGTGATCCGCGAGTCGCCTGCCACTCGATCGCCTCGGCGCGCAGCGTGGCGTCATCGATCGCGATTCCATGCGCATCGCAATAGCCGCGGATCATCGCCAGGTATTCGTCCTGCGTGCAGGGATGGAACCCCAGCCACAGCCCGAAGCGGTCCGACAACGACACCTTCTCCTCCACCGCCTCGCCGGGATTGATCGCGGTCGAACGTTCGTTCTCGATCATGTCGCGCGGCATGAGGTGACGGCGGTTCGATGTGGCGTAAAGGATCACGTTCGCGGGCCGCCCTTCGATCCCGCCATCTAGCACCGCCTTCAGCGACTTGTAGTGCTGGTCGTCATGGCTGAAGGACAGGTCGTCGCAGAACAGCACGAACCGATGCGCCGGGGAAGATCGCAGAACGGCCAGAAGCCGCCCGACGCTTGGCAGGTCTTCCCGGCTCAGTTCGACGATCTTCAGCGGATGCCCGCGCCGGTTGACCTCGGCGTGGATGGCCTTCACCAGGCTCGATTTTCCCATGCCCCGCGCGCCCCACAAAAGCGCATTGTTGGCCGGAAACCCTTGCGCGAAGTGCAGCGTGTTGGCCAGAAGCGTGTCGCGCGACCGGTCGATCCCCAGCAGCAGCGACAGATCCACCCGCGCCACCTCGGCCACCGGCTCCAACCGGTCAGGCTCGGTGTGCCAGGCAAAGGCCTGCGCCGCGTCCGGGTCGGGAGCCGGCACCGGGGCCGGTGCCAGCCGTTCAAGCGCCGCGGCGATGCGGAAAAGCGGATCGTCGGTCATGCCAGGCTCAGCTTGCAGGGGTTTCGTCTTCGTCCTCATCGACCCACAGCCCCTCGGCCCGCAGCCGCGCCTCGCGCGCCTTTTCGATGCGGCGGATCAGGAAGATCGAGATTTCGTAAAGCGGATAGATCGCGGTGAAGAGCATGATCTGGCTGATCACATCAGGCGGCGTCGCCACCGCCGCCAGCACCAGGATCGCCACCAACGCGTATTTCCGCACGCTGGCCAGACCCGCCGCACTGACCATCCCGGCCTTGCCCATCAGCGTCAGCAGGACCGGCATCTGGAAGCACAGGCCGAAGGCCAGGATGAACTTCATCGTCAGGCCCAGGTATTCCTGCATCGAGCCCTGGAACACGATCCCCGCCAGATGCTGAGTCAGGGCATCCTTCTCCGGACTCGCGGTTTCACCGGGAAGCTGCTGGAAACTCAGGAAGAAGTTATATGCGACCGGCAGCACGAAGTAGAATGCGAAGGCCGCGCCGACCAGAAACATCACCGGCGAGGCGATCAGGAACGGCAGGAAGGCATTGCGCTCGGACTTGTAAAGGCCCGGCGCCACGAAACGCCACAGCTGATAGGCGATGACCGGGAAGGCCGCGATCAACCCGCCGAAGATGGCGATGTTCATCGAAACGAAGAAGCCTTCCTGCGGCTTGATCAGTTGCAGGGTGCAAGCCTGCCCGCGTTGTGCCAGTTCATTGCAAAGCGGCTGCGACAGGAAGTTGAAGATCGGATTGGCCAGCGGATAGACCGCGAAGATCGCCACGACCAGCGCCGCCAGCGACCACAGGATCCGGGTACGCAACTCGGCCAGATGCTCTACCAGCGGGGCCGTGCTGTCGTCGATGTCATTGGCGCTCATGTCGTGGTTTTCTTCCGCCGGGGGGTCTTGGGAGCAACTTCCGCGCCGGGTTCAGCCGCTTCGGCCACCTTGCGCCGCCGGGCGACGGGCGCCTTCGAGGCGCCTTCGGCATCCACGGCCGCACGGACGCGCGCGGCCCGGGGCCGGGGTGCCTTCGTGGCCGCCGGCGCGGCATCGGCTGCGGGGGCCGCAGCCTCGGGATCCGGGATCAGGGCGGTGGTCGGATTGGCGCGCTCCGCCGCCTTGGCGGCCAGCTTGTCGGCCAGCGCCTGGGTGGCGGGGCCGCGCGCTGCGGGGGATGCGCCGTCGGGGGCCGCGCCGGTTTCAACGGCGGCGGTTCCTCCCGCCGCTGCTGCCGCTGCGGCTGCGGGCGTCGTCAGGTTCGGCTTCCAGGCCTCGAACTTCGAGGCGGCGCTTTCCAGGGCATCCAGCCCCAGCGCCTTTTTCGACGTGATGTTGCGCAGGTCCTTCGTCGCCTCGTCCAGACCCGACTCCTTGGCCGCGGTTTCCATCGCGCTCGAGAACTCCCGCGCCATCGACCGCGCCTTGGCCGTGAACCGTCCCAGCGTGCGGAACATCTGCGGCAGATCCTTGGGGCCGACGACGATCAGCGCGACCACGCCGATGAGCACAAGCTCACTCCAGCCGATATCCAACATGCGCGATGCCTTCCTTCTGGACCCGGATCAGACCTTGTCCTTCTCCGCCGGGGTCACGTCGCGGGCGGCGCTGGCGGACGCGGATTCAATCTCGTCCGAGCCATCCTTCACGCCCTTCTTGAAGGCGGTGATGCCACGCCCGACCTCACCCATCAGCGACGAAACCTTGCCGCGACCGAACAGCACCAGAAGGACGATGCCGATGACCAGAATTTCCGTCAGACCAAAACGTCCCATGGGACTTCCCCTTTCGAGTCTTTGCCGCAGGCCCCCGGCCCCGTGCCGGATCCTGCCTTCCGATGCAGATTATTCCTGCCGGAAGCCCGCTCCAAGGGGCATCGGCGGCGCAGTCGGGCGCAGTGGCCCGCGCCCGGGCAAAGTCCCTGTCACGCCGCCGTGATCCCAAGTTTGCATTCCTTCTCAAATAGCTGCGTTTGCAGGAAAAAATAGCGATGCCTGCAAGCAAAGGCCCTTTGCGGTCCGCCACCGGCAACTGACAAGATGCTGTCAGTTGCCCCGGTCCGGACAACCCGCATCAACCTGTCCGGCCGCCCCTTTGCGCCCTGCCACCGTTGCGAATTGCGATTCCCGGCGCGCGCGCGATGCGCTGTCTTGCTTCGCCCGGTCCGCCGGCTTGACCTTGGCCGCGCGTCGGGGGACGGTGCCGCATGCGCCGTTCAAACCGCCTGTTCGACCTGATCCAGATCCTGCGGGATGGCAAGCTGCACCGCGCGGCCGATCTGGCGCGGGCGCTCCATGTCTCGACCCGGACGATCTGGCGCGACATGGCTACGCTCAGCGCCTCGGGCCTGCCGGTCGAGGGGGAACGCGGAATCGGCTATCTGCTGCGCGATCCGATCACCCTGCCCCCCGTCGCCCTCACCCGGGAAGAGTTTGAGGCACTGCGGCTGGGAATGGCGCTGGTGGCCAGTGCCGCGGACCCCGGCATTGCCCGGGCGGCGGGAAGCCTGCGCGCCAAGATCGCCGCCGTCGCCCCTCAGGGCGCCGACGAAGGCACGGATTCCTTTGTCTTTTCCAGCCCCGAAGCAGCGAAGGCGGCACCCCACCTGGGGCTGATCCGGCGCGCGTTGCGCGAACACCTGACGCTCCAGATGGTTTATGCCGATCCCGGACAGCCGGAAACACGCCGCCGCATCCGGCCCTTGCAGCTGGAATTCTGGGGGAAGGTCTGGACCTTGACCGCCTGGTGCGAATGGCGGGGCGATTTTCGCGTCTTCCGCATCGACCGGATCCTGTCGCTGACCCCCGATGGCGGCGCCTTCCTGCCCGAACCGGGCAAGACGATCGAAGCCTACCTGACCCGGTTCGACGCCACCTGATCCTGCGGAAAGACGAAACAGCGGTCGCGCCGGATCATCACCCACATCACCGTTCCCGGCCGCGGCAGGAACACGCCCGGAACGGTGGCCCTGAGCGTGACATCACCGAAGTCCATGCGGAACTCGACCAGGCTTTCCCGCCCCATGAAACGCGACCGGGCCACCGTGCCGCGCGCGGCCGTGCCGTCCTGCGGGGTGGGCAATGGCCCGCTGCCCCTGCGGTCGAAATCCAGCTTCAGATGCTGGGGCCGGATGACGATGTCGACGGCGGTGCCGTCCGGCACCCCGGGTGTCAGGAACTGGCCGAAGGGCGTCTCCGTCAGCGCCCCTTCGACCACGGCTTCCAGAACGTTGATGTCCGAAAAGAAGGCGGCCGCCTTGCGGTCGACCGGGGCATTGTAAAGATTGTAGGGCGCGCCGCTCTGGACGATCCGGCCACCGCGCATCAGCGCGATCTCGTCCGCCATCCGCATCGCTTCGTGCGGCTCATGCGTGACCAGAAGGACAGCCGTGCCTTCTTCCTTCAAGAGCGCCAGCGTGTCGTCCCGGATGCCGTCCCGCAACCGCTCGTCCAGGCCCGAGAAGGGCTCATCCATCAGCAGGATCCGCGGGCTGGGCGCCAGCGCCCGTGCAAGCGCCACCCGCTGCTGTTCACCCCCCGAAAGCTCATGCGGGAACTTCGGGCCAAAGCCCGACAGGGCCACCCGCTCCAGCAACTGATCGACCCGCGCGGCACGGCCCGGCGCGCGTCGGGCCAGCCCAAAGCCGACGTTGTCCGCCACCGACAGGTGCGGAAAAAGCGCAAAGTCCTGAAACATCAGGCCGATGGCGCGTTCCTCGGGCGGAAGGTGCAAGGTGTCGTCACTGACCACCTTCCCATCGCTCAGGATCCGGCCGGCGTCCTGCCGGTCCACCCCCGCGATGATTCGCAGCGTCGTGGACTTGCCGCAACCGGAGGGGCCGAGCAGGCAGGTGACCTGCCCCGCCGCGATGCTGAGCGAGACATCATCGACGACGGCGCGCCCGCCGAAGAAACGGCGAAGGCCCTCGACTTCCAGGCGAGCGTGCGGAAGGGGCGTGGACTGGAGCAAGCCGTTTATCCTGATGCTTTTCGTCGGGCTTGGGTTATCAGCGCAATCCCGTGGCCGCAAGGGCGGGATGCCGCGCCGCGACATCGGCGGCCCTCCGGTCACATCGTCATGTTCGTCGCCCCGCCGTCCAGAAGGATGTTCTGCCCCACGATGAACCCCGCGTGGACCGAGCAGAGGAAGGCGCACATCGCGCCGAATTCGGCCGGCGTCCCATAGCGGCGGGCGGGAATCGTCGCCATTCGCTGCTGTGCGGCCTCCTCGATCGTGATGCCTCCGGCCCGGGCCACGGCGGTGTCCAGCGATATGGCGCGGTCGGTGGCGTGGATGCCCGGCAACAGGTTGTTGACCGTCACCCCTTGCGGCGCGACCTGCCGCGACATGCCGGCGACAAAGCCGGTCAGTCCGGTTCGGGCAGTGTTCGACAGCCCCAGCGCGGGAATGGGCGCCCGCACCGCCTGCGAGGTGATGTTGACCACGCGCCCCCAGCCCCGCGCCGCCATGCCCGGCACCAGCGCCTGCATCAGCGCGATCGGCGCCAGCATGTTCGCATCCAGCGCCTTGATGAAATCCTCCCGTCCCCAGTCGGTCCAGGTGCCCGGCGGCGGGCCGCCCGCATTCGTCACCAGGATGTCGACAGGCCCCTCAGCCAGCACCCCCGCGCGCCCGGCCTCGGTGGTGATGTCGCCGGGCACGGTGACCACGTGCACCCCGAACCGCGCCCGCAGATCGGCGGCGGCGGCCTCCAGCGCCTCGGCGCCGCGGGCGTTCATCACCAGGTCCACCCCCGCCTCGGCCAGCGCCTCGGCGCAGCCCCGCCCCAACCCTTTCGACGCGGCACAGACCAGCGCCCGCTTGCCCGAAATCCCCAGATCCATGCGCATTTCCCCCGACTGACAGGCACCAAGTGTACCAGTGCCCGGCCACGGAGCAAAGCCTGCCGGATGGCCGGGCGGGCGCCCGTGCCCGACGCGCCACCCCGCGGACTTTCCCGTCCCCCGCAGGCCCGCGCCCGCGCAAAAGCCCCCTCGCCCGCGTGAAAAGACAACCCAAGACGGAGTCCTGCGCAGATCCGCACAGCCGCCTGCGACAATCGCGCACGATGCCTCGTCTTGACGCAACGGGGCTGGTCATGTGCAATGAACGCCTTATTTCAGCCATTTTTTACCACATGACCTCGGCCCCATTTCGCGCCCAGCCCCCCTACACTTCTCATGCCTACCGTGCCGAGGCGCTGCGCGTCATCGCGGGGGCTTGCCTGGGCGAAAACCTGGCGGGTGACACCGCTGTGCCGGGAGACGTCTACCGCCTGGACGGTGCGGCAGAGCTTTTGCCGCTGCCGCTGACCCGGCCCTGCATCGGCGGCGAGAACGGCGCCGGGCAGCAGGACGGGGGCGGCCTGCGTCCGCTGCGGCTTTTGACCTTGCTGTCGGGCTACGGGGAACGGGGCGATGTGCTGTTGGTGGAAGGCGCCGGTATCGGCCGGATGGCGGTTCCGCTGTCGCCGCTTTGCCCCCGCGCCGATTACACGCTGATCGACGTGGGTCCGGTTCCGGCGGGCCTTCGCGTGGCGGACATCGTCTGCGCGGCCTTTGCGCCCGGCACCCGCATTGCGCGCCCCGACGGAAGTCTCTGCCCCATCGGCAGCCTGTCTCCGGGGGATCTGGTCCTGACGCGCGACAATGGCCCCCAGCCGATCCGCTGGATCGGTCGCGTCACGCTCAGCGCGCGGGGCCACCTGGCCCCGGTGGTCATTTCGGCCGGGGCATTGGGCAACATCGGCGACCTGGCGGTCAGCCCCGGGCACCGGATCTTCGTCTACCAGCGCGGCACCGGCCGGATCGGCGCCAGCGCGGCGCTTCTGGTCCAGGCGCGCCATCTGGTCGACGGCGAACGCATCTACCGCCGCGAGGGGGCCTATGCGGATTATATCAGCCTGGTGTTCGACCGGCATGAAATCCTGTTTGCCGAAGGCGTGCCGGTCGAAAGCCAGATGATCGGCCCGGCGATCCTGCCCGTCCTGCCCGATCCGCTGCCCGCCCAGATCCACGCCCGGCTTCCCGGCCTGGCGCAGACAGGCCATGCCGCGCCCGAACCCCCGGCCGCGTCCCTTGTGGAATTGCGCAACCGCGTCCTGCACGGTGCGGGCCACGCGTGATTGCGCGACGGCCAAGGTCAGGCTAAACCCCGCGCCATCATGTCGAACCGCGCCCCCCTCCCGCCCGAAATCGCCCGCCGCCGGACCTTTGCGATCATCTCGCATCCCGACGCCGGCAAGACCACGCTGACCGAAAAGTTCCTGCTGTTCGGCGGCGCGATCCAGATGGCCGGCCAGGTCCGCGCCAAGGGCGAGGCGCGGCGCACGCGGTCCGACTTCATGAAGATGGAGCAGGAGCGCGGGATTTCGGTTTCCGCTTCTGCCATGTCCTTCGACTTCGGCCCCTACCGCTTCAACCTGGTGGACACGCCGGGCCACAGCGATTTTTCCGAAGACACCTTCCGCACGCTGACCGCGGTGGATGCCGCGGTCATGGTCATCGACGGCGCCAAGGGGGTGGAAAGCCAGACGCGCAAGCTGTTCGAGGTCTGCCGCCTGCGCGACCTGCCGATCCTGACCTTCTGCAACAAGATGGACCGCGAAAGCCGAGACACGTTCGAGATCATCGACGAGATCCAGGAAAGCCTGGCCATCGACGTGACGCCTGCGTCCTGGCCGATCGGCATGGGCCGCGATTTCGTCGGCGCCTACGACCTGCTGAACGACCGGCTGGAGATCATGGACCGCGCCGACCGCAACAAGGTGGCGGAATCGGTCAAGATCACCGGTCTGGACGATCCGAAACTGGCCGACCACATCCCCGCCGACCTGCTGGAAAAGCTGCGCGAGGAAGTCGCCATGGCGCGCGAGCTTCTGCCCGCCTTCAACCACCAGTCGGTGCTGGAAGGCCACATGACGCCGATCTGGTTCGGAAGCGCGATCAACAGCTTCGGCGTCAAGGAACTGATGTCCGGCATCGGCGCCTACGGACCCGAACCGCAACCCCAGGCCGCAGCCGAGCGTCAGATCGATCCGGCCGAGGACAAGGTGGCGGGCTTTGTCTTCAAGGTGCAGGCCAACATGGACCCCAAGCACCGCGACCGGGTGGCCTTTGTCCGCCTCGCCTCGGGCCATTTCGAACGCGGGATGAAGCTGCTTCACGTCCGGTCGAAGAAACCGATGGCGATTTCGAACCCCGTGCTGTTCCTGGCGGCCGACCGCGAACTGGCCGAAGAGGCCTGGGCGGGCGATATCATCGGAATCCCGAACCACGGCCAGCTGCGCATCGGGGACGCCCTGACCGAAGGCGAAAGCCTGCGCTTCACCGGAATCCCCTCTTTCGCGCCCGAGCTTTTGCAGACGGTCCGCGCCGGCGATCCGATGAAGGCCAAGCATCTGGAAAAGGCGTTGATGCAATTCGCCGAGGAAGGTGCCGCCAAGGTATTCAAGCCCTCCATCGGTTCGGGCTTCATCGTCGGCGTCGTGGGCGCCCTGCAGTTCGAGGTTCTGGCCAGCCGGATCGAACAGGAATACTCCCTGCCCGTGCGGTTCGAACCGACGCAGTTCACCTCGGCGCGCTGGGTGGCGGGGGAAAAGGCGGCGGTCGAGAAATTCGTGGCGGCGAACAAGGGCCATATCGCGCATGACCATGACGGCGATATCGTCTACCTGACGCGCTTGCAGTGGGACATCGACCGCATCGTCCGCGACTACCCGGATGTGAAACTGACCGCGACCAAGGAAATGATGGTCTGACCGACCGGCTGATGATTCGCGCAAATGCATTCTGCAATGCATTTCGCGGATTGCCCGGGGCGATCAACCGCTGGTTGCGCGACTGTTGCAGCAGAAAATCGCCGCTAGAATTTCCATTCCAGAGACAGTCTTAACCGCACCTTTGAACTGTCCAATCTGCGGCGGCATCGCGGCGCAACGCCTTATTATTGTCGCATTCTCTGAAAAAACTCTCATTGTCGCGGGAATGTGGACCCTTTGTTCGGCACCTGGTCAGGCGCCCCAAAGGCCCAAGTCCCCCGACAGCTGGTGTATCGCGGGTGCATTTGCACCTTGGGCTGCATCAATCGCCCACTGGACGGGCGCCTTCGGGTCTCACACCCCCCGAAAGGCGCCGAAGGTGGGGATTGCGGCTCCGATGCCTCGGCATGGGGATTGAACGGTGGGGATAGCCGCTATTTCGCGGTCATGCGTTGCGATTGCCGGCTCACACCCCCGGCAACGAACGAAGATCCCTTGTCCGCAAAAATCCCCGACGTCACCCTCGTGGGTTTCCCCACGAGACGCAACTCACAGCCGGACGCCCTGGAAGGGGCCGGCCCCTGCCCCGGCAGGAAGATGAACTGAAAGGACCGCGGCCGCCGACCAACGCCACAGACACACTCAGATATCACAACACACCCACACCACGATACGACGCCGCCCGTTGCACACCGGGCGGCGTCAACGTCTGAGAGATGGCCCGCGCTGTTGGGAGTTCGCACCCCAAGTTGACCACCGGCATGTTTTGGACTAAGGCGAAAAGGCCCGCATCCGGCGGGTTTCTCGGGGCGCCCGATCAGTCGCGTCCCTTCACCTTGCGGTCCGATGCCGCAGACATGGACGCTTATGACACTTTTCACCGATCTGAAACTGGACCCGAAGGTCCTGCAAGCCATCGCAGAAGCCGGCTACGAAACCCCGACTCCGATCCAGGCAGGGGCGATTCCGCCCGCGCTGGAAGGCAAGGACGTGTTGGGCATCGCCCAGACTGGCACCGGCAAGACAGCATCCTTCACGCTCCCGATGATCACCCTTCTGGGCCGCGGCCGTGCCCGCGCCCGGATGCCCCGCAGCCTGGTCCTGTGCCCGACGCGTGAACTGGCCGCCCAGGTAGCCGAGAACTTCGACATCTATGCCAAGCACACGAAGCTGACCAAGGCGCTGCTGATCGGCGGGGTCAGCTTTGGAGAACAGGACAAGCTGATCGACCGCGGCGTCGACGTGCTGATCGCCACGCCGGGCCGACTGCTGGATCATTTCGAACGCGGCAAGCTTCTGCTGACCGGCGTGCAGATCATGGTCGTCGACGAAGCCGACCGGATGCTGGACATGGGCTTCATCCCCGACATCGAACGGATCTTCCAACTGACGCCCTTCACGCGCCAGACCCTGTTCTTTTCCGCCACCATGGCGCCCGAGATCGAGCGGATCACCAACACCTTCCTTCACGCCCCCGCGCGCATCGAAGTGGCGCGTCAGGCCACGACGTCGGACACCATCGAGCAGCGCCTGCTGGAGCTGGCCCCCACGCGCCGTGACCAGACGGCGAAGCAGAAGCGCGAGTTGTTGCGCGCCGTCATCCGCGCCGAAGGCAATGCCTGCACCAACGCGATCCTGTTCTGCAACCGCAAGACCGAAGTCGATATCCTGGCCAAGTCGCTGAAGGCGCACGGGCTGGATGCCGCGCCGATCCACGGCGACCTGGAGCAAAGCCAGCGGACCAAGACGCTGGACGACTTCCGCGAAGGCACCTTGCGGTTCCTTGTCGCCTCGGACGTCGCGGCCCGCGGTCTGGACATCCCGGCCGTCAGCCATGTGTTCAACTTCGACATCCCGAGCCACGCCGAGGATTACGTTCACCGCATCGGCCGTACCGGTCGCGCCGGCCGCAAGGGAACGGCGATCACCATCGTCACGCCGGCCGATCAGAAATACCTCGACGCGATCGAGGCGCTGATCAAGAACCCGATCCCGCGCGCGCCCTTCCCCGAAGGTTTCGAACTGTCGCAAGCCGCGCAAAGCGCCCCGCGCCCGCGCGACGACGAAAAGGGCAAGGGCCGTGGACGCGGCCGCAAGTCCGACAGCGACCACCGCAAGCCGCGCCGGTCCGAAACCGAGGCCCCGGTGCTCGAGGAGGCCCTGGCCGAAGGCGCGGCGGTTGCCGAAGCGCCCGCCCAGCCGGAACGCAGCCCCCAATCCGACGATCATCGCCGTGCCGGACGCTCCGACGACCGCCGCCCGCCGCGCGACGACTCCCGCCGGGACAGCCGCCGCGAAAGTCACCGGGACGGCACGCAGGGGTCGCGCGACGGACACCGGGACCGCGACGGCCATCGCACCGGCCGCCGCGAGGATCGCAGCGATCATCCGGTGATCGGCATGGGCGACCACGTTCCCGATTTCCTGCTGCGGGGACTGCCCACGTTGAAGCCATCCGGCGACGACGACACCGAAGAATGACAAAGGGCCCCGCGGGGCCCTTTTTTCATGGCGCAGGGGGCGCCAGGCCCTATTCGGTCGTCAGGCGGCTGACCACGACGATCACCTCGGGCTTCTTGCCGACTTCTTCCATCGACACCTGACGCGCGATCCGACGCAGCTGCTCTTCCAGCTTGTCGTCATCGGTCAGCGTGCGGCTGTCGGCGCGGTCAAGGAACTCGGTCAGGTCGGACTCGATCTCGTCGGCCAGCGGACGCCCCGATTTGCCGGTTTCGGCCAAGCCCGACATTTCCACCCAGGCATCGCCCAGCGGCCGGTCTTCCTCGTCCAGAAGCACCGTCACCATGACCAGACCATTCAACGCCATGCGGATCCGGTCACGCACCACGCCGTCGAGCGCCCCGATCAGAACCGTGCCGTCCAGATAGATCCGGCCCGTCTCGACATGTCCCGCGACGACGGGACGGTCGCCCGTGATGTCGACCATCAACCCGTTCGTCGGGATGATCGAGGCGATGCCCTTCGGCGCCGCAAGCGAGGCATGTTCGCGCAGGTGGCGGTGTTCGCCATGCATCGGCAGCAGGATCTGGGGGCGCATCAGGTCATGGATCGCTTCCAGATCCGGTCGGTTCGCGTGGCCCGAGACGTGGTACAGCCCGCCGTGGTCATCCACCACCTCGACCCCCTTCTCCGACAGAGCGTTCCAGATCTTCAGAACGTCCCGCTCGTTTCCCGGGATCGTCTTCGAGGAGAACAGGAACATGTCGCCCTCCTTCATCTCGACCCCCAGATACTTGCCGCGCGCCAGCTGAGCGGCGGCTGCGCGGCGTTCGCCCTGGCTGCCGGTAACGATCAGCATCAGGTGATCGCGGGGCACATCGCTCGCCTCTTCCGGGGACAGGACGGCCGGAAAATCGGTCAGCACCCCGCTTTCCTGTGCCGCCGTCAGCATCTTGCGCATGGCGCGCCCCATCAGGCAGACGGAACGTCCCGCAGCCTTGCCGGCCTCGGCCAGTGTCTTCAGCCGCGCAACGTTCGAAGCGAAGGTGGTGGCGACGACCATGCCTTCATGCCCCGCCACCAGCGCGCGGATCGGCTCGGCCAGCGTGGCCTCGGACCGGCCGGGCAAGGGGGAAAAGACGTTGGTTGAATCGCAGGCCAGCGCCTTGATGGGCCCCGACTCCTTGGCGATCGTGTGCCATTCCTGGGCGTTGAACGGCTCCCCCACCACCGGACTGCCATCCAGCTTGAAGTCGGCCGTGTGCACGATCCGGCCCGCGGCCGTGTCGATGACCAGGGCCGAACTTTCCGGGATCGAATGGCTGACGGGCACATATTGCACCCGGAAGGGGCCCACCTCGGTCACGGCCGGGCGCGGTCCGACGACGCGCAGCTGGTCGGTCGGTTGCCCCGCGTCTTCCAGCTTCATCTTCGCGATCAGTGCAGTGAAGGGCCGGGCGTAAACCGGCACCCGCAGCCGCGACCACAGGTGCCCCACGGCGCCCACATGGTCTTCGTGCGCGTGGGTGATGAAGATCGCCTCGATCCGGTCCCGGTTTTCGACCAGCCACGAGATGTCGGGCATGATCAGGTCAACCCCGGGCGACGTGTCCATGTCCGAGAATGCCACGCCCAGATCAACGACGATCAGCCGCTCCTGTCCGGGGGCGCCGTGGCCATAGACGTAACAGTTCATGCCGATTTCACCGGCGCCGCCGAGGGGAAGATAGATCAGACGTTCCGCGCTCATGTGTTGCCCTGCTCTTTGTTGTAATTGTGAATAAGGACGAGGCCATGCATAGTCAGATCGTCCTCAATGCTTTCGAAAAGTGAAAATCCCTGACCGAACAGCGACGCCAGGCCGCCGGTGGCGATCACCCGCATCGGGCGGTCACGCTCCAGCCGGATCTGGCGCACGATGCCTTCGACCAGGCCGATGTAGCCCCAGAAAACCCCCGACTGCATGCAGGCCACGGTGTTGCGCCCGATGGCGCTGGCGGGCATGGTCACGTCGACATGGGGCAAGGCCGCGGCGGCATTGTGCAGCGCTTCGAGGCTGAGGTTGACCCCCGGCGCGATGGCCCCGCCGATATAGGCCCCATCGGTGTCGACCACGTCGAAGGTGGTGGCCGTCCCGAAGTCGACCACGATCAGGTCACCGCCATGCCGATCGAAACCCGCCACCGTATTGACCAGCCGGTCGGGGCCGACGGTGGTTCCGGCGTCGACGCGCGGCGCAACCGGCAGCAGGCAGTCGGGCCGCCCCACCACCAGCGGACGGCAGTCGAAGTATCGGTTGCACAACACACGCAGGTTGAAGACCACGCGCGGCACGGTTGACGAGATGATCGCGGCGTCGATCTTCACCGGCAGCTTGTGATGTTCCATCAGAGTCGAGAACCAGACGTAATATTCATCCGCGGTTGTCTGGTGCGCGGTCGAGATCCGGAAGGTACAGAGGAACCGACTGCCATCCCAGACAGAGAAAACGGTATTGGTATTGCCGGTATCGATGCAAAGCAGCATGGCGGAACCTGATCAGAAATAGATGTCTGCGGCGGGAATGGTGCGGGGGCCCTGTGGCGTGGTCAGGATCAGCGATCCATCTTCGGCCAGACCGTCAAACGTGCCGGTGATTGACTCGGTTCCGGTACGGGCGGTGATCGGCTGGCCAAGCCGCGCCGCGCCCGCAAGCCAGGCGCTCCGGATCGGTGCAAAACCAAAGGTGGCCATCTGCGCCTCGCGTCGGACGATGGCGATGGCAAGTTGCGTGAGGAAATCATCCGGCGATACGGAAAGCCCGGTTTCCCCCATGACAGAGACCGGCGTCACGGCGCCGGGTTCGACCAGATCGGCAGGCGGAGCGGCCGCGAGATTGACCCCAAATCCAATGGCAAGATGGTCTATCGACCCGCCCGCCCCCAGGCTTTCAAGAAGGATCCCCGCGACCTTGCCACCATTCAGGAGCACGTCGTTCGGCCATTTCAGCGACAGCGACACGCTGGGTCCGCACACGGCGCCAAGCGCATCTGCAAGCGCCAGCGCGGCGACGAAACTGCGTTGCGCCGCTGCGACGGGGCCACTGTTGGGTCGGAAAACCAGCGTTGCGGCAAAGTTGCCGTCGGGGGACACCCAAGCCCTGCCCCGGCGTCCGCGCGCAGCCGTCTGACGGCGGGCCATGATCCAGGTTGGCTGACGAAGCCCCGCCTTCGCCAGACGCGCGGCTTCTGAATTGGTGCTGTCAACCTCGACCAGGACGTGGCGCGCCACGCCCTCGGGCCAAGGGTCAAGATCAGCGGACAAGAACTTCGGCCGCAGCCGTCGCGGCCCCTTCGATCCCGAACAGGTTGACCACGCCCAGCACCATCACCACGGCCGAGCCCACCAGCATGAGCCACTGCGGCGCGGTCATGCGGGTGGTAAGCACCGCGCCTTCCTGGCCGAAGTACATGTAGTAGACGATGCGCAGGTAGTAGAAGGCGCCGATGACGGAAGCAATGACACCCAGCACCGCCAGCCAGCCCATCTGGGCATCCACTGCCGCCTTCAGCACCGCGAACTTGGCGAAGAAACCCAGCATCGGCGGCAAACCCGCAAGGCTGAACAGAAGGACCAGCATCGCCAGCGCCTTGAGCGGTTCGGCCCGTGCGTAAAGGTGCAGGCTCGGGATGTCGGACACCGCCTTGCCGTCGCGCTCCATCGACAGGATGAAGGCGAAGGTGCCGACGTTCATGGTGACGTAGATCGCCATGTAGATCAGCATCGCCTGCACGCCCACCGCGGTTCCGGCGGCAAGGCCGACCAGCGCGAAGCCCATGTGCGAGATCGAGGAATAGGCCATCAGGCGCTTCAGATCGCGCTGCGCGATGCCCGCGACGGCACCGAGGAACATCGACAGGACGGAGAGCGCCGCGATCACCTGCGTCCAGTCCGCGCGCGCGCCCCCGAACGCGTCGTTGGTGACGCGGGCGATCAGGGCGATGGCAGCAACCTTCGGCGCGGTGGCGAAGAAGGCCGTCACGGGCGTGGGAGAGCCTTCGTAGACGTCGGGCGTCCACATGTGGAAGGGCACGGCCGAGACCTTGAAGCCGAGACCCACAAGAATGAAGACCAGACCGAACAGCACGCCAACCGTGACGTGACCGCCTTCGATGGTGCTGAGGATGCCCGAGAAGCTGGTCGTACCGGCAAAGCCATAAACCAGCGAGGCGCCGTAAAGCAGGATGCCGGAGCTGAGCGAGCCCAGCACGAAGTATTTCAGACCGGCTTCCGTTGAGACAACGCTGTCACGGCGCAGCGAGGCCAGGACATAAAGCGCCAGCGACTGAAGTTCGAGCCCCATATACAGCGTCATCAGGTCACCGGCGGAGACCATGACCATCATCCCGATCACCGAAAGTGCGACCAGAACCGGATATTCGAACCGGTTGATGTTCTGCCGCTGCATCCAGCCATAGCCGATCGCCAGCACCGACGCCGCCCCCAAGAGCACCGTCACCTTGGCAAAGCGGGTGAAGGCGTCGGCTTGAATCATGCCGCCAAAGGCGTTCAGATCCTCGTGCGGGGCGAGGCCGATCCAGGCGGCGATCGCAACCAGGACAGCGACGGTGACCCAGGTGATGAAGCCGGACATCCGGTCCTTGCCGGTATAGACCGCGAGCAGAAGCGCCGCCATGGCGTAAAGGGCCAGCACCACTTCGGGAAGAACGGCGGAAAGATCCACGGAAGTCATCGCATCGGTCCTTTAGTGCGTGGCAGTCGCGACGGCCGCATCGGTCTGCGGCAGGGCGGCCTTGACGTGTTCGTTCAACTGGGCAACGGTCGGGCCGGTGATGTCGGTCACGAGGCTCGGGTAGACGCCCAGCAGTAGGGTCATGACGACGAGCGGCGCAAAGATCGCCTTTTCACGGGACGTCATGTCGGAAATCGTGCGCAGCGCCTCTTTCACCAGCTGGCCAAAGACCACCCGGCGATAGAGCCAAAGCGCATAGGCCGCCGACAGGATGACGCCCGTCGCCGCCACGAACGCCACCCAGGTGTTGACCTGGAAGACCCCGACCAGCGTCAGGAATTCACCGACGAAGCCAGAGGTGCCGGGCAGGCCGACGTTAGCCATGGTAAAGAACATGAAGATCAGCGCATAGGCCGGCATCCGGTTCACCAGGCCGCCGTAGGCATCGATTTCCCGTGTGTGCATCCGGTCGTAGATGACGCCGACGCAAAGGAAAAGCGCGCCGGACACAAAGCCGTGGCTCAGCATCTGGAAGATCGCGCCGTCAAGGCCCTGCTGGTTGAAGGTGAAGATGCCCATGGTGACGTAGCCCATGTGCGCGACCGAGGAATAGGCGATCAGCTTCTTCATGTCCGACTGCGCCAGGGCGACAAGGCTGGTGTAGACGACGGCGATGGCCGACAGCCAGAAGATCAGCGGTTGCAGCAGGTCGGACGCGACCGGGAACATCGGCAGGCTGAAGCGAAGGAAGCCGTAGCCACCCATCTTCAGAAGGATTGCCGCCAGCACGACCGACCCTGCCGTGGGCGCCTGAACGTGCGCATCGGGCAACCAGGTGTGGACCGGCCACATCGGCATCTTCACCGCGAAGCTGGCGAAGAAGGCAAACCACAGCAGCGTCTGCACGCCGCCAACGATCCGGAAGCCCCAGAGGCTGATCGTGTCGGACGCGAAGGTATGGGTCATCAGAGTCGGAATGTCGGTGGTACCCGCGTCGCGGTACATCACGATCATTGCAACCAGCATCAGGACCGAGCCGAGGAAGGTGTAGAGGAAGAACTTGAACGAGGCGTAGATCCGGTCCTTGCCGCCCCAGATGCCGATGATCAGGAACATCGGGATCAGGCCGGCTTCGAAGAACAGGTAGAACAGCACCAGGTCCAGCGCGGTGAACACGCCGATCATCAGCCCTTCGAGCGCCAGGAAGGCGATCATGTATTCCTTGACACGCTTGTCGACCTCCCACGCTGACCAGATCACCAGCGGCATGAGGAAAGTGGTCAGCATCACGAACAGAACCGAAATGCCGTCGACGCCCATCTTGTAGCGCAGGCCCATGATCCAGCTTGCGTCCTCGACGAACTGGAACCCCTTGGCGGGATCGAAGTCGGTCAGAAGCGGGATCGACAGGACGAAGGTCGCGAACGTGACGGCCAGCGCGAACCACTTGGCGTTGCGCTGCGCCGCGGGGCTGTCGCCCCGCAGGAACAGCGCCAGAATGGCCGCCGCGACGAGGGGCAGGAAGGTGATGATCGAAAGCAGGTGTGCCATTTAGTGCGCGCCCCCCGAGAGCGTCATCCAGGTCAGCAGGACAGCGATGCCGATGACCATGGCGAAGGCATAGTGGAACAGGTAGCCGGACTGCATCCGCCCGGCGAGGCGTGTGAAGAAAGGAATGACCCCCATCGAAACCCCGTTGATGGTGCCGTCGATGACATCGCCATCGCCGCGCTTCCACAAGAGGTTGCCAAGCCATTTGGCCGGACGGACGAAGATCGCGTCATAGACCTCGTCGAAGTACCACTTGTTGAGGAGGAACTGATAGAGGATCGGCTGGTTTGCGGCCAGGCGACGCGGAAGCGACGGGTTCACGATGTAGAAGAGGAAGGACAGCAGGAACCCGACCACCATCGCGATGAAGGGCGACACCTTGACCCAGACCGGCGCGTGGTGCGCAGCGTCCAGAACGGCCTCGGACTCGGCCGACATGTAGATCGCCCCCTGCGGCGCACCGTGGGCCGGCGCGGCATGAGCCTCGGGTGCGGCAGCGGCCGGCGCGGCTTCGGTCGTGGCAGCCGGCGTCGCCGTTGCATCGGCGGCAGGCGCCGCTTCGACCGCGGCATGTTCCGGCATGGCGAAGAACTTCACCATCTTCTCGTGGTCGCCGAAGAAGCTTCCATACCAGATCATCCCGGCGAAGATCGAGCCAATGGCCAGAAGGCCAAGCGGGATCGTCATGGTCGCCGGGCTTTCATGCGGCTCATGCGCATGGCCGTGGCCGTGGCCGTGGTCATGGTCGTCATGGTGGGCATGCTCATCATGACCGTGGCCGTGGCCCCAGCGGGCTTCGCCATAGAAGGTCATGAAGATCAGACGCCAGGAATAGAACGATGTCATCCCCGCAGCGATGACCAGCGCCCAGAAGGCAAAGCCATTACCACTGCCCCAGGCGCTTTCGATCACCGCGTCCTTCGACAGGAAGCCCGCGAAGCCGAACTCGGTCAGAGGGATGCCGACGCCGGTGATGGCCAGCGTGCCGATCATCATCGCCCAGAAGGTCAGCGGGATCTTCTTCCGCAGCGCGCCATAGTTGCGCATGTCCTGTTCATGGTGCATCGCATGAATGACCGAACCGGCGCCAAGGAACAGCATCGCCTTGAAGAAGGCATGCGTGAACAGGTGGAACATCGCCGCGCCATAGATGCCGGAACCGGCGGCAACGAACATGTAGCCCAGCTGCGAACAGGTAGAATAGGCGATGACGCGTTTGATGTCGTTCTGCACCAGACCGACGGTCGCCGCGAAGAAAGCCGTAGCCCCGCCGATATACAGGATGAAGGTCTTGGTTTCCGGCGCATATTCGAACAGCGGCGACATCCGGCAGACCAGGAACACACCGGCGGTGACCATCGTCGCGGCGTGGATCAGGGCCGAAACCGGGGTCGGGCCTTCCATCGCATCGGGAAGCCAGGTGTGCAGGAACAGCTGCGCCGATTTCCCCATCGCGCCGACGAACAGCAGGAAGGCCAGCAGGTTGGCGGCATTCCAGTCGGTCCAGAGGAAGGTAAGGTTGGTCTTCGCAAGATCCGGCGCGGCGGCGAAGACATCATCCATTCGGATCGAATCCGTCAGGTAGTAAAGCCCGAAGATCCCCAGAAGGAAGCCGAAGTCGCCGACGCGGTTGACGACGAAGGCCTTGATCGCGGCGGCGTTGGCCGACGGTTTGCGGTAGTAGAAACCGATCAGCAGATACGAGGCGACGCCCACCCCTTCCCAGCCAAAGAACATCTGCCCCAGGTTGTCCGCCGTCACCAGCATCAGCATGGCGAAGGTGAAGAAGGACAGATAGGCGAAGAACCGGGCCTTGTAATGTTCGCCATGCGCCCAGTTGTCATCATGGGCCATGTAGCCCCAGGAATACAGGTGCACCAGCGCCGAAACCGAAGTGACCACGATCAGCATGATCGCCGTCAGCCGGTCCAGCCGGATCGACCAGTCGGTCTGGAAGGTGCCGGACTGGATCCAGTCCAGGAGCTGGATGTGCTGGGTCTGACCGTCGAAGGTCAGGAACACGTTCCAGGACAGGGCGCAGGCCAGGAACAGAAGCGCGGTCGTCACGACCTGCGCCCCCTTCTCACCGATCATGCGCCAGCCGAAGCCACCGATCAGCGCACCGACCAGCGGGGCAAAGAGGATAACCTTTTCCATCTGCCCTTACCCTTTCATCACGTTGACGTCTTCGACGCCGATCGTTCCGCGGTTGCGGAAGAAGCAGACCAGGATCGCAAGCCCGATCGCCGCCTCGGCCGCCGCAACCGTCAGCACGAACATCGTGAACACCTGACCCACCAGGTCATGCAGGTGCGCCGAGAAGGCGACGAAGTTGACGTTGACCGACAGGAGGATCAGTTCGATCGACATCAGGATGACGATCACGTTCTTCCGGTTGAGGAAGATGCCGAAGATGCCGATCACGAACAGCGCGGCGGCAACGCCAAGGTAATGTGTCAGTCCGATCATTCGTCCGTCCCCCGGGGCTTTGCCCGTCTTTTGTCGCAGTCGCGCCCCGGCGTCCGGGGCCCTGGATCGGCCGGCCCCGTCCGCGGGGCCGTCCCTTCATGTCATGCCGCGCAAAGGCGCGCGGAAAGCAGGGTCAGAGGCCCTGCCCCGGTTTCACATCGTGCAGTTCCAGCGCCTTGGCCGGATCGCGCCACATCTGCGCCAGAACGTTCTGGCGCTTGATGTCCTTGCGGTGGCGCAGCGTCAGGACGATGGCACCGATCATCGCAACCAGCAGCACGAGCCCCGCAAGTTGGAACAGAACGATGTAACGGTCATAGATCAGGTGGCCCAGTGCCTCGGTATTGGACAGACCTTCGGGCGTCACGGCGACACGCAGACCGGCGGCGGCCTCGGACGGTTGCCAGGCCCCGACGACAAAGGCGATCTGCATCAGGATCACGACGCCGATCAGCAGGCCCAGCGGCATGTAGCGCGCCATTTCGCCCTTCAGCTGGGCGAAATCGACGTCCAGCATCATGACCACGAACAGGAACAGCACCGCGACCGCACCGACGTAGACGATCATCAAGAGCATGGCGACGAATTCCGCGCCCATCAGCACGAAAAGCCCGGACGCCGACAGGAAGGTCAGGATCAGCCACAGCACCGAATGCACCGGGTTGCGCGCCACCACGACCATCAGCGCCGCGACGACCGCTGAAATGGCGAACAGATAAAAGGCGAATGCAAAGACGGTCATGCCTTGTCCTCCATTTCACTGAACACGCTCTGGGCGATTTCCAGCGCCTTGGTCATGGCGGGCAGGCCGCCGAAAATGCTCATCTGATAGATGACTTCCGCGATCTCGCGCTGGGACGCGCCCGCCTCGACGGCATGGCGGATGGTCAGCCGCATCTGCGGCTCGGCCTGTGCGCCAAGAACAGTCAGGGCGGCGATGGTCACAAGAAGCCGGGTCTTGGCGTCCAGACCTTCGCGGTTGAAGGTCCGGCCGAACCACATTTCCATCATGTCCTTGGACATGGTGGGCATCATCTTCTCGAACCCCTTGAGCGAGAAGGTTTCCAGCGCCGGGTTGAAGGCGCGAGCCATTTCGTGGCCCTGCTCCAGCATCTGCGCGAACATCTTCTGGAATTGCGTCGTCATCTGTAGGGCGCATCCAGTTCGAGGTTGCGGGCGATCTCGGCTTCCCAGCGGGCACCGTTGTCCAGAAGCTTGGCCTTGTCGTAGAACAGCTCTTCGCGGGTTTCGGTCGCGAATTCGAAGTTCGGGCCTTCGACGATGGCATCCACCGGGCAGGCTTCCTGGCAGAAGCCGCAGTAGATGCACTTCGTCATGTCGATGTCATAACGCGTGGTGCGGCGGCTGCCATCGTCGCGGGGTTCGGCATCGATGGTGATCGCCTGCGCCGGGCAGATCGCTTCGCACAGCTTGCAGGCGATGCAGCGTTCCTCGCCGTTCGGGTAGCGGCGCAGCGCATGTTCACCGCGGAAGCGTGGGCTCAGCGGACCCTTTTCGTGCGGGTAGTTCAGGGTGGCCTTGGGCGCGAAGAAATAGCGCATCCCGATGCCGAAGCCCTTGATGAAATCCCACAGCAGGAAATACTTCGCCGCCCGGCCATAGTCGATGTTTGCCATGGATCAGCCCCCCACGGTCCAGCGCGCCCAGGCGCCATCCAGAACTTGATACTTCGCCAGGAAGGCCACGATCACGACCCAGGCCAGCGACATCGGCAGGAACACCTTCCAGCCGATCCGCATCAACTGGTCGTAGCGGTAGCGCGGGACGATGGCCTTCACCATGGCGAACATGAAGAAGAACACCCACATCTTGGCGACCATCCACCACCAGCCGTCCGCCAGCCCCGGAATGGGCGACAGCCAGCCGCCGAAGAACAAGAGCGAGATCAGCGCGCACATCAGGAAGATGGCAATGTATTCGCCGGCCATGAACAGAAGGTAAGGCGTGGACGAATATTCGACCATGAAGCCCGCGACCAGTTCCGATTCCGCTTCCGGCAGGTCGAAGGGCGGGCGGTTGGTTTCGGCCAGCGCCGAGACGAAGAACAGCACCACCATCGGCAGGTGCGGCAGCCAGTACCAGTTGAAAAGGCCGTAAGCCCCATCCTGCGCCGCGACAATCGCCGAGAAGTTCATCGACCCGGTCGAAATGATGATGCCGATGATGATCAGGCCCAACGACACCTCGTACGAGATCATCTGTGCCGCCGACCGCAGCGAGCCGAGGAACGGATATTTCGAGTTCGAGGCCCAGCCGCCCATGATGACGCCGTACACCTCAAGCGAGGAGATCGCGAAGACGAACAGGATGGCCACGTTGATGTCGGCCAGCACCCAGCCCTGGTCGAAGGGGATCACGGCCCAGGCCAGGATTGCCAGCACGAAGCTGAGCATGGGGGCCAGGAAGAAGACGAACTTGTCCGAACCGGCCGGGACGACGATTTCCTTGACGATGTATTTCAGCGCATCGGCCACCGATTGCAGCAGGCCCCAGGGCCCCACCACGTTCGGACCGCGGCGCATCTGGACCGCGGCCCAGATCTTGCGGTCACCGTAGACCAGAAACAGCAGCGAGAGCATCACGAACGCGATGATCCCCAGCGCCTGAAGCATGATCAGCAGGAATGTGCCAAAAGGTGTTGCCAGAAATTCAGCCATGTCTTCGTCCCTCAGACCGCCCTGCCCTTACTGCGTCGGTACGCCGTCTTCGGCGCATTGGTCGACCGTCACTTGCGCGTCGATCGTCATCTGTCCCCGGGGCAGCGTCGGCGAGACGGTGTAAACAGCATCCGCGCGCCAGATACCACCCTTTTCGTCAATATTCGTGCGCACATGGCGCAGGAATCCATAGTCATTGTGGCGCGCATGACCCGCCGCGACGCAGGCCGTGTAGGCGTCGATCTCATCGGGTGCCCGCACCTTCCGCATGGCGGCGCGCACCTGAAGCAGATCGCCGTCAAGCGCCGCGACACTTGCGCCCAGATAGTCGGCGGGTGCGTGCGGCGGCACGACAACGGCCGTGTCCCGGACCTGCGGCGCGCAGGCGGACAGGCTGGCCATAAGGCCGGCACAGGCCGCCGCCGCCGTCGGAAGGACCGGCGCCGGTGTCATTCCGCCGCCATCGCCTTGTTGGCCCGCCGCGCCGCCAGCGCCGACAGCTCGCCCATCAGGCTGGAGGCACGGGCAATCGGATTGGTCAGGTAGAAGTCGCGCACCGCGGTGCGGAAAGCGACATGCGCCGGGGCGTCGGTCGTCAGGGGCTGGCTCAGGCTGTTGGCCGGGACGCTGTTGATCGCCGCCAGATGCGGATGCGCCTCGACCAGCGCGCGGCGCAGCGCCGCCAGGCTGTCCCAGGGTTGAGGCTGACCGAGCGCCCCAGACAGCGCGCGCAGGATCGCCCAGTTTTCCTTCGCCTGACCCGGCGCGAAACCGGCGCGGAACGCCAGTTGCGGGCGGCCTTCCAGGTTAACGAAAAGGCCGTTCTCCTCGGTCCAGGCGGCGCCCGGCAGGATGATGTCAGCCCGATGCGCGCCCCGGTCGCCGTGGCTGCCCTGGTAGATCACCACCGGCCCGGCAGCGATGTCGATTTCGTCCGCGCCCAGGTTGTAGATCACCTCGGCCCCGTCGATTGCGGCCGAGAGACCGCCCGGCGTGACCGCGCCCACATCCATCGCACCGACGCGGCTGGCCGCGCCATGCAGGATCAGCACCTTGCCGCCTGCGGCTTCCGCGGCTTTGAACACCTGCGCCAGCACGGCGGCACCATCGGCTTCGGTCAGCGCCGCCATCCCGACGACGAAAACCGCGCCCTTGTCGCGCAGGGCCGAAAGGTCGCCGCCCGCAAAGGCTACCAGATCGTCCCGCCCGGTGCCGGCGTGGGTGTAGTCATAGGTCAGGTCGGCGGCACGCCCGATCAGCGTGACCGTGGCGCCCTTCGTCCAGGCCTTGCGGATGCGGGCGTTCAGCACCGGCGCCTCATTCCGCGGATCGGTTCCGACCAGCACCACGGCGCGGGCCGAGTCGATGTCGGCGATGCGGGCCGTACCGGCGTAACCGGCGCGATTGCCTTCCGGCAGGCGCGCGCCATCGGTGCGGCATTCGACCTTGCCGCCCAGCCCTTCGACCAGCGCCTTCAGTGCAAAGGCGGCTTCCACAGGCGCCAGATCGCCGACCAGACCGGCCACCTTGCGGCCCCGCATCGCGACGGCGGCGGCCGATAGCGCCTCGTCCCAGGTCGCTTTGCGCAGCTTGCCGTTTTCCCGTATGTAGGGCGTGTCCAGCCGCTGACGCCGCAAACCGTCCCAGACAAAGCGGGTCTTGTCGCTGATCCATTCTTCGTTCACGCCGTCATGGTTGCGCGGCAGGATCCGCATGACTTCGCGCCCCTTGGTATCGACGCGGATCGACGATCCCATCGCATCCATGACGTCGACCGTTTCGGTCTTGGTCAGTTCCCAGGGGCGGGCGGTAAAGGCATAGGGCTTAGACACCAGCGCACCGACCGGGCAAAGGTCGATGATGTTGCCCTGCAGGTTCGAATCAAGCGTTCCGGCCAGATAGGTCGTGATCTCGCTGTCCTCGCCGCGGCCGGTCTGGCCCATCTGGGTGATACCCGCCACTTCGGTGGTGAAGCGCACGCAGCGCGTGCAGCTGATGCAGCGCGTCATGTGCGTTTCGACCAGCGGCCCAAGGTTCAGATCCTCGGTGGCGCGCTTCGGTTCGCGGTAGCGGCTGAAATCGACGCCATAGGCCATGGCCTGGTCCTGCAGGTCGCATTCGCCGCCCTGGTCGCAGATCGGACAGTCCAGCGGATGGTTGATCAGCAGGAATTCCATCACCCCTTCGCGGGCCTTCTTGACCATCGGGCTGTTCGTCTTGATGACCGAAGGTTCGCCATTCGGACCGGGGCGCAAGTCCTTGATCTGCATGGCGCAGGACGCCGTCGGCTTCGGGGGGCCGCCCACCACCTCGACCAGGCACATCCGGCAGTTGCCCGCGATCGACAGGCGTTCGTGGTAGCAGAAGCGCGGCACTTCGATCCCGGCCTGTTCGCAGGCCTGAAGGAGGGTCAGGTTGGGATCGACGTCCACCTCGATGTCGTCGATGAGGATCTTGCGCAGATCGGCCATGCTTTCGTCCTTCACGTGCCGGGCCGCCAGCGGGCAAGCCCCTTGTTCTTTCAGTTCGCGTAGATCAGCGATCCCGCGATCGTCCCGTTCTCGATTTCCTTCCGCCCCAACGCGCAGAAGCCCTCGACATTGCCGGGGGTGGCGCCGTTGTCGGCCAGGTATTTCTCGGCGGTGGCGTAGATCTTGCGCTTCTCGGCCTTGTCATGAAGAAAGGCTTCGATCTGATCCTCGCTGTAGCCCTGTTTGAGGGCATAGTTCTTCAACGCCCGCGCCTGTGAAAAGGCGTAGATCAGCCGCGCCGAGATCGACGGGCAGGTGCGCCGGATCCGGTCGGCCACTCGCGCGGCGACCAGACGGTCGGTCACATAGCTGTTCTGCGGCAGGGGCGGCAGGGCCTGCGCCGTGGCCGCCGCGGCGACGCTGCCCGACAGGGCCAGGGCAAGCGCAAGGGGCCGCAGGGCAGTGCGGCTGAAGACGGCAGGCATGACAGTTCCTTTCCTGGAGGCAATCCCCCCGGAAGATGGGTTGCCGCCTGCCCGATAGGCAATAACGGCCGGTCCTGTCAGCGGGTTGCCTCTCACCCCGGGTTACTCCGCCGCCAGGGCGCCCATGCGGCCCTTGCGCTTCGCCTTGATGCGGTCCTCGATTTCCTCGCGGTAGTGACGGATCAGGCCCTGGATCGGCCAGGCGGCCGCATCGCCCAAGGCGCAGATCGTGTGGCCTTCGACCTGCTTCGTCACCGACAGCAGCATGTCGATTTCCTCGACCTCGGCCTCGCCGCGGACAAGCCGGTCCATGACGCGCATCATCCAGCCGGTGCCTTCACGGCAAGGCGTGCACTGGCCGCAGCTTTCGTGCTTGAAGAACTTCGAAAGGCGCCAGATCGCCTTGATGATGTCGGTCGACTGATCCATCACGATCAGGCAGGCGGTCCCGAAGGACGATTGCAGCCCGCGCATCCCGTCGTAATCCATGATCGCGTCTTCGCACAGATGCGCCGGCAGCACCGGGCAGGACGCCCCCCCGGGGATCACGGCCTTGAGGTTTTTCCAGCCGCCGCGAACGCCGCCACCGTGCTTTTCGATCAGTTCCTTCATCGAGATCGACATCGATTCCTCGACGACGCAGGGTGTGTTCACATGGCCCGACATGCCGAACAGCTTCACGCCCGCGTTGTTGGGGCGACCGAAGCTTGCGAACCATTCACCGCCGCGGCGCAGGATCGTAGGGACGACGGCAATGGATTCGACGTTGTTCACCGTGGTCGGGCAACCATATAGGCCAGATCCCGCCGGGAACGGCGGCTTCATCCGCGGCATGCCCTTCTTGCCTTCAAGGCTTTCCAGAAGCGCAGTTTCCTCACCACAGATGTAGGCGCCCGCGCCGTGGTGCAGGTAAAGGTCAAAGTCGAAGCCGGACCCGCAGGCATTCTTGCCGATCAGCCCGGCGTCATAGGCCTCGTCAATGGCGGCCTGCAGCGCCTCGCGTTCGCGGATGTATTCGCCACGGATGTAGATGTAGCAGTTGTTGGCCCCCATCGCGAAGGATGCGATCAGGGCACCTTCGACCAGCGTGTGCGGGTCGTGGCGCATGATTTCGCGGTCCTTGCAGGTGCCGGGTTCGGATTCGTCGGCGTTGATCACCAGATAGGACGGGCGGCCATCCGATTGCTTGGGCATGAAGGACCATTTCATGCCGGTCGGGAAGCCAGCGCCGCCGCGGCCGCGCAGGCCCGAGCCCTTGACCACGTCGATAATCTTGTCACGGCCCAAGGCCAGCAGATCCTTGGTGCCGTCCCAATGCCCCCGCCTGCGTGCGCCCGCTAGGCTGCGGTCATGCATCCCGTAGATGTTGGTAAAGATCCGGTCCTGGTCGTTCAGCATCATTCGGTCCTCAGTTTCCGCCCTTGGATCTGGCGTTTTGCCGCCGCCAGATGCCCCAGGTCACGATCAGCGCCCAGACGAACGCCGCGATTGCCGCCAGATCCAGCAGCAGCAGATAGGACGGATCCCATCCCTGCTGCTCGACCAGCCATGTTCCCGCCATCCACAGCACGGCGGCCGCCGCGATCACCATCGCGACCAACCGCCCCTGCCCGGCCAGATCGGCCGATGGCGCCTTGTCGGGTCTTGCCCCGCTCATGTCGATCCGCCCTTGCGCCGCACGGCGCGCGCGTGTTCCGTGGTGCCGCCCGCCGCCAGCACCTGCGCCTGGCGAACCCATTCGTCACGACTGATCCGACCGTGAAAACCTACCAGCCGTTCATCGACATAGGCGATGTCGCGCGCCTTCCAGCTGGCGATCTGGTCAAAGTGCCAGAAACCCAACTGGTTCAGCAAGGTTTCGATCACCGGGCCGATGCCGCGGATTTCCTTCAGGTCATCAGCGCGGCCGTCCCTGGGTGCGGCCAGCATCTCGGGCGCGGCGCCAACCGGTCCGGCAACCTTCGAGCGGTTGACGGCAAAATCCAGCCCCGAGGCGCGCGGCGGCAATGCGGCAGCCGGCTTCGTTTCCGCCCGGCGATCCGACGTCCTGGGCTTTGCCGCCGGCCGCTCGGTTGCGGACGCACCGGCCCCGGTTGCGGACGTCCGCGCCCTGGATGGGCGGGCAGGTTTTTCAGTCGAAACGGTCGGCCGGGCCCTGGCCGCGCGGCGGGTGGACGCAGCGGCTTCCTCGTCGGGATGCGTATCGAGCGGTGCGAAAGGGCCGGACCGGATCGGACGCGCCGGGGCCTTCCCGGACTTGTCGTCCTCGACCGTTTCTTCGGGGACCGCCCCGACAGGCAACGCGGGGGGCGTTGCGATCATGATCGGCGCGGAGGAGGCCGGCATTTCGATCTGCGCCGCGGGCTGCGCGGCGGCGTCCGGCTGCGGCACCGGGGCCAAGGGCGCGGCGTAAGGCGTTGGCAAGGTCATCGGAATAAAGGGCGGCACGGGCGCCAACGGCGCCGGCGTCACATAGGCAATCCGGCCCGCACAGAATGCCCAACGCAGGAAACCGCCCAGTCCCACCCCGACCAGACCGCCCAGAAACAGCGCCACCGGAACCTCGGCATGGCTGACAAGACGGGTGAACGCAGCCACCGCCAGCCCGGTCAAGGCGGCGGTCAGCCAGCAATTGCGGCGGCAGGCAGGATGTGCGTCATGCGTCATCTGTCGTCCCCAAGCACCCCGCCGATCCGTCCGGCGGGACGGTTTCCTATTTGCCCTTCAGACGTTCCCGGGCCTGTTCCACCCATTTTTCCCGGATCATGCGGCCCTTGAAGGCCGTCAGCTGGGCATCCACCCAGGCGATTTCCTCGGCCGTCCAGTTGGCCAGCTGGTCGAAGTGATAAAACCCCATCGCGTGCAGCATCGCCTCGATCTTCGGGCCGATACCGTCGATGACCTTCAGGTCATCCGCCTGGCCACCGCGCGGGGCGGCCAGCGACTGAGGCTGGCGCATCACCGGGGCGTCGTTCGCCACCGGCGCGCCGGGCTCGGCCTCTGCCGTTCCGCCCGGAGCAGTCGCATTGCCTTCCATGTCGCGTTTCTCGGGCCGACCGGGTGACACCACCGGGGCCTGCTGGACCGCCACGCCGGTCGCATCGACCGGAATTCCCTGCGCCGGAACCGGTTCGCGGGGCGAATCCGCGGCGGCGGGCTGCGGCGCGGCCTTTTCCAGCCAGGGCGTCAGCAGCGGCACTTCGGTGCCGTCGATGCGCTTCAGGCCGTCACCAATATCCATCTGACGCTGGACGCTGGCGTTGTATTGCGTGCGACCGCTTTCGAATTCCTTCAGCGCGGTCAGGCCGTTCAGCGGCTCTGACGCATAGCGGCCGTTCTGCGGCCCCGGCACGGGGCGCTTGCCCGCCGCCATGTCATCCAGAAGCGCAAGCAGCTTCTCCGGCGTCAGGTCTTCGTAATAATCCTTGCCGATCTGGGCCATCGGCGCGTTGGCGCAGGCGCCCAGGCATTCCACCTCTTCCCAGCTGAACTTGCCGTCCGCGGACAGCGTCAGCGGCGAGGGCGAAATGCGTTCGCGGCAGATCCGGATCAGATCCTCGGCCCCGCAGATCATGCAGGAGGTGGTTCCGCATATCTGGATATGCGCCACCGAACCAACGGGTTGCAGCTGGAACATGAAGTAGAAGGTCGCCACTTCCAGCGCGCGGATATAGGCCATGCCCAGCATGTCGGCGACATGTTCGATCGCCGGGCGGGTCAGCCAGCCTTCCTGTTCCTGCGCCCGCCACAGCAGCGGGATGATCGCGCTGGCCTGACGGCCCGCGGGGTATTTCGAGATCTGCCCCTTCGCCCAGGCAAGGTTCGCAGGCGTGAACTCGAAATGCGTAGGTTGTTCGGCGTGAAGGCGGCGCAGCATCAGTGGGTTCCAATCAGCAAGGACGCGAGGGACAGGTTCACCTGTCAACCTCGCCAAACACGATGTCCATGGTTCCGATGATGGCGGAGACATCCGCCAGAAGGTGCCCGCGGGACATCCAGTCGATGGATTGCATGTGAAGGAAGCCCGGCGCACGCAGCTTGGCGCGGTAGGGCTTGTTGGTGCCGTCGGCCACGAGATAGACGCCGAATTCGCCCTTCGGCGCCTCGACGGCGGCGTAGACTTCTCCGGCGGGGACGTGGAAACCTTCGGTGTAAAGCTTGAAGTGGTGGATCAGGCTTTCCATGTCGCGCTTCATCTCGCCACGCGCCGGCGGCGTGATCTTGCCGCGCGCCAGCACGTCGCCCGGCTCTTTGCGCAGCTTGGCGACGGCCTGCTTGATGATCTTCGTCGATTCTTCCATCTCGGCCATGCGAACCAGATAGCGATCATAGCAATCGCCGTTCTTGCCGACCGGGATCTTGAAGTCGAATTCGTCGTAGCATTCGTAGGGCTGGCTGCGGCGCAGGTCCCAGGCCATGCCCGACCCGCGCACCATGACGCCCGAATAGCCCCAGCGCAGCGCGTCTTCTTCGGTCACGATGCCGATGTCGGCATTGCGCTGCTTGAAGATGCGGTTTTCGGTCAGAAGCGTGTGCAGGTCGGCCAGAACCTTCGGGAAGGCGTCGGCCCAGGCCTCGATGTCATCCAGAAGCGCGGGCGGCAGGTCCTGGTGAACGCCGCCCGGCCGGAAATACGCCGCGTGCAGGCGCGCCCCGCAGGCGCGTTCGTAGAACACCATAAGCTTTTCACGCTCTTCAAAGCCCCAGAGCGGCGGGGTCAGCGCGCCCACGTCCATGGCTTGCGTGGTGGTGTTGAGAAGGTGGTTCAGGATCCGACCGATTTCGGAATACAGCACCCGGATCAGGCTGGCGCGGCGCGGAACCACGGTGCCGGTCAGCCGTTCGATTGCCAGACACCAAGCGTGTTCCTGGTTCATCGGCGCCACATAGTCCAGCCGGTCGAAATACGGCAGGTTCTGAAGATAGGTCCGGCTTTCCATCAGCTTTTCGGTGCCGCGGTGCAGCAGGCCGATATGCGGGTCGGCGCGTTCGACGATTTCGCCGTCCAGTTCCAGAACCATCCGCAAAACGCCGTGCGCCGCAGGGTGTTGCGGACCGAAGTTGATGTTGAAGTTGCGGATGCGCTGTTCGCCGGTCAGCGCATCGCGCGAACCGTCGTCATAGGTATTCTGACGAATGTCGGCGTCCATCATGGTCTCGTCCTTGTCAGCGTTTCGGCTGTCTGCTTTGGTCAGGCGTTGGGTCGGGCATCATACCCCGATCAGGGCTTCGGCGTGGCCTTGTCGTCGCCGGGAAGAATGTAGCGCGCGCCTTCCCAGGGGCTGAGGAAGTCGAACTGGCGGTAGTCCTGAACCAGCTTCACGGGTTCGTAGACGACGCGCTTGGCGACCTCGTCATAGCGCACCTCAACATAGCCGGTGGTCGGGAAATCCTTGCGGAGCGGATGGCCCCGGAAACCGTAGTCGGTGAGGATGCGGCGCAAGTCCGGATGGCCTGAAAACAGGATCCCGAACATGTCGAAGATCTCACGCTCGAACCAGTTGGCCGAAGGGTTCACCCCTGTCAGCGAGGGCACCATCTCGTCCTCGGCCACGGCGGCCTTCAGGCGGATGCGTTGGTTGCGATACATCGACAGGAAGTGCCAGACCACATCGAAGCGCGCGGCGCGTTCCGGGTGGTCGACGGCGGTGATGTCGACCAGGGTCGAGAACTTGCAGGCATCGTCCGTCATCAGGAAGCGCACGACATCGACGATCGCTTCGGCCCGGATCGTTACCGTCAGTTCGCCATACGCGATGCGGGTATCGACCACGTCGGCACCCCGCACCGCGACGATGCGGTCGGCCAGCACCTGAAGCGGATGCGGCGCGGCTTCGGGGGCGGCGCCAGCGGCCGGGGTTGTGTCGGTCATCGTCATGTCCCCTCAGCGAACCAGCGTGCCGGTGCGGCGGATCTTCCGCTGGAGTTGCAGGATCCCGTAAAGCAGCGCCTCGGCCGTTGGCGGGCAGCCCGGAACGTAGATATCGACCGGAACGATCCGGTCGCAGCCGCGCACCACGGAGTAGCTGTAGTGATAATATCCGCCGCCGTTGGCGCAGCTTCCCATCGAGATGACGTAGCGCGGTTCGGGCATCTGGTCATAGACCTTGCGCAGCGCCGGGGCCATCTTGTTGGTCAGCGTGCCGGCAACGATCATCAGGTCCGACTGGCGCGGGCTGGCGCGTGGCGCGGTGCCGAAGCGTTCGAGGTCATAGCGCGGCATCGAGGTCTGCATCATCTCGACCGCGCAGCAAGCCAGGCCGAAGGTCATCCAGTGGAGCGAGCCGTTGCGCGCCCAGTTGATGATGTCCTCGGTCGAGGTCAGCAGGAAGCCCTTGTCCTGAAGTTCGCGGTTCAGCGCCTGAGTCGCAACCTCGCGGTCGGCGCCGGCGGTGTTCGCCCCCGTCATCACTCCCATTCCAGGGCCCCCTTCTTCCATTCATAGGCAAAGCCGATGGTCAGTACGGCAAGGAAGGCCATCATCGACCAGAAAGCGATGTCGCTCAGGCCCTTGAAGGCCACGGCCCAGGGGAACAGGAACGCCACTTCCAGATCGAAGATGATGAAAAGGATCGACACCAGGTAGAACCGGACATCGAATTTCATCCGCGCGTCATCAAAGGCGTTGAAGCCGCATTCATAGGCCGAAACCTTTTCCGGATCCGGGTTGCGGACCGCGATGATCGCGGCGGCAAGGATCAGGACCAGCCCGAGGCCGACGGCAACGGCAAGCAGGATCAGAATGGGAAGGTATTCCCGCAGGAGAATGTCCACCTATGGCTCCTTCGTCTCGCGCGTGCAGAACGCGCGGCTGTAGCTTCCCCCGCGTTTACTCCGCGCCCTTGGCGGGGTCAACCGAAGGCAGGGAAGAATTCGCCCTATCTTCCGTCTGTTCGCGGCTCCCGCGGGGATCGCAGCGCCGGGATGGCCGCCGGCGGGCAAGGAGAGGCGGTTTTGCCCTTCGATTCCCGGAAGACTCCGGTTGATCGCGCAGGGTGCGGGGGTTTGCCCGGCCCGCACGCGCCCTTCCGTTCCGCCCGCCTGCGCCAAAGCGCCGCACCAGCCCCTCACCCTGATTTGATCGAGGTCAAAGTCTTGTGATTTGCCTCGGCCCATGTCTGGCGCGCGCTCAACGAAAGAGACTGACATGAAACTTACACCTACGCTTCTTGCTTCCGCCGCCGCCCTTTTCATGGGCCAGACCGCCATCGCCCAGTCTGCAGGCGACATGACCCTCGGCCTCGGCCTTGGCTGGGTCGAGCCGAAGGAAGATACCGGCGCGCTGGCCAGCGGGACGCTGGAAACCTCGGTGAAGGGTGCGGCGCGGCCGACCATTACGTTCGAATATTTCATCAAGGACAATATCGGCGTCGAGGTTCTGGGCGCCCTGCCCTTCCAGCATGACATCCTGATCGACGGGCTGGGCCTTGTCGGCAAGACCAAGCACCTGCCGCCGGTCGTGTCGGTGCAGTACCACTTCCCGACGCAAAGCAAGCTGACCCCCTTTGTGGGCCTGGGTGTGAATTACACGGCCTTCTTCGATGAGGAAGCCACCGGCGCCCTGGCCGGGCAGGATCTGGACCTGAAGGACAGCTGGGGTCTGGCCGGTCATGTCGGCGTCGATTATGCGATCAGCGAAAAGGCCTCGCTGCGGGCTGACCTGCGCTACATCGACATCGACTCGGACGTGTCGCTGAACGGGACCAAGATCGGCACCGTGAACATCGACCCGATGGTTGCGGGCGTGTCCTACGTGATGAAGTTCTGACCGCCGCGAAAACCTTTTTCATGACTTCGGGCGCCGCTTGCGGCGCCCTTTTTCATTCGGGGAATCCCCGGCGGCTCATGAGGCCAGGCGCCCCCACTCTTCCCGCAGGATCCGCGCGATCAGGTCGATGTCCGCTTCGGTGAAGGTCAACGGCAGGCGAAGGTCGATCAGCCCCGCCAGAACACGGTCGGTCTGCGGCAAGCTCTGCGGCGGCGCATAACGCCAGCTGTCGTGGCGCGAGGTGAAGGCAACGGGTTCGGGCGCACCGAACCACTTCAACTCGACCCCGCGGGCAGCGGCAGCGGAGAGGAAGGCGCGGACCCGATCGGGCGGACAATCGGGCAGAAGGAACTGGAACGAGGATCCGACATAGGATTCCGCCTGCGGCCGGGGCACCAGCCGCACCCCGGGAATCCCGGACAGCCCCGTCTCAAGACGGGTGTAAAGGACGTTCCAGCGTTGGGTCTGCGTGGGCAGGTCCGCAAGCTGCACCCGCAGGATCGCAGCGCGCAGATGATCCATGCGGCCCGAGATGTTCGGCGTCTCGAACTTGATTTTTTCGAACATTTCAGCGGGAGGCGCGGCAGTGTGCCGACCATAAAGCATATAAGAACCCGACAAAAGGATGGCGCGAGCCATTACTTCGGCGTCGTCCGAGACCAGAAGCCCGCCTTCCCCGGAATTGATGTGCTTGTAGGTCTGGGTCGAATAGCAGCCGATCACCCCATGCCGTCCTGACGGCACGCCCGCCCAGGCGGCCCCCATGGTGTGGGCGCAATCCTCGATCACCTGCACCTCCGCCGCTTCGCAGATTGCCATCAGCCGGTCCATGTCGCAGATGTGGCCGCGCATGTGCGACAGCATCAGAACCCGCGCCTGCCCGATCTTGGATTGCAGATCATCAAGGTCGATGACCAGATCCTCGGTCACCTCGACAAAGACCGGCACCGCGCCAACGCTGGCGATGGCGCCGGGAACGGGTGCCAGCGTGAAGGCATTGGCCAGCACCCGGTCGCCGGGACGGACCCCTACCGCACGCAGCGCACAGGCCAGCGCATAACCGCCCGAAGCGACAGCAAGGCAATAGCGTGCCCCGGTGACGGTGGCGAATTCCTCCTCCAGCCGCGAAACCTCCCCCACCTCGCCGGGAAGAAGGTTGTAACGGTGCAGCCGCCCAGACCTCATCACGCGCACGGCGGCCTCGATCGCGGCTTCGGGGATCGGCTCCTGCTGGGTGAAATTCCCTGTAAAGACCTCGGTCATGCCGCCCCCAGAAGTCGCTCGGCCAGGGCCGGAAGATCGTCGAAATGATCCAGCAGCGCCTCGGGCGCCAGGCGCGAGACACCCTGGCCTTCCGGCCCGAAGGTGACCAGCGCCACCGGCACCCCGGCGGCCCGGCCGGTCAGGCGGTCGGTTTCGGTATCACCGATCAGGATCGACCGGCCAATGGTGCCCCCCGCCAGCCGCACCGACAGCGCATAGGGCGCCGGATCCGGCTTGCGCACCGGCAGGGTATCGGCCCCGACGAGCGAGCCGAACAGATGCCGCACCCCCAGCCGCCGTGTCAGCACCTCGGCCAGGCGGGCGGGCTTGTTGGTGCAGATACCGACCTTGTAACCGGAGGACCGGAGCGCCTCGACCGCGGCCACGGCCCCCGGGTAAAGCCGGGTGTGGCGGTGAATGTCGGCTTCATAGGCGTCAAGCAGGTGCTGATACCACTGGTCGGCTTCTTCTTCGGGGCGGCCGATACGCGACAGGCCCAGCCGCAGCATCGCCCGCCCGCCGTGAAAGGCGGTCAGCGCATCCGCCAGCGGGTCCAGTTGATCGCCCGCGCCCATCGCGCGGAAACAGGCATTGGCTGACGCGACCAGATCGGCTGAGGTGTCGGCCAGCGTACCATCAAGGTCGAAAATCACCGTGCGCATGGCAAGTTTTCTGAAATCTGTCGAAAGGTCATGTGATCCCCCGCCCCTTGCGGCCAAGTCCCCCATCGGTAAAACGGGCGGAAACGGAAGGAAAGGCGGAAGATGGCTGTGGCGCTGATCATCCTTGCTGCGGGGCAAGGCACACGGATGAATTCGGACCTTCCGAAGGTGATGCACAAGGTGGCCGGCGCGCCGCTTCTGGTTCACGCCATCCAGGCCGGCTGGGCGCTGGAGCCGGAGCGGATCATCATCGTTGCCGGGCACGGCGCCGAAATGGTGGCCAAGGCCGCGCGGTCCCATGACGAAACGGCCGAAATCGCGATCCAGGATCAGCAGCTGGGCACCGGTCACGCGGTGGCGCAGGCGCTGCCGCTTCTGGCGGGGTTCGAGGGCCGGGTGATCGTGCTGTTCGGCGACACGCCCTTCATCCGCGCCGAAACGCTGGAACGGCTGCGCGACAGTGCGGCAGATGTAACGGTTCTGGGCTTCCACGCCGCCGACCCCGACCGCTATGGCCGGCTGATCACCGAGGGCGATCGGCTGACGAAGATCGTCGAATACAAGGACGCGACCGAGGCCGAACGGGCCATCGCGCTGTGCAATTCGGGCGTTCTGGCGGCGGACCGGGCGCAACTGTCCGATCTGGTCGGGCGTCTGTCCAATGACAACGCCGCGGGCGAATACTACCTGACGGACGTGGTGGAACTGGCCGTTCGGGCCGGGCTGACCACCGCCGTCGTCACCTGCCCGGAATCCGAGACGCTGGGCATCAACACCCGCGCGCAACTGGCCGCCGCCGAAGCCGCCTTTCAGGCCCGCGCCCGGGCCGAGGCGCAGGAGAACGGCGTCACGCTGACCGCGCCGGAAACCGTCTGGTTCGGGTTCGACACCGCCATCGGCCGCGATGCGATCATCGGGCCGAACGTCGTGTTCGGCCCCGGTGTCACCGTGGAAAGCGGCGCCGAGATCCGCGCCTTCTGTCATCTGGAAGGCTGCCACATCAGCCGCGGCGCTCAGGTCGGGCCCTTCGCGCGCCTGCGTCCCGGTGCCGAACTGGCCGAGGACGTGCATGTCGGCAACTTCGTCGAGATCAAGAACGCCGTGCTGGACGAAGGCGTGAAGGTGGGCCACCTGACCTATCTGGGCGACGCCCATGTCGGCGAACACACCAACATTGGCGCGGGCACGGTGACTTGCAATTATGATGGCGTGATGAAGCACCGGACCGAGATCGGCGCCCGCGTGTTCATCGGATCGGACACCATGCTGGTCGCGCCCGTGACGGTGGGCGATGATGCGATGACCGCCTCGGGGTCGGTCATCACCGAGGATGTGGCCGCAGGGGCGCTGGCGATCGGGCGGACCCGGCAGGTCGCGAAGCCGGGGCTGGCGCTGCGGCTGATGGAGAAACTGCGCGCCGAGAAGGCCCGCCGCAAGAAGGACGCCAACTGATGTGCGGGATCATCGGCATTCTGGGTCGGCATGAGGTTGCCCCCCTGCTGGTCGAAGGGCTGAAGCGGCTGGAATACCGCGGCTATGACAGCGCCGGCATCGCCACGATCAATGACGGCCGGCTGGACCGCCGTCGCGCGGTGGGGAAGCTTGCAAACCTGTCGGACCTTTTGGTTCACCATCCCCTTCCGGGCAAGTCGGGCATCGGGCACACCCGCTGGGCCACCCACGGCGCGGCGACCGAACGCAACGCCCATCCGCATCAGTGCGGCAAGGTGACGGTCGTCCACAACGGCATCATCGAGAACTACCGCGACCTGCGCGAACGGCTGGCCGCCGAAGGCCAGAAGCCCCAGACCGACACCGATACCGAAACCGTGGCGATGCTGGCCAGCCACTACCTCGACCGCGGCCTTGATCCGCGGGAAGCCGTCCGGGCCACGGTCTCCGACCTGCACGGCGCCTTCGCGCTTCTGTTCCTGTTCGAGGGCGAGACCGACCTGATGATCGCCGCCCGCAAGGGCTCGCCCCTGGCGGTGGGTTATGGCGACGGCGAGATGTACGTGGGCTCCGACGCCATCGCTCTGGCGCCGTTGACCGACTCCTTGAGCTACATGGAGGAAGGCGACATCGCCTTCGTCACCCGGGCCGGGGTCGAGTTCCTGGATGGCGACGGCCGGCGCGCCAATCGCGCCGTCACCCGGATCGAACCCGGGGCGGCGCGGATCGACAAGGCGGGCTTCAAGCACTTCATGGCCAAGGAAATCCATGAACAGCCCGCGGTCCTGGGCGATGCCTTCGCCCACTACCTGAACGGTGCGGGCATCACCCTGCCCGAGACGGTGGATTTCACCAAGGTCGACCGGCTGACGATGGTGGCCTGCGGCACGGCCTATTACGCCTGCATGACGGCCAAATACTGGTTCGAGACGCTGGCGGGCCTGCCCTGCGAAATCGACGTGGCGTCGGAGTTCCGCTACCGCGAACCGCCGATTCCCGCGCGGTCGATGGCGCTGTTCGTCAGCCAGTCGGGCGAAACCGCCGATACGCTGGCTGCGCTGCGCTATTGCCGTGACAAGGCCGACACGATCGTGAGCCTGGTGAACGTCGGCACCTCCTCCATCGCGCGCGAGGCGGATGTGGCCCTGCCGATCCTGGCGGGGGTCGAGGTCAGCGTGGCCTCGACCAAGGCCTTCACCAACCAGCTCGGGATCCTTGCGCTGCTGGCCCTGAAGGCGGCCGAGGCGCGCGGGCGCCTGACCCCGGCGGGACTGGCGGCACATGTCGCCGAACTTCGCGCCCTGCCGGGCGCCATGCGCGAGGTGCTGGCCCTGGAAGCCGAGATCACCCACACCGCCGAGGCCGTGTCCGAGGCGACGGATGTGCTGTTCCTGGGACGGGGGGCGATGTATCCCCTTGCGCTCGAAGGCGCGCTCAAGCTGAAGGAAATCAGCTACATCCACGCCGAAGGCTACGCCTCCGGAGAGCTGAAGCACGGCCCGATCGCCCTGATCGACCGGCAGGTGCCGGTGGTGGTGATGGCCCCTCGCGATGCCTTGTTCGAAAAGACCGTCTCGAACATGCAGGAGGTCATGGCCCGTCACGGCAAGGTCGTGCTGATGACCGACGCAGGCGGTGCGGCCGAGGCGTCGGCGGGCGTCTGGCGGGTGTTGACGCTGCCCACCGTCGCCCCGCTGGCGGCACCGATCCTGTATGCCCTGCCCGCGCAACTGCTGGCCTATCATTCGGCCGTGGCCAAGGGTACCGACGTCGACCAGCCGCGCAACCTGGCCAAGTCGGTGACGGTGGAATGACGCCCGAGGCAGCCCTTTCGGCGCTGACGGCCGCGGGTGATCCAGTCCGCGCCGAACAGGCCGCCGCCTATCACAAATCCCCCCGCCGCTACCTGGGGGTGCCCGTCCCCGTCATCACCGCGCTGGCGCAAGGCTGGCGCGAAGATCTGGATGTGCCGGGGCGCGTGGCACTGGCCCAGGCATTGTGGCAAAGCGACGTGCATGAGGCGCGGGTCGCGGCGGCGAAACTTCTGACCCAGGCCCGCATTCGCGACGATGGTCCCGTCTGGGGCCTGATCGCGTCCTGGGTGCCCGATTTCGACGGCTGGGCCATAGCCGATCATGCCTGCGATGCGGGTGGGCGGCGGTTGGTGGCGGATCCGTCCCGCATCGACCAGGTGGAGGACTGGACACGGTCCGAGAACATGTGGACGCGGCGCGCGGCGCTGGTCATGACCCTGCCCTGGACCAAGCAGAACCACCCAACCGAACAGGATCTGGCCATCCGCGAACGGGTGCTGGGTTGGGCTTCGGTGATGGTCAGCGACCCCGAGTGGTTCATCCAGAAGGCCATCGCCTCCTGGCTGCGCGACCTGTCGAAACATGACCCGGCGCGCGTCTCGGCCTGGCTGCGCGACCATGGCGGGCCGTCGAAGCCTTTTACCCGCAAGGAGGCCGCGAAGTATCTGTAAGGTGCCGGAATGCGGCCTTGTGGCGGGGAGACAAGGCGCCTAGATTTCCGCCATGCAGACGCTGATCGACCCCTTCGCCCGGCCCATTACCTATCTGCGCGTTTCGGTGACGGACCGCTGCGATTTCCGCTGCACCTACTGCATGTCCGAACACATGCAGTTCCTGCCCAAGAAAGACCTGCTGACGCTTGAGGAACTGGACCGGCTGTGTTCAGCCTTTGTCCACATGGGGGTCAGGAAGCTGCGGATCACCGGGGGCGAACCCTTGGTTCGGCGCGACATCATGACCTTCTTCCGGGCCATGTCCCGGCATCTGGACAGTGGCGCGCTGAAGGAACTGACGCTGACGACAAATGGTTCGCAGCTGGCGCGCTTCGCCGGGGAATTGGTCGACTGTGGCGTGCGTCGGATCAATGTCTCGCTCGATACGCTCGACGCCGACCGTTTTGCGGCGATCACCCGCTGGGGGCGGCTCGATCAGGTGCTGGACGGCATCCGGGCAGCGACCGAAGCCGGGCTGCGGGTCAAGATCAACACCGTCGCGCTGAAGGGCGTGAACGAAGATGAACTGTTCACGCTGGTCGACTGGTGCGCCGCCGAAGGCCACGACCTGACCTTCATCGAAGTCATGCCGATGGGCGACATGGGCGAGGAGTTGCGGCTGGATCAGTACTGGCCGCTGAAAGACCTGCGCGCACGGCTGGCCGAACGCTTCACCTTGACCGATCTGGCGGAATCGACCGGGGGACCGGCGCGTTATGTCCGGCTGAAAGAGACGGGGCAGAAGATCGGCTTCATCACGCCGCTGACCCATAACTTCTGCGAAAGCTGTAACCGCGTACGCGTCACCTGCACGGGCGAGCTCTACATGTGCCTGGGTCAGGAAGACATGGCTGACCTGCGCGCGCCCTTGCGGGCAAGCGCTGATGACGCGCTGCTGGAACAGGCGATCCGCGCCGCGATTTCCCGCAAGCCGAAGGGGCATGACTTCGACTATTCGCGCCAGAAGGTGCAGGGCCAGATGTCGCGCAACATGAGCCATACGGGCGGCTGATGGCGGATCTGGCGCGTTTTCACAAAGCTCAGGCGCGGGACTACGACACCGCACTGGCCGAGTTGAAGGCGGGCTACAAGCGCAGTCACTGGATCTGGTACATCCTGCCGCAACTGGCCGCCCTTGGCCGATCCGAACGCGCGAAATACTACGGCATCGCCGATCTGGCCGAGGCGCGGGCCTATCTGGCCGACCCGGTTCTGAATGACAGGCTTGCCGAGTGCGCGAAGGTTCTCCTGTCGCACCCCGACCGAAGCGCCGAAGACATGCTGGGACCCGTCGATGCGCAGAAACTGAACTCTTCGGCTACGCTGTTTTCCGCCGCCGGGCGCGGAACGCCGACCGGCGCGCTCATGCAGGACTTGATCGACCGGTTCCATTTCGGGCAAAGCTGTCTTCAGACACAAGAGCTGTTGAAGGCTGACCCGAGCAGATGACCCTTCTCAATCGACGCACCGCCCTTCTGGGCCTTGGCGCCCTGTCGCTTGCTGCCTGCGGCAACGGACGCGGCAGGCCCGATGTCACCCGCCATCCGACCGGCAACCCCGAGATGCGCGCCCTGGTCGACCGCTATGCCGCACGCTACGAACTTCCCCACGACCTGCTGCACCGGATCGTGGCCGAAGAAAGCGGTTACAACCCGGCGGCGCGGAATGGACCCTATTACGGGCTCATGCAGCTTTTGCCTCAAACGGCCGCCACGATGGGCTTTCGCGGCGCCCCGACCGACCTTCTGGACGCCGATACCAACCTGACCTACGGCGGCAAGTATCTGCGTGGCGCCTGGATCGTCGGAAATGGCTCGCGCGATCGGGCCATCACCTGGTATCGCAAGGGCTATTACTACGAAGCCAAGCGCCGGGGCCTTCTGGAAGAAACCGGCCTTCGAACCTGATCCGACGCGGCGCGTCAGCCCGCCGGCATCCGCGCCTCGACCATGCCGGCATACCAGCTGGACCCGAAGGGAATCGCATCGTCGTCGAAGCGGTAAGCCGGGTGATGCACCATCGGCGTGTCGCCGTTGCCCAGGAAGATGTAGGCGCCGGGGCGTTCGTTCAGCATGAAGCTGAAATCCTCGGCGCCCATCATCGGTTCGGCCTCGGTGTTCACGCGGCCTGAAATCGCACGGGCGACTTCAGCGGCGAAATGGGCGTTTTCGGGCGCGTTCATCGTCACCGGATAGCCGCGCCGATAGTCGACCGTGGCCGTCGCGCCAAAGGTTGCGGCCACGCCTTCGGCAATCGCCTTCACCCGCGCCTCGACGAAATCCTGCACCTGCGGGTCCATCGTGCGGGCCGTGCCGCGCATGGTGACGACCTGGGGGATGACATTGTGCGCCTCGGTGTCGCATTTCATCGTGCAGACCGAAACCACGACCTGTTTCAGCGGATTGACGTTGCGGCTGGCGATGGATTGCAGCGCCACGACGATCTGGCTGGCGACCAGCACCGTGTCGATGCAGTCATGGGGCTTGGCGGCATGACCGCCCTTCCCTGTCACCGTGATGTCGAACTGGTCCGCCGCAGCCATCATCGCGCCCGGCCGGATGTCGAACTGCCCCACCGGAATGCCGGGCATGTTGTGCATCCCGTAGACCTCCTGGATGCCGAAACGGTCCATCAGGCCATCGGCCACCATTTCGCGCCCGCCGCCGCCGCCTTCTTCCGCGGGCTGGAAGATCACCACCGCCGTTCCGTCGAAATTGCGCGTCTCGGCCAGGTATTTCGCCGCACCCAGCAGCATGGCCGTATGGCCGTCATGGCCGCAGGCATGCATCACGCCGAGGATTTCCGAGGCGTGATCCACGCCCGAAGCTTCGGTGATCGGCAGCGCATCCATGTCGGCTCGCAGCCCGATGACGCGGCCCGACCGGTCGGTCCGGCCCTTGATCGTGCCCACGACGCCAGTGCGCCCGATGCCTTCGACCACCTCGTCGCAGCCGAAACTGCGCAAGAGGTCGGCCACCTTGCCGGCGGTGCGGTGAACATCGAACAGAAGTTCGGGGTGGCGGTGGAAGTCATGTCGCCAGGCGGTGATCTCGGGCAGAAGCTCGGCGAAACGGTTCTTGACGGGCATTCGTGCCTCTTTCCTGTCAGGGGTGCCCCGCCGGATGGGCGGACATTCGGTGGCAGTCTCGGGCTTTTCCGGCGAACCCGCAAGATCGGCGCGCGACGGCCTGTAGGGGGATTCGGCCGCTTGGCGCAGGCGTCGCGGGTGCAGGACGGCCGATCCTTGCATGTTTCCGACATGTCCTTTGGCCCCGCGCCAAAGTGCAGGCAGCGCCGATCGGGCAAGATCATGTCGCCGGTAAGCGCCATTTGCGCCCTCAACCAATCTTTCGCCACCCGGTCTTGATCGAAACGGAAAGCATCCGTTCCCCCCTTGGGGCCGGCGGGACGCTTTCGCAAGGGCGCGGGCGCCTGCCTGCCTTCGCTGTTGTCAGATCGTCAAAAATGGCTGACACTTCTGTAAATGGCGGTGACACCCGGAAAAAAGCGGGGCCTGCCGACAAGAACAAGACGAATGCAGCGGGGAGATCTACATGCCAGATGGGGTAAGGCCCGTCCTGGATGTCCGCGACCTGCGGACGGTTTTCACTACGCGAAATGGCGAGATCCATGCCGTGAACGGCGTCAGCTTCGACCTGCGCCCCGGAGAACTTCTGGGCGTGGTCGGGGAGAGCGGTTCCGGCAAGTCGGTGACGATGATGTCGCTCCTGGGCCTTCTGCCCTCGCCCCCGGCCCGGATCTGCGGCGGCGCGGCGCTTTTCCAGGGCTGTGACCTCTTGAAGATGACGCCCGAGGAACTGCGGGCGGTGCGCGGGCCCGGTGTCGGCTTCATCTTCCAGGATCCCATGACCTCGCTGAACCCGGTCTTTACCGTCGGCTACCAGATCATGGAGCCGCTCCGGGCCCATCTGGGGATGGGCGGCGATCAGGCGCGGGCCCGTGCCCGGGAACTGCTGGAAATGGTCGGAATCCCCGATGCGGGGCGGCGGCTGAAGGACTATCCGCATCAGTTTTCCGGCGGCATGCGGCAGCGGGTGATGATCGCCATCGCCCTGGCCTGCGATCCGAAGGTACTGATCGCGGATGAACCGACGACGGCACTGGATGTGACGATCCAGGCGCAGATCCTCGAACTGGTGCGCGAGCTGCGCCAGAAACTGGGCATGGCGATCGTCTGGATCACGCATGACCTGGGGGTCATTGCCGGGATCGCTGACCGCGTCATGGTGATGTATGCAGGCCAGGTGGCCGAGCAGGGGCCGGTGCGTGCGGTATTCCACGATCCGCGCCACCCCTACACGCGGGCGCTGCTGAAGACCGTGCCCTCTGTCCGGGGAGAGCGGGCGGCGCGTCTGAACGTGATCCAGGGCCAGCCGCCGATCCTGATGGCGCCGCCCGCCGCCTGTCCGTTCCGCATGCGCTGTCCCCAGGCCTTCGCGCGCTGCGGGCGCGAGAACCCGCTGCGCCGTGCGGTGGGACCGGCCCATGATGCCGCCTGCTTCTGGGATTACGAGGCCGGCGCCCCCCTGCCCGACCATCCGATGACGGAGGGCGCCCATGCCTGACGGTGCCGCCGCCCGCCCCCTGGTCGAGGTCCGGAACCTCAGGATGTATTTTCCGATCACCGCGGGCGTCTTCCGCCGCAAGATCGGCGACGTGAAGGCGGTGGACAACGTCACCTTCACCATCATGGAAGGCGAGACGCTGGGCCTGGTGGGCGAGTCGGGCTGCGGCAAGTCGACCTGCGGCCGCGCCATCCTGAGGCTGTATGAACCGACCTCGGGGTCGGTCCTGATCGGCGGGCAGGACATCGTGGCGCTGAAGCCCCGCGCGCTGCGCGACTTGCGGCCCAGGATGCAGATGGTGTTCCAGGACCCGCAGGCCAGCCTGAACCCGCGGATGACCGTTGCCTCCATCATCGCCGAGCCGCTGCTGGAACACACCTCGATGACCGCCGCCCAGCGCCAGACCCGGGTGCATGAATTGATGGATCAGGTCGGCCTGAACCGAGCCTTTGCCGACCGGTATCCGCACGCCTTTTCGGGCGGGCAGCGCCAGCGCATCGGCATCGCCCGCGCCCTGGCCCTGAATCCGCGTTTCATCGTCTGCGACGAACCGATTGCGGCGCTGGATGTCTCGATCCAGGCGCAGGTGGTGAACCTGCTGGAGGAGTTGCAGGACAGCCTGGGGCTGACCTACCTGTTCATCAGCCATGACCTGTCGATGGTGCGCCACATCGCCGACCGGGTGGCGGTGATGTACCTGGGCCAGATCGCCGAGCTTTCCCCGCGCGAACCGCTGTTTGCCCGGCCGCTGCATCCCTACACGCAGGCGCTTTTGTCCGCCGTGCCCGAACACGACCCCGACCTTGAAGCGAACCGGCGGCGGATCATCCTGAAGGGTGACGTGCCCTCGCCCGCCAACCCGCCGCTGGGCTGCAATTTCTGCACGCGTTGCCCGCGCGTGATGGAGATCTGCCGCCGGATCGAGCCGGTGCTGACCGAGGTCGAGCCGGGCCGCCATGTGGCCTGCCACCTCTACCCCCAACCCGACAGCGGCCGAGCCAACGGCGCGCCCACCCGAGGCCAATAGAGCACCCAACATGGAGAGTGAGATGAAGCTGAGGACGACACTGTTGAGCGCCGCCGCGCTATGCGCCATCGCCCCTGCCGCCATGGCCGAACGGGGCGCGGACGGAGAGTTGAAGATCCTGCAATGGCAGGCCGCCTCGACGATGAATCCCTACCTGTCCTCGGGAACGAAGGACATCAACGCCTCGTCGCTGGTCTCGGACCCGCTGGCCAGCTTCGGGCCCGACGGCAAGGTCATTCCGCGGCTGGTCACCGAGGTGCCGACGGCGGAAAATGGCGGGATCTCCGCCGACCTGAAGTCGATCACCTGGAAGCTGATCCCCGATCTGAAATGGTCGGACGGCACGCCCCTGACCGCCGATGACGTGGTCTTTACCGCGAATTACTGCATGGATCCGGCCGGCGGCTGCGCGCAGTTGTCGAAGTTCGAAGGCATCGAGAAGGTCGAGGCGGTCGATCCGCTGACCGTGAAGGTCAGCTTCAAGGAACCCAAGACCAACCCCTATCAGGCCTTCGTCGGGGCGCTGGCCCCCATTCTGCAGAAGGCCCAGTTCGAGAAATGCACCGGCGCCGCGGCATCGAGCTGCACCGAACAGAACATCAAGCCGATCGGCACCGGGCCTTTCCGGGTCGTGGACTTCAAGACCAACGACGTGGCGATCCTGGAAGCCAACCCGAATTATCGCGACCCGGCCAAACCCGCTTTTGCCAAGGTGACGCTGAAGGGCGGCGGCGATGCGACGGGCGCGGCGCGGGCGGTGATGGAAACGGGCGAGTTCGACTATGCCTGGAACACCCAGATCGCGCCGGACGTGCAGGCGGCGATGACCAATGCCGGCAAGGGCAAGTTCATCAGCGCCTATGGCGGCCTGGTCGAAAGGCTGGAGATGAACATGACCGACCCCTCGCCCGACCTGCCCGACACCGAACGTTCGACCGCCAAGCACCCGCACCCGATCCTGTCGGACATCCGCGTGCGCGAGGCGCTGTCGAAGGCCATCGACCGCGCCGCGCTGGTCGAGCTGGGCTATGGCGAGGCCGCGCGTCCGACCTGCAACCTGGTGCCCGCGCCCGAGATGTTCGCCTCGGACAACACCGGCTGCCTGAAGCAGGATGTCGAAGGCGCCAAGGCGCTTCTGGATGAGGCGGGCTGGAAGGACAGCGACGGGGACGGCATCCGCGACAAGGACGGTAAGAAGCTGAAGCTGCTCTACCAGACCTCGGTCAACCCGATCCGGCAGGATTTCCAGGCGGTCATCAAGCAGTGGTGGAATGACATCGGCATCGAGGTCGAGCTGAAATCGATCGATGCCTCGGTGTTCTTCGGCGGCGATGCCGGATCGCCCGACACGTTCCAGAAGTTCTACGCCGATGTCGAGATGTATGCCAACGAATGGGACGGCACCGATCCGCAGGCCTATCTGGCGCAGTTGACCTGCGAAAAGGCGCCGAAGCCCGAAAACCAGTGGCAGGGCGAAAACATCAACCGTTTCTGCGATCCGAAATATGACGAACTGGTCAAGGAAATGCTGACCAACGCCGATCCCGACAAGCGGGCCGCGCAGATCAAGACGCTGAACGACATGCTGACGAAAGACAGCTTCGTCGTGCAGCCGCTGGCCAACCGTGCCCGGTTCTCGGCCGTCGCCAATTCGCTGGGCGGGGTCGAGATGAACGCCTGGGACAGCGAGTTCTGGAACGCCGCCGACTGGACGCGGACGAAGTAACCCCGCCTCCGTCGCTTCGCACCCTGCCCCTTTCGCCTGCGGGCGGAAGGGGCGCCCGGAATCTGAAGATCGGCGCGCCAGATGTTCAACTACACGCTTCGCAGCCTTGCCATCGCCATTCCGACGCTCCTCATCATCTCGCTGGTGATCTTCCTGCTGCTGGAAGCCGCGCCGGGCGACCCCTTGGGCGAGGTGCCCCTGACCGTCCCCCCCGAGGTGAAGGAAAAGATGCGCACGGCGCTTGGGCTGGATGCGGCCTGGTACATCCGCTACCTGCTGTGGCTGAAGCAATTCTTCTGGATCGAGCCGCTGCACCTGGTCGACCGGATCTTCGGAACGGGCTATGCCCAGGGAATGCAGCGCGTGATTTCCTTCCAGTCGCGCCTGCCCGTCATGGACGTGATCGCCGAACGCATCCCGCAGACGCTGGTCGTTGTCGGCATGGCCTATCTGCTGGGCGTGCTGATCGCGGTGCCGATCGGCATCCTGCAGGCCTATCGGCAATACGGACTTTTCGACCAGGTCGGCAGCTTTGTCGCGATGATCGGGTTTTCGGTGCCGACCTTCTTCACCGGCACGCTGCTGATCATCATCTTCGCGATAAAGCTGCACTGGTTTCCATCGGTCTACGACACCACCCTGCGGGTAACGGACTGGTCCAGCTTCTGGGCGCAGGTCCGGCAGATGACCCTGCCGGTGGCGGTTCTGGCGCTGGCCAATGCCTCGCAGTTCTCCAGCTACATGCGGGCCTCCATGCTGGACAACCTCGGGCAGGATTACGTCCGCACGGCCCGCGCCAAGGGCATGTCGGAACGGGTCGTGGTGCTGGTCCATGTGCTGCGCAATTCGCTGATCGCCGTCGTCACGGTGATTGCGCTGGGGATCCCCGGCATCTTCGGCGGCGCGATCATCACCGAGCAGGTCTTCAAGGTGAACGGCCTTGGCCAGCAGCTCATCAGCTCGATCCACGCCAACGACCTGCCGATGGTGATGACGCTGACCTTCATCTTCGCGATCCTCATCATCCTTTTCAACCTGATCGCGGACATCCTCTATGGCCTTCTCGACCCCAGGATCCGCTATGACTGAAGCCCCGACCGATACCTTGTCCGGCCGTGTCGCGGCGGCGGAAGCGGCGCGCAGCCCCTGGCGCGACGTCTGGGACCAGTTCCGCCATCACAGGGGCGCCATGTTCGGCGTCTGGGTGCTGGGACTGATCCTGCTCGTGGTCCTGGCCGGTCCCTGGATCTGGCACCTGGACCCGACGAAAAGCGACATCCTGGCGCGGAACAAGCCCGCCAGCTGGGCTCATCCGCTGGGGTCGGACCATCTGGGGCGCGATCTTCTGGCGCGGATGATGGCGGGGGGACGGATCTCGCTGGCCGTGGGGGTGACGGCGATGGTGCTGTCGATCCTGCTGGGGACACTGATCGGCGCGCTGTCGGGCTATTTCCGCAAGATCGACACGCTTCTGATGCGGATCACCGACCTGTTCCTGGCGCTGCCGCTCTTGCCGTTGCTGCTGCTCATGATGACGCTGTTCCGCGATCCGCTGGCCAAGACCTTCGGACCCGAGGGCGGCATCTTCATCCTGATCGTCGGCGGCATCGCCCTGACCAGCTGGATGCACACCGCCCGCATCGTCCGGGGAGAGGTGCTGGTGGTGAAGGAGCGCGAATTCGTGCTGGCCGCGCGGTCGATCGGCACCCCGCCCCACCGGATCATCACGCGGCACATCCTGCCCAACGTCCTGTCGCCGGTCATGGTCTCGGCCACCCTGGGCATCGCGTCGGCGATCATCACGGAATCCGCGCTGTCCTTCCTGGGCCTGGGCTTCCCGCCCGATTTCCCGACCTGGGGCCGCCTGCTGTTCGACGCGATGGAGCGGATCCAGCTTTACCCCTGGCAGGTGATCCTGCCGGGCATCGCGATTTCGCTGACGGTGCTCAGCGTCAACTATATCGGCAACGGCCTGCGCGATGCGCTGGACCCGCGGATCCGGGGACGCTGAGCCCGGATCAATGGGCCCGGGCCCGGATGCGCCGCACCAGAAGCCAGACCGCCAGCATCACCGGCGCGACCAGAAGCGCCATGGCCACTTCCTTGCTGGCGCCCAGACCGTGCAGGAAAGGATAGACCGCATAGCCCGCAAGGCTGAGGGCATAGTAGCTGATCGCCACGACCGACAGCCCCTCGACCGTGTGTTGCAGCCGCAGTTGCAGGTCGGCCCGCCGGTCCATGCTTTCCAGAAGCCGCTGGTTCTGGCGGCTGCGTTCGACATCGACACGGGTGCGCAAGAGTTCCGCCGCCCGCGCTGCCCGTTCAGCCATGGTCCGCAGCCGTGCCTCTGCTGATTTCACGGTGCGGATGGCGGGATCAAAGCGGCGCATCATGAATTCCGCAAACGTCTGCCGACCGGCCACCCGCGCCTCGCCCAGCGCGTCGATGCGCTGCATGACAATCGCTTCATAGGCCCCGGTGGCACCGAAGCGGAAGGAATGCTGGACTGCAAGGCTTTCCAGTTCGGCCGAAATCGAGAGGAGTTCGTGAAGCGCGGCCTCGGCGCTACTTTCGGTGGATTCAAGCCCTGAAACCAGGTCCGACAATCCTTCGTCGATATGGTTCAGCCGGTCGGTCAGCATTCGGGACCGGATCAGCCCCAACATGGACATCGCGCGGTAGGTCTCGATCTCGCACAGGCGCTGGACAATGCGGCCGATGCGCCGCTTGCCGGTTCCGGGGCGGACGAAGACCGCAAAGCGCATGTGTCCGGCGGCGTCGATGCGGAAATCGCCTGCGACCACCGCCGCGCCCTCGACCACCCGAGCAACCGCCAGGCTTTCGGGCACCATCCAGGATTCGACCTTGGCCAGCATCTCGGCCTCGTCCTCGGGCAGCGGCTCGACCCGGATCAACAGCGAGACAAGCCTGCGGCCCGGCGCCTCGGCCAGCCAGTCCTCGGGAAAGACCTCGGCCTCGACCGGGTCGAAGGGCCGGTCGGACAGGCCGGGCGTGAAGGCGGAATAGGTCACGAATTCGGTGTGGCTTTCCCACTTCAGGGTGCTGCGGCCGATGGGCCCGGAAAAATGCGTGGCATCGGGGTGCGGATGTTCACCGCCATGTCGCGCCAGAAGCGCCAGAAGGTGCTGCCGGTCGGCCTGACGGTCGCGGCTGGCGGCGGCGATGGGTTCCTTGATCGTCAGGTAGGCCGCCGTGCACGGCACGGTCAGTTCCGGAAAAGGCCGGGCGTGAAGCTCGTTCACGACGGCATAGCGAAGGGGGTGGTCGTCGGTGGGGGTCATCGGTTCTGTCCAGGGGCCATGTCGCGTTCTGCAAAGCGGCGGCGGCATGATCCAGTGAATTGATGGCACACACGGGTATGCCGGGGCGGTGTTGCATATCCCACGCAGGGGGCGGGTTTAGTCCTGCCTGAGGAAAGCGATCAGTCCGAAGCCGGCCACAGCCGCCGCGATGCCGAAGGTCAGCCCCGGCCCGCCCAACGACCATAACCCGCCCGCCGCCGCATTGCCGATCAAAAGCGCGATGCCGGTCGTCAGGTTGAAAGCCCCGAAGGCGGTGGCGCGCTGCGCGGGCGGCGCATGACGCGCGACCTCGGCCGCCAGCAGGCCCTGTGTCAGGCCCATGTGCAACCCCCAAAGCGCGACCCCCAGAAGAACCGTCGGCAGACCCGGCGCGAAGGCCAGCAGCAGATCGGCCAGGATCAAGAGGCCGAAGCCCGCCGCCAGAAGGCCCCTCGTGCCGATCCGGTCCGACAGCACCCCGGCAGGCCAGGCCGAAGTGGCATAGACCGCGTTGAACAGGATCAGCACCACCGGGGCCAGCGCGATGCCAAGGCCCACCTCGCCCGCCTTCAGGATCAGGAATGCCTCACTGATCCGCGCCAGCGTCAGGACCGAACCGAGCGCGGTGATGGTCCAGAAGGGCCGCCCCAGCGCGACCAGCGCCGCACGGTTCAGCCGCGGGCGGACCTTGCCGGGCACATGCTGTTCGGGTTCGCGCACGCCCCATACCAGAACCGCCACCGCGACGACCGCCGGAAGAAGCGCCAGCCAGAAGACCTGCTTGACCGAACCACCGAGCCCGAGGATCAGCATGGCAAGCGCGGGCCCTGCCAGCGCGCCCAGCGTATCAAGCGTCTGGCGCAGGCCGTAGGCCGCGCCGCGCTGTGCTTCGGGCACCAGATCGGCCACCAGCGCATCGCGCGGCGCGCCGCGGATGCCCTTCCCCACCCGGTCAGCCAGCCGCGCAACCAGCACCATCCCTGCCCCGCCCGCCAGCGCAAACAGCGGCTTCGTCAGGGCCGACATCCCATAACCTGCCACCGCCAGGGGCTTCCGTCGCCCCATCCGGTCGCTCAGATGCCCCGAAAATAGCTTGACTATCTGCGCTGTCGCCTCGCCCGCGCCCTCGATCAGGCCAACGACCAGCGCCGAGGCACCAAGCCCCACCATCAGGTACAGCGGCAGGACGGCATGGATCGCCTCGGACGACATGTCCATGAACAGGCTGACGAAACCCAGTGCGACCACGCCGCGCGGTAATCCGGGCATACCGGGCCTCCCATGGAAAAGGCCCCGGACGGATGTCCGGGGCCCCGTTTCGCCGTCAGGCTATAGGCCCTGCGGCCTGATCGCCAGATCACTCGATCATCGGCAGCAGCTGGTCGATCGACTTCTTGGCGTCGCCGTAGAACATCCGGGTGTTGTCCTTGTAGAACAGCGGGTTCTCGATGCCGGAATAGCCGGTGCCCTGGCCGCGCTTCGACACGAACACCTGTTTCGCCTTCCAGACCTCCAGCACCGGCATCCCGGCGATGGGGCTGTTGGGGTCTTCCTGGGCGGCCGGGTTCACGATGTCGTTCGAGCCGATGATGATCGCCACGTCGGTCGAGGGGAAGTCCTCGTTGATCTCGTCCATCTCCAGCACGATGTCGTAAGGCACTTTCGCTTCGGCCAGAAGCACGTTCATGTGGCCCGGCAGACGGCCCGCCACCGGGTGGATGGCGAAGCGGACTTCCTTGCCCTTGGCGCGCAGTTTGCGGGTCAGTTCGCTGACCGATTGCTGCGCCTGCGCCACCGCCATGCCGTAGCCCGGAACGATGATGACCGATTCCGCATCGTTCAGCGCCGCCGCGACGCCATCGGCGTCGATGGCGATCTGCTCGCCGGTGACTTCCATCGCGGGGCCCGCTGTGCCTCCGAAGCCGCCCAGGATCACGCTGATGAAGCTGCGGTTCATCGCCTTGCACATGATGTAGCTGAGGATCGCACCCGAAGAACCGACCAGCGCGCCCACGACGATCAGAAGGTCATTGGACAGCGAGAAGCCGATCGCCGCCGCCGCCCAGCCCGAGTAGCTGTTCAGCATCGACACCACGACCGGCATGTCCGCGCCGCCGATGCCCATGATCAGGTGATAGCCGATGAAGAACGCAGCCAGCGTCATTACGGCCAGGGCCCAGGTGCCCGCGCCGTTGAAGTACATCACCAGCAGGACCAGCGACAGAAGCGCCGCGCCCGCGTTCAGGACATGGCCGCCGGGCAGCTTCTTCGCCTTGCCGTCGACCTTGCCCGCCAGCTTGCCATAGGCGATGACCGAACCGGTGAAGGTCACGGCACCGATGAAGACGCCCAGGAAGGTTTCGACCCGCAGGATGGCGATTTCCGAACCCGATTTCATGGCGATCTTCTGGGCAAAGCCCGTCAGCGCGTTCAGCGCATCGCCGTTGCCGGCCGCCTGAAGCGCGGCGATGCCCGACATCTCGAATTCGGTGTTGTAGCCGATGAACACCGCCGCAAGGCCCACAAGGCTGTGCATCGCCGCGACCAGCTGCGGCATTTCCGTCATCTGGACGCGCTGCGCGACGACCCAGCCGATGACGCCGCCGACCGCGATCATTACGGCCGAGATCAGCCAGTTGTGCGCACCGGGGCCGTAAAGCGTGGCCAGAACCGCCAGCGCCATGCCGACGATGCCATACCAGACCGCGCGCTTGGCGCTTTCCTGCCCCGACAGCCCGCCCAAGGACAGGATGAACAGCACCGCTGCGACGACGTAGGCCGCCGTGGTAAATCCGTATTCCATTTCGGCCTCCTTACGATTTCTGGAACATGGCAAGCATGCGCCGGGTGACCATGAAGCCACCGAAGATGTTGATCCCCGCCATGAAGACCGACAGCGCCGCAAGGATGACCACCAGGTTGTTGTCCGAGCCGATCTGCATCAGCGCGCCCAGAATGATGATCGAGGAAATCGCGTTCGTGACCGCCATCAGCGGCGTGTGCAGCGAATGCGAGACGTTCCAGATGACCTGGAAGCCGACGAAGCAGGACAGCACGAAGACGATGAAGTGCGACATGAAGCTGGCGGGCGCATAAAGGCCCGCAAGCAGGATCAGCGCACCGCCGACGGCCAGCATCGTGATCTGGCTTTTTGTCTGCGCCTTGAAGGCCGCGACTTCGTTGGCGCGACGTTCTTCCGGCGTCAGCTCCTTCGGTTTTTCCTTCGGCTTTTGCGCCGCGATGGCCTGCACCTTCGGCGGCGGCGGCGGGAAGGTGATGGCGCCTTCGCGCGTCACCGTTGCGCCGCGGATCACGTCGTCTTCCATGTTGTGGAAGATGACGCCGTCCTTCTTTGGCGTCAGGTCGGTCAGCATGTGGCGGATGTTGGTCGAGTAAAGCGTCGAGGACTGCGCCGCCATCCGGCTGGGGAAGTCGGTGTAGCCGACGATGGTCACGCCGTTCGGGCTGACGACTTTCTGGTCAGGCACCGTCAGGTCGCAGTTGCCGCCGCGTTCCGCCGCCAGGTCGACCACGACCGAGCCGGGCTTCATCATGGCGACCATGTCTTCCAGCCAGAGCTTCGGTGCATCGCGGCCGGGGATCAGCGCCGTGGTGATGACGATGTCCATGTCGGGCGCCAGTTCGCGGAACTTCTTCAGCTGCGCTTCGCGGAACTCCGGGCTCGAGGGCGCCGCATAGCCGCCGGTGGCCGCGCCATCCTGCGTCTGGTCGGCGAAATCGAGGTACACGAACTCCGCCCCCATCGATTCGATCTGCTCGGCCACTTCGGGACGCACGTCGAAGGCATAGGTGATCGCGCCAAGGCTCGTTGCCGTGCCGATGGCGGCAAGACCTGCCACGCCCGCGCCGATGACCAGAACCTTCGCGGGGGGCACCTTGCCCGCCGCCGTCACCTGGCCGGTGAAGAAGCGGCCGAAGTTCGCGCCCGCCTCGATCACCGCGCGGTAGCCGGCGATATTGGCCATCGACGACAGCGCGTCCATCTTCTGCGCGCGGGAAATCCGCGGCACCATGTCCATGGCGATGACGGTCGCGCCCTTGTCCTTGGCGGCCTCCAGAAGATCCTTGTTCTGGGCGGGGTAGAAGAAGGAAATCAGCGTCTGATCGGCGCGCAGGCCGGCGACCTCATCGGGCAGCGGCGGACGGACCTTGACCAGCACGTCAGCGGCAGCGACGACCGCCTTCGCATCCTTCAGAACCTCGACCCCGGCTTTGCGGTAGCTGTCATCGGAAAAACCCGCAGCCTCCCCCGCACCGGCCTCGATCACGCAAGCATGCCCCAGCTTCTGCAACTGCAAAGCCGAGTCAGGTGTCATCGCAACTCGCGATTCGCCTGCTATCACTTCCCTCAACGCGCCAATTTTCACGCGGATTCTCCCCCTTCAGTCACCTCAGCAAGATCGTAAGCTACAATCCGGGCCCACATAACACTGCGAAAGAAAATTACTCAAGTAGTGCAGTTGCAGCATTTTCCCTGCGCGGCAGGAAAAGACCCCGACGCTGCACAAAGACAGCGCAAATGTCAGGCGTGATCGCGGAAATACGCCGCCAGAGCCCGGGTCGACGGGTCCTTGCCGCTGCCGTCCTCTGCCCCCTTCAGCACGGGCGAAAGCGAAAGCGCAAGTTCCTTGCCCAGTTCCACCCCCCACTGGTCGAAACTGTTCAATCCCAGGATCACACCTTCGACAAAGACGCGATGTTCGTAAAGGGCGATGATCTGGCCCAGCACAAAAGGCGTGAGCTGCGGGTAGATCAGCGTTGTCGAGGGACGGTTGCCGGGGAAAACCCGGTGACGGGCCTGGCGGTCCAGTTCTTCGCCGGTCAGGCCCTTCTTCGCCATCATCGCGCGGGCCTCATCCAGGCTCCGGCCCCGAAGCAGAGCCTCTGATTGCGCAAGACAATTGGCGACCAGAAGCAGGTGCTGATGGGCAAGCGCAGGTTCATGGCCCTTGGCGGCGACCAGGAATTCGCAGGGAACGACTCGGGTGCCCTGATGGATCAGCTGGTAGAAGGCGTGCTGGCCATTCGTCCCCGGCTCCCCCCAGACGACGGGGCCGGAGTTGAGGGTCAGGTCGCTACCGTCCATCGCCACCCGCTTGCCGTTGCTTTCCATTTCAAGCTGCTGAAGGTAGGCCGGCAGGCGCGACAGGCGCTGATCATAAGGCAGGACGGCGCGGGTGGCATGGCCAAGGATCTGGTTGTGCCAGATGCCGACCAGCGCCAGCAACACCGGAAGGTTCCGGGCGAAGGGTTCGCTGCGGAAGTGCGCATCCATCGCCGCGCCGCCGGCCAGAAATTCATCGAAGCGTTCCGGCCCGATGGCGATCATCAGCGAAAGGCCGATCGGCCCCCACATGGAATAGCGCCCGCCCACCCAGTCTTCGAAGCCGAAGACACGCGCCGGGTCGATCCCGTAGGCGGCGGTCCTTTCAGCGGCGGTCGAGACGGCGGCGAACTGGCGGCCCGGCTGGGCGACCTTCGCCGCCATCCAGGCCTTGGCGGTATCGGCGTTGGTCATCGTCTCGATCGTGGTGAAGGTTTTCGAGGCCACGATGACCAGCGTGGTTTCGGGGTTCAGGCCGCGCAAGGTGTCATGGATATGCGCACCATCGACATTCGACACGAAATGACAGCGCGGACCGTCGGCATAGGGCTGCAACGCCAGCCAGCCCATCGCAGGCCCAAGGTCGGACCCGCCGATGCCGATGTTGACGACATCGGTGATCCGCCCGCCCTGCCCCGCAAACACCCCCGACCGCACATCGCGCGCAAAGGCCGATGCCCGCGCATGGGTTTCCCGGACCTCGGGCATCACGTCGACGCCGTCCACGACGACCCGGCCCGCCAGGTTGCGCAAGGCCGTGTGAAGCACGGCGCGGCCTTCGGTCTGGTTGATCCGGGCGCCCGTGAACATCGCCTCGCGGTGCGCGGCCACGTCGGCTTCGGTCGCAAGCTCGATCAAGGCGGCCAGCGTTTCGGCGTCGATGTTCGTCTTCGAGAAATCCAGCACCATCGACCCGGTTCGGGCCGTGAATTGCGCCATCCGGTCGCCATCCTGAAACAGGTCAAGGATCCGTCGCCCGGCGGCGGCCTTTCCAAGGCGCGCCAGCGTCTCCCATGCGGACATCGTGAAGTCTCCTCAGGCAGCCCAGTGGATGGTGGTGTTGCGAAGGACCGCCTGCACCGGCGCCTCCTCGGGCGACAGGGTCAGCGCACGCTCGTAGGCGGCGCGCTTCTCGTCGCCGGTGATGACCATGTGCTTGGCCATCGCGCCGTTCAGGACCCGCGCCGTCAAGGTTATCCGGGGCTCACCGGCCGCATCCGCCCGCAGCGCCATCACGACGGGGGCATCGGGGGCCAAGGCCTCGGCCAGACGGTCGGCGCCCGGGAACAGGCTCGCCGTGTGCATGTCGGCGCCCATCCCCAGAAGCAGGACGGAAATCGGCAGGTGCGGCTCCAGCTCGGCCGCGACGGTTTCCAGCGCTGCTTCGGGTTCCGATGTGTGGCGCCACAGCGGGATGAAGGTCGCGGCCGCGGCCTTCCCCCGCAGCAGCCGCGCGCGAACCAGACGCGCGTTCGAGCGGTCGTCGCCTTCGTAGACCCAGCGTTCGTCGTTCAGAAACACCGTGATCCGGTCCCAGTCCAGCGTCACGCCCGACAGCGTGTCGAAGATCGGCCCCGGCGTGGTACCCCCCGGCACGCAAAGGCTGGCCCGAGGATTCTGGCGCAGCGCCTGCCCCAGATCGCCCGCGAGGGCATTCGCCACCGCGATCATCATCATTTCACGATCGGAATATTCGACGAAGTTCATTCCCGGATCTCCCGCCAGCGCCGGCCGTCTCGATGCAGAAGCATCAACGCGTCCTCCGGCCCGGAAGATCCCGGATCATAGCCCTTCGGCCTGTCGCTGCGCGCTTCCCATTCCGCGATGATCGGGTCGGTCCAGGCCCAGGCCGCTTCGACCTCGTCTCCGCGCATGAACAGGGTCTGGTTGCCGCGGATCACGTCCATGATCAGCCGTTCGTAAGCGTCGGGAATATCGGTTCCCTCTTCACCCAGCGCTTCGGCAAAGGACATGTCCAGCGGCACTTCCGTCAGGCGCATGCCCCCGGGCCCCGGTTCCTTGATCATCACCGAAAGGTTCATGCCTTCGTTCGGCTGCAACCGGATCGCCAGCACGTTTTCGCGCCAGCCCTCGCCTTCGCCAAAAATCGAATGCGGCGGCTCCTTGAACACGATGGCGATTTCAGAAGCCCGCGCGCGAAGCTTCTTGCCGGTGCGCAGGTAAAAGGGCGTGCCCTTCCAGCGCCAGTTGGCGATCATCACCTTCAGCGCGATATAGCTTTCGGTGCGCGACAAGGGATCGCCCGCGTCCTGAGTATAGGACGGCTCGGACGGCAACGCGCCGCGCGCGGGACAGCCGCGATACTGGCCGCGCACGATGTCTTCGGGCGGAACGGGTTCCAGCGCGCGGATCACCTTCAGCTTTTCGTCGCGCACCGCATCGGGATTGAAGGAGTAGGGCGGCTCCATCGCGATCAGGCACAACAGCTGCATCATGTGGTTCTGCACCATGTCCCGCGTGGCGCCCGACCGATCGTAATAGGCCGCACGGCCGCCCACGCCCACGGTTTCGGCCACGGTGATCTGCACGTGGTCCACGTATTGCGTGTTCCAGAGCGGCTCGAACAGAATATTGGCAAAGCGCACCGCCATCAGGTTCTGGACGGTTTCCTTGCCCAGGTAATGGTCGATCCGGTAGATCTGCCCTTCCGTGAAATGCGACGCCAGCGTGGCGTTCAGTTCTTGCGCCGTGGCCAGGTCGCGACCGAAGGGCTTTTCAACGACGATCCGGCTTTCAGGTGTGGCGATGCCGTGCTGGTGCAGCCGTTCGGCAATGGCGCCGAACAGCGTGGGATCGACCGAGAAGTAGAAGGCCTGCACCACTCCCGGCCGCATCATCCCGGCCAGCGTCGCCCAACCGGTTTCGCCCAACGCATCGATGGTGACATAGGACAATGTCTGCAGAAAACGCTCGATCTCGGCCGGGTCGCGCTTGGATTCGTCCAGGAATTCGGTGATCGACTCGGCCACCAGATTGCGGAAACCCGCGTCGTCCATTTCGCCGCGCGCCGCACCGATGATGCGCGATTCGGGCGGGATCTGCCCGGCGACATGGCGGCGGTAAAGCCCCGGCAGGATCTTTCGGCGCGCCAGATCTCCCGTGGCGCCGAAGATGATCAGGTCGAACGGATCGACCGGGATGACGCGCGACACCATGTTTCGGCCCCTTGTCGTTAGCGCCAACACCGCGCGTCTTACTCCCAGTTTCAGGTTCAGTCTAGCACCGCTTGCCGGTACGGACCAGCGCCCCGCCGATCCCGGAAAGCTGCCGCCACGCCGCTTGACCTTGGCGCCCGCCTCGCATACCTCTTGGTCCCGTTGCGGGTGTAGCTCAATGGTAGAGCAGCAGCTTCCCAAGCTGAATACGAGGGTTCGATTCCCTTCACCCGCTCCAACACCCCCGCATCAGCCGAAGGTCGCCGGATCCGGTCCGGTCCGCTCGCCCTTGTCGAGCCGTGCCATCGCTGCCATGTCCTCGGGCGTCAGGGAAAAACCGAACAGGTCAAGGTTCTCGGCCAGCCGCTCCTTGCGGACCGAACGCGGGATGACCGAACAGCCCAGCTGGAGATGCCAGCGCAGGATCACTTGCGCCGGGCTGCGCGACAGGCGTGCGGCCATGGCGGCGACGGCCGGGTCGTCGAAGGACTTCGATCGCCCAAGCGGCGTCCAGCTTTGCGTGACGATGCCCAGGCGTTCGTGCCTGGCGCGCAGGGCCGTCTGTTGCAGGCGGGGATGCAGCTCGATCTGGTTCACCGCCGGCGTGATCCCCGTTTCGGCGATGATCAGGTCAAGATCCTCGGCCCGGAAATTCGAGACCCCGATCGAACGGACCCGGCCTTCGTCGCGCAGACGGATCAGCGCACGCCAGGTGTCGGCCTGAAGCGCCTTCGCAGGCACGGGCCAGTGGATCAGGCAAAGATCCAGCGCGTCGATCCCGATCCGGTCCAGGCTTTCCTCGACGGCGCGAAGGGTGCTGTCGTAACCCTGCCGGTCGTTCCAGACCTTGGTGGTGACAAAGACCTGCGCGCGCGGCAGTCCCGAGCGGCGCAGCCCCTCGCCCAGGCCCGCTTCGTTGCCATAGATCGCGGCACCGTCGATCAGCCGGTATCCCAGTTGCAGCGCATCGGCCACCACCCGCGCCGTCTCGACGCGCGGCACCTGCCAAAGGCCGAAACCGACCTGCGGCATCCGGTGGCCGCTGTTGAGCGTCAGATCGGGTTGGTTCATCGGCAGCTCCTTCGCGCTTCGGGATGTCCAGCCCGAGATTGGTCCGCCATCCCCGCGCTTGCAAGGGCACCCGCCCCACGCTACGCCGGACGGGCAACCCGAACCCGGAGATCCCATGACCGACATCATCCGCATCGAGCCCGGCAAGCGCATGAGCAATGCAGTCGTCCACAACGGCGTCGTCTATCTGGCCGGCCAGGTCGGCGAAACCGGCACCACCGTTGCCGACCAGACCCGCGCCTGCCTGTCCGAGGTCGACCGCCTGCTGGCGCTGGCGGGAACCGACAAGACCCGCATCCTGAAGGCACAGATCTGGCTTGCCGACATCTCGACCTTTGCCGAAATGAACGCGGTCTGGGACGAGTGGGTGCCGGCCGGCCACGCCCCGGCCCGCGCCACCGGCGAAGCCAGGCTGGCGACGCCGGACTACCTGGTCGAGATCATCGTGACCGCCGCGGTGTGATTGACAAAATCGAACATCGGGCCGGACCGCCCCGGTTCGGCTCGATGTGAACTGTCAATCGGTTGCGATGCGTTTTTCATCCAGAGCTTGAACCATGATGCACAGGATTTCGAACATCAGGCTGGCCCCCAACCAGGCGGTCTGGTTGTTGATGTCAAAGGGCGGCGACACTTCGACCAGGTCGGCCGCCACAATGTTCAGACCCGCGCATTCCCGCACCACCTGCAGGGCCTGGAAGGCATTCGGTCCGCCCCATTCCGGCGTTCCCGTACCCGGTGCGACCGCCGGATCGACGAAGTCGATATCATAGGACAGATATGCGGCGCGATCGCCAAGGCTTTCCCGCACCTCGGCCATCACGTCCGGAATGCCGCGGGCGAACAACTCCTCGATCGGCACGATCCGGATGCCATTCGCGCGCGCAAAATCCGTGTCCGCATTGTCATAGGTCGTGCCACGGATGCCGATCTGCACCATGCGGCTCGGGTCCAGCAGCCCCTCCTCCACCGCGCAGCGGAACGGATTGCCGTGGGTCAGGGTCTTGCCGCCGAAATAGGCCGGATACAGGTCGGTGTGGCTGTCGAAGTGAACCAGCCCCAGGGGCGCGTCGGCCTCCAGACCGCGCAGGACCGGCAGGGTGCAAAGATGGTCGCCGCCGACCGACAGGGGACGGACTCCCCTTGCCTGCAACTGGCGATAGGCGGCCGTAAAGCGCAGCAAGGTGTCGTTGGTGTCGACAGGATTCGGCCCGATGTCCCCCAGATCGGCGCAGGCCGCGGCCTCGAAGGGGCGCAGGCCTGTCACCGGATGCTGGGCGCGGATCATGGTCGACGCATCGCGCAAGGCCCGGGGGCCGTGCCGCGCGCCGGGCCGGTTCGACGTCGCCCCGTCGAAAGGAAGGCCGATGAGGCCGATCTGCACCTCGGCTGCGCGGGGGTGGTCATCGGGCACATGGGGAAGCCGCATGAAGGTGGGAATGCCTGCGAAACGTGGCATCTGCATGCCCGACACAGGGTGGAAGAAGGGATCGGATGACATCTGGATCTCCTGCCGACAGGAGGAGATGGTGCCAGTCGTCAGGCGGCGTGGCTCGTCCTTCCGCGACATCGCTTCAGGCTTCCAGTTCGGCGTCCCAATACAGGAAGTCGAGCCAGCTTTCGTGCAGGTGGTTGGGCGGGAAGCGCCGGCCGGCGTTGCGCATGTCTTCGGCACTTGGCTGGCGCGGCGGGCGGCGCAGGTTCAACCCCGAAACCCGCAGAAGCTTGTTGCCCTTGCGCAGGTTGCAGGGCGAACAGGCGGCAACGACGTTTTCCCAGCTGGTGACGCCGCCCCGTGACCGCGGCAGGACGTGGTCGAAAGTCAGATCGCCCTTCGCGCCGCAGTACTGGCAGCAGAATTCGTCCCGCAGAAAAAGATTGAAGCGCGTGAATGCCACGCGCTTCTGGGGTTGGACGTAATCTTTCAGCACGACGACAGAGGGAATTTGTATGGATTCCCTCTGACTCCTCACAACCTCGTCATATTGCGCCAGGATCGTGACCCGGTCGAGAAACACCGCCTTGATCGCCTCCTGCCAGGGCCAGAGCGAGAGCGGATAGTAGGACAAGGGCCGGAAGTCGGCGTTCAACACCAGCGCCGGGAAATGACGCAGCGCGGCCGGTTCGCGCACGAAATGCGCCCTGAAATCATCTGTCTGAACCTTGTCGAGCATTCAAATCGTCTCCGACCTGTCGAACCGTTTCCAGGGCCGGAAGGCGAGGACGCGCGCCTCGATCCCGGGCCCCAGTCTGGGCGTCACTATATATCGCGTCGTGGTCATGACAAGACCCGCAGTCTAGCTGGTGCATCACAACCTCGCATGGGGGTATACTGGCCGCAAAGCATGACGAGGGAGTGACAGATGCCGCAGATACCGGCGCAGCAGCCCGCCAGCCTGATCACCGGCACGTTGGAAGCCTCGCTTTACGCGGCGGACCTGGAGGCAACGGAAGCCTTCTACGGCACGATCCTGGGGCTGCCGGTGATCGGCAAGGTGGCGGGGCGGCACGTGTTCTTTCGGGTGGGTGCATCGGTCCTGCTGGTCTTCAACCCCGAAGCGACCCGCCGCCCGCCCGCGCCTGACAGCCGCCTGCCCGTGCCACCGCACGGGGCCACGGGCCCCGGGCACTATTGCTTCGCCGTTCCCCGGGAAGGGATGGATCGGGTGCGCGCGGCATTGGTCGCGGCCGGGGTCGTGATCGAGCAGCAGGTGGACTGGCCGAACGGCGCGCGGTCCTTCTACGTCCGTGATCCCGCCGGAAACTCGGTCGAATTCGCCGAGCCGGAATTGTGGAGCTGAGACGCGGGCATCAAAAAGGCCGCCGGGGCGCGGCGGCCTGGTCAGGATCTTGCAGAAGTTGGGGCTGGCGGTGCCTTTAGCGCCGTCCTTGCGCACGGGCGCGAACTGGAACGCGCAGTTCTGCCGGACGGGCGGCCCAACGGGACATAGCAATCATCGGAAGCAGGGCAAAGCCCAGGATGAGGCCGAAGCTCAAAGCGTTTTCCATCCGACGATTCCTTCCGTCACGCGCCATCTACCATAGAAAGATTAGAGCGCGGCGGGCCATGCGCAAGGCTGAATCGCCGAAAACTTTCAACAGAGCCCCTTCGCCATGCCGATTATTGCGCGCCCAGCCGCTCACGAAGGAAGGAAAGCGCCACCGACAGCCCGTCCGGGGCGATGCCGTGGCCGGTGCCTTTCATGACATGGCCGAAGACTTCAAACCCCGCCTTCACCAGCGCATCGCCTGCCTTGCCCATGTCCTCGAACGGCACCATCGGATCGGCATCGCCATGAATGAGCAGAACCGGCGGTTTCACGCGCGCCTCGGCCGCCAGACGTTCCGGGCGCAGGAGCCGACCCGAAAAGCCGATCACACCGGCGATGGCCGTGTCCCGGCGGGGCGCGACGTGCAGCGACATCATGGTGCCCTGGGAAAAACCCAGCAGGACCAGCCGATCCGGCGTCAGCCCTTCGTCGGCCAGGCGGGCGTCGATGAAGGCATTGATGTCCTCGACCGATTTCTCCATCGCCGCATCCGCCGCGGCCTGAGACGATCCGTCCAGCCAGGGGACCGGAAACCACTGCCGCCCGAACGGATTGTTCAGGCAGGGTTCGGCCGCGTCCGGCGCGACGAAAGCGGTGTCGGGCAGATGCGGCCCCAAGGGATCGGCCAGCCCCAGAAGGTCAGCCCCGTCGGCACCATAGCCGTGCAGCAGGATGACCAGAGAGCCGGTCTTGCCCGAATGCGCCGCCTTGCGCCCAAACTTCAGTTCCCGTGTCATCCGATCCCCTCGCGCGATGTGACACGACGGTAGTAGGCCCAGAGCGCGCGGGCCGCAACCGCCCTCCAGGGCGACCATGCCGCGGAAATCTGGCGCAGCGCGCGTTCGTTCGGGCGGGCCGGCAGGTCCAGCAGGTGTCGCGCCGCCTCTTGCAGCGCCAGATCGCCGGGGGCAAAGACGTCGGCCCGGCCCAGGGCAAACATCGCATAGATTTCGGCCGTCCAGGGACCGATGCCAGGCTGCGCCGTCAGTGTGACGATCACCTGATCGCTGGACATCTGCCGAAGCCGGGCGAAGTCCAGGTCGCTGCGGGCCAGGGCCAGGGTGTAGCGGATCTTCTGCCGTGACAGGCCGCAGCGGCGCAGCCGCTCCTCGTCGGCGGCGGCCAGCGCGGCGCGGTCGGTCAGTCCCGCCTCGTCCAGCCGCGCCATGATCGCCCGGGCCGACGCGACCGAAACCTGCTGGCCGATGATCGCATCGAGGAGCGCACCGAACCCGTCCGGCCGCAGGCGCAGCGGCAAATCCCCGTCCAGCGCCGGCAGCAGCCGCGGATCGGCCCGGCCCAGCCAGGCCGCGCCTTCGGCCAGGCAGGCTGGCCCGAGGATGATCCGTTCGCCTTGGGTCATGTTCATGCCCCTTGATACCGCACGGCGCTGGTCTTTACACCCTGTCCCAGCGACAGAGTTTCGGGGACGGCGCGAGGGGGCAGGAATGAGCAAGAGCTTGAAGCGGGTCGAAGCGGCGCTGGTCGAAGCGGGTCTGACGCCCGACATCCGCGAGATGCAGGCGTCAACCCGAACGGCGGCGGATGCGGCGGCGGCGGTGGGCTGCGGCGTCGACCAGATCGTGAAGTCGATCATCTTTCGCGGCGAAGTGACCGGGCATGTCGTCCTGTTCCTGACGGCGGGCGGCAACCGCGTCGATGATGCCAAGGCCAGTGCGGTGGCCGGGCAACCGCTGGGAAAGGCAGACGCCGATCTGATCCGCGCCGAAACCGGCTTTGCCATCGGGGGGGTGTCGCCGGTGGGCCACCTTGCGCCCGTGACCGCCTACCTTGACCCGCGTGTGCTGGGGTTCGACACGGTCTGGGCGGCCGCGGGAACGCCGCGGCATGTCTTCGCCATTGCCCCCGCCGACCTTCTGCGCCTGACCGGAGCCAGGGTGGCGGATTTCGTCGGCTGACCCTGCGCGGGGCCATCCCCTTTCAGTCCAGCGCGGAAAGCCAGCCGGCCACCAGGTCTTCGGGATAGCCGCGGTGAAAGTGTTTCCGCCAGGGATAGGCCGCCCGGCCCGAGCCGTCCTGAAGCTTGATCTTGCCGACCTCGCCGCGGTCGCTGGCTGGACTGCCGGTGACAATCCGTCCGTCGCCGACGTCGCGCGTCACGACGCTGCCTGCGCCGATCAGCGCGTCCTCACCGATGGTGACACCGGGAAGGACCGTGGACATCGTGGCGATGGCGGCGAATTTCCGCACCCGGATGCCCTGGACCACCGCGCTGGGGGGATGGGGGTCGTTCGTGAAGACGACGAAGGGAAACACCCAGACGAAGTCGTCGATCTGTGTCTGCTGCCCCACATGGACGTTGCTGTGGAAGCGGACATGGGTGCCGATGCGGCAATGGCCCTGGATATCGCCCAGTGTCCCGATCTGAAACCCGTCTCCGGCCTGGGTTCTTTCGCGGACGGTGACTCGGTGTCCGGTGACCAGTCCCGCCCCGAAGACCGAGCTTTCGTAGAACACGCTGTGCGACCGGATGGTCGACCCCGCCCCGATGCGAAGCGGCGAACCGTCGCCAAGGGCCGTGGAAATGCCCAGTTCGCAATGGCTTCCGATGACGGTCCCGGCCTCGATCACCACGTTGTCATGAATGACCGTGAAGGGCCCCACGACGACCGATGGATCCAGCCTTGCGTTCTCGTGCACCAGTGCCGTCGGATGAACGTTCATCTTCCTACACGTCCTGAATTTGGCGAAAGTTCCGGGCCGCTGCTTCCCGCCCGCTGCGGCTGCATTTCAGGGTAGCCGTCAGAGGTGTGGGGGACAAGGGCGGTCTGACCTCGCAGACTGGCGAACCGCCCTTCGGCAAAAATGTAAAAATCTTTCACATCGCCTCTTGAACGGCAGCCCGGCGCGTCCGATTTCTTGCGATGTGAAAAGCATTCACATGCGGGTCCACGAACGGAGGGTTCTCGATGACCGCTATCACTGCCTGGCCCGGTCGGGCCGAAACCTGGCTGGACGAACGTGGCAAGGGCGCATGGATCGTCGCCATGATCCTGGGCTTCGTCCTGTTCTGGCCGATTGGCCTCGCTCTTCTGGCCTACATGATCTGGAGCAAGCGCATGTTCAAATCCGGCTGTTCGCACCGCCGCCACGCGGCCTTTTCCACCCGCCACGCCTTCCGGTCCTCGGGCAACTCGGCCTTCGACGCCTACAAGGCCGACACTCTGGACCGGCTGGAGCGGGAACAGGCCGAGTTCGAAGCCTTTCTGAAGCGTCTGCGCGAAGCGAAGGACAAGGCCGAGTTCGACGACTACATGGCCGAACGTGCGCGGGCAGCGCAGGCAGGTGCCTCGGGCCTGCAAGGACGCGAACCCGGCAACGACAGCCCGCGCGGCAGCTACTGACCGCCGTCGCGCCTGGCCGCCGCAGACCGATGCAAAGCAGCCCGGCCCCCAAAAGGGCCGGGTCATTTTCTGCCGGTCGAAGCGCACCGTTCGCAGGCGCCGGGGGAACGTCGTAGTTTTCCTTGGCGTTGTCTGTGACGAAACGCTAACATCGCAGTGATACGCGCCTTTCCAGCCCTCAGACCGCAGATCCGAAAGCCCCATGCGACACTCCCTTCCCGTTGCGCCGCAGTTCTACGTGACCGCTCCGCAGCCCTGCCCTTATCTTGAGGGCCGGTCCGAACGGAAGCTGTTCACCGCGCTGCAGGGCGAAAATGCCGAACGGCTGAATGACACGCTGTCGAAACAGGGCTTCCGCCGGTCGCAGAACGTGCTTTACCGCCCCTCGTGTTCGGACTGTTCGGCCTGCATGTCGGCGCGGATCCGCGTGGCGGATTTCAAGCCGAACAAGGCCCAGCGCCGGGCGTTGAAGCGCAACAGCCACCTGCAACGCGAAGCGACAAGTCCCTGGGCCACCGAAGACCAGTACGCGCTGTTCCGCCGCTATCTGGACAGCCGCCATTCGGACGGCGGGATGTCGGACATGGACATCTTCGAATTCGCCGCCATGATCGAGGAAACGCCGATCCGCACCCGGGTCATCGAATACACACGCGCGCCCGAGATCACGCATGACCGCCGTCCGCTGGTGGGCGTCTGCCTGACCGATGTGCTGGACGACGGGCTGTCGCTGGTCTACAGCTTCTACGAGCCCGACCTTGAGCAAAGCAGCCTCGGCACCTTCATCATCCTCGACCACGTCGAGATCGCACGAAGGGCGGGTCTGCCCTACGTCTATCTGGGGTACTGGGTGCCCGGCAGCCGCAAGATGGACTACAAGGCCCGCTTCGGCGCACTGGAAATCTACAAGGGCGGCCGGTGGATCGACATTGGCGACCCCGACAGCCATTCGGGGGAATCGCACCCGCTTTCGATCGATCCGATTGCCGAACAGGTGGCCCGCATCGCCCTGCCTGATGAACGCGCGGACAGGCGCGAGCAGCCCGCCGCGCCCAGTGCCGTTGCTCCGCGTCCGCTGGAACCCCGGCAGGACTGACGCGCCGCCCCATCGCGACGTAGCGGCAGGAAGGCGCCGCGGCGATTGACCGCAGCGGCATCGGCACCCTACAAAAACGACAGCAGATGCAACAGAAGCGGCTTTCCAGAGCCGCCGGATGCGGGGGGAGATGCGATGGAAGGACTGCTGTCCGTCTCGCGCGGGATCGACCGTGTGACAGAGATGATCGGCAAGGCTGTCGGTTGGGCGATCTTCGCGGCGATCCTCATCAGTGCCGGCAATGCCACGGTGCGCAAAATCTTCAACTATTCCTCGAACAGCCTGCTGGAACTGCAGTGGTACCTGTTCGGTGCCGCTTTCCTGCTGGCCGCTGCCTATACGCTGAAGCAGAACGAACACATCCGCATCGACATCCTTTACGGCGCGCTCAGCCGGCGGGCCCAGCACTGGATCGACCTGATCGGCCACGTGTTCTTCCTGCTGCCCTTCGTCACGATGATGACCTGGATGCTGTTTCCCTATGTCCGCCGGTCCTTCCTGACGGGCGAGATGTCCTCCAGCGCCGGCGGCCTGATGATCTGGCCGGCCAAGTCGCTGTTGCTGGCGGGGTTCTTCCTGCTGTTTCTGCAAGCCATTTCCGAGATCATCAAGAAGATCGCCGTGATGCGGGGGATCATCGAGGATCCGAACCCCTTCGTCTCGGCCCATGAGGCGGCACTCCTTGAAGGCGAGGGTCTGGCCGAAACCGTTTCGGAGACGCGCAAATGATCGAGTTCATCGCGCAGAACCTTGCGCCGGTCATGTTCGTGTCGCTGATCGCCTTCCTGCTTCTGGGCTATCCGGTGGCCTTTTCGCTGGCGGCAAACGGCCTTGTGTTCTTCGTCATCGGGGTCTGGCTCAGCCCGTGGTCGGGCGGCGCGATCAACCTGGGCTGGAACCTGCTGGGCACGATGCCCGACAGGACCTGGGGGATCTTGTCGAACGAGACCTTGCTGGCCATTCCCTTCTTCACCTTCATGGGGATCGTCCTGGAACGGTCGGGCATGGCCGAGGATCTGCTGGACACCATCGGCCAGCTGTTCGGGCCGATCCGCGGCGGGTTGGCCTATGCCGTCATCATCGTCGGCGCGCTGCTGGCGGCGACGACGGGGGTGGTGGCGGCAAGCGTCATCGCGATGGGCCTCATCTCGTTGCCGATCATGCTGCGCTACGGTTATGACCGGCGGATCGCCTCGGGCGTGATCGCGGCCAGCGGGACACTGGCCCAGATCATCCCGCCCAGCCTGGTTCTGATCGTGCTGGCCGACCAGCTGGGCCGGTCGGTGGGCGACATGTACGCCGGCGCGATGATCCCCGGCCTGGTGCTGACCGGGCTTTACATGATCTATGTCTTCGTGATGTCGATCCTGCGGCCGGCCAGCATGCCCGCCCTTCCGAAAGAGGCGCGGACCCTGGGGCCGGGGATCGCGTCGCTTCTTGTCGCGCTGGTGGTCCTGGCGGGTGTCACCTACGCCGCCTACCGCTGGTTCGAGCCGACGCAGGGAAAGAACGCCGACATCATCGCCACAGCGATCGGCGTGATCGTCATCTACGTCCTGGCGCTTCTGGACCGGGGACTGAAGATCGGCGCCATGTCGCGGCTGGCGCAGCAGGTGATCATCGTGTTGATCCCGCCGCTGGCCCTGATCTTCCTGGTGCTGGGCACGATCTTCCTGGGCATCGCCACCCCCACCGAGGGCGGTGCCATGGGCGCGGTCGGCGCGATGTTGCTGGCGGCACTGAAGGGGCGGCTGTCGATGTCGGTCATCCAGCAGGCGCTGACCTCGACCACGCGCCTGTCGGCCTTCGTCATGTTCATCCTGATCGGCGCGCGGGTCTTTTCGCTGACATTCTACGGCGTCAACGGCCAGATCTGGGTCGAACACCTGCTGACCTCGCTTCCGGGCGGCGAACTCGGCTTCCTGATCTTCGTTTCGGTGCTGGTGTTCTTCCTGGCCTTTTTCCTGGATTTCTTCGAACTGGCCTTCATCATCGTGCCCTTGCTGGTGCCGCCCGCGCAGGCGCTGGGGATCGACCTGATCTGGTTCGGCGTGATCCTGGGGGTGAACATGCAGACCTCTTTCATGCACCCGCCTTTCGGCTTTGCGCTGTTCTTCCTGCGTTCGGTCGCACCGAAGGCACGCTATCTGGACCGGGTAACGGGGCAGCAGATCGCACCGGTGACAACAGGCCAGATCTACTGGGGCGCGGTGCCCTTCGTGGTGATCCAGGTCGTGATGATCGCGGTCGTCATCGCCTTCCCCAGCCTGGTGATGCATTACAAGGGACCGGAAGTCGACACATCGAACATCAAGATCCAGGTGCCGGGCGGGGCCGGAATGTCGCTGGATGGCGGCATGAGCCTTGGCGGCGCGCCGATCCTGAACGGCGCCCCCAGCCTGGGCGCCCCTGCGGCCACGGCCCCTGCCCCCGCGGCACCGGCCGGGACGGAAACCGCCCCTGCGGCGCCCGCGACGGGCAGCGGTCAGGCCCCGGGCGGATCGGGCGGCCTGTCGCTGGGCGGACCGCCGCCTTCGCTGGGCGGAAGCGCACCGGCCGTCACCACGGCACCCTGAGCCGGCCGGGAACCGCATCCCGGGCCCCGAAACAAGAAAGGGCGGCACCATCCCGGGCCGCCCTTTCATCTTTTCCTGTTGCCTTCAGCCGCAAACGCCTGGCGCAGATTTTACGGACAGGCCGGGACTTTGGACCCCGGCATCAAAGCTTGCCGTTGCGCTGCTGGATCATCATGAAGGTGTCGTAATTGTACTCGGCCACCTGGGTCCAGGTGTAGTAGTCGGATCGGAATGCCTTGATCGAGTCCCAGATTTTCTTGAAGGGGGCATTCGTCGCCTCCATCTCGGCGTAGACCTCGTTCGCGGCGGTGAAGCAGGCCTCCAGGATTTCCTGGCTGAAGGGCCGCAGCTGCGCGCCACCGCCCACCAGCGTCTTGATCGCGGTGGGGTTCAGGTAGTCATACTTGTGCAGCATGTCGGCATCGGCCGCCTTGGCAGCGGTATGCAGGATCGACTTGTAGGTCGGGCTGAGTTCGTCGTACTTGGCCTTGTTGAACATGAAGTGGACCGTCGGCCCGCCTTCCCACCAACCGGGATAGTAGTAGTAGGGCGCCACCTTGTTGAAGCCCAGCTTTTCGTCGTCATAGGGCCCGACCCATTCCGCCGCGTCGATGGTGCCCTTCTCGAGCGCCGGATAGATGTCGCCGCCCGCGATCTGTTGCGGCACCACGCCCAGTTTCTCAAGCACCTTGCCGGCAAAGCCGCCGACCCGCATCTTCAGGCCCTTCATGTCGGCAAGCGTGTTGATTTCCTTGCGGAACCAGCCCCCCATCTGCACGCCGGTATTGCCGCCCGGCAGGCCGAACAGTCCCTGGGTCGCCAGGAATTCGTTGTAAAGGTCGATCCCGCCGCCGTGGTAGTGCCAGGCATTGATCCCCCGCGCCGAAAGCGAGAACGGGATCGCGGCCGCGACTGCCCAGGTGGGATCCTTGCCCCAGTAATAGTAGCCGACGGTGTGACAGGCCTCGACCTGGCCCCCCGCCGCCGCATCGGCCGCCTGAAGGCCGGGCACCAGTTCGCCCGCGGGAAAGACCTGGATCTGGAAATTCCCGTCCGTCGCCTCAGAGACCATCTTCGCCAGCACCTCGCCGCCGCCGTAGATCGTGTCGAGCGATTTCGGGAAGGATGAGGTCATCCGCCAGGTGACTTTCGGCGCCGATTGCGCCAGCGCCGGCGCGGCCAGCGTACCCGCAGCGGCGGCGGCGACACCCCCCACCGAGGCTTTCGTCAGGAATGAACGACGATCCATCAGACAGTTTCCTCCCATGTTATTGCGATTGTGGCGCGGCCTTCGCGCACCGGCGCTTTTTCGTCCGCTGACATGAGTTTACCGCCCGGCGACCTCATGTCCAGCGAGACGGGATCAGGATGACGCTCCGTCAGGTGCCCGGTTTTCGGGTGCCGTCCCCCTGGACGACCGACGGGATGGCGGACATTCCTTCGGCCGCCAAACCAGCGGATTCTTTTCCATTTCTTTCGGGGTGACTTCCATTTGGGTAATTTTACTATCGCAAACGCAGAGGCGGCGACACTTTATTCCACATTTTCCCGGTTGACGCCCCTACGGGGCCGTCTTATGGTCCGCCGCACAGCAGCAAGGGGCCGAAGGATGGCAAGGCTTGTTATTCTTGTAGGGACAGCGCGCATGGGCCGGTGACGGTAGACCATTGTGGTTCCCATGCGCCCCCGATGATCCATCGGGGGCTTTTTGTTGGTCGAGGGGCGATGGCCCGAACGTGGATGATGGAGAACGGATGATGTCGCGGACGATGACCGGCGCGAAGATGGTGGTTCAGGCGCTCAAGGATCAGGGTGTCGAGGTGGTCTTCGGCTATCCGGGCGGCGCGGTGCTACCCATCTATGACGAAATCTTCCAGCAGAACGAAATCCGCCACATCCTTGTCCGCCATGAACAGGGCGCGGTCCACATGGCCGAAGGCTATGCCCGTTCGACCGGGAAGCCCGGCGTGGTTCTGGTGACCTCTGGCCCCGGTGCGACGAACGCCGTCACGGGCCTGACCGACGCGCTGCTGGATTCGATCCCGCTGGTCGTGCTGTCGGGCCAGGTTCCGACCTTCATGATCGGCACCGACGGCTTCCAGGAAGCCGACACCATCGGCATCACTCGCCCCTGCACGAAACACAACTGGCTGGTGAAGGACACCGACAAGCTGGCCGACACCATCCACCAGGCCTTCCACGTTGCCACCTCGGGCCGGCCGGGTCCGGTGCTGATCGACATTCCGAAGGACGTGCAGTTCGCCACCGGCACCTATATCCAGGCGCGCGAGGCGCGGACAGCGCATTACCAGCCGAAGGTCAAGGGCGACCTTGACGCGATCACCCGTCTGGTCGAACTGATCGAGACCGCCGAACGCCCGGTTTTCTACACCGGCGGCGGTGTCATCAACTCGGGCGTGGGCGCCAGCCAGCTCTTGCGCGAACTGGTCGATGCGACCGGCTTCCCCATCACCTCGACCCTGATGGGTCTGGGCGCCTACCCCGCCAGCGGCAAAAGCTGGCTGGGGATGCTGGGGATGCACGGTCTTTACGAGGCAAACCTGGCCATGCACGGCTGCGATCTGATGATCAACATCGGCGCGCGGTTCGATGACCGGATCACCGGCCGGATTGCCGATTTCAGCCCGCGTTCGAAAAAGGCCCATATCGACATCGACCCGTCGTCGATCAACAAGGTCATCCCGGTCGATATCCCCATCGTGGGCGATGTGGGCCATGTCCTGGAAGATCTGCTGAAGGTCTGGAAGGCCCGCGGTCGCAAGGTCAACAAGGACGGTCTTGCGCGCTGGTGGACCCAGATCGAGGAATGGAAGGCCAGGAAATGCCTGACCTACAAGCCCTCGGACACCGCGATCAAGCCGCAATACGCGCTTGAACGGCTAGAGGCGCTGACCCGCGGCCGGGATCGGTACATCACGACCGAAGTGGGCCAGCACCAGATGTGGGCCGCGCAGTTCCTGCATTTCGACGCGCCGAACCGCTGGATGACCTCGGGTGGTCTGGGGACGATGGGCTACGGCCTGCCCGCCTCGATCGGCGTGCAGATTGCCCATCCCGACGCCTTGGTCATCAACGTGGCCGGCGAGGCGTCGTGGCTGATGAACATGCAGGAGATGGGCACCGCGATGCAGTTCCGTGCGCCGGTGAAGCAGTTCATCCTGAACAACGAACGCCTGGGCATGGTGCGCCAGTGGCAGCAGCTTCTGCATGGCGAACGCTATTCGCATTCCTGGTCGGAAAGCCTGCCGGACTTCGTGAAGCTGGCCGAAGCCTTCGGCTGCAAGGGCATCCGCTGCGAGGACCCGGCAAAGCTGGACGACGCCATCCAGGAGATGCTGGATTATGATGGCCCGGTGATCTTCGACTGCCTGGTCGAGCGGCACGAGAACTGCTTCCCGATGATCCCGAGCGGCAAGCCGCATAACGAAATGCTTCTGGGCGACGCCTCGACCGAAGGCGCGATCCAGGCGGGCGGCGCAGTGCTGGTCTAAGGCAATCGGGGGCGCGCGGCTGCGCCCCCTGACGTTCATCACAGAGACGAAGGCAGGGACCCATGTCCGCACTCAACATCAAGAAAGGCTCTTCGAGCCATTCGGCCTATGACCTGCGCGATCCCCATTCGCAGGTTGTCGAGACCCATACGCTGGCGGTTCTGGTCGACAACGAAGCGGGCGTTCTGGCCCGCGTCATCGGCCTGTTTTCGGGCCGCGGCTACAACATCGAAAGCCTGACCGTGGCCGAGGTCGATCACAAGGGCCACCGGTCGCGAATCACGGTGGTGACGCGCGGCACGCCGTCCGTCATCGAACAGATCAAGGCGCAACTTGGGCGTCTGGTCCCGGTGCACGAGGTTCACGACCTGACGGTCGATGGCCCCTCGGTGGAACGGGAACTGGGGCTTCTGAAAGTTGTCGCCAGCGGGGACAAGCGCATCGAATCCCTGCGCCTGGCCGAGATTTTCAGGGCCAGCGTGGTGGATTCGACGCTCGAAAGCTTCGTGTTCGAGATCACGGGCACCCCGGACAAGATCGACGCCTTCGCCGACCTGATGCGCCCCTTGGGCCTGGCCGAGGTGGCGCGCACCGGCGTTGCCGCGTTGTCGCGCGGTTTCGCCTGATTTTTGCCACGATAAAGCGCCCTAACGGTTTCTCAATCGGCAGGGCGCATCATGCCTGGAAATGGTCGAGGATCAGGGCATGAGCGAGGCGGAAAAGAAGAACACACCTGACGCGTCCGGTTCCGATGCCCTGGCGCATTGGCAGGCCCAGGAGAACGCGGGCCTGCATCCCGAGGATCCGGCCCCAGAGGACGGCCACCGCGACGACTGGCAGATGCCGGCGGGCTGGTGGCTGATCCCGGCGGCAACCGCGGGCGTACCGCTCTGGATCGCGCTTATCCGCCTGATCTTCTAGCGCCGCACGCTATCGGCCCAGAACGATTTCCGCCTTCAGCCCGCCCAAGGTCTCGCTTTCGGTCAGGCGCAGCGATCCGCCGTGGCTGCGCACGATGTCGGCGGTAATGGACAGCCCAAGCCCCACTCCACCCCCGCGGTTCTGATTGCGCGACTGATCCAGCCGAGTGAAGGGCTTCAGCGCCTCTTCCCGCTGCTCCCGCGGGATGCCGGGACCGTCATCCTCGACCGTGAACCGGACCGAGCGTTCGAGGATCGTCACCGACAGGTCCGCCCGTTTCCCGTAGCGCAAGGCGTTACCGATCAGGTTGTCCAGCGCCCGTCGCAGCGCCGCCCGGCTGAGCAAGGCGGTCCCGGCCCCTTCCACCCGGACCAGCGCCACCTTCATGCCCATGCGGCGATAGTCGGCAACGATGCCTTTCAGGAACTCGACCGGATCAATCTCTTCCGCGGGATCGACCTCGGCCGAACTGCGGGCGAAATCCAGGAAAGCATCCAGCATCCGCTGCATCTCGTCCACATCGCCCAGCAGGGCCGGCACCTCCTCGTCATCGATCATCGAAAGGCCCAGGCGCAGGCGGGTCAAGGGGGTTCGAAGGTCATGGCTGACGCCCGAAAGCAGAAGCGTCCGTTGTTCGATCTGCCGCTCGATCCGGTTGCGCATGTCCAGAAAGGCATTGCCCGCAATGCGCACCTCGATCGCGCCCGTCGGCCGGTAGGGCACGGTCCGTCCGCGCCCAAAGGCTTCGGCAGCCGCGGCCATCCGGCGGATGGGCCGCAACTGGTTGCGCAGGAAGATGATCGCGATCACCGTCATCAGAAGGCTTGTCCCCACCATGAGGACCAGAAGCTGGTGCGGGTTGCTCGCCGAAACCTGCCGACGGTCGAACCGGATCAGAAGCGGCCCCTTGGCCGTGTCGACCGCCAGATTGACATCGCGCAGATCGGCCAGGTCGATCGCCCGCACCCCCGGGACCTGGGCGCGCAGACGCTGGATGATGACCCGCCCCGACAGGTCGTAAAAAACCCGGTTGTCCCCCGGCGCGGGCAGGACCGCGGGAATCTCCACCTCCAGCGACAGCGGGGTTGCCGTGCGGCGGGCGGTCTCCAGCCCAGTGACAGGATCCGGGGCATCATTGAACAGACGCAGCGTCAACGCCACTTCCTCGGCGACGTTGTCGGTCATCTGCTGCGTCACGCCTTCGAAATGGCGCTGCAGGAAGGTGACGGACACGACAAGCTGGATCGCCACCACCGGCAGGATGAGGATCAGCGCGGCGCGTCCGTAAAGACCGCGCGGCATCAGACGCTTGAGCCAGTCGAACCGGAAGGTGGTGATCCGCATGCGAAGCACCCTAGCCGGGTTCCGGTCGGATTTGAATGTCCGCATTTCGGCTTGTGCGCATTCCGCGATGCCGCCAACAATGACGCGTTCCAGCGATGAGGCGATCATGAACCCCCTGCCCGGTCAGATCTTCGAAGCCGCCCCCGGGCTGCGCGGCCTTCTGGCCAACAACCCCTCGCCCATGACAGGCACCGGCACCATCAGTTGGATCCTCGGCGAAGGCGAGGTCGCGCTGGTCGATCCCGGCCCCGCCGACCCGGCGCATGCCCGGGTCCTGCGCCAGGCACTTGGAAGCGAGCGGATCACGACAATCCTCGTGACCCATGCGCATCTGGATCATTCGGCCCTGGCCCGTCCCCTGGCCGAGGAATGGGGGGCCCCCATCCTGGCCTACGGCGACGCCACCGCCGGCCGTTCCCCGCGGATGGCGGCCTTCGCGTCCGACGCCGATCTGCCACGTTCGGAAGGCGTGGACGCGGGTTTCCGCCCCGATGGCACCCTGGCGGACGGAGAGGTGATCGGCGGACGAACCTGGCAGGTCGAGGCGCTCCATACGCCCGGCCATTTCGGCAACCACCTGTGCTTTGCGATGGGCGACGACATCCTTTGCGGCGATTTGCTGATGGCCTGGTCGACCAGCATCGTCGCACCGCCGGATGGCGACATGGCCGACTACCTCGCCTCGCTCGACCGTATTGCCGCGCGGGGCAGCGCCCGTCTGTTTCCCGCGCATGGCGCCGCGATCGAGCGACCTGCGGAACGGATTTCGGAACTGGTCGCCCACCGGCGTCTGCGCGAAACGCAGGTTCTGCAGGCGCTTGGACACGGCCCGGCCACCCCCGAGGACCTGACCCGCCGCATCTATACGGAAACCCCACCCCGCCTGCTGCCGGCAGCCGCCATGAACGTTCTTGCGCATCTCATTGATCTGACGGACAGAAACCTGGTTTCCCCGCAAGGCCCCATGTCGCGCCACGCCCACTTCGCACGGCGCTGACGCCGCTGACGATTTTGTCGCAAATCCCTCTGGACGGCCCCAGCCAGCCTTGGTATAGCACCCCCCGTGTTCCGGCGTAGCTCAGCGGTAGAGCAGTTGACTGTTAATCAATTGGTCGTAGGTTCGATCCCTACCGCCGGAGCCAAAGATCCCATAAGTCTTTGAAAACACACGAAAAAAAGCGGCCCACCGGGCCGCTTTTCGCGTTCTGGGCACACCCTCTGACACAGACCTCGGCACAACCTCGGCACATGTGCCCAGCGGAGTCAGAGCCTGATGCGCAGATCCCTTCCCCCCTATCTCGAACGCCGCCCCTCGGGTTTTTACTTCCGCCGGCGATTCCCCAGCCGAAAAGAGGAAAAAAGCCGGTTTGATTCAAATAAATCCGCCGGATTTTGGTTTGATCCACACGATTTTCCTCCAGCCATCAGCCTGTCGCTGTTTACAACCCACCTCACGGACGCAAAGCGCATCACCCGACGGCTCACCGCCGCCAGCGATGCCCTCTTCGACGCCGTGATGGAGAGACGTGACATGCCTGTTTCGGCACAACTCATCATCGCTATCCTGACCGACGTGCGCCACGAGATCCGCGCCTTTGAGGCGCGTCGCGCCACGGCTCCCGCCCGCTCCGATGCCGATGTCGCGGCCGCCCTCGCCCGCGAGAACCAGATCCAGGTCGCCCTCCGCCAGGAAATCGCGCTCGGTCAACGCGACACCGCCCTTGCCCCCCTCAAAGCTGCCCTGGCCCGCGCGGGGATCTCCGTCCTCGACGCCGACGAGGACTGGGCCGCCCTGACACACCATGCCAACCGCGTCCTTCTCGAGGTCAGCGAGGAGCGTGCCCATCGCGACAGAAATCGCAGCAGTTCCTCTGTCAGCTGTGACCCCGCCCGCGGCCCCGGTCTTCCGGTCTTCTCGTGTCGAGATGCCGGCAGATGCTTTTGCCTCGACACCTGTTGCGTATCCGGGCCTGCCGATTGCGTCGGCTGCGAATGGAGCGCCGACCCCGTGGTTCCAGCGTCCCGCCACCGGCCTCCCCATTCCATACGACATAACCCAAAGTGAGGAACTCATGCAGACCGTTCCGACCCAAGCCACCGCGCTTCCTTCCGGCCAGAAGCATGCTGCCGCGCAAGCGAGTAGCTATCCCAACCACCTTCTTGAGCCGCCGTCGAGCTTCCTCGGAACGCAGGCGACGTTCCATGCGACGACAGCACCCCATGTCCCCGCGCCCGAAAGCGCGCCCCTGCCCAAGAACATCAAAGAGCTCCGCATCGATGTCAGGCTGCTGACGGAGGAAGCGCGCGATGTCCTCCGCGACCCGATGAATGCCCGGATCGATGACCTCTTCGCCTGCTATTTCGAAGTGAAGCTCGCGGGCTACGGGGACGAGTTCCACCGCACGCAAAAGCGGAGCGATGCCAAGGGGAAGAAGTGGCAGAAGAACAGCCGCGCGAGCCTTGAGGTTGCGCGGCGCTTCTGGGTGGATATCCTCAACAACTGCCGCGTGGCCGAGGTAAACGATGCCATCCTTGAAGAGGCCCTGGGACTGCTGGAGAACCTTCCCAGACTCCATGGCAAGAAATACCCGACCGGAAAGGGTTTCCGCGACCTGATCGACTGGGCGGATGAACAGGACATCCTGAACGAAGCCAAGGCCGAGGCAGAGAGCGCCGAACACGTTGATCTGTCAAAGGGCGAAGAGGAAGAGATCGCCGCAGCTGTCCTGATCGAACGGATCAGAGCCGAGACCTTCCTCAAGCACGGTCGTGCCATCGGCCGGATGGGTCGCTTCCTCGAAGGTCTCGGGCTGGTGCCGCGCAATCAGCGCGACAAGGGGTGAGATGACGACCGTCAGCGCACCCATCTTGTCGTAGAGGCTGAGCGCGGGCACCTGATAGCAGACCGACTTCCCGGTCCCGGTCGGCAGGATGCCAAGGACATGGTCATGGCCCATCGCCCGTTCGACAATGACCTCTTGCAGGGGGCGACCTGCGGTATCGGTCGGCTCCGGGCGGAAGGAGGGAAAGCCGAACCACCTCTTCAGCGCGCCCTTGGGGTCGTTCATCGTGGCGCACCATGCGCAGGACGGATGACCGCAATTCGTGTCGCGCAACTGCCGCACGATCAGTGCCGCCTCGGGGAAGGAAACGCGCACCCAGGGCGGCATGACCGACTCGCCGCCCGACACCGAAATCCAGGCGAGGGCATAGGCCATCGGCCACGCCATCTTCACATCGCTGAGCGCTTCGAGTGCTGGGCCGACCTGGGCACCACAGGCCTGCCCCTGAAGCAGCTTCCGGATGGCGGCAAGGGCGGCCGCCCTTTCCGGTGCCTTCTCCCTGGAAACCGTCCGACCGATCCGTGCGGGTGACGAGATGATGCCAAGCCAGCAGCAGGTCTGACGATTGTGCCTTCAGCGCGCCGATCTGGTTTTCCAGCACCTGAAATACCAGACGGGCATCCAGTTCGGGGTTGTTCACATGCCCCGCCTGCAGGCGCCCGTCCTGATAGTGTTTGACGAGGTGGTGGTAAGGATTGCGCGGGAAGGCCAAGGGGTTGAGCCAAAGCGTGTCGATGGGCGCTTGCATCTTGTCGCGCAGCCTGGGGCGCTTGGCCAAGAGATGCTCAATGTCGTGGCGCAGGATGTTATGGCCGATGATATGGCTACTCGTCGTGAGAGCCGCTTCAAGCTTGTCGAGCGATTGCTGCAACCGTCCATTGCTGGCCACCACCGCCGGGCTGGTTCCGTAGCGCACGGCTGCCAAGTCGAAGATTTCAGCCCGCTTGGGATCCACCTCCAAATCGACGGACAGACACCGCTCCAGCAGGGGCGCCCGGCCCTCGGTTTTGGGACGCAAAAAGCTGAGAAAATGCATTCCGGCCAGTCGATTAATCCTCAGGTTGTCCCAGTGTTAGGTGACGCCCCATCGAACGGCAATCAAAATGGCTTTGACCCTCTGAAGGTGTGCGGAGTGGATAGGCCTTCTTTTCGGCGCACGCGTTTGAAAACGGGGCATCGCATCACACATCAAACGCCCCTCCGGGCAGATCCTCCGCCAGTTCCATCATGCTGACCTGCAATTTTGTAAGCCGCGCTTTGTAGACGCGCTCGGTCTGGTAGTCCTCCGCAGTTTGGGCCGACCGCTGGCCGCAGGCCGCAAGCGCGAGTTCGGTCCCCTCGGCACCCCGAGCAACCGCGAAGCTTTCATGGATTTCGGTGCGAACGATGTGTTCGCCAATTCCGAAATGCTTTCGCCATTGGTCGGAGACGTAGTTGTAGCCGACCCCCTTGCCCGAACGCGTGATCAGTGCGGGGCGTTTCCGTGACAGGCACTCCGCGCACAATCTCAAGGTACGCTGGATCGGGGCCATGGTGGAGCCGCGCATTGATGTAAGGGATCAGATACTCGTGATGACCTGTTTTCGAAGTCACAACTCGCAAATGCCAGCGCTCGCCGTCCCGAAGTCAGGTGTTCCCCGAAGACAGCCGAGTGTTTTTAAGACTTTGTGGAGGCAACATGAAGAAAGCCAAGGAAAATGCTTCATTCCGCCGCGTCAATGTGGAGCGGAGATTCTTGTGCCGGTTGCTTCATCGAGAAGTTGCTTGGCCTTGGCGAGGACCATGCCGGGGCCGACATCGACCTGCGCAATGATCTTTTCCTTCCGCTTCGGTGTCAGCATCGCCTGGTCGCGGCAGGAAATCCAGCGGATAGAGCACCGCAATGACTTTGCGGCGTCATGCTTTATACGCCGCTTCGGACCTATGGGCGTTCGGATCGAACCCGTGCAGCGGGAACTTCCGTTCGAAAGCCGAAAGATGCGCCTTCCGGGCTGCTAGCGGGAGATTGTCTCACAGCTCCGCAACCCGGGCCTGCGCCTCCAATTTCACGGCTTTCGTCGCTTTTTCTCTCCTGCCCCCGCACCGTGGGAGGCGCGCCGCGGGTGGGGTGAACAGGTTGACCACGGGCCCCGTGATGTTGCGCGGTTGCGTCCCCGCACCCGGGCGTGGTGCAGGTCACGCCGTGGCCCCGCGGGCCGGCTGGTCCGCTGCAGCTTTACCGGCGGAGCCCGCGTCAGCGTTGGGGGTCGAAACCGCCGGTGGTCACGCGGAGCAGTTCGGCCAGCAGGCGGAGCTTGCCGCCGATACCGGTGATCTTCGTGGGCACCTTACCCGAGTCCGGATAGACCCGCGCCACCGGGATTTCGCAGACGCGGTAACCCAGGCGGCTGGCCCGGGCCGACAGGTAGAACAGCAGGCTGTAATCACGGAACGCGTCGCGGAACGGTTGCAGTCGCGGGTCCAGAAGGTAGTCCCGCGAATAGGCGCGGAAGCCGTTCGTCGTGTCGGTGAACCAGTGCCGGGCCGACAGGCTGATCAGCGGCGCGTGGATCAACCGGCTGGAAATCAGTCGAAACAGCGGCGTGTTCACCGCCTTGCCACCACGCAGATAGCGTGAGCCCTGGACATAGCCGTATCCCTGGTCCAGCTTCGCCATGAAGGCCGGGATCGCCTCGACCCCGTCCTTGCCATTTCCGTCCATGGTGACAATGCCCTCATAGCCCTGATCCAGAGCCCAGGCATAAGCCATGCGAAGCTGCGCGCTCAGCCGTCCCGGCCCCTCCTTGGTCAGAAGCGCTCGGACGCCCTGGGCCGCCAGCCGATCGGGTGCGACCGACCCGTCGGTCGAGCCGCCGTCGGCGATCACCACGTCGATCTCCGCCCCCAGTCGCTGGATGCGGTCCATCTGCGCGATGATGCGTTCGCCTTCGTTGATGACCGGAATCACCAGGCAATGCCGCGTGCCGCGGGGGGCAAAAATCTGGGTCCGGTGGTCGGGAACCTCGCGCGCGGGGGGGACACCTGGTCCGGAAAGGGGGGCAGGATCGATCAGGAGAATGCCTTTCAGTCAGCGCGCAACGCCCTTCCGGTGCTACTGCATTCGCCACCGGCCGGTCCATCGTTTTCGGCGACTTCCCGCCCACCGGCGCCTGCCGCGTGGGAATCATCGGAATTCCGCAACCGGCAAGTTGCGCGATCCGGCAAGATACCGCCTCACGCGGCTTTTTGTGTCAGGGTGCAGCCAGAATGCCCCCGGTCCATTTGCAGGAATCGGACAACAGGATTGCAGGTGGTGCGCGGGCGGGCGACGGTTCACCAAACCATCCGGAGACACCCGTGCGGCAAGGCGCGCTTCTTCCTGCCCTGATCTGGTCGGGCCTGACCTTCGCCGGGATGCTCGCCGCGATGGTCTGGGTTCCCTATCAGGCTGGCCATGCCCCCGGCGTGGCCAGCGCCGCATCGGCGGCGGGATACAACAACGCGGTCGCGCATCTGGTGGCCGTGGCCTGGGTCGTTGCCGCCTTCGTGGGCGCGCTGCTGTGGATGCCCGCCTCGGACCCCTTGCCGAGAACAGTCCCGCAGGGCGAGGGCCGCTTCCGCCCGGTCCTGCCGCTTCTGGCGGTGGCGGGGGCGTTTCTGCTGTTCTTTCCGCCGGCGCTGGCGCTTCAGGGCCCGCATCTGGAGGATTCCATTCACCTGACCGCCCTTCACCGGATGCAGGCGGGCGATGTCCCCTACCGGGATTTCGAGTTCCTGTATGGCCCCCTGATGCTCTACCTGCCTTATTGGTGGATGCAGATCACGCCCTTTTCGCTGACCACCTTCTACGCCTATGTCGCCATCCTTGAGGCGCTGGTACTGATCCTGCTGCTGGGGCCGGTGCAGCGGCACATCCGGGGGTTCTGGTGGCAGGTCGGTGCCTTCATCATCCTGGCGGCGCTGGTCTTCAACGCGAAGGTCGGCCCGAACCAGAACGGCCTGCGCTGGATTGCGGGGGCGCTTCTGCTTCTCAGCGTGGCGCGGGATCCGTTCCGCGCCCGCCGCTGGGTGATGCACGGGGGGCTGCTGGGCCTGTTCCTGGCCTATTCTCAGGAATTCGCGGCGGCGACGGCGGTGGGGATCGCGGCGATCCATCTGTCGCTTTTCGTGAAGCTGCGCGACGGGCGGGCACTGATGGGACTGGCCGTCACGGCGCTGACGTCAGCCATGACCTGGATTGCGACGCTGGCGCTGCTGCTGGGTCCGGCGCTGCCCGATTATGTGACGACCGTCGCCTACCTGACCGCCCAATTCGACGCGGGCGAGGCGGCCTTTCCCTATTACTGGACCCTGCTGGGCCTGATGGTCTTTGCGCTGATCGCTCTTGGGGTCTGGTCGGCGGCGCGGGTCCTGCGGGCTTCCTGGACCTCGGGCGTCGGGATGGCCGAACTGATGGCGATCGGCGGCGTGGCCTATGCCCTGCTGGCGCTGAAAAGCGGCCTGAACCGCGCCGACCAGTGGCATCTTGCGCCGGCGGCTTATGTGCTGGCCTTCGCCTTCCTGCTGCCGCTGGGGTCGAAGACCATCGACCTGCGGCGGGAACGGCGGCTGGGCATCGCACTGACGCTGGTCCTTGCCGCCAGCTACAGCTTTGGCCAGTTCGGCATCGCCCGTTATGTCTTCCGCGAGGAGTTGGTGGCGGGCTACAAGGCCTGGCTCGCGGGCATCCAGCCGCCCCTGCCGCAGGTCGCGCCCGTCTTGCCTGCCACGATCTACCAGAACGCCAATCCGCCGGCCGACCTGATTGCGCTGGCGAACGTTCTGGCCCAGCCGGAAAACCGCGGCCGCCCGGTGTTCTTCCACCCCGAGGCGATGTGGAACCTGGGCGTCCGGCTGGGGGTGCGGAAGATGGGTTACCTGGCCGATGATTTCGTCTATGGCGATGACCGCGCCCGGGATGCCTGGATCCGCCTGACCGCCACGCCCGAGGCGCTGGTGGTAATCCGCACCGACAGTTACGAGTGGCTGAAGACGCCCCCCGGCACGCCCCCCGAGCCGCTGACCTACAACCTTGCAGGCTACGGACGAATCCGTGCGCTGCGCGAGGTTCTGACCTCGGTCCATATCCGCGCGGCGCCGGTGGAACGGGCGATGAAGCTGGAGCGCTGGAAGACCTTCGTCGGCCGAAACCTGCTTTCCGGGTATGTTCCCGTCTACCGGAGCGAACGGTTCACGGTGCTGGAGAAGGGCCGGTAGGACCCGCCCGCTCTCCCTGATCCACGGCCCGGCGGCGGAAGATCAGGGTGCGCGACAGAAGATAGCCCACCACGAAGGACAGGCCCGCCGCAATACCCAGCCGGACCAGGGGATGCAGCCATTCCCGCAGGCCCAGCCATCCAAGCCCCGACAACACCCCCAGACGGATCGCCAGCGTCACCCCGGACAGAAGGGCAAAGGCCAGGAAATGGCCCGGCCCGGCCTGACGGCCGTGATCGCGGAATGTCCAGCGCAAGTGCAGCAGGTAATTGACCACCATTCCCGCCGCCAATCCCAGCCCCGCCGCCGCCAGATCGCCCGCCCCTGCCCCGGCGATCACCGCCCAGCCAAGCCCCAGGTCCACCGCCAGCCCCAGCACGGTCACCGCAAAGAAGCGCAGGAATTCGCCCAGCCGTCCCGACCGTTCCGTCACCGCGATCGACCCTCCAGCCAACGCTCGTCCAGCGCGGCGAAGCCCTGGACGGTGGCGCGCAAGGTGTCGAACAGGTCGTAGATGTTGTCGAGCTTGCCCCCCAGGACCGCGAACAGCCCCGGCAGGTCGGGGTGCTGCTCCAGCAGGATCGGCCGGCCATCATCGCTTTCATTGCGCAAGAGCACGGTTTTCGTCTCGTACAGCGATTTGCGGTAATGCAGCCGCGACAGGCTGGGAAGGTATCGCGCCGCGTCCCGCGCCATGTGCAGCCAGCGGCTGCGCACCACGGCGCCAGACAGCGTCGGCGCCGAAGCCGACGTCCAGCTTGCCCCCGGCGTGTAGCGGACATGCGTCAGGGAATAGCAGTCTTCGGCGGGGAAGGGCATGGTGGAAAAGAACGGCCCATCCATCACGGTCACGCCAAAACCGTTCAGGTCCTCGGGCGGGTCGATCAGTGCCACTTCGGTCTGCTCGAACTTCAGTTGCGCGCGGATCCGGGAAAAGCCCTGGTTGACGGACTGCCCGTAGCTGGCGTCAAAGACCAGCGCCGCGTCCAGCGCGGGCCCGCCCTTGATGGCCAGGCGGAACAGGCCCGGGCCAAGCGGCTCGATCGCGCAGACTTCGGCGCCCGTTCGCACCTCGACCCCGGCCGCGGCCAGCCGCTGGCGCAGCAGTTGGCGCAGGCCCGTTGCATCGAAGGCCGCCTCGTCGCAACGATAGACCTCGGCCACAAGATGCGGATCGAAAAGCGCCCGCTCCGGCCGCGATGCGGGCGTGATCGGGGCATTCATGCCCAGAAACATCTTCTCGAACCGCTGCGCGGTGATCTTCGATCCGCTGCGCGCGATGGCATAGAGCATCCGGAAATCGCTGCGGATCGCCGGGGCGAAATCCCGGCGGAACCGGTCGTGCAGCGCCAGCGACCGGTGGGCGGTGACGAAGCTGCGCGGGTAGTGAAACCCGGTATGGACCCGGGCCTGGTTGACATACGAAGCCCGTGTCAGAAGGTCATCGCGCGCCTCCAGCACGACCACGCGGGCGAAAAGGCTGCGCAACACCAGCGCAAGGCAGCAGCCGTAAAAACCGCCACCCAGGATGACGGCATCGGCCGGTCCGACGGAAGGTGCCGTCATGATCCGGCCCCGGCGCCGATGGTGTGCGCCAGACCCAGCAAGCTGTCGGCCACCGACGGGCTTCCGTCTGCCGGTGGCAGCATCTCAAGCGTGACCTGCCCGGCGTATCCCCCGGCGCGCAGACGCGCCATTACATCCCGGATCAGGGGCATGTGCGCGGCCGGATCGCCAAGCCGCGGGGCGCTGACATGGACGTGGCGCACCAGGTCCAGCACCGGCAGGACCGCCTCGGCCTCCTCGCCTTCCATGATCATGTTGCCGGTATCGACCACCAGTCCGACCCGAGGATGATCGACAGCGCGGACCACCGCGGCGGCCTCGGCCAGGGTCGTCATGAAGTCGCAGCCATAGTCCTTTGCGTTGGCCTCCAGACACAGCGTGGTGGCGGCCTTCGCGCAAAGATCGCCCAGGGCGCGAAAGACCGGCACGGCCCTTTCACAGGCCGCCGCGAAATCCAGATCCCCCCTCAACCGGTTGCGCGGAGAGCCGAAGACCAGCGGGCCGCAGCCCAGCGCCCCGGCCAGCCCGATGACATGGCCAAGGTAGTCGACCAGCCGCGCAGCCTCGTCCGCGCCTTGCAGCAGATGCAGGTCGGGCCGCCCGAACAGCAGCGCCTGCATGGACAGCGGCGGCAGTCCCCGCCCCGACCAGTCGCGCGCAAAAGCGCGGGCCTCGGCGAGGGTGGCGGTGGCCAGGTAGGGAAAGACCCGGCCCGGCGCAACCTCGATCGCGGTCGCCCCCGCCGCCCGCAGGGCCGGGACGATCATCGCATCCTCCGCCGCCGTCCAGGCAATGTTGGAAACCGCAAGCCTCATGCGGGGGGGCCGCCGTTCCGGGACCGGGCATAGGCCGCGATGCCGGAAAGGCATTCCCCGGCGCCGGCGATATAGTTTCCGTCCCGCCCCCAGGACGGGGCATATCGGGTGCGGAAATCGTAGCGCAGGGGCGGACGGTCGGTCCGGTTGGCGAAGTCCTCTCCCCGGACCGCGCGGACCACCTCGGCCACCGTCACCGGCTCCACCGCCAGGTTGACCACGGTTGCACCGGTCCCTGCGGCGATGTCCAGATCATCCCCCAGCCGGCCCAGGTCATAAAACTGGAAGGTGGACTGCGCGTCGAACCCCGACAGATCGCCACCCGTCAGAAGATCATGGATCAGGTTCTTTTTCAGTCCGGGCCCGAAAAGGCCCGGCAGGCGCAGGACCTGCGCCTGCTTGAACCGGCTTCTGACGAAATCCTCGACCCGGGCGCGGTGCAGGCCGTAAGGATGCAGCCCTTCAGTCACGATGGCAGTGGTTTCGTCCACCTCGACCGGATCGCGGTAGACATCGACGGTCGAGATCAGGGTGAACCGCCCGGCGCGAACCTGCCCCAGCACCTCAAGCAGCGGGGCGATGGCCCCCCAGTCCGCTTCGGGATTCTGGTTGGCCCACCATTTCACCGCCTGGACGCCGGCGCAGACGACCTCGTCATAGGTCTGCCCACGCATGTCCTGGAAGTTCTTCGAATTGTAGCGATCGGTGAACGGCCTTTGCCGGTCCAGGTTCGTGCCCACGAAGCCCGTATGGCCGATCAGGGCACGCCGGATCATCCTTCGGTGTCCCCGGTCTTCACGTTCAGCCGCGCATCGCGCAGGAACAGGTCGCCGCCCGAAAGCTCGGTCACCGGGACTTCCGAGATGTCCGGCTCACCCCGCCGGATCAACAGCAGGATGCCAAGGCAGATCGACGACAGGACGCCGAAGTTGGCCGCGAACAGGAAGGACGAGATCATCGCCAGCGAAGTCCACCCCGGGGCAACGTGGCTTTTGAACATCCAGACCAGAAAGCTGAAACCGGTCGCGGCCAGGCTTGTCACGCTCAGCACCATGCAGATGACAGCAAGTGCCCGGATCAGCCGCGCGGATGAGCGTGAGACGAGTTCGGTGGTCAGGCGCAACTTCTCGGAAAGTTCCACGAACAGCGTCCGCGGACGACTGCGGTCAACCGCGATCAGGGCCTGCGAGACCGAGCCCGAGACATCGAGGATGCGGAAGAATTTCTGCATGGTGCCCGACGCCTGGATGCGCGTTGCGCCATTTCGGCTCAGGGCGACGGCGCGGGCCTGGAACTTCTGCACCTTGTAGCCGGTCGCCATGCGGATGACGCCCTTGGCAAGCCAGGCCGCGCTGCGTTCGAACAGGGGCACCGCCGCGATGCGATAGGTCGCCTTGACCAGGTCATGGCGCCCCTGCCCCACGGTGGCGACCAGCCGCGCCAGATCGTCAGTCCCCACCTCGCCGGACGCAGCGATGACGATGTAGTCGCCGATGGTCTGGTGCAGGGCGACAGCCACCGATTCTTCAAAGTTCATCGGTGCGGCGACCGTGATGATCCGGGTGTTCGCCTCTCCGGCACCGGCCTGCCGCAGGTGCGCCAGCCAGTCCGCATCGATGCCCGAAGCGATGACGATCAGTTCGTAATACAGGAAGTTCGCGGCGGCGAAGGCCGATACCGACCGCAGCTCCGCCAGATCCGCCTCGGCTTGCCGCGACCCGACGATCACGAAGGAAACCAGGTTTTCCGCTGCGATCCGCGAAAAATCGACCGCCGACGCAACGGCGTCGCCCGTCACCCCGGCCGGATCCCTTCGCCGGACGGGAAGAACCGGCACTGTTCCAATGTCGGTCTGTAGCATCGCGAGCCTTGCCAAAATGCGAAAACTGCGGAAAGCCGCCGTTCCAATGTAGTCCGGGCCGGGCGACTCTCAAAAAGATTTGAAGGCCTGTCCCGTTTTCAGGGACGCCTTTCCGCGTCCGGACCGGGAAATCATCGGCAAAAGCAAGGATTGGCGCCGTCTGGCCCGCACCTGCACAACCGTCACGCGCAATCGACTTCTGCGACCTCATCGAGTCGGGAAACAAAACACGCAATAAGCACATTTTGGATGCAGCTAGAGACCGGCAGCAGCCGAATCAGGATCGGCGCCTGGGGTTGGTGGCGCAGCAACGATCGGGATCGTCACCGCCATGGAACCTCTCCTTGGGGCTCGCGGCCCCGGGTCCGGTTCCCGGCATCGCGGCCCCATTTTCGCCCGATTGCAGCAAATCCGACATGAAATCGTAGCATTCGGCATGCTCTGTCAGCGCAAGTAGTTGTGGAGTGTTCCATGGAGCGATCATCCCCACGGGCAGGATCGGCGCCCCTCCTGAAAACGCTGTTCCTCTCCGACCTGCACCTGGGTGCACTCGGATGCCGGGCCGACCGGCTGCTGGAATTTCTGGAGGGCAACCCCGCCGAGACCTACATCCTGGTGGGTGATGTGCTGGACCTGTGGCAGCCGCTTCTGCCCCATTGGCGCAAGGCCGACCAGGCGGTGATCGACCACCTTCGGGCGCGGGCCGACCAGGGGGCGCGGCTTGTCTATCTGATCGGAAACCACGACCCCGACCCCGGCCGCGCCCCCGCGGCCCGCAGCCTGCCTGTCGAACCGATCACGGACATGATCCACGAAGCCGCCGACGGGCGCCGCTACCTGGTGCTGCACGGCGATGTCGTCGACTCGCGCCTGGTCCGGGCGCATGTCTTCACCCGGATGGGCAGCCGGCTGGACCATTGGCTGCGCCGGATCGACCGTGGCTTGCGCTGGCTGCGCGGGCAGACGCACGACGACGTGCGCTCGACCATCGAAGGGATGCTGACCTCGATCAACAGCTTTCTGTATGCCCGCCGCGCGCATGAACGCCAGTTGGTCGGAATGGCGCGGGTACGGGGCCTTGATGGCGTGATCTGCGGACATTTCCACATCGCGGGCCTGCAGGAAGACCACGGCCTGATCTATGCCAACTGCGGCGACTGGGTGGATAGCTTCTCGGCCATCGGGGAACGCCATGATGGCAGCCTCAGCCTGCTGGTCCACGACACCGCGGCCGAGGCGCTGCCACGTCCTTCGTCGCTGGGCGAGGCGCTTTGATGGCGGCCGTCCTCTGGGGCCTTGCCGCCGGCCTTCTTGCCGTTCATCTCGTCTCGGTCGCGCTGTTCCTGCGACGGCTGGACCCGATGCCGCGCAAGGCGGGCCTGTTCGGGCGCCCGCCGATCACGCTGATCCGCCCCGTCTGCGGCCGCGATGCCTTCGACGAGGAGACGCTGGGCAGTTCCTTCGGGCTGGACTACCCGGACTACCAGATCATCTTCTGCGTCCAGCGTGCCGACGATCCGGTGGTGCCGCTGCTTTGCCGGCTGATGGAGAGGCATCCGCACGTTCGCGCGCGCCTGCTGATCGGGGATGACCGCGCAACGGGGAACCCGAAGCTCGACAACGTCCTGAAGGGCTGGACGGCGGCGGAGACCGAATGGGTCTGCATGACCGACAGCAACCTGCTTTTGCCGCGCAACTATCTGGGCACGCTGATTGACAGCTGGCGCCCGGAAACGGGGATGGTTTCGGCCCCGCCCTTCGGCAGCCGGCCTGAAGGCTGGGCGGCGCGGCTGGAATGCGCCTTCCTGAACGGCAACCAGGCGCGCCTGCAGTATCTGGCCGACAGCCTGGGCCAGGGCTTCGCGCAAGGCAAGACGCTGTTCTTCAACAAGCCGCTTCTGGATGCGGCCGGGGGCCTTGCACTTCTGGGCCAGCGCCTGGCCGAGGATGTGGCAGCCACCCGCACGGTGCGCGCGCTGGGCCGCACCGTCACCCTGGCGCCCCTGCCCTATCCCCAGCCCATCGGCCGGCGGCGTCTGGAAGATGTCATTTCGCGCCAGCTGCGCTGGAGCCGGGTGCGCCGGGACGGTTTTCCGGGCATCTTCCTTCTGGAGCCGCTGAACGGCGCCGTGGTCCCGGTGGCAAGCTGCCTTGCGGCGGCGCTGATGTCGGAGCTTGGGCTGAAGCTGGTGCTGGCCTATGCCACCATCTGGTATCTGGCCGAGGCGACGCTGATCCGGCGCGCAGGCTGGCCCGCGGGCTGGAAGAACATCGCCGTCCTGCCCCTGCGGGATCTGGCCATGCCGGTGATCTGGGCCGCGACCTTCCTCAGCCGCTCGTTCGAATGGCGCGGCACCGCGATGGGTCCGGCGGGTCAGCCCGAGGCGCGGGGAACGTCCCTTCCGGCCGTGACCGCGGCCGAATAGGATGGTGACCCAGGACACGATCCTTCATCTCGTCCAGAACTGGGGCATCCTGATCCTGGCGCCCATTGCCACGGTCGAGGGGCCGGCGGTCACGATCCTGGCCGGATACCTGGCACGTCTGGGCCTTCTGGACCCGCTCTCGGTCTACGTCTGCGTCGTCGTGGCCGACCTGGCGGGGGACGTCGTGTTCTACCAACTCGGCCGCCACGGGCACACCTTCTTCCGCAGCGCCTGGCTTTTGCGCCTGGGGGTCACACGCGTGCAACTCGCGCGATTGATCGTCCGTTTCCGGCGCCGGGGGATGCGGTTCCTGATCTTCGGCAAGATCACGCATTACCTGGGCTTCGCCACGCTTCTGGCCGCCGGGGCGTCCCGTATGCCGTTCGGGCGCTTCTTCACCGCAATCTTCGTGGCGACGCTGCCGAAGTCTCTGGTGCTGGTCGGCATCGGCTGGGTGTTCGGAGATGCCTGGATGCGGGACGGGCCGAGCTTCTATCTGGCACTGGCGCTGATCCTGGGGCTGGGGCTTCTTGGGGCCGCGCTGTTCCTGCGCCGCAAAAGTCAGGTCCGGCCATGACCGCACGCTTTGCCTGCCTGATCCCAGCCTTCAACGAAGAGGCCCGAATTGGCGGTGTTCTTCGTGCGACGGTCGGCCATCCGATGATCGAGCGCGTTCTGGTGGTCGACGACGGGTCTTCGGACCGGACGGCCGAAGTGGCGCGGCACCACGGGGCCGAGGTGCTGGTGCAGGACCGAAACGGCGGCAAGACGGCCGCCCTGGCGCGCGGCTTCGCGGCGCTGGACACCAGCCACGTCGTGTTGATTGACGCGGACCTGCTGGGCCTGCGGGCCGACCATCTGACGCGCCTGATCGCGCCAGTGGCCGATGGCATGGCCGCGGTCACCCTGTCGCTGCGCGGCAATGCGCCGTGGCTCTGGCGCGCGATCGGGGTCGATTACATCTCGGGCGAGCGGGTCATTCCAAGGGCGCTGGTGGCGGATGAACTTCACCGCCTGCCGACCCTGCCGCGCTTCGGTTTCGAGGTCTTCCTGAACGACCTGATCCTGCGGCAGGGGCTGGCAGCCGCCATCGTGCGCTGGCCCGATGTGGCCAGCCCATCAAAGGCCACGAAGCGCGGCCGGATGGCGGGACTGCGCGCCGATCTGGCGATGCTGGGTGACATCTTCCGCACGGTCGGGCCCCGGCGCACAGTGGTGCAGGCGACCTGGTTGGCCTGGCAGGCGGGGACCTTTGCCGGGGTCAGGCCGAAGCCGCGGTGATGGGCTGTTCGCGCGCGGTCATGCCGTCGATCATCGCTTCCAGCACCCGGTCGGCTTCTTCGACATCAAAATCCGCCTGATAGCGCTTGCGCACCCCTTGGTCCGACAGCAGGTGGTATTCCGTCGGCGCAACACCATGTCGGGCCAGACAGTTCTTCACGCAAGCCAGCGCGCAGCCGTCGATGCCGATGATCGGCCGCCCGGACTTGGCGATCCGCACCAGCTTCGGGACATCGCCGCCAACCCCCGCGATGCAGGACATCTCCGCAAGGCCCCGCCGGTCCAGCGCGATGGCCAGGTGATTGGCCATCTGCGCGGCGCTGGAACAGCCAGAGCAGGAATAGACAAGGGGCAGATGGGCGCGCGACGACATGGACGGCCTCGGGGGAGTGGCTGCGGGGGACTGACTTGCAAAGTTGATATTTCTCAAGTCTAGGTTCGCGACCGGACGGCTGTCGACGGACAGATTGTCGCAGCCCCGACCGAAGGTCAGCGTCCGTATTTTTCGACGAAGGCCGCGACGGGCAAGGCGCGGATGTCGGAAAGCGCGCGACGCAGGTCATCGTGCGACCAGTCCCACCAGGCGATCTTCTGCATCTCCTCGGCCTGGGCTTCGCTGAAGCGGCGCTTCAGCGGCCGCGCCGGCACGCCCCCGACGACCTGATAGGGCGCCACATCCTTCGTCACGACCGCCCCCGCGCCGATCACCGCACCCGTCCCCACGGTGACGCCTGCCAGGATCGTCACGCCGTGGCCGATCCAAACGTCATGGCCGATGGTCACCCAATGATCGCGGCGCCACTGGAAGAACTCCGCGTCATCCTCGCCCAGACCGTATTGGGCGGCGCGATAGGTAAAGTGGTGCTGGCTGGCGCGCCAGGTCGCGTGGTTGCCCGGATTGATCCGCGCGCCCTCGGCGACCGAGCAGAACTTGCCGATCGTGGACCAGACGACGTTCCCGTGCTTCACGATGTAGGAATAATCGCCAAGGCTGCTTTCCCGCATCGTGACATGGGCCATGACCTCGGTCCATCGGCCCAGATCGCAGTCGATCACCTGCGCGGTTTCATGGATCGTCGGTGTTTCGGACAGCACCTTCATCGCGCACCTTCCCATGTTCCGGTGAACCGGGCCGCCTTGGCCACCGCAATGGCCAGCCCCCCCGACCAGGGTCCAAGGCCGAAGGCGCGGACGGTGTCAAAGCCGCGCCGCACGGCACAGCGCGGCAAGGGCAGGCGGTTGAGGCTCCCTGCCCCAGGCAAGGACAACGGAAAGCTGCGGCCAGGGCCGCAAGGGGAAAGACTGTGCTGGTCCATGCCCGCAAGGCTTGACCGCTTGTGAAACGCAGCCGTCTCATCCGAATGAAGTTTCGGTGGCGGGCCGGTGACGCGCGGGTGACGGCGCGGGACAAAGGTCCTTTCCGGAATCGTCAGGCAAACTTCATGAAACAGTGTCGCCCTTGTCATAAACTGCGGCGCAATCATCCGGATCAATTTCCGATAGGGGCCGATGATGCAGGCATTCGTGATTTCAGGGGCACAGGTCGTGCTGGACGACCGCGTCGAACGCTGTGAGGTGCGGATCGAGGACGGTCGGATCACCGGCCTGGACGTGGCCCGCGACGGCGCCCGGATCGTCGATGCCCGCAGCCAGATCCTGGCCCCCGCGATGGTCGACATCCACGGCGATGCCTTCGAGCGGCAGCTGATGCCGCGCCCGAACGTGTTCTTTCCGCTGGAAGCGGCGCTTCTGGAAACCGACCGGCAACTGGGTGCGAACGGCATCGGAACCGCCTATCACGCCTTGACCCTCTCGTGGGAACCGGGTTTGCGTTCGGTCGCGACCGGCGCCGACGTGATCGGGACGCTGGACCGGTTGGCCCCGCGCCTGACGGTGGAAAACCGGGTGCAGCTGCGCTGGGAAACCTTCTGCTTCGAGGCGATCTCCCTGATCGAGTCCGCCATCGCCGGGCCCCTACCGCCCTCGGTGGCCTTCAACGATCACACATCGATGGCGCTTCTGGATCCGGCCGTACCGCTTCAGACCCGGCCCTTCGACCTGGCACCCGATTATCCGCTGACCGACCTTTCGGGGGCGGATTTCCGCGCCAAGATGGACGCGCGGGCCAAGCGCGGCAACGTCGATGCCGAACATTACATCCGCCAGATCACCGAGGTCTGGCAGCGCCGCCCCGAGGTTCCCGCGGCCATCGCGCGCGTCGCCGCAATGGGCCGCGCCGCGGATCTGCCGATGCTCAGCCATGACGACAGCCAGATCGAGGCGCGTGACCATTACCGCGGTCTGGGCGCGCGGATCTCGGAATTCCCGATGAACCGCACCGTGGCCGAAGCCGCGCGCGCGGCCGGTGACTGGATCGTGCTGGGCGCACCGAACGCCATGCGCGGCGGTAGCCATCTGGGATCGTTGGGCGCGGGCGAGATGATCGCAGCCGGCCTCTGCGACATCCTGGCGTCGGATTACTACTATCCGGCGATGCTTGCCGCCGTAGAACGACTGCGCCGGGATGGTGTGGGGAATCTGGCCCAGTTGTGGAAGCTGGTGTCCGGCAACCCGGCGTCCGCGTCCGGCTTGACCGACCGGGGCGAGATCGCGCCCGGCAAGCGTGCCGACCTGGTGCTTCTGGATTGGCCCGAAGGCCACGCCCCCGCGCCGCGCGCCACCTGGGTGGCGGGTCGCACCGCCTATTCGGCGGCGGCCTGACCGAGCGGCAGGCGCGGCGGCCGTCGCCGCCCCTCTCCTGGCGCCTCAGGCCGCCTGCGCAAGGCTGAGCGAGCCGTCGGAGTAGATCTTGCGCCCTTCGCGGAAGGTCGCGCGGACATGGCCGATGCCGTCATCATCGGCAATCACCAGATCGGCCAGCAAGCCCGCCTGGATCGCACCGCGATCCGCCAGCCCCAGCGCACGGGCCGGATTGCAGGTCGCCAGCCGCGCCGCGCCTGACAGACCGGCCGGATCGGCTTTTGCCAGTTCCAGCACCGCAGGCAGGATCGCCGAAGGGTGGTAATCCGCCGCCAGAATATCCAGAAGTCCGGCCGCATGGGCCGCCCGCGCCGACAGGTTGCCGGAATAGCTTTGGCCACGCAGGGCATTGGGTGCCCCCATGGCCGTCATCAACCCCCGCGCCTTTGCCGCGGCGGCCGCTTCGCCGGTCACGGGAAATTCGCTGATCGCAACGCCCAGACCCTGCATCAGCGCCACCTTCGCCTCGGTATCGTCGTCGTGGCTGGCGATGGTCACCCCATGTGCGCGGCACAGGTCCGAAATCTGGCGCAGCGTTCCCGCCAGCACCTCGGCAGGCAGGGTGCGTTCCTCGATCCGTTGGGCGACGGTGCGCTCGGCCTCGGCCCGTGTCAGGTTCCGTTCCTGCGCGATCTTCTCCACATGCCGTTCGATGTCGCGGTACTGCCCCTGCCCCGGCGTATGATCGCACAGCGAGATCAGGTCGACCGAACCTGCGGCGATCAGTTCCGCGATGACCTCCAGCGCCTTGGGAAAGGTGATTTCGAACCGGGCATGGACGCGGTGATCGACCTTCAACCGGCCGTTCATGGCGCGGATGGCCCGGATCATCGCCGAGGTGTGTTCATAGCTGCGCAGGTGCCCGTAGGTCGACGCAGGGCTGAAGCTGACGGCGGCGTAAGCGGTGGTGACGCCCGCCACCTTCAGCCGCCTGTCCAGGTCGCGCAGGCCCAGTTCCATCGGCATCCGCACATTGGGCCGCGGCTCCACCTCGCGCTCGACCATGTCGCCGTGCATGTCGACAAAGCCCGGCATCAGGATCAGGCCATCGCCCCAGAGCGCCGCACCCGCCACCGGCGCCTCGCGGATTTCGGCGATGCGGCCCGCCTCGATCCGGACGGAGCCGCGGTCCAGCACCGCATCGGGCAGCACCACCCGGAAATCAGACAGCCACATCGTCAATGGTCTCCTCAAGGCTCAGGTGAACGCCGGTGTCGGGTCGCGGGTCGCAGATCGGCAGCACCCGAAGGCGGGCCCGCATGCACCGTATCGCCACCGCCAGCGCCGACCCTCGTCGCAAGGCACGCGCCGGTGCGACAGGCAACGCAGCCTCGCGGTCCAGCGGGTCTGGGGCCATGGGACTTTCCGGGGGGGCGCATGATCGTCGCGGCGGATGTCCAGCGTGATCCGGCCCTTGGGCATGCCCCGCGCCAGCAGATCGCGCGCCCGTTCCGAGCGGCGGGCGCCGGGCGGTTCGGCAGGGGCGATGGCAAGGCTCATTCGTCGTCCAGATCATTCGGATGACCCGGGTCATAGGCGCCCTGCATGACGCCCCCATGACGGGCCACGGGTCGCGGCAAACCGATCCTCCGCTTTTGCCCGGGCAGGTCGCGGGGTGCCGCGCGGGTGTCGTTTCCGGCGCGCCGCCATCGCAGTCTGCCGCCGATGCTGGAGGTCACCGCAAACCTGCCGGAAACGGATCGGGAGCATCATGCCATCCACCCACCTGGCCACCCGCGGCCCGCTCTCCTCCCATCCGCTGCTGTGGCCCCTGATGGCTACAGGGCTTGTCGTCAGCTGGAGCTCCGGCTTCGTCGGCATCCGCTTCGCAAGCGACAGCGCCTCGGTCTATCTGGTGCTGTTCTGGCGAACGCTGGTGTCCGGGGCGCTGCTGCTGCCCTTCGCGCTGATGGTCGGGCCGCGCCTGACAGCGCGCGGGCTGCTGCACCAGATGACCTTCGGCTTCATGGGCATGTTCCTTTACCTTGCCGGTTTCGCCGTCGCGATCGGAGAGCGGGTGCCGACCGGACTTGTCGCGCTGATCGCCGATCTGGTGCCGCTGGCCATCGCGGCGCTGTCGCAGCCGGTCCTGGGCCAGCGCCTGTCGCGGCGGCAATGGACGGGCACGGCCGTCGGCTGCGCGGGGGTCGTCCTGGTGTCGCTGGAGGGGTTGAGCCTGGGAACCGCGCCCGCCTACGCCTATGCCCTTCCGGTCGCGGCGATGCTGATCTTCGCGCTGGCGACCGTGCTGCAAAAGCGTTGGGGCGCCATTGACATGCCCATCCACCAGAGCCTTTGCATCCAGTGTCTGACCGCTGCGGTGTTCTTTGCCCTTTGCGCCGGGGCGGAAGGCAACCTGCTTCCGCCCCTTGACGGACGGTTCGAGTTCGGGATCGCCTGGCTGGTGCTGTTCTCGACCTTCTTCTGCTACAGCCTATATTACCTTGCGCTGCGCCTTTTTCCCGCAGCGCAGGTGGCCAGCGCCGTCTACCTGTCGCCCCCGGTCACGATGGTCTGGGCCTGGGCCATGTTTGGCGAGCCGCTCTCGGCGATGATGTTCGCCGGACTGGCGGTGACGCTGGCCGGGGTCTGGCTGGCGTCGTCCCCTGCACAAGGACGGCGCGCGGTGGCGGATGGGGATGGGGATGGGCGGCAGAAATTGACAAGCTAGCGTATTATCGGCACAACCCCAATCCATGCGCGAAGCACTGCACCGGAAAGGACAGATCATGGCCCCGCAACTGCAAACCCTGACCCTGGAACAGCGGGGGCGCGTCGCCATCGTGCGGCTGAACCGGCCCGAGGCGCTGAACGCGCTGAACGTGCAGGTGATGACCGAACTGGCCGGGCTGATGCAGCAGATCGACCGCGATCCGGGCACGGCGGTGACGGTGCTGACCGGTGAAGGCCGCGCCTTTGCCGCCGGGGCAGATATCAAGGAGATGCAGCCCCGCGACTTTACCGGAATGTACATGGACGACTTCTTCGCCGGATGGGACCGCTTCGCCGCCTGCCGCAAGCCGGTGATTGCCGCGGTGAACGGCTTTGCGCTGGGGGGCGGGTGCGAGTTGGCATTGATGTGCGACCTGATCATCGCCTCGGACAAGGCAAAGTTCGGGCAGCCGGAAATCAAGCTGGGGGTGACGCCGGGAATGGGCGGCTCGATCCGTCTGACCAAGGCGGTCGGCAAGGCCAAGGCGATGGACATGGTCCTGACCGGGCGCATGATCGACGCGGCCGAAGCCGACCGCATCGGCCTGGTCAGCCGTGTGGTGCCGCATGAGACGCTGATCGAGGTCGCGCTGGAGGCGGCGGAAACCATCGCCGGCTATTCGATCCCTGCCCTGGTTGCGGCAAAGGAAATGGTCGGCCGGGCACTTGAGGTTTCAACGGCTGAGGGCGTGCGCTTCGAACGGCGGCTGTTCCACGCGCTTTTCGCGACCGAGGACCAGAAAGAGGGGATGTTGGCCTTCACCGAAAAGCGCGCCCCGACCTTCAGGGACCGTTAGGGCCACAGGACGGCCCGAGGGGGGCGCGTCAGGCCGGATGCGCCCCGGCGTTGCCGCCCAGCTTCACGCTGAATGCCGCCATTGCCCAGTTCGCAATCGGGCGCGAGCGTGACTTGAAAGACCGGGCGATCTTCTGCATCCGGGTGTTTTCGTGGTCGCAGTAGACGTGAAGTTCGGTCAGGCCCCGGCGCTGGCATTCCGCGGCGGCAGCGTGGACCAGACGCTTGCCCAGCCCGCGGCTTTGATAGCGCGGCTCGACCGAAACGGCGACTTCGTGATGCGAAGCACCCGGCACCGGATGAACCTCGGCACAGGCGACCACCCGGCCCGCGTCCTCCAGAAAGAGGATCATCTCGGGCTGGATCTCGGCAAGATAGGCGTCAACCGTGGTCGCATCGGACGGCGTCATGAAGCGCTGCCGCAGCGATGCTCGGTCCAGACGCAGCAGATGCTGGCGCAACGGATCGCGCCAGGCATCATCGCGGCGCGGATCGATGAGTTTCAGAACCAGGTCGGGCATGGCTACATTCCAAAGATACGTGCCCGCAATATCGTGGTTTTCCCTGCCGATGACATCGTCGGGTTCGGCATGGCAGCCTTGCATTTGCTGCAATGCGGCATCGCCTCTGCGGCAGCGCGGCATCCGCGCCCCGGCGCAAGATCCTCAGCCCAGCACCGCAGAGCCCGTCAGCACCAGGCGGATCAGGTCAGGCTGGCCACGGGCGCCGGTCTTGTCGAAGATCCGCTTCGAATAGGTCCGCGCCGTCTCGATCGTCAGGGACAGGGCCGCGGCGGCTTCGGACAGCGAGGCCCCGGCGGCAAGTTCGGCGGCCAGACGCGCCTCGGACGGGCTGAGGCCGTAAAGCTGCATCAAGGGCTGCACCATTGTGCCTGCCGACGGGCCATCGGCCTGCCGCAGCAGCCCCAGCACTGCGCCATCTGTGGCCCCGGGGGCCGCGGGCCCCGAAAGCAGACGAAGTTCAATGCGCGGACGGGCGGAGATCAGCAGCGCGCCGGACTGGCCCGGTCCATCCACCCCCTCCAACTGCCGCGCCAGCGCACGGGCGGCGCCGGGGTCGGGCAGCAGCATCCGTTCGTTGGGCCATGCGCGCAGGCCTGGAACCTGCGCCAGAAGATGCCGCGCACCGGGACTGAGGTCGAGAACCGTTCCCGTCGGCCCAAGGCTGAGCCAGCCCAGACCGGCCAGCCGTTCCTGCCGTTCGGCCGACGCCGCCTGCCGCCGCACCCGCGCCGCCCAGGAAAAGGCCCGAAGCGCGATGACGAGATGGGGCGCAAGCGACGACAGCAGCGATGCCGTCGCGGCCGCGAAATCCGCACCCGGACGGGCCGCGCGCAGCCATGCGACCGCGCCGCCCGGTTCGGTCACGCGCAGGATGCGCATCTGCGTCTCGCCCGCCGGCATCAGCAGATCGCGCAGCACCGCCGCCTGCGCAGGATCGGAAGGATCGACAAGCTCTCCCAGGGCATAGACACGCTCGGCCCGCAGGGAACGGAACCGCAGCGGATCGGCGGGACCGAACAGCTCGATCAGCCGCTGACCAGCGGCGTTGGGCGGGGAAACATCCACAACCCAGTCCTGCAGAAGACCCTCCGCCCCGGCGACGACCAGCGTCACCCGATCCGCCCCCAGCCGCTTGCGCAGGCGTTCCAGAAAGGTTTGCCAAGGCCGGACTTCCAGCGGACCGGCATGGAGGCTGGCCAGAATATCCGTCTCATCCGACCGGGAAAGCGCCATCACTCCGTCCTTTTTTGCCAAGAAAGGGAAAATCTTCCCCGCTCCCTTCCCATATGGGAAGTGTAACGAATTTCACTTTCGCTATCCAGTGCCACATTCGCGGAACGAGGCTGTCATGACCCATACCCTGCCCACCCTGACCCACCTGCGGCGCCTGGAAGCCGAAAGCATCCACATCATGCGCGAGGTCGTGTCCGAGGCGGAAAACCCGGTGATGCTCTACAGCGTCGGCAAGGACAGCGCGGTGATGTTGCACCTGGCGAAGAAGGCCTTCTTCCCCTCGCCCCCGCCTTTCCCGCTGCTGCACGTGGACACCACCTGGAAGTTCCGAGACATGTATGCCCTGCGCGACAAGGCCGCCGCGCAAGCGGGGATGGAGCTTCTGGTCTACCACAACCCCGAAGCGCTGGAGAAAGGCATCAACCCCTTCGACCACGGATCCCTTCACACCGACATGTGGAAGACCGAAGGTCTGAAGCAGGCGCTGGACAAATGGGGCTTTGACGCGGCCTTCGGCGGTGCCCGCCGCGACGAGGAAAAAAGCCGCGCCAAGGAACGGGTGTTTTCCTTCCGTTCGGCCAACCACCGCTGGGATCCGAAGAACCAGCGCCCCGAGCTTTGGCGGCTGTACAACGCCCGCAAGGCCAAGGGAGAATCGATGCGGGTGTTCCCGATCTCGAACTGGACCGAGCTGGACATCTGGCAATACATCCACCTGGAAGGCATTGAAATCGTGCCGCTTTACTTCTCGCAGCCGCGCCCGACGGTGGAACGTGACGGGCTGATCCTGATGGTGGATGATGACCGGTTCCGCCTGCGCGACGGGGAAGAACCGCGGATGCGGTCGGTCCGGTTCCGTACGCTGGGCTGCTACCCGCTGACCGGGGCCGTGGAAAGCCGCGCCACGACCCTGCCCGAAGTCATCCAGGAAATGCTTCTGACCACCACCTCCGAACGGCAGGGCCGCGCCATCGACCACGATCAGGCCGCCTCGATGGAAAAGAAGAAGCAGGAAGGCTACTTCTGACGCCTTGCCCCGCCCCGATATTCGCCCCGAGGGACCCCGATGACAGACCCCATCTACAAGACCGACGCCCTGATCGCCGAAGACATCGACGCCTATCTTGAGGCGCACCAGCACAAGACCATGCTGCGCTTCATCACCTGCGGATCGGTCGACGACGGCAAATCGACGCTGATCGGCAGGCTTCTCTATGACAGCAAGATGATCTTCGAAGACCAGCTTGCGGCGCTGGAAGCCGACAGCAAACGCGTGGGCACGCAAGGACAGGAGATCGACTTCGCGCTTCTGGTCGACGGGCTGGCGGCGGAACGCGAACAGGGCATCACAATCGACGTGGCCTATCGCTTCTTCGCCACCGAAAAGCGCAAGTTCATCGTGGCCGACACGCCGGGGCATGAACAATACACCCGCAACATGGTCACCGGCGCCTCGACCGCCGATCTGGCGGTGATCCTGATCGATGCGCGCAAGGGCGTGCTGACCCAGACGCGGCGGCACAGCTATCTTGTCCACCTGCTGGGCATCCGCAACGTGGTGCTGGCGGTCAACAAGATGGACCTGGTAAACTACGATCAGGCGGTGTTTGACCGGATCGTTGCCGATTACACCGCCTTTGCCGCGGGGATCGGCATCACCGATTTCACCGCGATGCCGATTTCGGGTTTCAAGGGCGACAACATCACCGCAAACAGCCCGAACATGCCCTGGTATGACGGCCCGGCCCTGCTGCCGCTGCTGGAAACGGTTGAACTGGATGCGACCATCGACCAGTCGAAACCCTTCCGCCTGCCGGTGCAATGGGTGAACCGCCCGAACCTGGATTTCCGCGGCTTTTCGGGCCTGATCGCCACCGGCGCTGTGCGTCCGGGGGACGAGGTGCGCGTGCTGCCCTCGGGCAAGACCTCGAAGGTCAGCCGCATCGTGACGCTGGATGGCGACCTGCCGGTGGCGGTCGCCGGGCAATCGGTCACGCTGTGTCTGGCCGATGAAATCGACTGTTCGCGCGGTCAGGTGATTGCCGCCGCCGACAGCCCGACCGAAGTGGCAGACCAGTTCGAAACCACCATTGTCTGGATGGATGAACACGAAATGCTGCCCGGCCGGCCCTACTGGCTGAAGATCGGAACGCAGACGGTCTCGGCCACGATCCAGCACCCGAAATATCAGGTGAACGTCAACACGATGGAACATCTGGCGGCCAAGACGCTGGACCTGAACGCCATCGGCGTGGCGAACATCGTGACCGACCGGCCGATCCCGTTCGAACCCTATGCCCAAAGCCGCGATCTGGGCGGGTTCATCCTGATCGACAAGATGACCAACGCCACCGTCGGCGCGGGCATGATCCATTTCGCGCTGCGCCGCGCCAGCAACATCCACTGGCAGGCCACCGATATTTCGCGCGATGTGCATGCCGGTCTGAAGAACCAGAAACCCGCCGTTCTGTGGCTGACGGGCCTGTCGGGCGCGGGCAAGTCAACCATCGCCAACGTGCTGGAAAAGAAACTGGTACGGATGAACCGCCACACCTTCCTGCTGGACGGCGACAACGTGCGCCACGGCCTGAACAAGGACCTGGGCTTCACCGATGCCGACCGGGTGGAAAACATCCGCCGCGTGGGCGAAGTGGCCAAGCTGATGACCGACGCGGGCCTGATCGTCATCACCGCCTTCATTTCCCCTTTCCGTGCGGAACGCGACATGGTGCGCGCGATGATGCAGCCGGGGGAATTCATTGAAATCCACGTGGACACGCCCTTGGCCGAAGCGGAAAAGCGTGATGTGAAGGGCCTTTACAAGAAGGCGCGATCCGGGCAGTTGAAGAACTTCACCGGCATCGACAGCCCCTACGAGGCGCCGGAAGCCCCGGAAATCCGCATCGATACGACGGCTCTTTCCCCCGAACAGGCGGCGGACGAGATCATCGCGCGGCTGATCCCCTGATCTGGCAAAAGGCCCACCCGCAGCGGTGGGCCTTTTCTTTTGCGCCTGACGAAAAAGGCCCGCCGGGGAACCGGCGGGCCTTTCGGTATCAGGGAACGGCCTTCAGACCAAGTCGAACCGGTCGGCGTTCATCACCTTGGTCCAGGCCGCGACGAAATCGGTCACGAACTTTTCGCGGTTGTCGTCCTGGGAATAGACCTCGGCAATGGCGCGCAGGACCGAGTTCGATCCGAAGACCAGATCGACGCGGGTTGCCGTCCACTTCACCTCTCCGGTCTTGCGGTCGCGGACTTCATAGGTTCCGCCCGCGACCGGCACCCAGGAATAGGCCATGTCGGTCAGGTTGACGAAGAAGTCGTTCGTCAGCGCACCCACCCGGTCGGTAAAGACGCCATGCGCCGTTCCGCCGTGATTGGTGCCCAGCACCCGCATGCCGCCCAGAAGAACGGTCATCTCGGCCGCGGTCAGGCCCAGAAGCTGCGTGCGATCCAGCAGCATTTCTTCGGGGCTGACGACGTAGTCTTCCTTCTGCCAGTTGCGGTAGCCATCCGCCAGCGGCTCAAGATAGCTGAACGACTCGACGTCCGTCTGGTCCTGCGTGGCGTCGCCCCGGCCCGGCGCGAAGGGCACCGTCACATCGACGCCCGCAGCCTTCGCCGCCTGCTCGATCCCGACGTTGCCGGCCAGCACGATCACATCCGCGATCGAGGCGCCGGTTTCCTTGGCGATCGGCTCCAGCACGGCCAGGACGCGCGCCAGACGTTCCGGTTCATTGCCGGCCCAGTCTTTCTGCGGCGCCAGCCGGATGCGGGCGCCATTGGCGCCGCCGCGCTTGTCCGACCCGCGGAAGGTCCGCGCGCTGTCCCAGGCGGTGGCGATCAGGTCGCTGTTGGGCAGGCCGCTGTTCAGGATCCTGGCCTTCACTGCCACCACGTCGTAATCCGCGCGGCCCGCCGGAACCGGGTCCTGCCAGACCAGGTCTTCCTGCGGCGCATCGGGGCCAAAGTAGCGCGACTTCGGACCCAGGTCGCGGTGGGTCAGCTTGAACCAGGCGCGGGCGAAGGTTTCCGAGAAATAGTCGAAGTCATTGAGGAACTTCAGCGAGATTTCACGGTAGATCGGATCGACCTTCAGCGCCATGTCGGCATCGGTCATCATCGGGTTGGTGCGGATCGCCGGGTCTTCCACATCCGCGGGCTTGTCGGCTTCCGCGATCGAGACCGGTTCGTACTGCCAGGCGCCGGCGGGCGACTTGCGCAGTTCCCAGTCGTGGTCGAACAGCATCTTGAAGTAGCCGTTGTCCCAGACGGTCGGCTGGCTGGTCCAGGCCCCTTCGATGCCGCTGACGACCTGATCGCGACCGATGCCGCGGCCGGTCTTGTTCATCCAGCCCAGGCCCTGATCCTCGATCTCGCCGCCTTCCGGGTTCGGGCTGAGGTTCGCGGCGCTGCCATTTCCGTGGGCCTTGCCGATGGTGTGGCCGCCCGCGGTCAGCGCCACGGTTTCCTCGTCATTCATCGCCATCCGCGCAAAGGTTTCACGCATCATCGCGGCGGTCTTCAGCGGATCGGGCTGGCCGTTCACGCCTTCGGGGTTGACGTAGATCAGGCCCATCTGCACGGCAGCCAGCGGATTGGCCAGCGTCTTGGCATCGCCCAGGTCGCCATAGCGGCTGTCTGACGGCGCCAGCCATTCCTTTTCGTCGCCCCAGTAGACGTCCTTTTCCGGGTGCCAGATGTCTTCGCGACCAAAGGCAAAGCCGTAGGTCTTCAGGCCCGCAACTTCGTAGGCGATGGTGCCGGCCAGGGCGATCAGGTCGGCCCAGCTGACCTTGTTGCCGTATTTCTTCTTGATCGGCCACAGCAGGCGGCGCGGCTTGTCCGTGTTGGCGTTGTCGGGCCAGGAATTCAGCGGCGCAAACCGCTGGTTGCCGGTGCCTGCGCCACCGCGGCCATCGGTCACGCGGTAGGAACCGGCGGCGTGCCAGGTCATGCGGGCCATGGTTCCCACATAGCTGCCCCAGTCGGCCGGCCACCAGTCCTGGCTGTCATTCATCAGCGCGCGAAGGTCGGCCTTCAGCGCCTCGACATCCAGCTTTTCCAGTTCCTTGCGGTAGGCAAAGGTCGCGCCCAGCGGATTGGTCTTGGCATCGTGCTGATGCAGGATGTCCAGGTTCAGCGCATTCGGCCACCAGCTGGTGACGGAACCGCCACCAGAGGTTATCGCACCGTGCATGACCGGGCATTTTCCGGCCGGTTTCGCTTGATTGCCATCCATAGCAGTTCCCTCTTCGCTTGGTCTTCCCCGCCCGGCGGATGATCCGCCGGCCATTTCTTGAATGGTTCTAAACTGCCCGAACCATTAAGAGAACTTGAATTATCAAATCGGCACGATAAGTTTTCCAAATGATCTCGCTCAAGCACCTGCGCTACTTCACCGCCCTTGCCCAGCACGGTCATTTCGGCCGCGCCGCCGAGGCTTGCGCCATCAGCCAGCCCGCGTTGTCCTTGCAGATCAAGGAACTGGAAGCGCAGATCGGCGCGCCCCTGGTCGAACGCGGCCGCCATATCCGCCTGACCCCGCTGGGAACGGCCTTTGCGGTGCGTGCGCGCGCGATCCTGCAATCGGTGGACGAACTGGCCGACCTGGGGCGCTCCACCGGCAATCCGCTGGTCGGCGCCTTGCGCATCGGGATGATTCCGACGGTGGCGCCCTACTTGCTGCCCGCCGTCGTCCGCCGCCTTGGCGACTGCTTTCCCGGCATCGACCTGCGGCCGCGCGAAGCGGTAACGAAAAAGCTGATCGAGGATCTGGGCACAGGCAAGCTGGACGTGGCGGTGGTGGCGCTGCCGGTGTCCGAACCCGGCTTGCAGGAACATCCGCTGTTCGACGAGGAATTCATCCTGGTCCGCCCGCTGGCCGACCGGTCGAAGCCGGTTCCCAGTTCCGAGATGCTGCGCGAGATGCGGCTTCTGCTGCTGGAAGAAGGGCACTGTTTCCGTGACCAGGCGTTGGCCTTCTGCCACATGACCACCAGTCCCCAGCGCGACCTGATGGAGGGGAGTTCGCTGTCCACGCTGGTGCAGATGGTCGGCACCGGGATCGGCGTGACGCTGATCCCCGAAATGGCGGTGGCTTCGGAAACCGGCCGGGCGCACGTCAGCACCGCCCGCCTGGGCGCCCCGCGCCCGAGCCGGACCATCGGTATGGTCTGGCGCAAGACCAATCCGCTGGCCGACCATTTCGTCCAGATCGGCGACATGGTTCGCGACGAACATGCGCGCCTGCGCGACGCCTTGGCCGCAGCGCCCGCGGACTGAGCGGGCCTTAACGGTGGCCCACGAACAGCAGCGCAGGATGTTCCAGCAGCCTTTTCATCCCCTGGACGAACCGCGCGGCCTCGTGCCCGTCGATGATGCGGTGGTCAAACGCGCTTGAGATGTTCATCATCCGCCGCACGACGATCTGCCCGCCCCGCACCACCGCCCGATCCTCAAGCTTATTCGGCCCCAGGATCGCCACTTCCGGCGCGTTGATGATTGGCGTCGCGGAAATCCCGCCCAGCGCACCAAGGCTGGTCAGCGTGATGGTCGAACCGCTCAGTTCCTCGACCGTGGCGCGTCCCTCGCGTGCGGCCGTGGTGACGCGCGCGATCTCGGCCGCGCAGGACCACAGGTCCATCCCTTCGGCATGACGGACCACCGGCACCATCAGCCCACCCGGCGTCTGCGTGGCGATGCCGACGTGAAGGGCGCGGTAGCGGCGCAGGATCCCCGCCTCGGCATCGAAACGCGCATTGACCGAAGGAAAGGCGGGAACCAGCCGCAAGGTGGCGGCGATGAAGAACGGCAGCAGCGTCAGCTTCGGCTGGTCCGCACCGCGCTCCGCGTTCAGTTCGGCCCGCACCGCTTCCAGTTCCGTCATGTCGATTTCCTCGACATAGCCGAAATGCGGGATCTGGCGCTTGGCCTCCTGCATCTTCTCCGCGATCTTGCGGCGCAGGCCGATGATCCGCACCTCTTCGACCGCGTCGTCCATCTCGGCGGGTTTCTGCAAGGCATCGATGTCGCGCATCAGGATCCGCCCGTGCGGCCCGCTGCCTTGCAGGCCAGCCAGCACGATCCCGCGGTCCTTCGCCACCCGCCGAACCAGGGGCGAGGCCAGGGGCAGCGCCGGTTCCCCGTGGGGCCTGTCCCCCGGGCCGTCTCCTGCAGCGGCCGGGGTCGGTGCGGGCCGTTCCGCGGGGACGGGGCGTTCGGGCGCGCGCTCCGGCTCCGCCGCTTTCTTCTCCACCGCCGTCTCGGTCTGGTCGTCCGCCGTCTCGAACTCCACCAACAGCGCGCCCACCCGCACCTTCTCGCCCGGTTCGCCGTGGATCCCGACCACCCGGCCCGTGACCGGCGAGGTCAGCTCGACCGTGGCCTTGTCGGTCATCAGGTCCAGAAGCAACTGGTCTTCCTCAACCATGTCGCCCGGTTTCACATGCCACTCCGCGATCTCGGCCTCGGCCGCGCCTTCGCCCAGGTCGGGCACCTTGAAGCGATAGGTCATGTCTCGGCCTCCACGCAGCGTTTCAGCGCCTTTCCGACCCGCGCGGGACCGGGGAAGTAATCCCATTCGAAGGCATGGGGATAGGGCGTGTCCCAGCCGGTCACCCGTTCGATGGGCGCTTGCAGGTGGTAGAAGCATTCCTCCTGCACCAGCGCCGAAAGCTCCGCGCCATAGCCCCCGAAACGCGACGCCTCGTGCACGATGACGCAGCGCCCGGTCTTGCGGACCGACGCGGTCACCGTGTCGATGTCCAGCGGCACCAGACTGCGCAGGTCGATCACCTCGGCGTCGATCCCCGTCTCGGCGGCGGCAGCCAAGGCGACATGGACCATCGTGCCATAGGCCAGCACCGTGACCGCGCGGCCGGCCCGGACCACATTCGCGGTGCCCAGCGGAATGGCATAGTAACCCTCGGGCACGTCGCTGGCGGGATGTTGCGACCAGGGCGTCGCCGGCCGTTCGGGATGGCCGTCGAAGGGTCCCTGGTAGATCCGTTTCGGCTCCAGGAAGATCACCGGGTCGTCCTCCTCGATCGCGGCGATCAGCAACCCCTTGGCGTCATGCGGGGTCGAGGGGATGACGGTCTTCAGCCCCGTGACATGGGTAAAGATCGCCTCGGGGCTGGAACTGTGGGTTTGGCCGCCGAAGATCCCGCCGCCATAAGGCGTGCGGACCGTGATCGGCGCCCAGAAATCCCCGGCCGATCTGTAACGCAGCCGCGCGGCTTCAGACACAAGCTGATCATAGGCGGGCAGGATGTAGTCGGCGAACTGGATTTCCACCACCGGGCGCAACCCGTAGGCACCCATTCCGATGGCGGTGGCAATGATGCCGCCTTCGGAAATCGGGGCATCGAAGCAGCGTTTCGCCCCGTATTTCGCCGCGAGCCCGTCCGTCGCACGGAACACACCGCCGAAATAGCCGACATCCTCGCCGAAGATCAGCGCCTTGGGATCGCGGTCCAGCATCACGTCGAGAGCCGAGTTGATGGCCTGGATCATGTTCATCGTGGCCATGTCAGCCCTCCACTTCCCGGCGCTGACGGATCTGGCGCCAGTCGGGTGTCTTGAAGACATCCTCGAACATGGTCCCCACCGGCGGCTTCGTGACCCCCAGCGTGCCGATGGACTCGCCCTGCTTCACCGCCGCGCGGATCCGCTCCTCGCACGCCGCGACCAGGGCCTCGTGGTCCTCCGGCGTCCAGATCCCCAGGGCGATCATGTGGCCCTTCAGCCGCTCGACCGGATCGCCCAGCGGAAAGGCCCGGGCCTCGTCGTCGGGGCGGTAGCGGGTCGGGTCGTCACTGGTGGAATGGCCCGCAATCCGCAGCGTCACGAACTCGATCAGCGTCGCGCCCAGGTTGCTCCGGGCCCGCTCGGCCGCCCAGGACACCGCAGCATGGACGGCCAGGAAGTCGTTGCCGTCGACCCGCAGCCCCGGCAGCCCGTAGGCCAGCGCCCGGGCGGCAAAGGTCGTCTCCTCGCCCCCGGCCACGCCCTGGAAGGACGAAATCGCCCATTGATTGTTGCTGATCGCCAGGATCGCCGGCGCATGATAGACCGATGCGAAGGTCAGTGCCTCATGCACCGCGCCCTCGGCCGTGGTGCCTTCACCGATATAGGCCAGCGCAATCCGGTCATCGCCCGACCAGGCCGATGCCATCGCCCAGCCCACCGCATGCCCGACCCGGCTGCCCAGGTTGCCCGAAACCGAATAGAAACCGTAATCGCGGGCCGAATACAGGACCGGCATCTGCCGCCCCTTCAGCGGATCCCGGGCGTTCGAGAAGATCTGGTTCACCAGATCGAGCAGCGGATAATCCCGTGCCATCAGGAAGCCCACGTTGCGATAGGTCGGGAAACACATGTCCCCCGGCTCCAGTACCAGCGAAGGCGCAACCGCCAGCGCTTCTTCCCCGGTCGAACGCATGAAGAACGAGGTCTTGCCCTGCCGGTGGATCCGGAAGATCCGGTCGTCGAAGGCGCGCGTCAGCAGCATCGCCTCCAGCCCCTTCCGCAGCGTCTCGGGCGGCAGCCCGCGCGCCCAGGGCCCCTGCGCCTGCCCGTCCTCGTCCAGGACCCGGACAAGGGCGTAAGGCATGTCGCGCATCTCATGCGCCGGCGTCTCCGGCTCGGGCCGGCGCGTCTCGCCCGCCGGACGCAGGTCCAGATGGCGAAAGTCCGGCCGGTCCCCGGGTCGGGCGGGTGGCTCGGGAATATGCAGGCTGAGACGCGAATTTCGCAACATTCAAACACTCCTCCCTGGGGTGGGCCGCACAAGCACCTCCCGGCCCGAAGTCGGCCTCCCCGCCGCTTCCGGTCCTTCCTTCATCCTTGCGTCTTTTTTCCCCAAGGGACAGAGGTTTGTCGGCCTGCACCTCACAAGCCCGCGCCACCGTTGATCGTTCCCTGACACTGTCCCCGCCCACAGGCGCCGCGGTCCCGCCCGGCGGCCACAACTCCCCGGAACCGCGGAAAGCCTCTTCCCCACCTGTCCGTCTTTCATCTTGGAAAAAATATCCCCGCCGGAGGCATCCGTCCCCGCCGCCCGCGCACCCGCAGGTTAGGCAGGGCCGCCCTGTCCCGCACCACGACGCTCCGGTCCGCGCATAGTCGAGCGATCGGAACACACGTCTCAGCGGCGCACCTCAGGGTGCAGCCGCGATCTGTCTTTCAGCCGGGTTCAGACGTTCATCGGGCGAAGAACGATCCGGCTCTCGACGACGCAGAATCGGCTGTCCGCAACCACCTCGACGGGCGCGCCATTGCCCAGGACGTAGCGGCTCAGACGGATGTTCCGGATCCCCGGACTGTGCTGGCGGAAAACCAGCACCCGCTCCCCGGAGTCATTCAGACAGACGATCTTGCGCGTGGTGGTCCAGTCGGCGTTCATGGAGTTCCCCTCCGTGATCTGCTGCTTCCATGTCACCACCTGCGCGCGAGTCGATCAAGTTTTGCGTCACCCTTGCGCAGAATCCTGCCGGTCCGCCAACGGGCAATCCGCGATCCCGAATCGCTGGAGAATTGCGTCCAGAATGGTTGCGGACAGGGCCTCGATCCGTTCGTCGTCCAGCTGCAGGACGTCTTTCATCGCAACCCAGGTTTCAAATCCGGACACCGCCGTCAGGCTCAGCGCCAGATCCTCGGACCGCGCCGCGCCCAACGCCTGCGCGGCGGGTGCGATCGCCTCGGCATACATGGGCAGGCGCCGCGCCGAGCGGCGGAAGCGCGGCGCGCCTTCCGGCCCCGGCTCCATCGCCCGCGCCGCCAGGATGCGGACCCGGTTTTCCGCGCTTCGGTAGAAACCGTGCCAGTAGCGGCGCACCGCCTGGACCCGCTCGCGCACCGGCGCGCCCGCGATCAGGATGTCGACTTTCGGCTGGGCAGCATCGTCCAGCACCGCCTCCAGCGCCAGCGCGGCCGGATCCGAGAAATAACGGTAGGCGGTGGCGCGCGAAATACCGGCCTCGTCCGCCACGGCGGCCAGGGTGACGTCGGTTCCCCGGTCCACCAGTTTGCGCGCTGCGGACAGCAGGTCACGCCGCGTTCGAAGTTTCTGTCCCAGCCGTTCGCGATCTGCGTTCATTCCAATTCCGTTTGATGTATTCATCTCATTGTGATACACATGTCTCACAATGAAACTCTATTTTCAAGAGGGGAACAGCATGACGCAGACAGATACCTATCACCTGTTCGGCAACCTGATCCGGTTTCACGCCCGGGGCGAACAGGGCTATTGCCTGGTGGACATCCAGACAGCGCCGGGTGCGGGCGTACCGCCCAACAGCCATCCCGGCGACGATGAGGTGTTCTGCATCCTCGACGGCACCTATGGCTTCACCATCGATGGCCAGGAACGGGTTGCGCAGGCGGGCGAGGTCGTGATCGTTCCGAACGGCGCCGTCCATGCCCTGAAGAACCTGGGCGACACCCCGGCCCGGATGTTCGTCTTCAACACCCCGGGCAAGATCCACGCAGCCTTCTTCCAGGCCCTGGGCGATCCGTTGCCCGAAGGCACCACCGATTTCCCGCCTGCCTCGGACACCCCGCCCGACATCCCCCGGCTGGTGGCAATGGCCGGACAACTGGGCGTGACCATCCACGGCTGATCACTCGCAGGCGGGCGCCGGTCCGATGCAGCCGCCGGGCCGCGCAACCTGTCCGGCACTCCGGAACATTCCGCCTTGCGTGTCCGTTCGTTTGTACCTGTGGTGTCTGATCGCCCGGATCCGAGGCAAGCGATGAAGACCTATCCCAACCGCACCGAAGCCGGCCGCGCGCTTGCCCAGGCCATCGCGGCCCGGCATTTTGCCGACCCCGTGGTCCTGGCCCTGCCGCGCGGCGGTGTTCCGCTGGCGTCCGAAGTCGCCCGGGCGCTCGGCGCACCTCTGGATCTGGTCCTGGTCCGCAAGATCGGCGTGCCGTCCTTTCCCGAACTTGCAGCGGGCGCGGTGGTCGATGGGGCGAAGCCGCTGTTCGTCGTGAATCCGGACGTGACGGCCGCCTTCGGTCTGACGCCCGGGGCGCTGGACCGGCTTGCAGCCGTGCAACTTGACGAAATCCGCCGCCGCCGCAGACTGTACCTTGGCAACCGGCCGGCGGTGACAGTGGCGGGTCGAACCGCGATCGTCGTCGACGACGGGATCGCCACAGGGGCGACAATGCGTGCCGCACTTCGCGCCCTGCGCCGCCAGGGCCCCGCCCGTCTGGTGCTGGCGGTTCCCGTCGCCGCGCGCGAGGCCCTGGACGACCTTCGCCCCGAGGCGGACGAGACGATCTGCCCGCTCGTCCCCACGCATTTCCATGCCGTCGGGGCCCATTACGACCACTTCCCGCAAGTCACCGATGACGAGGTGGTGCGGCTGCTGGGCGATTCTCCTGCCGGGGCCTGATGGCGCCCCCCCTTGGGCGGGGTCGCGCGGCCTGGCGACTGCACTCCCACAGGTGGAAGCCCGTCACAAATCCGCAATCCAATCGAAGCCTTCTCGCCACGCTCGGGTGCTATCGGGCGGAGGCAAGGAGATTGCGATGACCCATCTGCCCCGGCCGTTGATCCGGCGACCAGCGTCAGGTCCGACCGCCTTGGGCCGCAGGGGCGAACTGTGCCTGACCGGACGGGGTTACGCATGACCGGACTTTCCCGGCGCGGGTGGGCCGGGCTCATGCTTGTTTCGCTTCTGACCTTCCTTCCCGGATTCTGGACCCTGCCCGTCACCGACCGGGATGAGGCGCGCTTTGTCCAGGCCAGCCGGCAGATGGTCGAAACCGGCGATCTGGTGGACATCCGCCTTGGGCAGGAAGCGCGGCTGAAGAAGCCGGCCGGCATCTACTGGCTTCAGGCCGCGGCGGCCGTCGCCAGTGGACAGGGAGCGGAAGCGCCGCTCTGGGTTCATCGCCTGCCCTCGCTGATCGGCGCCGCCCTTTCGGTTCTGCTGGTCGCCATCACCGGCGCGCCGCTGGTCGGGGCGCGGGCGGCAATGGGCGGGGCCGCGCTTCTGGCGGCGGGGCTGGTGCTGGGGGCGGAAGCGCGGATCGCCAAGACCGACGCGGTGCTTCTGGCGACGGTTCTTGCCGGTCAGGCGGTGCTGGCGCGGCTGCACATGGCCAGCACGCCGCAACGACCGTGGCTGGGCTACGCCTTCTGGCTTGCGGTTGCCGGTGCGGTGCTGATCAAGGGGCCCATCGGTCCCGCCGTCCTGGCCCTGACCGTCGCGCCCCTCGTCCTGATCCGGCGTGACCTGCGCTGGCTTGCACCGCTGGCCAACCCCGGCGCGATCCTTCTGGGGCTGGCTGTTGCGGCACCCTGGTTCGTGGCGATCACGCTGCGGGACGGGGCGGCGTTCTGGCAGGGGTCCGTCGGCGTGGACCTGCTGCCAAAGATTGCCGCCGGACAAGAAGGCAAGGGCGCGCCGCCCGGAAGCTACCTTGTGGCCCTGTGGATCACCTTCTGGCCGGCCAGCGCCCTTCTGGTGCTGGCATTTCCGGCGCTTTGGCGGGCGCGGGCATCGCGGCCGGTGCAGTTCCTCGGCGCTTGGGCGCTACCCTTCTGGATCCTGCTCGAAGCGGTGCCGACGAAGCTTCTGCACTATCCGCTACCGGTCTATCCCGCTCTGGCGCTGGCCGCCGCCACCTATGGGCCGCAGGGGCTGGCGCAGGCCGGGCGTGGCCTGCGGCTGGCGGCGGGGGCGGCGCTTGTTCCCGGCCTGGTCTTTGGGGCGGCGATCCTTTGGGGCGCGCTTCACGTGGGAAGCACTGCGGCCGCGGTTCCCCTGGCGCTGGGGCTTGCTGCCGCCACCCTTCTGGCACTCGCCACGGGCCGGGCGATCGCGCTCCGCGCCACGGGCCGGCTGGTGCCTCTGGCGGTGCTGACGGGGACGGCATTGTTCATGGGTCTGTTTCCCGCACTGGCCCGGATCGACCTGCTTTGGCCCGGCCACCGCGCCGTGGCCGAAGCGCGGATGCGCGCCGGATCGGCGGGCTGCGCCGCACCGCGGCTGGTCGGCTGGGGCTATGGCGAGCCGTCGCTTCTGTGGCTGGGCGGGCGCGATACGCCGCTGATCCCCGCCGCTGCGGCCTTGCCGCCTGAGGTGCTGGCGCCCTGCACCTTCGTCCTTCACGCCGCCCAGGATAACCGCCCCACCACCCCCCCGCCCGGCTGCCGTGCCCTGTCGCGGCACGAAGGGCTGGCCATCGGCGCCGGCCGCTGGCTGCGCCTTGATCTTCTGGACTGCGGAGTTCCGCGATGAGACACGAACGCCTCCCCTTCCCCGCCGAAATCCGCATCACCCTGGCAGGCCCCGGTATCAGGGACACCCCGGCGCCCGCCGGGCCACCGGGCGCGCGCCTCCGCCTGCCCGCGCAAAGCCCGCTGTCCTGGACGATCACTTTCGGCGTTCTGGTCCTTCTGGTCGCGGCCATCCTCGACCAGCCCGTCCGCGCCTATGCCCTGTCGCTTGACCCGGCGTTGCGCGGGCTGCTGCGCGCCTTCACCGCACCGGGGAACGCCGCCTGGCCGCTGGCGGGGGGACTGGCCGCGCTCGCGGGGCTATGGTGGATGATGCGCCGGGAAACGGGACGCAGCCTGGTGGCCCTGCGGCGCCTCCGCATCTGCGTCCTGTTCCTGATCACGGCCGTCGCGCTGAGCGGGGTGGCCGCAAGTCTGGCCAAGAACGTCATCGGACGCGCGAGACCCCTGACAGCCGACGGCGGAACCTTCCAGCTTTCCGTCCTGGCCTTCGAACCGGGCTGGGCCAGCTTTCCGTCCGGCCACGCGACGACCGCGACGGCGATGATGGTGTGCCTGGCGCTGATCTGGCCGCGCCACGGGCTGGGCTTCGCGGCGCTGGGACTGCTGATGGCGCTGACGCGTTGCCTGCTGGGGGTGCACTGGCTGTCGGATGTGATCGCGGGCGTGGCGCTGGGGGTCGTGGCGACACTGGCGCTGCGGCGGCGGCTCGACGGTGGCAGGCGGCGGCCGCTGCTGCCCAGCGGGGCGGCAAGACTGTGCCGGCATGCCTTCGGGCGCGCCGCCGAGACCGCGCGGGTCCACATGACGGTGAACCTTGCGCCGATCCTCCGCCGCCAACGGCTCTAGGGCTTTGGTCCAACCGCTGGCCCGTCGGTCAGAACCCCGCGCGGTCCAGCGGCCAGACCGGCCTGCGGACGCGGGTGTAGGGCCGAAGATGCGCCTGCGGCGTGGCCAGCGCGCCGGTATCGCAGACGATGACCTTGCCCGACACTGGCTCATAGGCGGCGCGGAAATGCTGCATCGACTTCACCACCAGGAAGCGCAGCTTGGACGGTTCGATCCCGAAGGCGCGGACCTGTTGCAGATCCAGCATCTGGCCCGACAGCGTGACGACCAGGATGTCGATCCCCGCGACGCGGAGCACCGCCGTCGGGCCGAAGCTGTGGGTGATGCCGCCCAGGATCGGGCCGTCGCCGGTGTAGGTGCCGTCCGACAGGTGGATCACCTGCCCCGTCAGCCGCAGCGGCCCTCCGCCGAAGGCCGGATCCTGCTTGCCGCCCAGGTCCAGCGTCACCTGATCCCCCACGCGGTGGCGGTGCAGGATCGCCGCCGCCTCGGGGTCGATCATTGGCGCGAAGGCACCGCCGACCGCCCCCGCCGCGATCAGCGCCGCCAGAAGCGCCGTCGCGTCCCCATAGGCCCCCGCCCCGGGATTGTCGGCAAAGTCGGCAATCACCAGGGGGCCCTGCGCGGCATCGAAGTCGCGGGCCTCGGCGGCGGCGGCGGCCGGGGTCAGGAAGTCGTTCGACACGCGGCCGCGCTGGTCCCAGATCGTTTCGGCCAACGCTTCCGCAATCGCGCGGGCCCGCGCCCCCGCGCCCGGAATGGCCGCGTCATGGGTGACCAGCACGGTCGGCCCGGCTTCCAGGATGTCGGCCTCGGCAAAACCCGCATTGATCGACACGGCCAGGATCCCTGGCTCGGCCTCGTGGTCGCGGGCACGGGCATAAAGTGCCGCGGTCTCGGGCACGTCGGTGCGCCCGGCGTTGGCTTCGTCAAGCATGGGGCGATGCGCGCGCCAAGTCACGGGCAGGATGTCTCCCCGCATGGCCGCATCCAGAAGCCGCCCGGCGTGGCGGCCGGTTTCGCGCATGTCGACATGCGGGTAGGTCTTGTAGCTGACGAAGATCTGCGCCCGCTCCACCATCTGCGGCGTCGCCATCGCATGCAGGTCCAGCGTCACGGCGATGGGCAGGTCCGGCCCCACGATGGCGCGCAGGCGGCCCAGAAGCTCGCCCTCGCCATCCTCGCAGAACACCGGCACCATCGATCCATGCAGCGCCAGCAGGATCCCGTCGAGCGTGTCGCGATGTTCGCGCGCGCCGTCGCAGATCAGCCCGGCGATGTGATCGAACGCCTCGCGCGCCACGCGGGCGCCGGGGGTGGCGTGGGCTGAGACGGTATGGGTGATCCGCCAGCCCGCCGCGCGGCCCGCGTCCAGAAAGCCGGCCAGTTCCTCGTTCACGTCGCCGAACCGGTCCATCGCGGCCTGGCCCTGGTCCAGCACGTCGTCGCGGAAGTCCTGCAGGGTGGTTTCGCCCTTCTTGAAGGTGTTGCTTTCATGGACGAAGGCGCCGGTCAGTACGTGGAAGGACATGGAACTGACTTTCAAAGCGGGTGAAAACAGGCGACGGGGTGATCCTCGCCCGCCGAAAGGGCGGGAATGTCGCGGCGGCAAAGGTCGCTGGCGCGTGGACAGCGACCGGCAAAGGCGCAGCCCGGCGGCAGGCTGAAGGGGCTGGGGATTTCCCCGGCCAGGGGCGCGATGGCGCGCCGGCGGGACGGATCGGGCGCAAAGCCGCTGTCGATCAGCGCGCGGGTATAGGGGTGGCGCGGTGCCGCGTCGGCGCGGTCCAGCACCTCGACCACCGCGCCCAGGTACATGACCACGATCCGGTCGCAGAAGTAGCGCACAAGGCCCAGGTCGTGGCTGATGAACAGGTAGGTCAGGCCCATCCGGTCACGCAGGCCCGACAGAAGGTCGATGATCTGCGCCTGGATCGAGACGTCGAGCGAGGCGGTCGGCTCATCCAGCACCACGAAGGCCGGCGAAAGCGCCAGCGCCCGCGCGATGCCGACCCGTTGGCGCTGGCCGCCCGACAACTGGTGCGGGTGGCTGCCCAGCATCGCCGGCGGCAGGCCCACCGCCGCCAGCATTGCGGCCAGCCGGTCCTGCGTCACCGCCTGGCCCTGGACCACGAAGGGCTCGGCCAGCACCTCGGCCAGAGTGTAGCGCGGATCCAGCGACGAATAGGGATCCTGGAACACCATCGCCATCCGCCGCCGCGCCGCACGAAGCGCGGCGGGCTTCAGCGCGGTCAGGTCGGTGCCGTCGAACCGGACGCGGCCCGAGGTCGGTTCGATCAGCCGCAGGACCAGCCGCGCCAGCGTGGACTTGCCGCAGCCGCTTTCGCCGACGACGCCCAGCACCTCGCCCCGGGCGATGTCCAGCGAGACGTCGCGGACGGCCATCATGCTGCGCGGCGCCTTCAGGAAGCCACCGCCGGTGTCGAAGCGGCGCGACAGGCCCTGGATGCGGATCAGGGGCTCGCTCATCCGGCCTCCGGCAACATGTGCAGACAGGCGGCGCGCCCTGCCCCCGCAGCGCCTCGCGGGGCCAGGGGCGGCACCTGCGCGGCGCAGTCGGGCGTGGCACGGGCGCAGCGCGGGTGGAACCGGCAACCGGACGGAAAAGCGCGGGCCGAGGGAACGACGCCCGGGATGCCGCGCAGGCTGCCCGGGGCCATGCCGTCCTGCGGGATGCAGCCGATCAGGGCCGCGGTATAGGGATGGGCGGGCGCGGCGAAGATCGGACCCACCGCGCCGTCTTCGGCCAGCCGTCCGGCATACAGCACCGCGACGCGGTCGCAGACCTGCGCCACGACGCCCATGTCGTGGGTGATCAGCAGCAGGCCCATGCCCCGTTCGCGCACCAGCCCGCCCAGGATCTGGATGATCTGCGCCTGCACCGTCACGTCAAGCGCGGTGGTCGGTTCATCCGCAATGATCAGGTCCGGCTCCCCGGCCAGGGCCATTGCGATGACGATCCGCTGTTTCATCCCGCCCGACAGCTGGTGCGGCCAGGCCTCGGCCACCGCCGCCGCTTCGGGGATGCGCAGTTGCGTCATCAGATCGACCGTCCGCGCCCGTGCCGCCGCCTTCGACAGGCCCAGATGCAGCCGCGAGACCACGTCGATCTGTTCACCCACCCGCTGCACCGGATCCAGCGCCGTCATCGGGTTCTGGGTGACAAAGCCGATGCGCCGCCCCCGCAGCCCGCGCCGCTCGGCCTCGGACATGCGGGCCAGGTCGCGGCCGTCAAAGTACACCGCCCCCCCGGTGACGCGCCCGCCGATCAGCGGCAACAGCCCCATCGCCGCCGTCGCCGTCAGCGACTTGCCCGAGCCGCTTTCCCCCACCAGCCCAAGGATCTGCCCCCGCTCGACCGACAGGCTGACCCCGTCCAGAAGCCTGAGCGCGCCGATGGCGACCGAAAGGTCCGTAACCTGAAGCAGCGCGGTCATGGCCGGCCCTGCAGGCGGTTGCGGATGTCCAGTTCGGCAATCAGTGCATCACCGAACAGGTTGATCGCCACCACCGTCACGGCGACCGTCAGGCCGGGAAAGACGATGATCCAGGGCGCCTTGAACACCAGCGCGGATCCGGCCGACATCATGCCCCCCCAGCTGGGCACAGGGGGCTGCGCGCCCAGGCCGAAGAAGCCAAGCGTCGCCTCCAGGATGATGGCGTCGCCCGTGGCCAGCATGGCGCTGACCAGGACCGGCGCCAGGGCATTGGGCAGAAGGTGCCGGAACAGGATATGGCCGTCCGAGGCCCCGAGCGACCGCGCCGCCTCGATGAAGGTTTCACCCTTCAGGGTCAGGATCTGGGCGCGGGTCAGCCGGGTGAACTGCGCCAGGTACGCCACGCTGATCGCCACCATCGTGCCCGTGGTGCCTGGCCCGATGATGGCCACAAGGATCAGCGCGATGAGGATTTCGGGGAAGGACCAGGTCAGATCGACCGCCACCGTCACCACGCGGTCGAACCACCCGCCGAACCAGGCCGCCGCCGCGCCCAGCGTCATCCCCGAGACGACGGACAGGAAGATGGCGATGCCGCTCACGGACAGGGACGTGCGGGCCCCGTAGATCAGGCGGGTCAGCAGGTCGCGGCCGAATTCGTCGGTTCCCAGCCAGTGCGTCCGTGACGCCGGCTGGTAGGCTTCGCGCAGGGACTGGACGTCGTAGGCATAGGGCGTCAGAAGCGGGGCGCAGACCGCAGCCAGGATCACCAGCGCCAACCAGCCGCCGGCCAGCGCGCCCACGGGCCGGCCAAGCGCGCGCACCGGCGCGGGACGGGCGACGGCACTCATTCCATCGCCGCCCGGACCCGCGCGTCCATCATCGCCTGAAGGATGTCGCCCAGGAGCGTGCCCAGCATCACCGCCATCGCCAGCATCAGGAGGCACGCCTGGACGACCGGGTAATCATGCTGGCCAAGCGACTTGATCAGGAGCGTGCCCAGCCCCGCCCGGGCAAAGACCACCTCGACCGTGACTGCCCCTCCCAGGATCCAGCCGATCCGCAGCGCCAGGATCGTGACCACCGGGATCAGCGCATGGCGCAGCACGTGGAGCAGCTGGATGCGCAGCGGCGACAGGCCCTTGGCGTGCAGGAGCGTGACGAAATCTCGCCCCGCCGCCTCGATCATCGAGACGCGGGTGATCCGCGCCACCAGCGCCGTGCCGCCCAGGCCGATGGTCAGGACCGGCAGCACCAGGGCGGCCGCGTTGCGCGCGCCCGACACCGGAAACCACCCCAGCCAGACGGAAAACACCAGCATCAGGATCAGCCCCAGCCAGAAGCTGGGCAGCGTCGATCCCAGCAGGACGCCGCCCATCACCAGCCGGTCCGGCCAGCGGTCGCGGTTCAGCGCGGCGACGATGCCAAGGCCCACCCCCATCACGGTCGAGAACAGCAGCGCCAGCCCGCCCAGCCGCAGGGAATGCGGCAGGGCCTGCGCGATCAGGTCGGCCACCGGTCGGCGCGCCACGATGGCCGTGCCCAGATCGCCCTGCAGCACCTTTCCCAGCCACAGCCCGTACTGCACCGGCAAGGGCCGGTCGAGCCCGTAGCGCGCCTCCATCTCGGCCCGCGCGCCGGGGGATGACCCGACCTTCAGAAGGTTGTCGACCGGGTCGCCGGGAATGAAATGCAGGATGCCGAAAATGATGACGGAGACGGCCAGGAACACCGGCACAAGCATCAGGATCCGACGGATCAGATAGGACAACATGCCGGTGCTTCCTGGCCTTCCCGCGCCGTCAGTCCTTCACCTCCATGTCCATGATCGCGACCGAGGCGAGGCCCGGCGCGTTGATCTTCTCGGGCAGGACCAGGCGTTCGGTGTTGTAGGCCACCGCGTCGACCGGCTGGTAGATCGGCGCCATCGGGAACTGGGTCAGGACATATTCATGATAGGCTGTGAAGTTCGCCACCCGTTCCTCCATGTTCTTCGCGCCCGTCATCGCGGCCTTGCGCAGCTCTTCGGCCTTGGGGTCGTTGAACATCGAGACGTTCGGATAGCCCAGCCGGTCGCCCCCGAAGAACCAGTCGACGATGTCGGCATTGTCCCAGTTGTAGGACCGCACGGCCAGCTGCTGTTCGCCGGTCTTGTACTGGTCGCGGATCATCGAGCTGTCGAAGGTGGTAATCTCGGCCTCGATCCCCACGGCCTTCAGCTGCGCCTGCACCACTTCGGTCAGGCGGCGGAAGATGCTGTCGCCTTGCGTCCAGAGGCTGACCTTCAGCGGCTGGCCATCCTTCATGCGGACGCCGCCGTCGCCCATCTTCCAGCCGGCCTCATCCAGGAGCGCCGCCGCGCGGGCCGGGTCGTACTTGATCTTCGCGCTGTCGGCGACGTTGCCTTCGGGCAGGGCCGAAATCAGGAAAGTGTTAGCCACCGCCCCCACGCCGCCGAAGACCGAGGCCAGGATTTCCTCCTGGTTGATCGCCTTCGCCGCCGCCTCGCGCACCTTGATGTCGTCGAAGGGCGCCTTGGTCACGTTGATCGGCATGTAGTAGACGTCCTGCCCCGGCATGGTCAGCACCGCCAGGTTCGCCTCTTTCTTCACCTCGGCCATCAGGTCCGCCGGAACGCCCAGCAGCATGTCCACGCCGCCGGTCTTCAGTTCCAGGAAGGCGGTCGAATCCTCGGCAATCTCGCGGAAGGTGATCTTGGCGATCTTGGCCGGGCCCTGGTTCCTGGCCAGCGGCGCGCCCCAGGTGTAGTCGTCGTTCCGCACCAGGACGGTTTCCTGGCCCACGGTGAAGCTGTCCAGCTTGAAGGGGCCGGTGCCGTAGACTTCGGTCACGCCATAGTTGTCGCCCAGTTCCTTGAACGATTTCGGCTCGATCACCGACATGTAGCTCGAGGACAGGTTGTACAGCAGGTTCGGCTCGGGCCGCGACATCACGAACTTCACCGTGTGATCGTCGATCACCTCGACCTTCGACACGGCTTCCGACATGTAGGCGTTCTCGCTGGCCTTGAAGAGATCCAGCCAGTCGGCAACGGTCTGGGCGTTGAAGGGTTCGCCGTTGTGGAAGGTGACACCCTGCTTCAGCTTGAAGGTCCAGGACATGCCGTCGGGCGCCTCTTCCCAGCTTTCGGCCAGCCAGGGATGGAAGGACAGGTCGGCCGCCTGGCTGACCAGGCGATCGAAGATCAGCGTCGTCGCCTTGTTCAGGTTGTTGGCCTTGATCGGGTTGTAGGTGGGCGCGCCCACCTCGCTGGTGTTCAGCACGAACACCGCCTCCTGCGCCGTGGCGGACTGCCCGGCCAGCAGCGCCGCAAGGCTGACGGTGGCGCAAAGCAGGGTCTTGCGAAATGAATAGGTCATGTCTGGTCCTCTCTGTTGGCCTTTTGGCTCTTTGGTCAAAGTGTTGCTCTCGGCCCGCGGGCCGATCCGATATGTCCGATGAATTCGCCGTGCAGCGCCGAAACGCGGGCCATGCGGTCCTCGACCGCGGCACCCAGTTCGCGAAAGACGCCATTGACCATCAACCCGATCAGCGAGGACATGGCCGATGTGCTGTCCCAGAAGTGGTTCAGGTCGGTCGGAACCGCGAACACCTCGGTCGCCGCTTCCTGCGCCCAGTCGCAATAGGGATCGGTGATCAGGGTGACGGGGATGCCTTCGTCCCGCGCGGCCAGCGACAGATCGCGGGTCAGCCGCGAATAGCGCCGCCCGTCGATCAGGACGAGCGTGGTTTCTTCCGGTGCATCCAGAAGGATTTCCGCGAAATGTCCCGCCGCCACATCGGCCAGCTGCACGCCGGGGCGCAGGTATTGCAGGTTGTGGACCAGCTCTGCCGCATGGCCCCGTTCCGTCTGGAACCCCGCAACCCAGACGGCGCGGAAATGGGCCAGCCGCTTCACCGTCGCTTCGAAGGCCGGTGTGGCAGCCATTTCATATACCGCGACCAACGCCGCGATTTCGCGTTCCAGCGCCCGCGACAGCTCGGCCCCGCCCTCGCGCGAGCGGCGGTGGAAATCCTTCAGTCGGTCCCCGATCAGCCAGGCCCGGTCGCCCAGGTCGGCCTGAAGGCTGCCCTTCAGATCCTTCAGATGCCGGTAGCCGATTGCCCGGCAGAACCGCCCGACCGAAGCTTCGGACACCCCTACCTTCTGCGCCACGCTGGCGGCGGTTTCGAACGGCAGCGAGGACAGGTTGGTCAGAAGGTAGCTGGCGATCGACCGTTCGGCCGGCGTGCCCTCGGTCGCGGCCTGTCCCAGGCGCTGGCGCAATTCACCCGATTGCGCGGCAGTTTCCGGGCCGGGGTGCGGGGCGTTCGGTGGCATCGGGGCCTTTCGCTGTCCATCGGGGGCGGCTTCACGAAAGCGTGTCAGGAATCTTTCAAACGGTCAAGCTTGCAAGGAAACTGATTTGCGCCTAGCCTTGGCCGACCCCAGACAGGAACCCCGCCATGCCCGATCCCGTCCCGACCCGCGCGCCCTTGCGCATCGACGCGGCCGATTTGCGGCTGGTCCGGCTGCCGCTGGTCACGCCCTTCACCATCTCGACCGGGACCATGACGGAGAAGGTCTTTCCGCTGCTGACCCTCCGTGCCGACGGGATCGACGGCTATGCGGAAGGGGTGATGGACCCGCTGCCCGACTACCTTGAGGAAACCGTGGCCGGGGCGATGGACCTGTTGCGCAACGTCCTTCTGCCGCAGGTGCTGGGGCGATCCTTTGCCCATCCGCAGGAACTGGCGCGGGCGCTGACGCCGTGGCGGGCCAACTATATGGCGCGCGCCACGGTCGAGATGGCGTTCTGGGATCTTTGGGCCAAGTCGCTGAACCTGCCGTTGCAGACGGTGCTGGGCGGTGCGGGCGATGTGATCGACGTGGGAGTGTCACTGGGGATCGGGCCCATTCCCGACACGCTGGACCGGGTGGCGCGGCATCTGGAGCAGGGGTACAAGCGCATCAAGCTGAAGGTGAAGCCGGGCCATGACCTGGCGCTGCTGGAGGCGGTGCGCCGCGACTTCCCCACCGCGCACCTGACGGTGGATGCCAACAGCTGCTACACGCTGGCCGACACGGCGCTGCTTCAGGGGATGGACGCGTTCGACCTGGACTACATCGAACAACCGCTGGCCTGGGACGACATCCACGATCACGCGACGCTGCAACAGCGCCTGAAGACGCCGATCTGCCTGGATGAATGCATCCGCAGCGTCGAACACGCGCGCAAGGCGCTGCAAACCGATGCGGCGCGGGTGATCAACATCAAGGTCGGCCGGTCGGGCGGCTTTGCAAACGCGCTCCGGATCCATGACCTGGCCGAAGCCTTCTCGGTGCCGGTCTGGTGCGGCGGAATGCTGGAATCCGGCATCGGGCGGGCCCACAACATCCACCTCTCCACGATGCCGAACTTCCGCAAGCCGGGCGACACCTCCTCGGCCAGCCGCTATTTCACCCGGGACATCATAGCCGAGAGACTGGAGACGACCGACGGCCGGATGCCGGTGCCGAAGGGGCCGGGAATCGGGGTGAGCCTCGACCTCGACTACCTGAAAACCGCGACCCTTTCGCAGGAAACCCTGACGCCATGACCGATGTGACCTTCCGCGACCTGACCGGCATGGCCGAATTCCGCGCCGCCGAGGCGCTGCAGCGCGCGGTCTGGGGCGCGGGCGACCAGCCCGATCCGGCCGACCTGATGATGGTCATCCAGGCCGAGGGCGGTCTGGTCGGCGGCGCCTTTGTCGGCGGGCAACTGATGGGTTATGTCTTCGGCTTCCCGACCCGCGACCCGCAGGTGCAGCATTCGCACCGCCTGGCAGTGCTGGATCAGGCGCGCGGGCTTGGCCTGGGGGTACGGCTGAAGTTCTACCAGCGCGACTGGTGCCTGGCGCGCGGGATCGCACGGGTGCGCTGGACTTTCGATCCTCTGCGGGCATTGAACGCCACGCTGAACATCCACCGGCTGGGCGCGCAGTCGAGCCGCTATCTTGTCGACTATTACGGCGAGATGGCGGGGATCAACCGCGGGCTCGCCTCGGACCGGCTGCTGGTCGACTGGGATCTGGCCGCGCCCCGCGTCGCCGCCCGCGCCCGTGGCGAGGACGTGCCCCTGCCGGAGGGAACCGCCCTTCCGGTCGAACTTCCCGAAGACCTTGACGCCCTGATCGCCCGGGATCCCGACCGGGCGGGCGCGTTGCGGCTGACGCTTCGCGATGCGGTGCAGGAAGCCCTGGCGAAGGGGCGGCGAATCCTCGATTTCGACAAGACAAGCCGCCGCTACCTGGTGGGCTGACCGCGCCTTACGGTCCGAAACGGTGGGCGCGTGACCGAACCGGCGGGGTTTTCCTGCATTTTCCTTGCACAAATGGAACAAGGCGCGCATGAATCGGTTCACGGGCCTTGTGGTTGTTCCGAACCACAGGGCGCGGTCTTTCGGGCATGGCGCCGGTTGTATTCAGGTCGCCGCGCCCGGGCCATGCGTTCGGAAAAGACGTTTCAGAAAGACCAGGCAGACAGACCAGGATCGGGCCGTCCCGAGCCTTCCCGTCGACGGGGGCTGCGGGCACCGCTTCCGCGATCCGTACTGTCCTGGAGATTTCAGGCAATCATGTCCTGGTCATCGGGGGACGGTGGGATGGCCTTCAGGAAGCGCATTGTGTGGCTGGCCGCCTGTTGTGTGGCGCTGCTGGTGTCTGGAGCCCGCGCGCAGGAGGTCGGCACGGTCCTGTCGGTCAAGCCGGGCGCAACCCTTCTGCGCGCCGATCGTGCGGCGGGCTTGGCCCCGGGAACCGGGATCGCCAGTGGCGACGTGATTACCACCGACCGCGGCGGCCAGGTCCAGCTTCTGTTCCGGGACGAGACACGGATCGCGGTCGGCCCCAATTCGCGCTTCGTCGTCGATGACGTGGCGCTGTCCACGGGCGGCAGCGCGCGGACCTTCGCCGTCTCGGCGGTCGAAGGGTCGTTCCGCTTCCTCACCGGAAAAAGCCGGAAGTCGGCCTATGCGATCCAGACCCCGACCGCGACGATGGGCATCCGGGGCACGGTCTTCGACCTGTCGATCCGGCGCAGCCTTGGCACCGACATGATCCTGCTGTCGGGCGAGGTGCGCATGTGCGGCCGGGCCGGGTGTTCGCGCGTGGCGGGGGAATGCACGGCGGTGCGGATGGACCGGCAGGGCAGGCTGAGCAGCTTCGAGAAGAAGCGCGAAAAGCGCGAACTGATCGCCCGCGACTTCCTGTTCGTGCGGGACCAGAACCGCCTTCGGCCCGAATTCCGCACCTCGCTCCGGTCCTGCGGGCGCGACGCGGTGGTGCGGCCACCCAATGTTTCGGGCGAGCGGACACTCAGGGCAAATCCACCGAAGGAACCCCCGAAGGAACCCCCGAAAGAGCCACCGAAAGAACCCCCGAAGGAACCCCCGCACGAGCCGGACCACCCCGTCGAGCCGGACCGACCCAATGAACCGCCGCGGGATTGACAGGAGACCGGCCGGTCCGGATCCGGACCTGACAGCAAGTGGGGACTGCCGATGCGCAAGTTCGGCTTCCTGATCCTCGGCCTGCTGATGGTGATGGGGGTCGCCGGCCTGCGGCTGGCCGATCCCTATCCGGTCCGGGCGGCGCGGCTTTTCTACTTCGACTACCTGCAGCGCACCTGGCCGCGCGCCTTCGCCGACCTGCCGGTGCGGGTCGTCGACATCGACGAGGCCGCGCTGGCCCAGTTCGGCCAGTGGCCCTGGCCGCGCAACCGCATCGCCGAACTGGTCCGGCGCCTGTCCGACGACTACGGCGCGGCCGTCGTGGCCTTCGACGTGCTGTTTCCCGAACCCGACCGGTTGTCCCTGTCGCGGCTTCTGGCCGATCCGCGGGTGCCGCCGCTTCTGTCCGCGCCGCCCACGCCCGAGATGCTGTCGGCCTTCGACAACGACCGGGTGCTGGCGCAGACGATGCAGGATCGCCCGGTGGTCCTTGGTATGGCCGAAGGGCAGGACGGGGAATTCGCCGCCCCCTACCAGAAGGCGGGCTTCGTCGAGGTCGGGCTTGCCCCCGCGCGGGGGCTTGTGCCGCTGCGTTCGACCACCGGAGTGTTGTCGATGCTTCAGGAGGCGGCCCGGGGCATCGGAGGCATCAACGTGGGTCCGTCGGACGACCCGGGCATCGTGCGCGTCGTCCCCTTGCTGTGGCAGACCGGCGCCGGCCCCCTGCCCGCCCTGCCGCTTGAGGCGCTGCGCGTGGCCCTGGGCGAGACGACATACCGCATCCTGGGCGCGTCGGATGCCGAAGGCGTGGTCTCCGCGGTCCGGCTGGGCGGCTACACGATCCCCACGGCGCCGGACGGGCAGTTCTGGATCCATTACCGGCGCGAGGATGCGCGCCTTTACGTTCCGGCGGCGGCCGTCCTTGCGCCGGGGATCGACCCTGCCCTGCGCGCGCGTCTTCAGGGCACGATCGTTCTTGTCGGCACCTCGGCCGCCGGTCTTCTGGACCTGCGCACGACACCGCTGGGGCAGACCGTGCCCGGCGTCTCGATCCATGCGCAGGTCCTGGAACAGATCCTGTCGGGCGATTACCTGACCCGCGGCGACCTGGAGGCGGGGCTGGAGATCCTGGCCTTCATCTGCCTGTCGGCCATCGTCGTTTCGGTCATGTCGATGACCAGCCCGGTGGTCTCGATGATCGCGGGCGGGGTGGCGGCGCTGGCCGTGCTGACGACCAGCGGCGTCATGTTCCAGCGTGGCACCCTGTTCGACGCGACCTTCCCGATGGCGGGCGGCTTCGCGGTGTTCCTGTTGCTGGCGGCCTATCAGTTCATCATCGCGGACCGCGACAAGCGCCGGATCCGCCGGTCGTTCCTGCATTACGTTGCGCCGTCCGTCCTGCAAGAGATCGAGAAAAGCGGCCACAACACCGAACTGGGCGGCCTGATCCGACCGGTCACGGTGCTGTTCTGCGACCTGCGGAACTTCACCCCGCTAAGCGAGCGGATGTCGCCGCAGGCGCTGGTGGCGCTGCTGAACGGTCTTTTCAGCACCTTCACCGACTGCATCCTGAAAGAGAACGGCACCATCGACAAGTTCATCGGCGATTCGGTGATGGCCTTCTGGAACGCCCCGCTGGAAACGCCGGGCTACCACGCCCGCGCCTGCCACGCGGCGCTGGCGCTGCGCGGGGCGCTGCGGACCTTCAACGACAGCGCCTTGGCCCCGGCGGGGACCGAGCCGCTGGCGGTGGGGGTCGGGCTGGCTTCCGGTCCGGCCTGCGTGGGCAACATCGGTTCACGCCAGCGGTTCAGCTATTCGGCCATCGGCGACACGGTGAACATCGCGGCCCGGATCGAGGCCAGCAGCCGGCACCTGAACTACGACCTGGTGATCTGCGAGGAAACGCGCGCGGAGGCGGGGGGAATGGCCACGCTGCCTGCCGGGCAGATCGCGCTGAAGGGCAAGTCGGGACGACTTCGCCTGCACATCCTGGTGGGGGACGCGTCTGTCGCCGGGTCGGAGTGCTTCGCCCGGCTGCAACTCTGCCACGACGAACTGCTGGCGGTGCTTGGCGCCCTGGGGCGGGTTCCGGCGGGCAAGATCGAACGCTGCAAGCAACTGGCCGCAGAGATCGAACCGGGACTTGCGGGCTTTTACGACCGGATTCCGTCCAGGACGGCGGATTTCCTGCCGCCGCCGCCCGACCGCCAGCGGAGCCTGGAACACCAGGTATAGCCCCGGACCGGCGCATCGGTGCCGCCCGGAACGGTGGGGTCTTGGCGGTGGCGCGCGGCCGGAGTATCCCGTCGCTTCAAATCGAAAGGATCGCCCGCAGATGGACAGGAACGCCGCCCAGATCGCGCAGAAGATCGCCGCCGAGATCAACGCCCGTCCCGCGCAGGTCGAGGCGGCGGTGAGGCTTCTGGACGAAGGCGCGACGGTCCCCTTCGTTGCCCGTTACCGCAAGGAGGTGACGGGCGGGCTGGACGACACGCAGCTGCGGACGCTGGCCGACCGGCTGGACTACCTGCGCGAACTGGAGGCGCGGCGCGGCGTGATCCTGAAGTCGATCACCGATCAGGGCAAGCTGACCGAGGATCTGGCCCGGGCCATTGCCGGCGCGGAAAGCAAGGCGGCGCTGGAAGACCTGTACCTGCCCTACAAGCCCAAGCGCCGCACCAAGGCGATGATCGCGCGCGAAAACGGGCTGGAGCCGCTTCTGGACGCCATCCTTGCCACCCGCGAGGCTCGTCCCGAGGATCTGGCCCCCGCCTACCTGTCCGAGGCGGTCGCGGAGGTGAAGTCGGCGCTGGAGGGCGCGCGCGACATCCTGGCCGAGCGGCTGACCGAAAACGCCGACCTTTTGGGGCGGCTTCGGTCCTTCATGCAGGCCGAAGCCTTCATCTCGGCCCATGTCATTCCGGGCAAGGAAGCGGCGGGGGCCAAGTTTTCGGACTATTTCGACCACCGCGAGAAATGGGGGACCATCCCCGCGCACCGGGCGCTGGCCATCATGCGCGCGGCCAAGGAAGAAATCGTGACGATCGAGATCGCCGCCGAACCGGACGCGGGCGGCAGTCGGCCCGAAGCGATCGTCGCCGCCGCCATCGGCATCCGCGGCACCGCGCCGGGCGACCTGTGGCTGCGGCAGGCGGCCGACTGGACCTGGCGTGTCAAGCTCAGCCTGACGATGTTCCTTGACCTGATGGGAGAGTTGCGCCGCCGTGCGCATGAAGGCGCCATTGCCGTCTTCGGCCGCAACCTGAAGGACCTGCTGCTGGCCGCCCCGGCGGGACCGCGCGCGACACTGGGGCTGGACCCCGGGATCCGCACCGGTGTCAAGGCCGCGGTCGTCGATGCGACGGGCAAGCTTCTGGAAACGGCGACGCTTTATCCCTTCCAGCCAAAGAACGATGTGCGGGGGGCGCAGGCGAAGATCCTGGAACTGATCCGCCTGCACAAGGTCGACCTGATCGCCATCGGCAACGGCACCGCCAGCCGCGAAACCGAACGGCTGGTGGGTGAAACGCTGACGCTGATGCCCGCCGGGCAGACGCGGCCGACGAAGGTGGTGGTGTCCGAGGCCGGGGCCTCGGTCTACTCCGCCTCGGAATTGGCGGCCGAGGAATTCCCGGACCTTGACGTGTCCTTGCGCGGCGCGGTGTCGATTGCCCGCCGCCTCCAGGATCCGCTGGCCGAACTGGTCAAGATCGAGCCGAAGGCGATCGGCGTCGGCCAGTATCAGCATGACGTCGACCAGCACCGCCTGGCCCATGCCCTTGACGCCGTGGTCGAGGATGCGGTGAACGGGGTCGGGGTGGACCTGAACACCGCATCGGCGCCGCTGCTGGCGCGGGTATCGGGCCTCGGGCCGTCGCTGGCGCGCAGCATCGTCGCCCACCGCGATGCGCAGGGGGCATTTCCGTCCCGCAAGGCGCTGCTGAAGGTTCCGGGCCTGGGTCCGCGCGCCTTCGAGCAATGCGCCGGCTTCCTGAGGATCCAGGGCGGGACGGAACCCCTGGACGCCTCGGCCGTCCACCCCGAGGCCTACGGACTGGCCCGCCGCATCGTCGCGGCCTGCGGGCGGGACATTCGCGCGATCATGGGGGATCCTTCGGTGCTGCGCGGCCTTCGGGCCGAACAGTTTGTCGATGAAACCTTCGGCCTGCCCACCGTCCGCGACATCCTGTCCGAACTGGAAAAACCGGGCCGCGACCCCCGCCCCGTCTTCAAGACGGCAAGCTTTGCCGAAGGTGTCGAGGAGATTTCGGACCTGCGGCCGGGAATGATGCTGGAAGGCACGGTGACCAACGTCGCGGCCTTTGGCGCCTTCGTCGACATCGGCGTCCATCAGGATGGGCTGGTGCACATCAGCCACCTGGCCGATCGCTTCGTGAAAGACCCGCATGAGGTCGTGAAGGCCGGCGACGTGGTCCGCGTCCGGGTGCTGGAAGTCGACGTGCCGCGCAAGCGCATCGCACTCAGCATGAAGAAGGACGCCGGGACGGAGGGGCAGTCCGCGCCCGCCCGGGGCCCGCGCCCTGCGCCCTCGGGCAAGGGACCGGGGCCGCGAATGCAGGCCGCGCCAGCCCCGGACAAGCGTGGGGACGAAGGCAACGGCGCATTTGCCGCAGCGCTCCGCGATGCGATGCTGAAGAAGAAATAGGCGGGGGCTTCTTCCCGGCCCGTTCTAGCCGCGGCTGTCCCGCCCGTAGATCAAGCGGTCGATCCGCTTCTGCTCGGCCTCGGGCAACCCCGCCTCGGCCGCGGCTCGCCGCAGCGCCAGAAGGTCGCCGCGCCGCCGCGCCTGCCACAGCCTGAGACGCGTCAGCGGCGACCAGCGGCGGCGAAACCGCGCCCAGCCTGCGGCGGTCGCCTCGGGTGCCATGCGGATCGCGGCCAAGCCAAGGCCCGATACCAGCCCCAGCGCCATCACCCCGACCCACAGCCCTACCTGCCCCGCCCCGATGCGGCCCATCGGCACCCGTCCGGTGAAGAAACTGGCATAACCGATGGAAAGCGCCGGGATTTCCACCGAACGGAGTGCCCGCGCCCGGGTGTCGTAGAACGGGATCTTCACCGGCTCCAGTACCCCCGGCTCGCCCGTATGGGGGCGGAACTGCCAGGTCCAGACGGCCTCGGCCACCGGACCGTCAGCCGTCAGGGTCAGGCTGCGCTTGACGGGGGTCGCGAAGGTGATCAGCCAGTTTTCCGAAACGACCGGCCGGGGCGGCAGGTGTTCGGGCAAGGCCCCCAGCGCCCGCAGGGTCACGGTGCGGATCGCGCTTTCGCCATCGGCCAGCCGCGCGGCATCGGTCGAGATCCGGTCGTCCAGCTCGACCGCGCGGGCAGTAAAGTGCCAGCCGTGCAGCGCCGGAAACTCCCCCACGGACAAGGCCAGGTCGGGCGCCTCGACCACCGCCTGTTGCCGCTGGCCGGCCGGATCGATGATCGTCAGCCGATGCCGCGCGGGGCCGAAATGCAAGGGGCCCGAGCGTTTGGGCCAGATCGCCAGCCGCCGTTCGAAGATGACCTTGAACACACCGCCGCTGCGGTCTTCGCGCCATTCGTCGGGATGGGTCTGGACCCAGTCGAAAGCGTCGGTCGGCGCCATCTCAAGTTTTTCGACCGACACCTTGCGGTCATAGACACCGCGAATGGTGACAGGCACCATTTCCCCCACGACCGGCCTCTGCGCCGGATCGTCGGCCAGGATCTCCAGCGTCAGATTGCCGTCCGCCCATGCGGGAAGGGCCGGAACGACAAGACAGGCCAGCAGCATCAGAAGCCTTACCACGGGTCGCCCTCCTCGGATGCGGTCAGGCCCATTGCCACGCGGCGGCTGTGCTCCTCGGCCAGGCGCAGGCGCAGGAACGCAGCCGGGTCGTCGGGCAGGCTCGCCAGCCAGTCGGCATCCGCCACGCGTCGGCCTTCCTCCAGCGGGCGGCCGATGCGCTTGATCTCCTCGACCGAAGCGCCGCCGGGGGTGGCGATCGCGGTGGCAGCGATCCGGCCCGAGGCATTGCCTTCGCCCAGCGTGCGCGGGGCGAGCGCGGCCACGACGTTGCGGTTTTCCCGCGCCTGGCTGTCCGACGGGTTGGCAAACAGCACGGCATCGAAATAGGCCCGCGACAGGGCATAATCGCCGGTGGCGGCCAGCGACAGGCCCCGGTTGTATGTCGAGCCGCGCCCGGCCGCGCGAAAGGCGTCATCGGCGCCGCGCCAGTCGCCGGCCTGGTAAAGCGCAACCCCCCGCACCGCCGGGTCGGTGGCCAGCCGCGCCGCGAGGCGAGGCAGATGCAGCATGAAGGCCGCCTTGGAAAGCGGCCCGCTGCCCCCGATCAGAAGCGCCGCCAGACCGGCGACAAGAAGGCCGGCGCGGATCATCTGGACCTCCGGAAAGACGGAAACAGGGCCGCCATCGCCATGGGCAGCAGCCAGGGGCCGAAGTCCCGGAAGGAACCTGCGGCCTGCGGGTCGCGGGCGAACCGCGCCGTCCGGGCCTGGGCGATCCGGGCGACCAGCGCCGCAGTTTCCGCGACGGGCCGCACGGAACCGCCGCCCGCCGCCGCCATGGCCGCCAGTCCCGCCGGATCGGCCGGGGGCGCCCCTTCGGCCGCGCGCGGCAGGACCAGGGCCCAGATCCGCGCCCCGTCGTTCGCCAGGCGCGCGGCCTCCTCGGTGGTGCGGACGCCGGTCCCGCCGCCGTCCGAGATGACCACAAGGTCCGCGCCGCCAAGCCCCCCCTCGGCCGTGCTTCCGAACAGGTCGCGCGCCATCGACAGCGCGATGTCGGGCCGCGTGCCCGCGATGGGCATCGTCCCCTGCCCCAGCACCGCGACCAGCCCCTGCACCGTATCTGTGTCGCGGGTAGGCGCCGAGGCCAGGTAGGCATCGCCCGCATAGACCATCATCCCGACGGGCCGCCCCTCGGCGCCAGCCAGAACCGTGGCGGCGGCGGCCTGAAGGTCGCCCAGAAGGCGCGGATCGGCCACCACCGAAGGCGACAGGTCCAGCACCAGAATGATCGGGTCCAGTGCCTGCCAGACCGCACCCGGACGCATCATGGCCGGCCCAGACAGCGCCACCGCCACCACGCCCGCCGCGACAAGCGGCAGCCGCGCCGACCAGCTTCGCCCACCGTCCGCCAGCAGGCCCAGACGGCGCAGCGCCGGCATCAGGTCCGGGTCGACCACCGCGTCCCAGCCCCCGCCCGGACCGCGCCGAACCAGCCAGATGGCCGCCGCCATCACGGGGAACCACGCCAGAAGCCAAAGGGGGCGCAGCAGCACAAGGCTCATCTGCGGATCCCCCCCAGCGCCAGCGCGGCCAGAAGGGCCAGCGCGGCGGGCCAGGTCCAGAGCGGCCGCGCCACAAGCACCGGCGGACGGGTCGAGGGGTTCGGCTCCAGCCGGTCGAGCGTCCGCGCCATCTGCAACAGATCGTCCATCGTGCGGACGCGGAACGACTGCCCGCCTGCCGCGGCGGCAATGGCGCGCAACTGGGCGATGTCGACCCCGTCGCGGGCGGTCGGGCGGGTCTCCAGATCCTCGGGGCCCAGGGCCACGGTGTGGATCCGCACGCCCTTCTGGGCCGCCAGTCGCGCCACCCCGGTCGCGTCCAGTTTCGCCGCCGTGTCGCGCCCGTCCGACAAGAGGACGATGACGCGTGACGGGGCGGGATCGGCCAGCAGGCGCTTCAGCGACAGGCCCAGCCCCTCGGAAATCGCTGTGGCGCGGCCGGTCAGGCCGATCTGCGCCTCTTCCAGCGCGCGGGCGACGGCGGGCAGGTCATGCGTCAGGGGCGCGGCGACATAGGCGGTGTCCGCAAAGATCACCAGGCCGATCCGGTCGCCCTGCCGGGCCTGCACGAAGCCTTGCGCCACGCGCTTCACGGCCGCAAGCCGGGTGATGGTCTGGCCGTCAAGGGTGAAATCGGGCGTTGCCATGCTGCCCGACATGTCCAGCGCGATCACGATGTCGCGGCCCGAGGCGCTCAGGTCCGGCACCCGCTCCATCCGCTGTGGCTGGGCCAGCGCCAGGCAGAGGCAGGTCCATGCCAGCGCGGCCACCAGCGTCCCACCCCAGGCTGCGGGGCCGCGCGCCGGCTGCGCGGCGGCTGCGATGGAGGCGGGCAGGACCATCGTCTGGCCCACCGCCGCGCGGGGTGGCAAGAGCCGGGCCAGAAGCGGCAGCGGCAGGGCCAGCAGCGCCAGCGGAAGGTCCAGGCCGATCACCGCCGCCACCATCGGGGCCGGCGCGTGGCGCGGATCAGGGCCTCCAGACGCGCAGGATCGGCCGCGCCGGTGTAAAGGGCGCGGCGCTGGTCCCCGGGCAGGACGACACCGCGTTCGGCCAGTAGCTGCGTCAGCGCCAGCAGCCGTTCCTCGGGCGGCAGGATGCGGGCCGCCGCGATCCGGGCGGAGAGTGCCGGTCGGGCCGGGCGGCGGCGCAGCAGAGGCGCCGCGACGGTCAGCACCAGCGCCGACAGGACAAGGCCGGCGCCAAAGGCCGTGGCCAGATCGGCTGGACCCAGCGTGGCAAAGGCTTCGGGCAGACGCGGCGGATGAAGCTGCAAGACCACCTCTGGCGTCATGGCGTGCGCCCTGACGAGGGCAGGCGCTGCACCTGGACACCGGGCAGCCTCAGCGCTTCAGCCCGCGCCTGCCGAAGGGCGGACAGGTCTGCAAAGCGTGCGTGGGCGGGTCCGCGGGGACCAACATAGCCCAGCGCCTGCGGAGGGGGATGGGTCTCGAACGCGTCCTCGACCAGGATCAGCCGCACCGGGCCCCGGGCGGCCAGCGCCGCCAGCGCCGATCGAAGGGCGGGTCCGGCCATCGTGGCGGGCGCGGTGTCCGTCGGGTGATCGGGGGTGCTGGCCGCGTCCGAGGAGTTGGGCGAAAAGGAAGCCGGACGCGGGACTTCGCCCAGGATCTCGGCCGGTGACGGGGCGGCATCGTCAAGTCCCGTCGCCAGCACCACCCCGGCGCCGCGCGGCACATGGCGGGCCGCCGTCAGAAGACCCAGCGCCAGGGGCAGGACCGGCCCGCGATGCGCCAGGGCCCCCTCATGCGCGCGCTCGAGGCAACGCGCAACCAGCGCCATGCCGCGATGTCGCGGCCGGGGTCGCTGCACCTCGGGTCCGGCGTCCGTCAGGGCCACGACCCCCACCGCGCCGCCGTCAAGGACCGCGCGCCAGCCCGCCAGCGCCAGCGCCTCGGCCGCCGCGACAGAACGCAGGCGCCCTTGGGTGCCCCACAGCATGGGGCGGCGGAAATCGGCGATCAGCATCAGGGTCCGTTCGCGGTCTTCGTGGAAGCTGCGGACCTGCGGGCTGCCGGTGCGGGCGCTGGCGGCGGCGTCGATGTGGCGCAGGTCGTCCCCTTCGGACCAGGGGCGGACCTCGCGGATCTCGTGGCCCTGGCCGCGGCGGCGGGTGGGCGTGGTGCCCGGACGTTCGGCCAGACTTGTCGCCGCGCGCACCGACCGTGCGGCGATCCCCTCCAGCGCCATCAGGGCCGCGGCGCCGAAATGGGCCGGGTCTCGGCGGGCGGGCCTACCAGGGGCGGACATGGCCGAGGAACCGTCCGACCAGATCACGGGCCGAAAGCCCCTCCGAGGTCGCGCGCCAACTGGGCACCAGCCGGTGCGACAGCGCGTCGGGGGCCAGCGCCTCGACATCCTCGGGAAGCGCGTGGTCGCGCCCCAGCAGCGCCGCGCGCGCCCGGGCGCAGGCGGCCAGCGCCAGCGACCCCCGCGGAGACACGGCATGTTCCACCAACCCCTCCTCGGCGGTGCCGGCGGTTTCGCGCGTGGCCATGACCAGCCGGACGATGAAATCCTTCAGCGCCGGGGCCAGATGCACACCGGCCACCGCCTGCCGCGCCGCATGGATGGCCTGCCGGTCCAGCCGCGCGGGCGGCGGGACGGGCGCGGCGCGGGCCTCACCCTCGACCAGGTCAAGGATGGCGCGTTCCTGCTCGGCGCCCGGCAGGCCCAGGTCAAGATGAAGGAGGAACCGGTCAAGCTGCGCTTCCGGCAGAGGGAAGGTCCCTTCATGCTCGATCGAGTTCTGCGTGGCGACGACCATGAACGGATCGCCCAGAGGCCGGGTCACTCCCCCGGCCGTCACCTGGCCTTCCGCCATCGCTTCCAGCAGCGCGGACTGCACCTTGGGCGGGGCGCGGTTGATCTCGTCCACCAGCACCAGCTCATGGAAGACCGGGCCGGGCTGAAAGTCGAAGCGGCCGCCGTCCGGGCGAAAGATCTGGGTTCCGATGATATCCGAGGGCATGAGGTCGGGCGTGCACTGGATGCGCGCGAACGAACCCGCCAAGCCCTCGGCCAGGCGCTTGACGGCGCGGGTCTTGGCCAGGCCCGGCGGCCCCTCGATCAGGACATGTCCGCCGGCGAGAAGCGCGGTCATCAGCCGTTCGACCAGGACTTCGTGCCCGATCAGCCCCCGTTCGACATGCGCCGCCAGCGCCCGCACCGGGGCCAGCGCGGCCATGTCGGTTGCGTTGTCCTTCGCCACGTCCCTCCTCCCCAGATGAGCGTGCGTCAGGGCATCGTGGCAGGGAACGCGGCCCGGCGCCAGACAGGGGGGTGTCAGACTTTCGGATGACAGGGGCCAGCCCGGGCGCGGGGTCAGAAGCAGAGCATCTCGGCTTCGGCCTGGGCGCGGCGCAATTCGGCGGCGATGTCACGCATCGCAGGCGCGCCCCGGAACAGCGCCCCGGCCTCTCCGCCGCCCTGGCGCATCCGAAGCACCGTCTCGGCCTCGACGTAGCGGTCATAGGGCAGGATGGTTGCCACCTGGTCGATCGAGCAGGAGCAGCGTTGCAGCACCTCCTGGGTGCGTCCGTTCACCGCCATGCAGGCAAAGACATATTCCGCCCGCGCCTCGGTCGGGTAGTCGTTCACCGGCCCGGTCGCGGGGGCGATCTGGGCGGCGGCGGGCAGCGCCAGGGCAAGACCGAAGCCAAGGGCCAGAAGCCGGGGCGCAGGGGCAAGGGGCCTGAGCATCATTCCTCCGCGATCAGGGTCAGGGTTTCGGTGTAGCCCTGCGGCCCGGCGTCGGTGTCGGCCTTCAGCTCGACGATCCGGCCAGGGCGCGCGGCATCGAAGGCAATCGTCAGCGCAAGCGAGGCATAGACCCCCATCCGGGCGCGATTGCGATCTGCCGCGAAGGGGTGAAGGACCAGCGCCGTGCCCTGCGCCGGCAGCGGGGCGGCGGCCAGCGCCTCGCGGATGCGGTTGCGCAGGTAGAAGGGGCTGCCGCCCGTTTCCGCGGCCAGGACGCGCAGGGTGTTTTCCAGGAAGTAAAGCAGCACAGGATTGGGCCCCCGGGCGGGGAAATCGGCGACCGGCAGGGTCCGGCCATCCTCGGTCCGGGTCAGCACAAGACGCCTTTCCCCGGCGCTGTCCTGGGCGGTGACGATCAGGCTGCCCGCCTTGAGCGGCCGGGGGCGCGGCGCCGCATCCGCCGGCATCGGATCCACCGCCGGCGGCGCGGGCATGTGGCGGGCGTGGTCATAGCGGAAGACCGGCCCGGCCGGAACATCCGCCAGGACGCCGGGCGCCATGATCAGGTCACTGGCGGGGCCGGCCGCGGCGGGCGCCGCCAGAAGGACAAATGCGATGACCAAAAGCCGTTTCATGGCCTCTCCTCGATGCCCAGAACAAATCCGCGACCGCGCACCGTGCGCAGCGCCAGCCCGTAAGGGGTGAAGTTTCCCAGCTTGCGGCGCAGGTACCCAAGATACACGTCAACCACGTTTTCGGTGGTCCCGCCGTGGGGCGCCCAGAGCGTGGCGAAGATCTCGCCCCGGGTCAGCACCTCGCCCGCCCGTGCGACCAGAAGCTCCAGAAGCTCGCCTTCGCGTTCGGTCAGGACAACGGACCGGCCGCCGCCCGTCGCGGCGACGCTGCGCCCCACCGGGTCGTAAGACAGTCCGCCCAGCAGGATCCGCGCCTCACGCGGGGCGGCACGGCGCAACTGCACCTCGAGCCGCGCCAGAAGTTCCGACATCTGAAAGGGCTTGACCACATAGTCCTGCGCGCCGGCCGCCAGACCCTCGGCACGGTCCTCGACCCGGCTGAGGGCGGACAGGATGATGGCGGGCATCCGGTTGCCCTGCGCCCTGAGGCCCGACAGCAGCACCGCGCCGCTGTCGCCGCCCAGCATCATGTCGATGATCGCGGCATCGAAACCCGCTGTCGCGGCGCGCGCCCCCGCCTCGGCGGTTTCGGCCCATTGGATGGAATGGCCCGCCGCGCCCAGACCCCGCGCCAGCAGCGAGGCGATGTCGGGATCGTCTTCGACGATCAGGATGCGGGCCATCGGACCTCCTCCCACAGGGGCAAGGTCAGCCGCAGCCGGAAGCCCGGGCCCGCGGCGGCGGTGAGGCTGCCGCCCAGCGCCTCGGCCACCCAGCGCGCCAGCGACAGGCCGACGCCAAAGCCCGGCGCGTCACCCTCGCGGACAAAGCGGCCGAAAGCGGCCTCGATCCGGTCAGGCGGCAGGCCGGGGCCGCTATCGGCCACCTCGACCACGGCCTGTCCGCCTTCCGCACGCCCGGTCACGGTGACGACCGTGTCCCGGCCGGCGTATTTCGCGGCATTGTCGAAGAACCCGGCGAAAACCTGCCGCAGCCAGTCGGCATCCCCACGGACGGCCAGCGGCGGCAGATCGACACGGGCCGCGATCCCCGCACGCTTCAGCATCGGCTGAAGGTCCGCCAGCGCCGCCGTGGCCGTTGCGGACAAATCGACCCGGGTGCGGTCCAGTTCCAGATGACCGCTTTCCGACCGCGCGATGCGCAACAGATCCTCGATCCGCCGGAACAGGCGCTGCGCGCGCGCCTGGATGGTGGCGAAGGCGGCGCTGGATCGCGGATCTCCGGCGGCGGCGCCCAGTTCGGCCTCGCCCAGGATCACGGTGAGCGGAGTGCGCAACTCGTGCCCCACATCGGCGAAGAAGCGGCGCCGGGTGCTGTCCGCGCGCGCCAGCCGGTCGTTGGCGGCCGAAAGCTCGGCCGTGCGATCCGCCACGATCCGCTCCAGCCGGGCGTGGTCGCGGGCCAGACGCAGACGCCGCCGGTCAAGCCGGGCGGACATCTGTCGCATCCGGGCAAACATCAGGCCCAGTTCGTCGTGCCCGTCCGCCCCCGCCGGCAGGTCGCCCAGCGCCAGCGCCGCCGCGGCCTTCGTTGCACGGGTAAGACGCCGGAAAAGCGGCCGGAACAGGCCGAGATAGAACCCGAGCAAGGCCAGCGGCGCCGCAAGGCCGATCCCGATGGCGGCCTGGGACAGCGGGCGGCGCAACCCCTCCATCGCCGCCAGCGCGGTGTCTCGGCGGCGAACCTCCTGGTCGACCTGCGCGGCGGTCAGTGTCGGGGCCTGCGCCGCATAGAAGGCCACCGCCGCCTGTCCCGCAGGGTCGCCGGGCGGGGTTCCGGCCAGCGTTTCGGAAAGGCCCGTGAACAGGCCCCTCAGGCGCGCCGGGGTCATGCTTTGCCGGGCCCGCCGCGTGGCCTCGATCCGGGACGGGGCGCGGGCCACGTCTTCGGCCACCAGCCGGTCCAGCGCGGCCAGCGCCGCAAGGACCGGCGCATCCTCGGGCCGCGACCGGGCGGTGACCCAGTCCAGCATCCATTCCTGAACATGCCGCGTCAGCGCGCCGTAGCCTTCGATCCGCCGCTGCGCCGCCATCGCCTCGGCGGCGTAAAGACGGGTCCGGTCCAGCCCGTAGACCGCGATGGCAGCCGCCGCGACGGGCAGCGCCGCCAGAAGGATCGCCCCCAGCCAGAGGCGGAAGCGCAATCCCGGGGGCCGCCTCATCCCGGCACCAGCGCGGCCAGGATGGCCCGGCGCAGATCGACGTCCTCGACCGGCTTTTCCAGGATCTCGACCGGCAGCGCGCCCACCTCGTCACGGATGGCCCCGGCGGATTCGGCACTCACGATCACCGCGGGCAGCGCCCGCCCCAGGTCGTGCTGCAGTGCCAGGATCGTCTGGATGCCGGTTTCGCCACCATCCAGCCGGTAATCGGTCAGCAGGAGTTCGGGCGCCGTCCGGGCGGCCGCCGCGCGCGCCGAGGCAATCGAGGGGACCGCCTGCACCTCAAGCCCCCAGCCGCCCAGCAGAAGCGTGAAGGCGTGGCGCATCTCAGGATCGTTCTCGACCACCAGGATCCGCCGTCCCAGAAGCGCCGCACCGCCGCGCCGGATGCGAAGGGGGGCCGTGGGCGACGGTGTTTCCGGGCGCTTTGCGGTGCCGTGGGTGGGCAGGCGGACACGGAACCGCGACCCCTGCCCCACCTCAGAGCGGAGTTCGAGCGCATGGCCCAGTTGCTGGCAGGCGCGCCGCACGATCGACAGGCCCAGCCCGGTACCCGGCTGGTCCGACCGCGACAGCCGCTCGAATTCGTGGAAGATCCGTTCCTGGTCCTTCTCGGCGATGCCCGGGCCCTGATCCAGCACCTCCAGCCAGACCGCCGGGCCATCGTGGCGGATCCCCACCAGGACTTTTGCGCCGGTCGAGTATTTCAGCGCATTGGCGATCAGGTTCTGCGCGATCTGCCGCAGAAAGACCGGGTCGCTTTCGACCGTGGCCGAGGAGGGCACGAAGCGCAGATCGATGCCACAGCTGGTCGCCAGCGGCTGCATGTCGATGATCAGGCGTCGGAACAGGCGGCAGATGGCGACGGGCGCGGGGTTCATGCGGAACTGCTGGCTGTCCAGCTTGGCGATGTTGGACAGCGCGCGGATCAATTCCTCGGCAGAGTCGATCGTTTCGGTCAGGTGCGAAACCAGGTCGCGCTGCATCCCGTCGCTGGACACCTCGCCCAGATGCGCCAGGAACAGCTTGGCCGCCGACAGCGGCTGAAGCAGGTCGTGACTGGCCGCCCGAAGGAAGCGCGACTTGGCGCGGTTCGCCTCTTCGGCCACCTGGCGCGCCTGGGCCAACTGGACGTTGATCGCAGCCAGTTCCGACAGGGCCTGTTCCAGATCGCAGTTGCGCTTGACCACCTCGCGCTCCAGCACCGCGGCGGCGCGGGTCAGGGCGTATGCGGGTCCGCGGCTTTCCTCGATCCGCTCCAGCCGCTCCATCAACGCGGCATTGATGCGCTGCAACTTGGCGACCGCACGCTCGGGGCTGTCTTCGTCGCGCAGCATCACGGTGGCCCCCGGTCCAGAAAGGCCAGGCCCACGAAGGTCTGGTTGACATGGGTGCCGCCGTGCTGCTCGCCATAGGTGTTGAAGCCGGCGATGCGGTAGTCGCGGCACAGGCGGCCCACGGTTTCCTGTTCGCCCGCCTGCTCGACCGCGATGCGCCGCAGGATGCAGTCGAAGCCCAGCACCAGTTCGGCCTGGCCGATTTCCTCCATCCGGTGACGCAGGCCCTCGGTCAGGCTTTCGGGACGGCCGATGGTCAGGATCGCGCCGGTCTGTACCGCCGACATCAACGACAGCGTGCCGCCCTCGCCCACCCCGCTGATGGCGCGGACGACGTGCCGACCGGCGCTGCGTTCCAGAAGCGGGTTTTCCGCGAAGGCCCGCGGCCCCAGGTTCGCGGCATCCACCCCGATCAGCCGCGCATATTCCAGCGCCGCAGGTTCGCCGTTGATCTCGTGGATCAGGCGGTTGTCGGGGTCGGCGCTGGTCACGACCATCTTCTGGCCGACGGGGACGAAATGGTCGAACACCACTTCCTCGATGGCGAAATCGGTGGCGATCAGGCAGAAAAGCGCGCTTTCGGGCCGCGACTCGCCGTCCATCGCCAGATGCGTCTGGCCAAAGCGCAACCCGTCCCCGGCCGATCCGCCCAGCACCAGAAGATCGGGCAGCGTGGCGTCGACCGTGGTGGTCACCAGTTCCTCGCGCCCGCTCATCCCGTCGATCAGCATCAGGCCAAAGCGCGACTGTCCCGGCATTTGCGGCAACCGTTCGGCCATGTTGCGCAGCGCCACCATCCAGTCCAGCGCCATGTGCCGGCGCAAGTTCGACAGCCAGAGCGCCTCGGCCCGGAAGGCCAGCGCCGGGAACGCCACCGCGACCACCCCGTCGTCGGCGTAGCCGTCGAAGGCAAAGCCTCCGGCCGAGGAACAGCCCAGCACCCGGCACCCCGGCCCGAACCACCGGGACAGGCCGCCCGTCAGCGGCACCAGCATCTGACCGTCCGAGGCGAAGACCAGCACCAGTGCGGGACGGGATGCGGCGAAGGCCAGGGCCAGCGCGTCCAGCACGTCTTCCGCGGTGCCGCGTGCCGAGGCAACGCAAGGGCGTGTGTGAGGGGAAGCGGCCCGGGCCATCACCGGTTGAACAGCCGCGCCTTGCTGGCCAAGAGCGCTGCCTGAGTCCGGTTGCGCACGTTGATCTTGGCCATGATGGCGGCGATATGGGTCTTGACGGTGGCCTCGGCGATCGAAAGTTCGTAGCTGATGATCTTGTTCGGGCGTCCCTGGCAGATCAGCCGCAGGATGTTCAACTGCTGCGGCGTCAGGCTGGCCAGGTTCTGCGCCAGCGCCGCGGCTTCGCCCGAAGCATCGGCGCGCGCCTCGTAGCCATCGGGAACCACGATCTCGCCCGCCCACATGCGCCGGAAGGCTTCGACCATCTCGGCGCGCGGCAGCGACTTCGACAGATAACCGCAGGCGCCGGAGGCCAGGACCGCCGACACCATCCCCGCCTCGACCTCGGCCGAGATGACGGTGATCGGCGCACCGAGCGTCTTCTGCTTCAGGCTGACGACGCCTTCGACACCGGCGACATCGGGCAGGTTCAGGTCCAGCACCACCGCGTCCGGCATGCCCTCGCCGCGGATCGCGGCTTCGGCCAGCGCAAGCCGCGGCGCATGTCGGACCCGTCGCAGCCCGAAGGCGTGGGACAGCGTGAAGGACAGGGCCTCGGCCATCAACGGATGGTCCTCGACGATCAGGACATCCCGCACCGGCCGTCGACAGGTCGGCGCTTCGCGTACGCAGTCCCCGGGCAATCCCTGTTTCGCATTTCGCGGGAATGGGCGGTGTTCCACGGCAGACCCCCCTTTCTGGACCGGGTTATCTTCCCCCGGTTGTTTCCTGATCCTAAGCGATCCCTATGAGGAATCGACACACTTCTTGGCGACCGGCGTCTTCCCGCCGGCCAGCGCGCGCCTACTTTGGAAGGTGCGCGGCGACAGCCTTCGCCAGCGCGAAGGCGCGTTGTTCCAGCACCACCGGCGTCTCGCAGACATAGGTCAGGGACTGCTGGCGATCCTGGAAGATGCGGGTTGACCAGTCGAGATCGGCCTCGGCCTTGTCGATGGCATCGAAATCCTGCGGCTGGGCGGCATTCAACGTCTCCAGGCGATGGCGGAGGTCGTTGATCTGCGCGTCCATTTCCGTCTGGTGGTGGGCATAACGGGCAATTCCGGCCATGACCTTGTTCCGGGCGTCCTGGATCTGCTCGAAGATCGCCAGGAACAGCGCCACCTGCGCAGGGGCGTCGTGGTGGGCCGCGAAATCGGCGATCAGCGTCTCTGCCTCGTCCATCGTCGTGCGGCGCTGGGCCAGCCGCTGGGCCAGGCCCGAGACTTCGGCGCTGCGGGCCAGTTCCTGTGTGGCCGCGTCGGGGGACGGGCCGGACCAGACCTGCGCCAGCGACAGTTCCGGCTGGCGGCGCTGGACACAGGGCCAGTCCGGGTCGGAGGATGTGGCGGCAAGCACCGGCACGGACGAGAGCGCGAACAGCACCGCGACGGCCACCCCCCGGGCGACAGAGACGGCCACTGGCAGGGATCGGATCATGCGGCACCTCCTGTCCGGCCGCGCCAGAGGCCCTTGGCCGGATCGTACATGAAAACGGTCGCCCCGAAGAACAGGATGATGCAGCCCAGCGTGACGGCCAGAGCCAGCGGCTCTACCTGACCGTAGAGTGCGAAGCGGATCAGCTCGACGGCATGGGTGAAGGGGTTGACGGCGCAGATGTCATGCAGAAGCGGGCTGGCCTCGCGCATGCGCCACAGGGGGTAAAGCGCGCTTGAGGCGAAGAACATCGGGAAGATGACGAAGTTCATCACGCCGGCGAAGTTTTCCAGCTGCCGGATCGCCGAGGAGATGAGAAGGCCGAGCGAACCCAGCATCACCCCCGCCAGAACCAACGCCGGCAGCACCGTGACATAGCCCAGCCAGGGCGGCCGCACCCCCCAGACCCAGGCGATGCCGAGGAAGGCATAGACCTGCAAGGCCGAAACGATGACGCCCGCCAGAAGCTTGGACCCCAGAAGGAACCAGCGCGGAAAGGGGCTGACCAGCAGGCTGCGCATTGCCCCCGTCTCGCGGTCGTAGACCATCGACAGGGATGACTGCATCCCGGAAAAAAGCAGGATCATCCCGCACAGGCCAGGCGTCACGTAGACCTCGTACAGGACATAGGTTTTGTAGGGCGGCGTGATCGACAGGCCCAGAACGGCGCGGAACCCGGCGGCGAAGATGAACAGCCAGACCAGCGGCCGCACCAGCGCGGCCAGGAAGCGTTCGCGCTGGCGGGTGAAGCGCAGGAACTCGCGCCGGGCGATGCCCGCGAAGGCGATGGACCAGCCGGTCATGCCCCGCCCCCCGTCAGATCCAGGAACGCCTGCGCCAGCGTTCCCGCCCCCGCCAGGTCGGCGGCCCGCGCATCGGCCAGGACGCGTCCCTTGTGCAGCACGACGACATGGTCGGGTGCGGCCAGTTCTTCAAAGATATGCGTGGCCCAAAGGGTCGAGACACCCCGTTCGGCGATCAGGCCCCGGACCAGCGCCAGCACCTCGGCGCGGGCGCGGACATCCAGGCCCGCCGTCGCCTCGTCCAGAAGCAGAAGCTGGGGCCGGTGAAGCAGGGCACGGGCGATCTCGGCCCGGCGCTGCTGTCCGCCCGACAGGGTGGCGGCGCGGGCGCCGGTCTTGTCGGACAGGCCCACCAGCGCCAGCACCTCGGCGATCCGGTCCCGGGCCGCGCGCCCCCCGATCCCGTGCAACGCGGCGTGATAGGACAGGTTCTGCCGGAGCGTCAGGTCGCCATCCAGCGCGCGGCTCTGGAACACCACGCCCAGCCGCGCCAGCGCCTGCCCCGGCTGGCGGCGGGCGTCGAACCCGGCGACCGTGATCCGCCCCGAGGTGCTGTCATAAAGCCGGGTGATCAGCGAAAAGAGCGTGGTCTTCCCGGCCCCGTTCAGGCCCAGCAGTGCGCAGAAGGCCCCCCGTTCGACCCGGAACGAGACCTTGTCCAGCGCCTGCACCGCGCCGAAGCGGTGGCTGACCCCTTCGACGACCAGTGCCGCAGGCCCGCCGCCCATCGCGCCCGCTTCGGCTGTGGCTGTGGGCCGACCGGCGGTCCTGGGGGTCCAGGCCTGCATCACTCGACCCCTCCGGCCGAGGCGACAGCGACCACGCCCCAGGGCTGTTCGCCCACCGGGACCGATACCGTGACCTGATCGCTTTGGGTGTCGATAACAGAAACATCGTTCGAGTTGCCGTTGGTGGTGTAAAGCGTCTTGCCATCGGGCGAGAAGGCCAGTTGCCAGACCCTTTGCCCGACCAGCAGGTAATCGGTGACCGCCAGGCGCGCCACGTCGATCACCGCGACACGGTTCGCGGGCCCCAGGGCGACATAGGCCTTGGTCCCGTCGGCGGTGATGCGCAGGCCCACCGGCTGGATCGCTTCGGGCAGCAGTCCCTGCACCTCGAAGCCGATCTTCTTCACCACCTCGTTCGTGGCCGTGTCGATCACGCTGACCGTGCCGCCGATCTCGGCCGAGACGAACAGGAACTTGCCGTCCGGGGTGTATTCGGCAAAGCGCGGGCGGCTGTCCACCAGCACGTTGCCGACGATCTGGTAGGTGGTGGTGTCGATCAGGTGCGCCATGTTCGTCGTCTCCGAAGTGGTGACGACGAACTTGCCATCCGGGCTGACGCCCATGCCTTCCGGCTCGACCCCCACGGGCACCTCGGCCAGCACCTGCCGGCTGTTCACGTCGACCACGGTGACGAGGTTGTCATCCTCGTTGGCGATGAACAGGGGGCTGCCCGACGGGTGCAGCACGAACAATTCGGGGTCCGCCCCCGAGGGCAGCGAGGGCAGCTCCTCATAGGTGGCGGCGTCAAAGACCCGGACAAGGTTGTCGTCCGACGCACAGACATAGATGTGGCGGCCATCGGGGGATGCGGTGATGCCGCGCGGGCGCTGCAGCCCCTCGATCGTGTGGATCACCTGAAGGCTGGAAGCATCCAGAACGCTGATCGAATTGCCCTTTTCGTTGGTCACGAAGACCTTGTCGGCCAGCGCCGGGCCCGTGCCGAGCAGGGCCAGAACGGCGGCGGTGGCGGCAATTCTCCTCATCGCTTGCACTCCGTCTCGGGGCGGTCGATGCCCAGCGTATCCAGTTGGCTGACCTGGTGAAGGAATTCGGCCTGCGGGCTGACCGAAACCACGACCTGCCCGTCGGTCAGCAGCACCGGCTGGCGCAGTTGGCCGTCCCAGTCGCGGAAGGTCAGCTTCTGGCCCTTGAAGGCCGCCAGGTCGAAGGCGGGCGACAGGATGAAATCATGCATCGCGGGCCAGTCGCCGCCCTTGGTGCGGGCCGCCGCCTCTCCGATGACGCGCAGCGCCATCCAGACCTGGTAATCCTCGCTCCGGGCCGGGCGGTTGGCCAGCTTTTCGAAGCGGGTCTGGAACTGCGTCGCGCCCCAGGCTTCATGCGCGGGGGACCAGCTTTGCGGCACCAGACCGGCCGAGCCCGCCACGGGGCGCGAGGCCCATGTGTGCCAGGGCAGCCAGTCGGCAAAGACCCCTGTGCGATCGGCGGCGATCATCACATCGTGGTCGGGCAGATCCTGCGTGAAGACCGGCATCTGGCGCTGCACCAGAACATGGCCGGTATCGGTGCGCCGCGCGCCGCCCGTGTCTTCGTAGGTCTTTTCGCCCGCGATCTGCGCGCCGAACTTCTCGGCCGCGTGGCGATAGGCGGCGGCCAGCGCCTGATCCTCGGGGTGGCTGCCCGACACCAGAACCCATGTGCCCCAACGCTTCCACACCAGATATTGCGCCAGCGCATCGGCCAGCATCGCGTCCGAGGGCGCGACATGCAGCAGGTTCGCGCGGCAATCCGCGCCGCGCAGCCGGTCATCTGTGGCCAGCGCGTTGAAGACCAGCGCCCGGTTGCCCGCCAGGTCGGCCAGCTTCACCGTCGTCGCCGCGTCGGCCAGGGTCACGATGTAGGTGATCCCCTGATCCAGCAGCCGGGTCATCTCGGACTCGGCGGTCTGGGGGGTGGCGACCACGGTTTCGGTGGCGAAGGTCTGGTCAAGGAACCGGCCCGTCGTCGCATTGTCCGCCGTTCCAAGCGTTGCCCCGGCAAAGCCCAGGTCGTCCGGCTTGCGGTCCAGACGCGAAATCGGCGGCTGCGCCGGCGTATCGACCCGCAGGACCGCTGCCCGGTATTCGACCCCCGACTGCGCCGGCGTGGCGGCGGCCAGCACCAGCAGGGCCAGAGCGACCGCCCCGCCGATGCGGCACCCATCGATGTCCTGTCTGCCCATGCCTCCGATCATGGCGCCGCGGGCTTCAGCGCCTTGCCGTAGTCATCGACCAGCGGCACGCCTGCGTCGCGCAGGATGGCGTCGATGTCGGCCTGGTTGCGGCGGATCATGCTGTTCAGTTCGCGCTTCCACGCATCCTCGCCGGCGCGGACACCCATCGTGATGCGGAAGAACAGCCGGGGCGGCGCGGTTTCCTGCAGAAGCGGAATGACCTTCAGGTTCGGATTGCCCTTCGCCAGGGGCCCCGCGATCGGCCCCCACATCAGCGCCCCGTCGGTCACGCCGCTTTCCACATCGCGCAGCATGTCGCCCGCGGGGTCTTCGACCCGCCGGTCGGTCATCAGATCATAGGGCCGGGCCAGCGCCATCATCCCCAGCCGCGCCACATGGGTCGCCGGCGGCGATCCGGCGACCACGCCCAGTTTATGGCCCTTCAGCGCCGGGTCGGACAGGGTCTGCACCCCGGTCAGCTCGCCATCGGCCCGCACGACCAGCACATGGGTCGAGGTGTAGTAATGGTTGGTGTTCAGCACCAGTTCATCGCCCTGGGCATAGCCGATGACCACGTCGCATTTCCCGGCGGCCAGGGTCCGGCGGATGAAACCGTTCACCTGCGGGAACCAGGTGTATTCCACCGGCACCCCCCGTTTCCGGGCGAAAAGATCGGCGATCCGGTTTTCAAAGCCGGTTCCGTCCTTTGACGACAGCGGCAGGTTGGCCGGATCGGCGCAGACGCGGAAGGCGGAACGATCGACCAGATCCGCCACCTGCGCCCCGGCCGGCACCGACATCGCCAGAAGGACCGCCAGTGCAAGGCGCATCCTCAGCCCTCCATGCAGGATTTTTCCGCCGCCGTGTAGGCGTCGGACTTCGCCTCCTTCTTCGCGGGCCGGCCGCGGGGGATGGCGTCCGTGCCGCGGGCGCGCAGGTAGGTGTAGATATCGTCCAGATAGCACATGACGTTGCGGTTGGTGCCGAAGGAAGGCATCACCTGGTTGGCGGCCGCATTGACCTTCTGGCGGCCCCCCGCGACCACACCGACGAAATCGTAGTAATTCAGCGCCAGCGCCGACTTCTTCAATGCGGGCGCATAGGTCGATCCTTCGCCGTCGGGGCCGTGGCAGACGTGGCATTCCGCGTGATAGCGGCGGAAGCCGGAAAAGGTTGGCCAGTCCACGGTCCCGTCCTCGCCGATCTTGTAGGTGGGCACGTCGTCCGAGTTGAACCAGCGCACCCCGTCGTTGCGGACCGCGGCAACATTCGGCGGGTTTTCGGCCAGCGACGAACCGGCGGCCAGAAGTGCGAAGGCCAGGACTGGCGCGACTGCTTTCATCATCTCTCCTCCCAAGAGTTTCGTGAAAAAGCCTAGGCCAGCGGCAGGGGATGACAATCCAACTTTAGTCTGGCCCTGCCTGCACCGAGTGCACGCCCACCGCAGGCAAACGCCGCCCCGGGGGGCGGCGTTCCATGGATTTCGGAAAACTTCAGTCGGGCAGCTTGAAGACCGTAAGCGTTCCGCCCAGCGCCGTGTAATCCGAAAGCGCCGCGTAGCCGCCGACCGCGCCCAGACCTTCGGTCGGGTTGGTCAGGCCCGCTGCCAGACCGATGCCCGCCCAGCCGCCGACGCCTGACAGGACACCGACATACTGCTTGCCGCCGTGTTCATAGGTAAAGACGTTGCCGATGATCCCCGACGGGGTCTTGAACTTGTAAAGCTCCTTGCCCGTCTCGGAATCCACCGCCTTCAGATAGCCTTCCAGCGTGCCGTAGAAGACGATGTCGCCCGCCGTCGCCAGGGCGCCGGACCAGACCGAGAACTGCTCGGGCAGTGACCACTTGATCTTCCCTTCCGCCGCATCCCAGGCGATGAAGTTGCCCATGCCGCCGTGGCTGTTCGGCGCCGGATACATCGACAGGGTGGCGCCGACATAGGGCTGGCCCGCGGCGTAGGAAACGCGGAACGGTTCATAGTCCATGCAGACGTGGTTCGTCGGCACGTAGAACAGCTTCGTCTTGGGCGAGTAGCTGGCCGGCTGCTGGTCCTTCGTGCCCAGGGCCGAGGGGCAGATGCCGGTCGAGTTGGTGTCTTCGCCGTTCTGTTCGGTCGAGAATTCCTTCACGACCTGCGGACGTCCGTACTGGTCGGAATTCGGGTCCATCTCGACCTTGGTGGCCCAGTTCACCGCAGGGTCGTATTTCTCGGCCACCAGCAGTTCGCCCGTCTCGCGGTCAAGGGTGTAGCCGAAGCCGTTGCGATCGAAGTTGACCAGAACCTTGCGGGGCTTCCCGCCGATGTCGATATCGGCCAGGATGTTCTCGTTCACGCCGTCGAAGTCCCATTCGTCATGCGGGGTCTTCTGATAGAACCACTTGGCCATGCCGGTGTCCGGATCACGCGCCATGATCGTCATCGACCACTTGTTGTCGCCGGGCCGCTGGCTGGGGTTCCAGGTCGAGGGGTTGCCGGTGCCGTAGTAGATCAGGTTCAGGTCCGGATCATAGGTCAGCCAGCCCCAGGTGGTGCCGCCGCCGATCTGCCACTGGTCGCCTTCCCAGGATTTCAGCGAACTGTCAGCGCCGATGGGCTTGCCCAGCACCGTGGTCTTTTCCGGGTCGACCAGCATGTCCTTGTCCGGCCCCGTCGAATAGGCCCGCCAGGCCATCGAGCCGTCCTTGATGTTGTAGGCCGTCAGGTGGCCGCGCACGCCGTATTCGCCGCCCGAGATGCCGACCAGCACCTTGTCCTTGATGACCGTGACGGTCGCGGTGTTCGTCTCGCCCTTGGCCGGGTCGCCGTTCACCACCGACCACTTCACCTTGCCGGTCTTGGCGTCCAGCGCCACCAGCGTCGTGTCGGCCTGATGCAGGAAGATCGTGTCATCGGCATAGGCCAGCCCGCGGTAGACCGTGTCGCAGCACATCACCCCGATCACCTCGGGCTTCTGTTCGGGAACGTATTTCCACAGGATCTTGCCGTCGTTGTTCAGGTCCAGTGCGTAGACGATGTTGGGGAAAGGCGTGTGGACATACATCACGTCGCCGATCACCAGCGGGGAGCCTTCATGCCCGCGCAGCACGCCGGTCGAGAAGGTCCAGGCGGCCTGAAGCTTGCCGACGTTGTCCTTGTTGATCTGGTTCAGTTCCGAATAGCGGTTGCCGGAGTAGTTCCCCAGTTGCATTCCCCACTGCTTCGCGTCGCTAGTTATCGCCTTGACCGAGTCATTGGCCATGGACGGTGCCGCCGCCGAAATCAGAAGTCCCGCCAATAGCCCTAGCATGCCCTTCGTCATCGTCATCCTCCCTGATGCGCAGATACGTGTGAAGCTGGACCGGTTCCGAAGGCGCCCCGCGCAAAACCGGGGCGCGAAAGAGGGGAACCCTCCCCTTATTCTGTTCTCATGAAGCGACCGGTGCGACGATCTGTCAACGCGAAGCGACCGGCTTCAAACCAAAGTATGATCCTGCGCCGGATGCGGCAGGCGGTAGGAAACCCCTGCGGGACAAGGGATTTCGGCGGGCAAAGGCGCATGAAAAGACCGCCGCCAGTCGGGAAGCGACGTCCGCGCCCGCCGGGGATGCCGAAGGCAGATGGGAGGACGCGCGCCCTGGTCGAAACCGGACGCGCCTTGCGAACGGCGCGGCCCCTGCCGACGCCCACGGCGTTCCGATGGGGCGGAACCCCGCGGCGCCCAGACAAGGACAAGGGGGCATCACGCCCCCCTGTTGCCGTTCCGAACGGGCGGCCGCCGGTGCCCCTGCGGTCAGTAGACCACGACCGAGCGGATGGATTCCCCGCGGTGCATCAGGTCGAAGCCCTTGTTGATCTCGTCCAGGGTCAGGATGTGGGTGATCATCGGGTCGATCTCGATCTTGCCCGACATGTACCACTCGACGATCTTCGGGACATCCGTCCGCCCCCGTGCCCCGCCGAAGGCCGTGCCCTTCCAGACGCGGCCCGTGACCAGCTGGAAGGGCCGTGTCTGGATCTCGGCCCCCGCAGGCGCGACCCCGATCACCACCGACACGCCCCAGCCGCGGTGAGTGCATTCCAGCGCGTCGCGCATCACCCGGACGTTGCCGGTGCAGTCAAAACTGTAGTCCGCGCCGCCGATCTGGTCGAAGGGAGTCTTGGTCATCTCGACGATATGCGGAACGACAGGGCCCCCGATCTCGGTGGGATTGACGAAATGGGTCATGCCGAAGCGTTCGCCCCAGGCCTTCTTGTCGTTGTTCAGGTCGACGCCGATGATCATGTCGGCCCCGGCCATCCGCAGCCCCTGGATGACGTTCAGGCCGATGCCGCCCAGACCGAAAACCACCGCCTTGGCGCCGATCTCGACCCCGGCAGTGTTGATGACGGCGCCGATCCCGGTGGTGACGCCGCAGCCGATGTAGCAGATCTTCTCGAAGGGCGCGTCCTCGCGGACCTTGGCCAGCGCGATTTCCGGCACGACCGTGTGGTTGGCGAAAGTGGAACAGCCCATGTAGTGATAGATCGGCGTGCCGTCGAGCATGGAAAACCGCGTCGTTCCATCCGGCATCAGCCCTTGCCCCTGCGTCCCGCGGATCGCCGTGCACAGGTTTGTCTTGCGCGACAGGCAGGATGGGCATTGCCGGCATTCCGGCGTGTAAAGCGGGATGACGTGGTCGCCCGGCTTCAGGGTCGTGACGCCCGGACCGCAGGCCATCACGACCCCCGCCCCCTCGTGGCCCAGGATCGACGGGAAGATCCCTTCCGGGTCGGCGCCCGACAGCGTGAATTCGTCCGTGTGGCAGATGCCGGTCGCCTTGATCTCGACCAGCACCTCGCCCGCCTTCGGATCGGCAAGCTCGACCTCCATCACCTGAAGCGGTTTTCCGGCCGCCAGGGCGACGGCTGCACGCGTGCGCATGACTTTCCCCTTTTCTCATGCCGCGCGGGGGCTTGGCCCGCGCGTTCCAATCCAGGGCCGGGGCAAGGCAAACGCGCCCTGCCCCGGCCGTCGCGGGTGCCGCGCCGGTCAGGCGGGCAAGGCACCGGAGCGTTTGGCGGTGTGGGTCGAGATCGCGTCCATCAAGGGCGGTGACAGGCAATCGTAGGGTTCAAGCCCCAGCTCCTTCAGCCGGCCGCGGATGCCGGCCATGCGAGACGGATCGACCCCTGATTCGATCACCGAGGAGACGAAGGCCGCGAACTGCGGCTCGGACCAGCCTTGCTCGGGCGAAAGTTCCGTGTGAACGAAATCCAGCCCGTAGAAGGCGTGGTCCTTGTTCTCGATCCGGCCATACATGTGGACACCGCAACCCGTGCAGGCATGGCGGCGGATGGTGGCGGTGTCATCGACGACCTTCAGCTTGTGGGCATTCCGGGTCACCTGCACCGCATCGCGACCCACCACGGCCACCTGGCTGAACACCGCCCCGTCCGGTTTCCAGCAACGGGTGCAGCCGCAGACGTGGTTATGCGCGGTCTGGGCGCCCACCTGCACCTCGACCTTGTCGGTCGCGCATTTGCAGCTCAGCGTACCGCCCTTGAAATCCGGGTTTCCCGGCCTGACGCCACCGTCGACCGCCGGATGGATCTTCACGTTCTCGTAGGTCACGATACCTTTCCTCCCTGCCAGTCCTGTTGCCTTCGCAGCTCAAAGTGTCGCGCCGCGCCCGCATCGGGGCAATTCAGCCAAAGGGTGGAGTTCCGCGGACTTGCACCGGGGCCGACACTGCCCGAAACTCGGACCCATGCAGGACCGTCCCGTCGCCACCGCCCACACCGCAGGCCGTCCCGCCGCCCCGGCTTCGGCCGCCCTGAACCGGCGTGCCGGCGGCCTGGGCGATGGGCTGGGCACTGCGCTGTTGCGGCTGGGATTTCTGGGACTGATCCTGATCGTCTGGACCGCCCTTGCCCGGGCGGCGCCGCCGGGGCTTTTCGCCTCTCCCCTTGCGGTGGCGCGGGCGGGCTGGATGATGGCCGCCGAGGGGCGGCTCGCCCCGGCTCTGGCCGCAAGCCTGACCGTCTATCTGGCGGGGACCGGGATCGCGGTCGTGGTCGGCTGCGCCTTGGGCGCGGCTATGGGCATGTCCCGCACCCTGGCCCGGACGATCGACATTTATGTCTTGGCGCTGGCCGCAACGCCGCGCGTGGCCTTCATTCCCCTGATCATCGTCGCGCTGGGCCTCGGGCTTCAGGCCAAGGTGCTGATCGTGTTCCTGGGCGCGGTGATGCCGGTGATCCTGAACGCCTATGCGGGGGTGCGCGCCGCAGATGCGGAGCTGGTCGAGATGGCCATCGCCACCGGCGCGGGCCGGGGTCGGGTTCTGGCCCATGTCGTGCTGCCGGGCGCGGTTCCCTATTTCATCGCGGGCATCCGCATCGGGGCGACCATCGGTCTGATCAACACGATCGTGGCCGAACTGTACACCGCGATCAGCGGCCTGGGCGGCTTGCTGGCACTTTACGGCAGCCGCTTCCGCATGGCGGAATACCTGGCGGTGGTTGTCGTGCTGGCGCTGATCGGCGCAGGCGTGACCGAGGCCCTGAGACTGGTGGAAAAGCGGCTTCTGCGGTGGCGCGAGGCCGGATAGGTGGGAGGACCGACATGAAGTGCATACCGGGACTTGCGGCACGGACCCTCGCAAGGGCGCGATCCGCGCTCCCGTCCCTGACGCTGGCCCTGCCCGCCGCAATGGCGCTGGCAGTGGCCTTGGCGCAGCCGGCTGCGGCCGAGCCGTTCCGGCTGATCGTGTCGGACGCCGAAACGCCGCTGGTCCCCAACTCGGTCATGGAATTGGCCGATCAGGGCGGCTATTTCGACCGCGCCGGGGTGGATGTCGAATTTGTGCGGGTCGAGCAGTCGCCGATGGTGATGGCCGCCCTTCGCGCGGGCGAAGGCGAGATGGCGAACGTCTCGCTGGACACGCTGTTGCAAGCGGTTGCGGCGGGGGCGGATGACCTGCGGGGGGTGATGTCGCCCAACAAGGCGCTGCCTTATCTGGTGGCGGGGAAGGACGTCGCCTCGGTCAAGGATCTGAACGGCAAGCGTTTCGGGATCGGGCGCACCGGCAGTGTCGACCATCTTCTGTCGATGCGGGTGCTGGCCGCGCAAGGGGTGGATACCGGCTCTCTGAAACTGGTGGCGCTGGGACAGCCGCAGGCGCGGGCGCAGGCGCTGATCGCAGGGCAGATCGACGCGACGACCATGGGCATCGGCAGCTTCACCGCCATCGACGACCAGGCGGGGGTGTCGGTTCTGGTGGGGCTGGACGACTTCTACAAGGCCGCACCGGTCCTGTCGAAGCTGAATGTCGTGCGCAGGGAAACGCTGGAAAAGCGCGGGCCCGAGGTTCAGGCAGTGATCGAGGCGATCATCCTCGCCGCCCGCGACTTCCAGGCCAACCCCGCAAACTGGGTGGCGGCGATGGAAAAGGCGCGTCCCGACGTGGCGCGCGCCGACCTTGAGATGCTGTCGAAGGCCTTTGCGGGATCCTGGGTGGTGAATGGCGGGTTGAACGAGGACGAGGTTCGCACGGCGCAGGCCTGGCTGCACGAAGGCGAGGATTTCAAGGGTCTGACCCCGGCGCCCCTGACGTCGTTCATTGACCTTGCGCCCTTGCAGGCCGTTCTCGGGCGGATCGGCACGTCCGACGCCGGCGACACCGCCGGGAAGTGACAGCGCGGCTGACCCTTGCCGGCGTGTCCTTGGCCTTTGCCGGCGCGCCGGTCGTCCAGGGGATTGACCTGTCGGTGGCACGGGGCGAAGTTCTGGTGATCCTTGGCCCCTCGGGCTGCGGAAAGACCAGCCTCTTGCGGCTGATGGCGGGGCTGATCCGGCCTGACGCAGGGCAGGTCACGCTGTCCGGCGCGCCGCCCCGTCCCGGAGAGGGGGCGGCGATGGTGTTCCAGTCCTACCGGCTCTTGCCCTGGAAGACGGTGGCGCAGAACGTGGCCTTCGCCCTGCCCGGACGGCCCGCCGCCGAACGCGAGGCCCGGGTGGCCGAGGTGTTGCGCCTGGTCGGGCTGGCCCGCGTGGCAGGAAGCTTTCCCGCCGCGCTGTCGGGCGGCATGAAGCAGCGCGTGGCGCTGGCCCGGGCGCTGGCGCCGCGGCCCGACTTCCTGCTGATGGACGAACCCTTCGCGGCGCTTGATGCCCAGGCGCGCGAATTGATGCAGGCCGAGCTGCTACGGCTGGTCGGAGCCACGGGCGGGCCCGGCGTCGTCTTTGTCACCCATAGCGTCGACGAGGCGCTGGTGCTGGGCGACCGCGTGGTCGTCCTGTCCCCCCGCCCGGGACGGATCGTCGCGCGGATCGACGTGCCCTTTCCTGTCCCGCGCTGGCAGGCCGATCCGCACGACCATCCCGCCTATGCCGAGTTGCGCCACCGCCTGTGGCAGCTCTTGCGCGATGCGGTGCTGAAGGATCCGGCGTCGGACTTCCACCGCCCGGAAGGCTGAAGGCGGCCCGCACCCCGCCGGACATCGGCGCGATCGCCTCCGACCGGTCAGGAAAGTCCCACCGCCGGACCCGGTGCGGGGATGTCACGCTCGGCCAGGGCCCAGTCGCGAAAGATCCGGGCATTCCGTGACAGGACCGGATCGGCGGTGGTTGTCGACAGCAGGTAATAATCCGATCCATAGCTGATGGTATGGTCCGACAGCTGGACCAGGCTTGCGGATTGCAGGTCCGGCTGGACCATCGCCAGGGGGCAAAGCGCCACCCCCTGCCCCGACAGCGCCGCGGTGCGCAGAAGGTTGAAATCCTCGAATGTGGCGCCGGGGATGGCCTCGGTCGTGTCGGCGCCCATTTCCCGAAGCCAGGTCTGCCACCCGGAGGTGTCTGCGTCGTGCAGAAGCCCCAGCGAAAGCAGATGAGAAGGCGTGCCAGGTCCGGGGCCCAGACGCTCCAGCAGCGCCGGGCTGCACACGGGGGCACTTTCACCACTGAGGAAATATTCGCTGACGATGCCCGGGATCACCGGGGCCACCGGCGCAAAGACGAACGCCAGATGCACGTCCTGGAAATTGATGCCGTGGCCGTGCATGGCGTAGACGATGCGGATCTGGATCTTGGGGTGCGCGGCACGGAACCGGCTGAGACGCGGGATCATCCAGCACATCGCCACCGAAGGAATGGCCGCGATCACAAGGGCCTGCGCGCTGGTGTCGACGCGGGCCCGATGGCAGGCCGCTTCGATCTCGGTCAGGGACAGCGAGAGCGTCCGCGCCAGTTCCGCGCCATGCGGCAGAAGCCGCGTGTGATTGCCTTCCCGCTGGAACAGCGGCCGGCCGATCCATTCCTCCAGGTTGCGGATCTGATGACTGACGGCCGACTGCGTCACAAACAGGGCGTCCGCCGCCGCCCGGAACGACCCGAGGCGGGCGACCACCTCGAAGGCGCGGAGTGCATTCAGCGGCGGCAAGGTCATGGTGGCCGGTCCCGGCATTAGTTTTCCTCATGCTACCCTGAATTTTGATCTTTTGACAAGGACGGCCCTTCACCGCCCTTCTGAAGCAGGAAAGGGCCTGGTCATGGCCCCCGCAAACGATCTGGAGGACCTGATGAAACGCGAACGGCTGCAAAACTATGTCAACAATGGCGAAAAGGCCGTCCCGACCTTTTCCGACGCTGAAATGCAGCGGCGCCTGGACGCCATTCGCGCCCATATGGCGAAGGCCGGGATCGATGCGGCGCTGTTCACCAGCTATCACTGCATCAACTACTACTCGGATTTCATGTACTGCTATTTCGGCCGCCGCTACGGCCTTCTGGTGGACCATGACATTTCCACCTCGATCAGCGCCGGCATCGACGGCGGCCAACCCTGGCGGCGCACCTTCGGGGGCCGCAACGTCACCTACACCGACTGGCAAAAGGACAATTATTTTCATGCCATCCGCGGCCTTGCGGGCGGCGTGAAGCGGCTGGGCATCGAATTCGACCACATCAGCATCGACACGCTGAACCTGCTGAAGTCCGAATTCCCGCAGATGGAATTCGTCGACATTGCCGCGGCGTCGATGCGGCTGCGGATGATCAAGTCGGCCGAGGAGATCGCCCACATCACCAAGATGACCCGCATCGCCGACATCGGCGGCGCGGCCTGCGTCGAGGCGACCGCAGTCGGCGTGCCCGAGCATGAGGTGGCCCTGCACTCGACCGCGACCATGGTGCGCGAGATTGCGAAGGTCTGGCCGCATGGCGAATTGCTGGACACCTGGACGTGGTTCCAATCGGGCATCAACACCGATGGCGCCCACAACCCCGTCACCAGCCGCCGCATCGAGAAGGGCGACATCCTGTCGCTGAACTGCTTCCCGATGGTGGCCGGCTATTACGTCGCGCTGGAACGCACGCTGTTTGCGGAAGAGGCGACCGACGAACACATCCGGCTGTGGAACATCAACTGCGCCGTCCACGACCGCGGCAAGGAGCTTCTGGTCCCCGGTGCGCGGTGCAGCGACATCGCCAAGGAACTGAACGAGATGTATGCCGAGCACGACCTGCTGCAATACCGCAGCTTCGGCTACGGCCACTCCTTCGGCGTGCTGTGCCACTACTACGGCCGCGAAGCGGGGCTGGAACTGCGCGAGGACTGCGACACGGTGCTGGAGCCCGGCATGGTCGTGTCGATGGAGCCGATGATCACGATCCCGAACCACCTGCCCGGCGCGGGCGGCTACCGGGAACATGACATCCTGGTGATCACCGACGACAACAACAAGGGGAACACCAACATCACCGGCTTTGCCTATGGCCCCGAGCATCTGATCGTGAAGGGCAAGGGCTGAAACGCGTCGCGGCGCCCCGCTCCCCGGGATGCCGCGGCCCAAAGGCGGGGGCCGGCGCCGCATGTCGCCCGGCCCCCGCATCCAGAACCCGGCAGGCGCACCGAATGCGCCGCCACCCAGCCGGCGCGCGCGGCGCGCGGAGCCGACCCATCAACAGGGAAAGGGAGAGAAACGATGAAGATGACGATTGGACGCCGCGCGGTCACGCTGCTGGGGATGCTTGCCCTGACGGCCGCGCCGGCGCTGGCCGAAGGGTCGCTGTCGGTCATGAGCTTTGGCGGCGCCTACCAGGAAGCCCAGCGCAAGGCCGTGTTCGAGTCCTACACCGCCGCCACCGGCATCAAGGTGGATGAACAGGAATACGGCGGCGAGATCGCCAAGATCGCCGCAATGGTCGAGTCCGGCAACACCACCGTCGACGTGGTCGATGTGGATGCGCCGACGCTTCTTCAAGGCTGCGACGACGGGATCTTCGAAAAGATCGACTGGGACAAGATCGGCCCCAAGGACGACTGGCTGGCGGGCACCACCTCGGACTGCGGCGTGGGCACCATCGTCTACTCGACCGCGTTGGCCTACAACGCCGCGACGCTGAAGGACGGGCCCAAGGTGATCGCCGACCTGTTCGACACGGCGAAGTTCCCCGGCAAGCGCGGGCTTTGGAAGAACCCGGCGACCAACCTGGAATTCGCGTTGCTGGCCGATGGCGTGCCCGCCGATCAGGTCTATGAGGTGCTGTCCACCCCGGAAGGCGTCGACCGCGCCTTTGCCAAGCTCGACACCATCAAGAAGGACATCGTCTGGTGGGAAGCGGGCGCGCAGGCACCGCAGCTTCTGGCCTCGGGCGAGGTGGTAATGACCACGGCCTGGAACGGACGGATCTACAACGCCAACAAGGAAGGCCAGGACTTCAAGATCGTCTGGGACAACCAGATCCTGGATTCCAACTACTGGGTGATCCCGAAGGGTGCCAAGAACCCCGAAGCCTCGATCGCGTTCATCAAGCATGCGGTCGAGCCCAAGGTTCTGGCGGGGACGACGAAGTACATTCCCTACGGCCCGGTCCGCAAGTCGGCGTCCGAGTTCGTGACGCCCGAAGATGCCGCCAACCTGCCGACCAGCCCGGCCAACATGACCGTGGCGCTGACGCTGGACAACGCCTTCTGGGCGGACAACGGCGATGAGATCCGCAAACGGTTCACCACCTGGCTTGCCCAGTAGAACCGGCCGCAGATGGGGGGCGCATCATGAATGCCATGTCGACCGACACGTTCACCACGGCCAGCAGCAGCCAGGATGCGCTCGTCCGTTTTTCGCAGGTCAAGAAGTCCTACGACGGGATCCACTATGTCGTGAAGGATCTGAACCTGGATGTCGCAAAGGGGGAATTCCTGACCATGCTCGGGCCGTCCGGCTCGGGCAAGACCACCACGCTGATGATGCTGGGCGGGTTTGAACGGCCGACGCTGGGGCATATCCTGCTGAACGGAAATCCCGTCGAACGGCTGCCGCCCGAAAAGCGCAACATCGGCTTCGTCTTTCAGAACTACGCGCTGTTTCCCCACATGACCGTGGCCGAGAACGTGGCCTTCCCTCTGCGTTACCGGGGCATCAAGGGCACGGCGGCGCGCGAGAAGGTCGCCCGCGCCCTGGGCCGCGTGGGTCTGGAGGCGCTGGGCGACCGGCGGCCCGCGCAGCTGTCGGGAGGACAGCAGCAGCGGGTCGCCCTCGCCCGCGCGCTGGTGTTCGAACCGTCGCTGGTCTTGATGGACGAACCCTTGGGCGCACTGGACAAGCAGTTGCGCGAACGGATGCAGATCGAGATCAAGCAGCTTCAGACCTCGCTCGGGATCACCATGGTCTACGTGACCCACGACCAGTCAGAGGCGCTGACCATGTCGGACCGCATCGCGGTGTTCCATGACGGGCGCATCCAGCAATTGGCCGATCCGAAAACCCTGTACAACGCCCCCGAGAACCGCTTCGTCGCGGGTTTCATCGGGGAAAACAACACGATGAACTGCACCCTGGTCGGACGCGAGAAGGGCCTTGCCGTGGTGCGGATGGCGGATGGCACCGTGCTGAAGGCGGCCGACGCCCCCCTGACGGGCGGGTCAGCGGCCTTGTCCCTGTCGGTGCGGCCCGAAAACATCCGGCTGGCGGGGAATGACCTGCCGCCGGCCCAGAACCTGTTTTCAGGGCAGGTGACGGACATGTTCTTCCTGGGCGATCACATGCGCCTGTCGGTCGCGGCCTTTGGCGGGCAGATCGTCACCGCCCGGATCCCGGTCGCGCAGGTCCAGGGCATCGCGGTGGGGGGAACGGTGCACCTGGCGTGCCTGCCGTCCGATTGCCGCCTGCTGGAGGGCTGAGCCATGGCCTTGTCCGAACCAGTCGATCTTGAACGGATCCGCACCTTCGTGGCCGTCCGCCGCGCCGCCCGCCCGGCCCGCCGGGCCGCGCTGTCGTTGGCCTTGCCGCTGGTCGTGTTCCTTGTGCTGACCTTTGTCGCGCCGATCCTTTACCTGCTGGTGACGGCCGTCGACAATCCGGAAACCCGCAGCGTGCTGCCGCGGACGCTGGGCGCGCTGGAGACCTGGGACGGCGCCTCGACCCCGGACGAGGCGGTCTTTGCCGCCTTGGCGGCCGACCTGAAGCAGGCCAAGGCCGACAGCACTGCCGCGCTGGTCGGCAAGCGGCTGAACTATGAAATCCCGGGGATGCGCAGCAAGATGCTGGCGGCGTCGCGGATGGCGGCGGGGCTGGAGGCCGGCCCCTTCCGCGAAAGGTTCCTGGAACAGGGCGATATCTGGGCCGCGCCCGAAACCTGGTCCGTGATCCGCCGGAACGGCGCGGGCCTGACCCCCTATTACCTGCTGACGGCGCTGGACCTGAAGCAGGCACCCTCGGGCGGCCTGGAAGGCGTGGCCCCGGACCAGGCGATCTTCCTGTCTGTCCTGGGCCGCACGCTTCTGGTGGCCGGGATCGTCACGGGCCTGACGCTGATCCTGGGCTATCCCGTGGCCTATGTCCTGACCATCGCGCCGAAGACCATCGCGGCGGTGATGATGCTGATGGTCCTCCTGCCGCTCTGGACCTCGCTTCTGGTGCGCACGACGGCCTGGGTCGTGCTGCTGCAATCGGACGGGGTCATCAACTCGGTGCTTATGGCGCTGCACCTGACGACCGAAAAGGTGCAGCTGATCTTCACCCGCATCGGCACCGTCACTGCGATGACCCATATCCAGCTGCCCTTCACCATCCTGCCGATCTATTCGGTGATGCGCTCGATCCAGCCCACGCAACTGCGGGCAGCCCGGTCGCTGGGCTCCGGACCGACCTCGGCCTTCTGGCGGATCTATGCGCCGCAGACCCTGCCGGGCGTCGTCGCCGGATGCCTGATGACCTTCATCCTGTCGCTGGGCTACTACATCACCCCGGCGCTGGTCGGGGGGCCGCAGGACCAGATGGTGTCGAACTTCATCTCGGTCTACATCAACCGCGATCTGAACTGGGGCCTGGCTGCAGCGCTGGGGGTGGTCCTTCTGCTGGTGACGCTGGCGATCTACGGCCTGTTCCTGCGCCTTGTCGGCGCCGACAAGATCAAACTGGGGTAATCCATCATGTGGCTTCCGTCCTACGCGACCCCCTCCGAACGCCTGAGCCGGACCCTTGTCGTCGCTTTTGCCGTCGCGGTGCTGCTGTTCCTGATCGCGCCGCTGTTCATCATCGTGCCGCTGTCCTTCTCGAAGGATCCGTTCTTCACCCTGCCCGTCCGGGAATATTCCCTGCGCTGGTATGAAGACCTGTTCGGCAATCCGCGCTGGTTCGAGGCGATGATGAACAGCGCCATCGCGGCCGTCCTGACCACGATTCTGGCCACCACGCTGGGAACGCTGGCCGCGCTGGGCATCGCGCGGCCCGATTTCCCCTATCGGCGGGTTATCATGGCGCTGCTGATCTCGCCCATGATCGTGCCGATCGTGATCGTGGCGGTGGGCAGCTACCTGTTCTTCGGCGAATTCGGCCTGACGAACACCCGCGCGGGGCTGGTGCTGGCCCATACCGCGCTGGCCACGCCCTTCGTGGTGATCACGGTGACGGCGACCCTGTCCACCTATGACACCAACCTGACGCGGGCGGCGCACAGTCTGGGCGCCTCGGGGCTGTCGGCCTTCTTCCGCGTGACGTTGCCCAATATCCTGCCGGGGATGATCTCGGGCGCAATCTTCGCCTTCGCCACATCGTTCGATGAGGTGGTGGTGGCCCTGTTCCTGACCGCGGCGGAACAGCGGACCCTGCCGGTGCAGATGTTTTCCGGCATCCGTGACCAGATCAACCCGACGATCATGGCCGCCGCGACCCTGCTGCTGGCGCTGTCGATCCTGCTGTTCGCCGCCCTGGCACTGCTGACACGGAAGCGGGCGCGGTAGGACCGGTCAGCGGGAATTCATCCAGCGACGGCCGCCGGCGCAATCCAGCGGCCGTTCGTTGTGCCAAGGGCAGCAAGCGGATTGCGCCCGGGAAATCCGTTGTCTTTTCGGAAAGGACTGTCCCGCCGCGCGGGCAGAAGTGCTCGGGATGGTGGACGGCAGGCTATTCTGCCGTTTCGATCCTCTCAGGCGGCGAACATCGGCCCGCCGCGCCAGCGGGGGAAGCCGTAGCCGTGGACTTCGACCAGGTCAATGTCCGAAGCGCGCTGCGCGATGCCTTCGTCCAGGATCTTCCGGCCCTCATCCGCCATCGCACCCACCATCCGCGCCGAGATCGCGGCGCTGTCCAGCGCGGCACCGGGCTGGATGTGGGCGGCCAGCAACGCCGCCACCGCGTCCGACGGTTTCGGGCTGCGATCCCCCGGCAGATAGTCATACCAGCCGCCGCCGGTCTTCTGGCCCTTGCGGCCTGCGCGCACAAGGATGTCGCCCAGCGTTTCGTGCACCGCCTGCCCCGCCGCGCGTGCGCCTTCGCGTTGCAGGTAAGCGATGTCGAGCCCGCCCAGATCCTGCGCCTCGAACGGGCCCATGGCGAAGCCGTAGTCGCGCATCGCCTTGTCCACCGCCGCAATCGCTGTGCCCTGACGGACGATCGCCTCGGCTTCGGCGCGGTAGCGTTTCAGGATCCGGTTGCCGATGAACCCTTCGCAGATACCGGCCTGAACCGGGATCTTGCCCAGCATCCGCCCCAGCGCAAAACCGGTGGCCAGCGTTTCCGGCGCGGTGTCCGGCGTCGGCACGATTTCCAGCAGTTTCATCACATTGGCCGGGCTGAAGAAGTGCAGGCCGATGAAGCGGGCCGGATTGCGCAGCCCTTCCGCGATGGCGCGCGGATCCAGGTAGGAGGTGTTGGTGGCCAGCACCGCATCCGGGCGGCAGACGCGGCCCAGCTGTTCAAAGACCGCACGCTTGACGCCGATTTCCTCAAAGACCGCCTCGATCACCAGATCGACGTCGGCCAGGGCGGAATAATCGCTTCCCGCGGTCACGCCAGACATCCGCGCTTCGACCTGCGCTTCGGTCAGCTTGCCGCGCTTCACGGCGCCCGCGTAGATGCCGCGCAGGTTGGCCAGGCCCCGTTCAACCGCTTCGGCATCGCGTTCGATCAGCGTCACCGGCAGGCCTGCATCGCGAAGCGCGGCGGCGATGCCTGCCCCCATCGTGCCGCCGCCGATCACAGCGGCGGTGCGCAGCGGCAGCGGTGCCACGTCGGCCAGATGGCCTGGGCGCGGTGCAGCGCGTTCGGCGAAGAAGATGTGGCGCAGCGCAGCGGCCTGATCCGATCCGCGCAGGTCCAGGAAGGTGGCGCGTTCAAAAGCCATCGCTTCCGCGAAAGGAACTTCGGTCGCGCGGCGGATCGAGGCAAGCGCCCGCAGCGGGGCGACCTCGCCCTTGGCGCGGCGGGCGATGGCAGTTTCCTGAGCCTCCCAGAATCCGGGCTCGGGCGCGGCGATGGGCCTGGCCGAGGTCGCGGGCGGCAGCGGCTTTTCCAGCGCGGTGCGGGCAAAGGCGATGGCTTCGGCGCGCAGATCGCCGCTGACGACTGCATCCACAAGACCCATCTGGGCCGCGCGGGGCGCCTTTACCGGACGGCCCGTCGTCACCAGTTCAACCGCCGCTTCCACCCCCGCAAGGCGCGGGGTGCGAACGGTTCCCGAAGCGCCGGGAACGATGCCCAGCGTGACCTCGGGCAAACCGACCGAGGCGCTATCGAGTGCGACGCGGAAGCGACACCCCATCGCCACTTCGAACCCGCCGCCAAGGGCAGAACCGTGGATCGCGGCAATCCAGGGTTTCGTCGCGGTTTCGATCCGGCCCACCAGGTCGGGCAGGTGCGGCTCCATCGGCGGCTTGCCGAATTCGCTGACATCCGCGCCTGCGATGAAGGTGCGGCCGGCGCAGATCAGAACCACCGCGCGGATGCCCTGTTCGACATCCAGCGCCTCGGCTGCGTCCCAAAGACCCTGGCGAAGCGCCTGGCTCAGCGCGTTGACCGGCGGATTGTTCACGGTGACGACAGCGATATCGCCGTCGCGGTCGATGGTGACAATGCTCATGTCAGATCCCCAGATAGGCTTCGCGGATGCGCGGGTCGGCGATCAGGTCTTCCGCCGGTCCGTCCATGGTGATGCGCCCGGTTTCCATGACATAGCCCCGGTCGGCGATCTTCAGCGCGCCATAAGCGTTCTGTTCGACCAGCAGCACCGTGACGTTCAGTGCCTTCAGCCCCTTCACCACGTCGAAGATCTGGCTGACGATGATCGGCGCAAGACCCATGGAGGGTTCATCCAGCAGCAGACAGGACGGCCGCCCCATCAACGCCCGCGCCATGGCAAGCATCTGTTGCTGTCCACCTGACAGGCCACCTGCCGACAGGTTGCGCTTTTCCTTCAGCACCGGGAACATCTGGAAGGCGTCTTCCATGTCCTTCTCCACCCGGTCGTCCGCGAAAAGATAAGCGCCAAGGCGCAGGTTTTCCTCGACCGTCAGGTTGGTGAAGATCTGCCGTCCCTCGGGCGATTGCGCGAGGCCCCGCCCCAAGCGGTGCCAGGAGCGGACCTTCGACATGGATTCGCCGCGGAAGGAAATGTCGCCACCCGCAACGGGATGGACGCCCGACAGGCAGCGCAGAAGCGTCGTCTTGCCCGCGCCATTGGCGCCGATGACGGTGACGATTTCGCCGGAATCGACGTTCAGGTCGATGCCGTGCAGCACCTCGATCCGCCCGTAGCGGGCGCGAAGTCCTTCAACCAGCAGCATGTTCGGCCCCCAGATAGGCAGCGATGACGGCGGGATCGCGGCTGACCGTGGCCGGGTCGCCCTCGGCGATCTTCTCGCCATGATCCAGCACGACGATGTGGTTCGAAATCCGCATCACCATCTTCATGTCATGTTCGACCAGCAGGATCGCCACGCCCGAGGCGGCGATTTCCGCGATCAGGTGGTCGATCTCCTCGGTTTCCACGGCGTTGCAGCCCGCGGCGGGTTCATCCAGCAGCAGCACCTTCGGCTTCAGCGCCATGGCGCGCGCGATCTCAAGCCGTTTGAGCGATCCGTAGGACAGGCTGCCCGCCTCGCGTTCGGCGGCGCGTTCCAGTCCCACGCGTTTCAGCAGCGCGCGGGCGCCTTCTTCGGCGGCCCTCGCCCGGCGGCGCGAGGACGGCAGGTTCAGCAGATCGGCCAGAACTGGACCGCTTTCCTGCAGGTGATAGCCCGCCAACGTGTTTTCCAGCACCGACATAGTCTGGAATATCTGGAGGTTCTGGAAGGTGCGCGACATGCCGCGCCGCGCCAGAAGATGCGGCGACATGGCCGTCACATCCTCGCCATTCAGCACAACCTTGCCCGATCCCGGCTGGTAGACGCCCGAGATCATGTTGAAAAGCGTGGTCTTGCCCGCCCCGTTCGGCCCGATGACCGAGACGATTTCGCCGGGGCTGACGCGGAACGAGACGTTCTTCACGGCGGCGATCCCGCCGAAGGATATCCCCAGGCCTTCGATCGACAGAAGCGTCATGCCTCATTCCCCCGGAACTTGCGCAGGAACGACGGAACGACACCCTCGCGCAGGAAGATCATCACCAGGACCATGATCAGGCCCAGGACCAGCTGTTCATATTCGGCAAAGACCGTCAGCACCTGCGGCAGAAGCGTCAGCACCGCGGCACCGAAGATCGCGCCGATCACCGAACTGACTCCGCCCAGCACGGCCATCGTCACCATCTCGACCGAGTGCATGAAGCCCGCGACATCGGGGGTGATGAACTTGTTCTGCAGCGCCAGGAGAGACCCCGCCACCGAGGCGTACACCGCCGAGATGACGAAGGCCTGAAGCTTCAGCCGCGGCACGTCGATGCCCACCGTACGGGCCGCGATTTCAGAGCCGTGGAGTGCGCGCAGGGCGCGGCCGGTCGGGCTGTTGAAGATGTTCAGCGCGAACCATGCGCCCAGCATCAGACTGAAGCCGCAGAAGAAGTACCAGAACTGGCCATTCGACAGGTCAAGACCGGCGTCCTTCAGCAGGCCGCGCAGGCCCAGGTCCGCAACGTCGATGCCGTCGGGGCCGCGGGTCAGATCGCGTTCGTTGTTCAGGACCATCGAGACGAGGATCCCGAAGCCCAGCGACGCGACACCCAGGTAATATCCCTTCAGCCGCAGGATCGGGCGGCCGACCAGCCAGGCAAGGACGGCCGAGATGACCGCCCCCAGAAGCACGGCCAGCGCCGGATGCAGGCCCAGATGCTCGGGGGCGAGGGCGCAGGCATAGGCGCCGATCCCGGCGAATCCGGCGTGACCGAGGCTGATCTGCCCGGCCCAGCCCGTCAGGATGACCATGCCCGTCACCGCCAGACCGTTCACGAAGATCAGTGCGCCGACGCGGTAGTAGAAACTTGACGGGAAGAAGAGCGGCGCAACGACCACGAAGGCAAGAAGCGTCAGCAGCGTTGCCGATTTCACAGAAAGTCGCATGTCACACCCGATCCGTGGATTTGCGGCCGAAAAGGCCCTGCGGCATGAAGAACAGCACGGCGAGGATCACGATGAAGGCCGCCGCGTCCTTGTATTGCGACGACAGGTAGCCCGCGGTCAGCCCCTCCAGCAGGCCCAGGACCAGGCCGCCGACCAACGCGCCCTTCGGGTTGCCCATTCCGCCCAGCATCGCCGCGGCAAAGCCCTTGAGCGCCAGCGCAAGGCCGACGTCATACGAAACCATCGTGATCGGCGTGACCAGAACCCCGGCCAGCGCCCCGATCCCGGCGGAAAGGGCGAAAGACAGCGTCATCACGAAGGTCGTGTTGATGCCGACAAGCTGTGCCGCCAGACGGTTGTTCGACGTGGCAAGCACCGCGCGCCCCAGCAGCGTGCGTGTGAAGAACAGCCAGAGGCCGATGAACACCGCCACCGCCCCCAAAATCACCCACAGGCTTTGCGGCAGGATCGTCGCGCCCAGGATGTGAATGGGATCGTCGCCTGAGAAAGCCGGATAGGTGTGGATCTGCTTGTCGAAAATCAGTTGCGCGGCGCCACGGATCAGGATCGAGACGCCGATCGTGATGATGACCAGCGACACGACCGGCGCACCGCGCGCGGGCTCGATCGTCAGCTTGTTCATGGCCACGCCGATGGCCGCCGTCGCAAGGATCGCGATCACGGCGGCCAGAGGCAGCGGCGCGCCTGCGGCATGAAGGAAAAAGGTGATCATGCCGCCCAGCATGACGAATTCGCCCTGGGCAAAGTTCACCACGTCCGACGCATTGTAAATGATGGTGAAGCCAAGGGCGACAAGCGCATAAACCGCGCCAACCGTCACCCCCGAAAGAAGGAATTGGAGAAGTTCCGACATCGTCGCTCTCTGGCTGAATGCTGGGTTGCGGCCCGCGGCCAAGGGGGATCACCCCCGCGCTTCGGCGGGGGTGATCTGCGTGCGGATTATTCGACCAGCGTCCACTTGCCGCCCTTGATCTCGAGCATGCGGAAAGCCGACAGGTCGAGACCGAGGTGGTTTTCCGGTGTCATGGTGTAGACGCCCGTGGCGCCGGCCAGGCCCGAGGTCGCCTCGATGGCGTCGCGGATCGCCTTCGGCTCGGCCGAACCGGCGCGCTTGATCGCGTCGGTCATGATCAGGAAGGCGTCATGCGCATAGCCGCCGAAGGTGCCGACCGGGGTTCCGGTCTTGGCTTCGAATTCGGTCTTGTAGGCGGTGACGACCGGTTTTTGCACGTCACCGTCGGCCAGGAGGTCCGGGATCAGCAGGGCGTTGCCGGGCAGGCGCACGCCTTCGGCCGCGTCCGCGCCCGCCAGTTCGATGAAGCCGTCCGAAGCGACACCGTGCGACTGGTAGAACGGCAGGTCGATGGCCAGCTGCTTGTAGTTGCGGGTGACGATCGACGGACCCTGACCGAAGCCCGGGTTCAGGATCGCCTGCACGCCTTCGGTGCCCTTGATCTTGGTCAGCTGCGCCGTCATGTCGGCGTCCTTCGGATCGTAAGTCTCATCCGCGACGATTTCGATGCCATAGTCGCCGACGACCTTCTTGCACTGCGCCTGCATCGACGCGCCGAAGCCGTCGGTGCCCGAGATCATGCCGATCTTGGTGATGCCGCGCTTCTTCATGTCCTCGAAGATCTTCTGGCAGGCCATGCGGTCGGTGTGCGGGGTCTTGAAGGTGTAGGGCTTCACCGGATCGATGATGTCGATGGCGCCCGCAAGCGAGATGAACGGAATTTCGGCATCTTCGGCCACATCCAGGATCGACATCGTGGTGCCGGTGGTGGTGCCGCCGATGATCGCCACCACTTCGTCATCCTCGACCAGACGGGTGGCGAAGGTGCGGGCCTTGTTGGGGTCGCCGCCGTCGTCGTAGGAGACCAGCTCGATCTTCTCGCCGTTCACGCCGCCCTTGGCGTTGATGTCCTCGACCAGCATTTCCAGCGTCTTGGCTTCCGGATCGCCCAGGAAGGCTGCCGGACCGGTGGCCGAGATCGACGCCCCGATCTTGATGTCCGCATGTGCCATCTGCGCAAGGCCCATGGAGGCCAGGGCCGCAAGGGCGGTGGTCGTCAGGTGTTTCTTCATGATCTCCTCCCAGAGATGCTGTTGGAACGGATTAAATCAAATCATGCCGCAGAAAGGCGGCGGCTCATCACCCGGCGGAAGCGGGTGGCGACAAAGGCCGTGTCGGTCAGGCTGGCATTTCCCGCCGGGTTGGCTCCGGTGACGTGGAAGTCGCTGAAGGCCGCCGACTGGTTGACGTAGATGTTGCCGGTCAGGTTGATCGACAGGTTGACGCCCGCATCGGCGAAGGCCGCTTCGGCGCGGGCGGTCCGGAGGGGGTCGGTGTCGTAAAGGGCCGCGGTAATCGCGCCCTTCGATGCAGCAAGCCCGGCGGCCTGCCGGATGGCGCTATCGGCATCCGGCGTGGCGATAACAAAGGCCACGGGGCCGAAGCATTCGTCCGAGGCAACCGCATCCCCGGCCGTCACCGCCAGCAACAGCGGTCCTGGCTGGCCTTCGGCCGCGCCGGCGCGCAGCAGGCGGCCGTGGTGGCGCAGCCGCCCGACCCGCTCGGACGTGGCGGGATTGGCGATGGCGCCACAGATTCCGGCGGCGCGCGCCGGATCGGCCAGCAGGCCGTCAATGGCGGCGGCCAGCGCGGTGGCCACGTCATCGAAGCTCTTGTGGCCGAGGTTCGTCTCGATCCCGCCTTCTGGGATGTAGATGTTCTGCGGAGACGTGCACATCTGCCCGGAATAGAGCGACAGCGCGAAGGCCAGGTTGCCCAGCATTCCGTCGAAATCGGACGTCGCGGCGATGACCACGCTGTTCACGCCGGTTTCCTCGGTGAACAACTGCGCCTGGCGGGCGTTTTCGCGCAGCCAGCCCCCGAAGGTCGACGAACCGGTGTAGTCGATCAGCTTCACTTCCGGGCGCGTGGCCAGATCCTTGGTGATCTCGGCGCCCGGCTCGTCCACGGCCAAAAGCACCGCGTCGGCCGGCAGCCCGGCCTCGGCCAGCACTTCGCGCAGGACGCGCACGGTCAGCGCCAGCGGCAGAATCGCGCGCGGATGCGGCTTCACGATCACGGGATTGCCGGTGGCCAGGCTGGCGAAGATGCCAGGATAGGAATTCCAGGTCGGGAAGGTGTTGCAGCCGATGGTCAGCGCGATGCCGGCCGGCCGCAGCGTCCAGGTCTTTTCCATGACGATCGGCGCGGCCTTGCCTTGCGGCTTCTCCCACCGGGCCGAGCTGGCGAATCGCGTCATCTCGGTCCAGGCGGCGGCCGCGGCTTCAAGTCCGCGGTCCTGCGCGTGCGGACCGCCCGCCTGGAACGCCATCGCGAAGGCCTGCCCCGTGGTGTGCATGGTGGCATTGCCCAGAACGAAGCTTTGCCGGTTCAGCCGCACCAGCGCCTCAAGGCAGACGCCAAGGCGCATCTCGGGGCTGGCGGCGGCCAGCGCGGGCGCGGCGGCCGTGGCGGCGGCGATCAGTTCATCGGGGGTCGCGGCGGGATAGCGGACCGCCAGCGCCGGACCATAGGGCGAGACCTCGGCCCCGGCCCGCGCGGCGCCCGGATGGCCGGGCAAGGCGAAGTCCTGGCCCAGAAGCGCCTGGTAGTCCGAATCGCCTTCGGCCTTCGCGGTGTCGCCATAGATCTTTCCGCTGGGAACTTCGGGAAAGGGGGTCCAGAATTCGCGCGAGCGCAACGCCTGGACAGCCGCATCAAGCATCGGCCGGTGACGGTCGAAAAAGTCTGTCATGATGTCCCCTCCCACCAGGCTCCCCGCCTGACCATGCTTTATCATTGACCGACCAGTCGGTTTATGCAACATATTTTTGAAGCGTCCAGCAACATCCACACTGGACGAGGGAGAGCACCATGACCGGATCGGAAACCGTGCTTGTCACGCTTGAGGCGGGCGTCCTGCGCCTGACCCTGAATCGTCCCGACAAGCTTAATTCGTTCAACGAGGAAATGCATCTTGCACTTCGTGCGGGATTCGAACGCGCACAGGCAGACAGCGCGGTTCGGGCGGTTCTCCTGACCGGTTCGGGTCGGGGCTTCTGCGCCGGACAGGATCTGGGCGACCGCGATCCCCGCAAGGGCGGCCCGGCCCCCGACCTGGGCCACACGCTCGAGACATTCTACAACCCGACGCTGCGGCTGATTCGGAACCTGGAAAAGCCGATCGTCTGCGCCGTGAACGGCGTGGCGGCGGGTGCGGGTGCGAACATCGCGCTGGCCTGCGACATCGTGCTTGCGGCGAAGTCGGCCAAGTTCATCCAGGCCTTCGCCAAGATCGGCCTCGTCCCAGATGCGGGCGGCAGCTGGAGCCTGGCGCGCATCCTGGGCGAACCGCGGGCCAAGGCGCTGGCCCTGACCGCCGAGCCACTGACCGCCGAGAAGGCCGCCGACTGGGGCATGATCTGGAAGGCGGTCGAGGACGCCGACCTGATGGCCGAGGCCGGCGCGCTGGCGGCCTCGCTGGCCGCCGGTCCGACGCTGGGCCTGGGGCTGACGAAACGGCTGATCCACGCGTCGGCCACGCAGTCGCTGGACGAACAGCTGGACATGGAACGCGACCTGCAACGCATTGCGGGCCGCAGCGCCGACTACGCCGAAGGTGTCACCGCCTTCCTTGAAAAGCGCAAGGCGGAGTTCAAGGGGCAATGAAACCCGTCTCGGAGATGACCCCCCAGGAAATCGCCGAGGGTTCGGCCCGGGAGATGTGGAATGGCGACAGCGCCAGCCAGCGGCTGGGCATGGCGCTGGACCACATCGCGCCCGGGGAAGCGACCCTGAGCATGAGCATTACCGAATCGATGTCGAACGGCCATGGCAATTGCCACGGCGGCTACATCTTCACGCTGGCAGACAGCGCTTTTGCCTTCGCCTGCAACAGCTACAATGATGTCGTCGTCGGCCAGCACTGCTCGGTGACCTACCTGAAGCCCGTCCGGCTGGGTGACCGGCTGACGGCCACGGCCCGAGAGGTCGCCCGGCAGGGACGATCGGGGATCTACGATGTCCACATCACCAACCAGGACGGATTGCACGTGGCTGAATTCCGCGGCCATTCCCGCACCGTCAAGGGCACGCATCTGCCGGTCAGCGAATGATCGGCCCTGACATTTCCAAGGGAGGATAATCCATGGAAGACCTTACCCCCCGCAAACAGGATCTGGATCCGATCGAATACGCCTCGCGCGACGAGATCGAGGCGCTCCAGTTCCACCGCATGAAGCGGTCGCTGAAGCACGCGTATGAGAATTCGCCCTTCTACCGCAATCGCTTCATCGCGCATGACGTCCACCCCGAAGAGCTGAAGTCGCTGAAGGACATCGCGAAGTTCCCCTTCACGACCAAGCAGGACCTGCGCGACACCTACCCCTTCGGCATGTTCGCCGTGCCGCAGTCGAAGCTGGTGCGGGTGCATGGTTCGTCGGGCACCACCGGCAAGCCGACCGTGGTGGGCTACACCGCCAATGACATTGACGTCTGGGCGAACCTGATTGCGCGGTCGATCCGCGCCGCGGGGGGGCGTCCGGGCGACATGCTGCACAACGCCTATGGCTACGGCCTGTTCACCGGCGGCCTTGGCGCCCATTACGGCGCCGAACGTCTGGGCTGCACGGTCGTCCCGATCTCGGGCGGGCAGACCGAACGCCAGGTCACGCTGATCACCGACTTCAAGCCGCGCATCATCATGGTGACGCCCAGCTACATGCTGTCGATCCTGGACGAATTCCGCCGCCAGGGCATCGACCCGCGGGAAAGCTCGCTTCAGGTCGGGATCTTCGGCGCCGAGCCCTGGACCAACGCCATGCGCGAGGAAATCCAGGACGCTTTCGACATGCACGCCGTCGACATCTACGGCCTGTCCGAAGTGATGGGTCCGGGCGTCGCGCAGGAATGCGTGGAAACGAAGGACGGCCTGCACATCTGGGAAGACCACTTCTACCCGGAAATCATCGACCCGGTCACGGGCGAGGTGCTGCCAGACGGCGAGATGGGCGAACTGGTCTTCACCACGCTGACCAAGGAAGGCCTGCCGATGGTGCGCTACCGCACCCGCGACCTGACGCGCCTGCTGCCGGGGACTGCGCGCTCGATGCGGCGGATCGACAAGATCACCGGCCGCAGCGACGACATGATCATCCTGCGCGGCGTCAATGTCTTCCCGACCCAGATCGAGGAGCAGATCCTGAAGTGCAAGGGCCTGGCCCCGCACTTCCAGATCGAACTGGCGCGCGAAGGCCGCATGGACAACATGACCGTCCATGTCGAATGCACGCCCGAAATGGTGGACCCCGACGCCCGCGCGAAGTCGGCCAAGGAACTGGCGCATCACATCAAGGCGATCGTCGGCGTATCGACGCGCATCAACGTGGCGGATCCGAACGCGATTGCCCGTTCCGAAGGCAAGGCGAAGCGCGTCATCGACAACCGCCCGAAATCATGACCAACGGTCGGTGACACCCGCGACCGTCGGCGATAAAGGGGCAGCAATGCCCCTTTTTTTCCGGGCATAAGGCAGGAAGACAACGACATGGCACGCAAACAGGCGGCGGATTTCGAAGAAAAGCAGCGGGGCATTCTGGACAAGGCCGCACAGGTCTTCGCGGAACAGGGGATGGAAAAGGCCTCGATGTCGCAGATTGCGGCGGTGGCGCAGGTTTCGAAGGCGCTCTTGTATCACTACTACCCCAGCAAGGATGCGCTGATCTTCGCGATCATCATCACCCATCTTGAGGAACTGGAGGCCGCAATCGAAGCCGCCGACCAACCCGCCCTGCCCCCCGAGGCGCGACTGAGGAAGCTGGTGGGAACGGTCCTGGAAAATTACCGCGGCGCCGACAACGAACACAAGGTGCAGCTCAACGCCTCGATGACCCTGTCCGAGGAGCAGAAGGCTGAAATCATGGCGGTCGAACGGTCGATCGTGAAGCGGTTTTCGGCGGTGCTGGACCAGATCAACCCGTCGCTCAGGAACAGTGACCGGCCGCTCCTGATGCCGGTCACCATGTCGCTGTTCGGGATGATGAACTGGGTCTACATGTGGTTCAAGGACGGCGGACGCATCACCCGCGAGGATTACGCGGACGTGGCGACGACCCTGATCCTCGAGGGGATCAAGGCCGTCCGATAGTCTTGATGCGTTGCAGGATCAGCGGATCGTAGTCCGGGGCCGTGGCCCGGCGCCGATCCGGTTCGACCACGCTCAGGGGCTTCGCCGGCTTGACCAGATCATGCGCCTCCAGCGCAAGACGCTGGTAGACGGCCGTGCCTTGCGTCTTCCAGGCAATGTCCTCGTCCGACAGGGTGCGCACCACCTTGGCGGGCGAACCGACGACCAGGCTGGCGGGCGGGATCACGGTCCCAGCCTTCACGAAGGCCATCGCGGCGACGATGCTGTTTTCGCCAATCACCGCTTCGTCCATCACCACGGCGTTCATGCCGATCAGCGCGTTCTTCCCGATCCGGCAGCCATGCAGCACGGCGCCGTGTCCGACATGGCCCGAAGCCTCGATCACGACATCGCGGCCGGGGAAGGAATGCACCACGCAGGTTTCCTGCACATTGCTCCCCTCCTCCAGCACGATGCGACCGAAGTCCCCGCGCAGGACGGCGCAGGGACCGACGTAGCAGCCCGCGCCGATGATGACGTCGCCGATCACGACCGCCGCCGGATGGACAAATGCGGCGGTGTCGATAACGGGAATGATCCCGTCGTAGGCGTAGATCTGGTTCATCGGCGCGTGCTCCATCAGGCGTTGGCAGGCCAGGTCTTGGCGACCATGGTCAACACGTCATATTGCGCGACCACCTGGCCGTTCTGGTTGGTGACCTGGCAATCCCAGCGCACTTCGCCATGTTCGGCACTGGCGCGGGGATTGATCTCCTTGCAGGTCAACCGCACCTGAAGCGTATCGCCGAAATAGACCGGCGTCAGGAAGCGCAGGTTGTCGACGCCGTAGTTCGCCAGGACCGGACCCGGCGCCGGATCGACGAACAGACCCGCCGCGAAGGACGCGATCAGATAGCCATGCGCCACCCGGTCGTCAAAGAACGGGTTCGCTTTCGCCGCCTCGCTGTCCATGTGGGCGTAGAAGGTATCGCCGGTGAAATGGGCGAAGTGTTCCACATCCTCTTGCGTCACGGTGCGCGACGCGGTGACCAGCTGATCGCCGATCTTCAGCTCGGCCAGCGACTTGCGGAACGGGTGGACTCCGTGGAAGGCCTCGGCCCCTTCGATCCAGCGGCCGGTGACCGCCGACAGAAGCTGCGGGCTGCCCTGCACGGCCGTGCGCTGCATGTAGTGCTTCACGCCGCGCAGGCCGCCCATCTCCTCGCCGCCGCCAGCCCGGCCCGGGCCGCCGTGGATCAGACCCGCCAGCGGAGAGCCGTGACCGGTCGATGATTTCGCGGTTTCGCGGTTCCCGATCAGCACCCGGCCGTGGAAGGGCGCAACGCCCAGCGTGACGTCGCGCGCCACCGCGGGATCGTTGGTGAAGACCGACGACACGAGCGACCCCTTGCCCCTGCGCGCCAGTTCCACCGCTTCATCCAGCGTGTCATAGGGCATCACGGTCGAGACGGGGCCGAAAGCTTCGACATCGTGGACCGACTGCGCCGCGAAGGGCTTGTCGCAATACATCAGCACGGGGTTCAGGAAGGCGCCCCGCTCCGCATCGCCCGAGGCGACGCGCACATCGTCGGGGTTGCCTGCCACGATCTCGGCATCGGCCTGCAGTTCCTTGATCCGGGCGCGGACTTCGTCACGCTGGTCAAGGCTGGCCAGCGGACCCATGCGGGTGGCTTCTTCGCCTGGCAGTCCAAGCGCGGTCTTGGCCAGACGATCGCGCAGCGCCTCGACCAAGGCATCCACATGGGCGCGCGGCGCGATGACGCGGCGGATGGCGGTGCATTTCTGCCCCGCCTTCGTGGTCATCTCGCGCGCGACCTCCTTCACGAACAGGTCGAATTCGGGCGTGCCGGGGCCCGCATCCGTGCCAAGGATGGTGGCGTTCAGACTGTCGGCCTCCATCGTGAAGCGGACCGAGTTTTCGACGATCGCCGGATGCGATTTCAGCTTGCGCCCTGTCCAGGCCGATCCGGTGAAGGTCACTGCATCCTGGCCCGTGACGTGGTCCAGCAGATCCCCGACCGAGCCCGAGATGAGTTGCAGCGCGCCTTCCGGCAGGATGCCGGTCTCAATGATGCGGCGGGTGACCAGTTCGGTCAGATAGGCGGTCTGGCTTGCGGGTTTGACGATGCAGGGCACGCCCGCCAGAAGCGTCGGCGCGATCTTTTCCAGCATCCCCCAGACCGGGAAGTTGAAGGCGTTGATGTGGACGGCCACGCCTTGCAGCGGGCTGAGGATGTGCTGCGCGACAAAGCTGCCGTCCTTCGACAGCACCTCGACCTCGCCATCGGTCAGCACGCGAGTGTTCGGCAGTTCGCGCCGGCCCTTCGAGGCGAAGGTCAGCATCGTGCCGATACCGCCTTCGATGTCGATCCAGCCGTCCGCACGCGTGGCGCCGGTGTGCAGGCTTTCCGCGTAGAATTCTTCTTTCATTTCCATAAGCTTCAGGCCAAGCGCCTTCAGCATTCCGGCGCGGTCATGGAAGGACATCGCGCGCAGCTTCGGCCCGGCCACGTCGCGGCCATAGGCCAGCGCGCCGGCGAAATCGACGCCAGAGCTGTCGATCAGCGCCACGGTTTCGCCGGTGGCGGCGTCCAGCAGGGGTTGGCCGTCCTTCTTGCCAAGGGTCCAGCGACCCGAGACATAGCTTTCAAGGCGACGCGGGGTGCGGGTCGGAGCGTTCATTGGCGTTTCCCTTAGAAATGGCAGGACGGGGCGCCCTGAAAGCGCGCCCCGTCGGAATGGTGGAATGTCTCAAAGCCCGAGAGGCGCAAGGGTTTCGGCGACCAGCGCCTCCCACCGGGCCAGCAGGGTCTCGTTCGGGGTGTGGCGCAGGCCGAAGCGGGCCAGCGTTTCGTAGCGTGACGACCCGGCAACGCCGAAGGTCGCGGCAACGCGCGGGCGCCAGTAGGCAAGCGCGGCCTTGACGGCGGCACGGCCTTCTTCGGTGGCAACCAGCTTCTCTAGCCCCTCGCGGCCCAGTTCGGCGTGGCGCGCCTCGCGCGGGGCGATTTCGCGGAAGACCTCGGCCAGCGGACCATAGGACACGCGCGTCAGTTCGGTCATCTGGACGCCGGTGGCCAGACCCATCAGCGTGTTCATCGCCACCGCATCGGCCCAGCCGTTGATCGGGTAATGGAACACCGACAGGCGCATGTCGCCCCCTGCCCGTGCCGCGCCCAGATCGGCGTTGCGGTCCAGCCGCGCGGCCCAGTCATGCTGGGATTGGTAGCGATCGGCGTCGGTGCCGAAGGTCTCCATCACGGCCAGCACGCGTTCGGCGTGGTCGGCCTTTTCCAGCGTGATCCGGCTGGCGGCGATGCGTTCCTTGATCCCCGGCGCAAAGTTGATCGAGGCCGCAAAGCCCGCCGATCCCGCCAGTTCGCTGTCCACGAACGAGGACATGAGCCGCATCAATTCGCCCCGGTAGCGGGCGGGCACATTGGCCGGCGAGGTCAGAACCCCGCCCTGCGCCAGGTAGTCGTCAAGGTTCATCGTGTCAGACATGGTGTCCTCCCTCATTCGTCGAAGGTGACGACGACCTTGTCGGTCATCGGGAAGCTCTGGCACGACAGCACGTAACCGGCGCGCACTTCGTAATCTTCCAGCGCGTGGTTGGTGTGCATCTCGACTTCGCCTTCCAGCACCTTGCAGCGGCAGGTCGAACAGACACCGGCCTTGCAGGAATAGGGCGCGTCCAGCGCGTTCTCGAGCGCGGCATCCAGGATGCTTTGCCCTTCACGCGGCATCTGGAAGCTGCGGGTGGTGCCATCCAGCGTGATGGTCGCGGCGGTGGAATTGCCGGTGCCCAGTTCCGCCTTGGTCGCCGGGCGAACCTTGGCGCGTCCAGGCTGACCGCTTGCGAAAAGCTCGAACTTGATCTGCGCGTCGGTCAGGCCGTGGTCGCGCAAGGACGCGGCAATCGCCAGCATCATCGGCTCTGGCCCGCAGATGAAGGCGGTATCGACGGATTTCGGGTCGATCCAGCCCGAAAAGAGCGCCTTCATCTTGTCAGCGTCGACGCGACCGGTGAACAGGTCGATGTCCTGCGCTTCGGTTTCCAGGACGTGGATCACCGAGAAACGGCCCAGGTAGGCGTTCTTCAGGTCCTCAAGCTCTTCGCGGAACATGATCGTGTTGATCGCGCGGTTGGCATAGACCAGCGTGAAGCGCGACTTCGGCTCGGCCTCCAGCACGGTCTTGATGATCGACAGGACGGGGGTGATGCCCGAACCGCCGGCAAAACCCAGATAATGCTTGTCCGCAGCCGCGTCGATGGGGGTGTAGAACTTGCCCATCGGCGGCATGGCGTCGATCACGTCGCCGGGGGCGAGGTTTTCATTGGCCCAGGTCGAGAAGGTGCCACCGTCAACCCGCTTGATCCCGACCTTCAGGACGCCCTCGCCCTTTCCGGCGCAGATCGAGTAGGACCGGCGCAGCTCCTCGCCCTCGAAGTCGCGGCGGAAGGTCAGATACTGGCCTTGAGTGAAGTCGAAGAGGGCGCGGTCTTCGTCGCGGGGCGCAAGCGTCACCACCACCGCGTCGCGGGTTTCGCGGCGCACGTCGGTGACTTTCAGCGGATGAAAGCGTGACATGTCAATGTCCTCCCAGGGGGGTCGGGTGCATCCTCAGATGCACTTGAAATAGTCGAAGGGTTCGAGGCAGTCGGTGCAGCGGTAGCTGGCCTTGCAGGGGGTCGAGCCGAACTGGCTGATCTTTTCCGTCGCAGTCGAGCCGCAGCGCGGACAGGCGATCACCAGGTTCGAGGTTCCCGCCAGCCGCGAGATGCGGCCTGCCAGGCGTCCGTCTGCAGCCGTGCCATCGACGGGCGGGGCGATGCCATAGGCGCGCAGCTTCTCGCGCCCTTCCTCGGAAATCCAGTCGGTCGTCCAGGGGGGCGAAAGGCGGCGTTCCAGGCGCAGCTTGTCGATCCCGTGTCCCCGGAGGGCCGCTTCGATATCGAGGTTGATCACCGTGGTCGCCGGACAGCCCGAATAGGTGGGCGTGACCGTGACGACCAGCGTGTCGTCCTGCCATTCCACATCCCGGATGATGCCCAGATCGGTCAGGCTGATCACCGGGATTTCCGGGTCCGGCACCTGGCTCAGCCAGTGCCAGACTTCGGAAAGTTCGGGCTTTGCGGCGGTTTGCATCGTGCTTACCAGGTGCCGCCCGGATAGGCGCGCTGCAGGAACTGCATATCCGCCAGAATGAAGCCCAGCGCCTCGGTATGGCGACCGGTCTTGCCGCCCTTGTGCTGGAAGCTGGTTCCCGGCACGGAAAGCGTCGCTTCGGCCAGAACTTCGGCGATGCTGCGATCCCAGGCGGCTTTCAGGTCTTCCAGTTTCGGCGCGATACCCGCGGCAACCATGGCTTGGTCGACGGCATCGCTCTGGAACAGCTCTCCGGTGTAGGGCCAGAGGGTATCCAGCGCCTTCTGCATCCGCGCGTGGCTTTCTTCCGTGCCGTCACCCAGGCGGATGACCAGATCGGCCGAACGTTCCAGGTGATAGGCGACTTCCTTCGCCGCCTTGGCCGCGATTTCCGCAACGCGGGCGTCGGTCGATCCTTGCAGGGCCCGCAGCATTTCCATGTGCCAAGCGTCAAACAGGAACTGGCGCATCAGCGTGTTGCCGAAATCGCCGTTCGGGCGTTCGACCAGCAGCGCATTGCGGAACTGGGCCGCGTCGCGCAGGTAGGCCAGGGCATCCGCGCTGCGGCCCTTGCCTTCGACGTCACCCGCCAGGCCCAGCCACAGCTGCGTCTGCCCGATCAGGTCCAGCGCGGTGTTGGCCAGCGCGATGTCTTCTTCCAGGACGGGCGAATGGCCGCACCATTCGGACACCCGGTGGCCCAGGATCAGGCAGTTGTCGCCCATCCGGCACAGCCATTCGAAAAAGGCGGCCTGATCGACCGCGGGAGTTGCCGTGGCCATCACATATGCCCCACTTCTTCCGGGATGTCGAAGAAGGTCGGATGACGATAGACCTTGGAATTCGAGGGCTCGAACAGCGGGCCCTTGTCGGACGGTGCCGAGGCTGCGATGTCGTTCGACTTCACGACCCAGATCGACACGCCTTCGTTGCGGCGGGTGTAGACATCACGCGCATTGCAGATCGCCATTTCGGCGTCCGGGGCATGAAGGCTGCCGACGTGACGGTGGTTCAGGCCATGCTGGCCACGGATGAAGACTTCCCAAAGGGGCCATTCGCTGGACATGTTTGATCCTCCCAGATCGCAATGGGTGTTGGAGGTATAGATAGGAATTCCAAGAGGGAGGGGGCAGCGCCCCCACCCTTGTTCGACGCCCTTATTCGGCGGCGATGCGCGCGGCGGCGCGGCGCGAAGCCTGCTTTTCCGCGTGGGCCATCAGGCCGTCACGGAACCAGGCGCCATCTTCCCAGGCGGTGACGCGGGCTTCCAGCCGTTCGACGTTGCAGGGGCCGTTGCCGTTGATGACGTCGAAGAATTCGTCCCAGTTCGGCTCGCTGAAGTCGTAGCCGCCCTTTTCCTCGTTCCATTTCAGGTTTTCGTCGGGGATCGTCAGGCCCAGGTATTTCGCCTGCGGGACGGTCTGGTCGACGAACTTCTGGCGCAGCTCGTCATTGGTGTTGATCTTGATCTTCCACTGCATCGACTGGGCCGAGTGGACCGAGTCCTTGTCCGAGGGACCGAACATCATCAGCGCTGGGTACCAGAAGCGGTTCATGGCGTCCTGGGCCATTTCCTTCTGTTCCGGCGTGCCTTGCAGGCACATCTTCAGCAGGATGTCGTAGCCCTGGCGCTGGTGGAAGCTTTCTTCCTTGCAGATACGGATCATCGCGCGGCTGTAGGGGCCATACGAGGTTTTCTGCAGCTGCACCTGGTTCATGATCGCCGCGCCATCCACCAGCCAGCCGACGGTGCCGATGTCGGCCCAGTTCAGCGTCGGATAGTTGAAGATCGACGAATACTTCATCTTGCCGTTATGCAGCAGCGCCAGCAGTTCATCGCGGCTGACGCCCAGCGATTCCGCCGCCGAATAGAGGTAAAGCCCGTGGCCCGCCTCGTCCTGCACTTTCGCCAGCAGGATCGCCTTGCGTTCCAGCGTGGGGGCGCGGGTGATCCAGTTGCCTTCGGGAAGCTGGCCCACGATTTCGGAATGGGCGTGCTGACCGATCTGACGGATCAGGGTCTTGCGGTAGCCTTCCGGCATCCATTCCTTGGGCTCGATCTTTTCACCGCGGTCGATACGGTCCTGGAAGGCGCGCTCTTCCGGCGACATTTCCTCGCGGGCTTTGGCCCCTTCGGCTTTGACCATCTGTGCATACATGGGTCGTTCCTCCCTGATCAGACGCGTTCAATGATGATGGCGATGCCCTGCCCCACGCCGATACACATGGTGCAAAGCGCGTAGCGACCACCCGTGCGGTGGAGCTGATACATCGCTGTGGTAATAAGGCGCGCCCCCGACATGCCCAGGGGGTGCCCCAGCGCAATCGCTCCACCATTAGGATTAACATGGGCAGCGTCATCGGCCAATCCCAGGTCGCGCAGCACCGCCAGCGCCTGGGCGGCGAAGGCTTCGTTCAATTCTATGACATCCATCTGGTCAAGCGTCATACCGGCGCGTGCCAAAACCTTGCGGACCGCAGGGGCCGGGCCGACACCCATGACGCGCGGCTCAACGCCTGCGGCGGCCATGGCGACGATCCGGGCCTTGGGCGTCAGACCCTGGGCGCGGGCAGCTTCTTCCGACAGCACGGCCAGCGCCGCTGCGCCGTCGTTCACGCCCGAAGCGTTGCCGGCGGTGACCGTCAGGTCCGGCCCGTTGACGCCGCGCAGCTTGGCCAGCTGTTCCAGCGTGGTGCCGGGACGCGGATGTTCGTCGGTGTCGACGATGACCGGATCGCCCTTCTTCTGCGGGATCGTCACCGGGACGATTTCATCCTTGAAGATCCCGGCCGCCTGCGCTGCGGCCCAACGGGCCTGGCTGCGAACGGCGAAGGCATCCTGATCGGCGCGGTTGATGTTGTAGTCGGCCGCGACGTTGTCTGCGGTTTCCGGCATCGAATGGGTGCCGTAGATCTTTTTCATCGCCGGGTTCGGGAAGCGCCAGCCGATGGTGGTGTCATAGACCGCGTTCGACCGCGAGAATGCGCTTTCGGCCTTCGGCATCACGAAGGGGGCGCGGGTCATGCTTTCGATGCCACCGGCGATGACGAAATCGCAGTCGCCCGCCTTGATTGCCCGTGCGGCCATGCCGACCGCATCCATGCCGGAACCGCAAAGACGGTTCACAGTGGTGCCCGGAATGCCGATCGGCATGCCTGCCAGCAGAACAGCCATGCGGCCCACGTTGCGGTTGTCTTCGCCCGCCTGGTTGGCGCAACCGAAGATCAGGTCATCCACCGCCGACCAGTCGACGTTCGGATTGCGCTCCATCAGGGCCTTCAGCGGCAGAGCGGCAAGATCGTCCGCCCGGACCTGCGCCAGGGCGCCGCCATAGCGCCCGATCGGTGTCCTTACGGCATCGCAAATGAAGGCTTCGCGCATTCAGGGCTCCAATTTTTCAAGAGGGCGGCCTGTGAATCTCCCAATTCACCGACCGGTTGGTCATTTTATATCACCGCCAACGTCACACGAAAACAGAAAAGTTGAAAAAAGTGTAATGTATCAGTCCGGTTTGAGAGCATCCTGTATAAGTCGTTGGATTCACGCGTCTTCTTTGGACGTCAGCATCAACAGGTTGTGCAACCGCCGGACGGTTTCGGAGGTTTCGGGAGCCAGTCGGCCCCTTTCCCCTTCCAGCTGCGCCCCGATGAAGGAATCGGCGCCGCCCGACAGCCGCGTATAGAGCATGCCAAAAAGGGCGCGCGCGCGCATCCCCGGCCAATCCTGCGGCAAGGCAGCTGCCGGAAGCTCGGGATCCCGCAACAGGATCCGGCGGAAAACATGAACAAGGGCCAGACGCAAGACCAGCGCGTCCCGCCCGTCGATGGCCGGTTCCTGGCGCAGAAGCGCCTCGGCGGGGCCGAACATGTCCAGCATCGCCTGATATTCCGAGGCCAGCGCGCCAAGATCCCAAAGCTGTGCTGCCAGACCGGCGACCGATGCCAGAGGCGCGGCACGGAAGGCCATTCCCTGTCCGGGACGCATCCAGCCGGGCAGAAGGTAGATGCCGGGCGCCATGGTGCCGTAGCCGGCCCGTCGCGCCTCATCCTCGGCCAGATCCGGCGCGTGCAGGATCATCCAGTCCTCGGGTTGCCGGGGCAGACCGTAAAGCCGCAGTGCCGCCTGGGCGAACTCCTCGTGCGAGGGATCGGCCAAGCGGTAGAAGCTGCGCCGCCCCTGCCGCGTACCGACCAGCCGTCCCGCCGCGACCAGGCGCGACACGGCCGTGCGCGCCAGGGATTCGCTGATCCCCACACCCCCACAAAGCTCAACCACGTTGCCCATCCACAGGACGCCGCCGCGCGGGACCACGATGTCGCCGTAGATGGTGACGATGAAGGTCGTCGCCGTGGGCGCGAAGCCGTCCAGGATACTGACGAGCGCGGGATGGGTCATGGTCGGCTTGCTCGGGGTTACGGAAGGGGATTGATCGGAAAGGCACCACAGGGGCGCCATGTCGCGGCCTCTTTCCCAGCATCCCTCGCGAAATGCAAGAAATCCGGCGCCAGAGGGGTGGGCCAGCCGCCGGGCGCTGTGGCTTGGTGGCCGCTGTGGGGATCGAACCCACACGGGCAAAGCCCGAGGCATTTTAAGTGCCTTCCGTCTACCAGTTTCGGCAAGCGGCCCCCCCGGTCTTCTTAAGTCCCAAAGACCCCTGCCTCAAGACTCATTTCCCGATGTCCGGCCGGTCATGGCGCACTCAGGCCGCCCTCCTTCACTGCCTCCATCGCGACGTAGGTCGAGGTCGAGGCGACATGCGGCAGCGCCGAGATCCGTTCGCCCAGGATCCGGCGATAGCTGGTGATGTCACGCGTCCGCACCTTCAGAAGATAGTCGAAACTGGACGCCATCATGTGGCACTCCTCGATTTCCGGCACGGCGCGCACCGCGCGGTTGAAGGCCTGGAGGGCGGCCTCGCGGGTGTCGGACAGCCGCACCTCGACAAAGGCGACATGCGCAAGGCCCATGCGGATCGGCGACAGGATGGCGCGGTATCCCTGGATGACGCCGGCTTCCTCCAGCCGCCGGACCCGCGCCTGGGTGGGCGTCTTGGTCAGGCCCACGCGCCGCGCAAGCTCGGTCACGGGCAGGCGGCCGTCGGCGGAAAGCTCGCGCAGGATCGCGGCGTCGAAGCGGTCAAGCTCTGGTAGTCCACCCGGCCTGGAACCGGTATCCAAATTGGTCATTCCGACTGTCCATCCACGAAATTCAGGCAAACTGCCTGCGAGATACACGATATTCTGGTCCAGACCAACAGGAGGTTCTTCCATGACCGACGCCGGCCGTCTCTGGACCCGCATTTCGACCGAAAGCCTGACGCCGGAAGGCCCGCTTCTGGAACGCCTGATTGCCGAGGCGGCGCTGCCCGAGGCCCAGCTCGCCCGCTTTTCCAAACGCGGGGCCGAACTGGTGCGCGCCATCCGCGCCGATCAGCGGCCGGGACTGATGGAGGTCTTCCTGGCCGAATACGGCCTGTCGACCGATGAGGGCATCGCTCTCATGTGTCTGGCCGAGGCACTGCTGCGCGTGCCCGATGCCGATACGATGGACGCCCTGATCGAGGACAAGATCGCCGCGTCGGACTGGGGCCGGCACAAGGGGCAGTCGACCTCTCCGCTGGTGAATGCCTCGACCTGGGCTCTGATGCTGACGGGTAAGGTGCTTGAGGAACGTGAACCGGGGCTGGTTGGCCACCTGCGCGCCGCCGTCCGCCGCCTGGGCGAGCCGGTGATCCGCACCGCCGTATCGCGCGCGATGAAGGAAATGGGCCGCCAGTTCGTGCTGGGCGAAACCATCCAGGGCGCGATGGACCGAGCGCGGGGGATGGAGGATCAGGGCTACACCTATTCCTACGACATGCTGGGCGAAGCGGCCCGCACCGGCGCCGATGCCCGCCGCTATGCCGACAGCTATGCCGCCGCCATCGCCGCAATCGGTCGCGCCTGCAAAAGCGGTGATCTGCGGTCGAACCCGGGCATCTCGATCAAGCTTTCGGCGCTGCATCCGCGCTACGAAGTGGCGCAGGAAGCCCGCGTGATGGCCGAACTGGTGCCCGTGGTGCGCGATCTGGCGCGCCGGGCAAAAACCGCGGGCATGGGGCTGAACATCGATGCCGAAGAAGCGGACCGTCTTGAACTGTCGCTGAAGGTGATCGAGGCGGTTCTGGCCGACCGGCAACTGGCAGGTTGGGATGGCTTCGGCATCGTCGTGCAGGCCTACGGGCGGCGCGCCGATGCGGCCATCGACTGGCTTTACGACCTGGCAACGCGGCTGGACCGGAAAATCATGATCCGGCTGGTGAAAGGCGCCTATTGGGACGCCGAGATCAAGCGCGCGCAGGTTCTGGGTCTGACGGACTTCCCGGTCCTGACCCGCAAGGAGGCGACCGATGTCAGCTACATCTGCAACGCCCGCCGGCTGCTGAAGCGAACTGACCGCATCTATCCGCAATTTGCCACCCACAATGCCCATACGGTTTCGGCAATTCTGGAAATGACGCGCGAAATGGGCGTGCCGGTCGCGGATTATGAATTCCAGCGCCTGCACGGCATGGGCGAACGGCTGCATGACATCGTCCATCAGGCCGAAAAGACCCGCTGCCGGATCTATGCCCCGGTCGGCGCGCATCGCGACCTTCTGGCCTATCTGGTTCGGCGGCTGCTGGAAAACGGCGCGAATTCGTCCTTCGTGCACCAGATCGTCAACCTCGAGGTGGCGCCTGAAACCGTGGCCGCCGATCCGTTCGAGGTCGTGCGGAAAATGCTGCCCCGGGTGGTGAACCGTTCGGTCCGCGCGCCCGAGGCGCTGTTTGCCCCCGACCGGAGAAACTCGAAAGGCTTCGACCTGACCGACAGCGGCACCCTTGCGGCCATCGAGGCCGCGCGGGCGCCCTTCGCCGCCCGGACCTTCGGCGCGACGCCGATCATCGTCGGCGGCGGCGAAGGCGCGGCGGCGCGGCCGGTGCTGAATCCGTCGGACCTGAGCGCGGTCGGCACGGTCGCGGACGCAACACCTGCCGATGTCGAGGCGGCGCTGGCCGGCGCTTGCCCCTGGGATGCGCCGGTGTCGACGCGGGCCGAAATCCTGAACCGTGCCGCCGACCTTTACGAGGACGCCTTCGGCCCGATCTTCGCCCTTCTGGCGCGGGAGGCGGGCAAGTCGCTGTCGGATGCGGCCAGCGAATTGCGCGAGGCGGTCGATTTCCTGCGCTACTACGCGGCGCAATCGGCGGGCCTGACGCGCCCCGCGGCCGGGGTCTTTGCCTGCATCAGCCCCTGGAACTTCCCGCTGGCGATCTTCACGGGCCAGATCGCGGCGGCGCTGGCGGCGGGCAATGCCGTCCTGGCCAAGCCCGCCGAACAGACCCCGCTGATCGCCGCCTTCGCCGTGGACCTGCTGCACAAGGCAGGCGTTCCGGTCAGCGCGCTGCAGCTTCTGCCCGGAGACGGGGCGACAGTGGGGGCGCGGCTGACCTCGGACCCGCGGGTCTCTGGGGTCTGCTTCACCGGCTCGACGGAAACCGCGCTGATGATCCGGCGTGCGATGGCCGACCACCTTGCCCCCGGCGCGCCGCTGATCGCGGAAACGGGCGGTCTGAACGCCATGATCGTCGATTCGACCGCGCTGCCGGAACAGGCGGTCCGCGATGTGATCGTCTCGAGCTTCCAGTCCGCAGGCCAACGCTGTTCGGCGCTGCGTTGCCTTTACCTTCAGGACGATATCGCCCCGCATGTGCTGGACATGCTCAAGGGCGCGATGGAGGAGCTGAGCCTTGGCAACCCCTGGGATCTGGCCACCGACATCGGTCCGGTGATTGACGCCGAGGCGCTGGAGGGCATTCGCGCCCATGTCGAAAAAGCGCGCGCCGAGGGCCGCGTGATTCATGCCCTGCCCGCGCCAAAGGGAGGGCACTTCGTGGGCCCGACGGTAATCCGCCTGAATGCCATCTCGGAGATGCAGCGCGAGATCTTCGGCCCGGTCCTGCATGTCGTGACCTTCCGGTCGGAGGACCTGCCGAAGATCGTCCGGGACATCAACGCCACCGGCTATGGCCTGACCTTCGGGCTTCATACCCGGATCGACAACCGCGTCCAGGAAGTGACCGAGGCGCTGCACGCCGGCAACATCTACGTCAACCGCAACCAGATCGGGGCGGTCGTGGGCAGCCAGCCCTTCGGCGGCGAAGGCCTGTCGGGGACCGGCCCGAAGGCGGGCGGACCGCTTTACCTTGAGCGGTTTACCAAACCGGCCGCCATGCCGGGCGAACCGGGCCGTGCCACAGGCACCACCGATGCTTCCCGTCTGGCCCGCGCCATCGACGCCGCGCGCCGGATGGAGGGACCGCTGAGGACGACCGATCTGCCGGGGCCGACCGGCGAATCGAACCGCCTGTCGGTCATGGCCCGGGCGCCCTTCCTTTGCCTGGGGCCGGGCGCCGATCGTGCCGAGGCGCAGGCCAGCGCGGTCCGCGCCCTGGGCGGGGCGGCGGTGGCGGTGGCGGAAAGCCTGCCCGCCGGACAACTGGAAACGCTGGCCGGCATCGGCGGCGTGCTCTGGTGGGGCGATGCCGAAACGGCGCGCGGTCTGGGCCAGGCACTGTCGCGCCGCAAGGGCCCGATCGTGCCGCTGGTCACCGGAATGCCCGACGTGTCGCAGGTGCTGATGGAGCGGCATGTCTGCGTCGACACCACGGCATCGGGCGGCAACGCGCAGCTTCTGGCGGACGCGGGTCTTCAGTAACGGCACAAGGCCCTGGCCCCCACCCCGCGAATGACGCGCCCGCTTGACTGCGGGCGCGTTTCCGCGATGCTTTTCCCATGTTTCCGATCCGCGATCACAATCCCTCCACGCGCACGCCGTTCGTGACCTACGCGCTGGTTGCGGCCAACATCGTCGTTTTTCTCTGGCAGCTGCAGTTCATGGACTCGGACCGCAACCTGATGCGGTTCTGGGACGGGCTGGCACTGGTGCCCGCCGAAGTGATGCACGGGCTGAATCTGCAGGCGCTTCTGACCTCGCAGTTCCTGCACGCGGGGTTCGGCCATATCTTCGGGAACATGCTTTTCCTGTGGATCTTCGGGGACAATCTCGAAGACCAGATGGGCCACCTGGGGTTCCTGCTGTTCTATCTGGCCTGCGGGCTGGCGGCGGCGGTGGCGCAGATCCTGCCCGAGCCCTATTCCTTCGTGCCGATGGTCGGCGCCTCGGGAGCGATTGCCGGAGTGATGGGCGGGTATCTTCTGCTGTTCCCCCGCGCGAAGGTGGATATCCTGATCATCCTGGTGGTGATCTTCCGCATCATCCCCGTTCCGACCTGGCTGATGCTGGGTGTGTGGTTTGCCCTTCAGGTTTTCGGCGGTCTTGGCAACTCGGACTTGGGCGGCGTCGCCTACTGGGCCCACGCCGGGGGGTTCGCCGCCGGACTGCTGTTCACCCTGCCGGTCTGGCTGCGGCGCGGGGGCGCGCGGTTCTGGCAGCGGACGCATGGGCAGCCGCCGAACCCGGAAGTGACCTACCTGCCCAGCAACATCCCCGTCGTCCGGCGCCGTCGCAAGTAAGGCGTGTCAGGCCGCTTCGCGCAGGATCTTGCAGAGCGGTTGGTAAAGTTCGCCGTTGCCGGCGATGATCGAGCCGGACTCCAGCATGTCCCGCCCTTCGCGAACCGGGCCGACGAAACCGCCGGCTTCGCGCACCAGCACGATCCCGGCAGCCATATCCCAGGGCTGAAGGCCCCGCTCCCAATAGCCGTCCAGCCGCCCCGAGGCGACATAGGCCAGATCCAGCGAGGCTGCTCCCCAGCGGCGCACACCCGCGCAGACCGGCATCAGCCGCGCCAGATCCTGTAGGCTGGCCGGCAGGGTCGAACGGCCGCCAAAGGGAATGCCGGTGCCGAAGATCGCCTCGATCATCGAGCGCCGCCCCGACACGCGCAGGCGGGTTTCGTTCATCCAGGCGCCCATGCCCTTCTCGGCAAAGTAAAGCTCGTCCTTCGCCGCGTCGAAGATCACGCCCGCGACGATTTCGCCCTTGTGCTCCAGCGCGATGGACACCGCCCAATGCGGCAGGCCATGAAGGAAGTTGGTGGTCCCGTCCAGCGGGTCGACGATCCAGCGGCGCGTGGGATCGGCACCTTCGGCGGCGCCCGTCTCCTCACCGACCCAACCATAGGTCGGGCGTGCGGTCATCAGTTCGTCGCGGATGATGCGCTCGGCCTCGCGGTCGGCCTTCGACACGAAATCGCCCGGCCCCTTGGCGCTGACCTGAAGGTTTTCGACTTCACGAAAGTCCTTGACCAGGCTGCGGCCCGCCTTGCGCGCGGCCTTGATCATCAGGTTCAGGTTGGCGCTGCCTTGCATGTCCGACTCCGGGGCGTTGATCAGAGCGGGGGTATATTGGAGCGGGGGCCGCTTGGAAAGGGGCTGCTGCGCCGGAAAGGCGCGGCAGAAAGGGATTTCGGCCGGAGCGGGTGTCAGAGGCCCTTGCGAGCCTCCTGAAAGAAGCGAAGAATTTCGGCCGAGGCATCCGGCCCGACGGGATCGGCGTAGCTGCCTTCCGCCGAGCCGCCCGACCAGGCATGACCCAGGTCGTCAATGCGCCAGACCTCGCCATGCGGGCCGATTTCGCGGACATAACGGCGTCCGCCCGCCCCCTGCCCCACTTCCTTCGGTCCCCGCCCGACGCCGTGCGCCAGCGCCTCGCCGTTCAGCGGCGCAACGGTGGTGTCGGCCTGGCCCTGGAAGACGATGGTCGGCACCCGGAAGGGATCGGATCGCACCGCGGTTCCCGACTTCATCGCCGAAAATGCCTCGGGAACGGAGCCCGCCGCGCCCACCGGCAGGCCCGAATGGATGCCCACCGCCGCGAAAAGCTGTGGGTGGGTGTGGCCCAGGATGGCCGCCATCGCACCCCCCGCCGACAGGCCCGCCACCGCGACGGCGCCGAGGGGCACCCCGTGGCGCGTGCCGATATCGGCGATCATGGCCGACAGGATTGCGGGTTCGCCGCCGTCCGCCGTCTGGTGCTCGGGCGCGAACCAGTTCCAGCAGGCCATCGGATTCGCGCTGCGATTCTGTTCGGGATACAGCACGCCAAAGCCTTGGAGCCCGGCCAGCTGGTTCATCTGCGTTCCGCGGGCGAAGTCACCGGCATCCTGGGTGCAGCCGTGCAGCATCACCACCAGCCCCCTGAGCCGCCCCGCCCCCTTCGGCAGGTAAAGCGCATAGGCGCGCTGTCCCGCCCCACAGGAGAATGTGCCCCGGGCCATGCTTTCGGGCGCCGGTGTGCCGGTACCGCCGGCAGGCCGGGGACGGGCGGAATGTTCCGGACGGACCGTCGCCCCGCCGCCCCGGATCAGCGCCGTCGCTTCCGACAACTGGCCGGACCTGACCAGATCCAGCACCTGCCGCATGCCCTGGGCCGGGCGCCATCGCATGTTCATTCCAGAATTCCTTTCCGCGGTCGGCCAGGGCTGGCCGGGTGCATTCATCCCATCCGGTCGGCCAATGCCTGCTTCACGTCGCGGCTGGCCTGCAGGGTGCCCAACACCGTCAGGCGCGCAATGGTTGCACGCGCCAGGTCCGGCTCCACGTCCGACGCGATGATCGCCAGACCCAGAACCTTGATGTCCAGCTGTTCGCCCCTGTCGCGCAGTTCCTCCAGATCTGACCGGCTGAACAGCCGGATCCCCATGTCGAAACTGTGCTTGGTCTGGACGACGGTGGTATCGGCCTGGTGGCGGTCCAGCAGCGCGCGGATCGCGGTGCGGATCATGTCCGACCGGTTCGTGTAGAAGCCTTCGCGCACCAGCAGGTCGATCTTGCCCAGATCTACATGCCCGAGGTTGATGGTGATCTTTTCCGTCTCCGGCGCCGCGGGAAACAGCGGCACGACTGTCCTTGGCATGGGTGGCCCTCCTGTCCAGAGCATATCGCCATCCATATGGATGGTTTCAAGAGGGTTTCGGGAAGATTCTCACACGCGCTGCAACTTCACAGGCTCGGACCGGCCAAGACGCAGGAAATGGGCCATGTAGGGCCGCGTCGCGTCCTCGGCCCGGGTCGCGGCATACATGCGCTTGACCAGGCCTTTTTCCGTTACGGGACGGGTGACGTAATCGGGCTGATACTTCACCTCGCGCAGCACCCAGTCGGGCAGGACCGCCACGCCCCGGTTCGAGGCGACAAGCATCAGGATCACCGCCGTCAGTTCGACCTGCCGCACCGCCCGGGGCATGACCCCGGCCGGATGCAAGAGCAGCTCGAAGATATCAAGCCTCGACCGGTCGACCGGATAGGTCAGAAGGGTCTGGTCCCGGAAATCCTCGGCAACGATGAACGGCTTTTCCGAAAGGGGGTTGTGCGACGAGGCGACGAAGACCGGCGCATAGTCGAACAGCGGATGAAACACGACGCCGGGCAGATCCTCGGGGTCGGACGAGATCACCAGGTCGACCTCTTCGCGGATCAGGGCCGGCAAGGCGTCAAAGGCGAAACCGGGCCGGATGTCCACATCCACATCGCCCCAGGCGCGACGAAACTGCTCCAACACCGGAAACAGCCAGTCGAAACAGGCGTGGCATTCGATGGCAATGTGCAACCGGCCGCTGCGACCGCCCGTGATGGCCCGGAAATCGTCGGCCAGCGCGTCGATTTCCTGCAACACACGATCCGCCGTCCGCAGCATTCGCATCCCCGCCGCCGACAGGCGCAAGGGTTTTGACCGGCGAACGAACAGCTCGACCCCCGCCTGATCCTCCAGCCCCTTGACCTGATGGCTCAGCGCGCTTTGCGTCATGTTCAGCTGTTCGGCGGCGCGGGACAGGCCGCCGGCCTCATGAATGGCCTGGATCGTCCGCAGGTGGCGCAGTTCGATATGCATATCGCAGTCATTCTCATAATGATCGTGAAGATAATGAATTTGTCTCACATCACCCGACATGCGACAAGGGGCCCAACAAAAGGATACCCCCATGACCAAGACCCGCATTTCCTTCGAATTCTTTCCGCCGCAAACCCTCGATGCCTCGTTCCGGCTGTGGGATACGGTACAGCAACTGGCACCTCTGGCCCCCAGCTTCGTCTCGGTGACCTATGGCGCGGGGGGCACCACCCGGAAGCTGACCCATGACGCCGTCACCACCATCGGGCGGAACTACGGACTGAACGTTGCCGCGCACCTGACCTGCGTGGATGCGACCCGGGCCGAGACCCTGGACATCGCCGCCGCCTATGCCGAGGCTGGCGTGACCGAAATCGTCGCGCTGCGGGGCGACGCGCCGCAAGGGTCCGAACGCTTCACGCCCCATGCCGAAGGCTTTGCCAGTTCGGTCGATCTGGTCGCCGCGCTGGCCGAAACGGGACGTTTCAACCTGCGTGTCGGGGCCTATCCCGAACGCCATCCCGATGCAGAGGGCGCGGATGCCGATGTCCTGTGGCTCAAGCGCAAGCTCGATGCCGGCGCCAGCAGCGCCATCACGCAGTTCTTCTTCGAGGCGGATACCTTCTTCCGGTTCCGCGACCGCTGCGAAAAGGCCGGAATCACCGCGCCCATCATCCCCGGCATCCTGCCGATCACCTCATGGGACGGCGCGAAGCGGTTCGCGGCGCGTTGCGGCGCGCATGTGCCGGCCCGGCTGGATGAAGCCTTCGCCACCGCCAAGCGCGATGGTCGCGAGGATTTGCTGGCACTGACGCAGGCCACGCTTCTGTGCGACCGGCTGATTGAAGGCGGAGTCGAGGATCTGCACTTCTACACCCTGAACCGTCCCCAGATGACGCGGGATGTCTGTCACGCGCTGGGGCTGGTGCCCGAGGCGGCACTGGAAAAGGTCGCCTGAACCACCTGCCGCGGCAACGTTCCTTCGGCCATGGCCTCACCCAAGGCGCCACTCAGCGCCTCACCCAGGACGGGCAGCGCCGGCAATTGTCGTCCCGCCGGAACGGCCGCGGTGGGATGAAGCCGTTCGGAGGGATCGCGCCCGACCGGTCTTTGGCCCCGCAGGATGAACAACTTGCCCCAACTGCGGTTCATGCCGACCGAGCGCCCCACGCTGTCGACGGGAAAGCGCGACCGCCATTCCGCAGGCAATGGCAGACCGCAGGTTTCCGCCCGCTCCAGCATCCAGACCAGCGGGATGTTGGCCAGCGGCCGCGCCCGCTGATCCCCGCCCAGTTGCCCGCCCACATCGCCGTGCGCGCCCCGAAACCAGACTTGTTCGACGCGCTGCCCCGACGCGGCCGCGCGCGTGTCCCATAGGATCGGGTGGAAGGCGACGCGCCGTTCGTCCAGCGCCATGGCGTGGAATCCGTTGCGCACGACCCGCCCCAGGGCGTGGCTGTGAAAGTCGTGCTGCGGCTCGGTCCAGAGCCAGAGGAAGGGCAAGCGGATCCCCAGCGCCTTGACGGTATCGAAGACGCCGATCATCTCGATCCCCACGTCGGACGGATCGTGGCAGAAGCGGCGGACGAAGGCGGCGCGGGCCGGGCGCGCCTCGGCGGACTGGTAGTAACGCCACGCCAACCGCACGTTCCGCTCGGTCGCGTGGTCGGTTCGCAGCAGGCCGACCTGGTCGATGATCCCGGCCAATGACCGCGCCGCGAAGGCGCCGCGGGAATAGCCCATCAGCCAGATCCGGTCGCCCGGGCGGTAACGGGTGGCCAGCCAGCCATAGGCGGCGCGGATCTGGTCATTGATCCCCTGCCCCGTCGCCACGTCGGCCAGTTGCCGCCAGGCCTGCCACTGCACGCCCGGATCGTAGTAGACGGACAGCCGGGCGTTGCGCTGGTCACGCAAAAGCTTGAAGATGCTGCCGATATTCGTCTCAAACCCCGGCAGGAGCGATCCCATCGTCCCGTCCAGAAGCACCACATGATCCACCGGGGCACGGGCGCGCGCGGGCGTATCCGGGACGGCGGGCGCGGTTTCCACCACCAGATCCCGGCGCAGAAGTCCCGCCACCCAGCGGCCAAGGGCGCCCAGTTTCTTCATGGCGGGCCCCGCCTTTCTGGCCCGGCGGTGCACCGCATCCACCTGTCGGCGAAGCGTGATCCTTTCACGTTCATGGATGGCACCCGACCCTCGCTCTGCGGACCTGAATATGAAGCCCGTTCCTTAATTAACTACCGCACGCCGGAACCGGTTCAATGCCGTGATGGTGAAATGCCAACAAAAATGCCCCCGCGCACAGGCGCGGGGGCGGAAGTGGGTTCGAGACAACGAACCTTGTGTCAGTGCAGCGACAGCACCGTCGCGATGGCCATCTCGCCAAAGCCGTTGAACCGGGTGTTGGTAGCGGTCGAATAGGCGCCCATGCCATGCAGGACAAGGTAGTCACCTTCCTCGGCATCCGACGGCAGCGTCAACTCGCCCGGCAGGCGATCGACCGAGTCGCAGGTAGGGCCAAAGCAGGTCCGGTCCCGCCCTTCGCCGCTGCGGCGGAGGCCGTCGGGGCTGACCACCTCGGCGCGGTCGATGATTCCGATCATCGGCAGTTCGGTCATGCCGCCATAGACGCCATCGTTCAGGAAGACGTGGTTGTCGTCGCGGATCGCCTTGATCCGGGCGGCCAGCGTCATGGATTCCGCCACCAGGCCCCGGCCCGGTTCGCAGACCAGCGCGGGGCGGTCGCCCTCGAACGCCTCGTTCGAGACACGGTCGATCAGCTCGAAGATCGCGTCCAGATGCGGCACGACGTCATTCAGCCGGTGCGAGGGGAACCCGCCGCCGACGTTCAGCCGCCGCGCCTTCACGCCCGACATCCGGCAGATGTCGGCCGCAGCACGGATGTAGCTGTCCCAAGCCATCGGGTCGGTGCATTGCGTACCCGGATGGAAGGTCAGCGACGGGACGTAGCCCAGCCGCGCCACTTCGGCCAGAAGCTCGGCCGCCAGTTCCACCGTCGCGCCGAACTTGGCGCCGAAGTTGTAGGCGGCGCCGGCCACCGGCAGCTTGAACCGGACCGAGATCTCGCACCCATCGACGGGCACCTGCTCGGCCAGTTTTTTCAGTTCGGAATGGCTGTCCACCGAGTAGGACCTGACCCCATGCGCAACCGCAAAGGCAATTTCGGCGCGTGAACGGACGGGGTTGTTGTAATGCAGCGCCGCCCCCGGCGCGAGGCGCCCGATCATGGCGATTTCATGGGGGGAAGCCACGTCAAAGCCGCGCACACCCGCCGCGACCAGATTCTGAATCACCATCTCATCGGGGTTCGACTTCACAGCATAGGTGACAAGGCCCGGAAAACCCTTGATAAACACCTTCGCGGTAGCCTGAAGCACCGCCGGCGAGAAGAACATCACCGGATTTTCAGGCTGTTGCGTACGCAGAAGTTCGGACGGATTCGCCCAGATCGTTTTAGAAAGCCCCATCGGCGTCTTCCTTTGCCAACAAGGCGCAGCCACCTTTTTCCCCGGCTTTACGGGTCAGAAGACGCTTACGCTGTCTGTCCAACCAGGCCAGAGGGTGCGATTGAGGCCGCCCATTCACCTGAACTAAGTCCGGCGCGATATGGGGCCAAATTCTACCGATCAAAAGAGTAGAAGTGCATCAGAAAGTCGTTATATTGACGAAAAAGACAACAAAATTGACAGTGTGACCATGGATGACCTCGACCGTGCCATTCTCGGACTTCTGGGGGCCGATGCCCGGATCTCGCTGGCGACGCTCGCCCGCCGGTTGAAGGTCGCGCGCTCGACCATTCAGGCCCGGCTGGAACGGCTGGAGACGACCGGGATTATTGCGGGCTATACCGTCAAGCTGGGCGAAGCGGCCCGACAGGGGCGGCTTCGCGCCACGGTCCTTCTGATGATCGAACCGCGGTCGCAGGCGGCGATCCTGACCCGTCTGCGCGCGATTCCCGAAGTCGAGCGGGTCAACACCACGTCGGGGCGGATCGACCTGCTTTTGCAGATCGCCGCGCCCTCGACGGCGGTGCTGGACGTGATCCTGGACCAGATCGGGGAAATGCCGGGGGTCAAATCCTCGGAAAGCCTGATCCACCTGACGACGAAGCTGGACCGGGCGGTCTAGTCCGCAGCGCGGCGCAGGTTGAACAGATCGACAAAGCGCTGGCCCAGCGCCGGATCGCCCGCGAAGGTCACGCCCGCTTCCGCGCAGGCCTGCGGCAGCGCCAAGGGGCCGTAGATCACCTGCGCCAGGGCGTTGGGCGCGCCGACGAACGCCAGATCGGCCTCCGGGGTCGCACCCGCACGCACCACGTAGCCATGATCCAGTCGGGCGGTGAACTGATCCTCTGCCATCGTGAACATGGCGGTCAGGGGCGGAAGGTCCGCGGGCTGGATCATCGCCTGCATCGACAGCATCAGCGATACCGGGCTGATGAACTGGCGTGGATCATGCCCCGGCCGCCCCGCTGCCCACTGGCACAGCGCCCGGATCACCGGCCAGAGCGCGGCGCCCGCGTCCGTCAGGGCATAGACCTGCACGGCGGCCGGCGGCGGCAGCACTTCGCGCCGCAATAGGCCCAGATGACCCAGATCCTCTAGCCGCTGCGTCAGGATATTGGCGCTGATTCCCGGCAGACCGGCCCGCAACGCGCTGAACCGGCGCGGCCCCAGCAGCAGCTCGCGCACCACCAGCAGCGCCCAGCGATCCCCGATCAGGTCCAGCGCATGGGCGGCCAGGCATCCTTCGGCGTAGCTTCTGCGCGAGTGTCCGCCGGCCTTCGTCATCATGAGCAATCTTGAAGTTGTTTTTTGTAACTTACGCGCGCAGACTTTCCCCCGCAAGCGCAACAGGAGGAAAAGATGCCTTATGTCGATGGTTTCGTGGTCCCCGTGCCCAACGCCAACCGCGACCGCTATGTCGAAATGGCCCGAAAGGGCTGGGACGTGTTCCGCCGCCACGGCGCGCTTTCGATGGTCGAATGCTGGGGCGACGATGTGCCCGACGGCAAGCTGACCGATTTTCGCCGCGCCGTGCAGTGCAAGCCGGATGAAACCGTGGTCTTCAGCTGGATCACCTGGCCCGACCGCGAGGCCCGCGACCGCGGCAACAAGGCGATGATGGAGGATCCGGCGATGAAGGACATGTCCGACATGCCCTTCGACGGCAAGCGCATGATCTACGGCGGCTTCGCGCCGGTTTTCCAGGCGGGGGGCCAGACATGAGCCCCAAGGGAACCCCGGTCTGGTATGAACTGACAACGACCGATCCGAATGCGGCGCAGGATTTCTATGCCCGCGTGCTGGACTGGACGTTCAAGGACAGCGGCATGGCGGACTTCGATTACCGGATCGGCCACGCGGGCGACGTCGGCATCTGCGGCGTCATGGCTCCGCCCGAGGTCGGGATGCCGCCACGCTGGGGCATCTACTTTGCCGTCGACAATTGCGACGCAACCGCCAAAGCCGTGTCCGGAGCGGGCGGAAAGGTCTGCCACGGTCCGGCGGATATTCCCAATGTCGGTCGTTTCGCGGTGCTGGCCGATCCCCAGGGCGCGACCTTCGCGGTCCTGCAGGCGACGGATGGCGACAGCCATGCCTTCGACCAGATGAAGCAGGGTCACGGCAACTGGCATGAGCTTTCGACGACTGACCCCAAGGCGGCGCTGGAATTCTACGGCCGCATCTTCGGCTGGAAGGCCAGCACGGCGATGGACATGGGCGAGATGGGAACCTACCAGCTGTTTTCGCACGACGGCCGCGACATCGGCGGCATGATGCCCTTGGGTCAGGCGCCGGCACCGATCTGGATCCCCTACTTCGGCACCTCTGGCGCGGAAACCGCGGTATCGCGGATCACGGCCGCAGGCGGTACAGTCCTGCACGGGCCGTCCGAGGTTCCGGGCGGCGCCTGGATCGTTTCGGCGCGCGATCCGCAAGGGGCCGAATTCGCGGTGGTCGGCCCGAAGTGAGTCCCTCCTTGGCCTTTCGGCCCCAAGCCGTTAATTGGGGACGAAAGACAGGGGAAGACCGCCATGCCGATGGAAAAGACGTTCAATGCAGCCGAGGCCGAGGCCCGGCTGTCCCGCCAGTGGATCGACGCCAATGCCTTTGCCGCCGGCGCCAATGCCCGCCGGTCCGAGACGTTCTGTATCATGATCCCGCCGCCGAACGTCACCGGCAGCCTGCACATGGGCCATGCCTTCAACAACACCTTGCAGGACATCCTGGTGCGCTGGCACCGGATGCGCGGGTTCGACACGCTGTGGCAGCCGGGGCAAGACCATGCGGGCATCGCCACGCAGATGGTGGTGGAACGGGAACTTGCCCGGAACCAGCAGCCGTCGCGGCGGGAACTGGGACGCGAGGCCTTCCTGGGCAAGGTCTGGGACTGGAAGGGCAAATCCGGCGACACGATCATCAACCAGCTGCAACGGCTGGGTGCGTCCTGCGACTGGTCGCGCAACGCCTTTACAATGGACGAACATTTTCAGAAGGCCGTGCTGAAGGTTTTCGTCGATCTCTTTCACAAAGGCTACATTTACCGCGGCAAGCGGTTGGTGAACTGGGACCCGCATTTCGAAACTGCCATCTCGGATCTGGAGGTCGAACAGACCGAGGTTCAGGGCCATATGTGGCACTTCAAATACCCGCTGGCGGGTGGCGAAACCTACGAATACGTCGAAAAGGACGCGGACGGGAACGTGACGCTGCGCGAGACGCGGGACTATATCTCGATCGCGACCACCCGGCCGGAAACCATGCTGGGCGACGGGGCCGTGGCGGTTCACCCGTCGGATGAACGCTACGCGCCAATCGTCGGAAAACTTTGCGAAATCCCGGTCGGGCCCAAGGAACATCGCCGGCTGATCCCGATCATCACCGACGAATACCCCGACCCGACCTTCGGATCTGGCGCGGTCAAGATCACCGGCGCGCATGACTTCAACGACTACGGTGTGGCGCAGCGCAACGGCATCCCGCTGTATGTGCTGCTGGACAGCAAGGCGCGGATGCGCACGGATGGCCTGTCCTACGAGGAAAGCGCCACCATCGCCGGGGAGATCGCCCGCGGCGAACGCCCGTTGGAAGACGTGTCCGACATCAACCTGGTCCCCGAAGACCTGCGGGGGCTTGATCGGTATGAGGCCCGCAAGCGCGTGGTCGAGGAGGTGACGGCCGAGGGCCTGGCGGTCACCATCCTGAAGAAGTCCATCGACAAGGAAACCGGCGCCGAACATCTGGAACGGGTGCCCTTCGTCGAGGCGAAACCGATCATGCAGCCCTTCGGCGACCGCTCGAAGGTGGTGATCGAACCGATGCTGACCGACCAATGGTTCGTCGACACTGCGCAGATCGTCGGCCCGGCACTGGACGCCGTGCGCCAGGGCATGGCCGCGCAAGAGGCGGGCACCTTCGATCCGAAGGCAGGCTACACCCGCATCCTGCCCGAGCGCGATGCCAAGACTTATTTCCACTGGCTGGAAAACATCGAACCCTGGTGCATTTCCCGCCAGTTGTGGTGGGGCCACCAGATCCCGGTCTGGTATGGGTTCGACCTGAACTACGAAGCCCCGATCGGGGAGGACGGCGATCTGGACGAGGTCGACGTGCTGAAGCTGTTCGTGGACGGCCTGATCCAACCCGGAGAGGTGTTCCGGTCGGCGGCGTCCTTCGACGAGGTGATCGAGGGCTTCCGCGATGAAATCGCCGATACCCCCGGCCCCGTCGCCCACGCCCGGATCATCGAAGTCGCCGACAAGCACGAAGCGATGGAGCGTCTGGCCGAAGGGCTTGCGCTCTATGCCGTCGATCAGGACCCGCTGCATCTGGTCTACCCGGTCTGGCGCGACCCGGATGTGCTGGACACCTGGTTTTCCTCCGGCCTTTGGCCCATCGGCACGCTTGGCTGGCCCAATGACACCGCGGAACTGCGCAAGTATTTCCCGACCGACGTGCTGATCACCGGGTTTGACATCATCTTCTTCTGGGTCGCCCGGATGATGATGATGCAGCTTGCGGTGGTCGATCAGGTGCCGTTCCACACCGTCTATGTCCACGCCCTTGTCCGCGACGAGAAGGGCAAGAAGATGTCGAAATCCCTGGGCAACGTGCTGGACCCGCTGGAGCTGATCGACGAATACGGCGCCGACGCGGTGCGCTTCACCCTGACGGCGATGGCCGCCATGGGGCGCGATCTGAAACTGTCGCCGGCGCGGATCGCGGGCTACCGCAACTTCGGAACGAAGATCTGGAACGCCACGCGGTTCGCGGAAATGAACGGCGTCTTCGAAGGCCCGGCGGCGGCGGGCATCCCCACCCCCACGCACACCATCAACCGCTGGATCATCGGCGAAGTCGCCCGCGCCCGCATCGCCGTGGATGAGGCGCTGTCGAACTACCGCTTCAACGATGCGGCCAACACCCTTTACGCCTTTGTCTGGGGCAAGGTCTGCGACTGGTACGTGGAATTCGCCAAGCCGCTGTTCGATGGCGACCACGCCGCCGAGACGCGCGCCACGATGCGCTGGGTGCTGGATCAGTGCTATCTGCTTCTGCATCCGATCATGCCCTTCGTCACCGAAGAGCTTTGGGCGCTGACCGGCACGCGGCAAAAGATGCTGGTTCATGGTGACTGGCCGACCTACGGCGCCGAACTGATCGATGCCGAGGCCGACCGCGAAATGAACTGGGTCATCGGCCTGATCGAGGAAATCCGCTCTGCCCGCGCGCAGATGGGCGTGCCGGTGGGGCTGAAACTGCCGATGGTCCTGACCGAGGCCGACGCCGCCGCCCGCGCCGCCTGGGCGGGGAACGAACCGATGATCCTGCGTCTGGCGCGGATCGAAAGCCTGAGCGAAGGCCCTGCACCCAAAGGTTCGATCAGCATCGCCGCGCCGGGGGCGTCCTTCGCGCTGCCGCTGGAAGGCGTGATCGACGTGGCCGCCGAAAAGGCACGGCTGACAAAGGCACGCGACAAGCTGGCGAAGGACATGGGCGGTCTGCGCGGGCGGCTCGATAATCCGCGCTTCATCGCCAATGCTGCCGAAGAGGTGATCGAGGAAGCCCGCGAAAAGCTGGCCGAAGGCGACGAGGAAATCGCCCGAATCGACGTGGCGCTGAAACGTCTGGCGGAGATGGACTGATGGTCTCCTCCGTCACTGTTCTCACTCATGGCCGCCATACGATCCGGGCGGGCAAACTGAACGAACGCTTCGTTGCGCGGGCGTTCCTGCCCGGCGCCAAGGGAAGCGTACTGGAGTGCGGCGGCACGAACCTTGATGCCGCGATTGCAGCCTTGAAGTCGGCGCTGGACGATAAGGACCGTCTTCGCCGCAAGGCGCGTCGGCCCTTGCCCGAGCATCAGGCGGAAGTACCGACCCCCGACGAGTTCCTGGAAGCTCTGTCGGTCATGAAGATCACCGACGAGCTGCGCACCATGTTAAAGGCGCACCGATCGGCGGGTGCGCGAGGTCTGACAGCCGGAGAGCTTGCACAGGCGGGGGGCTATCAGGGATACGAAACCGCAAACCTGCATTATGGAAAACTTGCGCGGGCGGTGGCGGAATACCTGTCTGTCCCGGTTCCAAGGTCGTCGATCCAGAAAGACAGGGAAATTCCGACGCTCCTGTTCGCAATCGACGGAGCCGCGCCCCGATGGGAGTTTTGTCTGGGTCATGCACCCCGAACTGGCCGAAGCTGTGGATAGCGGATTGAATTAGCCTCACACCTCGGGAAGCGGCTTCAGGGGCATGTCGTCGCGCAGGGGCACCGTCTGGCGTTCAATCATGCGATGCACCAGCGGCAGCCCCGGACCGCGGTGCAGGGCCAGGATCCGTTCGGTCACTTCAAGATCGGCCTTCGTGCGGCGCTGCTGGTGGCGGATGTAGTCCACCCATGTCGGGACATGGTAGCTTTCGATCCACTGCTCGGGATTTTCCAGGTCTCTGAGAAGCGACCATTGCCGCGCGCCGTCCCGGATGCGGATGCGGCGGCGGTCCTGCATGACCGACAGGAAGGCCCCCACGTCCTCTTGCGCGATGCAATAGTCGATCATGATCAGGATCGGTCCGCTGCGGTCGCGCAACTCCAGCCGCAGGGCCGGTTCGGTAAACCGGCCGCTGGGATCCAGGTCGAGGTCCGAGAAATCGGGCATCGGCAACCACCGCCCGATCAGAACACCCAGGCCAAGCATCGTTCCGGCCGCAATCAGCGCCCGGTCGGTGCCCCACTGGTCAGCCAGCATCCCCCAGATCCAGCTGCCCGTCGCCATGCCGCCGAAGGTTGCCATCTGGTAGAAGGACAGGGCGCGCCCCACCACCCAGCGCGGCGTGGCAAGCTGCACCGACACGTTGAACAGCGACAGCGTCATCACCCAGGCAACCCCGCAAGCCAGAAGCGCCACGACGCTGAGGATCAGGACCTTGCTGAGCCCCAGCGTGACCAGCCCCAGCGCGAAGGCAAGCGATGCGGCCTGCACGATGCTTTCGTTCTTCAGCCGTGCCCGCAAGTGCCCGTTCAGCGACGCTCCGACGATCGCGCCAAAGCCGAAGGCCCCGAGCATCACGCCATAGGTCACGGCCGTGCCCTTCAGGATGTCGCGTGCCAGCGTGGGCATCAGCGCCAGAACCGCGCAGGCGGCAAAGCCGAACAGCGCACCGCGCAGCATCACCCGAAGCAGCGCCGGCGACATGGCGACATAGCGCAAGCCCGCGCCCAAGGCCCGGTGCAGGGGTTCGCGCGGCAAGGTGTCCTCGGGGTAGACGGGCCGCCAGGCGAACAGCGCCAGGATCAGCGGCACATAGCTGATGGCGTTGGCGGCAAAGGCCATGGCCGCGCCGCCCGCCGCCACGATGAAGCCGCCGATTGCAGGGCCGACGCTGCGCATCAGGTTGAAGCCCATGCTGTTCAGGCTGACCGCATTCGGCAGGTCCGCGCGCGCGACGATGTCGCCCATCGACGCCTGCCAGGACGGGTTGTAAAGCGCCGTGCCGCAGCCGATCAGGAAGGTGAAGGCCAGAAGCGTCCAGGGCGTCAGCCAGCCCTGCCAGGCAAAGACGGTCAGCAGGACCGAAATCGCCAGCATGAAGACCTGCGCGACCAGCAGGATCCGGCGGCGATTGAAGCTGTCGGCCAAGGCCCCCGCGATCAGGGAAAAGACCATGATCGGCAGGGTGTTCGACGCCTGCACCAGCGCCACAAGGCTTTGCTGCGATGTCAGGCTGGTCATCAGCCAGCCTGCGCCCACCGTCTGGATCAGCCCGCCCAGGTTCGAGGCCAGCGTGGCCGACCAGAGGTTGCGGAAGGTCGGGTTGCGAAACGGCGCATAGGTGGACCGGTGTTCCATGATCGCCTGCCAGATGCCCCGCGCCGCTTGCCGTTTGCGCTAAAATTCCTTGCCCGGCGAAGAGTTTCAAGGTCACATCGGCGCATGTCCGGTCCGATCTTCACCCCGCTTGCCACCAGCCTCCCCTCCACCGTTCCCTTCGTGGGGCCGGAAGCGCAGGAACGCAGCCGCGGTCGCGCCTTTGCCGCACGACTTGGCGCGAATGAAAACGCCTTCGGCCCCTCGCCCCGGGCGGTCGCCGCCATGCAGGCCGCCGCGGCCGAGGTCTGGATGTATGGCGATCCGGAAAACCATGACCTGAAGGCCGCGCTGGCCCAGCATCACGGATGTCGGCCCGACAACATCGTCGTGGGCGAGGGCATCGACGGGCTCCTGGGCTATCTGGTGCGGCTGACCGTGGGTCCGGGCGATCCGGTCGTCACCTCGGACGGGGGCTATCCGACCTTCGCCTTCCACGTCGCGGGATTTGGTGGCACACTTCACAAGGTGCCCTACCGCGACGATCACGAAGACATTGACGCACTTCTGGCCGCGGCTGCCCACCGGCGCGCGAAACTTCTCTACTTCGCCAACCCCGACAATCCGATGGGCAGCTGGCATCCGGCCGAAACGGTCTCGGGGATGGTGGCCCGGGTTCCCGAGGGCTGCCTTCTGGTCCTGGATGAGGCCTATATCGAACTGGCGCCCGACGGCACCGCGCCGCGGCTGGATGCGGACGACCCGCGGGTGATCCGGATGCGGACCTTCTCGAAGGGCTACGGCATGGCCGGGGCGCGAGTGGGCTACGCCATCTGTGCGGCGCCGCTGGCGCGGGCGTTCGACAAGATCCGCAACCATTTCGGGATGTCGCGCATTTCGCAGGCTGGTGCATTGGCCGCGCTGGCGGATCAGGACTGGCTTGCCCGGGTCCGCGCCCAGGTGGCCGGGGCGCGGGATCGCATCGCGGCTCTGGCCCGCGCGCAGGGCCTGACCCCGCTGCCCTCGGCGACCAACTTCGTCGCCGTCGACTGCGGCGGCGATGCCCGGTTGTCCCGCGCCGTGCTGGACGGGTTGATCGAACGCGACATCTTCGTGCGGATGCCCTTTGTCGCGCCGCAGAACCGGGCGATCCGCATCAGCTGCGGGACGCCCGCGATGCTGGACCTGCTGGAGGCAGCCCTGCCAGAGGCGCTGGCAGAAGCGCGCCGATCCCGTCCTTCATGAAAGCGTGACTTGCCAACCGCTGCCGGATCGGTCGAAAAGACGGCCAATCACAGGAGCATAGCCATGAAGACCCCCATCGTCCTGCTGTCCGCCGCCAGTCTTGCGCTGGGTCTGGCCGCCTTTGCGCAAAGCAGCGCCGATACCACGGCCATGAACCACGCGGGCATGGATCACGGCACCACGGCCACGGAACAGATGGCGCTGACGCCCGAAGCCGCGGCCGCCCCCTCGACCCTGGCGTTCCAGTCGGCCGCCGACCAGATGCACAAGTCGATGGTCACCCCCTATACCGGCGATGCGGACGTGGATTTCATCAACGGCATGATTCCGCACCACGAAGGCGCGGTGGCCATGGCGAAGGTCGTGCTGGAGCACGGCAAGGATCCCGAGGTGCGCCGGCTGGCCGAGGCGGTCATCGCCGCCCAGGAAAGCGAGATTTCCTGGATGAAGGAATGGCTGGCCAGGAACGGCCACTGATCCCGGGGTCCGCCGTCAGGCAAGGGCCGCCACGGCAGCCTCGATCGCGCCACGGCCGTGCGGGATGTCCAGCGCCGTCAGCCCCGCCTCGATCACCGACAGGACGCCCAGCGTCATGTGCGCGTTGACATGGCCCATATGGGCCACGCGCAGGAAGTCGCCATAGGCCGGTTCGGACGGCAGCGCCATCCCCAGACCGATGCCCAGCGTCACGCCTGCCTCGGCCTCGGTCCAGGCGCGCAGGCGGCCCGCCGCGCCGCCGCCCATGCGCGCGGCGGTGACGGAATGGCCGCGCATGGCGGGATCGGCCACGTTCAGGCCGATGTCCCCTCCCTGCCCCCAGGCGCCGAAAGCCGCCCAGACGGCGCGGGCCAGCCGGGCGTGCCGGTCCCAGGCATGATCCAGCCCTTCGTCCTCCAGGATCATCGTCAGCGCCTCGCGCAGCGCAAACAGGTGATGTGTCGGCGCGGTGCCGCAGAACAGCTGCCAGTAATCCGGCCCGAAAAAGCGCGGCGTCCAGTCCCAGTAGGGCGTCCGGAGGTCCGCGCTCTGCGACAGCCGCACCGCCCGGTCCGAGGCCCAGAGGAACGCCAGGCCCGGCGGCACCATCAGGCCCTTCTGGCTGGCCGCGATCAGCACGTCGACGCCCCAATCGTCCATTCTCATCGGATCGCAGCCCAGGCTGGCGATGGCGTCGACAGCCAGGAGCGCCGGATGCCCCACCTTGTCGATCGCGGCCCGGATCGCGGCGATGTCGTTGCGCACGGAACTGGCCGTGTCGGTATGCGTGACCAGCACCGCGCGGATCGCGGCACCGGTGTCCGCACGCAAGGCCGCCGCGATCCGCTCGGGGTCGGCCGCCGCCTGACGGCCGCAATCCAGCGCCTCGACGAGGACGCCCATCCGCCGCGCCGCCTCGGCCCAGCCCAGTCCGAAATTTCCGGTGGTGACCACCAGCGCCCGGTCGCCGCGCGAAAAAAGGTTGGCAATCGCCGCCTCCCACCCGGCATGGCCGTTGCCGATGTAGATGGCGACATGCCCCGTGGTGCGGGCGACCCGGCGCAGGTCCGCCAAGACCGAATGGGTCAGGCCGTGCAGCGGTCCGTCATAGATGTTGGGTGCGGGCCGCATCATCGCGGCCAGAACCCGGTCGGGCATGACAGAAGGTCCGGGGATGGCCAGATAGGAACGTCCTTGGGCAAGGCTCATGGCGACTCCTGTCAACACATCCGGGGAAGACCTCTGCACCGATGCCTAGGACCGGGCCTGCCTTGCGTCAACGGGGCACGGGCCGCAAATCCACGGGCGCTTGTGGGACCAGTCGCTTCGGGATAGGCAGGGAACCATCGCAAACAGACGCCCCGGTTCCCGTGAACGCATCCCCCGCCGCCGCCCTGCCCCGCCCGGGATCCCCAAGACTGTTTCCCCGGTTCTGGCGCGACTATCTGTCCGCCCACAAATGGCGGATGGCTGCGGCCTTCCTGCTGATGAGCGTCGAAGGCGGCTCTCTGGGCGTCCTGTCGTGGATGCTGAAGCCGCTGTTCGACCGCGTCTTCATTGGCGGCGACAGCGATGCCGTCTGGTGGGTCGGCGGGCTGATCTTCCTCTTGTTTCTGGTGCGGGCGCTGACGACGATCCTGAACCGCGCACTTCTGACACGGGTGGCGCAGGCCACGTCCAGCCAGATGCAGATCGATCTGGTAGGGCATCTGTTGTCGCTGGACGGCCAGTTCTGGCACAAGAACCCTCCCGGCGCCCTGATCGAGCGGGTGCAGGGCGACACCGCCGCCGTGCAAGGGGTCTGGAGCCTGCTGATCACCGGGATCGGGCGCGACCTGATTTCGCTGGTCGCGCTGTTCGGCGTGGCGGTCGGCATCGACTGGCGCTGGACCCTTGCCGCGACGCTGGGCGCGCCGCTGCTCATCCTGCCAACGGTGCTGGTTCAGCGGTACGTCCGGCGCAAGGCCGATCAGGTGCGCACGCAGGCGGCCACCCGCGCCACCCGGCTGGACGAGATCTTTCACGGCATCACCGCCGTGAAGCTGAACGGGCTTGAGGACTACCAGCTGGGGCGCTTTTCCCGCGTGGTCCGGTCGATCGTCCGGGCCGAGGTGAAATCGGCCGCCAGCCGCGCCACGGTTCCGGCGCTCATCGACATCGTGACCGGGCTTGGCTTCTTTCTGGTGCTGGTGCTTGGAGGACGCGAGATCGCCTCGGGCGAACGGACAGTGGGCGACTTCATGGCCTTCTTCACCGCGATGTCGCTGACCTTCCAGCCGCTCCGCCGCCTGGGCGACATTGCAGGCAGCTGGCAGGTGGCCGCGGCCAGCCTGGCGCGGCTTTACGGCCTCAAGGACACGCAGCCCTCGGTCACCGACGGGCACGAGACGCGCGCCCCTGCTGCGATGAGTGTCGAGTTCCGGGATGTCTGGCTCAGCTTCGGCAGCCATCCCGCCCTGCGCGGCCTGTCCTTCCGGGCCGAAGCCGGGCAGACCACCGCACTGGTCGGCGCGTCGGGCGCGGGGAAGTCCACCGTCTTCAACCTGCTGACCCGTTTGATCGACGCGGACAGGGGCTCCATCACGGTGGGTGGTACCGACGTACGCAGGCTGACGCTTGCGACCTTGCGGGATCTGTTTTCGGTGGTGACGCAGGATTCGACCCTGTTTGACGAAACCATCCGGGAAAACATCGCACCCGGCCGCGCCGATCTTGACGCGGCGACCTTGCGCCAGGCGATGGACGCGGCCCATGTCAGTGAATTCGTGGACGCGCTTCCAGGCGGTTCGGACACGCGCGTGGGTCCGCGCGGATCGTCGCTGTCCGGTGGCCAGCGCCAGCGCGTTGCCATTGCCCGCGCGCTGCTGCGTGACCGGCCGATCCTGCTTCTGGACGAGGCGACCTCGGCGCTGGATGCGCGAAGCGAACGGCTGGTACAGGAAGCCCTGGAAACCCTGTCCGCCGGCCGCACGACACTGGTGATCGCACACCGGCTGGCCACGGTCCGCAATGCCGACAAGATCATCGTCATGGACCACGGCCGCGTCATCGAGGAAGGCACCCACGACGCGCTTCTGGCTGCGGGCGGCGCCTACGCCCGGCTTTGCGCCTTGCAGTTCACCGAATAGCGCCCTTGCGCCGTCCGGGGCATTGAGGTTGCCGCGCTGCCGTTCTTATATGTCGGCGGCAAGATCGCTGGACAGGGGGACGACATGGCGGGGGAAATCGACCGGAACCGCGCCGTGCTGCGCATCAGCGGGACAGACCGCGAAAGCTTTCTCCAGGGTCTTGTGACCAACGACGTGCGCAGGCTCACGAATGGCGCCGTCTATGCCGCGCTGCTGACGCCGCAGGGCAAGTATCTGGCCGACTTCCTTCTGGTCCCCGCACCCGAGTCCATCCTGCTGGACGTGCGGGCCGATCTGGCAGAGGGGCTGTTGCGGCGCCTGTCGATGTATCGCCTGCGCGCCGACGTCAGCATCGAAAAGACCGACTGGATCGTCTGCCGCGGACTGGGCCCCGCGCCTGCCGGGTCGGTGCAAGACCCGCGTCATGCCGCTTTGGGCTGGCGGTCATATGGCCCTGCTCCCGAAACCTGCGATCCGTCCGCCATCGACTGGACGGCGCTGCGCGTCGAACACGTGATCCCCGAGACCGGGGTCGAGCTGCGCCCCGATGAAAGCTACATCCTGGAGTCGGGGTTCGAGCGGCTGCACGGGGTCGATTTCCGCAAGGGTTGCTATGTCGGTCAGGAAGTAACCGCCCGCATGAAGCACAAGACCGACCTGAAGAAGGGCCTGTTCCGCGTCCACGTCACGGGCGAAGCCGAACCGGGAACCGAGATCACCACGGCCGAGGGCAAGCCGGCGGGCGTTCTGCACACCCGCGCCGGAGACCGGGCCATCGCCTTCCTGCGTCTGGATCGCGCCGACGGCGAAATGTCCGCCGGTTCGGCGCGCGTCACCCTCGATGCCCGGATGCCGCAGTCCTGAAGCGATCCGCCGCGGCGCGGCCCTTCAACCTTGTCGATACCATCCGCGACACCTAGAAATCTGACCGTGGCCCCCGTCCGGGGTGCAGGTGTGGCAGTTGTGGCGCGGTGGTGCACCGTTCCCCGGGAGGTTGGATCATGGGTTGGGGACCGGGTGCACTGCGTCTTCTGCTTTCGCTTGTCGTCGTCGTCCAGCACCTGTCCAGTCTCAGGCTTGGGCTGGTGGCGGTGGCGGTCTTCTTCATGCTCAGCGGGTATTGGGTCACCCGCCTTTATGACCAGGACTATCGCCAGGGCGATGCACCGGTCTTCCGTTTCTACCTGTCGCGGGTCCTGCGGGTCTGGTTGCCCTTCGTTGCTGCGATCCTCATTGCCATGGCGCTTTATGCGGCCATCGGGCTTGAGCGCGACCCCGCGCACTGGTGGGCCCTGCCGCTTCTGGGCATCTCGACACACAACCTCGACCCGCTGGGAATTTCCTGGTCTCTGGACCTGGAATTGCAGTTCTACCTGCTGATGCCACTGCTTCTGCCATTGGTCGCCGCGGTGCCGCCCGTGTGGACAGCCGCGGTAACGGTGGTGCTGTGGCTTGCGGCGATCAGTCTGGAACGGCAAACGGGCATTTCGCTGGTCTTTGTCGCGCTTCCGGCCTTTGTCGCCGGGATGGCCATGCACCTGGGGCGGCTCAGGGCCGGACGGACCTGGGCGCTTGGCTCTGTCATCGTGTTTGCCGCCGCCTGCGGCGGGGCGCTGCTGTTCCCCGCCACCCGCGGCGCAGTCATCTACACCCCGTCCGACTCTCCGGTGATCCCGATCGCGGTGGTGCTGTCCTTGGCCCTGGCGCCCTTCGTCCTGTGGACCATCCAGTGCCGCAGCCGCGGTCTGGATCGGCTGATGGGGGACTTTTCCTACGCGCTGTATCTTGTCCACTACCCGCTGATCATTGCCGCAGGTCACCTGCTGGGCCGGGACTTCGGGCCGGTCACGAAATTGGCCCTGATCGTGCTGAGCCTTGTGCTGTCGGCGGCGTTCTTCGTGCTGGTCGATCGCCCGCTTGAACGGGTGCGTCAGGGCATCATGGCGAAGGTGAACGCAAAACGGCGGCTCATCCCCGATGAACCGCCGCTTGCTTGAAAATCCGAAGCCTCAGGCGCGTTCGGAATATTCCATGAATTCCGTGTGCACCCAGATATCTTCGTCCTGGCCGATGAAGGGCGGAACCATGATCCGCACGCCGTTGTCCAGGATTGCCGGCTTGTAGCTGTTGGCAGCCGTCTGGCCCTTCACGACCGGCTCGGTCTCGACCACCTTGCATTTCACCTTCTGCGGCAGCTGCACCGACAGCGCCTCGTCGCCGTAATATTCGACGGTGGCGGTCATGCCATCCTGCAGGAAGGGACGGCGCTCGCCCAGAAGTTCGGCATCGACTTCGATCTGCTCGAAGGTTTCGGCGTCCATGAACACCAGGCGGCCGTCGGTTTCATAAAGGAACTGCTGGTCCTTCTGTTCCAGCCGGACCTGTTCGACCTTGTCTTCCGAGCGGAAGCGCTCGTTCAGCTTGCGGCCGTCGCGCAGGTTTTTCAGCTCGACCTGGGCGAAGGCGCCGCCCTTCCCGGGCTTCACGTGATTGACCTTCACGGCAGCCCAAAGGCCGCCGTCATGCTCCAGCACATTGCCGGGGCGGATTTCGTTACCGTTGATCTTGGGCATTTGACAAAACCTTGACAAAAGGTTGAACGTAAGTTGGCTGCTCCTATATATGGCCAGCGGTGGCATGACAAGCCGACTAGATGATGTGGTCGACGCGGACGACAGTTGCATCAGACGCATAGCAGTCATTCGCATAGGACCATACCGAATCAGGGGGCAAAGGGCCTATTCAGGCCAGACCCGGAAACGCAAGATCAATAAGCAGGACGAAAACATGCGCGATTACGTTGACGGAACCGCATTCAACTACGAGCAAGGTCAACGGTCGCGGAAGCTGTTCGCGGCGGTCGTTCTGGCTGCCCTTGATGATGCGATTGCCGATGACAAGAAATATGGCAACGGCCCGGATCAGATCGCCCGCTGGGCCCGGTCGCGCGATGGTCGCGAGGTGCTGTCCTGTGCCGGGATCGACCCGAATGAGCGGGTGGTGAAGGGTCTGATGGAATTCGTCTCGAAGGGCATACGCACCTCAGTCGCGCTGTCGCGCGAGGAAAGCGAACGCCGCCATGCCGCAGAAGAGGCCGAGGCCGCCTGAGACAGGCCTGCCACTGTCGCAGGACCGGTTCCCAAAACGAAAAACGCGCCCCGATGGGCGCGTTTTTCGTTTTTCATGACGTTTGGGCAGCATCCGTTGCTGCCCCCCGGTGCTGCGGCCGTTCTCGCGCAGTTGGTCTGCGGTTGCCCGGGCACAGAAACGAGCAGGTTCCCGGTTGCCCGGTTTACCGCTGCTCAGTCCAGATCGCGATTTTCCAGCGCGCGGCTGATTTCACGACGGACCAGCTTTCGCACGTTGCGGGTGATGCGTTCCCCCAGCGGGCCCTGCAATTCCTGGCGGATCAGTTCCAGCACCAGACTACGCAGCGCCTCGGGATCCATGGACGGGATGGCACCCGCCGCAGTACCAGGCTCGGGCGCCGGGTTGACCTGCCAAGGATCGGGTGCCGTAGACAAAGCCGGGGATGCACGCCCCACCTGCACCGTCGGCAATGGCCCGTCCTCGGCCAGGGGCGCAAGTTCCTCCGCCAGCGCATCGGATACCGCAGCCGTCACCACACCGGCCAGGGCCTGAACCTCGTCAGCGTCAAAAGGAGCCGACTCGGCCAGCGCTTTGTCCACCACCGGCGCGTCGGTCGGCACATCGACCCGCGGCGCGATGAAGATGCGCCGCGCCGGGGTGGCCACGCCGGTCGAATCCCCGTCATCTGCAGCCTTGTCCACCGAAGGCGTTGTTTCCCAAGCGCTTTCGGCGCGGATCAAAGGATCGCCTTCCAGCGCGATCTGCGGCGCGTCGATCGCATCACCCAGTCCAAGCAGTGCTTCGTCGCTGGCCTGGTCAAGATCCACCGCTGGCCCGGTCATTGCCAGATCGGCGAAGTCGTCACCGTAGGCGGTCACGTCCGCCACGGCCGCGCCGAAGGGGGCCGGATCGGCAGCGGCGTCGGAAACAGCCTCCCTGCGCACGTCATGGTCGTGTTCTGGACCGAAGTCGCCAGTGGATGCCCCCGCTTCATCAAATCCACCGTCCGTGGCGCCATCCTCAAACGCTTCCTCGGCCGGGAAGGCATCGTTGATGCCGACATAGCCAGCCGGGGCGGGCGTTTCCTGCACGTTCAGATGGAAGCGATGGCGCCGCATCGGCAACGCCGCTTCGAAACGGGCCTCAAGCGCCTCCCACTCCAGCCGATCGTCGGCCTCGACCTCGACTTGCCGGGCCGCGCGGTCTTCCTGACCCTCCGCATCCCCGGCCTCCAAGGCCGCAACCGGGGCTAAGTCGTTGGGGAATGTCAGTGTCCCCGGCAGATCCGTGTCGGGCTCCAGATCCTCTCCAAGATCAGGCTCGAATTCCTCGCTTTGCGCGGCGACGGCCATTTCAAGGTCGGCGATGGTCGCTTCCAGCGACGGATGCAGGGGAAAGGCGCGCGGCGTGGCGCGCGGCGCCAGATCCGACAGCGCATCGCTGTCCCAAGCGCCGCTGCGGGCAGGGACCGGCCCGACGGAGCCGAATGTCGCAAGAAGCGCATCACCCGACACCAGATCGTCCAGCGACAGGTCGGGCCGCGCCGAGGGCTGCACCGGAGAAGCCACCGGACCATCCTCCGTCGTCCTGATGTCGGCTACCGCCTCACGGCCCTCCACCGCAGGAGCGGCAATCTGCGCCTCGGGCGCGGGCCTGGCAGAATCGACCAGGAAGTCCGGCGTCAGGACAAACTGCGCCCCCCTTGCCCCGGCCTGGTGATAGGGCTCCGCCAGCAGATCCGATGTGTCCACCAGTTCGCCTTCCTGGACCGGCTCGGCAACAGGTTCCGGGGCTTCCGCTTCGACCTGCGCAAGGATCGGGCCGGTTTCCGCGTTCAACGCCACGATGGCCGCATCGACCCGCGTTTCGGCCGACGCCGGCTCGGTCAGGCGGGGCCGGTCATGGCCCGGACCGCGCGGTTGCAGCTGGGTAACAGTCGCCGACTCCAGCATCACCGGAGCTTCGACCATCGGAGCCGGGGCGACGGGTTCGGCCAGACGGGAGGCTTTGGCCCCGGCCCGGTCCTCCGATACAAGTCGCCTGATGGAGGACAATACATCCTCGATTTCGACATTTGTATTGGAGTCCGACATAGCCGCGCCCTCAGTCATCAATTTCGCGATTGTAGGCGGGGTCGCGGCCGGCTTCAACCGGCCTGCTAATATCAGTTCTTGCCGATGGCGCGCAGGACACTGTCCAGACGCTTGCCTTGCGCGCTGTGCACCGGCGCATTCTTGACCGCATTGTAATAGGCCGCCGGGTCATAGGTCGGGATCCCAAGGTTCAGGTGTTCTACCGTCAGAAGACCCATAGCTGCCAGAAGTGAATAATTCGCTACCTGCAATGTGTTCACGGCAGCTACCCGGCTGCTTTCCGCATCCAGAAGCGCCTGTTCGGCGTCCAGGACATCCAGCGTGGTGCGCGCGCCCAGCGTCGCCTCTTCCTTCACGCCGTTGTAGGCGGCGCGGGCGGCGGTGATCTGCTGCTCGACGGCGGTGATCTGTGCGCGCGCCACGGCGATGTTGGCCCAGGCATTGCCCACCGCCTGCGACACGTTCACACTGGTCTGAAGCAGCGCCGCGCGGGCAGCATCGCGGCCGGCGATGGCCTTGCGCTGCGCCGAAGCCAGCTTGCCGCCCGTGTAGATCGGCCCCGTCACCTGAAGCCCCAGGGCCGAGGTGTCGCGGCCGTTGTCATCCACCGCGACCTGCCCCTGCAAGCCCAGCGAGGGGTTCCGTTCCGCCACCGCGGCGCTGATCCGCAGCTCGCCCACGGTTGCCTGACGCTGCGCCTGGCGGATGGCGGGATGGTTGCGTTGCGCGATGCCCTGCGCTTCCTCCAGGGTCCTGGGCAGGACAGGCGGGCGCGGCGCGCCGGCCAGGGGGCCCGGATAATGCCCTGTCGCGGCCTTGTACGCCTCGCGCGCGACCGCCAGCGAGCCGCTGGCCGCGACCAGTTGCGCCCGGGCGGCGGCCTGGCGGGCCTCGGCCTGCGACACGTCGGTGCGCGTCACCTCACCCACGTCGAAACGGTCCTGCGCGGCCTTCAGCGCCTCACCGATCACGCGGACGGAATTCTGGTTGAGCGAGACGTTCTCACTGGCGCTTTTCACATCGAAATAGGCCTGGACTGCGGCAAGAAGCACCTGCTGCTCGACCCCGACCAGCGCTTCCCGGGTGGCCAAGACGGTTTCCCGCGCGATGTCGATGGCGAACTTGCTGCGCCCGAAGTCGAACAGGGTCATCTGCGTGGTCAGGCCCAGCGAGGTGCTAACCCCCTCGCCCAGCCGGGTCTTGGCATAGCCGCTGTCCACCACCCAGCCGATCACCGGGCGCAACGCGGCGATCGCCGCGGCAGCATCTTCGTCCGCGGCACGCAGGACGGCACGGTTCTGCGCCAGCAGGTTCGAGTGGCGATAGGCCGAGACAAGGGCATCGGCCAGCGTTTCGGCCCGCGCCGGAAGCGCCGCGGCCGCCAGCACAACCACCACACCCGCGCGCCGCGCCCAAGCGATGAATCCACGGATCGTGACAGTCATCCTGCTCTTCCTTGCCATTGGCGGCGTCTTTGCGCCACGCTTGTCATCAGGCGTCCGGCTTCGACGGCACCCGCCGGATCAGAAAACGAATTCGGCCTTGCGCGCAAATCCCGGCAGCACCGGTGCGGTCGCGTTGAAGATGTTGCGCCAGGCGATCGCACCATCGGCCTTGCGGCCCAGCCGGCAGACGCCCAGGGCGCCTTCCATGAACAGGCAGACGATCGTTCCGCCGTCCTTCAGTTGCGCTGCGATGGCCTCAGGCAGCACTTCCGCCGCACCCTGAACAAGAATGGCATCGAAGGGCGCAAGCGCGGGCGCGCCGGCGGCGATGGGTCCGCACTGGACCGTGGCATTCGTCACGCCATGCCCTGCCAGGACCGCCTGCGCCTCGGCCGCCCAGGCGGCGTCTTCCTCGACCCCGACAACCCGTCCGGTCATCCGGCCGACCACGGCCGTCGAATAGCCAAGCCCGCAGCCCAGATCCAGAACCGACTGGCCGGGTTCCAGTGCCAGCGCATCCAGCATCTTGGCCAGCGTCCGCGGCTCCAGTACGACGCGCCCGCCGCCCAGATCCAGGTTTTCGCCGACATAGGCCGCCTCGCGCAGGGTCTCGGGAACGAAATCCTCGCGCGGGATGGCCAGCATCGCCTCGATGATGGGGAATTTGGTCACATCGTTGGGGCGGACCTGGGTGTCCACCATGGTCACGCGGCGCGCGCTGAAATCGGTCATGAACGGGACTCTTGCTCGGGTTTCAGTCGCTTATGCTCTTGCCACAGTTCCGTGGCAAGGACAACCGCAGGCGGGACGTTACAGGCCACCACGCCCTTCAAGCGCGTCGATGCGTGCTTTCAGCGCCTCATTTTCCTCGCGCGCCTTCTGCGCCATGGCCCGCACGGCATCGAATTCCTCACGCGTGACGAAATCGCGGTCGGCCAGCCAGCGGTCCATCCAGCCCTTGAGGGCGGTCTCGGCCTCGGTCCGGGCCCCCTGGGCCACGCCCATGGCATTGGTCATCAGCTTGGACAGATCGTCGAAAAGGCGGTTCGGCCCCTGCATGGCGCGCTCCTCGGGGAAAAGGGTTTTGCCCTATATGTGAAACGGCGCCGGAAACCGCAAGGTTGACTTCGCCCGTCCAAGCGGGTCCAAGAACGCCATCCCCCGTTCCGCCCGCCCGAGGACATCATGCTGGCCGCCATCCCCTTTCCCGACATCCCGCGCGAGATCCTGATCCCGCTGCCCTGGGGCGGCGGGCTGCCGCTGCGCTTCTACGCGCTGGCCTACCTGATCGGGCTGGTCGGCGGCTGGGCGGCCGTCGTGGCGCTGATGCGCCGACCGCGCCTTTGGCCGCAGGACCGGGCGCCGATGACCCCGAAGATGGTGGAGGACCTGCTGACGGCGATCATCCTGGGCGTGATCCTGGGGGGGCGGCTGGGCTATGTCCTCTTCTACGATCTTGCGCATTTCCTGTCGCAACCGCTTGACATCGTGAAGGTCTGGGAAGGCGGCATGTCTTTCCACGGCGGTTTTCTGGGTGTCGTCGCGGCGGGGCTGTGGTTCTGCCGCCGCCACGGCATCGCGCCGCTCAGCCTGGGCGACGCGCTGGCGGTGGTGGCGCCGCTGGGACTGTTCCTCGGCCGGATCGCCAATTTCATCAACGCCGAGCTTTGGGGCCGCCCGACCGACCTGCCCTGGGGGGTGATCTTCCCCGGTGAGGCCGCGCAGACCTGTCCCGGCGTGCTGCCAGGGGCCTGCGCCCGTCACCCCAGCCAGCTTTACGAGGCCGGGCTGGAGGGGCTGCTGCTGGGGTTGGTGCTTCTGGTCCTTCTGCGGCTGGGGGCGCTGAAGCGGCCGGGCACGCTGATGGGGGTGTTCCTGATCGGCTATGGCCTGTCGCGGATGTTCGTCGAGCTGTTCCGGCAGGCTGACGCGCAGTTCATCTCGGCCGACGACCCGGCGGGCAACGTGCTGGCGTTCGGGGACTGGGGGCTTCACATGGGGCAGCTCCTGTCGCTGCCGATGGTGCTGGCGGGCCTGTGGTTCCTGCTTCGCGCCCGCACGGCACGGGCCACCGCCTGATGTCCGCGGCAGAGACGCCGCTGGCCGGGATCCTGAAGGCGCGGATCGCGGCGCAGGGGCCGATGCCGCTCTCGGATTACATGGCCGAATGCCTTCTTCACCCGCGCCACGGCTACTATTCCACCCGCGACCCCTTCGGCGCTGCGGGCGATTTCATCACCGCCCCCGAAATCAGCCAGATGTTCGGCGAGATGATCGGTGTCTGCCTGGCGCAGGCCTGGCTGGACCAGGGTGAACCCGGCCACTTCGTCCTGGCCGAGCTGGGCCCGGGGCGTGGAACCCTGATGGCCGATGTCCTGCGCAGCTTCCGCAAGCTGCCCGCCCTGCACGCCGCCGCCCGGCCTATCCTGGTCGAGGCGTCAGCCACGCTGAGGGCCCGTCAGGCCGAAACGCTGGCGGGTGAACGGGCGGAATGGCGCGACAGCATCGCCGACCTGCCGGAAGGGCCGCTGTTCCTGGTCGCCAACGAATTCTTCGACGCGCTGCCGATCCGGCAGTTCCAGCGCGATGCCGCCGGCTGGCGCGAGGTGCAGGTGGGCCTGACGGATGGACGCCTGACACCAGGCCTGACGGCGCCCTCGCCGATCGCGGAACTGGACCACCGCCTGTCCGACACGCGGCCCGGAGAGGTGGTCGAGCTTTGCCCCGCCCTCCCCGCCATCGCGGCCGAGGCCGCGCGCCGCATCGGAGCCCAGGGGGGTGTTGCGCTGGTCATCGACTATGGCGGTTGGCATTCGCGGGGCGACACGCTCCAGGCGCTGTCGGGCCATGCCCCGGCGGATTCCTTCGCAGCCCCCGGCACGGCGGACCTGACCGCCCACGTCGATTTCGAGGCGATTGCCCGGGCCTGGTCCCTTGCCGACGTGGCCGTGACGGACATTATCCCTCAGGGCGTGTTTCTGGAACGGCTGGGGATTACCGCGCGGGCCGAGGCGCTGGCGGCGCGGCTTTCGGGCACGGCGCAAAGCGCGCACATCGCCGCGCATCGCCGCTTGACCCATCCTGAAGAAATGGGAAACCTCTTCAAGGTGATCGGCTGCCATCCGGCCGGCACCGCGATTCCCGCCGGGCTCTGGCCTGTTTCCTGAACCGAACCTGACCGAAGAATGTCCCACAGCGTGCCAGCCCTGACCCACTCCGATCTTGCCGCCGTGCGGCATGGCTTCTTCACCCGCGCAGGCGGAGCGTCGTCGGGAATTTTCCACGGGCTGAACTGCGGGCCGGGATCGTCGGATCAAGCCGATGCGGTTGCGGTGAACCGCGCCCGGGTGGCGGCTGCGATGCAGGTCGCGCCCGAGGCGCTGGTCAGCGTGTCGCAGGTGCATTCGCCCGATGTGGTCACCGTCACCGGACCGATTGCCGGCCCGCTGCCACGGGCCGATGCGCTGGTGACGGCAACGCCGGGCCTGGCGCTGGCGGTCCTGACGGCCGACTGCCAGCCGGTGCTTTTTGCCGATCCGCAGGCTGGGGTCGTCGGCGCGGCCCACGCCGGTTGGCGCGGCGCGCTGTCGGGGGTTCTGGAAGCCACGGTCGATGCGATGGAAGCGCTGGGGGCCGACCGGGAACGGATCACCGCAATCATCGGCCCGACGATCAGCCAGCGCGCCTATGAGGTGGGGCCCGAATTCATGGATGCCTTCCTGGCCGAGGACAGTGGCTACGACCGGTTCTTCGCCGGGGGCACGGGCGACCGGGTGCATTTCGACCTGCCCTCCTTCGGGCTTTTCCGCCTGCGCGAAGCGGGCGTGGGCCAGGCGGCCTGGACCGGCCATTGCACCTATTCGGACCCCGAGCGGTTCTTCTCCTACCGCAGGTCCGTCCACAGGAAAGAGGCCGATTACGGGCGCCTGATCTCGGCCATCCGGCTTTGACCGCGGCGGTCTCAGGACCGCCCGAGACCTTCCCCTCAAATACCCATTGCCTGCCCCAGACCTGCCTCATTCCGCCACCATACCCGGATCAAAGAGGAATGGGCGGCGCATCCGTTTCGCCAGGGCGAACCCCGGAAAGCGCCGTAGTGGACGGAGCCCGAAGATGATCTCGCAGAACCGCTGGATTGAGACCGCAAGACACCAGGCCCGGTGCGAGGTGCCCCCCCTGCCCTGGGCGCGCCGCAAGACGCTGCGTCCCGTCCTTGTCCTGCGCGCGGTCACCCCGTCGCGTCGCCAAGCCCGCTGACGCGCAAGGAGGACCGATGAACGCCCAACGCCCCCCCCTGCGCCAGACCGCTACGCCGCCCTCCGGCGGAATCGTCCGCGCCTCGATCTGGTCGCCTTCGCCCGCGCCGGTCATCCCGGCCCAGGTCCGGGCGCCGCTGGTGACGCGGCGCTACGACATCTCCTGGCTGACCAGCACCGGTGAGGTCGATGCCGCCACGCGCATCGCCCCTGCGACACCGGACTTCGAAGAAACCGCCGCGGCCTTTGCCCGGGGGACGCTGATCGCCACCCAAGGCGGGCCGGTCGCTGTCGAGGATCTGGTTCCCGGCATGATCGCCGCGACCGCGGAGGGGCGGATGGAGCCGATCACCTGGATCGGCTCGATCAACCTGTTCGCGCCCCGCGGGACGGGCGACACAAAGCCGGTGACGCTGACGCGGATCACGGCGGAATCCTTCGGCATGGCCCGCCCGATGACCGATGTGGTGCTGGGGCCGCGCGCGCGGCTTCTGTTGCGCGATGCACGCTGCCGGCCCGTGGCCCACAGCGACACGGCCTTTGCCCCGGCGCGGGCCTTCGTCGATGGCATCAGCGTGATCGAGGTGCGGCCCGCCGCGCCGGTCACCATGTTCCACATCGCGCTGCGCCGTCACGGCACGCTGCGCGCCGCCGGGCTCGAGGTCGAGGCGTTCCATCCAGGGCCGGCGCGGGCCGAACTGACGGACCCGCAACTGTCCGGTTACTTCCTGTCGCTTTTCCCCCAGATCTCGAACCTGGGTGACTTCGGCCCGATGATCCACCCGCGGCTGTCCGCGGCGGATGTGGCGGCGATGTAGCACGCAGGAAGGGCCTGAAAAGGCCCCTCCCCCCGGCCCGGATCAGTGGCCCAGGATCTGGCTCAGGAACAGCTTGGTCCGCTCGGATTTCGGGTGGTTGAAGAACTCCTGCGGGGAATTCTGTTCGACGATCTGGCCTTGGTCCATGAAGACCACGCGGTTTGCCACCGCCTGGGCAAAGCCCATTTCATGGGTGACGCAGATCATCGTCATGCCTTCCTGCGCAAGCTCGATCATCGTATCCAGCACCTCCTTGATCATCTCGGGGTCCAGGGCGCTGGTCGGTTCGTCAAACAGCATGATCCGGGGCTTCATGCAAAGCGACCGCGCAATGGCGACCCGCTGCTGCTGTCCGCCCGATAACTGGCCGGGATACTTGTGCGCCTGCTCGGGGATCCTGACCTTGCGCAGGAAGTGCATGGCGGTGTCCTCGGCCTCTTTCTTCGGCACCTTGCGCACCCAGATCGGCGCCAGGGTGCAGTTTTCCAGGATCGTCAGGTGCGGGAACAGGTTGAAGTGCTGGAACACCATTCCGACATCCGAACGCACCTTGTCGATGTTCTTCAGGTCACTCGTCAGTTCGGTGCCATCGACGACGATCCGGCCCTGTTGATGCTCTTCCAGCCGGTTGATACAGCGGATCAGCGTCGACTTCCCCGAACCGGACGGTCCGCAGACGACGATCCTTTCGCCCTTGTGCACGGTCAGGTCGATGTCGCGCAGCACATGGAAATTGCCGTACCACTTGTTCATCGCCGTGATCTGGATCGCGATTTCATCGCTGACCCGCATCTGGCTGCGGTCGATCCGGCGTTGCGTTCCCTCGGACATGGTGCCCCCTAGCGGTGGTCGCGCTTCAGCCTGCGTTCGAGATACATCGAGTACCGCGACATGCCGAAGCAGATGAGGAAGAAGATCGCCCCGACAAAGACATAGGGCTCCCAGTAGATGCCCTTCCAATTGATGTCGGAACGCACGATCTGCGTGATCCCCTTCAACGGATCGTTCAGGGCGACGAAGGCCACCAGCGTGGTGTCCTTGAACAGGCCGATGAAGGACGACACGATGCCCGGGATCGAGATTTTCAGGGCCTGCGGCATGATGATCAGCCGCTGCGCCTGCCAGTAATCCATCCCAAGCGAATCCGCCGCCTCGTACTGGCCGCGCGGCAGGGCCGCCAGACCGCCGCGGATGACCTCGGCGATATAGGCGGCGGCGAACAGCGTCGCCATGATGATGACCCGCAGGATGATGTCGAACTGCACCCGGGGCGGCAGGAAATACTGCAAAAGAAGCGAGGCTGTGAACAGCACCGTGATCAGCGGCACGCCCCGGACCACCTCGATGAAGCCGACCGCCAGCGACTTGACCAGCGGCATGTCCGACCGCCGCCCCAGCGCCAGGAGGATGCCCAGCGGCAGCGAGCCGCCGATCGCCGTGACGCCGATCGTGATGGACAGAAGAAAGCCGCCGAACCGGTCCGAGGCAACGGGGGTGATGGCGGCCGGAATGACCTGATCGAGCCGCCCGGACAGGGGGGCCACGGCATAAACGCTCCAGGCCGCCAGCAGAACCACCGCCAGCGTCCCCGCGACAATGGCGCCAAGGCGCAGCACCGCAAGACGGAAGACGGCATAGGTCAGTGCCAGGCCGGCAATCACCATGACCCACCACCACACCGAGCCGCCCCACAGCAGCCAGAATGCCAGCATCGGATAGACGGCCGAAAACCACAGCAACGGTCGCGGCACGCCCGAGAACAGCACCGGCGCCAGGGCCACGAACAACAGGGCGAAGGCCAGCGTCGGCCGCCAGTAAAGGTCGGCCGGGTAGAAGCCGAACAGGTATTGCGGCCAGCGTTCGCGGATCATCGCCCAACAGGCGCCCGACGCGTCCGGTCCCCAGGTCCGCGCAACGATCTCGCGGCATTCGCCCAGCGACGTCGCGTTCCAGACGCTGTGCAGAAGCCAGGGTAGGACGGCCTGAAAGACCACATAAAGGATCATCAGGCCAAGGACCGTCAGCGCGATGTTCATCGGCCCGGAAAAGAGGTTGTCGCGCAGCCAGCGCACCGCACCCGCCTCGGACCGGGGCGGGGCCGAGGGGGGCAGCATCGTTTCACGGACGAAAGGCACGGTCTGGGCGTGGATCTCGCTCATCTCACCGCTCCTTCAACCGGACGGCGTTGTTGTAGATGTTCATCACCGACGAGATGATCAGGCTGATCACCAGGTAGATCCCCATCAGCAGAAGCATCGCCTCCAGTTCGCGCCCGGTCTGGTTCAGGGTGATGCCGCCCAGGGTGCCGCGCAGGTCCATGTAGCTGACCGCGATGGCAAGCGAGGTGTTCTTCGTCAGGTTCAGGTATTGCGAGATGAGGGGCGGGATGATGACCCGCAGCGCCTGCGGCAGGATCACCAGCCGCATCGTCCGGCCCGCGGGCAGGCCCAGCGCATAGGCGGCCTCGGTCTGCCCGCGGGAAATGGCCTGCACGCCCGCGCGCACGGCTTCGGCGATGAAGGCGCCGGTGTAGATCGTCAGCGCGATCAGAAGCGCGGTAAACGAATGCAGCACCTGTATGCCGCCCTGGAAGTTGAAGCCCTTGAACACCGGGTAGGCCAGGTGGAAGCCCAAGGCATAAAGCAGGGCCACGACCGGCAGCACCCAGATCAGCACCGACTTCCACCAGGTCGCGGGACGGATTCCGGTAGCCTCTTGCCGGACGGCCGCCGCGCGGACCACCAGACGGTTGAGGAAGAACGACCCGGCCAGCACCGCGATGATGGCCAGCAGGTCCAGGCTGACCAGGAAGATGCCAAGGTCGATGTTGCCCAGACTGCGGGAAAACAGCGGCTCGGGGATGTTCGTGCCGCGGTTCGTCACGGCAACCGACCCGTCCAGCCACATGCGCGCCAGTGGTTCTTTCCCCTCGACCACCTTGAAGGCGTTGGGGGGAGGCGTCACCTCGGTCAGTATCACGTAGACCAGAAGGATCCACAGCAGCACAGGGATGTTGCGGAACACCTCGACATAGACGGTCATCAGCCGGCCGATCAGCCAGTTCCGTGACAACCTGAGGATGCCCACCACAACGCCCAGAATGGTGGCCAGGGCACAACCGATCGATGCGACAAGCAGCGTGTTCAGCAGTCCGATCAGCAGCGCGCGGGCATGGGTGCTGTCGTTCGTATAGGCCACCAGCCGCTGGTTGATGTCATAGCCGGCCCGGGTCCAGAGAAAGCCGAAGTCGATGTCCTTGCCCTTGGCGGCCAGGTTGGTCACCAGGTTGTGGACCAGCCAGGAAAAGGCCAGCGCCACCAGCACCAGCACGACGATCTGGATCGTCCACGACCGGAACCGCGTGTCGTAGACCAGCATGCTCAGACGGAATGCGTCTCTCGTTTGCTCGGAAGCAAGCGCCATTGTGGTTTCCCCCTGTCCCGCGGTGCAGGTCCGGATTGGCCCGGAACCCGCATGGGGTCTGTTGCCCCTTCACCCGCGGTTGTTCGTGCTGTCGATCCGGGGCGGGGCGCGCCATGTCGGACGGCCCCGCCCCGGAAAGCGGTCAGCGGAAGGGCGGCGCGTAAAGCAGGCCGCCTTGCGTCCATTGCGCGTTCAGGCCCCGCGCCAGACCGATCGGCGTGGCCGCGCCGATGTTGGCCTCGAAGATCTCGCCATAGTTGCCGCTGGCCGCGATGGCGCGCTTGGCCCAGTCCTTGTCCAGGCCCATCATCGCGCCCAGGTCACCCTCGACGCCCAGAAGGCGCTTCACCTCGGGGTTTTGCGTGCTGCTTGCTGTCTCTTCGACATTGGCCGATGTGACGCCATATTCCTCGGCGGCGACCAGTGCGTAGAAGGTCCAGCGGACGATGTCGCCCCAGTTGTTGTCGCCGTGGCGCACCAGCGGACCCAGAGGTTCTTTCGAGACGATCTCGGGCAGGATGATGTGGTTGTCGCGGTCGGGCAGCGTGGCGCGGATCGCCGCAAGTCCCGAGGCGTCGGTGGTGTAGGCGTCGCAGCCTCCGGCGACATACTGGCGCTGGCCCTCGGCGTCGTCCTGGATGGTGACGGGGGTATAGGTCATGTTGTTGCCCTTGAAGTAATCGGCCAGGTTCAGTTCCGTCGTGGTGCCGGTCTGGATGCAGATCGTCGCGCCGTTCAGTTCCTTGGCCGAGCTGACGCCCAGCTCTTTCTTCACCATGAAGCCCTGGCCATCGTAGTAGTTGACGGCGGCAAAATCGAACTTCAGGTCGGTGTCGCGCGAATAGGTCCAGGTCGAGTTGCGGATCAGCACGTCGACCTCGCCCGAGGCAAGCGCGGTGAACCGCGTCTCGCCGCTGGTGCCCACGTACTTCACCTTGTTCGCGTCCTTCAGGATCGCCGCCGCCAATGCCTTGCACAGCGCCACGTCAAAGCCCTGGTAATTGCCGTTGGCGTCCGGTGCGCCGAAGCCGGTCAGGCCGATGTTCACCCCGCAGATCAGCTGATCGCGCGCCTTCACATCGTCAAGCGTCCCGGCACCGGCATATCCGGCGACCAGTCCGGCCGCCGCCACCGTGCCAAGGAATACGGATCTTTTCATGCTATACCTCTTCCTGAGTCCACACCTCTGCCGGGTGTGACGCGCGGATCGTGACGTCCGCTGCCCTATTGGGTGAGGTCCTGTCCCCACTGGGGATCAGTCTGATCCAAAGACGACGCAAGCGTCAAGTCCGCAACAGGAAAGGCTTTTCCGCAGGGTCGCAGGGCCGGATGTGGCCCGGGCGGTGGGGGCGGGGGGCGTTATCCCTGCGCTGTCGCGAGTTGGTGGAAACGGCAGGAATCCAGCAATGCCAGACGCTTGCGCGCCGCCATTTCAGCGGCTTCCTCATCCTCGCCCCACTGGCTGATCTGCCAGTCCTCGTCGATGCGCGACAGATCCCAGGCTTCTTCCCCGGTCAGGTTCCCTTGCGTCACCGCCAGCCCCAGAAGCAGCGAGCCGGTGATCGCGACCAGATCATGCAGCGCGGTCAGTTCGAAGGGCGACATCGCCGCGACCATGCCGCGCAGGCGCAGCAGGCTGGCGTCCGGTTGGTCCACCGGGATCACGCCCGAGGTGACGTTGAGGGGCGCCTTCAGCACGGCCGCCGCCCAGAACACCAGCGGATCCCATCCCTGCGCCTGACGCCGGATCAGTTCGGCCGGCTCCAGCGCGCGGTAGCACAGCAGGTCGGTCGCGCCATAACCGGCCACTTCGCCCACCACGGCGTCAAACAGCGGGATCACCTTGTCGATGGCCGAATTCGCGGCCCGGGTCAGCGGCATCTGTCCCGGATCGACAGCGCCTTCCTGCGCGCCCCATTCGCCAGCAATGGCTTCGGCCAGGGCACGAGTGGGGACGATCAGTTCGGCCTTCGCGGGGGTGCGGACCTTCCGCCCGTCCAGTGCAATGCCGAAGCCGCCGGGGACGTCGATCGCCTCGGCCGTCTTCCAGAACCGCTTGACTGTCCATCCGCTCATGCCGTCCTCCACAGATCCTCAAGCGCGGGCAGAAGCTGGGTGTAATCCGTCACCACCCGCGCCGCCCCCGCCGCCCAAAGCGCATCCTGCGGGTGATAGCCCCAACCGACGCCGATGGCCTGCACCCCGGCTGCCCGGGCCATTTCCATGTCATAGGTGGTGTCGCCCACCATGATCGCCCGCCCCGCCCCCACGCCGGTTTCGGCCAGCGCCGCCAGGATCATCGCCGGATGCGGCTTGGACGGGTGGTTGTCGGCCACCTGGAGCGTCTGGAAAACTCCCTCCAGCCGGTGCGCGGCCAGCAGGTGCCGCAGCCCGCGCATGGACTTGCCTGTCGCCACCCCCAGCAGCAGGTCGTCCCGCCCTGCCAATCCCGCCAGCGCCGCGGCCGCGCCGGGATACAGCGGCGCGGGGCCGTGGATGCGACTGGCGCCGAAGCTGTCCTTGTAGTTGTCGACGATCCGGGCCTGCACCGCCTCGGTCTGGTCGGGCGCCAGCCGCGCGATGGCCTGCGGCAAGGACAGGCCGACGATCGACCGGGTCTGGTCCAGCGCCGGCGGCGGCAGATGGAGCGCGCCGAAGGCGTGGCTCATGGCCGCCTGGATGTGGTTCTGACTGTCGACAAGCGTGCCGTCGACATCGAAGATCACCAGCCGCAGATCATTCCCCACGCCCGCTTACTCCTCGGCGAAGGGATCGGCGGGCACGTCGTCTTCTGACCAGCCGAAGGTCTTCCAGGTACGAGCCATGTGGTCGGGCAAGGGTGCGGTCAGGGTGATGCGCTTGCCGGTGATCGGATGGTCGAAGCTGATCGAGCGGGCATGCAGGTGCAGCTTGCGGCTGATGTCGCCGCCCAGTTGCGCGCCCCAGCCGTCGCCCAGGTTTTCCTGGCCCGACCCGCCGTATTTGCCATCGCCGATGATCGGGTGGCCCAGTTCCGCCATATGGGCGCGCAGCTGGTGCGTCCGGCCCGTCACCGGCACCATCGCGACCCAGGCCGCCCGGCTGCCCAGCGCATCCAGGACGGCATAATCCGTGGTGGCGCGTTTCGCGCCCTCGGTCGTTTCGACCTTGTTCGGGTGGATGGCGATCATCTTTTCGCCCTCGCCCCCGCCGCCGCGGCCCGGCGCCTTCACAAGGCCGTAGCGGATCGTGCCCATCTTCGGGCTGGGCACACCGGCGACGACGGCCCAGTAGATCTTGCGCGTGGTGCGGGACCGGAACGCCTCGGACAGCGCGCGCGCGATGCGGTCGGTGCGGGCCAGCAGCAGCACGCCCGACGTGTCCTTGTCCAGCCGGTGGACCAGCTTCGGGCGATCCTTGTAGCCGAACATCAGCGCACGGGTCAGGCCATCGACATGGCGGCTGCCCTGCCCCGAGCCGCCCTGCGACGGCAGGCCTGGCGGCTTGTTCAGCGCGATGATGTGTTCGTCCTTCCACAGGACCGCGGCCTGGATCATGCGGGTGTCGGCATCGCTGACCGCCTCGGGTTCGCGCGCCGGGCGGGGCGCGGTTTCCTTCGGCAGCGGCGGCACGCGCACCTGCATCCCCGGACCGACCCGGTCGGAGGCCTTGACGCGCCCGCCATCGACGCGGATCTGCCCGGTGCGGCACAGCTTTTCCACGGCGCCTTGCGTCATTTCCGGGAAACGCTTCTTCAGGAACCGGTCAAGGCGGCTTTCGCCCTCAGCCTCGCCCACGGTCAGGATGCGAACCCCACTCATGCGAAACTCCGTGCCAGCATCATTCCGGCGACCAGGGCGGCCAGCGCCACCAGAACCGATCCCGCGACATAGGCGCCCGCCAGACCGGCGGTGCCGCGCTGGAACAGCGTCACCGCATCCAGCGAAAAGGCCGAGAAGGTGGTGAAACCGCCCAGAATGCCGGTCATGAAGAACGGCACCGTCCGCGCCCCCCGTTCCAGAAGCAAGACCATCAGCATCCCCATGACGAAGGATCCCAGGACATTGACGATGATCGTCCCCCAGGGAAAGCCGAAGCCCAGAAGGCGGCCGGCGCCCACATTGACAAGGAACCGCGCCGCGGAACCGAGGGCGCCGCCAAGCGCAACCTGAAGAAGGGTCTGAAACATCGCCGTCCCGCCGGCGGACCCCGCGCCCGCCTGAAACCCGCCCTTTAGCGGCGATCGGGGGAAAACACCAGAACATCATCCCCTGCGGCACGGGGACGCCCGCCGTCAGGCGCTGGTGTCGTACAGCTGTTTCGCCCGCGCCTCGAACGCGCCCACGATGCGGCGCATGGCTTCGGTGAAGACGACGCCGATCACCCCTTGCAGGATCGCATTGCGAAACTCGAAATCGACGCTGAACCCCACTTCGCAACCGCCTTCCGGCAGGTTGCGGAAGGTCCATTCCGACCGGAGATGCCTGAAGGGGCCGTCGATGTATTCGGTCAGGATCCGGCCTTCGCCGGGCAGAAGCGTCACCCGGCTGCCGAAGCGCTCGCGGAACACCTTGAACGAGATGACGAGATCGGCCTCCATCACCTCGCCCCGGGCGTCGGGCAAGGGAGTGCGGGAACGGATGCGCGCCGCCGCCGTCCAGGGCAGGAATTCCGGATAGCGCGCCACATCGGCCACCAGGTCGAACATCTGCGCGGCCCGGTAGGGAAGGATGCGGCGATCGGAATGGGTGGTCATCGGAGCCCCCTTGGTGTCAAGCCCGCCCCATGTCATACGGGACTGGCGAATTTGCAAGGGGACCCGCAATGCCGGACCGCGCCTACGTGATCGACAGGATGATCTCGGCCAAGGAGATCGCGGCCCGCGTCGAGGCGCTGGCGCGCGAGATCACCGCGACCTTCGCCGGGACCGACCGGCTGATCGTCGTCGGGCTGTTGCGCGGCTCGTTCATCTTCATCGCCGACCTCGTGCGCGAAATCGACCTGCCGGTCGAGGTCGACTTCCTGGAAGCCTCGTCCTACGGCAGCGGCACTGTCTCCAGCCGCGAGGTGCGGATCCTGAAGGACCTGCGCGGCGAGATCGCGGGTCGCGACGTGCTGGTGGTCGAGGACATCGTCGACACCGGGTTCACGCTGAGCCACGTCCTGCGGCTGCTGAAATCACGCGAGCCGCGGCGGCTGATGACCTGCGCGCTTCTGGACAAGCCGTCCCGACGCGAGGTGGAGATCAAGGCGGATTGGACAGGTTTCGTGATCCCGGACGAATTCGTGGTGGGATACGGGATCGACTTTGCGCAGCGCAACCGGAACCTGCCCTATATCGGCAAGGTGCGGTTCACGGAAGGCTGAGGGCGGACGGGGGGCTGTCTGCCCCCCGGACCCCCCGAGGATATTTCGGCCAAGATGAAAGCAGGCGCCTTCAGGGAAGGAATTCGCCGGAAAGCGAGTTCGCCGCGGCGGAGGTGATGCGGACGCGCGCGATCTGGCCGGGGCGGGCATCGGGGGCCTGGACGTGGACCGCGTGGAGGTAGTCGGACTTGCCGCCCATCTGTCCGGGCAGGCGGCCGGGTTTTTCGAACAGGACCGAGACCTCGCGCCCGACCATGGCTTGCTGGGCGGCGTGCTGCTGGCGGGTGATCAGGGCCTGAAGTTCCTGCAGGCGGGCGTCGGCCTCGGCCGGATCGACGGGGGTCCGGTCGGCCGCCGGGGTGCCGGGGCGGGCGGAGTACTTGAAGGAATAGGCCATGCCGTAGTTGACCGTGGCGATCAGGTCCATGGTGGCGCGGAAATCGGCATCGCTTTCGCCGGGGAAGCCCACGATGAAATCGCCCGACATCATCATGTCGGGCCGCGCGGCGCGAATGCGTTCGACCAGGCGCAGGTAGTCATCCGCCGTGTGGCGGCGGTTCATGGCCTTCAGGATCTTGTCCGATCCCGACTGCACCGGCAGATGCAGGTAGGGCATGAGTTTCGGTTCTTCGGCATGGGCGGCGATCAGGTCGTCGGTCATGTCATTGGGGTGAGAGGTGGTGTAGCGGATGCGGGCGAGCCCGTCGATCCGCGCCAGTTCGCGCACGAGGCGCCCGAGGCCCCAGTCGCCGTCGGGACCCGCGCCGTGGTAGCCGTTGACGTTCTGGCCCAGCAGGGTGATTTCGCGCACGCCGCGATCGACGAGTTTCCGCGCCTCGTCAAGGATGCGCGTCGCGGGGCGGCTGACTTCGGCGCCGCGGGTGTAGGGCACCACGCAGAAGGCGCAGAACTTGTCGCAGCCTTCCTGCACGGTCAGGAAGGCCGTGGGCCGGCCGGTGGCGGGGCGTTCGGGCAGGTGGTCGAACTTGTCCTCGGGCGGGAAGTCGGTGTCGACGGTCTTCTTCCCCTCGACCGCGGCCTTCGCCATTGCGGGCAGGCGGTGGTAGCTTTGCGGGCCCACCACCAGGTCGACCAGCGGCATCCGGCGCAGGATCTCTTCGCCTTCGGCCTGCGCGACACAGCCCGCGACGCCGATCTTCAGATCGGGGTTCGCGGTCTTGATGGCCCGCAGTCGCCCGAGATCGGAGTAAAGCTTTTCCGAGGCCTTCTCGCGGATGTGGCAGGTGTTCAGCAGCACCATGTCGGCATCCTCGGCGCTCTCGGCCGGGATGTAGCCTTCTGCGCCCAGCGCCTCGGCCATGCGTTCGCTGTCGTAGACGTTCATCTGGCAGCCGTAGGTCTTGATGAAGAGCTTCCTGGGCGCGGACGTCATGGCGGGGCCTTTCGGGGCGGAGAACGGAAGGGCAGTTGGTCGGGAGTGCTGGAAATGCGGGCTTACCTACAGCAGATGGCCGCCGGATGCAAAGAGACGGCGCGGGCACGGATCGGATCTTGCCAAATCGGACTTCGGTAGTGAAACCTGCGCGACGATGAACCGCCCGCTGCCGCCCCAGACCATGCCCCTTGTGGGGCTGCCAGTCCCGCGCCGCCCCGTGCCGCCATTGGCGGAGGTGCTGGGCCGCCATGCGGGCGCGCTGGCTGGTCCGATGGCGCTGATCTTCGTGGAGGACGGCGTAGAGGTCGCCTCGACCATCCGGCATCACCTGGACGGGGGGTTCCGCACGGTCCTGCTGTGCCTGGCCGACACGACGGAGCTGCCGGCTGAAGTGGAGGATCTAAAGGGCGTGGTGCCTGCGCGGCATGATCCGCGCCCCGCGGGTGCGGTCATGGCGGCGGTCAACGCCGTTCTGGCCGTGGTGGCCGATGGCACCTGGATCTACCACGGCTACAATGGCGAATACCTTTTCCACCCCTTCTGCGAGACCCGCAGCATCCGGGAGATGCTGGCCTTTCACGCCGAGGAGCGGCGGCCGTCGCTGTTCACGACGGTGATCGACCTGTATCCCGCGGGCCCGGCGGTCGCGGTCGACATGTCCGACCGGTCGAACCTGTTTCTGGACAGCCGCGGCTATTACAGCCTGCCACGGACGGACGCCCAGGGACAGGCCTTGGACAGGCAGGTCGAGGTGTTCGGGGGACTTCGCTGGCGCTTTGACGATCACGTCCCGCCGGACCGGCGCCGGATCGACCGGATCGCGCTGTTTCAGGCGCGCAAGGGGTTGCGGATGCTGCCCGACCACCGGTTCTCCGACGCGGAATACAACACCTGTGCCTGCCCCTGGCACCACAACCTGACCGGATGCGTGATGTCCCTGCGAGCGGCGAAGGCGCTGCGCGCGAACCCCGGCAGCCTGGCGGCGATCGAACGGCTGGACTGGGCAGGATCGGTCCGGTTCGAAGGGACGTCGCAGCAACTGATGGATCTGGGGCTGATGGAACCGGGGCAGTGGTTCTGAAGGCCCTGCCCGACGGAACCGGCGCTCCAGGATGCCCCGCGTCAGGCCAAGGCGCGATGGGCGAATTTGCGTCCGGCCGTCGGCTTCCGGGTAGAAAGCGGTTCCAAGTCCCGGATCTTGCCGTTAGCCTTGGCAGACGTGTGTGTGTGGTGTCGCGCCGAACGGATCGGCGTGATCTGGCGTGTCTGCCTCTGGTGACGTGAATGCGCCGGGGGCCTTGAGTCAAAGAGGTCATCCGTGCGGTATCTGGTTACGGGAAGCGAAGGCCTGGTGGGCGCGTCCTTGTCCGAAACCCTTCGACAGGCGGGTCACGAGGTCGTGGAGTTCGACCTTCGCAAGGATGGGCGCGACATCCGCGATCCTGCCACGGTTTCGGCGGCGGCGAAGGACTGCGACGGCATCATCCATCTGGCGGCGGTCTCGCGGGTGGCCTGGGGCGAGGCCGATCCCGCGCTTTGCGACGAAATCAACATCACCGGCACCTCGGTCATCCTTGACGCGGCGCTGCGGGCCGAGCCGCGCCCCTGGGTCTTGTTCGCCAGTTCGCGTGAGGTTTACGGCGACCCGGACGCCTTCCCCGTGTCCGAGGAGGCGCATGTGGCGCCGGTCAACACCTACGGCCGTTCGAAGGCCGAAGGCGAAAGGCTGGTCCATGCGGCGGCGGACCAGGGGTTGCGCTCCGCCATCATCCGGCTGTCCAACGTCTACGGCAACCGCAACGATCATCCCGACCGGGCGGTCCCGTCGCTTTTGTGGCGGGCGGTGCAGGGGCTGGACCTGCGCATTTCCGGCGAGGATCATTTCTTCGACTTCGTCCATGTCGATGATTGCGTGCGCGGCCTGATGAAGGTCATGGATCGGCTTTCCGCCGGGATCGAGACGCCGCCCCTTCATCTGGCCACCGGGGTGCGCACCACACTGGGCGAGCTGGCCCGCGCGGCCATCGCCATCGCGCAATCCGAATCTCCCCTGACGGTCCTGCCCTCGCGCAGTTTTGACGTGGCCGGGTTCGTGGGCGATCCCACTCGCGCCGCCCAGGTTCTGGGCTGGCGGGCCGCGATTCCGCTGGACGAAGGATTGCGACAATTGCGCGTGCAGATGCTGGCGGCCGGACAGCCGATGGACCCGGTCGAGATGCCGCCGCGGATCGCACCGTCGAAGGGTTGACCCGATCTGGCCGCTGGCGGCCCCCGGCCGCCGCCCCGTCAAGCAAAAGGCCCGAAGGACCACGAATGGCAACCCGGATCCTTGACATTCCACTGCACGACGCCGCCCGCGACCTGGCGGGGCTGGATGGCTATGACCATGCGCTCGTTCTTCTCCGGATGGGAGAGCGGCCGGTGGGCCAGGTGACGGTGCGGGTCCATGACGGGCAGGTCCGGGGGGCGGTGCTGGCCCGTGCCATCGACCGCAAGACGCTGGATCTGGCGGCCGCCGTCGCCGCCGGGGCCGAGGTCCTTGCCGCCCCCCCGACCCCGGACCTGACCATCGTCGCAGCAATCTGCACCCGCGAACGCCCCGATGACCTGCGCCGCGCCCTGTCTGCCCTGCTGCGGATGGAGTTCCGGGGCGCGGGCGTTCTGGTGATCGACAATTGCCCGGCGACGGATGCGACCCGGGCTGTCGTGGCCGAGTTTCCGGGCGTGCGCTACATCCTTGAGCCGAAGAAGGGCCTGAACAACGCCCGAAACCGCGCCCTGCGTGAAGCGGGGACCGACATCGTGGCCTTCATCGATGATGACGCGGTGGCCGACCGCTTCTGGCTGAAGGCGATCCTGCGCCGCTTTGCCGATGACGTGGTGGCGGCGGTGACGGGGCTGACCATGCCCTATGAGTTGGAAAACCGCGCGCAAGAGGATTTCGAGGCGCTGGCCGGCTTCTCGAAGCGGGGTTTCCTCTCGCGGAGCTTCCAGGTCCCGGTGACGCATCCCCTTGCGACGGGCCAGATCGGTGCGGGGGCGAACATGGCGGTCCGTGCGTCCCTGCTGGAGGAAATCGGACCGTTCGATCCGGCGCTGGATGCGGGAACCGCCACCCAGTCGGGGGGGGACCACGAATATTTCACAAGGATCCTGCGCGCCGGGCACCGAATCGTCTATGAACCCGCCGCGCTGAACTGGCACCGGCATCGCCGCACCCGGGCCGAGTTGTGCGCCGCCGTCCACGGCTATGGCGTCGGCGTCTACGCCGCCTGGACGCGCAGCTTCCTGACCGAGCGGGAATGGGGGGTGTTCCGCCGCGCGTTCGGCTGGTTCGTCCACGACCAGCTTCCCGCGCTGCTACGGTCCTGGATCCGCCCGTCGGCCCGGCATCCGCGGGACGTGGTCTGGGCCGAACTGACGGGATGTGCGAAGGGCCCCTACGCCTATCTGAAGGCCAGACGGGTGGCGCGAAAGGCGGGGCACATCTGATCATGACCGGAACCGCGCCTGACCTCAGCGTGATCATCCCCACCCACAACCGCCGCGCTGCGCTGATCCGCGCGCTGGAGGCGTTGGCGGCGCAGACCCTGGTCCCCACCCGGTTCGAGGTCGTGGTCGTTATGGACGCCGTCACCGACGACACGCCCGCCGCCCTTGCGGCCAGGACCTGGCCCTTTGATCTCAGCGCCATCGTGCCGCCCGGCCGCGGCGCTGCGGGTGCACGCAACGCGGGGGCCGGCCAGGCGCGGGGGGACCGCATCGTTTTCATGGATGACGACATGGTTCCCGCACCGGGTTTCCTGGCGGCGCATCTTCATGCTGCAGAAGGCGGCACGAAAGTGGTGGTGATTGGCCACTCCGCGCCCAGGATGGTGGATCGCGGCTGGTCGGGTCAATTGCTGGAGCGGTGGTGGACGGCCCAGTTCCAGGCGATGACCGCGCCGGATCACCGGTTCAGCCACCTGGACGTGATGAGCGGCAATCTGTCCTTGCCGCGCGCGCTGTTCCTGGCGGCGGGCGGCTTTGACGAAACCCTGCCGGTGCGCGAGGATTACGAACTGGGCTACCGGCTTCTTTGCGCAGGTGCGACGTTGCGGTTCGCGGCCGGGGCGCTGGCCTGGCATCATGACGCCAGCACCGCATCGCGCAACCTCATGCGGGCCGGAACCGAAGGCCGGGCCGATGTCATGGTCGCCCGCAAACACCCCGAGCTGTTCGACGACCTGAAGGCCGCCGGCATGTCGCGCCCCACGGTGGGGGGACGGATGCTGCGCCGGATGCTGTTCGGCGCCCCGTTGCTGGGGAATGCGCTTTTCGGGCTGACGGGCGCACTGCTGCCGGTGCTGCGCGGGTTGGGCCTGCGCACGCGCTGGCAACAGCTGAACGATTACCGGCGCGCCTTCGCCTACCATCGCGGCGTGGCGCGGGAAGCCGGCAGTCCCGCCGCCTTTGACCGGCTGGCGGCCGAAGCGCGCCGCGTGCGGCCGGATCCCGCGCCTTTTGCCGTGGACGTGCTGGGCGATCTGGAGGCCGCGCGGGCAGAGGTGGACCGGCGCGCGCCCTCGGGCATCCGGCTTTGCTGCGGCGCGGCCGTGATCGGGCACCTCCCCGACGATCCCGGCGCCGAGCCGCTGGCACGGCGGCATCTGGACGGGCTTCTGGACCGCACGCTTTACCGCTGGGCGCCGGCCCGACGGCTGTCTGCGGATCTGCCGCCCCTGCCCCGCGACCTGCCCGACTGGATCGGCGCCCTGCCCGTCCGCGCGCCGGAGCACACCGCCTCGCTGGCGGAACTGGACCTGGCCGACTGGAACCTGACTGCGAAAGAGGTCCGTGGTGGCTATCCGCTGCGGATCCTGGTCCGGCGCGGTGCCACGCCGCTGGGCTGGGTAACGCTGGCGGAACGGCTTGAGCCGGGCACCTTCTGGGACACCCTGCGCGATCATGTCCTGGGTGACGCTGACATCAGTTCCCGCGCGCTCCGCGCCCTGCTGGTGCCGGAGCAGGATCCGGCGCCCATGCCGCCGATCAGCGTCGTGGTCTGCACCCGCGACCGGACCGACAACCTGGCCCGCTGCCTGACGGCGCTTCGGGCGCTGGAATATCCCGACTACCAGATCCTTGTCGTCGACAACGCCCCCGCTACCAATGCGACGCGCGCCCTTGTCGCTTCGCTGCCCGGCGTGGACTACACCTGCGAGCCGCGACCGGGGCTGGACTGGGCACGCAATCACGGGCTGGCCCAGGCCGCCCACGACATCGTCGCCTTCACCGATGACGACACGATGGCCGACCGTCACTGGCTGCGCGGCATCGCCGGGGCCTTCGCGGACCCGGATGTGGGTCTGGTGACGGGGCTTGTCGCGCCGATGAAGCTGGACACGCCGGCGCGGACCTATTTCGAGGATGTCTACGGCGGCATGGGCAAGGGCTTCGACGCGTTCCTGCGCACCAACGACCGCCGCGCCACCGACCTGCTTTGGGCCAGCGAATACGGCGTGGGCGCGAACATGGCCTTTCGCCGCGCGGTGCTGGCGCGGACGGGACCGTTCGATCCGGGGCTGGATGTGGGCACTCCCACGCGGGGCGGCGGCGACATCGAGATGTTCCATCGCGCGGTGGCGCGCGGCGTGACCCTTGCCTATCAGCCCGCCGCCTTCGTCTGGCACGAACATCGCGCCGATGTGGCGGGGCTGCACCGGCAACTGGCGGACAACGGCAGCGGTTTCGGTGCCTATCTGCTGACCTGCGCGCGCAACCGCACCGTGCCGCTGCCCGCCATCCTGGTCTTTGCGCTGCGCGACTGGGTCGGCCGCTGGATGGTGCGGCGGATGGTCCGGCCCGGGGGCCACAGTCGCGGGCTGGTTGCCGCCGAGGTCACGGGTCTGCTAAAAGCCGTTCACGGTTACAGAAAAGCGCGCACCCTGGCGGCCCGGTCCGCCCGCGGGGCGCCCGATCAGGCCACGCCCGTGAAATGACTGCGCTCCGCCTTCGATCACTTCGACACGTCGTGGACGTGATTTCGGTGCTGGTCTGGCGCGACCAGAAATCGCGCTACAAAAGCACGGGGATGGGCGTGGTCTGGGCCATTGCCAGCCCGGTGCTGTTCCTTCTGACCTTCTACCTGCTGTTCCGCGTCGTCCTGCCGCTGAACATCCCGAACTATGCCTCGCATCTATTCATCGGACTGGTGTTCTGGACCTGGCTCCAGACCACGACGATGGAGGCCGTGACCTGCATCGTCCAGAACCCGGGCCTGGTGAACCAGCCGCGCTTTCCGACGGTGGCCCTGCCGCTGGCGGCGACGACCTCGAACCTGGTCACGCTGCTTCTGACCTTGCCGCTTTTGCTGGTGATCCTCTGGTTCGAAGGCGCCCGGATCGGGCCCTCGGTCGTGCTGCTGCCTTTGCTGGTGGCCTGCCAGTTCGTCTTTGTCCTGGCCGTCGCCTATTTTGTGGCGGCGCTGAACGTGGTGTTCCGCGACATGCAGTATATCGTGCCGATCCTGCTGCAACTGGGCTACTTCACCACGCCGATCTTCTACGACGCCGCGTCGATTCCGGACCGCGCGCGGTTCATCCTGGGCTTCAACCCGATGATGCAGCTGATCGAGGCGCACCGCCGGATCCTGATCCACGGCGAATGGCCGGCGCTGGCCCCCATCGCCGCCGTGATGGCGGGAAGCCTTCTTGCGCTTTGGTTTGCATTCCGGTTCTTCCGCCTCGCTTCGCTGCGGTTTCTGGAGGAAATCTGAATGGAGGTCATGCTGCGGGCCGAGGGCTTGGGAAAATCCTTCCGTCACACCGTCGCCGATGGTCCGCGCACCTTTCGCCAGTGGGTCGAGGGCGGCTTCCTGAAGCGCCGCGGCCGGGCCAGGGGCCGCTTCTGGGCGCTGCGCGATGTCGGTTTCACCGTGGAACGCGGCGAGATGGTCGGCGTGATCGGGCACAATGGTTCGGGCAAGTCGACACTCCTGCGGCTTCTGGGCGGGGTGATGCAGCCCGACGAAGGCCGCGTGACCACCGCCGCGCCGATCCACGGGCTTCTGGAGTTGAACACAGGTATGCACCCGGACCTGAGCGGGCGCGAAAACATCCTGATCAATGGCGTCCTGGGCGGCCTTCTGAAGGGCGAAGTGCAGGCCCGGATGGAGGCGATCATCGCCTTTGCGGAACTGGAGGACCATATCGACGACCCGGTGCGGACCTATAGCAGCGGGATGAAACTGCGACTGGGCTTTGCCATCGCGGTCCATGTCGACCCGGAAGTCCTGTTGATCGACGAAGTGCTTGCGGTGGGGGACATGGCTTTCCAGCAGAAGTGCCTGGACCGGATTGCGGCCTTCAAGGCGCAGGGCTGCGCGATCGTGCTGATCAGTCACGACATCGGCCAGGTAAAGACCTTCTGCGACAAGGTGCTCTGGATGGATCACGGCCGGGTGCGGGCCATGGGTCCGGCAGAGGAGGTGGTCCACGCCTACACCACCGCCATGACGCGGGAAACCAGGCGGCGCACGCCATCCGACCTGCCCGATGCCTTCACGGCGCAAGGCGTCCGGCTTCGGTCAGGCGAAAACCGGCTTGGCTCGCAAGAGATAACGCTTTCCGATGTCGTGCTGCTGGACGCCCAGGGACAGGCCACCAACCGCATCGCCGTCGGCGCGCCACTGACGTTGCGCGCGGTGCTGAATGCCGACCGGCGGATCGAGACCGCGCAGGTCAGCGTGTCGATCGCGAATGCGGACGGCACGCCCTGCCTGGACGTGAACACCGAAAACGACGCGGTCGCCCTGCCGCCCCTTCACGGGTCACTCTCGGTGACGCTGGACCTGGCGCGCCTGGACCTGGCGCCGGGGCTTTACCGGGCCAGCGTCGGCGTCTGGGAAAAGGGCTGGAGCCATGCCTACGACTTCCACGTCGACGCCTATCGGCTGGAGGTGACGGACGGGCGGAAGGTCAGCGGCGTGCTGTCGCCGCCGCGTCACTGGGTGATCAGCGGCGCGGTCTCCTGAGCGGGCAGCGACTCGTCCGGGCCCTGGGGCCGCGCGAGATAGGCGAAGGGCCGGCCACCGTCGCGCACCCAGTCCGACAGGCACACCTTTTCCGCCCCCCCGTCCCGGATGGATCTGAGCTTCATCGCGTGCAGCGTCCTCAGTTCCGGGGTCAGGAACCAGAGCGGGTTCAGCACGTAGGCTTCGAACAACAGGCGCAGCACGGTGCGATAGTGACCGTGACGCCGGAAGCTGGGCAGGAGCCAGCCGTTCAGCACCGTCCGGCCATTCGCAAAGCATCGGCCGGGTGTGGCGGGGAATTCCTCGCGGATGTCGGCCATCACGGTGCGCACGGCGCGGAGTTGGTTCTGCGGATTGCCCTGCGACATGCCTTCGTGCACCAGGCGGTAGCCGACCAGCACCTGAGGCACCAGCACCGGGGCGGCGGCGGCGGCCATGCGCAGGCACATCTTCCAGTCCTCGGCCCCTTCGGCGCGCCGGGCGCGGAGAGAGGCGTCATAGCCCCCCACCCGCTCCAGCGCGGAGCGCCGGAACATCGCCGCGCTGCCGTTCCCGACAGAATTCAGCGACAAGAGGCCCTGGAAGTCGTGGCGTGGCACATAGGGCCATTCGGGGCCGGGAATCAGGCGGTTCTGCGTATCGAACCGGAAGGAATAGGCATAGGCAAACGGCGCTTCGGGCGTTTCATCAAGGGCCTGCGACACGATCCGCAGGTAATCCGGGTGCCAGATGTCATCGGAATCAAGGAAGGCCACATAATCTCCCCTGGCCTGCCGGAAACCGGCATTCCGGGCCGCCGCAAGGCCCACGTTCCGCTGCCGGACAACCTTGATGCGCGGGTCGCGAACGGCAAAGCGCCGGATAAGCGCGGCGGTGCCATCGGTTGATCCGTCATCGACGATGATGACTTCGAAATCGGAAAGTGTCTGGGCCCGGACCGATGCCAGCGTATCGGCAAGGGACCAGGCGGCATTGTAAGCCGGGATGACCACGGAAATGTCGGTCATGCTGTTACCCCCTTCGAACACCCACACCGCACAACGCCAAGGGGCGTCGGGCGGGTCCATACTCTCTACCAACGGAAGGCTCAGGTGCCTGCTGACAACTGCGTGTCCGGGGAGTCAAACGGCCGTTTACAGCTCATTGTTTAGCCCCGTGGGGCGTCAAAGTTCCAGGTCGATGGAAACGGGAAAGTGATCCGAAGCGGTCAGCAGCGCCTCGCGCAGCCGGGCGTCGCGGTAGCAGGCCGGATCGTCGAACGGATGCCAGATCCGCCAGCGCGGCTTCGTCGACCGCAGATCGGGCGAAACCATGATGTAATCCAGCATCGCCGAAAAGAACTGGTCCTGCTCGGGCAGGAAGAAGCGCGCCGTGGCGGGCGCGGCGGCCAGCTTGCGGCCCAGCGCCGCGCGGGCATGGGGGTCGAACAGGCGTTCGGCCTTGGGTTCGTCCCAACCCATCACGATCTCTACGGCTGAACGGCCGAACAGCTTTTCATATTCGTCCAGCCCCGGACCATCGTTCAGATCGCCCATCACCAGCAGGCTTTCCCCCGCCCGCAGATGTTCCAGGATCCGTTCGCGCAGCCACAGGCATTGGGCCAGCTGTTCGCGCCGGTTGGCAATGGCCAGCCGCTGAACCTCGGCGTCGGTGGTGGCATCGCGGGGCGCCTTGGATTTCAGGTGGACGCCGATCATGCGGAACTCGCGCCCCTTGGCGGTGCGGGCCGCGATCTCCAGCGGGGGCTTGTTGAACCGGATCGTATCGACCTTGCCATCGATGTTCAGGTCGATCCGCGTCTGGGTATCAAAGCGCGGCGCCCGCCCGTCGCCCGGAACGCCCCCCTGCGGATCGTGGAACACCGCCAGCCGGTCGGGATCGTAGAGGAAGGCGATTTCCTGCTGCGTTTCATTGGCATAGCCGATCAGACAACTGCGGGCGCGCAGGTGAAAGCGTTCGGCAAAGGCTTCCAGCATCGCCGGGGTCGGATGACGCCGGGGGTCGTGGTCCGGGGCCTCGACGATCATCACCCCGTCGGCATCCATCGCGCGGAAGACGGCCCCCAGGGCGTGCAACTGCTCGTGCCGCGTCACCTCATACCGCGATGAGGGCATGTCGTCGTCCAGAATACGCCCCCGGCGGTCGAACAGACCGATGAACCATTCGATGTTATAGGTCGCGATCCGCATTCGCCGCCTCTTTTGCCTGCCGTTCGGCGCGGATATCCTCCCAGGCCTTGTTGATATCGACAAGCCGCCGTTCCGCCAACCGCAGCGCCTCGGGCGGCAACCCCCGAGAGATCAGACGGTCCGGGTGCGTTTCGCGGACCGCCTTGGCCCAGGCAGCCCGGACCACGTCGTCCGGGGCATCTGGCGCAACGCCCAGGATGTCATAGGGATCGGGCGGCGCTTCGGGGACGAAGCGGGACATCATGCCGCGGAAACAGCCATCCGACAGGCCGAAGATCCGTGCGACGTCGCGCAGGAAAGCGTCTTCGTGGGGGTGGTATTCGCCGTCCGCCGTGGCAATGTGAAACAGCCCTTCCAGCACGTCGACCAGCGCCGGATCGCCCGATCCGAACAGCGCACCGATCTTGCGGGCATAGGCGTCATAGCCCGCCACGTCCTGCCGGGCCAGGTTGAAGACCCGGGCGGCATTCTGTTCCTCGGACGGGGCAATCGCGAAGACCTCACGGAAGGCCGCCACCTCGTCCCGCGTCACCAGCCCATCGGCCTTGGCCATCTTGGCGCCCAGTGCGATGACGGCAATGGTGAAACCGACCGATCGTTCCGGCGCCGACTGCAGCCGGTCGAACACCACCGACAGCCCCTGCCCTCGCGCAAGCGCGGCAAGCGCATCGCCGATGCGGGTCCAGATCGACCTGGGCGGAGTGGGTGTTTCGGTCACGGCCATGCGGCCAACCTATCGCGCTGCCCTGCAGAATGTCAGCAGGGTGTCAGAGGATTTTCTGCAAAAATACGAGATCGAGCCAGCGGTCGAACTTGCGCCCCTGTTCGGGCAGAAGACCCACATCGACATAGCCAAGCGCCCGGTGGAACGACAGCGCACGGGTGTTTTCGCCGGTCACGGCGGCGACCATCGTGTGACCGCCGGCGGCACGCGCGTGATCCTCGACCGCGGTCATCAAGGCGCGCCCAACGCCGCGGCCCCAGGCATCGGGACCGATGACGATCGTATGTTCCATCGAATGGGCGTAGCCGTTGCCCAGGCGGAACTGCCGGTAGGTCGCCAGGCCCAGAAGCGCCGCGCCCTCAACCGCCACGAAGAACTCCTGTCCCGCCTGGCGGCGGGTGGCGATCATTTCAGCCAGGCTCTCGGCGGTCTTTTCCTCGGACGAAAAGGTGATCGTCGTGTCCCGGATCTGCGGGTTCCATAGCCCAAGGATCGCGGCGCTGTCGGCATCTGTGGCGGGACGGACGATCATTCGAGGATCCGCAGTCCGGCAGGCGTTTCGATCACTGCCCGCATTCGTGGTTCCCCCTCACCGATCAGAACATGCGGATCATCCATCTCGACCGCGCGGCGCAGCCCGGCCGCGTCGGGGTGAAAGACCTCCAGCCGGGTCAGGCGGCAGCCGCTGTCGGGCAGGCGGTCGGCGGGGTGCAAGGTGTCCTGCCACTGGATCAGCGCGGGGTAAAGGTTGTCGAAGGGCAGCTTGCCGTCCGCCGGTATCCCCATCCGCCAGCGGAAATCGCCCCGCGCCAGCGACACCGGCCGCCCCGTCCCTTCGGGTGCCTGCGCCAGCGCCGCGTCCAGATCGGGAACGCGCAGGATCCAGTTGGTCAGGCGCGGGCGTCCCTGGAAATGGTCCAGGTCGAACCAGCGCGGATGGGCCGGTCGGGGCGCGGTCGGGTCGATGGCGATCACCTCAAGGTAGAAGCCCGGGCCCATCCCCAGAAGCGCATTGTGCGTGCCCATGTAACTGTGCTTGCCGCCCGGTTGCAGCGGGACGCCCAGCGCGGCTTCCACCGCCGCGATCCCCTCCTCCAGCGTCATGGCCGAAACGGCGATGTGGTCCAAGGCGCGCATGAAACCGCTCCGTCAGCCGGGGTGCCCATCAGCAAGGTCACGCGAAGTCTAACCCCCGGCAGCCGTCCAAGCCAAGATCGGATTGGACGAATTCGGCCCCGCTCCGGTTTGACCGCGCCGCCGAAGTGCCTATCTGCCCCTCAGGAAACAGCGAAGGGGAGAGGTGCATGGATTGGACGGACAGGATGGGGCGGCTGCTTCGGCATGAGGCGGCGGGGGGCGTCCTGCTGATCCTCGCGGCCATTCTGGCGCTGATCGTGGCCAATTCGGGCTTGGCGGCCACCTATGATGCGGTGCTGAACACGCGACTTTCGATCCTGATCGGAGAGACGGGCCTGTCGAAACCCCTGATCCTGTGGATCAACGATGGCCTGATGGCGGTGTTCTTCCTGCTGATCGGGCTGGAACTGAAGAAGGAGATGGTGGAAGGCAAGCTGCGCAACCCGCGCGACGTGGTGCTGCCGGGCGTCGCGGCACTGGGGGGGATGGTGGTGCCGGCGCTGGTGTTCCTGGCCCTCAATCACGACAATCCGGCGACCCTTGGCGGCTGGGCCATCCCCACCGCGACCGACATCGCCTTTGCGCTGGGAGTGCTGGCGCTGGTCGGTCGCGGGGTTCCGGCAGCGCTGAAGCTGTTCCTGCTGACCCTGGCGATCCTTGATGACCTGGGCGCGATCATCATCATCGCGCTGTTCTACACGGCCGAGTTGAAAGCCCATTACCTGCTGATGGCGCTGGTGCCGCTGGCGGGAATGTGGGCGCTGAACCGGCGCGGCACGCACCGGGTGGCGCCGGTGCTGCTGCTGGGCGTCGTGCTGTGGGTGCTGGTGCTGAAATCCGGCGTCCATGCGACGCTGGCGGGGGTGGTGACGGCCTTCCTCATCCCGCTGAAGGATCGCTTCGGGAAATCGCCGCTTCATGCGATGGAACACGCGCTGGCGCCTTACGTCACCTTCCTGATCGTGCCGCTGTTCGCCTTTGCCAATGCCGGCGTGGTGCTGGACGGGCTGACGCTGGACGATGTCCTGTCTCCTCTGGCGCTCGGGATCGCGCTGGGGCTGATCCTGGGCAAGCAGCTGGGCGTTTTCGGGGCGACCTGGCTTCTGGTGAAGGCAGGTCTGGCCGGAAAACCCGGGGGGGCAAGCTGGTTGCAGGTCTACGGGATTGCCTGCCTGGCGGGCATCGGCTTTACCATGTCGCTTTTCATCGGCGGGCTCAGTTTTGCTGATCCGGGACTGATGAACGAGGTCCGGGTGGGCGTGCTTGCGGCATCGGTCCTGTCCGCCTGCCTTGGCTTTGCGGTGCTGCGGTTTGCCGCCGTGCCGTCCACCGCCACGAAGGTGACCGCGTCAGCGTAGCCAAGGTCCGCCCCCGAGGGGGGGCGGACCGATCGGTCTTGATCAGTGCTTCCGGGCTTCGCGGATCAGGCCAAGGATATCCTTCGCCGCCGCCGGGATATTGGTCCCGGGGCCGAAGATCGCCTTCACACCCGCCGCCTTCAGGAAATCATAGTCCTGCTGCGGGATCACGCCGCCGCAGATCACCAGGATGTCCCCGGCGCCCTGCGCCTTCAGCGCCTCGATCAGCTTCGGCGCCAGCGTCTTGTGGCCCGCCGCCTGGGACGAGATGCCGATGACATGCACGTCGTTGTCGATGGCGTCCTGCGCCGCTTCTTCCGGGGTCTGGAACAGCGGACCGACATCCACGTCGAACCCGATATCGGCAAAGGCCGTTGCAATGACCTTGGCGCCGCGGTCATGTCCGTCCTGGCCCATCTTCACCACCAGCATGCGCGGGCGACGGCCTTCTTCGGCGGCGAAGGCTTCAACGTCCTTCTGGATCTGGGCGAAACCCTCATCCCCTTCGTAGGCCGAGCCGTAGACACCGGCCAGCGTCTTCACCTCGGCCCGGTGGCGGCCGAACACCTTTTCCATCGCCATGCTGATTTCCCCTACGCTCGCGCGGGCGCGGGCCGCTTCCACCGCCGCTTCCAGAAGGTTGCCACCTTCAGAGGCACGGCGCGTCAGTTCGGCCAGCGCGCTTTCCACCTTCGCCGCGTCACGGCTGGCCCGAATGGCGGCCAGTCGGGCGACCTGGGCCTCGCGCACCTTGACGTTGTCGATGTCGAGGATGTCGAGGTGGTCTTCCTTCGCCAGGCGATACTTGTTGACGCCCACCACCACTTCGTCGCCGCGGTCGATCATCGCCTGCCGGCGCGCGGCGGATTCCTCGATCCGCAGCTTCGGCATGCCCGAGGCCACGGCCTTGGTCATGCCGCCCAGCTCCTCGACCTCCTGGATCAGGGCCCAGGCCTTTTCGGCCAGTTCCGCCGTCAGGCTTTCAACGTAGAAGCTGCCCGCCAGCGGATCGATGACCTTGGTGATCCCGGTTTCTTCCTGAAGGATCAGCTGGGTGTTCCGGGCGATCCGGGCCGAGAAATCGGTGGGCAGCGCAATGGCTTCGTCCAGCGCGTTGGTGTGCAGCGACTGCGTGCCGCCCAGCGCCGCAGCCATCGCCTCGTACGCGGTGCGGATGACGTTGTTGTAGGGGTCCTGTTCCTGCAAGGACACGCCCGAGGTCTGGCAATGGGTGCGCAGCATCAGGCTGCCCTGCTTCTTCGGGTTGAATTCCGACATGATGCGGTGCCACAGCAGCCGCGCAGCGCGCAGTTTCGCGGCCTCCATGAAGAAGTTCATGCCGATGGCGAAGAAGAACGACAGGCGCCCTGCGAAGTCATCGACGTTCATTCCCCGGGCCAACGCGGCGCGGACGTATTCGCGCCCGTCGGCCAGCGTGAAGGCCAGTTCCTGCACCAGGTTCGCGCCCGCTTCCTGCATGTGGTAGCCGGAGATCGAGATCGAGTTGAACTTCGGCATCTGGGCCGAGGTGTATTCGATGATGTCCGCGATGATCCGCATCGAAGGTTCGGGCGGATAGATGTAGGTGTTGCGGACCATGAACTCCTTCAGGATGTCGTTCTGGATCGTGCCCGACAGAAGGCTGCGGTCGACGCCCTGTTCTTCCCCGGTGACGATGAAGTTCGCCAGGATCGGGATCACCGCGCCGTTCATCGTCATCGACACCGACACCTTGTCCAGCGGGATGCCGTCGAACAGGATCTTCATGTCCTCGACGCTGTCGATGGCCACGCCGGCCTTGCCGACATCGCCCACCACGCGCGGGTGGTCGCTGTCATAGCCGCGGTGCGTGGCCAGGTCGAAGGCCACCGACACGCCCTGCTGCCCGGCGGCAAGCCCGCGGCGGTAAAAGGCGTTCGATTCTTCGGCGGTGGAAAAGCCGGCGTATTGCCGGATCGTCCAGGGACGGCCCGCATACATCGTGGCGCGCACGCCGCGGGTGAAGGGCGCAAGGCCCGGAACGGATCCCATGTGCGGCAGCCCTGCTGTATCCGCTTCGGTATACAGCGGTTTGACCGGGATGCCTTCCAGCGTGTTCCAGGTCAGACTGTCGGGATCGGCGCCCTTCAGCTCCTTGGCGGCCAGCGCGCGCCAGTCTGCAAGTTTGTCGGTCATGGCCAGGTCCTTTCTCGTCTTTCGTTCGGGGTCGGCCCCGGGGGCGACCTGCGATCCTTGATGGGTTTAGGCGCCGTCAGGGCGCGGGAAAAAGGGTGATGCGCGCCTCGGCCGGAAGCGTCGGGGCGAAGTCCTTGATGTTCTGACGTAGCTTCGGTGCGGCTTGCGGATCGGTGGCGTAGAAGGTGACTTCGTAGCCACCCAGAACACCTCGGGGGTTGGACATCGTCAGCGTGGCCAGCCGCTGCCAGTCGGCGCCAAGGCCACGGTCGATCCAGCGGTCGTAGACCATCGCCAGCCGCACGCCGCGTTCGCGGGTCAGCGTTCCAGCCCATTCCGGGGGAAAGCCTCCGTCGATCCGCAGGCGGCGGGCACGGTCGGACGCCAGGCCCCACAGGTCCAGGACGTAATCCGGGTTCTGCCACACGACACGGCCCAGATCGTTGACGGCCACCGGCTCGCGCGCGAAGTCCTGCGCAAAGCGCGCCATCTGGGCCTGTTGCAGGTGGATGGCACGCGGATTCCAGATGTATCGCGTCAGGAGTCCGGGCAGCCAGACGGCCCCCGCCGCCACCGTTGCGGCCCCGCCAAGCCCCAGGATCACCGGCCGCAAGCCGCGGGGCGCCTCGGCCGAGGCCAGCAGAAGCCCCGCGACCAGCGTCACGATGATGTAGTGTTCGTAGCGGTGCAGCCAGCCAATCTGGCCCTGCAACAGGTGGGCCGCGGCCGCCAGAGCCAGCACCAAGAGCACCCGAACTGCCGCGTTGGGTGACCGTCCGGTCTGCGCCCGGGTCATCGCCAGCGCCGCCGCCAGCGCCACCGTCACCACCAGCAGCACCAAGAGAAGGACACCGGCGGGATGTTTCAGGTTGGCCACTGCCTGCACCAGCAGCCGCTCGACCGGCCCCAGGGCTTCGGTCGAGATGGTCAGCTTGGTCAGGACCGAACTGGGCAGCGGCGGCAGACCCAGCGCCATCAGCCCCAGGGCGTAGGCCGCGACGGGCGCGACGATGGCAACCATCAGAACGGTTCCGGCAGTCCAACGGCCGGACGCGGCGATGGCCCCCGCCGTGGCCAGCGCCAGCGCCAGCCCCTCCAGCCGGAACAGCGGCGCCAGGATCAATGCCGCGACCAGCCAGGGACGGATGCGCCCGTCCTGCAGGAACAGCCACAGGCCGAAAAGGAGGGCAAGACTTGCCGCCGCATGAAGCGCGTGTTCCATCCCCAGGAAGGCCACGCCGGGCATGTTCAGCGTCACCGGTCCCAGGATGGCCAGCGTCCCGCCCAACCAGCGCGGCGGGCGGGCGTGGGTCAGGATCGCGCCCCAAAGCCCCGCCGCCAGGCAAAGCCCGCCCAGGTTCCACAAAAGCGGCAACATCCGCTGCGCCTCGGTCCCCGCGAGGGGCATCAGCAGCACCGGATAAAGGATCGACGAGGCTGCCGAGGCCGCTTCGCCGGGGTTCACGCCGTAGGTTCCCCCCGCCATGCCCGAGGCCATGGCAAGGTGGATATAGACATCGTCCAGCGGGTATTCGAAGACCCCCGCAAGCCGCAGCGCCACCGCCTGCAACGCCACGAACCCCAGGACCGCCCCCGCCACCGCCAGAAGCGGCAGCCGAAGGGAAAGGCCTATGGTCGGAACCGGGGCGCTGGTTGCGGTCGCGGTCATTCCGTCACGGCCTCATTCGAACTCAAGGATGATGTCGTCGACCTTCAGGCTGTCGCCCGGCTTGGCGTTGACCTTCCTGACGATGCCTTTCCGTTCGGCGCGCAGGATGTTTTCCATCTTCATCGCCTCGACCGTGGCCAGCGCCTGTCCGTCCTGCACCTCGTCCCCTTCGGCCACGTTGATCTTCACGATCAGGCCCGGCATCGGGCACAGCAGGAAGCGCGAGGTGTCGGGCGGCAGCTTTTCCGGCATCAGCCGGGCCAGTTCCGCCTGGCGCGGACTGCGGACATGGACCTTCAGATCCGCGCCGCGGGTGCGCAGCCGGAAGCCCGAGGGCAGTTTGCCGACCTTCAGCACAACCCGCTCGCCGTCGACCGACAGCACCGCCAGCGACTGCCCCGGCACCCAGTCCGACACGACGCGCTTGTGTTCGCCGTCCGCGAAGGTAACCGTCGCGCCTTCGCGGTCGGCGGCGATCCGTACCGGATAGTCGTGACCTTGCAGCGAAACGACCCAGTCATCGCCGACGTGGCGTTCATGGTTGCCCAACCGCCCCGAGATACGGGTGCGGCGGATTTCGGCCACGCGGTTCATCGCCGCCGCCGACGCCGCCACCTTGCGCAAAAGCGCCTGATCCAGCGTGGCGCCCGCGAAGCCTTCCGGATATTCCTCGGCGATGAAGGCCGTGGTGATGTCGCCCGTGACAAAGCGTTCGTGGTCCATCACGGCCGACAGGAACGGCAGGTTGTGACCGATCCCTTCGACCTCGAAGGTGTCCAGAGCCTGGCGCATCTGCTCGATCGCCTCGCTGCGGGTGGGCGCCCAGGTGCACAGCTTGGCGATCATCGGATCGTAGAACATGCTGATCTCGCCACCCTCGAAAACGCCGGTATCGTTGCGCACGACGGTCTTGTCGCTGACGAACTCGACCGGCGGGCGGTAACGGGTCAGCCGCCCGATCGACGGCAGGAAGTTGCGGTAAGGGTCTTCGGCGTAAAGCCGGCTTTCGATGGCCCAGCCGTTGATGCCGATGTCGGACTGCGCGAAGGGCAGCGGTTCGCCCGCCGCGACGCGGATCATCTGTTCCACAAGGTCGATGCCGGTGATCAGTTCGGTCACCGGATGTTCGACCTGCAGACGGGTATTCATTTCAAGGAAGTAGAAGTTGCGGTTGCCATCGACGATGAACTCGACGGTGCCGGCGCTGGTGTAGCCCACGGCGCGGGCCAGCGCGCAGGCCTGTTCACCCATGGCCTTGCGGGTGGCTTCGTCCAGGAAGGGCGACGGCGCTTCCTCGATGACCTTCTGGTTGCGGCGCTGGATCGAACATTCGCGTTCGTTCAGATACAGGACGTTGCCGTGCTTGTCGGCCAGCACCTGAATCTCGATGTGGCGCGGCTGGGTCACGAATTTCTCGATGAAGATCCGGTCGTCGCCAAAGCTTGCCGCCGCTTCGTTCTTCGAGGATTCGAAGCCTTCGCGTGCCTCTTGGTCGTTCCAGGCGATCCGCATGCCCTTGCCGCCGCCGCCCGCGCTGGCCTTGATCATCACCGGATAGCCGATCTGGCCGCTGATCTTCACCGCCTCGTCCGCATCGGCGATCAGCCCCATGTAGCCCGGAACGGTCGACACGCCCGCTTCCTGCGCCAGTTTTTTCGAGGTGATCTTGTCGCCCATCGCCTCGATGGCAGAAGAAGGCGGCCCGACGAAGACCACGCCTTCCGCTTCCAGCGCGGCGGCGAAGGCGCGGTTTTCCGACAGGAAGCCGTAGCCGGGATGCACAGCCTCGGCGCCGGTCTGGCGGATGGCGTCCATGATCTTGTCGATCACGATGTAGGACTGCGCGGCGGGGGACGGGCCGATATGGACCGCCTCATCCGCCATGCGGACATGCAGTGCATTGCGGTCGGCATCGGAATAGACCGCAACCGTCTTGATGCCCATCTTCTTGGCCGACTTGATGACGCGGCAGGCAATTTCGCCGCGGTTGGCGATCAGGATTTTCTTGAACATGTCCGTCCCTTCATTCGCTCCGGGGCCGATGCGCCCCGGCTGGTCCAAATGCAAAAGCCACCGCGGCGCAACGGCGCCCCGGTGGCTTTCATCTCTGCCTGGTCCGCCGCTTTTCGGGCAGCGCCAGGAATCATGCGGTGACGACCGTCAGCGGTGCCGGCAGCCGGGCACGTTGAGCTGGTCGCAGAAATACCCTGCCGCACCGCCGATGACGGCGCCTGTGACAGCATTGCCGCCAACCGCTTCGGCGACGACAGCGCCGCCCACGGCGCCGACCGCCGTGCGTTCGGCGCGTGTCTCCATGCAGCCGGCAAGGCCAAGCGCAAGGACGGGGACAAGGAAAAGGGTTCGGAAAGTCGGATATGCTGACATCTGGACGCAACTCCTGCAGGTTCAAAGGGATGCGGTATCAGGTCAAGTCCGTGGGGGGCGACCGGGTTCCAAAGCGGATGGCGCGCCGCACCCCCGATCAGCCGGAAAGCGCCACCGGACCGAAGCCCGGCGGCCGATTTTTCATCAGGCCCGGAGGCCCGGCGATCAGTAGCCGCGGCGGCAGCCCGGAACGTTGAGGTCGTCGCAGGTTGCGCCCGCCAGCCCGCCGATCGCTGCGCCGGTAAGGGCGTTGTTGTCGGTTGCGTCGGCAATGATGGCACCCGCGGCAGCACCCGCCAGGGCGCGTTCGCCGTCGGTCTGCATGCAGCCGGCCACGGATGCGACCAGGGCGACAGCGGTGAAGAGTTTGACAATGGACATGCTCGGCCTCCAGAAAGCTTGGTTTTATGGGCGGACCATAGCCGATCCGCCTGGCCAGCAAAATGGAAATCTCTGGAATGCCGGGGGCTTCGGGCAGCAAGCCGCCGAAGGCCAACACGGACAGACGACCCGGCGGGTGTTACTCCGGGCCGCCTGCAACGCAACTTGGTACAAGTGGTGTGCAATCCGATCCAAGGCTGGGTGAGACCTCGGACCGCCCGGATATCATGCGCCGATTCCCGACCGGAGGCAAAGCCAAAGTTTCCATCCGGGAAACAACGAGCCCGTCCTTGCCGGTAATGAATGGTCCCTGCCCCGGTCATGCCGATCATCTTTCGAACACGTCCGGAAAGGACGCGCGCGCCTTCGCCACGTCGATGCGCAGAAGCGCCTCATAGCTTTCCGGATCGAAAGGATCGGTGGCGGGCACCACTTCACGGCCGAATAACCAGGACAGGCGCCCAGCATCCAGATTGCCACGCTCAAACGTCTCTTCGCCGAAATGCTCCCAAAGGGCGGCCATGAAGCCTTCGTCCGCCTGGCGGTCGGGCAAGGCGCGGTCGCGGTAGCGTTCCCGCGAAATCAACTTCGAGGCGCCCTTGTCATTGGCGCGGCGAATGACGAACTGGAAATCGGTCCCGGGAAGGCGACCGGGAAAGCCACGGTGTTTCAGCATCGGAAAGTCTCCTGGCGGCAGGTGGGGGCGCGGCGCCCCGACCGGGCGGCAGGCCCGAAATGCAAACGGCCGACCGGTCCGTCGCGCAGGGCGCAGCTGGACCGATCGGCCGAGGATTCCATGATCGCGGCAGGGTTGGACCCTGCCGGCCGGAAATCAGAGTTTGCCGGTGTAAACGGGCTCTTGCGAGACGGGAGCCGGCTCGGTGTAGACCGTTTCAGTTTTCTTGGCGCAAGCCGCGACAACGGCGACGAGGGCGATAGCGAAAAGCGCTGCCTTGGACATATCTTTCTCCTGCTCGTGGGGAAGGTCACGGCCGGAAAGGTCCGCGCCTCCTTGGTGGTGGCGACCGCAAAGCGACCGTCGCGGAAGACGTTAGCCTGTTTTCCAGCGGCAGGACAGACCTGCCGGGGATGCGCCCCACCGAGTTGCAAAAATGCACCAGCGGCAGCGGCGTTTTTCCGCGACCCGGAAAGCAGGCAAGGCATCAGAATGCCTCCCAGATGCAACGGCCGTTTTCGGGGCGGAAGGATTCGAAGAACTGGGTGGCATCGGGGTTGGCCTCGCCGAAGACGACGGGGCGGTCAGCCAGACTGATGACGATCTGGGCCGGACCGGCATCGGCAAGGCGTGGCAGGGCATAGCCATCGCACAGCGCCTGCATGTCGGACTGCGCCTGTTCGGCCGATACCGTGCCACCCTTGCGGGCAATCGCCGGGGCAAGAAAGCGGAAGCGCACCGTCTGCCCATCGGGCCCGGCCTCATCGCGGACGGTGTCCACAAAGGTTACCACCTGACCTGAGGGCGCCGTGATGGCGCCATCCGCACCGATGGTCAGCGGCATCAGGGGCGGCGGCACCCCGTCACCGTTCGGAAGCGCCTCGTCCATCGCGGCTTCAGGATCGGTTTCGGGATCGCCACCGGTGCCCTGGGCCCACGCCGGATCGACGGCGGCGCCGGCCACGAAGGCCAGCACCGCCACGGTCGCGATGATACCTCCCAGTTTCATCGCGTCACCCTCAAAGCGGGATGTTGTCGTGTTTCTTCCACGGGTTCGTCAGCCGCTTGCCCCGGAGCGAAGCGAAGGCCCGTGCCACGCGGCGGCGGGTCGAATGCGGCTGGATCACCTCGTCGATGAAGCCCTTTTCGGCGGCGACGAAGGGATTGGCGAAGCGGTCTTCGTAATCCTTGGTGCGCTGCGCGATCTTGTCCTTGTCGGCCAGTTCGCTGCGATACAGGATCTCGACCGCACCCTTGGCGCCCATCACCGCGATTTCCGCCGTGGGCCAGGCATAGTTGAAATCACCGCGCAGGTGCTTGGACGCCATGACGTCATAGGCCCCGCCGTAGGCTTTCCGGGTGATGACGGTGACTTTCGGAACTGTCGCTTCGCCATAGGCAAACAGCAGCTTCGCGCCGTGCTTGATGACGCCGCCGTATTCCTGGCTGGTGCCCGGCAGGAAGCCCGGAACGTCGACGAAGGTCAGGATCGGAATTTCGAAGGCATCGCAGAAGCGCACGAAGCGCGCGGCTTTGCGCGAGCTGTCGATGTCCAGGCAGCCCGCCAGCACCATCGGCTGGTTGGCGACCACGCCCACGGTCTGGCCTTCGATGCGGATGAATCCGGTGATGATGTTGGCGGCGAAATCCTTCTGGATTTCGTAGAAATCACCTTCATCCGCGACCTTCAGGATCAGTTCCTTCATGTCATAGGGCTGGTTCGGGTTGTCGGGGATCAGCGTGTCCAGGCTGTTTTCCACCCGCGCCACATCGTCGAAGAAGGGCCGCACCGGCGCCTTTTCGCGGTTGTTCAGCGGTAGGAAATCAAACAGCCGCCGCACTTCGGCCAGGGCCTCGACGTCGTTTTCGAACGCGCCGTCCGCGACCGAGGATTTCTTGGTGTGGGTGGACGCGCCTCCCAGTTCCTCGGCGGTCACGACCTCGTTCGTGACGGTTTTCACAACATCGGGGCCGGTCACGAACATGTAGGAGGTGTCCTTCACCATGAAGATGAAGTCGGTCATCGCGGGGCTGTAGACCGCGCCGCCGGCGCAGGGCCCCATGATGACGGAAATCTGCGGCACCACGCCCGACGCCATGATGTTGCGCTGGAACACGTCGGCATAGCCGGCGAGCGAGGCTACGCCTTCCTGGATCCGCGCGCCGCCCGAATCGTTCAGCCCGATCACCGGCGCGCCGTTCTGCACCGCCATGTCCATGATCTTGCAGATCTTCTGGGCATGGGTTTCCGAAAGGGATCCGCCAAAAACGGTGAAATCCTGGCTGAACACATAGACCATGCGACCGTTGATCGTGCCCCATCCGGTGACGACGCCATCGCCTGCGGGCCGTTCGGCCTGCATGTTGAAATCCACCGCCCGGTGGGTGACGAACATGTCGAATTCCTCGAACGAGCCTTCGTCGAGCAAAAGCTCGATCCGTTCGCGCGCCGTCAGTTTTCCGCGCGCATGTTGCGCGTCGATCCGGCGCTGACCGCCGCCCAGACGTGCTTCGGCACGACGGACTTCAAGCTCGTGAAGAATGTCTTTCATGGACTCCCCCTATAGGCACGGCGGGCAATCTAGCGGCTGGGCGAAAGCGGCAAAAGCACTAAAAAGAAAATTTGCAAACCGTTGCAGAGACATTTCCAGCAAACTGCAATAGTGCAAATTAACCGGGCTTTTCTCGCACTCCGGCCCCGTCTACCAAGGGCGCAGCCATTCGGAGAGCCCCATGCCCACCCTGCCCGTTCCGCTTGCCACCATCGGCCTTCTGGTCGCGTCGAACGTCTTCATGACCTTCGCCTGGTATGGCCATCTGAAGTTCAAGTCCGCGCCGCTTCTGGTGGTGATCCTGGTCAGCTGGGGAATCGCGTTTTTTGAATACCTGCTTCAGGTTCCCGCGAACCGCATCGGGCACGGCACCTTCACCGCCGCGCAACTGAAGACCATCCAGGAGGTCATCACGCTCAGCGTCTTTGCGCTGTTCTCCTGGGCCTATCTGGGCGAACGGCTGACATGGCAGCACGGAATCGGCTTCGGCCTGATCGCCCTTGGCGCATGGTTCGTCTTTCAGGCCAAGGGCTGACTGCGGATTTCTTCTTTGTCCAAATACTCCCGCCGGAGGCATCCGACGGCAACCGCAGGCGCCTCCGGCGGGAGTAATTTAGGCAAAAGAGAAGGAAGGGTCAGGCGTTGAACAGGAAATGCAGGACGTCGCCGTCCTTGACCTCGTAAGTCTTGCCCTCGACGCGGAACTTGCCGGCCTCGCGTGCGCCGGCTTCGCCCTTGCCCGCGACATAGTCATCATAGGCGATGGTTTCGGCGCGGATGAAGCCGCGTTCGAAATCGCCGTGGATGACGCCAGCCGCCTGAGGCGCGAGCGTGCCCTTGGTGATCGTCCAGGCGCGGGCCTCTTTCGGGCCGACGGTGAAATAGGTCTGCAGGCCCAGCAGGTCGTAGCCCGCGCGGATCAGCCGGTCGAGGCCAGCCTCGTGCAGGCCCATTTCTTCCAGGAACATCGCGGCTTCCTCGGCGGGAAGCTGGCTGATCTCTTCCTCGATCCGGGCAGAGATCACGACCGAGGCTGCGCCCTGGGCCTTGGCCATTTCAGCCACGCGGGCCGATTGGCTGTTGCCGGTTGCGGCGGCGGATTCTTCCACGTTGCAGACATACAGCACCGGTTTCGAGGTCAGGAGCTGCAGCATGTCCCAGGCGCGGCGGTCGTCCTCCGCGACTTTCAGCGTCCGCGCGGGCTTGCCATCGTTCAGCACCGCCTGCGCCGCTTTCAGAAGGCGTTCCTGATCCACGGCTTCCTTGTCGCCGCCCTTCACCTTGCGCGACAGGTTCGCAAGGCGGCGTTCGATCGATTCCATATCGGCGATCATCAGTTCTGTCTCGATCGTCTCGGCATCAGCCAGCGGGTCGATCCGGCCTTCGACATGGGTGATATCGCCGTCTTCAAAGCAGCGCAGCACATGGGCGATGGCGTCCACTTCGCGGATATTGGCCAGGAACTGGTTGCCCAGCCCTTCGCCCTTGGACGCGCCCTTCACCAGGCCCGCGATGTCGACGAAGGTGATCCGCGTCGGGATGATCTGTTTCGATCCGGCAATCTCGGCCAGCTTGTCCAGACGCGGGTCCGGAACGGCGACTTCGCCCACGTTGGGTTCGATCGTGCAGAAGGGAAAGTTCGCCGCCTGCGCCGCGGCAGTGCGGGTCAGCGCGTTGAAAAGCGTCGATTTGCCCACGTTCGGCAATCCGACGATGCCCATCTTGAAACCCATGATCACCCTCCTTCGGCGTTGGCCCGCTCATAAGCAAGGCGGGGACGCATGGCAAGCTGTGCGCCGGGCGAGTTCCGTGACAGTCTGGAATGCCGGTCCGGAAACTCCATGCCCCCGGCGGCGTTTCCCCTGTTTGGCGGGAGGTTGCGATGCCCCTTGTTCCCTATCTGCATTTCTGCGGCGACTGCGCCGAGGCGATGGCGTTCTACGCCAAGCTGCTGGGCGCCCCTGCCCCGACGATGATGCTGTACCGCGATGCGCCCGGTATGGCCGTCGATCCCGAAGACAGCACGCTGGTCATGCATGCGGAGATCCACGCGCCGGGCGGAACGCTGATGGCCTCGGACTATCCGCCGGGGGTCACGGGGGATCCTCAGAAGGGCGTTTCGGTCATGTATGGCGTGGCCGATGCCGAAACCGGACGACAGCTTTTCGAGGCGCTGGAGGGCGGGCACGGCGGGTCGGTCATGGCCTTCGGCCCCACGTTCTGGTCCAGCGGTTTCGGGATGGTGCGGGACCGGTTCGGCACGCACTGGATGATCGCCGCGCCCCCCGCCGCGGCAGGCAACGGCGCGGCGGCGTGATCGGCTTTCCTGGTTCGGGGCATTGATTTCGGCGGCTGTTCAAGGCAGACCGGGCCACAAGCCGCGAAGGAGCCGCCATGACCCGCCCGATGACCCGCATCGACCAGACGTTCGCCCGCCTGCGCGCCGAAGGGCGCAAGGCCTTCGTGTCCTACATCATGGCGGGCGATCCCGATCTGGACACGTCGCTGCAGGTGATGAAGGGCCTGCCGGGCGCGGGCGTCGACATCATCGAGCTGGGCGTGCCCTTCACCGATCCGATGGCGGATGGCCAGACGATCCAGCTGGCCGGGCAGCGGGCGCTTGAAGGCGGGCAGACCCTGCAAAGGACGCTCGACATGGTGGCGGCGTTCCGCAAGGGCGATGATGCCACGCCGATCGTGCTGATGGGCTATTACAACCCGATCTATTCGCGCGGTGTGGACCGCTTCCTGGCCGACGCGAAGGCTGCCGGGATCGACGGCCTGATCGTCGTCGACCTGCCGCCCGAGGAAGATGCCGAACTGTGCCTGCCCGCGCAGGCAGCGGGGCTGAATTTCATCCGTCTCGCCACTCCCACGACCGATGACCGCCGGCTGCCGAAGGTGCTGACCAATACCAGCGGCTTTGTCTATTACGTCTCGATCACGGGGATCACCGGCGCGGCCGCCGCGCAGGCCGCGGATGTCGGCCCCGAGGTGGCGCGCATCAAGGCGCAGACGGAACTGCCGGTGATCGTGGGGTTCGGGATCAACACGCCCGAAGCGGCCCAGGCCATCGCGGGCGTGGCCGATGGCTGCGTCGTCGGATCGGCCATCGTGAAGGAGATCGGCGCCGGCAAGTCCGTGGACGACGTGCTGGCGTTTGTCCGGGGCCTGGCGGACGGTGCGCACCGCGCCTGAGAGCGTCAGCCGAAGGGAATGTCCGAGGCGGCTTCGTCCGTGCTGTCGGGCCTTTTCGCGGCAGGGGCCACGGGCCTCGTGCGGGCCAGGGCCGCGATGAAACGTGCGGCGATCCAGCCCGCGCCGATCCCCGCGACCACATTCGCGGCCGCCTGCGCCCAGATTACCCCTTCGGCGCCGAAGGCCCGGCCCATCATTACCGCCAACGGCCAGAGAAGAACCGCGTCACGGGTCCAGTTGGCCACCGTGCTCCAGAGCGGGCGGCCAAGGTTGTTGAAGGTGGCGTTGGCAACGAACAGAACCCCGGTGAACACGAAGGAACCGGCCGCGACATGGGTAAAGGCGCGCAGGACATCGGCGCCCGCCGTCGACAGGCCGAATGACGCGATGACCGGTCCGGTCAGCGCCGCCATGACCGCCCAGGCGACCAGCGTGTAGACGAACGCATAGATCAGGGCCGCCCGGAAGGCTTCGGCCACACGATCGGGACGACCTGCGCCGTGGTTCTGGCCGATGATGCCGCCGATCGCCCCCGAAAGGGCGAAGATGCCGCCAAAGGCCAGCACCGTTAGTCGCCCGACCACACCCAGCCCCGCGATGGCGCTGTCGCCATGTTCGGCGATGGCGCGGGTCATCGCCCAGGATCCGAAGGGCGGTGACAGTTGCGTGGCGATGGCGGGCAGCGCGATGGCGAAATAGGGGGCGGCCAACATCCGCGCCTCGGACAGGTCGGGCGCGGCCAGCATCCGGTGCTTGCGGATCGCGTACCACAGGCCCGCTGCCGCCATCACCCCCCGCGCCAGCAGGATCGAGATGGCCGCGCCCGTGATCCCGCCCTCGGCCCAGACGATCAGCAGCGGGTCAAGCACCGCCGCCACCACTCCGGCCAGGATCGTGACCAGCATCGACCGCCAGGCATCGCCCACGGCCCGCAGGATGCCCGACGTGAGGATGCCCACCGCGATCAGCGGCATCGATGGCAGCGACACCGCCAGGAAGTGATCGGCCAGGTCCAGCACGTCGCCCTCCGCCCCGGACAGCACAAGGATCGGGCGGCGGAACACATGGACCAGCAGCGTCAGCCCGCCCTGCACCGCGACTGTCAGCAGAAGCGAGGCGGTGGCGATGTGGCGGGCGCGTTCGCGATTGCCCATGCCCAGCGCGCGCGACACCATCGCCACGCAGGCGATCATCAGGCCGATCGAGATCGACATGATCGTGAACTGGATCGTGCCGCCGATGCCCACGGCGGCGATCAGGCGTTCATCCTTGAGCCGGCTGATCCACCAGAGCGCGAGGAAGTCGATCAGGAAGGTGAAGGTCAGCGCCAGCGTCCCCGACAGCGCCATCACCACCACATGCCGCATCAGACTGCCGGTGACGAACTTCGCGCCTTCGGCCTTCAACTCCGGCGCGCCTTGTTGCCCTTGTGTCCCGGTTGCCGGTCGCATCCCTGCCCATCCCTGTTGCGGCCTGCCCTGGCGACCTGCCCCGAAGATAGGCCAGCGCATCGGCAAGGAACAGCCGCGCCCCGCCCCGGCAGCGCATTTCCGCACCGGTGCCGTGGATGGAAAGGCGCAGCCATCCGTCCATCCTTCAGCGGACCGAAATTCCTCGGCCCCTGAACGGAGGATCGACGATGATGTTACGCAGGATCACGACCCTTGCCGCCACAGCGGCGCTTCTGGCCTTTTCGGGGCCGGTCCTTGCCGCCACCGGTCTGAAGGAAGTCACCGTCGGAAGCACCAAGGTGCTGGCCGATGCCAAGGGAATGACCCTTTACACCTTCGACAAGGACAAGGATGGCGTTTCGGCCTGCTATGACGATTGCGCGAAGAAGTGGCCACCGGCGGCCGCCCCCGACGGGGCCAAGGCCGAAGGCGATTACGGCGTGACCGAGCGCAAGGACAAGACCTACCAGTGGACCTACAAGAAGATGCCGCTGTACACCTATTACGAGGATCAGAAGTCCGGTGACATGAAGGGTGACGGCGTCGGCGGCGTCTGGCACACTGCGCATCCGTGACATGACACGCGGTCCGTCCGGGCAGGGCACATGACCTTTCTGCGCGATGTCGAAGGCGCGATCCCGGCGCTTCGGCGGTATGCGATGGCGCTTGTCCGCGATCCGGACCGCGCCGATGACCTTGTGCAGGACTGCCTGGAACGGGCGCTGGCCCGCCGCCACCTCTGGCGCGGCGACGGGCCGGTCCGGGCCTGGATGTTCACCATCCTGCTCAACCGTCTGCGGGACGAGGAACGCAAGGCGCCCCGGCCCGGTCACCTGGTGCCGATCGAGGCGCTGGCCGACACTGGCACCCCAGGCGCGCAGGAACATCACATGGCGCTGGCCGAGGTGGCCCGCGCGCTGGACCGCCTGCCGCCCGACCAGCGGCGGGCGTTGCTGCTGGTCACGGTCGCCGGCCAAAGCCTGGGCGAGGCGGCCCGCATTCTTGACATCCCCGAAGGCACGCTGGTGTCGCGGCTGGGCCGGGCGCGCGAAACGCTTCGCAGCCTGGTCGGGCGCGACGCCCCGCGTCCCCGCACAAAAGGACAGACATGACGCCGCCGCGCCCCCCCTTCCCTGCGGATCTGCTTCTACGCCACCATCACGGCGCCGGGGATGCCCCGGCACGGCAAGAGATCGCGGCCCTGCTCGCCGCGGATCCGGCCGCCCGGGCGACACTAGCGGAATGGCAGGCGCAGGACCGGGCCCTGGCGGAGCTGTTTCCCGATCCGGGGCCGGACCTTCCGCCCGCGATGCGGCGGCTTCTGGATCAGGCTGCGCATCCGGCGCGCTTCATTCCCTGGCGCGGCATTGCGGCGGGGATCGCGCTTTTTGCCGCTGGGACGGCGACGGGGTGGCTTGGCCGGCCCACGCCGCAGCCCGGCACCTTCGATCTGGCGCGCACGGCGCTGAGCGCCCACCTGACCTATGCGGCCGAAGTCGCGCATCCGGTGGAGGTTCCGGTCAGCGACCGGGACCATCTGGTGCGCTGGCTGTCCCGGCGCCTGGGTCAGACCATTCACGCGCCCGACCTTGATGCGCAAGGCTTCCGGCTTCTGGGCGGGCGGCTCCTGCCGGGCGATCCGCGGCCCGCGGCGCTGTTCATGTACGAAGACGATGCAGGACAGCGGCTGACGATCTATGTCATCCCCGACAATGGGGCGAACACCGCCTTTCGGCATCTGGAACAGGCGGGCCAACAGGGCATCTGGTGGACGGATGATGGCCTTGGCTGCGCGATCATCGGGCCCCTGGACCGTGCGACGCTGCAGGAGGTGGCGCAGGTGGCCTATGAACAGCTGATCTGAGGGCGCGCGTCAGTAGAAACTTTGCGGGTCGATGTCGATGGCCAGGCGCAGGTTGGCGGGGCGCCGGACCTGCGCGACCCAGGCCGCCAGCGCTGCCTGCAACGCCACGCCGCGCGGCGCCTTCACCAGAAGCCGCACCCGGTGCCGCCCCCGGACCCTGGCGATCGGCGCCGGGGCCGGGCCGAACACCTGCGCGCCGATGGCAGTCAGGGGACCTGTTCGGCGGGCCAGGTCGGTGCCCAGATCGAAAACCGCCTGAAGGTCGGGCGAAGACAGGATGATCCCCGCCAGTCGCCCGAAGGGCGGCACGCCCGCCGCCTGGCGCTGCGCCGCCTCTTCCCGCCAAAAGGCTTCCTCGTCCCCCGACAGGATCGCGCGGATCACCGGATGGTCGGGCTGCCAGGTCTGGAGCATCGCAACCCCCTTCCGTTCGGACCGCCCGGCGCGCCCGGCCACCTGCCGCATCAGCTGGAAGGTCCGTTCCGCCGCCCGCAGGTCTGACCCCTGCAATCCAAGGTCGGCGTCGATCACGCCCACCAGCGTCAGAAGGGGAAAGTTGTGGCCCTTGGCGACCAGCTGCGTGCCGATGATGATGTCAGCCTCGCCGCGGCCGATTTCCGCGATCCGTGCCTTCAGCGCCCGGGCCGAGCCGAACAGGTCGGACGACAGCACCGCGACCCGGGCTTCGGGGAAGACCGCCGCGACTTCTTCGGCCAGCCGTTCGACGCCGGGGCCGACGGGGGCCAGGCGCCCTTCGACTCCGCAAGAGGGGCAGACCGTGGGGATTGGTTTCGTTTCGCCGCACTGGTGGCAGACAAGACGCTTCTGGAAGCGGTGTTCGACCATTCGTGCGTCGCAATGATCGCAGCCGATCTGGTGGCCGCAGGCGCGGCAGACCGTCACCGGCGCATAGCCGCGGCGATTAAGGAACAGAAGCGACTGTTCCCCCCGCTCGATCCGTTCGGTGATCGCGGCCTGCAGCGTCGGGCTGATCCAGCGGCCGGGGGCCAGGGTTTCAGACCGCATGTCGATGGCGCGCATCTCGGGCATCTCTGCCTCGCCAAAGCGGGTGGTCAGATCCAGCCGCGCGTATTTGCCGCTTTCGGCGTTGACCCAGGTTTCAAGGCTGGGCGTGGCCGAGGCCAGCACCACCTGCGCATCGCAGCCCGCAGCGCGCAGCACCGCCATGTCGCGGGCGTTGTAAAGAACACCGTCTTCCTGCTTGTAAGAGGTGTCGTGTTCCTCATCCACCACGACCAGACCAAGGTCACGGTAAGGCAGGAACAGCGCCGACCGCGCGCCAACGACCAGGCCCACGCCCCCCTCGCCCGCCATGCGCCACAGCCGGCGCCGTTCGGTTTGCGTGACGCCAGAATGCCATTCGCCGGGCTGCGCGCCAAAACGCGCCTCGACCCGGGTGAGGAAATCGGCGGTCAGCGCGATTTCCGGCAGCAGCACCAATGCCTGCCGCCTTTGCCGCAGACATTCGGCCACGGCTTCCAGATAGACCTCGGTCTTGCCAGAACCGGTGACGCCTTTCAAAAGCGTCGTGCCATAGCGGCCCGACCGGACAGCGCCGCGCAAAGCCTCGGCGGCGGTTTCCTGATCGGGGGCCAGGGGCTTGCCGGGGCGGTCGGGGTCCAGCATCGGGTAGGGCAGATCGCGGGGGGCGTCCTCTTCGGTCACGGCGCCGGTCTTGACCAGCCCCTTGACAACCGAAGTGGTGACGCCCGCCAGAGCCGCCAGTTCGCCCAGCTGGAAGGCCGCCCCGCCATAATCGTCCAGCACCGCGAGCACCTTTTCGCGCGCCTCGGTCAGTCGACCGGGGGTTTGGGAACCGCGGCGGTAGACCCGCAGGTGACCCGGCGCCTCGCCCAGACCGGGGGAACGGGTGGCCAGGCGCAGCATGGCATCCAGCGGCGTCAGCGTGTAATCCGCCGCGCGGCCGAGGAAGGTCCGCAATTCGTCGCGCATTGGGGCCACGTCCAGCACGCGGGTGACGGGGCGGAGCTTCGCACGGTCGAACGCGCCCTCGCCCGGCCCCCAGACAACACCCAGCACGCGGCGGGGGCCAAGCGGAACCTCGACGAAATCGCCCAGGGCGCAGCCGGTTTCGGGGGCAAGGTAGTCCAGCACCCGGCCCAGTGGCTCGGTCGTCAGGATGCCCACCCGATGGGCGGCGGGGAAGTAGTCGGGATCAGACATGAGGCCCTTCTGCCCACGTTGCGGCCGGTGTTACCGGAGCATCCGGACAAGGAACAAGGGCAAGCCACGCACCCGCCAGAGGGGCGGTGTGGCAGCCCCGGCGCATCATCGGGGGTTTCGGCGCGGGGCGGGTTGGAGTATCACCCAAGCCAACCGCATCGAGGAGATCCACCATGAAATTCTTTGTCGATACCGCCGACGTTGCCGCGATCCGCGAGCTGAACGATCTGGGCATGGTCGATGGCGTGACCACCAACCCGTCCCTGATCCTGAAATCGGGCCGCAACATCCTGGAAGTGACCAAGGAAATCTGTGACATGGTCTCCGGTCCGGTTTCCGCCGAGGTCGTGGCCAGCGAGGCCAAGGAGATGATCGCCGAGGGCCTGCATCTGGCGCAGATCGCCCCGAACATCGCCGTCAAGGTCCCGCTGACCTGGGATGGCCTGACTGCCTGCAAGGCTTTGGCATCCGAAGGCCACAAGGTCAACGTCACGCTGTGCTTCTCGCCCGCGCAGGCGCTGCTGGCGGCGAAGGCCGGGGCTTCGTTCATCTCGCCCTTCATCGGGCGGCTGGATGACATCCACCTCGACGGGCTGGACCTGATCGAGGACATCCGGGTGATCTACGACAACTACGACTACCGGACGGAAATCCTGGCCGCCTCGATCCGGTCGGTGAACCATGTCATCGACTGCGCCAAGATCGGGGCCGACGTGGTGACCGCCCCGCCCGCGATCATCAAGGCGATGGCCAACCATGTCCTGACCGACAAGGGGCTTGAGCAGTTCAACAGCGACTGGGCGAAAACGGGGCAGAAAATCCTTTGAAGCCATGCTAGGCTCCGGCCCGAGACCGCGGCGAACGCGGCAAGAGGTCAGCCCTCCGGGGCCGGGACCGGCAGACGAACGAGGCAGTGACAAGGCAGCGGCAAGGGACGAAAGGCAGGTTAGACGATGGGATCGGAGATGGCGGAGCAGCGCAGCGGCGCCGAAGACCGTGCAGAGGTGGCGGAATCGGATGCCGCGATAACGGGCGCCCTGCGCGCGCAACTGATCGAGACGCCCGAGTTGATCCTTGAGGACCGCGACCTGATGCGCGCCCTGATTGCGGCCAACGAACGCGCGATGGGCCACAACATCGTCGACCTGCGCGGCGTGGCGATGGAACGGCTGGAGGCGCGGCTGGACCGGCTGGAGGATACCCACCGTTCGGTCATCGCGGCGGCCTATGACAACCTGGCCGGGACGAACCAGATCCACCGGGCGGTTCTCTCGATGCTGGAACCGCTGACCTTCCCGGATTTCCTGGCAAATCTGTCGAGCGAGGTGGCGCAGATCCTGCGGGTCGATGCCGTGCGGCTGGTGCTGGAAACGCGCGAGACCGCGGAAGACCCGGCGCTGCGGCGGCTGGGCGAGACGTTGCAGGTGGTACCCGCCGGTTTCAACGACGGCTACATGGCCAGCCTTCGCAGCGACGGTCGACCCGGCCCGCAGCGGGCGGTGGTGCTGCGTCCGGTGCAGCCGCACCTGCCCGATCTGTACGGACAGACGGACACCGAACTGCGGTCCGAGGCGCTGATGCGGCTTGACCTCGGCAAGGGCCGCCTGCCGGGGATGCTGGCGCTGGCCTCGGCCGATCCGCAGCAATTCCGCCCCAGCCAGGGGTCGGACCTGCTGGCGTTCCTCGCCGGCGCGTTCGAGCGTCAGATGCGGCGCTGGCTGGGCTGAGGGGATGGCCGCACGGGCGCCCGCGCCGCCTCCGGTGATGTTGTCGGCGGGCCTCTCCGATGCGCTTCGGGACTGGTTGCGGCATCTGGCGGCGCTGGATGGCGCGGCGGACCTGACGATCGACGCCTACCGAAGCGATGTGGCGGGTTTCCTGGGCTTCCTGCAACGCCATCACGGTAACACGATGGGAACCGGGCGGCTGGCCCAGCTTGGGCCGTCCGACATGCGGGCCTGGATGGCCGAGGCGCGGTCACGCGGGTTGTCATCAAGATCGCTTGCGCGGGCGCTGTCGGCGGTGAAGGGCTTTACCCGCTGGTTGGGCGCGCGCGAAGGTTTCGAGGCGACGGCGATCCTGTCGGCCCGCAGCCCGCGCTTTCAGACCCGCCTCCCCCGACCGCTGAGCATCGAGGGCGCGCAAAGCCTGATCGGGGCCGTGGGCGACGGCGCACGGTCCGACTGGATCGCCGCGCGGGACACTGCGGTGGTGACGGTGCTTTACGGCTGCGGCTTGCGGATTTCCGAGGCGCTGGGCCTGACCGGCGCGCAATCCCCCCTGCCCGAGACACTGCGGATCCGCGGCAAGGGCGGGAAGGAACGGCTGGTGCCTGTGATCCCCGCCGCGCGCGCTGCGGTCGCGCGCTATGTGGCCCTTTGCCCGTTCCCGGTCGCGGATGAACCGCTGGAACCGCTGTTTCGCGGCGCGAAGGGCGGTCCGCTGAACCCGCGGCTGATTTCCGGCGCCATGGCGCAGACGCGAATGGCGCTGGGACTGCCCGCCAGCGCCACGCCCCATGCCCTGCGGCACAGCTTTGCCACTCACCTTCTGGCCGCGGGCGGCGACCTGCGGGCGATTCAGGAACTTCTGGGCCATGCCTCGCTTTCGACGACCCAGGCCTACACGGCCGTCGATGCTGCGCGGTTGATGGAGGTCTATGAAAAGGCCCATCCCCGCGCCTGAGCGGCGGCTTGCGGTTGCAAGGACATCATTTTTGCTGCATGAGTTTTTCGCATGACATCGCGTTTCAAAGCCCTTTCCGTCCATCTGCTGACCGCGACGGGATCCGTCCTGTCGATGCTGGCCATGCTGGCGGCGGTGAACGAGCGCTGGGACATGATGTTCCTGTGGCTGGTGGTGGCGCTGATCGTCGATGGCGTCGACGGCCCCCTGGCGCGGCACTATCACGTCAAGACCAACTGGCCGACCTATGACGGCGTCCTGATGGACCTGATCGTCGACTACCTGACCTATGTCTTCATTCCGGCTTATGCGCTGTTCAAGTCGGGTCTTCTGCCGGGCTGGACCGGCTGGATCGCGATCATCGTCATCGTCTATGGCAGCGTGATCTATTTCGCCGATACCCGCATGAAAACGAAGGACAATTCCTTCGCCGGGTTCCCGGCCTGCTGGAACATGGTGGTGCTGGTGCTGTTCGCGCTGCAACCGAACTTCTGGATCATGCTGGCGGTCGTGGTCGGGCTGGCGGTTTCGATGTTCACGAACCTGAAGTTCATCCACCCCGTCCGCACCGAACGCTGGCGCCCGCTGTCGCTGGCGATGACAGTCGGCTGGCTGATCTTTGCGGCCTGGGCGGCGTGGGTGGATTTCCACCCGCAAAGCTGGGCGCATTACGGGCTGGCCATCACCTCGATCTACCTGATCGGCGCCGGGATCGCGCAACAGCTTCTGCCGGAACGCGGCCTGGCGCGGTAAGCCTCAGATCAGCAGGCCCGCGGCGCCCTCCAGCCGCAGAAGGGCCACCTTGGTTTCCACCCCGCCCGCGCCGGAATAGCCGCCCAGCCCCGTCGCCCCCAGCACCCGATGGCAGGGGATGAGGATCGGAATGCGGTTCGCGCCGCAAGCCTGACCAATCGCCTGCGCCGAGACGCCGAGGGCGCGCGCCAGATCGCCGTAGGTCCGGGTTTCGCCGTAGGGAATGGTCAGAAGCGTCGCCAGGAAGTCCCGCTGAAAGCCCTGGCCCAGGTCGAACGGCAGGTCGAAGGCAGCGCGGCGGCCCGCGAAATAGCCCGCCATCTGGTCGGCCGCCGCCTTCAACACATCGGTCTCCGGCACTCCTGCCCCGCCGCTCCAGGACAAGGCGGTGATGCGGCCCCCGACCTCGGTCAGGGTGAGCCAGCCGAAGGGACTGGGGACCGAGGCGCGGATCATGACGGGCCTGCGCTGCGCAAGGGGCGGAAGGCTTCGCGCAGCATTTCGGCCATGCCCTCGATCGCGGCGGAGGTGCCGCCCGGGCTGCGCTTCAGGATCACGCGGGAACTGTCGACCAGCGGAAAGCCGTCCTCGGCCGTCAGTTCCCTGCAACCGGGCGGTATGGTCGAGCGTGAGATCGGAACCACCGCCAGCCCGTTTTCCACCGCCACCCGCATCGCGCCGGCATCGTCGCATTCGAAGGCCACGCGCCAGTCCAGCCCCTGCTGGTCCAGCGATCTTTGCGCGAAATCCCGAAACCAGGCCGAACGGAAGTAAACCGCCACGGGCAAGGGCCGCCGCAGGTGCTGGGCGTGGGTGCGCGAGGTGACCCAGACCGTCGGGTCGATGCACAGCACCTCGCCCTCGGCCACATAGCTCCAGTCGTAGATCACTGCCAGGTCAAGGTCATCGTCGGCCAGGGCGCGCAACTGCGGTTCGGAATGGTCGCAGCGCACCGAAACCTCAACGCCCGCATGCCGCTCGGCGAAAGCGGCCAAGGCGCGGGGCAGGATGGTGCCGGAATATTCGTCGGGAATGCCCACCCGCACCGGGCCGATCAGCGGCCGGACCCGCAGCGCCAGCGCCGCTTCGTCCAGCAGCGCGGTGATCCGGCGCGCAAAGGGCACCAGCTGTTCGCCCCGGGGCGTCAGCGCCACGCCCCGCGCCTGGCGAAAAAAGAGCGGCTGGCCCAGGTTGTCCTCCAGCCGCTTGATCTGCAGGCTGACCGCCGATTGCGTCCGCCCCAGGCGCCCGGCCGCCGTCGTCACCGAACCGGAATCCGCCACGGCCAGGAAACTGCGCAGAAGGTCGCTGTCGGGCGGCAATTGCATGGTTCACCCATAAGCTTCACGAATGTCACACATGAAACCTATTCGTTTGTGAAATGTCAAATCCTGCCCCATATCAGAAGCACAACCGAAGGAGGTGTCCGATGTTCCGCCGCATGTTCCAGTCCCGCCCCCGCCCCGCCACGCTGGATCTTCTGACGCGACAGGACGACCGTCTTCTGGCCGACATCGGGATGAGCCGTGCCGACCTGGAATCGGTCCTTCACCGGCCGCTCCAGCCGGATTTCACGGTGGCGGAACTGATGCTGCGCCAAAGGGCCTGAGCGCCCTCTGGCGAAGCGGTCAGCGGATCACAGCGCCGCGTCGCAGCGGGCGCAGGTTCCGGGGTGGCTGTGGGTGCCGACGTCAGGCAGGATTTTCCAGCAGCGTTGGCACTTCTCACCCTCGGCCAATTCAAAGACCACACCCACGCCCGGCACGTCCGGCAGGCGAAACGCCTCGGACGGGGCCGGATCGCCGGTCAGAACCAGCGCCGAGGTGATGCACAGATCGGCGAAGTCGACCGTCTTCAGCGCCGCCAGGACAGTCGCATCCTCGACATGCACGACGGGCGCGGCCTCAAGGCTTGCGCCGATGACCTTGGCGGTGCGCTGCACTTCAAGTGCCGCCGTCACAACGCGGCGAGTGCGGCGCAGACCGTCCCATTTCTGGGCCAGTGCCTCGTCCAGCCACTGCGCCGGGGTTTCAGGAATGTCCACCAGATGGACCGAGGAGCCTTCGCCGGGGAAACGGCAGAGCCAGACTTCTTCCATCGTGAAGACCAGGATCGGCGCGAGCCAGGTGGTCAGGCGATGGAAGAGGATATCCAGCACCGTCCGCGCGGCCCGGCGGCGCAAGCTGCCGGGCGCGTCGCAATACAGGCTGTCCTTGCGGATATCGAAGTAGAAGGCCGACAGATCGACCGTGCAGAAAGTGAAGAGCGTCTGGAAAACGCCTTGGAAGTCATAGGCCTGGTAGCCTTTTCTCACAACTTGATCCAGCTCGGCCAAGCGGTGCAGGACCCAGCGCTCCAGTTCGGGCATTTCGGCGGGCTCCACCCGCTCTGCTTCGGTAAAGCCGTCAAGGTTCCCCAGAAGGAAGCGCATGGTGTTGCGCAGCCTGCGATAGCTGTCGGCGGTGCCCTTCAGGATTTCCTTCCCGATCCGCAGATCGACCGTGTAATCCGCCTGCGCCACCCACAACCGCAGGATATCCGCGCCATATTCACCGATCACCTCTTGCGGGGCCACGGTATTGCCCAGCGACTTGGACATCTTCATGCCCTTCTCGTCCAGCGTGAAGCCATGCGTCAGCACCCCGCGGTACGGCGCCCGCCCCTTGGTGCCACAGGCTTGCAGCATGGACGAATGGAACCAACCGCGATGCTGGTCGGTGCCTTCTAGATACAGATCCGCAATCCCGTCCGGGGTGCCATCCGCACGGTCACGCAGCACGAAGGCATGGGTAGATCCGCTGTCGAACCACACGTCCAGCACATCGTAGACCTGTTCATAATCCGACGGATTCACGATGCCATCCAGCATCTTTTCCTTGAATCCTTGCACATACCAGACATCCGCGCCCTCGGCTTCAAAGGCCGCGACGATGCGGGCGTTGACCTGCGGATCGCGCAGCAGGAAGTCGGCGTCGGTCGGCCGCGCGCCCTTCTTCACGAAGCAGGTCAGCGGTACGCCCCAGGCGCGCTGGCGGCTCAGCACCCAGTCAGGCCGCGCCTCGATCATGGAATACAGGCGGTTGCGTCCCGACACCGGGGTGAAGGTCACCAGATCGTTGATCGAGGTCAGCGCGCGGGCGCGGATTGTGTCGCCATAGGTCGACATGCCATCATCCAGCTTGTGGTCGATGGCGGCAAACCATTGCGGCGTGTTGCGATAGATCAGTGGCGCCTTCGACCGCCAGGAATGCGGGTAGCTGTGCTTGAGCTTCCCCTTGGCCAGAAGCGCAGCTTGCGCGGCCATCGCCTTGATATTGCTGACGTTCGCGGGGCCTTCCTTGCCATCGGGCAGGATGATCGCCTGCCCGCCGAACACCGGCAGGTCGGCGCGGTAGCTGCCGTCGGGTTCGACATTGTAGGTCATGGGCAGGCCGAATTTGAGGCCCAGTTGATAGTCGTCGTCGCCGTGCGAAGGCGCGGTGTGGACGAAGCCGGTCCCGGCGTCCTCGGTCACATGATCGCCGGGCAGCATGGGCACGTCATAGTCCCATTCTCCGTTTCCGCCTTCGATGCCACGATAAGGATGGGCCAGGGTCAGGGCCGCGAGTTCCTCGGCCAACACATCGCGAAGGCGCTTGTGCACCGCGACCCGCGCCGACACCAGCACGCCTTCGGCCAGCGCGTCGGCCAGGATCAGACGCTCCCCGACCTTCGCTTGCGAGTTTTCGCCTGTCTCGACAACCTCATAAAGCCCGTAGCTTACCGACGGTCCGAAGGCCACCGCGCGGTTCTGCGGGATCGTCCAGGGGGTCGTGGTCCAGATCACCACCGACAAGGGTTTCTCTTTTGCATAAATACTCAGATCTGACGCCGCCGCGCCGAAGGCCACTGGGGTAAAGCGCACCCAGACCTGATGGCTGGTGTGGTCGTGATACTCCACCTCCGCCTCGGCCAGCGCGGTTTTCTCAACGGGCGACCACATCACCGGCTTCGACCCCTGATACAGGCTACCGTTCATCAGGAACTTCATGAACTCCTCGGCGATCACCGCTTCGGCGTGGAAATCCATGGTCAGGTAGGGATCGGCCCAGTTGCCGGTGACGCCCAGGCGCTTGAACTCCTCGCGCTGGATGTCGATCCAGCCTTCAGCGAACTTGCGGCATTCCTGGCGGAAGGCCACCACGTCCACGTCATCCTTGTTCAGCCCCTTGGCGCGATACTGTTCCTCGATCTTCCATTCGATCGGCAGGCCGTGGCAGTCCCAGCCCGGCACATAGCGCGCATCGCGGCCCAGCATCTGCTGGCTGCGGACGATGAAGTCCTTCAGGATCTTGTTCAGCGCGTGGCCGATGTGCAGATGGCCGTTCGCATAGGGCGGTCCGTCGTGCAGGACGAAGGGCGTGCGTCCCTGTTTTTCGCGCAGCCGGTCGTAAACGCCGATCCGCGCCCAGCGCGCCAGCCAGTCCGGTTCGCGCTGCGGCAGGCCCGCGCGCATCGGGAATTCGGTTTCAGGCAGGAAGACGGTCGAACGGTAGTCGGGGGCGGAAGCTTCGGGCGTATCGGCGCACATGGCGGGCAGTCCTTCGGAAATGTCTTTGGATCGGCAGACGGTGCGCCAAGGCATGCACCTTTTCCCCGGCGCCTGATCTGTCAGGACGCCGGGCCGCTAATTCGACGCGTCAGGCGCAGCGGGCGGTTCATGCGGGCCTTATAGGAAAGGGCCACGGCAGCGTAAAGTGTCCTGCAAAAGTGGCGCGATTTCCGCACTCCGCGCGGGTCTCCCTTGAACCGGGGGGGAATCGGCCTTACGCAGAATTCATGATCTCGCAAAAGACGAAATACGCGCTGAAGGCCCTGCTGACGCTGGCGGATGAAGCCGCGCGCCCCAAGCCCGAGGCGCTGACGATCGAAGAGATCGCGCGCCGGTCGCAGGCGCCGAAGCGGTTTCTGGAACATATCCTTCTGGACCTGCGCAACACCGGGATCATCGACAGCCGCCGGGGCCGGTCGGGTGGCTACCTGCTGGTCCGCGATCCGGCAACGGTGTCGATCGGCGCGCTTCTGCGGCAGGTCGACGGACCGATCGCGCCCCTGCCCTGTCTGTCGCGCACTGCTTATGCCCGCTGCGAGGATTGCGAAGACGAAGCCACCTGCCGGGTGCGCCGCACCTTTTCGCAAGTGTTCTATGCCTATCTCCTGTTGATCGAGTCGCTGACACTTGCGGATCTCGCCTCCCGCGACGGTGAGGCCGTGCATCTTGAGGCGCTTCTCGATGCCTCCGGCCCCACGGCGAACGGCACGCCGATTTCCCCCGCTGCCAAGTGACCTTCCGCGGCCGCCGGAGGTTCCGGCGCGCAGGATCGAAGGCCGCCCGTCACGAATCCTTCATCCGAATGTCTGAAAAACAACGATAATTCCGTCACCAGACTGAAATGAAACCCGCCGATGGTCCGCCGCATCAATTGGGGCTGACCATGACCGCGACCGTATCCATTTCCGCCATCGAGAAACGATTTGGCGCCACCCAGACGTTGAAGGGGGTGTCGGTCGATGTTGCGGCGGGCGAATTCCTGACGCTGGTTGGGCCATCCGGGTGCGGGAAATCCACGCTTTTGCGCATTCTTGCGGGGCTTATCCCGCAAGACGGCGGCACCATCCACATCGACGGCGCCCCGGTCGACCATCTGGCGCCGAAAGACCGGGACGTGTCGATGGTGTTCCAAAGCTACGCGCTTTATCCGCACATGACGGTGCGCGAAAACATCTCGACACCGCTTCGGGTGCAGAAGCTGCACCGGTCGGCGCGGATGCCTGTCATCGGGCGCTTCGTTCCCGGTCAGGCAACGGCGCGAGCGGAAATCGCTTCGGCGGTGGAGGCGGTGGCCCGGCAGGTGGAAATCGAATCCCTGCTCAGCCGTCGTCCGGCGCAGCTTTCGGGCGGCCAGCGGCAGCGCGTGGCGCTTGCGCGCGCGATGGTACGCCAGCCGCGCGTTTTCCTGATGGATGAACCGCTGTCGAACCTTGATGCGCGGCTACGGGTCCATATGCGGGGCGAACTGTCCGAACTGCACCGGCAGCTGGGGGCAACCTTCGTTTACGTGACCCATGACCAGGTCGAGGCGATGACGATGTCGACCCGCGTTGCCCTGATGATGGAGGGCGAAATCATCCAGGTCGCCCCGCCGCAGGAGATCTACGCCAACCCCGCCGATATTCGCGTCGCGCGCTTCATCGGCTCGCCCGAGATCAACCTGTTCGCCGCCGAGGCCGACGACCAGGGCCAGGTGTCCGTCGCCGGCCGACCGACCGGTCTGCGCACGAAACCCAAGGGGCCGCTGACCATCGGCCTGCGTCCCGAAGTCATCGCGGTGAATGGCGGCCCCTCCGATATCGCGATCCCCGCCCGTCTCAACCGGATGGAGCGTCTGGGCCACGATGTGCTGCTGCACGTCCGCCCCGAAGTGGATGCAGATACCAGCGCCATTGTCCGCGTTTCGGCGGCCGAGGTCGAGGCGCTGCGGATGCGCGGCCATCTTGAGGAACGGCTGACGCTTGGGGCACCGGCCGCCAGCGCGCTTTTGTTCGCGGCGGATGGCAAGCGGCTTCCGTCGAGGGCGGCGCAGGGCGTTCAAGCGGCGGAGAGGGTCTGAGGGATGACCGACCTGGCCCTTCACACCCCTGCGCCGGACCGCGCGCAGCGGCGCCGCTTTGGCGCGCGGATCTCCCCCGCCTTTGGCTATGCCTTCGCCCTGCCCTCGTTCCTGTTGATGCTGGGGGTGCTGCTTCTGCCCATCGCGCTTGTCATCGCGATGAGCTTCACGGATTACGAACTGGGCGCGACAGAGTTTTCGTTTGTCGGGCTTGAGAACTACGCAACCCTGACGGATGACCGCGGCTTCTGGAAGGCGCTCATCAACACCCTTTACTATGTGGCGCTTGTGGTGCCGACCTCGGTGGTGCTGGGGCTCTTGCTGGCGGTGTTGGTCAACGGACTGACGCACGGGCGGAAATTCTATCAGGTCGCGTTCTTCCTGCCGGTCACCTCGACGCTGATCGCCATGGCGACGGTCTGGAAATACCTGCTTCACGGCACCATCGGACCGGTCAATCACCTGCTTGTGGCGTTGGGACTGCCCAGCATCGAATTCTTTGGCGACCCGAATTTCGTGATGCCGGCGCTTGCGATCATCGGGATCTGGGCGCTGACCGGCTTCAACATGGTGCTGTTCACTTCGGGCCTGACCGCCATCCCGGAAGAGCTTTACGAGGCCTCGGCCGTAGACGGCATCGACAGCCCGCTGGAGCGGTTCTTCACCGTGACGCTGCCGATGCTGGGGCCGACCACGATGTTCGTCGTCATCACCACCTCGATCACCGCGTTCAAGGTCTTCGACACGGTGGCGGTGCTGACCCGCGGCGGACCGCAGGGGGCAAGCGACGTGCTTCTCTACATCAATTATCTTGAAGGCTTTCAGTACATGCGCATCGGCCTCGCCTCGGCGATCACGGTCGTCTTCCTGGGCATCATCCTGATCCTGTCGCTTGTCCAGGCGCGGATCATCGAACGGAAGGTCCATTACTGATGTCGCGGGTCCGATCCTTCCTGACGCGCATCGGCTTTGGGCCGGGCCAGATCGCCATGCATCTGTTCCTTCTGGTCTGCGCCTTTGCGATGGTCTTTCCCTTCTACTGGATGGTGCTGACCGCCTTCCGGCCCTCGCAAGAGGTGTTCCTGCCGACGTTCCACTGGCTGCCGCAGGAATTCGTGGGCTTTGACAATTTCCGCGATGCCTTCGCCAAGGCGCCGCTCTGGCGGTTCATGGCCAACGGCTTGATCGTCTGCGCGGGCATCCTTGTGGTGCAGCTTCTGACGGCGATCCCTTGCGCCTATGCCCTGGCGAAGTTCGAATTCCGCGGACGCCAGGCGCTGTTCGCGCTGGTACTGTTCGGGCTTTGCGTTCCGGTTCAGGTGCCGGCGCTGCCGCTTTATCTGGGCCTTGCCTTCACCGGAACGCTCGACAGCTATTTTTCGATGATGCTGCCGTTCTTCCTGTCGGTCTTCGCGATCTTCCTGTTCCGCCAGGTATTCCGGTCCTTCCCCGATGACATCATCCACGCCGCGCGTCTGGATGGCATGGGCGAATTCGAAATCCTGTGGCGTATCGTCGTCCCCAGCGCCAAGCCCGCCATCGCGGCCTTCGCGGTCTTTTCGATCACGGCGCACTGGAACGACCTTTACTGGCCGCTGGTCGTGGTCACGAGCCCGGAACTGGCGCCGCCGCCGCTTGGCATGATGTATTTCCGCGATACCGACCTTGGTTCCAGCTTCGGGTCGCTGATGGCGGCGGCCACGGTGCTGACGGCGCCGCTCATGATCCTTTTCCTCTTTGCCCAACGCCACTTCATCCGCGGGATCACGATGACCGGCGTGAAGTAGCCCCGGGCCCCCACCCAGGGGGCCTGTTCCGAAGTCACCATCCCACCCTCAAGGAGTATTCCATGAAACCCGTTTTCAAGGCCGCCCTGGCCAGCGCCGGCGTGATGCTGGCCGCAACGGCCGTGCAGGCCGAAGTGACGATCGAGGTCGAACACTTCAGCCCCTCGCACAATGTGTTCCATGAAGCCGTCGCGGATGCCTTCATGAAGAAGCACCCCGACATCAAGATCAAGTTCCGCAACGCGCTGCCCAGCTATGACGAACAGCACCAGTCCATGCTGCGGGAATCGATGACCAACAACCTGCCCGACGTCTACCATTCGGGTTTCCACCTGCTGCCGGAAGTCGTGCTGCAGCTGGAAAAGAAGGGTCAGGTCATTGCCCTTGACGACTATATGGCCAAGGAAGGCCAGGCTTGGGTCGATACCAACTACGAACCCTCGATCCTCAACCTCGGCAAGGTTGACGGCAAGCAGTATGGCATCGGCTTCAACGCCTCGACGCCCATCGTGTTCTACAACGCCGATCTGGTGAAACAGGCCGGTGGCGACCCCGAGAACTTCCCGACCAACTGGGCCGACCTTGTCGCCCTTGGCGCCAAGATCAAGGCGCTGGGTGGCGATGTCGACGGTTTCGCCTATGACGTTCATGCCTGGCCGGATGACTGGCTGTGGCGCGCGCTCATCCTCCAGCAGGGTGAGAAGATCATGAACGACGACAACAAGACGGTGGCCTTCGGCGGCGACAGCGGCCTTCAGGCGCTGAAACTGGCCCGCAGCTTCGTGACCGACGGCGGCATGGTCCTGCGCGACTTCGACCAGTCGCGCCAGCAGTTCGCGGCCGGCAAGCTGGGCATCATCTTCGCCTCGCCCAACAGCGCGCGCGGCTTCACCGACCTGATCGGCACCCGCTTCAAGCTGATGTCGTCGACCTATCCGGTGGCCAACCTGGAAAAGGGCGTCGTTCCGACCGGCGGCAACGCCATGATGATCCTGACCCAGGACAAGGCCCGTCAGGACGCCGCCTGGGAATACATCAAGTTCGCGACCAGCGCCGAAGGCCAGACCGTGACCGTGCTGGGTTCGGGCTACATGCCGACGAACAAGGCCGCGCTGGCGCCGGAATACCTGGGCAAGTTCTACGAAGAAAACCCGAACTGGTACACCAGCATCAAGCAGATCTCGCGCGCGGCGCCCTGGGGCGGCTACCCCGGCACCAATGGCGTGAAGATCTGGCGCGCCCAGCGCGACCTGATCGGCCAGGTGATGTCGGGTGATCTGACGCCGGAAGACGGTCTGGCGAAGATCACCGAAGAGACTAACGCGCTGCTGCCGAAATAATCGCTGCACGCGTCGCGCGCCGACCTTTCGGCGCGCGACATCTTTTTCAGGGACCCCATCTTGCCCAGCCTGATCATCTTTGACTGCGACGGCGTGCTGGTGGATAGCGAAATGCTGGCCACCGAAGTGCTGTCGGAGGCGCTTGTTGCGCTTGGCTTCGATCTTTCGCCGGAACAGGCGCTCACCATGCTGGTCGGCCTGGATGCGGCGGCCGCGCGCGCGCTGCTGGAACACCGCTTCGGCAAGGCCCTGCCCGAAGATTTCGATGCCCAGGTTCTGAACCGCCTGTATCACGCCTTCCGCACCCGCCTGTCGCCCCTGCCCGGGATCGAGAGCCTTATCGCGGGCCTGGAACAGTCCTGGTGCGTGGCGTCGAACAGCGGCCATGACCGACTGACCCAGACTTTCGCGGCAACCGGCCTGTCGGAAACGATGGCGGGCCGGATCTTCAGCGCCGATGATGTGGCGAATGGAAAGCCCGCACCCGACCTGTTCCTTTATGCCGCCGCGCGGATGGGCGGTTTTGCTGCCAGCGACTGCCTTGTGATCGAAGACAGTGTGACCGGCGTTACCGCCGCACGCGCCGCCGGAATGCGCGTCATCGGTTTTTGCGCTGGCAGCCATATTCGGACGGGCCATGCGGAAAGGCTCCTCTCGATTGGCGCTGAGCGCATCGTGACCAGCCATCTTGACCTTGCGGCGCTGCTTCATCCGGCCGCCGCCCCCATCTGACCGTTAAAGGACCTGACGAATGCCCAGTATCGCCCCCTTCTCCGCCCCCGGCCGCTTTCTGCGCGGGAATATCCACACTCACAGCACCCGTTCGGACGGGAAGCTGCCGGTCGAAGAGGTAATCCGGACCTATCGCAACGCGGGCTATGATTTTCTGTCGGTTACGGACCACTTCCTGAAGGAATTCGACTTCCCCGTCACCGACACCCGCGCCTTCAGCGACGACGATTTCACCATGCTGCTGGGCGCCGAGGTCCATGCCCCCCGGACCGAGGTAAGCGACATCTGGCACCTGGTCGCCGTCGGCCTTCCGCTGGATTTCGCGCCCACCACCCCGGACGAAGATGGCCCGGCTCTGGCTGCGCGTGCCAAAGCGGCGGGCGCCTTCGTGGGCATCGCGCATCCCGGCTGGTACAGCCTGTCGCTGTCGGATGCCGAAACGCTGGTCGCACATGCCCACTCGGTTGAAATCTACAACCACACCTGCCAGGTGATGCACGACCGCGGCCACGGCGCCTATCTGCTGGACGGGCTGCTGGACAAGGGACATCGGCTGACCGCCTACGCCTGCGACGACGCGCATTTCAAGGCGGTGGATTTCGGCGGCGGCTGGATCGAGCTGAAGGCCGAAACCAACAGCGCCGACGACATTCTGGCAGCCCTGAAGGCAGGCCAGTTCTATTCGACGCAAGGCCCCCGCATCGACGACATCAGGATCGAGGAAAACCACCTCGCCGTGCGCTGTTCGCCTGCGGCGCGCGTCCTGGTGACGGGACAGGGCTACCTGAGCAGCCACACCAGCGGCACGGCGATGACCCGCGCCAGCGTGGATCTGGCACCTTTGAAGGGCAGCCCCTGGCTGCGCGTCATCGTCACAGACGACATGGGCCGAAATGCCTGGTCGAACCCGGTCTGGAGGTAGGCGGTGCGTCCAGCCGCCTGACCTTCGGCAAGGCCCGGTTCACGCCGGGCCTTGTCCTTTTCAGGACAGTGACCGCGCGCAAGCGGAGACGACACGAGGAAGGGATGGTGGGTGATGAGGGATTTGAACCCCCGACATCTTCGATGTGAACGAAGCGCTCTACCACTGAGCTAATCACCCGGTGGCGGGGTTCCTAGCGTCATTTGGCGCCGTCTGCAAGAGGCTCCTCGCGCTTCTTCGCGGGGCTGCGGCGCAGTTTCAGCGTCAGGATCCGTTGCGCGCCTTCGCCCTTGCGGGTCTTGACGCTGGCCTTGCCCAACGGCGGAAGCACCAGGGGGCGTTCAGCCTCGAGCGCGTCGCCAAGGCTTTCGAGAATCGCATCGACCAGGGGCTTGATGTCCCGATGCGCGGCTCCGGTGCGGGTGGCCACCTGCGCCAGCAGTTCCTTCCGCCGCAGGGGCAGTGCCTTCGGGGGCGCCTCGGCGGATGGCAGGTCGTCGGCAAGCCTGGCAGCCGCGTCCGCCGAACGATCGCCGGTCATTCCATCCTCCATCCCGTCCGCCTCCTGTATCCTGCTCCGGGCCGGAGTTTCACTGGTCCTGCGCGGCCGCGCAAGCAACGAAAAAGGCGCGGTCCCTGCGGACCGCGCCTTTCCTTCTCATGACCTTGGTTCAGTGGGCAACCGCACCCTGATCCACGGGCCGGTCAATGGCCTTCGCAGCGGCGGCTTCCTCAGCCTCGGCGTTCCATTCAATGGGCTCAGGCTGCCGCACCAGCGCCAGGTTCAAGACCTCGCGAACGTGGGTGACCGGGATGATCTTCAGGCCTTCCTTCACGTTGGCTGGAATTTCGGCCAGGTCCTTCTCGTTCTCTTCCGGGATCAGGACGGTCTTGATACCGCCCCGCAGCGCCGCCATCAGCTTTTCCTTCAATCCGCCGATGGCCAGAGCATTGCCGCGCAGCGTCACCTCGCCGGTCATCGCGATGTCCTTGCGGACCGGGATGCCGGTCAGGACCGAGACGATCGACGTCACCATCGCCAGACCGGCCGAGGGCCCGTCCTTCGGCGTGGCGCCTTCGGGGACGTGGACGTGGATGTCGACCTTTTCGAACACGGGGGGCTTCACGCCGATGTCGGGACTGACCGAGCGGACGTAGCTGGCCGCCGCCTCGATCGATTCCTTCATCACGTCGCCCAGTTTTCCGGTCGTCTTCATCCGGCCCTTGCCCGGCAGTTTCAGCGCCTCGATCTGCAACAGATCGCCACCGACGGAAGTCCAGGCAAGGCCGGTGACCACGCCGACCTGATCTTCCTTCTCGGCCAGGCCATAGCGGTAGCGGCGGACGCCCAGGTATTCCTCGACCTTGGCTTCATCCACCTCGACCGATTTGGACTTGCCCTTCAGGATGTCCGTCACGGCCTTCCGCGCCAGCTTGGCGATTTCGCGTTCCAGCGACCGCACGCCCGCTTCGCGGGTGTAGTAGCGGATCACATCCGTCAGCGCGCCATCCGAAACCGAGAATTCGCCCTTCTTCAGACCGTTCGCCTTCACTTGCTTTGGCAGCAGGTGCTGGCGCGCGATCTCGCGCTTTTCATCCTCGGTATAGCCGGCCAGAGAAATGATCTCCATCCGGTCCAGCAGCGGCCCCGGCATGTTGTAGCTGTTGGCCGTGGTCAGGAACATGACGTTCGACAGGTCGTATTCCACCTCAAGATAGTGGTCGACGAAGGTCGCGTTCTGTTCCGGATCCAGCACCTCGAGCATGGCTGAAGCCGGATCGCCCCGGAAATCCTGGCCCATCTTGTCGATTTCATCCAGAAGGATCAGCGGGTTGGTGGTCTTGGCCTTCTTCAGCGCCTGGATGATCTTGCCGGGCATCGAACCGATGTAGGTCCGCCGGTGGCCACGGATTTCGGATTCATCCCGCACACCGCCGAGCGAAATGCGGATGAATTCGCGTCCCGTCGCCTTGGCGACCGATTTCCCCAGCGACGTCTTGCCGACGCCCGGAGGGCCGACCAGGCACAGGATCGGGCCTTTCAGCTTGTCGGACCGGGCCTGGACGGCCAGGTATTCGACGATCCGTTCCTTGACCTTTTCCAGACCGAAGTGATCGGCGTCCAGCACCTTCTGGGCCGCGGTCAGGTCTTTCTTGACGCGGGATTTCACGCCCCACGGCAGGCTGAGCAGCCAATCAAGGTAGTTGCGGACCACCGTCGCCTCGGCCGACATGGGCGACATGGATTTAAGCTTCTTCAGCTCCCCTTCCGCCTTGTCGCGCGCCTCTTTCGAGAACTTGGTGTTCTTGATCTTCTCGGCCAGCTCGTTCAGTTCGTTCTGGCCTTCCTCGCCGTCGCCCAGTTCCTTCTGAATGGCCTTCATCTGCTCATTCAGGTAGTACTCGCGCTGGGTGCGCTCCATCTGGGTCTTGACGCGGGACTTGATCTTCTTTTCGACCTGCAGGACGGACATTTCGCCCTGCATCAGGCCATAGACCTTCTCAAGCCGTTCGCCCACATCCAGGGTTTCAAGCAGGGCCTGCTTCTGCCCCACCTCAATTCCCAGGTGTCCCGATACCAGATCGGCCAGACGCGCAGGCTCTCGCGCCTCGGAGACGGCCTGAAGGGCCTCTTCCGGGACGTTCTTCTTGATCTTGGCGTATTTCTCGAATTCCTCGGCGACCGCGCGCTGCATTGCCTCGACCGTGGCTTCGTCGCCCGGCAGTTCGGTCAGATACTCGGCCTTTGCCTCGAAGAACTGGTCGTTTTCAATGAATTCGACGATCCGGACCCGGGCCTTGCCCTCGACCAGAACCTTCACGGTGCCGTCGGGCAGCTTCAGAAGCTGAAGCACATTGGCCAGGACGCCAGCCTTGTAGATGCCGTCTGTCTTGGGATCATCGACCGTCGGGTCGATCTGCGAGGACAGAAGGATCTGCTTGTCCTCCTGCATCACCTCTTCCAGCGCCCGCACCGATTTTTCCCGACCGACGAACAGCGGAACGATCATGTGGGGAAACACCACGATGTCGCGCAGCGGCAGCACCGGGTAGCTGGGGGCAAGCAAGTCTTTCATGTGCTTTCCTTTCCTTGGGCGGAAGGTCACGGCCCCGTCCGATCGGCGACCCACGGACCTTCCCCGCGTCGGCCCTCAATCTAAGCAGCCTTTGTCCGGTCTTCAACCGCCGCCAGGGAAGAGGGTTGCGAATCTGTTACACGGGAAAACGGGCGGCCGATACGGCTGCCCAGACCGGTCAGATCAGCCCGCGGCGCAGCGCGATCGAGACGGCCTGGCTGCCGTTCTTGGCCCCCAGCTTGACGCGGGCGTTGCGCAGGCGCTGCTTCACCGCACCTTCCGAAACCCCCAGGCGCGAGGCGATTTCCTTGGTCAGGAAGCCGTCGCGCACCAGAGACAAAGCCTCGCGTTCGGCGGGGGTGACGTTCGGAACCTGGGCCCGCGAGGCGTGAAGGCGCTGCACCAGACAGGTCAGCCGCGCCAGTTCGTCTGCGTTGAACTCCCGGTCGGATCGGACGAACGTCGCAAAGCTGCGGAAACAGTCCGGGCCGTCGTCCGCGCAGGAAACCGCCGCGCCGAAATTCAGGCCGTAGCGGCGCGCCTGTTCAAGCACTCCGCGCGGGTCCGGCAGGTCTATCTCGCTCCAGCGGATGGTTCCGGTATTGCTGTAGACCCACTGGATGACAGGGTCGTGCACCATCAGGCCATTCTGGGTGTAGTATTCGATCCAGGGTTCGGGAAGGGCGTTGCATTCGGACATCGGGAAGGCAAATCCGATGCGCAGGGCAATGTAATGCCCCAACGGGGCAAGTGCGCCAAGCGTGATCTGATCCTCGGCGTTGCCTGTCACGAGTCGTTGCCTGCCACGAGCGATTGTTTTCCCGGTAAAGCCGCATCCTGCAAACACCTTTTGCAAAACGCGTCAAATCCTGTGTGTTGACGATATGACATGGAATGTCACACAACAAAACCCTTCTCTGGCGTTTCCTCCACCTCCCTGACCACATTTTCAACATGTATACCGCGCACCTTGTCGAAGACCGTCTGAAGCGCCTGAGGCGGATAAGCCCTGCTGGCTTTGCCATTGCTTTGCATACGAAATTTGCATCTCCACGCTATCTTTTCCAGGCCTATGAAAAGGAATGGCTGGATCGGTATTCGCGCGAAGGAATGGTGATGAAGGATCCAACGATTCCCTGGGCCTTCGAAAATCACGGAACCTGCCGCTGGGACAGCTTGCGCCATCTCGATTCGACCGGAATTTTCGACGCGGCGGCGGAATATGGCCTGCGACACGGCGTCACGGTGGGGATCGTCCAGGACGACCAGCACAGCATGGCCAGCTTCAGTCGCGGCGACCGGGCGTTCACGGACGACGAATGCAAGGAGGCGTTCGAACAGGTCGCCGCGCTGCATGAACTGACGCGGACGACCATCATCGACACCCCCAGCCTGCACGAGACGCTGCGGCAGCTGTCGATCTATCTGACGCGCGGCTAAAGAGGCGCGATGTCGCCCAGGGCGCGCCGTGCGTGGAACGCGGCGACGAAGTCATCCAGCCGGCCCTCGGCAATCGCATCGCGCAGGCCCGCCATCAGTTCCTGGAAGTAATGCAGGTTGTGCCAGGTCAGAAGCATCGAGGAAATGATCTCTTGCGCCTTGAAGACATGGTGCAGATAGGCGCGCGAATAATTGCGGCAGGCCGGGCAAGTGCACTCCTCGTCCAGCGGGCGCGGGTCGTCCTGGTGACGGGCATTCTTGATGTTGACCTGCCCCGCCCTTGTCCAGGCCTGGCCGGTGCGGCCCGACCGTGACGGCAGCACGCAGTCCATCATGTCGATGCCGCGCTGCACCGCGCCCACGATGTCATCGGGCTTGCCCACGCCCATCAGGTAACGCGGGCGATCTTCTGGCAGGAAGCCCGGAGCATAGTCCAGAACGCCGAACATCGCCTCCTGCCCCTCGCCGACGGCCAGGCCGCCGATGGCATAACCGTCAAAGCCGATGGCCTTCAGCGCGGCGGCGGATTCCTCGCGCAGTTCGCGCGTGACGCCGCCCTGCATGATGCCGAACAGCGCATGTCCCGGCCGGTCGCCGAAGGCGATCCGTGACCGCTCGGCCCAGCGCATCGAGAGGCGCATGGATTTCGCCACCGCCTCCTCGGTCGCGGGAAGGGCTGGGCATTCGTCGAAGCACATGACGATGTCGCTGCCCAGCAGGCGCTGGATCTCCATGCTGCGCTCGGGACTCAGGTGGTGGCGGGAACCGTCGATGTGACTGCGAAAGGTCACGCCCTCTTCGGTCAGCTTCCGAAGGTCCGCCAGGCTCATGACCTGGAAGCCGCCGCTGTCGGTCAGGATCGGCCGATCCCAGTTCATGAAGCGGTGAAGCCCGCCCAGTCGCGCGATGCGTTCGGCGGTGGGGCGCAGCATCAGGTGATAGGTATTGCCCAGAAGGATGTCGGCGCCCGTCGCGCGGACGCTTTCGGGCATCATCGCCTTGACGGTCGCTGCCGTTCCCACCGGCATGAAGGCGGGTGTGCGGATCTCGCCGCGGGGGGTCTCGATCACGCCGGTGCGTGCGCGGCCCTGGGTGGCATGGATGCGGAACGAAAACCTTTGGCCCATCGCTTATCCCGTCGAACAGATGCGCCTTGATAGGCGCTTGCGCGGAAAAGGGGAAGCCGATGCCGCGGACAGGTCAGGGTCACGCCGTGCCGCAGCGGAAGTTCTTTGCATGTGCAGCGTGCTGGCCTAATCTTGGCCCCGACAGCAGCGGGGGCTAGCATGCAGACGATGATCGGGGTGATCGGCGGATCGGGGATCTACGAAATCGACGGCCTTGCGAATGCCCGATGGATCACCGTCGAAAGCCCCTGGGGCAAGCCTTCGGACCAGATCATGACCGGACGGCTGGGCGATGTGGCGATGGCTTTTCTGCCCCGCCACGGACGCGGCCACGTCCATGCGCCCGGCGACGTTCCCTACCGCGCCAACATCGATGCGCTGAAGCGGCTGGGGGTTACCGATCTGGTATCGATCTCGGCCTGCGGTTCCTTCCGCGAGGATCTGGCCCCGGGAGAGTTCGTGCTGGTGGACCAGTTCATCGACCGGACCCATGGGCGCCCGTCTTCTTTCTTCGGTTCAGGCTGCGTGGCGCATGTTTCGCTGGCGCATCCGACCTGCGGGCGCCTGATGGACGCCTGCGCCGCCGCCGCGCTGGAAGCGGGCATCATCCTTCACCGCGGCGGCACCTATCTGGCGATGGAGGGACCGCAGTTTTCGACCCTAGCCGAATCGAAGCTTTACCGTTCGGTCTGGGGCTGCGACGTGATAGGCATGACCAACATGCCCGAAGCCAGGCTCGCCCGCGAGGCCGAGCTTTGCTATGCCTCGGTCGCCATGATCACCGACTACGACAGCTGGCACCCCGATCACGGCTCCGTCGACATCACCGCGATCATCGCGACGCTGGGCGCCAATGCCCAGAACGGGCGCGCGATGATCGGCGGGCTGCCCGGACGGGTGGGGCCGGACCGCGCCCCCTGCCCCTGCGGCTGCGACCGGGCACTGGATCACGCGATCCTGACGGCCCCCGACCGCCGCGATCCCGAATTGCTGGCGCGGCTTGATGCCGTTGCAGGCCGGGTGCTGGCACGCTAGCACGGCGCGACATTTTGGAAAGCCAGGAACGATGACCCGGAAAACCGTCCGCGACTATATCCGCACCATTGCCGATTTCCCGCACGAAGGCATCCTGTTCCGGGATGTCACGACCCTGTTCGCCGATGCGCGCGGCTTCCGCATGGCGATCGACCAGCTTCTGCATCCCTATGCCGGGCTGCGGATCGACAAGGTCGTGGGCCTTGAGGCGCGGGGCTTCATCCTGGGGGGCGCCATCGCGCACCACTGACCGTGGGCTTCGTGCCGATCCGCAAGAAGGGCAAGCTTCCGGGGCAGACCATCAGCCAAGCCTACAAGCTGGAATATGGCGAAGCGATCATGGAGATGCACGAAGACGCGCTGCAACCGGGCGAACGGGTCCTGATCGTCGATGATCTACTGGCCACGGGCGGAACCTGTGAGGCCGGGATCCGGCTTGTCGAACGTCTGGGGGCCGAAGTCATCGGCTGCGCCTTCGTGGTCGACCTGCCGGAACTGGGTGGCCGGAAGCTTCTGGAGCGCCTCGGGATGGACGTCCACGTCCTGTGTGAGTTCGAGGGGGCCTGAACCCCTTAGAACACCGTCACCTTGGCGCCCATCTGCACGCGGTTGTAAAGGTCGATGACGTGTTCGTTGACCATCCGCAGGCAGCCGTTCGACACCGAGTGGCCGATCGAGTTCGGCTCGATCGTGCCGTGAATGCGGATCGCGGTGTCGCGCCCGTCCTGGAACAGATAGATGGCACGCGCGCCCAACGGGTTCTTCGGGCCGCCTTCCATCCCCTTCTCGGCATATTTCGCATAGGCCGCGGGATTGCGCTCGATCATCTCGGGCGTCGGCTTCCAGCTCGGCCACTCGACCTTCTTGCCCACCACGGCCTCGCCCCGGAACACCAGTTCGGCCTTGCCAACGGCAACGCCGTACCGCAGCGCCACGCCCGGTTCGAGGATGTAGTAAAGGAAGTGCTGGTTCGACAGGACGATGATCGAACCCGGCTCCAGATCCCGGCGGACCGAGACGCTGACGGGATAGTACTGCGGGGCGATCTTCAACCCCGCCGGAAACCGGTTCTCGGGCGCGGCCATGATCATCTCCGGCTGGGCCGGTTGGCTTGCCGCGGGAAGTGCCGCCGTCTGCGTGTCCGCCGCGCGTGCAGCCCCTGCCGCCAACGCCGTTGCCGCCAGCGTGGTCCCCATGAAAGTCCGACGATCCATCTGTCCGCTCCTTGCCCTCGAACCGCGCGCTTCTCGTGTGCTCAGCCATGCCGCGCCGCAGTATCCTTGAACGAAACTATAGGGGACATGGTTCCGCGATGGCAATGCGGATGCAGGTGCCGTCCGCGCACAACTGTCCCGTAAAGGAAAAGCGGGGATCAGCCTTCGCGCAGGACCGCGCCCGGGTTCATGATGCCGGCCGGGTCCAGCGCCGCCTTGATCGCCCGCATGGCCCCCAGCTTCGCCGGATCGCCATATCGTTCGAGGTCCGCCACCTTCAGCCGGCCGATGCCATGTTCGGCGCTGATCGAACCGCCAAAGTCCGCCACCAGGTCATGCACCGCGCGCGTGACGGCGGGTGCCACCGGCCTGAACTCATCCGCTGTGCGACCTTCGGGCGGAAAGACGTTGTAATGCAGGTTGCCGTCGCCCAGGTGGCCGAAGCAGTTGATCCGAAGCGGCGCGATCCGTTCGACGGCGGGTGCGGCACGGGCCAGGAAGGCCGGGATTTCGGACAGGGGCAGCGAAATGTCATGCGACGCCACCGCACCGATCCGTTTGTTCCCAACCGGCAGCGATTCCCGCACCTGCCAGAAGTCGGCCGCCTGCTGGGCCGAGCGCGCGACCACACCATCCTCGGAAAGTCCGGCCTCCAGGGCTTCGGCAAACAGCGCCTCCAAGGCTTCGGACGGATCCAGCCCGTGGGGAAGGCCCACCTCGACCAGCGCCGACCAGGCGGGCGGACTGGCAAAGGGCTGGCGGAGGTCCGGCATGGTGGTGGCCAGGAAGGCAAGTCCCTGCCCCGAGATCAGCTCGAATGCCGAAACGCAACCGGCCATCCGGTCCTGCGCCCGGGCCAGAAGGTCCAGCGCGGCCTCGGGGGACGCGACGGTCAGGATCGCGGTGCCCACGGCGGCTGGTCGCGGATAGAGGCGCAGAGCCGCGGCGGTGATCAGGCCCAGCGTCCCCTCCGCACCGATCAGAAGGTGGCGCAGGTCATAGCCGGTGTTGTCCTTCCGCAGGCGCTTCAACCCGTTCAGGATCGTGCCGTCGGGCAGCACCGCCTCGATCCCCAGGCAAAGGTCGCGCGCATTGCCGTAGCGCAGGACGTTCACGCCCCCCGCATTCGTCGACAACACCCCGCCGATCCGGGCGGTGCCCTGCGATGCCAGCGACAAGGGAAAAACGCGGTCGATCGCTTCTGCAGCCTCCTGCACCGTCTGAAGGATCGCGCCCGCCTCGGCCAGGATGACGTTTTCCTGCGGGTAGATCGCGCGGATCGCGGCCATCCGTTCGACCGAGACGATCAGCGGCGGCGGGCCATCGGCCGAGACATGACCCCACACCAGACCGGTGCCGCCCGCGAAAGGAGACAGGCCGACGCGATGCGCCGCTGCGTGCCGGACCAGCGCGGCGGCTTCGGCGGTGGTGCGGGGACGGGCAACGAAAAGGGCGTTCCCCGTGCGGCGGCGGCGCTGTTCTTCGGTGTAACGGGGGTCGGCCGGGATCACGTCCAGACCGGGAACGGCCGCCTGCAACCCTTCGGCAAACGCCGCATCCGCCGGATTTCGCATGGGCCCCGTCCTTCGATCTGGATCCGGAAACGACAGAACCATGCGACCCGCGTCCCCGCAAGACCGGATCACAGTTGCGGCAAGTCCGCGATGCAGGGCGACAAGGGGCCCCGCCGGGCGCAAGATCGGGGGACGATGCGGGTCAGCCGCAGTCCCGGAGGACCTTTGATGTGGCGCGCCATGCTTCTCGGCGGACTTCTCGCGGCCTCGGCTGCTTCGGCCGACGCCTCGCCGCAGGCCTACCGGCTGGACGCGGCGCGTTCCATCGTGGGTTTTGGCTGGCAGTTCGGTCCGGGCCGCGTGCAGGGCCGGATGCCGATCCTTGGGGCTGATCTGGTGCTGGACTTTCAGCGGCTTGCGGGCAGCCGGATCAAGGTGGTGATGGACGCCACCCGGATCGAGGCGGGATTTCCCTTTGCCACCCAGGCGATCCGCGGGCCGAAGATGCTGGACGCGGCGCGGTTCGGTCAGATCCGGTTCCTCAGCCGCTCCGTCGTGGCCGAGCAGGGCGGCGCGCGGGTCAAGGGTGATCTGACCATGCGCGGCGTGACCCGCAGTGTGGTTCTGCACGCGCGCTTTCACGGACCGGTAGGCGCGGATCCAGCCAAGCTGCGCCATCTTCGAGTTCGTCTGACGGGCCGCCTCAACCGGTCGGATTTCGGGGCATCCGGCTGGGGCGGCATGGTTGCCGACGCGATTGACCTGTCGATCCTGGCCGCATTGGACTTCGCGCCCTGACGGCGCACGAGGCAAGGGTTCCGAGTTGCTCCGAAAGCGCGGCGAGTGTCGCTGCCGGACGGCGATGCGCCGGGACACCGGCTGCCGGTGCCGTCAGGCCTGGCCGATGTCCGTGCGGCCGCGCCGGTCGCTGCGCAGGTTGGAATACAGGACGTGGTTGCGCCAGCGGCCGTTGATCTGCAGATAGCTTTGCGCGACGCCTTCGTATTTGAAGCCGGACTTTTCCAGCACCCCGCGCGACGCGGTGTTTTCCGGCAGGCAGGCCGCCTCGATCCGGCTGAGGTCCATCGCGGTGAAGGCATGGTGGACAACGGCGGCGATCGCTTCGCGCATGTAGCCCTGCCGGGCGTGGCGCGCGCCGATCCAGTAGCCGATGGTCCCCGCCTGCGCCGGCCCGCGCCGGATGTTGTCCAGCGTCAGCGCACCCAGAAGCGCACCATCGCTGCGCCGGGTCAGGAAGACCGGCAGCGCCGTGCCGCCCGATTCGGCCCGCGAGGACCAGTAGACGCGATTGGTGAAGGACTTCCGCGCCAGATGATCGGGGGACCAGACCGGCTCCCACGGGACCAGAAAATCCCGGCTTTCGGCCCGCAGCGCAGCCCAGTCGCGGAAATCACCGTGCTGCGGCAGCCGAAGGACAAGCCTTTCGGTGTCGATCCGCAGCGAACGGCGTCGCAAGAACATCAGGCCGCAAGCCTTTGGCGGATGTCGTCCAGGTGCGGCGCCGCCTCGACCGGACCGTAAAGCGCGAGGGCGTTGGCCTGCGTCGTCACGAGGCCTTCCCCGAAACGGCGCACGTCCGCCACCGTCACGGCATCGATCTTGGCGGTCGCTTCGGCCAGATCGGGCACCCGGCCCCAGATCGCCAGGTACCGCGCCATCCGCTCCGCCCGCGACGAGGGGCTTTCCAGCCCCATCAGCAGTCCCGCCTTCATCTGCGCGCGGGCGCGTGCGACTTCGGCTTCGGTCATGTCCTCGGCCGACCGTTTCAGTTCTTCGGCGGTCAGGGTGCACAGATCGGTGATCTCTTCGGCCGAGGTGCCGGCATAGATCGTCACCATGCCGGTGTCGTCATAGCTGCCCGACTGCGCGTAGATCGAATAGCACAGCCCGCGTTCTTCGCGGATCTTCTGGAACAGACGCGAGGACATGCCCCCCCCCATCGCGGTGGAATAGACCTGCGCGGGATAAAGATCGGCATCGCGGTAGCCAGGACCGGCAAAGCCCAGGGCGAAATGGACCTGTTCCAGTTCCTTCACCTCGCGCCGCTCGCATCCCTGCCAGCGCGCCGCTTCCCGGCCCTGCGCAGCGATCGGGGACAGCCCGCCGAAGATGGACGTCGCCTGCGCGACCAACGCGTCATGGTCCACCGCTCCCGCGGCCGAAACGATCATCTGGCCCGGGCCATAGTGCTGGCCGACGAAGCGGCGCAGATCCTCCTGTCCGAAGGCTGAAACCCGTTCGGCGGGACCCAGGATCGTGCGTCCCAATGCCTGTCCCGGGAACGCCGCCTCTTGCAGCCAGTCGAAGATGATATCGTCGGGCGTGTCCAGCGCCTGACCGATTTCCTGCAGGATCACGTGACGCTCGGTCTCGATGTCGGCTTCGTTGAACACGGGGTTCAGCACGATGTCGGAAATCACGTCCAGCGCCAGCGGCACGTCCGCCTCCAGCACGCGGGCGTAATAGGCCGTCATCTCGCGCGAGGTATAGGCGTTGATGTAGCCGCCCACGTCCTCGATCTCTTCCGCGATCTGAAGCGCGCTGCGGCGCTTTGTGCCCTTGAAGGCCATGTGTTCGAGGAAATGCGCGATCCCGTTCTGTGCGATGGTTTCATGGCGTCCGCCCGCCGTCACCCAGACTCCGACCGAGGCCGAGGCAAGGCCCGGCATGTATTCGCTGACGACCCGCAGGCCATTCGGCAGGGCGGTAAGTTTCGTCTTTGTCTTCAAAGCGCACGCCTTTCGCGGATCAGCGTCTCAAGCGCCGACAGGTCATTCGGAACGCGCGTCACGCGTTCGGGACGTTCGAACAGGTCGGCCATGCGCGGCGGCAGGCCGGGGCGCAGTCCCGTCGCGGCCTCGACGGCATCGGGGAATTTGGCGGGATGTGCGGTGGCAAGCGTCACCATCGGAACGGTGCCCAGGTGGCTGTTGGCCACCTTCACGCCCACGGCGGAATGGGGGCACAGAAGTTCGGCGCTTTGCGCCAGCGTGGCGGCGATGGTGGCGCGGGTTTCCTCTTCTGATACGCGGCCCGAGGCGAAGATCTCGCGCAGCGATTGCAGCGCGCCCTGGCTGACGGTGAAGCCGCCTGTCGCCTTCATCTCCTCCATCACGCGGGCCACGGCGGCCCCGTCGCGGCCATAGGCATCAAACAGCGCGCGCTCGAAGTTCGACGATATCTGGATGTCCATCGACGGGCTGATCGAGGGCTTCACCCCGTCCATCTGGTAGCGCCCGCTGCGCAGGCAGCGGTCGAGAATGTCGTTCTGATTGGCGGCGATCACCAGCTTGTCGATCGGCAGGCCCATCCGCCGGGCGATGTCGCCCGCGAAGATGTCGCCGAAGTTGCCGGTCGGCACAGTGAAGCTGACCTTGCGGTGCGGCGCGCCCAGGCTGACGGCGGCGGTGAAATAATAGACCACCTGCGCCAGCACCCGCGCCCAGTTGATGGAATTGACGCCGGCCAGGCCCACCTCGTCGCGGAAGGAAAAATCGTTGAACATGTCCTTCAGCCGCGACTGGCAATCGTCGAAATCACCGTCCAGCGCCAGGGCATGGACGTTCGCCTCGGACGGGGTCGTCATCTGGCGGCGCTGTACGTCCGACACGCGGCCATGCGGGAAAAGGATGAAGACATCGACGTTCGACAGACCCCGGAATGCCTCGATCGCGGCCGAGCCGGTATCGCCGCTGGTCGCGCCAACAATGGTCACCCGCCGCCCGTCGCGCGCCAGGGCGATCTGGAACAGCTGGCCGATCAGCTGCATGGCGAAGTCCTTGAAGGCCAGTGTCGGGCCGTGGAACAGCTCCAGCAGGAAATGGTTCGGCGCCAGCTGCTTCAGCGGCGCGCGCGCAGCATGGCCAAAGCCCTGATAGGCCCGGTCGATGGCGGCGCGGAATTCATCATCGGTGAAGGCATCGCCAACGAAGGGCCGCATGATGCGGAAGGCCGCCTCTTCATAGCTCGACCCCGCCAGTCCCGCGATCTGGTCGGTGGTCAGGGTCGGGATGTCCTGCGGCACATAAAGCCCGCCATCGCGCGCAAGGCCCGTCAGCATGGCTTCCCCGAAGCCCAGAACCGGGGCCTGCCCCCGCGTCGAGACATAGTTCATCGTCACCGATCCTTCACACCTGTCTTTGCCTGATACGCCACAGAAGAAGCAGTGTCATCCCCACCCAGACTCCTGCCAGTGAAAACCAGGTGATGGCGTAACCCAGGTGATCGTTGGGAATCCCGGCGGTGGAAATCGGCATCGGACGGATGCCCTGGGCATCGCCGCCGGCTTCGGCAGCGACGACCAGCACGGGTTCGGTGCCCAAGGCGGCGGCCATCTTCGGGACATCCCGCGCAAACCAGATGTTGGCCTTCAGATCGGGGGCCAGCGTGTAGCTGTCGGTCTCCTCGGGCCAGTGCAGGTTGCCCCGCAGGTCCAGCGGCACGGGCGGGCGGGTTTCGGCCTTGGCCGCTTCGGGGATGTAACCCCGATCCAGAAGGATCCGGCGCCCGTCCCTGGTCTGGAAGGCGGCGATCACCTGAAACCCGGCACCAACTCCTTTTTCCCCCGACAGCACCAGCGCCTCTTGCCCGGTGGTGTGTCCGGCGACGTGGACCGGGGTGTATTTCGCCTCCGGCCCGGCGGTGGCGGGCAGCGGCCCGGCCGGGCCGTCGATGCGGGCGGCAATCCCGGCCAGCAACGCCTCTTTCCACGCCAGTCGTTGCACCTGCCACAGGCCCAGCGCAACCAGGATGGCACATCCCAGGATACCCAGCGCGACAGGAAAGATGTAACGGCGCATGCCGGCCCCTTCTTGCAATGCGAAAGGCGCGGGGTTGCCCCCGCGCCCGAAGTTCAATCGCGCCGATGGATCAGGCAGAGCCCCAGATGTAGATCGAGGCGAAGAGGAACAGCCAGACCACGTCGACGAAGTGCCAGTACCAGGCAGCGGCCTCAAGGCCGACATGCTCTTGGGGCGTGAAGTGGCCCTTCATCGCGCGGAAAGCGCAGATCAGCAGGAAGATCGTTCCGATAATGACGTGGGCGCCGTGGAAGCCGGTCGCCATGAAGAACGAGGCGCCGTAGATGTTGCCGGCAAAGCCGAAGGCCGCGTGGCTGTATTCGTAGGCCTGGAAGAAAGTGAAGATCACGCCCAAACCCGCGCCAAGCAGCAGGCCGTTCACCAGGTCCTTGCGGTTGTTTTCATGCACCAGCGCATGGTGCGCCCAGGTGACCGCCGCGCCCGAGCAGAGCAGGATCAGCGTGTTGATCAGCGGCAGGTGCCAAGGATCGAAGGTCTCGATGCCCGCGGGCGGCCAGACGCCGTCCTTGATCGGGCTGTCGGGCCCCATCGGATACAGGGCATGCTTGAAGAAGGTCCAGAACCAGGCCGAGAAGAACATCACCTCGGAGATGATGAACAGGATGAAGCCATAGCGCAGGCCGATGCGGACGACCGGGGTGTGATCGCCCACCTGCGCCTCTTTCACGACGTCGGCCCACCAGCCGTACATGACGTAAAGCACCAGCGCGACACCGCCCAGGAACATGTAGGCCGTGATGCCCTTCATCCACAGCACGGCGCCGAAAAGCATGACGAAAGCGCCGACAGAGGCCAGAAGCGGCCAGATCGAGGGCGGTAGGATGTGGTAGTCGTGGTTCTTGGAATGCGCCATGTCTTTGTCCCTGGTCGTGGGCCGCTTCCGGCCTTTCGGTCAGTTATAGGTGGTGTTCGTTCCCTGCGGCAAGGCCGCCTGGTTCTCGGGCAGAGGGGTTTCGTAGAAGGTGTAGGAAAGCGTGATGCTGCGGACATAGCCGGCATCCCGATCGCCGACGATCGCCGGATCGACGAAGAAGGTCACCGGCATCTCGACCCGTTCGCCGGGTTGCAGCACTTGCTCGGTGAAGCAGAAGCACTGGATCTTGTCGAAGAAGCCGCCGGCGATTTCCGGGGCAACGTTGTAGCTGGCCGTTCCCGCCACGGGTCGGTCGGTCGGGTTGTAGGCTTCGTAATAGGCGATGGCCGTTTCACCGATCCGCAGCGTCATCTGCCCGACCTTGGGCTTGAACTCCCACGGCATGTTCTTGTCGACGTTGGCATCGAAATGCACCGTCACGGTTTCATCCAGAATCTGGTCCGATCCGCGGTCGGCGGTCTGCGGCGTGCCGCCATAGCCCGTGGTGCGGCAAAACCAGTCGTAGAAGGGCACCGCCAGGAAGGACAGCGTTGCCATCACGGCGACGATCCCCAGAAGCTTCACGGCGATACGGCCGTTGGCGCGACCCGGCGTCATGGCTGCCCACCGGTCGATGGGCTGGCCTGCCCCGCCTGCGGCAGGACGGCCTGCGGCGCGGTCGCCTGGGACTGGCCGGGCGGGTTGCCCTGGTCGTCCTGCCGCGACACCTTGACGATGGTCAGGGCGAAGATCACCGCGACGAAAGCCGCCAGAACGGCCCCCAGACCCAGGTTGCGCGACCAGCGACGGCGATGGAGTTCGTGATCGGGACGGAAGGACATGGTCACGCCCCCTGCCACCAGGTCATGAACCCGGCACCCCGAAGCGCCGCATCGACCAGCAGGGCGGTGAAGTGCAGGAACAGATATGCAAGCGAAAACTTGAACAGCGCCTTCTCGGCCTTGTAGCCATCCGCCTCGGCCTGCGCCTCGGGGCGGCGCCACAGGCGGAATGCCCCCCATATGAAACCGGCGTTCAGCACCACCGCCGCCGCCAGGGTAACCGGTCCGCCGACCGCACTGGCCGCAAGCGCCAGCGCGAAGGGCGCCAGCAGGATGGTATAGACAAGGATATGCGTCCGCGTGGCGGCGCGGCCGTGCGTCACCGTCAGCATCGGAACCCCAGCCTTGGAATAGTCGTCCTTCATGAACAGGGCCAGGGCCCAGAAGTGCGGCGGGGTCCACATGAAGATCAGCGTGAACATCAGGACGGACTCGACGCTGACGCCGCCCGTGGCCACGGCCCAGCCGATCATCGGCGGAAAGGCCCCGGCGGCACCGCCGATGACGATGTTCTGCGGGGTCAGCCGTTTCAGCCAGATCGTGTAGACGACGACGTAGAAGAAGATCGTGAAGGCCAGGAAAGCCGCCGCGAACCAGTTCGCCGCCAGCCCCAGCATCAGGCACGAGATCCCCGACAGCGCCAGTCCAAAACCCAGCGCCTCGCCCGAGGCGACGCGGCCCGACGGGATCGGACGCGACCGGGTGCGGCGCATCACGGCGTCGATGTCGGCGTCGTACCACATGTTCAGCGCGCCCGAAGCGCCACCGCCCAAAGCGATGAACAGGATCGAGATGAAGCCCACGAACGGATGGACATGTCCCGGCGCGACCAGAAGGCCGACCATCGCCGTAAAGACGACCAGCGACATGACGCGGGGTTTCAGCAACTGCACATAGTCGCCAAAGCCCGCATCCTGCGGTTGGTCCATCACGGTATAATCGCTCATCACGCTCTCCGGTCAGGGGGCGGGCCGGGTGGACCCGCCTGCCCCGCTCCTCAGTTCGACGCGACCTGCACCGGCGCCGTGGCGCCCGCGGCCGCGACCTTGGTCCGGGCTTTCCAGTCCGCGTAGGCCTGTTCGCTGACCACCTTCACGACGATAGGCATGAAGGCATGGTCCTTGCCGCACAGTTCCGAGCACTGGCCAAAGTAGATGCCTTCCTTTTCGGCCCTGAACCACAACAGTCCGATCCGCCCCGGAACCGCATCCTGCTTCACCGCGAAGGCGGGGATGGTCCAGGAATGGATCACGTCGTTGCCGGTGACGCGCATCACGATGTTCTTGTTGACGGGCACCACCACGGCGTTGTCGACGGCCAGCAGGTATTCGTCATCCTTGTAGCCGTATTCCGCCAGCTGTTCCTTCGCCAGCAGCAGGCTGTCGAAGGTGATGCCGTCATCGGGATATTCGTAGGACCAGAACCACTGGTTGCCGGTCACCTTGATGGTCACGTCGGCCTCGGGCATGGTCTGCTGGTTGCGCAGGATCGGCAGCGAGTTCACACCAAGAACCACCAGGATCAGGATCGGGACCAGCGTCCAGACGATTTCCAGCGGGGTATTGTGGGTAAAACGCGCCGGCGTCGGATTCGCACGGCGGTTGAAGCGCAGGATCACCACCGCCAGAAGCGCCACGACCAGGGCCGTCACGCCGAAGCAGATGTACATCAGCACCCCGTCCAGCCACTGCTGCTCCAGCGCCAGCTGCGACGATGCGGGCTGGAACCCGATGCCCTCGGCGTGAGGCTTGCCCACCACGTCAAGTCCGGTGATTCCATCCTGGGCCCGGGCCACCCCGGCCAGCATGGTCGCACCAAGGGCCATCCCCAAGCCCGAAAGTCTGCTTGCAAAGCGCATGTCGTCTTCCCGTAATCTGTCGCGGCTGGACCCGGTCCCCCTCCTGAACTCTGCACAAGGCAGAGAGGACCGGTTGTTTAGCAACATTCTAAAAGCATATTAGACAGGTGCGGACAAGCGAAACCCTGTGACAATGCCCCGCAAAAAGAACGCCGGCCAGAGGCCCGGCCCGAAAGGACAATCATGACCGACGCGCGTTTCGATCCTTTTGCCACCCTCATCGACCGGCAGAACGCCCAGTCGATCCTGAACGAGGCGACGGCCGGAGCCGAAGATGGAGAGCTTTTCCTGGAACGCCGCCGGTCCGAGGCGCTGGTCTTCGACGATGGCCGCCTGCGCACCGCAAGCTACGACGCGGCCGAGGGCTTTGGCCTTCGGGCGGTGACGGGCGAAGTCGCCGGTTACGCCCATTCGACCGAGATTTCGGAACGCAGCCTGCGCCGCGCTGCCCAGACCACGCGGCTGGCCGTGGGTGCGGGCGGCGGCGTCCTGGCCCCGCCCCCGCCGGGTACCAACCGCAAGCTTTACACCGAAGCCGACCCGATGCTGGACGCTACCTTCGGGCTGAAGGTCGAAACCCTGCGCGAGATCGACGCATTCGCCCGCGCGCTTGACCCTCGCGTGGTGCAGGTTTCGGCCACCCTTGCGGCTGCGCACCAGGAGGTGTTCATCCTGCGGCCCGAAGGCACCCTGGTCAGCGACATCCGCCCCATGGCGCGGCTCAATGTCTCGGTGATCGTCGAACAGGACGGGCGGCGGGAATCAGGCGGCACCGGCGGCGGCGGGCGCGCCGGTCTTGCCGCGCTCATGCAGCCTGCACACTGGCAAGGCCTTGCGCGCGAGGCGCTGCGCATCGCGCTGGTCAACCTGGAAGCCGTTCCCGCCCCGGCGGGGATCATGGATGTGGTCCTCGGGCCGGGATGGCCCGGCATCCTGCTGCACGAAGCAGTGGGCCACGGACTGGAAGGCGACTTCAACCGCAAGAAGTCCTCGGCCTTTGCGGGGCTGATGGGCCAGCGCGTCGCCGCACCGGGGGTTACGGTGCTGGATGACGGCACGATCCCGGATCGCCGCGGCTCGATCACCGTGGACGACGAAGGCACGCCGTCGGGAAAGAACGTGCTGATCGAGGATGGAATCCTCGTGGGCTTCATGCAGGATCGCCAGAACGCCCGGCTGATGGGCGTGTCCCCCACCGGCAACGGCCGGCGCGAAAGTTTTGCCCATACGCCCATGCCGCGGATGACCAATACCTACATGCTGGGCGGAGACGCACGGCCTGAAGACATCGTGGCGAGCCTGAAGGACGGCATCTACGCCGTGGGTTTCGGCGGCGGCCAGGTGGATATCACCAACGGCAAGTTCGTCTTTTCCTGCACCGAGGCGTACCGGGTCCAGAACGGCAAGGTCGGCGCCCCGGTCAAGGGCGCAACCCTGATCGGCGATGGCGCGACGGCGATGCAGCAGATCCGGGCCATCGGCAACGACATGGCGCTGGATCCCGGGATCGGCAACTGCGGCAAGGCAGGCCAGTGGGTGCCGGTCGGCGTGGGCCAGCCGACGCTGATGATCGGCGGGCTGACCGTGGGCGGCAGCGCGACCTGAGGGAAGGAAAAAAGCGCGCCGCAGCACCGGTTGCGGCGCGAATCGTAACCGTTCGTTAACCCTGAGGTTGCATGGTGGTATTGCGAATGAGACGCAGCCACGAAGGATACGGTTTGTTTTCTTGCCACACCCCCTTCACCCCACCCACCACGGAAGAAGATAGACTATCGTGGTTGCGGCTCATTCGCTCCCGCAGGGTCGGACCTGCCACCTTTCACCGCCTGATCGCGGAGCACGGCTCGGCCCGTGCGGCGCTGATCGCGCTGCCAGATGTCGCCCGTGCGGCCGGGATGACGGATTACACCCCCTGTCCGGAAGGCGTTGCGGCGGCAGAACTCCGGGCCGGCAAAAGACTGGGAGCCCAACTCCTGTGCCTCGGCGGCGCCGGCTATCCCGCGCCGCTGGCGGATCTGCCCGACGCGCCGCCGGTCCTGTGGGCTTTGGGCGATCTGTCGCTGCTTGACCGGCCGGCGCTGGCGCTGATCGGGGCGCGCAACGCCTCCTCGCTTGGGCTCCGCATGGCGCGGCGGCTGGCGCAGGATCTGGCATCGGACCACGTTGTGGTTTCCGGTCTGGCTCGGGGCATCGATGCGGCGGCGCATGAAGCCGCGCTCGAGACGGGTACCATCGCCGTTTTGGCCGGTGGGATCGACGTGGTTTATCCGCGTGAAAATGCCGACCTGATGCAAAAGATAGCAAAGGGGGGCCTGCTGCTGTCGGAACAGCCTGCCGGAACGCAGCCGCTGGCCCGTCACTTCCCGCAACGCAACCGCATCGTCGCGGGCCTTGCGCGCGCCGTCGTCGTGGTCGAGGCGGCGGCGCAGTCGGGCAGCCTGATCACCGCCCGCCTGGCGCTGGACATCGGCCGAGATGTCTTTGCGGTGCCGGGGCACCCCCTGGATGGGCGGGCTTCCGGCTGCAACATGCTGATCCGGGACGGGGCCACGCTGATCCGTGGCGCCGACGACATCCGCGACGCACTGGGGGCACCCGCGCCCGGACCAGCGGCGGACGCACCGGCACGTCCGGCACCGGCCCCCGCCTCCCTTCGCCAGTGCCACACCAACGCCCCTCAGGCAGAGCGGCTGCTGGATCGGCTGGGTCCAAGCCCCTTGGCCGAAGATCAGCTGATCCGCGACCTTGGTCTGCCCGCCGCCGAGGTGTCGGCCGCGCTCCTGTCGCTGGAGTTGGAAGGCCGGGTGCAGCGCCTGCCCGGTGGCCTGCTGGCCCGCGTGGCCTGAGGCGCCCTCAGCGCGGCTGAACGACTGGACCGGTCCGTGACTGGCAGAAACGGGTCAATGGAAGCCGAGCCTCTCCACCATCCGCTTCAGAGGTTTCCGGGCCGTGCACTCGGTCCCCTGCGGCCAGTGGTTCCGCAAAAACAACCCGCCACCGCGCATTCGGTCAGTGCGAAGGGCAGCGGCCGCGCCCGCAGCTTTCGTGCGGCGGTTGAAACACGATCTGCGGCACGGCGCAGCTGATCACGCCACTGCCGTCCGACGGGCGGCATAGCGGCTCAAAGTCTCCGAACGAACAAGGAAGCCGGTCGCCCGCAACAAACTCCTGCGAGTCAGCAAGATCGGAGCAGCGGTCACGGTGGATAAGAGTGCCGTCCACGGCGTCGCCGCACGCACCGGGAGGCGAAACCGCCGCCACCCGCCGCTGACCAGGCCGTCGGCGCAGGTTGGCTTCTCTTTTTCAAAAATATCCCCGCCGGAGGCTTCCGCACCGTCCACTCTCGACCCAGAGGAGATCCCTGCCAGACAAAGCCCGAGCGGCCGACTGGCCCGCCTTCAGACGGCAAGTCGCGCCTGCGTCGCGACACCTGGTCCTTTCTCGGGCCCTGTCCTGCAGGGATTTCGGTCCGTCGGGAACTCGGAAAATCCGTAGGCCCGCCAGGAAAAAGGGGCCCCGTTGCCGGGGCCCCCAGATCACGCGGATCCGGACTGGATCACATCATGCCGTCCATGCCGCCCATGCCGCCCATGCCGCCGCCGGCCGGCGCCTTGTCGGCCGGACGCTCGGCGATCATGGCTTCCGTGGTGATCAGCAGGCCCGCGACCGAGGCCGCGTCCTCCAGCGCAGTGCGGACAACCTTGGCCGGGTCGATGACGCCGAACTTGAACATGTCGCCATATTCTTCGGTCTGCGCGTTGAAGCCGAAGGCCTTGTCGTTCGATTCACGCACCTTGCCGGCGACGACCGAACCATCCACGCCCGCGTTCTGGGCGATCTGGCGCAGCGGCGCTTCCAGGGCCTTGCGGATGATGACGATGCCGGCATCCTGGTCCGCGTTGGCGCCCTTCAGGCCTTCCAGCGCCTTGCCGGCCTGGATCAGCGCCACGCCACCACCGACGACGATGCCTTCCTGCACGGCCGCACGGGTCGCGTTCAGGGCATCATCGACGCGGTCCTTGCGCTCTTTCACTTCGACTTCGGTCATGCCGCCGACCTTGATCACGGCCACACCGCCCGCCAGCTTGGCAACGCGTTCCTGCAGCTTTTCACGATCGTAGTCGCTGGTGGTTTCCTCGATCTGGGTGCGGATCTGTGCCACGCGGGCTTCGATCTCGGCCTTCTCACCGGCCCCATCGACGATGGTGGTGTTGTCCTTGTTGATCGAAACCTTCTTGGCGCGGCCCAGCATGTCGATGCCGACGTTTTCCAGCTTCATGCCCAGGTCTTCCGAGATGACCTGTCCGCCGGTCAGGATCGCGATGTCCTGCAGCATGGCCTTGCGGCGATCGCCGAAGCCCGGGGCCTTGACGGCCGCAATCTTCAGGCCGCCGCGCAGCTTGTTGACCACCAGCGTCGCCAGGGCTTCGCCTTCCACGTCCTCGGCCACGATGACCAGCGGGCGCTGCGACTGGATGACGGCTTCCAGCAGCGGAACCATCGGTTGCAGCGACGACAGTTTCTTTTCGTGCAGCAGGATGTAGGCGTCTTCCAGCTCGGCAATCATCTTGTCGGCGTTGGTGACGAAGTAGGGCGACAGGTAGCCGCGGTCGAACTGCATGCCTTCCACGACCTCGGTCGAGGTTTCCAGGCCCTTGTTCTCTTCGACGGTGATCACGCCCTCATTGCCGACCTTCTGCATCGCGTCCGCGATCTGGCGGCCGATCTCGACTTCACCGTTGGCCGAGATGGTGCCGACCTGCGCGACTTCGGCGCTGTCGGCCACCTTGCGGGCGGCTGCCTTGATCGCCTCGACGACTTTCGCGGTCGCCAGGTCGATGCCGCGCTTCAGGTCCATCGGGTTCATGCCGGCGGCAACCGACTTCATGCCTTCCTTGACGATGGCCTGCGCCAGAACGGTCGCGGTGGTGGTGCCGTCACCCGCTTCGTCGTTGGTGCGGGAAGCGACTTCCTTCACCATCTGGGCGCCCATGTTCTCGAACTTGTCGGAAAGCTCGATTTCCTTGGCGACCGACACACCGTCCTTGGTGATGCGGGGCGCGCCGAAGGATTTCTCGATCACGACGTTGCGGCCTTTCGGGCCGAGGGTCACCTTCACCGCGTCGGCAAGGATGTTGACGCCGCGCAGCATGCGGTCGCGGGCATCGGAATCGAACTTGACGTCCTTAGCAGCCATTGGGGCTTCTCCTGAATGTCTTTATTGCGTTTGGGGGAAAGTCGGATCTCAGGCGATGACGCCGAGGATGTCGCTTTCCTTCATGATCAGCAGTTCTTCGCCGTCCAGCGTGACTTCGGTGCCCGACCATTTGCCGAACAGGATCCGGTCACCCGCCTTCACCGACATCGCGATCAGTTCACCCGAGTCCTTGCGGGCGCCTTCGCCGCAGGAGACGACTTCGCCTTCGGCCGGTTTTTCCTTGGCGCTGTCGGGGATGATCAGGCCGCCCTTGGTCTTGTCTTCCGACTGGACGCGGCGGACCAGCACGCGGTCATGCAGCGGTTTGAAAGCCATCTGGTAACTCTCCCATAAGGTTCCAGGTTTCATCTCTGATTAGCACTCAGCAAAGGCGAGTGCTAACGGCTGGCTAGTTAAGCCGGAGAAGCGCCGGAGTCAACCCGGCTCGGGCTTTTCGGGCATGGTCGCGGGTGGAAAAACGGGGACTGTCATGCCACCTTGGGGCAAAGCCCTTCAGGAAAGATCCATGCTGCGCCGCATTCGCTTTCGACTTCGCCGTTCCATCGCCTTTCTGGCCGCACTGCTGCTGGCCCTGCCGCTTCAGGCCCAGACTCCGGGAAGCGGCCCCGCCAGGGCCGGGACCTGCCAGGGGCAGGACCTGTTGCGCACCATGCCGGCCGGGACCCGCGCCGAACTGGAAGCAGCCGCCAAGTCCGAACCCTTTCCCGTTGGCAATCACTGGCTGGCCACGCGGGGGGACAGCACGATTCACCTGATCGGCACCTTCCACGTCTATGATCCCCGGATGACGCCCCATATGCGCAAGCTGATGCCGGTGCTGCACAAGGCCGACAAGATCCTGCTTGAGGCAACCGAGGCCGAGATGGCCCGGCTGAAACGGGATCTGGCCACCAGGCCCGACATGCTGTTTGTCACCGGCCCCACATTGCCCGAACGGCTGCCCGCGGCGGAATGGGAACAGTTGCGCGCCGAACTGTCGGCACGGGGCATCCCCGGCATCCTCGCGGCGAAGTTCCAGCCCTGGTATGTGTCGATGATCCTGTCCCTGCCGCCCTGCGCCGCCGCGCAGATGTCCGAAGGATCGACCGGACTTGACCATATGATCATCGCCGCGGCCGCGCAGATGGGAACGCCCACCGCCGCGCTGGAACCCTACGACACGGTGTTCCGCGTCTTCGGCGGCATGACGGCCGAGGAACAGCTCGACTCGGTCCGGGTCGCGCTGGCGACCGCGCCGATGGCAAGCGACCTTCTGACCACCATGACCGAGGCCTATTTCCGCGAGGAACACCGGCTGCTTTGGGAACTGTCGCGCCAGCAATCGGTCGCGGCGGCGAAGGACGCGGATCAGGCCAGGGCGGATTTCGCGGTGATGGAGGATGGGCTGATCAACCGGCGCAACGCCGACTGGGTGGACCGGATCCGGGCCGAGGCGCCGGGCCGAACCCTCGTCGTGGCTGTGGGCGCCGGGCATCTGGCGGGCCACAAGGGGCTTTTGAACCTGCTGGCGGAAGACGGCTACGAAATCCGCCGACAGGACTTCTGACGGGACTTCTGAGGCGCGCACGCCGGCCATTGCTGCAATGCGGCATGGTGGTGACAAGGCGCGCCGCAAGCCCTATAACGCGCCGGCATCCAGATTTCCCATCCTTACGGAGCGCCCGACCATGATCAAGGTTCTTGGCCACAAGTCCCCCGACACCGATTCCACCGGTTCACCCATCATCTGGGCCTGGTACCTGACCGAAGTGAAGGGCACCCCCGCCACGCCGGTGCTGCTGGGCGAACCCAACACCGAAGCGGCCTTCGTGCTGAAACGCTGGGATCTGCCGAAGCCCCAGATCATCTCGGACGTGGCCGCGGGCGAGGATGTGGTGATCGTCGACACCAACAACCCGGCGGAACTGCCGCCGTCGATCAATGACGCCAACATCCTTCAGATCATCGACCACCACATGCTGGCCGGCGGCCTGAAGACGCGCACCCCCATCGACATCACGGTGCGCCCGCTGGCCTGTACCGCGACCATCATGCACGATCTGATGGGCGCCGACGCGGCGCGGATGCCCGAGGCGATCAAATGCGTGATGCTGTCCTGCATCCTGTCGGACACGCTGGAATTCCGCAGCCCCACCACCACCGCGCATGACCGCGAGGTCGCTGAAAGCCTGGCGCGCGATCTTGGCATCTCGATCCCCGATTATGCGGCCGAGCTTTTCGCGGCGAAATCCGACGTCTCGGCGTTCTCGGACGTGGAATTGCTGCGCATGGACAGCAAGGAATACAACGTCGCCGGGAAAGAGCTGCGGGTTTCGGTTCTGGAAACCACCTCGCCCGCCACGCTTCTGGCCCGCAAGGACAGCCTGATGCAGTCGATGGCGGGCGTCGCGACCGAGGATGGTGCCGATCAGGTGCTGCTGTTCATCATCGACATCCTGCGCGAGGAAGCGACGCTTCTGGTGCCGAACGACCTGGTGCGCCAACTGGCCGAGGCCTCCTTCGGTGCCAAGGTCACGGGCGACACGGTCGTTCTTCCCGGCATCATGAGCCGCAAGAAGCAGATCATCCCGATGCTGAAGCTCTGACCGGCTTTGTCGGGGGCGGCGCAAGGGCTGCCCCCGTTCCTGTCCCAATCTGCCCCAAAGGTTCCCATGACCCGGATCATCCCCGCGCTTGCCGACATCGCCGCAGGCTATGACACCCTGTTCTGCGATCTGTGGGGCTGCGTTCACAACGGCCATGCCCCCTACCCCGCCGCGGTCGCGGCGCTGCAAGCCTACCGCAAGGGCGGCGGCAAGGTCGTGCTGATGACCAACGCGCCGCGCCCTGCCGCCGACGTGTCCGTCACGCTTGACCGGATGGGGGTGCCGCGCGACGCCTGGGATCTGATCGTGTCGTCCGGCGATGCGGCGCAGTTCGCCCTGTTCGAAGGCGCCGTGGGCCGCAAGGTCTGGCACCTGGGGCCGGACAAGGACGACGGCTTCTTCACCAACCCGCCCGCGGGCCATTCCGCCACCGACATCACCCGCGTGCCGCTGGACGAGGCCGAGGGCATCGTCTGCACCGGCCCCTTCCACGAATTGACCGAAACTCCCGAGGACTATCGCGGCCAACTGCTGCTGGCCAAGATCAACGGGCTGAAGATGCTTTGCACCAACCCCGACATCGTCGTGGACATGGGGGATCGCCGCATCTACTGCGCCGGCGCGATCGCCGAACTTTACACCCGGATGGGGGGCGAGGCGCTGTATTTCGGCAAGCCCCATCCGCCGATCTACGATCTGGCGCGCCGCCGGCTGTCCGAGATGGGACATGAGGCGGACCCGGGCCGAACCCTCGCCATCGGCGACGGGATCGCCACCGACATCCAGGGCGGCTTGTCCGAGGGAATCGACACCCTGTTCGTGACCGGCGGACTGGCGGCCGACCAGTTTGGCCCGGACGTCGAAAACCCCGAGTCGACGCCGCTGACGAACTGGCTCCAGGTGCAGCAACTCTCTCCCACCTACGCCATCGGCCGACTGCGGTAACAGCGCCGCAAGATTATTTCGCCGAACCGCCGCAATCCCTTCGAATATTACCTTTGCATTTGCAGCGGCGACCTCTTGCCGCTATGGTCCCCTGCACGCCAAGGGAAGGGATAGCGGAATGACTCGCGGAACGGTCTATATCGAGGATATCGAAGTCGGGATGATGCGCAGCCTGCGCAAGGAAATCACCGACCAGGACATCCAGCAGTTCGCCGAAGTCTCGACCGACCGCAATCCGGTGCATCTGGATGACGACTATGCGAACGCAACGATGTTCAAGGGCCGCATCGCGCACGGAATGCTGACCGCGGGCCTGATTTCGGCGGTGATCGGGGAACAGTTGCCCGGCCACGGGACGGTGTATCTGGGCCAGAACCTGAAGTTCCTGGCCCCCGTCCGTCCCCGCGATGTGGTGACCGTCGAAGTGACGGCAACCGCCATCGACCTGCCCCGCCGCCGGGTGACCCTTGAAACCCGCGCCATCGTGGGCGATACCGTCGTCGTGAAGGGCGAGGCGCTGGTTCTTGCGCCTTCCCGCAAAAGCGACTGACAAAACGGGAAACACCCCCCGCGTGCCAATGCAGATCCTTCAGAACTGGCAAGGGCTGGCGCCCTTGGCGCGCGGTGCCTCGGTGGCCATGGGCAACTTCGATGGGGTCCATCTGGGCCACCGTTCGGTGATCGAACTGGCGCGCCGGCCCGACATGCCGCTGGGCGTCGTGACCTTCGAACCCCACCCCCGCCAGTTCTTTGCGCCCGACGGCCCGGCCTTCCGGCTGATGAATGCCGAGGCGCGCGCGAACCGAATGGAAAAGCTGGGCGTCGATCTGCTGTACGAACTGCCCTTCAGCGCGGTGCTGGCGCAGATGTCGGCCGAGGAATTCGCCGTCCGTGTGCTGTCCGAAGGCCTGGGTGTGCGGCATGTCACGGTCGGCGCGGATTTCTGCTTCGGCCGGGGCCGGTCCGGCAATGCCGAACTCCTTCATGATCTGGGCGCGCGCCTGGGGTTCGGCGTCACCATCGCGCCACTTCTGGCCATTGACGACACCGAGGTTTCCTCGACCGCCATCCGTCGCGCGCTGGCCGAGGGGCGCCCGCGCGATGCCGCACGGATGCTTGGCCACTGGCATCGGATCGACGGGGCGGTCCTGCATGGCGAAAAGCGCGGGCGCGACCTTGGCTATCCCACCGCGAACATGGCGGTCGAAGGGCTGCATCTGCCGCGCCTTGGGGTCTATGCCGTCAAGGTCGACATCCTGACCGGCCCGCAGACGGGCAGCTACAACGGCGCGGCCAGTCTGGGCGTGCGGCCGATGTTCGGCCAGAACACGCCGAACCTTGAAACCTTCATCTTCGACTTCGCCGGCAACCTGTACGGCCAGCACCTTTCGGTGGCGCTGGTCGACTATCTGCGTCCGGAAATGAAGTTCGACGGCTTGCCCGCGCTTGTCGCGCAGATGGATCAGGACTGCGTTCGCGCCCGCGAGATCCTCGCGGCGGCCTGACCGCCGGATCCACGCCTTCTCTGCGCAGGCGATGCCGGCCCGCCCCGATGCCGCTTTCGCCATGGCCCCCCTTCCCTTTCGCCGCGCCTTCCCCCAGATTGTCGCGCCATGAAGGACGACATCCCCCGCGACGGCCTGCGCCCCGGTTTCTGGACCCGGCCCCTGAACCAGCTGACCCCGCGAGAGTGGGAGGCGCTTTGCGACGGCTGCGGCAAATGCTGCCTGAACAAGCTTGAGGATGCCGACACAGGCCAGGTGTTCTTCACCCGCATCGGCTGCCGGCTACTGGACGACACCACCTGCCGCTGCGCGCATTATGAAAACCGCAAGCAGTTCGTGCCCGAATGCGTGGTGCTGACTCCGAAGAACATCGGTGACATCGCCTACTGGATGCCGTCGACCTGCGCCTACCGGCTGCGCCACGAAGGCAAGCCGCTGCCGGACTGGCACCCGCTGATCACCGGCGATCCCGACAGCACCCGTGCCGCCGGGCAGTCGGTGCAGGGCTGGACGGTGCCCGAATTCGAGGTGCCGGAAGACGATTGGGAAGACTACATCATCGAGGACCAGTGATGAACTTCGCCTCTGACAACACCGCCCCCACCGCACCCGAGATCATGGCCGCCCTTGTGGCCGCCAACCAGGGCAGCGCCATGCCCTATGGCAATGACGATCTGATGGTCCAGGTCCGCGCCCGCATCCGCCAGATCTTCGAGGCGCCTGAAGCGGCGGTTTACCTTGTCGCCACCGGCACGGCGGCCAATGCGTTGTCCTGCGCGATCCTCGTCCAGCCGTGGCAGGCCGTGTTCTGTCACCGCAACGCCCATATCGAGGAAGACGAATGCGGCGCGCCGGAATTCTACACCGGCGGATCGAAGCTGGTGCTGGTCGACGGAGACCACGCTCGGATGACGCCTCCGGCGCTGGACCGCGCCATCGGCTTCACCGGGCGCGGCGGTGTGCACAATGTCCAGCGTGGCATGGTTTCGATCACCAACGCCACCGAACACGGCACCGTCTACGACCCGAAGGCAGTGAAGGCGCTGGCGGACGTGGCGCGTAGCTATGGCCTTCCGGTCCACATGGACGGGGCGCGCTTCACCAATGCCCTGATCACGGCAGGCTGTACCCCGGCCGAACTGACCTGGAAGGCCGGCGTCGATGTCCTGTCGTTCGGGGGCACCAAGAACGGCTGCATGGGGGTCGAGGCGGTGGTGATCTTCGATCCCGCCCGCGCTGCCGAGTTCGAGTTCCGCCGCAAGCGCGCCGGGCATCTGATTTCCAAGCACCGCTATCTCTCTGCGCAGATGCTGGCTTACCTGACCGATGACCTCTGGCTGCGGCTGGCGCATCAGGCCAATGCCGCTGCCCGGCACCTGTCGAATGGCCTTTCCGCCATTCCAGGCGCAACCCTTGTCCACCCGACCGAGGCGAACGCCGTCTTTGCCGCCTGGCCCCGCAGCGGCCACCGCCGGGCCGAGGGGGGCGGCGCGCGCTATTACCTGTGGCCTGGCGACCAGTCGCTGAGCGGCCCGGACGACGAACCGCTGGCGGCGCGGCTTGTCTGTTCGTGGTCCACGACCGAGGCTGACGTGGAGGGCATCCTCGCGCTTATCCGCGGTTGACGTTGACGCCGATCAGCCCCGCGACCTGGGCGGGGTGCGTCACCGGGCACATGTGGCCCGCGCCGTCAACCGTGGCGACACCCACATCCGGAAGGCGCGCGGCAATGGCTTCGTTGATCGCATGGACCGCCTCGGGCGAGTCCGTTCCGGCGATCATCATCGCCGGCAGGTCCAGCGCCTCCAGCCGTCCTTCCGCCAGGATGCCGCCGCTGTCAGCGTCGCTGCCCGCTGCGCAGGCCGTAATCAGCGGCATCCGCTTGACCAGATAGGCGCGCTGGCGCGGGTCGATCTCCTCCCACGGCAAGCCGCTGCCCCAGAGCGCCATGAATTCCCGGGCTGCCGTTTCCCAGTCGCCACGGGTGGCGGCCTCGACATGGGGTCGACGCTCAAGCGCATAGGCATCCCAGTGCGACGTGCCGCGGAGGGCCGCGAAAAGTACCGGCTCGACCAGCGTCAGGCTGCGGATCATCTCGGGGGCGGCCAGCGCCAGTTGCAGCGCCGCGATTCCGCCCGCGGAATGGCCAATCAGTTCGACGGGTTCCGACAGGAAGGTCGCGGCGACGGCGGCGACGGCTTGCAGGTAATCGCCGTTGCCGTCCCAATCGGCCGAACGGCCATGGCCCGGCATGTCGAAGGCGGTGATCGTCATCTCCTTGGCCAAGTCGGCGGCCACGCCCGACCAGGCCCCCGAATGGGCCAGCGAGCAATGGATGGCCAGGGCGCGGCGCGGCCCGGTGCCGAAGGTGCGGTGGGCGATCTCGCGGCCCGCGCGGATGCCGATGGTCATGCGCCTGCCCCCGCCAGATGCCGGTCCAGATCGTCCAGCCGGTCCTGCCCCCAGAAGCGGGCGTCGGTGTCGGTGATGAAGAACGGCACGCCGATCACGCCGCGCAGCACCGCTTCCTCAAGGTTGGCGGCGTACGTTTCCGCCCCGATCAGCATGCCGCTGAAGCTGAGGCCCGGGTCGAAGCCATGCGCCTTCAGGATGTCCTGCACCACGGCATCGTCGGCAATGTCGCGGTCCTCGGCCCAGACCGCGCGGGAAAAACCGTGGACAAGCCCGGCCAGATCACCCGTGGCGCCCTTCTCCACTGCGGCCTGCGCGGCAATGATCGCATAGGCCGACGGCGCCGGATTGGTGGGCCAGAACATCGGCCGTTCCGTGATCGGCAGGCCCAGGTGCGCCGCCTGCCGGACCAGATCCTGCCGCACCCAGACGCGAAAGGCATCCGTCGTCTCGGTCAAGGGTTTTGCCCCGACGCGCGCCGCCAGCGTGGCGAAATGCAATGGGCGGTAGCGAAGCCCAGCCCCGTGACGCGCGGCAATTTCCGCCGGACGGGTAACGGCCAGATAGACATAGGGCGACAGCGTGGTCAGAAAATAGTCGATCTGCGTCATTTGCCGTGCCTCTTTGACCTTGGGAATTTGCGGGCAAGCTAGCCGGGTGCTAATGCCTGCGCAACGCATCGAATCCCCCCCTTTGTCCGAAGGACCACCCGCATGCCCGCCATGACCGAACCGAAGCTCATTTCCGGCAATGCCAACAAGCCGCTGGCCACGGCGATCGCCCGACGGATGTCGATGCATCGCGGCATGTCGGTGAGCCTGGTCGAAGCGCGGGTCGAACGCTTCAACGACCAGGAGATCTTCGTCGAGGTCTTCGAGAACGTCCGCGGCGAGGACATGTACATCATCCAGCCGACCTCGAACCCGGCCAACGACAACCTGATGGAACTGCTGATCATGACCGACGCGCTGAAGCGGTCGTCGGCAGATCGGATCACCGCAGTGATCCCCTATTTCGGCTATGCCCGCCAGGATCGCCGTGCCAAGGCCCGGACGCCGATCTCGGCCAAGCTGGTCGCCAACCTGCTGACCGAGGCGGGGGTGGACCGGGTTCTGACGCTGGACCTGCACGCGGCCCAGATCCAGGGTTTCTTCGACATTCCGGTGGACAACCTTTACGCCGCGCCGGTCTTTGCACTGGACGTGCAACACCATTTCGCCGGGCAACTGGAAGACGTGATGGTCATTTCCCCGGACGTGGGCGGCGTAGCCCGCGCGCGTGAACTGGCCACCCGCATCGACGCGCCGCTGGCCATTGTCGACAAGCGCCGCGAAAAAGCGGGCGAGATTGCCGGAATGACGGTGATCGGCGATGTGACGGGCAAGAAATGCATCATCGTCGACGACATCTGCGACACGGCCGGCACGCTGTGCAAGGCGGCGGACGTGCTGATGGAAAGCGGCGCGACCGAGGTTCATGCCTACATCACCCACGGCGTCCTGTCGGGACCGGCGGTCGAGCGCATCACCAAGTCGGTGATGAAGTCGCTGGTCATCACCGACTCCATCGCCCCGACCGAGGCGGTGAAGAACGCCCACAATATCCGCATCGTCCCGACGGCGCCGATGTTTGCCCAGGCGATCCTGAACATCTGGAACGGCACCAGCGTCTCGTCGCTGTTCGAGACCGATACGCTGACGCCGATTTATGAAGGGATGTATCCGCGCGCCCGCTGAGGGCGATCCTGCGGCGCATCGGGCCCAGAAGGCGGATGAAGTCCGCCGCAATCAGTTGCGGGCGACTCGGGCATCCGCTACCTTATCTTGCACCACAAGATGACGGAGTCCGCGATGCGCCTGCCCCTGACCATTGTCCTTCTGGCCCTGACCGCCGGCCCGGCGCTGTCGCAGCAGATCGGTCCGACGACGGGAGAGTTGCACCTGGACTATGGCCGTCTGGACACCGGACCCGGTTCGGACTGGGGCTGGAACGCCTATGGCAGCGTCACGGCCTCCAGCCCCGAAGGAGACGGCTTCGGCTGGAGCGCGGGACTGGATGTGAACACCACCTCGATCGGCGGGCGGGACATCGAAGGCGCGCCCTATGCCAGCGTCAACTGGACCGGCGGGCCGCACAAGCTTTCGGCCGGTGTGCTGCGAAGCGCGGCGGACAAGTTCGACCTGTCGCCATTGGTGCGGGGCATCGGGCCTGCATTTGACCGCCACGGTGCGACCCAGCTGGCCTATTCCAGTCTTGTGACGGCAGGCAACCTGGCGGACGGGCAATTCTACTACGGCATCGGCTATGACGGCAGCTTCGGGCCGACCGAAATCGCCGCGACGGTGCAGACCAATTCCGCCACCGACAAGATCGTGACCGAGGTGGCTGCCAGCTATGACATGGGCACCGCCAAGGCTTTTGGCGCCTACCAGAACTACGACGGCACCGACATCGCCGCCGTAGGGCTGCACGGCGATTTCGGCCGTGCCCGGGCAGGTGCCCGCCTGGCCTACAACAGCGGTGAGGACGACCATCGCCACTTCATGCTGTACGGCGATGTGGACGTGACGCGGGCGCTGTCGCTGGGGGCCAGCGTGCAGTGGCAGGGCTCGGCCGAAACCATCAGCCTCAGCGGCCGCTATGGCATCACCGAACAGGGCTTCGCCGACCTTCACCTGATGAAGAAGGACGGCGGGCAAAGTTATGCCGGGATCGGCATGGGCTTCAACTTCTGATCCCTGCCCCTCCCGCCAAGAATGCGAAAGGCCCCGGCGAAGACCGGGGCCTTGCTGTTACTGTCCGTCCCGAAGGATCAGAGGCTGGCTTGCGTCGGGTCCAGCCCGATGTGGGTGCCCATCGCGACCATGTCGCTCAGCAGCTTGACAAGCTCGGGCGCGGGGCCAGGCAGATCCTGGTTCGCGGCGGCGTCATGGCGGGCGCGAAGTTCGGCCACCATCTCGTCGAAGTGCTCTTGCGTCATGTCCTGCACCGGCAGCGAGCGTTCGGCCAGGACCGTGCAGCTGTCGCCGGTGATTTCGGCGAAACCGCCGGTCACGGTGAATTCCAGATCCGTGCCGTCACCAAGGACGCGGACGATGCCGGGACGCAGGGTCGTGATGACGGGCGAGTGCCCCGCCATCACGGTCATATCCCCTTCCGTGCCGGGAAGACGCACCTCGGTCGCCGCAACCGAAGCCAGGCTCCGTTCCGGTGACACAAGGTCGAACTTCATGGTATCGGCCATCGGTTCGTCCCCTTACGCTGCTTCGGCAGCCAGACGCTGTGCCTTGGCGATGACTTCGTCGATGCCGCCCACCATGTAGAAGGCCGCTTCCGGCAGGTGGTCGTATTCGCCGGCGACAACCGCCTTGAACGACTTGATCGTGTCTTCCAGCGGAACCTGCTTGCCGTCCGACCCGGTGAACACTTTCGCAACGTCGAAGGGCTGCGACAGGAACCGCTGGATCTTCCGGGCGCGGGCCACGGTCAGCTTGTCCTCTTCACTCAGTTCATCCATGCCAAGGATGGCGATGATGTCCTGAAGCGACTTGTAGCGCTGAAGGATGCCCTGAACCGCACGGGCGGTGTCATAGTGTTCCTGCCCCACCACTGCCGGGTCAAGGATCCGGCTGGTCGAGTCGAGCGGGTCAACGGCCGGATAGATGCCGAGTTCCGAAATCGCGCGCGACAGAACCGTGGTGGCGTCAAGGTGCGCGAACGACGTCGCGGGCGCCGGGTCGGTCAGGTCGTCGGCCGGAACGTAGATCGCCTGCACCGAGGTGATCGAGCCCGCCTTCGTCGAGGTGATGCGTTCCTGCATCGCGCCCATGTCCGTGGCCAGCGTCGGCTGGTAGCCCACGGCCGACGGGATACGACCCAGCAGCGCCGACACTTCCGAACCGGCTTGCGTGAAGCGGAAGATGTTGTCGACGAAGAACAGAACGTCGGTGCCCGACTGGTCGCGGAACTGTTCCGCCAGCGTCAGACCGGACAGGGCCACGCGCATACGGGCTCCGGGCGGTTCGTTCATCTGACCGTAGACAAGCGCCACTTTGGACTTTTCCAGATCGTCCAGCACGATAACGCCGGATTCGATCATCTCGTGGTACAGGTCGTTGCCTTCCCGGGTCCGTTCACCGACGCCGGCAAACACCGAGAAGCCCGAGTGCACCTTGGCGATGTTGTTGATCAGTTCCATGATCAGAACCGTCTTGCCCACGCCGGCGCCGCCGAACAGGCCGATCTTGCCGCCCTTGGAGTAAGGCGCGAGCAGGTCGATGACCTTGATGCCCGTGACCAGGATTTCCGAGCTGGTCGACTGTTCCGAAAAATCCGGGGCCGGCTGGTGGATCGCGCGGTGTTCGGTCGCGTTGACCGGGCCCTTTTCGTCCACCGGCTCGCCGATGACGTTCAGGATGCGGCCCAGCGTCGCGTTGCCGACCGGCACCGAGATCGGCGCGCCAAGGTCGGTCACGTCCGCCCCGCGCACCAGACCTTCGGTCGCGTCCATCGCGACGGTCCGGACGGTGTTTTCGCCCAGGTGCTGGGCCACTTCCAGAACCAGACGCTTGCCGTTGTTGGTCGTCTCAAGAGCGTTCAGAATCGCCGGAAGGTGATCCTCGAACTGAACGTCGACGACGGCGCCGATCACCTGAGTGACTTTGCCTTGTGCTGCCATATCGTTTCTCTCCGGTTCCCGTCAGAGCGCCTCGGCGCCCGAAATGATTTCGATAAGCTCTTTGGTGATCGCGGCCTGACGCGAGCGGTTGTATTCGATCGTCAGGCGATCGATCATCTCGCCCGCGTTGCGGGTCGCGTTGTCCATCGCGCTCATCCGGGCGCCCTGTTCGGACGCCGCGTTTTCCAGAAGGGCGGCAAAGACCTGCGTCGCGATGCTGCGTGGCAGCAGTTCTGCAAGGATGCCTTCCTCGCTGGGTTCGTAGTCATACAGCGCCGAGGCGCCGGTGTCGGCTCCCGCTTCGATCTGGGCCGGGATCACCTGACGCGCGGTCGGGATCTGGCTGATGACCGAAACGAAGCGGTTGTAGAACAGCGTCGCCACGTCGAATTCGCCGGCGTCGAAGCGCGACAGGACATCCTGCGCGATCGATTGGGCAACGTCGTAGCCGACGCGCTTCACTTCACTCATGTCGACATGAGCCACGAACAGGTGGCCCAGATCGCGGCGCAACTGCTCGCGGCCCTTCTTGCCGACGGTCAGGATCTTGACCGTCTTGCCCTGGGCCAGCAGGTCGGTGGCGTACTGGCGGGCCAGACGCACGATCGACGAGTTGAACGCGCCCGCAAGGCCACGTTCCGAAGTCATGACGACCAGAAGGTGCACCTCGTCGCTGCCCGTTCCCGCCAGCAGGCGCGGCGCATTGGCCGACCCGCTTGCGGCACCGGCAAGCCCGGCCATGACAGAGGCCATCCGGTCCGCATAGGGCCGGGCGGCTTCGGCGGCTTCCTGGGCGCGGCGAAGTTTCGCCGCCGCGACCATCTGCATCGCCTTGGTGATCTTCCGCGTCGACTTGACGCTTCCGATCCGGTTTTTCAGGTCCTTGAGGCTGGGCATAGCGTCCTCTCCTCGCCTCAGGCGAAGGTCTTGGCGAACTCGTCCAGCGCGGCGCGGATCTTGTCCTCGGCCTCGCCCTTGATCTTCGGATCTTCCTTGGTGATCCAGTCAAGCAGGTCGCGGCGGTTGTTGCGCAGGAAGCTCAGAAGGCCGGCTTCGTAGCGACCGACTTCCTTGACCGGGATGTTGTCCAGGTAGCCCTTGGTGCCGGCGAAGATCACGCAGACGATTTCCGCGTTGGTCAGCGGCGAATACTGCGGCTGCTTCATCAGCTCGGTCAGGCGGGCACCGCGGTTCAGCAGCTTCTGCGTGGCAGCATCGAGGTCCGAGCCGAACTGCGCGAAGGCCGCCATTTCGCGGTACTGCGCCAGTTCCAGCTTCACCGGACCAGCGACCGACTTCATCGCGTTGGTCTGCGCGGACGAACCGACGCGCGACACCGACAGACCGGTGTTCACGGCGGGGCGGATGCCCTGGTAGAACAGTTCGGTTTCCAGGAAGATCTGGCCATCGGTGATCGAGATCACGTTGGTCGGGATGAAGGCCGACACGTCGCCGCCCTGGGTTTCGATGATCGGCAGCGCCGTCAGCGAACCGGCGCCGAAATCGTCGTTCAGCTTCGCCGAACGTTCCAGCAGACGGGAGTGCAGGTAGAACACGTCGCCCGGGTAGGCTTCACGTCCGGGCGGGCGGCGCAGCAGCAGCGACATCTGGCGGTAGGACACGGCCTGTTTGGACAGGTCATCATAGATGATCAGGGCGTGACGGCCGTTGTCGCGGAAGTATTCCGCAATGGCGGTCGCCGAATAGGGCGCCAGGAACTGCATCGGCGCCGGGTCGGACGCGGTGGCGGCGACGACGATCGAATAGGCGATGGCGCCGGTTTCTTCCAGCTTCTTCACCAGCTGCGCAACGGTCGAACGCTTCTGACCGATGGCGACGTAGACGCAGTACAGCTTCTTGCTTTCGTCCGAACCGGCGGCCTCGTTGTAGGTCTTCTGGTTCAGGATGGTGTCCAGCGCGATGGCGGTCTTGCCGGTCTGGCGGTCACCGATGATCAGTTCGCGCTGGCCACGACCAACCGGGATCATGGCGTCGACCGACTTCAGGCCGGTCGCCATCGGTTCGTGGACCGATTTGCGCGGGATGATGCCCGGCGCCTTGACGTCGGCGATACGGCGCTCGGTCGCGGCGATCGGACCCTTGCCGTCGATCGGGTTGCCCAGACCGTCGACCACGCGGCCCAGCAGGGCATCGCCCACCGGAACGTCCACGATGGACCGGGTGCGCTTGACGGTGTCGCCTTCCTTGATGGCGCGGTCGTCACCGAAGATCACGACGCCGACGTTGTCGACTTCGAGGTTCAGCGCCATCCCGCGGATACCGCCGGGGAATTCGACCATTTCGCCCGCCTGGACGTTGTCAAGGCCATGGACCCGCGCAATACCGTCACCGACCGACAACACGCGGCCGACTTCGGCGACCTCGGCTTCCTGACCGAAGTTGCGGATCTGCTCCTTCAGGATTGCAGAGATCTCTGCGGCTTGGATTCCCATTATCCGACCTCTTTCATTGCATTCTGGAGAGATGCGAGCTTCGAACGGATCGACGTGTCGATCATCTTCGAGCCCACCTTCACGACAAGACCACCGATGAGGCTTTCATCGACGGCTGCCTTCAACTTGATGTCCTTGCCCACGGACTGCTTCAGCGTGGCGGCAAGGCTGGAGGATTGCGAGGCGCTGAGCGGCTGGGCCGACCAGACTTCGGCAGTCACTTCGCCCTTCGCCTCGGCGATGCGGGCGCGCAGCGCGGCCAGCAACTGCGGCAGGACGAACAGGCGGCGGTTCGCGGCCATCAGGCCAAGCGTGCTGACCAGCACCTGACCCAGACCCATGCGCGACCCGATGGCGGCAACGGCCTTCGCCTGATCTTCGCGCGAATAGATCGGGGAATTGATCAGATCGCGCAGATCGGCGCTGGAGGACAGCGCGACGTCAAGCGCATCCACGTCCTTTTCCAGTGCCTTCAGGCCCTTGCCTTCCTGGGCAAGCTCGAAGACAGCCGTCGCGTAGCGACCGGCGACTCCCGCAGAGATCGAAGCTGGTTCGGACACGTCCACCCTTCCGATTTCATTTGGCTGCACCGACACTGACCGCGGGCAGACTTTTTCCCGGCGCACAACAGCCCGTGCGCCCAAATTCGGCGTCCGTGTAGCAGGTCATCCGCCCCCCCGCAACCGCCTTGCGCACGCGAAAGTGAGCGTTTTCCGACCCCTTTCTGCCGCATTAAGTGATGTTTGCGGCAACATTTCCAAAGGGTGTCGTCGGAGCCACAGAGGCCACCGGATCGCCCCGCCGACCCGGACGAATCCTTGACCCCAGACCGCTTGCCCGAACGGCCGGTCAAGGATTCACATCGGTTCCACCACTGGCTTTGGCAGCGCCACCGCGATGGGCTTTCGGACAACAGCGCGCAGGCCGGGCCGGTGCGGGGCATGAAGCTGCTTTGATACTTCGACCATCAGCACACCAGCCGCCACGACACCTGAAATCCGCCGGCCGAAGTTTTCCCAGGCCTGCGATGTGCGCAGCCAGAATCGCGCGTTGCTGGGCGGCCCGAACAGCGCGACCTGCTGGCGTTCGGTGGTGAAGTTGTGACGCCGCAGCTGCGTCTCGAGCTGCCCCATGGTGTAGGAATGGCCGTGGCCAAAGGGGGTGCCGACGCTTCGGGACCACAGCCCCGATCGGTTCGGCACCACGAAGATCGCCCGTCCCCCCGGTCCCAGCACCCGCCAGCATTCCTCAAGAAGCGCCGGGGTGTTTTCTGAAAATTCCAGCCCATGCAGGACCAGAAGCCGATCTGCGCGGCCTGTCTCGATCGGCCACTGGGTTTCCTCGCACAGGACCGAGACATTGGGCGCCCCCGCAGGCCAGGGCATGACGCCCTGCTGCGCCGGCATAAGCGCAATGACACGCCGCGCGTCGTCCATATAGGGGCGCAAGAGTGGCTGGGAAAAGCCGAAGCCGACGACGGTCTGGCTTTTCGCCTCGGGCCAGAGGGCCAGCATCTGGTCGCGGATCGCACGCTGCGCCACGCGCCCCAAGGGGGTACGATAGTAGAAATTCCGCAGGTCGAGTACGTCAAGATGCATTGCATGCGTCCGAAGGATCGGCACAATCAGGCGCGAAGAATACGGAAACCCGCAAGAATTACCATGACCTTCCAGATTGTCACCGTTCCCTGCCTGTCGGACAACTACAGCTACCTGGCGCATGACGTGGCGTCCGGCGCGACGGCGGTGATCGACGTGCCCGAACCGGGTCCGATCCTGCGTGAACTGGCGGCACGGGACTGGAAGGCCAGCCACATCCTTCTGACCCACCACCACAGCGACCATGTCGACGGGGCCGAGGCGCTGGCCGCTGCCACGGGCGCGCATGTGTTCGGCGCTGCCGCCGACGCCCACCGCCTGCCGCCGCTGGATCATGGGGTGGCACCCGGGGATACGGTGCGGATCGGCATGCAGCAGGGTCAGGTGATCGACGTGCCGGGCCATACGCTGGGGCACATCGCCTATTTCTTTCCCGAAGCCCGCGCGCTGTTCACCGGCGACAGCCTGATGGTGATGGGCTGCGGCCGGTTGTTTGAAGGCACGCCCGCGCAGATGTGGGACACACTGACCCGGCTGATGGAACTGCCTGACAGCACCCGGATCTTTTCGGGCCACGAATACGCCCAGACCAACGCCCGCTTCGCCCTAACGCTCGAACCGGGGAACGCCGCCTTGAAAAGCCGCGCCGAAACCATAGATCATGTCCGCGCGGCGGGGGGCTTCACGGTTCCCGGCACGCTGGGCGAAGAACGCAGCACCAACCCCTTCCTCCGGGCCGCCCTGCCCGAGATGAAATCCGCCTTGGGAATGCAGGACGCAAGCGATCTTGCGGTCTTCACGGAACTCCGCACCCGTCGGAATGGTTTCCGAGGCTAGGCTTTCGTTCACATTTTGCGACGCAAGCCGTCACGATGTGAATAAAGGCCAAAAACCGCTTGAAGCCGACGCAATTCCACCAAACCTTAAGCATATGAATACGAGGATCGGAACCAGGCATCCGGCACAGGCCAGACCTGCCCGACCCGCAGAAAGGAGCATGGATCATGCCGTCATTCTCGAACACGCTGGAACAGGCGATCCATGCGGCTCTCGCACTCGCCAATTCCCGCAAGCACGAACTTGCGACGCTGGAACACCTTCTGCTGGCTCTGACCGACGAACCCGACGCCGCCCGCGTCATGCGGGCCTGCTCGGTCGACCTTGAAGAGCTGAAGCGCACGCTGGTCGAATTCATCGACGACGACCTGTCGACGCTGGTCACCACCGTCGAAGGGTCGGAAGCGGTGCCTACCGCAGCCTTCCAGCGCGTCATCCAGCGCGCCGCGATCCATGTCCAGTCCTCGGGCCGGACCGAAGTCACGGGCGCCAACGTGCTGGTCGCGATCTTTGCCGAGCGCGAATCGAACGCGGCCTATTTCCTGCAGGAACAGGACATGACGCGCTATGACGCGGTGAATTTCATCGCCCATGGCGTGGCCAAGGATCCGTCCTTCGGCGAAAACCGCCCGATCTCGGGCGCGTCGGACCCGGTCGAGGAATCGAAACCCGTGACAGAGGGCGAAGCGAAGGAATCGGCGCTGGCGAAATACTGCGTCGACCTGAACGCAAAGTCGCACAAGGGCGACATCGACCCGCTGATCGGGCGCGATGCCGAAGTGGAACGCTGCATCCAGGTGCTGTGCCGCCGCCGCAAGAACAACCCGCTTCTGGTGGGCGATCCGGGCGTGGGCAAGACCGCCATCGCCGAAGGCCTCGCGCTGAAGATCACGCGCGGCGAAACGCCGGAAATCCTGCGCCATTCGACGATCTTCTCGCTCGACATGGGCGCCCTTCTGGCTGGCACCCGCTACCGCGGTGACTTCGAGGAACGGCTGAAGGCGGTCGTGAAGGAACTGGAAGACCATCCCGACGCGATCCTGTTCATCGACGAGATCCACACCGTCATCGGCGCCGGTGCCACGTCTGGCGGGGCGATGGATGCCTCGAACCTGCTCAAGCCCGCGCTGCAAGGCGGCAAGCTTCGCTGCATGGGCTCGACCACCTACAAGGAGTTCCGTCAGCACTTCGAAAAGGACCGCGCCCTGTCGCGCCGGTTCCAGAAGATCGATGTGAACGAACCCTCGGTCGGAGATTCGGTGAAGATCCTCATGGGCTTGAAGCCGTATTTCGAAAAGCATCACGACCTGCACTACACCAAGGACGCGATCAAGTCGGCGGTGGAACTGGCCGCGCGCTACATCCACGACCGCAAACTGCCCGACAAGGCCATCGACGTGATCGACGAGGCCGGCGCGGCCCAGCATCTGCTGGCCGAATCGAAGCGTCGCAAGACCATCACGCCGAAGGAAATCGAGGCGGTGGTCGCCAAGATCGCCCGCATCCCGCCGCGCAACGTGTCGAAGGACGATGCCGAAGTGCTGCGCGATCTGGAAAAGACGCTCAAACGCGTGGTCTTTGGCCAGGACAAGGCGATCGAGGCGCTGTCGTCCGCGATCAAGCTGGCGCGCGCTGGTCTGCGGGAACCCGAAAAGCCCATCGGCAACTACCTGTTCGCCGGGCCGACTGGTGTGGGCAAGACCGAAGTCGCCAAGCAACTGGCCGACAGCCTGGGGGTCGAACTCCTGCGCTTCGACATGTCCGAATACATGGAGAAACACGCCGTTTCGCGTCTGATCGGCGCGCCCCCGGGCTATGTCGGTTTCGATCAGGGCGGCATGCTCACCGATGGCGTCGACCAGCATCCGCATTGCGTGCTTCTGCTCGATGAAATCGAAAAGGCCCACCCGGATGTCTACAACATCCTTCTGCAGGTGATGGACCACGGCAAGCTGACCGATCATAACGGCCGGCAGGTGGATTTCCGCAACGTGATCCTGATCATGACGTCGAACGCGGGCGCTGCCGACCAGGCGAAGGCGGCGATCGGCTTTGGCCGCGACCGGCGCGAAGGCGAAGACACCGCAGCGATCGAGCGGACCTTCACGCCGGAATTCCGCAACCGTCTGGATGCCGTCATCAGCTTCGCGCCGCTGTCGCGCGAGGTGATCCTGCAGGTCGTCGACAAGTTCATCCTGCAGCTTGAAGCGCAGCTCATGGACCGCAATGTCCATATCGAGCTGACGCCCGAGGCGGGCAACTGGCTCGCGGAACGCGGCTATGACGACCGGATGGGCGCTCGCCCGCTGGGGCGCGTCATCCAGGAGCACATCAAGAAGCCCCTGGCCGAAGAACTGCTGTTTGGAAAACTGACGAAGGGCGGCGTGGTCCGTGTGTCGGTGAAGGATGATGCCATCGTCCTGACGGCCGAGGAACCGAAGAAACCGCAACTGACGGGATCGCGCCCGCCGCTGCTGACCGCCGACTAAGGTTCTGGAAAACACTCCGGGCAGGTCCACTGCCCGGAGATGGCGCCATCAGCGCCAAAGCAAAAGGCCGGGGTGTCCCCCGGCCTTACCCGTTTCCCCACAGGGTTTTATTTCCGGTCGGGCGAGCGCTGCTGCTGTTGCTGCTGGCCGCCCTGCTGCTGACGCGAACGGTCATCAGCCTGATGCATCTGGCCGCTTTTCTGGTCGCGCATCCGGCCCTTGTCCTGATCGGACTGCTGGGTGGATTTGGATTTCTGGTCTTGCGACTGATTGCGGTTGTCGTTGTTGGCCATGATATGGTCCTCCTTCGACCGGTTTCGTGAACCGGCACGGAATAACGCCTTCGGGGGCCTGCCGTTCCGGGTTGTCCGCGTGACCCCAATCCCGGATTCGGCCATTTCCTGCCCGGCCTTGCGCCAATTCCGGCCCAATCGGGGACTGTCACGACAACTTCAACGCTCGGTCAGCTTCAGCTCGATCCGCCGGTTCTGGGCCCGCGCCTCGGCGCTCTCGCCCGGCGCGACGGGGCGATATTCGCCAAAACCGGTCGCCGCCATCCGTTCCGGGGGAAAGCCCAGATCCTGCTGCATGTAGCGCACCACCGAGAGCGCCCGCGCCTGGCTCAGCTGCCAGTTGTCCTTGAACTCGCCCAGGCCGGACAGCGGCACGTTGTCGGTGTGGCCATCCACCCGGATGATCCAGTCAAGCTCCGGCGGAATTTCGGCCGCCACCTGGTTCAGGATCTGGACCACGCCTGCGATCTGCGCCTTGCCTTCGGGCAACAACTCGGCAGAGCCGGGCGCAAACAGAACCTCCGAGGAAAAGACGAACCGGTCACCCACCACCCGCACGCCTTCGCGCCCTGCAAGAACCTGACTCAGCCGACCGAAGAACTCCGACCGATAGCGCGCAAGGTCGGTGTTTTCCGCTTTCAGCCGCTCGGCCTCGGCCTGGACCCGTTCACGCTCGGCCGTTTCCAGTTCGGCCCGCCGCTTCTGTTCTGCCGCGACTTGAGCCAGCGCCGAATTCAGCTGCGTTCCCAACGCCTCGATCTGGACCTTGGCCTGGCTGTCGCGCGCCGCCGAGGCATCGAGAAGCCCCTGCAAAGATGCCAGTTGGCCGCGAAGCGCCGTCACCTGTTCGCTCAGAAGTGCCAGTTTCCGTTGGCCATCCGCCGAGACCGCCTTTTCATGGGCCAGCGCCTTTTCCGCCGCCGCCAGCAGGCCCGCGCGCCGCTGCGCCTCGGTCAGTTCCCCCGCCTGCCCGACCCGCGCGGCATTGGCGGCGGCCAGCAGGGTCAGTGTCTCCTCGGCCTTCTTGCGCTGCTCCTCCAGCGCCAGCGACATGGCCGTCAGTTCGTCGGTCGAGGACTTCAGCCTTTCGCGCAGCGCCGCGGCCGCCGCCGCTTCGGTCAGCCGCGCCGTTTCCGCGTCGGACAGCTTTGTTCCGGCTTCCTCGTTCCGGCGCCGCAGGTCCGCGACCAGCGCCATCAACGCATCGCGCCGCGCCGCCGCCAGACGCGCGGCCTCGGCGTTGGCGTCCACCTCGGTCCGGGCCTTGGCAAGGGCCAGGTTCAGCGCCTCCTGATCCGACATCAGCTTGTCACGCGCGGCAGTCAGGTCCGCCACCTGTCCCCGTGCCCGGTCGCGCTCGGACAGCAGCGAGGCCACCTGTGCCTCGAAGCTGGTGATCCGCGCGGTGGCGGCGCCCAGATCGCCCTTCGTCTGGTCCAGCGAAGCGGTCAGCGAGGCGACCAGCGCCGTCTGCCGGTCCAGATCGCCGGCCAGTGCCGCAACCTGCCCCGACAGGTCCGCCGTCCGGGCGCGTTCCATCCCCAGCGCATCGCCCAGTTGCGCCAGTTGGGCATTCAGCGCGCTCAGTTCGGTGTTCTTTTCGCTGATCGTGTCGCGCAGCGAGAACTGCACGATCATGAACACCGTCAGCACGAACATCAGCACCATGACGAGGGCGGTCATCACGTCCAGGAACCCCGGCCAGATCGAAGCCGGGCTGCGGGATCCGCGCGCGTTCAGGGCCACCGCTCTAACTCCGGCGCGCGGGCGGCACCGGCTGGCCCAGCGCCCGCACCGCCTTGGTCAGTTGCGCCAGGTCCGAGCGCAGGTCGGCCAGGCTTTCCTGACGCCCGCCCGCGACTTCTTCCAGAAGGCGCAGAAGCTGCACGTCGATCGAACGCAGGCGCATACGGCTTTCGGCGTCGGTGCCGGAATAGCCCCCCTCGGCATGGGTCGCCTCCATCAGCGCAACGATCCGCTCCTGTCCTGTCGCGATCCGCGCCAAAACCTCGGCCATCGGGCCGGTCTGAGCCCCCGCCAGAAGGCCCGCCAACCGTTCCTCGGCAAGGTCGCGGGCTTGTTCGCTGCGTTCCAGCACCGCCTGAACGGCCTCCAGCCGCTCGGACATCTGGTCGAAGGCTTCGGCGAACATTGCGGCATCCGCCTGCCCCTCGCCATCGCCCGACGACAGACCAAGGCGTGTGAAGCTCGACAGCCAGTCCTCAAGCTCCCGGTAGAAGCGGTTCTGGCCGTGGCCTGCGAACAGTTCCAGCAGCCCGACCACCAACGAACCGGCCAGCCCCAGAAGCGAGGACGAAAAGGCCGTACCCATGCCGCCCAGTTGCGCCTCAAGCCCCGTCATCAGCTTCTGGAAGACCTCGACGCTGGACTCCCCTTCCTTCGGTGCCAGCGCCCGGATCGTGTCGACGACGGCCGGGACCGTTGTGGTCAATCCGTAAAGCGTGCCAAGAAGGCCAAGGAAAATCAGCAGATTCGTCAGATAGCGCGTGATGTCCCGCGCCTCTTCGATGCGGGCCGAGACGGATTCCAGGATCGAGCGGGCCGAGGAATAGGGGATCTGCCCGGCGCGGCTGCCACGCACGCGGAACAGATGGGCCAGCGGCGCCAGAAGTCGGGGCGCGGCGCGTTCGCCTTCGGTCTGACCGCGGGCGAAGGCCTCGATCCAGCTGACCGACTGCACCAGCTGTGCCACCTGCCAGAAACAGGTCAGGACGCCGATGCCAAAGACGAACAGGATCGTGCCGTTCAGCCAGGGGTTGTCGACGAAGACCGTCAGGATCTTGCCATACAGGATCGATGCCCCGGCCGCGACCAGCGCCAGGACGACCAGCATCATCAGGATCTGTCGAACCGGTTGCGAAAACAAAGGATCGACCTTGCGCACCGGTCTGTCCATCAGGCTGCCCCATCCTGCCTTGTGGTTTCGCGGAACAATAGGCGGGGCGCCGGGGCCTGCCAAGGTCAATCGCCGCGATGCGCGCGCACCTGCAGCGCCAGCCGGTCCAGATCGGCGTCGGAAATGCCCAGTTCGGTCAGATGTGCCGCCGTCGCATACAGGTAATCGGCGTTCGGCCCCCGCACGCCCGTCCGTTCGGCGATGACCCGCGCCTGATCCTCCAGCGTCAGGGAACCGGCATACTGGTCATGTTCCCGGTTGATGACGAAGGTCAGGGCCGTCACCTCGGCCCCCTGCTCCAGCCGGATGGGCAGCCAGGCCTCGTGATAGGCGTAGGAGATCAGTTCGCGTTCGCGCAGGTAGGCGACCGTCGCATCCGCCGCCTTGTCCTCGACCCGGTAGGCAACCCCCTGGCAAGCCGCGCCCGCCTCGGCGTCCAGCGCCAGGACCAGACCGGGCGCCTCGGGCGTGCCGCGGTAGTGGATCGAGTGCATGCAGAACGACCGGCGCCATCCCGCCAGCATCGCACGCTGACGCTCGGCAAAGACAAAGCCCGGATCCCAGATCAGGGAGCCATAGGCAAAGACCCAGAGCGGGCGTTCCATCGTTCCGATCCTTTTCCGGCCGGCCGGAGGTAGCGGCACTGGCCCTGTCCTGACGCGAAGGATAAACTTGGCACCGGGCAAGGGAAAGGGCTGTGGAATGGTTGTGCGGATGCGGCGTCTGGTGGCCCTGGTTCTGATCGCCGCGGCGCTTTACGGCGGCTATTGGGTCATCGGATCACGCGCTACGCTGGCCGGGGCCCGGCAGGCGCTGGACGGGATGAAGGCGCAAGGGACGGCGGATTTCGGTGATGTCTCGATCCGGGGATTTCCGTCGCGCTTCGACCTGACGATCACCGAACCCCGGCTTCGGTCGCTGGACGGACGGATGGAATGGTCCGCGCCCTTTGCGCAGGTCTTTGCGCTGTCCTACCGGCCGAACCATGTCATCGCCGTCCTGCCCCATGACCAGAGGCTGACAATCGCCGGCGCGCCTCTGGCCATCACCACGGAAGATCTGCGCGCCAGCGCGGTTCTGGGCGCCACGGGCTTGCTGCCGCTGGATCATGCACAGACGGTGGGCAAGGTACTGCGGGTGACGGATGCCGAAGGCGACGGCCTGAGCGGGTCGGAACTGCGCGCGGCGGTGCGGACGGCCGACGCGGCCCAGAACCGTTATGACATCGCCGCCGAGGCATCGGGCCTGGCGCCGATCGGGGCCTCCGTTCCGCTTTGGACGACGGTGGCCGGGGATCCTTCGGCCACGGGCTGGCTTCGGGTGCAGACCACCGCGACCTTCGATCGCCCGCTGGATCGGAGGGCGGTGGACGGCCCGATCCGGATCACCGACCTTCAGGTATCGGCGTTGCAGGCCACCTACGGCCAGTTCGACCTTCAGGGCACCGGCGCGCTGTCCATCTCGGCCGACGGGCAGCCGGAGGGGCGGCTGGATCTGTCGGTGAAGGGCTGGCAGGGCCTGCCGCAGGTGATGGTCGAGACGGGAATGATCAAGCCCGAGGTGGCACCGACGGTCACGAAGATCCTGACGGCCCTTTCGGTTGGCAGCGGCGGCGCGGATGGCACGCTGCACCTGCCGCTGACCCTGGCTGACGGGCAGATGTCGCTGGGGCCGGTGCCGCTGGGACCGGTGCCGCGGCTGTAGTACCGTGTCGTCAGTGGCAGTAAGGACCGCGGCCCTCGGCCGTGTCCAGGTGGAAGTGGTCGTCGTGGAAGCGGTCGGCTTTCGGCCCCAGGACGGTGGTGAATGGTCCGCAGGCCGAGGCATGGATGGCGCGAAGGATCTGGCCCTGCTGCGGCGTGCCCCACCCCTTCAGCACTGAAAGCACCACGCCATTGGCCAGCCGGATGCCCATGATGTCCAACGCGGCGCCGCGGCCATGTTCGGAAATCCGGTTGCCGCGCTGGTTGTTGCGGGGGCGGCAAGCGTAGGTCGGGCCGGTTTCCAGCGCGACGACACCGCCGCCAAGGTTCCCGACTGTGGGTTTCAGCCCCTTGCTGACCCAGGTAGCCAGCGCCTGCGCGGTAGGGCAGTCGATCTGCACCCCCTCGCCCAGGTCGACGCCCGCGACCGACGTGACCTCGACCCCGTCATGCAGGCCGCAACCGCGGACTTGCGACAGGATGGGCGGAATGGTCCGCCCGCGGATCAGGGCATTTCCACAGACCGACCCCTTCAGGCCCGTGGTGGCCGAGGCGGGCGGCGTCACGCGGTAGCCAACCGGCACCAGCGACATCCGCCGCTCCAGCCCTTCGGGCCTTGGCCGGGGCGACATCATGATCGCGCCGGGCATGGTCGTCAGAGCTGCGGCAACCTGCACCACGGGGGCCTGTTCGGCAAGGGTGGGCCGCGGACGGGGGCGCAAGGCCGGAAGGCCGCTGGCGAACGCCGGCCCCCCCATGATCACCGTGCTCAGCTCACCGGGACGGCGTTTCGGACGTTGCGGCGCGGCGGGGACATCCGCCGCCGACGTGGCAGTGGCGACCTGAACGGGTGCGGCGGCCCTGGGGCTGGGATGGGGAATCGGCGATGTACGGGGCGTATCGGCCCAGGCGGGCGCTGCCCCCAGCACCAGAGCCAGAAGAAGCCCCGCCCTCATGCGGTGGAACCCTTGGCGCGACCGAAGTCCGGCGCGGCGGTGTCCTGTCCTGCCTCGATGATGCCGCGACGGATGGCGCGAGTGCGGGTAAAGTAGTCAAACAGCATCTGCCCGTCGCCCATGCGGATGGCCCGTTGCAGGGCGAAAAGCTCTTCCGTGAAGCGGCCGAGGATATCAAGCGTCGCGTCCTTGTTGGTCAGGAACACGTCGCGCCACATCGTCGGATCCGAAGCCGCGATGCGCGTCAGGTCGCGGAAGCCCCCTGCGGAATACTTGATGACTTCCGAGTTGGAGACGCGGCGCAGATGTTCGGCCACGCCGACCATCGTGTAGGCGATCAGGTGCGGCGTATGACTGGTGACGGCCAGCACCAGATCATGGTGCGGCGGGTCCATCAGATCAACATTGGCCCCCATTCCCTCGCACAGCGCGCGCAGCCGCGTGATCGCCTCGGCGGGGGTATCGGGCAGCGGGGTCAGCAGCCACCAGCGGTTTTCGAACAGGGTCGCGAACCCCGACTGCGGACCGGAATGTTCGGTTCCCGCGATCGGATGGCCGGGAATGAAGTGCACGCCTTGCGGGACGTGCGGCGCCACCGCATCCACCACCGCCTGCTTGACCGAACCGACGTCCGTCAGCGTGGCGCCCGGTTTCAGCTGTGGCGCAATCTCGGCCGCAACGGCCTGCATCGCGCCCACCGGCACCGCCAGGACCACCAGGTCGGCATCCCGAACCGCATCGGCGGCCGTGTCGTGGACCGTGTCGCAAAAGCCCAGTTCCAGCGCGACTTCGCGGGTGGTCGGGGTTTTCGCGTGGCCCGCCACGTGACCCGCCAGCCCGTTCGCCTTCATGGCGCGGGCCATCGAGGACGCGATCAGGCCAAGGCCGATCAGGGCGACCCGACCATAGATCGGGGTTGCCTGCCCGGCTTCGGTCATTTCTTCTGTCCCTTGAACTGCCCGATGGCATGGGCGACGCGGCGGCACGACGCCTCATCTCCGATGGTGATGCGCAGACAATGCGGCAAGCCGTAACCCGCGACGCGGCGCACGATCAGCCCTTGCGATTGCAGCCAGGTGTCGCAGGCCTCGGCTTCGGCCGTGTCGGCAAAGCGGGCAAGGATGAAGTTTGCCATCGATGTGTCCGACGGCACGCCGCGTTCCGCCAGCGCCGCGGCCAGCCAGGCGCGCAGCCGGGTGTTTTCGTCGCGGCACCGCTCCATGTGGTCACGGTCGCGCACGGCGGCTTCGGCGGCATCGAGCTGCGGCGTGGACAGGTTGAACGGACCGCGGACACGGTTCAGCACATCGATGATCGCCTTCGGGCCATAGCCCCAGCCGATGCGCAAGCCCCCCAGCCCGTAGATCTTGGAAAACGTCCGGGTCATGAAGACGTTCGGCCGGTCGGTCGCCAGCTGCGCGCCGCCGTCGTAGCCTTCGACGTATTCGGCATAGGCGCCGTCGATCACCAGGATCGCCTGTTTCGGCAGGCCCTGCGCCAGACGTTCGATTTCCGGCAAGCCGATCATGGTGCCGGTCGGGTTGTTCGGGTTGGCGATGAACACCAGCCGGGTGCGGGTATTGCAGGCCGCAAGGATCGCGTCGACATCGGTGGTGCGTTCCCGTTCCGGCACGGAAACCGGCGTGGCCCCCGCCGCCATCGTCGAAATGCGATACATGAGGAACCCGTGTTCGGTGAACACCACCTCATCCCGGGGGCCGGCGTAAGCCTGGCAAAGCATGTGGATGATTTCGTCGCTGCCGACACCGCAGATGATCCGCGACGGATCCAGCCTGTGGACATCGCCGATCGCCTCGCGCAGCGCCGCGTGGTCCGTGTTCGGGTAGCGGTGCAGTTTGTGGACGGCGCGGGTATAGGCGTCCTTGGCGCGGTCCGAAGGTCCGAAGGGATTTTCGTTGGACGACAGCTTCACCGCATCCGACATGCCGGCCACATGGGCCTTGCCGCCCTCGTAAAGGGCAATATCCATGATCCCCGGCTGAGGACGGATGTAGTCGGTCATGGCAGCGACTCCGAGTGTTCCCGCCGTGTTCTAGCGATGCCGGCATCATGACGCCAGCAGGATATTAAGAAGCCCGAACCATGTTGAAATCTGGTTCCGGCCGGCATCAGTCCTTCCGGATCAATTGGCGAGGAAGTTGATGAACTGCCAGGGATCGCTGTCGTCGCGGTTTTCAGCGAAGCTGTTGATGCGGTTCTGAAGCGGCGTCCAGTCGGTGTAATGCGCCTCGACCTTGCCCAGGTAGGGCCGCTGCACCTGAAGGCAGCGGGTGTGGTCCATCTCCTCGGCCTCGACAAAGCCGGCGCGCGGATTTTCCACTGCCCAGACCATCGCCGCCAGCACGGCCGAAGTTACCTGCATCCCCGTGGCGTTCTGGTAGGGTGCCAGCGCGCGCGCCTCCTCGATCGAGAGACGCGAGCCATACCAGAGCGCGCCCTTCTCATGCCCATAAAGCAGCACGCCCAGGTCGTCGCCGCCCGACAGGATCTCGTCCTCGGTCAGGATGTGCTTGGCCTCGGGCAGGACGCCGGCGCCGTTGGTTTCATAAAGCGACAGGACGGCATCGTTGCAGGGGTGGTAGGCATAGTGGCACGTCGGCCGGTAGACGGCCCTGCCGCCATTCCAGACGGTGAAATAGTCGGGAATCGACAGCGCCTCGTTGTGGGTGATGACCAGACCGAACTGAGGGCCGGCCGACGGACACCAGCTGCGGACCCGGGTTTCGGCACCGGGGCGGTCGATCCAGATGGCATAGCCCGGTCCGTGGTCGAACGCATGACCCAGGGGCGGCAGCTTCCTTTCATGGGTACCCCACCCCAACTCTGCGGGCTGGTAGCCTTCGGACAGCAATCCGTCGACCGACCAGGTGTTGGTGAACACACCCACAGGCTTCGGCCGGTCGGCAACCTGCGTGTCGCGTTCGGAAATGTGGATGCCCTTGACGCTCAGCCCCTGCATCAGCGCGGCCCAGCCTTCGCGGGTGGCAGGTGCCTCGGCCGACCGTCCGCAATCGGCAGCCAGCCGCAGCAGCGCCTCTTTCAGAAGCCAACTGACCATGCCGGGGTTCGCGCCGCAGCACGACACCGCCGTCGGTCCGCCGACGTAACGCTTGCCCAGTTCCCGAACCTCTTCGCGCAGGGGATAATTGGTGCGCTGGGCGTTGGTCATGCTGGACCCGAAGTAGAACCCCGGCCAGGGCTCGACCACGGTATCGACGTAAAGGACGCCCAGTTCCTGGCAGAGCATCATCACGTCGACCGAGCCTACATCCACCGACAGGTTCACAAGGAAGCCCTTGCCACCGGGGAACAGCCCGGCGATCACCTCGCGCAGGTTCCCGCGCGTCAGGGCCAGGGGCAAGTGGCGGATGCCTTTTTCGGCCAGCAACCCAGCATGTTCCGTCGACGGTTCGATCACCGTGAAGGCGCTGCGGTCGTAGGTGAAGTGCCGCTCGATCAGCGGAAGCGTGCCGCGCCCGATCGATCCGAAGCCGATCATGACCAGCGGTCCGTCGATGTGGCCGTGGATCTTGTGCGTCATCTCAACGTCTCCCGTGAATGTGCCTGCCGGTTGCGCGTGTCAGTTCGGTTCCTTAATGCTTGTCGGCCTTCGACGACAGCCAGTCCATCAGCGCCAGCAAGACCCCCGAAACGACGAAGGTCAGGTGGATGACCACCATCCAGCGCAGCGTCGTTTCATCCACCGGCGGCACGTCCTTCTTGCCCAGCGACATGAAGACCTTGAGCAGGTGGATCCCCGAAATCGCCACGATCGAGGCAATGAGCTTCATCTTCAGCCCCGAGAAATCGACCTTGCCCATCCAGGACGGCCGATCCTCATGATCCGCGATGTCCAGTTTCGAGACAAAGTTTTCATACCCCGAGAACAGCACGATCAGAAGAAGGTTCGCCGCAAGGCTGAGATCGATCAGTGTCAGCACCGCAAGGATCCCCTGATCCGCGGTCAGGCCAAAGGTCTTGGGAAGGTAATAGGCGAGTTCCTTCAGGAAGATCACCGTCAGCATCGCCAGGCTGGCGACCAGCCCCAGATACATCGGCGCCATCAGCCAGCGCGACCCGAACAGGCCGCGTTCAAGATAGGTTTCTGCGTAAGGTTTTTGTGACATGGCTCTGTCCGAAAATGAAAGGGCCCGCCAAGCTGGCGGGCCCTGATATGCAGTTGCGCCAGGGCGCCAGGATCAGTTCTTCGCGTAGTATTCGACGACCAGGTTCGGTTCCATCTGCACCGGATAGGGCACATCGCCCAGGCCCGGAGTGCGGACGAAGGTGGCGGTCATCTTCGAATGGTCGACTTCCAGGTAATCCGGAACGTCGCGTTCGGTCAGCGACACGGCTTCCAGAACGATCGCCAGCTGACGCGAGCGGTCGCGGACGGCGATCACGTCGCCTTCCTTCACGCGGTAGGAGGCGATGTTGACGCGCTGGCCGTTCACGGTCACGTGGCCGTGGTTCACGAACTGGCGGGCGGCAAAGATCGTCGGGACGAACTTGGCGCGGTAGACGACGGCATCCAGGCGGCGCTCGAGCAGGCCGACCAGGTTCTCGCCGGTGTCGCCCTTGACGCGCTCGGCTTCGTTATAGACCTTGCGGAACTGCTTTTCGGTCAGGTCGCCGTAGTAGCCCTTCAGCTTCTGCTTGGCGCGCAGCTGGGTGCCGAAGTCCGACAGCTTGTTCTTGCGGCGCTGGCCGTGCTGGCCGGGGCCGTATTCCCGCTTGTTCACCGGGGATTTCGCGCGACCCCAGATGTTTTCGCCCATCCGGCGGTCGATCTTGTACTTGGCAGAGGTGCGTTTGGTCACCGCTGATCTCCTTCGAGGTGGTGCCGCGGATGCGGCGATGAAGGGCGTTGTCCTTTGCCTTGCGGCCGACAGGTTTCCCCTTGCGGGGTCCACCAACACCAAATGAAAGACCCGAACCTTTCGGTCCGGGACGGGGCGCTTATACAGCCCTGCTTGTCCGAGTCAACGCCCCTTGGCCTTCCCCCCGCGCCTTACCAATGGGGCGGCCGCTGGTCGGCCAGCGGAATCCCTGCCCCGCTGTCCGCCTCGCGTTCGGCTTCGCGGCGCAAGAGCATCTCGACCCGGCGCGTCAGCACGTCGATTTCCCGCCCCTGCCGCGCCACCACGTCGGACAGATCGTCGACCGTCCGCGTCAGGTGGGCGATCTGTTCTTCCAGCCGTTCGGTCGATGTGCTCACCGCCGTCTCCTTGTTCCCATGCGGTCCGGCGCGCTTGTTTGCCCCGGCCCCATCCGCTAAACCCGCGCCAACCAGAATGAAGGGTCGGCCATGGCCAAGGACAAATCCCCCCGCAGACCGCGCGCGGAAACGCCCAAGGGCTTCCGTGACTATTTCGGCGCCGAGGTAACGGAACGCAAGGCGATGCTCGACAAGATCGCCGAGGTCTACCACCGCTACGGTTTTGACCCGCTGGAAACATCGGCCGTTGAAACGGTCGAGGCGCTGGGGAAATACCTGCCCGACGTGGACCGCCCGAACGAAGGCGTCTTTGCCTGGCAGGACGAGGATGCCGACTGGCTGGCGCTGCGCTATGACCTGACCGCCCCCCTGGCCCGCGTTGCGGCGCAGTATCGCAACGACCTGCCCAGCCCCTACCGCCGCTATGCGATGGGTCCGGTCTGGCGCAACGAAAAGCCCGGGCCGGGACGTTTCCGGCAGTTCTATCAATGCGACGCCGATACGGTGGGCGCGCCGTCCGTCGCGGCGGATTCGGAAATCTGCGCGATGCTGTCCGATGCGCTGGAGGAAGTCGGCATCCCGCGCGGTGACTATGTGGTGCGGGTGAACAACCGCAAGGTGCTGAACGGGGTGATGGAGGTCGCGGGCGTGCTGGACCCGACCAACCCCGAGAAATTCGCCCATGAACGCGGCATCGTCCTGCGTGCCATCGACAAGCTGGACCGGCTGAGCGTTGAAGGTGTCCGGGCGCTGCTGGGCGAGGGCCGCAAGGATGAAAGCGGCGATTTCACCAAGGGCGCGGGGCTGTCAGGCGACCAGGCCGAGGTGGTGATGGGGTTCATGGCGGCCAAGCGCGACACGGGTGCAGAAACGGTGGCGCGGCTGCGGGAACTGGTCGGCGCATCGGTGATCGGCTCCGAAGGCGTGGCCGAGCTTGAAACCATCGCCGCCCTTCTGGACGCCCAGGGCTACGGCCCCGACCGCATCGTCATTGACCCTTCGGTCGTGCGTGGCCTTGGCTACTATACCGGCCCGGTTTACGAGGCCGAGCTGACCTTTGAAATCCTCGACGAAAAGGGCCGCAAGCGGCAGTTCGGCTCGGTGGCGGGGGGCGGGCGCTATGACGATCTGGTCAAGCGGTTCACCGGGCAGGCGGTGCCGGCGACGGGGGTTTCGATCGGGGTCGACCGGCTTCTGGCCGCGCTGCGGGCCAAGGGGCGCGTGGGGGCGGAAAGCCACGGCCCGGTGGTCGTGACCGTGATGGACCGCGACCGGATGGCCGATTACCAGGCGATGGCGACCGAACTCCGCCGTGCCGGGATCCGGGCCGAGGTCTATCTGGGCAACCCCAAGAACTTCGGCAACCAGTTGAAATATGCCGATCACCGCAAATCGCCTGTCGCGATCATCCAGGGGTCGTCCGAGGCCGAACGCGACGTGGTGCTGATCAAGGATCTGGCACTGGGCGCGAAGATCGCGGCGGAAGCCTCGGTCGAGGAATGGAAATCCCAGCCCGCCCAGTCCGAAGTCGCGCGGGGCGGCATGGTCGCCGCCGTCCGCGCCATTCTGGAGCGCGGCTGATGGCAGGAAAGGCCGCCGCCCGCGCAGAGGCCGAACGGCTGTTCGCTGCCTTCCAGGCCGAAGGGGCCGTGCCGGTCGAGGCTGAAATCCTGCAACCGGCCGAGGTGCTTCTGGACCTGTACGGCGAAGACATCCGCGCCCGCGCTTTCGTCACCACCGATCCCCTGCGCGGCGAAATGATGCTGCGCCCGGACTTCACCGTGCCGGTGGTGCAGATGCACATGAGCCACGGGGCGGAACCCGCCCGCTACTGCTACATGGGCGAGGTCTTTCGTCGTCAGGAACATCTGGATGGCCGCGCGACCGAATATTTCCAGGCGGGGTACGAAGTCTTTGACCGCGACGATCCCACCGGCGCCGATGCCGAGGTCTTTGCCCTGTTCGCCCGGATGCTGGCGCCGCTGGGCTTGCGCGCCGCGACCGGCGATCTGGCGATCCTGATGGCGGCAGTCCGGGGGCTGAACACGCTGCCCAGCCGCAAGGCCGCGCTGCTGCGCCATGTCTGGCGGCCGAAACGGTTCCGCGCACTGCTGGATCATTACGGGGCCGACCGTCCCGCCCGCGCCCTGCCCCATGCCAGCGATGCGCCGCTGATCGGGTTGCGCAGCGCGTCCGAGATTGCCGAGCGGCTGGAGGCGCTGGCCGAAGACGCCGCCGCTCCGCCGATTTCGGCCGAGGAAGTGGCACTTCTGGATGACCTGCTTGACCTGACCGCCCCATCGACGGCGGCGCTAAGCCACTTGCGCGACCTGACGCGGTCCCTGCCTGCGATCGCCACCGCGGTCGACCGGATGGCGCGGCGGCTTGATGCACTGGCGGCGCGGGGGGTCGATGTCGACACGCTGGCCTTCGAGGCCAGCCATGGCCGCACGACGCTGGAATATTACGATGGCTTTGTCTTCTCGTTCCACGCCGCCGACCCGGCCCTGCCACCGGTTGCCTCGGGCGGGCGGTACGACGCGATGACCGCCGTGCTGGGTCAGGGACGGTCGATCCCTGCCGTGGGCGGCGTGATCCGCCCCGGGCTGGTCGCGGATCTGGGGGGCGTTTCATGCTGAAGATCGGGGTGCCCTCCAAGGGCCGGCTGATGGAGCAATGCGCCGACTGGTTCGCCGCCCGTGGGCTGCGGCTGGTGCGCACCGGGTCCGAACGCGAATATGCCTGCGCGATGGAAGGGATCGAGGGGGTTGAACCCGTGCTTCTGTCGGCGGGCGAGATCACCCGCGAACTGGCGGCAGGGCGCATCCACCTGGGCGTGACCGGGCAGGATCTGGTGCGCGACAAGCTGGCCGACTGGGCATCGCAGGTCGAAGAACTGGCGCCGATGGGCTTTGGCCACGCCGATCTGGTGATCGCGGTGCCCGCCGCCTGGGTCGATGTCGAAACGCTGGACGATCTGGATGCCGTCGCCGCCGCCTTCCGGCGCACGCATGGTCACCGCCTGCGGATCGCCACCAAATACCACCGGTTGGTGCATGACTTCCTGCGCAGCGCAGGGGTTGCCGATTACCAGCTGGTCGACAGCCAGGGCGCGACCGAAGGCACCATCCGCAACCTGACGGCCGAGGCGATTGCCGACATCACCTCATCCGGCGAGACGCTCCGGGCCAATCACCTGAAGCTTCTGGACGATGGTGTGATCCTGCAAAGCCAGGCGACGCTTTATGCCGCCCATGCCGCAGCTTGGGATGACGCGACGCGCGCGACGCTGGACCGGCTGAAGGCGAAGCTTGGGATCTGAAGCCTAGCGCAGTCCGATTTCCGACAGCGCCGTCAGCAGGCTGCGCGGCAGTTCGGGTTCGGCCTCGCGCCCGGCGGGCAGGTCGGGCGGGGCGTCCTTGGCGTCCAGATAGCGCCAGCCCTGGAAGGGGCGTTTCGGCAGCGCGGCAGTGCGAATCACGTCCGGGTCCAGCACCAGGCCGCAGCGCAGGATGCCGTCCGCGCCCTCGACCCGGTCAAGCCGGAGTATCCGCTGCCGGCACATCACAAGCCCCTTGATGACCCAGTAAAGCGATCCGCCCCCCAGCAGGTCAGCCTCGCGCTTGGGCCACATGCGGGTGATGTGCCGCCGCGCGCCGCCGGGATAGGGCGACGGGTGCGTGGCCTGCCAATCCAGCAGATCCTCGACACTGTCCGCGCCCACGCAAAGCTTCACGAGATGAACGATTCCGGCCATGGCACCCCCAAGATATGGCATATTGCCGTCCCAGGGGCGCAAGAACAAGTCACGAAGCGCGGCGCACGGCGTTGACCCTATGCGCCTGTGGGGGTATCTTGGCAGTCTTTCCGACGACAGCACAGGACCAGACCATGACCCGTTTTGCCGCCCCCATCGCCGCGCAGATCTGGGACATGAAATACCGGCTGAAGGATGCCGAAGGGACCCCCATCGACGCCTCGGTCGAAGACACCTGGCGCCGCATCGCCCGCGCCCTGGCCGAACCCGAAGCCGATCCCGCTGCCTGGGAAGACAAATTCTACGGAGCGCTGGAAGATTTCCGCTTCCTGCCCGCGGGCCGGATCATCGCGGGGGCCGGCACGGGGCGCACGGTCACGCTGTTCAACTGCTTTGTCATGGGCACGATCCCCGACAGCATGGCCGGCATCTTCGAGATGCTGAAGGAAGCCGCGCTGACCATGCAGCAGGGTGGCGGCATCGGCTATGATTTCTCGACCATCCGGCCCAAGGGGGCTGCGGTACATGGCGTGGCGGCGGATGCCTCCGGCCCGCTCAGCTTCATGGATGTCTGGGACGCGATGTGCCGCACGATCATGTCCGCCGGATCGCGGCGCGGCGCGATGATGGCCACGATGCGCTGCGACCACCCCGATATCGAAGCCTTCATCGCCGCCAAACAGGACATCGCCCGCCTGCGGATGTTCAACCTGTCGGTGCTGGTCACCGATGCCTTCATGGAGGCGGTGAAGGCCGATGGCCCGTGGGAATTGCAGTTCGACGGCAAGATCTACCACACCGTGCAGGCGCGTGATCTGTGGAACAAGATCATGCGCGCGACCTATGACTACGCCGAACCGGGCGTAATCTTCATCGACCGCATCAACCGGATGAACAACCTCTGGTATGCCGAGTCGATCGCGGCCACCAACCCCTGCGGCGAACAGCCCCTGCCGCCCTATGGCGCCTGCCTGCTGGGGTCGGTCAACCTGGCGCGACTGGTGAAGGATCCCTTCGGCAAAGGCGCGCATTTGGACATGGACGCGCTGGACGATCTGGTGCGCACCGCGATCCGCATGATGGACAACGTGGTGGATTCGAGCCGCTTCCCCCTGCCCCAGCAGGCCGCCGAAGCCGCCGCCAAGCGCCGCGTGGGGCTTGGCGTCACGGGCCTGGCCGACGCGCTTCTGATGACGGGCCTGCGCTACGGTTCGGACGAGGCGGTGGCGGCGACCCGTGACTGGATGCGCGCCATTGCGCGATCGTCCTACCTCGCCTCGGTCGACCTGGCGCGGGAAAAGGGTGCCTTCCCGCTGTTCGATGCCGAAAAATACCTGGCGTCGGGCACGATGCAGAAGATGGACGCCGACGTGCGTGACGCGATCCGCACCCACGGCATCCGCAACGCGCTGCTGACCTCGGTCGCGCCCACCGGCACGATCAGCCTTTACGCGGGCAACGTCAGTTCCGGGATCGAGCCGGTCTTTGCCTATGCCTACACCCGCAAGGTCCTGCAAAAGGACGGATCCCGGACCGAGGAAGAGGTGGTGGACTACGCCGTCCAGATGTGGCGCGACCGGATGGGCGATGCGCCCCTGCCCGACCATTTCGTCAACGCCCAGACCCTGCCGCCGCTGGATCATGTGCGGATGCAGGCCGCGGCCCAGGAATGGGTCGACAGTTCGATTTCAAAGACGATCAACTGCCCCGCGGACATATCCTTTGACGATTTCAAGGACGTCTACATGGCCGCCTGGGACCAGGGCTGCAAGGGCTGCACAACCTACCGCCCGAACGACGTGACGGGGTCGGTGCTGAGTGTGGCGGAGGAGAAGCCCGGCGCGGAGCTCACAACGGTTGCCGCGCGGTTCAAATGGGCGCGGGTGAAGGCCGGATATGCTACCCAGAAGGAAGCCGCAGAGTTCCTTGATGTTGGACTCACCCGTCTTAACAATTGGGAAACCGGAGAGCGGAACATTTCCGCCGCGACGGCTGATCAAATTGCCCCGAAACTGGGGATCACGCCGTCCTGGCTTCTGTTCGGAGACAATTCTGCCCCCGAGGTCGTCTCGAAAGACGGCGCCGAACCCCTCACCCCGCATGGCGATGTCGTCTACCTGTCCGAGCCGCTCGACCGGCCCTCGGCGCTGGAGGGCGCGACCTACAAGCTGAAATGGCCCGACAGCGAACATGCGATCTACATCACGATCAATGACATCGTGCAGGCCGGCCACCGGCGGCCGTTCGAGGTGTTCATCAACTCGAAGAACATGGAACATTACGCCTGGACCGTGGCGCTCACCCGGATGATCTCGGCGGTGTTCCGGCGCGGGGGCGATGTGACCTTTGTGGTGGAAGAACTGAAGGCCGTCTTCGACCCGCGCGGCGGCGCCTGGATGGAAGGGCGCTACATCCCCTCGATCCTGGCGGCCATCGGCGGCGTGATCGAACGGCACATGGTGGCGATCGGCTTCCTGTCCGCCGAAGGTGCCGGCCTGAAATCCGACCCCAAGGCCGTCATGGCCGTAGGCGATGCCCCCCGCGGCCCCGCCTGCCCGTCTTGCGGCCAGTTCGGGATGCACCGCGCCGAAGGCTGCCTGACCTGCCCCAGCTGCGGCTATTCGAAATGCGCCTGACGGTCCGGTCCCCGGCAGCGGCGGGATAGCAGACGGTTCCCGAAGGTCGGCCTTGCCGTTCCTGTGAACCTTTCCGGCTTGGGCTTCGCCCCGTCACCGGCCGGGCGCCGTCATTCGGCCGCGCCTTGTTCCTGCGCCCCGCGCGCCGGTGCTCGGTCTTTCAGCCGCAGGATCGGGCGTTCCAGGAACGTCCAGCTTGCCAGCGCGACCACCAGCGTGACCGCAGTCGCGATCCCGAAGCGGCGTGGCCCGGCGACCAGATGCGGGATCATGGCCAGAAGTCCGGCCAGGATCGGCAAGTGGTACAGGTAGATTCCATAGCTGATCCGGCCCAGCCCCACCAAGGGCGCGCTGGACAGCACACGACCGAGGCCATCCGGCCGGTTCCGGTGGGACCGCGCGACCAGCCCCGCGAAGGCGATGGTCGTTACCAAATCCTGAAGCACATAGGTGATGTACAGGCTGTCGGGCAGCCAGCCCAGGCGGACCGCATGATCCGTCACGCCCCAAGCCACCAGCGCGGGCAGCGCGGCCCGGCACCACGGCTCAAGCCTTTGGCCTGCCTGGACGGCCAGGGCCAGCAGCGCCCCCGCCCCCAGCGCATCGAAAGCCGCGGGCGTCAGCACCCAGGGCACCGCTCGGCTGTCGGACCAGGGCGTCGACAGGATTGCCAGTCGGAACAGTATCCCCGCAAGGATCGTCGCCAGAATGGCCGGCGCAAGTGCGCGGCGTGGCAACAGCAGGATGATCCAGGGCCAGAGCAGGTAGAACTGTTCTTCCACCGAAAGGCTCCAGAAATGCGAGATCTGCCAAGGCGACCAGTCGTCGACGCGGGCGAACCAGAGGTTTGTCGCGCTGAAGACGTGCCAGGCCGCGTTGCCCCGGATACCGCCGGTGTTCAGCAGCAAAAGCACCGCCAGCAGAAGGAAATAGGCCGGAAACAGCCGTAGCGCCCGGCGCAGGAAGAAGGTTCGGCCCTCGGTCGCGACGGAGGCCCCACCGGACGTCACCCGGGCGCGGGCCGCAAGCAACCGTTCGGTGATCAGGAATCCGCTGATCACGAAGAACAGCCGGACCCCCAGATGGCCGGTGCGCGCGGTTGGGATCCAGAAATGTTCAAACAGCACGCCCATCACCGCCAGCGCCCGCAGGCCGTCGATCTGCGGGCGGTAGGCGTAGTGCGGCGGCGCGCTCACACCTCTTCCACCAGCGCGACGCCGGGGATCGACTTGATCGCGCCCTTGATCTGCGGATTGAGCGGGAAGTCGCGGCCGGTGCCCACCTCGACTTCGGCGCCCGTTGCCGGATCGGCGATGCAGAAGCGCACCGGGCCACGGGCTTTCGCGGCGCGCTGTTCTTCCGCGATGCGGAACAACAGCCCCGCGACCGAGGCGATGGCGGTTTCGCTGTCCACGTGGATGCGCAAGCCCGCCGTTCCGGTATCGGCGGCGACCGCGTCGATGGGCTGGGCGGCGCGGGCCAGAAGCTTCAGGCTGTCGCCTTCCATGTTCGCCTCGACCGTCAGGACAACGGCCATCCCCGGCTCCAGATAGGCGCGGGTGGCCTCAAGGGTTTCGGAAAACACCGTCACTTCATAAAGCCCGGTCGGGTCGGACAGGCCCACGAAGGCGAAGCGATTGCCCTTGGCGGATTTCCGTTCCTGCCGGTTAGACACGTTGCCCGCGATTTTGGCGATCAGCGGCCCGCGTTCGGCGGCGGCCGTCAGTTCAGCCAGTGTCAGCACATTCTTACGCTTCAGCGCGGGCATGTAGTCATCCAGCGGATGGCCCGACAGATAGAACCCGATCGCCTGATGTTCCTGCCCCAGACGTTCGACCGGCAGCCAGTCGTTCCGGGCGGGCAGGCGCGGCTCCGGCAGATCGGCGCCCGCTTCGCCGAACAGCGACACCTGCGCCGAGGCCCGCGCTTCATGCACAGCCGCCGACCAGGCTGACAGGGCATCCAGACCGTCAAACACCCGGGCGCGGTTGCGGTCCAGCACGTCGAAGGCCCCGGCCCGCGCCAGCATTTCCAGCGGCCGCTTGCCGATGCGCTTCATGTCCACCCGGCGGGCGAAATCGAAAAGCGAGACAAAGGGCCTGCCGCCCCGCGCCTCGACGATCAGGTTCATCGCCTCGACGCCGACGTTCTTCAGCGCGCCCAGCGCGTAAACGACCTGGCCATCGACCACCGTGAAGGTGGCCAGCGACCGGTTCACGCAAGGGGCGACGGTGGTGATGCCCAGCTTGTCGACTTCGCGTTTGTAGACGGCCAGCTTGTCGGTCAGGTGGATATCGCAGTTCATTACCGCGGCCATGAATTCGACCGGGTGGTTCGCCTTCAGCCAGGCGGTCTGGTAGCTGACCACGGCATAGGCGGCGGCATGGGATTTGTTGAAGCCGTAGTTGGCGAATTTCTCCAGCAGGTCGAAAACCTCGCCCGCCTTCTTTTCCGGCACATTGTGGGTGGCCTTGGCGCCCTCGATGAACTTCGGGCGTTCCTTGGCCATTTCCTCGGCGATCTTCTTGCCCATGGCGCGGCGCAAGAGGTCGGCGCCGCCCAGCGAATAGCCGGCCATGACCTGTGCGATCTGCATCACCTGTTCCTGATAGACGATGATGCCCTGCGTCTCGGCCAGGATATGGTCGATGGTCGGATGGATCGATTCCAGATCGCGCTGGCCGTTCTTCACCTCGCAATAGACGGGGATGTTTTCCATCGGGCCGGGACGATACAGCGCCACCAGCGCCACGATATCCTCGATGCAGGTGGGCTTCATGCGCCGAAGCGCATCCATCATGCCCGAGCTTTCGACCTGGAACACCGCGACCGTTTTCGCCTGGGAATACAGGTCATAGGTCAGCGGATCGTCCAGAGGGATCATGCTGATATCAACCTCGACCCCGCGCAGTTTCAGCAGATCAAGCGCGTTCTGGATCACCGTCAGCGTCTTCAGGCCCAGGAAGTCGAACTTCACCAGACCGGCCGCTTCCACCCATTTCATGTTGAACTGGGTGGCGGGCATGTCGGAGCGGGGGTCCTGATACAGCGGCACCAGTTCGTCCAGCGGGCGGTCGCCGATCACGACCCCGGCCGCGTGGGTGGAGGCGTTGCGCAAAAGCCCCTCGACCTGCTTGGCATAGGTCAGCAGGCGATCGACGACCTCTTCGGCGCGGGCGGCTTCGCGCAGGCGGGGTTCATCCGCCAGCGCCTTTTCGATGCTGACCGGCTTCACCCCTTCGACCGGGATCATCTTCGACAGCCGGTCCACCTGCCCGTAGGACATCTGCAAGACCCGGCCCACGTCGCGCACCGCCGCCTTGGACAGAAGCGCGCCGAAGGTGATGATCTGGCCGACCTTTTCGCGGCCGTATTTTTCCTGGACGTAGCGGATTACCTCTTCGCGGCGGTCCATGCAGAAGTCGATGTCGAAGTCCGGCATCGAGACGCGTTCCGGGTTCAGGAACCGTTCGAACAGCAGCGCATAGCGCAGGGGATCCAGGTCGGTGATGGTCAGCGCATAGGCGACCAGCGACCCTGCACCCGAACCCCGGCCCGGGCCGACCGGGATGCCGTGGTCCTTGGCCCATTTGATGAAGTCGGCCACGATCAGGAAGTAACCCGGGAAGCCCATCTTTTCGATGATGCCCAGTTCGAACGCCAGCCGGTCTTCGTATTCCTTTACGGGAACGGCATGGGGGATCACCTCAAGCCGGCGCTTCAGCCCTTCCCAGGCCTGGCGGCGCAGTTCCTCCACCTCATCATCGGCGAATTTCGGCAGGATCGGTTTGCGCTTCTTGGCCGCATAGGCGCAGCGGCGCGCGATTTCGACGGTGTTTTCCAGCGCCTCGGGCAGGTCGGCAAACAGCGCCGCCATTTCCTCGGGGGATTTCAGGTAATGCTGCGGCGTCAGGCGGCGGCGGGGTTCCTGCTGGTCGACATAGGCGCCTTCGGCAATGCAGATCAGGGCGTCGTGCGCCTCGTACATTTCGGGCTTGGGGAAGTAGACGTCGTTCGTGGCGACCAGCGGCAGGGCCATGGCATAGGCCATTTCCACAAACCCGCGTTCGGTCAGCCGTTCGGAATCGGGCGCACCGCCTTCGATCGGGTGGCGTTGCAGTTCGACATAAAGCCGGTTCGGATAGATCGTCGCCAGCCGCGTCATCAGGGCTTCGGCCTTGGCCCTTTGGCCCGCCTGCAAAAGCTTGGCCACCGCGCCTTCCGGCCCGCCCGACAGGCAGATCAGGCCGTCGGAATACCGTTCCAGTTCGGCAAGGGTCACCTGCGGCAACTGCCCGCCCTTGTCGATATACAGGCAGGAATTCAGCTTCATGAGGTTCATGTAGCCGGCTTCCGACTGCGCCAGCAGCACCACGGGCGCGGGCGGGCGCGGGCGTTCGCCGGGCTGGGGCGGATCGTAATCCAGATCGACCTGGCAGCCGATGATCGGCTGCACACCCTTGCCCGAGGCGATCACCGAAAATTCCAGCGCCGCGAACAGGTTGTTGGTATCCGTCACCGCGACGGCCGGAACGCCCGCCTTTTCGCAGGCGTCGACCAGTTTCTTGACCGGAACCGCGCCTTCCAGCAGCGAATATTCTGTATGGACGCGAAGATGGATGAATCGGGGCTGGGACATGGCCCGACCTTAGCCGGGCCACGTCGGGATTTCCATGCGCTCAGGCGGGGGTCTGTGCTTTCGGGAATTGCATCCCGCCGATCAGGCACAGCACCGCAACGCCCGCGATCATCGACATGCCGGCCAGGATACCGCTGTCCGACCAGACCGGCTTCACCACCATCGCGAAGACGATCAGGAATTGCAGGACATAATCGACGCGGGCCGCGCGCAGCAGGCTTCCGGCGATCTCTTCGGCCTCATCCCAGCGGGCGGTGGCGACCAGGTAGGTGATCTTGCCCGACAGCGGCCCCAGCCGTGTCATTCCGATGACGATGGTGGCCGCGATGCCTGCCAGCCCGAAGACCAGCCAGGCCTCGAAGGCCAGCCCGCCGAACCAGACCATCCCCAACCCCGACACCAGCACGATGAAGGAGCCTGGCACAAAGACGCGCGGTGCAAGAACGGTCACAAGGCGGATGATGGTGAACAGGTCGTCGCGGTCCCCGGCGCGGCGGGCCAGCACCGCGAGAAGCATCAGCGCAAGACCGCCCCCCAGCCAAAGGACGGCCGTGGCGACGTGAAGGAACTTGGTCGCAAGATAAAGGTCCATGATGGATCAACCCTGTTGAGATGTTGGTTTTCTTGACTTTACACGCGCGAATATCGGTCGATTGGCGACGCGTTGCGGCAAAACGAACAGATTCGAACGGATGCGGTCGTCATACGCGCCTTACCCAGCGTCAGGAAAGACTGGAATTCCGTACCCGCTACACGCCCGCAACCCGCTTCGGGCGGTCGCTTCCGGAGCGATTTTCATCCGGTTCGTGAAAACACCTTGCGGATTTGCAGGAAAACTTCCGCTTGCCAAAGGCGCCTTGGCGGGCGCTGAATGACGGATCAGGACGACGCGCACCCCCGCTTTACGCCGCATCGGGCAGGGATGCGTCACGCACCGGAAAGACCGCGGCAGGCTGTACGTATGACCGATGTCGCCTTTGTGCTGAACGGCACGGATGTCACCCTGACGGAAATCTCGCCCACCCGGACGCTTCTGGACTTTCTGCGCGAAGATCGCGGGCTGACGGGCACCAAGGAAGGCTGCAACGAAGGCGATTGCGGCGCCTGCACGGTGATGGTTTCCGACGAGCGGGGGGCGCGGGCGCTGAACGCCTGCCTTCTGTTCCTGCCGCAACTGAACGGCAAGGCGGTGCGCACCGTCGAGGCGCTCTCCGCGCCCGACGGCACCCTGCACCCGGTGCAGCAGGCCATGATCGACCACCACGGCAGCCAGTGCGGCTTTTGCACGCCGGGTATCGTGATGACTCTTGCCACGGCGCATCTGAACGGGATGCGGGACCACGATGACCAACTGGCCGGGAACCTGTGCCGCTGCACCGGCTATGCCCCGATCCTGCGCGCTGCGGAAGCCGCTGCGGTACAACCGGTGCCGGATTGGTTGCACCACGGTCGCCTGACCGCTCCCGAGGTGGCGCGGGGCGATGCAGCGCAGCCGACATCGGCGGATGACCTGGCGGACTGGTATCAGGCCAACCCCGAAGCCACTCTGGTTGCAGGGGCAACAGATGTTGGCCTTTGGGTGACGAAGGGCCTGCAAGACCTGAGCCCGCTTTGCTTCCTGGGCCGATGCGCCGATCTTCAACAGATCACCCTCGGCGATGATGGCCTGCGGATCGGCGCCGGCGTGACGATTGCCGCATTGCGCAAGGAAGTCTCCGTAAGCCACTCGGATTTCTCGAAATTCCTGCGGCGCTTTGCCAGCGAGCAAATCCGTGCCGCAGCGACCATCGGCGGCAACATCGCCAATGGCTCCCCCATCGGCGACACGCCCCCTGCTCTGATCGCCATGGGCGCACGGCTGCACCTGCGCCAGGGCCCAGCCCGGCGCGACATGGCGTTGGAGGATTTCTTCCTCGATTACCGCAAGCAGGACCGTCGCCCCGGCGAATTCATCGAAGCGGTGACGATCCCTGCCACGACCCCGGATCTTGCCTGCTACAAACTGTCCAAAAGGTTCGATCAGGACATTTCGGCCGTCTGCGGCTGCTTCAACATCACCCTCGAAGGTTCGATTGTGAAAAGCGCCAGTATTGCCTTTGGCGGCCTAGCGGGCGTTCCGAAGCGCGCGCGGACGGTCGAGGGCGCGCTTGTTGGACGTCCCTTCACACCAGAAACCGTCCACGATGCGCTTCCGGCCTTCGCGGTCGATTTTTCGCCGCTCTCGGACATGCGCGCCTCGGCCCGCTACCGGCTGGAGGCGGCAGGCGCGATGCTGGTCCGCCATGTCCATGAACGAAGCGGCACGCCCGTATCGGTCCTTGATCTGGAGGCGGGCGCATGAGCGTGGGCACCCCCCTTCCCCATGACAGCGCCCGGATGCATGTGACGGGCACGGCGCGCTATGTCGATGACCTGCCAGTGCCCGCTGGAACGCTGCATCTGGCCTTCGGGCTTTCGACCATCGCGCATGGCGAGATTACCGGGATGGACCTGTCCGCGGTCACATCCGCTCCCGGAGTCGTTGCAGTGCTGACGGCGCGGGACCTGCCCTTTGCCAATGACGTCTCGCCCTCGAACCATGATGAACCGCTTCTGGCCGATGGCATCGTCCAGTACCTTGGTCAGCCGGTGTTTCTGGTCATTGCCACCAGCCACCTTGCGGCGCGAAAGGCGGCCAGGCTCGGCCGCATCACCTATACCGAACGGCCGGCGATCCTGACGGTCGATCAGGCGCTGGCAGCCCAAAGCCGGTTCGAAGATGGCCCGGTGATCTGGCAGAAGGGCGATCCGGGGGCCGCGATCAATGCCGCGCCACTTGTCGTCCAGGGTAGCCTGAGCTTGGGCGGGCAGGAGCATTTCTATCTGGAAGGTCAGGCGGCGCTGGCCCTGCCGCAGGAAGGCGGCGACATGATCGTCCATTCCTCGACCCAGCACCCGACCGAGGTGCAGCACAAGGTGGCCGAAGCCATCGGCGCGCCGATGCACGCCGTCCGGGTCGAGGTGCGGCGCATGGGCGGCGGCTTTGGCGGCAAGGAAAGCCAGGGGAACGCGCTGGCCGTGGCTTGCGCGGTGGCGGCGCGGGCGACGGGGCGGCCCTGCAAGATGCGCTATGACCGCGACGACGACATGATGATCACCGGCAAGCGGCACGATTTCCGCATCGACTACCGCGCCGGGGTCGATCATCGGGGCCGGATCCTGGGGCTGGAGGTCCGGCATCTGGTGCGCTGCGGCTGGTCGATGGACCTGTCTCTGCCGGTGGCGGATCGCGCGATGCTTCATGCCGACAATGCCTATTCTCTGCCGAATATCCGGATCGAGAGCCACCGGCTGCGCACCAACACCCAAAGCGCCACTGCCTTTCGCGGCTTTGGCGGCCCGCAGGGGATGCTGGGGATGGAACGCATCATCGATCATATCGCGCATCGCCTGGGGCATGATCCGCTGGCGGTCAGGCGGGTAAACTACTACCCGGCCTCAACGGGCCCGACCGCAGCTCCGTCTCCCCTTGCAGAGGGCACCCCGGAACAGGCGGCGCAGGCGCTGGCACGGGGGGAAAACCCGTCCTCCCGCGCCGCGGTGGATCTGGAGCCACCAGCCGCCGCCCCCGACCCGCATGGTTACCAGACGACGCCCTTTCACCAGCCGGTCGAGGATTTCATCCTGCACGAGATGACCGCGCGCCTTGCGGAAAGCGCGGACTATGACCGTCGACGGGCCGAGATTTCCGCCTGGAACCGGCTGAGCCCGGTTCTGAAGCGCGGGATCGCCATGACGCCGGTGAAATTCGGGATTTCCTTCACGCTGACGCATCTGAACCAGGCGGGCGCGCTGGTGCATGTCTACCAGGACGGCTCGGTCCACCTGAACCACGGCGGGACGGAAATGGGCCAGGGCCTGTTTCAGAAGGTCGCGCAGGTGGCAGCGCGGGTCTTTGGTCTTGCGCCCGAGGCGATCCGCATCACCGCGACAGATACCGCCAAGGTGCCCAACACTTCCGCCACGGCGGCCTCGTCCGGGTCGGATCTGAACGGCATGGCGGTCAAGGCCGCTTGTGAGGCGATCCGCGACCGGATCGCCGCGCATCTGGCCGAAACCCGCCAGACCACCGCCGACCGGGTCATCTTCACCGATGGCATCGTCCGGATCGGCGGGGATGAGATCACCTTTGCCGAGGCCGCGATGGCCGCCTATCTGGGCCGCGTCAGCCTGTCGGCCACCGGCTTCTACGCCACGCCGAAACTGTCCTGGGACCGCAAGCGCGGCGTGGGGCGGCCCTTCTTCTACTTTGCCTACGGTGTTTCGGTGACCGAGGTCGCCATCGACACCCTGACCGGCGAAAACCGCATCCTTCGCACCGATATTCTGCATGATGCCGGGTCGAGCCTGAACCCCGCCATCGACCTGGGGCAGATCGAGGGCGGTTTCGTTCAGGGGGCCGGGTGGCTGACGACAGAGGAACTGGTCTGGGACGACAAGGGCCGGCTGATGACCCATGCGCCGTCAACCTACAAGATCCCCGCCGCCTCGGATCGCCCGCGGGTTTTCAACGTCACCTTGTGGGATGCTCCGAACGGGGAAGAGACGATTTTTCGGTCCAAGGCCGTGGGGGAACCGCCCCTGATGCACGGAATTTCCGCCTTCCTGGCGCTGTCGGATGCTTGCGCTGCCTGCGGGCCGCATTGGCCCAATCTGCAAGCCCCCGCGACGCCGGAACAGGTGCTGGCCGCCGTCCACCGCGCCCGTGGACCGGAGGCCGAGGGATGAGCCTTGATGCCGCACGCCTGACCGACGCCATTGCCCGCAACGGCCCGGTTATCAGGGTCGTGGTGGCTGAAACCGCCGGATCGACCCCACGCGAGGTGGGGGCGTCCATGCTGGTCTGGGCCGATGGGCAAGAGGGCACCATAGGCGGCGGCGCGCTGGAACATGAAGCGACCCAGACCGCCCGCGCGATGCTGGCCTTCGCCGCGCCCGACCGGGTGGACCGCCTGCCCCTGGGACCGGCCCGCGGCCAGTGCTGCGGCGGGGCGGTGGTGCTTTTGTCCGAACGCTGGGATGCAGCGCGGGTCCTGGCGCTGGACGGTCCGATGCATGCGCGGCCCCTTCCCGGACAAGGACCGGAGATGCCCCTTCCCGTCCGCCGCATGCTGTCCCGCGCGCGCGCCCAAGGCGTGGTCCCGACGCCCGGTATCGTCAAGGGCTGGATGATCGAGCCCCTTGCGCCTCCCCTCAGGCCCATCTGGATTTGGGGCGCGGGACATGTCGGGCGGGCTCTCGTCGCGGTTCTGGCGCCGCTTCCGTCCCTTTCGCTGACCTGGATCGACACCGACCGGGCGCGCTTTCCCGACAAGGTCCCCATGGGGGTCACGATCCATGCCACGCAGACGCCCGGCACGCTGGTGATCGATGCGCCGACGGATGCCGAACATCTGGTGCTGACCTTTTCCCATGCGCTGGACCTGGAGCTATGCCACCTGCTTCTGACCCACGGCTTTCGCCGCCTGGGTGTGATCGGCTCGGTTACCAAATGGGCGCGGTTCCGGTCGCGGCTGATGGCGCTTGGTCACGGGGCGGACGCGATCGGGCGCATCGACTGCCCGATCGGCCTGCCCGACCTGGGCAAGCACCCGCAGGCCATTGCAGTTGGCGTGGCGGCAAGGATACTGAGCGACACGGCAGTCGCGGCCACCGCCCCGACCGAAAGCCACGCCAGAACAGGGGGAACGTCAGCGTGACCGATCTTTTGCGGATCGAGGGGATTTCCAAATCCTACCCGGGCGTCAAGGCGAATGACGACGTGTCGTTCACCATCGGTCAGGGCCGCATCCACGCGCTTCTGGGGGAAAACGGCGCCGGGAAATCGACGCTGGTCAAGATGATCTACGGCCTTGTCCGCCCCGACAGCGGTCGGATGGTGATGCACGGCGCGCCTTACCAGCCCGCCGATCCGCGCGCCGCGCGGGCGCAGGGCGTGGCGATGGTGTTCCAGCACTTCAGCCTGTTCGATGCGCTGACGGTGGCCGAAAACGTGGCACTGGGCATGGACAACCCGCCTCCCTTGCGCGACCTGGCCCGCCGCATCCGCGAGGTGTCGGAGGGCTACGGGCTGCCGCTGGATCCGGGACGGGTGGTGGGCGACCTTTCGGCGGGCGAGCGCCAGCGGATCGAGATCCTGCGCTGCCTGCTTCAGGATCCGAAGCTTCTGATCATGGACGAGCCCACTTCGGTCCTGACCCCGCAGGAGGTGACGATCCTGTTCGGCACGCTGCGGCAACTGGCTGCGGAAGGCACGTCTATCCTCTACATCTCGCACAAGCTCGAGGAGATCCGCAGCCTGTGCGACGAGGCGACCATCCTGCGCCACGGCAAGGTGGTGGGAAGCTGCAACCCGCGTGACACCTCGGCCCGGGCGATGGCCGAGATGATGGTCGGCGCCTCGCTGCGGGCACCGGCGCGAACGGCCACCGAACCCGGCCCCGTCGCGCTGGAGGTCAGGAACCTGTCGCTGCCCGCAACCCATCCCTTCGGCACGCCGCTGCGGGCCATCTCGCTGGCGGTCCGGCAGGGTGAGGTTCTGGGGATCGGCGGCGTTGCGGGGAACGGGCAGGACGAACTGATGCTGGCCCTTTCGGGCGAGGTCCGAAGTGCCGCCGAAACGGTCCGCGTCCTGGGCCAACCGGTGGGCGACCAGGATCCGAACAGCCGCCGCCGCGCCGGCATGGTCACCGCGCCCGAGGAACGGCTGGGCCATGCCGCCGTGCCGGAGATGAGCCTGACCGAAAACGCCGTCCTGTCCGGGACGGTGCGCAAGCGGCTGGCGCGGCGCGGCTTCATCGACTGGCGCGCCGCCGAGGACTGGGCGGCCGAGATCATCGCCACCTTCGACGTCCGCACCCGCGGGACCGGCACCCCCGCGGCCGCGCTGTCGGGCGGCAACCTTCAGAAATTCGTCCTGGGGCGCGAGATCATGCAGAGCCCCGCGGTGATCGTCGTCAACCAGCCCACCTGGGGCGTCGATGCCTCGGCCGCGGCTTATATCCGGCAGGCGCTTCTGGACCGCGCGGCGGCGGGGGCCGCCGTCGTCGTCATCAGCCAGGACATCGACGAGATCCTGGAAATCGCGGATACGTTCGCCGCTCTGAACGAAGGGCGGCTGTCCGCACCGCGCCCCGTGGCCGGACTGACGCTGGAACAGATCGGGTTGATGCTGGGCGGCGCGCATGGGATGCACCAGGCCGAGCCCGAAGCCCTTCATGCCGCCGTCCCTGCGGCGTCACTGCCGGAAAGTCCGCATGTTCCTTCTTGAAAAACGCCCCGAAGCCTCGCGGCTCTGGACCTGGGGCACGCCTGTCCTTGCGGTCGTGGCGACCATGATCGCGGGCGGCCTTCTGTTCGCGCTGATGGGCAAGGATCCGTTCCTGGCGATCCGCGCGATCTTCTGGGATCCTCTGTTCGGCCCGAACGCCAGCTATTTCCGTCCGCAGCTTCTTGTGAAGGCCGGCCCCCTGATCCTGATCGCGATGGGGCTGAGTTTCGGCTTCCGCGCCGGGATCTGGAACATCGGCGCCGAAGGGCAGTACGTCATCGGCGCGCTGTGCGGTGCCGCGGTGGCGCTGGCGGCCTATCCGGCCGAAAACCTGCTGATCTTTCCGGCCATGATCCTGGCGGGCGCGCTGGGCGGGTTTCTGTGGGGGATGATCCCGGCGTTCCTCAGGATCCGCTTCGGCACGAATGAGATCCTGGTTTCGCTGATGCTGGTCTATGTGGCCGAAAACGTGCTGTCCTACATGGCACACGGGCCGTTGAAGAACCCGCAGGGCTACGGCTTTCCGGGATCGCGGAACCTGCAACAATATCCCAGCGCTCATAACGCCGAGGTCATCGCGGGTACCGGACTGCACTGGGGCGTTCTGGCGGCACTGGCGGCGGTCGTCGTGGGCCATGTCCTGTTGAACCGGCATATCTTCGGCTTCCAGATCCGCGTTGCGGGCCAGGCCCCGCGCGCCGCGCGCTTTGCCGGGGTGAACCCGGACCGCCTGGTCGCCATCTGTCTTGGCGGCTCGGGCGCGCTGGCGGGTCTTGCCGGGATCTTCGAGGTATCGGGCCCCGGCGGGCAGATCACCGACGCCTTCAACGTCGGCTACGGCTTCACCGCGATCATCGTGGCCTTCCTGGGCCGGCTGGAGCCCCTGGGCATCCTGCTGGCGGGGCTTCTGATGGCGCTGACCTACATCGGCGGGGAAACCGCGCAGCTGGTCGTGGGCCTTCCGGCGGCGGCGATCCAGGCCTTCCAGGGGATGCTGCTGTTCTTCCTGCTGGCCTTCGATCTTCTGACCCACTACCGCATCCGCAGACGGAGGATCCCGGCATGACCCTGGGCGGCATCGACATCGTGATGCTCATCGCCTCGATGATGGTCGCGGCGACGCCGATCCTTCTGGCGGCGACGGGCGAGATGGTCGCCGAGAAGGCCGGTGTGCTGAACCTGGGAGTAGAGGGCATGATGATCATGGGCGCCATCGGCGGCTTTGGCGCCGCGGTACTGACCGGCAGCCCGGTGATCGGATTCCTTGCGGCAGCGGCGGCCGGAGTGGTGATGGCGCTGCTGTTCGCGGTGCTGACCCTGAAGCTGCTGTCGAACCAGGTGGCGACGGGTCTGGCGCTGACGCTGTTCGGGCTGGGGCTTTCGGCGCTGCTGGGCCAAGGGTTGCAGGGCATCAAGCCGCCCCCCACGGCCCGGCTGCCGCTGGGTCCGCTGGCCGACCTGCCGGTGCTGGGTCCCATCGTGTTCGGCCATGACTGGGTGGTCTATCTCTCTCTGGCGCTGGTGGTGGCGGTCCGGTGGTATCTGGCCCGCACGCGCGGCGGGCTGGTCCTGCGCGCGGTGGGGGAAAACCCGGATGCGGCCCATGCGCTTGGCTATCCGGTTGTCCGGGTGCGGGTGCTGGCGCTGGCCTTCGGCGGCGCGCTGGCGGGGCTTGGGGGGGCCTACCTCAGCCTGGTGCGGGTGCCGCAATGGACCGAGGGTATGACGGCCGGCGCCGGCTGGATCGCGCTGGCCATCGTCGTTTTCGCCAGTTGGAGGGCCGAGCGCGTGCTGCTGGGCGCCTATCTGTTCGGAGGCATCACCGTGCTGCAACTGCGCCTTCAGGCCGCAGGTGTGGCCATTCCGGTGCAGATCCTGTCGATGGCGCCTTACCTGATCACCATTCTTGTTCTGGTGGTGATGTCGGCGCGCGGCGGGCGCGCCCGGCTTCAGGCTCCGGCAGCCCTGGGCCGGCCCTTCGTGGCCGTGCGCTGACCTCCCGGCCCCATGCCAGCGCGATGACCGCTCCGAACCTGCTGATCGTGGCCCAGTCGGGCCGGCTGGCCCACGAAGCGGTGATCTTCGCCGCCTCACTGCGTCACAGCGACCCGGGTTTTGCCGGGCGGGTCATCTGCGCCGTGCCGAACCAGGGGGCCCTCTGGCCGGTGGAGACCGCCCTCCCCGATCTCGCGCGCGCGGCGCTAGACCGGCTGGAGGTCGAGGTCCGGCCCTTCGACTGCCGGATCTGGGGCCAGCGCTATCCGCAGGGCAACAAGATCGAGGCACTGGCGGTTCTGCCCGAGGGGGAGCCGTTCCTGTTCTTCGACACCGACACGCTGGTCACCGGGGCGCTGTCGGGGATCGGATTCGACATGACCCGGCCCACCGCCTCGATGCGACGAGAGCCGACCTGGCCAGTGGTGCCGCCCTACGGTCCTTCGGCGGACCAGATCTGGCAGGCGCTTTACGACCGGTTCGGCCTGGACTTCGCCAGCAGCCTGGATCCAGCGCAGCCGGCCTATGCCTGGCAGCGGCATCTTTACTTCAACGCGGGCTGGTTCCTTGGCCCCTGCCCGCACCGCTTCGGCCTTCGGTTTGCCGAAATCGCCCGCAGCATCGAGACGGCGCCGCCGCCGGAACTTGCGTCGCAGGCGCTGTATCCCTGGCTGGACCAGATCGCTCTGCCGCTGGTCATCCACGGATTCGGGGGTGGTCGGCCGGGGCCCGAGCTTTCGGGCTTGGACGGAGACGTGACCTGCCACTACCGCGCGCTGCCGCTGCTTTACGCTCGGGAAAGCGACCATGCGGTCCGCGTGATCGAGGCCTGCCTGGCCCCGAACCCGATCAAGCGGGTGGTGAAGGAGCACGATCCGGTGAAGCGCATCGTCTTTCAGGGCAAGGGCGCGCGGATCCGCGCCCTGTTCGACCGCAACGCCCTTCCCTTGCGGGAAGCGAGTATCCGCAACCGCCTGAGGGCGGAAGGGCTGTGGCTGCGATAGGGCGGAGTTCGTGGGGAAAACCCGCCACTTGCAGAAGGTGTTAGCGACACCGTCCTTGCCCGTGGGCGCCCATCGGTTGTAAGCCCTGCGCAACGCTTCTCACCCCAAGGACAAATGCCATGGCTGCTGCCAACGCCCAGGAATTCCACGACCGCATGCTTTCGCTGGGCCTTGCCCGGGTGTCGGAAGCGGCTGCCCATGCCTCGGCTCGGCTGATCGGGCGGGGCGATGAAAAGGCCGCCGACCAGGCCGCCGTCAACGCCATGCGCGACCAGCTGAACATGCTCGACATCAAGGGCGTGGTCGTGATCGGCGAAGGCGAACGCGACGAAGCGCCGATGCTGTTCATCGGCGAAGAGGTGGGCAGCGGCAATGGCCCCGAGGTGGACATCGCGCTGGATCCGCTGGAAGGCACGACGCTGACGGCAAAGGACATGCCGAACGCCTTGACGGTGATCGCCATGGCGCCGCGCGGCACGCTGCTGCACGCGCCCGACGTCTACATGGACAAGCTGGCGGTCGGGCCGGGCCTGCCCAAGGACGTCGTCAGCCTGGACATGTCGCCTTCGGAACGGGTCCGCGCCCTGGCAGCGGCCAAGGGCTGCGGCACCAGCGACATCACCTGCTGCATCCTGGAACGCCCGCGCCACGAAGACCTGATCGCCGAGGTCCGCGCCACCGGCGCCGCGATCCGTCTGATCACCGACGGTGACGTGGCCGGCGTCATCCATTGCGCCGAATCGGACATCACCGGCATCGACATGTACATGGGTTCGGGCGGCGCGCCGGAAGGCGTTCTGGCGGCCAGCGCGCTGAAGTGCATGGGCGGGCAGATGTGGGGCCGCCTGGTGTTCCGCAACGACGACGAACGGGGCCGCGCCGTCAAGGCCGGAATCACCGACCTGAACCGCATCTATTCGCGCGATGAAATGGTCACCGCCGATGTGATCTTCGCGGCAACCGGCGTCACCAACGGCTCGATCGTGCGGGGCGTCCGGCGCGAACCCAACTTCATCGAAACCGAAACGATCCTGATGCGGTCGAAGACCGGCTCGGTGCGCCGGATGGTCTACCGCAACCCGATCCGCTGATCCCGGGACGATGAGGGCAATCAGGGGGCATCCCGCCGGGGGTGCCCCCTTGGCTTTCCCCGGTCTTGCGGGCCCGGGGCGAAACGGGCAGGAACGGCGGCATGAGCACATTTCTGAACGTCGAGTTGTCGGCCCTTGGCCAGCGCTGGATCGGCCCCACGCCCGAAGTGGAGCGTCTGGCCGAAGCGATGGTCCAGGATACCCGCCTGCCCCTGCCCCTGGCGCGGCTGCTGGTGGCGCGCGGGGTAAGTCCGACCGAGGCGGCCGGTTTCCTTGACCCGCAGTTGCGCGACCTGCTGCCCGACCCGCGCCGGCTGAAGGACATGGACAAGGCCGCCGCCCGGTTCCTGCGGGCGGTGAAGGGGCGCGAACGGATCGCGGTCTTTGGCGACTATGACGTCGATGGCGGTGCCTCGGCCGCACTGATCCTGACCTGGCTGCGCCTGATGGGACGCGAGGCCACGCTTTACATTCCCGACCGGATTGACGAGGGCTATGGCCCCAACGTGCCCGCCATGTCGGGCCTTGCGGCCGCGCATGACCTGATTCTCTGCGTCGATTGCGGCACGCTCAGCCACGAAGCCATCGCGGCGGCGAAAGGCGCGGACGTGGTGATCCTGGACCACCATCTGGGCGCCGAGACATTGCCGCCCGCGCTTGCGGTGGTGAACCCGAACCGGCAGGACGAGGACGGCAGCCTGGGCCACCTGTGCGCGGCTTCGGTGGTGTTCCTGATGCTGGTCGAAGCGAACCGCCTGATGCGCGGCGAAGGCGCGCAGGGACCGGACCTGATGGCGATGCTTGATCTGGTGGCGCTGGCCACGGTGGCCGATGTCGCGCCGCTTGTGGGCGTCAACCGGGCGCTGGTGCGGCAGGGGCTGAAGGTGCTGGCGCGGCGCGACCGGGTCGGACTTCGGGCACTGGCGGATGTGGCCCGCATGGATCAGGCGCCCACACCCTATCACCTGGGCTTCCTGCTGGGACCAAGGGTCAATGCGGGCGGCCGGATCGGCGCCTCGGACCTGGGCGCGCGGCTTCTGGCCACCGACGACCCGCATGAGGCCGGGGCGCTGGCCGAACGGCTGGATGTGCTGAACACCGAACGCCGCGAGATCGAGGCGCGGGTCCGCGACGCCGCGATGGAACAGGCCGAGGCACGGGGCCTGGATGCGCCGCTGGTCTGGGCCGCGGGCGAAGGCTGGCATCCCGGCGTCGTCGGCATCGTCGCCGCGCGCCTGAAGGAGGCGACGCATCGCCCCGCCGTGGTCATCGGGCTGGACGGCACCATCGGCAAGGGATCGGGCCGGTCCGTCACCGGGATCGACCTTGGCGCCGCAGTTCACCGGCTGGCAGGCGAAGGCCATCTGGAAAAAGGCGGCGGGCACCGCATGGCGGCGGGTCTGACCGTGCGGCAGGACCGTCTGGAAGCGGCGATGGAACGGTTGGCCGAGCTTCTGGCACGCCAGGGGGCCGGGACCCCGGGACCGAGGGATCTGCGGATCGACGGTCTTCTGATGCCGCAGGCCATCACTCCTGCCCTGGTGGAAGAGATCGAGAAGGCCGGCCCCTTCGGCCAGGGCGCGCCCGCGCCGCGCTTTGCGATTCCCGCCGCCACGATCACCCATTCCGGGCGGATCGGCACCAACCACCTGCGCGTCACGCTGTCGGACGGCCTGTCGGCCCGCGTCGAGGGGATCTGCTTCGGCGGCTGCGACACCGCGCTTGGCCCGCTGCTTCAGGCCCAGGCCGGCCGCCGGCTGCACCTGGCGGGCCGGATCGAGCTGAACACCTTCGGCGGCCGCACCCGTGTCCAGATGCGCATCGAGGACGCGGCGCCCGCCTGACCGGCCTTTCAATCGGGGCTACGGAGGACCGGACTGAAAATGCGTCACAATTCTTCAAAATTCCTCTTGCACCCGTTTCGCACCTGCCCTAAACACCGCCCCACGCCGCGACACTGATCGACGATCGATCGCAGCGAAACGCCAGTGTGGCCCGTTCGTCTATCGGTTAGGACACCAGGTTTTCAACCTGGGAAGAGGGGTTCGACTCCCCTACGGGCTGCCACTGACACCTCCCCGAGAGAGACCATTCAAGACACTGCGGAATTGTCGCGCAATTTCCGCGACTTGGCAAATGTTCTTGCATGGCGAGACCGGAATGTCGCCGCGCAAACGGCGCCGAAATAAAGCGTATCTCTGTTCGCCGATTTCACGTTTCCAGTTTGGAAATGGGCCCGGGTCAGGCATTACGGAACAGCGCCTCCTGCAGGTGACGACGGACGGCCGTCGCAACTCGGTCTTCCAGCGCCCGCGCGGGCAATTGCCAGCCGCTGCTCCGGTCGGGCGAAGCCGCGCCGGTCTTCAGCGACTGAGAGATGTAATACTCGTACCGTCGCTCGCGCTTCTGGGTGTGAAGCGGGGTCAGGCGCTCGCCCTCGTGGTCAAACAGCCGGCCGGCGAGCGGCGCGGTCGGACGTCCTGAAGTGCCTTGCCCACGCCGGACGGCCGACTGGTCCTGGAGCAGCGCCTGCACCCCCGTCCACTGCTCTTCCGCAATGATCGCGGGATGCTGGCCCTCATGGATCACCGCCTTGTGCCGGACCTTGCCAATGTAGAGCGGGTTGGTCAGGATCTTGTGGATGTGCCCGCGGGACAGGATCTGGCCGCCCTGATCTCGGCCCGATCCTGTCACGTACCGCTTGGACCGCAATCCGAGCCGGGCCGCCTCGGTGGCGACATGAACGAGCGCCCGGTGGCGCTCGTAGAGGTCGAAGAGCTTTTGCACCGTGACGGCTTCTTCTTGATTGACTGTCAGCGTCCGACCGGCCGCGTTGTAGCCAAGCGGCACATAGCCTCCCATCCAGAGACCCTTCTTCTTCGAGGCCGCGATCTTGTCGCGGATCCGCTCCGCGGTCACCTCGCGCTCGAACTGCGCGAAGGACAAGAGCACGTTGAGCGTCAGCCGGCCCATGCTGGTCGCGGTGTTGAACGACTGCGTGACCGAGACGGACGAGGCCTTCGCCGCCTCGAGCCGCTCGACCAGCTTGGCGAAATCGGCCAGCGAGCGGGTCAGGCGGTCGATCTGGTCGACCCGACCCTCGTCGACATCGCGCAACAGCCGCTGCAGCGCCGGCCGGTCGAGATGCCCACCCGAGATGCCGCCATCATCGTAGGCCTGGCGGATCAGGTCCCAGCCCTCGTGCCGCTGGCTGGCGATATAGGCTTCGCCGGCCTCCCACTGGGCATGAAGCGAGTTGAATTCCTGATCGAGGCCCTCGTCGGAGGACTTGCGGATATAGATCGCACAGCGGATCCGCCGCATCTCACCCGGCCTTTCTTGTGCGCAGGCCGAAGAACCGCGGGCCGCTCCTGTGCGCGCCGGTGATCCGGCGAGCAATGGTCGTCAGCGAGCGATAGGTCTGACCATCGAGGATGTAGCCGGCCGGCGTCACCTCGACCCGGTAGACCCGGCCGTTCCACTCGCGCAGCAGGCAGGATCCCGGTCCGGTAGACGGCGCGGACTTCTCGCCCCGTTCCGCCGTCCGGGCCAGCGATTTGAGCTCGCGGCGCAGCTGCACCGGATAGTCACCCATCAGGCGGATCTGCAGGGCGCGCGCCAGCACCCGCTGCAGGAAGCGCACCGAGGCATATATGGGCGGCGCCTGGCCGAAGGTTTCCGTCCAACGTTCGACGCATTCGGCACGCGACAGCGCGGCAATCTTCCGGAGCTGCTCCGGGAGGTCCTTCCTCGGTACCGCGCGCCGCATCACGCGCCCTGCACTCCGGTAGGGCGGTAGGTGGTCCCGTCGGTCCCCGTCTCGCGCAGCACCTCCAGCCCTGCCTTGCGGAGCCCCGAGATGGCGGAGCGCACCGTATGCGGTTGCCAGCCGTGGGACTGCTGAAGGGCTTCGAGCGACGCTCCCAAGGGAGTTGCAGGCATCGTGGGGGCTGCGGACCTGTGATCTTCATGGCATGAGCCGCAGAAAACTCGATCCAACTAAGTTAAAAAAGTCAGGCACTTACAGCGCACACCCCTGAAGCCATTGAATTAAGGAACGACACAACCGCGTTTCAACGGAAGCGAGCGCGTTCAAACTGAACTACGGGTTGAACAAGCGTTGACAAGCGTTCTGCTCAAACGGGAAGACCATCGCTACGGCCCCAGTGTCGATCGTGCCGCTAAGAGCGGTAAGCGGACGGCAGGGGCTGCAACCGATCTGTAGGGCAGATGGATCCGGCTCACTTGATTGGCGGATGATCGTCACAATCACCACCGCAAGAACCGATGACCCAGCAATCCACCGGCCCCGCCGACAATGCCGATCGCCAGTCCATACCAGGACACGAAGAACAGCGGCGAGTCGTCGGTGCAGTGCAGGGCGTAGCCCGCTGCGACGCCCGCCCCGATCGCCACGCCAAGCAGTGCGCCGGTCAGGACGGGCCGCGTCGGGGCGGACCGGCGGAGAAAGGCGATGCCGATGGCCAGCGGAGGCGCAGATACCATCGCAATGGAAGCAAGACAGGCGAGCGCCGTCTGCCCGACCGCTTCGGCGACCAGCGACCCATCAGCACTTGCGATGCGGAACAGGGCCAACGCGAATGCCAGCAGGACCGGAATAGCAAGCGGCCATAGGAGGATGCGCCCTTCAGGCCTCGCGGATACCAAGGCCAACCAGATGGCCGACAGGCACAGAAGCGCGGGAAGGGTGCTCTTGGCCTGCACCTGAAGATGGGTCCAGGCGGAACCAAGATCGGGACGCAGGCCAAACACGGCAAAATACAGGGCCAATCCGCCCAGCATCAAACCCGCCATGCCGCAAACCGCGACACCCGGCAAAAACCGCGCAGGCACGGGGGCAGCCGCTAGGTCCCGGATAAGGTCTTCGGTGCTTCGCCTGTCCGTCATTTCATCATCCTTTCGGCAAGCCCCGACAGCTGCCGCATCGCCCGGTGAAGCGCGACCCGCGCCGCGCCTGCCGTCATTCCGACCGTCTCGCCCGCCTCCTCGGCAGTCTTTCCATCCAGCGCAACCGCCCTGACCAACATTGCGGATCGCGTGTCGATCAACCGCAACATCGCCTCGGCATCCCGGCCTGATAGGGGAGCGGGGCCTTCCTCCTCTGGCAGCACATCGGCGAAATCCTCGATCGGCAGGTTCACCGACGCCCCGCGCCGCCGGAAGGCATCCACCACCTTGTAGCGGGCCAGTGCGTATAGCCATGGCCTGACCGGCGCATCCCGCCGCCAAGTCTGCCGCTTCAGGTGGATCGCCAGCAGCACCTCCTGCAAGACATCTTCGTGCTGATCCGGCGGCAAACCGTCACCTCTGCGGCGGATCACGGCGCGCAGCGTCGGCGTCACGGCATGCAGGAACCGAGCAAAAGCCGCACCATCCCCGTCATTGGCGCGGGCCAGCAGCACTTCCCAAAGCTCCTCCTGCTGCAACCGACCCTCCACACCAGACGCGCCGACCCTATTCGAGGCGGGCAGCCCGGCACAGTCAACCCTCGGTGAAAGTGCGAAGGTCGCCGTCATGTCCTGTCATCCCGCCGCGGCCAGCGCAGCATCGAACAGCGCCTTGATCTCTGCCTTGCCCGTACCTGCGACGATGCGTGCGATCTCGTCTCGCCCCTTCAGCGCGACGAGCGTCGACCGGCGCGGGATCTTCAGCGCGCGGGACAACGCGCCTTCGCCATGCTCATCCCAATCCACCACGATGAAGCGTAGCTTCTGTGCGTACTCCGGATTTTCGGCCATCAGCCCCGCGATCACCCGCTCCTGCGCTGCGCAGGTGCTGCACCAGCTGGCCCAGAAATCCAGCACCACCACCTCGCCCGCATCCATCGCCACCTCGGCCAGACCGGGGGTGTAGAAGGTCCGTTCCTCGGCCCGCAGCGGAGGGGCGAGCAAGAGGGCCGCGGAGGACAGAAGCAGCGTTCGGCGGTTCATGGCATTCCTTTCTGGTTCTCAGATGCTGACGGAAAGATCGACAAGCCACGCGGGCAGAAGGCGCAGCGCGGCCTCGTCGAGGATGTGGTTGAGGCCAAGGAACAACGCGCCCCCCACGGCGATGAAGACCCAGCCCATCACAGGCCGCGCACGGGCAGACAGCGCCACCGCGCGGACCATGTTCCGCCGCAGCCAACCGCGCAGGCCATAGGCGGCGGCGAGGATCAGCGTCGCCACCCCCGCCGCAAAGGCCGCCATGACAGCAGCGGCGTGGCCAAGGCTCTCGCCAGTGCTGGCCAATGCGATGGCCGCGCCCAAGGTGGGGCCTATGCATGGGCTCCAGACAGCACCCAGCAGCGCGCCGCCCGCGAACTCCGCTCCGATGCCGCGCGGCGTGGCGGCGATGCGCGCATCCGCCGCCGCCGCGATCCCCGCTGATGCCAAGGAGAAGCGCCGCCCCAAAGCGGGCAGGACCATCACCAGCCCGAAACCCACCATGACCAGCGCGGCGATGCGCGTGATGTCTTCGGGGTAAATGCCGACTGCTGGACCGATGGCCGCCACGCCCGTGCCGACCGCGACGAAGGACAGACCCATCCCCGCCGCAAGGGCTAGCGGCGCGCGCGGATCGGTCTGCAGACTGCTCGCCACCACAATGGGCAGAACGGGCAGGACGCAAGGGTTGATCAGCGTCAGCAATCCCGCGAGATAGGCGAAAACCAGATCCATCAGCCCGCCGCCCTGCGGTCGATCCCCGCCACATGGTCGATCGACCACCGCCCCGGCCCCCGTGCCACAACCGCGAGAAGCGGCGCGGCCCAGAGGCCATGCGTCATCCACGCGTCGGGATAGACGAAGATCTGGATCACCGCCGTCATGCCCAGCAGGCCAAGCGCCGAAAGCCGCGTGAACAGGCCAAGGATCAGCAGCACGGGCAAAAGGTGCTCGGCCACCGTCGCCATCACCGCCGCAACCTCATGCGGGACCAGTGGCAGGTCGTATTCATGCTCGAACAGGAACCATGTGGAGTCCCTGATCGAGAACCCCTCCACCTTCGTCTGCCCCGACTGCCAGAAGACCAGCGCCGGAAAGACCCGCAGCATCAGCGCAACCAGCGCGTCGGGAACGGCGGTCAGGGACAGGTTCAGCTTCCGGATCATCGCGTCACTCCTTCGCATCGACAATCGCACCCGCCTGCATCAGCGACACGAGCATCGGCTGCGGGTCATGCCCTGCATCGGCATCCCTCGCCTTTGCGGCCGCAAGGGCCAGACGTTCCCCATCCAGAACCGACCGCAGTAGCGCGGCATCCCCCGCGCCCACCGCCCGCACCGGCACCTGAAACGCCGCATCCCGCAGGATCAGCGCGGTCTCCGGTCCCTTACCCAGCGGCAGCCCTTCCCCACCCGGCTGGTTCCGCGCCCAGATCGACACCGCAGGATGGCCAAGCGCCAGCAGCGTGACGGAAGGGTGCAGCACCAGCCGCACCCGGTCCGGGTCAGCCCCCGCAACGGCGGCCGTTTCGACTGGCAACCGATCCGCCGCATGGAACGCCCGCCCCCGCGCGAATTCGATCCGCGCCACATCCCCCAGATAGGGATATGCCGCCAGCGGCGGAAACCGCTCCAGAAACCCCGCAAATCCCGCGCCCCATTCGGCCAGAACGGGCGACTTCGGGCGGTCCGTTTCGGCATAAAGCCGCGCCATTGCGGCAAAGAACGCCTCGCCCACCAGCCGCCGGATCACGGGAAAACGGCTCGCCAAAGCCTCGCCCAAGCTGACGGCCACGTTGTTGCGATAGACGGCGAAGCGCCGCTCCACCTCCGCCGGATCGCGCGCCACCAGCCCCGCAGGGACCGGCCCGCCCCGCAGGGCCGCGTCGAAACCCGCGACGAAATCAGGATGCGCGCGCAAGGCCCATCCCTCCCTTCGCCAATATCTCGCCCGCCCGCACCGCTTCAGCCGCCAATATGGGCCAGTCGGGCAGGTCATTGTCCCATTCGACCAGCGTAGGCAGTGGCCCGGCCCTTTCGATCACCTCGGCGAACAGCGCCCAGACGGGATCCGCCACCGCCGCGCCATGGCTGTCGATCAGAAGCGGGCCGGACGGCAGTTCCTCCGCGTCATGTCCGCCAAGATGCACCTCTCCCACCAGATGCAGCGGGAAAGCCGCGAGCCATGCGCGGGGATCGCTGCCGTGATTGGTGCAGGACACGAAGACGTTGTTCACGTCGAGCAAGAGCCCGCACCCGGTCCGCCGCGCCACCTCGGCAAGAAACTCCGTCTCGGGGACCGTGGACTGCGCGAAACGCAAATACGTCGCCGGGTTTTCCAGCAGCATTCGCCGACCCAGCACAGATTGAACCTGATCGACATGGTCGCAGACCAGCCGCAACGTCTCGTCCGTGTAGGGCAGCGGCAACAGGTCGTTCAGATACTCCGCCCCGTGGCTGGACCACGCCAGATGTTCGGAAAAGCTTTCGGGCTGATACCGGTCGCAAAGCCGCCTCACCCGTGCCAGATGCTCCGCATCCAACCCCCGCGGCCCGCCGATGGACAGGCCCACGCCGTGAACCGACAACGCATGATCCGCCCGGATCGCGGACAGGTGCGCATGCGGCAAGCCGCCTGCACCCATGTAATTCTCGGCATGAACCTCGAAGAAACCGATCCCCGTCGCATCGTCGCGGATAGCGGCAAAATGCTCGGGCTTGAAGCCGACACCGGGCAGAGAGGGGAGCGAGGCTGTGGTCATGACGCGTCCGAAACGATGGAAACGGGCGCGCGGACAACCCGCGCGCCCCATGGATCAGGCTTTGGGAACATCCCGCTCCAGCGCCTCGAGCGACCCGCTCCGCGCCATGCCATCCTCAGCAGCCGGAAGTTCCATCGTCAGGCAGGTTCCCGCCGGAACCAGCTTCCACGCATTGCCCTGATAGTCGACCTTCGACGTACCGGCACAGGTCGTGCCCGGCCCCGCCGCACAGTCGTTCTGCCCGGCGAGCGCCACGCCGAAGCACTTCTCCATCTCTTCGGCCATCACGGGCGTCACGGCCATCGCGCCAAGCGCGCAAGCCAGAGAAGCACCAAGGACCAAGCGGGACGTCATCGCAGTCATGTCAATCTCCTTGTGAAACCGGAAAGGTCATCTGCCCTTCACCGAGCAGTTCGCAGAAAGGGGCCGGTGCGTTACGTGGGTCACGGTTTCGTGATCAGGGACATTGCCATCGCGGAAATGTCCTCTCACAATCAGCCATCGACTGGCGACTCTGGGCCGACCGGTGCGGAATGCGCCGGTCGGGGCGATGAGCTACAGGTCAATCCCCTCGGAGAGCGTCAACGCGTGCTCAATGTCGATGCCAAGGTAGCGCACCGTGCTGTCCATCTTTGTATGGCCAAGCAGCAGTTGGACAGCGCGCAGGTACACGGTCTTCTTGTAGATCTGCGCCACCTTAGTACGCCGCAGCGAATGCGTGCCGTAGGCGCTCGGCTCCAGGCCGATTGCTGTGACCCAGTTCCTGACGATCCGCGCATACTGTCGTGTCGAAAGGTGTGGGCTGCCGTGAACCCGGCTGGGCCACAGGAACTCGAGGCCGATCATCTCGGGGTTGCGTATCCAGCGTTCCAGGGACAGCCGCGTCGTCTCGGTGTTCTCAAACCGGACCGGCTTATCGGTCTTGCTCTGGATCATAGAGCCGCGCTCCTTCACCCGCCCCGCCGCAAAGACATCCCGGACCCGGAGTCCGACAAGGTCGCAACCGCGCAACTTGCTGTCGAGGGCCATATTGAACAGCGCAAGATCCCGCGCGTTGTCGGCCATCTCGAGCCGCACCCTGATGGACCAGACGTGTCGCGGGAGTAGCGGGCGCTTCTGCCCAACTATGCGGCCCTTGTTCCAGGCGACACGGGCGGGACGTAGGGCGGGGAGCAGATCGATGTACATGGGAATACCTCCTGTCCACCGAGCCCTCCCTTCTTCGGCCTTGCCGACGCCCACAGGATACCACGTTCGGCGCCTCGGGCGGAAAGCGGACGTTCGATCCGCTCTGCCAATCTAGGGCAAAAGCACGACCGACCCCTTGGTTTTACGTGCTTCCATATCCGCTTGCGCTTTCGCTGCCTCTTTCAAAGCATAGCGTGGCACGATCTCAGGCCGGATCGTCCCATCGGCCAATGCCGTGAACAAGCGATCCGCTGCGGCCGCATATTCCTCTCTGTCGGCCGCATAATGCGCGATCGAAGGACGGGTGAGGAAAAGAGATCCCTTTGCTCCCAATGCGCCAATCGAAATGGGCGGCACCGGATCCGACATATGCCATCGCTTCGACACCACGAGCCTCAGGCGGGGTGCGGCGGCTGTTTTCGCTGCCCGAGAACATCGCGCTGTCGAACTATTCGATCCCGTTCTTTGAGACCTTCTCCGAAACGATGGCCATAGATGGCCAACGGGCAGAGATCGGCTTCAAGAAGGGCGGTTACATCTTCATCGTTCCGCCATCAGCGACGGACATGCTCAAGGCCAATTACGGCACCGAGTTGTCGATGGGCTGCAACGTCGTCTGGTTGACCCCGGACGAGATCAAGCACAAGTTTCCGTCGATGTATGTCGGCGATCTTGGGGCGGCGGTGCATTCGCCCAATGACGGCTGGCTGGACCCGTATGCGGTGCTGATGGGGTTGCGCAAGAAGGCACAAAGCCTCGGCACCCATTTCATCGCCGAAGATGTCACGGGGATGGAAAGAGAGGGGCCGCAGGTAAGAGCCGCAGTCTGCGCCTCCGGTCTGGGAATCGCGGCGGACCAGTACGTGAATGCCGCCGGCGCGTGGGCCAAGGAAATCTGTGCAATGTTGGGTTTCTATGCGCCAATCGAACCGCTGCGTCGCTTCGAGCACTATTTCGAATGCGAGGACGAGATCGAACCTCTGCCCTATCTGAAAGACCCCGAGCGTCTGGCCTTCCGGCCCGAAGGCAAGGGCTATTCGGGTGGGGTGCCTACGCTGGCCGAGCCGCGCGCCTACAATATGGAGGCGGATCACAGCTACTTCGAGAACGTGGTCTGGCCGGCGCTGGCGCACCGCTTCCCGAAATTCGAGCGGACGAAGTGCAAGGCAACCCTCCCAGGGCTGTATGACCAGAACGACTTGGACGGCAACGTCATCATCGGGCCGGGGGCGGATGGCCTGGGCAATTTCCACATGCTGGCCGGGTTTTCCGGCCACGGCTTGATGCATGCGCCGGGCTGTGGGCTCGTCGGAACCTCCGGACGTCATGTTTCGACGTACGAAAAGCTTCGCGCATTTTCGGTTTTTGCGCTTCGGGTAATCTTCGGACATAGGCTCCCAAGTACGGAGCGCATCACCTTCTTCTCGAACCAATCAACTGGCAGAGGGGGGCCGAATCCTCGTGGAAGGCGCCGCCCCGCCCCTTTACATGAGCGCGGACGGCCGAGGCATCGGGCCGCCCGTCCGCCCCGGGGCCAGTCCGACAGATCGCAGATCAGGATTTTGCAATGGTCATGGCTGCCCCTTCCTGGGTCACGCAAACAGTTCCGAGACAAACTTGACCCGCTGGAAAGCTTCAAGCCCCTCGATTCCGCTTTCCGATCCCCAGCCAGATTCGTTCACCCCGCCGAACGGGGTTTCCGGGGTCGAGATCATGGTGTGGTTCACGCCGACCATACCCGCATTCAGGGCCGCTTCGGCGTCACGCGCAGTGGCACCGTTGCGGGTAAAGACAAACGACGCCAATCCATAGGGCAGCGCATTCGCGCGCGCGATCACATCGTCGAAGCCTTGGAAGGACTGGATCGAGGCGACAGGCCCGAAGGGTTCCTCGGACATAATACGGGCATCGTGGGGCACATCGTTCAACACTGGAACCAGCCCTTGGTAGTAAGGCGGCTCGTCTTTGGTCTTGGTGTAGCGCATCGGTTTCACCGTTGGACCAAGGTTCCCCTCTACTCCAAAAGAGCTTTGCCCGCCTTTCACAGCATGCTCGACGGGCGCATTGTAGCCGAGCGGCACATAGCCGCCCATCCAGAGGCCCTTCTTCGAGGCGGCGATCTTGTCCCGGATGCGCTCTGCGGTCACCTCGCGCTCGAACTGCGCGAAGGACAAGAGCACGTTGAGCGTCAGCCGGCCCATGCTGGTCGCGGTGTTGAACGACTGCGTGACCGAGAGGCGTGACGGGGACACGGAGGGTGGAAAAAAAGTATGTCCGAGCCATGCCGCACCTTGTTTTCGTGGGATTTCGGCAGTGGGCGGATCGATGCGGTCAGCACATTCGCGCGCCTGGTACTTCGACGGCGGCAATGTACGGAGCACCGCCGTCCTGCCACACGGGAGGGGCGGTCTGTTTGATTGGCCCACCCTAAGGGACAAGACAATGCCGCTCCCTCCCGCCGACCAAGGTAAAGGTCGCGGTTGGTGTCATCTGGAAAGCCGTCACGGCAACGCGGCCTGCTGTTCCAGGCGCTGGTAGACCCCGAACGCCTGGGCTGTCAGGGTCGGATCCTGTCCGGTCACGGGCCGCGGGGGGATGGGCCGGATTTCCTGCGGCGCGGGCGTCGCGATATCCAGCCGCTGGGCGAGCCGATGCCAGACCACCGGATCGGCCGCCAGCCGGGCGGACGGCAGGAACAGCACGTTCGAGACGTCCGCCGCAATCGACTCGAGGTGAAGGTGAACGGCGATCCACAGCCGCAGCCAGTAGTCCAGACTGTCCGGATTTCCGCCCGGCGCGCCCTGCCCTTCGGCCAGAAGGAATGGCCGGTGAGTGGCGCCGAATTCATGGTGGCCAAGCCAGGTCATGTAGTCCTGCGTGAACGGGTCCGATCTCTTGAAACGGCGATGCTGGTCCAGCAGGCTTTGCGCATGTTGCAGCGGATCGCGCAGGGGAATGAGGAAGCATGCGTCGGGCATGGCCAAGGCCAGGGTGCGCAGCCTGAGGATCATGTTGTTGTTCTTCGACAGGTACCGCCTCTTGCCGGTGCGCCGCAGCACAAGTCGCATCAGGTCGCGATAGCCGTCGATCAGCGCGCTGTCGGGGAAATGGGGCAAAAGGCCTTCGGGGCGGATGTAGGCATCCCCGTCCAGACTGCGCCAATAGACTTCGTCCAGCGCCTCGGGGCTTTGGCTGTCAACCTCGATCCCATCGCCATGTTCGCGTTCGCGGCGCGGCCCGGGTCGGCGACCCCGGCCCGACAGCGCGGCCCAAAGGTTCGGCGCCAGCACGAAGGGCATGTCCGCATAGGTCAGGGAACCGAAGACACCCGTGCCGTGAAGTTCCCGCATCAGGATAGTCGTCCCCGCCCGGGCCAGCCCCGTCACGATGACCGGGCCACCTGCCGGTTGGGGCGCGCTGCGAAGGAAGGCGGCGCGTTCGATGTCATGCGACATGGCCGCGATGGTGGGTGATCCCAGCGCCAGACGGTGCAGGGCCTTGTCGAGGGGTGAATAGGCGTCGCTGCCCGATCTTGCGGCCCGGTTCGCCCCCGGCCGGCGCCAGACCAGCCACCCCAGGGATACCGCGCAAAGGGCGGCAAGAGGCAGGGGCTGCATCAACGCGGCAGTCCACACGGAGACGCCGCCGGGGAAAAGCAGCCCAAGGGCCAGCATCGGCACCAGCCCGAGGCTTAGGAGAAGCAGAAAGATCACCGACGCGCGGGCCATGACACGCGCATAGGCCGGCAGCGCCCGTTCCTTCCAGTGGTCCGATATGCGGGCGCTGCGCAATATCCGCATCGACTTGCGCGCCGACGCGCGCATCAGGCCAAACTGCCCCCACCAAGGCAGCCGCAGCAAGGATTCACTCGTGGCGATGGCGGCTGCAAGCAACAGAAGCCAGAACCACATCGGCTTATTTCCGGGACGGATCCGCCTGCCCCGTGCGCGGACGCCGCCGCTTCAGCATGCGCTTGATCGGATAATAGACGACCGCGATCATCACCAGCACGATCGATCCCAGAACCCCGAGGACCGAGGCGACAACCCCGGTCCCAAGGCCAGGGCCGATATAGGCCTGTGCGGCCAGGGGCGACAGGATCAGAAGGGACGACAGGGGCGCGACGCCCGACCAGTTGCGCATTGCAATGTTCCTCTGCCCCCGCGAACGGCGCATCTGGCCCATCCGGACCACAGCCGCGCCGCGACGATACCATGAATGAAAAACGGCGCATACAACCGATTTGCAGGCTCGGGCGGTGTTCCTGCGTGCAACCACTTGGAGAGGCTGGACTATACGCAACAGGCGACTACCCGTCGCGGTTCACTCAACCTGTGGTTAAGCCGGTGTTCCCTTGGGAAACTATTGAGGGTGAACGGTTGCCCGCACCCCCTCGATCACTGGCGCACGGCATTGCGGATTGGCAATAGGCTTGATGCAAATCGCGATATTTCTCCGACACTGTTGAAAGGAAGCCAGCACAATCCCCTCAAGAACATTGACCGATCTGCCGGGTGCCGATCTTATCCGGGCAACAGGTTCCCCCTGTCCGCAAGGAGAGTCCTTGCCTCGGAGAAAGTCGAAATGGAAAGACTGCTTTTCCGCAAGGTCGAGATGTGGCTGGTCGGTCTGATTGCCATTCTGGCGGTCGTCGCCATGATCGCCTTCGGAAACGTCGTCGTCCACGTGATGAAGGGCGGCAGGAAGGCCGGCGTTCTGGGGGACATCGCCTTTTCGGTGTCGAACCTGCCTGCCTTCTTCCAGAGTTTCGACAAGGCGCGACCCTTCCGGGCCTGGGAGGACCGGCATCCGGGACAGTCAGGGTTTTCCTTCTCCTACGCTGCGGGCGAAAGGCCCGATGCCGGGTATCTGCTGCTCAACCGGTTCGACGGCGACGACCTGCGCCCCATGGTCGAACTTTACGACTTGAACACCCGGAAGCTTGTGCACCGCTGGTCGCCGGACACAGATGCGATCTTTGCAGATGCCGCCTTCTCATCGAACCTGATCGACCTTGGGCGGGACCGGAACCTGTCGCGGATGCTTCTGCGGCACGCTTACGTCAATGAGGACGGGTCGATGGTCGTCGGTGGGCATGCCACCCCGCTGTTCAAGGTGGATGCCTGCGACCGCCTGGTCTGGGTCAATCCTGAAAATGCCTTCCACCATTCGCTGGAACGAGATGCGGACGGCAATTTCTGGAGTCCCGTCCACATCGAGCCCAGCGCCCTGCCCGGCGCGGACCAGAAGATCGTTCAGGACGACGGCATCGCGAAGATCGCGCCCGACGGCACGGTGATCGCAACCACATCGGTCGCGGGCCTGCTGCTGGACCAGGGATTGCGGCACCTTGTCTATGGCGCGGACAAGTTCAATGCCGATCCCATCCACCTGAACGACATCCAGCCCGCCCTGACGGATGGCAGGTTCTGGAAGAAGGGCGACCTGTTTCTCAGCCTGCGCAACCTGTCGATGATCGCGCTTTACCGTCCATCGACCGGCAAGATCCTTTGGTCGAAGCAGGGCCCCTGGTTGCACCAGCATGACGTGGACATCCTGGACGACCACCGGATTTCGGTCTTCAACAACAATGCGGCCGCGCTTGCGGCGGGGATGCGGTCGCTGGGGCCGGTGGAAGTCAACGTCTACGACTTCGAAACGGACAGCGTGACCTCCCCCTGGAAGGACCAGCTGGCCGCGCTGAAGGTGGAAACCCGAACCGAAGGGCTGCATACCGTGCTTGCCGATGGCGGGCTGTTCATCGAGGAACAGAACTACGGCAATGTCTTTCGCATGACCGCCGACGGCAAGATCATCTGGCAATATGTCAACCGCGCCCGGTCGGGTAGCGTCTTTACCCTGGGCTGGAGCCGCCTGCTGACGCCCGAGGAGGGCGGAAGGATCGCAAGATCGCTGGCCGCGACGACCTGCGGCTGAGCGTCGTCCCGCGCGCCTTGCGTCGTGGATACGTCATTTCAGGCCCTGAAGCGCCAGCCCGGCCAGATACCGGCGCCGCAGCGCATCGGCATCACGCCGGGTCGTGGCGGCCGGCACGTCGTAACCCAGGTGTTCCAGCAACGGACCCGCAATCGCCGCCAAAGCGCCGGCCGTATCGGCGGACAGGTGGCGCTTGTAGCGGCCGATGCTGGCCCCTTCGATCGCGGCGGTCGAGAAGGTCTTCCAATCGCTGAAACCCTTGGCATCGCGGTTGGCAAGGGCCCGGCTGATTGCCGCGGGATCGAAGGTTTCGCCGACATCGGCCAGGATCCGGGCCAGCGTGCCATCCGGATCGGCGATCAGGTCTTCGTAGCGAACCAGGGTCACGCGATCCGGGTTCCCTTCGGCGAAAGCAACGATCGCCGCCGTCGCTTCGGCCCAGGCATGGGCGAAAGCCTCCAGCGGCCGGGGGATTTCGCGGACGAAGCGGTGCAGTTCGGCCGGATAGGCCTGCGACTTGGCCACCCAGTCCTGCATCGAGCAAACCACATCCAGTCCATGGCGAACCACGCAAAGATAGTGGACCCGGTCGCCGCACAGCCGGGTGATCGTGTCCAGGTGAAAGGCGTCGACAGCCGTCTTTTCCAGCCACAGCCGCTTGTCTTCGCGCGCCAGGTGTTCGCGGCGGAAGGCAAAGACAAAGTCCCGCAGACGCCCGATCACCTCGGCGGGCGGAAAGCCAAGGAAGCCCAGGCCGTTCACCACCCCCACCTCCAGCCCGTCGACCATCCGTTCGCCTTCCAGAAAGCGCGCGGCCGCGGTCAGGAGATAGGTCTCGCCCGGGGCAGCGATGGCAGGATGTGCGTCCAGAAGGCGTCGCAAGAGCGTCGTTCCCGACCGCGGGCAGCCAAGGACGACTATCCCCTCGGGCGCGGGGAGCGGCGGATTACCGGGCATTTCGGGCCATGAAGGCGACAATGCGTTCCAGCGTGTCGAAATTGTCCAGCGTGATGTCCGCGGGCGGAATGCGGATGCCGCCTCTCGTTTCCAGGAACATGATCAGATCGATCATCGCAAAGGAATCGACCAGCCCCGAGCTGAACAGCGGATCGCTGTCTGAAACGCCGGGCAGATCGAAGTTGAGGGTCCCGGTCAGGTAGGACCGCAGGTCGGTGCTGGTGACTGTCACTTGGGCATTCTCACTTTCTTGCGGGGGAAGTTGCAAGGGCGACAAGGGCCTTGCGGTCGATCTTGCCGTTGGGCGTCAGCGGGAAGTGCGGAACCGCGACCAGGCGCTTGGGCAGCATGTAGGCTGGCAAGCGGGCGGAAAGCTGCGCCGTGACGGCGGGGCTGTCGATGCCATCCACCTCGACAAAGGCCGCGATGCCGGTGATCGCACCGTTTGCGTCGGGCAGGCCCGCGGCCACCACATGCACCGCACCGGTCGCATCTCGCAGCGCGGCCTCGATCTCGCCCAGTTCGATGCGATGGCCGTGCAGCTTGATCTGGTGATCCAGCCGTCCCAGATAGCGGATCGGCTGATCCGGTGCTTGCGGCCGCTCGACCAGATCGCCGGTCAGGTAGGCGCGCGCGCCCGTGGCCGGGTCGGTCACAAAGGCGGCGGCGGTCTTTTCCGCATCGCGCCAGTAGCCCTTGGCGACCTGCGGGCCAGAGACCATCAATTCCCCCTCTGCGCCGGGCGCGACCTCGCGCAGGTCCGGGGCGACGACCTTGGCGACAAGTCCCGGGAAGGGCTGGCCGATGGGAACAGAACCGGCCTGCCCTTCCGAGCCGTCGATGCGGTGACCCGTGCAGGCCAGAGTCAGCTCGGTCGGGCCATAGAGGTTTTCCACGATCGAGTGCGGCGCCGCGCTGGCCCAGGCGGCGGCAGCAGCGGCAGGAAACGCCTCGCCACAGAACAGCGACAGGCGCAGCTTGGGGAAGGCACCGGGTTCCAGCTGGCGCAGGCGGCTCATCAGCACGGCCACCGACGGAACCGAGAACCAGACGGTCAGGGCCTCGCGGCGGATGAAGTCGGCGGGCAGCATCATCTCGCCCGCGCGGGGACAGCAGAGCGTGCCGCCGACCCGCCAGGCCATGAACAGGTCAAAGACCGAAAGATCGAAACCCAGATCGAACATCTGCGAGAAGCGATCCGCTTCGGACAGTTGGAACCGCCCGTCCATGGCGCGCAGGAAATGTGCGACATTGGCATGGGTGACCATCACGCCCTTGGGCCGTCCGGTGCTGCCCGAGGTGTAAAGCAGATAGGCAACCCGGTCGCCCATCGGGGCCGCGGGGGGCGGCGGCAGCGGGGCAGCTTTCCGCCCGGGGCGGATGTCATGACGGGGATGGCGTCTGGCGATTTCGTCCACGTCCTCGCGTTCGCCCAGAACGATGCGCAGGGGTTTGGCCGATGCCTCCAGCAGCGCATCCAGCACCCCCTCGCCGCCGCCGTCCACCACCACCCGCCGCGCGCCGGAATGGGCCAGGACATAGGCCAACCGCTCGGCCGGATGGCCAGGGTTCAGCGGCACATAGCCGTCGCCGGTACCCAGAATCCCCAGGATCCCCGCATAGGCCGCCACCGACCGCGCGGCGAGAAGCGCCGTCAGGCCGGGCATATCATCGCCCGGACCCTCGGCCCCGCCCAGTGCGGCGGCGATCCCCCCGGCAATCCCGGCAAGCTCTGCGTAGCGGATCTGGCGCCCGTCGATGGACAGCGCGATCCGGTCCGGCACGCGCTGGCAGGCATCGTGGAAGCCCGCGCCCAGCCAATCCCCCAACCCATTCCGGCTCATGGCATCATGTCCTTATTCCGAGGGCCAGAAGGAAGATGCGGATCCCCGACCAGGCGCCCTCCGGGGCCGAGGAAAAGGCATAGCTGCCCGCCACGAACAGGAAGGTCAGCGGAATGCCCATATGCTTCCACAGGCTTCCTTGCGCCTTGCGCCACCAGGGTCGCCCGCGCATCCGCCGCGCCCACATCGTATAGCCGGCCACCCCCGACGCATGGTAGACCCCCCAGAGGAACCACCCGCCCGTCGCCCCGTGCCACAGGCCCATGGCGATGAAGGTCGCATAAACCGCCGCATAGGGCATCCGCGTCCGCGCCAGCACCGGCATGTAGACGTAGCTTTGGCACCAGGCGGCCAGCGTCATGTGCCACCGCTTCCAGAAGTCGGTGATGTTCTGCGCCAGCACCGGCAGGCGGAAGTTCTCCATGATGCGGATTCCGAACAGGCGGCTCGTACCGATGGCGATGTCGCTGTAGGCGCTGAAATCCAGGTAGGCGTAAAGGTAGGTCAGGATCAGGAAGGCCCAGGTGCGCCAGACCGGAATGCCATCGGCCTGCTCAAGCAGAGCGGAAGCGGTTGGCGGCACGCCCATGCCAAAGTGCGACGGCTGCACCAGTTGCGCGATGAGGAAGATCTTGATCAGCCCGTGGCCGATCCGGATCAACCCCTCGGCGGCCGTCTGCGCCTCGAAGCGGTCCGCGATATTGGCGCGAAAATGTTCAAAGCGTTCGATGGGGCCGGCAGTGAAGATCGGAAACAGGAAGATGTAGCAGAAGAACTGCGGCAGCGACCGATCCTTGATGTTGCCGCGTGCCGTTTCGACGGCATAGTGGATCAGCTTGAAGGTGAAGTAGCTGATGCCCAGCGGCACCGCCACCGCAACCCCTGGCGAGGCGCGGCCCATCAGGTCCAGCACGGCCGGCAGGTACTTCTGCCAGATCAGGTAGCCAAGGATCGCCACCACCAGCGCGCTCAGGACCATGCCGGCCTTGTCGCGGTCCCGCACCGTGGCGGGCGCGACGTAGAAAAACAGCACGGTCCAGCCGATCAGCACCGTCACCCCGACCGGGTCGATCGAGGCAAGGTAAAAATAGGATGCCAGCGCCAGGAAGCCCAGGCGCAGCGGCCGGGGCAACAGCCAGTAGACGACGGCCGATCCGAAGACCACGAGCCAGAAGGTACCCGTCTGGATCATTCCGCCCCCCGCCTAGAAGTTCTGGTAGCGGAACAGGCGGACATCATCCGCCCTGGCCCAAAGTTCGACGATGGCGATGCTGACCAGCGCCCCCAGGATCAGTCCCTGCAGGACCGCCCCCAGCCGCCAGCCCCTGCCGCGTCCGCCGTTTCCATCGGTCATGAATGCCCCCGCAATGCCGCCCCGATGCCCCGAGCCAGGGCGCCCATGCAGCGTTCGCGCGCCGCGGCATTGCCCAGGTGCCCTTCGTAATCCACGAAATCGGGCGGGTTCAGCCCGGCTTCATCCGTCGCGCGGACCAGGGTTGCGCTGACCCGTCCGGCAAAGGCCGCAAGGTCGCCGCGATATCGGGAGACGAACTCCCGTGCCTCGGGCACCGCGAACCAGCCAGGGTTCAGGGGCGATTCCAGCACCACGACCCCCGACGCCCCGCTTTCTCGCGCCCGCGCCACGACCTTTTCCAGCACGGCGAAATTCGTCGGCGCATTCTGTGTATACAGCGCGGCATTCGCCGGCAGTTCGGCGATTTCGGTCTTCCAGAACTCGGGACGGTTGACGTTCTTGTACCAGTAGGCATTCAGCGGCTCGCCATAGGTCTTGCCGCCGCGCAGCAGGTTCTTCACGATATCCTTTCGCCGTGACAGGAAGAATTCGGCGTTGTCCACCGCGTGGATGCCCCAGCGGTGCGGCACCTTCAGCCCGGCCTCGCGCACCGCCGCATCCATCGCCGGCGAGGTGAAGCCCAGCTTGGGCGCGTCGATCAGACCCTGAACCGACTTCCAGCGCCCTTCGCCCGTCCCGAACTCCAGCAGGCCCGGCGACAGGCCGATCACCAGCACCCCGCCCTGTTTCGGCGGGAGCCGGTCCACCAGGGCCAGCATCTCCCAACTGGTCTGCGCATCCGATGCCAGGTCGTCGGTCCGAAGCTGTTGGCCCGTCTCGGCGGCCAGCCGGTCGGACAGCGCCTGTTCGCTGGCCACGCAGCGCACCGTCACCGAGGTGCCCAGCACCACGACGTTCGGACCCGGCTCGGCCTGGCGGCTCAGCACCTTGTGGGTGACGTTCGTGTAGGTGTCGAGGTCGTCGGTCATCAGATAGCGGCTGAGCGGCGAGGCGACGAACCATGCCCCGAAGATCAGGCAGTAGGCGGCAAACAGCAGCGCGATGGTGGCAAGCGCAACGCTTGCAGCCAGGACCGAAGGCGCGGTCATTCCGCGAAGAAGGTTCCCCGCCAGATTTTCCCCGCGCTGCACCTTTGAAACCCCTGCCGCCGAAAAATCCCGTCCTTTTGGATCCAAAGGCCATCCGAAAGGATTCCGCAAGAGCGAAGGCCCGCCGATCAAGCACGATTCTTGCACGAAGGGTTTCCCAACCAGGGATAGTTCGGCCGGCCGCGCGTGCAGTTGCCCGAAGTCGCCAGCGACAGGCTCGGCAAGACGTGCCGCGCCGAAAGCCTCGCCCGTGGATCGCCATTGAACAGATGGTGGGTCGTGAGAGACTCGAACTCCCGACATTCTCGGTGTAAACGAGACGCTCTACCAACTGAGCTAACGACCCCTGCCCCCCCTGATAGCCGCCGCGCGCTGCCCAGGCAAGCACCGGCGTGGCCAGGAAAGGCAATTTGCCGTGGCAGAAATTCGCCCTTGTTTCTCCCCGCCGACCCCTGCTAGAGCGGTCAGCGGAGTGGTGGCCGAGTGGTCGAAGGCACACCCCTGCTAAGGGTGCAGGCGGGAAACCGTCTCGAGGGTTCGAATCCCTTCCACTCCGCCATACGTCATTGAAATTATTGAATATTTGCGCATATTTTATCTGCACTCATCAACCTGCCCATCATTTTGAAAACGCTTGAGAGCTCCAGCTTGGGGAATCGCGCGCACGTCCTCAGCTCCTACTACGCTGGCCTTTATCCTGGACAGACACAATCCGACCCTATCGCTCAGAGGTGGCTGCGCAAATCTGAACAGCCGGGATAAGTGGATTTTCCGCGCCACAGCAGCATGATACTGCGAGCGAGGAGAAGACCATGGCAAGACGACCGCGCCGGAACCACAGCCCGGCTTTCAAGGCGAAAGTGGCGGTAGCCGCGATCAAGGGCCTGACTGGACCTGCACCGGTTTCGTTCCGGTCTTTTGAGAGCGATACTCGCCATCAAGGAGACCGGATATGGCAGCGATACACAGCGACGAGTTCAAGCGGGATGCGGTTCGCATCGCGCTCACCAGTGGCCTGACGAGGCGTCAGGTTGCGTCTGATTTGGGGATCGGGCTTTCGACGCTTGGCAAGTGGGTTCGGGCGGTTTCGGAGGAAGCCAAGGTGCCCGCGCAGGATGCCGAGCTTCTGCGCGAGAACGAGCGGCTGCGCAAAGAGAACCGCATCCTCAGGGAGGAGAGGGAAGTATTAAAAAAGGCGGCGATATTCTTCGCGGCTCAAAAGCCGTGAAGTTTCAGTATATTGCCGAATATCGTGGCACCCTGACCCGCAGCCATCTGTGCCGTCTGATGGGCGTTTCAGAGCGCGGACTTCATGCCTGGAAGCATCGCCCTCCGTCGCATCGCCAGCGGCGCGACATGGTGCTCCTCGCCCATATCCGCGATCAGCACCGGTTGAGCCTGGGTAGCTACGGCAGGCCTCGCATGACCGAGGAGTTGAACGAGCTGGGCATCCGTGTCGGCCAGCGCCGTGTCGGGCGACTTATGCGCCAGAATGGCATCCAGGTCATCCGTAGCCGGAGGTTCAAACGCACCACGGACAGCGAGCACGCCTTCAACATCGCGCCCAATCTCTTGCAGCAGGACTTTACCGCAAGCGGGCCGAACCAGAAGTGGGCAGGCGACATCACATATGTCTGGACGCGAGAGGGATGGGTCTATCTGGCTGCGATCATTGACCTTTTCTCCCGGCGCGTCATTGGTTGGGCGATCAGCAATCGCATGAAGCAGGATCTGGCTTTGCGGGCGCTGAACATGGCCATCGCGATCCGAAGGCCGCCGCCGGGCTGCATTCATCACACCGATCGCGGGTCGCAATATTGTGCCCACGACTATCAGAAGCTGCTGCGAAAGCACGGTTTCAAGGTGTCGATGAGCGGCAAGGGCAATTGTTATGACAATTCCACCGTCGAAAGCTTCTTCAAATCGCTGAAGGCCGAACTCGTCTGGCGCCGCAACTGGCAAACCCGTCGCGAGGTCGAAGTCGCCCTCTTCGAATACATCAACGGCTTCTATAACCCACGCCGGAAGCACTCGGCCCTCGGCTGGAAATCACCCGTGGCCTTCGAACAGAGGGCCGCTTAACATGAGCACCTGACCGGAACAGCACCGGTGCAGGTCCAAGAAGACCATGATCGAGCTGGCGCAGGATTTCGACGTTCATCCGAACCAGATCAAGCAGTGGCGAGACCAGCTGCTTGAGGGAGCGACCGGGGTGTTCGGTGAAGCCCCGAAGGCCGAGCCGGAGCCGACCATCGATGTGAAGACCCTGCATGCGAAGATCGGAGAGTTGACGCTGGAGAATGATTTTTTGTCCGGCGCGCTCGGCAAGGCGGGTCTGTTGCCGAGCGCAAGAAAATGATCGATCCCACCGCCAAGCTGAGCGTCAGCCGCCAGGCCATCGTGCTGGGGATCAGCCGGGGCTGCGTGTATTACAAGCCCCGCCCGGTGTCGGAGGCCGATCTGAAGCTGATGCATCGGATCGACAAGCTGCACATGGAATTCCCCTTCGCGGGCAGCCGGATGCTGCAGGGTCTGCTGGTCCAGGAAGGGTTCAAGGTCGGGCGGCTGCATGTTGCCACGCTGATGAAGCGCATGGGCGTCGAGGCGCTTTATCGCAAGCCGAACACCTCGAAGCCAGCGCCGGGGCATAAGATCTACCCCTACCTGCTTCGAGGCCTGCCGATCACCCGACCCAACCAGGTCTGGGCTATGGACATCACCTACATCCCCATGGCCCCGCGGGTTCATCTATCTGGCCGCCGTGCTCGACTGGTTCACCCGGCGTGTCTTGGCATGGCGAGTGTCGATCACGCTGGAGGCCGAGTTCAGCATGGAAGCTGTCGAGGAGGCGTTGGCACGTCACGGCACGCCCGAGATATTCCATACGGATCAGGGCAGCCAGTTCACGTCCATCGACTTCATCAAGGTGCTCGCCGCCCGCGAGATCAAGATCAGCATGGATGGCAAGGGGGCCTGGCGCGACAATGTCTTCGTCGAGCGCCTGTGGCGGACCATCAAATACGAAGAGGTTTACTTGCGGGCCTATGCCTGCGTGTCCGAAGCCCGCGCCGGGATCGGTCGGTATCTGAACTTCTACAACCGCCGCCGCCCTCATTCGTCGCTTGACGGCAAAACCCCCGATCAGGCCTACTTCACGACACCCGAAGCGGTGGCGGCATAACCGAAGCGGAAAACCACTTAGAAAACGCCCGGAACCTGTTCAGATCAACCGAACCACCTCTGTGACCAGCGTGTTGTCGCTCGGTGCGTTTGTACGATTCGGACGGATTGGCCATGGTTGCGACAGCTCGCGGAAACAAATTCCGGGACACCCGCAGGTTGATGAACGGAACGTGTAAATCTCCTGCCGGACTAGTCTGAAAAGCCAAGTTCACGCCAGGCGGGTTCGCTGCAATTCTAGGGGCATCAGGAACAAGCGATTCGTCCCTGTGGTGTGTGTGGTGATGTGAAGAGTGTGGCCGTGCGGGCCGCCGGAGGGGGAGTGTGTGGCCCCGTCCGGCAACGGCTTCGCAACGTGTTCGGGCGTTGGCGCTTTTCCGCTGTGTGCGTGGCGGGGCGGTGCAGTCCGGGAACGGCGGCGCGATTGTGTGGTTGTTGACAGATCGGGTTTGGTGTGAAGCCCGATGTGTCCAGTGGTAACCGGTTTTATTGGTAACAGGGCAGGACGGAGAAATCCGGACCTGCCCTTTTTTCTGTCGCACCCGCTGGGTTGGGGGTGGTGGCTCGTCCAGGTTCGGGCGAGAATGGAAAGATCCGACCGGAGATCCCGAATGACCGACATCCACGCCACCCGCAGCGCGGAAACCGAAGCAAAGGCGACCCAGCCGCGGCTGGCGGGTGGATCCTGCTGCGCCCATGGCCACGGTGCGGCCGCCACGGCCGGGGCGGATGACCCCTGGGCAAACCTGGACGTGATCCTGACCGCGCTGACGATCCTGGGGCTGGCGCTGGGGGCCTGGGACCACCTCGTGAGTCCCCTGCCCGCGCAGCTTGGTCCGCTGGGCCTGATCCTGGCTTTCGCGGCCGGGGGCATCCCCTCGGCCATCTCGGCGCTGAAATCTCTGTGGCAGGATTATATCCTGGACATCGATCTGCTGATGGTTCTGGCGGCGGTCGCGGCGGCGGTGGTGGACAATGCGGTGGAAGGCGCGGTGCTGCTGGCCCTGTTCAGCGCCGCCGGCACGCTTGAACATCGGGCGATGGGCAAGGCTCGGCGCGCGGTCGAGGCGCTGATGGCGCTTCGACCCGACAGTGCCTTCCTGATCACGCCGGACGGGGTGGTCGAGGTTCCCGTGGAAGAACTGCGCCCTGGCCATTGGGTGATCCTGCGGCCCGGCGCGCGGGTTCCGGTCGACGGGCGCATCGCAGAGGGTGACGGCTCGCTGGACGAATCCACGATCACCGGCGAATCCATTCCCGTCCACAAGGGACCGGGCGCGCAGGTGCACGAGGCGACGGTCAATCTGAATGGTGTGCTCACGGTCGAGGTGACGCGGCCCCTGGGCGAAAGCACGGTCGCGCGGATGATCCAGCTTGTGACCGAGGCGCAGGGAATGAAGGCTCCGTCCGAACGGTTCAGCGAATGGTTCGGCCAACGCTACACGGTTGTGGTGCTCTTCGGGTCCATCCTTGCCTTCTTCGCCTTCCGCTGGTCGGGCCTGTCAAACAGCGACGCGCTTTATCGTGCCGCGACGGTGCTGGTGGCCGCCAGCCCCTGCGCGGTGGTGATCTCGGTCCCGGCGGCGATCCTGTCGGCCCTCTCGGCAGCGGCGCGGGGGGGCGTGCTGTTCAAGGGCGGCGCGGCCCTGGAAACGCTGGCCGAGGTTCGAACCTTCGCCTTCGACAAGACCGGGACGCTGACCACGGGCAAGGCCGAAGTGACCGCCATCGTGCCTCTGGACCTGCCGGACGATGAATTCCTGACCCTGCTGGCCGGAATCGAGTCCGACAGCGAACACCCGATTGCCGATGCCATCCGCCGCGCGGCGCAGGCCCGTGCGCTGACCCCCGCCCCCATTGTCGGCGTGCGTGCCCATCCCAGCGAGGGTATCACGGGATCGGACGCCGAGGGCGCGATCTGGGCCGGCAATCCGCGCATGGCGGCGCGGATGGGGGCCCGGCTGGACGATCCTCGTCTCTGCGATCTGGTCGAGACATCGGAAACGGTGGTCTACATGGGCCGCGGAACGAAACTTATGGGCGCCGTCGCAGTGGCCGACCAGCCACGCGCCACCTCGCGCCGGGGGCTTGAGGCGCTGCGTCACGCCGGAGTGCGGCACATCGCGATGATGACGGGCGACCGCCGTCCGGTGGCGCTGCGGATTGCCGACAGCCTGGGCATCGGGGCGGACGAGGTGCATGCCGACCTGTTGCCCGAGGACAAGGTCAAGCTGGTCGATCAACTGGCACGTGCGGGCAAGGTGGCCTTCGTGGGCGACGGCGTGAACGACGCGGCCGCGCTGGCCCGGTCGGACGTGGGGATCGCCATGGGCGCCGCCGGGTCCGAGGTCGCGCTTCAGGCGGCCGAAGTTGCGCTTTTGTCCGAGGATATGTCGCGACTGGCGGCCGCGCACCGGCTGGCGCGCCGCACCGCGATGATCATCCGGCAGAACCTGGTCTTCGCGCTGGGTGCGATGGTCGTGCTTGTGATCGGCGGGGCCTTTTTCCAGTTGCCGCTGCCGCTGGCGGTGCTGGGCCACGAAGGGGGGACGCTGCTGGTGGTGCTGAACGGCCTTCGGCTGCTGATGGACCCGATCCGGAGCGACCGGCGCGCCCGCTGACGGCTAGCACCATTCCCAGGGCGTGGCGAATTCGTTCAGCCGGCTGGCGACAGCCGCGTCATCCACGGTGCCGGTCCTCCGCAGCCGGGCAACAAGGCCCTTCTTGCGATCCTCGACCACTTGCGCGACGCGGGCGGAGAGGCCCGCCTCGGCCAGGACGGCATCGAAGACACGGGCAATGGCGCGCCGGCGCAGGTCGGGCTTGAAGATCTTGCCCACTGCGGTCTTGGGCAGTTCGGCCAGGATCTCGACATGCTTGGGCATCGCTGCGCGTTCGGGAATGGTGTCGCGCGCGTGGGCCATCAGTTCGTCCACCGTGGCCGAGGCCCCCTTCACCAGTTCGACGTAGGCGCAGGGCAATTCGCCCGCAAAGGAGTCGGGCTGGCCGATGGCACCCACGAAGGCCACCGCCGGATGGCGGGCCAGCGCCTCCTCGATCATCGCGGGGTCGATGTTGTGGCCGCCGCGGATGATCAGATCCTTGGCCCGGCCGGTGATCCAGAGATAGCCGTCGGCGTCGATGCGCCCCAGATCGCCGGTGCGCAGATACCGGCCTTCGGCAAACAGCCCCCGGTTCTTGTCGGCCTCGGTATAGGTCGAGCCTTCGAAGACCCCGGGGCTGGACACGCAGATCTCGCCGATCTCGTCCACGCCGCATTCCCGGCGCACGTCGCCGTCGCTGTCAGTGTCCAGGATGCGCACCTGGCTGTAGGGCAAGGGCACGCCGACCGAGCCGACTTTCTTCACCCCGTCCACCGGGTTGCAGGACACAAGGCAGGTTGCCTCGGTCAGGCCATAGCCCTCGGCGACCTGCACGCCGGTGGCCTGTTCGAACCGGCGGTAAAGTTCCAGCGGCAGCGGCGCCGAACCGGAAATCGCCATCCGGAGCGATGAGATGTCGGCATCGACCGGGCGCTGCATCAGGGCGGAAATGGCGGTGGGAACGGCGATGACGAAGCTGACCTTCCAGCGTTCGATCAGCTTCCAGAAATTGTCGAACACCCCCTCGCCCCGATAGCCTGCAGGGGTGGGCAGGACCATGTGCGCGCCGCAGGCGATGCAGGACATCAGGATCGGATAGGCCGCAAAGACGTGAAACAGCGGCAGCGGACAGATCAGCACGTCGGTTTCGTCGAACAGGAGCGTGCCGCCAAGCCAGCCGTTGTAGATCATGCCCGAATACTTGTGCTGCGCGACCTTGGGCATCCCGGTGGTGCCGCCGGTGTGGAACAGCGCCGCGATGCGGTCGCCGGTGCTGTCGGCGAAGGTCAGACGGTCGGCCGGCATCTTGTCCGTGGCGGCGTTCAGGTCACGGATGGTGGCCTTGTGCGTGACCGGGTTCTTCGGCCTCAGGAACGGCACGACAAGGTTCTTGGGAAAGCCAAGGTAGCGGTTCAGATCCACCTCCAGCAGCGTCGTCACGCCGGGCGCCTGGGCCAGGGCGCGGGCCGCCTTCTGCGCCACGTCCGAATGCGGGAACGACTTCAGCGTCACAAGCACCTTCGCGCCGGTTTCCCGCAGGATCGCCCCGATCTGGTCGGGTTCCAGCAGCGGATTGATCGGGTTCACCCGCCCCGCGACCGCGCCCGCCAGCAGCACCACGCCGGTTTCGCTGCAATTGGGCAGCAGGTAGGCGACCACATCCCCCTCGCCCACGCCCAGCGACCGGAACAGGTTGGCCATCTGCGTGACGCGGGCATGAAGGGCGCGCCAGGTCAGCGTCTCGGCGCGATCGTTGGGACCCGACAGCAGCTGGAAGCTGATGGCCGGCCGGTCGGGAAAGCGGTCCCGGGTCGATGTCAGGAACTGATAAAGGGTGACGGGCAAGTGGCGATCGGCATAGGGGCCTTCGGCCTCGACCGCATCGCGGTCCGCAACGGATGTGAACTTCCCCATAGGCGCCTCCCCGGATCTGCGGGCCTTTCCCGCGGCCCGTTCTGTCACGGAACCGACGATGCGGCCTTGGCGGGACGGCGGCAAGGGCAAGGCGCAGACTTCGGCCAAGAAAAAGGCGCGCCCGACAGGCGGGCACGCCTTCCATGGCGGTAGGGCGCTGCCTCAGCCGCGTGGGATGCGAAGCACCTGGCCGGGATAGATCCGGTCGGGCGAGCTCAGCATCGGGCGGTTCGCCTCGAAGATCTCGTTGTAGCGGTTGGCGTTGCCCAGCGTCTTCTTGGCAATGGCCGACAGGGTGTCGCCCTTTTCCACGGTGTGGAAGATCGCGTCCTTGACGTCTTCGTCGTGGTCGGTCTGGACTTTGGCGATACCCTGGACGTTGCCCGCCGCCAGGACGACCTTTTCCTTGGTCTCGGGGTCGACGGCCTTGCCGTTGATGACGACGGTGTCGCCGGCGACCTTCAGGTCAAGCCCGGTGGTGTCCAGGCCCAGGTCCTTCATTTCCTTCTGGATCGCTTCCTGCTTGACAGGCTCCGCCGCTTCGGCCCCGCCGCCGCCGAACAGCTCCTTGCCGGTATTCTTCAGAAAATCCCACACGCCCATCTGAGGCTCCTTGCCAATGAACCGGACGACAGGTCCGGGTTGAAAACACAATGCCGGACCGGCGGCACGGGTTTCATGGGCCAGGTCATCAGCCTGTCATTCTGCCTCCTCGACCGCCGGCAGCGCGCCGTCGGTGAATTGCAGACGCGCCAGCCGCGCATAAAGCCCGCCTTCCGCCACCAAAGCCTCATGCGTGCCTTCGGCGACGATCCGGCCCTGTTCGAAGACCATGATCCGGTCGGCCTTCTTCACCGTAGCCAGCCTGTGCGCCACGATGATGACAGTCCGGCTGTGGGACAGCCGTTCCACCGCCTGCTGGACCGCGCCTTCGCTCTCGGCATCCAGCGCACTGGTCGCTTCGTCCAGAAGCAGGATCGGCGCGTCGCGCAGGATGGCGCGCGCCAGCGCGATGCGCTGCTTCTGCCCGCCCGACAGCATGACGCCCCGTTCGCCCACCTGGGTGTCATAGCCCTGCGGCAGCGCCGTCAGGAAGTCATGCGCGGCGGCGGCTTTCGCGGCGGCCTGCACCTCGGCTTCGGATGCATCGGGGCGGCCGAAGCGGATGTTGTCGCGCGCGGTGGCGGCGAAGATCACCGGATCCTGCGGCACCAGCGCGATGGCGCGACGGAAATCGTCGCGGGCCATGTCGCGCAGGTCGATCCCGTCGATCCGCACCTGGCCCCGGTCGGGGTCGTAGAAGCGTTGCAGAAGCTGGATCACCGTGGTCTTGCCCGCGCCCGACGGGCCGACCAGCGCCACCGTTTCGCCGGGCCGGACACGCAGGGTCACGTCGTTCAGCGCCGATTGTGCGGGCCGGGACGGATAGTGGAAGGTCACGCGGTCGAAGGTGATCTCGCCGCGGACGGGCCGTGGCAGGGGCACGGGCCGGGCCGGATCCTGCACTTCATCCGTGACGGCCAGCAACTCGCCCAGCCGTTCGGTGGCGCCGGCCGCGCGCTGCAACTCGCCCCAGATTTCGGACAGCGCACCCACGGCCCCGGCCGCCATGACGGCATAGATGACGAACTGCACCAGATCGCCCGTGCTCATCGCGCCGCCGCGCACGTCGCGCGCGCCGATCCACAGGATGCCGACGACACCGGCGAAGATCAGGAAGATCACCACCACCGTCATGACCGCGCGCGCCCGGATCCGGGTCAGGGCCGACAGATAGGATTTTTCCGTGATCTGGCCGAAAGCGCCGCGGCTTTCGCCTTCATGCGTGAAGGCCTGAACCGTCTGGACCGAACTCAGCGCCTCGGCGGCATTGCCCGAGGATTGCGCGATCCAGTCCTGGTTTTCGCGCGACAGCAGCCGCAGGCGCCGGCCCAGAACGACGATCGGCACCACAACCAGCGGCACCAGCAGCAGCGCAAGGCCCGTCAGCTTGGGCGAGGTCCAGAACATCAGGACGAAGCCACCCAGGAAGATCAGAAGGTTGCGCAGCGCCACCGAGACCGATGATCCGATCACCGACAGGACCAGCGTCGTGTCCGTCGTGATGCGGGACAGCACTTCGCCGGTCATCACCCGTTCGAAAAAGCGGGGCGACATTCCGATCACACGGTCAAAGACCGCCTTGCGGATGTCGGCCACCACCCGTTCGCCCAACCGGGTCACCAGGTAATAGCGTGCGCCGGTCCCCAGCGCGAGCAAGCCCGCGATCAGGACCGCGGCCATGAAATACTGGTCCAGCAGGCCGAAGCCCTGGTTGAAGCCGTCGATGATGCGCCGCACCGCCAGGGGCAGCGTCAGGCTGATCGCTGCCGTGGCGACCAGGGCCAGGCTGGCCATCAGGGCCAGGCCCCGATAGGGCCGCACGAAGGGCCAGAGCGACCGGAGCGATCCGATCTTCCTCGATGTCGCGCGGTCCTCGACCGCCACTTCGGGCCTGCGCGCCATGAATGCCTCCGGGCTTATGCTCCACGGGCGGGTTTAGGCCGGGCCTTCGCGGGGGGCAAGGCCGTTGCCAAAAGGGTGATCGCACACCGCTTAACGAAAGGGGATGGAGCGGGCGGCGGGAATCGAACCCGCGTCTCTTGCTTGGAAGGCAAGGGTCTTACCATTACACAACGCCCGCGCAGGCTGCTCTATATCGTCACGCGGACCAGATGCGCAAGTCCCCAGGCGCAACAAAGCCGCAACGGAAGGCCCCGGGCGGGCCAGCGGCCCTGCCCCGCCCGGACGCCGTTACTTACCCAGGATGGTGATGCGGCCCTCGACCTTGGCCGTCACCTTGCCGGCCTTCGTGATGTAGTCGATCACGTCATTCGCCATCAGGTTGCCGTTGCCCGCGTCGATCAGCACCTTGCCGCCGCCCAGGGCCGCGTAACCGTCGCCGCCACCCAGGATGTAATCGTTGGTGGCCAGCTTGTAGACCTTGTTCGGGTCCAGCGGCTGTCCGTCCACCTTGACCTCGGACACCCGCGAACCGGCGGGCGCGCTGCGGTCGAAGGTGAAGGTCAGTCCCGACACCTGCGGAAAGCGCCCTGCGCCCTTCTCGACCTGGCTCACACCGTTTTCCAGCGCCGCCAGCACCTGCGCGCCCGGCAGTTCGGTCAGCACCGTCTTGTTGCCGAAGGGCAGCTCGGTCAGGATGTCGCGGCGGGTCAGCTTGCGCCCGGCGTCATAGGTGGTGTCGCCCCGGATGCCGCCGCCGTTGGCAATCGCAATGTCGGCCCCGGTCGCGGCGCGGATGGCGTCGGCGATCAGGTTCCCCATGGCCGATTCCTCGGTCCGAACGATGTTGCGGCGCGAATCGAGGGCGTTTTCGGTGATGCCGATCTCGACGTTCAGGCTGGTGTCCAGCGTCTTGGCGAATTCATCGACCTTGCCTTGCGTCTCCGGGTCCGGCTGGATGGCGGCGGTATCGATGAAGCGGAAGTTCGGCACCCAGGACACCTCGCGCTTGCCGTCCTTTTCCTCGACCGTGACCATCAGGTCGACCGGCGACAGGAACTGCCCGTCGATCGAGGTCTCGACATACGCCGTCACCCCGTCATAAGCGGTGGCGTAGGAATGGTCGTCGCCCGACAGGATCAGGTCGAACGCGTGGCTGGCGATCAGCTTTCGGTCGTTCGACATGTCGGTCTGCACGACGCCCACCACCAGGTCCGCGCCGTCCTTGCGCGCCGTTTGGGCGGCGGCGATGGCGGTGTCGACGGTGGGCAGGAACTTCAGGTCGCCCGTCGTGGAGGTCTGCGGAGAACTGTCCTGCGCCACCGGGATCAGCGCGATCTTCAGGCCCGCGACCTCTTTCACGGTAACACCGCCCAGGCCGTCGATGGGTGCGCCATCGGCGTTGGTGATGTTGATCGCGGCCCAAGGGTATTTCGACGCCTTCATCTTTTCGAGGAAATTCTCGGGTCCGAAGTCGAATTCATGGTTGCCGGGGACCGCCAGGTCGAAGGGGACGATGTTGGTCAGGTCGATGGTGTTCTGGCCCTTGTCAAATCCGGACAACAGCGAGGGCGAGAGCATGTCGCCATCGAAAAGGTAAAGCGTGTTCGGATTGGCGGCGCGTTCGGCCCGCGCCACGGCGTTCAGCCGCGCAAAACCGCCGCGGCCGTCCTCTTCGGCAAAGTTGTAGATGTCGCCAATCCCCAGGAAGGTGATCTTCACCGGCTCGGCCAGGGCGGGAAGCGCTGCGGTCAGCAGAAGCGCCGCGCCGGCAAGGCGGGTCATCAGGCGGCAAGGCATTGATGCGGGCATGAAAATGTCTCCCATCGGTCCAGGATGGGTCCAGCCTGCTCTGTCGCTGCGCCGAGGTCAAACCAAGAAACCATGACACGGCGGGCCGCGACCATTGACCCGATGCCGCTTTGGGGGCATGACCGTGGTCATGTTGATCTTCAAGATCCTGCGCCGCCCCGAATGGGACGCCTTCCGCGCCGCGGGTCAGACCGCAGGCGCGCCTGTCGATCTTGCCGACGGTTTCATCCACTTCTCGACCTCGACCCAGGTGGTGGAAACCGCCGCCCGGCATTTCGCGACCGAGGCCAACCTGGTGCTGGTCGCGGTCGAAGCCGATCGGCTGGGGCCCGCCCTTTGGTGGGAGCCGTCGCGCGGTGGGCAACTGTTCCCGCACCTGTACCGGCCGCTGGGGCTGGACGAGGTGATCTGGGACAAGTCGCTGCCGCTGGGCGCCACCGGCCACATCTTTCCCGAGGGCGTGATATGACGCTGACCGAACGCGCGGCGCTGGCGGTGCTGCATCGCCTGGACCCCGAACGCGCGCATGGCCTGTCGATCCGCGCCCTGTCCCTTGGGCTGGCGCCCGCGCCGGGGCCCGTGACATCGTCGCGCCTGCGGACCGAAGTCGCGGGGCTTGCGCTGCCCAACCCTGTGGGTCTGGCCGCCGGTTACGACAAGAACGCCCAGGCCGTCGCGCCCCTGTCGCGGTCGGGTTTCGGCTTCATCGAGGTGGGGGCCGCCACGCCCCGCCCGCAGTCCGGCAATCCGCGTCCGCGCCTGTTCCGACTGCCCGAGGACAGGGGCGTCATCAACCGCTTCGGCTTCAACAACGATGGGGCCAAGGTGATCGCCACGCGGCTGGCGAAGGCCGATCGCGCCGTGCCGGTGGGACTGAACCTCGGCGCCAACAAGGACAGCGCCGACCGCGCCGCCGATTTCGCCACCGTTCTCGGCATCGCAGGGCCGCATGTCGATTTCGTCACGGTCAACGTCAGTTCTCCCAACACCGAAAAGCTGCGCGACCTTCAGGGCAAGGCGGCGCTGTCGGAACTGCTGACCGGGGTGCTGGCGGCGCGGGGCCGTGCGCACCTGCGCATCCCTGTGTTCCTGAAGATCGCGCCGGACCTGACCCCGGCCGAACTGGAGGATGTGGCGCATGTGGCGCTGGAGCGGCGGATCGACGGGATCATCGCCACCAACACGACGCTGGGCCGCGACATGCTGCGCAGCCCCCTGGCGCGGGAAACCGGCGGGCTGTCCGGCGCGCCGCTGTTCACGCTGTCGACCAAGGTGCTGGCGCGGCTGTCGCTGCTGACCGAAGGGCGGATGCCCCTTATCGGCGTCGGCGGGATTTCCAGCGCCGAACATGCCTATGCCAAGATCCAGGCCGGCGCCTCCGCCGTGCAGATGTATTCGGCTCTGGTCTGGGGCGGGCTCAGCCTGGCGGCCGACATCGCCCGCGGGCTGGACGCGCTTCTGGAACGGGACGGGTTTTCGAACGTTTCCGAAGCGGTCGGCGTCGCGCGGGAGGATTGGCTGTGACCGAGGTGGTGATCTGGCACAACCCGCGGTGCTCGACCTCGCGCAGGGTGCTGGAACTGCTGCACGAACAGGGGATCCAGCCGATTGTGCGGCTGTACCTGCAAGACCCGCCCGACGCGGACGAAATCGCCTTCGTCCTGCGCGCGATGGACCGCCCCGCCGGGGCCCTGCTGCGCTGGAAAGAGCCGCTGGCCGCGGAACTTGGCCTGCAACCCGACCTGCCCGAACAGACGCTGATCGCCGCCATGGCCACGCACCCGCGCCTGATCGAGCGGCCCGTGGTCATCCGGAACGACCGCGCCGCCCTTGGCCGCCCGCCCGAGGCGGTGCTGGCACTGTTCTGATCGCGTTGCCAGACTGGTCCCGTCGCAGGTCCGGTCACATCGTGGGCGCCATGCCCGCGGCCGCTTCGGCGCGGGGATATAGCCGCGCCATGGTCAACCCCCGCGCCGCGTTCAGCACCATGAGCGAGGCCCAGAGCCCGTGGTTGCCGAAGGCGCCGACCAGAACCACAAGGGCTGCGGCGTAGACCAGAACCGATACCAGCATGGCATTGCGCATCTCGCGCGTCAGGGTCGCGCCGATGAAGATGCCGTCGAACATCCAGCTTGCGATGCCGATGACCGGGGCCAGCGCCACCCACGGCAGGAAGTCCCGCGCCGTCGCCTGCACTTCGGGGGCCGGGGCCATCAGCGCGACGATCGCCGGTCCGCCCAGCCAGAAGGCCAGGCCCAGCACCAGCGCCCCGCCCATCCCCCATTTCGCGGTTAGCACGGAAGACCGCCGCACATCCGCCGCCACCCGCGCGCCCACCGCCTGCCCCACCAGCGTCTCGGCGGCGAAGGCAAAACCGTCCAGCGCATAGGCCGTGATCTCCAGGAACTGCATCAGCACCTGGTTTGCGGCCAGCGTCACGTCACCGAAACGGGCCCCCAGAAAGACGAAGGTTGTGAAACTGCCCTGAAGCACGACCGACCGGATCATGATGTCGGAGTTGACACGCGCCATTCGCATCAGCCGCTCCCGGTCGAGGATCCGCGCACCGTTGCGCCAGACGCCGCCCGCGAAGGCCGCCCGGCAGAGCCAGAGCCCAAGCCCCAGTCCCGTCCATTCCGCAATCAGCGTGGCGCTGGCCACGCCGCCGACGCCCCAGTCCAGCCCCAGCACGAACCACAGATCCAGCGCGATGTTCACGCCGTTCATCCAGAGTTGCAGGAGCAGGACGCCGCGCGTCCGTTCGACCGCGATCAGCCAGCCGGTGACAGCATAAAGCCCGATCGTCGCCGGCGCGCCCCAGATCCGGAGCGAGAGGTAATGCCGCGCCAGATCCTCGACCCCGGCACTGGCGGGGGCGATCTGGAAGGCGGCGCGAAACAGGAACGACTGGCCCAGGATGAAGGCCACTCCCGCCCCCGCCGCGATCAGCAGCGCCCGGACGAGGACTGCGGATTCCTCGGCATCGTCCCCGGCGCCGCGCGCCTGTGCCACCAGCCCCGAGGTTCCCATCCGCAGGAAGCCGAACACCCAGTAGAGCGACGCCAGGATCACCGCCCCCAGACCGACCGCGCCGATGGGCGCCGCTTCACCCATCTGCCCGATCACGCCGGTATCGACCGCACCCAGAAGGGGCACCGTGGCGTTCGACAAAACGATCGGCACCGCGATCCGCAACACGCGGGCGTGCCCGATCGCTTCGGCGCGCCCCGTCATTCGCCGGGACGCGGCATCGGAGTGGGCATGGTGAAATGCCCGGTCGCCTGCGCGAAGGGCCGTGCGCGATTATCCTGCCAGCACTCGACGAAGACACTGGCGTAGCGGCGGCCGGACCGGTTCACCCGCGCCCGCGCATAGGCATCGCGCGGCAGTCCCGACCGCAGATAATCGACGGACATGTCGATGGTCCTGGGCAGGCGCGGCATGTTCTGCGGGCTGAGCGATGAGGGATCCAGCCGCCCCGCCTCGAGATCCTCCCAGATCATCGACCAGCTGAGGCCGATGATCGCGGTCACCTCCAGGAACGCCGCGGTGACGCCGCCGTGCAAGGCGGGCAGGAATGGATTGCCGATCAGATGGTGGGAATAGGGCAGGATGCCCGTCAGCTCATCGCCGCGGCGTTCGAAGTGGATGCCAAGGAAGCGGATGTAGGGCACGCCGTCCACCATCGCCTGCAAGGCGGCATCGCGGCGCTGCTTGACGACCTGGACCGGTTCGGGGGCGCGGGTCATGCTTCCACCTGGGGTTCGGCGTTGAAGGTGAAGGTGCCGACTGCCTCGGCCACCGGCAGGCTGGTGTCTTCATCATGGGCGGTCGCACGGATGAAGGCGAAGGACCGCGTGACATGGTAGCAATGCGCCCGCGCGGTGATGGCCTGGCCCGGCGCCGCGGGGCGGATGTAGTTGATGCGCAGGTCGATGGTCGCCGTCTGGCCGGTGGCCTGCGGATGACAGCCGACGGCTGCCCCCGAACAACTGTCCAGAAGGGTCGAGACCGCGCCGCCATGCATCACGCCGGTCGCCGGATCGCCGACAAGCTGCGGGTCGTAGGGCATGGTCATCCGCGCGACCCCTTCGGACAGTTCCTCGATCACGATGCCCAGCGCCGCCACCTGCGGGATCTGGGCAAAGGTTGCGCGTACGGCCTCGGCCCGCGGGTTTTCCGTCATGGCTGCATTTCCCTTTTCGGTCCGCCTTGATGCTCCCGCGAAACTGCCCCCTCGATCCGCCGCATGCAAGCCCGCACCCCGCGCGCCTGCCCCGGCACGCCCTGATTTCCCGAAGATAAATCCCGCTCGGCCGCACCGGTCGGACGTTGTATCGCTGCACCAAGGCCGCTACCTTGCCCGCATTCGCCCACGGAAGGAAAGCAGAAGGCCCATGCCCGGGAGCAACCGCATCACGTTCAAGGAGATGTGCGAACGCTTCGATGTCACCCCGCGGACCCTGCGCTATTACGAATACATCGAGCTTCTCCAGCCCGACCGCGAGGGTCGCGCCCGCTTCTACGGGCCGCGCGAAATGGCGCGGATGAAGTTGATCCTGCGCGGCCGCCGCTTCGGCTTCAGCCTCGAAGACCTGCGCCAGTGGCTTGAGATCTATGAACGCGAAGGCACCGAAAGCCAGTACCGGATCTGGATCGAACACGCTGATCGCCAACTGGAAGTCCTGCGGCGGCAACGTGCCGAACTGGATGATACCATCCGCGACCTGAAGGCGCTGCGGGACGAAACCGAAGCCTCGCTTCGGGATTGATCCGCGCCGCCCTGCGCGGAAACAGGGATCGAAAATTGCTTCGCCGAAGCCAAGCATTTGCGGACATTACGTCACCTGGTCGCGTGACGTGACGTTACGGTGACGCACACGTCAGCTTCGCTTGTAAGCTCGCTTCAAGGGACCGATCTGCCATGCGAAGGGCATTAACGTCCTGTAGAGGCACAAGAGATTATGACGGATCAGACGATGACCATCCGCGAGATGTGCGACAGCTTCGGCGTGACGCCGCGCACCTTGCGGTTTTATGAAGCCAAGGAATTGCTTAGCCCCATCCGCAACGGCCAGAAGCGTCTTTTCACCCGCCGCGACCGCGCGCGGCTGACCCTGATCCTGCGCGGCAAGCGGTTCGGCTTCAGCCTGGAGGACATCCGCCAGTTGCTGGACATGTATGGCATGGACGAACAGGGCACCGCGCAACTGAACCGCACGCTGGCCCTGGCGCGAGAGCGGCTTGCCACGATGAAGGCCCAGCGGGCCGAGCTGGACCAGACGATCACGGAACTGGCGCAGGAAATCGCCCGGGCCGAGGCCCAGGAGACTGCGCAGCGTAAGTCCAGGGAACAATTGCCCGCGGCCTGAACCGCGTCGACCGAACGCCGGAGGAGGAACCCGATGCCCAGCTACACCCCGCCCATCCGCGACCTGCACTATGTCCTTCATGACGTGCTGAAGGTGTCGCAGATGCCGGTTCCCGGCTACGGCGATCTGGACCCGGCGACGACCGCGCCGATCCTGGAGGAAGCGGGCCGGCTGGCGGCCGAGGTGCTGGCGCCGCTGAATGCGGTGGGCGATGCGGAAGGCTGCCGGCTGGAAAACGGCACCGTCCGGACGCCCCCGGGCTTTTCCGGCGCCTTCGCGGCGATGCGCGACGGCGGCTGGAACGGCCTTGACCTGCCCGAAGAACTGGGAGGGCAGGCCATGCCCTATGTGCTTTATACCGCCGTGGGCGAGATGTTCGTGTCCGCCAACATGGCCTTCAACATGTATCAGGGCCTGACCCACGGTGCGATCTCGGCCATCCTGGCCCACGGGACCGATGCGCAGAAGGAAACCTATCTGCCCCCGATGGTCCGTCTGGACTGGACCGGCACGATGAACCTGACCGAACCCCATTGCGGGACCGACCTGGGCCTGCTGCGCACCCGGGCCGAGCCGCAGGCCGATGGCAGCTATCGCATCACCGGCCAGAAGATCTTCATTTCGGCGGGCGATCACGACATGGCCCGGAACATCATCCACCTGGTCCTGGCGAAGGCGCCCGGCGGGGGCGAAGGCACGAAGGGCATCAGCCTGTTCATCGTGCCGAAATTCCTGGTGAACGCGGACGGTACCCTGGGGGAACGCAATGCGGTGTCCGTGGGCAAGATCGAACGGAAAATGGGCATTCACGGCAATGCCACCTGCGTGATGAACTACGATGGCGCAACCGGCTGGCTGTTGGGCGACCTGCACAAGGGGATGCGCGCCATGTTCACCATGATGAACGAAGCGCGGCTGGGCGTCGGGCTTCAGGGCTATGCGGTCGCGGTGCCCGCCTACCAGAATGCCGCCGCCTATGCGCGGGAACGGCTTCAGGGCCGCGCGGCGACCGGGCCCGCCAATCCGGCGGGCCCGGCCGACCCGCTGATCGTCCATCCCGACATCCGCCGAAGCCTGATGGACCAGCGTTCCTTCCTGGAAGGGGCCCGGGCGCTGACCCTTTGGGGGGCATCGCTGATTGACGCCAGCCACCGGTCGGGCGATGCGGGGGCCGAAGGTCTGATCTCTCTGCTCACGCCGGTGATCAAGGGATTCCAGACCGACAAGGGCTTCCAGATGGCGGCCGAGGCGCAACAGGTCTGGGGCGGCCATGGCTATGTCGAGGAGCAGGGCATGTCGCAGTTTGCGCGCGATGCCCGGATCACGATGATCTACGAAGGCGCAAACGGGGTCCAGGCGCTGGACCTGGTGGGGCGCAAGCTGGCGGCCGAGGGCGGCAAACCGATGATGGCCTTCTTCGGGATCGTGAAGGAGTTCATCGCGGAGAACGATGGCCATGAGGCACTGAAGACCGGCTTCCTTGACCCGCTGAAGGCGGCGTCGAAGGATCTTCAGGCGGCTGTAACGTACTTCATGCAGAACGGGATGAAGACCCCCGATGCGGCGCTGGCCGGTTCCTACGACTTCATGCACCTCTTCGGCCACGTTTGCCTGGGCCTGATGTGGGGACGGATGGCGAAGGCCTCGTACGCGGCGCTGGAGACAGGGACGGATGACCCTGCCTTCCACAAGGCGAAGATCGCCACGGGGCGCTATTACATGGCCCGCCAGCTTCCCGCGACGGCCCTGCATCTGGCGCGGATCACCTCGGGACCCGGTGATGTCATGGCCCTGCCGGCCGAAGCGTTCTAGACTGCCCGCAACACTCCAGACCGAGGAAGGACCGATGCCCAAACGCCTGCGCCTGACCCGCCGCTTTCCCGTTGCGCTGACCAATGACGCGCACCGCAAACTTGGCCAGTTCGCGACGGAAGCCGGGATCACACAGGACGAGGCGTTGACCTTCCTGTTCGAACATTTCGGCTCGGTCATCGATCACACGAACCTGACGCACCGACTGCGGCTGTTCAAGGCAGAGCTCGAGGCACGAAAGGCCTGACGGACCGCGACGAGGAGAGGGCGGATGAGGATCTGGACACGGAAGAAGCCGGAAACCTGCGCCCTGATGGGCCACGCGGCGGCGCGACTGGGCCTGCCATCGCCGATGGAGTCCCTTTGGCGGTCATCGACCCTCCAGCCGGTCGCACGCCGGAAGCATCTCAGCGCAAGGGTGACGTTTGGCCTTCTTCCTTGCGCAAATCCTTACGGCCGGGCGGCAGAGGAAGCTGCCCCGGCGGCATCCCTTTGACCAAGGCCCGGCACGCCACCTGACCGGACCTGAGGAGGAACCATGACGGACGCCTTCATCTACGACGCGGCAAGAACCCCCCGGGGCAAGGGCCGCCCGGACGGCGCGCTGCACGAGGTGACCTCGGTGGCGCTTTCGGCGCGGCTGCTCAATGCGGTGAAGTCGCGCAACGGGATCGAGGGCGCGGCGATCGAGGATGTGATCTGGGGGAATGTCACGCAGGTTGGCGAACAGGGCGGCTGCCTTGCACGTTCGGCCGTGCTGCTGTCCGATCTGGACCAGTCCATCCCCGGCCTTTCGATCAACCGCTTCTGCGCCAGCGGGATGGAGGCGGTGAACCTGGCCGCCAACCAGATCCGCGGCGGCGCGGGCCGGGCCTATATCGCCGGCGGGGTCGAGATGATGAGCCGCGTTGCGATGGGCAGCGACGGCGCGGCCATTGCGGTGGACCCCAGCCTGGCGATGAAGGCCGGATTCGTGCCGCAGGGCATTTCTGCGGACCTGATCGCCACCGAATTCGGTTTCACGCGCCAGCAGGCCGATGCGCTGGCGGTGGAATCGCAGCGGCGGGCAGCGGCGGCCTGGGCCGAGGGGCGGTTTCAGCGGTCCATCGTGCCGGTCCTTGACCAGAACGGCCTGACCATCCTTGAGCGCGACGAGTACCTGCGCCCCGAGACGACGGCCCAGACACTGGCCGCGCTGAAGCCCGCCTTCAAGGACATGGGAGAGGCGATGCCGGGCTTCGACAGGGTCGCGCTGATGAAATATCCGCACCTGGAACGGATCGAACATATCCACCACGCCGGAAACTCCAGCGGCATCGTCGACGGGGCGGCGGCGGTGCTGGTCGGGAACGCCGAATTCGGGCGCGCCCAGGGCCTGAAGCCCCGCGCCCGGATCCGCGCCACGGCCAGGATCGGCACCGATCCCACAATCATGCTGACGGGGCCGGTCCCCGTGACGGAAAGGATCCTGCGCGACAGCGGCATGGCGATTTCCGACATCGACCTGTTCGAGGTGAACGAAGCCTTCGCCTCGGTCGTGCTGCGGTTCCAGCAAGCCTTCGACGTGGATCCGTCGCTTGTCAACGTCAATGGTGGCGCCATCGCGATGGGCCATCCGCTGGGCGCGACCGGGGCCATCCTGATCGGCACGCTTCTGGATGAGCTTGAGCGCAGCGACAAGACCGTCGGGCTGGCCACGCTCTGCATCGCCAGCGGCATGGGTGCGGCAACGATCATCGAAAGGGTTTGAGATGCCGAAGCTCGATCTTGACAGGGCGCCGGTCAAGACCGGCTCGATCTATCCCGAACCCTATGCCGCGATGATGAAGGGGCGGTCCTCTCTGCGGCTGGGGGATTTGGGGGGCCTCACGCAGTTCGGCGCGAACCTTGTGATCCTGGAACCCGGCGCGCTGTCGTCCTTGCGCCACTGGCACCGGGCCGAGGATGAATTCGTCATGGTGACGCAAGGCGAATGTGTTCTGGTGCAGGACGCGGGCGAAACGGTGATGCGGGCGGGCGATTGCGCCGCCTTCCCTGCCGGCAGCCCGGATGGCCATCATTTCATCAATCGCAGCGGTGCCGAGGCGCGGTTTCTGGTCGTCGGCACCAAGGCCGCTTCCGAAACCGCCACCTATTCCGATGTCGATCTGGTCCTGCACATCGAGGGCGGAAAGACCCGCTATACCTACAAGGATGGCAGCGACTGGACCGGCCCGCGTGAGACCGCCCCGAAGGGAGAAGACGCATGACCGATTTCACCTATGCGATGGGCACCGATGGGGTAGCCGTCATCACCTGGGACGTGCCGGGCAAGTCGATGAACGTCATGTCCTTGCAGGGCTTTGCCCAGCTTGACGGCCATATTGACCGCGCGCTGGCCGATCCTGCGGTGAAGGGGGTGGTCATCACCTCGGGGAAGGTGGATTTCGCCGGCGGGATGGACCTGAACGTCATTGCCGCGATGCGCGACCAGGGCGGCGCGCAGGGGATCTTTGACGGCGTGATGCGGATGCACGGCGTGTTGCGCAAGATCGAGCGGGCGGGGATGGACCCGAAGACGCTGAAGGGCGCGAAGCCCATCGCCGCCGCCCTGCCCGGCACTGCGCTTGGCATCGGGCTGGAGCTGCCGCTGGCCTGCCACCGCATCTTCGCCGCCGACAATCCCAAGGCGAAGATCGGCCTGCCGGAAATCCTAATCGGCATCTTTCCGGGCGGCGGCGGCACGACGCGCCTGGCGCGCAAGCTGGGGCCGATGATGGCGGCGCCCTTCCTGCTGGAGGGCAAGCTGTCCGATCCGAAGGCTGCAAAGGCCGCAGGCCTGATTGACGACGTGGTCGCCGATCCCCTGGGCGCCGCCCGCGCCTGGGTTCTGGCGGCAACGGACGCCGATCTGGTCAAGCCCTGGGACCGGAAGGACTACAGGATGCCGGGCGGCGCGCCCTATCACCCGGCGGGCTTCATGACCTTCGTCGGGGCAAGCGCGATGGTGAACGGCAAGACGCAAGGCGTCTATCCGGCGGCAAAGGCGTTGCTGTCGGCCGTTTATGAAGGGGCGCTGGTGCCCTTTGATACCGCCCTGAAGATCGAGGCGCGGTGGTTCACCCATGTGCTGATGAACCCGTCGTCCGGCGCGATGATCCGTTCCCTGTTCATCAACAAGGAGGCGCTGGAGAAGGGTGCGAACCGTCCGAAAGTGCCCGATCAGAAGGTGCGAAAGCTGGGCGTTCTTGGCGCCGGAATGATGGGCGCCGGGATTGCTTATGTTGCCGCCGGGGCCGGGATCGAGGTCGTGCTGATCGACGCAAGCCAGGCCGCCGCGGACCGGGGCAAGGCGCATTCCGAAGCCTTGCTGGACAAGGCGATCAGCCGCCGGAAATCGACGCCCGAAAAGAAGGCCGAGGTGCTGGCACGGATCCTGGCCACCACGGATTACGCGGCGCTGTCGGGCTGTGACCTGATCGTCGAGGCGGTGTTCGAGGACATGGCCGTCAAGGCCGAGGTGACGCGACGGGCCGAGGCGGCGATCCCCTCGGGCGCGATCTTCGCCACCAATACCTCGACGCTGCCGATCACCGAACTGGCCGTCGCCAGCGCCCGGCCCGCGCAATTCATCGGGATCCATTTCTTCAGCCCGGTGGACAAGATGATGCTGGTCGAGGTCATTCGTGGGCGCGACACGGGCGATCTCGCCGTGGCCAAGGCGCTGGACTTCGTGCGCCAGATCCGCAAGACGCCGATCGTGGTGAACGACGCGCGCTTCTTCTACGCCAACCGCTGCATCATCCCCTACATCAACGAAGGGATCCGCATGGTGGCCGAAGGCGTGGCCCCGGCGCTGGTCGAGAACGCCGCGCGACTGGTGGGGATGCCGCTGGGGCCGCTGCAACTGGTGGATGAAACCTCGCTGGATCTGGGGGTGAAGATTGCGCGGGCGACGCAGGCGGCGCTGGGGGCGGACTATCCCGACGATGCGGTCGATGACGTGCTGTTCTGGATGGTCGATCAGGGTCGGGCGGGAAAGAAGGCGGGCGCAGGCTTTTACGCCTATGACGCGACGGGCAAGCGCGAAGGCCTGTGGCCGGGACTGGGGGAAAAGTATCCCCTGGCGGGTGCGCAGCCCGACGTGACCGAGGTGCAGCAGCGCCTGCTGATGGCACAGGTTCTGGAAGCCGTCCGCGCGCTGGAGGACGGGGTGCTGACCGACATCCGCGAAGGCGACGTGGGTGCGATCCTGGGATGGGGCTTTGCGCCCTGGTCGGGTGGACCGTTCGGATGGCTCGATATCCTGGGTGCGGCGCGCGCCGTTGTGCTCTGCGACGCGCTTGAGGCGAGGTTCGGACCCCGCTTCAGGGCGCCGGCCCTGTTGCGCGACATTGCCGCCACGGGGGACAGCTTCTACGGCCGCTTCGGTCCCGGGGCGCGACAGGCCGCCTGACGCCCCGGCGGGGCCAGCACAGGCCATGGGCCGGCCCCGCCGATTTCCCGCCGCGCACGGCCCCCTCCGGGTGAAGGCTGCTTGACGACGGCATCCCCCTTGTCCACACCTTGGGAAAGAGGAGCCTCCGATGCGCAAAGTCACCCTTCCCGAACGCCCCGGCTGGCGCGACCGCGCAACGGCACTTGGCTTCACCTTCGCCGAGATGCATGGCGAACCCTATTGGGACGAAACCAGCGCCTATGAATTTTCCCTGCGCGAGGTCGAGACCTGCCTGGAAGACCCGTCGACCGCCCTTCACGCGCTGTGCCGCGAGGCGGTCACGGTGGCGCTGTCGTCCGAAGAATGGCTGACGCGGCTGGCGATTCCGCCCGAACACTGGGATTTCCTGCGCGACAGCTGGCGCCAGGGCGACCCCGAGCTTTATGGCCGCTTCGATCTGTCCTACGATGGAACAGGGCCCGCCAAGCTGCTGGAATACAACGCGGATACGCCAACGTCGCTTTACGAATCCGCCTCGTTCCAGTGGCTGTGGTTCGAAGAACAGCAGGCCGCGGGGGTGCTGTCGCCGCTGGATGACCAGTTCAATTCGATCCACGAGGCGCTGACCGAACGCTTTACCGAAATCTTCCATCGCGGCACCGACATCCATTTCGCCGCCGACCGCGACAACCCCGAAGACTACGCCACGGTCGAGGCGCTGGCCTGGGCCGCGCGCGAGGCGAAGCTGGGTGCGCACTTCGTCGACCTGTCGGACATCGGCGTGACCGGGGAAGGCCAGTTCGCCGACGGCGAAAGCCGGGTGATCGGCACCCTGTTCAAGCTGTACCCGTGGGAAGACATGCTGCGCGACGACTTCGCGGCGCACCTCGCCTCGTCCGGGGCCCGCTTTCTGGAACCGCCCTGGAAGGCCGTCCTGTCGAACAAGGGCCTTCTGCCGCTGCTCTGGGAACTGGAGCCGGGCCATCCGAACCTGCTGCCCGCCTTCTTCGCCGCCGAACTCGCCGCCCCCTCGCCCGAGGTGGCGCGCGCGCTTGAGGTGGCGGAGGCCGATCTGGCGCGGGGGCATGTGCTGAAACCGCTGTTCTCGCGCGAGGGGGCGGGCATTTCCATCGTCGAGGGCGGGTCCGTCACCGACAGCGTGAAGGACGACCGCTATTCCCATCATCCGATGATCGTCCAGGCGCTGGCGCCCCTGCCCCAGATGCAGGGCTTCTATCCGGTGATCGGCACCTGGATCATCGGCCAGACCTGCGCCGGGATGGGCCTGCGCGAAGATCGTGCGCGGATCACCAACAACCTGTCGCGGTTCAAGCCGCATTACCTGCGGGACTGAACCGGCATGCCGACGCACCTTTCACCTGCGCGCCGTCGCAAACGCTCCACCCGCGCGTCGCTGTTCCTGGCCGGGGCGACGGCGATGACCCTTTCCGCCTGCCAGGAGGAACGGGTCGATGCGCAAAGCTTCCCGGACCTGCAAAGCTGTCTGGCCGGGGCGAAGGAAAACGGCATCTGGTTTACCGAGGCCGATTGCCGGACGCAGTTCGCCGCGGCCGAGGCCGACTATCGCGAAACCGCACCGCGCTATGACTCTCAGGCGCTGTGCGAACAGGAACATGGCGAAGGGAAATGCGGACCCGATCCGGTGGCGGCACCCTCCGGCGGCGGGGGCGGCATCTTCATGCCGCTGCTGACCGGCTTCCTGATCGGCAACATGCTGTCGCGCGGCGGTGTTTTCGGCCAGCCGCTTCTGTCGACCCGGGGCGGCGGCTACACCACACCTTCGGGCCAGCAGACCTTTGCATCGAACAACGCCAAGGGGAAGGTCGCGCCCGCCAACTTCGCCCGCGCAGCGCCAACCGTGGGCCGTCCCCCGATGACACAGGCCGATGTGGCCCGACGCGGCGGCTTCGGCGCATCGCGCACGCAGCGCGGCACGGGAAAAGCCTTCGGCGGGTGAGGGCGGGCGGCGCTCAGCGGCCGCGGAGCGCGATGACCAGGCCCGCCGCCACGATCAGCGCCATCCCCAGGACGGCCTGCGTCCCCAGTCCTTCGTCCCACAGGATCCAGGTCCAGAAGGCTGAAATGGGCAGGATCAGGTATTCAAAGACCGACACGCGGCTGGCCTCGGCCAACTGATAGGCCTTGACCATGAGCCCCACACCCAGAAGCGACGCGGCCGCCTGCACGAAGGTCCACAGAAGGAAGGTGCGCGTCGGCGAAACATAGCCCCGGAGAAGGAAGCCCTGGGCCCCTTCGGGGACGGCCGGCTGCCAGACGGCCAGCACCGCCATCCCGACCAGACCGATGATCCCCAACGCCAGGAAGAAGCCCGCCGTCAGCGTCTCGGCGCTTTCGACGGCGCACCATTGCCGTGTGGCGACGTTTCCCATGGCATAAAGAGCCCCCGCCAGCACCGGCAACAGGGTCGCCAGCCCCCGCACCTCGCCCTCGGTCGGACCCAGGACCAGAATCACGCCCAGGAATCCGATGGCGACGGCCGCAACGCGGAAAGGGCCAATCCGTTGATGATAGACGAAACGCGACAGAAGCAGCACGAAGATCGGGGCGCTGAACAGCCCCGCCGCCACCACCGCCACCGGCAGGAAGGCCAGGCTGCCGAAATAGAACAAGATCGCCGTGCCGTGGACCAGGCTCCGCGCCACGACAGCCCGCGGATTCACCGGCCGCAGCCGCAGCCGCAGGGGCAGCGCGACCAGCGCGATCAGGCCAAAGATCATCAGGCTGCGCGTGGCGTGGAACTGCCAGAGGCCCGCCTCGGCGGCGATCACCTTGACGTAGTTGTCCGCAAAACCCACCAGGGCGGCATAGACAAGGATGCCGCCCAATGCGGCCAGGGTTCGGTTCTGCGGGGCGGCGCTGGCATCGAAGGTGGTCATGGCGCGGATCCTTGAAAGCTCCGGCCAGAGAACGCAACCCCCGGCGGGGCTTCGCGCCTGATTGCGACCCTTGGGACCGAGAATGTCCCTTTCGGACAAGGGCCCCTGCGATGCAGGGTGCATTGTTCCCGCGCGGGGCTTCGGATATGGTCGGCCCTGTTCTGGTAAAGGCAGCGCTCTCCGGCCCATGACGGCACTTTCCGAATATCAGCGGCTGGAATGCATGGGCCTGTGGCGCGACGACCCGCAGTCCCAAAGGCGCGAAGTTCTGGTGTCGTTCGGCGATGCGACGCTGATGATCGCGGACCCGCGCAGCCTGCGGCCGCTGGCGCATTGGTCGCTGCCCGCGGTCGAACGCCGCAACCCCGGGGTCCGCCCCGCCATCTACGCCCCCAGCGACGACGCACCGGAGGAGCTGGAGCTTTCGGACGACCTGATGATCGCGGCCATCGGCAAGGTCCATCGTCTGATCGCCGCCCGCCAGCCGCATCCCGGCCGACTGCGCCGGGCGATCCTGACCACGGTCCTGACGGGGGTTCTGGCCGTGGCGGTGCTGGTGCTGCCGGGAGTGCTGGTCGAACACACCGCCTCGGTCCTGCCGATGAGCAAGCGGGCCGAGATCGGGCGCACGGTGCTGGCCGATGTGGCGCGCTCGACCGGGCAGCCTTGCGCGGGGACCGAAGGGCTTGCGGCGCTGGGGCGCCTTTCGGAACGCCTCATGGGAACGGGCGGGGGTGAGTTGGTCGTCGTCCCCCAGGGGTTGGCCGACACGCGCCATCTGCCGGGGCGGATCATCGTGGTGGGCGCGCCGATGCTGGCCCGGGACGATCCTGCGGCCCTGTCGCGGGCTGTGCTGGCCGAACGGATCCGTTCCGGCCAGCGCGACCCTCTGGTCGAGGCGCTGCGCTATGCAGGTCTTGGTGCTACCTTCCAATTGCTGACCACCGGGAACATGCCGCGCAAGGCGCTGTCGGGCTATGGCACGCGGATCCTGCAGGGCGAGGAAGCCCCCGTGGACGAAGCTCGCCTGACCCGGGCCCTGCGCGAAAACGGTCTGGTTGCGGCCGAGGGCACCCAAGCCGCCCCACCGCTGGCCCCGGTGCTGGCGGACAATGACTGGGTGGCCCTTCAGGGCATCTGCGACGAATAGGGCGCAGCCGGCGGGGCATCCGCGTAGGCATCTGGAAAGCCATTGGCCCGCAGCCGGTCCGTCAGCCCCCGCACCTGATCCGCGCCCACGGGGCCCGTCATGACCATCAGCAGCGTTCCCGAAAGACCGGTTCCGCGCGCAACCGGCAGTCCCAGGGACCGCAGCCGCGCCGCCGCGCGTTCGGCATTGGCGGGAACGTGGAAGGCGCCCACATGCACCATCGTCGCAGGTCCGACCAGGGGCGGCAGCGCCGGGCCCAGCGCCTCGGGTCCCCGCGCCTTGACCAGGGCCTGTGCCCCGGCCGCCGGCGCATCGCAGGCCGCGTGCCGCGCGCCGTTCCGAAGGGTCACCACCGGCACCGGGCGCTCCGGCCCGCCACAGCCGACGCTCCCGGCCAAAGCGGTTTCTACCGCGACGACCCAGCGGTCAGGTGGCAGGGCCGGAGCCAGGGCCCTCCGGCCTGCTGCGGTGCGTTTCGGGCGGGCGGGGGTTTTCCCCGCGTCCGGCAGGACCGCGGCCTTCGGCTGTTCCGGCGCTTGCAACGCAGGGACCGAGGGCGTCTGGCCGCAGACGGGCTGGCCATCGGCGCCCACGCGCCTCAGCCACATGGTGGCTTCGTCCAGCGCGCCGCGCGCAAAGGCGCAGCCCTGGCTGTCGACAAATTCGCGGCCCGCATATCCCGCCGGCGGCTGTTCGGCCGGGCCGTCCGGGGCCTGGCCGAATGCCGGTGCGGACAGGAACAGGCCGGCCGCAATTCCCGCCAGCATCGCCTTCATCGCTCCGCCTCCACTTCCGTCCGCGTCACTTGGTGCCGAACATCCGGTCACCCGCATCGCCCAGGCCCGGAACGATGTAGCCATGTTCGTTCAGCCGCTCGTCGACCGCCGCCGTCACGATCGGCACGTCGGGATGGGCCTCCTTCATCCGCGCGATGCCTTCGGGCGCGGCCAAAAGGCACATGAAGCGGATGTTGGTGGCCCCCGACTGCTTGAGAAGATCGATGGCCGCGGCCGAGGAATTGCCGGTGGCAAGCATCGGGTCCAGTGCGATGACCAGACGGCTTTGAAGGTCGGTCGGAACCTTGTAGTAATACTGCACCGGCTGCAACGTCTCGGGGTCGCGGTAAAGCCCGACGAACCCCACCCGCGCCGCGGGGATCAATTCCAGGACCCCGTCCAGAAGCCCGTTGCCGGCCCGCAGGATCGAAATCAGCGCAAGTTTCTTGCCGTCGATCGTCGGCGCGTCCATCTCGCAGATGGGGGTCTGGATGCGACGGGTCGTCATCTCCATCTCGCGGGTGATCTCATAGGCCAGAAGCTGGCTGATCTCTCGCAGCAGGCGGCGGAAGGAATTGGTCGAGGTTTCCCTGTCGCGCATGATGGTCAGTTTATGCTGCACCAGGGGATGGCGAACGACGGTCAGGTAGTCAAGCATCGGGGGTCTCCAGTCGTTGCCGCAGGCGCGCCCGCGTGGCCGAGTCGCAAAAGGCGGCGTCCAGCGATGTTGTGGCTATAGCGTCAAAGACGCCTTCATCCCAGTCGAAAGCCTCGGCCAGCCGGTCTTGCACCCGGGTCATCGAGGTCTGGAAGAAGGCCGGATGGCCAGTGGACAGCGTCAGGCGGACACCCCGGTGAAAGAGCGGTCCGGCCGGGTGCGCTCGCCAGTTGGGGTAAAGACCAAGCGCCAGATCCGCACCGGGGCACAGGTCCAGCACGGTTCCCTGTTCAGCCAATTGGTCGACCAGGGCCAGATCCTCGATCGCCCGGACGCCGTGGCCGATCCGGTCCGGGCGAATGTCGCGCAGCGTGTCGCGGATCGCCCCGGGTCCGCGCCTCTGACCCGCGTCGCAGGTCGTCCGCAGCCCCGCTTCGCGGACGCAGTCAAAGGACCAGCGGAAGTCCTTGAGTTCGCACACCATTTCATCGCCCGTCAAGCCAAAGCCTGCAACCATTCCGCCCGCCGTCTCCGCGGCGCAAAGCGCGGCGCGGCGGGCCATGTCGGGACCATGATGGCGGTCAGCCGCGACGATGATCCGCAAGGTGATGCCCATGTCGCGCTCGGCCACGGCCGCGGCATCCCGGATCGCCGCAACGTGGTCGACCCAGGCCGGCAGATCGCCGCCGCCGAACAGCCGGGGCGAGAGAAAGACTTCCGTGTAAATGACCCCGTTTGAGGCACTTTCCTCAAGAACTGCGATCACCAGACGATGGCAATCCTCGGGCCCGCGCAGTGCGGTCGATGCGGCGTCCAGCGCCTTCCGTAAACCGGCGTATCCGTCCCAGCGGTAGGCGCCTTCGGCTGTGAAAAGGCCCTCCAGGTCGAGATGCTTTTCCCGCATCAGGCCGCGCAGGAACGACGGCGGCGCCGCGCCCTCCAGGTGCAGGTGCAATTCGACCTTCGGACGTCTTGCCAGGCTCACAGGAAGCTCCGCCCCGGACCTTCGGCCGGAACACCCAGGTGTGCCGCGACCGAAGCGCCAACATCCGCGTATGCCACCGAACCGATCGCCCGCGGTCCCAGGCCCCAGCCGATCACCGGCACACGCTCACGAGTGTGGTCGGTTCCTGTCCAGGTTGGATCGTTTCCGTGGTCGGCGGTAAAGATGGCCAGGTCACCAGGGCGCAGTCGGGCCAGGAAACGCCCCACAGCCTTGTCGAACCATTCCAGTGCACGCGCATAGCCCGAGACGTCCCGGCGGTGGCCATAGAGGCTGTCGAACTCGACGAAGTTGGCAAAGGTCAAGGAGCCCTCCTCCGCTTCGCCCGCCAGGGCCATCAGATGTTCGAAAAGTCCCGCGTCCCCGCCACCCTTGCGGAGTTCGGAAATCCCCCGGCCCGAAAAGATGTCGCCGATCTTTCCGACAGCATAGACCTTGGAGCCGGCGTTCCGGACCCAGTCGCACAGGGTCGGCGCGGGCGGTAGCATCGCATAGTCATGCCGATTGTTCGTTCGCTGGAAACTGCCAGGTTGGCCGGTGAAGGGCCGGGCGATGACGCGGCCGACCTTCATTGCGTGAAGCGTCGGCGCGATCTCCTCGCAAAGGTCCAGAAGGCGCTTCAGGCCGAAGGATTCCTCATGCGCGGCGATCTGAAAGACCGAGTCCGCCGAGGTGTAGCAAATGGGCCAACCGGTTTGCATGTGCCGTTCGCCATATTCCTCGATCACCGGCACGCCCGAGGCATGGGCATTCGCAAGCGTTCCGCCGGCCCCCGCGAGCTGCGCCACCCGGTCCAGCAGTTCCTGCGGGAAAGCCGGATCGGTGTCGGGGAAATAGGTCCAGTCGAAGGGAACCGGCACCCCCGCCAGTTCCCAGTGCCCCGAAGGGGTGTCCTTGCCGTTCGACACTTCGGTGGCCGCGCCCCAAAGGCCCTGTGGCATCGCGCCGAAGCCCGGCGCGGCCAGACCCGACGCCAACCGCACCGCCGCACCCAGTCCCAGCGCATCCAGGTTCGGCATTTGCAAGGGGCCCGACCGCCCCGCCTCGCCGCGTCCTTCGGCGCAGGCCAGCGCGATATGGCCAAGCGTGTTGGCGCCGGTATCCGGGACAGCGCCATTGAAGAATAACCCGGCATCGGGCGCCCCGCCGATGCCCACGCTGTCCATGACGATCAGGAACGCACGCGGCATGTCACGCGATCCGTTCATGGATCAGCGGCGGGTCCTCCGGCTCTTCGCCCGACAGGACATAGGCCGCGCGCAAGGCGGCCTCGGCCCGGTCGGCATCCGCCTCGGTCGCGGCATGGACCCGTCCGAAGATCTCACCCTTGGCCAGCGGCTCGCCCAAAGGCGCCAGGTCTGAAAACCCGACCGAGGGGTTGACCTTGTCGGTGCCCTTCAGCCGACCCCCGCCCAGATGGACAACGGCATGACCGATCGCCTCGCCGTCGATACGGATGACGAAACCCGCGTCCGGCGCGGCGATGTCGCGGACGACCGGCGCGGCGGGCAGGCGATCCGGGAAACGGTCGACGAAGTCATGCGGCCCGCCCAGCGCCGCGACCATTTCGCCAAAGATCTCGGCCGCCTGGCCCGATTCCAGTGCCTCCTCGATCTGCTCGATGCCGTCCTCGATGGTGGCCGCCAGACCAGCCAGCGCCAGTGCCTCGCCGCCCAGCGCGGCGGTCACGTCCCAAAGCGCCTCGTTGATCGCCGAACCGGTCAGGGTCTCCATCACCTCGATGACCTCGACGGCGTTTCCTGCCGAGGCGCCCAGCGGCTGGTCCATGTCGGTGATCAGCGCGACGGTCCGGCAGCCGGCGCCATTCGCGGTCTCGACCAGCGACACCGCAAGGGCGCGGGCATCGTCCAGCGTCTTCATGAAGGCGCCCGAACCGACCTTGACATCCAGGACCAGTGCCTGAAGCCCCGCCGCCAGCTTCTTCGACAGGATCGAGGCGGTGATCAGGTCGATGCTTTCCACCGTCGAGGTCACGTCGCGGATGCCATAAAGCCGCCGGTCGGCGGGGGCGATGTCATCGGTGGCACCGATGATCGCGCAACCGAACTGCTCGACCAGGCTTTGCAGTTCCGCGACCGTGACATTGGTTCGGTACCCCGGGATCGCCTCAAGCTTGTCCAGCGTGCCGCCCGTATGCCCCAACCCGCGGCCCGAGATCATCGGGACATAGGCGCCGCAGGCCGCCAGCGCCGGGGCCAGCAGCAAGGACACGCTGTCGCCGATGCCCCCCGTGGAATGCTTGTCGATTACCGGGCCGGGCAGGTCCCACTTAAGCACCCTGCCGCTGTCCCGCATCGCTTGCGTCAGCGCCACGCGCCCTTCGGTCCCGATGCCATTCAGCTTCACCGCCATCGCGAAGGCCCCCGCCTGCGCATCGGTCACCTCGCCCGACGCCAGCCCGCGCGCGAACCACTGCGCCGCCTCCTCGGTCAGGCCGCACTTGTCGCGGACGGCCGCGATGATGGTGCGCGCATCCGGGTCCGGCATCACGTCCGCCCCATGTGGACGGCGGAAAAGCTGCCGGGCAGCAGGTCGCCGATGGTGGTGCGCAGTTCTTTCCCGTCCAGCGTCGCCAGCGTGACCGGCACGTCATGCTTGCCGAATTCCGCCAGCTTCTGCCGGCAACCGCCGCAGCAGGGCACCGGCGCCGGACTGTCGGCGATCACGTAGACCTCGATCAACTCGGTCTCGCCCGCGGCGACCATCGCGGCGATGGCTCCCGCTTCGGCGCAGGTGCCTTCGGGATAGGCGATGTTCTCGACGTTGCAGCCCGCATAGACCGCGCCCGAGGCCGCGCGGACCGCCGCACCGACCTTGAACTGCGAATAGGGGGCATAGGCATTCTCGCGCACACGCCGCGCGGCGTCGGACATGGTTCCGGCAGAGGTCATGAAATCTCTTTCCAAGGACGGGGTCAGCACTTCTTCGTGAAGGATGGTGCGCTTCGGCGCGCGGCGATGCAAGTCCGCCTGAACCCGTCGTTCGTGCTTTCATCTTGGCCCAAATATCCAGATCCGGCAGCATCGGCGGCGCGCGGCCAAAGCAGCGTCCCCGGCCCCCGCAATGCGGGCTTGAAACCGCTTCCCGCACGGACGCATTCTGGGACCACCCGCCGATCAGGCCGGCAGGGCAGAAAACCAAGAGGCAACCGTGGCAGACGACATCCGCAGCGAAGGCAGCCGGCATCCGGCGCTGGACTATCATGAATTCCCGAAGCCCGGCAAACTTGAGATCCGTGCCACGAAGCCGCTCGCCAACGGGCGCGACCTGAGCCTGGCCTATTCCCCCGGCGTGGCCGAAGCCTGCCTCGAGATCAAGGCGGACGCGACGACGGCCAGCCGCTACACTGCCCGTGCCAACCTTGTGGGCGTCGTCACCAACGGAACCGCGGTCCTGGGCCTTGGCAACATCGGCGCGCTGGCCTCGAAGCCGGTGATGGAGGGCAAGGCGGTCCTGTTCAAGAAATTCGCCAACATCGACTGTTTCGACATCGAGTTGAACGAGTCCGATCCGGTGAAACTGGCCGATCTGGTCTGTGCGTTGGAGCCGACCTTCGGCGCGATCAACCTGGAGGACATCAAGGCCCCCGACTGCTTCATCGTCGAGAAGATCTGCCGCGAACGCATGGGCATCCCGGTTTTCCACGATGACCAGCACGGCACCGCCATCGTCGTCGGCGCGGCGGCGACCAATGCGCTGCATGTGGTGGGCAAGGCCTTCGACCGGATCAAGGTCGTCTCCACCGGGGGCGGCGCGGCCGGGATCGCCTGCCTGAACATGCTGCTGAAGCTGGGTGTGAAACGCGAAAACGTCTGGCTCTGCGATATCCACGGCCTGGTCTGGCAGGGGCGCGACGTCGACATGAACCCGCAGAAGGCGGCCTATGCCCAGGCGTCGGACAAGAGGACGCTGGACGAGGTGATCGACGGCGCCGACCTGTTCCTGGGTCTCTCCGGGCCCGGCGTCCTGACGCCCGGGATGGTGGCGCGCATGGCCCGGCGGCCCATCGTCTTTGCGCTGGCCAATCCCACGCCCGAGATCCTGCCCGATCAGGTCCGCTCGGTCGCGCCGGACGCGATCATCGCCACGGGCCGGTCGGACTTCCCCAACCAGGTGAACAACGTCCTGTGCTTCCCCTTCATCTTCCGGGGCGCGCTCGATGTGGGTGCGACCGAGATCAACGACGCGATGCAACTGGCCTGCATCGAAGGCATCGCCGCCCTGGCCCGCGCCACCACCAGCGCCGAAGCGGCGGCGGCCTACCAGGGCGAACAGCTGACCTTCGGGGCCGACTACCTGATTCCGAAGCCGTTCGATCCGCGGCTGATCGGCGTGGTGGCCAGCGCCGTCGCCCGCGCGGCGATGGAAACCGGGGTGGCGACACGGCCGCTGACCGACCTGGAGGCCTACCGGCAGAAGCTGGACGGTTCGGTGTTCAAATCCGCGCTTCTGATGCGGCCGGTGTTCCAGGCGGCCGCCACCGCCGCCCGGCGCATTGCCTTTGCCGAAGGCGAGGACGAACGCGTGCTGAGGGCGGCAACCGCGATGCTTGAGGAAACCACCGTCAAGCCGATCCTGATCGGCCGGCCCGATGTGATCGAACGGCGTTGCGAACGCGCCGGCCTGCCCATCCGCCCGGGACGGGATTTCGAGATCGTGAACCCCGAAAGCGATCATCGCTACCGCGATTACTGGGAAACCTACCACGGCCTGATGGCGCGGCGCGGCGTGACGCCCGACATCGCGCGCGCCGTGATGCGCACCAACACCACCGCCATCGCGGGCGTCATGGTCCATCGCGGCGATGCCGACAGCATGATCTGCGGCACCTTCGGCCAGTTCCTCTGGCACCTGAACTATGTCCGCCAGATCCTTGCACGCGGGGGACTGCATCCGGTCGGCGCGCTTAGCCTGATGATCCTGGAGGACGGGCCGCTGTTCATCGCAGACACGCAGGTCCATCACGAACCCACCCCGGAACAGATCATGGAACTGGCCATCGGCGCCGCCCGGCATGTGCGCCGCTTCGGCCTGACGCCGAAGGTGGCGCTGTGCTCGCATTCGCAATTCGGCGATCTGGGGACCTCCAGCGGCCAGCGGATGCGCGCCGCGCTCGAGATGCTCGACCACCGGGAAGCCGATTTCGCCTATGAGGGCGAGATGCATCTGGATGCGGCGCTGGATCAGGGATTGCGCGACCGGATCTTCCCCGGCGGGCGCTACCAGGGGGCGGCCAATATCCTGCTGTTCGGCAATACCGATGCGGCATCGGGGGTGCGCAACATCCTGAAGATGAAGGCCGGCGGGCTTGAAGTCGGGCCGATCCTGATGGGCATGGGCAACCGCGCCCATATCGTGACGCCTTCGATCACGGCCCGCGGTCTTCTCAACATGTCAGCCATCGCGGGGACACCGGTCGCGCATTACGGTTAATCCACTGCCGAAAGACAGACGGCCCATCCTTCCGTCCTGTTGCGGACCACAGCTCCGATGTCCTTTTGCTGGCTCACCCCGCCACCGTTCGAGCGGGGATACCATAGGGACATGAACATGAAGAAAATCAGTATCATCGCGGCGGCCGGTCTGGCCGCGATGACCAGCGTTTCCGCCTCTGCCGGTGGCCTGAACCTGCCGGTGGTCGAAGGCACCCCGGCCGTCGGAAAGACCCAGCCGACATCGCCCTGGACCGGTCTCTGGGCCGGTGTTTCCATGGGACAGGCCTATTCGACCTACGATTTCTCGGGCCGCCTCTCCAGCAACGCAAGCCCCGCCACGGATTACCTGGGCCTGGACCTGCCGGACTTCGGCGGGCATGGATCGCTTGTCGGGCTTCAGGCAGGCTATAACCACCAGTTCCACCCCCGGGGCGTCTGGGGGGTCGAGCTGAACGCAGATTCCGGCGATGTCGGAACTTCGACGTCTCTCACCTATGCCTTCAGCGGCAATGCCCTGACCCTGGGCTATGACTTCCGGGCCAGGACCTTCGGCTCGGTTCTGGGCCGGGTCGGCTATCTGGTGAATGACCAGACCCTGATCTACGGGCTGGCGGGTCTGAGCAGCCTGAAAGGCACCGGCACCGCCTACACGCAAGTGAACGGCAACCGTGTCGGCCGGGATTCGGACCTGACGCTGGTGGGCGCAACCGTTGGCCTGGGCGTCGAGACCATGCTCAGCGACAAGGTTTCGCTGAAGGTCGACTACCAGATGACGAAATACAACCGGCACACCTACTGGGCCCACAAGCCCGTCAATGACTACAGCTCGCTGGATTCCGGTCTTTCCGCCACGTCGCAGGCGCTTCACGCCGCGGTCGTCTGGCACTTCTGATCGAAGGCGCGATCGAAGGGGCGGCCACGGCTGCCCCTTTCTGAAACCCGCTTCCCGCCCCCGGCAATTTCTGCAAGGTTTTTCTTGCAGGCACATGCCGCGCTTGTTGCGCGACTCATGGTGATGGGCGTAACAGCCGCAGCAGCGGAGGAGGCATACCATGGCATACCGTGAAATCTACGACGGCTGGAAGGCCGATCCCGAAGGGTTCTGGCTGGCGGCGGCCAGGGGCATCGACTGGATCCAGGCCCCGACCCGCGCGCTGAACCCGGACCAGGCACCGCTTTACGAATGGTTCACGGACGCCCAGGTCAACACCTGCTGGAACGCCGTCGACCGTCACGTCGAAGCCGGGCGCGGCGGCCAGTTGGCCATCATCCATGACAGCCCGATCACCCATTCCACGAAGGGCATCACCTATGCCGAGCTGCAACAGCGCGTGGCGCTGCTGGCCGGGGCTTTGCGGGCGAAGGGCATCCAGAAGGGCGACCGGGTCATCATCTACATGCCGATGATCCCGCAGGCGCTGGAGGCGATGCTGGCCTGCGCGCGTCTTGGCGCGATCCATTCAGTCGTCTTCGGCGGCTTCGCGGCACAGGAACTCGCCGTGCGCATCGATGACTGCACCCCCAAGGCGATCATCGCCGCTTCGTGCGGGCTCGAGCCGGGGCGGGTGGTGCATTACAAGCCGCTTCTGGACAAGGCGATCGAACTTGCCGACCACAAGCCCGACTTCTGTGTGATCTTCCAGCGCGAGGAAGAGGTCGCGAAGCTGATCGAAGGCCGCGACGTGGCCTGGCACACCTTCCAGTATGGCGTCGAACCGGCGGAATGCGTGCCGGTGTCGGGCGACCATCCGGCCTATATCCTTTACACCTCGGGCACGACCGGCCAGCCGAAGGGCGTGGTGCGGGCCACCGCGGGCCATCTGGTCGCGCTGAACTGGACGATGAAGGCGATCTACAACATCGACGCGGGCGATGTCTTCTGGGCGGCGTCGGACGTGGGTTGGGTCGTGGGCCACAGCTACATCTGCTATGGTCCGCTGATCGCCGGGGCGACGACGATCGTCTTCGAAGGCAAGCCCGTCGGCACGCCCGATGCCGGCACCTTCTGGCGCGTGATCCAGAACCACAAGGTGAAGTCCTTCTTCACCGCCCCCACGGCGCTCCGCGCGATCAAGCGCGAAGACCCGGAAGGCGCGCTGATCGACGATTACAACCTGCGTTCCCTTCAGGCGCTGTATCTGGCGGGCGAACGGGCGGACCCGGATACGATCCGCTGGGCGCAGCGCAACCTGCGGGTGCCGGTGATCGACCATTGGTGGCAAACCGAAACCGGCTGGGCCATCGCAGCCAACCCCTTGGGGATCGAGGAATTGCCGGTGAAGATCGGATCGCCGTCCGTCGCCATGCCGGGCTATGACGTGCAGGTGCTGGACGAAGGCGGCCATCCGGTTCCGGCCGGAACGCTGGGCGCCATCGCGGTCAAGCTGCCCTTGCCGCCGGGCACGCTGCCTACGCTCTGGAATGCCGAAGACCGGTTCCGCAAGGCCTACCTCACGCAGTTCCCCGGCTATTACGAAACCGGCGACGCGGGCTATGTCGACGAGGACGGCTATCTTTACATCATGGCGCGCACCGACGACGTGATCAACGTCGCGGGCCACCGCCTGTCCACCGGCGCGATGGAAGAGGTGCTGTCCAACCACCCCGACGTTGCGGAATGTGCGGTGATCGGCGTTGCGGACGAGTTGAAGGGCCAGGTGCCGCTTGGCTTCCTGTGTCTCAACAAGGGATCGAACCGGCCGCATGACGTGGTGATCCGCGAATGCGTCAACCTGATCCGCGACCAGATCGGCCCCGTCGCCGCGTTCAAGTTGGCCTGCGTGGTCGATCGACTGCCAAAGACCCGGTCTGGCAAGATCCTGCGCGCCACGATGGGCAAGATCGCTGACGGTCTGGACTACAAGATGCCGGCCACGATCGACGATCCGGCGATCCTTGGGGAGATCGCCGACAGTCTTCGTGCGATCGGTTATCCGTTGCAGAAATCTGCCTAATTGCCGCTGAACCTCGGCGAGGCGGTTTCCTTTCACGAAAAATCCGCTAGGTAACGCCAGGATTTGTCAGGGACGGTGCAAACCGTCCCTGATTTATGCTTTTTTTGGTAGGCTGGGTATAATGCCCACGCATTTGATTGAGTGATTTCATGGTCTTTTCGTCGAATCAGGACGATGTCCGGTCCGCAGAACCGACTCCTTTCCGCGGCCTGCGCGGGGGGACTGTCACGGTTGTTATCCTCCCTGCCGGACGCGGGCACACCGAAGGCGGGTGGGAAACCGGTACCCGGAAGGATGCCCCAGCATGACGTCGCCGCGGATCCTTCTGATCGAGGATACGGTGACCGCGCCGGGTGCCTGGCAGGATCTGGCGCGGCTGGCCGGCCATCGGACGACGCGCGCCGATGGTGCAACCGGCCTGACACAGCTTGAGGCCGAGCCGCCCGATCTGGTCCTTCTGGACCTGCACCTGAAAGACCGCGATGCGCTTGACCTTTTGGGGCGGGTGCTGGCGCGGCAGCCCGGACTGCCGGTGATCGTGTTGGCCTCGGACGCGACCGAGAACAAGGCCCAGGACGCCATCGCAGAAGGCGCCATCGATTGGCTGCCAAGGCCGGTCGAGCTTTCGCGCCTGCGGCTGGCAGTGGACAAGGCGCTGCGCCACAGCAACGGTGCGGCGCCGGAAACGGTGGCGGATCTCTCCGGGCCGACGGGGGATTTCATCGGCACATCGCCCGAGATGCAGCAGGTCTACCGCCGGATTCGCACCGTTGCGCGGTCGATGGCCACGGTCTTCATCACCGGGGAAAGCGGCACCGGAAAGGATCTTTGCGCTGAGGCCATCCATGCCCATTCCAACCGCGCGGACGGTCCCTTCATCGCGCTGAGCTGTGGTGCGATTCCGGCCGAACTGGTCGAATCCGAGGTGTTCGGTCACCTGAAAGGTTCGTTCAACGGTGCGATTTCCGACCGGATGGGCGCGGCGGCGTCGGCGGACGGCGGGACGCTGTTTCTGGACGACATCTGCGAACTGGATCCCAGCCTGCAGGTCAAGCTGCTGCGCTTCCTGCAGAACTCGACCATCCAGCCCGTTGGCGCGTCCGAGCCGCGCAAGGTTGACGTCCGCATCATCTGCGCCACGAACCGCGATCCACTGGAGGCGATCCGGGCGGGGCAATTCCGGGAGGACCTGTTCTACCGGCTTCATGTCGTGCCGATCCACATGCCGCCGCTCAGGAGGCGGGAAGAGGACATCCTGGCCATCGCGGACGCGACCCTCAGGCGCTTTGCGCACGAGGAAGGACGCAACTTCGCGGCCTTTTCGGCCGAGGTGAAGGCCATCTTCCGTGGCCACCCCTGGCCTGGCAACGTTCGGCAGCTTCTGAACGTCATCCGGCATGTCGTCGTCCTGAACGATGGCCATCAGGTGACGCCCGAGATGCTGCCCGATGGCATGCTTCCGGCCAGGCCCGCGGCCGTCGAAGTGCCTGTCACACCCACCGACCTGACCGCGACACTGGGCCTTCTGCTGGGGCGTCCCCTGGCCGAGATCGAGCGGCTCGTGATCGAACACGCGCTGGACAAGACGGGCGGTTCCGTGCCGCGCGCTGCCCGATTGCTGGAGGTCGCGCCATCGACGCTTTACCGCAAGATCGAGGTCTGGCGCCGCGGCTGAACCGCGGCGCCCCTCAGACGAACTGTTCCTGGGTCAGGCGTTCTTCCAGGCCATGCCCGGGATCAAACAGGATCCGGTGGCGCATCGTCGGGTGCGACTGGATCTCGACAAAGGCCACGTTGCGGACCGACCGGCCGTCGGCGTCCGCCATGACGGGGCGTTTTTCCGGTTCCAGCACGTCGAAGCGAACGGCCGTGGACTTGTGCAGCAGCGCCCCGCGCCAGCGGCGGGGCCGAAACGCCGCCATCGGCGTCAGCGCCAGCACATCGCTGTCGATGGGCAGGATCGGTCCATGGGCCGAATAGTTGTAGGCGGTGGATCCGGCCGGGGTGCTGACCAGCGCGCCGTCGCAGATCAGTTCTTCCAGCCGCAGCTTGCCCCCCACGGTGATCTTCAGCTTGGCCGCCTGCGGCCCGGCGCGCAGCAGCGACACTTCGTTGATCGCAAGCGCGTGGTGCACCTTCCCGTCCAGCGTCCCGGCGCGCATGGCAAGCGGGGTGATCACCGCCTCCTCGGCGACGGCCAGCCGCTCCATCAGCCCGTCCTCGTCGTAGGCGTTCATCAGGAAGCCGACCGTGCCGCGGTTCATCCCGTAGACCCGCACATCGCGCCCTTCCGTCTGGTGCAGCGTCTGAAGCATGAATCCGTCCCCGCCCAGGGCCACGATGATGTCGGCCCCCTCGACCGGAACCGACGGATAAAGCGCCTTCAGCCGCGCCTCGGCCTCCTGCGCGGTCTCGGTCTCGTTGGCGACAAAGGCCAGGGCGGGCGGGCGGGTCAAAATGTGGTCTCCGGGGCGCGCGTGTTGTGCAGGCAGGCATCCTGCAGTCTTGCGCCATTCATCGCGACCGGCGGGGCAAAGGCAACCCCGAACTGCCGCCGCAGCAGGCATGGTTTTCGCACCCCGCAGGAAACATGTCGGATTCGTCTCTTTCGGTGACGGCAATTGCCCGCTACAAATCGGCCTGCCCCATGTTTTGGACCCCCAGGGAGAAGATTAACAATGCCTGACACCGGCTTTTTCACCGAACCGCTCGCCTCGCGCGATCCCGAGCTTTTTGCGACGATCCAGAACGAACTGGGCCGTCAGCGGGATGAGATCGAACTGATCGCCTCCGAGAACATCGTCAGCCGCGCGGTGATGGAGGCGCAGGGCTCGGTGCTGACCAACAAATATGCCGAAGGCTATCCGGGCAAGCGCTACTATGGCGGCTGCCAGTTCGTCGACGTGGCGGAAACGCTGGCGATCGAGCGTGCCAAGCAGCTCTTCAACTGCGAATATGCCAACGTGCAGCCGAATTCCGGCAGCCAGATGAACCAGGCGGTGTTCCTGGCGCTGTTGCAGCCGGGCGACACCTTCATGGGGCTTGACCTGAACTCGGGCGGCCACCTGACGCATGGCAGCCCGGTCAACATGTCGGGCAAGTGGTTCAACGTCGTCAGCTACGGCGTGCGCAAGCAGGACGAACGGCTGGACATGGACGCCGTGCGCGAACAGGCGCTGACCCACAAGCCGAAGCTGATCATCGCCGGCGGCACCGCCTATTCCCGCACCTGGGACTGGGCCGCCTTCCGCAAGATCGCCGATGAGGTCGGGGCCTACCTGATGGTCGACATGGCCCATATCGCCGGTCTGGTCGCGGGTGGACAGCACCCCTCGCCCTTGCCGCATGCCCATGTGGTGACGACGACGACGCACAAGAGCTTGCGCGGTCCGCGCGGCGGCATGATCCTGACCAACCACGAGGACATCGCCAAGAAGGTGAACTCGGCCGTGTTCCCGGGGCTGCAGGGCGGGCCGCTCATGCATGTGATCGCCGCCAAGGCCGTGGCCTTCGGCGAGGCGCTGCGCCCGGACTTCCAGGCCTATGCGGCGCAGATCGTGAAGAACGCGCAGGCCATGGCGGATGAGCTCTTGAAGGGCGGCATCAACATCGTCTCGGGCGGGACCGACAACCACCTGATGCTGGCCGACCTGCGGCCGAAGAAGGTGACCGGCAAGGCGACCGAGGCCGCGCTGGGCCGCGCCCACATCACCTGCAACAAGAACGGCGTGCCCTTCGACCCGGAAAAGCCCTTCGTGACCAGCGGCATCCGCCTGGGCACCCCGGCGGGCACCACCCGCGGCTTCAAGGAAGAGGAATTCCGCCAGATCGCCCGCTGGATCGTCGAGGTCGTCGACGGCCTGGCCGCCCATGGCGACGACGGCAATGCCGAGACCGAGGCCAAGGTCCGCGCCGAGGTTCAGGCGCTGTGCAACCGCTTCCCGCTGTATTCCGGCCTGTGATCGGGGCCACATGAAAGCGGAAAAGGCCCCCGTCGCGGGGGCCTTTTTCCTTCCTAGACCAGCCCGCGCCAGACCAGGGCACCAATCACCATCGCCAGCGCCGCCAGCACCGCCGCCCCGGACCGCGCCGCCAGGGCCAAGAGATAATCCCCACGCCGCCGACCCGCGCCGATGGGGCGCAGGTGATGCAGGCAGCGGCCATAGGCGCGCCGGACCCTCGCGGGATCGACCCGCGGCGCCAGCTTCGGATGGTGCGACAAGTCCGCCGCCCGCGCCAGTTCGGTCGCCGCCCGCCGGACTCGCAGCGGCAAGGCACGTCCGCCACGGCGCAGCTTTTCCGAAAGGCTCTGGCCCCGAATCCGAAGCCGGTCTTCCATCAATGCGGCAATGCGATCGGCCATCTGCTGCACGGTTTGCGCGGTCATCCGGGCCTCCTTCGCTGTCCCCCGAACCTACGCCGATTTATCGGATTCCCAAAGCCGGCAAATCGGGTTATCCCGGCCGCATGCTTGCGATGCTGACCTACGGCGAACCGACCGCCCTGCCCCCGCTCCTGATCGTGCATGGCCTTTTCGGCTCGGCGCGCAATTGGGGCGTGATCTCACGCCGCATGGCCGAAACGCGCCGCGTCGTGGCCGTCGACATGCGCAATCACGGCGACAGCCCGTGGCAGGACAGTCACGGATACCCCGACCTGGCCGGCGACCTGGCGGAGGTCATTCGCGCGCAAGGGCAGCCGATGGATGTGATGGGGCATTCGATGGGCGGCAAGGCCGCGATGTGGCTGGCCCTGACCGAGGGGCAACTGGTGAACCGCTTGGTCGTGGCCGACATCGCCCCCACCGCCTATGACCACAGCCAGAACCACCTGGTCGAGGCGATGAAGGCCTTGAACCTGACCAACCTGACCCTGCGCTCCGAGGCGGACCGGCGGCTTGCGTCTTCGGTTCCCGACGAAGGCACCCGCGCCTTCCTGTTGCAGTCGCTGGACCTGAAGGCCACGCCGCCGCGCTGGCGGCTGAACCTGGACCTGCTCCGCGCCGAGATGGACCGTATCACCGGCTGGCCCGACACCGACCGGCGCTACACCGGGCCGGCGCTGTTCCTGTCGGGCAGCGATTCGCGCTATGTCCGGGTCGAGCATCACGCCCGCATCACCGCCCTGTTTCCCAAGGCGCGCTTTCAGCAGATCGAAGGCGCGGGCCACTGGCTGCATGCCGAGCGGCCCCGCGAATTCGAAGCGGCGCTGCGCGATTTCCTTGACTGACCGGTGTCAGCCGCGGGGCCGCGTCATCCGCGACAGAAGTCCGTTTTTCAACAGGAAGTGGTTGTAGACCGCGCCCAGGACATGTAGCGCGACCAGAACCAGCAGCGCCAACTTGCCGAACTGGTGCGCTGCCATGGCCGGTCCGATCCCGCCGAACCATGCAGCCACACCGCTCAGCGGCATCAGGATCATCAGGGCGTAAAGAAGACCGTGGGTCGCCTTGGCGACCAGGACCTGCGCCGGGCTTTCCCCGGCGGGCGGCGGCGGCACCCCCTGCGATGCGCGCAGCGCCAGGCGCCAGATCACCAGCGCCAGGATCGCCACGCCGACCAGAATATGCAGCCAGGCCCCGCCGCCGGTTCCGGCAGCCTCGCCCTCCTTGTAGGCGTCCCACGCCTCTTCGATGCCCTCGGACATCAGGAACTGCACCGCGATCAGGATCGCAACCTGCCAGTGCAACGCGATCTGCACCCGCGTATAGCCTGTGGTCATCCACGTCTCTCCCTTGGTCCCCGCCTACAGGTTCTCCAGCCGGCGCGCCACGATCCATGCCGCCGGAAGCGCCAGGACGGCACCCGCCGCCGCAGCCATCATAATCGAGGGCAGATCGACACGGCCCGTAGTCAGCGCGGCAATCACACCGGTTCCCGCCAGGACAGTGACGGCCAAAGTATAAATGATCATGAAAAGGCGGCTCATTCCAAACTCCGAAGGGCTACTTCCGGGCCAGAGTGACCCTGTACCCGGGCCCGCGCCTTGATCTGGATCAGCGATTTCCGCAAAGAAGGTGCATGCGTGCCTCTCCGGTATCGCCCGGAAGACCGGTGACAAAGCCGCCGGGATCGACCTGGCAGCCCGTCGCCTGTTCGGCGGCCCGCGTCATCAGCGCGGGAACACGCGCCCATGCGGTACGGGACAGATAGCCGTGACGGATCACTTCCGCCTCGGTCGCGGTGTGGAATACGGTAAAGTCGACCCCGTCCAGAGTCAGGTCCGTGCGCTGGGCGCCCATGAATTGCGGCGCCGGAGAAGCGCAGGAGGCGAGGAGCGTTGCGAAAAGAGCGGTTCTGAAAAGGACTTGCATCCCGGAAAACTGCCCGCCCCGTTCCGGGAATGCAACCCCCGGTTCAGCCGCGCCGCAACCGCATCCAGCGCGGCGGGTCGGGCTGCATGCTGGGGTGGTGGCCATCCCCATGCCGGGGGTGGGTGCGCAGGTAGCGGGTGGTCAGGATCCCCGCCGGCACGCCGATCAGCACGGCCAGAACCGAGGCGATGACGAAGGTCTGCCAGTCATACCACCCGGCCGACAGCCCCGCGATGATGACGGCGCAGGACACGCAGCCCATCCAGAGCGGAATGATCAACCAACGAAGCCGGAACATCTGGAACCTCCTTTTCAGGTGAAAGGGTTCCAACGGGAAACGCTTGAGGGGGGTTGGGGTTCCGAGAGGGGGCGACAATTGGTCCATAGGAGCGTTGCGGTCAAATCAAAACAGGGCTCCCTGCCCAGTTCGGGCGATGCCAGTTCCCTTGGACCGGCGGAAAATATTTAAAACTGTTAAAGATCTTTTAGCCAGTATGGAAAGAAAACAGACCTGAGCTCAATAAGTAGACCATCATTTGTAACAAACCAACTTTTATCGTCCACGAAACTAGAAAGAACCACTCCAGATGAGTTTCGCAATATCAAGCTAGCTTCCATTTCCCCAAACTGGCCAGAAACAACTTGCACATCTCGCAGGAGAGACAACCCGTGGCCGAAGCCGGCAGAAAAAACAAAAAATGAAATTATCGAGATAAGCCTTGTTTTTAAAAACGCCTTCAAGCTATAAATTATGAACCTATTAGATAATGACCTTCGCTTCGCTCTAACGGCAAGCCACCTCACAGGTGCTGGCTTCTGGTTCACCCTATAAAATTTATTTGACCACGCCCATAAAATATGCAAACAAAAGACAATAGCATACACGAGCGCTGGGAAAAGCGCCACCAAAACAGCTTTGAATGTTTGTAGATAAATGCCGGCGAAAATAAATAATGCAGACAGCGCCGTAACGGAAAAAACCATCCTGTCATTGTCTGCAATGTATCGACTTGGCCTTAATATTTCACGGCCATGCTCTTTGTCCCTGCGAAATCGCTTATATGCAAACTCCGCTCCTATTAACTCATTCATAACTCGAGAAGACAGGAACGAAAATCCCAGCGCTCCTGAAAAGCCAATTGACACCGATGCAAGCGTCGTCGCATCGATTAGAGTTATAGCTTCCACCGAGACAGAAAGTGCCAAGCCAAGCGTATGAAGTGTCCCCCCCGCAATGAGCAGAGCAAATGCTTGAACAACGACCAGAGCGTTAATTGTGCCCGTTGGCTTTAGATTTTCCAAAGCACTCCACTCAAAGCTAAAAGGCTATTCGAAGCAGATACATCTGAGTTATTCAGCCAATCACTGCTGCAGCACCCTCACTCATCCATCTTCAGCGCCGAGATAAACGCTTCCTGCGGGATCTCCACCTTCCCGAACTGGCGCATCTTCTTCTTGCCGGCCTTCTGCTTGTCCAGAAGCTTGCGTTTCCGCGTCGCGTCGCCGCCGTAGCACTTGGCGGTCACGTCCTTGCGCATGGCGGACAGCGTCTCGCGGGCGATGACGCGGCCTCCGATGGCGGCCTGGATCGGGATCTTGAACATGTGGCGCGGGATCAGCTCTTTCAGCTTTTCCACCATTACCCGGCCGCGGGCTTCGGCCCGGTCGCGGTGGACCATGATCGACAGCGCATCGACGGGTTCGTCGTTGACCAGGATCGACATCTTCACAAGGAAATCCTCGCGGTAGCCCATCATCTGGTAATCGAAGCTGGCATAGCCCTTGGTGACGGATTTCAGCCGGTCGTAGAAATCGAAGACCACCTCGGCCAGCGGCAGGTCATAGACCACCATCGCGCGGCTGCCGGCATAGGTCAGATCCATCTGGATGCCGCGCCGATCCTGGCACAGCTTCAGCACGTCGCCCAGGTAATCGTCGGGGACCATGATCGTCGCCTTGATCCGCGGTTCCTCGATATGGTCGACATAGGTCAGGTCGGGCATGTCGGCGGGGTTGTGCAGGTCGCGCACCTCGCCGTCCTTCATGTGCAGGTGGAAGACGACCGAGGGCGCGGTGGTGATCAGGTCAAGGTCATATTCCCGTTCCAGCCGGTCGCGGATGACCTCAAGGTGCAGAAGGCCGAGGAAGCCGCAGCGGAAGCCAAAGCCCAGCGCGGCCGAGGTTTCCATTTCATAGCTGAACGAGGCGTCGTTCAGCGCCAGCTTCTCGATCGCGTCGCGCAGGTTTTCGAAGTCATTGGCATCGACCGGGAACAGGCCGCAGAACACCACCGGCTGCGCGGGCTTGAATCCCGGCAGGGCGGCATCGCAGGGTTTCTTTTCGTGGGTGATGGTGTCGCCCACGCGGGTGTCGCGCACCTGCTTGATCGACGCGGTGAAAACGCCAATCTCACCCGGGCCCAATTCCGGCCAGTCGACCATCTGCGGGCGCAGGACGGCCAGCTTGTCGATGCCGTAGATGGCCCCGGTCTGCATCATCTTGATGCGGTCGCCCTTCTTCACCACGCCATCCATGACACGGATCATGACGACGACGCCCAAATAAGGATCATACCAGCTGTCGACCAGCATCGCCTTCAGCGGCGCGGTGCGGTCGCCCTTGGGCGACGGCAGGCGGGTGACGATGGCTTCCAGCACGTCGGGGATCCCCAGGCCGGATTTGGCCGAGATCAGCACCGCGTCAGATGCATCCAGCCCGATCACGTCTTCAATCTGCGCCTTCACCTGTTCGGGTTCGGCGGCAGGCAGGTCGATCTTGTTCAGCACCGGGACGATTTCGTGCCCGGCGTCGATGGCCTGATAGACGTTGGCCAGCGTCTGCGCCTCGACCCCCTGGCTGGCGTCCACCACCAGAAGCGAGCCTTCGACGGCGCGCATGGACCGGCTGACTTCGTAGCCGAAGTCGACGTGGCCCGGCGTGTCGATCAGGTTCAGCACATAGGACTGCCCGTCCTTCGCCTTGTAGTCGATGCGGACGGTGTTGGCCTTGATGGTGATGCCGCGCTCTCGCTCGATATCCATGCTGTCCAGCAACTGGGCCTTCATGTCGCGGTCGGCGACAGTGCCCGTCGACTGGATCAGCCGGTCGGCCAGCGTGGATTTGCCGTGGTCGATATGCGCCACGATCGAGAAATTGCGGATCTGGGAAAGCTCGGTCATGGCGGGGATATGCAGGGGAATCCGGCACCGGTCAAGCGGTCCGCGGGGCTTCTGCGGTTGACGTTTTCGCCGCCAGACCCAATCTGACAGCAAAGCAGGAGACGAAGATGAAACTGAACGTTCCCGACATGACCTGTGGCCATTGCAAGGCGGCCGTCGAAAAGGCGATCATCGAACTGGACAGCACCGCCGATGTGCGCGTCGATCTGCCCAGCCGCACGGTCGAGGTGACGACCACGGCCGCCGAAGGTGCGGTGCTGAACGCGCTGAAGGCCGAAGGCTATCCGGCAACCCCGGTCTGACGGCCCGGCTTCTGGCCTTGGCCGGGGGAAGACTTGAACCCGGCCCGGCCCTTCGGCATAGTCCCGCCGATCAGTGGACGCCGGGCCCACCGGCGCCAACGGCGGGATGAGGCAGAAGACATGCGGATGACAGTGATGACCCTGGCAGCGGCGCTGGCGGTGACGGTGGGTCTTTCAGCCTGCGGCGGCGGACGCGGCACCAACGGCCCGGTGGCCCAGGCCTGCATGGCTTCGGGGCGGGACGGGGCCAACTGGCGGACGTGCGGTTGTGCGCAGCAGGTGGCGAACCGCATGCTCAGCCGTGGCGATCAGGCGCGGGCGGTCAAGTTCTTCCGTGACCCGGAACTGGCGCAGAAGGCGCGCACTGCCAACAGCGATCATGCAAGGGCTTTCTGGCGGCGCTATTCAGCCTTCGGAACGGCGGCCGAGCAGGCCTGTACGGGCGTATGACGACCCCGGAATGACAAAAGCCCGCCAATGGCGGGCTTTTTCGACTGTGCCGTCCCGAAGGATCAGGCAGCGGTTGCGACCGCCTTCGCCACGTCCTTCTTAATCTTCAGGGCGCGGTCCGACAGTTCGCTGTCGTCGGCCTTGGCCAGGAACGCGTCCAGACCACCGCGGTGGTCGACCGAACGCAGCGCCGCCGCCGAGATGCGCAGCTTGAACGACTGCCCCAGCACGTCCGAGATCAGCGTGACGTCGTTCAGGTTCGGCAGGAAGCGACGCTTGGTCTTGTTGTTCGCATGGCTCACGTTGTGACCCGACATCGGGCCTTTTCCGGTCAGTTCGCAGACGCGCGACATGGTGTAGATCCTTCAGTTTCCGGCAACCGGGAAGGCCCCGGACCCATAAGATAACGGGCGCCGCATAAGGCAGCGCCCAGAATGACAGGTCGTCCGGATAGAGCCTTCGGCGACCTTCGTCAAGCGATTCATCCGCATTACGCCTTCAGCAGGGCCAGCATCTTTTGCGCGGCCGCGGCCGGTGAAAGATCGCCCTTCGCGACCGCGCCGCCCAGGTCGGTCATCTGGCGGCGGGCTTCGGCTTCCTCGGTCAGGCGTGACAGAAGACCAAGACGGACCTCATCCTCGAACCAGTGGCGGGCCTGGTCGGCGCGGATGCGTGCGAAATGCCCTTCATCACGTCGCCAATCCGCAAGCTTCTTCATCTCGGCCCAGGCCTCGGCCAGACCGGCCTCCTCCACGGCGGATACCGGCAATGCCTTCGGGAAATCGGCCGGATCCTGCGGACGCTTCCGCAGCAGCCGCAGTGCGCCGGAATAATCCGCGACGGTGCGCATGGCAGTCGATTTCAGGTCGCCATCGGCCTTGTTCACCAGGATCAGGTCGGCCATCTCCATGATGCCGCGCTTGACGCCCTGCAATTCATCCCCGCCTGCAGGCGCCAGCAGCAGGATGAACAGATCCGACATCTCGGCCACCAGGGTCTCCGACTGGCCAACACCGACCGTCTCGATCAGCACCACATCGAACCCGGCCGCTTCACACAGCGACACCACCTCGCGCGTACGTCGGGCGACGCCGCCCAGATGCGCCTGGCTGGGCGAAGGCCGGATGAAGGCCATCGGATCACGGCTCAGCCGCTCCATCCGGGTCTTGTCGCCCAGGATCGACCCACCCGACCGCGCCGAGGACGGGTCCACCGCCAGAACCGCCACCCGCAGCCCTTGCCCCGTCAGCATCATCCCGAAGCTTTCGATGAAGGTGGATTTCCCAACCCCCGGCGTCCCCGAAAGCCCGATCCGCAGCGCCTGCCGCCCCAGGGGCGCCAGTCGCGCCAACAGGTCGGCGGCCTGTTCGCGGTGATCCGCCCGCCCGCTTTCAACGAGCGTGATCGCCCGGGCCAGCGCACGACGGTCGCCCTCGGCCACCCGCCGGGCCAGTTCGGTCACATCCATGGGGTCTTCGCCCTCCTTCGCTGTTCTTCCACTCCCATACTCACCAGACCCGATCCAGACAATCCAGACAATCCGGACCCGACCCGACCGGCCCCGGCATTTCTTCTTTGTTCAAATACTCCCGCCGGAGGCACCGCACATCGCAGCCCCGCGGGCTGGTCAGGACCTTTGCGCACCGTTACACCCTGCCCCATGTCGCAACTGCCGCTGCCCATTGCCGAAGCCCTGCCCCCCTTGCGCGCCGCGCTGGCCGCAGCCGGCGTCGCCGTGCTGCAGGCACCGCCCGGCGCGGGAAAGACCACCGGTGTGCCGCTGGCCCTTCTGCCCGATGTCGCGGGCCGCATCGTCATGCTGGAACCGCGTCGTCTGGCGGCCCGCGCCGCGGCCGAACGGATGGCGGATACCTTGGGTGAACCTGTTGGCCGCACCGTCGGCTACCGCATCCGGGGCGAGGCGAAATCGGGCCCGGACACGCGGATCGAGGTCGTGACCGAAGGCATCCTCACCCGGATGCTCCAGTCCGATCCGTCGCTTGAAGGGATCGGCTGCGTGATCTTCGACGAATTTCACGAACGTTCCCTGAACGCCGATCTGGGCCTTGCCCTGACCTGGGAAGCGCGGGGTGCCTTGCGACCGGACCTGCAGGTACTTGTCATGTCGGCCACGCTCGATGCCGAACCCGTCGCGCGGCTTCTGTCGGCGCCTATCGTCACGTCCGAAGGGCGCGCCTTTCCGGTTGAAACCCGTTGGCTTCCACGGCCCCTTGCGACCGGAACCCGGATCGAAACCGCCACCGCCACCCTGATCCGGCAGGCCCTTCAGGAAACCGAAGGAGGCATCCTTGTCTTTCTGCCCGGCGAGGCCGAGATTCGCCGCGTGGCCAGCGCGCTGACGGACCTGCCCTCATCCACCCTGGTCCGTCCGCTGTATGGGGCGATGGATTTTGCAGCCCAGCGCGCCGCAATCGCCCCCGCCCCACCCGGTGCCCGCAAGATCGTGCTGGCCACCGCGATCGCCGAAACCTCGCTGACGATCGAGGATGTGCGGGTGGTCATCGACGCGGGCCGGGCGCGGCGGGCGCGGGTCGATCCATCCTCGGGCATGTCGCGGCTGGTGACCGAACGCGTCAGCCGCGCCGAAGCCGACCAGCGCCGGGGCCGCGCGGGCCGGGTCGCGCCGGGGGTCTGCTATAGGCTGTGGGCAAAGGGCGAAGAAGGCGCCCTGCCCGCCTTTCCGCCCGCCGAAATCGAGGTTGCCGATCTGGCCGGGCTGGCGCTGGAACTGGCGCTTTGGGGCACCGAAGCGGGCAGCCTGGCATTCCTGACCCCGCCCCCTGCCCCCGCACTGGCCGAAGCACGCGCGTTGCTTGGCGGCTTGGGCGCGCTGGACGACGCGGGGCGGATCACGGCCCACGGGCGGCAGATGGCGGCTTTGCCGCTGCACCCGCGTCTGGCGCACATGCTCTTGCGGGCGGGGAAGGCGGCGGCCCCGCTGGCGGCGCTTCTGTCCGACCGCGATGTGCTGACGGGCGCGCCTGCGGACCTGTCCTTGCGGCTGGCGGCGCTGCGCGATCCGCGCCGCTTCGCGGACGATCATCCCTGGCCGATCCATCGTGGCACTCTGGAGCGGGTGCGCGAGGAGGCGCGTCGGCTGGCGCGGCTTGCCCCCGACACTTCTGCGGACCTGTCGGCGGGCGGCATGGCCTCGCTGGCCTATCCCGACCGGATCGGGCTGCGGCGCAAGGGCGACGAGCCGCGTTTCGTCCTTTCGGGCGGCAAGGGCGCGGTGGCCGCGGCCGGCGATCCCCTGGGCGCATCGCGGCTGATCGTCGCCACCGATCTGGATGGCGACCCGCGCGAGGCGAAGATCCGCCAAGGCATCGCGCTTTCGGACTCCGATCTGCGCGCGCTGCATGGCGACCGGATCGCCTGGGTCGATGTGGTCGAATGGTCGCGCCGCGACGGGCGGGTGGTTGCGCGGCGACAGGAACGTCTGGGGTCGCTGGTGCTGGCCGACCGGCTTTGGCCCGAAGCCCCGGCCGAAGCGCTGGCCCGGGCCGCGCTGGACGGTCTGCGCCAGACCGGTCTGACCTGGAGCGAACCGGCCCGACGGCTGCGCGCCAGGATCGCGCTTCTGGCACAGGAAGGCGCCGACATGCCCGATGTGTCGGATGCCGCGCTTCTGTCAGACCCCGGCTGGATCCTGCCGTGGCTGTCTGGCTGCAAGACCGAAACCGACCTGCGCGGGCTGAACCTGACCGAGGCGCTGAAGGCCCACCTTGGCTGGGACCGGATGCAAGAGCTTGACCGTCTGGCCCCTGCCGCCTTCGTCACGCCGCTGGGCCGGGCCGTGCCCATCGACTATGACGGCGATCACCCTTCGGTCGCGCTGCGCCTGCAAGAGGTGTTCGGCGTGACCACCCACCCGACCGTGGGGCCGAAGCGCCTGCCGCTGCGGATGACGCTTCTGTCGCCCGCGCAGCGCCCGGTGCAGGTGACGATGGACCTGCCGGGGTTCTGGCGGACGTCTTATGCCGATGTGCGGAAGGACATGCGCGGGCAGTATCCGAAACACCCCTGGCCGGAAGACCCGACCGAAGCCGAACCGACGCTCCGCGCGAAACCGCGCGGCACCTGAATGCCGCGCGGAACTTGGAGAGTCATCACCCGCCGAGGAAGTCCATCTTGCCGACCTTGAACCCGTTGTGGCGCAGGATGGCGTAGGCGGTGGTCAGGTGGAACCAGAAGTTCGGCAGCGCGAAATTGCGCAGATAGTCCAGTCCATTGAAGCTCAGGTCATAAGGACCTGCCTTGAACGAGATGGTCCGGGTTTCCGCGCCTGCGAAGGCCCCCGGTTCGACGGTCTGCAAGAAGGCCAGAGTCGACGCGATGCGGGCGCGCAGTTCGGCAAAGCTTGTTTCCGTATCCGGCGCGGCGGGGGTATCGGCCCCGGCCAGACGGCCCGCACCGTACCGGGCGTGGTCGGTCGCCATCTGGATCTGGCGGGTGAAGGTGAACATGTCGGGCGTCAGACGGTCCGCCAGGATCACAGACGGATCGATCTTGCGCGCGGCACATTCGGCCTCGGCCTTGGACAGGATTTCGGACATGGCGCGCAGCCCCTTCGCAAAGGCGGGGACGCTGAATTCGTAGAGGGTCATTCCATTAGCTCCGTTCGGTCAAAGCCCCAGGCACCAGCGCACGATGGCTTTCTGGGCGTGCAGGCGGTTTTCGGCCTCGTCAAAGACAACCGAATTCGGGCCGTCCATCACACTGCTCGTCACCTCGTCATCGCGGTGGGCGGGCAGGCAGTGCATGAACAGCGCATCCGGCTTGGCATGGGCCATCAGCGCATCATTGACCTGATAGCCCCGCAGCTGGTTGTGGCGGCGTTCGCGGGCCGATTGCGGATCGTGCATCGACACCCAGGTATCCGTGACCACCAGATCGGCGCCCTGAACCGCCTTCACCGGATCGCGTTCGATGCGGATGTCGGCGCCCCGCGCCCGGGCCTCTTCGATGAACACGCGTTCGGGGTCCAGCGGTTCGGGGCCGGTGAAGGTCAGGTCAAAGCCGAACTGGCCCGCGGCGTGGATGAAGCTGGCGCAGACGTTGTTCCCGTCGCCCGACCAGACCACCTTCTTGCCCGCGATCGAGCCGCGGTGTTCTTCATAGGTCATGATGTCGGCCATGATCTGGCATGGGTGGGTGCGGTTGGTCAGGCCGTTGATGACCGGCACCGTGGCATATTCCGCCATTTCCAGAAGCGTCGCCTCTTCGAAGGTGCGGATCATGATCAGGTCGACATAGCGCGACAGCACGCGGGCGGTATCCGCGATGGTTTCGCCGTGCCCCAGCTGCATGTCGGCGCCCGACAGCACCATCGTCTGCCCGCCCATCTGGCGGATGCCCACGTCGAAGCTGACGCGGGTGCGGGTCGAGGGTTTTTCGAAGATCAGCGCCGCCATGCGGCCCTTCAGCGGATGATCGGCGTCCAGGCCGCCCTTCGGGCCGCCGTTGCGGGCGTCCTTCATGCCGCGGGCCTGGTCAATGATGGCGCGCAGTTCGGCGGGGTCGGTCTGGTTGATGTCAAGGAAATGTTTCATGGTTTCTTCGCGTGGCAGGACGCCCGGGGGTCTAAAGCCTCCGAGGGCCGGTGAAATCAGGGGACGACGGGCCGCAGCGACGGGCGGCCGGCAGGGTTTCCGGTCGTCGCGACATGTGCTGCTCGCGCTCGGACAGGGCAGCGGGGCGGTTCACCCGTCAGACCTCCAACGTGGCCGCCGCGCGATCCAGACGCGCCACGGCCTCGCCGATTTCCTCGTCGGTGATGGTCAGCGGCGGCAGCAGGCGGACGGTGTTGTCCGAAGCGGCAACCGTCAGCAGGTGCTGGGCATAGCCCGCCTTCACCAGATCGACCGGCGCCACCCGGCATTTGAGCCCAAGCATCAGGCCAACGCCCCGCACTTCTTCAAAGACCGCGGGATGCGCTGCGACCAGACCTTCCAGCCGCTGGCGGAACAGGGCGCCCTTGCGGTTCACCTCGGCCAGGAAGTCGGGATTGGCGATGATCTCTACCACCTTGGCACCCACCGCGCAGGCCAGCGGGTTGCCGCCGTAGGTCGACCCATGGGTGCCCGCCGTCATGCCTGATGCCGCCTCTTCGGTGGCCAGCACTGCGCCCAGCGGGAAGCCGCCGCCGATGCCCTTGGCGACCATGACGATATCGGGCTTGACGCCATCAAGTTCATGCGCGAACAGCTTGCCGGTGCGGCCCATGCCGCATTGCACCTCGTCCAGGATCAGAAGCATCCCCGCTTCGTCGCAAAGCGCGCGAAGCGCCTTCAGGAAGCCTTCGGGCGCGGTGCGGATGCCGCCTTCGCCCTGGATCGGTTCGATCATGATTGCGGCGGTCTGCGGCGTGATGGCGGCTTTCACCGCCTCAAGATCGCCGAAAGGCACATGCGTGAAGCCGGGCATGAGCGGGCCGTAGCCCTTCGTCATCTTCTCGCCCCCGGCGGCCGCGATGGCGCCGGTCGAACGGCCGTGGAAGGCGCCTTCGAAGGTGATGATGCCGATCTTTTCGGGATGGCCTTTGTCATACCAGTATTTCCGCGCCATCTTGATCGCCAGCTCGGCGGTTTCGGTCCCCGAGTTGGTGACGAAGACGGTGTCGGCAAAGGTATTGGCCACCAGAAGGTCGGCCAGCCGCTGCTGTTCCGGGATCGTGTAGACGTTCGACACATGCCAAAGCTTCCCGGCCTGTTCGGTCAGCGTGGCGACCAGATCGGGATGGGCATGGCCCAGCGCGTTCACCGCGATGCCCGAGCCCAGGTCAAGGTATCGGCTGCCATCCGCCTCGGTCAGCCAGGCGCCCTCGCCCTTGACGAAGGACAGGGGGGCGCGGTTGTAGGTGGGCAGAACCGAAGGGATCATGGTCGTCTCCTGGAAAGGAAGGCGCGAGCGTCGGCGAAGGCCGGAAGCTTGTCAATGCGCAGGAACGGGGGGTGCGGGCCATGGAAGCCACGAATGATCGCCGTCAGGCGCGAAGGGCGCGACGGCGTCGGGTCGGGAACTGTCGGAACCGGGTGATCATGCGGCGGTGGTACTGGGCGGCCGCGGGCCTGTCAAAGGATTTGCGCCGGTTTCGCGCGCATTTGCACCGGTTTTCGCCCATGGGGCTTTGGCGGGGTGCTTGAAATCGCCGCCGCCGCCTTGTATCTCGGTGCGTCCCGACTAGAATGGGATGCAGCCGCGGCGGTAAGGTTTCCGGTCCGCGAAAGGGAATAGCAAGCATGTCCTGGACCGATGAGCGCGTCGAGACGCTGAAGAAGATGTGGGCCGAGGGGCAGTCGGCCAGCCAGATCGCCAAGGAACTGGGCGGCGTCACCCGCAATGCCGTGATCGGCAAGGTCCATCGCCTGGGCCTTTCGAACCGTGTCGGCGGTGACGAACCCGCGGCTGACGCGCCCGAGGCACGCCCCGAACCCGCCGCCGCGCGGGCGCCGGCCGCTGCCCCGGCCCAGCCCGCCGCCGCAAGGCCCGCACCACAGCCCGCGGCCGCGGCGGCCGCCGCGCCCCGTCCGGCCCCTGCTGCTGCTCCCGCCGCCGCTCCGCGCGCCGATACGGCGCCGGTGGCCAGCAACGTGACGCCCCTCAGGAAACAGATCGTGCCCGCGGGCCAGCCGCTGCCGCCGCAGCCTTCGGCCAACGAAATCAGCCCCGAGGCGCTGGCATCCGTCCGCGAGGTCGAGAAGAAGGCCCGCCGCCTGACGCTGATGGAGTTGACCGAGCGGACCTGCAAATGGCCGATCGGCGATCCCGCGACCGATGACTTCTGGTTCTGCGGCCTGCCCAGCCACGCCGGTAAACCCTATTGCGAGGCGCATGTCGGCGTGGCGTTCCAGCCGATGTCCTCGCGCCGCGACCGCCGGCGCTAAGCCGGACACGCGATCCCCGAATGGAACCCGCAGCGCCTATTGGCCTGCGGGTTTTGCTTTTGCCAGCAACTCCAGCACCCGCGGCCCCAGCGCCTCGACCACCAGCGCCACCCCCTTGGCGGTAGGATGCAGGCCATCCGCTTGCAGAAGCTGGTCCTGCGGTGTTCCCGCCTCCCGGGCGGTGCGCAAAGGCGCCAGGAAATCCTCGGCCAGCAGCGCGCCATGCGCCCGCGCCAGATCAGGATACATCGCGTCGAACTCGGCCTTGTAGGCGGGTCCGTAGTTCAGGGGCGCGTGCAGGCCCACCAGCAGCACCGGGATCCCGCGCGCATCCGCCTTGCCCAGGATTGCGTCCAGGTTCGACCGCGCCTCGGCCGGCGACAGTCCCCGCAGCAGGTCATTGCCGCCCAGCGCCACGATCAGCGCGCCGGTTTCCGGCACCAGCGCCCAGTCGGTTCGCGCCAGCCCGCCCGCCGTCGTGTCACCCGAAACCCCGGCGTTCATCACCGTCACGTCCGCGCCCCTGGCCCTCAGCCAGGCCTCCAGTTGCGGGACCAGCCCGTCTTCGGGGGGCAGGCCGTAGCCTTGCGTCAGGCTGTCGCCCAGCGCAACCACCGTCACCGGCGCGGCCACGCCGCCCGTCGCGGCGGCAAGTGCCAGAAATGTCACAAAAATCACGTTGCGCGCGGCGCGCCATGCCCCATATCCAAGGGCAGCGGCCAGAGGAAGGACCGCCGCCAGACGAAGGGCCGCGACCATGACCGACAGAATCCTTGCGCTTTCGGGCGTTCGCCTGACCCTTGCGGGGAACGCCGGCCCCGTCGAGGTGTTGCGGGGCATCGACCTTTCGGTGATGCGGGGCGAAAGCATGGGGCTGATCGGTCCGTCGGGATCGGGCAAGTCGTCACTCCTGATGCTGATGGGCGGGCTTGAACGCGCGACCGCAGGCCAGGTTCTGGCGCTGGGCCAGGATCTGGGCGCGATGTCGGAAGATGCGCTGGCCCGCTTCCGCCGTGCGAATATGGGGATCGTGTTCCAGTCCTTCCACCTGATTCCCACCCTGACCGCGCTGGAAAACGTCGCGCTTCCGCTGGAACTGGCCGGTGCGCCGGACGCAATGGCCCGCGCCGCGCAGGAACTGGACGCGATGGGGCTGGGCGCGCGGGGCGGCCATTACCCCAGCCAGCTTTCCGGGGGCGAGCAGCAGCGCGTCGCCCTGGCCCGGGCCTTCGTCGCCCGTCCCGCAATTCTTCTGGCCGATGAGCCGACCGGCAATCTGGATGGCGCCACCGGCGCGGCCATCATGGATCAACTGTTCGCCCTGCGCGACCGGCACGGCGCCACGCTGGTGCTGGTCACCCACGCGCCCGAACTCGCGGCCCGCTGCGACCGGGTGGTGCGCCTTGCCGACGGGTTGATCGCATCATGATCGCTGTTGCCCGGACGGCGCTGCGACTGGCCTTGCGCGACCTTCGCGGCGGTCTGCGCGGCCTCAGGGTCTTCGTGCTCAGCCTTTGCCTGGGCGTCGCGGCCATCGCCGCCGTGGGAACCGTGCGCGGCGCCATCGCCGATGCGCTTGTCGAACAGGGAGCCGTGCTTTTGGGCGGCGATGCCGAGGTGTCCTACACCTACCGGTTCGCCACCGGGGAGGAGCGCGCGTTCTTGCAGGCCCAGGCCGCCCGGCTCTCGGAAACCGTCGAGTTCCGGTCGATGGCGGTGACGCCGGACCAGACGCAGCGGGCGCTGACGCAGGTGCGGGCCGTCGATGGCGCCTACCCCCTGGTCGGCGCGCTGCGGCTGGATCCGCCCATGCCGGTGCAACAGGCCCTTTCGGGCCGGGGGGCGGTCATGGACCGGCTTCTGGCCGAACAGCTGGGCCTTTCCCCCGGAGACGGCTTCGACCTGGGCGGCGCGCGCTTCACCCTCAGCGCCCGGATCCTGCGCGAACCCGACGGCGCCGCTTCGGGGATGAGTTTCGCGCCCCGGACCATCGTCGCGCTGGACGATGCGCGGTCGGCCAACCTGCTGGTGCCGGGCAGTCTGTTCGACAGCAGCTACCGGCTGCTTCTGACGCCCGGCACGGATTTGTCCGCCCTGCGCCAAAAGGTGGAAACCGCCTTCCCCGACAGCGGCCTGCGCTGGCAGGACCGTCGCAAGGCCGCGCCGGGAACCGAGATGTTCCTGGACCGGATGGCGGAATTTCTGGTGCTGGTGGGCCTTGCGGCACTGGCCGTCGGCGGCATCGGCATCGCGGCGGCGGTGCAGGACTGGCTGGCGCAGCGCCGGGAAAGCATCGCGACACTGAAGGCACTGGGGGCGGAATCGCGGTTGATCCACGCGATCTACGGCCTGCAGATCGGTCTGGTCACGCTGGCCGGGATCGGCCTTGGCCTGGCGCTTGGCACGCTGGGACCGATGCTTGCGGCACCGCTGATCCAGGCCAGCCTGCCCCTGCCCGTAGCGATCCGGCCCAGCCTGCCGGGCCTTGCGATGGCGGCGGTCTATGGGGGCCTTGCGGCCGCGATTTTCACGCTTTGGCCCTTGGCGCGGCTGGATCAGGTGCGCCCTGCCGCGCTGTTTCGCGACCTGGGCGAGGGCGCGAAGCGGCGGCCTGGCTGGCGCATGATGGCGGCGACCGGTCTGGTGCTGGCGGTGCTTGTCGGGGTGGCGACCGCCACGTCGGGCAACCCGGAACTGGTCCTTGGCGCGCTGGGCGGCGTCGCCGCGGCGCTGGCCGTGCTGGCGCTGGCGGCGGCGGGTCTGCGCCAGGGGGCGCGGCGAATCGCGCCCCGCCTTCGTGGGAGGCCCGGCCTGCGGCTGGCCCTGGCGGCGATCGGCAGCCCGGGAGGCGGAACCGTGCCGGTGGTGCTGGCGCTGGGGCTGGGGCTGTCGGTGCTGGCGGCCCTGGGCCAGGTCGACGCGAATTTCCGCGCGGCCATCGCCGCAGACCTGCCCCGTCGCGCGCCCAGCTATTTCTTCATCGACATCCAGCCCGACCAGATCGCGCCCTTCCTGGCCCGAGCCGACGAAACACCCGGCGTGACCCGGACCGAATCCGCCCCCATGCTGCGCGGCATCATCACCCGGATCAACGGCGCGGACGCCCGCCGCGTTGCGGGCGATCACTGGGTGCTTCGGGGCGACCGGGGGATCACCTACGCCGCCACGCCTCCGCCGAACACCACCATTACCGAAGGCGCATGGTGGCCCGCCAAGGAAGCGGGACCGCCCCAGATCAGCTTTTCCGCCAAGGAAGGCGCCGAACTGGGCCTGAAGCTGGGCGACCGGCTGACCGTCAACATCCTGGGCCGCGACATCGAGGCGCGCATCACCTCGTTCCGGCGGGTGGATTTCTCGACCGCGGGCATCGGCTTCGTGATGACGATGAACCCCGCCGCGCTTGCAGGGGCGCCGCACAGCCATATCGCCACGGTCTACACCGACGGAAGCTTCGACCATTCGGCCTTCCTGCGGCAGGTTGGCGCGACCTGGCCCAACATTACCGCCATCCGCATCAGCGACGTGATCGCCCGCGTCACCGAGGCGCTGACAGCGATCTCGCGCGGGGTGGCCCTGGCGGCGGGCGTGACGCTGGTCAGCGGCGCGGTGGTGCTGATCGGCACCGCCGCCGCAGGCGATGCCGACCGCCGGCGCGAGGCGGCGGTCCTGCGCAGCCTCGGGGCAAGCCGGGGCCAGATCCGCGCCTCGTTCGCGCTGCGCTCCGCCTTGACCGGCGCGGCCGCAGGCGGCATCGCCAGCGCGTTCGGCGCGCTTGCCGGATGGGCCGTCATGCGCTTCGTGATGGAGGCGCCCTACCGGTTCGAACCGGTCTCGGCGCTGGCGCTGGTTGCGGGCGGAATGCTGGCGGTGCTGGCCGCCGGACTGGCCTTCGCGGAACCGGCACTGGGCGCAAGACCCGCGCAGGTGCTGCGCGCCCGGGACTAGGCGGTTTCCCGGCCTGACCGGGGAACCCGGCATTTCTGCGATCGGCCGGGGCGCGCGGGTCAATCCTTGGCCAGGCACATCCCCCCTGCCCTTCGGCGCGACTTTGCGGCATGGTGGCACTTCGTCCCGGGGAGTTCACGATGACCGATCCGTTGCTTGACCATCTGGCCGCGATCTGCGGCGCCGCCAACGTGCTGAGCGGACCCGACGCAGCGCCCTTCGGGCAGGAGCCGACCGGCCAGTACCGCTGGACCCCGCGCGCCGTGGTGCGGCCCGGGTCCACGGCCGACGTTTCGGCGGTGATGCGGGTGTTGCAGGCGGCATCGGTACCGGTGGTGCCGTTGGGCGGTGGGTCGGGCCTGACGGGTGCGACGGCGGCCGAGGGGGCGGTGATGCTGTCGCTGACGCGGCTGAACCGGATCCGCGCCATCAACCCGCAGGCCCGCACCGCCACGGTCGAGGCGGGGGTCGTCCTCCAGTCCCTGCACGAGGCGCTTGAGGACCGCGGCCTGTCCTTCCCGCTGTGGTTCGGCGCACGCGGGACGGCGCAGATCGGCGGTTGCCTGGCGACCAATGCCGGCGGGTCGAACGTGCTGCGCTACGGCAATGCCCGGGCCCTGTGTCTGGGCGTCGAGGCGGTGCTGCCGGATGGGCGCGTCATGGATCTGCTCTCGGGTCTGCACAAGGACAATTCCGGCTATGACCTGCGCGACCTGCTGATCGGATCGGAAGGGACGCTGGCGATCATCACCGCGGCCACACTGAAGCTGCAACCCCGGCCCCGCGCCCGGGCCACGGCGGCAATCGCGCTGCCCGGCCTTGCACCGGCGCTGGACCTTCTGAATACGCTGCAAGAGTCGACGGGCGGGATGGTCGAGGCATTCGAATACATGCCGGATCTGTACATGCACCGTCTGGCCGAACACCGGCCCGACCTGCGCCCACCCTTCGATCCTTTCCCGCCGGTCACGATCCTGCTGGAGCTGGCCAGCACCCAGGAGGCCGATGCCGTGCCCGATGCCGAGGGCCGCATGCCGCTGGCACGACGGCTGGAAGACCTGCTGGAACGGATGCTGGCCAATGGCCAGATCAGCGACGCGATCCCCGCGGGATCCGAGGCGCGGCGCCGGGCCTTCTGGGCGGTGCGCGAGGCGGCAGCCGAGATCACGCTGACCTGCGAGCCGCTGGTGGATACCGACATCGCGGTGCCGCTGGACGCGGTGGAGCCCTTCCTGCGCGCGATGTCGGCGCGGCTGCAACGCCTGGATCCGGGCGCGGGCGAGATGGTCGTGGCGCACCTGGGGGATGGCAATGTCCATTACACCGCCTATCCGACCCGCGCCGATGCGGGACTGGACGAGGCCATCCGCGAAGCCGTCGAGGACGAGGCCCTGCGGCTGGGCGGCAGCTTTTCCGCCGAACACGGCATCGGGCTGTCGAAACTGGGCGCGATGCGGCGTCACAAGGATCCTGTCGCACTGAAGATGATGCGCGGCATCAAGCGGGTGTTCGATCCGTCCGGCATCCTGAACCCCGGCAAGACCCTTCCCTGAGGCGACTGGCAGATGCGAAACGCCATGGCGCTGATCCTGCGCGATCCGGTGTTGCGGGCGGTGACCCTGGCCGTCTTCCTGTATGGCGGCTTCATCGGCTCGATCGCGCCTTACCAGTCGCTGGTCGGGGTGACGCGGCTGGGGGTGCCAGACACCGCCTATGCGGCGGTTCTGGTGGTGGGTGCGCTGGTCGCGGTCACAGCCTCGATCCTGATCGGCATTGCGACGGACCGGGGGCTTTCGCGGCGGCGCGCGGCGCTTCTGTCGGCAACGGCCACGCTGGCGGGTGCGGGGCTGATGATCGTTGCGCCGTCAGGATGGGGGTTCGTGCTGGTCCATGCGCTGCTTTTTCCGGGGGCAACGCTGTTCGGACAATTCTTCGCCATCGGACGGGTTGCGGCGGCGGCCCTGCCTCCGGTCGAGCGGGATGCGGTCCTGGCGGTGATCCGCGCGATGCTGGCGCTGGCCTTCGTGGCGGTGGCGCCGCTTTGGTCGGCGGTGCTGTCGGGGGGTGCGGATCTGTTGTGGATCTATCCCGGCCTTGCCGTGCTGGCGGGCGGGCTGGTGCTGGCGGTCCGGGCGCTGCCGGAACGGCTGGCGGGGGACGTGCCATCCGGACAATCCTTCCGCGCCGCGCTGAGAGAGCTGGCGCGGGCGGATGTGGTGCTACGCGTCGTGCTTCTGGGCTGCATCACGGCGGCGATCACCGCCTACCTGGTGCTGATCGGCCTGATCTTCGGGCAGGCCGGGCGGCCCGAGGGCGACGTGGCGCTGTTCGTCGGCGGGGTCGCGGGAATGGAGGTGCCGTTCATGCTGGCCCTGCCGGTGGCGCTGCGGCTGGCCTCGCGCCGCATGCTGATCGCGGCGGGCGCGGCGATCTATGGCGGATGGCTCGCGGCGCTGCCGTGGCTGGCAGGGTCCGACTGGGTCTGGCTGCTGATCCTGCCGGCCGCGTTCGGCGGGGCGGCCGTACTGACGCTGCCCATCGCCTATCTTCAGGACTTGCTGGCGGGGCGGCCCGGTGCGGGGGCGGCGCTGATCGCGCTTCAGAAAGTGACCGGGGACGGCGCCTGCGCCCTGGCCTTCGCGGCGGGCACGGCGCTGTCCGGTTACGGCCTGGCAGCGATGCTGGCGGCTTCGCTGGCGGCGATCGGCGGTCTTGGGCTGGCCTGGGTCGACCGTGTCCGGCAGCCTTAGTGCCCGGCAAGGAAGCCCGACGGCATCCGGCGAAGCAGTTCCCTTGCAAGGTCGGCCCCCGCCTCGGACGCATCACCGGGTGTGACGCGGCGGTCGCCGGCGATGGCTTCGCTGCCATCGGGCCGCAGGATTTCGCCACGCAGGTAAAGCTGTCCCTGCCCCAGCGTCGCAAGCCCGGCGATGGGCGTCTGGCACGAGCCGTCAAGCGTGGCCAGGAAGGCACGTTCGGCAGCAAGCCGGATTCCGGTGTCCCGGTCGTGTATCCCGGCAAGCAGCGCGGCGATGCGGTCGTCGTCGGCGCGCCGTTCGATCCCGATGGCGCCCTGCGCCACGGCGGGCAGCATATCCTCGACCTCGATGGGGCCCTTCGCGACCGATGTCATGTTCAGCCGGTTCAGCCCCGCCATCGCCAGGAAGGTCGCCACGGCCACACCTTCGTCCAGCTTCCTCAGCCGGGTCTGCACGTTGCCGCGGAATTCGACCACCCGCAGATCCGGGCGGCGGTTCAGAAGCTGCGCGCGCCGGCGCAGGGACGACGTGCCGACAACCGACCCCGGCGCCAGATCCGCCAGAGAGGCCACCTGACGCGAGACGAAGGCATCGCGCACGTCCTCGCGCGGGAGGTAGCAATCCAGCACCAGACCCTCGGGCTGGGCGACGGGCATGTCCTTCATGGAATGGACGGCGATGTCGATGCTGCCGTCCAGCAACGCATCCTCGATCTCGCGCGTGAACAGGCCCTTGCCGCCGATCTCGCTCAGCGATCGGTCCTGGATGCGGTCGCCGGTGGTCTTGATGATGACGATCTCGAACCCGTCCTCGGACAGGCCGTGGCGGTCCATCAGGCGGCGGCGGGTTTCGAAAGCCTGCGCCAGCGCCAGCGGGGAACCGCGGGTGCCGATCTTGAGCGGGGTCTGGGCATCGGGAATGGTCATGAAAGCGGCATACCGCCCGGCGCGCCGCCGTGCAATGCCGCAGCGGCGAACGATCGGATTGTCATGGCGGGACAATCGCCGCACCGGGGGGCCCGGGATGGCGGCCGCTCTTGACATTGGGCGGCCCGCGCGGGTCAAAGACCGGGCCTGCGGCTTGACAGGCGAAGGCATGTCCTGCGGGTGCAGGAAGGGGGCTGGCGATGAAGACGATCCTGCGCGCACTTCGGGGCGAAACACTGCCGACCCCGCCGATCTGGATGATGCGCCAGGCCGGGCGCTACCTGCCCGAATATCGCGCGACGCGGGCGCAGGCGGGGGATTTCCTGAAGCTGTGCTACAACCCCGAACTGGCGGCGGAAGTCACGCTGCAACCGATCCGCCGCTATGGGTTTGATGCGGCGATCCTGTTCGCCGACATCCTGCTGATCGCGCAGGCGCTGGGGGCCGAGTTGTGGTTCGAGACCGGCGAGGGCCCGCGGCTGTCCACCATCACCGGACCCGATGGCCTGCGGGCGTTGAAGGGCAAGGATGACATCCACGCCACGCTGGGGCCGGTCTATGAAACGGTCCGCATCCTGTCGCGGGAACTGCCGCGCGAAACCACGCTGATCGGCTTCGCCGGGGCGCCCTGGACGGTGGCCACCTACATGATCGCCGGGCGCGGCACGCCCGACCAGGGACCGGCGCACGCACTGAAGTCGGCGGACCGGGCGACGTTCGAGGCGCTGATCGACCTGCTGACCGAGGCGACGATCGAATACCTGTCCGCCCAGGTCGAGGCCGGGGCCGAGGTCATCAAGCTGTTCGACAGCTGGGCCGGATCGCTGAAAGGCGCGGATTTCGACGACTTTGCCCTTCAACCCGCGAAACGCATCATTGCGGCGCTGAAGGCCCGTCACCCCGGCCTGCCGATCATTGCCTTCCCGCGTGAGGCGAAGGAACGCTACGAAGGCTTTGCCCGCGCGACGGGGGCGGATTGCGTGGCGCTGGACAATTCCGTCGATGCGGCCTGGGCGGCCGCGCATGTACAGGTGGATGGTTGCGTGCAGGGCAACCTGACGCCTCATCATCTGGTCACGGGCGGCCAGCCGCTGGTCGACGCCACGCGCGAAATCGTCCGGGCCTTCTCGGGCGGGCCGCACATCTTCAACCTGGGCCACGGCATCACGCCCGACGCCGATCCCGAAAACGTGCGGCTGATGATCGAGACGGTCCGGGGCGCAGCGGCCTGAGCCATCCGCCCGCTGCATGGCCGGGCTGTGCGCCAAGATAGGTCAGGCCAATTGACATACTGCGCCGCCGGACCCAATGTCGCGCGCATCGACACGCATGGGGGAACAATGGACTGGTCCAAAATCCTTGCCGGGCGCATGGGGCGCATGAAGGCATCCGAGATCCGAGAACTTCTGAAGCTGCTGGACCAGCCCGAGATCATTTCCTTCGCGGGCGGCATCCCCGATCCGGCGCTGTTTCCTGCTGCGGCGTTCCGCGATGCCTATGGGCAGGCGTTGGCCGACGGCAGCGCAGGCACCGCGCTGCAATATTCGGTCAGCGAGGGGAACCGGTCACTTCGGGACTGGATCGCCGGAGAGATGTCTGCACTGGGAATTCCCTGCGATGCCGACAACATCCTGATCACCTCGGGCTCGCAGCAGGCGCTGGACTACCTGGGCAAGCTCATGCTTTCGCCCGGCGATACGGCACTGGTCGGATGGCCCACCTATCTGGGGGCGCTGGGGGCCTTCAACGCCTATGAACCGCGCTACGCCCGGCTGGATCCTTTGGGCAACCGCGATGCGGCAGAGATCCGCGCCGAGGCCGAGGCAGCGGGCGGGCGCGTCAAGTTTGCCTACCTGTCCGCGGATTTCGCCAACCCGACCGGCGTCACCATCGACCGGACCCAGCGCGAGGCACTGATCGACCTGGCCGATGCGCTGGACATCGCGATCATCGAGGATGCCGCCTACCAGACCCTGCGCTACAATGGCGAAGCGATCCCGCCCATCCTGGCATTGGAAATCGCCCGGAAGGGCAGCATCGAGGACTGCCGCACGATCTACAGCGGGTCGTTCTCCAAGTCCCTGGCGCCGGGCTTGCGTGTGGGCTGGGTCTGCGCGGCAAAGCCGGTGATTTCGCGCCTTGTGCTGATGAAGCAGGCGGCCGACCTGCATTCGCCGACCATCAACCAGACCGTCACCGACATCGTGGCGCGGAAGGTGTTCGCGTCCCATGTCGCCCACCTGCGCGAGGTCTATTCGGCGCGGCGCGACCACATGCTGGCGGCGCTGGCACGCGAGATGCCCGAGGGGGTCAGCTGGACGCGGCCCGAAGGTGGCATGTTCATCTGGCTGACGCTGCCCGAGGGAGTGGACGCCGCCGACCTGCTGGCGAAGGCTCTTCGCACCGAGAAGGTGGCTTTCGTGCCGGGGCGCGCCTTCTTCGCCGACGGATCGAACGGCAACACCCTGCGGCTGAGCTTTGCCTGCACCGATGCGGCGACCATCGACGAAGGCATCGCGCGGCTGGGCCGGGCGATCCGGCAGTCCTAGGCGCGCGGCAGACGGGGGATCGGAACCTTGGGCTGGCTCTTCGCCACATTGATCGCCGCCGCGGCGCAGACGGCGCGAAACGCCACACAGGCGCGGCTGACCTCGGAAATCGGCACGGTCGGTGCAACCCAGGTGCGGTTCCTCTTTGGCCTGCCCTTCGCGGCGCTCTTCCTCATGATCGTCCGGCTGGCCGAGGGGCGCCCGGTGCCGGTCATGTCGGGTACCGCGCTCGCCTTCACCGCGACGGGGGCGGTGACGCAGATCATGGGCACCGCGCTGATGCTGTGGCTGATGAAGGCCCGGTCGTTTTCCGTCATCACCGCCTGGCTCAAGACCGAGCCGGTGATGGTGGCCCTGATCGGGGCGGTCGCGCTTGGCGATCACCTGAGCGCGCCTTCGATGGCGGCCATCGCGGTGGCGACGCTGGGCGTCGTCATCATGGCGGTGAAGCCCGGCGGGGGTGCAGCCTTGTGGCGCGAAACCGGCGCGGCAGGTCTGGGCATCCTGGCGGGTGTGCTTTTCGGCGCCTCGGCCATCGGCTTTCGCGGCGGAATCACCCACCTGCCCGAAGGTGGCTTCCTGATGCGCGCCACCACCACGCTGGTCTGGAGCCTCGGCCTGCAAACGCTGATGTTGGCGGTGTGGCTGGTGATCTTCGACCGGAGGGCGCTTCTGGCCTCATTCCGGGTCTGGCGGCAGTCGCTGGGGGCCGGGTTCCTTGGGGCCTTTGCGTCGCAGTTCTGGTTCATCGGTTTTTCGCTGACCTCGGCGGCCAATGTCCGCACCGTGGCGCTGGTCGAAGTGATCTTCGCGCAAATCGTTTCGCGCCGGATCTTCCGGCAGGCGACCGATCGGCGGCAGCTTCTGGGCATGGCGGTGCTGTTGGCCGGGGTGGCTCTGCTGTTGCAGGTCACGCGATAGGATCAGGACTTCGTCAGAAGCCAGATTGCCACCGCCACCAGAATCACCGCCTGCACCCGGTGCATCCGCGCAGACACTCCGGGATCGGTCAGCCAGCGCCGCGCGCCACCGGCGGCCATCACGATCGCCACATGCACCGCCGTCGCCACGGCCACGTAGATCGCCGTCAGCACCAGCCCGCCCGTGACGCCGGCCGCGGGCGGCAGGAAGCCGGGCAGCACGGTGACGTAGAACAGCGCCGCCTTCGGGTTCAGAAGGTTGGTCACCAGCCCGCGGCGAAAGCCGGTCACCCCGTCCTCTCCGCCGCCGGGCAGGTGATGTGCGGGATTGCCCGCATCGCGCCAGCTTTCAAGGGCCAGCCACAGCAGGTATCCGACCCCCAGCGCATGAACCGCCACATAGGCCCCCGGCCATGCGGTCATCAGGACGGCAAGCCCCGTTGCCGCCAGAACGCCCTGGACGGCAAGACCAAGCCCGATTCCGGCAACTGCGGCCCAGCCGGTGGTCCGCCCGGCGGTGGCGGTCAGAAGCGCCAGCCAGGCCATGTTCGGACCGGGCGTCAGTTCGATGGCGATCGAGGTCACCAGGAAGGACAGAAGCAGGTCAAGCTCCGGCACCGCTTTCCCTCAGATCCACTTCGCCAGGGGCGGCAGGCTCATCAGCACGGCATTCGCGTCATGCCCGGTTTCGAGCCCGAACTTCGTGCCGCGGTCGTAGACCAGGTTGTATTCGGCATAAAGGCCGCGATGGACCAGCTGCGCGTCCTTGTCGGCTTCCGTCCAGGGCAGTTCGCGGCGGCGGTCGGTGATGGGAACGAAGGCGGGCAGGAAGGCGCGGCCCACATCTTGCGTGAAGGCAAAATCCGCCTCCCAGTCGCCGGTGTTCAGGTCATCGTAGAAGATCCCGCCAACGCCCCGCGCCCGGCCCCGGTGGGGGATGAAGAAATAGTCATCGGCCCAGGCCTTGAAGCGGTGATAATAGTCCGGCGCGTGCAGGTCGCAGGCGGCGCGGAGGGCGGCGTGGAAATGCGCGGTGTCGTCGTCGTATTCGATGCAGGGGTTCAGGTCCGCCCCACCGCCGAACCACCAGGCATGGGGGGTCCAGAACATGCGGGTGTTCATGTGGACGGCCGGCGTATGGGGGTTTTGCATGTGGCCGACCAGGCTGATCCCGCTGGCCCAGAAGCGCGGGTCGCTGTCCATTCCGGGCACTCCCCGCGCCGCCATCGCGCGCTGTGCCCGTTCACCCAGGCGGCCATGCACGGTCGAGATGTTGACGCCGACCTTCTCGAACACCCGGCCGCCGCGCATCACGCTCATCAATCCGCCGCCCGCGTCGCTGCCGTCGTCGGCCGCACGGCGAGTCGGCGTCACCTCGAAACGGCCGACGGGGCGGCTGGCGAAGGGACCGGTCTGCTGGCGGTCCTCCAGCGCCTCGAACGCGGCGACGATGTCGTCACGCAGGCTGCGGAACCAGTTGGCGGCGCGGGTCTTTTCGCTGTCGAACGCGGTATCGGTCATTCTTGGCCCTCCGGTCTTGTCCAGACGGACTTATCAGCCGCGACCCCGGGCTGCCAGATGGAAGCACGGCGCGGAGCGAAGGGCCGGTGCAACCGCCGTCACAAGACGATCGGTCCCGGCGGCCCCCTTTCCCGCGGCTTTGCGGCGCGGCGGCACCGAAACCCCTTTCCCCTGCCCCCCCAGACGCTATCCTGTAGGCTGACCGCGGCCATCCGCCGCGCCCGCCACGAGAACCCCATGCGCGTCCTTCTACCCCTGCTGCTTCTGCCCGCCCTTGCCGCCTGCACCCCGCCCGGCCCCACCTGCCGCGTGGGGCCCGAGATGCGGACGATCAATCAACTGATCGCCGAAACGCAAGGCAACCTTGACCGGGGCTATGTCCTGGTGCCGGCCTCGGGTCCGGGGGTGGACATGTGCCTGCACGGGGGAAACTGGGGTCTTGGCCTGTCGATCTGCACGGATCGCACCGCGCGCGACAAGCCCGTGGCCATCGACGCCGCCGCGGAACGGCGCAAGCTGGCCGGGCTGAAATCGCGCAGGATTCAGTTGCAGCGGCAGATGGAAAGCGATCCGGTCTGCCAACCCTGAGGAGGAGTGCCCGTGATGTCCCTTCGTTCCCTTGCCCCCCTGAAGGCCACGCCGCTGATGGCGCTGGCGCTGCTGGCCGCCTGCGGCACGCCCCAGGAACAGTGCATCGCCCAGAACACCCGCGATCTGCGGGTACTGGACCGCTTGATCACCGAGTCGCAGGGCAATCTGGCGCGCGGCTACGCCTTCGTGGATGTGGAAACCACCCACACCCGCTGGGTCCGCTGCGAACCGCCCACCGTCGAGACTCTGCCCGACGGAACCGTGCGCCGCGAACCCGGCCGCATGTGCCTGGATGACATCACCGTGACGGAACGCCGGCCGGCCGCGATCGACCTGGGCGCCGAGAAGTCCAAGCTGGTGTCGATGCAGAAGAAGCGGGCGGAACTGGCCAAGGCGGCCGTGCCGGTGATCGCCGCCTGCAAGCGCGCCTATCCCGAGGGCTGAGGCCCGGTCACGTCCCCCGGGGATCTGGTTTTCGCTTGACCGCGACGCCGCCTCTGGCACAAGGGCGCCATGGCAAGCGGCATCCTGACACTTGATCTCGACGCGGTCACCCGGAACTGGACCGCTCTTTCCCGCATGGGCGACTGCGAAACGGGCGCGGTCGTCAAGGCCGACGGCTACGGAACCGGCGCGGCACAGGTGGCGCGGGCGCTGGCCCGGGCGGGCGCCAGGTCCTTCTTCGTGGCGCTGGCTCATGAAGGCGCGGCGCTGCGGCGGGCGCTTGGGGCGGGTCCGTCTATCCATGTCCTCTCCGGGCACATGGCCGGCGATGCCGATGCCTTGCGCGACCATGACCTGATCCCGATGCTCACCGGCCCCGATCAGGTGGCGCGGCATTTCGAGGCGCTGCCGGACCATGCCTTCGGCGTGCAGCTTGACACGGGCATGAACCGGCTGGGCCTGAAAGAGGCGGAATGGCAGGCGCTGTCGGACAAGGTGCTGGCCGGGAAGCCCGCCCTTGCGCTGATGCACCTGGCATGCGCCGATGAACCCGACCACCCGATGAACGCGCGCCAGTTGGCGGTTTTCCACCGGATGACCGACGGGCTTGGCCTGCGCCGCACCGCTGCGGCCACGGGCGGAATTCTCTTGGGCAAGGACTATCATTTCGACCTGACGCGCCCCGGCATCGGACTTTACGGGGCAGCCCCCTTCGTGGCGGGCGAACCTGCCGTGCGCCTGTCGCTGCCGGTGATCCAGGTCCGCGACGTGACCGAAGGCGAGACGGTGGGCTATTCCTGCGGCTGGATCGCGCCGGGCAGCCATCGGATCGCCACGCTGGCGGCGGGCTATGCGGATGGCATCTTCCGCAGCCTTTCGGGCAAGGCCACGCTGTGGGCCGGGGACACGCCCTGCCCGCTGGTTGGCCGGGTCTCGATGGACCTGATCACCGTGGACGTCACCCACCTGCCCCAGGTGCCCGACCGGCTGGACCTGATCGGTCCGCATCAGACCGCCGATGACCTTGCCGCAGTGGCCGGTACCATTGGCTACGAAATCCTGACCGCGCTCGGCCCCCGGTATGAGCGCCGCTACAGCGGGGGCGCGGCATGACCGACGCGCTGCTTGCGCCCTTGGCCTCGCTGGGTCGGGGAACGCTGATGGCGCTGGCCGCGGTGGGGCGGTTGGCGATCTTTGCGGGTCAGGTGCTGGGCCATCTGGTCCGCCCGCCCTTCTACGGCCGTGAATTCCTGCTGGCGCTGTTGCAGATCGGCTGGTTCAGCCTGCCGGTCGTCGGCATGACGGCGGTGTTCACCGGCGGCGCGCTGGCCTTGCAGATCTACGCGGGCGGCGCGCGGTTTTCGGCCGAGTCGGTGGTGCCCTCGATCGTCGCCATCGGCATGACGCGCGAACTGGGTCCGGTTCTGGGCGGGCTGATGGTGGCGGCGCGGGTGGCCTCCTCGATCGCCGCAGAAATCGGCACCATGAAGGTCACGGAACAGATCGACGCCCTGACGACGCTGTCGACCAATCCCGTCAAGTACCTGGTCGTGCCGCGTGTCGTGGCGGCCACGCTGGCCGTGCCGGTCCTGGTGGCGGCGGGCGACAGCATCGGGATCATGGGCGGCTGGCTGGTGGGGATCACACGGCTGGACTTCAACTCGGCCACATACCTGAAGAACACGGCCGATTTCCTGGAAGCCTGGGATGTGGGATCGGGCCTGGTGAAGGGCGCGGTCTTCGGATTCATCATCGCGCTGATGGGCTGCTACCACGGGATGCAGTCCGGCCGGGGTGCCCAGGGGGTTGGCGCGGCGACGAAATCCGCCGTGGTCTCGGCATCGGTCCTGATCCTTGCGGCCAACTACCTGCTGACCGAGATGTTCTTTTCGACATGATCCGGATCGAGGGGCTTCACAAGACCTTTGGGTCCAATGCGGTGCTGCAAGGCGTGGACCTGTCGGTCGCGCGGGGCGAAAGCCTGGTCATCATCGGCGGATCGGGGACGGGCAAGTCTGTCCTGCTGAAATGCATCCTGGGGCTGGTGCGCCCGGACCGGGGCCGGATCACCGTGGACGGCCAGCCCGCCACCGTCCCCGCAAGCGAGGCGATGCTGGCCCAGTTCGGGATGCTGTTCCAGGGCGGCGCGCTGTTCGACAGCCTGCCGGTCTGGCAGAACGTCGCCTTCCGCCTGTTGCGCGGCCACCTGAAGCGCCCGCGGGACGAAGCGCGTGCCATTGCCATCGAAAAGCTGCGCCGGGTCGGCCTTGGCCCGAACGTGGCCGACCTGTTCCCCGCCGAACTTTCGGGCGGCATGCAAAAGCGCGTGGGGCTTGCGCGCGCCATCGCGGCTGAACCGCAGATCATCTTCTTTGACGAACCGACCACGGGGCTTGACCCGATCATGGCCGGTGTCATCAACGATCTGATCCGCGAAATCGTGGTCGAGATGGGTGCAACCGCCATGACGATCACCCACGACATGTCTTCGGTCCGGGCGATTGCCGATTCCGTCGCGATGCTGCACGGCGGCGTCATCCGCTGGACCGGGCCGATCGACGAGATGGACAGCACGCCGGACCCCTATGTGCAGCAGTTCATCCACGGCCGCGCCGAAGGCCCGATTGCCGCCATCCGTTGAGCGGGGCACCGCCGTCCACAGGCGCCCGATGACCGTGACGTGATCGGCGCGCCCCGGGAAAGCAGGTATCCTCAGGGCAACTTCGTCTGGGATAGGCCCCTGGAAACATGGCGGTGGTCATCTTCATTGTCGTTTTTGCCGCGGTCATCATGACGCCGCCGCTCTTGCTGCTGGGGGTGGTGTCCCGGCGGCTGATGCGCCTGCGGATCGAAAACCGGCCGCGGCGGGGAATGTGGCTGGCCGCGGGCGGGCTGGTGCTGGTGACATCCTACCAGTCGGCACTCAGCATGGCGCTTCTGGTCGAGGGCCTGGACGGCGCCGTAAGCCTGGGGCTGCGGCACGTCATCGCGCTGCTCCTGGCCTGGCTTTGCCTGTGCCTGCGGGTCGCGCTGCGCCCCTGGCGCCGGATGCGGCGGCTGGGAACCTGAGGAAGGCCGTTGATCCGGCCGCCGCTGGACCGAGGGCTTGCGCAACCGCTTGCTGCCCGCGCGGCCATCGGGCAGGAAGGCGGCATGGCAAAATCACCCGCATCGACCTTTACCTGCACCGCCTGTGGCGCGGCCCATCGCAAATGGGCGGGGCGCTGCGACGCCTGCGGCGCCTGGAATTCGATCATCGAGGCCGCGCCCCTGACCACCGGGCCTTCCGGCAAGGGGCTGGGGGCGGCGCGCGGGCGCACGATCCCGCTGACGACCCTTGCGACCGAAGAGGCCCCGCCCCCCCGCACCGGATCGGGCATGGCCGAACTGGACCGGGTGCTGGGCGGCGGGCTGGTGGCGGCCTCGGCCATTCTGGTGGGCGGGGATCCGGGCATCGGCAAATCCACACTCCTGTTGCAGGCGGCGGCCAGTTTCGCGCGCGCCGGCCTGAAGTGCCTTTACATCTCGGGCGAGGAAGCCTCGGCCCAGGTTCGGATGCGGGCAAATCGTCTGGGCCTGGCGCAGGCGCCCGTCGCGCTGGGGGCGGAAACCAACCTGCGCGACATCCTGACGACGCTGGATGCCGAACGCCCGGACCTTGCCATCATCGATTCGATCCAGACTATGTGGTCGGACACGGTGGAAGCGGCGCCGGGGTCGGTCACGCAGGTGCGCGCCGCCGCGCAGGAACTGGTGAGCTTTGCCAAGAAACGGGGAACGGCGGTGATTCTGGTGGGCCATGTCACCAAGGAAGGCCAGATCGCCGGGCCGCGCGTGGTGGAACACATGGTTGACACGGTGCTGTATTTCGAAGGCGAACGCGGCCACCAATTCCGCATCCTGCGGGCGGTGAAGAACCGCTTCGGCCCGGCGGATGAAATCGGCGTCTTCGAAATGACCGGCGCGGGCCTGTCCGAAGTCACCAACCCTTCGGCCCTGTTCCTGTCGGAACGCGGCAAGGCCAGCCCCGGGTCGGCGGTCTTTGCCGGGATCGAAGGCACGCGCCCCGTGCTGACCGAGATCCAGGCGCTTGTCTCGCCCTCGCCCTTGGGCACGCCGCGCCGGACGGTGGTCGGGCTGGAAGGCGGGCGCCTGTCGATGATCCTTGCCGTGCTGGAATCCCGCTGCGGCATCCCCTTCACCGGGCTTGATGTCTACCTGAACGTGGCGGGCGGCCTGCGGGTCAACGAACCAGCCGCCGATCTGGCCGTGGCGGCGGCTCTTCTGGGGGCGCGCGAAGATGTGGCTTTGCCGCCAGACCTTGTAATATTCGGTGAAATCAGCCTTTCCGGCGCGCTTCGTCCGGTATCGCAGGCGGAAAACAGGTTGAAAGAGGCCCAGAAACTTGGTTTCTCACAGGCGATCCTGCCGTCGCAAAGCAAGCACGGTGGCGGCCCGGGACTGACGGTGCGAGAGATGCCGGACCTTCCGAGCTTTGTCGGTGACGTGTTCGGGGCAGGCTAGGCATTAAGGAGCAGAGGCTCATGGAAGGTTTTACCATCGTCGACGCCGTTGTGGCGGTTGTCATCGTGCTGTCGGCAATTCTGGCCTACAGCCGCGGTGTCGTGCGCGAGATCTTCGCGATTCTGGGATGGGTGGCGGCCGCCTGGCTGGCCTATACCTTCGCGGGCCAGGCCGAACCGCTGGTCAAGCAGATCCCGGTCCTGTCGGACTTCCTGGGCGACAGCTGCGAATTGTCGATGATCGCCGCCTTCGCGCTGGTCTTTGCGGTGACGCTGATCATCGTGTCGATCTTCACGCCGCTGTTTTCGTCGGTGGTGCAGCGTTCGGCGCTGGGCGGCGTCGATCAGGCGCTGGGGTTCCTGTTCGGCGTGGCGCGTGGGGTGCTTCTGGTGGCGGTGGCCTTCATCGTCTACCATCAGGCCATGGCCAACGCCGCCGTGCCGGTCGTTGACCAGTCCCGTTCGGCCAGCGTCTTTGCAAAGTTCCAGCAGTCGATCACCGCGCAGCTGCCTTCGGACGCGCCGGGATGGGTTGCGCAGCGCTACGAAACCCTGGTCGGAAGCTGCTCCAGCACCGCCAAGACGATCACCCCCGGCACTCCGCCCGCCTCGACCGCGGCCCCGGCCAGCAACTGATCGTCATCCGGGCCACATGATTTGCGACATGGGCGTGACAGCGCCCTTTCGCCGCACTACATGAAGGGCGCAAGATCCACCCGGATTCGGAGGCCCCATGCGCCCGTTCCTGTCACATCCATTCGAACCCCTGGCCGACGGCGACAAGCTGAAGGAAGAATGCGGTGTCTTTGGCGTCATCGGCGTTGCCGACGCCGCGAATTTCGTCGCCCTTGGCCTTCATGCGCTGCAACACCGCGGGCAAGAAGCGGGCGGCATCGTCAGCCATGATCCCGAACAGGGCTTCAACTCGGCCCGCCGCTTCGGCTACGTCCGCGACAACTTCACCAAGGCCGAGGTGATGAAGGACCTGCCCGGCCCGCTGGCCATCGGCCATGTCCGCTATTCCACCGCCGGATCAAAAGGTGCGACCGCAATCCGCGACGTGCAGCCCTTCTTTGGCGAATTCTCGATGGGCGGGGCCGCGATCGCCCACAACGGCAACCTGACCAACGCCGCCGCGCTGCGCCGGGAACTGATCGAACGCGGGTCGATCTTCCAGTCCTCGTCGGACAGCGAATGCATCATCCACCTGATGGCGCGCTCAATCCAGAAGAACATCGCCGAACGGATCAAGGACGCGCTGCGCCGCGTCGAAGGGGCCTTCTCGGTCGTGGCGATGACCCGCACGAAGCTGATCGGCGTCCGCGATCCGCTGGGCGTGCGGCCGCTGGTCCTTGGCCGGCTGGCCGACAGCGCCTGGGCTCTGTCGTCGGAAACCTGCGCGCTGGACATCATCGGCGCCGAATTCGTGCGCGAAATCGAGCCTGGCGAAATGGTGGTGATCGAGGATGGCAAGGTCCATTCGACCCATCCCTTCACCCCCGCCAAACCGCGCTTCTGCATCTTTGAACACGTCTATTTCTCGCGCCCCGACAGCATCATCGGCGGCCGGTCGGTCTATGAAACCCGCCGCCAGATCGGGGTGGAACTGGCCCGCGAGGCGCCGGTGGATGCCGACCTTGTCTGCCCTGTCCCCGACAGCGGCACGCCCGCGGCCATCGGCTACAGCCAGGAAAGCGGCATTCCCTACGCAATGGGGATCATCCGCAACCAGTACATGGGCCGGACCTTCATCGAACCGACCGAACAGATCCGCAACATGGGCGTGCGGCTGAAGCTGAACGTGAACCGGGCGCTGATCCGCGGCAAGCGGGTCATCCTGGTCGATGACAGCGTCGTGCGCGGCACCACCAGCCGCAAGATCAAGGACATGATCCTTGAAGCGGGCGCGGCCGAAGTCCATTTCCGCATCGCCTCGCCCCCCACCGCCTGGCCCTGCTTCTATGGCGTCGACACACCGGAACGGTCAAAACTGCTGGCCGCGACGATGACGGAAGACGAAATGCGCGACTGGATCGGCGTCGACAGCCTGAAGTTCATCTCGCTGAACGGTCTTTACCGCGCGGCGGGGGAAGCCGCGGGCCGCGATCCTCAGAATCCGCGTTACTGCGATGCCTGCTTCTCGGGCGATTATCCGGTGGCCCCGTCCGACATGATCGAGAAGGGTTTCGAGATGAAGGCGGCCGAATGACCGATCCAGGCGGCGGGTGCCCGGCATGAGCGATCACGCCCCCCCGCCGCTTCGTTACCGGCCGCATCATTTCCTGTGTTCCCTGGGATTTCAGGGCAAGGGCTATTCCGACGGCTTCACCGCCAACATGTCCCGCATCGTCATGGGCCGCTTGCGCGCACCCGAAGGTGCCGCTGAACTGATCGAGGTTACCGCCGCCGCTGATGACATCTGCGCGCCCTGCCCCCGGCGACGCGACATCTTCTGCGAAAGCCAGCCAAAGATCGAGGCGCTGGACAAGGCCCATGCGGCGGCGCTTGGCCTTTCCCCGGGCGACAGGCTGACCTGGGGCGAAGCGCAGGCCCGCATCCGCGCCCATGTGCCGCCCGGCAGCCTGATGACGCTTTGCGCGGGCTGCGAATGGGAAGCCTACGGCATGTGCGAAGCCGCGCTTTCGCGGCTGCATGGCCAGGATTGACCGTTTCGTTTCTTCTTTGCCCAAATACTCAAAGAAAAACGCCGCCCCAAAGGGACGGCGTTTTATTCAGCGTGGAACGTGAGACGAAGATCAGCCCTTGCGGCCAACCATAGCCCAGCCACCGGATACGATCAGCGCGGCCAGAACGGCCTTCACGACGTCACCTGCCAGGAAGGGCAGCGCCCAGCCGTTCAGCAGCGTGTCCATCGGAACGCCCATCGTGGCGGCCGGCCAGGCGAGGCCCGGAAGGTAAAGCGCCGCCGAGGCGACCAGCGCGGCCAGCGCCGTCGGGACAAAGCCGCGAATGCCGCGGTCGGCGAAGAAGCCCGCGATCCAGGCCATGCCGATGAAGCCGAACAGGAAGCCCGCGGTCGGGCCCGCCAGCGCCGCGCCGCTTGCGCCGCCCGCGAAGACCGGCATCCCGGCGGCGCCTTCCGCCAGATAGGCGATCAGCGTCGCCGCACCCATCCGTGCCCCCAGGCTCAAGCCGACCAGCAGCACCGCCAGCGTCTGCAAGGTCATCGGAACGGGGAACATCGGCACCTGGACCTGGGCGGCCACGGCGATCAGCGCCGAACCACCCAACACCAGCAGGGCCTTCGAGACGAGCGAGTTCGACGGAACCAGCGCCTTGGAGAGAGTCATGTGCGGGGCCTTTCATGAAACAACTTCGCGACATGTTGCTGCGACGGGGGATGATGTCAACCTCGCACTTGCGGAAGCGGGCCTCCGGTGCCAAAGGAAGCGCCATGACCCAGACCGAAACGCCCTCCGCCCCGCCCCGCCCGCAGCGCCTTGCCCTGGTGACGGGCGCCTCACGCGGCCTTGGTTTTGCCCTTGCGCGCGAACTTGGCGCGGCGGGCTGGCATGTTCTGGCGGTGGCCCGCACCACCGGCGGGCTGGAGGAACTGGATGACGCGATCCAGCGCGCGGGTGGCAACGCGACGCTGGCGCCGCTGGACATCACCGATGATGGCGCGATGACGCATCTGGCGCAGTCGATCCATGACCGTTGGGGCGCGCTTGATCTTTGGGTTCACGCCGCGATCCATGCCGCGCCGCTTGCGCCTGCAGCGCATCTGGACCCCAAGGATTTCGACAAGTCGGTGGCCTGCAACCTGCGCGCAACGGCGGGTCTGATCGTGCGGCTGGAGGGGCTTCTTCGCCGGGCAGAAGGGGCGGCCCTGTTCCTGGACGACCCCCGCGCGGGCGAACCGTTCTTCGGCGCCTATGGCTCGACCAAGGGGGCGCAGATTTCTCTGGCGAAAAGCTGGCAGGCGGAAAGCGCACGCATCGGGCCGCGCGTCCTGATCGAGACGCCAAATCCCATGCCCACCGCGACCCGCGCCCGCTTCTTCCCCGGCGAGGACCGCAGCCCGCTGGCCGACATCACGACCGAGGCGCGGCGCATCCTTGCAACGGCGGGCCTCATCTGAGGCAAAGGCGACGCACCGCGCTTTACGCCCCGGAACGGCTGGTCTAATCAGGACCGGAAACCACAGCCAGGGGCATTCATGCGCATTCTCATCACCAATGACGATGGCATCAATGCCGAAGGTCTGAAGACGCTGGAAACCATCGCCGCCGCTCTGGCCGGCCCCGATGGCGAGGTCTGGACCGTTGCGCCCGCGTTCGAACAATCGGGCGTCGGCCACTGCATCAGCTACACCCATCCCACAATGATCGCCGAACTGGGCTTCCGCCGCTGGGCCGCCGAGGGCAGTCCGGCCGACTGCGTGATGGCGGGTCTGCACGACATCCTGCCCGCCGCGCCCGACCTGATCCTGTCGGGCGTGAACCGGGGCAACAACGCGGGCGAAAATGCGGTCTATTCCGGCACGGTCGGCGGGGCGATGGAAGGTGCGCTCCAACGAATTCCGTCGATCGCGCTGTCGCAATTCTTCGGACCTGAAAATGCCCAGCTGGTCGATCCGTTCGAAGCTGCGGCGCTGCACGGTGCGACTGTGGTGCAGGCGCTTCTGGACAAGGGGATCTGGGGTGGCGACGGGTACGGGGTGTTCTACAACATCAACTTCCCTGCTGTGCCCGCGGCCGGGGTCAAGGGCATCCGCGTCGCACGCCAGGGACTCAGACCCGACAACTTCAAGGTCGAGGCGCAGGACAGCCCGTCAGGCCGGCGCTTCCTGTGGGTGCGCGGCGTGGCGCAGGCGGTCGAAACCGGTCCGGGGACCGATGTCAGCGCCAACCTGGAAGGCTACATCTCGGTCACGCCCATGCGGGCCGACCTGACGGCACATGAACTGCTGTCCGATCTGGAGGCGCGCCTGGCATGACCACCCCGGCCGAGCGGAAGATGCGTTTCCTTTATGCGCTCCGCTCGAACGGCGTGACGGATGCGCGCGTCCTGCAGGCGATGGAGGCCGTGGACCGCGGCCTGTTCGTCAAGGGCGTCTTTGCCGAACGCGCCTATGACGACACGCCGCTGCCCATCGCCTGTGGCCAGACCATCAGCCAGCCCTCGGTCGTGGGTCTGATGACGCAGGCGCTCAATGTGACCTCGCGCGACAAGGTGCTCGAGGTGGGGACCGGGTCAGGGTATCAGGCGGCGATCCTGTCCCACCTCGCGCGGCGGGTCTACACGATCGACCGCTACCGGCGACTGGTGCGCGAGGCCGAGGCGATCTTTGCGGCGCTGGACCTGACCAACATCACCACCATCGTCGGTGATGGCAGCTTCGGCCTGCCCGAACAGGCACCCTTCGACCGGATCATCGTCACCGCCGCCGCCGAAGACCCGCCCGGCCCCCTATTGGCGCAACTGCGGATCGGCGGTATCATGGTTGTGCCGGTGGGGCAGTCGGACGCGGTGCAAAGCCTGATCAAGGTGACGCGCGGCCCTGACGGCTATGATTACGAAGAATTGCGGCCGGTGCGTTTCGTGCCGCTGATCGAAGGTCTGGGGCAGGACTGATACAGGCGCAGGCCGCGCGAGAATGCAGAAGAAAGGTCCGGGCGAAACGGACCCGTGAACGAGGATAGAGCATGCCGACTTTCCGCGACGTGACCGCCCCGCGCCTGCGTCTGGCGCTGCTGGGGACCAGCCTTCTGGTGCTTGTGGCCTGCACCGAAGCAGGCAGCTTCGACGAGGATTTCCGCCGCTTCGGCAAGGGCAACGTGCTGGACACGTCGGGGGCCGCCCTGGATGCCACGCAGGACCGGCCCAGCGCGGATGATCGCGGCATCATCACCTATTCGAACTATCAGGTCGCCGTGGCACGTCAGGGCGACACGGTCGAAAGCATCGCGGCCCGCACGGGCATCCCGGCGCAGGAACTGGCCAGTTACAACGCCATTGCGCCCAACACGCCGCTTCGCAAGGGCGAGGTCGTGGCCCTGCCCCGCCGGGTGGCCGCCGCGGCCCCGGCAGTGGGGGGCATTGCCTCGGGTCCGATTGGCGCGCCCGTCAGCGCTTCGGGCGGGCAGATCGACGTGACCACGCTGGCTTCGGGCGCCATCGACCGCGCCGCGGGGACGCAGCCGGTGGGACAGCCCGCAGCCCCCGTCAGCGCCGCCCCGATGGCCGGAGAGCCGGTGCGCCACAAGGTCCTGCGCGGGGAAACCGCCTATACGATCGCGCGGCTATACAACGTCAATGTCCGGTCGCTGGCCGACTGGAACGGCCTCGGTTCGGACCTGGCGGTGCGGGAAGGCCAGATCCTGATGGTCCCGGCTCCTTCCGGCACGGTGGCGACGGCGGCGGCGAAGCCCGCGGTGGTCAATGCTCCGGGCACGCAATCGGCGACACCGGTTCCGCCCTCGGCCGCCAAGCCGCTTCCGGCGGAAAAGACCAAACCCGCCGCGCAGAAGGAAACGGCGCCGAAGGTGGACGTGGGCAAGACCACCTCGGCCAGCGCGGCACGTCTGGCCTATCCGGTGCAGGGCAAGATCATCCGCGAATACAAGAAGGGCAAGAACGAGGGCCTCGACATCGGCGCCAGCGCCGGTTCGTCGGTGAAGGCGGCGGCGGACGGAACGGTGGCCGCCATCACCAAGGACACGGGCCAGATCCCGATCCTGGTCCTGCGCCACGCCAACGGCCTGTTGACCGTCTATGCCAACGTCGACGGGATCACGGTCGAGAAAGGCGCGAAGGTCTCGCGCGGCCAGACCATCGCCAAGGTCCGCAGCGGCGATCCGGCCTTCCTGCACTTCGAGGTGCGGCAGGGCCTGAACAGTGTCGATCCGGTGCCCTACCTGCAATAACCGCAGCCGCAAGTGCGAAGGCTGCGCCGCAACCCGGTCTTTTTCACAGGGCCGGGATCAGCGCGGTTCGCCATGCGCCTTCTTCTGGGCGCGGCGCTGGTGCAGCACGGGATCGGCATAGCCCGAAGGCTGGAATCCGCCCATGAAGATCAGGTCGCAGACCGCCTGGAAGGCGTATCCGTCGAAATCCGGTGCCATCGGGCAGTAACCAGTATCCCCCGCATTCTGCCGGTCGACCACGGCTGCCATCTCGCGGAGGGCGTCCATCACCTGTGCTTCGCTGATCAGTCCGTGCTGAAGCCAGTTGTTGATGGCCTGCGCGCTGGTCCGGCAGGTGGCGCGGTCCTCCATCCGGCCGATGTCCTGCAAGTCCGGCACCTTGGAACAGCCGATCCCCCGGTCCACCCAGCGCACGACATAGCCAAGGATACCTTGCGCATTGTTCAGAAGTTCGTCGCGGATCTCGGCGTCGGAATAATCCCGGCCCAGCGCCAAGGGGATGGTCAGCAGATCGTCCAGCCGGTCGGGGCGCGCCTCTGCCGCAAGGGCAGCCTGCCGCGCGGACACGTCGACCTGATGGTAATGCGTGGCATGCAGCGTGGCCGCGGTGGGCGACGGCACCCAGGCGCAGTTCGCCCCCGCTTCGGGATGCGCGGCCTTCTGCGCCAGCATGGCGGCCATCTGGTCGGGCATGTCCCACATGCCCTTGCCGATCTGCGCGCGCCCGGGCAGCCCGCAGGCAAGCCCGATGTCGACATTGCGGTCCTCGTAGGCGGCAAGCCAGGGTTGAAGCTTCATCTCGCCCTTTCGGACCATCGGCCCCGCCTCACCCGAGGTGAAGATCTCGTCCGCCATCCGGTCCAGAAAGCCGGTGTTGATGAACGCGATCCGGGATTTCGCAGCGCGGATGCATTCCTTCAGGTTGACGCTGGTGCGGCGCTCCTCGTCCATCAGGCCCAGCTTGACGGTGTTCCGGGGCAGGCCCAGCACATCCTCGACCCGGGCAAACAGCCGGTCGGTGAAGGCCACCTCCTCGGGGCCATGCATTTTCGGCTTCACGACATAGACCGCGCCGGTGGTGGAATTGCGCGGGCCTTCAGCCTTCCGCAGGTCATGAAGGGCGATCGTCACCGTGACAAGCCCGTCCAGTAGCCCTTCGCGGATCTCGGCCCCCGAGGGATCAAGGACGGCGGGCGTGGTCATCAGATGGCCCACGTTGCGCACCATCATGAGCGCGCGCCCCTTCCATGCGACGGGTCGGCCGTCCGGGGCGGTAAAGGCCAGATCCGGCGCAAGACGGCGCTCGAACCTGCGCCCGCCCTTGTCGACCCATTGGGCCAGATCGCCGCGCATCAGGCCCAGCCAGTTGGAATAGGCCAGGGTCTTGTCGGCTGCATCCACGGCGGAAACGGAATCCTCGCAATCCATGATGGCGGTGATGGCGGCCTCAAGCCGTACGTCCGCGATATGGGCCGGGTCATCGCGCCCGACGGGGTGACTAGGATCAATGTCGATCACGACGTGCAGGCCGTGGTGACGCAGGACGACCGAGACAGGCGCGTCGCCCGGGCCCACATGGCCCCGATAGGCAGACGGGTCGGCCAGCGTCGCCGTTCCGGCCGCGACCCGCGCCCGCATGACGCCGTCGCGGATCCCAAGGGCGCGCAGGTCGCGCCAGGAGGCGCCGTCCAGCGGAAAGGTGCGGTCCAGGAAATCGCGCGCCCAGGCGATGACCCCGGCACCGCGCCGGGCATCATATCCTTCTGCCGCCGGCGAAGCAGCGCCCAGCGCATCGGTGCCGTAAAGCGCATCGTAAAGCGAGCCCCAGCGCGCATTGGCAGCGTTCAGCGCGTAGCGGGCGTTGGTGATCGGCACGACCAGTTGCGGGCCGCTGATGGACGCGATCTCGGGATCGGTGCTTTCGGTCTCGATGCGGAAATCGGCGCCTTCGGGCAGCAGGTAGCCGATCCGCGTCAGGAACGCGCGATAGGCGGTCATGTCCTGCAACTGCCCGCGCCGGGCATTGTGCCAGGCATCGATCTGTTCCTGCATCCATTCGCGCCGCGCCAGCAAATCGCGGTTCACCGGCCCCAGATCGGCCACGATCCCGGCAAGGCCCCGCCAGAAGCGATCCGCATCCATTCCCGTGCCGGGAAGCGCGTCGCCCTCGACAAAGGCCGCAAGTCCGGCATCGACCTGCAATCCCGCCCGTTCGACCCGTTCAACGTCCATCGCCGTCTCCCAGTGCAGATGGCGCCGAATCTAGTCAGTCCGCCGCTTCTTGTCCAATCCGCCCCGCACATCGCGGGGCGGGAACCTGCCCGCGCGCTCCGCGGGAACCACCGATGATCAGGGGGATATGTGCGTTGCCGATCCTTGCGCGGTTGAACCCGGAGCGCGGCGGGTCTAGCCTTTGATCCAGCAACCGAAAGGCCCGCCATGTTCCCCGCCGATGCCCGCCAGGATGGCCCTGCACCCGCCCCCGTTCGACTGGCCGACTACACTCCGTATCCTTACGTGATCGACGGGGTCGAGCTGGAATTCCACCTTGCCCCCGAAGGCACCCGCGTGCAGTCCCGCATCCGCTTTCGGCCCAATCCCGAAAGCCCCGGCCGGCGCGACCTGCGGCTGGACGGCGAAGGGCTGCGGCTGGTGGTGGCCAAGGTGGACGGGATCGCCCTGTCCTCCGACGCCTGCATCGTCGAGGACGACCATCTGACGGTGCCGGCCGCGCGCCTGCCGGAGGGCCCCTTCCTGTGGGAAGCCGAGGTCGAGATCGACCCTGCGGCCAACACTGCCCTGGAAGGGCTTTACATGTCGAACGGCATGTATTGCACCCAGTGCGAGGCCGAGGGCTTTCGCCACATCACCTATTACCCGGACCGGCCCGACGTGATGGCGCGCTTCCGCGTTGCCATCCACTCCGACCTTCCGGTGCTGCTGTCGAACGGCAACCTTGTCGAAAGCCGCCCCGGCGTTGCCATCTGGAGCGACCCCTGGCCGAAGCCCGCCTACCTGTTCGCGCTGGTCGCGGGCCACCTTCAGGCCCTGCGGGACCATTTCACCACCGCATCCGGACGCAAGGTGGACCTGGCGATCTGGGTGCGGCCGGGCGATCTGGACCGCTGCGGCTTTGCGATGGGGGCGCTCAAACGCTCGATGGCCTGGGACGAAAGGGTCTATGGGCGCGAATACGATCTGGAGGTGTTCAACATCGTCGCCGTGGATGACTTCAACATGGGCGCGATGGAGAACAAGGGTCTGAACATATTCAACTCGAAACTGGTTCTGGCCAGCCCGGAAACCGCCACCGACGCCGATTTCGAACGGATCGAGGCGGTGATCGCGCATGAATACTTCCACAACTGGACCGGCAACCGCATCACCTGCCGGGACTGGTTCCAGCTGTGCCTGAAGGAAGGGCTGACGGTCTTCCGTGACCAGCAGTTCACCTCGGATATGCGTTCGGCGCCGGTCAAGCGCATTGAGGACGCGCTGACCCTGCGCGCCGCGCAGTTCCGCGAGGATCAGGGACCGCTGGCGCATCCCGTTCGGCCCGATACCTATGTCGAGATCAACAACTTCTACACCGCCACCGTCTACGAAAAGGGCGCCGAGGTCATCGGGATGCTGAAGCGGCTGGTGGGTGACGATGGCTATGCCCGCGCCCTGGACCTGTATTTCACCCGCCACGACGGCGACGCCGCCACCATCGAGGATTGGCTGAAGGTGTTCGAGGATGCGACGGGCCGTGACCTTTCGCAGTTCAAGCGTTGGTATACCGATGCCGGAACGCCGCGGCTGACCGTCTCGGAAGCCTGGTCGCCCGCGCCCGAAGGCAGCAGCGCCGGCGGCACCTATACGCTGACCTTCCTGCAAAAGACGGCCCCCACCCCGGGCCAGGCGGTGAAGGCCCCCCGCGTCATCCCGATCGCTGTCGGATTGCTGAACCCAAACGGCGATGAAGTCGTGCCGACGCGGGTGCTGGAAATGACCGAGGCCACGCAGAGCTTTCGCTTCGAAGGGCTGGCCGCGCGGCCGGTCCCGTCGATCCTGCGCGGCTTTTCCGCGCCCGTGGAACTGGACCGCAAGACCACCGTCGAGGAACGCACTTTCCTGCTGGGCCATGACACCGACCCCTTCAACCGTTGGGAAGCGGGACGGTCGCTGGCCAAGGACGCGCTGGTGCGGATGACGGCCGGCGAAGCGCCCGGACATGGGTATCTGGACGCGATCGGACGGGTTCTGGACGACGAAGGTCTGGACCCGGCCTTCCGGGCGCTTTGCCTGCGCCTGCCGTCCGAGGATGACATTGCCCAGACGCTGCACGACGCGGGCCGCCAGCCGGACCCGCAGGCCATCTGGCAGGCGCGGCGCGACCTGAAGGCAGCTTTTGCCCGGCGGCTGGCCGGGCCACTGGACCGGGCCTACACGGCAATGAAGGTCGACGGTCCCTTCTCGGCCGATGCGGTCAGTGCCGGCCGCCGGGCCTTGCGAATTGCCTGCCTGTCCCTTCTGGCGGCCGAGGATGGGGGCGCGCGCGCGGCGGCGCTGTTCGCCACGACCGACAACATGACCGAAAGCATCGCGGCCCTGGCGACGCTGCTGGATTGCGGGGCGGGTCAGGCCGAACTTGCCGCCTTTCACGACCGTTGGCGGGGCAATCGTCTGGTCATCGACAAGTGGTTCGCCGCCCAGACCCATCACGCCATGCCCGATACAGCGGCGGCGGTGGCCGAAAGGCTGGCGGCGCATCCCGATTTCGACTGGAAGAACCCCAACCGCTTCCGCGCGCTTCTGGGCGGGCTTGCCGGCAATCACGCCGGTTTCCACCACGCTTCGGGCGCGGGCTATCGCTTCTATGCCGACTGGCTGATGAGACTGGACCCTGTGAACCCGCAGACCACCGCCCGGATGACCCAGCCGTTCCAGAACTGGCGCCGCTATGATGCCGACCGGCAGGCCCTGATGCTGGGCGAATTGCAGCGGATCCTGGCGCTGCCGGGCCTTTCGAAGAACACCGCCGAGATGGTGAGCCGCCTGATCGGCTGAGCAACGAAAAGGGGCGCCCGCGCGAGGGACGCCCCTGTCCAGAGCCGTCGGGGGTGTGTCGACGGCAATGCCTTATCGGCAATAGGATTGCTGGCGCGTCCAGGAAGCCATTTCCGAACGCTTGCGCTTGTCATGCATCGGGCCCCAGTCGGCGGTGATCTGCGCCACGGCGTCACCCTGATCCGCCCGCCGGGCTGCGATCTTCACGGCGCATTCCAGGTTCTGCGCTCCGTTTTTCAGGCTACCGGCATCGCATCCGGCCGACCGCGCCGTCTGCGGGCTGATCTGCAAAAGCCCCAGGTACCGTCCGCCGCCGCCACTGGCACGGGGATTCCAGGTGCTTTCGTATTTCGCGATGGACGAAAACAGCCCCGCCCAGAAGGCATTGCGTTCGTGCGGTTCGGCCTTGGCGTATTTGGGGCAGAACCAGGCCACATCCATCGGCACCGTCGAGGAGAGAACCGCACCTTCGGACTTCAACGCCGCAAGGGTGGCGGATGTCCATTCGCGGGCTTCAGGACGATGATCCCAGCGCATCACGGGCATCACGCCTGGGGTGCCTGCGGTCGTATCCATGCACGCCACCGGCATCAACATCAGGCAAAGCGCCGCGGCGCGGGTCACGAAAGAAGTCATCAAACCGTCCTGTCCCAACCGGATCTGCCCTCCGGCGCGGCAAGATGTGCGTTTTTTTTGGTTTAGGAGGCAACCTTTGATCGACCGGTCGGGTTGAAGTGGGCGTCATCTCGCCACCTGCAGAAAAAGCGGTTGGCGAGTTTCTGCCGATGCACAATCCGCCTTCTTTGTTTCCTGAATGTTGAAAATGGCCGCAACACCTGCGGAATCCCCTTGAAAACAAAACGTTTTCGCTGAGAGCCGCCTCCCCTTCAGCGGACCAGGGGATGGCATTCTCAGCGGCGACTGGCATCGGGATTGCACCAGGACGGCTTTTCACGCGATGCGTTCCGGAATGTGGCCCGTACACCGTGCGGTTGCAGAATCGTTTCGGCAACCTGCGTCCCATCGCGCGGCGCGCGTTCCGGGGCGGTTTCCCTTGCCCGTCGTGGTCCCCTGCCCTAAAACCGGCGGCGTTCCATCGCTACCCGAAAGGCGGACCCATGCTTGACCTGACCTTCACCCCCCCGGCCCCCAAGGTCATCCAGGGCGCGCGCGAGGATTGGGAACTGGTGATCGGGATGGAAATCCACGCGCAGATCGCGTCCAACGCCAAGCTGTTCTCGGGCGCCTCGACCGCCTTCGGCTCCGAGCCGAACTCGAATGTGTCCTTCGTGGATGCGGCGATGCCCGGGATGCTGCCGGTGATCAACGAATTCTGCGTCGAACAGGCGGTGCGCACGGGGCTGGGGGTGAAGGCGCAGATCAATCTGGTGTCAGCCTTCGACCGCAAGAACTATTTCTACCCCGACCTGCCGCAGGGTTATCAGATCAGCCAGCTTTACCACCCGATCGTCGGTGAAGGCGAAGTGCTGGTCGAGATGGGACCAGGCGTGGCGCGCCGCGTGCGGATCGAACGCATCCACATGGAACAGGACGCGGGCAAGTCGATCCACGACATGGATCCGAACCTGTCCTTCGTCGACTTCAACCGCACGGGCGTCGCGCTTATGGAAATCGTCAGCCGCCCCGACATCCGCGGCCCGGAAGAAGCGGCGGCCTATGTCGCCAAGCTGCGCCAGATCCTGCGCTACCTGGGCACCTGCGACGGCAACATGCAGAACGGCAATCTGCGCGCCGACGTCAACGTGTCGGTCTGCCGTCCGGGGCAGTATGAAAAATATCAGGCCACGCAGGACTTCAGCCATCTGGGCACGCGCTGCGAAATCAAGAACATGAACTCGATGCGGTTCATCCAGGCCGCCATCGATTATGAGGCCCGCCGTCAGATCGCCATTCTGGAAGACGGCGGCAAGGTCGTGCAGGAAACCCGGCTTTACGATCCCGACAAGGGCGAAACCCGGTCCATGCGGTCCAAGGAAGAGGCGCATGACTACCGCTACTTCCCCTGCCCCGACCTGATGCCGCTGGAAATCGAACAGGCCTGGGTCGATGACATCGCGGCGCGGATGCCGGAGCTGCCCGATGCCAAGAAGGCGCGTTTTCTGGAAGATTATGGTGTAACCGACTACGACGCCTCGGTCCTGACGGCCGAGGCCGAGAACGCCGCCTTCTTCGACGCCGTGGCCAAGGGGCGCGACGGCAAGCAGGCGGCGAACTGGGTCATCAACGAACTGTTCGGGCGGCTGAACAAGGAAGGCCGGTCGATCGCGGAAAGCCCGGTTTCGGCGGCGCAACTGGGCGGCGTTCTGGACCTGATCGCCTCGGGCGAGATTTCGGGCAAGATGGCGAAGGACCTGTTCGAGATCCTGTGGACCGAAGCGCCGGGTGCCGACCCGAAAGAGGTCGCGGCGGCGCGCGGCATGAAGCAGGTGACGGATACCGGCGCCATCGAGAAGGCCGTGGACGAGATCATCACCGCCAATCCCGAACAGGTGGCCAAGGCCAAGGCGAACCCGAAGCTGGCAGGCTGGTTCACCGGCCAGGTCATCAAGGCCACGGGCGGTAAGGCCAACCCGGCGGCGGTGAACGCGTTGGTGGCGCAAAAGCTGGGGCTGTAACAGCCCCGGTGCCTTGCCCGACACGTCAGCAAAAAGGGCGGTCCCGTGGGACCGCCCTTTTCGTTTCTTGGCCGATCCCGATGGGGATCAGGCTTTCTTGCGGCGACGCAGGCCCGCCAGCGCGCCCAGCGCGCCCAAGAGCACCACGCCCGCGGCCGGAACCGGGACCGGCGCGATGGCGACGTTGTCCACGAATGCGCCGGCCTTGCCGAAGTTGGCCAGCGACAGCTGGTACTTGCGGGTGTTCTGGACCAGGAATTCGACGTTCAGCTGGACCCAGTTGCCGACAGTGGCGCCGTTGGCGGTCGACAGGACGCCGCTGATGATGCCACCCATGTTCCAGCCCAGGCGGCTGTTGGCGGCACGGGTCGCGGCTTCCGGGCTGTACCACAGGCTGAGCACATAGCGGCCGGTGTGCAGCGAAACGGTCTGGCGCAGCAGTGCGTTGGTCGTTCCCACCAGTTCCGCCATCGCGGTCCCGTCCTGCGCCGGCAGCGGCGCGGTGGCGGTGGTTTCAAGGTCCACCGTGCCACGGCTGACGGTCCAGCCGGTCAGGCCGTTTTCGAAACTGCCGTTGTTGACAATGGTCGAAGCGAGCGCCGGACCGGAAAGGGTCAGGACCGCGGCGGCGGCGCCGCCCACAACATATTTCTTGAGCAAGTTCATCATACCTAACACCTTTCGCCCCCGCAGCATTCCTACCATAAGGGGTTAATGGTAAATAGTGATTAAATTAAGGCATTTACGCCCGGACCGCGAACAAAGGCACGGGATTGTTCGCCTCAAATCTGGCACTTTGGACACAATTCAGGGTTGCACGCCTTATTTCCGCCTCAATCAGGGTAGCACCGACCCCCACAGCGGAGGACGTTGGTGGGATTTGCGCCACGGAAGGCGGCAAATCATGCGCTGTTTACTTGCATTCACCCCGGATCAGGAACAAATGCCGCCGAAACAGCCCCATTCCGGAGTTCGTCGTGACCAATTATGAATATCGCGTCGTGCCAGCCCCAGTTCGGGCTGAAAAATACCGCGGCGCCCGGACAACGGCGGAACGATTCGCCCTGACGGTGGCCACCGCGATGAACGATCTGGGCCGCGAAGGCTGGGAATACCTGCGGGCGGACACCCTGCCGTGCGAGGAACGGACCGGCCTGACGGGCCGGACCACCAACTATCACGCGCTTCTGGTCTTTCGCCGCGCAGTCGCGGAAGGGGCCGTTCCGGCGCCTGCGCCGCGCGCAGACGATGGACCGCGCCTGGGTCCCGCCGAAACACCCGAGGTGTTTGCGGGCCCCATGCCGCGGCTTGGTCCCGCCACCGAGTGATCAGCCCAGATCCAGCGCCAGCGCATGGACGCGCGTGGCCAGGTCGCCCAGAGCGCGATGGACGGCGCGGTGGCGTTCGACCCGCGACAGGGGCGCCAGAACGTCCGATCGCAGGATGATGGTGAAGTGGCTTTCGCCGCCGTCCCGGTATCCGGCATGTCCGCGGTGCTTTTCGCTGTCGTCGACGACCTCGATCCGGGAGGGCCGGAACGCTTCCGTCAATCGTTCATGCATCTGTTGGGCTATCGCCATATTTACCACCTCTGCCTCTTCTATCCTGCCCAAAAATACCTAGACTTATGGCCCCGAGTCGGAAACCCCGACGCATCGAAAGAGCCGCCCGCGGAGCCCGACCATGACCAGGAACGATCCCTTCGGTTTCAACATCTCGGCTGCGTCCGACAAGAAGCGGCGGACCAAGGGCCGCCGCGGCATGTCGGGGGCCTTCGAAACCTCGTCGCGCAAATGCGATCATGTCGGCTGCGCCGAGGCCGGGCAGTACCGCGCGCCGCGTTCGCCCGACCAGCTTGATGAATACCTGTGGTTCTGCAAGGACCACGTTCGCGAATACAATCTGAAGTGGAACTTCTTCCAGGGCCAGACCGAGGATGAATTCCAGAAGATGATCGACAGCAGCCGCGTCTGGGACCGCCCGACCAAACCCTTCGGCCGCGCCGGGGTGGAGGACAAGGCCTGGGCGCGCCTGGGCATCGATGACCCGATGGAGCTTCTGGGCGGCAATGCCACGCAGAACCCCGGCCGCACCGTCATCGGCCGGAAGCTTCCGCCCACCGAACGCCGGGCGCTTGAGATCCTGGAGGCCCGGGACAGCTGGACCAAGCCCGAGATCCGCAAGCAGTACAAAAGCCTGGTCAAGGATCTGCACCCCGACATGAACGGCGGCAACCGCGACGACGAGGACCGCCTTCAGGAAGTCGTCTGGGCCTGGGACCAGATCAAGGACAGCCGCAACTTCAAGGACTGAACGCCGGTCTCAGGGCCGTTCGTCCGTCAGCGTCCGCAGGAAGGCGACGATCGCCGCTTCCTCCGCCGTCGTCAGTTTCAGGTTGCCCAGTTCGTCATGGTTGACGTTCGCCGCGACCTCGGGCGCGGGCCAGCATCCCTTGGCCAGCGCCTCGGCCTCGGTCGCGTCGCCATCGCAGGCGGGCAGCACGTCGCGGGTGTTGTAGAAGTGGACGACCCCTTCCAGCGTCTTGAACCAGCCGTTGTGCATGTAACTGCGCCGCCCGTCGGGGCCGGAACGGGCATCGACGTTGCGCAGGGTCGGCACCTTCTGCTTGCCTTCCTGAAAACTGGCGAAGGGCGCGTAGATCGCATCACCTTCCAGCGTGGCTGCCAATCCCCGGTCGATCCATTCGTTCCCCGCCGCATTGGCGGCCTGCGCATACCAGGGATTCTGCGGGTTCCGCGGCACGCCCAGATTGTCGTAGGTGAAATCGGTGAACAGCACCGGCTCTCCATTGGGGCCGGGGTCGAGCACATGACATTCGGCGCAAAGCGCCTTCTCCTTGAACAGCGCAAATCCGGCGCGCTCCTGCTGGGTCAGGTCGCCCTTGCCCGCCTGCCAGTTGTCGAAGCGTGAAGCGAAGGGGCTGACTGCGGACGAGGCCTCGAAGGCGGCCAGCGACCGCGCGATCAGCCGGAAGCTGCCATCGACAGCCGCCGCTGTTTCCTCGTCCAGCGTGATGTCGGCACCGGGCGTTGCGCAATCTGCGCCCAGCGTTTCGGGCAGCGGCATCGCGCAGGCTTGGGGATCCAGGTCGGTCAGGCGCACGTCATAGCCGGTTTCCGGCCCTTGGGCGCAGACCCTTGCCACCACGCAGGCGGCATGGGGCATCGCCATCTCGGCCGGGTTCAGGAAGGGACCCATCGCCTGATCGGCCAGCACGCTTCCCGTCACGTTCCCCGTGGCCCGACCATCGTGGAAGCCCCCGCCCAGGAACAGCGGCGCGCCCTCCTCCATCACGTGATGCAGTGGCGGGGCGGCAAAGGCATAGGCGGCGGTCGGCGGCTTGCGATTGCCGAACATACCCGCGACCGCACCTTCGACAACCCCGCCACCTTCATTGGCCGCGGGGCTGGACGGTGCAAATCCCGCCGCCGGGTCGTGGCAGAAAGCGCAGGACTGGGTGCCGCTGATCGACAGCGACGGGTCGAAGAACACCGTCTTGCCCAAGGCCTCCATCTTCGTCAGGTCCGCCGCAAGCGCGGGGAAGGTGGTCATCACCACCGCAAGGCCCAGCAGGTATTTCATCCGACCCCCTAATATCCTAGTGTTTTGGTCGGACAACAACCATAGCCAGAGCATTTTTGTCAAGAATGTTTCGTGCTCCCCCGAAAAGCAAAAGGCCGGGCATCCGGGGTCCGGCCTTCTGTTCGTCTGCTGACCCGATCATCAGCCGGAAAATGCCCTCCGGGCGCCGACAATCAGAGGATCGATCACATGCGTGGCCAGCGGAATCAGCAGAAAGCCAAGCGCCAGGCCCACCATACCATCCAGCAACGCCGTCACGCCCCACGCAACCAGGCCGGCGGCGGCCGGAACGGCATGGGCGGCGGCCTCGGCGAGGTCATGGATGCCTTCGTACGGCTGATGAAGGCCCAGTTCATGCAATCCGTGAATGATGATCGATCCGCCCACCCAAACCATCGCGGCGGTGCCGACCGTGGACAGAAGCGTCATGAAATGCGGCATGACGCGCACAAGACCACGCCCCAACGCCGCCACGGCGCCGCCCTTGCGCGCCAGGTGCAGACCGATGTCGTCCATCTTCACGATCACGGCCACGCCGCCATAGACCAGCGCCGTGATCAGGAATGCCACGGCGATCAGCGCGCCCGTCTGCATCCAGAATCCCTGCCCTTCGGGCAAGGTGGCAAGCGCGATGGTCATGATTTCGGCCGAAAGAATGAAATCGGTCTTGATGGCGCCGGCCACCCTCTCCTGCTCCAGATGCGCCGGATCGCCCTGATCGTCCATATGACCATCGGCATGCGGCTTGCCGGGACGAAGCTTGTGCCACATCTTCTCGGCCCCCTCGAAACACAGGTAGGCGCCGCCGATCATCAGCAGGGGCGAAATCGCCCAGGGCGCAAAGGCCGACAGCAGCAGCGCGACGGGCAGCAGCAGAACCAGCTTGTTGAACAGCGATCCACGCGCGATCTTCCAGATGATCGGCAGTTCCCGTTCGGCGGAAAACCCATGGACATAGGCGGGTGTCACGGCAGCATCGTCGATCACGACGCCCGAAACCTTGGTGCCTGCCTTGACGGCCATCCCCGCCACGTCATCCACCGAGGCGGCCGCCACCTTGGCAATCCCGGCCACGTCATCCAGAAGTGCTAGCAGCCCGCTCATTCCCGTCCCCCGGTCCTGGCCGGAGGTTCCGGCCGTTGATCTGGCCTCTAACTGGGGCCCGACGCAGGGCAACGCAAGCCATCCCTGACACGTTCCCGCCGGGATGCGCCGAAAGCGACACAAGCAGACGCCCGGCGCCCTTGCACCTGCCGGGGATATGCTCCACAAATCTGGCCTGAAATGCCCGATGGGCCGCTTTGACGGATGGCGACAGGAATGCTGGATCAGAACTCGAAACCCACCGAAGAGATTTCGGTCCGCGATGTCTTCGGCATCGACACCGACATGCGGGTCAAGGGTTTTGCCGACCGGACCGACCGGGTGCCCGAGATCGACACGACCTACAAGTTCGACCCGGACACGACGCTCGCCATCCTTGCAGGCTTTGCCTACAACCGGCGCGTCATGATCCAGGGCTATCACGGCACCGGCAAGTCGACGCACATCGAACAGGTCGCGGCGCGACTGAACTGGCCCTGCGTGCGTGTGAACCTTGACAGCCACATCAGCCGGATCGACCTGATCGGCAAGGATGCGATCAAGCTGGAAGACGGCAAGCAGGTCACGAAGTTCCACGAAGGCATCCTGCCCTGGGCGCTGCGCAATCCCGTCGCCATCGTGTTCGACGAATATGATGCTGGCCGCGCCGACGTGATGTTCGTGATCCAGCGCGTTCTGGAACATGACGGCAAGCTGACGCTTCTGGACCAGAACGAGATCATCACCCCGCACCCGTCCTTCCGGCTGTTTGCCACCGCGAACACCGTCGGTCTGGGCGACACCACCGGGCTTTATCACGGCGTCCAGCAGATCAACCAGGCGCAGATGGACCGCTGGAGCCTGGTGGCCACGCTGAACTACCTGTCGCATGACGCGGAATCGGCGATCGTTCTGGCGAAGAACCCGCATTACAACACCGAAAAGGGCCGCAAGACCATCGCGCAGATGGTGACGGTCGCCGACCTGACGCGGACCGCATTCATGAACGGCGACCTGTCCACGGTGATGAGCCCGCGGACCGTCATCAACTGGGCGCAGAACGCGGAAATCTTCCGAAACGTGGGCTATGCCTTCCGGCTGTCCTTCCTGAACAAATGCGATGAACTGGAACGCCAGACGGTGGCCGAGTTCTATCAGCGCTGCTTCAACGAGGAACTGCCCGAAAGCGCCGCCAGCCAGAGCATGAAGTGATGGAGGCCGGAGGGACCGCACCCTGTTTCGGATGCGTTCCCGACGCGAACCGGCTGCCGGTGCCGCCCACTCCTTGCACAACCGGGTTTGCCAGCGGACGGGCGGCCCGCGCGCCTGACCATGTCCGCTTGATCCCAGCATTGGCGCAAAGATGACCAAACCCGCAGACAACCCCGCCGATCCGTTCAAGAAGGCGCTGGCCGAGGCGACCAAGACGCTGGCCGACGACCCGGAACTGACCGTCACCTATTCCGTCGATCCGCCGGGGATGACGGCGGATACGATGCGCCTGCCGCAGGTCAGCCGCCGTCTGACACGGGACGAGGTTCTGGTGGCGCGCGGCACGGCAGACAGCTTCGCGCTGCGCCGCCGGTATCACGACGACGCTATCGCCAACCGCTATCTGCCCTCGGGTCCGATGGCCAAGGATCTTTACGAGGCGATGGAAGCCGCCCGCTGCGAGGCGGTGGGCGCGCGGGACATGCCCGGCACCCTGGGCAACATCGACGCCAGGATCGGCGCCGAAGCCGAGCGCAAAGGCTACGGCAAGCTGCGCGCCGCCGAGGAAGCGCCGCTTCCGGTTGCCGCGGGTTATCTGGTGCGGCACCTGGCGACCGGGCGTCCGCTGCCCGGGGCGGCCGCGCATCTGATGGACCTGTGGCGCCCTTACATCGAACAGCAGGCCGGGGGGACGCTGGACCATCTGAACGAGGTTCTGGGCGACCAGGCTGCCTTTGCGCGGCTGACGCGGCAGGTCATCAAGGACCTGGGCTATGGCGACCAGCTAGGCGAAGACCCGGATCTGGACGAGGATCAGGCCGACAGCGGCGCGCCAGACGAGGAACCGGAAGGCGAGGAGGGGGACCAGGAGTCCGGCGAGGAGAGCGAGGAGTCCGACGCCAGCCCCGAGCAGGAGCAGGAGAGTCAGGACGACCAGAGCCAGGCCCAGGTCTCGATGGATGACCTGGCCGACACCGAGATGGTGGAGGAGGCCGAACTGCCCGAGGCCGACGCGCCGCTGGAGCCGCCCCCGCCGCCGCCCCATTCCGACGCCGATCCGAATTATGTCGTCTACACCACCGATTTCGACGAGGAGATCCGCGCTGAGGATCTGGCGGAACCCGCCGAGCTGGACCGGCTGCGCGCCTATCTGGACCAGCAGCTGGAACCCTTGAAGGGGGCTGTCAGCCGACTGGCGAACAAGCTGCAACGCCGGCTTCAGGCGCAGCAGAACCGCAGCTGGCTGTTCGATCTGGAGGAAGGCATCTTGGATGCGGGCCGTCTGGCGCGCGTGGTGGCGAACCCGACGACTCCGTTGTCGTTCAAGCAGGAAAAGGACACCGAATTCCGCGATACCGTGGTGACGCTGCTTCTGGACAACTCCGGATCGATGCGCGGGCGGCCGATTTCCATTGCCGCGATCTGCGCCGATGTGCTGGCGCGCACGCTGGAACGCTGCGACGTGAAGGTGGAAATCCTGGGCTTCACCACGCGGGCCTGGAAGGGCGGGCAAAGCCGCGAACGCTGGCTGGCGCAGGGGCGCCCGCAGCAGCCGGGGCGGCTGAACGACCTGCGCCACATCATCTACAAGGGGGCCGATGCGCCCTGGCGGCGGGTGCGGTCGAACCTGGGCCTGATGATGAAAGAGGGCCTGCTGAAGGAAAACATCGACGGCGAGGCGCTGGAATGGGCGCACCGTCGGATGCTGGCCCGCCCCGAGGCGCGGCGCATCCTGATGGTGATCTCGGACGGCGCGCCGGTGGACGATTCGACCCTGTCGGTGAACCCGGCCAACTATCTGGAAAAACACCTGCGCGACGTGATCGCCATGGTCGAGAAGCGGCGGCTGGTGGAGCTGATCGCCATCGGCATTGGCCATGACGTGACGCGTTATTACCAGCGCGCGGTGACGATCACCGATGTCGAACAGCTGGCGGGTGCGATGACGGAACAATTGGCAAGCCTGTTCGACGCAAATCCGCGCGGCAGGGGAAAGACCCTGCGGCGCGCCGGGTGATCGGACGGGGCAAGGGGGCTGTCTGCCCCCTTGAACCCCCGAGGATATTTTCGCCAAGATGAACGACCGGGTGGAGGGCAACATGTTCCAGAGCTTTGAAAGCACATCCGATCCGAAGGAAGGTCCGGCGCGTCTTGCGGCGCTGCGGGCGCGTATGGCTGAGGCGGGTCTGGCAGGCTTCATCGTGCCGCGTGCCGATGTCCATCAGGGAGAGTATGTCGCGCCGCATGACGAGCGGCTGCAGTGGCTGACCGGGTTCACCGGATCGGCCGGGTTCTGCATCGTGCTGCCGGGTGTGGCCGGGGTCTTTGTCGACGGGCGTTACCGCACCCAGATCAAGGCGCAGGTCGACCTGGCGTCCTTTACGCCTGTGCCCTGGCCCGAGACGAAGCCCGGCCCCTGGATCTGTGAGAACCTGTCGGCAGGGATCGTGGGGTTCGATCCCTGGCTGCACAGCGCCCGGGAGATCGACGAGATCGCCCAGGGCCTGGGCGCGTCCGGCGTGCGGCTGGAGCCTTCGGCGAACCTTGTCGATGCGGTCTGGGCGGATCAGCCGGCCCCGCCGCAGGGGAATGTGATTGTCCAGCCCCAGGAGCGCGCCGGAGAGGCAAGCTTGGACAAGCGGGCGCGGTTGGCGGCCGGACTGGCGAAGGCCGAGATTTCGGCGGTCGTGCTCACGCTTCCCGACAGCATCTCGTGGCTGCTGAACATCCGTGGCAGTGACGTGGCGCGCAATCCGGTCGTGCATGCGTTTGCGATCCTGCATGCCGATGCCACCGTCGATCTTTTCCTGGATCCCGCGAAGATCGACGACACGGTTCGGGCGCATCTGGGCGCGGCCGTGCGCCTTGCGGTGCCCGAAGCTTTTGCCGCGGCGTTGGAGGGCCTGGCGGGGCGCGTCCAGGTGGATCGCGCGACGGCGCCCTTGGCGGTGTCGCAGATCCTGCGGGCCGCCGGGGCCGAGGTGGTGTGGGGCGACGACCCCTGCATCCTGCCCAAGGCCTGCAAGAACCCGGTCGAGATTGCCGGCGCGGCCGAAGCCCATCTGCGGGATGGCGCCGCGATGGTCGAGTTTCTGGCCTGGTTTGACCTGACCGCACCGGGTGGCGGCCTGACGGAAATGGATGTCGTGACCGCTCTGGAGGGGTATCGCCGCGCGACCGGGGCGCTGCGCGAGATCAGTTTCGACACGATCTGCGGCGCCGGGCCGAATGGCGCGGTGATCCATTACCGGGTGACGAAGGCCACGAACCGCGGCATCGAGGCCGGCGAGATCGTCGTGATCGACTCGGGCGGGCAATATGCCGACGGGACGACCGATGTCACGCGCACGGTCGCGGTCGGCCCGGTGGACCGCGACGCGCGGGCCGCCTTTACCCGTGTGTTGCAGGGCATGATCGCGCTGTCCCGGCTGCGCTGGCCCTTGGGGCTGGCGGGAGCGCATATCGACGCCTTGGCGCGGGCGCCCTTGTGGCTGGCGGGACAGGATTACAACCACGGCACCGGGCATGGCGTGGGCAGCTACCTGTCCGTCCACGAGGGGCCGGCGCGGATTTCGCGCCTCTCGGACGTGCCGTTGCGGCCGGGCATGATCCTCTCGAATGAGCCGGGCTACTACCGCGAGGGTGCCTTTGGCATCCGGATCGAGAATCTGGTGGTGGTGGAGCCTGCGCCGGATCTGCCGGAGGGCGATCCCGACCGACCGATGTTGCGGTTTCGCACGCTGACCTTCGTGCCGATCGACCGGCGATTGATCGACGTGGCGGCGCTGACGCCCGCTGAGCGGGACTGGCTGGACCGTTATCACGCCGAGGTGCTGGACCGCATCGGGCCGCGCGTGCCCGCCGAGGCGCGGGCCTGGCTTGCGGCGGCGACGGCGCCGCTTGAGGTCACGGCTGCGGAGACTGCGTCATGAGCGCCGCGGACGCCTTTGCCGAAATCGCCGCCTTTCTGGGCCCGCGGTTAAGCCTGTCCACAGCCGAACGCGACCAGCATTCCCGCAGCGAGGCGTGGTTCCCCCCTGCCCTGCCCGATGCCGTGGCCTGGCCCGAGACCACGGCCGAGGTCGCCCGGATCCTTACGGTCTGTTCCCGACATCGCTGCCCGGTGGTGCCTTGGGGGACGGGAACATCGCTGGAGGGTCATGCGCTGGCGATCCGGGGCGGGCTGGTCATCGACACTGGCCGCATGAACCGGGTGCTGGAGGTGATGCCCGAGGACATGCTGGCCGTGGTCCAGCCCGGCGTTACGCGCGAGGCGCTGAATGCCGAGTTGCGGGCGACGGGCCTGTTCTTTCCGGTCGATCCGGGTGCGAACGCGAGTCTGGGCGGCATGGCCGCCACGCGGGCGAGCGGCACCACGGCCGTGCGTTATGGCACGATGCGCGACAATGTCCGCGCGCTCGAGGTCGTGCTGGCGGACGGGCGGGTGATCCGCACCGGGACGCGGGCAGCGAAATCCTCGGCCGGGTATGACCTGACCGGGCTTTTGGTCGGGTCGGAAGGCACCCTGGGTATCATCACCGAGCTGACGCTGGAACTTCATGGCCAGCCCGAGGCGGTGGCGGCGGCGGTCTGCGCCTTTGATGACCTTGGGGCAGCGGTGGATACCGTCATCGCGACAATCCAGTCCGGCATTCCGATGGCCCGGATTGAATTCGTCGATGAAGCCGTGGTGCGGGCCTTCAACCTCCACGACGGCGCCCGGATGCCGGAAAAGCCGCACCTGCTGGTGGAATTCCACGGATCGGATTCCGGCGTGGGCGAACAATCGGCGCGGTTCGGGGAAATCGTCGCTGGCATGGGCGGGGCGCATTTCGACTGGGCCACCACGACCGAGGCACGCAATGCGCTGTGGCGGATGCGTCACCGGGCCTATCCGTCCTGCCTGGCGCTTCGGCCTGGATCGATGGGGCTTCTGACCGATGTCTGCGTACCAATTTCCAGACTGGCCGAAGCGGTGCAGGCCGCGCGGGCCGATATTGCGGCGGCAGGGTTGATCGGGCCGATCCTGGGCCATGTGGGCGATGGCAATTTCCACGCCATCCTGCTGCTGGACCGTGACGATCCGGCCGAACTGGCGCGTGCGCGGGACGTGGCGCACCGGATGGCCGAGCGGGCGCTGGCGGTGGGCGGCACGATCACCGGCGAACATGGCATCGGCATCGGCAAGAAGGGCCTGATGGCGGTCGCGCATGGCGAGGCCTGGGGGGTGATGGCCGAACTCAAGCGGGCGCTGGACCCGCTGAACATCCTCAATCCCGAAAAGCTTGTCGAGGTGACGTCATGAGCCTGCCCAATCCCGAGGCGCTGACCAAGACCTTCTCGAACGCCTTTTCCGCCCATGACATTGACGCGCTGGTGGATCTGTTCGACGCGGACGCCGATTTCCTGAGCCTGACGGGAAACTGGGCCGAAGGACGGGCCGAGATTGCCCAGACCCTTCGGGCCGAAATGTCGGGGGCTTTTGCGCGGGTGAAGCTGGTCACGGGACGGACCAAGGTGCGGCCGGTGTTCCCCGGCGTCACGCAGGTGATGCAGCGCTATGTCCTGTCGGGAATCCTTCATGCCGACGGGACGGATGCGGGCCGGATCGGAGCGGTGCTGTCGGCGCTGATGACGCGCGTCGATGGCAACTGGCGGATCGTCTCGGCGAGCTTCACCGGCGAAGGCTGAAGCCTTCAGCGGTCCAGCAGGTCTTCGGCCGCCTGTCGGGCCGCCGGGGTGATCGTTTCGCCCGACAGCATCCGGGCGATTTCGTCGATCCGGTCCGCGCGCGGCAGGGCCACCACGGTTGAGGTGGTGATGTCGTCTTCAACGCGTTTTTCCACTCGCCAGTGATGGCCGCCGCGCGCCGCGACCTGGGGGCTGTGGGTGACAACAAGGATCTGCGCCCCTTCGGCCAGACGTTCCAGCCGCCGCCCCACGGCGTCGGCTGTGGCGCCGCCCACGCCGCGGTCGATCTCGTCGAAGATCATCGTCACGCCCTCGGCCCCCCGCATGAGGCAGACCTTCAGTGCAAGAAGAAAGCGCGACAGTTCGCCCCCAGACGCGATCTTGTTCAGGGGCCCTGCCGGGGCGCCGGGATTGGTGGCAACGGTGAAGGCAACGGCCTCGCGGCCTTCGGGTCCGGGTTCGCCCGCGGAGATGTCGGTGCGGAACACTGCCCGTTCCATCTTGAGGGGGGCGAGTTCGGCGGCGATCGCCTGGTCCAGACGTTCAGCCGCCGCGCGGCGGCGTCCCCCGAGGGCGGCGGCGGCGGCATCGTAGGCGGCCGTGGCAGCCTCAAGCGACGACTGAAGGGCGCGAAGGTTCTCTGCCCCGCCGTCCAGCGCCGCAAGCCGCTCGCGCAGATCGGTCGCCAGCCCTCCCAGGTCATCGGCAAGGACATTATGCTTGCGCGCCAGCGCGCGGATCGCGAAAAGACGCTCCTCGACGGTTTCCAGTTCGCGCGGGTCGAAGGTCAGGTCGTCCAGTACGATTTCTACCGCCTGTGCGGCCTCGCCCAGTTCGATCTGCGCGCGGGACAGTGCGGCCAGCGCCGGATCCAGCTTGCCTTCAGCGCGCTCGGCCGCGCCTTCCAGCCAGCGGTTCGCATCGGACAGCAGCCCTTCGGCGCCCTGATCCGTCAGCGCCTGAAGGGCGCGGGCGATGTCGGCCCGGATCCGTTCGCCGGCCTGCATGGCGCGCCGGCGGGCATCAAGTTCGGCTTCCTCGCCGGGCTGCGGGTCCAGCTTGTCCAGTTCGGCGACCGCATGGCGCAGGAAATCCTCTTCGGCGCGCATCGCCGCCAGGGCCGCTTCGGCCTGCTCCAACGCCTTGCGCGCGCGGCTCATCTCTGACCAGGCGGCGCGGGTGGCGGCAAGCTCTCCCTCGACCCCGGCAAAGGAGTCCAGCATGGCGCGATGGCCGCGGGGGTTCAGAAGGCCCCGGTCGTCATGCTGGCCATGAAGTTCGACCAGCGTGTCCGACAACGCGCGCAGCACCTCGCCGCTGGTGCGGCGGTCGTTGACATAGGCGGTCTTTCGGCCGTCGGCGGCGTTCACCCGGCGCAGGATCAGTTCGTCGCTGTCGGGAAGGCCTGCCTCGGCCAGCACGCCGTGTGCCGGATGGCCGGGCGGAAGATCGAAAACTGCCGTCACCTCTCCCAGTTCGGCACCCTGCCGGACCAGTTCCGCCCGGCCACGCCAACCCAGGACGAAACCCAGGCAATCCAGGAGGATCGACTTTCCCGCCCCGGTTTCACCCGTCAGCACATTCAGGCCCGGACGAAATTCCAGATCCAGCCGGTCGATGATCAGGATGTCGCGGACTTCCAGCGTTCTCAGCATGTCCAGCCGCCCCGCGAAACGGCGCCGCCGCAGACCCTACGCATGGTCCGTAGGGTGCGTGACTTCACGCACCGACACGCCATGTCACAGCCACTCGCCCCGGATGACCTGCCGATAGACGCGTGACAGCCAGCTGTCTCCCCTGGCTTCCAGCGCCAGCCCCTTGCCGGTCAGCAGCTTGTAGCTGTCCTGATACCACTGGGTGGACTGGAAGTTGTGCCCCAGGATCGCGCCCGCGGTCTGCGCTTCGTCGGTCAATCCCAGGGCCAGATAGCTTTCGACCAGGCGGTGCAGCGCCTCGGGGGTCTGGGTGGTGGTCTGGAATTGCTCGACCACGACGCGGAAGCGGTTGATGGCGGCGGTGTAATGACCCTGCTTCAGGTAGTAGCGGCCGATCTCCATCTCTTTCGCGGCCAGATGGTCGAAGGCCAGATCGAATTTCAGCATCGCCGACTTGGCATATTCGCTGTCGGGATATTCCTCGATCACCGCCCGTAGCGCCTGAAGCGCCTGGAAGGTCAGCCCCTGGTCGCGACCGACATCGTCGATCTGGTCGTAGTACGACAGCGCCAGTAAATACTTGGCATAGGCGGCGTCGTCTTCACCGGGATAGGTGTCGATGTAGCGCTGGGCCGCGGCGCGGCTGGTGTCGTAGTCGCGATCCTTGTGGGCGGCATAGGCCTCCATGATCAGCGCGCGCTTGGCCCATTCGGAATAGGGATAAAGCCGCTCGACCTCGGAGAAGTAATAGGCGGCGTCCTTGCCCTTCTTGCCGTTCTCGAGCTCCCACTCGCCGCGCTTGTAGATCTGCTCGGCGGTGAAATTGTCCAGCGGGGTCTTGTTTGCGGCGGCCGACTTGTTGCCCCCGCCGCACGCCGCCAGTGTGGCGCTCAGCGTCAGAACGCCGACGAACCGTGCCGTCCTGCCCCGCACCATGCCTGCTACCCCGTCTCTCAACCCGGTTTATCGCACCGCATCGCCCTGCAAGAGGACCGGACGGCGCACTGTTCGGTTCGATCTAGCACAGAAAAATTCGGGGCGCAAAACGCCTTTCGCGCCCCAAGTGCCTGATCGGTCAGGCAACCGCCGGAATATCGGACTGGTGCACATCGACGCCCGGCAGAATCCGGCGCCGCGCGCCACGGCATTCGACCAGCCGCCAGGCGCCGGGCTGCGCAAAGAGCGCGCGCAGCAGCCGGTTCGTCATCGCGTGGCCGGCGCGATTGCCGGTGTAGCGGCCCAGGATCGGCCCCCCGGCCAGCGCCAGGTCGCCCACGGCATCGAGCATCTTGTGGCGCACCGCTTCGTCGGCATGGCGCAGCCCGCCCGGCGACAGAACCCGGTCCCCTTCGACGACGACGGCGTTTTCGTAGGTGCCACCCAGCGCCAGGCCATTCGCGCGCATCGCGTCCACATCGGACTGGCGGCAGAAGGTGCGGCTGTCCGACAGCTCGCGCACAAAGGCGCCATTGGCCAGGCGCAGGTGCTTTTCCTGATGCCCGATGGCGGCATCTTCAAAGTCGATGCTGAAATCGATTTCCAGCGTGTCGGCCGGTTCCAGCCGCGCCAGCGCCGCGCCGTCGCGCACCTCGACCGGTGCGAGGATCTCCACGGCAATCAGCGGTGCGCCGAGTTGACGCTGCCCCGCGTCCAGAATGCCCGCCACGAAGGACACGGCCGAGCCATCCAGGATCGGCACTTCCGGCCCGTCGATGTCGATCAGGGCATTGTGGATGCCACATCCCGACAGCGCGGCCATGATATGCTCGATGGTCGAAACGGTGACGCCTTCGTCGTTCTGGATCAGAGTGCACAATTTCGACGGCACCACGGCATCCCAGCGTGCGGGAATGATCGCATCGCGGCCCGGCGTGTTGCTGGTGATGTCGGTGCGGCGAAAGCGGATGCCCGTCCCGGCCGAGGCGGGATGGACCGTCATGCGAACCGGTGCGCCGGAATGGAGTCCGACCCCGGTGAAGGTGACGGCGGTTCTGAGCGTGGTCTGCACGGGTCTTGCTCCGATCTTCGACGGGACCGCGTCGGATCCCGCACTGTCAGGTAGCGACGGAACCCCGTGGACTCAATTCACGCTTTGCAACGTCTTGAAACATTGCAACAAAAGCGAGAGGACCGTTTGAGATACAAGAAACAGGCATTTCCCAAGCCATTGAAATCAAAGAAAAAGGGCCGGATTTCTCCGGCCCCTTGCTTCACGATGAACGTAACGTAACGAAATCGGTATCAGTTTGCCTGGCGGCGCAGGAAGGCCGGAATTTCAATCCGCTCCTGATCCTGGTCCACCTCGTCCTCGTAGTGCTGTGCCGTCACCTGCGGCTGCTGGCGCATGGCATGGGACAGGCGTTCCGCCTGTTCACCGCCATGCGCACCGGTCATCCGGTTGATCAGCGAATTGATCCCGAACCGCGGCTTGTCGGCCGGGGCAGCAGCCGCCTGGGCGCGGGGCGCAGCGGCGGCGGCGGCGGCGCGGGCGGCGGCGCCTTGCGGGCGCTGCGCAGTCGCGGGGGCACGGTTCACGGCGGCGGACAGACGCGCCAGCGCCTCGGGCGAGGGCGTTCCGGCGGGGCGGGCACGCGGCGCGACGAAATCGGCGGCATTGTCGACCGAGGCGTGGATTTCGCGTGCGGGCTGCGGACGATAGGCGGGGGCGGGCAGCTCGTCGCTGTCGTCCTCCTCATAATATTCCGCCTGCGACGGCTGCGCATCGAACAGGTTGCGTTCAGGCTGCGGGGCGGGCGCCGGGGCCGGCTCGGGCGTCCGCATCGCCGGTTCGTACTGGACCGGCTGCGGAACCGGCTGGGGCGCGGGCTGCGGCGCAGGCTGGGTCATGCGGGGGGCGGACTGCTGCACGGCCTGCGCGGCCTGGTGGGTGGTCTCGTTCGGCTCGGCCAGACGGCGGCGCTGCGGCTGGACATCGACCGCGTTCTGCGCCGCATCAATGCCGGTCGCCACCACCGAAACGCGCATGAAGCCGTTCAGGTTGTCGTCCAGCGTCGAGCCGACAATGATGTTGGCATCCGGGTCGACTTCTTCGCGGATGCGGTTCGCAGCTTCGTCCAGTTCGAACAGCGTCAGGTCCGAACCGCCGGTGATGTTGATCAGCACGCCCTTGGCACCGCGCAGGCTGATTTCGTCCAGAAGCGGGTTGGCGATGGCCTTTTCGGCGGCCTGGATGGCGCGGTCGTCGCCCGAGGCTTCGCCGGTGCCCATCATGGCCTTGCCCATTTCGTCCATCACGGCGCGGACGTCGGCAAAGTCGAGGTTGATCAGGCCCGGACGCACCATGAGGTCCGTCACGCCCTTCACGCCCTGATACAGCACATCATCGGCCAGAACGAAGGCTTCGGTGAAAGTGGTCTTTTCGTTGGCCAGACGGAACAGGTTCTGGTTCGGAATGATGATCAGCGTGTCGACGACCTTCTGCAGGGCCTCGATGCCCTCGTCGGCCTGACGCATGCGCTTGGCGCCTTCGAACTGGAAGGGCTTCGTCACGACGCCAACGGTCAGCACACCCAATTCACGCGCAGCCTGTGCGATGATCGGGGCCGCGCCGGTGCCGGTGCCTCCGCCCATGCCTGCGGTGATGAAGCACATATGTGCGCCCGCCAGATGGTCGACGATTTCCTCGATGCTTTCCTCGGCAGCGGCCGCGCCGATCGCGGGACGGGCGCCAGCGCCCAAGCCTTCGGTTACCTTGACGCCCATCTGAATGCGCGCCTTGGCATTGCTTTGCTGCAGCGCCTGCGCGTCGGTGTTCGCCACCACGAACTCGACGCCTTCAAGCTGCTTCTCGATCATGTTGTTGACGGCGTTGCCCCCCGCACCACCAACCCCGAACACGGTGATGCGCGGCTTAAGCTCCTCGCGTTCGCTCATCTTCAAGTTCAATGCCATTTGAATGTTTCCGCCTGTCTTCTCGTTCGGCCTCGTTGACCGGGCCCAGTCCCCGCTTTGGGGCAATCTACTGTTTACGTCCCGCAAGGTCACGAAAAAAACGCCCCCCAGACACAAAATCTGGGGCGCGCGCAATAGGCTTAAGCGGCATTTCGCCAATGTCTCAGGATGTTGCGCTTACCAGTTGTCTTTGAACCATTTCATCGCGCGGCGCAGAGAGCGGGCCGGGTAGCGGTCGGCCGGGATTTCGAAGTCCCACCATTCATCCTGCGGGTGCGCGGCAAAGAGGCAAAGCCCCACAGAGGAAGCAAATCCGGGTCCGGTGGCCGCCTGAGGCAGCCCCTGAACCCGCAGCGGACGGCCGAGTCGCACGTTGCGGCCAAGGATGCGCGCGGCAAGTCCATCCAGTCCTGGAATTTGCGAAGCGCCGCCCGTCAGCACGATCTGGCGCGACGGCAGCTGGTCAAACCCGGCGACATCAAGCATCTCGCGAACTTCTTCGAGGATCTCTTCGACGCGGGGCCGCATGATGCCGATCAGTTCCGCGCGGCTGACCTTGCGGCTGTCTTTTTCCCAGTCGCCGCTGTCCGCGCCGATGCCGATCATTTCACGGTCATCCATTCCGGTGGCGACGACGCCGCCGTGGAAGGTCTTGATCCGCTCGGCCGTGGCCAAGGGCACCTGAAGCCCTTTGGAGATGTCCGAGGTGACGTGGTCGCCGCCCATCCGCACGCTGTCGGCAAAGATCATGTGCTTCTTGATGAAAACCGAAACGCCCGTCGATCCGCCGCCCATGTCGATGCAGGCGGCCCCCAGTTCCTGTTCGTCCTCGACCAGGCTGGAAATGCCCGAGACATAGGCCGATGACGCAAGTCCCGCCAATTCCAGATCGCAGCGCTTGATGCAGTAAAGCAGGTTCTGGATCGCACCGGTATCCACGGTCAGAAGGTGCATGTCGACCGAAAGCCTCTGGCCCACATGGCCCCGCGGATCTGCAAGGCCAGAACGGTGATCGAGCGAGAAGTTCACAGGATGGGCGTGCAGCACCTCGCGGCCCTGGCCGAAGTCTGGCACATCGCAGGCCGCCAGAACGCGACCGATGTCCTGTTCGCTGACCTGCGCGCCGTCCAGCGGGATTTCCCCGGCCAGACCATAGCTGCGCGGGAAGGCGCCGGACAGGCAGGCGATGACGTGATCGACGCGGACATTGGCCATCTTCTGCGCCGCCTGCACGGCCGTGCGGATCGCGCGTTCGGTTTCCTGCATGGCATCGATCTCGCCAAAGCGGATGCCGCGCGACATGGTCGTCGCCGCGCCGATGATGCGGAACTGCGACTGCCCGGCCAGTGACCCCAGACCGTCCTCGCGGCCCTCCTCGGGGCCGTCGAAGCGCAAGACAAGGCAGGCGATCTTCGAGGTGCCGACATCGAGGATGGCGATCACGCCGCGCTGCATGGCGGCACGACGCATGTTCCGCATGGCCCGCTGCGCTTGGTAAAGATCCGTCATTGCCCTGCCACCTTCGTCTGTGTTGCCTGTCCCGATTGTTTCTGTCTCAGTTCCGCCAGCGCCGTCGGCGTCAGCCGCAGCGTCGGCCGCGCGGCATTGCGCAAGTCCACATCCACCACGTCACGCCCCAGAAGATCCTGCGCGCCGTTCAGGGCCATGGCCCGTTCCGCCGCCACGACCGGATCCTTCTCCGGCAGCAAGATGCGCTGGTCGCGGTCCAGGACCACGTCCCAGCGCCGCTCCCCCATGTAGACCAGGCCGCGCACCCGCTTCATGACAGGCGTCAGGGCCGACAGGATCGCCATGGCTTCCGGTACATGCGTTTCGGCCCCCTGCCCCGCAATCAGCGGCAGGTCGGCCCGCCCTTCCCGGCTGAGAAGCGTGGCGACGCGGTGGCCCGTGTCATCCAGAAGCTCCATCCCCGCGTCACTGCGCCAGATCACCACCGGCACGCGTTCGGTGATGTTGACGCGCAGGATGCCGCCCGACTGAACCCGCAGCTCGGCGCTTTTGACCGCGTCGATCTGCTCCATCTGCGCGCGCATCGCTTCAAGATCCAACTTGAACGAACTGACCGGCAGCGCCATCGGCATGACCTTGCGGACCGCCCCGTCCACCGCCGGCGAGGCGCCATCGACCTGCATCAGCGCCACCATGAATTCCGGGCGGTTCTGCACCTGCTCCTTGATCTGGGCATATTTCGCCGCCACGTCGGCGCGGTGGTCCTCGCTGGAAAACCACAGGGCGACCGAAACCCCCAGCACGAAGACCGGCAGCCAGACGCGCAGCGCAGAGTGAAAGCCCGGGGTCAGGCGCAGGCGTTCCAGCCGGTAGGACAGCCGCGAGGGCGCCGGATCGTTGCGAGGCGCGGCGGCGCGGCGTTCGGCGCTGGCAGCCGCGGTGGTGGCGCGTGGGGCACGGGTCAGGCGCGGCTCGGCTCTCAGCGATTGCATGAGGCGTCCTCCGCGATCCAGGCGCAGAAATCGGGGAAGGAAATACCCGCCTCGGCCGCCTGTTCGGGCGACAGCGAGGTGGGCGTCATGCCGGGCTGCGTATTCGTCTCCAGCAGATAAAGCCCATCCACCCCGCGGGTATCATCCCAACGGAAATCGCTGCGGCTGAGGCCGCGGCACCCCAGCGCGCGGTGCGCCCGCAGCGTGTAGTCCTGGCAGGCGGCATAGACATCGGCGGGCAGGATCGCCGGGCAGACATGGCGCGACCCGCCGGGGGCGTATTTCGCGTGGTAGTCGTACCAGCCTTCGGTCTGGATCTCGGTCACGGCCAGGATCCGGTCGCCCATGACGGAACAGGTCAGGTCGCGGCCCGGCGCATAGGTTTCGACCATCACGCTGTCGGGCATGTCATCGGCCAACTGCGCGGGACCGTTCGCATCAGCCGACACGATGTAGATGCCCACGGACGAACCTTCGTTGTTCGGCTTCACGACATAGGGCGGCGGCAGGACATGGGCGGCGCGAACCTCGGCCGTGGGCCGGATCACGCTGTCCAGCACCGGCAGGCCGGCGGCCCGGAAGGCGTCCTTGGCGCGGGCCTTGTCCATCGCCAGGGCCGATGCCAGTACGCCCGAATGGGTATAGGGGATGCGCAGCCATTCCAGCAGTCCCTGGACGCAACCATCCTCGCCCCAGCGGCCATGCAGGGCATTGAAACACAGGTCGGGCTGGATTTCGGACAGGCGCGCAGGCAGATCGGGGCCGCAATCGACCTCGACCACCTGGTATCCCGCCGCCCGCAGGGCCCCGGCGCATTCACGCCCGGAGACAAGGGACACCTCGCGCTCGGCCGAGGGTCCGCCCATCAGTACCGCCACCTTGAGGGCTGTCCCGCTCGACCTGCCCGCCACGTCTGCCTCATCGGGGCTTTTCGCCCGTCTTGCCGGGGCTTTGCCGCCCCCGATCTTGTTCAGTTATTCCGCGCGCGGTTCGCCCACACGCATGATTTCCCATTCTAGCGTCAAACCACTGTTCTGGAAAACCCTTTTTCGCACCTCCTCGCCCAATCCTTCCAGATCGGCGGCGCTCGCCCCTCCGGCGTTGATCAGGAAGTTCGAGTGCATCTCGCTCATCTGTGCGCCGCCCCGCCGGGCGCCGCGCATTCCGGCGTCGTCGATCACCTTCCAGGCCTTCAACTCATGGGTGTCATCGGCCCGCCCGGTCGAGGAAAAGCCGGCCGGATTGCGGAAGGTCGACCCGGCGCTGCGGTCGCGGGTGGGCTGGCTGGCATCGCGGCGGGCAATCTGCTCGGTCATCCGGGCGTCCAGCAGGCCGGGGTCGGCCAAGCCGCCCCGGAAGGTGGCGCTGGTCAGGACCCAGCCCTCGGGCAACGTGGACTGGCGGTAGCCGAAGCGCAGGTCGGCGGGCGTCAGGGTGACGCTTCGACCGTCCCGGGTGATGGCGGTGGCCTGGGTCAGATGGTCCGCCACGTAGGATCCGTAGCAGCCGGCATTCATCCGCACGGCGCCGCCGATACTGCCGGGAATGGTGCGCAGGAAGGTCAGGTCCACGCCCGCTTCGGCCGCCCGGCGTGCCACATGTGCATCCAGCGCGGCGGCGCCAGCGGTGACGGTATCGCCCGTGATGGAAATGCCGTTGAAGCCGCGCCCCAGCCGGATCACCACGGCGCGCAGGCCCCCGTCGCGCACGATCAGGTTCGACCCGACGCCCATCGGAAAGACCGGCACCGATGGGTCCAGCGCGGCAAGGAAGGTCGCCAGATCCTCGGCATCCGCGGGCTGGAACAGCCAGTCGGCCGGACCACCGACCCGCAGCCAGGTCAGGTCGGCCAGCGGACGGTTCGGTGTCAGCGTACCGCGCACGGGCGGCAGGGAATAACGGTCATCGCTCTGGGTCATGGCCCGTGACTAGCCCCGCGCCCCCTGTGATGCAAGCCAACCGATCACCGGCTTCCTCGCCCGCGACGCAGCAGGTGGACCAGCGGGCGGCGGAACATCGACACAAGCGCAAGCAGGCCCAGCAAGGCGGGGGCCCAGCCGTGATCGAGGGCGATCCAGACCAGCAGGACCGCGGCGGCGATCAGAAGGGCCAGGCCGGGAATGATCTGGGCGCGGAAGGGCAGGAAGGCCGTCAGCGCGGCCAGAACCACCCAGACGCAGGCAAGCGTAAGCGATGTTGTCATCCGCTAGCCGTCCCAGACCGAAGCCGCGAACGCGGCCAGTGCCGTGACCAGCCCGGCCACCGGAACCCAAATCGGCAGGCGAAACGCGCTGTCGGGCGCGCGGCGCTTGACCCGGATCAGCGCCAGGTTGACCAGCGCAAAGACCATGAGCAGCACGGTCGAGGTCAGATCGGCCAGACGGTCCACCGGCAGAAGCACCGCACCCAGCACCGCGCCGCCTCCGGCCAGCAGCGTGGCCAGGACGGGCGTGGCAAAGCGGGGGTGAGCGCGGTGGAAGATCGCGAGCGCCGGGGTGCGACGGCCCAGGCCGTAAAGCATCCGCGCCGCCATGATGATCTGCGCCAGCACCCCGTTCAGCGCCGCAGCGACGGCGATGGTGGACAGATAGGCCGGACTGAGGCCCGATCCCCGGGCCCAGACCAGCGCCAGCGGCTGGCGCGATGCGGCCAGTTCGGCGACCGGCACCGCCCGGACCGCCGCCAGCGCCACCAGTCCGTAAAGCAGCGTCGTGACCAGCAGCGCCGCGATGATTCCGAAGGGCACGGTCCGCGCGGGGCGATGGACCTCTTCGGCCATGTTGGCCATGTCCTCGAAGCCGATGAAGGCAAAGAAGGCCAGGGCGGTGGCCGCGGCCAGCCCGCTCCAGACGGGGCTGGCAGGGGCGGTCCAATCGGGCGCGGGCTCGGCGGCGAGACCCGCGCCGCTGGCGATCAGCAGGCCCGCCACCTCGATCGCCGTCAGCACGGCGGCCAGACCGAGGCTCAGCCTGGCACCCAGGATGGCAATTCCGGTGAGGACGATCCCCAGACCCAGGATGGCGCCGACGGGGGGAACGGCAAGGATGGTTTCCAGATAACCGACGCCGCCGCGCAGCACCGCCGCGGCCGAGATGACGCCGCTCAGCGCCACGGCAAGGCCCGTCAGGATCGTCAGCCAGCGCAGGCCGAACCCTTCATCCACATAGCTGGCCGCACCCGCCGCCTCGGGGATGCGGGCGGCGAATTCGGCATAGGACAGCGCCGATAGCGCCGCAATCAACCCGGCGGCCAGAAATGCGGCGGGTGCCCAGAGCCCGGCAGACGCCGCGACGGATCCGATCAGGACGTAGATCCCGGCGCCGACCATGACGCCCACGCCGTAGGCGGTCAGAAGGAACGGTCCGATGCTGCGCTTCAGACCGCCGTCCATGTCACTGCGCCAGTCGGCCGGGCAGTGCGTTGGCCCAGCCGGAAATGGTGCCCGCCCCCAGGCAGACCACGATGTCGCCGGGGCGGGCCTGTTCGCGGACCAGGCGGGTCAGATCGGCTTCGTCCAGAAGCGCGCGGGCGTGGCGGTGGCCGTGCGCAATCAGCCCCGCGACCAGATCGTCGCGCGCGGCGCCCGGGATCGGCTCTTCCCCGGCCGAATAGACATCGGCGATGGCCACCACATCGGCTTCGTTGAAGCAGGTGCAGAAGTCATCGAACAGGCTGGAAAGACGGGAATAGCGGTGCGGCTGGTGGATGGCGATGATCCGCGCGCCCGCCCGGCCCGCGATGGCCTGCCGCGCGGCCTTCAGGACGGCGGCGATTTCCACCGGATGGTGGCCGTAATCGTCGATGATGGTGACGCCGCCCAGAACCTCGCCTACCTTGGTGAAACGGCGGTTCACGCCGCCAAAGCCCGCAAGCGCGGCGCGGATTTCGTCCTTCTTCATGCCCAGATGCCGGGCCACGGCCACCGCCGCCAGCGCGTTCGACACGTTGTGGTCGCCCGGCATCGGCAGGGTGCAGCCTTCGATCACGCTGTCCTTGCCTTCGCCCTGCAGCGCCACGTCAAACTGCGCGATGCCGTCCTTGTAGGTCAGGTTGATCGCGCGGACATCGGCCTGGGCGTTGAAGCCGAAGGTGACGATGCGGCGGTCGGTCACGCGGCCGACAAGGGCCTGAACCTCGGGGTGATCGGTGCAGCAGACGGCAAGGCCGTAGAAGGGGATGTTCGAGACGAAGTCGAAGAAGCCCTTCCGCAGGTTTTCGATCGTGCCCCAGTGTTCCATGTGTTCGGGATCGATGTTCGTGACAATGGCGATGGTCGCGGGCAGGCGGTTGAAGCTGCCGTCGGATTCGTCGGCTTCGACCACCATCCATTCGCCGGCGCCGGCGCGCGCATTCGATCCATAGGCGTGGATGATGCCGCCGTTGATCACCGTGGGATCGAACCCGCCCTTGTCCAGCAGCGTGGCGACCATCGTCGTGGTCGTCGTCTTGCCGTGGGTTCCGGCGACCGCGATGTTCGACCGCAGGCGCATCAGTTCGGCCAGCATCTCGGCCCGGCGCACCACGGGAAGGCCACAGCGCCGGGCTTCCTCCAGTTCCGGGTTGCCCTTCTTGATGGCGGAAGAAATCACCACGACCGCCGCATCGCCAAGGTTTTCGGCGCGCTGGCCTTCGAAGAAGGTGGCGCCCAGCCCCACAAGACGGTCGGTGATCTTCGACGCCTTCGCGTCCGAGCCCTGCACGGGATAGCCCAGCGTCATCAGCACTTCGGCAATGCCCGACATCCCGATGCCGCCGATGCCTACGAAGTGGATCGGCCCAAGTTCACCGGGAAGTTTCGTCGCCGCGTTCATTCGTTCAACCTTTTCTTGTCGCCAGTTCCTCGACCAGGGCCGCCAGCCGGTCGGTCGCATCCGGGATGCCGCGTGACAGCGCCCCCTGCGACATTCGCAGACCCGCGCCGGGGGTTCCCAGAACCGCCGCCACCTGCCCCGCCAGCGCATCCGCGTCAAGGGCCTGTTCGGGGATCAGGATCGCGCCGCCCGCCTCGACCATGCCGCGGGCATTCGCGGTCTGGTGGTCGCCCGTTGCCGCCGCAAAAGGCACCAGGATCGCCGGGCGGCCGATAACCGCCAGTTCCGCCACGGTCGACGCCCCCGACCGCGCGATGACCAGCTGCGCTTCGGTCAGGCGGCGCGGCATGTCGGTGAAGAAGGGTGCGACCTCGGCATCCAGGCTCGCGGCCTCATAGGCGGCCACAACGCGGTCCAGATCTTCGGGGCGGGCCTGATGGGCGATGCGCAGGTTCCGGCGCATCGCGTCGGGCAGCGCGGCAAGGCCCGCGGGCACCACGTCGGACAGGATGCGGGCGCCCTGACTGCCGCCGATGACCAGAAGGCTCATCGGGTAGTCACCGGGCGGGATGTAGGGGGCACCAGCGCGTTCCAGGATCGCGGCGCGGACGGGGTTGCCGGTATGGATCGCGTTGGTCCCCTGGGGCAGCACCGTGGGCCAGGTACCGCAGGCCATGACCGCGACCTTGCGGGCAAAGGCCCGGTTCACGCGGCCCAGCACGCCATTCTGTTCGTGGATCATCAGCGGCACACGCGCGATAAGCCCGGCCGAAAGCGCCGGAATGGTCGGATAGCCGCCAAAACCCACGATCACCGCGGGCCGGTCGCGGAACATGCCCGCCAGTGCCGAAGCGACACCCCCCGCGATGCGGAAGGGGGTCACGGCTTTCGCGGCGATCCCGCCCCGCGCGAAGGTGGACGAGGCCACCTGTTCCACCACAACCTCCGCCGGGAAGTTCCCGGCATAGCGGGCGCCGCGCGCATCCGTCGAAAGCTTCACCCGCCAGCCGCGCGCGATCATCGCCTCGGCCAGGGCTTGCGCCGGGAACATGTGGCCCCCGGTGCCGCCCGCCGCGATCAACAGAAGGGGCGCGGCCGCCATGTCAGCGTCTCCGCTTCAGGAAGATGTCGCCGATCTCGCCCTGCGGTCGGCTGCGGGTCAGCGCCAGAAGCATGCCCAGCGCGATGCCGGACGCGATGACGGACGATCCACCATAGCTCACGAACGGAAGCGTCATACCCTTGGCGGGCAGAAGCCGCACGGCAACGCCCATGTTGATCATCGCCTGCACGCCAAAGGCGCAGGCGAGGCCGGTTCCCGCCAGCCGCGTGAAGGGATCGCGTTCCTTCATCAGCCGGAACAGCGACCGGACCGTGACGGCGCAGTAAAGCGCGATGATGCCTAGGACCAGAACCAGCCCGTATTCCTCGGCCGCGACGGCGATGATGAAGTCGGTATGCGCGTCGGGCAGCTGCCATTTCACAGTGCCTTCGCCCACGCCCACGCCGAAGAAGCCGCCCTCCTGAATGGCGTTGGTGGCGTAGCCGATCTGGGTGCGCGGGTCGATGTCCGCGGACAGGAAGCCGTCGATCCGGCGCGCGAAGTGTTCGGACGCGTTGTAGGCGGCAACCCCCCCCGCCACGGCCAGCGAGGCGATGACCGTCAGCAGCATGAAGGGCGCACCGGCGACGAAATAAATCACACCCCAGGAAAACAGGATCAGGCAGGCCTGGCCGAAGTCGGGCTGCACCGCCAGCATGACGACGATGACCACCGTCAGGATGAAGGAATAAAGCCGGCCCGGAGGCCCGCCCACGTCCTGCGCCGCCGCCATCAGCCAGCCGGTCAGCACGACGAAGCCGGGCTTCAGGAACTCGGACGGCTGGAAACTGGCGAAGCCCAGCGAGTACCAGCGGATCGCGCCCTTGCCGAAGTCGGTGCCCAGGAAGGGCAGGAACACCAGCGCCGCAAAGGCCGCAAGAAAACCGATGACGCCCAACCGGCGCACCTGATCGGGGGACATCATCGACAAAAGCAGCATCACCGCCAGGGCAACACCGCCGAAGAACACCTGCCGGATGACATAGTAGAAGGGCGGCAGGCCGTTCTTCTCGGCCAGCGGGACCGAGGCCGCCAACGCCAGCAGAAGCCCGATGCCGAAGAGCAGGAGCACGCCGAACAAGGTCCATTTGTCGATGGTGCGCCACCAGCGTGGAATCACAGGTTCGCCCGCGCTGGCGCGCACGGTGCCAAACACCATCTCAGTCATGGGATACCGCTTTCACTGCCTCGGGGTCCGCCCGTTTGCCGGGTCTGGGCCGAAGTGTAGCCGGTATCCCCGGGGCGCGCTAGGAAAACATCGTAAACGGATCGTGTCGGGCGCAAAACCGCGCGCGCGGGTTTCCGTGCTAACCCGCCAGCAGCGCCGCGACCCGGGCGGCAAAATCCTCGCCGCGCCTTTCGAAATCGGGATACTGGTCGAAACTTGCTGCCGCCGGGGCCAGCAGCACCACCTCGCCGGGTTCCGCCTCAGCGGCGGCGCGGGCCACGGCATTTGCCATCGTTTCGCAGATCTCGTGCGGGGTCGATCCGATCTGCAGGGCGAATTCGCGCGCGGAATGCCCGATCAGGTAGGCCTTGACGACCGAACCCAGATGCGGGGCCAGCGCCGCGATGCCGCCTTCCTTGCCCAGGCCGCCGGCGATCCAGCGGATCTTCGGGAAGGCTTGAAGGGCCTTCGCGGCGCTGTCGACGTTCGTGGCCTTGCTGTCGTTGATGAAGCGAACGCCGTCCCGTTCGCCCACCAGCTGGCTGCGGTGCGGCAGGCCCGCGAAGCTGTGGAAGGCCCCTTCGATCACCTTCGGCGCAAGGCCCAGCGTCCGGGTCGCGGCATAGGCGGCGCAGGCGTTCTGGTGATTGTGTCCACCCGGGAGCCCCGACACCGCGCGCAGGTCGATCGAGGCGACCTGCCGCCCCTTGCGCCATTCCGACAGGAAACCCTTGCGCGCAAAGACCGACCATCCGGGGCCTTCCAGCTTCTGCCCCGACGCGATGCGGATCACCCGGTCATCGGCCGGGCCTTCGGACATCTGGTTGGCCAGGAACTGGCCCTCGGGCTCATCCACGCCGATCACGGCGCGGTCCGGCCCGCCTTCGGAAAACAGGCGCCGCTTGGCGGCGAAATAGCCGCCCAGGCCGGCGTGACGGTCCAGGTGGTCGGGCGAGAGGTTGGTAAAAACCGCGATGTCGGGCGTCAGGGCGCGGGCCAGGTCGGTCTGGTAGGACGACAGTTCCAGCACCACGACCTCTCCGTCCTCGGCCGGGTCAAGGTCCAGCACGCCCCGCCCGATGTTGCCCGCCATCTGCGTCGGACGTTCAGCCACCTGAAGGATGTGATGGATCAGCGCGGTGGTGGTTGATTTGCCGTTCGATCCCGTGACGGCAATGACCTTCGGCGTCTGGTCCATCTCGTCCCAGTCCGGCGTGGCCCAGGACCGGAAGAACAGCCCGATATCATTGTCCACCGGCACGCCCAGTGCCAGCGCCTTGGCGATGACCTTGTTTGGCTGCGGGTACAGATGCGGAATGCCGGGTGAAACGATCAGCGCCGCGATCCCGTCCCAGGCCCCATCGCGGGTCAGGTCGGTGATCTGATGACCCGCCGCTTCAGCCTTGGCGCGCGCTTCGGGGCTGTCGTCCCACAACAGCGGCTCGGCCCCACCCGCGACCAGCGCCGCCGCCGTCGCCAGACCCGACCGGCCCAGCCCCAGAACGGCGACCTTGCGACCGGTATACCCTTGAACTGGGATCATCTTCCCGCCCCTTCATTCCCCGGGCGCAGGTCCGCGCCCGCCGTGCAAGCCGCGTTACCGCAGCTTCAGCGTGGCCAGCCCGATCAGCGCAAGGATCAGGCTGATGATCCAGAAGCGGATCACGATCTGCGCCTCGCCCCAGCCCTTCTTTTCGAAGTGGTGGTGGATCGGTGCCATTAGGAAGACCCGCTTGCCGGTGCGCTTGAAATAGGCGACCTGGATGATGACGCTCAGCGCCTCGACCACGAACAGGCCGCCGACGATTGCCAGAACGATTTCATGCTTCGTCACGACCGCAATCGCGCCCAGCGCGCCGCCCAGCGCCAGGCTGCCGGTGTCGCCCATGAACACGGCCGCCGGGGGGGCGTTATACCACAAGAATCCAAGCCCCCCGCCGATCAGCGCCGCGCAGAAGATTAGAAGCTCGCCGGTGCCGGGAACGAAGTGAACGCCCAGGTACTGGGTGAAGTTGTAGTTGCCGACGATGTAGGCAATCACACCGAAGGACGCGGCGGCGATCATCACCGGCATCACGGCCAGGCCGTCCAGCCCATCGGTCAGGTTCACGGCATTCGCCGCGCCCACGATCACCAGCATGGCGAAGGGCACGAAAAGGATGCTGAGGTTGATCAGCGCGTCCTTGAAAATCGGGAAGGCCAGCGTCCAGCGCAGCGCCTCGGGGTGGAACAGCGCCGCTGCCACCCCCGCAACCGCCGCGATCCCCAGGCCCGCCAGCATCCGGATGCGCGACGACACGCCGTTGGTGTTCTGCTTCGTCACCTTGGCGTAGTCGTCGGCAAAGCCGATCAGCCCGAAGCCCACCGTCACCAGAAGCACGATCCAGACATAGGGATTGTCGAGACGCCCCCAGAGCAGCGTCGAGACCAGCAGCGCCGACAGGATCAAAAGGCCGCCCATCGTGGGGGTGCCCGCCTTGACGAAATGGGTGGCCGGGCCGTCATCGCGGATGGGCTGGCCCTTTTTCTGCTTGCGGCGCAAGAGGTTGATCAGGGGCCGTCCGAAGATGAACCCGAACAGAAGCGCGGTGAAGAACGCGGCGCCGGCCCGGAAGGTGATGTAGCGGAACAGGTTGAAGAAGTCGCCGCCATCCGAAAGGCTTGCCAGCCAGTAGAGCATTCACTCGGCCCCTTTGATATCCGAGGCGCCCGATTGCCCCAGTTTGCGCAAGGCGTCAACCACCAGACTGACGCGGCTGCCCTTCGATCCCTTCACCAGGACGACATCGCCCGCATCGACCAGAAACCGCGCCCGCGCCGCCAGATCGGCAGCGTTCTCGTGCCATTCGCCGCGCTTCTGCCGGGGAAGTGCGTTCCAAAGATGGCGCATCCGTGGCCCGACGCAGTGGACCAGGTGAATCTCCGCCAGGGTCGGATGATCCGCCACCGCGGCATGAAGGGCGTTTTCCTGTTCGCCCAGTTCCAGCATGTCGCCCAGAACCACGATCCGCCGTCCCGCGATGTGACGACCGACCCCGTGGCGCGGCTCGGCCACGGCCAGCACGTGCAGCGCGGCGTCCAGCGAGGTGGGGTTGGCGTTGTAGGCATCGTCGATCAGGTCGATAGTCATCTCCTCCTCGACCGGGTCAAGGTGGATGGTTTCGCGCAGGCCGCGCCCAGCGACCGGCTGCCACAGGCCAAGGTCGCAGGCGGCAATGGCCGGATCGGCGCCCACCGACTCGGCCACCGCCAGGACGCCCAGCGCGTTCATGGCGAAATGCCGCCCGGCCGACCGGATCTTGAACAGGAAAGGCGCGCCGTGGCGGGTGGCCTGGACGATGGTGGTGTCCTGGGCCACCGTCGCCTCGACCAGCGCGTAGTCGTCGGTTGGAGAAGGTCCAAAACGCAGGACACGCCCGGCCGCGCGCGCGGCATCGGCCAGGATCGGCGTCACGTCCAGCCCCGAAGGGATGACGGCCACGCCGCCCGGCTCCAGTCCCTGGAAGATCGTCGCCTTTTCGCGGGCGATACCCTCGATCCCGTCGAAGGCCGCCATGTGCGCGGCGGCGATCGTGGTGATCATCGCCACATGCGGCCGCGCCATCCGCGCAAGCGGCGCGATTTCGCCGGGATGGTTCATGCCGATCTCGATCACCGCGAAGTCGCAATCGGCGGGCATCCGGGCCAGTGTCAGCGGCACGCCCCAGTGGTTGTTGAAACTCGCCTCGGCGGCATGGACGCGGCCCTGCCCGGCCAGCACGGCACGCAACATCTCCTTGGTCGAGGTCTTGCCGACCGATCCGGTCACGGCGACCACCCGGGCCCGCGAACGGGCACGGCCCGCCCGGCCAAGCGCCTCCAGCGCCAGAAGCACGTCCGGAACGATCAGCAGGGGATCGCTTTCCGAACAGCCCTCGGGAATGTGGGAGACCACCGCCCCCGAAGCGCCCTTCGCCAGCGCCTGTGCCACGAAGTCATGGCCGTCCCGCACATCCTTCAGCGCGATGAACAGATCGCCGGGTTGCAGGCTGCGGGTGTCGATGGACAGTCCGGTTGCGGCAAAGCCGCGTGTCACGCGCCCGCCCGTGGCACGGGCCAGGTCGTCCGAGATCCAGAGCGCGGTCATCCGATCTTCCCGTCCAGGGCGGCGACGGCGATGCTGGCCTGTTCCGCGTCGTCGAACGGATAGATCTGCCCGGCGATGATCTGTCCCGTCTCGTGGCCCTTGCCTGCCACCAGAAGCGCATCGCCCGGTCCCAGGTCATCGACCCCGCGCAGGATCGCCTCGGCGCGGTCGCCCACCTCGGTCGCGCCGGGACAACCCGCCATCACCTCGGCCCGGATCGCGGCGGGGTCTTCGCTTCGGGGATTGTCATCGGTGACATAGACCTTGTCGGCGAATTCGGCGGCGGCCTGGCCCATCAACGGGCGTTTCAGCCGGTCGCGGTCACCACCTGCCCCAAAGACCACGATGATCCGGCCCAGGACATGCGGGCGCAAGGATTGCAGCGCCGAGGCAAGCGCGCCGGGCTTGTGCGAATAATCGACGAAGACGGTCGCGCCATTTTCCCGCTTGGCGGCGAGCTCCATCCGCCCGCGCACGGTTTTCAGGCCCGGTAATGCCGCAAAGACGTCGGTCGGGGCAGAGCCCGAGGCGATGCACAACCCCGCCGCTGCCAGCACGTTTTCCGCCTGGAAACCGCCGATCAGGTTCAGCCGCGCCTGATGCGTTGTTCCCGCCCAGGCAAACCGCAGTTCCTGGCCCGTGGCATCATAGCGCTGCCCAAGGATCCGCAGGTCCGCCCCGTCGGACCGGCCGATGGTGATCAGTCCCTGCCCCCGCGCCCGGACGTGGTCCAGCATCTCGACGCCCCGAGGATCGTCGATGTTGACGACGGCGGTACCGTCCTCGGGCAGGACGCGGTCGAACAGAAGCGCCTTGGCGGCGAAGTATTCGGCAAAGCCCGCGTGGTAATCCAGATGGTCTTGCGAAAAGTTGGTGAAGGCCGCCGCCTTCAGGCGCACGGCATCCAGCCGGTGCTGGTCCAGCCCGTGCGAGGACGCCTCCATCGCGGCATGGGTGATCCGGGCCTCGGCCATGGCGGCCAGGATCCGGTGCAGCGTCACCGGTTCCGGCGTGGTGTGGGCCAGCGGCGCCTCATAGTCGCCCTGAACGCCCATGGTGCCCAGCGAACAGGCGGCATGGCCCAGCGCCTGCCAGATCTGCCGGGTGAAGGTCGCGACCGAGGTCTTGCCGCTGGTGCCGGTTACGGCGACGATGGTTTCGGGCTGCCGGCCGAACCACAGGGCCGCCGCATAGGCAAGCGCCTGTCGCGGCTCGTCCGCGACGACCAGCGCCGCCTCGGATCCGGCCAGCACATCGGCGGCCAGGGCGGCGCCAGCGCGGTCGGTCAGGATGGCCGCCGCCCCCATGCGCAGCGCATACTGGATGAATTCACCGCCGTGGACCCGGGAGCCCGGCAGCGCCGCGAACAGGAACCCCGGCTGCACCTGGCGGCTGTCCACCGCAATTCCGGTCACGCGGGGGTTGCGGCCGCCGTCGCCCACCAGCCCCAGATCCGCCAGTGTCCTGATGCCGTCCATGCCAGATCCTTCCGCCCGAAGCTTGTCTTTCAGTTCCCGGCGAGTGTTACAGCAGCAGTGGCCACAGGTTCAACCGATGGCCGCAGCCCCAGAAGCGGCGCGACGCGGCGGATGATCTCGGCCCCGACCGGAACGCTGGTCCAGCCGGCGGTGCGGCGCGGCTCGGTGCCCGAGGTTTCCACCGGCTCGTCCAGCGAGACGATGAGGACGTATTTCGGATCGGTCGAGGGGAAGACCGAGGCAAAGGTCGTCACCACCTTGTCCTCGTAATAGCCGCCGTTGGGCTTGGTCTTGTCGGCGGTGCCCGTTTTTCCCGCCACCGAATAGCCGGGCACCTCGCCCATGCTGGCGGTACCGCGCACCACCACCTGCCGCAGAAGGTCGCGCACCTTGACCGAGGTCGCCTCGGAGATCACCCGCTCGCCCTTTTGGACCTTGTCGGTCTTGAGCAGCGTGGGCACGACGCGCGTGCCGCCGTTGGTCATCGTCGCATAGGCGGCCGCCAGGTGCAGCGGGCTGTCCGAGATGCCATGGCCGTAGGAAGTGGTGATCGTGGTGATGTCGGGCCATCTTTTCGGCAGGATCGGCTTGCCGGCGGCGGCTTCCGCGATTTCCAGCGGAACCGGCTCCATCAGGCCCAGCGACTTGAAGAACGCCTGCTGTCGATCCGCGCCGATCATCAGGGCGATATGCGCAGTTCCCACGTTCGAGGATTTGGCGATCACCTCGGTCACGCTCAACTGGGCGCCGTAGTTGTGGAAGTCGCGGATGCGGTGGCGGCCCCAGATCATCGGCGACTTGGTGTCGATCATGGTCTGCGGATTGACCAGGCCCAGCTCCAGCGCCTGGCCGACCGCGAAGATCTTGAAGGTCGAGCCCAATTCGTAGACGCCCTGGATCGCGCGGTTGAACAGCGGGCTGTCCGAGGGATCGCCCTTCACCAGCGGCTGCGGACGGGTGTTCGGATCGAAGTCCGGCAACGAGGCCAGCGCCACCACCTCGCCGGTGTGGACATCCATCAGGACCGCCGCCGCGCCCTTGGCGTTCATCAGCTTCATGCCGCCTGCCAGCACGTCCTCGACCGTGGACTGCACGGTCAGGTCCAGCGACAGTTGCAGGGGCGCACCGTTGTTGGCCGGATCGCGCAGCCAGCCGTCAAAGGTCTTTTCCACGCCCGCGGTGCCGATCACCTCGGCCGAGTGGACACCTTCGCGGCCAAAGCTGGCGCCGCCCAGCACATGGGCCGCCAGGCTGCCATTGGGGTAAAGGCGCATTTCGCGCGGTCCGAACAGCAGCCCCGGATCGCCGATTTCATGGACCATCTGCATCTGCTCGGGCGAGATGCGCTTGCGCAGCCAGAGGAACTTCTTGGCCCCGGTAAAGTCCGCGACCAGGCGTTTTTCATCCAGGTCCGGGAAGATCTGCACCAGTTTCTTGGCCGATCCCTGCGGATCGACCATCAGCCGGGGCTGGGCATAAAGCGAATGGGTGACCAGGTTGGTTGCCAGAACCCGGCCCTGCCGGTCAACGATGTCCGCCCGCTGGGCAAGGATCGAGTTGCCGCCCATCGACACCTCGGGTTCCACCGGGACCGTGGCGGCCAGAAGGCCCATCCGCGCGCCCACCGCGCCGAAGGCCGCGACGAACAGCACGCCCAGCACCAGAAGCCGCCCTTCGGCGCGCAGACGTGCCTTGTCTCGCACCGCCTCGTTGCGCAGGCGGATGTTCTCGCGCTCGATCACGTCGGGGTTTTCGCCGCGGTTGCGGGCCGAAAGGATGCGGGCCAGCGGGCGCAGGGGGATGCGGGTCATCGGCTTCGGTCTCCGGCTTCAGTTTTCCGGGGTCTCGGGGACATCGGGATCGGGGATCGGATCGGCCAGGTGCGGCTTGGGGGCGGAGGAGGTGTCGATGGGATCGGTCAGTTCGGGTGCCCCGACAAGACCGCCGCCGGGAATGGGATAGCCCACGTCCTCGACCGAGCCGAACTGTTCGGGCACCAGCGGCAAAAGCTGAAGCCGGTCAAAGTTGATGTCAGCCAGTTCGCGCAGGCGGTCGGGGCGGTTGAGATAGGCCCATTCGGCGCGCAGGACCGACAGGGATTCCCGAAGCGCCGCGATCTCCGACTGCAGCTTGCGCACATCGGCCAGCGCGGCCTGGGTCGCGTAGTTTTCGCGGTAGGCCCAGAAGCCCAGCGCGATCACGGCCATGACGGTCAGCACTCGGATCAGGATGCGCATCAGCGGTGTCCTTTCAGCGCGGTCTGTTTCAGCGCCGGCAGGGGCAGGCCCAGTGCGGCACGGTCGGCGCGGCCTGCCGGGGCATCGGTGCGGGTGCCGCAGCGCAGTCGGGCAGAACGGGCACGCGGGTTGGCGGCAAGCTCCTCGTCGTCGGCCTCGATGGCGCGGCGGGTCGCTTGCGTGAAGGCGGGGGTGACGGCAGCGCGCGCCGGGGCGTAACGGCTGCCCTGCCCTTCGGCACCGCTGCGCAGCTGGAAGAACCGCTTCACGATCCGATCTTCCAGCGAATGAAAGGTCACGACGGCCAGCTGTCCGCCCGGTTTCAGCGCGCGTTCGGCGGCCTCAAGCCCTTCGGCCAGTTGGCCGAATTCGTCGTTCACGGCGATGCGGATCGCCTGGAAAGTGCGGGTGGCCGGATGGCTTTGCCCGGGCTTCGGGCGCGGCAGGGCCCGTTCGACCACCTCGGCCAATTGCCGCGTGGTCAGCAGGGGTGCCGCCTCACGCGCCTTGACAATGGCGCGGGCGATCCGGCGCGACGCGCGGTCTTCGCCGTAGTGATAGATGATGTCGGCCAGTTCCTCTTCGGACGCTTCGGCCACCAGATCGGCGGCGCTGGGGCCGGATTTTTCCATCCGCATGTCCAGCGGGCCATCCTTCATGAAGGAAAAGCCGCGCTCGGCCTGATCCAGCTGCATGGACGACACGCCAAGATCCAGCACCACGCCATCCAGCGGTTCGCCCGCCAGCCGGTCCAGATCGGAAAACGTGCCCTCGACCAGCCGAAGGCGGTCGCCATAGGCGCCGCGCCACCGGTCGGCCATCGGAAAGACCGACGGATCCCGGTCCACGCCGATGACCCGGTCGGCGCCCGCATCCAGAAGGCCGCGCGAATAGCCGCCCGCGCCGAAGGTGCCATCCAGCCAGACGCCCCTTACCGGCGCGACGGCCCGCAGAAGCGGGCCAAGAAGAACGGGGATGTGCGGGGCGTCATCGGCTGGGCTGACCGTCATGCGTCAGCCCCTTGAACGCGCGGGCAGCAGGCTGCGCGGATCGAAGTCTTCGGGGTATTGCTCGGCCAGCTTGCGCGTACGGTTCGCGGCCTTGTCCTGATAGGTCTCGGGCTTCCAGATCTTGAAGTAGTCACCGGCCGAGATGAAGAAGGCCTCGCCTTCCAGCCCGATCTTTTCACGAAGGCGCTGCGGCAGGACCAGACGGCCATCGTCGTCGATCTGCGCCTCGATGGACTGGCCATGCATCAGTTCTTCCAGCCACAGCCGTTCGGGCGAGCCGCGCTGCATGTCTTCGATCTGCTCGTCGATCTCTTCGATGGCGCGCATGGTGTAGACTTCCAGCCAGTCCTGGGTGTCATCGCCGTAGACGACAACGATGTTGGGACGCAAGCCCTCGCGCCAGTCGGGATCAGAGGCTTCGATGACACGGCGGAACGGGGCGGGGATGGAGACCCGCCCCTTCGCGTCCACCTTGAACGTGTCCGAACCTCTGAACCTGCGTGCCACCGGCGCGCGCTCCTGTCTTCAGTTCCTGTCCCAACCGCATCAGGCCCGGGTTTTCCCGGTCCCTGAAACGGACAACGGCGGATCGGGCTGCTGCCACTGCCCGATCCGCCGCCCTCGTCCCATCTCTGGGTCCCCTTTTGCGGGGCTTGGCCTTCCGTGCAGGACACCTGGGGGGATGTCTGCTCCCTGCCGGAAGGCTCGGTTTTCGGATGAAGGCGGGGCCTGTATGAAACCTGACTTCGCCTTGTTTGGGGTCTTGAGCGCCCCGCTGTGTCAGCCCGTCCTCATCCGTGAATGCAGGGATGGCATGGGAAATTACGGGAAGCAACTGGAAAGTTCGGGAGAAAATGGGGCGAAGCGACAAGGGAATAGGTGGAACTTTCGTTTATCCACGAAGTTATCCACAGTCGTCCGGGAATTTCTAGGCGGCCGGGCCAAAACAGCCACAAGATGTAGCGAAAATTGGCATGCGTCTGTTTTTCCCGTAACTTCCCGGATTTCCGAACACGGCTCTACGGTTCAGTCGCAGGAGTTACCCAAAAGCCACAGAATCCGGGCGCTTTCCCGGCGAAACACAGGAACTCGCGGCGCCGTGATTCTGCCGGAATCAGAACGGCGGCCCGTCGAGCCGCCGTTTTCCCATACATTCCCACGGGCGAATTCCCATGCGTTCCCGGCGCAGGACGGCGTCAGACGATGCCGCCGTCAATCAGTCGCCGCGCGAGCTTCATGTAGGCCTCTGCAATCGGCCCCTCTCCGGCAGCGATCGGCGTGCCCGAGTCGCCCGCCAGCCGCACATCCAGCGACAGGGGGATTTCGCCCAGCAGCGGGACGCCCAGCCGCGCCGCCTCGGCCGCGACGCCGCCGTGGCCGAAGATATGTTCCTCATGCCCGCAGTTGGGGCAGACATAGCTCGACATGTTTTCGACCAGGCCCAGGATCGGGGTCTTGAGCTTGCCGAACATGTCGATGGCCCGTCGCGCATCCAGAAGTGCCACGTCCTGCGGGGTCGACACGACGATGGCGCCGGTCAGGTGCGTGCGCTGGCACAGCGTCAGTTGCACGTCGCCCGTCCCCGGCGGCAGGTCGACGATCAGCACGTCGAGCTCTCCCCAGGCGACCTGGCCCAGCAATTGTTGCAGCGCGCCCATCAGCATCGGCCCGCGCCAGACCACCGCTTCGTTCTCCTTCAGCATCAGGCCGATCGACATCATGGTGACGCCATGCGCCTTCAGGGGGATGATGGTCTTGCCGTCCGGTGAGGCAGGCCGGGCACTGACACCCATCATGCGCGGCTGCGAGGGGCCGTAGATGTCGGCATCCAGAAGGCCGACCCGCCGCCCCAGACGCGCCAGCGCGACCGCCAGGTTGGACGACAGCGTCGACTTGCCCACCCCGCCCTTGCCCGATGCGATGGCGATGATCCGGTCGATCCCGCTGATCCGCTGGGGGCCGGTCTGCCCGGCAGGTTGCGGCGTCGGGTGACCGCCGATCTTGATGCTGGGTGGCGCAGGGCGCGCCGCAGGGCCATGCGCGGTAAGGACCGACGACACCGCCGTCACCCCCGGCAAGGCCCGCAGCGCGGTGTCGGCGGCCTGCCGGACCGGCTCCATCCGGCGGGCCAGGTCCGGATCGGGGGCCTCGATCACGAAGCGGATGTTGCCGCCGTCGATGGTCAGGGCACGGACCATGTCCCGCGCGACCAGATCGCCGCCGTCGGGCAGCGTGATGCGCGAAAGCGCCTTGATTACGTCATCCCGCGAGATGGCCATGTTCGCTTGCTCCGCTCCGCGTTCCAGGGATCGACCCAGATTCGCGCCATCGCATGGGAAGCACAAGCGAATTGACACGCCAGCGACACAAGACTGTCAAACTGCGGTAAAGATAGAGAATTTTTTCGTGACCGCTATGCGTTTGCTGCATGGCAGCATTGTTTGGTCCGGGGATTGTGCAATTGCAGCATTGGGTCCACATTGTCCTCAACGAAAGCGAGCATGGCGCTGCGGATGGCAGACCGGTCGCAAACGAACACGGACAAAGGCAAAACGAAATGGCTTACGCGCATTCCACCTCGACGACCCAAGGCGGCATCTTCGCCCGCGTGTCGCGGCTGTTGCAGGGCCTGGTCGAGGCCCGGCGTCGTCAGGCCCTGTACCTGGTGACCCGCGCGGAACTGTCGAACCTCAGCGATCATGAACTGGCGGATCTGGGTATCCACCGCAGCATGATCAACCGCATCGCCCGCGACGCGGCCTACGCGAAGTAAGGAATACTTTCCGGGCCTCTCCTCCTCCCTTGGTCCGGGACGTGCGGCGACATCCTCCTCCTCCCTGATGTCGCCGCAGAAATACGAAAGCCCTCTCCTCCTCCCTGGGGCTTCGTAGTGAAGGGCGGCGCCCCCTCCTCCTCCCTGGGGCGCCGCCAATCCGATACGCCGCGGCTCTCCTCCTCCCTTGGGCCAGCGGCGGTGTGAAGAACGGTGACGCCCCTCCTCCTCCCTCGGGCGGTCACGGTCCTTCACAGGAACACGCACCCCCCTCCTCCCTGGGGTCGCGTCTTCAGACGGCGGTGCCCTCCTCCCGGGTGCCGCCGTTTTCCTTTCCGGCCGGTGGACAGGACTTCGGCAGCAGCCTACCCTTTCCCAGGTCCGAACCGGGGGCGTGGTCCATGGCCAGCGGGAAGTCCGATACAGAACCGAAGGTCACGGCCTTTTTTGCCGAAGCGTCGCAGTGGCAGCAGGAACTGCGGGCCCTGCGTGCGATACTGCTCAGCTGCGGCCTGACCGAGGATTTCAAGTGGCGCTCGCCGGTCTACACCGTGGAAGGAGCGAATGTCGCGATTCTCTGGGGGTTGAAGGACCATGCGGCCTTGGGCTTCTTCAAGGGCGTACTCTTGACGGATCGGGCCGGGCTGCTGGTGGCACCCGGCGAAAATTCCCGTTCCTCCCGGATGATCCGGTTTACCGATCCGACCGAGGTCGAGCGGATGGCGCCACTCCTGCGCGATTACATCCACGAAGCTGCGGAACTGGAGCGCGCGGGCCGAAAGGTGGAGTTTCCGAAGGACGACCTGCCCTACCCCAATGAACTGCTGGCGCGCCTGGACGAGGACGAGTCGTTCCGCCGGACGTTCCAGGCACTGACTCCCGGACGGCGCCGGGGCTACCTGCTGCATTTCGGTCAGGCAAAAACCCCGGCCACCCGCGCGGCACGGATCGAACGGCAGGCGCCGCGGATCCTGGCCGGCAAGGGAATGAACGACCGCTGATCCTTAGAACGGCACGTCGTCCACGCCGTCGGCATCGGTCACAAAGCTGGCCACGACGCGCTTGATCCCGGCCTTGTCGAAGCGGATCTCCAGCTTGTCCCCTTCGCTGCCGATCACGGTGCCATAGCCGAACTTCTGGTGGAATACGCGGTCGCCGTCGACATAGGCCGGGATCGCCTGCGCGTCGATCACCTGATGGCGCGCCTCGCGCGGTTGGCTGATCGGGCGGTGGCCGGCACGGGACTGCATCCGCTGCCAGCCGGGGGAGTTGTAGACATCGGCCCGCGCGGCCCGTTCCTCGATCCCCGAGGAGGAGCCGGACAGTCGCCCCCCGAAGGCCATGCCCGCCGCCCCATAACCGCCGCCGTAAAGCCCCGGCGGAGTCAGCACATCGACATGCGCTTCGGGAAGTTCGTCGATGAAGCGCGATGGAAGCTGCGATTGCCACTGGCCATAGACACGCCGGTTGCCCGCGAAGGAAATCGTGCAAAGTTCCTCGGCGCGCGTGATGCCCACATAGGCCAGCCGCCGTTCCTCCTCGAGTCCCTTCTGGCCGCTCTCGTCCATGCTGCGTTGGCTGGGAAACAGCCCTTCTTCCCAGCCGGGCAGGAAGACCACCTGGAATTCCAGCCCCTTGGCGGCGTGCAGGGTCATGATGCTGACCTTTTCGGCCGCATCCTCGCTGTCGTTGTCCATGATCAGCGCGACATGTTCCAGAAAGCCTTGCAGGCTGTCGAACTGCTCCAGCGCCTTCACCAGTTCCTTGAGGTTGTCCAGACGGCCCGGCGCCTCGGGCGTCTTGTCGTTCTGCCACATCTCGGTGTAGCCGGATTCGTCGAGGATATCCTCTGCAAGCAATATGTGGTTGCCGTTCAAGATAGCTACGATCCTGTCAAGAACAGCGATGCGGGAGTTTAGCCCTGCAATCTGCTCTATGAGACTGGCACGTGATTCATCCTCCGCTTCTAATGTCTCAAGATGCTCGACAAGAGGCGCTCTTTGTTCGCGCAAATTTTCCAACTGATCCGTGCGGGGTTTGATCTCCAGCTCGTTTCCTCGGTTCACAACGAAGTAGTGCCAACGGTCCACGGCCTCGGTAAACAGGCGCAACTGTCCGCCGCCCTTTCCGCCGATCCGACCCGAGGCAGCGGCATAGCGGCCGCCTTCCAGCAGACTGACCCCGTCTTCGCGGGCCTGCATCTGGATCGTCTGCACCGCCTTGTCGCCCAGACCGCGTTTCGGCAGGTTGACGACACGTTCATAGGCCAGATCGTCGTCGGGGCTGACGGCCAGTCGGAAATAGGCCATCGCGTCGCGGATTTCCTGGCGTTCATAGAATCGCGGGCCGCCAATCACCCGGTATGGCAGGCCGATGGTCAAAAAGCGGTCTTCGAAGGCGCGCATCTGGTGGCTGGCGCGGACCAGGATCGCCTGATCGTTCAGGCTGACAGGGTCCAGGGCGCGGGTGCCGCGCTGATACGCCTCGATTTCCTCACCGATCCAGCGCGCTTCCTCCTCGCCGTCCCAATGGCCGATCAGGCGAATTTTTTCGCCGCCCTCGGCATCGGTCCAAAGGGTCTTGCCCAGCCGGCCGGAGTTCGCCGCGATCAGGCCCGAGGCGGCGGCAAGGATATGTTCGGTGGACCGGTAGTTCTGCTCCAACCGGATGACGGCAGCCCCGGCGAAATCCTTTTCAAACCGCAGGATGTTGCCCACTTCGGCGCCGCGCCAGCCGTAGATCGACTGGTCATCGTCGCCCACGCAGCAGATGTTGCGATGCGCCTGCGCCAGTAGCCGCAGCCAAAGATACTGCGCGACGTTGGTGTCCTGATATTCGTCCACCATGATGTAGCGGAACCACCTCTGATACTGCTCCAGCACGTCGGGGTGACGCTGGAAGATCGTGACGCAGTGCAGAAGCAGGTCGCCGAAATCGGTGGCATTCAGGGTGCGCAGCCGGTCCTGATAGGCGGCGTAAAGTTCGGTCCCGCGGTTGTTGAAGGCCGAGGCTTCGGATGACGGCACCTTTTCCGGCAGCCAGGCGCGGTTCTTCCAGCTGTCGATCAGCCCGGCCAGCTGCCGCGCGGGCCAGCGTTTTTCGTCGATATTGGCGGCGACGATCAGCTGTTTCAGCAGCCGGATCTGATCGTCGGTATCCAGAATCGTGAAGTTGGACCTGAGCCCCACCAGTTCGGCATGGCGGCGCAGAATCTTCACGCTGACCGAATGGAACGTGCCCATCCAGGGCATCCCCTCCACGGCACCGCCCATCAAGCGGCCGACACGGTCCTTCATCTCGCGCGCGGCCTTGTTGGTGAAGGTGACGGCCAGGATCTCGTTCGGGCGGGCGCGGCCACTGACCAGAAGATGCGCGATTCGGGTGGTCAGCGCCTTGGTCTTGCCGGTCCCTGCCCCGGCCAGCATCAGGACCGGACCATCCAGCGCCTCGACCGCGGCCCGCTGGGCCGGGTTCAGATCGTTCAGATACGGGGCCGCCCGCGCCCCCATCGCGCGTTGCGACAGCGGCACATGCGCCGCCGCATCGAAGGCATCCTGTTCGTCAAATCCGCTCATCCCGCCAATCTAGCCAGAGTCCGGCACGAGTTAAAGCCATGTTCCGCAATTGTTCCGGATCCGCAATTGCAACAGCAACATGACGATTTTGAACGGGAATCCGCCGGATCTGCGAAGTCCTTCGCAAAATTTTTGCAGAAGTCTTCGCAAGGGGATTGCGCCGCAATGCGGCGCGCATAATCTGCGCCGAAATTTCGACGCCCCGGGGAGAACCGTCATGGCGACTTTCAAGAAGATCCTGATTGCCAACCGGGGAGAGATCGCCATCCGTGTCATGCGGGCCGCGACCGAACTGGGCAAGCGCACCGTGGCCGTCTACGCCGAGGAGGACAAGCTGTCGCTCCACCGGTTCAAGGCCGATGAGGCCTACCGGATCGGCGAAGGCCTTGGCCCGGTTGCAGCCTACCTGTCGATCCCGGAAATCATCCGGGTGGCCAAGCTGTCGGGCGCGGATGCGATCCACCCGGGCTACGGGCTTCTGTCCGAGAACCCCGAATTCGTCGAGGCCTGCGACCGCGCCGGGATCACCTTCATCGGTCCGCGCGCCGAAACCATGCGCGCGCTTGGCGACAAGGCATCCGCCCGGCGCGTGGCGATGGACGCGGGCGTCCCCGTGATCCCGGCGACCGAGGTGCTGGGCGACGACATGGAGGCGATCAAGGCCCAGGCGGCGGCAATCGGCTATCCCCTGATGCTGAAAGCCAGCTGGGGCGGCGGCGGACGCGGCATGCGGCCGATCCTGGGCGAGGACGAGCTGGCCGAAAAGGTCCGCGAGGGGCGGCGCGAGGCCGAGGCGGCCTTTGGCAATGGCGAGGGCTATCTTGAAAAGATGATCCTGCGCGCCCGCCACGTCGAGGTGCAGATCCTGGGCGACAAGCAGGGCAACATCTTCCACCTGTACGAACGCGACTGCACCATCCAGCGCCGGAACCAGAAGGTCGTCGAACGCGCGCCCGCCCCTTACCTGACGGACGAACAGCGCGCCGAAATCTGCGAACTGGGCCGCCGCATCTGCGCCCATGTCGGCTATGAATGCGCGGGAACGGTCGAGTTCCTGATGGATATGGACAGCGAGAAGTTCTACTTCATCGAGGTGAACCCCCGCGTCCAGGTCGAACACACCGTGACCGAAATGGTCACCGGCATCGACATCGTGCAGGCGCAGATCCGCATTGCGGAAGGGGCCAGCCTGGCCGAGGCGACGGGTGCCGCCACGCAGGCGGACGTGCGTCTGTCGGGCCATGCGCTGCAATGCCGGGTCACGACCGAAGACCCGCAGAACAACTTCATCCCCGATTACGGCCGCATCACCGCCTACCGTTCAGCCACCGGCAATGGCATCCGTCTGGACGGCGGCACCGCCTATTCCGGCGCGGTCATCACCCGCTACTACGACTCGCTTCTGGTGAAGGTCACCGCCTGGGCGCAGACGCCACAGCAGGCCATCGCGCGGATGCAGCGCGCGCTGAGCGAATTCCGCATCCGCGGCGTGTCCACCAACATCGCCTTCGTCGAAAACCTGCTGAAGCACCCCAGTTTCCTGGACAATTCGGCCACCACCAAGTTCATCGACACCACGCCAGAGCTGTTCACCTTCCGCAAGCGGCAGGACCGGGCGACCAAGCTTCTGACCTATATCGCCGACATCACGGTGAACGGGCATCCCGAAACCGCCGGCCGCCCCCGTCCGGCGGCCGAAGCGCGGGTGCCGCGCCCGCCCGTGGCCCGCGAAACGCCTGCGCCCGGAACCCGCGACCTGCTGCTGGCGCGCGGCCCCAAGGCTGTGGCGGACTGGATGGGCGAACAGAAGCGCCTTCTGATCACCGACACCACGATGCGCGACGGCCATCAAAGCCTTCTGGCCACCCGGATGCGGTCCTTCGACATGATCCGCGTGGCACCCGCCTATGCGGCGAACCTGCCGGGGCTTTTCTCGGTGGAATGCTGGGGCGGCGCCACCTTCGACGTGGCCTACCGCTTCCTTCAGGAATGCCCCTGGCAGCGCCTTCGCGACCTGCGCGCCGCGATGCCCAACATCATGACGCAGATGCTGCTGCGGGCCTCGAACGGGGTGGGCTATACCAATTATCCCGACAACGTCGTGCAGTCCTTCGTGAAGCAGGCCGCGGAAACCGGGATCGACGTGTTCCGGGTGTTCGACAGCCTGAACTGGGTCGAAAACATGCGCGTCGCGATGGACGCGGTGGTGGAACAGAACCGCGTCTGCGAAGCGGCGATCTGCTACACCGGCGACATCCTGAACCCGGATCGGGCCAAGTATGACCTGAAATACTACGTCCGCATGGGCAAGGAGCTGCGCAAGGCGGGCGCGCATGTGTTGGGCCTGAAGGACATGGCGGGGCTGCTGAAGCCCGCCTCGGCCCGCGTCCTGATCCGCGCGCTGAAGGAAGAGGTCGGCCTGCCGATCCACTTCCATACCCATGACACCAGCGGCATCGCCGCCGCCACCATCCTGACCGCCGCCGAAGCGGGCGTCGATGCGGTGGACGCGGCGATGGATGCGTTTTCGGGCGGCACCTCGCAGCCCTGCCTTGGGTCCATCGTCGAGGCGCTGGCGCATACCGACCGCGATACCGGCCTGTCGATGTCGGCGATCCGCGAAATCTCGAACTACTGGGAAGCGGTGCGCGACCAGTATGCGGCCTTCGAATCCGGGCTGGAAGCCCCGGCGTCCGAGGTCTACCTGCATGAAATGCCGGGCGGCCAGTTCACCAACCTGAAGGCGCAGGCCCGGTCATTGGGACTTGAGGAACGCTGGCACGAGGTGGCGCAGGCCTATGCCGACGCCAACCAGATGTTCGGCGATATCGTGAAGGTCACGCCGTCGTCCAAGGTCGTGGGCGACATGGCGCTGATGATGGTGGCGCAAGGGCTGACCCGCACCCAGGTCGAGGATCCGAACGTCGAAGTCGCCTTCCCGGATTCGGTGGTCGACATGCTGAAGGGCAACCTGGGCCAGCCCCCCGGCGGCTGGCCCGCAGCGATCCAGAAGAAAGTGCTGAAAGGCGAAAAGCCGATGACCGACCGGCCCGGCGCGCATCTGCCGCCCGTCGACCTGGAAGGAACGCGGGCGCAGTTGGTAAAAGACCTTCTGGGCTATCCCGTCGACAATGAAGACCTGAACGGCTACCTCATGTACCCGAAGGTGTTCCTGGACTACATGGGCCGCCACCGGACCTATGGCCCGGTTCGCACCCTGCCGACGCCGGTGTTCTTCTACGGCATGCAATCGGGCGAAGAGATCTCAGTCGAGATCGCACCGGGCAAGACGCTGGAAATCCGCCTGCAAGCGGTGGGCGAGACCGGCGACGATGGCGAAGCGAAGGTCTTTTTCGAGATCAACGGCCAGCCCCGCGTGATCCGCGTGCCGAACCGCGCCGTGCGGGCGAAAACCGCCAGCCGCCCCAAGGCCGAAGAGGGCAATCCCGCGCATATCGGCGCGCCGATGCCGGGTGTTGTCGCGTCCGTCGCGGTCAGCGCGGGCCAGAGGGTCAAGCCGGGCGACATGCTTCTGACCATCGAGGCGATGAAGATGGAAACCGGCATCCATGCCGACCGCGAGGCCACTGTGAAGGCGGTGCATGTCACCGCCGGGGCGCAGATCGATGCAAAGGATCTGTTGATCGAATTTGAGGCATAAAGCCGGACGGGCGGCCGCTGTGCCGCCCCTCCACCCCCGCCGGAGTTAGGATCCCGTTAGGACTTCGGCCGCAGATTCACCCTTGGGTGAAAAAGGGGGTTCGTCATGACGATGAACAATTCGGGGAATTTCGAGGCATTCCTGGTCGAGGACATGATCCTGACGCTGGCCAATCTGCGCGCCTCGCTCAGTTGGCTGTCGGGAACATCCGGCGACGGCGGCCGCCACCGTGCCGGGTGGGACCGCTTCGATCGCCAGCTTGAGATGTTGGAAGCACGGGCGCGCGACCTGCTGGAAGGTGTGAAGGACCGGGGGCGCGCCCCGGCCCCAACGCCCGTCCGCCGTACACCGGAGCCTGCCGTGGATGAGGATGACATCGGCAATCTGTTCCTGTTCGGGGCCGAGGATGAACCCGTGCGAGCGGTGTTCCAAAGCCGCCGCCACGCAGGATAGGGCCGTGTCGGGCCGCTCAGGCCACTTTGGCGGAGACATCCGACGTACGGCAGCCATCGGCCAGCAAGCCGACCAGGGCTGCGGCGCGATCCCCGTCCAGAAGCGGGGCGACAGGCGCCGCGCGCCTTCCGCTCCCATCGCAGGCCAGAAGCAGACCCGAGTTGACCCAGATCGCCTCGGCCTGCGAAAAGCGCAAGGTGACAAGGGCCTGCGCGGCCGGCGGATGACGCAGGGTGCAGCCCCAAAGCCCTGCCAATCGCCCCGCGACCAGCATGACGCGCGGCAGGCCCAGCACATCATGGATGATCGGGCCGCCGATCAGAACCGGCTGCTCCGGCATCAGCCACAGATCGTCGCAGGTGCCGAGGGTGCCACCGGGAAGATGCACCAGGGGCGCGCAGCCGTCCCCCGACGGCCAGACGGTCTGCACCGCGACATCGGCAAGCGGGCGCAGCCCCCCATCCAGCGTGTGGACCAGCGTCCCGCGCCGCAGGTCGGCGGCGTGGCACCAGCCGCTTGCGGTTTCCACCAGCGCGGCGGCGCTGATCCCGGTGGCCGCGGCATCGATGCGGGGCAGCACGGCCTGACCGACAATGTCGCGTCCCAGACGATGGATCCCTTGCGCGGCAGGCGGCATGGCAAGTGGACGGGCGCGGGTGTCCACAGGTTCGGCACTGCGGAAAATCTGGCTGCGGTCGATGAACATGGTGCTTTTCCTTGTCAGATCCGGGCTGGGGTCCGGTGTGTGGGTCCGATCTTTGGCACCTTCGGGCGCTCTCGCCGGGGATGGACCCAGTAAGCCGCTGCATTCCGCCAAATTTCAGACACAATAATGACTTTTGGGCAGCACTATTTCGCCGTAGGCGTCAATGATTGCGCGTTACCGAAGATTTTCGGAGTGGAGGCAGCCGACCTTCGGCAAGTGTTAACCAGTCCGGAGGCCAAGAAAAAAACCCAGGCTTTCCGCGAATCGTCGGCGCAACGCTTGCCCTGGTCGCGACCCCTTGGCAGGCTGCGGAACAGGACGATACGGGGTGAGAACATGCAGATCCTGATCACCGGCGCGTCGCGCGGCATCGGCGCCGGGCTTCTGGCTGCCTTCCGCGCCGCGGGCCATGACGTCACCGGCACTGCCCGGACGCCTCTGGCCGATCTGTGGCCGTTGGACCAGACCGATCCCGACAGCATCGCCGCGCTGGCGCGGCGCTGGGGCGACCGCCCGCTTGACCTGCTTGTCTGCAACGCCGGGATCTACAATGACCGCGCGCTGGCCCTGCCGAACTATACGCAGGACATCTGGGCGCAGGCGTTTTCGACGAATGTCACCGGCCCGGCGCTTCTGGTGGGGGCGTTTTTGCCGGTTCTCGCGGCGGCAAGGGGTCGGATTGTCTTCCTGTCATCGGCGATGGGATCGGATGCGCGTGCGCCGGGGGGCAGCTACGCCTATCGCGCCTCCAAAGCGGCGCTTCTGAACCTGGGACGCAATCTCTCGCGCGATCTGGCTGACGACGGGATCGCCGTTGGCATCTATCACCCGGGCTGGGTCCAGACGGACATGGGCGGACCGGGGGCTGAAATCAGCGTAGCAGAATCGGTCGCAGGTCTGGCCGCGCGGATTGCCGAGCTTCAGGTGACGAACACGGGCCGTTTCCTGAACTATGACGGCACCCCTATCCCATACTGAGCGCAGAGAACCATAATTTCCGCAGGCAGCGCATTTTCCTCTTGCGGGGCCAGCGCAGAGTTTATACATCCGCGCCACCCAAAGGACGCGGGCGTAGCTCAGGGGTAGAGCATAACCTTGCCAAGGTTAGGGTCGTGAGTTCGAATCTCATCGCCCGCTCCAGTTGGACCATCCAAAAGGGCCGCCGTTCAGGCGGCCCTTTGCATTTTCCGGCTGCGCAGCAATGCGGCCAGCGGGCCCGACATCGGTGACAGCCCTCTTGCACCCCGCGATGGCATCGGCTAATCACCCGCTACGGAGTGCGGGCGTAGCTCAGGGGTAGAGCATAACCTTGCCAAGGTTAGGGTCGTGAGTTCGAATCTCATCGCCCGCTCCAACAGACCAGAATGGTCGACGTCAGGCGCCGCTGGGGCGCGCGAACCTTACCCTTCAAGACAAAACCGCGGCCACCGGGTTGTTGTCCTGCTGTCACAAAACATTTGCCCACCGGACACCGCGCCCCTTGCCCTTGCAGGGCGCGCCGTCTAACAAGCCCACGGTTTTGACAGGCGGTCGCGGGAGGTATCCATGCCGCTTCTGGTGATGAAATTCGGCGGCACTTCGGTGGCCGACCTTTCGCGGATCAAGAACGCGGCCGCGAAGGTCAAGCGCGAGGTCGAACGCGGCTATGACGTGATCGTCATCGTCTCGGCCATGTCGGGCAAGACGAATGAACTGGTGGGCTGGGTCGAACAGACTTCGCCGCTGTTCGATGCGCGCGAATATGACGCCGTGGTCGCTTCGGGTGAAAACGTCACCGCTGGCCTGATGGCGCTGACGCTTCAGGAAATGGACGTGCCGGCGCGCAGCTGGCAGGGCTGGCAAGTGCCGATCCACACCACGTCGGCCCACAGCTCGGCCCGGTTCGTGTCGATCCCGCGCGACAACATCGACGCCAAGTTCGCCGAAGGCTTCAAGGTCGCCGTGGTCGCCGGGTTCCAGGGGCTGAGCGCCGAGGGCCGGATCACGACTCTGGGCCGGGGCGGTTCGGATACGACCGCCGTTGCCTTCGCCGCCGCGTTCGGGGCGGAACGCTGCGACATCTATACGGATGTGGACGGCGTCTACACCACAGACCCGCGCATCACCGAAAAGGCGCGCAAGCTCGACCGCATCGCCTTTGAGGAAATGCTGGAACTGGCTTCTTTGGGCGCGAAGGTGCTGCAGACCCGCTCGGTCGAGCTGGCGATGCGCTACAAGGTCCGCCTGCGGGTGCTGTCCTCGTTCGAGGATACCGACGAAAATTCTGGCACGCTTGTCTGCGACGAGGATGAAATCATGGAATCAAGAGTCGTCTCCGGTGTCGCCTATTCGCGCGACGAAGCCAAAATGACCCTGCTGAAGGTCGCCGACCGCCCGGGCGTCGCCGCCGCGATCTTCGGACCGCTGGCCGAGGCGGGCGTGAACGTCGACATGATCGTCCAGAACATCTCGGAAGAGGGGTTCACGGACATGACCTTCTCTTGCCCGACGAACCAGGTTCTGCGCGCCGAAAAAGCGATCAACGAAGCCAAGGCGCGCGGCGCCTATGAATTCGGCCAACTGATCGTCGATGACGGCGTGGCCAAGATTTCGGTCGTGGGCATCGGGATGCGCAGCCACGCGGGCGTTGCGGCGCAGATGTTTGCGGCACTGGCTGCCGAGAATATCAACATCAAGGTTATCACAACCTCCGAGATCAAGATTTCGGTTCTGATCGACCGGAAATATATGGAATTGGCTGTGCAGGCGCTTCATGATGCCTTCCAGTTGGACAAGGCGTCCTGATCAGATTGGCCGGGGTGAATGCCCGAACGGACGGAAAGTGAAAGCCGAAAGCTGCTGAAGCGGCTGCGCGACACCTTGGCCGAAGCCGGCGCAGGGCAGGAGCGGCTTGACCGGATCACCCATCTGATCGCCGACAGCATCGGCTGCGAGGTCTGCTCGATCTACCTGTTCCGGGACGACGACACGCTGGAGCTTTGCGCAACGCAAGGTCTGAAGCGGGAGTCGGTGCACCAGACGCGGATGCGTCTGGGGGAAGGGCTGGTCGGCCGCGTTGCCAAGACCTCGATCCCGATCAACACCGCCAATGCGCCGGCCGAACGCGGCTTCCGCTACATGCCGGAAACGGGCGAGGAGATCTATTCCTCCTTCCTGGGTGTTCCGATCCAGCGATTGGGCGAAAAGCTGGGCGTCCTGGTCGTGCAGTCCAAGGCGGCGCGGCTGTTTTCGGACGACGAGATCTACGCGCTGGAAGTCGTCGCCATGGTCCTGGCCGAGATGACGGAACTGGGCGCCTTCGTCGGCGAGGGCGAGGCGCTGTCGGCGCTGCACCAGCAGCCGGTGCTGTTTCGCGGCGCGACCGGACAGGAAGGCGCGGCCGAGGGCCGGGTCTGGCTGCATGAGCCGCGCGTTCTGATCACCAACCCGGTGGGCGACGATCCCGAGACCGAGCTGAAACGCCTTGACGAGGCGATGGAAAAGCTGCGCGTCACCATCGACGAGATGCTGTCGGACATGGAAAGCCCCGATGGCGAACACCGGCAGATCATGGAAACCTACCGGATGTTCGCCCAGTCGCGCGGGTGGCGGCGCCGGATGCAAGAAGACATCGAACGCGGGCTTTCCGCCGAAGCCGCCGTGGAAAAGGAACAGTCGCAGGCCCGCGCTCGGCTGGAAACCGTGCCCGATCCGTATCTGCGCGATCGGTTGCACGACCTGGACGATCTGGCGAACCGGCTGCTCAGGATCCTGACGGGACAGGGTGGCGATACAGGCGCGCAGATGCCGGACAACCCGATCCTGGTGTCGCGCAACATCGGGCCCGGCGAGTTGCTGGAATACGGCCGGCGGCTGAAGGGTGTCGTGCTGGAAGAAGGCTCGGTCGGCAGTCACGCGGCTGTGGTGGCGCGCGCGCTGGCCATCCCGCTGGTCATCCATGCCGAAAAGATCACGACCGAGGCGCTGAACGGGGATCACATCCTGGTCGACGGCGACCAGGGCGTCGTGCACCTGCGCCCCGAGGAAACCATCTCGCATGCGTTCCGCGACAAGATCGCCATGCAGGCCGAGGCGCAGAAGCGCTATGCCTCGCTGCGGGATCTGCCGGCGACAGGGCTGTGCGGCACCACGGTCGCACTGCACATGAATGCCGGCCTGATGGCAGACCTTCCGTCTCTGGTCGGGTCGGGGGCCGAAGGGGTTGGCCTGTTCCGTACCGAGTTGCAATTCCTGATCCGCAGCCATGTCCCGAAGCGGGGAGAACTGGCGGCGCTGTATTCTCGGGTTCTGGATTCCGCCAAGGGCCGCCCCGTGACCTTCCGCACCCTGGACATCGGATCGGACAAGGTGCTGCCCTACATGAAACGGGTGGACGAACCGAACCCTGCGATGGGCTGGCGCGCGATCCGCGTCGGCCTCGACAAGCCTGGTGTCTTGCGGATGCAGTTGCAGGCGCTGATCCGCGCCTCGGTTGGGCGTCCCCTGTCCGTCATGTTTCCGTTTGTTACCGAGTTCAGCGAGTTTCGCGCCGCGCGTCAGCACCTGCTGGACGAGATCGACCGCGAAAGCCGCCTGGGCCATGCCCTGCCCGCCCGCGTTCAGGTCGGCGCGATGCTGGAAACACCCTCGCTGGCCTTCGCGCCGCGCGAATTCTACGAAATGGCGGATTTCATCTCGATCGGCGGCAATGACCTGAAGCAGTTCTTCTTTGCCGCCGACCGCGAAAACGAACGTGTCCGCCGGCGCTATGACACGCTGAATTCCAGCTTCCTCAGCTTCATCGAGAAGGTGGCGCACCGCTGCGCCGAAACCGGGACCCCCCTGTCCTTCTGCGGCGAGGATGCGGGCCGCCCGGTCGAGGCGCTGTGCCTGGCGGCCATGGGCCTGCGCAACCTGTCAATGCGCCCCGCTTCGATTGGCCCGGTGAAAAGCCTGATCCGCAAGGTTGACCTGACGGTGCTGCGCGGCGTGATCGACTGCGCGCGCTCGGCGGGCCTGGAAACCGTGCGCCCCGCAGTGATGGAGCATCTGGCCGACGTGATCTAGGTGCGCCTAGCGCCTTTGGATGCGGACCAGCGCCGTTCGGAAGGCGGCCAGAACCTCCTCCTCGCCATGGGTCAGGGCAAGACGTTTCAGTCCAAAACGGATGCGAGCCATTTCCTGGTAATAGTCCATGAAGGCGTAGTTCACCCCCGCTCCGGCCGCCGCGCCCAGGACCGGGACGATCTGCGCCGCCAGTTTCTGGCTGATCGCGGCCGCGAAGCGCGGTGCGACGCGGGAAATCACGGCATTCAGCGTTGCGCCGTTCAAACCGATGCGGGTCCCGAGGAAAGTCGAATTCACGCCATCGTCGCGCGGGCCGGGGCCACCGGCGCCGAAGATCTCGAGACAGGTCAGCCGCGTCTCTTCGGAGACCGGATCAAAGCCGTTTTCGGCGGCGATCTTCTGCATGGCGCCAAAGATCAGCGCAACGGTGGCCGGCATTTCCACAAGCGCCGTCGCCAGGCCGCCCACGCCACCTGCGGCTCCGCTGCCGATGGCCGCGACCTTGTGCGCCCAATGGCCCGTCCGCGGTACGGCGGAATGGCCGCCGATGGCACGCGCGGCGTGATAGGCTTGCTCCAACACCGCGCCGGCGCCCCCTTCGATCGCATCCTTCACCCGGTCGGGCAGACGCTCCAACCGGTTCTCGATCCCACCGCCGAAGTAGGTCAGTACCCGCATAGCCGGCCCCATCGCCCCGTTCATCCGGCGCGCCAAAGCGTCGATTTCGCCCCGCGCCGAGGCGGTCAGCGGCCGTTCCGAAGTCTGGTCCATGTCGGGGTTCTTCCTGCTGAAGACATCGCGAAAGAAATATGCGCCCGAGGGACCGTTTCAAGAATCAGGGTTCCCGGGCGCGTCCACGAACTTCGTCACCTTGCCGCGCACGCCGTCCCAGGCACCGGGCTGCAGTTCCAGCGCCAGCACCCGGTCGGGGTTGGTGGGAGGCGGCATTTCGACCCCGTCGATCTTCCAGAAGCCGAAACGGCTGTAATAGGGCGCGTCGCCCACCAGCAGCACCCGCTCCCAGCCCAGCTTGCGGGCTTCGGCCAGGCTTTCGTGGATCAGCAGCCCGCCCAGCCCTTCGCCCTGCCGGGTCGGGTGCACGGCGACCGGCCCCAGCAGCAGGACACGCCTGCCCCCGACCAGAACCGGCCAGTAGCGGATCACGGCGGCCAGCGTGCCTTCCCCGTCGCGCAGCACCAGGCAAAGCTCGGCCACCCTGGCTACCCCGTCGCGCAACCGGTAGGACGACAGCGCCGTCCGGCCCGGCGCAAAGCACAGGTCGTAAAGGGCCTCGACCTCCCACCAGTCGGCGTCGGTCTCCTCTTCCAGCCGATACATCGTCCGAACCTCGCCGCCCGACCCCGTTCGCGAACCGCAGCCCACCCCGAATCCGCTTGCAGGCCGGGTAACATGTGGGCAGGACTAGGTAAACCGCGCGGATGCCGGATCGGTCCACGGGTGGCGCCAGGAAAAAGGAGCGGGCATGTTCTACCGTCCGGCAGAAGGGCACGGCTTGCCCCACAATCCCTTCAACGCCATCGTCGCGCCGCGTCCCATCGGCTGGATCTCGACGCGAAGTTCCGCGGGCGACAATCTGGCGCCTTATTCCTTCTTCAACGCGGTCGCCTATGTCCCGCCGCAGGTGATGTTCGCCTCGACGGGGCGGAAGGATTCCGTCCAGGCGATCGAGGAAAGCGGCGTCTTCGCGGTGAACCTTGTATCGGCCGACCTGATCGGGCCGATGAACGCCACCTCGGCCATGCTGCCCCGCGGCACCGATGAATTCACGGTGGCCGGGCTGACCAAGGCCGACTGCGAAACCATCCCCTGCCCGCGCGTGGCCGAAAGCCCGGCAACGCTGGAATGCCGGATGACGCAGGTTCTGCAACTGGCGGGAAAGGACAACTTCCTGGTCCTGGGCGAAGTCACGGGCGTCCATCTGCGCGACGACTGCCTGCGCGACGGACGCTATGATCTGCGCCTTGTCCGCCCGCTGGCCCGCTGTGGCTACCGCGACTATGCGGTGGTCGAGGACCTGGTCACGCTGACCCGCCCCGGCGAAGACTGATCGCTTAGTTCGACGCTTTCAGTTCCGCGACCGTTTCCAGCACCTCTTCGATCCGGACGGCGCCGTCGGCGTTCCTGTCGCAGGCCAGCACCGCTTCGGCGCGGCTCCGGGCCTTGTTGACGGCGCTTGCCGCGCGGGCTTCGGCCATGACGTAGATTTCCTCCAGAGTGGCCACGCCATCGTTGTCGGCATCCGCGGCCCGGAACACCAGTTCCTGCCCCGCGCGGGCCGACAAGTCGCCCAGGCCCGCCACCGCGGCCATTTCGTCACGCGTCACGCGGGCGTCGCCGTTCAGGTCGGCCGGAAGCAGGCGCGCCGCTTCCCGCGCCCGCAGCCGGGCCTGTTCGACCGCCACGAAACGCGCCACGCCATCGGCCGTCAACCCGCCCGTCCCGCCGTGGCCGAGAATCATTCCGGCCGCCGTACGGGCAAATCCTTCGGGATTGCCACGCACCTGCCGCGACAGCGCCGCCGCATCCGGAACGGCCGCCGCGGCGGAAGCCCACAGCATTGCACCGCCAGCCAAAATTGCGATCTTCATCACGGGTCCACGTCTCCTTGGTGTTTGCCAAGGTTGCGCAGATCGCGGTTAAACGATGGTTAACGGCAATGTGGTCCGGAAGGTCGCGCGCCTGTAGATTTCGGTCGCATTCGGCTTGGCCTCATGCGACGACTGGACGCAGGCTCGGATCACTTCGCGGCGCAGCACTGAAAAGGACTTGCCGATGTTTCTGTCGGTTTTCGACATGTTCAAGATCGGCGTCGGCCCGTCTTCGTCGCATACGATGGGGCCGATGGTCGCGGGTTCGCGATTCCTGGATCTGTTGCGCGCCTCGCCCTTCCATGCGCATGGGCTGCGCGCATCGCTGCATGGATCGCTGGCCTTCACGGGCAAGGGCCACGCGACGGACCGGGCCACGATCCTTGGGCTGGCGGGCTTCCTTCCCGAAACCTATGACCACACCCGCGCCGAAGCCGCGCTGGCGACGATCGCCGCCACCCACAGCGTTGCGCCGCCGGGCCTTCCGGCCTTGCAGTTCAACCCGGAAACCGACCTGATCTTCGACTACGGCCACCCGCTGCCGGGCCATGCCAACGGCATGATCCTGTCGGCCGTCGATGCCGAAGGCGATGTGATCCTTCAGGAAACCTATTACTCCATCGGCGGCGGCTTCGTGGTGACGGATGCCGAACAGAAGGCCGGGGATGCCGCGCGCGCCCGCGCCGAAGTGCCCTACCCGTTCGAGACCGCCGAGCAGATGCTGGCGATGGCCAGGGCCTCGGGCCTGAGCATCGCGCAGATGAAGCGCGCCAACGAGTTGAAGTTCCGCAGCGAGGCCGAGCTGGATCGCGGCATGGCGCGGATCTGGCAGGTGATGAAGGACTGTATGGACCGCGGGCTGTCGGGCGAAGGCATCCTGCCCGGCGGATTGAAGGTCCGCCGTCGTGCGAAAGCCATCCATGAGGCGCTTCTGGCCGAACGCGGCATGAACCTGACCCCGCCGCACACGATCAACGACTGGATGAGCGTCTATGCCATGGCGGTGAACGAAGAAAACGCCGTCGGCGGGCAGGTTGTCACCGCCCCCACCAATGGCGCGGCGGGCGTCGTTCCGGCGGTGATCCGCTACTGGCTGGACCATGTCCCCGGTGCCTCGACCGCGCGCGTGGGGGAGTTCCTGCTGACCGCCTCGGCCATCGGCGGCATCGTCAAGCACAATGCCTCGATTTCGGGGGCGGAGGCGGGTTGTCAGGCCGAGGTGGGATCTGCCGCCGCAATGGCCGCGGGCGCCTTGGCGGCAGTTCTGGGCGGCACGCCGGAACAGGTGGAAAACGCTGCCGAAATCGCGCTGGAACATCACCTGGGCATGACCTGCGATCCGGTGAAGGGGCTGGTCCAGGTGCCTTGCATCGAACGGAACGGGCTTGGCGCGATCAAGGCGGTTTCAGCCGCTTCGCTCTCACTTCGCGGGGACGGCCAGCACCTTGTGCCGCTGGATGTCGCGATCGAGACGATGCGCCAGACAGGCCGGGACATGCATGAGAAGTACAAGGAAACCTCGCTGGGCGGCCTGGCCGTGAACGTTCCGAACTGCTGAGGCGGCGTTCACCTTCTTCTTTGCCCAAATACTCACCTTTGGCGCTGTCGCCTCCACGACGCATGTCGTATCCGGTAAGTCACCGCCACAGCCCTGGTCCGCCCGCCGCATGTCCCATCATCCTGACCGTATCCTCACTGGCGTCGCGCTGATGCTTGGCTTCTGCGTGGTCGCGCCGCTGATCGACGTCTGTTCGAAGCTGGCCGCGCAATCCACGCCGGTTGGCACCGTGACGCTGGCGCGGTTCGTGGTGCAAAGCCTTCTCATGGCGCCGATCATGGTCTTCATGGGGCTTTCCTTCCGGCTTGGCCGCCGAGCCGTCGGGCTGATGCTGGCGCGGGCGCTGGTGTCGATCACCTCGACCTTCACATTCATCGCCGCCGTCAAGGTCATGCCCATCGCCGATGCGCTGGCGATTGCCTTTGTCGAGCCCTTCATCATCCTGCTGATCGGCTATCTGGTCCTGAAGGAACAGGTCGGGCCGCGGCGGCTTGCGGCGTCGTTCGTCGGGTTTCTGGGGGTCCTTCTGGTCATCCAGCCGTCGTTTGCGGTCTTCGGCGCGGTGGCCTTCCTGCCGCTGGGCACGGCACTGTCGTTTGCGCTTTACATCCTGATCACCCGCAGCCTGTCGCGGCTGTGCCATCCGGTGGCGATGCAGTTTCACACCGGGTTGTTTGCCGTCGTGCTCTGCGGTCCGATGCTGGTCCTTGGAAAAGCCCTGACGGGCGAGGCAAGCCTTGCGATGGTCTGGCCGCAGGGCATCGACCTTCTGTGGTGCTTCGGGGTCGGTCTTGCGGCCACGGTCAGCCACATGTCGATGACCTATGCGCTGAAATTCGCGCCGTCTTCGACACTCGCACCACTTCATTACATGGAAATGGTGACGGCGGCGCTGCTGGGCTATCTGGTCTTCGACGACTGGCCCAATGTCCTGACCTGGGCGGGGATCGGCATCATCGTCGGATCGGGGCTTTACATCATCCACCGCGAACGGCTGGCGGCCCGGTCCAGCCGCCTCGCCACCGTGTCAGTCAGCGCAGAGCCGCGATAGCGGCCGCCAGCGCGCTTCGGGGCAGGATCACCAGCATCCCGTAGCTGTCGAAGCCCAGGTCCACCGGACCCAGTGCTTCGTTCGAGGTGCCGATGCGGCCACCGGGGGAAAGCTCCAGCCCGTCAATCGGCCACCGCAGCCCGCGGCTGCGGCCGGCCAGCGGCGCCATCGGGAACAGCGACACGCGGGTGCCGGGGGCAAGGTCCAGCCGCAGGTCGCGCGGCGCTGCGAAGGCCACGTCTTCCGGACCAAGGATCAGGCAGCGCCGGGCCGGGTGACGGACCAGCGCGTTCCAGACCGCCAGCAGGTGATCGACCCGCGCGCCCGTAAAGCCCACGCCCAGGATATACGGCGCCGAAATCCGCGTCAGGCATTTCTCGAAATCGGTGCTTTCCTGTTCGGGGATCAGGTGCACGCGGTCGGGCGGCAAGGCCCTTCGGGTGGTTTCCGTCAGCGAATCAAGGTCCCCGATCACGGCATCGGGAATCACCCCCGCCTCCAGCGCCACATTCGCGCCGCCATCGGCTGCTACCAGAACCGGAGCCTGCAAAAGCGCCGCGCGAAGGTCATCCAGCGAAACCTCCCCGCCGCCGAGGAGGGTCACTGGCGACCGTGATTGGACAATATTCGGAAACATGGCGATATTGATGACGATTAAGGCAAGCCAACACAATCCGGGCCAGAAAAATACCTTCATTAAGCCTGTTTCCGATCATCCAATCGAACTGGTTCAGCGCGGATTGTGCGACCACAGGCAACGGGCGAAAGCGAGCATCCGATGATTGGTGCCAACAAGATTCTTACGGTTTCCTACGGGACCTTCTCCTGCACGCTGGAGGGGTTCGACGAACCGTTCACCACGATGAAGGCCATCGCGGAATACTTCCGCGACCTGGCGGCCGAAGACCGCTACTTCGGCGCCGAGCCTCCGACCCCGGACGCCGAGATGCTGCACCGGATCGCCGAGCGCGAGATCCAGCGCCGGGTGGAAGCGAAGATCAGCGAAAACGCCGTCGTCCTGCGCCAGATGGAGCCGCCTGCCGAAGCGCCGGCGCCGGTCGCGCCCGTGGTCCAGCCCGCCGCCGCCACGGCCCCCGCGCCCGTCGCGCCGGTAGAGGTGGTGGCCCAGCCCGCGCCGGCCGCGCCGCAGTTGGCAGATGGCGTTGCGTCCGCCACCGTTGCCCCCGCCGATGAAGACAGCATCAGCGACAAGCTGCGCCGCATCCGCGCAGTGGTCGCGAATGCGCAGTCCCAGCCCGCCGCCGTTGCGGCGGTGGCGGACACCGCCTTCTACGAAGATCTGGGCGGCAGCGATGCCGACCTGACGACCGAAGCCGCGGAATACGCCGAGCCCCTGGAAGAAGACTTCGGCTTCACGCTGGAGCTGGATCCGCAGGATCTGTCGGACGTCCTGTCCCTGAATGCGCCCGACGACGAACCGGCAGCCGAAGCGACGGTCGCCGAAGCGGTTGCCGAAGCCACCGGGGAGGAAGCGGGCGAGGCCGAAGACGGGCTGGTGGAACGTCAGCCTGAGGTCGCGAAAGTCTCCGAAGAGGTTGAAGCCCCGGCCTTGACGCAGGAAATCCTGACCGATGAGGCCGAGGCACCGCGGTCTGAGGCCGAAGACGTGTCCCTGAACGCCATGGGGCATGCCCTGACCGACTTCGAGCCCGCCGAAATGTCGGAGCCGACGGAAGTGGAGGCCGCACCCGTCGAATTGTCCGAAGATGAGGCTGCTGGCGCGGCCGAGGGCGACGGAGCCGCTCTTGCCGCCGAAATCACCGAGGCCGATGTCTGGGAGGCGATCGAGCAAGCCGGTCCGTCGCACCCGCTGACCGCCGAGCCTGTGCCGGCCGCGGATCTTGCCGACACCGCCAGCTGGGAAGAGCTGGACGCCACCACCCACCAGGATGACCTCGATGCCGCGGCCGATGCCGACGTCTGGGCCGAAGCTCAGGCCGGGGATGCGGCGCTCGACGAGGATCTGGACGAGGCGTACGACGACGACGCGCCGATGACGCCGCTGGCCAGCCTGATCGCACAGACCCGCGCCCGCGTGGAACGTGTCCGGTCTGGCGCGCCGAATGATCTGGACGACGACCAGGACCAGACCGGGATCGACGAGATTACCGCCGAGGCCGCGGTCGTGGCCGGGGTGGCGGAAGCCGAGCCCGAAGCCGACGACGACCTGATCGCCGGGATCGAAGCGGCCATCGGTGCGATCGACGCGCGCGAAGCCGAACAGGCGCAAGAGGCCTCCGAGGACTCCGGGCGTCCCGCCGCCGCCAAGACGATGCTGGCCGAAGATGCCGAGGACGGCGGCGATTTCGAGCGTCTGATGGAAGAGGCGAACACCAAGCTGGAAGGCGCGGAAAGCCGCCGGCGCTTCTCGGCGATCTCGCACCTGAAGGCGGCCGTCGCTGCGACGGTGGCCGACCGGATCCTGAAGCCCAAGGACGCGCCTGCCGAAGCCGTCGCGCCGTCAGAGCCCGAGATCAACCGCTACCGCGACGACCTGTCGCGCGCCGTTCGCCCGCGCCGGCCCGAACCGGAAGGAGAACGCGTCACAGCGCGGCCCGCGATGCCGATGCGCCCCGCGCCGCTGGTCCTGGTGTCGGAACAGCGCGTCGACCGCGAGGCGCTGAAACCGGCCACCGCCGTTCGGCCGCGCCGTGTCGCAACGACCCTGATCGTTGGTGAAGAAGACGACATGAACGAAGCCGAACCGCTGTCGCCGGAAGATGCGAAAAGCTTCACCGAGTTCGCGGAACGCCTGGGCGCGCGCAGCCTGGCGGAACTTCTGGAAGTTGCCGCCGTCTACACCGCGACGGTCGAAGGCAAGAACAGCTTCTCGCGCCCGCACCTGCTGCGCCGCGTCAATGCCGCGACCGGGGTCGAGGATTTCAGCCGCGAGGATTATCTCCGCTCCTTCGGGTCGCTCTTGCGGCAGGGCCGCATCCAGAAGGTCGAGCCGGGCCGTTTCTCGGTGACGGATGTGTCGCCTTTCATGACGGAAATGCGTCGCGCGGCGAACTGACCGGGCATGCAACGCAAAAGAAAAAGGGCGGCTTTGGGGCCGCCCTTTTTCTTTACTGCGGTTTGTCCGTGTCGCGGGGCGCGTCCGGGTCGGCCTGCCCCACCCCCAGAAAGACCCTGCGCATCGGCAGCATCCACAGGAAGCCAAGGCCGACGTAGATCAGCAGTTCCACCCAGATCGGCTGGCGTCCGTAGGTTCGGTCCAGCCAATTCGTCAGCGTCACGGCCAACACGATGTAAACCGGCAGTCCAACCACCAGGACCAGCATTGAAAGGCGGCGACGGGCCTTGTAGGACAGCATCGGATCAGTCCGCGAAGGGATCAGTGACCAGGATCGTGTCGTCGCGTTCCGGGCTGGTCGACAGCAGCGCGACGGGGCAATGGATCAGTTCCTCGATGCGGCGGACATACTTGATGGCAGCGGCGGGAAGATCGGCCCAGCTGCGCGCCCCTTGTGTGCTTTCCTGCCAGCCTTCCATTTCTTCGTAGATCGGCACGACCTTGGATTGCAGAGCAGCCGCCGTCGGCAGGTAGTCATACTGCGTGCCGTCGATTTCATAGCCGACGCAGATCTTCAGCGTCTCAAACCCGTCCAGAACATCCAGTTTCGTCAGCGCGATACCGTTCACGCCGGAAATCGCGCAGGTCTGGCGGACGAGAACCGCATCGAACCAACCGCAGCGGCGCTTCCGGCCCGTGACGGTGCCGAATTCGTGTCCGCGTTCGCCCAGGCGCTGGCCGGTTGCGTCGGTCAGCTCGGTCGGGAACGGACCTTCGCCCACGCGGGTGGTGTAGGCCTTGACGATCCCCAGGACGAAGCCGATGGCGCTGGGCCCCAGGCCGGTGCCGGTCGCCGCCATGCCCGACATGGTGGTGGAGGACGTGACGTAGGGATAGGTGCCGAAGTCGATGTCCAGAAGAGAACCTTGCGCGCCTTCAAAAAGGATGCGCTTTCCGGCGCGGCGCATTTCGCCCAGCACCTTCCAGACCGGCTGCGCGAAGGCCAGAAGCTTCGGCGCGATTTCCTTCAGCTTGGCGGTCAGTTCGGCGCGGTCGATGGGTTCGGCGCCAAGGCCTATGCGCAGCGCGTCGTGATGCGCCAGCAGCCGATCGATGCGCGCTTCCAGCGTTTCCTCGTCGGCCAGGTCCGCGACGCGGATCGTGCGGCGGCCGACCTTGTCTTCATAGGCCGGGCCGATGCCGCGTCCGGTGGTGCCGATCTTGGCCGACCCGGCGGCTTTCTCGCGCAGCTGGTCCAGATCCTGGTGCAGCGGCAGGATCAGCGGGGTGTTTTCCGCGATCATCAGGTTCTCGGTCGAGATGGTGACCCCCTGCGCCGTCAGCTTGTCGATTTCCGAGAACAGCGCCCAAGGGTCCAGAACGACGCCGTTGCCGATCACGGCGAGCTTGCCCGGCCGCACGATCCCCGACGGCAGCAGCGAGAGCTTGAAAACCGTGTTGCCGATGACCAGCGTGTGGCCGGCGTTATGCCCGCCCTGGAAGCGCGCGATCACATCGGCCCGTTCCGAGAGCCAATCGACGATCTTGCCCTTGCCCTCATCGCCCCACTGGGCCCCGACTACGACGACATTGGCCATGTTCGACTCCTTCGGATGGCAAACCCGCGCCGGTATAGCGGCAGGGCGGGCCCGGGGAAACCCGTAAATCGGCGTCAGAAGCCGCCACTGGATGCGCGGGCCGCTCCGGCCCTTGTCCGCAAACCGCCTTGCGCGCCGGTTCCCTTGCGCCTAGATAGGCGCGTCAGCGTCTTGAGGCCAAAGGCACCATGGAAAACGTCCTTCTTACCATCCACCTGATCCTTGCCCTTCTGCTGATCGGGGTGGTGCTGCTGCAACGCAACGAAGGTGGCGCACTGCTGTCGGGCGGTGGCGCGATGACGGCGCGGGGCGCGGCGAACGCGCTGACCAAGCTGACCTGGATCTTCGCGGTGGCCTTTTTCATCACCTCGATCGCGCTGACGGTGGTGGCTTCGCAGAAATCCAAGGGCGGATCGGTCGTGGACCTGCTGCCCGGCGCCCCGGCCCCGACAGCGCCGGCAACGCCGACGCCTGCGGCACCGGCCGGAAACCTGCTGCCGCCCGCGCCCGCCGATGCGCCTGTGACGCCGACCGCCCCGGTAACGCCGACAGCGCCCGCGACCAGCGCGCCCGCCACCACGGCCCCGGCGACCACGGCCCCGGCGCCGGCTTCCAACTGACATTGCAAGCTGCGGCCCAGCATCTGGGCCGTGTCGCGAACCTTTCACCTACAGTTTGCGGTCCTGTTGCGGGGGGACGGCGAATCTGATAACCGTTGACTCCCGTGATGCATCGCCCTTTGGGCGCGGCTACAGCTGAAATTCGGGCCTATGCCCAAGCCCCCACGGGAGATCCACATGGCGCGTTATGTTTTCATCACCGGCGGTGTGGTGTCTTCGCTTGGCAAGGGCCTCGCCTCGGCGGCGCTGGGGGCGCTGTTGCAGGCGCGGGGCTTCACCGTGCGGCTGCGCAAACTGGACCCGTATCTGAACGTCGATCCCGGCACGATGTCACCCTTTGAACATGGCGAGGTTTTCGTGACCGACGACGGCGCGGAAACCGACCTGGACCTGGGCCATTACGAACGCTTCACCGGCGTCTCGGCGCGCAAGACGGATTCGATTTCGTCAGGCCGGATCTATTCCAACGTGCTGGAAAAGGAACGCCGGGGCGATTATCTGGGCAAGACCATCCAGGTGGTTCCGCATGTCACCAACGAAATCAAGGACTTCTTGAAGGTCGGCGCCGATGAGGTCGACTTCATGCTGTGCGAGATCGGCGGCACGGTTGGCGATATCGAAGGTCTGCCCTTCTTCGAGGCGATCCGCCAGTTCATCCACGAACGGCCGCGCGGCGAATGCATCCTGATGCACCTGACGCTTCTGCCCTATCTGGCAGCGAGCGGAGAACTGAAGACCAAGCCCACGCAGCATTCCGTCAAGGAATTGCAGTCGATCGGCCTGGCCCCGGATGTTCTGGTGTGCCGGTCGGAACATCCGATCCCGCAGAAGGAACGCGAAAAGATCGCGCTGTTCTGCAACGTCCGCAAAGAGGCGGTGATCGCCGCCTATGACCTGAAGACCATCTACGAGGCCCCCTTGGCCTATCACCGCGAAGGGCTTGACCAGGCGGTTCTGGATGCCTTCATGATCCGCCCCGCGCCGCGCCCGGACCTTGCCCGCTGGGAAGACGTGATGGACCGGCTGACCAATGCTGAAGGCGAGGTCCACGTGGCCATCGTCGGCAAATACACCCAGCTGGAAGACGCCTACAAATCCATCGCCGAGGCGCTGACGCATGGCGGCATGGCCAACCGGGTCCGCGTCAAGGCCGAATGGATCGACGCCGAAATCTTCGAACGCGAAGACCCGGCCCCCTATCTGGAGCCATTCCAGGCGATCCTGGTTCCCGGCGGATTTGGCGAACGGGGCACCGAAGGCAAGATCAAGGCGGCCCAATATGCCCGCGAGAAGGGCATCCCCTACCTGGGCATCTGCCTGGGCATGCAAATGGCGGTGATCGAGGCGGCGCGAAACCTGGCCGGCCTGACCAACGCCGGGTCCGAGGAATTCGACCATGAAAAAGGCGAACGCCGCTTTACGCCGGTCGTCTATCACCTGAAGGAATGGATCCAGGGCAACCACAAGGTCGCCCGCAAGCGGGACGACGACAAGGGCGGCACCATGCGTCTGGGCGCCTACAACGCCACCCTGACCCCCGGCTCGAAGGTTGCCCGCGTCTATGGCACCACCCATATCGAGGAACGCCATCGTCACCGCTATGAGGTGGACATCCAGTACAAAGACAAGCTGGAAGGCTGCGGCCTGATGTTTTCGGGGATGAGCCCGGACGGAAAGCTGCCCGAGATCGTCGAGGTGAAGGACCATCCCTGGTTCATCGGCGTGCAGTTCCACCCCGAACTGAAATCCAAGCCCTTCGCGCCGCATCCGCTGTTTGCCGACTTCATCCGCGCTGCGGTCGAAACGGACCGCCTGGTCTGACAAGGCGCACCGGGCAGGGTGCAGATAATTGCATGGAAAAGCCTTTTCGTTAACGTTTTCGGTGCCTAGTTCCACTGGAAGACCTTCCACTGTTCAGTAAAGGAAGCCATCATGCATCTTCGCGCCGTGCGCGACATCCTCGGGGACCGCAAACTGCCTTCGGTTCCGGTTGACACCACGATCCGCGCCGCGGCCGAAGTGCTGGATCACTTCAACGTCGGCGCCCTTGCGGTGCTGGATGGCGACCGGCTTGTGGGTGTGCTTTCGGAACGCGACATCATCCGCCGCTGCGTGGCCCAGGGCGCCGATCCCGCCACCACGCGCGTCGGCGACGCGATGACCCCCGATCCGCAGACGGTTTCCGTGACCGAAGGGGTGGCGGCCGCCTTCGCGCGGATGACGGACGGGCATTTCCGCCACATGCCGGTGATGGACGGCGACCGCTGCATCGGGCTGCTGTCGGTGCGGGACGTGCCGACCGAATATCGCATGATGTATGAACGCTATCAGGAGATGCGGCGCGGTCTTTGAGGCCGGGCCGTTACACTTCTGTCACACAGTCATGCTCTACCCGGCCCGTGCCAACAGGAGGTGCGCGATGGAACATGTCACCAAACAGACTGCCCGGGACTGGCTGGAAAGCGAACTCGCCGACGAGCTCGACGAAGACTACGAACTGGAGCTTGAGGATGCGGTCCTGTCGCAGAAGATCGCGGAGGTCTATCGCAAGGCCCATCCCGACACGATCACCCGCGCCGAATATTTCCCGGCGCTCCTGCACCTTCAGGCTGAATTGATCAAGCTTCAGGACTGGGTGATCCATCACAAGGAAAAGATCGTCGTGATCTTCGAAGGTCGCGACAGCGCCGGAAAGGGCGGCGTGATCAAGCGCATCACCCAGCGCCTGAACCCCCGCGTCGTTCGCACCGTGGCCCTGCCCGCGCCTTCGGACCGGGAACGGAGCCAGTGGTATTTCCAGCGCTACGTGCCCCATCTGCCGGCAGGCGGGGAAATCGTGCTGTTCGACCGCTCCTGGTACAACCGCGCCGGGGTGGAAAAGGTCATGGGCTTTGCCAGCGACGATCAGGTCGAACAGTTCTTCAACGACGTGCCGGAATTCGAACGGATGCTGGTGCGGTCGGGCATCCGGGTGGTGAAATACTGGTTCTCGATCACGGACGAGGAACAGCAGATGCGCTTCCTCATGCGGATCCACGATCCGATGAAGCAGTGGAAGTTGTCGCCGATGGACCTGCAAAGCCGGGTCCGCTGGGAACAGTATACCAAGGCCAAGGAGGAGATGTTTGCCCGCACCAACATCCCCGAAGCGCCCTGGTACATCGTCGAAGGCAACGACAAGAAGCGCGCGCGCCTGAACTGCATCGACCACTTCCTGGGGCTGTTCCCCTACGAAGACGTCCCGCATGAAGAAATCCATCTGCCGGACCGCGTCTTCAACCCCGACTATGAACGTGCGGTCCTGCCGCCCGAGCTTTACGTTCCGTCGAAATACTGACAGCACCGCCACAGACGAAAACGGCGCCCCCCTGCGGGCGCCGTTTCTGTCTTGCCGCAATGTCGCGCGCCTCAGCCCAGAAGGCCGGCCGAGACGATGGCCGGCTGCACTTCGTGCCAGCCTTCCCACATCATCTTCAGCGCCACGTAGAGGATGATCGCCAGGCCGACATAGGCAATCCAGTGCCAGCGGTTCAGCAGCCGGGCAATGTAGCTGGCAGCCAGACCCATCAGCGCGATCGACATCGCAAGGCCAATCACCAGAACGGTGGGATGGTCCCGCGCCGCCCCCGCCACCGCCAGCACGTTGTCCAGCGACATCGACACGTCGGCCACGATGATCTGCCAGGCGGCCTGGCCGAAGGTCTTGCGCGGGACGCTGCCCGCGATGGTTCCGTCGGCGTTCAGGTCGGTGTTGGTCAGGGCCTCGGTCCCCTCCTGGTCGCGCTGGGCGTGGCCCGCCTGAAGTTCGCGCCACATCTTCCAGCAGACCCAGAGCAGCAGGATGCCACCGGCCAGCAGCAGGCCCGTAATGGCCAGAAGCTGCGTGGTAATGGCCGCGAAGGCGATGCGCAGCACCGTCGCCGCGATGATCCCGACCAGGATCGCCTTGCCGCGCAGTTCCTTCGGCAGACCAGCCGCGGCAAGACCGATGACAACGGCGTTGTCCCCCGCCAGAACAAGGTCGATCGCCATGACCTGGAGCAGTGCGTAGAAGCCCGCCGCCGTAAAGATTTCCATGCCTGTCCCCAATATTTTGCGCAGAACGGCCGAATCCCGAAGCCGGGTGACGGGCCACCTGCGCTAGGTAGGGCCGCGGCCGCCGCAATGCAACTCTGGCCGCGCGGCTATCCTCGGCCTTGTTTCGCGCGGGCCACGCGGCTTAACTGGCATCCGGCAGCCGAAAGCGGAGGATGACATGCCCAAAGGCTACTGGATCGGCCATCTGACGGTGACGGACCCCGCGCGGTATGAGGGCTACCGCCGCGCCAACGCGGCCGCATTCCAGAAGTTCGGGGGCAGGTTCCTTGTGCGCGGCGGAGAGCAAGAGGTGGTCGAGGGCGAGCTGCGCCCGCGCGCCGTGGTGATCGAGTTTCCCGACCTGGCCGCCGCCCGCGCCTGCTATGCCAGCCCGGAATACCGCGCCGCCAAGGCGCACCGGGATGGCGCCAGCCTGGCCGACATCTGCATCGTCGAAGGCCTGGACGTGCCAGGGTGAGGGGCTTCACGGAACCGGCACGCAGACGGCACCGGGGATGGCGGCGCGGCGCGGCGCGTCCTATATCACCCCGATGATCGCCAAACTCTTCTCCGCCCTGATGGGCCCCGTCCCTGCCCGCCTGCCCGCCGAGGACGAACAGGCTGCGCTGGCGGCCCTGCTTGTGCGGGTGGCCCGTTCCGACAGCCATTACTCCGAACAGGAGCTCTTGCGCATCGACCGGGTCTTGCGCGAACGCTACGGTCTTTCGCCGTTCGAGGCGACCGCGCTCCGTTCACGGGCCGAGGGTCTGGAACGCGATGCACCCGATACGGTGCGCTTTACCCGCGCCCTGAAGGAAACCGTGCCGCATGACGACCGGCTGGCGCTGGTCGCGGCGCTGTGGTCGGTGGCGCTGGCCGACGGCGAGCGGGGGGCCGAGGAAGAGGCGCTGATCCGCCTGGTTGCGAACCTTCTTGGCATCACCGATCGTGAAAGCGCCCTGGCCCGTCAGCAGGCCGACCGGGCGCCATGATCGCCGCCCTGGGGATGTATGACTGGCCTCAGATGCAGGCGGCCAACGACCGCCTCTGGGCGCGGATCCGGGATCACCTGCGAAGCCTCGGCATCCCGGCACCGGATGCGCTGACACGGGGCGAGGATGCCTACTTGCCCGGATGGCGGAGCCCCGATCTGGTCCTTTCGCAGACCTGCGGCCTGCCCTACCGCACCCGGCTTCATGGCCGGGTCAGCTTGGTCGGAACGCCCGATTACGGCCTGCCCGGCCTTCGTCCGGGCCATTACCAATCAGTTCTGATCGCCTCGCGGCGGACGACGGACACGCCTGGGGGGCGGCTGGCCTACAACGACGAAGGTAGCCAATCAGGCTGGGCCGCGCCGCTGACCCATGCCGCGAACCTGGGCTGGCGGATCGTCCCGCATCTGCGCAGCGGCTCCCATCGTGACAGCATCCTTGCCGTGGCCGAAGGACGCGCGGACCTGGCGGCCATCGACGCCGTCACGTGGCGACTGGCCCTTCGATACCTGCCGACCCTGACTGACGAGGTCCGCGTGATCGGCCACACGGCACCGACGCCGGGCCTGCCCCTCATCACCCGCGCGGGCCGCGATCCGGAGCCCCTTTTCGCGGCCGTTGCGGAAGCGATCCGCGACCTGCCGGAAGCCGATCGCGATGTCCTGGGGCTTCACGGCATCGTCGCCATCCCGGCCGATGACTACCTTGCGGTGCCGACACCTGAAGGCCGGTGAAACCGCCGTTTTGCCGTGCGCCATCCGCCAGAATGCCGCTTTCATCGGGAAAACCCGCCAGAATGGCCGTTGCAATGCGGCAAATTTTCCTTCCTACTCGGGCCGGGGAAGAAAAAGCGCCGTAAAAGCAATCATGAATGAAACCGCGCCGGTGATCGCGCCAGTGATCGAAATCCGGGATCTGCACAAGTCCTACGGCGATCTTGAGGTGCTGAAAGGCGTCTCGATCGCAGCCCGCCGGGGGCAGGTCGTCTCGCTCATCGGGTCGTCGGGGTCGGGGAAATCGACACTTCTGCGCTGCGCCAATCTTCTGGAAGACAGCCAGCAGGGCGATGTCCTGTTCGAGGGCGAGGCCGTGCGCTGGAAGGGCTCCGGACACGCACGCCATCCAGCCGACCGCGCGCAGGTGACGCGGATCCGCACCAACCTGTCGATGGTGTTCCAGCAGTTCAACCTGTGGTCCCACATGACGATCCTGCAAAACGTCATGGAGGGGCCCCTGACCGTGCTGGGCCGGGAGCGGTCCGAGGTCGAGGCGGCAGCGCGGCGCTATCTGGACAAGGTCGGCATCGGCGACAAGGCCGACGCCTGGCCCGCGCAATTGTCCGGCGGCCAGCAGCAGCGCGCCGCGATCGCCCGCGCCCTGTGCATGGAGCCGAAGGCGCTGCTGTTTGACGAACCCACCTCGGCGCTGGACCCCGAGCTGGAGCAGGAGGTCGTCCGCGTCATCAAGGCGCTGGCCGACGAGGGCCGCACGATGATCCTTGTCACGCATGACATGCGGCTGGCGCGCGACGTTTCGGACCATGTGGTGTTCCTGCACAAAGGGCGGATCGAGGAGGAAGGCGCGCCGGCGCAGGTGTTCGGCGCCCCCCGCACCGACCGACTGCGCCAGTTCCTGAGCGCGACCGAAGCCGCCTGACCGACAATCAAGAAAACATTCAAAACCGGGAGACTGACGATGAAGACCTTTATCCTTGGCGCAGCCGCGCTGGCCCTGACCGCGGGCATGGCATTCGGTGCGGACACGATCCGCATGGGCACCGAGGGCGCCTATCCGCCGTTCAACTTCATCAACGACAAGGGCGAGATCGACGGCTTTGAACGCAAGCTGGGCGACGAGCTCTGCAAGCGCGCCGAACTGACCTGCGAATGGGTCAAGAACGACTGGGACTCGATCATCCCGAACCTCGTCTCGTCGAACTATGACACCATCATGGCCGGGATGAGCATCACGCCCGAGCGCGAGAAGGTCATCGCCTTCACGCAGAACTACATTCCGCCCGCGGACAGCGCCTATGTCGCACTGAAGGCCGATGCCAACCTGAAGGGCAACATCGCTGCCCAGACATCGACCATCCAGGCCGGACATGTGGCGGAAACGGGCGGGACGCTTCTGGAATTCGCGACCGCCGATGAAACGGTCGCCGCCGTCCGCAACGGCGAGGCGGACGCGGTCTTTGCCGACAAGGAATTCCTGCAGAAGATCGTCGACGAATCGAAGGGCGAGCTGACCTTCGTCGGTGAGCCGGTGGCGCTGGGTGGTGGCGTGGGCATGGGCCTGCGTCAGTCCGACACCGATCTGAAGGCGACCTTCGACAAGGCGATCACCTCGATGAAATGCGATGGTTCGCTGGACAAGCTGATCATCGAATACTTCGGCGAAAAGTCGAAGGTGTTCGGCGAGGAGGGGAAGCAGGGCTGCTGATCCCCGTGTGGCGGTCGGGGCCCGGTCCCGCCCGCCCCTCTGGCACAGACCGGAACCCATCATGTTCGCATCCTGCGCCGATCCGAAGGCCCTTGAAGGGATCAGTTGGCTTGTCTGCTATCTGACGACGGGAAAGCACCTGCTGTTCTTCGTCTCTTTCGGGACCGTTCTCCTGCTGCTGGCCGTGACCGCGCCCATTGCGCTGGCGCTGGGTTTCGGCGGCGCCATGGCCACCCGGTCGGGCTTTGCGCCGTTGCGCTGGCTGGGGCGGATCTACACCGCGATGACGCGCGGCGTGCCCGATATCGTGTTCTTCCTTTTCGTACCGATCGCGCTGGACCAGGGGCTGGAATACCTGCGCCACCGCATCAAGTGCCCGGACTGGACCGAGCCGGTCCGCAAGGGCAGCGATTTCGTCGTCTGCCCTGCGGCCAAGCTGCCCTTGTCCAGCGCGCCAGAATGGGAACATCAGGTCTATGCCTTCGCACTGGCGGTGGTGGCTTTCGCCATCGTCTTCGGCGCCTTTGCCGCCAACGTGATCCACGGCGCGATGAATGCCGTGCCGAAAGCGCAGCTGGAAACCGCCGACGCCTATGGCATGTCGCCGCGCCAGACCTTCCGCCGCATCCTGGTGCCGCAGATGTGGGTCTATGCCCTGCCCGGCCTGACGAACCTGTGGATGATCCTGATCAAGGCCACGCCGCTGCTGTTCGTCCTGGGGATCGAGGACATCGTCTACTGGGCGCGCGAACTGGGCGGGTCCAAGACGACCGGCGCTTCGGCCTATCCGCATGGCGACTGGCGGGTCTATTACTTTCTGGTGCTGTTGTGCTTCTACCTGGGCATGACCAGGCTTTCGGAATTGGTCTTTGCGCGGCTTTACCGGCGCCTGAGCCACGGGCAGGCCACCCTGGCCGGTGAGCAACTGCGAAAGGCCACGACATGAGTTGCGCGCAAACCTTCGCGGATTATGGGCTGCGGTCGCTGGGGTTCGGCGAACGGCTTTTGCCGAAGGAAGGCTTCGATCTGTGTCAGCAGGCGGTGCTGATCGGATCGGGGATGATCTGGAACCTGTATTTCGGCATCGTCGCGCTGTTCATCGGCTTTTTCCTGGCGAACGCCGTCGCCCTGGCAAAGGCCAGCCGCAACCCCTGGGCCCGCAAGCCCGCGGAATGGTTCGTCTTCATCTTCCGCGGCTCGCCGCTGTTCATCCAGTTCTTCATGTTCTACGAAACCTTCGTGCTGCTGCCCCGGGTCGGGATCGACATTCCCCTGGGCTTCACCACGATTACACTGGAAACTGGCTGGCTGACCAAGGCCTGGGCGGGGGCGATGGTGGTTTTGTGCCTGAATACCGCCGCCTATACCGGCGAGATCTTCTATGGCGCGCTGCGCGCCATCCCCAAGGGCGATCTGGAGGCGGCGGATGCCTATGGCATCACCGGCTGGCACCGGTTCCGCCGGATCGTCTGGCCGACGATGATGCGGCTCGCGTGGCCTGCCTACACGAATGAGGCGATCTTCATGTTCCACGCCACGACGCTGGTGTTCTTTTCGGGCTTTCCGGCCTTCCAGCAGAAGGGCGATGCCCTGTATTATGCGTCATATTTTGCGGCAAAGACCTTCAACCCCTTTGTCGCCTATCCCATCGTCGCGGCCTTTTTCGTGGTTCTGACGGTGCTGGTGATCAGCCTTTTCGGCATGGTCTACCGGCATCTGAACCGCCATGTGCCGCAAAACACGCGGTCACGCCTGAAATATCGGCCGCAAATCATCAGGTGAGTATCTGAAAATGAAGAACTGGCTCCGCAAGCACCCGCAGGTGAGGACGATCCGCGTCGCCGCAGCCGACCTCAACGGTCAGGCGCGGGGGAAACGGATCCCGGCCCGCTTTGCCGAAAAGATGGCGACCGACGGGACGCGCTTTCCCTTCTCGGTCCTCAACCTCGACATCTGGGGTGAAGATATCGAAGACAGCCCGCTGGTCTTTGAAACCGGCGATGCCGACGGCATCCTGAAGCCCACCGAACGCGGCTTCATGCCCATGCCCTGGCTGGAAGCGCCGACCGCGCTTTTGCCGATCTGGATGTTCCACGAAGATGGTCGCCCCTATGAAGGCGACCCGCGCCAGGCGCTGGCGGCGGTCGTCAACCGCTACAAGACGCTTGGCCTGACCCCGGTCGTCGCGATGGAGCTGGAGTTCTTCCTGATCGACGACAGCGGCAAGACCCTGCAAGTGCCATCGAGCCCAAGGTCGGGCAAGCGGCGCAAGGCGGCCGAGATCCTGTCGATCCGGGCGCTTGACGCCTTCGATACCTTCTTCACCGATCTGTACGACGCCTGCGAGGCGATGGACATTCCCGGCGACACCGCCAGTTCCGAAGCGGGTCTGGGCCAGTTCGAAATCAACCTGATGCATCAGGATGATGCCATGCGCGCCGCAGACGACGCCTGGCTGTTCAAGATGCTGGTCAAAGGTCTGGCCCGTCGCCACGGCTTTGCCGCCAGCTTCATGTCCAAACCCTATCCGGAATACTCCGGCAACGGGCTGCACACGCATTTTTCGGTGCTGGACAAGCACGGCAACAACATCTTCTCGAACGGCGGGCCGGAAGGGTCCGAAGTTCTGCGCCATGCCATCGCGGGATGCCTTCATGCGATGTATGACAGCACGCTGGTCTTTGCGCCGCACGCCAACAGCTTCGAACGGCTGGTGCCCGACGCACATGCCCCGAACGCGATCTGCTGGGCCTATGAAAACCGAACCTCGGCCATCCGCGTGCCGTCGGGCAACCCGGCGGCGCGGCGGATCGAACACCGCACTGCGGGGGGTGACGTGAACCCCTACCTGATGCTGACGGCGATCCTTGGCGCGGCCCTGATCGGGATCGAGGAAAAGATGGAGGCGCCGGCGCCGATCACCGGCAACGCCTATGCGATGGACCTGCCCCTGATCCCCGACACCTGGGAAAAGGCCATCGACGTCTTCGAGCACAGCATCATCATGCCGCGCATCTTTTCAAAGGAACTGATCCGCAACCTGGTGATGACCAAGCGGCAGGAGCTGCATTACATGGCAGAACTGAGCCCGACGGAACAGACCGAGATCTACCTCGATACCGTCTGACCAGAAATAACCGGTGCCCCTCTTGCACGTTTGGGGGGGCATCGACTAGCTAGGTGGAAAGAAACCAGCAGGCCCCCATGCGGATCGGCATCCTTCAGACCGGACAGTCCCCAGACGCGCTTCGCGACACGATGGGCGATTATCCTGCGTTCTTTGAACGCTTGCTGGCAGGCCGCGGGCTGGAATTTCGCTCTTTCCATGTCGAGGCGATGGAGTTTCCGCAGTCCGTCCATGATTGCGACGGCTGGCTGATCACCGGGTCGCGCCATGGCGCCTATGAAGACCACGCCTTCATCCCGAAGCTTGAGGATTTCGTGCGCGAAGCCTATGCGGCCAAGGTGCCGCTGGTCGGCATCTGTTTCGGCCACCAGATCATCGCACAGGCCCTGGGCGGCAAGGTCGAACGCCATACCGGCGGCTGGGCCGTCGGACCGCAGACCTATGACTTTGACGGTGACCGGATCGTCATGAATGCCTGGCATCGTGACCAGGTGACGGAACGTCCCGCTGATGCCGAAGTCGTTGGCTGCAACGATTTTTGTGAAAACGCCGCGCTGGTGTATGGTGACCGGGCCTTCACCGTGCAGGCGCACCCCGAATTCCGGGACGAATTCATCGATGGATTGCTGACCCACCGCGCCCCCGGCGTGGTCCCGCAAGAGGTCATGGAGGCGGCCCGCGCGAAGCTGGGCCGTGAGAATGATTCCATCCGGGTCGCGGACCGGATTGCCGATTTCTTCCTGAAACCGCGCGACTGACCCCTTGGGGGTCAACCACAGACCGGGATTACCGGCACCGGCATCGCCGCTTTCAAAGACCAAGACGTCAACCCAAGACAACCAAAGTGTGACTCATGTCCGACTGGACCAACAAGCTGCCCGAAGCCGCGCGCGAACACCTGTCCGGCCGCCGCATCGACGAAGTCGAATGCATCGTCCCGGACATCGCCGGTGTGGCCCGGGGCAAGGCGATGCCCGCGTCGAAATTCGCCAAGCAGTCAAGCTTCTTCCTGCCGAATTCGATCTTCCTCCAGACCATCACCGGCGAATGGGCCGATAACCCGCTGGGCGGCTTCACCGAACCCGACATGGTTCTGACGCCCGATTTCTCGACCGCCTCGGTGGCGCCGTGGGCGGCCGAACCGACCTTGATGGTCATCCATGATGCCTATGACCAGACCGGCACCCCGATGCCCGTGGCGCCAAGGAACGTGCTGAAACGCGTGGTCGAGCTTTACCGTGCCGAAGGGCTGACCCCGATTGTCGCCCCCGAGATGGAGTTCTTCCTGGTCGCCCGCAACACCGACCCGAACCAACCGATCATCCCGCCGATGGGCCGATCCGGGCGGCGGGCGGCGGCCAAACAGGCTTATTCCATGTCTGCGGTCGACGAATACGGCAAGGTGATCGACGATATCTACGATTTCGCCGAGGCGCAGGGGTTCGAGATCGACGGAATCCTGCAGGAAGGCGGCGCGGGCCAGCTGGAACTGAACCTGAGCCATGGCGATCCGGTCGAATTGGCCGATCAGATCTTCTACTTCAAGCGCCTGATCCGCGAAGCCGCGCTGCGCCACGACTGCTTTGCCACCTTCATGGCCAAGCCCATCGAGGGCGAGCCGGGGTCGGCCATGCACATCCATCAGTCGGTGATCGACAGCCGCACGGGAAAGAACATCTTCGCCGACCGTAAGGAAGACACGCCCGCGTTTTCGCATTTCATCGCCGGGATGCAGACCTACCTGCCAGCGGTGATCGCGCTGCTGGCGCCCTATGTGAACAGCTACCGCCGCTATGTCCCGGACTTCGCCGCGCCGATCAACCTGGAATGGGGCCGCGACAACCGCACCACGGGCCTGCGGGTGCCGGTCAGCGACCACAAGGGCCGCCGTCTGGAAAACCGGCTGCCGGGAATGGACTGCAACCCCTACCTTGGCCTCGCGGCGTCGCTGGTCTGCGGCTATCTGGGCCTGAAGGACCAGAAGATGCCGCGCCCGGAATGCGTGGGCGATGCCTACACCTCGGGTTCGGGCCTGGATGAGCTGCCTTTGAACCTGGGCGATGCACTGGACCTGTTTTCCGAGGCCGAAGCCGTACAGGAGGCGCTGGGACGGGAGTTCTGTCAGGTCTACGAATCGGTCAAGCGCAACGAATACAAGGAATTCCTGCAGGTCATCAGCCCGTGGGAACGGGAACACCTGCTGCTGAACGTGTGACGCATGGACCTCTTGTCCGCGAATGACCGGCCGGGCCAGTACCCGGCCAGCTACTACGCCGCGACCGCGACCCCCACGCCGCATCGCCCGCAGCTTCGGGGCGCGGCGCGCGCCGATGTCTGCATCGTCGGGGGCGGCTACACCGGCCTGTCGGCCGCCCTGCACCTGGCCGAGCGGGGGTTCGATGTGGTGGTCCTGGAAGCGCACCGCGTGGGTTTTGGCGCTTCGGGTCGGAACGGCGGACAGGTCGGCTCGGGGCAACGGCTGGAGCAGGACGTGCTGGAGCGGATGGCGGGGCGCGAAAATGCCCGCCGTCTGTGGGATCTGTCGCAAGAGGCGAAGGCGCTGGTCCGGGGGCTGATCGACAGGCACCGGATGCCCGTGACCTTTCATCCCGGCATCGTCCATGCCTGCCTGTCCGAGGCCGAGGTGCGCCACGCCCATGCTGCGGCGGAAAGGCTGGCGCGGGATTACAGCTATGACCAGATCACCCCTCTGGACCGGGATGGGCTTGCCGCCATCCTGCCTTCGCCCGCCTACAAGGGCGGCGACGTCGACCGCGGTGCAGGGCATCTGCATCCGCTGAATTTCGCCCTCGGTCTGGCCGAAGCGGCCACGGCGGCAGGTGCGCGGATCCACGAAACCTCGCGCGTGCACCACATCCGGCATGGCGCACGCCCCATTGTCCAGACCGGGCAGGGCCGGGTCGAGTGTGATCACGTGATCCTTGCGGGGAACGGCTATCTGGGCCACCTGGACATGCAGGTTGGGGCCCGGGTCATGCCGATCAACAACTTCATCGTCGCGACAGAACCCCTGGGCGCGGATGCGGCGCGGGTGCTGCGCGAACCGGTGGCGGTGGCCGATACGCGCTTCGTAGTCAATTACTGGCGCCTGTCCGAAGATAACCGGCTGCTGTTTGGCGGGGGCGAAAGCTATGGCTACCGCTTCCCCGACATCATCAGAACGGTGCGAAAACCGATGCTGGAAATCTATCCGCATCTGAAGGACGCCCGGATCGACTACGCCTGGGGCGGGACGCTGGCCATCACCATGAACCGGATGCCCTGCTTTCTGCGGGTGGCTCCGAACATCCTGTCGGCCTCGGGCTATTCCGGGCATGGGGTAGCGATGGCGACCATGGCGGGGAAGATCCTGGCCGAAGCCCTGGCGGGCCAGGCCGAACGGTTCGACCTGATGGCGGGCCTGCCCATGCCGCGCTTCCCGGGCGGGGTGGCGATGCGCTGGCCGCTGCTGGTTCTGGCGATGACCTGGTTTTCGCTCCGGGACCGGCTGGGGGTGTGATCCGGGCCGAACCCTTCACGCCATGTTGCGTTCCGGCCCCGAATTCGGCGGCGCACTGCCGCCGGATGTGCAGGCGTCATGGTGTTTTTGCACAAGCTGCGCTAAGACGAAACGACCACCATGGGGACAGACAGGCAAATGGCCAAAGACGAAGTGACGGCACGACAGGCTCCGAATGTCTATGACGCGGAGCCGATCCCTGAATCCGCCCGCGCCGAAATCGAGCGGCTGCTGGCGTCCGGGGATCTGTTCCGCTACACCGCGCCGTCGGGGGCGCCGGTGGCGCTTCTGGAAAAGGAATTTGCCGAATACCTCGGGTCGCGCTACGCGCTGGCGGTGTCCTCCTGTTCGGCGGCATTGTTCCTGTCGCTGAAGGCGCTGGACCTGCCCCGCGGCGCGCGTGTCCTGATCCCGGCCTTCACCTTCGCCGCCGTGCCGTCCGCCGTGCTGCACGCCGACTGCACCCCGGTGCTGTGCGAAGTCGGTGACAGTTTCCGCATCGACATGGCCGATTTCGAAACAAAGCTCGGCCAGGACATTTCGGCCGTGCTGATCAGCCACATGCGGGGCCATACCTCGGACATGGATGCGATCCTGCGGCTTTGCGATGCCCGCGGCATCCCCGTGATCGAGGACGCCGCCCATTCGCTGGCGACCCGCTGGAACGGCCGCAAGATCGGCACCCTGGGCAAGATCGGCTGCTTCTCGTTCCAGTCCTACAAGCTGGTCAATGCCGGCGAAGGCGGGATGCTGGTCACCGATGACCCGGAAATCGCGGCGCGCGCCGTGATCATGTCGGGCGCCTACGAGCATAACTGGAAGAAGCACCCTGGGCTTCAGAACAGCTACCACATCTGGCAGAACCGCCTGCCACTTTACAACATGCGGATGCAGAACCTGTCGGCGGCGGTGATCCGGCCGCAGATCCCGCTGATCGACGACCGCGCCGCGCGCGGCCTTGAAAACCACGATTACGTCGCTGCCCGGCTGTCGTCGTCGCCCTATTTCGTGGTGCCGCCAGCCCTGCCGCAGGAGACCCGCGCGCCGGACTCGTTGCAGTTCAACCTGCGGGGCTTTGCGCGTGACGAAGATGTGCTGGCCTTCCAGTCGGCGGCGCAGGCCGAAGGCATCACGATCCAGGTCTTCGGGCTGAGCCAGGACAACGCCCGTGCCTTCTGGAACTGGAAGTTCCTGGGTGACACGCAGCCCGACCTGCCGCTGACCCGCGCCATGCTGATGCGCGCCTGCGACCTGCGCCTGCCTGCGCGTCTGGACCGCGAAGAACTGGATTATATCGCCGATGCGTTGATCGCCGCGGCCGAACGGGTGCGGCAAAAGGCGGCCTGAAGGCCGCCCACCCTTACAGTTTCGACAGCTTGCTTTGAAGCTCTGCAAGCTGCTTCTTGATCTGCGTCAGTTCGTCCGTGTCACGGTCCTTGCTGCGCGGCGTGTTGTCATCCTCCATCGCCGGGCCGGAGGAGCCGCTGATCTGCGGCCAGCCGGCCATCAGCGATTTAAGGAAGGCCTGCTGCTGGCGCTGCATCTCGGCAAAGCCCGGCATTGAGGCCATCGGATTCGGCAGGGCGGTCAGGTTTTCCATCATCTTAGACTGGCCTTCACGCAGCATCTCGAAGCTGGCGGCCAGGAACTGCGGCACCACCGACTGCGCCTGCGTGGTATAGCTGCGCACCAGATCGGTCAGCACGTCCACCGGCAGGACGTTTTCGCCGCGGCTTTCGTGTTCGGCGATGATTTGCAGCAGATACTGACGCGTCAGGTCATCGCCGCTTTTCAGATCGATGATCTGCACTTCACGGCCTTCTCGGATGAAGGCGGCGATGTCTTCAAGCGTCACATAGTCGCTGGTTTCAGTGTTGTAGAGCCTCCGGCTTGCATAACGCTTGATCAGCAGCGGCTTCTTGTCGTCGGCCATCCGGTTCCCCCCAGCGATCTTTTCGGCAGTGCAGCAAGCTTACGCAGCGGGGAACAAAACACAACAAAAAGAAAAGGGCAGTCCATGGACTGCCCTTCCCTCGTCTCGGGATCACTGGGACCAATCAGATCACTGATTACGCCCCCGAACCGACCTGGATCAGTTCACCGCGGCAGCGGCCGAGGTCGCCTTTTTCGCGGCGGCGGTCACTTCGGTGGTCGCCTTCTTGACAGCGGCGGTCGCGTCTTCCTGCATGTCCTTGCCGGCGGCCAGCATCAGCTCGACGGTTTCCATCTGCACTTTCTTCGCGACTTCAGCAAAGGCAGCCATGTTTTCGGCGGCCATTTCGGCGGTGGCCGAAGCAAAGTCCGACAGCGCCTTGGTGTAATCGGCCGGCTCTTCCTTGACCTTGGTCAGGGTGCTGACTTTCGCCAGCGTGTCACGGGTCCACTTGGACGAGATTTCGTGCGATTTCTCGGCGGCTTCCAGGGCCACTTTCGCGAACTTCTCGCCGAAGGCGGCCGAGTTGCGGAACGCGTCCTGGACGGCATGCGCGTCCACCGGGAACGACGACATCATGTCTTGCATAACTTTGGTGAAGTCCTGGGTCTTGGCCATATCCAACTCTCCGTTTGCGGATCAGGTTGCGGGGCTTCGAACACCATGCCCTGCTTGTGCAACAGAGATACATTCTGCGGTGCAGCATTTCAAGTTTTTTCGCGCCGCGCCGCAGAATTTTCATCTTGCAAAGAAAATCAGAGGGTTGGAACTTCCCTTACGTAAAGTCCTGGCGCGGATTCCAGCACGGGATGCGCCGAATCGCCCACCGGACGGGCGGCCGTCATCGCCCCGGACTTGGCCGCCAGCCAGGCCCCCCAGCGCGGCCACCAGCTTCCGGCGTGGCGCTCGGCCCCGGCCTTCCACTCCTCGGGCGTCGTCGGCCAGGCGGCGTTGGTGTAATGGCCATACTTGTCCTTCGTCGGCGGGTTGATGATCCCCGCCACATGGCCGCTTTCAGACAGGATGAAAGTCTTGTCGGTCGATGCCATGTGCTCGATCCCGGTGTAGGAGGCGCGCCAGCCCGCAATGTGATCGGTTTCGCAGGCGACGGCGCACAGCGGAACCTGGATATCGGCCAGCGACACCGTGGTGCCGCCGATTTCGAAGTCCGCCTTCATCAGCCCGTTGCCCTGGCAAAGCCCGCGCAGGTATTCGACCGCCATCCGGGCCGGCAGGTTGGTCCCGTCGCCGTTCCAGTACAGCAGGTCGAATGCCGGGGGTGCCTCGCCCAGCAGATAGCTGCGGACGGCGGGGGTGTAGATCAGATCGTTCGAGCGGAGGTACGAGAACGTCCGGCTCATGTAGTATTTGTCCAGGAAGCCCGACCGGCGCACCTCGGCCTCGATGCCGTTCAGGAAACCTTCGTCCAGGAACACCCCCACCTCGCCCGGGTCAGAGAAATCGGTCAGCGTGGTCAGGAAGGTAGCCGAGTTCACCGACTTGTCCCCCCGCTGCTTCATCAGCGAAAGCGTCAGCGAAAGCGTCGTTCCGGCGATGCAGTAGCCGACCGCGTTGACCTTCTTCTGGCCGGTGATGCGCTTGGCCTCGTTGATGGCAGTCAGGTAGCCTTCCTCGATGTATTCGATCAGGCCGACATCGGCATAGCTGCGGTCCGGATTCTTCCAGCTGACCACGAACAGCGTGAAACCCTGGTCCACGATCCATTTGATCAGGCTGTTTTCCGGCTTCAGGTCCATGATGTAGAACTTGTTGATCCAGGGCGGGAAGATCACCAGCGGGATCGCGTGAACCTTTTCCGTCGTGGGCTTGTACTGGATCAGTTCGAACATGCGGTTGCGGAAGACCACCGCGCCTTCGGTGGTCGCGATGTTGCTGCCCAGGGTGAAGGCGTCGCGGTCGGCCAGCGACACCAGAAGGCCGCCATCGCTGGTTTCCAGGTCGCGCACCAGGTTCTCAAGCCCGCGCACCAGGCTTTCGCCTTCGGTCTTCACGGCCTTTTCCAGCGCATCGGGGTTGGTGCCAAGGAAGTTCGTCGGCGCCATCATGTTCAGGATCTGATCGGTGAAGTAGGTCAGCCGCTTACGGTCGGCCGCGTCCAGACCTTCGATGTCGGCCACGGCCTTCTGCATGGCCTGCGACTGCATCAGATATTGCTGTTTGACGAAGTTGAAATAGGGGTGGGTTTCCCACAGCGGATTGGCAAAGCGGCGGTCCTTCGGCGTGTTGTCCGTGGCCGGTTCCAGCTTGCCATGCGCCAGGACCTGCTGCGCCTCGATGAAATGCTTCAGCGCCTGGCCCCAGTAGTTGACCTGCTGCTCGACGATCTTGGCGGGGTTGTGGATCGCGTCGGCCCACCAGGCGGCCGAAGCCTTCAGCGCCAGATCCGGCCCAGGTCCTTCCAGCGCCGCGCTGGTCGCGCGCTTGCTGGCCATGGCCTTCACCAGCCGCTGGGACAGTTCCTCGATCCTGGAAAGATTGGCGTTAAGCTTCTCCAGGTCTGGGGAACCTGCATCCGAAACTGTTGTTTTATTCATGCTTCCCCCATAATGTTGCAGTGCAGCATAGATTTCCGATTCTAATATAACCAGAAGTCTATTTCGAACGAATCATCAATGCACAGGAATGATGATGAAGGGCATGGAAACCTATGACCTGATGGAAAGCATCAGGAACACCAACGAATGGCTGGGGGCTTCTGCCCGCGCCATGGCTTCCTATCCGGTCTGGGGCCTGTTTCCACACCCGCTTTTCAAAGTCATGTCCGCCTGGGGCCGTGTCACCGAACGCAGTTTCGCGCGCATGGTCATCAAGCCCGACTGGGGCATCAATGCCATCGTCGGGGAAGACGGCCGCGATCACCTTGTGTCCACCGAAACCGTTGTCCATCGCCCTTTCGGTGACCTGATCCATTTCCGCGTCTCGGGGCGTGAACCCCGGTCCCGCCGCGTCCTCCTTGTCGCGCCCATGTCCGGGCACTACGCAACGCTCCTCCGCTCCACGGTCGCCAGTCTGCTGCCCGATTGTGAAGTTTATGTCACGGACTGGCGAAATGCCCGTGACATTCCGGTCAGCGAAGGCAAGTTCGACATCGAGGATTACACCCTCTACCTGGTCGATTTCATGCGCCACCTCGGGCCGGACATCAACGTCATCGCCGTCTGCCAGCCGGTGCCCCTGACCCTGGCCGCAACCGCCTATCTGGCCGAGATCGACCCCGAGGCGCAGCCGCGCACGCTGACGCTGATCGGCGGGCCGGTCGACCCCGATGCCGCACCGACCGAGGTCACCGACTTCGGCAACCGCATGACGATGGGCCAGCTGGAACACCTGGCCATCCAGCGCGTCGGCTTCAAGTACGCGGGCGCCGGACGGCTGGTCTACCCCGGCCTGTTGCAACTGGCCTCGTTCATCTCGATGAACGCGGACACCCATACCCGCGCCTTCCAGGACCAGATCATCCGCGCGGCGAAGGGCGAAGCCAGCGAACGCGACAAGCACAACCGCTTCTACGACGAATACCTGTCGGTCATGGACATGACGGCCGAATTCTACCTGTCGACGGTCGAACGTGTCTTCAAGAAGCGCGAAATCGCCACCAATGCCTTCGTGGTGGATGGTCGCCGCGTCGATGCCTCGCGGATCACCGATGTGGCGGTGATGGTGGTCGAGGGCGAGAAGGACGACATCTCGGCGCCGGGTCAGTGCCTGGCGGCGCTCGACCTGTGCTCCAGCCTGCCTGCGGCCAAGAAGGCCAGCCACCTGGAGCCGAACGCCGGCCACTACGGCATCTTCGCCGGCAATTCATGGCGGACCAACATCCGTCCGCTGGTGCTGGATTTCCTGGACCGCAACAACAGCCAGGCCCCGCGGACCAAACGCCCGACGATCCGCGCCGTCTGACGGCGAAATCGCCAGGTCCGGCCCGACGGGGGCCGGACGGATGGGGAAAACGCAGGGCTCAGCCCTTGGCCCGCGACAACACCTCTTCGACCGACCGCAGGATCAGCGCCAGGCAGTCGGGCGTGGAGAAGCGATGGTCGGCATCCTTCACCAGCGTCAATCGCAGGTCTGGACCCGTGGCATGGGCCAGAAGGCGCAGGGCCACGGACATGTCCACGTCGGCGTCCGCCGTGCCCTGCAGGAACCGGACCGGGAACGGCAGGGGAAGCGGGCTGCGCAGAACCAGATTGGCCCGCCCCTCCTCGATCAGGCGGCGGGTGATGATGTAGGGCTCATCCGAATAGTCCGACGGCAGGGCCACCCGCCCGGTCGTGACCAGTTCGTCCCGCTGCTCGGCGGAAAATCCGGCCCACATGCTGTCTTCGGTGAAATCGGGCGCGGCCGCCACCGTGACCAGTCCGGCCACCCGGTTCTGCAACCGCTGTGTCATCAGAAGCGATATCCAGCCACCCATCGACGAGCCGACCAGAACAACCGGCCCCGAAGTCAGCGCCCCGATCGCCGCTTCGGCATCCGCCGCCCAGGTACCGATGCATCCATCGAGGAAATCACCGGACGATTCCCCGTGGCCGGAATAATCGAACCGCAGGAAGGCGCGGCCCGTTTCCCGCGCCCAGGCCTCCAGCGCCAGCGCCTTGGTGCCCAGCATGTCCGAGCGGAACCCCCCAAGGAACACCACCCATGGCCCCTGCCCTTCGGTACGGTTGTAGGCAATCCGCCGTCCGTTCACGTCCAGATAGTCGGTCATCCCTACCCCTTTGCGTCACCTGCCGCTGCCTAGCACCGAATGCCGCGCCGCACAAATGGCGCGGGCGTTGACATCCCGGCGCCAGCGCGGGATAGAGGCGCGAGACATAACCCGCAACCGGGCGCACCCGTAGGCGCCAAACCGACGAGGAGAATGGCCCATGAGCCAGATTTCCCTGACATTCCCCGATGGCAACCGCCGCGAATTCGCCCGCGGCGTGACCGCCGCCGAAGTGGCGACGGCGATTGCGCCCTCGCTGGGCAAGGCCGCGATTTCAGCCAGCGTTGATGGCAAGCACTACGACCTGCAATGGCCGATCAACCAGGACGCCAGCATCGCCATCCACACGATGAAGGATGACGCGCAGGCGCTGGAACTGATCCGGCACGACTTTGCCCACGTCATGGCCCGCGCCGTCCAGAAGCTTTGGCCCGAGGTCAAGGTCACCATCGGCCCGGTGGTGGAAAACGGCTGGTATTACGATTTCGACCGGGACGAGCCCTTCACGCCCGAAGACCTGGGCCTGATCGAAAAGGAAATGAAGGCGATCATCAACGAACGCGACCCGGTCAAGACTGAGGTCTGGGACCGTTCGCGGGCGATCGCGCATTACATCAAGAAGAACGAACCCTTCAAGGTCGAGCTGATCGAGGCGATCCCGGGGGATGAGCCTCTGCGCATGTATTGGCACGGCCATTGGCAGGACCTGTGCCGCGGCCCGCACCTTCAGCACACCGGCCAGCTTCCGGCCGATGCCTTCAAGCTGATGTCGGTGGCCGGTGCCTATTGGCGCGGCGATCACCGCAACAAGCAGCTTCAGCGCATCTACGGCGTCGCCTTCAAGAAGCGCGAGGATCTGAAGGCTTATGTCACCATGCTGGAAGAGGCCGCGAAACGCGACCACCGCAAGCTGGGCCGCGAGATGGAGCTGTTCCACCTTCAGGAAGAAGCCCCCGGCATGGTCTTCTGGCACCCGAACGGCTGGACGGTCTACCGCACGCTGGAAGACTACATGCGCCGCCGTCTGCGCAGCGCCGGCTACAAGGAAATCCGCACACCGCAGGTGGTGGACCGGGTGCTGTGGGAACGCTCGGGCCACTGGGAAGCCTACCGCGAAAACATGTTCCTTGTCGAAGTCGACGAGGAAGGCGCGAAGGAAAAGCGCATCAACGCGCTGAAGCCGATGAACTGCCCCTGCCATGTGCAGGTCTACAACCACGGCCTGAAATCCTACCGCGACCTGCCGCTGCGGCTGGCGGAATTCGGGTCCTGCCACCGCTACGAAAGCTCGGGCTCGATGCACGGGCTGATGCGGGTGCGCGGCTTCGTGCAGGACGATGCGCATATCTTCGCGACCGAAGACCAGCTTGAAGCCGAATGCGCGGGCTTCCTGTCGCTGCTGGCCAGCGTCTACAAGGACCTGGGATTCGAGAAATTCGACATCAAGCTGTCGACCCGGCCCGAAGTGCGGGTCGGATCGGACGCGATCTGGGACAAGGCCGAAACCGCGCTGGCGCAGGCCATCGAAAAGGCCGGCTATGCCTATACCGTCAACCCGGGCGATGGCGCATTCTACGGGCCGAAGCTCGATTTCAAGCTGACCGACGCCATCGGGCGCGAATGGCAGTGCGGCACATTCCAGGCCGATTTCAACCTGCCGGTGCGTCTGGGCGCGGAATATGTGGGCGAGGATGGCGCCAAGCATCATCCGGTGATGCTGCACCGCGCGATCCTCGGGTCGTTCGAACGCTTCATCGGCATCCTGATCGAAAACTACGCCGGCAAGTTCCCCTTCTGGCTGGCGCCGCGGCAGGTGGTCGTGGCCTCGATCGTGTCGGATGCGGATGACTATGTGAACGAGATCACCGAAAAGCTGCGCGCCGCGGGCATCCGGGCCGAAGCCGACACCCGGAACGAAAAGATCAATTACAAGGTCCGCGAACATTCGCTGGGCAAAGTCCCGGTCCTGCTGGCCATCGGCATGAAGGAAGTCGAGGAGCGCACGGTGTCGCTGCGCCGCCTCGGCGACACGCAGACGGCAACGCTGGGCCTCGACATGGCGATCGCCGGGCTGATGGCCGAAGCCACCCCGCCCGACCTGCGCTGACGCGCGCTCATCTTGCGCCATGATCGACACTGCGGCCTGCCCCGGCCGCAGTGCTTGATTTTTTACGAAAATGCGACATCATTCCGCTCGCGTGACCGCGGACTTTCCTGATGCCTCCCCTACACGGGCTGTCGGCTACCGAAAGATTTGGCTGCACGGCCTGGCGGCAATCCTGCCGACGGGAAGACTGGAATGGGAGAGAACAGGGATGGCTACCGGAACCGTGAAATGGTTCAACACCACCAAGGGCTTTGGCTTCATCGCGCCGGATGATGGCGGCAAGGATGTGTTCGTGCACATCTCGGCGGTCGAGCGTGCGGGCCTGAAGGGCCTGAACGACAACCAGAAGATTTCCTACGAACTGCAGTCCGGCCGCGACGGCCGGTCTTCGGCAAGCGAACTGAAACTGCTCTGATCTTTTGCGTTTCGCAAACAGGACGGCCCGCCCCCCGCGCGGGCCGTTTTCATGTCAGCAACGCCGCTTGAACATCGGACCCGAAGCCCAGGTACAGCACGCCGTCCCGGTCGATCACGGGGCGCTTCATCAACGTCGGGTGGCGGGCCAGCAGGGTGTCCGGGTCCGACTGGCGCTCGGTTTCGGACAAGCCGCGCCATGTGGTCGACGCCCGGTTGACCAGCTTGTCACCGAACCGGGCCAGGAATGCCGCGCGCTGATCCTCGGTCAGGGGCTCGTCCCGAACGTCTTGCAGGCGCACCGGCCGCCCGGTGGCCGAAAGGGCCTTCATCGCCTTGCGGCAGGTGTCGCAGGTGGAAAGTCCGTAAAGGATCATGCTGTTCGCCCCGTCCGGCAGTCGTCGCAGGTTCCGCGAACTCTATCTGCCCCGCCCTCCGATGAACAAGCGGCAAGCCGGCCCCAGGTCACGCATCCGTGATTCGCCGTGCGCGAGTTCCCTTCGATCGCCATGCCAAAGGAGCGCGGGCATTGTCTCTGCGAACTGGGTAGATCTGCGCCATGGCATTTTTCGTCCACGTCAGGACGGAGAGTATCGCCCGCCAGTTGTGCTGAGTCCGCACGCTACCTGCTGTCTAAAATGCTGAAAATGCGGTAGAAATAGGGCAACTTGGTGTGCATTAAGGGGTAGAATAATGAACCAGTTTGTAAAAGTTGCAGCCTTGGCCGCTTCGGTCGCTCTTGCGGGCGCCACCTCTGCCGCCGCGTTGACCTACAACTTCACCAACGTCACGAACAACAATGCAACCAACGCCGCCGCGGGTGCGGCGCAGTTGTCCGTCGACGTTACCGATGCCGGCGCGGGCAAGGTCGCCTTCACCTTCAACAACGCGGGTCCGCTGGCCTCGTCGATCACCGACATCTACTGGGACGACCAGTCGGGCAGCCTTGGCACCCGGGGCGCCATCACCGCCTCGACCGGGGTCAGCTATTCTTGGGGCGCAAGCCCCGGCAACCTGCCGGGCGGCAACACCATCGGCTTCTCGGTCAGCCCGAGGGGCGCCGCTGCCGACAGCGATACCCCGATCCAGCCCATGGGCGTGAACCCGGGCGAATGGGTCAAGCTGATCTGGTCCCTGGCTTCGGGCAAAACCTATGCCGACGTCCTGGCCGCGCTGAACTTCGGCGGCGACCGCGCCGGCTCGATGCGGATCGGAATCCACGTGCAGGGTTTCTCGAACGGCGGGTCCGAGTCCTTCGTGAACAGCACCCCGCCGGCGCCGGTTCCGGTTCCGGCTGCGGGGTTGCTGCTGGCAGCCGGTCTGGGTGCAATGGGCGTGATGCGCCGCCGCCGCAAGGCCTGACGACCGTCATCAACTCAAGGAAAGAGGGGCCCTTGGCCCCTCTTTCTTGCGTTCAAGCGCAGCGATGGATCGGACCGGCGACCGTTCGCGGGGCTGAAATCGGGGGAAAATGGCGATCCCACGAGGACTCGAACCCCGAACCTGCTGATTAGAAGTCAGCTGCTCTATCCAGTTGAGCTATGGGACCACAACAGACTTCTGCGCGAAAGCGGCGGGCGGATCAAGTCCGCCAGCGCGGGAAGGCTGGGGTCAGTGCGTCCAGGCGCCCTTGCGGTCGGTCGCGAAGTTTTCGCCGTATCCACGCGGGCGGACGACGGGCGCGCGGGTCTGGGGTTCGGTCACGTCCAGTTCCAGGCCCTTTTCTCGGGCGTAGGCTTCGGCTTCCTCGCGGGTGTCGAAGCGCAGCCGGACCTGGCTTTGCGTGTCGCCCGAACCGGTCCAGCCCATCAGGGGGTCGATCTCGCGGCTGGTGGCCGGCGCATAGACCAGAACCCAATGCTTGGTCTTGGCCGTGCCCGATTGCATGGCATTGCGGGAAGGCTGATAGATACGCGCACGCATGGCAGACTCCTTGGATTGCCTGCGTTATCGCCAAAGACCCTGCCCAAGGCAAGAGCGGCCATCCCGCATCGGGCCTTGAACCGGAACATAAAGCGATCATCTTTACGAAGCCCACCCGCACGTCCCGGAGATGAGATGCCGCACAACAATACCAACATGCCGATCTCTCGGCCCGACGTGCTGACACGGCCCAAGCTGGAAGGGGGCCGCCGCTTTGTGCTGAAGACCGAGTTCGAACCGGCGGGCGACCAGCCGACGGCGATCGCGGAACTGGCCGGCGGCATCGTAAACGGCGACCGCGACCAGGTGCTTCTGGGCGCCACCGGCACCGGCAAGACCTTCACCATGGCCAAGGTCATCGAACAGACGCAACGCCCGGCAATCATTCTGGCGCCGAACAAGACGCTTGCCGCCCAGCTTTACGGAGAATTCAAAAGCTTTTTCCCCGACAATGCCGTCGAATATTTCGTGAGCTATTACGACTACTACCAGCCCGAAGCCTACGTCGCCCGCACCGACACCTTCATCGAGAAGGAAAGCCAGATCAACGAACAGATCGACCGGATGCGCCATTCGGCCACCCGGGCGCTTTTGGAACGCGATGACGTGATCATCGTGGCCTCGGTCAGTTGCATCTACGGCATCGGGTCGGTCGAAACCTATTCGGCCATGACGCAGGACCTGATGGTCGGGCAGCTTTACGACACCCGCAAGTTCATCCAGGAACTGGTGGCCCAGCAGTATCGACGGCTGGAAGCAGCGTTCCAGCGCGGGTCGTTCCGGGTGCGCGGCGATGTGATCGAGGTCTGGCCCGCGCACCTGGAAGACCGCGCCTGGCGGTTTTCCTTCTTCGGGGAAGAGCTGGAAAGCATCACCGAATTCGACCCGCTGACCGGTCACAAGACCGACAGCTTCAAGCAGATCCGCATCTACGCCAACAGCCATTATGTGACGCCCCGCCCCACCATGCAGCAGGCGATCAAGGGTATTCGCACTGAACTGGCGCTGCGGCTGAAGCAGTTGAACGACGAAGGCAAACTGCTGGAGGCGCAACGGCTGGAACAACGCACCAACTTCGATCTGGAAATGCTGGAGGCGACGGGCGTCTGCAACGGGATCGAGAACTATTCGCGCTACCTGACCGGTCGTGCGCCGGGCGAACCGCCCCCCACGCTCTTCGAATTCATCCCCGACAACGCCATCGTCTTTGCCGACGAAAGCCACGTCAGCGTGCCGCAAATCGGCGGGATGTATCGGGGCGACTACCGGCGCAAGTTCACGCTGGCCGAACACGGGTTCCGGCTCCCGTCCTGCATGGACAACCGCCCCCTGAAGTTCGAGGAATGGGATGCGATGCGCCCGCAATCGGTCTTCGTGTCCGCCACTCCCGCCGCCTGGGAACTGGAACAGGCGGGCGGCGTCTTCACCGAACAGGTGATCCGCCCCACTGGCCTTCTGGACCCGGTGGTGGAAATCCGCCCGGTTGAAATGCAGGTCGACGACCTTCTGGACGAAATCCGCAAGGTGGCCGCCCAAGGGCTGCGTGTGCTTGTCACCACGCTGACCAAACGCATGGCCGAAGACTTGACCGAATATTTCCACGAACAGGGCATCCGCATCCGCTACATGCACAGCGATATCGACACGATCGAACGGATCGAGATCCTGCGCGATCTGCGGCTGGGGGCCTTTGACGTGCTGGTGGGGATCAACCTCTTGCGCGAGGGCCTGGATATTCCCGAATGCGGGCTGGTCGCGATCCTCGATGCCGACAAGGAAGGCTTCCTCAGGTCTGAAACCTCGCTGATCCAGACCATCGGACGCGCGGCGCGGAACGCGGATGGGCGCGTGATCATGTACGCCGACCGGAACACCGGCAGCATGGAACGCGCGCTTGCCGAAACCAACCGCCGCCGTGAAAAGCAGATCGCCTATAATGAGGCGCATGGCATCACGCCCCAGACCGTCCGCAAGAACGTCGAGGACGTGCTGGCCGGGCTTTACAAGGGCGACACCGACATGGCGCGCGTCACGGCCAAGGTCGACAAGCCGCTGGTGGGCGCGAACCTCGCCGCACATCTGGATGCGCTGCGGCTGGCGATGCGCAAGGCCGCCGAGAACCTGGAATTCGAGGAAGCTGCGCGGCTGCGGGACGAGGTCAAGCGGCTGGAAGCGGTTGAACTTGCCGTGGCCGACGACCCGCTGGCACGTCAGTCCGCAGTCGAGGACGCGGTGGAAGAGGCCGTGAAGGCCAGCGGTCGTAGCACCGCCGGCCGGGCGGGGCAGCGGGGCGGCAACAAGCGGCGTTGGGGGAAGTAAACAGCCAGTTTCCGGCGTAAGCCTGCGCGCATTTCATCCGCCATCACTTTGGGGCAGGCCGGCTATCCCCGTCGCGACCAAGGTCAAGGATGACCGCATCGTTCTGCAACCTGCCGCGGACCAGGAACCCCGGTTCGCCAATCATTGGATGGCTTTCGGCCCAGTCCCGATAACGGTCATTCGTCACGACCTGCGCCCCCAGGAACCGGGCGTCCTTCAGCAACAGCGGATCGGCCGGGGTGCCTTTTGGCGCGACCCGGACTTGGCGTTCATCAAGCCGCAGGTGTCGCGCCAGCCGCCCGGGCCCCAGGTAGCGGTCGGCCACCTTGTATCCGACATTGGCGTCAAACCAGACCAACGGCAAAAGACCCTGTGCCTTCACCTCGGACAGGACAGCGGCAACCGTATCGAGCGTCGGCGGTCCTTCGGCCCAATGCATGACATTGGAACCGTCGATCACGACCCAGCGCGGTTCGGGCCGCTTCCGCAGACGAAAGAACCACAGAATTAACCCGATCGACGCCAGCGCGGCCGCATAAAACATCCGTTCCGGGCGTAGCGGCTCGTCCAGCAAGGCATAGGCGGCCAGAGCGATGGAAAGCAGGAACGGCAGGCTGTATGTCAACACAAGCTCCGGAAGGTCTTCGAGCAGGAACGCAACGGGTAGCCTGACACGGAACCGCGCTGTCTGGGAATATCGCCAAGGTTGAAATCAGGGCGGGTTGCTCGTTTGCAGGCATCTGGCAGAGCCCTTGCCCCCCTGAATCCGCTTGGACCCACGGCACTGCGGGCTGGAGAGGTCCTCCCCATGCCAACCCCTTGAAATTCGGCGGCCTCGCCCCACATTCAAGCCGTTCGGCACGGCTCAGCGCAGCCCGTGCGGACGGGGCCTTTCTGCCCGCCCCACGCTTCGGCTGACCGTCCGCAACCGGAGGGTAAGTTGATGACAAACTACTCGAAAAGACTGTCTGACAGCTGGCAGGACACGGTGGCCCTGATTTTCGGCCTTTGGCTGATCGCTTCGCCGTGGGCGCTGGGATTCACCGGCATCTCTGCTGCGATGTGGAACGCGGTGATCTTCGGCGGGCTGATCGTCCTGATGGCGCTGATGGCGCTGGTCGATTTCCACGAATGGGAAGAATGGGCGGACATGGCCATCGGACTTTGGCTGATCGTCTCGCCCTGGGCGCTGACATTCGCGGCGACGGGTCGCGGCCTGCCTGCGGACGCGGCGACCTGGAACTTCGTGGTTCTGGGCCTTCTGACGATGGGACTGGCGATCTGGTCGCTGATGGCCCATCGGCACCGGCAGATCGCCTGATCGGAAAGGAAAAAGCGCGGCCCGGAGGGGCCGCGCTTTTGTGTCTGTGACGTCCCGGTTCAGGCCGCGCGTCGGAAAAGACCGATGATCAGCAGCAAGATGATCGCGCCCAGCGTTGCGGCGATGATCGAGCCGATGACCGGGCTGCCGAAGCTCCAACCCAAGGCCGGGAACAGCCAGCCGGCGATCAGGCCGCCGACGATGCCCACGACGATGTTGCCCAGGATGCCGAACCCGTAACCCTTGACGATCTGACCCGCCAGCCAGCCGGCGATGGCCCCGATGATGATCGTGATGATGAAACCTTCCACCGTCATTTTGACGCTCCCCGAGTTTGGCCCCTTCACTGGAAGGAACCAGAGTGTTGAGGCTCAATTGCCGATGACGAAACGCCGGATTCTTCCGGCAGTTCCCGAAATATCGACAATTCCGTTCTTCCAAACACTCCGGAGCGTGCCGCCGGCGGTCAGAACACCGCCTCGACATCATACATCACCGGCTCGAACCGAGAGCAGAGCGTGGCGATGCGACGGTTCCTTTCGCGCATTTCGGGGGTGCGGAGCATGGCCTGGAAATCCTCGCGCCGCTGCCATTGGCTGTAGTTGGCAATGCGGGTCTGGGCATCGTTCATGTGCAGGCCCGCACCCAGGAATCCGGGCTGGTGGCGGATGAAGTCCTGATAGGCGTCCTGCAACGCCTCCATCAGTTCATGGGCGGTTCCCGGCGTCATCTCGAAGGTGGTGATGACAGTCTGTCCCGTGAAGGCGCGGTTGATGCTCGGCATGATGTCCTCCGTGACCGATGTCGGAAGTATCGCGCCGAAATCCGGCCTCTGTAAACGGGTGTCGCGTCAGACCCCGGCCGGGGTCAGGTCGATGCGAGCCCCGATTTCCTGCGCCAGGGCCGCGATCTCGGCGGCGGCGGGGCCGCGCCGCTGCACGTCGGCGATGCCAAGGCCCTGGCCCAGCGTCTCGCCATAGGCGACACGGTTGGCCAGCCGCGCTTCGGCCATGCCGGGATCAAGTTCGGCGGCGGCGGCAATCACGTCATCCGACAGGCGGGTGCCGCTGCGGACGCGGTTCATGACGATGGCCACCTGCCGCCGTTCGCGCCGCGCCAGGTCCAGCACGCCTTCGGTCGCCCAGAGATCGACGTGCGAGGCCGCGATCGGCACCAGGACGATATCCGCCTCGCGCAGCGCCGGGCGCAGGTCGGCGTCGACCTTGGGCGGGGTGTCGACCAGGATCACATCCGCCTGACGCCGAAGCTTTTCACATTCGTAGGACACACCCCAGGCCGAGGAGGTCGAGAATTCGATCCCCGCTTCACCCAGGCGTTCCCGCCGCGTCATGAACCAGCGGCCCAGGCTGCCCTGCGGGTCGGTGTCCAGAAGCGCCACACGCAGACCGGCGCGGGCATAGGCCACGGCCAGATTGACCACGAGGGTCGTCTTGCCGCTGCCCCCCTTCTGCTGAGCGATCACGATCACCTTGCCCTGTCCGGCCATGCCTTCCCCCCCTGCACGTTGCCGCGGCGCAGCATGTCATGAAACGCAAGGTGGCGCACCCCCAAAACGGTGCGGCGAAAGGCTACTCGGCGGCTTCGCGGGCGTAGTCGTCGGAAAAGCGGTGAATGTCGTCCTCGGCCAGGTAGGCGCCGGTCTGGACCTCGATCAGGATGGCGGGCTGGCTGCCCGGATTGGCCAGGCGGTGCACCTGCCCGGCAGGGATATAGGTGGACTGGTTCGGCAGCAGGCGGCTTTCGCTGTCGCCATTCGTGACCAGCGCTTCACCGGCGACCAGCACCCAATGTTCGGCGCGATGGTCATGGCTTTGCAGCGACAGGCGCGCGCCCGGCAGCACGGTGATCCGCTTGACCTTGAAGCCCGCACCCTCGGTCAGGACCTCGAAGCTGCCCCAGGGACGCAGGGCACGGGGCGCATGATCGGCCTGCGACGCGCCCCTTTCCTGCAGGGCGGCGACGGCCAGCTTCACATCCTGCGCGCGGCTGCGGTCGGCGACCAGCACGGCATCGGGCGTGGCAATGGCAATAACGTTCGACAGGCCGATGCCCACCAACGCAATTCCGGTCCCCTCGGCGCGCAGCACCGTGTCTTCGCAGTCGATGGCCATCGTGCCCTTGTCGTCGGGCGCGGCCTCGGTCGCAAGCCGACCGACTGCGTCCCAGTCGCCCATGTCGGACCAAAGGCCATCGAAGCGCAGGACCGACAGGTTGTTGGCCTTTTCCATAACCGCGACATCCAGCGATTCACAGCCGGCCGCCGAGAAGGACGCCTCGTCCAGGCGCAGGAAGCCCAGGTCGTGACGGGCGCGGCGCACCGCCATGCGCAGCGGCGCGACATAACCGGGGGCATAGCGGCCGAAGGCGTCGATCAAGGTGCGGGCGGTGCAGAGGAACACGCCCATGTTCCACAGATATTTCCCGGACCGGAACATCCGCATCGCGCGGTCCGCTTCGGGTTTTTCGACAAACCGCGCAAGGGGCAGCGTGCCATCCCGGCGCGGAAGCGGTGCGGGCTGGATCCAGCCGTAGCCGGTTTCGGGCCGCGTCGGGGTGACGCCGAAGGTGACGATCCGGCCTGACCGCGCCGCCATGGCGCCGTAGGCGACGGTCGCGGCAAAGCTGTCCGCATCGGGGATATGGTGATCGCAAGGCAGGATCAGCATCAGCCGGTTCGGATCTTCCCGTGCAATCCACAGCGCCGCCGCCAGCGCCGCCGCGGCCGTGTTGCGGGGCTGCGGTTCGACCAGCACGTCGGGTTCCAGACCCATGCCTTCTGCCTGCTCGGCCGCCAGGAAGCGGTGGCGGGCGCTGGTTACAAGGATCGGCTTGTCGAACCCGGCCCGGGTGATGCGCGACAGCGTTTCCTGAAACAGCGTCGGTCCCGGCCCCAGCCGCGCGAACTGCTTCGGCATGTCGGCGCGCGACACCGGCCAAAGCCGCGTCCCGGATCCGCCGCAAAGCAAGACCGGCGTGATTGCCGGGGCCTGCTGCACACCGCCGTCCGGTTCCTGCGCGCCTGTGACGTTGTCCATCTGCCGTTCCCGACTTCTGCCATTGGCCGCGAGACCGGCCCCCGAGTCGGAGTTGACCGCGCCCCTGTGTCATGACTGGGGCAACGGCAGGACGGCATTGTGATGCGCACCCCGCCTGCCGGATCAGGCGCTGATGAATTCCCGCACGAACTCGGTGGCGGGTCGGGTGCGGATGTCGGCCGGGCGTCCGACCTGTTCGATGCGGCCCATCGACATGACGACCACGCGGTCTGCCAGTTCCATCGCCTCGTCCTGGTCGTGGGTCACGAAAACCGTGGTCAGCCCCGTGGCGTCATGGATTTCCCGCAGGCCCTGGCGCAGTTCCTTGCGGACTCGGGCATCGAGCGCCCCGAACGGCTCGTCCAGCAGCAACACCCGCGGCTCGATCGCCAGGGCACGGGCCAGCGCCACCCGCTGCCGCTGCCCGCCCGACAGTTGCGAGGGATAGCGTTTTCCGATTTCGGGCAACTGGATCAGGTCCAGCAGGCGGTTTACGCGGCGGGTGATCTCGGCCTCGTTCGGGCGCTCCCGCCGGGGCCGGGCGCGCAGGCCGTAGGCGATGTTTTCAAACACCGTCATGTGCCGGAACAGCGCGTAAGACTGAAAGACAAAGCCCGCGCGCCGATCCTGCACGGTCAGCCCGGTGGCATCGCGGCCGTCGAACATGACCCGTCCCGAGGAAGGATATTCCAGCCCCCCGAGAATCCGCAGAAGCGTGGTCTTGCCCGACCCGGACGGCCCCAGCAGCGCCACCAGCGCCCCCGAGGGGATCGACAGGCTGACGGGATGCAGCGCGGCGGTCGGCCCGAATTCCTTGGAAATCTCATCAATCTCGATCTGCATGTCCGGTCCCCTTAATGCCGCGCCGAAGCGGACAACTGGTCCGCATAGCGCCATTCCAGCAGCGATTTCAGCACCAGCGTCACCAGCGCCAGAAGCGCCAGCAGGGCGGCCATGCTGAAGGCGGCCACGGAAAGATATTCGTTGTACATCATCTCGATGGTGATCGGCATCGTCGCCGTCTCGCCACGAATCTTGCCCGACACCACCGCCACGGCGCCGAATTCCCCCATCGCGCGGGCGTTGCACAGCAGAACGCCATAGAGCAGCGCCCAGCGGATGTTCGGCAGCGTCACGGTGCGAAACACGCGCCATCCGCCCGCACCCAGCGTCAGCGCGGCCTCCTCCTCGGCCTTGCCCTGTTCGATCATCACCGGCACCAGTTCGCGGGCCACGAAGGGAAACGTCACGAACATGGTGGCCAGGATGATCCCCGGAAGCGCAAAGATCACGGGAACCCCCGAAGCGACCAGCCAGCCGCCAAGGCTGGAATTGGCCCCCAGCAGCAGGACAAGGCACAGGCCCGCCACCACCGGAGAAACCGAGAACGGCAGATCGATCAGTGTCAGCAGAAGCGCCTTGCCGCGAAAATCGAACTTGGTGATCGTCCAGGCCGCCGCGATCCCGAAGATGGCGTTCATCGGGACGGCCACCCCCGTCACCGCCAGCGTCAGCCAGATTGCCGATCGGGCCTCGGGCTGGGACAGCGCCGCAAGGGACGCGCCCAGGCCATCGGCCAGCGCCTCGGCAAAGACGGCCAGCAGGGGCGCGAACAGCAGAACCGCCAGCACCGCCACGACCAGAAGCACCAGCACGGCCTTCACCAGCGGCGTTTCATCGGCGGCCTTCCGGTAGGCGGGCCGGACTTCCGACCGGGTGAAAGAAACATCAGACATAGCCGATCCTCCGGCGGGTCCAGACCTGCACGGCGTTGATGGCCAGCAGCAGCGTGAAGGAAATGGTCAGCATGGCGATCCCGATGGCCGCCGCGCCGTTGTAGTCGAACTCTTCCAGGCGGATGACGATCAGCAAGGGTGCGATTTCGGTCTTCATCGGGATGTTTCCCGCGATGAAGATGACCGAGCCATATTCCCCGACCGACCGCGCCAGCGCGAGGGCAAAACCGGTCAGCGCGGCGGGTGCCAGCATCGGCATGATGACCCGGCGCAGGGTATAAAGGCGGCTGGCGCCCAGCGTTGCCGAGGCTTCCTCGACCTCACGCTCGATCTCTTCCACCACCGGCTGCACGGTCCGGGTGACGAAAGGCAGGCCCACGAAGATCAGCGCGATCAGGATACCCCATTCGGTATAGGCGATCCGGGCGCCGAAGGTCTTGGCCAGGCTTCCGAACACTCCGTTCGGCGCGTAAAGCGCGGTCAGCGCGATGCCGGCCACGGCCGTGGGCAGCGCAAAGGGCAGATCGACCGCCGCGTCCAGCAGCCGCCGCCCCGGAAAGCGATAGCGGCTGAGCACCCAGGCCAGCAGCACGCCAAAGACCAGGTTGAACAGCGCCGCGATCAGCGACAGCCGGAAGGACAGCGCCAAGGACGCAACCACCCGCTCACCGCTGGCCACCGCCCACAGACCGGCAAGGCCAAGCCCCGCCCCCTTGACCAGCAGTGCCGCGATCGGCAGCAGCACCACAAGCGAGAGCAGGGTCAGCGTGATCCCCATGCCCAGCCCGAAGCCGGGCATGGGGGACTTGTTCACGACGGGGCGCATCATTTGGCCGTGTAGATCTGGTCGAAGATGCCGCCGTCGCCGAAATGCTCGGGCTGTACCTTGGCCCAACCGCCGAACGAGGCGATGTCGACCAAGTCAAGCTTCGGGAAACGCGCCACATCCTCGGGGCTGGCCTTCGACGCATCCCAAGCGCGGTAGTAGTTCTTGTAGGCGATGGCCTGGCCTTCCGGCGAATACAGGAATTGCAGGTAGGCATCGGCCAGCTTGCGCTGATCGTCGTTCTCGATGTTGCCTTCGACCAGCGCCACCGGGGGTTCCGCCAGGACCGAGACGCTGGGCACGACGATGTCGAACTGATCCTCGCCCAGTTCCTTCTGCGCCAGGTAAGCCTCGTTTTCCCAGGCCAGCAGCACGTCACCGATACCGCGCTGCGCGAAGGTCGTGGTCGAGCCGCGCGCCCCGGTGTCCAGGACCGGAACATGGGTGTAAAGCGCCTTCACGAATTCCTTCGGATCCTTGCCGTTCTTTTCGGCCCAGGCCCAGGCCGCCAGGTAGTTCCAGCGCGCCCCTCCCGAGGTCTTGGGGTTCGGGGTGATGACTTCGACGCCGTCGGCGATCAGGTCGCCCCAGTCCTTGATGCCCTTCGGGTTGCCTTCGCGCACCAGGAAGACGATGGTCGAGGTATAGGGTGAGGAGTTGTGTGGCAGCTTGCCCTGCCAGTCCTCGGGCAGTTGCCCTGCCTTGGCGATCTTGTCGATGTCGGATGCCAGCGCCAGCGTCACGACCTGTGCCTTCAGACCGTCGATCACCGCCCGCGCCTGCGCGCCCGATCCACCGTGCGAGGTTTCGATCTTCGGCGCGGGATTGCCCTTGGCGACCCAGTCCTTGGCGAAGGCGTCGTTGATGTCCCGGTAAAGCTCGCGGGTCGGGTCGTAGCTGACGTTCAGAAGCAATTGTGCCGCAGCCGGCAGCGCCAGCGCGATCAGCGCGATGGCCGCCGCGCCAAGACGGGCGCGCATCTTGCGGCCGGACTTGGCATCCTGGTTCGCCGCATCGCGGCCGTGAAGGAAAACGGTCGTCATGGTCCTTGCTCCATCCGTGGCCGGGTGTCGGCCTGCGGGTATAATCTCGACGGAGAAGGTCGTTATTATCAAGAGAAAAATTACGGCTTTTTTCGTCGTGATTTTGGAAGTTATTTTTCCACCCCGCGGCCGGGCGGATGGACGAAAAGCATTTTTATTTCAGATGCCTGCGTGGAAACCGGGCACTCAGGCCTCACCTGGACCCAGACGCGCGCAGCCGGTTCTTTCTCTGCATTCCGCCGATTCGGGAACGGATTTTCCAGTCCACGCCGGCCGTTCCGCGCAATGAAAAACGGGCGCCTTTTGGCGCCCGTTTTCCCCATGTCCTGCCGATAGGGGCGGTCGATCAGAGCTTGCCGGTCAGTTCCGGCACCAGGGTGAAGAGGTCGCCCACCAGGCCGTAGTCGGCCACCTGGAAGATCGGCGCCTCCTCGTCCTTGTTGATGGCGACGATGACCTTCGAGTCCTTCATCCCGGCCAGGTGCTGGATCGCCCCCGAGATGCCCACCGCGATGTAAAGCGCCGGCGCCACCACCTTGCCGGTCTGGCCGACCTGCCAGTCGTTCGGCGCATAGCCGCTGTCGACCGCCGCGCGGCTGGCGCCCACCGCGGCACCCAGCTTGTCGGCCAGCGCCTCGATCAGCTTGAAGTCCGCTTCCGAGCCGACGCCGCGGCCGCCCGAGACGACGATCTTCGCCGAGGTCAGCTCCGGCCGGTCGCTCGAGGCCACCTTGTCCTCGACCCAGGCCGACAGCCCGGAATCGGCCGCCGCCGCCGCCGCCTCGACCGGGGCCGAACCGCCCTGGCCCACGGCGGTGAAGTTCGCGCCGCGCACGGTGAAGACCTTGACCTTGTCGGCCGATTTCACCGTCTGGATGGCGTTGCCGGCATAGATCGGCCGTTCGAAGGTGTCGGCATCGATCACCGCCGTCACATCCGACAGCACCATCACGTCGAGAAGCGCCGCCACCCGCGGCAGCACGTTTTTCGCATAGGCCGTCGAGGCCCCGGCAATGTGGCTGTAACCGCCCGCCAGACCGGCGATCAGCGCCGCCGCAGGTTCCGCCAGGCCGTGGCCCGCGTCCTCGGCATGCAGCACCTTGGCCACGCCCTCGAGCTTCGCCGCCTCGGCCGCCGCCGCGGCCGGACCCAGCACCAGGACATGCACCTCGCCCAGGGGCTTCACGGCCGCCACCGTCTTGGCCACCGCATCCGTCGCCAGGTGGCCGCCATTCACATCCGCCAGCAGAAGAACCGCCATCTCAGATCACCCCCGCTTCGTCTTTCAGTTTCGCGATCAGCTCGTCGACCGAGCCGACCTTCACCCCGGCCTTGCGGCCCGCGGGCTCGGTCGTCTTCACCACCGTCAGGCGCGGCGTGACATCGACGCCGTAATCCGCCGCGGTCTTCTCCTCCAGCGGCTTCTTCTTGGCCTTCATGATGTTCGGCAGCGAGGCATAGCGCGGCTCGTTCAGGCGCAGGTCGACCGTCACGATCGCCGGCAGCTTGACCTTGATGGTCTGCAGGCCCCCGTCGACCTCACGCGTCACCGTGGCGCTCTCGCCCTCGATCGACAGCTCCGAGATGAAGGTCGCCTGGCTCCAGCCCAGAAGCGCCGACAGCATCTGGCCGGTGGCGTTCATGTCGTTGTCGATCGCCTGCTTGCCCGCCAGCACCAGCCCGGGCTGTTCGTCGCGCACCACCGCCGCCAGAAGCTTCGCCACCGCCAGCGGCTCGATGTCGGTGTGCACGTCCGACGCCGCCTCGATCAGGATCGCCCGGTCGGCCCCCATCGCCAGAGCCGTCCGCAGCGTCTCCTGCGCCTGCTTCACCCCCACCGACACCACCACGATCTCGGACGCGACACCCTTCTCCTTCAGACGGATCGCCTCCTCGACCGCGATCTCGTCGAACGGGTTCATCGACATCTTCACGTTCGCCAGATCCACGCCCGACCCGTCCGCCTTCACGCGAACCTTCACGTTGTAGTCAATCACCCGCTTCACGGGCACCAATACCTTCATGACTTCTTTCCTTCCTCAAACGCGCTCGATCAGAAGGGCAACGCCCTGCCCCACGCCCACGCACATGGTCGCAAGACCGTAGCGGCCGCCATTCCTTACCAGTTCCAGCGCCGCCGAACCCGTGATGCGCGCGCCCGACATGCCCAGCGGATGACCCAGTGCGATCGCGCCACCGTTCGGATTCAGGCGCGCATCGTCCGGCGCGATCTCCAGCCCCCGCAGCACGGCAAGGCCCTGTGCAGCGAAGGCTTCGTTCAACTCGATGACCGACAGGTCGGCCACGGTCAGCCCGTTCTGGGCCAGCAGTTTCCTTACCGCCGGCACCGGACCGTAGCCCATGATCCGCGGGGCAACCCCGGCCGAGGCCGCGCCGAGGATCCGGGCCATCGGCTTCAGCCCGTGCCGTTCGGCCGCCGCGCGGCTGGCGATGATCAAGGCCGCCGCACCATCGTTGACGCCCGACGCGTTCCCGGCCGTCACCGAACCGTCGGGGCGTGTGATGGGCTTCAGCCGGGCCAGATCCTCGGGACTTGTGTCGCCGCGGGGATGTTCGTCCTGCGAGACGATGGCAGTCTTGCCGCGGCCCAGTTCCACCGTCACCGGAACGATTTCCGCGGCGAACCGGCCATTCGCCTGCGCGGCCCCCGCCTTCTGCTGCGAAGCCAGGGCAAAGGCGTCCTGCTCGGCGCGGCTGATCGCATGGTCATCGGCCAGGTTCTGGGCGGTTTCTGGCATCGAATCGATGCCATACTGCGCCTTCATCTTCGGGTTCACGAAGCGCCAGCCAATGGTCGTATCGGCCACTTCATTGGCCCGCGAAAAGGCCGAGGTGGCCTTTGGCATCACGAAGGGGGCGCGGGTCATGCTTTCGACGCCGCCGGCGATGGCCAGTTCGACTTCGCCCGCCTTGATGGCGCGGGCGGCGGCGGCGACGGCCTCCATCCCCGAACCGCAAAGCCGGTTCACCGTCACGCCCGGCACGGTGTCGGGCAGACCCGCCAGCAGCAGCGACATGCGCGCGACGTTGCGGTTGTCCTCTCCGGCCTGGTTGGCGCAGCCATACCAGACCTCCTCGATGGCGGCCGGATCAAGCTGCGGGTTGCGGCGCAGCAGCTCAGCCATCGGAACCGCCCCCAGATCGTCGGCGCGGACCTGCGCCAAGGCGCCGCCGTAGCGGCCGATCGGGGTGCGGATGTAGTCACAGATGAAGGCATCGGTCATGTCGGTGTTCCTTTGCAGGGGCGCGTCAGTTCAGGGCGGACAAGGGACGCCCTTCGGCGATCAGGCGATCCAGAATCGGCGGCACGCGCCAGGACAGGGGATCTTCGGCCGCCAATGCGGCGATGCGGGCACGCACCTCGGGCAGGCCCATCCGGTCCGCCAGGTGCATCGGCCCGCCACGCCAGCGCGGGAACGCATAGCCGTGGACCATCACCAGATCGATGTCGGCCGGCCGCTTGGCGATGCCTTCGTCCAGGATCTGCAACCCTTCCTCGATCATCGAAAGGATCGCGCGGTCGACGATCTGGCTGGCGTCGAAATCACGGCGCACGATGCCTTTTTCGGCAGAAACCTGGCGCACCAGGTCATCGACCAGCGCGGAAGCCTTGCGGCTGCGCCCGTCGTAGTCATACCAGCCGGCGTTGGTCTTGCGGCCAAGGCGTTTCGCATCTTCGACCATGCGGTCGGCGATGGGAATGTAACGGATGCCCGGCTGGGCGCGCAGGTTCTTGCGCTGCCGGTTGGCATAGGCGATGTCGAGCCCCGACAGGTCCTGCACCGCGTAAGGGCCCATCGCCATGCCGAAACCTTCGAGCGCCGCGTCGATCTGCGCCGGAAGCGCCCCCTCGATCAGCAGGATGTCGGTGGTCTGGCGATAGCGGGTCAGGATGCGGTTGCCGATGAAGCCATCGCAGACCCCCGCCTCAACCGGGATCTTCTTCAGCCGCGAGGCCAGCGCGAAGGCCCGGGCAAGGGTGTCCTGGCTTGTCTGGGCGGCGCGGACGACTTCAAGCAACTTCATCACGTGGGCCGGGCTGAAGAAGTGCATTCCCAGAACCCGGCCGGGCGCGCGGATGCCTTCGAAAATCGCGTTCACGTCCAGGTAGGAAGTATTGGTGGCCAGAACCGTGGTTTCCGGAAGCGCCTTGTCCAGCGCGGCAAAGATCGCCTTCTTGACTCCCAGATCCTCGAAAGCAGCCTCGATGGCGATGTCGGCGGCGGGCAGGTCGTCATAGCCCTGCACGAAGCGGAACCGTTCGGCCAGTTGGCGGGCGGCGCTCTCGGCGTCGGACTTTCCCCGGGAAACAGCGTCATCGAACAGCCGGGACACATTCGCCCGCGCCCGCTCCACCCCGGCGGCATCGGTTTCGACCAGCGTGACAGACAGGCCGATCGTCCCCAGCGCGTAGGCGATGGAGGCGCCCATGTTGCCGCCGCCCACGACGACGGCGGTGGTCATGGGGGAGGGTTTCGGGCCGAAGTCCTTGCCCCGGCTCATCGCTGCCCGTTCGGCGAAGAAGACATGGCGCAGCGCCGCCGCCTGATCCGAACTGCGCAGGCCGAGGAACGCCGCACGCTCCTGCTGGAGGCCCTCGGCCAGAGGCAGCCTGGTCGAGGCCGCGACAAGGTCGATGGCGATGGCCGGCGCGGTCTGGCCGGCCATGCGCTTGCGCGCGGTCGCCCGCGCCGCCTCGATGGCGGCTTCGTCCGCGGCAGGCGCGGGACGGTCGTCGGCGCCAATGGTGGCGGCAAGCGCCCCGACCTCCAGCGCCAGCGCCGCTTGCAGCGGATCTTCGGCGATCTGGTCAACCAGACCGATCCGCCGGGCTTCGGCCGCGCCAATGACCCGGCCTTCCGGGATCAGGCCAAGGGCGTTGGCCAGCCCCACCACGCGCGGCAAGCGCTGCGTGCCACCCGCGCCGGGAATGACGCCCAGCGTCACTTCCGGCAGGCCGAGGGTCGCCCCGGGATGGGCGATCCGCACCCGGCAGGCCAGCGCGATTTCCAGCCCGCCACCAAGGGCCGCGCCCGATATTGCCGCGATGGCCGGCAGTTTCGCCAGACGCGCCAGCACCTCGGGCAGATGCGGCGGGACGGGCGCGCTGCCGAACTCCTTCGCGTCTGCCCCCGCGGCAAACACGCCCCCTGCCCCGGTCACGATCACCTTCGAAACGCCCGCGGCCTCGGCCGCCTCGATCGCGGCCAGAAGGCCCGTCCGCACCGCCGCGCCGATGACGTTCACGGGTGGATTGTCGAGCGTGATGATGCAGATGTCATCGGCGATCTGGTGCGTAACGGACATGGAGGACCTGCCTTCAGGAAGGGGTTGAAAACGCATCAAGAGGTCTGTGGACAGAAGGGCGACCGGACGCGCGGCCCGGCCCCCTTCCCGCTTGGCACGAAGGCTCAGACCAGGCCGGCCTCATCCCGCAGCGTCTTGCGCAGCGCGAACTTCTGGATCTTGCCCGAGGCGGTCGCGGGCAGCGCATCGCGCAGTTCCAGCCGCTCGGGCCAGTACTGGATTGCAACGTGGTGCTCCCCAAGGAACCGTTTCATCTCGTCGAAGTCGAAGCTCTGGCCCGGCTTCAGCGTCACGAAGGCGCAGGCGCGTTCGCCAAGACGTTCATCGGGATAGCCGACGATGGCCACAGAGGCGATGGCCGGATGCTTGAAGAGGATCGATTCCACTTCGATCACCGGGATATTCTCGGCACCGCGGATGATGATGTCCTTCGAACGTCCGCAGATGCGGATGTAGCCCTGGGCATCCTGGCGCGCGATGTCGCCGGTGTCGAACCAGCCGTCATCGTCGACGTTGTTCAGATTGGGGCGCTTCAGGTAGCCGCCGAAATTCGAGCAGCCGCGAACGTAAAGTTCACCCTCCTCGTTCGGGCCAAGGGCCTCGCCATGCTTGCCGCGGATCTGGATCTCCATTCCCGGCAGCGGGAAGCCATCGGTCTGCACCGAACGCGAGTCGGGATCTGCGGGCGACACGACCGTCACCGCGCCATTTTCCGTCATGCCCCAGGCCGAGACGATCTTGGCGCCCAGGGTGTTCTGCGCGCGTTCGACCACCGGCCCCGGGATCGCGGTCCCGGCGCAAAGGAAGATCTTCAGCGAAGCCGGATCGGATTTCAGTTCCTCGACGGCCGAGGAGAGGTCCATCAGGAACGGCGTCGAGGCCATCGTGAACGAAACCTTGTCGGATTCCACGATCCTTGCGGCCAGAAGCCGATCCCAGCTGTCCATCAGGATCGCATGGGCCTTCAGGTAGACGGGCATCAGCAGCCCGTACATGAACCCGGTCTGGTGGGCCATCGGCGAGGCCATGAGAATCACGTCGTCCGTTCCGAGGCCAAGGCGTTCGCTGAAGGGAATCAGGTTCGAATACATCGTGTTGGCGGTGTGCATGACACCCTTCGGTTCACCCGTGGTGCCCGAAGTGTAGATCAGCTGCGCCACGTCGTTCGGCGCCAGCCGGTCGGCCTTCGACAGGCTGCCGCGTTCGGCATCGAAAGCCGGGTTCGATAGCAGAGCATCGAAATTGTTCGCGCCTGCACCGCCCATGACGACGATGTGCTTCAGGTCCGGCAGATCCCGCTTCAGCCCCTCGGCCATCGCCTCGTGGTCAAAGTTTCGGAACAGTTTCGGAACGATGAAGACCTTGCTTTCACCGTGCCGCAGCATGAAGCCCAGTTCGTGTTCGCGGAAGATGTGCATGACGGGATTGAAGACCGCACCGATCCGCGAACAGGCCAGGTAGGTCGCCACGAACTGCCAGCTGTTGGGCAGCTGGCAGGTCACGACATCCTCGCGCCCGACGCCAAGCTTGCGGAGCCCGATCGCGGCGCGGTCCGCCATCAGGTCAAGCTCCGCGAAGGTCAGGTCGCGGCGTTCACCGGTTGCGACAGTGACCGAGCTGAGTGCCATCTTGTTCGGCACCGTGGCAAGGCAATCGTCGAAATAATCGTCGACTGTCTTGTTGCGCCAGTGGCCCTGCGCCTCCATCGCCGCCTTGCGCGGAGCAATCAGGATGGCGTCAAACTTGGTCATGTCGGTCTCCTCCCGTCGTGAAATGGTGTCGGCTCAGCCGGCGGTGGCGGCGCGGCCCGCCCGCTCGCGCGCGATGATGTTTTTCATGATGTGCGCGGTACCGTCGCCGATCTGCAGGCCCAGCACGTCCCGCAGGCGCTGCTGGAACGGCAGGGTGTCGGCGTAACCGGCGTGGCCGTGGATCAGCAGGCAGGCGTGGATCGCCTCATAGGCCAGCAGCGGCGGCCACCATTTGGTCATCGCGGCTTCGGCGGTATGGGGCAGGTTGTTGTCCTTCAGCCACAGCGCGTTCATGCTGAGCAGGCGCGCGCCAGCCAGCCGGGTTTCAAAATCGGCCAGCTGGTGCGACACGCCCTGGAATGCCCCCAGCGGCTTGCCGAAGGCCTTCCGCTCGCCGATGTAGGCCCAGGTTTCGTCGAGCGACTGCTGGGCCACGCCCACGCATTGCAGACCGATGAGCGAGCGCGAGAAGTCGAAGCCTTGCATGACCTGCACGAACCCGCGGCCTTCTTCGCCCAGCAGGTATTCCGCAGGGACGCGCACGTTATCGAACCAGATCGAGCCATGACCGACCGAGTTCTGGCCCATGTTCGAGAATTTCGAGGTGGTGATCCCCGGCAGGTCCATCGGCACTAGGATCGCCGACACGCCATGGGCCTTTTCCTCGGGCTTGCCGGTGCGCGCGAACAGGACGGTGCCCGCAGACAGCTGGTTGGCCGAGATCGAGGTCTTTTCGCCATTCAGGATGTAATGGTCGCCATCCCGCTCCATCCGCAGGCCAAGGTTTGCCGCATCCGACCCACCTTTCGGCTCGGTCAGCGCGATCGACAGCATGATTTCCCCGGCAGTCAGCTTGTTCAGCCATTCCGCAGCGATTTCCTTGCGCGCGAATTTCGCCAGGATGTTGCCGTTCAGCGAGGCCAGGAGCGAGGAATATCCGAAGGTGAAGTCGGCGCGGGCAATTTCTTCGATGATCACGCCGGAATACATGTATTCGGCGCCCATGCCACCGAATTCCTCGGGCAGTTCCGGGGCGATCAGGCCCAGCGAACCCATGTCGCGCAGCAGGCCCATATCGAACTTGCCTTCGCGTTCGCGCTGCAGGTAGCCCGGCGCAACGCGGTCCTGCGCGAACTTGCGCGCCGTGTCGCGGATCTGGCTCAGCTCTTCGGTATCGAAAATCGTTTTCATGCGTGTCTCCAACATCCTGCCGCGCCTGAGGGCCGGTGAGGCGTGATCTGTCATGGATGCCTTCGGCTGCGCGCCTTGGCGGTGTCGCGCCCGCAAGGGACGCAGGAATATCAGGTGCCCGTCAGCGCAACGGCAGGCGCTTGGCCGCGCCTGCCGTCACGACATCCGTCAGCGGTTGAACTTGCGGAAGTCGGGTTTGCGCTTTTCCTTGAAGGCGATGCCGCCTTCCTTGGATTCGTCGGTATCGTAGTACATCGACAGGGCGAACATCCCCATGCCGGCAATGCCGCGCTGGTGTTCGGTGTCCATGTTGAAGCTGCGCTTGGCCAGGGCGATCGCGGTCGGCGACTTCTCCATGATCTCGGCGCACCACTTGTCGACTTCGGCGTCAAGCTGGTCATCGGGATAGACCGCGTTCACCAGCCCCATGGCCAGGGCTTCCTGCGCCTTGTAGCGGCGGCACATGTACCAGATCTCGCGGGCTTTCTTCTCGCCCACCACGCGGGCCAGGAAAGCGGTGCCGAAGCCCGGGTCGACCGAGCCGACCTTCGGGCCGACCTGACCGAACTGGGCGCTTTCACCGGCGATGGTGAAGTCGCAGATCGTGCACAGGACGTTGCCGCCGCCGACGGCATAGCCGCGCACCTTCGCGATGACCGGCTTCGGCACGTCGCGGATGATGGTGTGCAGGTCTTCCATCGGCAGGCCGATGGTGCCCCGGCCGTCGTACTGGCCTTCGTGGGCCGACTGATCGCCGCCGGTGCAGAACGCCTTTTCGCCCGCGCCGGTCAGGACGATCACGCCGATCTTCTTGTCCCAGCCGGCCTTGTTGAAGGCGTGGATCAGCTCTTCGCAGGTCTGGCCGCGGAAGGCGTTCATCTTTTCGGGACGGTTGATGGTGATCGTCGCCACGCCGTCCTTCACGTCATAGAGAATGTCTTCGTATTTCATCAGATCACCCGTGCATGGTCAGGCCGCCGGACACCGAAATCACCTGGCCGGTGATGAACGAAGCGTCGTCGGAGGCGAAAAAGAGGATGGCGCCCGGCAGGTCTTCCGGTTTGCCCAGACGGCCCAGCGGAACGGCCTTGGTGAAGGCGTCGCGCAGCTTTTCCTTGTTGCCGGCGCTTTCCATGAAGGTTTCCAGCATGCCGGTTTCCGTCACGCCGGGGCAGACGCAGTTGAACGTGATGCCGTGGCGCGAGTTTTCGCGGGCCAGCGTCTTCGAGAAGGCGATCACACCCGCCTTGCAGGCCGAATAGACCGATTCACCCGACGAACCGCCGCGACCGGCGTCAGACGCGATCGACACGACGCGACCCGACTTGCGTTCGACCATGCGGGTCAGCACCGGGAAGGTGATGTTCAGCACGGCGCGCAGGTTGATGTCGATCAGCTTGTTCCAGAAGTTCGGCTCGGACTTCAGGAACGGCACGAACAGATCCCAGCCAGCGTTGTTGACGAGGATCTCGATGGGGCCGAAGTCGGCCTCGATCTTCGCGACAGCCTCGCCCGTGGCTTCGAAATTGGTCAGGTCGACGACCATCGTCGTCGCATCGCCGCCCGTCGCCTTGATCTGGTCGACAACGCCTTGCGCCGCGGCCGCGTTGATGTCGGCCACGACCACGCGCGATCCTTCTTCGGCGAAGCGCAGGCAGGTTGCCGAGCCGATGCCGCCACCGCCGCCGGTTACGACAACTACTTTCCCTTTAAGCCCTTTCACGGATGATCCTCCAAAAAAATTCTGCCAATGGAAATCAGCGCTCCGCAGCATGAAAATGCTGCATCTGCAAAGCGATCATCCGCTTCGATTCTCCAGGCTGGCCTCCAAGGACAGGAATACATCCGCGTCGATATTTATGTCAACTACTTTACAAAAAAGCGGTGGTCAGTCTGAGCGGGATTTGGCGCTTGACCTTCGGGCACTGCGGACCCAGATTGCAGCAATGGCGCAAGACATTGACACTTCGACCCTGCTTTACGACGGGCTGACCAACCGGTTCGCCTTCCGTCTCTACCAGTGCGCGAACATGCTGAACAAAACCGGCACCAAGGCGCTGGAGCGGCATCAGGTCACGACACAGCAATGGGCGATTCTCGGCGCCCTGGTGCGGGAACGCTGGGCGCAGGGGATCGCCGTCGGGGATCTGGCATCGTTGCTGATGGTCAGCCGGCAGAACCTGACCGGCGTGCTGTCGCGGATGGAAGCCCGCGGCTTGGTCGAACGCGCCATCGATCCCGAGGACAACCGCTCGCGTCTGATCAAGCTGACGCCCGAAGGCTGGAAACGCTGGTCGGACATGCAGTCCGAGATTTCGGGGTTTTACAAGGAAGCGATGAAGGGACTGTCGGTCAACGACCTGGTCCATGCGCTGCATTACCTGGACGTATTCCGCCGCAACATGCGCAGCATCGAGGAGCAGCAGGGCGGCGAGGCTTCGGACCCCGCCGCCATCGAGTGATCAGAGGCCCAGCTTCGCGCGGGTTTCCGCGATCATGGCCTTGGCGATGATCGTCTGCTGGATCTGGGTCGTGCCTTCATAGATGCGGAACAGACGCGCATCGCGGAACAGCTGTTCAGCGCGGTAGTCCTTGATGTAGCCCGAACCGCCGTGCACCTGCACGTTACGGTCCGCGACGCGGCCCACCATTTCCGATGCGAACATCTTCGCCGATGCGGCGGCAACCGAGACATCTTCCCCCGCGTCCCGGCGGCGGGCAGAATCCAGAACCAGCGCGCGGGCGGCCAGCGCCTCGGCCTTGCTGTCGGCGAACATGGCTTGCAGCAACTGGAATTCGGCGATCGCCTTGCCGAACTGCTTGCGGCCGACCGCATAGGCCATCATGTCGTCGATGATCCGTTCGGCCAGACCGGTGCAGGCGGCGGCGATATGCAGGCGACCCTTGTCCAGCACCTTCATCGCGGTCTTGAAGCCCTGCCCCTCCTTGCCGCCGATCAGCGCGTCGGCGGGAATGCGGCAGTTGTCGAAGATCACGTCGCAGACATGCGCGCCCTGCTGCCCCATCTTGCGTTCGGGCTTGCCGGTCGACAGGCCCGGCGTCCCCGCCTCGACCGCGAAGGCCGAAACGCCGCCGGCGCCCTTCACCTCGGGGTTGGTGCGGGCCATCACGGTGAACAGTCCGGCGTGGGGTGCATTGGTGATGAACCGCTTGGTGCCGTTCAGGACGTAGAAATCCCCCTCGCGGCGCGCCGTCGTCTTGACGCTGCCCGCATCGGAACCGACCTCGGGCTCGGTCAGGGCGAAGGAACCGATCAACTCGCCCGAGGCAAGGCGCGGCAGGTACTTCGCCTTCTGCTCGGGCGTGCCGTCGATGGCAATACCCTGACTGCCGATGCCGACGTTGGTGGCGAACATCGACCGGAAGGCCGGGGCGGCGCGGCCCAGTTCGAAGATCAGCAGCGCCTCTTCTTCCATGTTCAGGCCCAGGCCGCCGAACTCCTCGGCAATGGACAGGCCGAACAGCCCCAGTTCGCGCATTTCCTGGATGATGTCGGCCGGCATCGCATCGGTATCGGCGACTTCAGCTTCGCGCGGGATCAGGCGTTCATCCACGAAACGGCGGATGGTTTCGATCAGCTGGGTCCGGGTCTCAAGATCAAGCGGCATGGGTCCTCCTCCGGAATTTATGGTAATATATTGCCAAATAATCCATACCGCAACAGCGGCGATTCTTCCGAATCGTTCGGTCAACCGCAGTCAGAGCAGGATTTCCATAACCTTTCCGTCCAGCCACTTGCCTAGTCAATAGCAATAGGTTTCCATATTCCGCAGCAGGGAGAAAGACGCATGAAGGCGATAGTCCTGACAGGTCGGGGCCGCGACGGGGCGGCGTTCCGCGACCACCCGAAGCCCGATCTTCGACCCGGACAGGTTCTGGTCCGGATGCTGGCCGCTTCGGTCAACCGCGTCGATCTCTACATGCGCGATTCGGGGGCGGGCATCACCCACAGCCTGCCACAGGTGATGGGCATCGACGGCGTGGGCGAGGTTGCCGAGACGGGGGCAGGATCGCACTTCGCCGTGGGCGACCGGGTCATTCTTTACCCTTATGAATTCTGCGGCACCTGCCGGCACTGCCTTGCGGGCGAACAGCCGCTTTGCACCACGGCCCGGATCCTTGGCGAACACCGCGACGGCACCTTTGCCGAATACATCGCCGTTCCCGAAACCGCCGTGATGGCCCTGCCGCGCGAGGCTGACATTCATGAAGCGGCGGCGCTGGGGGTGGCCTACATGACCGCCTGGCGGATGGTCTTCGGCAAGGCGCCCGCAGGACCGGGCATGTCGGTGCTGGTGCAGGGCGCGGGCGGCGGCGTGTCCTACGCGGCGGCGCAACTGGCGCGGCGCGCGGGCGCGCGGGTCATCGTCACGACGACGGGTGCCGACAAGATGGCGCATTTTGCCGCAGAAGGCATCGAGGCGGTGGACTACCGTGCCGCAGATGTGGCCAAGGCGGTTCTTGCGCTGACCGGCGGCGACGGTGTCGATCTGGTGATCGACAATGTCGGTGAGAAGACCTGGGGGGCATCGCTGCGCGCGCTGACCCGCGGCGGCCATCTGGTAACCTGCGGCGCGACCACGGGCGCCAATCCTTCCGCCGATATCGCCCGTCTGTTCGTTCGGCAACTGTCGATCCACGGCTCCACCGCCAGCAACGTCGAGGAATTCCGCCGCCTTCTGGCGCTGTTCGTGGCGGGAAAGATCCGGCCACGGATCGACAGCGTCTATCCGCTGGATCGCACGCTGGAGGCGTTCGACCGGCTTGAACACCCCGACCGGCTGGGAAAGGTCGTCATTCGCATTGCCGACCCGGCCTGATCCCTTCCCCAAAGGAGCCCGAGATGAGCTATGAAACCATCCTGACCCGTATCGAAGGCCGCGTCGGCATCATCACGCTGAACCGGCCCGATGCGCTCAACGCCCTGAACACCCAGATCACCACTGAGATCTCGGCCGCCGTCGATGCCTTCGAAGCCGACGATGCGGTAGGGGCCATCGTCGTCACCGGGTCGGACCGCGCCTTCGCGGCCGGCGCCGACATCAAGGAGATCCAGGAAAAGACCTTCATGGATGTCTTTTCCGAAAACTTCATCACCGCCAGCTGGGAACGCATCGCGTCGGCCCGCAAGCCGACCATCGCCGCCGTTTCGGGCCATGCCGTCGGCGGCGGCTGCGAGTTGGCTATGATGTGCGACATGATCATCGCATCGGAAACCGCACGCTTTGCGCTGCCGGAAACCCGGATCGGCGTCATCCCGGGTGCGGGCGGCACCCAGCGGCTGACCCGGATCGTCGGCAAGGCGCTGGCGATGGACATGATCCTGACCGGCCGCACCCTTTCGGCGGCCGAGGCACTGGCGCATGGACTGGTCAGCCGCGTGCTTCCGCTGGCGGATTACCTGACCACCGCCATCGAGGTTGCGGGGCAGATCGCCGCGTCGTCCCGACCCATCGTGATGATCGCCAAGGAGGCGGTGAACAAGGCCTATGAGACCCATCTGGCCGAGGGCATCCACCTGGAACGCCGCCTGCTTTACGCGACCTTCGCCACCGAGGACCGCCGCGAAGGGATGCGCGCCTTCGCCGAGAAGCGCAAGCCCGAGTTCAAGAACCGCTGAACCGGATCAGCCGCGGGTCCGGATCGGATTCGCGGCGGCCAGCACCTTGAAGCCGCCATCGCCCGCCACCTCCTCGACATGGCGGAACAGGGCAGCCAGAGTCTGTTCATAAGGCAGGTGCCGGTTTGCCACCATGATCAGCCGCCCCGAAGGCGCCAGCATCGCGGCTGCGGCGCGGATGAACGCCACGCCAAGCCCGGGATCCCCCAGGCGCGAGACGTGGAAGGGCGGGTTCATCACCACGGCGTCCAGCTTGTGGCCCGGCGCGAATTTCGTCGCATCGGCCCAATGGAACTGCGCCCGCGGGTCGGTCAGGTTGCGGCGGGCACAATCCAGCGCCACCGCGTCCGCTTCGACCAGGTGCAGAAGGCTGACACCGGGGCGCGTCAGGATCTGCGCCGAAAGCCATCCCCAGCCGGCGCCCAGGTCGGCGACCTTGCCCTTCAGGTCGCGCGGCAGGGCCGCCGCCAGCAGGGCGGAACCCTTGTCGACCCCGTCGGCGGAAAAGACGCCGGGCCGCGTGACGAAGCCTTCGACCGGGATCATGTCACGCGCGGCCCAGTCCGCGAAGGCCGCAGGGTCGGTACTGAGGAAACTGGCGATCTTGCCATGCGCCTTCGCCACTGCTGGCGAAAGGGCAACCCGCGCCCGCACGTCCTTCAGCAGCGTGTCGATGCCGTCAGTCTTGGCCCCGTCGATCCAGATGGGCCCGCCGTCCAGAACCCGCGCCGTCGCCTCCGAGACCGCCGCGCGACTGGCATCACGAGCGCGCCGCGCAAAGACCACGGCGGCCGCGTAGGGCCCTTCTGCCCGCGCCGTCACCGCAAAGCCGCGCGCGGCCCAAGCGTCGTGGTCCGGGCGGTTGGGCTGTTCGATCAGAACAAGTTCGCGGGGCAACGCCGACAGGTCGGTTGCTGCCGAAGGACCAAGCACCAGGATCCGCCCGCCTTCGGGCAGGTCCGCCGGTCCGATGACCAGATGAAGTCGATCCCCGCTCATTCCGGTGGGGTCCGGTGGGGCAGGATCATTCCTTCTCCATGGTGCATTGCAGCGGGTGCTGGTGACGGCGCGAAAAGTCCATGACCTGCGCGACCTTGGTTTCCGCCACCTCGTAGGAGAAGACGCCGACCACCGCCAGACCCTTCTTGTGGACGGTCAGCATGATCTCGAACGACTGGGCATGGCTGAGCCCGAAGAACCGCTCGAGAATGTGGACCACGAATTCCATCGGCGTGTAATCGTCGTTCAGAAGCAACACCTTGTACATCGGCGGGCGCTGGGTCTTGGGCTTGGTCTTGGTGATGACCGACGCATCGCCTTCGGGGCCTTCCTTGCGGTCGGTCATGGTCAGGGGACGATCGGTCACGCGGGGCACTCCGACAGGATCTGGAAGGACAGGGATTCGGGTCAGCATGGGCTGAAACAAGAATATAATCTCTTGACCGCCTGCGAAAAGAGGGGCGTTGCCTCTTTGCACCGGTAGGGCACAATCGCGGCCGGTTGTTGCTGTTGACACTGACAAACCCGCGCCGGATCTGGAAGGGGACGGCTTATCTAGTTCCCCAACCAGCCAACCACCCCCAGATATTGCCACATGGTCCGAACTTCGGCGCGAAACACCTTGAAAATAGACTGTTTTCGTGTCCCGAACCCTATGGTATCCTGACTGTCACCGACGCCCAATCAGAAAAACCGGGCGCGGCGAGGCAGTCGAAGGGACAGGAACGTGACCAATTTTGCTGGGCAGTGTGTCCGATATGGACGCGTGATTCTGGCCGTCGTCTGGATGTCGATCCTGTTGCCGCTGGCAGCAATGGCCGCCCCCTACGCGGATTACGTGATCGACGCCCGGACGGGGCAGGTTTTGCATGAAACCAACGCCAACACCCGGCTGCACCCCGCTTCGCTGACCAAGATGATGACGCTTTACATCGCCTTTCAGGCGATCGAGCGGGGGGAGGTATCGCTTGACACCATGTTCACGGTATCGAAGAACGCCGCGGGCCAGGCACCGTCACGCCTGGGCCTGAAGGCGGGCCAGAAGATCGCGCTGCGCTACCTGATCCGCGCCGCGGCGGTCAAATCCGCGAACGACGCGGCCATGGCCATCGGCGAAGGCATCGGCGGCTCGCAGGAAGCCTTCGCGCGCCGGATGAATGCCACCGCCAAGCAGCTGGGGATGACGAATTCCACCTTCGTCAACCCGAACGGGCTGACGGCCAAGGGCCACCTTTCGACGGCGCATGACATGACCATGCTGGGCCGGCACCTGTTCTACGATTTTCCGCAATATTACGGGCTGTTCTCGCGCCGCACCGCGGATGCGGGGGTCGCGCAGGTGGCATCGACGAACGCGCGGTTCCTCAACAGCTACAAGGGCGCGGACGGCATCAAGACCGGATACACCGGACCGGCCGGCTTCAACCTGACGGCCTCGGCGCAGCGTGGGAACAAGCGCATCATCGCCACCGTTTTCGGCGGCACCTCGACGCCGCAGCGCAATGCCCGCGTGGCGGAACTTCTGGATCTGGGCTTCGGGCTGGCGCCGAAGGATGTGATCGAGCAGACGCCGGATCAGCCGAAATATGTCGGCAATGCGGTCGATGCACCCGAGTCCGACGAAGTGGCCGAAGCTGTGGCAGGCGCGGTCACCGTCGAACCCGGCGCAGTCGCCAAGACGATCCGCGTCCAGGGTTCGGTCGGCTCAAGCCCGCGGCCGATGGGACGCCCCGCAGCCGGAACCTCCGCGCCGGATGGGGCCGCGCCCGCCGCCGAAGATGCGCCGGCCGATGTCCTGATGGCGATGCAAAGCACCATCAACGACGTGCTGGCCGAAACCAGCAACGGACCCGCCTTTGCGCAGTCGACGGCACCGCAACCCGAAACCCAGGCGCTTGCGGCGGCAGCCGCGGCCGACGAAAGCTCGGTCGAGCCCGGCAGCGAGGCCGAAGAAGCGGTGGCGCTGGCCACGCCGGAGCCGGCGCAGGATGCGCTGGATGCGATCCTGCCCGCCACCGATCAGGCGGTGGCGGCGGCGCTGGCCGAACCGCAGACCGCCGTGCAACCCGTAGAGCCGTCCCTGCCGACTGCGCCCGAAGAAACGGGTGTGAAGGTTGCCGCAGTTGCGCCCCCTGCCCTGCGCCCCCGGCCCGCCCCCGCCCGGCCCGAGGCTGCCCCCGCGGAAACCGAGGTTGCGGCCGCCGCGCCGGCCGCCGGGGCCAGCGCGTCCGCGGTCCCCGAGCCCGCCGCTGCGGAAATCGTCACCGCCCTGACCGAACCTTCGCCCGTCCCGGCGGCGGAAACCGCCCCGCAGGAACTGGCCTTCGTGGCTGCGGGGGCCATGGTCACGCCGCTGCCCAAGGCCGTGACCGCGACCGGACAGAAGGTGGTCCGCCCCGTGGATCCGGGTCTGAAGAACACCTTGGCCGACCAGGTCGTCGTGGATGCCGTTGCGCCCGCGGAATCCGCCCCCGACGCCGAGCAGGAAGTGGTGACGCGGATCTCGACCTCGGGCGGGCATCAATGGGGCATCAATGTCGGCAACTTCCCGTCCCGCTATCATGCCGAACGGCAATTGCTGCAAGTCGCCCTGCTGGAGACGAACACACTGGACAACAGCCTGCGCAAGGTCGTGCAGCGCAAGGGCGGGTTCGATGCGAACTTCCTGGGCCTGTCGCAGCAGGCCGCCGCACTGGCCTGCCGCCGTCTGGCAGCGCGCGGCGCGGATTGTGCCGTCATCGGACCAGGCTGATCCGGCCAGGTCGATCGGGCCATCGAACAAAGCAGAAGGCGGGCCCAATGCGGCCCGCCTTCTGCTTTCTTTCCGAAGGATCAGCCCCCGGTCCGGTCGGTTTTCGGATGGTCGTCGTAATCCTTGCGCAGGATCCGGTGGCCATCGCCCTCCAGATCCTCGAACTGGTGACCACGGATCGCCCAGAAGAAGCCGATCAGCCCCAGGAAGCCCAGAAACAGGGACACCGGGATCAGGAAGCTAAGGATTTCCATGCCTTCCTCCTACTTCATCCGCATCGCGTTCAGCGTCACCATCAGCGACGAGGTGGACATTGCCAGCGCGGCAATCAGGGGCGTTGCCAGCCCGACAAGGGCCACCGGCACCGCCACCAGGTTGTAGACCAGCGACAGGGCGAAATTCTGCTTGATCCGCCGGCGCGCCACAACGGAAATCCGTGCCGCATCTGCGACGGGGCCCAGATCCTGCCCCAGAAGCACGACATCGGACGCGACGCGCGCCGCATCCAGCGCCGACGCGGGCGAGATCGAGACATGGGCTCCGGCCAGCGCCGCAGTGTCGTTCAGGCCGTCCCCCACCATCAGCACCTTTCGGCCCGCCGCCGAAAGTTCGGCAATCACGTTGGCCTTCTCGGCAGGAAGCGCCCCGGCCCGCCAATCGGCGATCCCGAGGTCACGCGCCAGCGCCTGAACCGCGCTGGCCGAGTCCCCGGAAAGAAGCATCACGTTCTTGCCCTGCGCGCGCAGCCCATCGACCGCCGCCCGCGCACCGGGCCGCAAGCTGTCGGCAAAGCGGAAGGTCAGCGGTGCGCCACCCTGCCCCAGGTCCAGATAGGTAGCGGTTTCCGCCGCCTCCTCGGCCCCGATCCAGGCGGCGCGGCCCAGACGCACGCGCCGGTCCTGCCAACGCCCTTCCACACCGTAGCCGGGCACTTCGCGTAACTCCGACAGTTCGGCAGGTGTCATGCCCATATCCCGAAGGCCCGCCACCAGCGCCAGCGACAATGGATGGGCGGATGCCGCGGCCAGAGCCATCGCAACGGGCAACGCCGCCGGCGGCTGATCCTGAAGTGCCAGCGGGCGCGGGGTGCCCAAGGTCAGGGTGCCGGTCTTGTCGAAGACGACCGTATCCACTTCGGCCAGACGCTCCAGCGCGGTGCCGTCCTTGATCAGCAACCCCTTCCGGAACAGCTTCCCCGAGGCCGAGGTGACGACCGCCGGGACCGCCAGCGCCAGCGCGCAGGGGCAGGTGATGATCAGCACCGCCGCGGCGATATTCACCGCCAGCCGCACATCGCCGCCGGAAATCCACAGCCAGGACAGGAACGAGGTCAGCGCCAGCACATGCACCGAAGGCGAGTAGCGCCGCGCCATCCGGTCGGCCAGCGAGGTGTAGCGATTGCGGGCGCTTTCCGCCACGGCCACCAGATCCGCCATGCGGTGCAGCGACGAATCCTTCCCCGCCGCCGTGACTCGCACCGTCAGCGGACCCGTCAGGTTGACCTCTCCGGCGCTGACGACGGTGTCGGGCACCGCCTGCACAGGCAGGGTCTCTCCGGTCAGCAGCGACCGGTCGATTTCCGATGCCCCCTCGATCACCACGCCATCGACGGGCATCCGCGCGCCAGGGCGCACCCGCACCAGATCGCCCACCCGCAGGTCGGCGATGGCGACCATGGTTTCCTGCGCCCCCTCCAGCCGCAGGGCCCGGGGCACCTCCAGGGCCGCAAGCTCCTCGGCCGCCGAACGGGCGGCGGCGCGGCTGCGGTAGTCCAGATAACGGCCGGCCAGAAGGAAGAAGCACAGCGACACGGCGGCATCGAAATAGGCGTGATGGCCGCTCTTGATCGTTTCGAACAGCGAGATCGACGAGGCAAGCACCAGAGCCAGAGAGATCGGCACGTCCATGCCCAGCCGCCGCGCCTGGATCGATGTCCAGGCCGACGCGAAGAACGGTTGCCCCGCGAAAGCCAGTGTCGGCAGCGCGATCATCGCGGAGATCCAGTGAAACAGGTCGCGCGTCTGCCCCTCGGCCCCGGACCAGACGGCCACGGACAGAAGCATGATGTTCATCATCGAAAAGCCCGCGACGCCCAGGCGCATCAGCAGGTCGCGGCCACGCTTGTCGTTTTCGGTGACCGACAGCAGGCCGGGGTCCAGTTCATGGGCCGGATAACCGATGGCGGCCAACCGGGCGACCAGATCCTCGGCCGTGACATCGCCTTCGGCATCGACGCTTACCCGCTTCAGGGTCAGGTTGACGCGCGCCGAACGGACGCCGGGAACCGACTCCAGCAGGCGCTCGACCTCGGAGATGCTGGTCGCGTTCTGCACCGCAGGCACGGACAGCATCAACCGCGACTGCGTCCTTGCCCGCCGCCCCGCTAGCGCCTCGGCAGAGGGGACAACCACGCAGGCCGCACAGGCCGAGGTCGAAGGTGTCAGTGTCGCGGCCATGTCATCATCCCCGCACTTGCAGGTCGAGCCGCTGGTGGAAACGCGTCCCGGCCTTGTCGAAGGCTTCCAGAAGGATCATCCACTTGCCTTTCGGCAGGTCGACCGCCGCCACGTAGTCCCCGCCCTGCGGGGCAAAGACCGGCTTCTTGTCCTCGGCCGCTTCCGTGGTGCGACCGACAAGGGCGCTCAGACGCTCGACCTCGACGGGCCGGCCGTCCTTGTCCCGGAAGCTGAGGATCAGCTGGCCGTTTTCGTAGCGATGGGTCAGCGTCCAGCCCAGGGCGCGCTGCGCGGCCAGTTCCCGGTCAAAGACCTGGGACGCCACGTAGCTGTTCTGCACCTCAAGCCCCGGGAAGGTCCGGACCGCCTTGATGGCCATGAACAGATTGACAGCGATGATCGTCGCGAAGAAGGCCACCGTGATCGCCAGAACCTTGCGGCCGGTCAGCGGTTTGCCGGGTGCGGGATTGTCCACCTTACTGGCCCTTTCCGTTGAAGACCGTTCCGGCGCGGACGCGGTCCTTGCTGTCAAGGTCGGTGACCCAAAGCGTGATGTCGTTGCGCTTTTCGGTCGCGCCGGGCGTTCCGGCGGGTGCCGTCAGATAGACCCGCAGCGTGCGCATCGAATCCGGGGCGACGTTGACCGTCGAAGTATCCGCCCCTTCGATCGTCAGGTCCAGCGGCACCGGCGATTCCACCGCCAGGTCATAGGGCCGCTCCTCTCCGTGCTGGTTGCGCAGGCGCACTTCGTAGGCGTTGCGTATCGAACCGTCCGACAGGGTCACGAAGATCGGGTTGCGGACCGGCGTGATGTTCAGGCCGAAGGGATCGCGCAGGAACAGCGCCACAACCATCGCGATGCCGATCCCGGCCCACAGCGTCGTGTACATGATGGTGCGCGGCCGGAAGATGTGCCGCCAAAGCTGCTTCGGATGCGCCCCGGCGCGTTCGGCGGCCTCATCCTTCAGGGCCATGTAGTCGATCAAGCCGCGCGGCTTGCCGATCTTGTCCATCACGTCGTCGCAGGCGTCGATGCAAAGCGCACAGGTGATGCATTCCATCTGCTGGCCGTTGCGGATGTCGATGCCCATCGGGCAGACGTTGACGCAGGCCATGCAGTCGATGCAGTCGCCCTTGTCGCCGCCGTCGCTTTTCGTCGGCTCATCCTTCTTCAGCTTGCCACGCGGCTCACCCCGCCAGTCGCGGTAGGCGACGGTCAGCGTGTCCTCGTCCATCATCGCGGCCTGGATACGCGGCCAGGGACAGGCGTAGATGCAGATCTGTTCGCGGGCGAAACCGCCGAAGAAGAAGGTGGTCAGGGTCAGGAACGCCATTGTCGTATAGGCGATCGGGTGCGCCTGACCGGTGACCAGATCCCGAAGCAGCGTCGGCGCATCGGTGAAGTAGAACACCCAGGCCCCGCCGGTCGCCAGGCCGATCAGCAGCCAGATCGTCCATTTCACCGCGCGTTTGCGGATTTTTTCGGCATTCCACGGCTCGTTCCACAGCCTGAGTCGCGCGTTCCGGTCGCCTTCGACCCAGCGTTCGACCAGGATGAACAGGTCGGTCCAGACGGTCTGCGGGCAGGCATAGCCACACCAGACCCGCCCCAGCGCCGAAGTGAACAGGAACAGCCCCAGCCCCGCCATGATCAGAAGGCCCGCCACGAAGTAGAATTCATGCGGCCAGATCTCGATCATGAAGAAGAAGAAGCGGCGGTTGGCCAGATCGACCAGCACCGCCTGATCGGGCATCGCGGGTCCGCGGTCCCAGCGGATCCAGGGCGTGATGTAGTAGATGCCCAGCGTGACCGCCATGATCACCCACTTCAGGTTGCGGAAGGTTCCCTTGACCCGCCGGGGAAAGACCGGCTCGCGGGCGGCATAAAGGCTTGGCGGTGGGGTGTCATGGGTAGAGGACACGTCTTGGCTCCTGTCCTTTGGTTGCCGTCTGATAGACCGCGGGGGTTTCTTGGCCCTTGACCTGAATCAAGCACGATCATTTGTGATCTTGCAGATGCACATATTCCCGCCCGGCTTCCGATACCATCGGGTGCGTCAAACCCCCGCAGGAGTGGCCGCACCTGCCCCCCCAGGGCTGGAAAACGGGAAACCCGGCCGTTGGCCGGGTCAATCGCATGAAGGCCAGGACCCGCAGCCTGCGCCCGCCTTAAAGCACCGGCCCCCCCAGGAAACGCGCGAACAGGACGGGGGGCCGGTGTCCCTGCCCGAGGGAGCGAGTCCCCCGGACAATGGGTGTCACTCGCCACCGCCAAGGCCATGGACGTAGAACGCCGCCGAGCGGATCTGCGCTTCGGTCAGACGCCCGTTCCAGGCCGGCATGACGCCGAACCGGGCCTTGGTGACGGTTTCGGTCAGCGCCGCTTCGTCGCCGCCATAGAGCCAGATCGCATCCGTCAGGTTGGGCGCGCCCTGCGCCCGGTCACCGGTGCCGGCCTCGCCGTGGCAGGACACGCAGTTTTCCGCGAAAACCTGCGCGCCAGCGGTGGCCTCGGCCGCATCATGCGGCTGTTTGGACAGTTGCAGGACATATTGCACGACATCGCCGATCTGGGTCTTGTCCAGCAGGCCATCGGTGCCGAAGGCCGGCATCTGGGAATAGCGCGCCTCGGGGTCGGTGGTGTTGCGGATGCCGTGCAGGATGGTGGTGTGCACGTCTTCCATGGTGCCACCCCACAGCCAGTCATTGTCGACCAGCGCCGGATAGCCCTTGCCGCCGCCCCCGCCCGCGCCGTGGCATTGGGCGCAGAAGGTCTGGAACACGGCCTTGCCCGATTTCATGGCGAAGTCCGCCAGTTCCGGGTCATTCTTGATGTCGGCCAGGTTGGCGGCGGTCAGTTTCGCCTCGATCGGGGCGTTCGCGCTGGCAAAACGGTCGATCTCGGCCTGAACGTCGGCGCGGGTGCTCTGCTCCAGCACGCCGGGGGTCGCACCGGTGATCAGCGGCCAGGCCGGATAGGCGATGGTGTAGCCGATGCCCCAGATGATGGTCAGGTAGAACGTCCAGAGCCACCAGCGCGGCATCGGGTTGTCGAATTCCTGGATGCCGTCCCAGCTATGACCGGTGGTCGAGGGATCGGCCTTCTTGGCGATGGGTTGCTTGCTCATTTCCACGCTTCCTTGAGTGTGGCGCCAGACGCTTCGCGCGCCGTCTCGACGCGGGCGGGCTTGTCTTCATGGCGGAAAGGGATGTTCGAGATGTCCTCGTAGGTGTTCCGGGATCCGGGCCGGAAGGCCCAGATCACGACCGCGACAAAGAACGCGAACAGGGCAAGAAGGCCCCAGCTGTCCGCGAATTGCCGGGTGATGGTATAGAGGTTGTCCATCACGCCCCCATTAGCGGCTCTTGTCGGGCTGGAAGGTCGTGAAGTCGACCATCGTGCCCAGAACCTGAAGATAGGCGACCAGCGCATCCATCTCGGACACGCCCGGCGCGTTGTCGAAATTCGACACGTTCACGTCCTTGCCGCCCTTGAACGCCGCCGCGCCGTAGCGCGTCTGCAGTTCGGTCGCATCGGCGTTGGGATCGGCTTGCGCGGCAAAGTCCGCCTTCGCCGCCGCGATCATGTCCGAAGTATAGGGCACGCCCACCATGGCGTCCGCCTTCAGGCGGTCCTCCATGTAGGCCGTCTCGACCAGGCGGTTCTTCAGGAAGCCGTATTTCGGCATGATCGATTCCTGCACCACCGCTTGCGGGTTGGTCAGGTGATCGACGTGCCAGGCGTCCGAATACCGGCCGCCCACGCGGGCCAGGTCCGGTCCGGTGCGCTTCGACCCCCACTGGAACGGATGGTCGTACATCGATTCCGCCGCAAGGCTGTAGTGGCCATAGCGTTCGACCTCGTCCCGCATCGGACGGATCATCTGGCTGTGGCAGGTGTAGCAGCCTTCGCGGATGTAGATGTCGCGCCCGACCAGCTCCAGCGGGGTGTAGGGGCGAACCCCCTCCACCTTCTCGATCGTGTTCTCCAGGTAGAACAGGGGTGCGATCTCGACGATGCCGCCGATGGTGACGACCAGAAGCGAACCGACAAGCAAAAGCGTCGAGTTCTTTTCAAGGATCTGGTGTTTCTCAAGGATACCCATTGCCGGTCCCCCTTATTCAGCCGGGATCGCGGCCGTCAGCGCGGAACGAGCCGGCTGTTTGGCAACGGTTGCCCAGAGGTTGTAGACCATGATGACACCCCCGGCCAGGAACATGATCCCGCCCAGCGCGCGCACCACATACATCGGGAACTTGGCCGAGACGGTATCGGCGAAGGCGTTCACGAGGAAACCGTTCGCGTCGACTTCGCGCCACATCAGGCCCTCCATGATCCCGGTGACCCACATCGAGGCGGCGTAAAGCACGATCCCGATGGTGGCGAGCCAGAAGTGCCAGCTGACCAGACTCAGCGAATACAGGCGTTCCCGGCCCCAGAGCCGCGGCGTCAGGAAGTAGAGGACCCCGAAGGTGATCATGCCGTTCCAGCCCAGTGCGCCCGAATGGACGTGTCCGATGGTCCAGTCGGTGTAGTGCGACAGCGAGTTCACGGCCTTGATCGACATCATCGGGCCTTCAAAGGTCGACATGCCGTAGAAGCCGACCGACACCACCATCATGCGGATGATCGGATCGGTGCGCAGCTTGTCCCAGGCACCCGACAGCGTCATCAGGCCGTTGATCATGCCACCCCAGGACGGCATCCACAGGATGACCGAGAAGACCATGCCAAGGGTCGAGGCCCAGTCAGGCAGCGCGGTGTAGTGCAGGTGGTGCGGACCGGCCCAGATATACAGGAAGATCAGCGCCCAGAAGTGGATGATCGACAGCTTGTAGCTGTAGACCGGGCGTTCGGCCTGCTTCGGCACGAAGTAATACATCATGCCCAGGAAGCCCGCGGTCAGGAAGAAGCCCACGGCATTGTGGCCGTACCACCACTGCGTCATGGCATCCTGAACCCCGCCCATCAGCTGCACCGACTTCGACCCGAAGATCGAGACCGGGACGGCCAGGTTGTTGACCACATGCAGCATGGCAATGGTGATGATGAAGGACAGGTAGAACCAGTTCGCGACGTAGATGTGCGGCTCTTTCCGCTTCCACAGCGTGCCGAGGAAGGCCAGCAGGAAAGCCACCCAGACCACCGTCAGCCACAGGTCGATATGCCAGGTCGGCTCGGCGTATTCCTTGCCCTGCGATCCGCCCAGGACATAGCTGGTGGCCGCCAGGACGATGAACAGGTTGTAGCCCCAGAACACGAACCAGCCCAGGTTGCCACCCCAGAGACGCGCCGCGGTGGTCCGCTGCACGACGTAGAAGGCCGACATGATCAGCGCATTGCCCCCGAAGGCAAAGATCACCGCCGAGGTGTGGAGCGGGCGCAGACGGCCGAAGTTCAGGTAGCCTTCGGCCCATTCGAAGTTGAGCGCGGGAAATGCCAGTTGCAGCGCGATGACCACGCCGACCAGAAAGCCGATCACGCCCCAGAAGGCAGTCGCGATGACGCCTGCCCGGACGACAGCATCGTTATATTCAGTTTGCGGCTGCGGCCGATGGTCTCCGGCGGTGCGCAACGCCCACCAGAAGGCAATGGCGGCTGCCAGCATCGCGGTCAGCGCGTTGACCTGATAGGCCAGGTCATGCGCGTAGTTGGCCGCGATCGCGGCCAGCACCGCGGTCAGACCAAGCACCGCCAGCTTGATGTAATCCCACATTATAGTGTCCCTTCGTCATGCCCCACCCGCCCGACTCGCACATCGGACGGATTTTCAGCTGTCAGCCTTGTGTTGCGACACTGGACTTGCCGCATTGATCCAAGTCAACTTTCCGAGAAGCCCGGATACCGGCCGACTTGATACGAATCAATGCGTCACTCCGGCGCGCCCTTAGGGTATCATCGCAGGGGAAATGAAAGGGAACGCCATGGCCTACAAATCCATCCTTACCGTCGTCACTGGGCCCGACGCGCCACAACTGGCCACTGCGGTCGACATCGCCCGGGCCGAGGATGCCCATCTCGAGGTGCTGTCGCTGGGAATCGACCGGACGCAGAACGAATATTACTACGCCGGCGCCACGGCGATGGTCACACCGGAAACACTGCAATATGCCCAGAACGACGCCAAGGCCTGCGATGACGCGGTGAAGTCCCGGCTGAACAGCGAAGACATCCGCTGGTCCTCGGATGCCGCGGTCGCGCAGCTGGGTGCGATCGGCAGCATCGTCGGATTCCGGTCGCGCTTCTCGGATCTGGTCGTCCAGACGCGGCCCTACGGAAAAAGCGGCGGCGCGGATACCGAAGCGGTGATCGAGGCGGCGCTGTTCCAGGGCCATGCGCCGGTTCTTGTCCTGCCCGAGGACTACAAGGGCGCCGCTTTCGGAAAGCGCATCCTTCTGGCCTGGAACCAGAGCGAGGAGGCCCTGGCTGCCGCCAAGGCCGCGCTGCCGCTGCTGAAGGCCGCAGCGACCGTGAACATCACGGTGATCGATCCGCCGAAGCACGGTCCCGAACGTTCGGATCCGGGCGGACATCTGTCGCAATACCTGGCCCGCCACGGCGTCAAGACCGAAATCTCGGTCCTGGCCCGGACGATGCCCAAGGTTTCGGAGATCCTCAACCGCCACGCGCTGGACATCAATGCCGACATGATCGTCATGGGGGCATACGGCCATTCCCGCTTCCGCGAGGCCATCCTGGGCGGAGCCACACGGAACATGCTGGAACTGGCGCGGCTTCCGGTTCTGATGGCGCACTGAAGAAGGCCCGTCCCCAATGCAAAACGCCCCCGGTTGCGGGGGCGTTTTTTTGCGTGGGATCGGGCAGGCGGGATCAGATCGCGGAACTATGCCCGGCCTTCGACAGGTCATAGGCGTCAAAGCACCGCGCGATCATCCGCGTCAGGGGCCGCCCGCGTTCCGGGATGGAAAGACCGGCCGGAGACACCTCGACCATGTCGCCGAACGTGTCGGACACGCGGGCGAACATCGCGGACAGTTCCGCCGGAGTGGCCCCGAAATCGCGGCACATTTCCTGCGCATCAATGCGGAAGTCACACATCAGCGCCTCGATCATGCGTGCGCGCAGCAGATCCTCGCCGGTGAAGCGATGGCCCTTGGCGGTCGAGAAACGCCCCTCGCGGATCGCGCGGGTATGGGCCGAGGTGGCGGCATGGTTCTGCGCGTAGCCCTGCGGAAAGCGCGAGATCGATGAGGCGCCCAGCCCCACCAGAACCTTCGAGGTATCGTCGGTATAGCCCTGGAAATTCCGCCGCAGCCGACCTTCGCGCTGCGCCACCGCAAGACCGTCCTCGGGACGGGCGAAGTGGTCGATCCCGATCTCGGCGTAGCCATCCCACACGAACAATTGGCGTGCGGCTTCGAACAGCGCCAGCCGTTCGGTCGGGGTGGGCAGGCCCTCGGACGGGATCATCGTCTGGCGCCGCGCCATCCAGGGCACATGCGCATATCCGTAAAGCGCCACCCGGTCGGGGGAAAGGGACAGCAGCTTCTGCACGGAATCCGAGATCCGCGCCGGGGTCTGGTGCGGCAGGCCGTAAAGGATATCGGCGTTCAGCGAGGCAACGCCGCGCGCCCGGATCATCTCGACGGCGCGGCGGGTCAGTTCATAGCTCTGCTCGCGCCCGATGATCTGCTGGATCTCGGGATCAAAGTCCTGCACCCCGATCGAGGCGCGGTTCATCCCCGCCTCGGCCAGCGCGTCCAGCCGTTCCTCGTCGATCTCGTTCGGGTCGATCTCGACCGAGAATTCGCTGCCCTCGGCCATCGGCACCGCCGCCAGAACATGCGCGGCCACGTCGCGGATCACGTCCGCGGGCATCAGCGTGGGTGTCCCACCGCCCCAGTGCAGCCGCGACAGGGTGACACCGGGCGCCAGACGGGCCGCCATCAGGTCGACTTCGGCCTTCAGAACCTGCGCGTAGGCCCGCACAGGATCATCGCTATGCGTTCCCTGCGTCCGGCAGGCGCAAAACCAGCACAGCCTGCGGCAGAAGGGAACGTGCATGTAGAGCGAGATCTGCGATCCCGCCGGGATGGCTTCGATCCAGCGCGCAAAGTCCTCGGCCCCTGTTGCGGGCGAGAAGTGCGGCGCGGTCGGATAGCTGGTGTAGCGGGGGACACGTGCGTCAAACAGGCCCAGCCGCATGAGTTGCGATTCTGTTTCCATGGGGTTAGGTGTAAACGGAACACAGAATATATCCTTGACATACATCAACCGCATGCTTGCCCCCGAACTCAAAGACAGCCTGCAGGAATGCGTGGATTGCCCGATCCGGCACCGCGCCGTCTGCGCGCGATGCGAGTCCGAGGAACTGGACGCGCTGGACCGGGTCAAGTACTACCGCAGTTTCCAGGCGGGCCAGACGGTGGTCTGGTCGGGCGACCGTATGGATTTCGTCGCCTCGCTGGTGTCGGGTGTGGCCACGCTGACCCAGACGCTGGAAGACGGGCGCACGCAGATGGTGGGGCTTCTGCTGCCGTCGGACTTCATCGGTCGTCCCGGCCGCGACCGCGCCCCCTACAACGTCACGGCGACCACCGATGTCCTGATGTGCTGCTTCCGCAAGAAGCCCTTCGAGGAGATGATGGTGCGCACGCCGCATATCGGGCAGCGGCTTCTGGAGATGACGCTGGACGAACTGGACAGCGCGCGGGAATGGATGCTTCTTCTGGGCCGCAAGAACGCGCGGGAAAAGATCGCCAGCCTTCTGGCCATCGTCGCCCGCCGCGATGCCGCGATGCATCTGCGCAAGGCCAAGGGCAAGCTGTCGCTGGACCTGCCGCTGACGCGCGAGGCCATGGCCGATTATCTGGGCCTGACGCTGGAAACCGTCAGCCGGCAGATGTCGTCCCTGAAACGCGATGGCGTGATCGAGTTGCAGGGCAAGCGTCATGTGATCGTCCCGGACTTCGACCGCCTGCTGGAGGAAGCGGGCGACGATTCCGACGGCGGCCTGCCCGAGTGATCGTCGCGGCGGCGCCCCGTCAGGCGGGCAGCAGGCTTTCGACATAGTCGATCTGCGCCGGCAGGCAGATCCCGTTCAGATCATATCGCGCCACCACGGTCTGGCGCGCCGCAGCCCGCAGCGGATCGTCCCGCGACGGATCCTCCATCGCGCGGATCATCTCGCACGACCAGGCATCCACGTCGAAGAAGCCGATCAGCCGGCCGTTCCGTCCGTCCTCGATCACCTCGGCCACGGGCGCGGTGTCCGAACCCAGGACAAGGGCCCCCGCCGCCATCGCCTCAAGCATCGACCAGCTGAGGACGAAGGGATAGGTCAGGTAGCAATGCGCCCGTGTCACCTGCAACAGCGACAGGAATTGCGGATAGGGAACGCGGCCCAGGAAATGCACCCGCGTCAGGTCCAGCCGGTCGCCCAACTCGGCCAGGAAATGCGCCCGCCAGCTGATGCTGCCCGGCGGCGGGGGCGGCCCGTAGCTTTGGCCGTCGCCGCCCACGACCACCACCTGCGCCGCGGGCCGCGCCGCCAGGACAGCCGGCAGGGCCCGGATGAAGGTGTGATAACCACGATAAGGTTCGAGGTTGCGGTTTACGAAGCTGATGACTTCATCCCCGGGCCGCAGGATCCGGCCGTTCGGCAGGGTCAGCGCGGCGGCAGGATCTGGGGCGACACGACCGGTGTCGATGCCGTCATGGATCACGCGGACTTTCTGGCGCAGCAGCGGCGGGAAGGTTTCGGCCTGAAACCGCGTGGGCGAGATGGCGGCATCGGCATCGACCATCGCCTGGATCAGATGCGCCGACCGCGCAGCGACCGACACCCCTGCGGACAGCGGGTCGCGGGCGAACTCCGGGTCGAAGTTCGTATCCAGTCCCGTGGCGCGGTACAGGAATTCGGCATAGGTCAGGATGCGCACCCCGGGCCAGACCGCCCGCAGATACAGCGTCTCGCCCCAGCCGGAATGGCCGATCACCAGATCGGGCGTGAAGCCTTCGCGTGCCGACAGCTGCGCGCAGGCCCGCGCGACCGAGACGCCGCGTTCGGCCATCTCGGCATAGCTGGCGCCGGGACCCTTCACCTCGGGCTTTTGCGGCGTGCGGTAGCGGTAGACGCGGACGGGACTTGGGCGCAGGTTCCCTTCGGCGGTCAGGGCGATGACCTGATGCCCGCGTGCGGCCAGCGCCGGCGCCAGATGCGGAAACTGGCCCGGAAAATTCTGGTGCAGGAACAGGATCTTCATCGGCCGGCGGGATGGAAGGCGGCGGCCATCAACGCGCGGGTGTAGTCGGTCTGCGGCGCGGCGAAGATCTGTTCCGCCGGCCCCTGTTCCACCACGTCGCCCGCCCGCATCACCATCACCTTGTGCGACAGCGCCCGGACCACGCGCAGGTCGTGGCTGATGAACAGATAGGCCAGCCCGTGCTTGCGCTGCAGGGCACGCAAAAGTTCGACGATCTGCACCTGCACCGTCATGTCCAGCGCCGAGGTCGGTTCATCCAGAACCACGACCTTCGGCCTCAGGATGATGGCGCGGGCGACCGCGATGCGCTGCCGCTGCCCGCCGGAAAATTCATGCGGGAAGCGGCCCATGGTGGCGGGATCAAGACCCACTTCCTCCATGATTTCTGCCACCATCTCGCGCCGGTTGCGGCCCGGTTCAACCCCGTGGACGCCCAGCCCTTCGGCGATGATCTCCTCGGCGCTCATCCGCGGGGAAAGGCTGCCGAAGGGGTCCTGGAACACGATCTGCATGTCACGGCGCAAGCGGCGCAGATCGCTGCCCGCCAGCGGGCGGATGTCGCGGCCCAGATAGGTGATCGGCCCGCCTCCGGAATCGATCAGCCGCATGATCGCCAGCGCCAGCGTCGTCTTGCCCGATCCGCTTTCCCCCACGATGCCCAGGGTTTCCCCGGCACGGACCGAGATCGAGGCATCGTTCACCGCCTTCACATACCCCACAGTGCGGCGCAGAAAGCCCTTCTGGATCGGAAACCAGACGCGCAGGTTGTCCGTCCGCAGGATTTCGGCTGCACCCTCCGGCACGGGGTCGGCCACCCCCTTTGGTTCGGCGGCCAGCAGCTTTTGCGTGTAAGGGTGCTGGGGATTGGCGAAGATGTCCGCCACTGGCCCCTGTTCGACGATCTTGCCGCCCTGCATCACGCAGACCCGATCGGCGATCCGGCGCACGATGCCCAGGTCGTGGCTGATGAACAGCATCGACAGACCTTCGTTGCGCTTCAACTCTGCCAGAAGTTCCAGGATCTGTGCCTGGATCGTTACGTCCAGCGCCGTGGTGGGTTCGTCGGCGATCAGCAGTTCCGGGCCGTTGGCCAGCGCCATGGCGATCATGATCCGCTGCCGCTGCCCGCCCGACAACTGGTGGGGATAGGCGCCCAGCCGGGTTTCGGGGTCATTGATGCCGACCTTGGTCAGAAGCTCAAGGATGCGCGCCCGCGCCGCCTGCCCGGTCAGACCCTGATGCAGCGCCAGGCTTTCGCCGATCTGGCGTTCGATGGTGTGCAGCGGGTTCAGCGATGTCATCGGCTCCTGGAAGATGAAGCTGATGTCGTTGCCGCGCACCTCTCGCAGGACGGGTTCGGGGGCGCCAATCATCTCGCGCCCCTGATAGAGGATCGAGCCGCTCAGCACCGCGTTCGGTCCCAGAAGCGCGACGGTCGACAGCGCCGTCACCGACTTGCCCGAGCCGCTTTCGCCCACCAGCGCCACGGTTTCGCCCTTGGCCACGCTGAAGCTGACGCCGTGGACCGCGGGCACCACCTGCCCGCCCTGGCGGAATCCGACCTTCAGGTCACGAACGTCCAGCACGTTTTCCGTCATCGGAAGGTCTTTCGCGGATCGAAGGCATCGCGGACGCCTTCGAAGATGAAGACCAGAAGCGACAGCATGATGGTGAAGGTCAGGAAGGCCGACCAGCCAAGCCAGGGGGCCTGAAGGTTCTGCTTGGCCTGCTGGGTCAGTTCCCCCAGCGACGGCAGCGACGACGGCAGGCCATAGCCCAGGTAATCCAGCGCGGCGAGCGTGCCGACCGTGCCCGCGACGATGAAGGGCAGCATGGTCAACGTGGCGACCATCGCGTTGGGCAGGATGTGGCGGAACATGATGCGCCCGTCGCTGACCCCCAGGGCGCGCGCCGCGCGGACATATTCGAAGTTCCGCGCCCGCAGGAATTCGGCCCGGACGACGCCGGTCAGCGCCGGCCAGCCGAACAGGATCGTCACGAAGACCAGAAGCCAGAACCCGCGTCCCAGGATCGCAAACAGAATGATGATGACGTAAAGCGATGGTGTGCCTGACCAGATTTCCAGCACGCGCTGAAAGATCAGGTCGGTCCGACCGCCGAAATAACCCTGCACCGCCCCCGCCGCGATGCCCAGGATCGACGAAAAGGCCGTGACCAGCAGCGTGAAAAGGATCGAGATGCGGAAGCCGTAGATGATCCGCGCCAGCACGTCGCGCGAGGTGTCGTCGGTGCCCAGCCAGTGCTGCGCATCCGGGGCCGACGGTGCGGGGCCGACATTGTTGATGGTGTTGTAGCTGTAGGGAATCGGCGGCCAGACCATCCAGCCGGGCACCACCGCTTCGCCCTTGTAGTCCCCGTCGGCCGCATCCGCCGCCACGGCCGCCGGATCGTCCCAGCAGTCGATCAGCCCGCCGGTGGCGATCAGGCATTGCACGCCTTCGTCGCGGTAGTTGGCTTCGGTCCGCAGGTCACCGCCAAAGGCGACCTCGGGGTAGAATTTGTAGATCGGGAAGAAATACTGGCCGCGGTAATTCACCACGATCGGACGGTCGTTGGCCAGCACCTCGGCGAACAGCGACAGGCCGAACAGCGCCAGAAAGATCCAGAGCGACCAGTAGGACCGCCGGTTTGCCTTGAAATTCGCCCAGCGCCGCTGGTTCAGGGGGGAGAGCACCATCAGCCCGACCTCTTGCCGAAGTCGATGCGCGGGTCGGTCAGCACATACATCAGGTCCGACAGGATGCCGACCAGAAGCCCCAGAAGCCCAAACGCGTAAAGTGTGCCGAAAACCACCGGGTAATCGCGGGCAATCGTCGCCTCATACCCAAGACGCCCAAGGCCATCCAAGGAAAAGATCGTTTCGATCAGCAGCCCGCCGCCGAACAGCACGGCCAGGAACAGGCCCGGGAAGCCGGCAATGACAATCAGCATGGCGTTGCGAAACACGTGACCATAAAGCACCCGCCGTTCCGTCAGCCCCTTGGCGCGGGCGGTCATCACGTATTGCTTGTTGATCTCTTCCAGGAAGCTGTTCTTCGTCAGCAGCGTCAGCGTGGCGAAGCTTGCGATGGTCGAGGCGATGGTGGGCAGGGTGATGTGCCAGAAATAATCAACGATCTTGCCGCCCAGGCTCAGGCTCTCCCAGTTGTCCGAGGTCAGTCCGCGCAGCGGGAAGATCTTCCAGTAGGAACCGCCCGCGAACAGCACGATCAGCATGACCGCGAACAGAAACCCGGGGATGGCATAGGCCACGATGATCGTGCCGCTGGTCCAGGTGTCGAAAGGCGTGCCGTCCTTCACCGCCTTGCGGATGCCCAGCGGGATCGAGATCAGGTAGGCCAGCAGCGTCGACCACAGACCCAGCGAGATCGACACCGGTAGCTTCTCGATCACCAGATCGACGACCGATACGGAACGGAAGAAGCTTTGCCCGAAGTCGAAGCGAAGGTAGTTCCCCATCATGATCAGGAACCGTTCGACGCCGCCGATCTGTTCCTTGGTGCAGGCCGGGTCCGCAAGGCTGGGCGTGCCGGTGTGGCCTTCCGCGCAAACGATGCGGGCGAAGCCCATCTGCACCTCTAGCCGGTCGATGAAGTCCTTGGATAACCCCCGCGCCCCGACATAGCCGCTTTCGCCCTGGTCGATGCCGGATGCCTCGGACTGGCCGGCATCGCCGCCGCCCGTCACGGATTTCAGAACATCGCCCTGCCCCTGGACGCGAGCCAGCATCTGTTCGACCGGCCCACCGGGCATGAACTGCGCCAGCGCAAAGTTCACGATCATGATCCCCAGCAATGTGGGGATCATCAGAAGCACCCGCCTGAGGATATAGGCGCCCATCCGTCCTGCCCGCTTTGTCCGTGTTTATCCGACTAGCGCAATGCGCCTGCCGCCTTCAGCCTGTCGGCCTTTTCGGCGTTGTACCACCAAAAGTCGAGGTAGCCGAGCGAATAGGGCGGCAAGGTTTCGGGATGTTCGTAAACATCCCAATAGGCGACGGTATTGGTGTTCTTGTACCACTGCGGCACCCAGAACCGCATGGCGCGCAGCACCCGGTCCAGCGCGCGGGTCCGCACTTTCAGTTCGGCGTTGCTTTGCGCCTTCATGATCTCGGTGATCAGCCCATCCACCACCGGATCGTTCACACCCGCCAGGTTGAACACGTCATTCACGCCGGCCGACCCGAAATACTGCTGCAATTCAGCCCCCGGCTGGAATCCCTGCCCCAGCTGTTCGTTGACCATGTCAAAGTCGAACTTGCGCGACCGCAGCTCGTACTGCGCCGGGTCGACGCGGTCGATGGCGGCATCGACGCCCAGCGCCTTCAGGTTCTCGACATAGGGCGCAATCACCCGGTCGAAGGCCGGATCGCTTTCCAGAAGGCCCACCCGCAAGGTTTCGCCCTTGGCATTGCGGCGGATGCCGTCGTTGCCCACGGTCCAGCCCGCTTCGTCCAGAAGCTTCGACGCCTTGCGCAGGTTCTTGCGATCCAGCTGCGCATCGCCCGACACCGGCGCCAGCACCGCATCTTCGTCAAGCACACCGGCGGGCAGCTTGTCCTTGAACGGTTCAAGAACGGCCAGTTCTTCGGGCGTGGGCTTGCCGGTCGCGGCCAGATCGCTGTTGTCCCAGAAGGAATTGGTGCGGGTATAAAGCCCGTAGAACAGCGTCTTGTTCGACCATTCGAAGTTGAACATCAGGCCCAGCGCCTCGCGCACGCGGGGGTCCTGGAATTTCTCGCGACGAAGGTTGAAGACGAAGGACTGGCCGGATCCGATGTTGCCGTTGGGCAGTTCCGCCTTCAACACCCAGTTGTTGGTGATCGCGGGGAAGGTATAGCCAGTCGCCCAGTTCTTGGCCGAGTTTTCGTTGCGGAACAGGTATTCGCCGGCCTTGAAGGCCTCGAACATCGCGGTCGGATCGCCGAAATATTCGACGCGAACCCGGTCGAAGTTGTAGCGGCCGATGTTGTTCGGCAGGTCCTTGCCCCAGTAATCGGGGTTGCGCTTGTAGATCACGCGCTTGCCGATGTCGTAGCTGTCCAGAAGGTAGGGGCCCGATCCCAGCGCCGGCTCCATCCGGCTTTTGTCCAGCCGCGCCTTGGTCTTTTCGAACCAGGCCTTCGACATGACCGGCAAGCCCCCCGCCGATTGCAGCCTTTCCCGCACCTTCGACTCGGGTTTGAAGGTGAACTTCACATGCTGCGCATCGACCACTTCGGCCTTTTCGATGAACTGCTTGATGACGGCGCGGAAGGATTCAAGCCCCTGTTCCATGAACAGGTCATGGGTAAAGACCACGTCTTCAGCGGTGATGGGCGTTCCGTCGGAAAACTTCGCCTCGGGGCGCAGGGTGAAGATCGCCCAGGCGCGGTCGGCGGGATATTCGACCGTGGAACAGATCAGGCAATAGAGCGCGCCGATTTCATCGGCCGGCGCCTCCATCAGGCTTTCGGTCGAGATGTTGGACAGCGCCGCCGCAACCCCGTCGACCGTGTAGGGGTTGAAGTTGTCGAAGGTGCCGCCCACTCCGATCGACATTTCGCCGCCCTTGGGCGCATCGGGGTTGACGTAGTCAAAGTGCTTGAGGTCGGCGGCGTATTTCGGCGCGTCGCCGAAGGTCGTCACGGCATGGGAAACGGTGGTGTCCTGCGCCAGCAGCGGCGCGGCCAGCACCACCCCAAGCCCGAACCCACCGATTGCCGACCAAAGACTGCGCGCCATCTGTTCTTCCTTGTCTGATCCGGTCCTGCGGGGGCCAGGGCCGCGGGAACTGTGCCGCAGGCTAGAACGCCACGGGTGCGGGCATCAAGTTGCAACTCTGTGAGATCATGCGGAAAAGCTCCGCCCAATGCAAAAGGCCGCCCGTAGGGGGCGGCCCTTCCGGGACTGGATCGCGAAGGAGTCAGCCCCCCAGCGATTCCAGGTATTTGATGACGTTGGCGCGGTCTTCCGCCTTCGGCAGGCCCGCAAAGCTCATCTTCGTGCCGGGGACCACGCCCTTCGGGTTCGTCAGGAACGCCTGAAGCGCCTCGGGATCCCAGTTGCCGCCGTGGGCCTTCATGCCGTCCGAGTAGGAGAAGCCCTCGACCGAGGCGACGGGGCGGTTCACAACACCATCCAGGTGCGGGCCGGTGCTGTTGGTCCCGTCGATCTTGTGGCAGGCCTTGCACTTGCCGAAGGTCTTTTCGCCCGCCGCCGCATCGGCCGAAGCCAGAAGGTCGGCGAAGGCCGGGCCTTCCGCAGGCGCGGCGGCTTCGGTGGTGCCGCCTTCGGCGCCGGTGTCGATCGCGTAGGCCTGGGCCACTTCCTCACCGGCATGTGCGACGGGGGCCGTGGCATAGAGCGACTCTGCCGCCCATTTTCCCAGCAGGAAGATAAGGAAAGCACCGCAGAGCGCGCCGCCTGCTTTCGTAACCGTCATCGTGTCGAACATGTCGCGCCTCTGTTTGGCAATTCGCTGGCGCGTATCTATCCGCTTCCCTGATCGGGTTTCAAGGTATAGTTGACCCCGCGATCCCCGGTTGTGGCCGGGAATTTCGCCGAGGAGTTACCGACATGACCGGACGCATCGCCTTTCAGGGGGAACCCGGAGCCTATTCGCACCAGGCCTGCCGCCAAGCCCGGCCGGGATTCGAGGCGGTGCCCTGCGAAACCTTCGAGGACACGATCGAGATGTGCCTGAGCGGCGAGACCGACCTGGCGATGCTACCGGTCGAGAATTCGACCTATGGCCGGGTGGCCGATATTCACCACCTGCTGCCCGCCTCGGGCCTGCATATCGTGGACGAGGCGTTCGTGCGCGTGCACATCAACCTGCTGGGGTTGCCCGGAACACAACTTGCCGACGTGACGCGGGCGATGTCGCACACCGTCCTTCTGGGCCAGTGCCGCGACTTCCTGCGCCAGCACCACCTGAAATCCGTCACCGGCGCGGATACGGCCGGTTCGGCCAAGATCGTGGCCGAGCGCGGCGACCGGTCCCTGGGCGCGCTCGCATCCGAACTTGCGGGGGAAATCTACGGCCTTGAGGTGCTGGCCCGCCATATCGAGGACCGCTCGAACAACACGACGCGCTTTCTGGTCATGTCGCGCCACCCCGACATGACGCGGCGTGGAAAAGACGGGATGATGACCAGCTTCGTCTTCCGGGTCCGCAACATTCCGGCGGCGCTTTACAAGGCGCTGGGGGGATTTGCGACCAATGGCATCAACATGACCAAGCTGGAAAGCTACATGGTCGACGGGATCTTCTCGGCCACGCAGTTCTATGCCGACATCGAGGGCCACCCGGACGATGCCAACGTGCGCCGCGCGATGGAAGAGCTGGAATATTTCACCTCGTTCACGACGGTGCTGGGCACCTACCCCGCCGATCCGATGCGCCGTCTGGGCTGAGTGGATCAGGCGCGGCGGACCATGTGGCGCATCTCCAGCCGGTGCGCGAAGCTGCGCAACCCGGCCTGATAGCGGCGCAGTGCCGTCTTGCGACCCAGACGCAGAGTCGGCATCAGAAGCCGCGCGCCGATGCTGCGGGGACGCAGCTCAAGGTCGGTGCGCAGCCGGGTCCGCATGCGCGACAGGGCCAGCACGTCGATATCCACGTCCGCCTCGAACCCGCCGCCCGTCATCCGCAGCGCCAGCGACTCGCCCGGTACCAGCACCCGCAGTTCGGCGGTGACATGGCGCAGCTTGCCGCGGTAACGCCCCGCAATGGCCCAGCGCATCCCGACCGAGGGCGCGGGCAGCCTGTCCAGACGTTCGACCAGAATGCCCCGACGCAGCGCCATCCGGACCAGACCGTCAAAATCGGCCAGCGCCGCGAAGACATCGGCAACCGGAACTTCGATGTCTTCGCGCGCGGAAAAGCGCATGGGGGATTCTCTATCGCAAGGCTACAATGCCTGCGTTTGTGGCCGGTTCAGCCCCGGTCCGCAAGCCAGTCGAACATCAGGCTGGCGGCAATCGCGCCCCGGCGCGGCGGGCGGACCTGCGGGTGGGTTCCGGCGAAGACCACCGCCAGTTCTTCCCGCGTCAGCCACAAGGCGGCTTCCAGTTCGGCCGGGTCCAGCGTGATCTCGTCGCTTTCGGCCTGCCCCTCGCATCCCAGCATCAGCGAAGACGGATAGGGCCAGGGCTGGCTGGCCAGGTAGCGGACCGCCCCGACACGAACGCCGGTCTCCTCGGCCACTTCGCGGCGCACGGCGGCTTCCACGGTTTCCCCCGGCTCCATGAAGCCCGCCAGCAGCGAATACATCCCTTCGGGCCATCCCGGAGATCGGCCCAGAAGCAGGCGGTTGCCCCGCACGATGCGCATGATGACCACCGGATCGGTGCGGGGGAAATGCGCGGCCCGGCATGCCGGGCAATCGCGCTGCCAGCCCGCGCGGGTGATTTCCGTTGCCGCGCCACAGGCCGAACAGAAACGGTGGTTGCCATGCCATGCAAACAGCGACCGTGCCGCCGCCAGGTCGACCGCATCCTCAGGGGACAGCAGGGCCATGGCGCCCCGCAACTCGGCAAAGTGCCAAACCGCCGGGGCTTCGGGGTGGGCCTGTTCGGTCGCGTCGAAGAAGCCCGCCTCGGGCCGGTCCTCTGCCGCCGGTGGCTCCCACCCCGAGATGTCGCGGGCAAAGATCGGTGCCTGTCCGCGCCGGCCCAGGAACACCTCGATCCCCGGTTCGTCCAGCACCGGATGGCCATTGTGCAGCCACCCCGCCCCGACGGCAGACAGAAGCGGCTTGCCGCGCCAGAAGGGAATGACCCGGCAGGACGGATCATTCCGGTCGCGCGCGATCACCTGAGGGTCGCCACGACACTCGGCGTGGCGTTCCGCGCCCGGGCCGGCAAAGGCGATGGCCCAGGCAGCATCGACAGGGGCGGCGGGCGTCATGTGCCGCACCGTCCGCCGCAGGAATGAAAAGTCAACACGCGCCCGCCCAATTTCCGCTGCATTGATACAACCATAACGAGATTTACGCCCCGAGGCCCGCAATTCACCATTGTGGCCCGCGCGGCCCGCCTGCAAGATGTTCCGCCATGACCTCTCTACCGATCAAGCCCAGGACTGTCACGCCACGATGAGACCCAGACCTGGCCAGGGACAGCTGGAAGGCCACCCGGTCATCGACCTGCGGCTGCTGGCGACGACCGACCTGCACATGCAGATCCAGCCCTACGACTATTACCGGGATCGGCCGGCGGAAAATGGCGGCCTGACGCTGCTTTCGAACGTGATCGCCCAGGCCCGGTCCGAGGTGCCGAACACCCTGCTTTTCGACAACGGCGACTTCCTGCAGGGCAGTCCGCTGGGCGATCTTGCCTTGCTGGACAGTTCCTTCTGCCACCGGGCGCACCCGATGATCGCGGCGATGAACCTGCTGGGCTACGATGCCGTGACGCTGGGCAACCATGAATTCAACTTCGGCCTGCCGGCGCTCGACCGGGTCATCGCCTCGGCCCGGTTCCCGGTCGTGCTGGCGAATGCCGTGCGCCGCCTTGGGGCCACCCCGGCCGAGGATGCGTTCCACCTTCCGCCCTATGTCCTTCTGGACCGCCTGGTGACCGACCGGGCGGGCGCGGAGCATTCCCTTCGGATCGGCGTCATCGGGCTGGTGACGCCGCTGATCACCGTCTGGGACCGCGAACATCTGGAAGGCCGGATCGAGGCCCGCGATCCCGTGGAAACGGCGCGCGCGCTGGTGCCGCAGATGCGGGCCGAAGGCGCCGATCTGGTCGTCGCGCTGCATCATGCGGGGATCGGCCACGCCCATTGGACCCCCGGGATGGAGGATGGGGGCATTCCGCTGGCCCGTCTGGGCGGAATCGACGTGCAGGTGCTGGGCCACAGCCACCGCCTGTTTCCGGCACCCGATTTCCGGGGTCATCCGGATGTGGATGCCGATGCGGGCCGGGTCGGAGGGGTGCCGGCGGTAATGGCCGGTGCGATGGGCACGCATCTGGGGCAGATCGACCTGACGCTCTGTCTGGGGCCGGACGGCGCGCGCGTTGCGGCGGCGAAGGCGCAACTGCGTCCCGCCCGGACCGACCTGCCGCCCAGCGCAGCCGCGCCAAGGATCGAGGCCTGCATCCGCCCCGCGCACCTGCGCACGCTGGAGCAGATCCGAAAGCCCGTCGGGCGGACCGAGACGCCGGTCGACAGCTACTTCGCGCTCGTCGCCGGGGATGCCTCGCTGACCCTGATGGCCGAGGCGCAGCGGGACTTCGTTCGGCAGGCTCTCTCCGGTGGTCCCTGGCAGCATCTCCCCGTCCTTTCGGCGGTGGCGCCTTTCCTGGCCGGGGGACGGGGCGGACCCGAGAACTACACCGACATTCCCGCGGGCCCGCTGCTGATGCGCCACCCGGCCGAAATGATCCGCTTCCCCAATGCCGTCCGCGCCCTGGCCGTTACCGGTGCCGAGCTGTCCGAGTGGCTGGAGCGGTCGGCGGCGCTGTTCTGCCGCTTTCCGCCCGGCAGCCGGGACCGGCCGCTGATCGACACGGCCATGCCCAGCTACTGCTTCGATGTCATTTACGGCGTCACCTACGGGATCGACCTTTCCGTTCCCGCCCGCTACGGCGCTGCCGGCCAGCGTCTGGCCAGCAGCGCCCGGCGGATCTTCGACCTGCGCCACCAGGGTCGTCCGGTCACGGCGACGGATCGCTTCATCGTCGCCACCAACAGCTACCGCACCTCGGGCGGGGGCGGCTTTCCCGAAGTCTCCCACCCCGAGCCGGTGCTTCGCGCGCCCGACCTGACGCGCGACGTGCTGATCCGTCACATCCAGGCCGCCGGAACGATCCGCCCCCGTCGGACCGGACCCTGGCGCTTTGCGCCGCTACCGGGGACGACGGCGGTGTTCGACACCGGCCCCGGCGCGGCGGGAATCCTGGCCCGGAACGAAGGCCCCCGCGACCGCCGGATCGAAGCGCTGGGCCCGACGGACGACGGTTTCCTGCGCTGCCGCCTGTATCTGCCCGATGCCGATGCGGATTTCCCCGCCGCCGACTGATGCCTTGTCGAATCCCCCTGCCTGCCCTAGATACACCCCCGAGAGGTTGGCGCGGGCGAGCGCCTCGCCAACCCGGTCAGGTCCGGAAGGAAGCAGCCGCAACGAGTCCCGCTTGGGTCGATGTCCAGCCTCTCACCGTTTCCCGCAGGAAATCCACGCATTGTCCTTGGCGCGGGCCATCAGGCGGCGGCGGATCACCGCAGGCTTCCAAACTCAGGCGGCGGTGCCGTGGATGTGGCCGCAGACCGGGCAGCCGTCGCGCCGCGACACCGCGATTTCGCGGTTTTCGCCCCAGAGCACGTCCTGAATGACCAGCCGCCCGCGCAGGCTGCGGCCCGCGCCGGTCAGTTCCTTGATCGCTTCCGCCGCCATCATCGACCCCACGATGCCCGGCAACGCGCCCATGACCCCGGCGGCGGCGCAGGTCGGCAGAAGCTCGGCCGGCGGGATAACGGGGAACAGGCAGGCCAGGCACGGCGCGCTGCGCGCGGGATCGTAAAGGGTCATCTGCCCTTCCCACTGGCTGATCGCGCCCGACAAGAGCGGCACGCCCGCCGCCACGCAGGCCGCGTTCAGCATGTGACGCGTCTGCAGGTCGTCCGTCGCGTCGATCACCAGATCCCGCCCCGGCACCAGCACGGCGGCACGCGCGGCATCCAGGCGTTCCGCAACCGGAGTGAGCGTGACGAAGGGGTTGATCCCCGCCACAGCGATCCTGGCCGATTCCACCTTTGGCATTCCGATCCGGTCCTGCGCGTGGATCACCTGCCGCTGCAGGTTCGAGACCGAGACCATATCGTCATCGACCACGGTGATCCGGCCGACGCCGGCGGCGGCCAGATACATCAGCACCGGCGCCCCCAGGCCACCCGCGCCGATCACCAGCACGTTGGCGCGTTTCAGTCGGGCCTGGCCCGGCCCGCCGATCTCGCGCAGCACGATATGGCGGGCATAGCGTTGCAGTTCGTCGTCCGAATAAAGCGGCGCCGGCGCGGTCATGTTCCTGGCCTCGTCTTCACGTCATCCCCCCGTCATGGGCGGAAAGAAGGCTACCTCGCGTACCCCCGTCAAGGGGGCGGCGAAATCGGCCAGCGACTGGTCCAGTGCCACCCGGATGGCGGTCGGATCGGCAAAGGCCGCTGCGTGGCGGGCGTCGCGCGCGGCCAGTTCGGCCACCAGGTCGGCCACGGTGGCGGCCGCCGTTTCGATCCGTTCGCGCGGCTGGTCGATGCGTTCACGCAACCAGGCGAAGTAAAGGATGTCGATCGACTGCATGGTTCATCCGCCCGTGTGATTCATGCCGCGCGCCATTCCGCCAGTCGGCACACCGCGCGAATAATCGAAGTCATGGCCGCGGGGCTTGCGCGCGATGCCGTCGCGGATTGCCTGTTGCAGCGGTTCAAGATCGGGTGAGGCGCGCAGGACGCTCCGCAGGTCGGTCGCGCCCTCTTGCCCGAGGCAGGGGAACAATTCGCCGGTGCAGGTCAGCCGCACGCGGTTGCAGGTTTCGCAGAAACTGTGGGTCAGCGGCGTGATGAAACCGATCTTCAACCCCGTTTCGGCCAGGCGGACATAGCGGGCAGGGCCGCCGGTGGTTTCAACCAGCGGGACCAGTGTGAACCGCTCGGCCAGCCGCGCGCGCAAGGCCGACAACGGCAGGAAGTGGTCCAGCCGGTCCATCATCCCCTCGTCGCCCATCGGCATCACCTCGATGAAGGTCAGGTCATGGCCCTCGCCGGTGCACCAGTCGACCAGCGGGAACAGCTCGTCATCGGTCAGGCCCTTCAGCGCCACGGCGTTGATCTTCACTCGCAGTCCGGCGCATTTCGCGGCCGCGATCCCTTCCAGCACCGGCGACAACTGTCCCCGCCGGGTGAGGGCGGCAAAGCGGGCCGGATCCAGCGTGTCAAGCGAGACATTGACCCGACGCACCCCGCAGGCGGCCAGATCGGCGGCGTGGCGGGCCAGCTGGCTGCCATTGGTCGTCAGGGTCAGCTCCTTCAGGGCGCCGCTTTCCAGATGGCGCGTCATGGCCCGAAAGAAACTGAGGATGTCGCGCCGCACCAGCGGTTCGCCTCCGGTAATGCGCAGCTTTGCGACCCCAAGGCCGATGAACGCCGAGCACAGCCGATCCAGTTCTTCCAGCGACAGAAGATCCTTGCGCGGCAGGAACTGCACCCGCTCGCCCATGCAATAGGAGCAGCGGAAATCGCAGCGGTCGGTCACCGAGACGCGCAGGTAACGGACGACCCGGGCGAAGCGGTCGGAAAGCAGGCCGCAAACCGGGCGGGCATGGGCGGCCTGTGTCGGGACGGGATCAAGGAACACCGGTTTCACCTTCCGCAGAATGGATGCCAGTCAAGACGCTGGCCGGGGATGACTTCGCCGCAGTCGGCGGGGACAACAGCCAGGCCGTCGGCTTCGGCCAGCGGGAACAGCGTTCCCGAAACGCCCTGTCCCAGCCGTTCCAGCCGCACGGGGCCGGACCCGTCCGCGCCAAGGCAGCGGACGGGAAAGACCTCCAGGCGGCCGGGACTGCGCCGCCAGGAGAATTCCGCCCGGGCGCTGGCCTGTGCGAAGGCCGTGGGCGCCCGGCCGGTCAGCCGGTCGATCTGGGCGGCGACGAACAGATGAAAGCCCACGAAGGCGGCAAAGGGATTGCCGGGCAGGCCGGTAAAGCCGGTCTGGCGGACCTTGCCGAACATCACCGGCTTTCCCGGTTTGACAGCGACGCGCCAGGCCGCAATCTCGCCGCCCGCCGCGGCCACAGCCGGCCGCAGCAGGTCAAGCCCGCCCATCGACGCGCCCCCCGAGGTGACGACCAGATCCGCCGTTTCGGCGAGTTCCGTCAAACTTTTCGCGATGCCGTCCAGATCGTCGGACAGGACACCACCGTCCACCGCCTCGGCTCCCGCGGCTTCGGCCAGCGCCAGCAGCATCGGGCGATTGGCGTCATGGATCTGGCCTTCGCCGCGCGCGCCGCGGGCCAGTTCGTCGCCCGTGGACAGGACCGCGATGCGCGGGCGGCGGACGACCGACAGCCGCGCAAGCCCGTTCGCCGCCAGAAGCCCGATGTGGTGGGGCAGGATCCGCTGTCCCTTCGCGATCAGACGCGCGCCCATCGGCTGATCGCTGCCCGCCAGCCGGACATTCTCGCCGGGTTGTGGCCGCCGCGACAGGACCACATGGCCGTCCTCCTCTCGCGTCTCCTCGACGGGCAGGACGGCATCGGCACCTTCCGGCAGCGCCGCGCCCGTGTAGATCCGCGCCGCCGTTCCCGGCCGAAGCGGAGCCGCCGCCCCTGCCCCGGCCGCAATCGTTCCAGCGACCGGCAGCCGAAGCACCCCGGATCCGGTGGTGGAGGATGACAGCGCAAAGCCGTCCATCGCCGAGCAGGTGAAGAACGGCATCGAAGTCACCGACAGGACATCCCCGGCGGCAATCCGGCCGGAGGCGGCGGCCAGCGTCACCTCCTCGGGATCGGACAGTGGCATTACCTGCGCCAGGGCAATGTCGCGCGCGGCGTCCACGTCGATCATCGCAGGGGATGGATGCTTCTGCATCGGCGGATTCCTTCAGGTAGCGGAACGCGGCCCGGACACCCGGGCCGCGTCCCCGTCTTTCGTCAGTTCGCCGCGGCGTCCGAGGCGTTCTTCAGCAGGAAGTCCATGACCAAAGCCGCTTCCTTGTCATCCAGACCGGCGCGCGGGAACATCGACGGCGTGATCGCCTTCCACTGAAGCTGCGTGAAGGCGCCCACGTCACGCGGACCGTGGCAGACGGTGCAACGTTCGTAGAACATCTTCTCGCCCGGGCTCATCTCGGCATAAAGCGCCTCGATCACCGCATCCAGCCGGTCAAGTCCCAGGTCGGCATCGTCGATCGCCGCCAGTTTCATGTCGTCGATGATCGCCGGTTTCTCGTAGGCCTGGTTCGGACCCTCGGGATCCTCGCACTTGCGGATCGACGCCAGACAGGTGTTCGCCGTCGTCGCCTGGCTCAGCCCCGAGGACTTCTGCGTCGAGGTCAGGAAGTTCACCAGACCCGAGTTGCAGCGCCCCTTGCTGTCAAGGCTCGGCCAGCAGCCTTCGTAGATCGAGATGACTCCCGGCATGATCTCGTCCGAAACGACCGCACCGGCGATGACGGTGCCGCGATCGTTGTAGATCTCGACGATATCGCCATCGGCGATCCCGCGCTTCTCGGCATCCTCGCGGTTGATCCTGACCGGCTCGCGGCCCTGCACCTGATACAGCGCGCGCAGCTTTTCCGAGTTCGCCATCTGGCTGTGCAGGCGATACCAGGGGTGCGGGCTGACGACGTGCAGTTGGCCTTCCTTGGCGTTGCCCAGGTATTCCGCGGGCTCCAGCCACATCGGCATGCCCGGGCAGTCCTCCAGCTTCATGTCGGCGATGGTCTCGCAGAACATCTCGATCTTGCCCGACTTGGTGTGCAGGTGGTTCTTTTCGGGATCTTCATAGAAGGATCCGTGACGAACCCAGGCACGCGCTTCCTTCGGGGCAGGCTGAAGGGCGTAGCCTTTATCCCAGAATTCCTCGAAGGGCGTGGTCTTGGCCGCGGTCGTGCCGTTGTAGGCCTTCTTGATGATGTCGATGTATTCCGGGTAGGCCTGATCCTCGATGTACTGCGAACCCTTGTAGAACAGCTCGGCCAGGGCGGTGAAGATCTCGAAGTCGCTTTTGCTTTCCGCCAGCGGCTCGATCACCTTCTTCATCGCGTAGATCTTGTCGTTCGAATAGGTGCCGCCGACCGAAATGTCGTCGCGTTCCAGCGTCGAGGACGCGGGCAGCACGATGTCGGCCCAACGGGTCGCGGCCGTCCACCAGACGTCCTGGCTGACGATGGTCTTGACCTTGCCCAGCGCCTTGATCAGCCGGTTCGTGTCCTGCTGGTGGGACATGAAGTTGTTGCCGGCGTTGTAGATCATGTGGACATCCGGGTATTTGCGGATGTTGCCGTTGTAGAAGACCTCGGCGCCCGGATTTTCCAGCGCCTCGGTGATGCGCGAGGCGGGGACGATGTTCTGGGTGACGAAGTTCTTGCCCTGGCTCAGACCGGCGGGCGTTGACCCACCCGATTGCGGCATGCCGCCACTGCCGTAATGCCAGCTGAAGCCGACGCCCTGCCCGGGCTTGCCGATCTTGCCGGTCAGCGCGGCGAAGTTGATGATCGCCCAGTGCGTCATCTCGCCGTGGTGGGCGCGCTGCAACGACCAGGCGCCGGCGATTTCGGTCTTGGATTTTGCCAGCAGTTCCGCCAGTTCGCGGATCTTCGCGGCGTCGATGCCGGTGATCTTGGCGGCCCATTCCGGGGTCTTGGGCGTCTTGTCATCGCCCTTGCCCTGGACATAGGCGATCCACTTGTCCGACCCGACCGTGTATTTCTTCAGGTATTTCTTGTCCTCAAGTCCCTTGTCCAGGACGTGGTAGGCCATCGCCAGGAACAGCGCCACGTCGGTGTTCGGGATGATCTTCACCCAGTCGGCGTTCAGATACTGGTCCGAGGCGGTGCGCTGCGGGTTGATCGAGATGAATTTCGTGCCGTTGTCGCGGATCTGTTCCCAGGGACCATACATCCCGTGGTCGGCAACGGTGTATTCGATGCGGTTGTTCTTGATCGGGTCGCAGCCGACCAGAACGAAGACTTCGGTGTTGTCGCGGATGACTTCCCAGGCGGTCTGCGCCGAATAGACCTCCATGTCGCCGATGACATGAGGAAGCGAAATCTGGCTCGCGCCGCCGGACCAGTCGCCCACGGTGTTGGTGCAGCCGCCGATCATGTTGAAGAATTTGCCCTGCAGTACGTTCGGCCGCATGATGCCCGCATGGCTCCAGCCGCCGTAGGATGTCGACAGGATGCCCTGGTTGCCGTGTTCGACGATCGTGTCGGTGATGGCCTTGGCCGTCAGCTTCAGCGCGGTATCCCAGTCGACGCGGACGAATTCCTCCTTGCCGCGCAGTTCCGGCTTCACATCGCCCGACTTCCAGCCCTCAAGGTAGGACTTGCGCACCATGGGATAGTCGATGCGCGTCTTGTCATAGGTGCGGTCCAGGACGCCATGCAACAGCATTTCGGTCGGGCGCTGGTCCAGCTGGATCACCGGAGCGATCTCGAAGACCTTGCCGTCGCGGACCACGGCCTCGAAGGGACCATAGTGGCTGGCGTGGAAGACCCGCCCCCGGAACGAGTTCGGGTCGATGGCGGCCAGCGCGGTGCTGTTCATCAGCCAGCCAGTCCCCAGAAGGGCGGCACCGCCCTTCAGGAACCCTCGGCGGGTAGAATTGATCAATGTCATGGCGGTTCTCCGTCTTGTCTGCGATTGCAAACTGATCGGATGGCGCCATTCCGACCTTGACGGTCATCAACCAAACCGGTGAAGGCATGTTAAGACATGTAAAGAGGGACCGATGCCCCAGCACATCCTGATCGTCGAGGATGACCGCGTGACCCGGATGCGTCTGGCTGGGTATCTGCGCAGCCTTGGCTATCAGGTGACCGAGGCCGGCGATGCCGCCGCCATGCAGGAGGTGATCGACACCGACCCCCCGGAACTGCTGCTTCTGGACATCGGGCTTGAAGGCAAGGACGGCCTGACGATCACCCGCGAACAGCGCGCGCATTCGCGGGTGGGGATCATCCTGCTGACCTCGCGCGATGACCAGATCGACCGGATCGTGGGGCTGGAGATGGGTGCAGACGATTATGTGACCAAGCCCTTCGACCGGCGCGAACTGGCGGCCCGGATCAAGAACCTGCTGGCCCGCATCGCCGACATCGGCCGCAGCGCGCCGACGCTGGACGCGGTGGACGAATTCGGGCCCTGGCATTTCGACCGCATCCGCCGCCGCCTTGTCTCGGCCGCCCGGATCGAAACGCTGAGCGCGCAGGAATTCGACCTTCTGGACACCCTGACCCGCAACCCCGGCATCACCTTCGGCCGCTCTCGCCTGAGCGAGATCATCGGACGCGGCGAGATGCGGCCCGGCGACCGGTCGATCGACGTGCTGGTCGGGCGGCTGCGGCGCAAGATCGAGGCCGATCCCGCCAACCCCGACTGGATCCTGACGCGCGCCGGCGAAGGCTACTGCTTCGCCGCGGCCCCGTCCGCCTGAAGTCCGAGCCGCGCCGAAACCGAAGAAATCCGCGACTTGGCCGCCGCCGCCTCCGACGCCAGGTCCGCCAGCGCCGCATCGTCCCCCTTCTCGATGCGCTGCAAAAGGCCGCACAGGTCGTGCAATGCAAAGTTGCTGGCCGCCCCCTTCAGCCTGTGCGCGATGCGACGGCGGGCCTCTGAGTCGGCCGTTGCCCAAAGGTCGCGTTGCGCCACGTCCAGGTCGGAAAGGAAGGCCGCCACGATGCTGCCGACAAGCTCGGCGCCCAGATTGGCCACGTCCTCGCGCAGGGCGTCTTCCAGCGGATCGTCGCTATCGGGCGCGGGCGCAAGTGGACCGACACCCTCCAGCAGCAGGGCCAGGGCGCGCGGTGACAGCGGCTTGGTCAACACATGGTCGACACCGAAGCGGGCGCGGGTTTCCACGTCGTCGCGGACCAGATCGGCGGTGAAGATCGCCAGCCGCGCCCCCTTGCGGTCGATGGCCTGGATGACATCCTCGCCGCGCATGTCGGGCAGGTCGAGGTCGATCAGGATGGCATCGAACCGGTCCGTGGCGGCAGCCTCCAGCCCTTCGCCGCCCGACGCGGCCTCGGCCACCGAGGCGCCCATCCGTTCCAGATAGCCGCGCGCCACCAGCCGATTGACCGGATGGTCGTCCACCACCAGAACCCGCAGCCCCGGCAGGTTCAGCCCCGGCGCGGGGGTCATGTCCTCTGCTGCAAGCGCGGCCGGATCGCCTGCCGTCAGCCGCAGGACCAGCGTGAAGGTGCTGCCCCGGCCGGGCGCGGTGCTGATCCGCAGCTCTCCGCCCATGGCGTCGGTCAGTTGCCGCACGATCGCCAGGCCCAGCCCGACCCCCGGCAGCCCCTTCCGCCGCGCCTCGGCGGTGCGGCCATACACGTCGAAGGCGTGGCGCGCCTCTTCGGCCGTCATGCCCGCGCCGGTGTCGGCCACCGAAAAGGCGATCTCGTGGACCGCCGTGTCCACGGTGTGATGCATGACGGCCAGGCGCACCTCGCCCCTTTCGGTGTATTTCACCGCGTTCGAGATCAGGTTGACCAGAACCTGACGGATGCGTCCCGCGTCACCGATCAGGTTCGCGGGCAGGTCGGCCGCGATCTGGACAACGGCGGACAGGCCCTTGGCCCCCGCCAGAACCTGAAGGTGATGCCCGACCCCCTGCGCCAGCGCCCCCGGGTCGAACGCCGCCACGATGCTTTCCCCCGGCGTTTCCTCGCTGACCGAAAAGCGGAGGATGTCCTCGGTCATCGCTTGCAGGTCCCGCGCCGAGGTCAGTGCGGTTTCCAGCCGCGTCTTGCGGGCGGGACTGACCTCATCGGCGGCCAGCAGGTCCAGCAGACCGATCACCCCATTCAGAGGGGTGCGGATCTCGTGGCTCATCCGGGCCAGGAAATGGGTCTTGGCGCGGCTCAGTTCCTCGGCCTCGGCACGGGCCACGTTGGCCAGGTTCATCTCGGCCACCACATCGGCGGTACGGGCGAGGACGGCAGATTCCAGGCTGCGGCGCAGCCTCAGAGCCTCGTCCGTGCGGCGGCGCAGCACGTTCAGCGCCTTTTCCAGCTGGCCGATCTCGTCATGGCCGCTGATCCGCATCATCTCTCCGGTCTCGCCGCGCGCCACCCGGACCATCCGGTCCGTGACGGCCCCCAGCCGCAAGACGACCTGGCGGCGCGTCCGTGCCCAGACCCAATATCCCCCGAAGACCGCCAGGACGATGACAAGGATCAGTGCCACCGTCAGGGCCATCGCCCAGTTGGCTGCGTTGGCGATGCGCTGCCGCATCTGTTCCCGCGTGGCTTCGCGGCCCCTCTGCGCCTCCTCGGCCAGCAGGGCCAGCCGGCCCTCGACCCCGGCCGAAAGGGCAAGCACCTGATCCGCCACCTGCAACTCGTCCTGGCGCAACCGCGCCAAGCCCGAGTCCGCGAATGCCGCCAGTTCCTTTCGGGCGGCCGCATCGGACCCGGCAGAAGGCAGGAACCCCGCTCGCGCCTGCGCCAGCGACAGCGCCTCGGCCAGCCTGTCCCGCAAGGCCTGAACCTCGCTTTCGTCATGGGCTTCGGCAAGTTGCTGGACAAGGCGCGACAGGCTGGCGGTCGCCTTCGCAAGCTCGGCCAGGCGTTCGAAGGCAAAGAAATCCCGATCCGCCAGATGGTCCAGAAGCGGCCGCGGGTCATGTCCGGCGGGGACGGAATACAGTTGCCAGATGTCGGCAGTGATCCGCAACCGCGCCAGATTGGTCCCCGCCGAAATCAGCGTGCCCAGCCGCTCTCCGGCCGCTTCAAGCCGCTGTCGCTCGGTCACGGCCGACCGGGCCAGGCGCCCGGCGCGCCCGACCGCGGCAGTGAGCTGCTCGACCAGGCGCAGGGCTTCGTCCGCTTCGGCCGCGGCGGTCCGGCTGTCGCCCAGGAACCGGCGCATGTCGGTGTTGCCCGCCGCGATGTCGCCGATCACGGAATGAAGCGCCGTGGACGTGCGCGCCGCATCGCCCTCGGTCCTGGCCTGCGCCAGCTGCGTCACCAGCGCATCGGCACGGTCCACATCGCGCGCAACCTGTTCGGTCCGCTGGATGATGGCGATGCTTTCGGACAGAACCTGCCCCTGCGACGAGATGAGCAGGCGGTTGACGCCGATCGACGCGACGCCGACAACGACAGTCAGACCGGAGAGGATCATGAAGACCGACTGGAGCTGTTTGTCGAACCGTCGTGCGCGCATGAAGATTGCTTATCGCCGGGCGGTGCGTATCGCAATCATGTGTCTTGCGGCACTTTGGACGCAGCCGTCGCAGGCGGCGGATCACCTGGTCTGTGTCCTCGTCCCGCACTTCAAGGACGAATACTGGCTGAGCGTGGCCGATGGCATCGAGAAACGCGCGGCCCGGACGGGCCTGCATGCGCGGTTCTTCGAGGCGGGCGGTTACGGGGCACTGGCCAACCAGATCGGACAGATCGCGCAATGCTCGGCCCTGCATCCCCGCGCGATGCTGATCGGGACCGTGTCCTCGGACGATCCTGCCCTTCTGGCGGCGGTGGCCGAAGCCGCAAGGCACCATCCGGTCATCGGCCTGGTGAACGAACTCCATTCCGACGTGCTGGCGGCGCGGATCGGGGTCGACTGGCAGGACATGGGCGCGGCGCTGGGCGCGCATCTGCGGCGGCTTTATCCGGCGGGCAGCGCACCGCAGTCGGCGATCCTTCTGTCCGGTCCGCCCGAAGCGGGATGGGTGGCGCCGCTGGAAACCGGGCTGCGGCAGGGTCTGCAAGGTTCCAGCATCCACATCCGCGCCGTCTATGCCGCCGACACGGGCACGGGCGAGCAGTTGCGCCTTCTGGAACGGGCCCTTGCCGAAACGGCGGAGCCGGACCTGATCATCGGCCCGGCCCCCGCGATCGAGGCGGCTATGGCGGTCTTTTCCGGTTCCTCCGACCGCCCCGCTCTGGTGGCGACCTACATCAGCCACAGCGTCGCGCGCGGGCTGGTCGGCGGGAAGGCGCTTGCCGCGCCCTTCGACGATCCCATCCGCCAGGGAGAACTGGCGCTGGAGGCGGCGCTGTCGCCTACGGATCCTAAGGACGCAAACCGGTTGATCGGGCCCGCCATCACGGTGATCCAGTCCGGCGCGGACCCCGCCTTGATCCGGCTGTCCCCGGCCGATTACTTTCCCGCGCTGGACTGATCCGGCGGAACAGAAAGCCGTCAGACGCTGCGCGTCACCCCGCCGTCGACGCGGATGTTCTGGCCTGTGATGTAGCCCGCCCCGTCCGAGGCCAGGAAGGCGATGGTGGCCGCGACTTCCTCGCTGGTGCCGTAGCGCTGCATCGGCACGCCCGTACGGCGTTCCTCGGTCGCGGGCAGGCTGTCGATCCAGCCGGGCAGGACGTTGTTCATGCGGATGTTTTCGCCCGCGTAGGTATCGGCGAAGATCTTGGTGAAGGCCGCCAGACCCGACCGGAACACCGCCGAGGTGGGGAACATGTTCGACGGCTCGAAGGCCCATGCGGTCGAGATATTGATGATCGACCCGCCGCCCTGCCGCTGCATGATCGGCGTGACCAGGCGCGTCGGGCGGACGGCGTTCAGGAAATACACCTCCATCCCGGCCATCCAGTCGGCGTCGGTGATGTCCAGGATCGGCTTGCGCGGTCCGTGGCCGGCGCTGTTGACCAGAACGTCGATCCGGCCCCACCGCGCGACCGCGCCGTCGACCAGACGCGCCAGATCCTCGGTCGACTGGTTCGAACCGGTGACGCCCAGCCCGCCCAGCTCGGCCGCCAGCGCCTCGCCCTTGCCCGAGGACGACAGGATGCCGACCTTGTAGCCATCCTGGGCCAGCCGGCGTGCCGCCGCCGCGCCCATGCCGCTGCCTCCGGCCGTGATCAAGGCCACCTTGTCCTTCGTCATTCCCGGGTTCCTCCTGTCGGGGGCGGGCCAGGTCCGGCCCCGCCTGTCCCATCCTAGAGCCCTGCGCCGGAATGTCGAGCCGCGGTCGGGGGGGGTCCTTCAGGCCCGGCCCATCACGCCCGCGCCCATGACCCGGTGCCGGATCATCGGGCTGAGGGCGATCAGGAATATCCCGACCGAGAACAGGCACCAGATCGCCGGCATCTCGGCCGGATCGCGCGTCAGCAGAACTGCCGCCCCGGGCCCGGCCAGCGCGTGGAACATCACGAACCGCCAGGACCCGTAGACCAGCGGCAGGACAAAGACCGCCAGCAGGTAGGCGGGAAACTGAACCGGCAGCCCCAAGTAGGTCGGCAGGCCATTCAGCGGCACTTCCCAGCCGATGTGCCAGGTGCCCGACCTCAGGCAAAAGGCCGGGCCGCACAGCACGTCGCCCGGGGCGCAGCGACCGAAGGCCTCGATCGGGGCCAGGCGCAGCAAAAGCAGCGCCGAGGCCAGACCGGCGAGTCCCCAGACCCAGCGGCGCAGCCCCTGCCGGACCGGCGCGGGGGCAATCGCCATGGCGAAGGCATTGATGAACAGCGGCTGAAACGCGATGTGCAGGTAGGACAGCAGGGTGATGACCTGGTTTGACCGGCTGCCGCACTGGTCGACCACGCTGTAGCCTGCAGCCTGAAGGCCCTCCATCAGCGTGAAGAATGCGGCGGTGCCCCAGATCGCCCGCGGCTCGTGCCGAAGGAAGGTGATCGCCGTCGCGGCGCCACCGACCGCGACCATCGTCACAGAAGCCGAAGCGCTCCAGCACATGCCAGTTTTCCCCCATGATCCTTGTCGCCTAGGAAACCCTGCGCCGCCCGCGCGTCAAGCCCTTGCCGGGGGACGGCGCGGTTCGGCCCATGCCTCTCCGGCTGTTCACCCCCAGGTCATGGGGTTATGACCGCGGCCTGTCCAAGCCACGGATGACGAACACCCGATGACCCGCTACCATGCTGCGATCTTCGATCTGGACGGCCTGCTTCTGGACACAGAACGCATGGCCCTTCAGGCCAGCCACGAGGCGCTGAATGGGCTTGGCTTCACGGCCGAGACGGGTTTCTTCGAAAGCTTCGTGGGCAAGGATGACCAGACCGTCGCGCAACTTGTCGCGGCCCGATTTGGCCCATCCTTCGGGCAGGAGGCGTTCAACACCCGGTGGAGCGCGCATTTTGCCGCGCTGCTGGAGGCGGGCATCCCCCTCAGGCCCTTCGTGATCGACATGCTGGACGCGGTGGCCGACCTTGGCCTGCCGTGCGCGATCGCAACCTCCAGCCGGCTGGCCAGTGCCGAGCGGAAACTGGCGATCACCGGCCTCAGGCCGCGCTTTGCCGCGCTGGTCAGCTGCGACTGCGTGGCGCGCCCGAAGCCCGCGCCGGACCCTTACCTGCTGGCGGCGCGACGGCTGGGGGTGGACCCTACGGCCTGCATCGCCTTCGAGGACAGCGATACCGGCGCCGCGGCGGCGATGGCGGCGGGGATGACCGTTGTCCAGGTGCCGGACATGGTGCCCAGCGCGGGACGGAATGCACACCACCTGGCGCCAGACCTACTTACGGGCGGGCGGATGGCCGGACTGTTCTGACACCGCCTTACTCCCGGCCCAGAAGCCCCAGTTCCGCGTCGCTGGCCGTGCCCTCGTATTTGGTGCGCGGCGGCCAGGGGCGGTCCTGCCAGGCAGGCAAAAAGACAAAGCTTGACACCGCGCGGCCCGGAACCAGGGCGCCGTTCCCTGCGCCCATCGCGTAGTCGTAGTAAAGCTTGACGATCTCTTCCCGCGTGACCTGGCCCGTGGCCGGGTGCGCCAGGCAGGCATCCACCCAGGCGCGGACCCGGTGGCAGTCAGGCGTGTCGGGCAGCCGGAAGCCTTCGTAGTAGTCAAGGAACCAGAAGCGCATGAACATCGGCGCAAAAACCGCCTCGGCCCAGCCGAAGTCCTCGAACAGGAAAGCTCCGTCCGGGTTATGCTCTGTCAGGAAGGCGTTCAGGTCGCGATAAAGCGACAGGAGTTTCGCCTCATGCTCGGCGCGGCGGACGGGGTCCTGATTCATCACGAACAAGTAGCCCGCAGCAGTGAACGGCCCTTCGCGGCCCACCAGCATGGATTCCACCGCATGTTCCATCGGATCGCGCCGCCGCAGCGCGGGGCCGGGCAGCGTTTCATCCAGATAGCGCAGGATCACCAGGCTTTCCTTCAGGATCCCGCCTCCCGGCGTTTCAAGCACGGGCAGCGCGGTGGTGCCGCGGGTCTTGGCCAGAAGCGCGGGGTCACGCGGTTTGGTGATATCCACCACCCGGAATTCCACCGCTTCGGGCGTTCCCCGCAAGGCAAGCAGGATTTCCAGCCGCTGCGAGAACGGGCAGACGGGGATGTGGTGGACGGTGTGCCTTTCCGTCATGCGGTCACTCCAGCGGCGCGGGCGGGCCTTCCGACCCCTGCGGGTCCTTGGTGCCATCCAAGCACAACCCCCTGGCAAAGTCACGGCTGAGGCGGCCCTTCGTCAGGTCAGCTTGCCCCTGCCACCCCGGCGCGGATAAGGTGCGGCCATGAATGATGCGACTCCTGCCTACCAGGTTCTTGCCCGGAAATACCGCCCCGCAACCTTCGCCGACCTGATCGGGCAGGAGGCGATGGTGCGCACGCTGAAGAACGCCTTCGCGGCCGACCGGATCGCCCATGCCTTCATCATGACGGGCGTCCGGGGGGTAGGCAAGACGACCACCGCGCGGATCATCGCCAAGGGCCTGAACTGCACGGGTCCGGACGGGAACGGCGGGCCGACGACCGACCCGTGCCTGCAATGCGACAACTGCCGCGCCATCGCCGAGGGCCGCCATGTCGACGTGATGGAGATGGACGCGGCCAGCCGCACCGGGGTGGGCGACATCCGGGAAATCATCGACAGCGTGCACTACCGGGCGGCCTCGGCGCGCTACAAGGTCTATATCATCGACGAAGTGCACATGCTGTCGACGAACGCCTTCAACGCGCTTCTGAAGACGCTGGAGGAACCGCCCGCGCATGTGAAGTTCATCTTCGCAACCACCGAAATCCGCAAGGTGCCGGTCACGGTCCTGTCGCGCTGCCAGCGGTTCGACCTGCGCCGGATCGAACCCGAAGTGATGATCGCCCACCTGTCCCGCGTGGCCGAAAAGGAAGGTGCGCAGATCGCCCCCGATGCGCTGGCCCTGATCACGCGCGCCGCCGAAGGGTCGGTCCGCGACGCGATGAGCCTGATGGACCAGGCGATTGCCCATGGCGCCGGGGAAACCAGCGCCGACCAGGTGCGCGCGATGCTGGGGCTGGCGGATCGCGGCCGGGTGCTCGACCTGTTCGACATGATCCTGCGCGGCGATGCGGCGGCGGCGTTGTCCGAGCTTTCGGCGCAATATGCCGATGGCGCCGATCCGATGGCGGTGCTGCGCGATCTGGCCGAGATCACGCATTGGATTTCGGTCATCAAGATCACGCCCGAGGCCGCCGAAGACCCGACAACCCCGCCCGAGGAAAAGTCTCGCGGGCTTCAGATGGCCGGGATGATCCCGATGCGGGTGCTGACCCGGCTGTGGCAGATGCTTCTGAAGGCGCTGGAAGAGGTGGCGAGCGCCCCGAACGCGATGATGGCCGCCGAAATGGCGATCATCCGGCTGACTCATGTGGCCGACCTGCCCGACCCGGAACAGCTGCTGCGCCGCCTGTCCGAAGGCCCGGGTCCGCAGGCGCCCGCCCCTGCCCCGCGTGGCAATGGCGGGACGGCGGGCGGCGGGCCTGCGGCGACCGCGCAGGGCGGTGGCGGCGGGACGGGTGGCTATGGCGCCGTCCAGGCCTCGGGCGCGGCGACGGCGGTGGCGATGGCCCCCGAGGCGCAGGCGCTGGCGCGCTTCGGGACCTTTGCGCAGGTGGTCGAACTGATCCGCCGGAACCGCGACGTGAAGCTGCTGGTCGAGGTGGAAACCGGCCTGAGGCTTGTGCATTACGCGCCGGGGCGGATCGAATTCGAACCCACGCCTTCGGCCCCGCGCGATCTGGCGTCCACGCTGGCGCAGCGGTTGCAGGCCTGGACCGGCGCGCGCTGGGGTGTGTCGGTCGTGGGATCGGGCGGCGCGCCGACGATCGCCGAGCAGCGCGACGCCGAACAGGTGGCGGCCAAGGCGCAGGCGATGGAAAACCCGTTGGTGCAGGCGATCTTCGCGGCTTTCCCGGACGCAAGCATCCTGGACGTCCGCACTGCCGATCAGGCGCAGACCGCCATCGCCGCCGAGGCGCTGGCCGAGGTCGAGGACGAATGGGACCCGTTCGAGGAAGGCTGACCCTTGGGCGAAAAGCATCGGGGCCCCATTTCGTTTTCGGGATCGCCCCTGTATTTCACGCAATCGGGCATGGGGCCCGGCAGCAGGTAACAGCAAGGATGAACGGATGTTGAAGGGTTTGGGCGGCGCGCTTGGTGGCTTGGGCGACATGGCCAAGATGATGAAAAGCGCGCAGGAACTGCAGACCAGAATGGCGCAGATGCAGGATGAGCTGACGCGCATCAACGTCGTCGGCGAAAGCGGCGCCGGGCTGGTGACGGCGACCTGTTCGGCCAAGGGCGAGCTGAAGGCGCTGTCGATCGATCCGTCGATCTTCAACCCGGACGAAAAGGAAGTCGTCGAGGATCTGATCCTGGCCGCGATCAAGGACGCGCAGGCGAAAGCGCAGGCCAAAAGCGCGGAAGAGCTTTCGAAGCTGACGTCGAGCATGGGCCTTCCGGCCGACATCAAGCTGCCGCTCTGACGGGACCATGGCAGAGACCGCGCGCGATATCGAGGCGCTGATCGACCTGATGGCGCGCCTGCCGGGGCTCGGCCCCCGGTCGGCGCGGCGCGCGGTGCTGCACCTTCTGAAGAAACGCGGAGGGCTGATGGCTCCCCTGGCCGCGCAGATGGCCCATGTGGCGGCCACCGCGCAGGACTGCGCGATCTGCGGCAATATCGGCACGGGCGATCTCTGCGACATCTGCGCGTCCGACCGCCGGTCGGAGGCCGAGATCTGCGTGGTGGAAGACGTGGCCGACCTCTGGGCGATGGAACGCGGCCAGACTTTTACCGGGCGCTATCATGTGCTGGGCGGAACGCTTTCGGCGCTGGATGCGGTGGGGCCGGAGGAGCTGCGCATCCCGCAGCTGGTCGAACGGGTGCGGTCAGGCGCGGTGCGCGAGGTGATCCTGGCCCTGGCGGCGACGGTGGATGGCCAGACGACCGCGCATTACGTGGCCGATGCGCTGGCCGGGACCGGGGTGACGGTCACATCGCTGGCGCAGGGCGTGCCGATCGGCGGTGAGCTGGATTATCTGGATGACGGAACGATCCAGGCGGCGCTGCGGGCGCGGCGGGCGTTCTGACGGTGGAAAGCCGGGGGGCGCTGCCCCCCGACCCCCGGGATATTTAGGCCAAGATGAAGGATCAGCCGGCAATCATTTCGGCCTGGCGGACGATGACTTCGGCCTGGCGGATCGAGGCAATGTCGACAAGGCGGCCCTTGTAGACCGTGGCGCCTGCGCCTTCAGCCTTGGCCTTTTCCATCGCGGCGAGGATTTCGCGGGCTTCGGCGACCTGGGCCTCAGAGGGGGTGAAGACCTCGTTCGCAAGGGCCACCTGCTTGGGGTGGATCGCCCATTTGCCGACCATGCCCAGCGTGGCAGAACGGCGGGCCTGGGCGCGGAAGCCGTCGTCATCCGAGAAATCGCCGAAGGGGCCGTCGACGGGCAGGATGCCGTGGGTGCGGCAGGCGGCGACGATGGCGGCCTGGGCCCAGTGCCAGGGATCGGACCAATGTTTCGCGCCCTGATGCAGCATGTAGTAGTTTTCCTGCGTTCCGCCGATGCCGGTGGTCTGCATCCCCATCGAGGCGGCAAAATCGGCGGCGCCGAGGCTCATGGCTTGCAGGCGGGGGCTGGAGGCCGCGATTTCCTCGACATGGGCGATGCCGGCGGCGGTTTCGATGATGACTTCCAGTGCGATCGGCTTCGTGCGGCCCTTAGCGCGTTCGATGGCCGTGACCAGCGCGTCCACGGCGTAGACATCGGCGGCGCAGCCCACTTTCGGGATCATGATCTGGTCGATGCGGTCGCCCGCCTCTTCCAGGACCTCGACCACGTCACGATACCAGAAGGGCGTGTCCAGCCCGTTGATCCGAACCGACAGGTGTTTGGTGCCCCAGTCGATGTCGTTGATCGCCTGGATGATGTTCTTGCGGGCCTGCGGCTTGTCATCGGGGGCCACCGAATCCTCGAGATCGAGGTTGATGACATCCGCTGCCGAAGCGGCCATCTTCTCGAACAGCGCGGGGCGCGAGCCGGGGCCGAACAGCTGGCAGCGGTTCGGGCGCGCGGGAGCTGGTGGTTGGAGACGGAAGCTCATGGATCGGGACCTTCTGGCAAGGAAATTACGTCAGGTGATCCATCGGGGTTAGGATATTGCGTCAGTCTTCGCAAGCATCGTTTCGCAGTTGCAGCATTCTGCGGTAGCATGGCCAAGAACAGCGGAGGCTTCGGTGTGGATCAAGATTAAGGTGGAGAGCTTTCCGCTGGCGGAGGTCTTCACCATCTCGCGCGGGTCAAAGACAGAGGCGCGGGTTCTGACGGTGATCGCCGAAGAGGGCGGTCATCGCGGGCGCGGCGAATGCGTGCCCTATGCCCGTTATGGCGAGACGCCGGACACGGTCGCCGCGCAGGTTGCGGCCCTGCCCGCGGGCTTTGCCCATGCTGATCTGCCCGGCCTGCTGCCTGCGGGGGCGGCGCGGAACGCGGTTGACTGCGCGTTGTGGGATCTGGCGGCCAAGCGGGCCGGCGTTCGGATCTGGGATCTGCTGGCGCGCCGGGCGCCGAAGCCGCTTGTGACCGCCTATACCCTGTCGCTGGACACGCCCGAGGCGATGCGCGCGGCGGCCGCGCGGGCGGCGGATCGGCCGGTACTGAAGATCAAGCTGGGCACGCCGGACGACATGCCCCGGCTGGAGGCCGTGCGGGCGGGGGCGCCCCGGTCGACCATCATCGTGGATGCGAACGAAGGCTGGACGCCCGAGGTTTATGCCGATCTGGCGCCGCATCTGATCCGGTTGGGCGTCGCGCTGGTGGAACAGCCCCTGCCCGCCGGCGCGGACGACGCCTTGGCCGGGATGGCGCGTCCGGTGCCGGTTTGTGCGGACGAAAGCGCGCATGACCGGGCCTCGCTGCCCGCGCTGCGGGGCAAGTATGACGTGGTGAACATCAAGCTCGACAAGACCGGCGGGCTGACCGAGGCGCTGGCGCTGGCAGATGCCGCCCGCGCTGCGGGGCTGGGGGTGATGGTGGGCTGCATGGTCGGCACGTCGCTGGCCATGGCGCCTGCGGTTCTGGTGGCGCAAGGGGCGGCCTTCGTCGATCTGGACGGGCCGCTTCTTCTGGCGCGGGACCGCGATCCGGGGCTGCGCTATGACGGCAGCACCCTTTACCCCCCCCTGCCCGAGCTTTGGGGTTAACCGCCTGCGACCCGCAGCACGATCTTGCCGATATGGCCTGAGCTTTCCATGCGGGCATGTGCCTTGGCAGCGTCGTCCAGCGCGAATTCGCTGTCCATGACCGGCTTCAGATGGCCTGCGGCGATCATCGGCCAGACGTGGGTGCGCACTTCGTCCGCGATGCGGGCCTTGGCCAGATCGGATTGCGGGCGCAGTGTCGATCCGGTGATCGTCAGCCGTCGCACCATGACCAGCGCGAAGTTCAGGCTGACCTGCGGGCCTTCAAGGAACGCGATCTGCACCAGCCGCCCGTCATCGGCGAGCGCCTTGACGTTGCGGGGGATGTAGTCGCCGCCGACCATGTCGAGGATCAGGTTCGCCCCGCCTTCGGCGCGCAGGACGGCGACGAAATCCTCGGTCCGGTAGTTGATGGCGCGTTCCGCGCCCAGATCGGTGCAGGCGGCGCATTTTTCATCCGACCCGGCAGTGGCGAAGACCCGCGCACCCAGCGCCTTGGCGATCTGGATGGCGGTCGTGCCGATGCCCGACGACCCGCCGTGGACAAGGAAGCGTTCGCCCGCCCGCAGGCCACCGCGCATCACGATGTTCGACCAGACGGTGAAGCAGGTTTCCGGCAGGCAGGCCGCTTCGCGCAGCGACAGACCTTCGGGCACCGGCAGGGCATGGGCGGCCGGGGTCACGACGTATTCGGCATAGCCGCCGCCCGGCAGCAGCGCGCAGACCTTGTCGCCCAAGGCCCAGCCCGCAACGCCCGGCCCCATCGCCGCGACCGTGCCCGAACATTCCAGCCCCGGCAGAGGCGAGGCCCCGGGGGGCGGTGCGTAGGACCCGGCGCGTTGCAGCGCGTCGGGGCGGTTGACGCCGGCCCAATCCACCCGGATCAGGATTTGCCCCGGTCCAGGTTCGGGAACCGGCAAGGTGACCGGGCGCAAGACCTCGGGGCCGCCGAGGGCAGAGATTTCGACGGCGCGCATGCTTGCGGGCAGGGTCTGGGTCATTGTCGGGCTTTCTTCAGGACTGGACGCGGCCGGGCAGATCATCGGGGACCCGCCCCGGTGCCTGCACATGATTGAACGGATTGAGCGGCCCGGCCATCAGACGGCCCAGCACCGGCACGTCCTTCAACCGCGCCTTGGCCTTTTCGAACCGCATCACGCCATCGATCCGCCGGTCGAGGAAATCCCAGGTATCGACATTGCCTTCGGAATGGTCGCCCAGCCAGTAAAGCACCGTTGCGGAATACACCGCCGACAGCGTGGCGCGCTTGCTATACCAGTTCGCATCCTGCGACGTGTCGCCCAGCGCGGTCCAGATCGCGTCTGCCGTGCCCCACAGAAGCGCGGCACCGGTGGGGGCGTTCTGCGGCAATGCGAACAGCGTCATGCCGCGGCGGACGATTTCACGGTCTGCGGCTTCGATCCGGTAGCGGACGGCGGCGGCGATCCGGTCGCGCATCCGGCGGGCGGACAGATCAGTATCCGCCAGACGCGCAAGCATCCGCGCATCGCCACGCCGGTGATAATCCACCGCCAGATCCAGCCCGCCGCGCGGCGCGATCACGCGCGCCTGGTCGGGTGCGATCCCGGCGTCGCGGGCAGCGGCGCGAAAGGCCGTGTCGGTCCAGCCGTCGAAGGGGACATGTTCAAGCATCGCCAGCAAAAGCGATTCCCGCCGCGGATCGGGGCCGAAGGGCTTGTCCTGCATGTTCTTTTTCCTTTTTCACCCGCCGATGGACAAATGACCTGTGCTTTGCTATAGGGCCACTTCCTGCAAATACTTGCAACTTTAACCTAGGAAGGTGGTGACAACCACATGCAGGTCAGCGTTCGTGACAACAATGTCGAACAGGCGCTTCGTGCTCTGAAGAAGAAACTTCAGCGCGAGGGGGTTTTTCGCGAAATGAAGCTCAAGCAGCATTTCGAAAAGCCGTCCGTGAAGAAAGCCCGCGAACAGGCCGAGGCCATCCGCCGTGCCCGTAAACTGGCGCGCAAGAAGGCCCAGCGCGAAGGCGGTCTCTGACACGCTTTCGGGTCGCGCTTTTCATCAGCGACTGGAACGTTGGCGGGGAAACCCGCGAAGTGAGCCCCCGCCCCGGCGGGGGTTTTGCTTTTTGCAGACAGGTTTGGATCAAAGTCCCGCGCAACGGAAAGGCGGGCCGTTATCGGCCCGCCCCCGCCCCTCGCCTGCCTGCTTCAGAAGAAACCGAGTTTCTTTGGCGAATAGCTGACCAGCAGGTTCTTGGTTTCCTGATAGTGGTCCAGCATCATCTTGTGGGTTTCGCGTCCCATGCCCGACTGCTTGTAACCGCCGAAGGCCGCACCGGCCGGATACAGGTGGTAGCAATTCGTCCAGACCCGGCCCGCCTCGATGGCGCGGCCCGCGCGGTAGGCGGTGTTGGCATCGCGGCTCCAGACACCGGCGCCCAGGCCAAAGACGGTGTCGTTGGCGATCTCGATGGCTTCTTCCGGGGTCTTGAAGGTGGTGACGGACACAACCGGGCCGAAGATCTCTTCCTGGAAGATCCGCATCTTGTTGCTGCCTTCAAAGACGGTCGGCTTGATGTAGTAGCCATCGGCGATGTCGCCGTTGAACTGGTTGGCCGCGCCGCCCGTCAGGACCTTGGCGCCTTCGTTCACGCCGATGTCCATGTAGCGCAGGATCTTTTCGTATTGTTCCTGGCTGGCCTGCGCGCCGATCATGGTGCCCGCCTGCCGGGGATCGCCCGCCACGATCGCCTCGACCCGTTTCAGCGCGCGTTCCATGAACCGGTCGTAGATCGATTCCTGCACCAGCGCCCGGCTGGGGCAGGTGCAGATCTCGCCCTGGTTCAGCGCGAACATGGTGAAGCCTTCCAGCGCCTTGTCGAGGAAATCGTCATCCTCGTTCATCACGTCGGCGAAGAAGATGTTGGGGGACTTGCCGCCCAGTTCCAGCGTGATGTTGGTCAGGTTGTCGGCGGCGGCCTTCATGATCAGCTTGCCGACCGGGGTCGATCCGGTGAAGGCGATCTTGGCGATGCGCGGGCTTGCGGACAGGGCAGCGCCCGCCTCTTCGCCGATGCCGTTGACGATGTTCAGCACACCCGGCGGCAGCAGATCCTCGATGAAGCTCAGAAGATACAGGATCGAGGCCGGGGTCTGTTCGGCCGGTTTCAGCACGACGCAGTTCCCCGCCGCAAGCGCCGGGGCAAGCTTCCACGTCGCCATCAGGATCGGAAAGTTCCACGGGATGATCTGGCCGACAACGCCCAGCGGTTCGTGGAAGTGATAGGCGACGGTGTTGTCGTCGATATAGCCGATGGACCCTTCCTGCGCCCGGATCGCGCCGGCGAAATAGCGGAAATGGTCGATGGCCAGCGGGATGTCGGCGGCCATGGTTTCGCGCAGCGGCTTGCCGTTGTCCCAGGTTTCGGCAATGGCGATGGCTTCAAGGTTCTGTTCGATCCGGTCTGCGATCTTCAGCAGGATGTTCGACCGTTCGGTGGTGGACGTCGCGGCCCATTTGCGGCGCGCGGCATGGGCGGCATCCAGGGCTGCCTCCACATCGGCAGCGTCCGAACGGGGGACTTCGCAGATCACATGGCCGGTCAGGGGCGAGATATTTTCCATGTAGCGGCCCGATCTGGGGGCCACCCATTCGCCACCGATGTAGTTGTCGTACCGGCCCTTGTAGGGCGACTTGAATTGCGCAGCAGCGCCTTGTGCCATGTCGTTCATGGAAAATTCCCTCCTCTGGCGGGCTCCTCAACCCGATGGGGGAAGGATGCGCGGGAGGTGTCTTCGCGCCTAGGGGGCGGCGCCGTCCGGGGGCGGCAATGTGTCTCAGGTCTGAGACACATTGACCTCGGTCTCGCCGATGCCCAGGCGTTTCATCCGGCGGTAAAGCGTGGCGCGGCCCACGCCCAGCGCCCGCGCGGCGGCCGAAACATTGCCCCCCGCCCGCGCCAAGGCGCGCATCACGGCAGCGCGTTCGGCCTTTTCGAACCCTGAAAGGCCATTCGCACTGCCCAGAATATCGCTGGCCGGGCGCGGCGGGATCAGGCCCGTCTGGCTTAGCCCGAAGGCGCGGCGGGCGGCGCGGGTGGCACCCACGATCAGATCGTCATCATCCACGGCCAGCAGCATCGCTTCGTCCGGGCGGTCGCCGGGGGCGACCACGATCCGCGCCTTGGGGAAAGAGGCGCGGAAGTTGTCGGCCTCGATCGCGCGGGCGGTCTGGGCAACCATCGCGGCGATCAGGCGGGTGAAGGCTTCGGTCTGGTCGGCCCGCGCCGACGATACGTCCAGTGCGGCGATGATCCGGCCATCCGCGCCATAGATCGGCGCGTCCATGCAGCTCATCGCGGTGTTGCGCGACAGGAAATGTTCATCGCGGTGGATGATGACCTGCCGGTTTTCGGCCAGACAGGTGCCGATGCCGTTCGTGCCTTCGGCCTCCTCGCTCCAGATCGCGCCGGACCACAGGCCCCAGTGCTGGAACACCGGCGCATCGGCATCGCCGCAGCGCTGGTCCAGCACCACGCCTTCGGCATCGGTCAACAGCACGCAGCAGCCGGAATTGCCGACCAGACCGTACAACTGGTCCATCCGGGGCGCGACGACCATCATCAGCGGTTCCAGCGCCGCGTGGCGCTCTGCCAGCGCCGTGGCCGTCATGCGTTCCGGGGCCGAAGTCTGCGCCGGGTCCAGCCCATGCTTGATCAGCGACCGCCGCCAGGACGCCGCCAGCCGCGATGACGCGGCGGCAGACCGCGACTGCACGGTTTCCAGCACGGTATCTGCGTGATTCGGTCGCGCCACGGCCTCCTCCTCCCAAAGGTGACGGGAAAGCCTAGCATCCTGCCTGCGGAACGCCAAAGCGTTCAGACCGGGATCGCGGTCGTCTTGAACACGGTTCTGAGAGCGAAGGACGAATGCATCTGCGCCACGCCCGGCAGGCGGGCCAGATATTGCCGGTGGATGCGGGCGAAATCCTCGGTGTCCTCGACGATGACCTTCAGAAGGTAATCCGCCGTTCCGGCCATCAGGTGACATTCCAGCACGGCGGGCACCTTCTTCACTTCGCGCTCGAATGCCTCCAGCACTTCATCGGCCTGCCCCGACAGCGTGATTTCCACAAAGACGGTCGTGGGTCGGTCCAGCTTTCGCGCATTCAGCAGCGCGACGTAGCTGTCGATGTAGCCCGCCTGTTCCAGCCGTTCGACCCGCCGGTGACAGGCCGAGGGCGACAGGTTCACCTGTTCGGACAAATCGGCGTTCGAGATCCGGCCCTGCTTTTGCAGGACCGTCAGAATTCGGCGGTCGGTTGCGTCAAGCTGCATTGCGGCGAGGGATTCTTCGATAAAATGGCTGTATTCCAGGATTTTCTACCACAACACCGCTTTCACGCCAGTCTTCTTTCAAAGAAACTCCGCACGCTCAGGCGCATCCTTCCCCCACAAGGACAAGGAGGTTCCCATGAAGATTGGCTGTCCCCGCGAGATCAAACCGCAGGAGTTCCGCGTCGGCATCACCCCGAACGCCGCACAGGAAGCGGCGGTGCATGGTCATCAGGTTCTGATCGAGACCAATGCCGGTGCCGGCGCGGGATTCACCGATGACGACTACCGCGCCGCAGGTGCCACGATCCTGCCCACGGCCGAAGATGTCTTTGCCCAGTCCGACATGATCGTGAAGGTGAAGGAACCGCAGGCGGTGGAACGCAAGCGGCTGCGCGAAGGTCAGATCCTGTTCACCTACCTGCACCTTGCCCCGGACCCGGACCAGACGCGCGACCTGCTCGCTTCGGGTGCGACCTGCATCGCCTATGAAACCGTGACCGACCGCAATGGCGGCCTGCCCCTGCTGGCGCCGATGTCCGAAGTGGCGGGCCGGTTGGCGCCGCAGGTCGGATCCTGGGCGCTGCAAAAGGCGAATGGCGGGCGGGGCGTGCTGATGGGCGGCGTTCCGGGGGTTCCCCCTGCAACCGTGGTTATCATCGGCGGTGGCGTCGTTGGGGCGGCGGCGGCGCGGGTGGCGGTTGGCATGGGGGCCAGCGTGACGGTGGTGGATCGGTCCATCCCGCGGCTGAGCTATCTGGACGACATCTTCCACGGCAAGCTTAGAACCCAGTATTCGACCCAGGCCGCGACGGCCGATCTGGTGACAAAGGCGGACATGGTGATCGGGGCGGTGCTGATCCCCGGCGCGGCGGCGCCGAAGCTGGTGACGCGCGCGCAGTTGAAAACCATGAAGCCGGGCGCGGTGATCGTTGATGTGGCGATCGACCAGGGCGGCTGTTTTGAAACCAGCCACGCGACAACGCACCAGGACCCGATCTACGAAGTCGACGGCATCCTGCATTACTGCGTGGCCAACATGCCCGGCGCGGTGGCGCGCACCTCGACCCAGGCGCTGAGCAACGCAACGATGCCCTTCATGATCGCGCTGGCCAACAAGGGCTGGAAGAAGGCCTGCGCCGACGATCCGCACCTGAAGGCCGGGCTGAACGTTCACGCGGGGCAACTGACCTACCGCGCCGTGGGTGAAGCGCTGGGGCTGCCCTGGATCACCGCCGACGAGCTGTTGGGTTGACAGCAGACGTGGAAAACGGAAAAGGCCCGCCGATGGCGGGCCTTGCGATTTGAGGGGGCGCGGATCAGCCCCGCTGGGCCAGCAGGTCGCGGATCTGGGTCAGAAGCTCTTCCTGCGTCGGGCCGGCGGGCGCACCCGGAACCGGCTCCTGCTTGCGCACGGCGGCATCCTTGACGCGGTTGACCATCTTTACCAGCAGGAAGACGACGAAAGCGATGATCAGGAAATTGATCACCGCAGTGATGAAGGCGCCATAGGCAAAGACCGGCGCGCCGGCATCGCGGGCCGCTTTCAGCGAGGCGAATTCCCCGTCGCCCAGGTTCACGAACAGGTTCGAAAAGTCGATCCCGCCGGTGATGATCCCGATGATCGGGTTGATAAGATCCGCCACCAGAGAGGTGACGATGGCGGTAAATGCCGCACCGATGATGATACCGACGGCCATGTCCATGACATTGCCCTTGGCGATGAAATCTCTGAATTCCTTAATCATTTCTGTCCCCACACTTGCGGCCACGTCGCGGGCCGTCTTGTGAAAGCATACTACAGATGCCACCTTGGCAACAGATCAAATGCCGGGAAAGGCTGGCTGTCGTTCTCTGCGCAGTTGAACGGCCCCCGGATTCACCGCCATGAGGCAAAGATGACAGACCTGAGCGATTTTCCTATCACCCGTCGCTGGCCGCCCCGGAACCCCGATGCGATCCAGCTTTATTCGCTTGCAACGCCGAACGGGATCAAGATTTCCGTGGCTCTTGAGGAAACCGGCCTGCCCTATGACGCGCATCTGGTGTCGCTGGAAACCAGGGATCAGCTTTCCGACGAATTCCTGTCGCTGAACCCCAACAACAAGATCCCGGCGATCCTTGATCCGAAAGGCCCGGGCGGCAAACCGATGCCGCTGTTCGAAAGCGGGGCGATCCTCATGTATCTGGCGGACAAGTCGGGCCAGCTTCTGCCCACCGATCCGGCAGCGCGCTGGCAGGCGGTGCAATGGCTGTTCTTCCAGATGGGCGGCGTCGGCCCGATGTTCGGTCAGGTCGGCTATTTCCACCGCTACGCCGGCAAGGACATCGAAGACCCCCGGCCCCGCCAGCGCTATTACGACGAAGCCCGCCGCCTGCTGGGCGTGATGGAACAGCGGATGGAGGGGCGCGAGTGGATCGCGGACAGCTATTCCATCGCCGATATCGCGATCTGCCCCTGGCTGCGCACGATCCGCGATTTCTATCAGGCGGGCGATCAGGTTGGCTGGGGCGACCTGCGCAACGTGCCCGCCTGGCTGGACCGGTTCCTGGCACGCCCGGCTGTGCAGCGCGGGCTGACGGTTCCGTCCGCAGACTGACGCCATGAAAAAGGGCCGGGGTTGTCCCGGCCCTGTTCGTCTGGTTCCTCAGGCGCGCAGGGTGCCGCCGGTGGCCTTTGTGACCTTTTCGATGATCTTGCGGCTGACCGCCTCGATCTCGTCCTCGGTCAGGGTCTTGTTCTGCGGTTGCAGGCGCACCGTGATGGCAAGGGATTTCTTGCCCGCGCCCATCTGCGCCTCGGCCTTGTCGCCGGTGAACTGGTCAAAGACCGAAACCCGTTCGATCAGCGCCTTGTCCGCACCTTGCGCGGCGTTGACCACGGTCAGCGCCTCGGTTCCCGTGTCGACGACGAAGGCGAAATCGCGTTCCACCGCCTGCAGGTCCGAAATCGCCAGCGCAGGCCGCGTGGGCGACTTGGCTTTCGGGAAGGGCAGGTTTTCCAGCTGCACCGTGAAGGCGACGGCCGGCCCTTTCACCCCCATCTCGCGCAGGACGCGGGGGTGAACCTCGCCAAAGGTGGCCAGCACGTTCGGCCCCAGCGCGATGGCGCCCGACCGGCCCGGATGCCACCAGCCCGGCACCTTGCGTCCGACCTGCACGCGCTGAGGCGCGCCTGCTGCGGCCAACACCGCCTCGACATCGGCCTTGGCATCAAAGACATCGACGGCGCGGCGTGATCCAAAGGGATCACGGGGCGCTGTGGCGCCCACCAGAAGCCCGGTCGCCACCAGCGCCTGTTCCCCCGGCTCGCCGCCCGCGAAGGCGGGGCCCACCTCGAACAGCGCCAGATCGGCAAAGCCCCGCGCCTGGTTCCGCGCCGCCGCCTGCAGAAGCCCCGGCAGCAGGTCAGGCCGCAGGTGCGTCATCTCGGACGAGATCGGGTTTTCCAGCCGCGTCGCATCCGCCCCGCCGCCAAACAGCGTGGCGCTGGCCTGGTCGATGAAGCTGTAGGTCACACATTCGTTGTAGCCCAGCGCCGCCAGCGTCCGCCGCGCGGCCTTTTCGCGTGACTGCAGCGGCGTCAGCACCGAGGCCGGAATCCCCGCATGGGCGCGCGGCAGGGGCTTGCCCACCAGCCGCGTGAGCGAGGCGATGCGGGCGACCTCTTCCACCAGATCGGCTTCACCCTGCACATCGGGGCGCCAGCTGGGCGGGGTAGCCATGTCGCCATCCAGCACAAAGCCCAGCGCCTCCAGCGTCCGGCGCTGGGTGGCTTCCGAAATCTCCATCCCCACCAGCGACACGACCCGCGCCGGGTCAAGCCGGTAGGCGCGGGCGGTGTCGATCGGGGCGCCGTCCTGCGCCAGATCAGAGGCCTCGCCGCCGCACAGGTCCAGGATCATCTGCGTCGCCAGATCCAGCCCCGGCAGGGTGAACGCCGGGTCTACACCGCGTTCAAAGCGGTAGCGCGCGTCCGAGTTGATCTTCAGCGCCCGGCCCGTCGCGGCAATGGTGATCGGGTCCCACCAGGCGGATTCCAGGAACACCTCGGTCGTGTCATCGGTGCAGCCCGAATGTTCGCCGCCCATGATACCCGCCAGCGATTCCACGCCCGCCTCATCGGAAATCGCCATCATTCCGTCGCGCAGGGCATAGGTCTTGCCGTCCAACGCCAAGAACTCCTCGCCGCCCTTTGCGGGATGGATGCGCAACACGCCGCCCTGCACCTTGGCCACGTCAAAGACATGCAGCGGCCGGTTCAGGCCAAAGGTGAAGTAGTTGGTGATATCGACCAGCGCCGAGATCGGGCGCAGGCCGATGGCCGTCAGCCGCTGTTGCAGCCAGTCGGGCGACGGGCCGTTCTTCACGCCGCGAATGGTCCGGCCGGCGAAATGCGGGCAGCCGCGCGCCTTCAGCACGGGGTCGATCTCCACCCGGATCGGGCTGGGGAAGCCACCCGTGATCGCTGGGATGCGCAGCGGCTTCAACTCGCCCAACCCCCGCGCGGCCAGATCGCGGGCAATGCCGCGCACGCCCAGCGCATCGGGGCGGTTCGGGGTGATCTTGATATGCACCATCGGATCGACGGCGGCGGGGCGGTGTTCGGCCAGCCAGTCGACGAACTTCTGCCCCACCTGCCCCGAGGGCAGTTCGATGATGCCGTTGTGTTCGTCCGACAGTTCCAGTTCGCGTTCCGACGCCATCATGCCGTGGCTTTCGACGCCGCGGATCTTGCCCACGCCCAGCGTCACGTCGATGCCCGGCACATAATCACCCGGTTTGCACAAGACGACCGTGATCCCCGCCCGCGCATTCGGCGCGCCGCAGACGATCTGCTTTTCGCCTTCGTCCGTCATCACGCGGCACACGCGCAGCTTGTCGGCATCGGGGTGCTGTTCGGCGTGCAGCACCTTGGCCAGCGTGAATGAGGCCAGCTTTGCTGCGGGGTTCACCACCTCTTCGACCTCTAGCCCAAGGTCGGTCAGCGCCTCGGTGATCTCATCCAGAGAGGCCGTGGTGTCGAGGTGGTCTTTCAGCCAGGAGAGGGTGAATTTCATTCTTTCAGTCCCGCAATTTTGAGCACCCAAGCAGAGATGAGCGCGATGATGACGGCCACCAGTATTGTGACTCGGCTGATGCTCACCGGCTCAACCCCCCGCTCACCGTCGGCATGTCCAGCGCGCTGAATCCATAGTGCCGCAGCCAGCGCAGGTCGCTCTCGAAGAACGCCCGCAGGTCGGGGATGCCGTATTTCAGCATGGCGATGCGGTCGATGCCCATGCCGAAGGCAAAGCCCTGCCACTGGGTCGGGTCGATGCCGCCCGCCGCCAGCACCTTGGGGTGCACCATGCCGGAGCCGAGGATTTCCAGCCAGCTGTCGCCTTCGCCGATCTTCAGCTGCCCGCCCGCCCAGGAACAGCGGATGTCGACCTCGGCCGAAGGTTCGGTGAAGGGGAAGTGGCTGGCGCGGAAGCGCAGTTCAACCGAGGGCACTTCAAAGAAGGCGCGGCAGAATTCTTCCAGCGTCCATTTCAGGTGCGCCATGCTGATATCGCGGCCCAGCGCCAGGCCTTCGACCTGGTGGAACATCGGCGTGTGGGTGTGGTCCATGTCCATCCGGTAGACACGGCCGGGGCAGATGATGCGGACGGGGGCGCCACGGGCCTCCATCGCGCGGATCTGCACGGGGCTGGTGTGGGTGCGCAGGACGTGCGGCGGGCGGGTGTCGCCTTCGGCGCGGGCCATGAAGAAGGTGTCGTGTTCCTGCCGCGCGGGGTGTTCGGGCGGGATGTTCAGCGCATCGAAGTTGTGCCAGTCGCTTTCCACCTGCGGGCCTTCGGCCACAGCAAAGCCCATATCGGCAAAGATCGCGATGACCTCTTCCGTCACTTGGCTGACCGGGTGGATGGTGCCGCGCGGGCGCGGACGGCCCGGCAGGGTCACATCCAGCCATTCGGTCGCCAGCCGCGCATCCAGCGCCGCATCGGCCAGCGCGGATTTCTTGGCCCGCAGCGCCGCGTCGATTTCATCCTTCAACACGTTCAGCGCCGCGCCGGCGGCCTTGCGGGCCTCGGGCTCCATCTTGCCCAAGGTGGCCATCATGGCGCTGATCTCGCCCTTCTTGCCCAGCGCGGCCAGGCGCACCTCTTCCAGCGCGGCCTCGTCCCCGGCGGCCAAGACTGCCGCAAGATACCTGTTCCTCAGCGCGTCGAGTTCCATCACCAGCCCCTGCCGTCCGCTTGTCCAATCGGGCTTGGGGTTAGCGGGCGAAGGGCATGAATGCAAGGGGCGCGCCGGGGACAGCGAAAAGCCCCGCGCCTTGCGGCACGGGGCTTTCGTTGGTCTTGAACCGGGGCCCGATCAGGCCAGCGCGGCTTTCGCCTTTTCGACGATCGCGCCGAAGGCGGCGGGTTCGTGGACGGCCAGATCGGCCAGAACCTTGCGGTCCACCTCGATCCCGGCTTTCGCCAGCGCGTTGACGAAGCGCGAATAGGTCATGGATTCGTCGATCATGCGCACCGCGGCGTTGATCCGCTGGATCCACAGCGCGCGGAAGTTGCGCTTGCGGGTCTTGCGGTCGCGGGTGGCGTACTGGTTGGCCTTGTCGACCGCCTGCGTGGCAGTGCGGAAGTTCGTGCCACGGGCGGCATAGTAGCCCTTGGCTTTCTTGATGACCTTGCGGTGGCGGGCGTGGGTGACAACCCCGGACTTAACGCGAGACATGTGTCATCCTCCTCAGCGGTTGTACGGCATGTATTTCTTGACGATCTTCGCGTCGGCGTCCGACAGCACCATGGTGCCCGAGGCGTCGCGGATGAATTTCGTCGAGCGTTTGATCATGCCGTGCCGCTTGCCGGCGACACCAGCCTTGACGTGCCCGTTGGCCGTCATCTTGAACCGCTTCTTCGCGGCCGATTTGGTCTTCATCTTGGGCATTTTCATCTCCTGCTACAGAAGTGAACGCGCAACTCGGCATGCCACATTGGCCGGCCGCACGGGGTAAGAGCGGGCCGTATAGGATGGCCCCCGGGTTTTGGCAAGCGGAAAGCCGCAGGATCACGGCATGTAGCGTTGGACGACGCGGGCCACGATCTGCGGCAGTTCATCGGCCCGGAAGCCGCCGGGCTTGATCAGGGTCGCAAACAGAATCAGCCCCCCGCCCACGACCGCAGCGATGACCGCACCGCGCGGCGGGCGTCCCGAGGAAAAGGCCGAAATGACCGCCGGCACCGACAGGATCCCGATCGCCACACCCAGAACCAGAAGCAGTTCCGCGTCCATCATGCCCCCCGACACCGGCCCCCTGAAGGCTGGATGCTATTCAGGGTCGGTGCGGAAGATCAACCGTTCATCGCAAGGCGCGACGCGAAGGATGTTCGTTGTGCCCTTCACGTTGAACGGCACCCCGGCGGTGACGACGATCTGGTCGGCCTCGGTCGCGAAACCATAGTCCCGGGCCGCCTTGGCCGCGCTGACCACGGCCTGCTTGAAGCGTTCGACCGGCCCGGTCAGCACGCAATGCGTGCCCCAGGTCAGGCACAGGCGCCGCAACGTCGACATCTCGGTCGACAGGGCGATGATCGGCACCTTGGGGCGTTCGCGCGCCACCAGGCTGACGGTGGTGCCGGTCTGGGTAAAGCAGCAGATGGCGTTGACGTTGGTCGTTTCGGCAATCTCGCGCGCGGCGGCCACGATAGCATCCGCCACGGTTTCGCGCTTGGCCTTGCGGCTGGCCTCGATCACCTCGCGGTAGGTCGGATCGCTTTCGACCGAAATCGCTACGCTGTTCATCGTCGCGACCGCCTCGACCGGATATTGCCCCGCCGCCGATTCCGCCGACAGCATCACCGCGTCGGCCCCTTCGTAGATGGCCGTCGCCACGTCCGACACCTCGGCCCGGGTGGGCATCGGGCTTTCGATCATCGATTCCAGCATCTGCGTCGCCACGATCACCGGCTTGGCGGCGGCGCGGCAGGCACGCACCAGCCGCTTCTGGATCGGCGGCACCGAATGCACCGGCAGTTCCACGCCCAGATCGCCGCGCGCCACCATGATCCCGTCGGACACGGCAAGGATCTCGGCAAAGGCATTCACGGCGGCAGGCTTTTCGATCTTCGAGAGGATCGCCGCCCGGCCCTTTGCCAGGTCGCGCGCCTCGAGCACATCCTCGGGACGCTGCACGAACGACAGCGCCAGCCAGTCCACGCCCAGATCACAGGCGAATTCCAGGTCGCGCCGATCCTTGGCGGACAGCGCCGCCAGCGGCAGCACCACATCCGGCACGTTCACGCCCTTGCGGTCGGAAATCGTGCCACCCGTGGTGATCACGCAGTCCGCGAAATCGGGGCCGCAGGTTTCGACCCGCATGCGGATCTTGCCGTCGTTGACCAGAAGCCGCGCGCCGGTTTCCAGCGCCGCGAAGATCTCGGGGTGCGGCAGGCAGACGCGATGCCCGTCGCCCGGGGCCGGATCCAGGTCCAGCCGGAAGGTCTGCCCCTCCTCCAGGTCGGCGGCACCGGCGGCGAAGGAGCCCACCCGCAGCTTCGGCCCCTGAAGGTCGGCCAGAACGGCGATCGGCCGACCCGTTTCCGCCTGGACCTGCCGGATGATGTCATAGCGCGCCTTTTGCCCGGCATGGTCCCCGTGACTCATGTTCAGGCGGAAGACGTCTGCCCCTGCCTCGAACAGGGCGCGGATCGTGGCATGGTCACTGGAAGCCGGCCCGAGGGTGGCGACGATCTTTACATTGCGAAGGCGTCTCATGCGGCCCCTACCCCGGTTTGTTGGCGCTATCATCGGCAGCCCGCCCTCTATGGCCGAGTTTTCGGGACAGGGCAACTGGCGCCGCCCGCCCCGCTGTCCTATGCATCGCAGGCATCACGGCTGGATGACGGGCAGATGACAGAACTTCCTTACGAAATCGTGGGCGCCGGACGTCCGTCGCGCTGGCTGGTCACCTGCGACCATGCGTCGAACCGCGTGCCGGATTGTATCGGTGGCGGATCCTTGGGAATTTCCGAGGCGGACATGCTGCGTCACATCGCCTGGGACGTGGGCGCGGCGGGGGTCACGCGGCGGCTGGCCGAACGGCTGGAGGCTCCGGCGATCCTCACGCGGTTTTCGCGGCTTGTGATCGACCCGAACCGCGGCGAGGACGACCCGACGCTGGTGATGAAACTGTACGACGGAACGATCATTCCCGCCAACCGCCATGCCGACCAGGCCGAGGTCGAGCGCCGCCTGAACACCTTCTACCGGCCCTACCACATCGCCTATGCCGATCTGGCCGGACGGCGCGACGATACGGTGATCTGCGCGATCCACAGCTTCACGCCGCAATTGAAGGGGCGCGCGCCGCGACCCTGGCAGGTGGGGGTGCTTTATTCCCACCGGGACGAACGTCTGGCGCTGCCGCTGATCGCGCGCTTTCGTCAGGAAGGCTTCTGCACCGGGGACAATGAACCCTATTCGGGCCATCTGGATGGGGATGCCATCGACCGTCATGCACTGGGGCCGCGGCGTCCCAATGTGCTGATCGAATTGCGCCACGACCTGATCGCCACCCCCGAAGGCCAGATCGCCTGGGCTGACCGGCTGGCCCCGATCCTGGCGGACGTGCTGGCCTCCACCGGTCTTTAGACCGCTACAGCCCCAGCCGCGGGATCTCGATCGCCGGGCAGCGGTCCTCGACCACGTCAAGCCCCCTGTCCCGCGCTGCCGCCGCGGCGCCGGCATTTCGGATGCCAATCTGCATCCAGACGGTTTTGAGGTCCGGCAAGGATTTCAGCGCATCCTCTACCACGGGAGGCACGTCTTCGGAGCGGCGGAAGATGTCCACCATATCCACGGGGATGTCCTTGGGGATCGACCCGAGATCGGGGTAGACCGTTTCCCCCAGCGCGACCTGCCCGGCCAGCCCCGGATTGACGGGCAGCACCCGATAGCCCCGTCCCTTCAGGAAGGCCGCCACGCGATTCGACGGCCGGTCGGGATTGGCGGAATAGCCCACAAGCGCGATCACCCGGGTGCGGGTCAGAATCTCGCGCATCCTGTTGTCCGTGATGTCCGGCATCCTGGTCCCTTTCTGTCATCCGGTTCCGACGATTGCACAGTGCCGCGGTCCGACTTTCCAGACAAAAAAGCGCCCGGGGGTGTCCGGGCGCCAGTTGCGGAACGAGGGACAGTGAACAAAGCTCGGCAGTTCCGGTGCCGCGCTCCTGAGACATATGGGTCGCAGTTCCAGGACTTTCAGGGGCAGTCGCAGAGTTGTGATCAGGGCGCGGTTCCGGCCTTCCCGCCCAACCGAGTCGCCGCCGCGTAAAGCGACACCGCCGCCGCGTTCGACACATTGAGCGAACCGAAGGCCCCGGCGTAGGGAATCCGCACCAGCCGGTCGCAGGTTTCGCGGGTCTTTTCGCGCAGACCCGGCCCTTCGGCGCCCAGCACCAACGCCACGGGACGGTCGCCCAGATCGGCCAGCGCCTCGGCAAGCGTCGCCTCGGCCTCGCCCGCAAGGCCGATCAGGACATAGCCCATGTCCTGAAGCGCGGTCATCGCATCGGCCAGGTTCGTCACCCGCAGATAGGGCTGCCGCTCCAGCGCGCCGCTGGCGGTCTTCGCCAAGGCGCCGGTCTCGGGCGCCGAATGATGGCGGGGCGCGATCACCGCGCGGGCGCCGAACACCTCGGCCGACCGCAGGATGGCGCCGACGTTGTGGGGATCGGTCACGCGATCCAGCAGCACCAGCAGCGGCACGCCCGGTCCTTCGATCGCCACCTGATCCAGGCGCCCCCAGTCCAGCGGCGACACCTCAAGCGCCGCGCCCTGGTGAACGCTTTCCGGATCGATCGGCACATGGCTGTCGAACTTTCGCGGATCGACGATCAGCGGCTCCAATCCTCCGGCGGCGATGGCTTCGGCCAGCTTGTCGGCGGCATTCTTCGTCACCACCAGCTGGTGCTTGCGCCGGCTCGGATTCATCAGTGCGTCCCGCACCGCATGAAGTCCGAACAGCCAGACCGTCTCGGCCGCCGCCGCGCGCTTCTGGCGTTCCTTTTCCACCACCCATGTGGGCTTCTTCATCGCCGCATCCCCTTCAGCCCCGGCGCCGGCCCCACAGGGGCCCGCCCACGGGCGCGCGATCTTGGCCCGACGCGGCCCCGCCCGCAAGCCCCGGCGGTTTTTGTGCCAAAGCCGCGCGCAGGGGTCTTGACCCGCCCCGGGCCCTCCACTATCAGTCGCGCCTCAAGTGGGCGACGTGCTGCAAGGTGCGGCAGCGGACTGTAACTCCGCCGAGGCGACTCGTGCCTGGTTCGATTCCAGGGTCGCCCACCATTCTCTTTAACTCGTTACCGGTCGATGCGTGCGCCCCGCAGTCGCAGCCTGCAAGACTTCCTTGCAGGAATGCTCCTGGATCCGGGACCCCCACCAGGGACTGGCGGTTTCCGGCGCGGGTCCGGCCTGCCTCTTTCCGACTCCGGGCGGCTTGCCTATAAGCGGCGGGTCTGAACCCGGACGCGAGTCGCGGGGCGCGTCTTTGCATTGGGGAACAGGAAGAACACATGTTTGGATTGGGTGGTCTGTTTTCGTCGGACATGGCGATCGACCTCGGCACCGCGAACACGCTTGTCTACGTGAAGGGCAAGGGGATCATCCTCAACGAACCCTCGGTGGTGGCCTACCATGTCAAGGACGGCAAGAAGCAGGTCCTTGCGGTCGGTGAAGACGCCAAGATGATGCTGGGCCGCACCCCCGGCTCGATCGAGGCGATCCGCCCGATGCGCGACGGTGTCATCGCCGATTTCGCCGTGGCCGAAGAGATGATCAAGCACTTCATCCTGAAGGTCCACAAGCGCACCCCCTTCACGCCCAAGCCCAAGGTCATCGTCTGCGTTCCCCATGGCGCGACCCCGGTGGAAAAGCGCGCGATCCGCACGTCGGTCCTGTCGGCGGGCGCCCGGCGCGCCGGCCTGATCGCGGAACCGATCGCGGCCGCCATCGGCGCGGGCATGCCGATCACCGACCCGACCGGCAACATGGTTGTCGACATCGGCGGCGGCACGACCGAAGTCGCGGTGCTGTCCCTGGGGGACATCGTCTATGCCCGGTCCGTTCGCGTGGGCGGCGACCGCATGGACGAGGCGATCATCAGCTACCTGCGCCGCCAGCAGAACCTTCTGATCGGCGAGGCGACGGCCGAACGCATCAAGACCTCGATCGGCACGGCGCGGATGCCCGACGACGGGCGCGGCGTCTCGATGCAGATCCGCGGGCGCGACCTGCTGAACGGCGTGCCCAAGGAGACCGAGATCAACCAGGCTCAGGTGGCCGAGGCCTTGGCCGAACCGGTGCAGCAGATCTGCGAAGCGGTGATGATTGCATTGGAAACCACCCCACCCGACCTGGCCGCCGATATCGTCGACCGTGGCGTGATGCTGACGGGGGGCGGTGCGCTTCTGGGCGAACTGGACCTGGCACTGCGGGAACAGACCGGCCTGCCGATTTCCATTGCCGACCAGTCGCTGAACTGCGTGGCGCTGGGCACCGGCAAGGCGCTGGAATACGAAAAGCAACTGCACCACGTCATCGACTACGACACCTAGGGCGACATAGCCCCGGCACCCCGGAGAGGCCGCCTTGGCACGTGACCGTCACAGCGATGTCGATTACGCCGGCCCCGTCCGGCGGATCGTTTTCGGCATCCTCATCATCATCCTGACGGCGCTGTTCCTGATCTGGCGGATCGACAGTCCGCGGGTCGAACGTTTCCGCGCGGCGCTGGTCGACCGCTTCGTGCCCAGTTTCGAATGGGCGCTGGTTCCCGTGACCAAGGTCGCGGGGATGATCGACAACTTCCAGTCCTACACCAGCCTTTATTCCCAGAACCAGGAACTGCGGCGGGAACTTCAGCAGATGAAGGCCTGGAAAGAGGCAGCGGTGCAGCTGGAACAGCAGAACGCCAAGCTTCTGGCGCAGAACCAGGTGCGCCTGGACCCGAAACTGACCAGCGTTTCGGGCGTGGTCATGGCCGACAGCGGATCGCCCTTCCGTCAATCGGTGATCCTGAACGTCGGTGCCCGCGATGGCATCGTGGATGGCTGGGCGACGATGGACGGGCTGGGCCTTGTCGGGCGCATTTCCGGTGTCGGGCAGTTGACCAGCCGGGTGCTGTTGCTGACCGATGCCTCCAGCCGCATTCCGGTGACGATCCAGCCCTCGGGGCAGCGGGCGATGCTGGTCGGCGACAATACCTCGGCGCCCCCGCTGGAGTTCATCGAGGATCCGAAGCTGGTCCGCCCGGGCGACCGTGTGGTGTCCTCGGGCGACGGCGGGGTGTTCCCGGCGGGGCTTCTGGTCGGCCAGGTGGCGATGGACCGGGAAAACCGGCTGCGGGTGCTGCTGGCGGCCGATTACGAACGGCTGGACTTCATGCGCGTGCTGCGCAGCCATCCGGCCGAACAGATCACCGAACCCGGCAAGCTGATACCGCCCCCTGAACCCGAGGCGCGCCCGGCCCTGCAATTCGGCGCGCCCGGCACAGCCGAGGACGAGGCCCCGACACCGTCCGACACGCCCGACGCCATCACCCCCGGCCCCACCGATCCGGGCGAACCCGCGACCGGCGACCCGGCGGCCGGGGATGCAACCGCCCCCGCCGCCACCGGAGGCGCGGATGGTTGACCCGATCCGCGCCGCGCGGCTGGGCCATCGGTTGCTGTTCCTTGGCCTGATCGGCCTTCTGCTGTTCGTGCGCATCCTGCCCCTGTCCGCAATGCCGCCGGAAATCCCCGGGCCTGACCTGGCCCTGGCGCTGACGCTGGTCTGGGTGCTGCGGCGGCCGGACTATGTGCCCGAATGGATGATCGCGGGCGTCTTCCTGCTGGAAGACCTGCTGTTCATGCGTCCGCCCGGCCTCTGGACCGTCATCGTGCTGCTGGGCACCGAATTCCTGCGCCGCCGCGAGGCGATGACTCGTGATTTGCCCTTCATGCTCGAGTGGGTGATGATCGCCGTCGTCATTGCGGCGATGTCCTTCGCCAACCGGCTGGTGCTGATGATCTTCATGGTTCCGCAGACCCCTCTCGATCTGGATCTGGTGCGCATGGTCATCACGATCCTTGCCTGTCCTCTGGTGGTGCTGTTCACACGCTTTGCCCTGGGGCTGCGCCGCTCGGCCCCCGGTGAGGTCGACGAACTGGGGCACCTGAGATGAGGCGCCCGCGCGAGAACGGCGAGGCGATCCGCAAGATGTCGCGGCGCGGCATGATCCTTGGCGGGGTGCAGACGGCCATCGTCGGAGTGCTGGCGGTTCGCTTCCGTCACCTTCAGGTCGACCGTGCCGACAATTTCCGTCTGCTGGCCGATGAAAACAGCATCAAGATCCGCCTGATCCCGCCCGCCCGCGGCCTGCTGCAGGACCGCAACGGCCGTGTGATCGCCGGGAACGAGCAGAACTTTCGCGTCACCATCACCCGCGAGGATGCGGGCGATGTCGTCGATGTCATGCAGCGGCTGTCGCGCCTGATCCCGATGACCGACGAGGACATGGCCAAGACCCTGCGCGAAATCGAACGCCGCAGCCCCACCCTGCCGATCATCGTGGCCGACCGGCTAAGCTGGGAGGACTTCAGTCGCGTCGCGGTGAACGCCCCCGCGCTGCCCGGCGTCACGACCGAGGTCGGGCTGTCGCGGGTCTATCCGCAGGACGGGGACTTTGCGCACGTGCTGGGCTATGTCGGCCCGGTCAGCGACTATGACCTGTCGAAGATGGAAAGCCCCGATCCGCTTTTGCAGATCCCGAAGTTCCAGATCGGCAAGGTCGGCGTAGAGGCGAAGCTGGAGGACGAACTGCGCGGCAAGGCCGGCACGCGGCGGATCGAGGTCAATGCCTATGGCCGGGTCATCCGTGAACTGGACCGCAAGGAGGGCGATCCGGGCGCGACGGTGCAGATGACGCTGGACCACAGGCTGCAGAACTACGCGCAGGCGCGGCTGGGCGATGACAGCGCCGCCGCCGTCGTCATGGATGTGCGCAACGGCGACATCCTGGCGATCAGCTCGGCACCAAGCTTCGATCCCAACATGTTCGTGCGCGGGATTTCGGGCAAGGAATACCGTGCCCTGATGGAACATGACCACCGTCCCCTGGCCGACAAGACGGTGCAGGGTGCCTACCCTCCCGGATCGACCTTCAAGATCGTCACGGCGCTGGCCGCGCTGGAGGCGGGGGTAATCCGGCCGGACGAGTCCGTCTATTGCCGGGGCTATACGGAACTGGGCAAGCGGCGTTTCCACTGCTGGAAACGTTCGGGCCACGGGCATGTCGGCCTGACGCAAAGCCTGGAACATTCCTGCGACGTGTTCTTCTATGAACTGGCGCAGCGCGTCGGCATCGAGAGGATCGCCGAGATGGCGCGCCAGATGGGGATCGGCGTCGCGCACGACCTGCCCATGTCGGCCGTGTCCGAAGGGCTGGCCCCCGACAAGGACTGGAAGGTCAAGAAGTACGGCAAGGACTGGCTGATCGGGGACACGCTCAACGCCTCCATCGGGCAGGGGTTCGTGCTGGCCTCGCCGCTGCAACTGGCGGTGATGACGGCCCGGGTCGCCTCGGGACGCGCTGTCTCGCCGCGGTTGGTGCGGCAGGTCAACGGCCAAGACATCCCCCCGGCCGAAGCGCCACCGCTGGGCATCAATGAAAACGCCCTGCGGCTGGTCCGGCGGGGGATGTTTGACGTCATGAATTCGAAGAAAGGTACCGCCTATGCGTCACGCATCGTGGATGACACGATGCGGATGGCGGGCAAGACCGGCACCAGCCAGGTCCGCAACATCACGGCCGCGGAACGGGCGCGGGGCGTCATCTCGAACGACGACCTGCCCTGGAACCGGCGGGACCACGCGCTGTTCGTGTGCTTCGCGCCCTTCGACGCGCCGCGGATCGCCGTGTCCGTGGTGGTGGAACATGGCGGCGGCGGTTCGGCCGTGGCGGCGCCCATCGCGCGCGACATCCTGTTGCAGGCACTGCACGAAGGCACCCCGCCCCTGACGGCCTATCCGGAATCACAGCGCCAGCGGATCGAGAACCAGCAGAAGGAGCTGAAGCTGCTGCCGCCCGAAACCGACGACACCGGGAAGATCCGCGCATGAGCTACCTTGGCTACAACGTCAAGACAGTGCCCACGGGCCTGCGCAAGATCCTGTACGTCAACTGGGCGCTGGTGCTCTTGCTGACGGCGGTGGCATCTGTCGGCTTCCTGATGCTCTACTCCGTCGCGGGCGGCAATTTCGAGCCCTGGGCCGATGCGCAGATGAAGCGCTTCGCGGCCGGGATCATCGGAATGCTGGCCATCGGCTTCGTGCCGATCTGGATCTGGCGGAACCTGTCGATCCTGGCCTACCTGATCGCGCTGGCGCTTCTGATAGCGGTGGATGCTTTCGGCACCGTGGGCATGGGGGCGCAACGCTGGATCGAACTGGGTCCCCTGCGCCTGCAACCGTCCGAGTTGATGAAGGTGGCGCAAGTCCTGTTCCTGGCGGCCTATTACGACTGGCTGGACCCGAAAAAGGTGTCTCGCCCGCTCTGGGTGCTTTTTCCGGTATTGATCATCCTGGCGCCGGTGTTCCTGGTGCTGATCCAGCCCGACCTCGGGACCGCGCTCATGCTTCTGGCGGGGGGCGGGATCGTCATGTTCATCGCGGGCGTCAGCTGGTGGTACTTTGCCACTGTCATCGCCATGATCGTCGCGGTGGTCTTTGCGGTGTTCGAAACCCGCGGGACCGAGATGCAGCTTCTGCGCGACTACCAGTACAAGCGCATCGACACCTTCCTTGACCCAGGCAGCGATCCCCTGGGGGCGGGCTACAACATCATGCAGGCGCAGATCGCCCTGGGGTCGGGCGGGTGGAGCGGCAAGGGCTATATGCAGGGCACGCAGTCCCGGCTGAACTTCCTGCCCGAAAAGCACACCGATTTCATCTTCACCACCTTGGCCGAGGAATTCGGCTTTGTCGGCGCCACCTCGCTCTTGTCGCTGTATGCCTTGATCGTGGCCTTCTGCATCTTTTCGGCGCAGGCGAACAGGGACCGGTTTTCGGCGCTGCTGACCTATGGCGTAGGGTCGATGTTCTTTCTGTTCTTCGCCTTCAACATGGCGATGGTGACGGGGCTTGTTCCTGTCGTGGGCGTGCCGTTGCCCCTTGTATCCTACGGGGGAACGGCCATGGTGATCCTGCTCATGGCCTTCGGGCTGGTGCAAAGCGCCCATATCCATCGACCAAGGTAGGCCCATGCCCCTGACCGTCTTCTTCGCCGCCGGCCCCAACCTCTGGCCGGAATACGAAGGCCCCCTGCCCGCGGCCTTGGCCAAGGCCGGGATCGCGGCGCGGATCGTGACCGAAGCGCCCGCCGATCCCGCAAGCGTCGACTACATCGTCTTTGCGCCAACCGGCATCATTTCGGATTTCACGCCCTACACCCGCGCCAAGGCGGTCCTGAACCTTTGGGCGGGGGTCGAACGGATTGTCGGCAACGCCACGCTGACGCAACCCTTGTGCCGGATGGTCGATCCGGGGTTGACCGAAGGCATGGTCGAATATGTGACCGGGCATGTCTTGCGCCACCATCTGGGAATGGACACCCACATCCATGGGCAGGACGGCGTCTGGCGCAATGACACCATTCCGCCGCTGGCGCGCGAACGGCGGGTCACGATCCTTGGGCTTGGGGAGCTGGGCGCGGCCGCTGCGCAGGCCCTGGTTGCGCTGAACTTCCCCGTCACCGGCTGGTCACGCACCGCGCGTGATGTGCCGGGTGTGCGCTGCCTGTCGGGCGCCGAAGGTCTGGCCCAGGCGCTGCGGGGGGCGCAGATCGTCGTAACCTTGCTGCCCAATACACCCGCCACGCAGAACGTCCTGAACGGCGACACATTGGCGCTGCTGGCGCCCGGGGCCTTTGTCATCAATCCCGGTCGCGGGGCGCTGATCGACGATCAGGCCCTGATCGCGGCGCTGGACAGCGGGCAGATCGCCCATGCGACGCTGGATGTCTTCCGGACCGAACCGCTGCCCGCCGATCATCCCTTCTGGGCACATCCGAAGGTGACGGTGACGCCGCATATCGCCGCCGATACCCGGCCCGAAACCGCCGCCCATGTCATCGCCGAGAACATCCGCCGCGGCGAAGCCGGAGAGCCCTTCCTGCACCTGGTCGACCGCACGGCGGGCTACTGACGCCTAGCGCAGCTTCGGCGGGCGATCCGGGTCCATGCCCGGCGCGGCGCCCGGAACTTCGCGCAGGTCCGGCTTGACCGCTGGCGGAACGGGGATCACCTCGGCCACGGCCTCAAGGCGCGGCAGGCGGCGGTCATCGGCGGCAAGGAAGGCCACATCCAACGGAAGGTCCACCCCCGAAAAGGCCCGCGCCTCGGCTACGGCCTTGGCCAGAGGCTCCTCGGCGCCGGGGCGGGCATCGATGAAGGCCAGCAGATGGCGGCCCGCGCCCGTGCCAAGGATGAGCGCACGATCCGCGTGGCCAGCCAGCCGGAGGATCTTGGCGCGAAGCGACGCAAGCAAGGCCTCCGGCAAGGTCTGGGCGCGGGGCTCGATGGCCGCATCGACGGTGCCCGCGGGGCGCGACTGCGCCAGCGTAGTGGCCAGCCATTCGGTTGCATCGGCCGGCATCAGGAAGGCCGACGGCGCCACGCCAAGGTTCAGGCCCATTCCGATCCCCTGCCCCGCCAGTTGCTGCGCGATCACCCGACCCGGAAGCGCGGCATAGGGCACCGGCGCTTCGGCAAAGGCGGCCAGACGCTCTTCGCTGTCGAAGGCAAGGACGTAGCGCCCGCCATCCAGATCGTAGATTGCCGGGCTGATCGGATCGTCGCCTTCGGGTTCAGCGCCCAGCATCAGGATCAGTTCGCTGTCGGCAAGCGCGGCGTAGAAGCGCAGCCGGGCGCCGGCGTCGTCGGGCGCGGCCTCCATCGCGGCGTGGGCCAGGTCGAGGGGTGTGGCCAAGTCAAGGGCTGTGGCCTCGGTCATGAAAGCGCCTTTCGGACTTCGGTGCGCAGGACGGGCAGCAGGTCGTCCGCGAACCAGGGATTGCGTTTCAACCACCCGGTATTCCGCCAGGACGGATGGGGCAAGGGAAAGACGCGCGGTGCGTGATCGCGCCAGCCCGCGACTGTCGCGGTGACGCTGGGACTGGCCGCTTTTCCCAAATGATAGCGGTGCGCGGGGCCGCCCACCGGGATGATCAGGCGCAAGCCTGGCTGCAGCGTTGCCATGACCCGGTCGTGCCAGGTTTCCGCGCAAAGACGCGGCGGCGGCAGGTCGGATCCCTTGGCGTCATAGCCTGGAAAGCAGAAGGCCATCGGCACGACGGCAACGCGGTCAAGGTCGTAGAATTCGGCTTCGGAGAGGCCCAGCCAATCGCGCAGCCGGTCGCCCGAGGGATCGGTGAAGGGCTTGCCCGAGGCATGGACCCGCGCCCCCGGCGCCTGTCCGGCGATCAGGATGCGCGCGCCGGGGCGGAACCACGCAACAGGACGAGGTTCATGCCCCGTCGCGGTGGCAGCAAAGCGCGGCGCGCAAAGGCGGCAGGCGCGGATTTCGGGAAGAAGATCATCGGGCATTGCGCCTAGATGGGGGTTCCGTGACCATCCCTCAAGCCGGGCGGCACGCATCCGGGCGGATCATGAGTATTTGGGCAACGCAGAAAGGGACCCGGTCAGGCGCGGGCGAGAAGGTAGATGTCCATGATCCAGCCATGCTCGGCCCGGGCCCTGGCACGCGTGTCGATAATCTGCCGGGCGACGTCGGACACAGGGCCGGAGATCAGGATCTGTTCGGCCATGCCGACATATGCACCCCACCAGATGGTCAGTCCTTCGGACGGCAGGTGCTGGAAGGAACATTCGCCATCCAGGAACACGGCGGCGCGATCGCAGCCTGCGGGAAACCCTTCGTCGCGCAGGCGGCGGCCGGTAGTAATGACGACCGGCGCGCCGATGTCGTTCAGCGGGATCGCATGGGCCGCCGTCAGCACTTGCAGCGCGGTGATGCCGGGAATCACCGTGACCTTCAGCGGGATGCGCTTCGCCAGCCGGTCGGCGATGCGAAGCGAGCTGTCGTAAAGCGACGGATCGCCCCAGACCAGCAGCGCCGCGCGGCCCTTGCCGCCCAAAGGGGCCAGCGCGTTCAACCAGACCTCGGCGATGGCGTCGTGCCAGTCGTCGACGCCCCGCCGGTACGAGGGGTTGGCGGCATCGCGGACGGGCAGGTCGAAGTCGACCACCTGGGTCGCCGGGTTGGTCAGCATCGTGTCGCAGATCTGGCGGCGCAGTTCCGCCAGATCTGCCTTGGTTTCGCCCTTCAGCGGGATCAGCACCCGATCGGCCGCGTTCAGCGCCTTGATCGCCTGAAGCGTCAGGTGATCGGGGTTGCCGGTGCCGATGCCGATCAGGACAAGCTCGATCATGCGCGGACGGTCCGATTTTCGGTGTCCGGCGCTGTCATCCACAGGCGCGCGGCCAGCCAGCCCAGCGCCAGCCAGGCCAGCAGCGCAACGCCCAGCGCCCGGGTCGCGAACAGCGCACCCAGTTCCGGCGGCGCGACGCCCCAGAACCGATCTGCCTGCGGTGCGCCGATGCCATGCGGCGCAGCCAGCAGAATGCCAGCGACGACCCAGGCCAGCACGCCGCCCCGGCCCGAGGCCAGGATCGCCAGTGCCCCGCCCGTGGCCAGCACCGTCGAAACCCACCAGGCCTGGCGCAGGCGCAGATCGGCCCCGATGGTGCCTGGCAGTTCCGGTGGCAGGCCAAGGGCAGGTGCCAGGTGGAAGGCCAGAAAGCCGCAAAGCCCCCAGATCAACCCGCGCATCGGCGTCACGTCATAGCCCCAAATGCCCGCGAGGCCGAAACCCGCGGTCAGGAAAAGGCCGTATGCGGCATAGGTAAGGCCGGTGAACAGGACCGTCAGCGTATTGCGCTTCCACGTCGGGGTGTCGCCTTCGGCTTCGGCATGGCCTGCGTGACCGTCGGCAGGGGCCGCCTGCGGCTGATCGGGCGACGCGGTTCCGGTGTGGTCCGTGATGACGGCTTCTGCGTGGCCACCCATCAGCGGGTTGTCCGAGGCGCTGCTGCCCGAACTGGTGAAGTGGGTGATCTTGCCACTTTCATAAAGCTCACCCACCAGAAGAACTGGCTGGATGAACGCGAAATGCAGCAGGGCCGCAAACAGCCCCGCTGCAAAGCCAGCGATCAACCCGCTGGCCAGCATGCGATAGGTCATTGTGCCGGTTGGCTCAGTGGCAGGGGAAGCCGGTGGCGTGGCGCATGTCATGCGCGGCGTCATGCAGCGTTGCCGACTGGGCATGGCCCGACAGGAACAGCACCGAAGCGGCAATGGCGGTTACCAGAACCACCGGCAGAAGGGCTGCGGTGCGGACGCCAGCGGCGGTGCGGATCATCGTGTTCATCTTCATCTCCCTTGCCGTCATCCCCGACGGCGAATGATTGCCTTTTCCACACACGGCCGGTCTCCTGACTCGCGGGTCGCTGCGCGCTTTCCGCCTTCCCGATGCCCAATGGCACCAGTGGCATTCTGGAAAGCCGCTCGCCGCTTACAGTCGCGGGGGCGGTCGGGGCCTTGGGTGCCGTTGGTCGGTCCACCCTCACCCCATTCCCGTTTCAGTCCGGGCGCTTTGCGCCGGTCGGACACCATGATCCGTCCATCTGGCCCGGATGGCCCGTTCCGGTCAAGGCGGAAAGCGGCGCGTGGCGGGCAATCTGCGACAGCTAGCCGGGAATGCGCGCAATGGCCTTCATCCGCAGCGCGCCCAGGGGCCGGGCATCGGCGAAGGTGCCATCGGGACTGACGTCATAAAGCCTGAGGAAGGTCAGAAGATCGGGAATATCCTCGGGGCCCAGATCACCGAACAGGTAGGCGGTCTTGCCCGGGGCGCGGAAAGCCACGGTCGAAGGCCGGGTGCAGCCCGACATGCAGTCGGTGCCGCGCAAGGTGGCCCGGACGCCGGATGTTTCGATCGCCGCCTTCAATGCCTTGGCCAGCCCGTTCTGCCCTGCGGGACAGCTGGCGCAGACCGTGACGGTGATGGTCATTCCGCCAAGGGCCCGATCAGGATCAGCGCCGGGCCATCCTCGGCCTCGGAAGCGATCAGGTCGGCCATCGTGCCCACTGTGCCGCGGGTGATCTTCTGCGCAGGGGTGGAAACGCTTTCGGCCAGAAGCGCGGGGGTCTGGGGCGAGAGCCCCGCACCGATCAGCAGCCCGGCAAGTTCGGGGAAGGTGCGCTTGCCCATGAAGATCACGGTCGTTGCCGAAGGATCAGCAAGCGCCGCCAGGTTCAGATCGCCGGGCAGCGACCCGGTCACGTCATGGCCCGTCACGAACTGCACGCGCCGCGCCGTCAGCCGCCGCGTCAGCGGGATGCCCGCCGCCGCCGCCGCCGCCATGGCCGAGCTGACTCCGGGGATCACCTCATAGCTGATCCCGGCATCGCGCAGCGCGGTGATCTCTTCCTCCAGCCGGCCGAACATGCCGGAATCGCCCGATTTCAGCCGGACGACCCTGGCCCCGGTCTGGGCGTAATCGACCAGCAGCCGGCTCACATGATCCTGCTTCGGCGACAGGCGCCCCGCGCGTTTTCCCACGCCCACCAGATCGGCACCTTCGCGCGCATGGGCCAGGATCGGCCCTGAAGACAGGTCGTCGAACAGCACCACATCCGCCGCTTGCAGCCGCGCCACGGCCTTCAGCGTCAGAAGCTCGGGGTCGCCCGGACCGGACGAGACGAAGGAGACAAAGCCGGTCATGCCGCATCCTCGGCGATCAGGTGGAAATAGGTGCCGGTCACATGCCCACGGCGCGACCCGGTTTCGGGCACCACGTCGCCATTGGCGTCGACCACCTGCGCCAGCGGCGCGTCGGGCTGGTCAAGGATGGTCGAGTAATGGAATTCATGCCCGCGCAGCCGCACCCCCGCCCGGTGTCCGGGAATGGCGGTCCTCAGCGTGGCAAGGCGGTAGCCCAGATGCATGCGGCGTTTCTCGTAACTGGTGACAAGGCCCAGAAGCCCCGCCATTTCGTGCCGTGCGCCGGTCTTGTCAATCAGCGCGGTGCCCAGCGCCATGTAGCCCCCACATTCGCCATGGACGGGGCGCGTTTCGGCAAAGGCGCGCAGACCCGTCAGATAGGTCCGCGCCGCGGCAAGCGACCCGGCGTGCAGCTCCGGGTAGCCGCCGGGCATCCAGGCGATATCGGCACTGGCATCGGGTGCCTGATCGGCCAGGGGCGAAAACGGCAGGATCTCGGCCCCGGCAGCGCGCCAGCCGTCCAGAAGATGCGGGTAGACAAAGGAAAACGCCGCATCCCGGGCCAAGGCGATCCGCTGGCCCGGCGGTGTCAGCTGCCGGGGCGCCTCGGCCGCGACATGGCCCCCTGCTGCGGCACGGATCGCCGTCAGGTCCAGATGCGCAGTGATGAAATCCGCCGCTGCCTCCAGCACCGTTTCCAGACCCGCCGTTTCTTCGGCTTGGACCAGCCCCAGATGCCGTTCCGGCAGCGCCAGCGAATCACGGCGCGGCAAGGCGCCCAGAATCGGGATCCCCGCCTCGGCCATGCCCGACCGCACCAGCGCCTCGTGTCGGGGGCTTGCCACGCGGTTCAAGACCACGCCCGCGATCCGCACGTCACGCCGCATGGAGGCAAAGCCGCGCGCCACGGCGGCGGCCGATTGCGCCTGCCCCGACACATCCAGCACCAGAACCACCGGCCAGCCCGTCAGGGCAGCCAGATCGGCGCTGGAGCCATTGCCCGTCGCACCGGGCCTGACCACCCCGTCAAAAAGGCCCATCGAGCCTTCGGCAATCACCAGATCTGCCCCGGCCGCCCGCCCGATCAACCCGCGGATCGTCCCCGGCGCCATCGCCCAGCTGTCCAGGTTCACCGAAACCCGCCCCGCCGCTGCCGAATGGAAGGCCGGGTCGATGTAATCCGGCCCGGACTTGAAAGGCTGGACCACCACCCCTGCCCGGGCGAAAGCCCGCGCAAGCCCCAGCGTGACCGTGGTCTTGCCGGTGCCCGAGGCCGGGGCAGAAACGATGATCCCGGGCGGGATCATGCGCCGGTGTCCGGAAAGCGCGGATGCGTCCCCACCGGGCGATAGCGGCGGTCGTAATCGCCCGCGTAAAGCCGGCTTTCCCCAAACCCCTCGGCCGCAAGCGTCCGCCCCACCAGGATCAGCGCCGTGCGCTCCATCTCGGCGCCGACGGCAGTTTGCAGCGTTCCAAGCGTCGCACGCACAATCCGCTGGTCGGGCCAGCTGGCACGCCAGATCACCGCCACCGGACAATCGGCACCATAATGCGGCGTCAGGTCGGCGATGACCTTGTCCAGCACATGGACCGAAAGGTGGATCGCCAGAACCGCCCCCGTCGCCGCGAAGGCCGCAAGGTTCTCGGTTTCCGGCATCGCCGTCGCCCGACCCGAGGTTCGGGTCAGCACCACCGATTGCGCCTGCCCGGGCAAGGTCAGTTCCGCCCCCAGCGCGGCGGCCGCGGCAGCGAACGACGGCACCCCCGGCGTCACGTCATAGGGAATCCCCAGATCGCGCAGCCGCCGCAGCTGTTCGCCCATGGCCGACCAGACCGACAGATCGCCCGAATGCAGCCGGGCCACATCCTGCCCCGCCGCATGCGCCGCTGCGATTTCCGCGATGATCTCGTCAAGCGACAAGGAGGCCGTATTCACGATACGCGCCCCGGGCGGGCAATGCGCCAGCACGCCTTCCGGGATCAAAGAACCCGCATACAGACAGACCTTTGATGCCGCGATCAGGTCGCGCCCCCTCAGCGTCAAAAGATCGGCAGCCCCCGGCCCCGCCCCGATGAAATGAACCGTCATTCCCGCCGCTCCTGCTTCTTCTTTGTCCAAATACTCATGCCTTGACCTCCGCCAGCGCCGCCGTGGCCTTCCCGCAGGCCGACACAGCCCGAGGTCCCAACAGCACCGCGCCGGGGCCTGCCGCCGCCAGCGCTGCCGCTTCGGCCACCGATCCGGTCCCGCGCAGCGCCGCCACGCGCGGTGACTGCGTCAGCACCGCCTGCGCCGCCATCTCCGCGGCGGAAATCGCTTGCACCGGCAGGCCCAGTTCCGCGGCCAGGGCGCACAGCGCCGGCGCGTCCACCTTGTCGGCCACTGTCGCCAGGCAGTCGATCCGCGCCAGATCCGCCCCCGCCGCCAGCAGCGCCGCGCGCAAAGCCGCCGCATCCGCCCCGGCGCGAAAGCCCATGCCCGCAGCGATCATGCGACGACGCTCCATTGCACCACCGGCCGTGCCGCCGACCAGCCGCGCATCCGGCCCAAGGGGGTCGCATTCGCGATCTCGATGCGGGTCAGGTCGCCACCCTTCACGGAAGACCAGCGGGTATACAGCGCCTCGGTTTCCAGCGTCACGGCATTGGCGACCAGTCGGCACCCTTCGGGCAGCAGCGGCCACAGCGCGTGCAGCAAAGCCTCATCGCCGCCGCCGCCGATGAACACCGCATCGGGCTTCGGCAAGTCGCGCAGCGCCTCCGGGGCCGCGCCCTCCACGACGGTCAGACGGTCCTCAAGGCCGAAGGCCGCCGCGTTGGCGCGGATATTTTCCGCGCGCGCGGGCTTCGCCTCGATGGCGAAGGACCGCGCCCCTCGGGCCAGTCGGCACCATTCGACCGAAACGCTGCCCGACCCGCCGCCGATGTCCCACAGCACCTCGGCCGGCATCGGCGCCAGCGCCGCGATCGTCAGTGCCCGGACCGGCGCCTTGGTGATCTGCCCGTCATGGGCAAAGGCCGCTTCGGGGCGGCCCGGCGCCAGCGACAGGCCCGTCCTGCCCCGCACCTCCAGCGCCACGGCGACCGGGGCCTGCACATCATCCAGCGCGAAGCCTTCCGCCAGAACCCGGCGAACCCGCTCCTGCGAACCGCCCAACGCCTCCATCACATGCAGGTCGGTCTCTCCGAAACCGCGCGCCACCAGCCACTCGGCCAGCGCCTTCGGGGCCTTGCCATCGCGCAGAAGGCAAAGGATCCGCGCGCCCTGCGACAGATGCGGCACCAGATGTTCGAATGGCATCGCATGCAGCCCCAGACAGACCGTCGCCTCCAGCCGCCAGCCCAGCCGGGCCGCCGCCAGCGCAAAGGTCGAGGGTGCAGGATGGCAACGCCATTCCCCCGGTTCCAGATCGGCACTCAGGCTTCCGCCCGCCCCGAACCAGAACGGATCGCCCGAGGCCAGGACCGCCACCCGTCGCCCGCGCAGCGCCAGCACCGGCGCGGTGGAAAAAGGCACCGGCCAGGGCCGTCCCCGGTCACCGACGGCGGCCAGCGCCAGATGCCGTGGCCCGCCAAAGACGATTTCCGCTTGCGCAAGGCTCCCGCGGGCGGCATCCGATAGACCCGGCAGGCCGTCTTCGCCGATGCCGATGATCGACAGCCAGGGGTCAGCCATGACACGCATCCTTCTTCTGGGCGGCACCACCGATGCCACCCGCCTTGCCAGCGCCCTGGCCCAGGCAGGGATGGACGCCACGCTGTCCTACGCCGGCCGGACCGAGGCGCCGCGCGCCCAGGCCCTGCCCATCCGCGTCGGCGGCTTCGGCGGGCCGGAAGGACTGGCGCGCTACCTGCGCGAAAACGCCATCACGCATCTGGTCGATGCAACCCATCCCTTCGCCGCGCAAATGAGCACGAATGCCGTTGCGGCGGCGGCCCTGACCGGAACCCCGCTTGTGGCGCTGGAGCGCGGTCCCTGGCAGGCAGGTCCGGGCGATACCTGGGTGCAGGTCCCCGACATCCCCGCCGCCGCCCGAGCCTTGCCCGATACCCCGGCCCGCGTGTTTCTGGCCATTGGCCGGATGCACCTGGCGGATTTCGCGGGCCAGCCGCAGCACCATTACCTTTTGCGGCTGGTCGATCCCCCGACCGAGGCTTTGCCCCTGCCCGATGCCCATGCCGTCATCGCCCGCGGCCCGTTCACGCTGGAAGATGACCTTGCGCTGCTGCGCCACCACGCCATCACCCATGTCATCGCCAAGAACGCCGGTGGCGAGGGCGCGCGCGCCAAGATCGACGCGGCGCGGATGCTGGGGCTGCCCGTCATCATGATCGACCGCCCGACGATCCCGGCCCGCCCCACCCTGCGGAGCGTCGATCAGGTGATGGCCTGGATCGCGGGTCATGCGGACCTCGGGGTGTAGACGATCTTCGTTCCTTCGATGGCGCGGGTCTGGGAATTGCCGACAATCACCATGGTCCGCATGTCGGCCATCTCGGGCGTGGCATCCCCCAGCCGTTCCCAGCGCAGCGCCTGATCGGGGGTCGACACCGCGCGGGCAAACAGGATCAGACGATCGGGTCCGCATTCTTCACGCAGGATATCCAGCGTGCGGGCGAACTGGTGCGGACGGCTGGCCGAGCGCGGATTGTAGAAGGCCATGGCGAAATCGGCCTGCGCCGCCAGCCTGAGCCGCCGTTCGACCAGATCCCAGGGCTTCAGGTTGTCGCTGAGGTTGATGGCGCAGAAATCATGCCCCAAGGGCGCCCCCGCCGCCGCCGCCGCCGCCAGCATCGCGGTAATCCCCGGCAGCACCCGGATGTCAAGGCCGCGCCATTCGCGCGGCCCGGCCTCCAGCGCCTCGAACACGGCCGAGGCCATGGCAAAAACCCCCGGATCGCCCGAGGAGACAACCACGACCCGCCGCCCTTCGGCTGCCATCTGCAGGGCATGGCTGGCGCGGTCGACCTCGACCCGGTTGTCGGACCCATGCAGCACCAGTCCTTCGCGCGGCGCGACGCGCGCGACGTAGGGAAAATAGCCGACAACGTCGGTGGCCTGCGCCAGGGCGGCGCTGACCTCGGGCGTGACCATGCCCTCGGCGCCGGGGCCCAGGCCCGCGATGATGACGCTACCGGTCATTCCGGTTCGAACTCCGGCCGGCGCCCCTGGCCGTGGACCAGCACGATGGCGAAATAGGGCGCATCGCCTTCGGTCATCTCGACCAGCGGCAGGACACGCTGGCCGGGCATCGTGCCGCGTTCCACCAGCCAGGCGTCGGCCAGCCGTCCGGCGCGTTCCAGCGCGCGGCGGATCTTTGGCAGGTTGCGCCCGGTTTTCATCACCACCAGCGCATCGGCCATCTGCATCTGATCGGCCAGATCATCTTCGGACAGGGTCCCCGGCAGAACCGACAGCACGTCGTCCCCCCAGGTGATCGGCATTTCCGTCGCGGTCCAGCAGCCCGACATGCCAGTGATCCCCGGCACGACCTCAACCGGAACGCGGCCCCGCAGGCGGGTGTAAAGATGCATGAACGATCCGTAGAAGAACGGATCGCCCTCGCACAGCACCACGACCTCTTCGCTGACCGCAAGCTCGGCCAGGCGGTTGGCCCAGTCGTCATAGAACTCGGCCAGCAGGCGGTTGTATTCCGGTTCCCCGAACGGGATTTCCGTGGTTACGGGATATTCCATCGCGTGTTCGACAACGCCCTCGGCCAGCATCCCTTCGACGATGCGGCGCGCCTGGCCCTGGCGGCCCGGCTTGCGGAAATAGGCCACATGCCGCGCGCCCCGGATCAGCCGGTCCGACCGGATCGACATCAGGTCGGGATCGCCCGGCCCCAGTCCGGTGCAGATCACCCGACCACCATTGTGGCCCGCCGTTGCCTTAGCCATCGCTACCGCTCCTGCCCCGATGTCCATGGTCACTCCTTCCGGCTGGCCAGCGCATTGACCGCCGCCACCGTGATGGCCGATCCGCCCAGCCGGCCTTCGACGATGACTGACGGCACGGGCAGATCCTGCATCAGAGCCTCTTTCGATTCGGCCGCTCCGATGAAGCCCACCGGGCAGCCGATGATCGCCGCCGGTCGCGGGCAGGCCGGATCTTCCAGCATGTTCAGCAGATGGAAGAGCGCGGTCGGGGCATTGCCGATGGCCACTACGGCCCCTTCCAGATGCGGGCGCCACAGCTCCAGCGCGGCGGCGGACCGGGTGGTGCCCATGTCCTTCGCCATGTCCGGCACGCGCGGATCGTGGAGCGTGCAGATCACCGCATTGTCCTTCGGCAGTCGCGGACGTGTGATGCCCTCACTGACCATCCGGGCATCACACAGGATCGGCGCACCGGCTTCCAGCGCGGCGCGGGCGACGATGGCCATGCCGGGGGAAAAGCGGACGTGCTTTTCCAGCCCCACCATGCCCGCGGCGTGGATCATGCGGACGACGACGACCTCTTCCTCGGGGGTGAAGCGGGCAAGGTCGGCCTCGGCGCGGATGGTGGCGAAGGATTGCAGGTAGATGGCCGCGCCATCGGTTTCATAGAAGTGGGGCATGGGGCCTTCCGGTCAGTAAAAGGGGATCGGCGATCAGCGCCTGCGGATCAAGGCCGCGACGCAAGGGAATGTCAGCGGCGCGACCACCGGCGATCAGGTCAAAGCCTGTGATCGTTGCGGTCAGCACCCAATCTGCGGGGCGAGGATGCGCGCAACCCTTGGCACAGCCCGAAACATGAAGCACCTGCCCCGCCGGTACATGCGGCGCCAATCCGGCCGCCAGCACGCGCGTGGATTGCTGCGCCTGAGGGCAACCCGGCGCGCCGGTGCAGGCAACAACCCGCAGCATCGGATCGGTCGGGTCATGGATCAGACCTGGCAGATCGGGCGCCGCAGTCAGCCCCTCCAGCAGAAGCATTCGCCACGGGGTCAGCCGCACGGCCTGAACCGTCGCAGCAAGGGTAGCCAGCGTATCGGCCTCAATCTGGCCAAATGCCAATCCGACAAGGACGCCGCCCGCAGTCGGTCCGGGTTTTTCACAGATCGGCTCAGGAAGCTCTACGGTATGGGTCCTGAATTCCGCCGGAAGCTCCACCCGCGCCAGATGCGCCGCCATGCGCCCGCGCCCATCGCGGACCCCGCCCGAGGCGACGAACCAGCGCGCCAGCGCCATCATTGCAGGAACGGCGGTGTCTTGTGTGACGGGCAGGCCCTGCAATGCGCCATCGGCGCGGAGCATCAGCCCCGCCGCCCCGCGCTCCAGACGGATATCCGCCGATGCCCCTGCCAGAACCGGCACGGGGCCAGTGTCCAGCGCAAAGCCGAATTTCCCAGGAAGGTCCGGCCCATCGGCCAGAGCGGTGGCCAATTCTGCGGCGAGGGCCTGCGTACCGTCGCCCTCACACCAGTAGGGCGTCACCAGAATATTCCGCCGCGCCTCTCGACCAGCATCTTCGTCGATCAGGCCCAGCGCCCGCAGGCCGTCAATCAGCGCAGGGTGGGTCTCGGGCGTCACGCCACGGATCTGAAGATTGCTCCGGGCCGAAAGGTCGATCAGCCCATTGCCATGCACGCGCGCCAGTTCGGCGATCCGTCCCAGCGCGGCCCCCTCCAGCCGCCCGCCCTGTGCGCGGATACGGACGACCCAGCCGTCGCCCGACTCCATCGGCTTCAGCGCCCCGGGACACCAGCCTTGGATGACCGGCGCGCTCATGCCAGCCCTCCCCGCCCTGCATCGGCGTCGGCTGCCTCCGGCGGGGATATTTCCACCAAGCTGAAAGCCCATTCATCTTGGACTAAATATCCCCCGCGGAGCGTTCCCAGCGCTGTTCCGGGTGCCGTGGCAGGGTTTGCAGGTCGGCTGGTCATGCCACATCCCCAAGGGAATGGCCCAACTGCGCGGCGATGGAATTCCGACGCGTGATCCAGAGGCCCGCTTCGGCAAGCGCGCGAAAGCGATCTTCCATCGCAGAGAGTGCTGCGGGGTTTTCGCGGGCCATGAAGTCACGCAGGTCGTCGCGCCCCAGGGTTGCATCGTGGTAAAGGTCGAAGAGGTGGGCGGGAACAACCTGGGCCAGGTGTGCAAAAGCAGCCATGTGATCCAGGGTCGCGGCGATTTCGGCAGCGCCTCGGAAGCCGTGGCGCATCATCCCATCGGCCCAGGCGGGATTGGCAGCGCGGGCGCGCACGACGCGGGCGATTTCCTCCGGGAGGGTCCGGGCGTGCGGGGCATCGGGGCGGGTGGCGTCCAGGTGGTACAGTGCCGGGGTCTGCCCGCCCAGGCACGCTACGGCAGCGGCAAAGCCCGCTTCGTGCGCGGCATAGTCGGAGGCCAGCAGAACATCGGTTTCTGCCAGATCCTGCACGTGGACGAAGCCATCCGCACCGGTGACGCGCGCCTCGAGCGCGGCGCGGGCGGGATGGCTTTCACCTTGCGCGTCGATGGCCCATTCGGAGCCCTTGAGCCACGCTTCCCCTGCGGCCGCGCGGGCCTCGGGCGTATAGATGTCCAGCGCTTCGCCCAGCCCCAGACCATAGAGACCGGGGCGCGGGCCGAAGACGCGCGGAGTGGCGGTCAGGTAAGGGTTGTCCTCGGGCGCTTCTTCCCGTTCGGCCAGTGCGGCAGAGGCGGCTTCGAAAAGCTGCGCAAGGCCGGGGAAGACATCACGGAACAGGCCGGACACCCGCAGCGTCACGTCGATGCGCGGGCGGCCCAGCAGCGCAAGCGGCACGATTTCGAATCCCGAAACCCGATCTGTCCCGTCATCCCAGCGCGGAGAGAGGCCCGCCAGATGCAGCGCCATGGCGAATTCCTCGCCCGCGGTGCGCATCGTGGCCGACCCCCAGAGATCGACCACCAGCCCGCGCGGCCAGTCGCCATGGTCTTGCAGGTGACGGCGGAGCAGTTCTTCGGCCAGTTTTACCCCTTGGGCATGGGCGGCGCGGGACGGGACGGACCGCGGATCGGTGGTGTAGAGGTTCCGCCCCGTCGGCAACACATCCGACCGTCCCCGCCAGGGCGACCCGGACGGCCCTGCCGGAACATGACGGCCCGACAGCGCGGCCAGAAGCCCCGCGCGTTCCGCGGCGCCGCACTCGCCCTGTCCGAAGACATGCAGGCCATCGCCGAACTGGCTTTCCTTGATGTCGCAGACGAACCGGTCGATCCGGGTGATCGCTTCCGCCGCCGAGGCGCTGGCGGGCAGGCCCAGATCGTCCTCGACGCCCGAAGCGCGGGCCTCGGCGCGGATGTCCTCGATCAACCGGTCGCGGCGGCGGGGGTCAAGGCCGTCAGCGGTGGAATACTCGTCCAGAAGCCGTTCGAGCCGCGCCATGCCCTCGGGCACCGCCGAGGCGATCATGGGCGGTGGCAGGTGGCCGATGGTGACGGCCCCGATGCGGCGTTTGGCCTGCGCGGCCTCGCCCGGGTCGTTGACGATGAAGGGATAGATCACAGGCAGCGCGCCGATCAGCGCTTCGGGCCAGCAGGCATCGGACAGCGCCACCGATTTCCCCGGCAACCATTCCAGCGTGCCATGCGCACCGATATGGACGAGGGCGCGCAGACCCTGCGACCTAAGCCAGAGATAGAAGGCCACATAGGCGTGGCGGGGCGTGCGGCTCAGATCATGGTAATCGGCGTCGCGGGCGGCCACCTCTCCGCGTTCGGGTTGCAGGGCAACAAGCGTGGTGCCGACCCGCAGCGCCGGGAAGCGGAAGGCACCGTTGCGGCAGGCGGGGTCGGTTTCCGGTTCACCCCAGGCCGCCGCCAGCGCAGCGCGCAAGGCCTTGGGCAAGGACGCAAGCGCCCTGCGGTAATCGGCCAGCGGCCAATCGAGCGTTTCGGTCATCAGACGCGGCCCAAGTCCGGCCGCGGGTACACCCAGATCGGCCACCATCGCCTCGGCCGAGGCCAGCGCATCAAGGCCCACGGCATGGGCCAGTTGGTGCGGCTTGCCGGGATAGGTGGACAGGATCAGCGCCACGGGGCCGCTTTCAGCCATCCGGTGCCGCGCCAGAACCCGGTCGGCCACCGCGTCAATGCGCGCAGGATCGGGGCGGTGGGTATAGCGCGAATATTGCAGATCCGGGTCGCGGCGCCCGGGCGACTTGAAGCTGACGACCCCCGCGAAGACCCGGCCATCGACCTCGGGCAGAACGACATGCATCGCCAGATCGGCCGGAGACAACCCCCGGTCGGAGTCGGCCCATTCCCGCTGCCGCGCGGTGGAAAGCGCCACCTGAAAGACCGGGCAGCCGGTCGCATCCAGGGGCGATGTGCCATCGGCGCCCTTGGCGGAAAAAGCCGTCGCATTGACGATCGCCGCCGGTTGCAGCCGCTGCAGTCCCGCCGCGATGAAGCCTGCGGCCTCGGGTGTTTTCAGCGAAGCCGCGAAGAGCCCCTGCGCCCGGAACCCGCGCGCCCGAAGCGCAGCGATCAGCGCGTCGATGGGCGCCGTATCGGCTGCGGTAAGGTAGGACCGGTAAAAGGTCACCACGGCGAGCGGCGCGCCCTCTGCCTCGGGCGCGGGGATCACGCCGCGTTCGGGATCATACCAGCCCCATTCCGGCACGGTTTTCGATCCGGCCACCGGTCCGGCATAAAGCCCTGCCGCCAGCGCAAGCTGTTGCAGCGCCGCCTGGGCCGCGACCGCGCCCCCGGCATCACAGAGCGCCTGCAGGCGCCGAAGCGTCGACACCGGCAGCGTGGAAACTTCGTCCAGCCGCTTGTCCTCTCGCCCGTCGGCGGGCAGGACCGCCAGCGCGATGCCCTTCCGGCGCGCGATGTCCTGCACCTGCGCGATGCCATAGGGCCAGTATTGCGCGCCGCCGATCAAGCGGATCAGGATGCCCTTGGCCTGGGCAAGCGTCGCCTCGACATAGGTATCGACCGACAGGGGGTGCTTCAGCCCGACCAGATTGGCCAGCCGCAGGCTGGGCAGACTGTCCCGCCCGCGATGCCATCCGGCCGCGAAAGCGCCCAGATCGCTGTCGGAAAACGACAGGACGATCAGCTCGGCCGGATCCTGCCCCATGTCGAACGGGGTCTCGGTTTCCTCCAGCCCGTGGCTCTCGCGGAAGATGACGTGCACGGCGCTCAGGCCTCCAGAACGGCGCGGATCGCCGGTTCGTCGATGTGGTGATGTTCGGCGATGACCACAAGGCGCGACCGGCGGGCATGATCGCCCCAGGCGCGGTCGTACTGCGCGCGGACCCGTTCGCCCACGGCCTGCACCAGCATCCGCATGGGCTTGCCCTCTACCGCGACATAGCCTTTCACGCGCAGGATGTTCTGTTCGCGGGCCAGACGGCGGATGGCGTCTTGCAGGGCATCGGGATCGCTGATTTCAGCCAGCTCCACCACGATGCTGTTGAAGTCGTCATGTTCATGGTCATCCGCACCATCATGGTGCGAGGGACGCGCCGCCAGGTCATCTTCAGCAGCGGCGTTCAGGCCCAGAACCACGCGCGGATCGATGCGGCCTTCGGCCATCGGCAGGATCGGCAGCGGGCGCGGCGCTTCGGCTTCCACCACGGCGCGGGCGGCTTCGATCTGTTCGTCGCTGGCAAGGTCAGCCTTCGACAAAAGAACGATGTCGGCGCAGGCGATCTGATCCTCGAAGACCTCGGACAGAGGGGTTTCGTGGTCGATGCTGTCGTCGGCCTGCCGCTGCGCATCCACCGCCGCCACGTCGGGCGCGAAACGGCCCGCAGCCACGGCTTCGGCATCGGCAACCGCGATCACGCCATCGACGGTGATCCGCGACCGGATCGCCGGCCAGTCGAAGGCCTTCAACAGCGGCTTCGGCAGCGCCAGGCCCGAGGTTTCGATCAGGATGTGTTCGGGGCGCTGCGGCAGCGCCATCAGCGCCTCGATCGTCGGGATGAAGTCATCGGCCACGGTGCAGCAGATGCAGCCGTTCGCCAGTTCGACGATGTTCTCGACCGGGCAGTTATCATCGGCGCAGGATTTCAGGATATCACCATCCACGCCCACGTCACCGAATTCGTTGACCAGCACCGCCAGCCGCTTGCCCTGCGGATTCTGCATCAGGTGACGCACCAGCGTGGTCTTTCCCGAGCCGAGAAAGCCCGTGATCACGGTAACGGGGATTTTTGCCAGATCGGTCATTCGGGGGCCTCCTCGGGGGCGGAAAGGATCGGGGGAATGCGGGCAAGCGATTGCTTGCGGAAGATCACCGGACGGTAGCGCCACGGCACCAGGCCGTCTGCCGACGCCGAATAGGCCACGGCGCCGGCGATGATGTCGGATACATGTTCATCAGGGCTGAGCCGACCATAGACATAGGACCATTTCCCGGGAGTTGTCAGCGCGATGTTACATCCGTGATCGCAGGCCGACAGGCATTCTACCGGCACTACGCGCACCATTTCCGGCGCCGCCAGTCGCAGGGCGTCGTAAAGCCGGGCGCCGGGCCGGACCGCGTCCTCGGCCAGGGGCTCACCCGCGCGGCAGGTCGTGCAGACATGAAGCGTGACAGGCGTCGTCACAGGGATCGATCCTTTGTGCTGGACACAGAGGGGCATGACCTGCGGGGTCGGCGCCATGCAGCACCAACCGGGCCGGTCGCGGAATCCCCCGTCCGCATCATCCATTCCTTCGCGCTGGCAGGTCTCCCGGCTTGCGGATATGGGTTTCCCCGCGCGCACCCCCTTCCCGGGACTGACCCAGTGGACGGCACGCTCTCCGGTCACGGTCGCGGGGGCGGCTGCGCTTCGGCTTTGTGATCCCAAGGGTCGCAAAGCCTGTCGCATTCCCTCTTCGCCTGTCATAGGACAGGAACCAGCGCAGGGTTCCTTTTCGCACCTGCCCCCCTCTTGTCAAGCGGAGTCCGAAATGGCCGCCGAAACCACCACACCCGAAGACGCCACCGGCGATGATGCCCGCCATGCCCAGAAGATGGCCAAGAAGAAGGCCGCCCGCGACCGGATCATGGCGACCAAGTCGGGCGAAAAGGGGCTGATCATCGTCCATACCGGGTCGGGAAAGGGCAAGTCCTCGTCGGCCTTCGGAATGATCATGCGCTGCATCGCGCATCAGATGCCTTGCGCGGTGGTGCAGTTCATCAAGGGCGCCTGGTCAACCGGCGAACGGACGCTGATCGAGACGCATTTCAGCGACCTCTGCCAGTTCTACGCCATGGGCGAAGGATTTACCTGGGAAACCCAGGACAAGACCCGCGACATCGCCGCCGCCCGCGCCGCCTGGGAAAAGGCCAAGGACCTGATCCGGGACGACCGGAACCGCATGGTCCTGCTGGATGAAATCAACATCGCGCTTCGCTATGATTACATTCCGCTCGACGAAGTCATGGATTTCCTGCGGAACGAAAAACCCGCGATGACCCACGTTGTCCTGACCGGGCGGAACGCGGCCGAAGGGCTGATCGAGATGGCGGATCTTGTAACGGAAATGACGCTTGTGAAGCATCCCTTCCGCTCGGGCATCAAGGGACAAGCCGGGGTCGAGTTCTGAAGGAAGCCGGGGGCGCTGCCCCCGGACCCCCGGGATATTTGCACCAAGATGAAATCAACGATATGTCAATCATTCTGGTCAATCGTGAGCTCGCGGTACAGGCGGGGACGCCGATGACCGCCCAAGGTGAAAGCGCCGCGCTTCCCCCGCTTTCGCGGCCCGAGGCGCGGCGCGGACTTTTTTCTCCAAGTGGTTTCATCTTGGCAAAAATATCCCCGCCGGAGGCATCCGAAACGGACACCCCTTGCAGCGCCGGAGGGTCGCAATGCCGGCATTGATGGTCCAGGGCGCAGGCTCGAATGTCGGCAAGTCGATGATCGTGGCGGGACTGTGTCGCGCGGCGAAGCGGCGGGGGCTTTCGGTGGCACCCTTCAAGCCGCAGAACATGTCCAATAATGCTGCCGTGACCTGCGATGGCGGAGAGATCGGGCGGGCTCAGGCCTTGCAGGCGCTGGCGTCTGGCCTCGAGCCTCGGGTGGACATGAATCCGGTGCTTCTGAAGCCGGAAAGCGAGACCGGATCGCAGGTCATCGTTCAGGGAAAGCGGATCGCCACCGTTCGGGCGCGCGACTATGCGGCCCTGAAGCCGCAGCTGATGGCGCCGGTGCTGGGCAGTTTCCGCAGGCTTTCGGCTGCGCATGATCTGGTGATCGTGGAAGGCGCGGGATCGCCGGCCGAGGTCAACCTGCGGGCGGGCGATATTGCCAACATGGGCTTTGCCCGCGCGGCCGACGTTCCGGTGGTGCTGGTGGGCGATATCGATCGGGGTGGAGTCATCGCGCAACTGGTCGGCACACAGGCGGTTCTGGACCCCGAGGATGCGGCGCTGGTCGCTGGGTTCCTCGTCAACAAGTTCCGGGGCGATGTCCGGTTGTTCGACGACGGTTACCGCCTGATCGCGGCTCGGACCGGCTGGCCCGGCTTTGGCGTGCTGCCGTGGTTTGCGGACGCCGGAAAGCTTCCGGCCGAAGATGCGCTGGACATCGCACGCGGCGGTGGGGGTGCGGGGGTGACGGTGGCCTGCCTGCAATTCTCGCGCATTGCCAATTTCGACGACCTGGATCCGCTGAAGCTTGATCCTGCCGTGAACCTGACCATGGTCCGTGCCGGCGAGGCGATACCCGGTGACGCGCGGCTGGTGATTCTGCCCGGATCCAAGTCGACGCGGGGAGATCTGGCCTTCTTGCGGGCGCAGGGCTGGGACATCGACCTGGCCGCCCATCTGCGCCGCGGCGGTCATGTCCTGGGGATCTGCGGCGGTTATCAGATGCTGGGACGGGTGGTGCGCGATCCCTTGGGGATCGAAGGGGCGGCGGGAGAGGATACGGGGCTTGGGCTTCTGGATGTCGTGACGGAGATGACCCCGGAGAAACGCCTGACGCGGGTCGAGGCGCGGCATGTGGCCAGCGGCCTGCCCATGAGCGGCTACGAGATCCATATCGGCGTGACCGACGGACCGGACCGCGTCCGCCCATTTGCGGAGGTCGATGGGGGGCCCGAAGGTGCGGTCTCGACCGACGGGCGCGTTGTGGGAAGCTACCTGCATGGCATGTTCGGCGACGATGGCTTCCGGCTGGCCTATCTGGCCAGCCTGGGCATCGCGTCCGCCGCAAATCCCTACCGTGACACCGTCGAGGCCGCACTGGATGCGCTGGCCGACCATCTGGAAGCGCATCTGGATGTGGCGGGACTGTTGGGCCTGGCCCGGTAGGGGACGGGCCGGTTCAGTTCGGAGGCATCGGGAAAGCAACAAGCGGAGCCACGAAAGCGGCATGTGCTGCGTGGGGCCTAGCGGACCTGCCACTCGGGCGCGGTGTTTTCCTGCCAGCCCAGCCGGTGCAGCAGCGGCGTGTCGTCCTGGAATTCCGGCCAGCCGATGCAGAGATAAGCGGCGAAATGCCAGCCTTCGGGCACGGCGAAGATCCGCTCGATCGCCTGTGGGTCCAGGATCGAGACCATGCCGAGGCCAAGGTTCAGCGCCCGCGCCATCAGCCACATCGCATGAATCGCCATGGCGGTGGATTGCGTCAGCGTTTCCGGCAGGGTCTGGCGGCCCAGGCGGCGGCCCTCGGCGGGGTCGGCCAGGGTGAACACCGCCAGATGGACCGGCGCCTCGTCAAGACCGGCAAGCTTCAGCCGCAGGTAATCGGCGCGGGCGGCGGCGTCATAGGTCGCGGCGGCATCCGCGTTCGTTGCGACAAAGCTGTCGTGGACCGCCCGGCGCAGGACCGCGTCCTGAACCTGGATCACCCGCCAGGGCCGGGCGTTCCCGACCGAGGGCGACATCTCCATCGCCTGCCGCAGCCGCGCCAGGCATTCCGGGGGCACGGGATCAGTGCGGAAGTGGCGCACGTCGCGCCGCCAGCGCAGGATCTCGGCCAGGCCGTCGGCAGCTTCGGGGCCGAACTGCATCAGAGTCCCCCCAGCGTGGCCGACAAGCGGTGCCACTCGGCCTCGGACCCCGGAAGGCCCAGCCGCAGCCAGCGGTCGGAATAGGGAAAGCGCCGCGTCCAGATGCGGGCGCGGGCCAGTTGGTCCTGCGCGGTCGTGGCGTCGGGCGTGTCGTAGGTGCGAAAGAGCGCACAGCCGCCCACCCGGGACCAGCCCGCCCGGGCGGCCAGCGCGTCGATGCGGTCGCATTCGGCGATCAGGCGCTGTGTCGTCCGCGCAGACCAGTCACGGTCGGCCAAGGCGGCGCAGCCGATCTCGATCGCGGCGCCGGAGACAGGCCAGGGACCCGAAAAGGCGGCCAGGCGCGCGATCTCGGCCCCTGCCCCCAGCACGAAACCCAGGCGGACGCCCGCCAGCCCGTAGAACTTGCCGAAGGAACGCAGGACGACCAGGCCCTCTTGCCCCGTCGCCCCGGCCAGCGACAGGTCGGGCGTGGCATCTGCAAAACTCTCATCGACGACCAGCAGGCCCACGCGACCGGCCAGCGCCAGAAGGTCGGCGGGGGCATGGCGGCGGCCGTCGGGGTTGTTCGGGTTGACGACCACGGCCAGGTCGGCACCGGCCAGCGCCTCAAGGGACCGCACGTCATCGACCTGCCATCCGGCGTCACGCAGCGCGCCCGCGTGTTCGTTGTAGGTCGGCCCCAGAACCCGCGCCTGGCCGGTCGGGCGAAGGCGCGGCACCAACTGGATCGCCGCCTGCGCGCCCGCCGTGGCGAGGATCTCGCCCCGAACATTCCAGGCTATTTGCGCAGCGTCCTGCAACGACTGGATCGCCGCGCGGGTGGGCAGGCCGGTCCAGGCCATCTCCGAAAGCGGCGGCACCGGATAGGGTTGCCGGTTGATCCCGGTCGACAGGTCGATCCAGTCGGACGCGGGGCCACCATAGGTGGCGATGGCACGGTCGAGATTACCGCCGTGGTCGCGCTTGGGAAGGGCGGCCGTCAGATCCATGCCAGCACCACCAGTCCCAACCCGAGGGCAATCATCGCGCGGAGGTAAAGCGACAGGCCGCGGTCCAGGTCGGCGGCCGTCGGATCCGGGGCGCCGGGGTTGATCCAGGGTTCCTGGGCGATTCGGTCCTCATAGATCCGCGGACCGGACAGGCGCACACCCAGCGCGCCGGCCATCGCGGCCTCGGGCCAGCCGGCGTTGGGGCTGCGGTGGTGGCGCGCATCGCGGCGCATGGTCGCGAACGCCGCGCCAAAGCGGCCCGAAACGGCCGCGAACAGAAGGCCGGTCAGGCGTGCCGGGACCAGGTTCACCCAGTCATCAAGCCGCGCCGCGAACCAGCCGAAATGTTCGTAGCGTTCTGTCCGGTGGCCGATCATCGAATCCAACGTGTTGATCGCCTTGTAGGCGACAATCCCCGGAAGGCCGAGGATCACCCCCCAGAACAGCGGCGCCACGATCCCGTCCGAGGCGTTCTCCGCCAGGCTTTCCATGGCCGCCCGCGCCACGCCGGCAGTGTCCAGCTGCTCGGGGTCGCGCCCGACGATTGCCGCCACCGCCCGCCGCGCGCCCGGCAGATCGCCGGTGGCCAGGGGCAGGACCACGGCCGCGACATGGTCATGAAGCGACCGCGTCGCCAGGAAGGGCCAGGCAAGGATCCCGGTCAGGACAAGGCCCGGCCAGCCGTGCGGCAGCATCGACTGGAGAACGACCGCCAGCCCGGCGCTGACACCCACGACGATCAGTGTTGCGATCATCCCGGCGCGGCGGCGCTCGATGATGTCGCGGCCCTTGTTGAACTCGGCCTCGACCCAGGTGATGAGCCTGCCGATCCAAGTGACGGGGTGGCCGATCCGGTCGTAGAGCGGGCGGGGCCAACCCAGGGCGGCGTCGATCAGCATGGCCAGCGCCATCACGGAAGCAAACATCAGCACTCTCCAGTCCTGAAGCGTGTGATCCGGGAAAATCCGGCCCGGTGCAAGTCCGCGACCGCCGCCTGAGGCACCATTCCCGGCGCGAAGATCAGCGCCCGGGCTGATCCTGTGTGCGCAACCGACCAGCCCAGCGCGCCGTGGCGCCGGGCCAGTTCGGCGGTCGGATCATCCGCGGGACCACGAAGCGACAGGCAGCGCGCGGCCGACTGGCTGGCGATTCGGGCCAGCGCCGCCAGATCGCCCGCAGCCTGTCGCCAGTCCGCGACCAGGTCGCCAACCTCCGCGAAGCGGCTGTCGCGCGGATCAGTGCGGCGCGGGGGGCCGTAGAAGCCGCCCAGGATCTCCATCCGCGGCAGAGGCGGCAGCCGGTCGATCACGGTCCCCAGCCGCGAGGCCCAGAGCAGCCGTTCCGGAGCGGGATACATCAGGGGATCGCTTGCCCCTTCGGACGCAAGACACAGCGCCGCCAGATCCTCGGGCGCCCTCAGGCCGGCCAGTCGCCCCAGCGCCACCCGCGCCGCCGTCGAGGCCCCTGCCCCGCCGCCCACCGGCATCCCCGCGCAAAGGACGATCCGGCCGCGGGGCGCGCGTCCCGCCACGGACAGAAGCCGACGCACCTCGGCCCTTGGAACGACCCGCCCCCCGGGCTGGTGCAGCGCGAACTGGCCGGGTAGCAGGTGCGCCGTCACCGCCAGCGCAGGACAAGGCAAGGTGATCAGCGCCACGGGGCCGTCGGGCCCCATCCGGCCCTGCACCAGTTCCCCGAAGTGACCGGCCACGCGGACCGCCTGGCGGGTCATGCCAGGGTCCGGTTGACGAAGCGCACCGATGCCCCGCCGGGAAACAACCGGACGGCGGTGACGGACAGGGGCGCGACCTCGAACGCCAGGGCCGCCGGAACCGAGCCCAGCGCCAGCGCCAGCGCGGCGCGCACGGTCCCCGCGTGGGCCACCACGGCAATCCGCCCCGCAGACAGGTCGCGCAGCGCCGGCGCGATCCGGGCGCAGAGCGTCGCGAAGCTTTCCCCGTCCGGCGGGCAGTGATGCGCCAGTTCCCCCACGGAAAGCGGCCCCAGGTCGGGCAGGTCCGTCAGCGGACGGCCTTCCCAGGCGCCGAAATCCTGCTCCCACAGGCGCGGATCGGGATGCTGGTCCTGGCCCGGGAACAGCGCCCGCGCTGTCTGCACGCAGCGCCGCGCCGGCGATACCGTCAGCCGATCGACCGAACCGACAGCTTCGGCGATCCGCACCAGGGCAGAGGGTTCGGGCAGAATCGCATCGACATCGGTGCGACCGCAAAGCCGTCCCCCGGCATCGGCGGGGGCGTGGCGGATCAGTATCAGCTCGGTGGTCGGGATGTGGTCGGACACGGTCGGGTTTGGGCCTTTTCAATTCGCGCGAAGGGTGGTTGGTAGTCGCACCGGCGCCCGCCCCCCTTGGGTCGGCAAGCCGCCGTAGGGCGCCAGGAGCGGGTCCAGCATGACGACGACACTCATCACAGGGGGCGCCCGTTCGGGCAAGAGCGTTCTGGCAGAGGCGCGCGCGCTGGCCGCGCCCGGACGCCCGACCTACATCGCCACCGCCACAGCCGGCGATGCCGAAATGGCCCAGCGCATCGCCCAGCACCGCGCCCGGCGCGATGCCCGCTGGCACGATGTGGAAGCGCCGCTCGACCTGGTTGCCGCGCTGGAAGGCACCGACGGCACAGGCGCGCGGCTGGTCGATTGCCTGACGCTGTGGCTGACCAACCTGATGTTCACGCCGGGGCGCGACTGGCAGGCCGAAGCTTCAGCCCTGGTGGCCGCCCTGCCCCGGCAGCAAAGTCCGGTGATCCTGGTCACCAACGAAGTCGGCATGGGAATCGTGCCCGACAACGCGCTGGCGCGGCAGTTCCGCGATGCGGCGGGGGCGCTCAACCAGCAGGTGGCCGCCGCCGTCGACGAAGTCATCCTGGCCGTATCCGGCCTTCCACTGAAGGTGAAATGATGTCTGATCTCTTTCCTGCCGCCTCCTTTCAGGACCTGCGTGCCCGCCTGGCGGACCTGCCCGCGCCCGACGCGGCCGCAGCACAGGCAGCACGGGATCGACAGAACAGCCTGACGAAGCCGCCGGGTTCGCTCGGGCGGCTGGAGGATCTGGCGATCTTCATGGCCGGGTGGCTTGGAACTGACCGACCGCGGATCAACAAGGCGCAAGCCGTGATCTTCGCGGGCAACCACGGCATCTGCGCGCAAGGCGTGAACCCCTTCCCGCAGGAAGTCACCGCGCAGATGGTTGCGAATTTCGAACATGGCGGCGCGGCGATCAACCAGCTGTGTCGGGCCAGCGGCGCGGATCTGTCGGTCGTTGCCCTGGATCTGGACCGCCCGACGCAGGATTTCACCGCGAGCCCCGCGATGACCGAGGCCGAGACGCTGGACGCCATGGAACGCGGGGCGGCGGCGGTGGACCGGTCTGCGCAGGTGCTGGTGCTGGGCGAAATGGGCATCGGCAATTCCACGATCGCCGCGGCGCTGGCGCGGGCGACCTTCGGCGGCCATGCCCCGGACTGGGTCGGGCCGGGAACCGGGTCGGACGCGGATGGCATGTCGCTGAAGGCGCGGGTGATCGAGGCGGGGATCGCCCGCCACGCCGCCACCTTGGGCGATCCGCTGGCGGTGCTGGCAGCTCTTGGCGGGCGCGAACAGGCAGCTATCTGCGGCGCGGTTCTGGCCGCGCGCATGGCGCGGATTCCGGTGATCCTTGACGGATTCATCTGCTCCGCTTCAGCCGCCGTCCTGCATCCTTTTGCCGGGGCGCTGGATCATTGCCTGATCGGCCACGCCTCGACCGAACCGGGGCACCGCCGCCTCTTGGCCGCGCTCGGAAAAGAACCGGTGCTGGAGATGCGGATGCGGCTTGGCGAAGGCTCGGGTGCTGCGCTGTCGCTGGGCATTCTCCGTGCGGCGCTGGAATGCCACAATGGCATGGCCACCTTCGCCGAAGCCGGCGTTTCGGGGGGCTGAGATGGTCGCGCGCTGGGATGAACTCCGGCTGGCGGTGATGCTGCTTACGCGGTTGCCGATGGGGCGGCTGGCCGATCCGGCCCCGCCGCTTCGCGCCGTAGCCTGGGCCTATCCGGTCGCGGGGGCCATCGCGGCGCTGCCGGCTGCACTGGTCTTCTGGGCCGCAGTCGGCCTGCCCCCGCTCATGGCGGCGTTGCTTGCCCTCGCCGCCGGGGCGCTGGCCACCGGCGGGCTGCATGAAGACGGGCTTGCGGATGTGGCGGACGGCTTCGGCGGCGGCACCAGCCGCGACCGCAAGCTCGAGATCATGAAGGACAGCCGCATCGGCAGCTATGGCGCGCTGGCGCTGCTTCTGTCGGTGGGCCTGCGCGCCAGCGGCCTTGCTGCCGCCCCTGATGCACTGACAGGGATGGCCGCTCTGGTGGGCCTGGGGATGGCAAGTCGGGCGGGCCTGCCCTGGATCATGCAGGCGGTTCGAACCGCGCGCCCCGGCGGGCTCGGTGCGACTGCGGGTGGCGTCTCGGGCAAGGCGGCCGCGTTCGCGGTCGCTTTGGGCCTGTTGGGGCTTCTGATCACCGGCCATGCGCTGGCCATGCTCGTCGCAATGGCGCTGGCGGGCTTCGGCTTCACGCTGCTTTGCCTTCGCCAGATCGGCGGATACACCGGTGACACGCTTGGCGCCACGCAGCAGCTTACAGAAATCGCAGGCTGGATCGTCCTTGCGGCGCTCTGGACACCGCCGGCCTGACACCGTCTTTCATCTTGGCCGAAATATCCCGATGGGGGTCCGGGGGAAGCAGCGCTTCCCCCGGCTGCCCTCAGGCCTTGCGGGCGGCGCGGATCGATTCGTCCAGAATGCCCAACGCTTCGGTGAAGACCGGATCCTGGATGGTGATCGGCGACAGGAAGCGGATCACGTTGCCATAGACACCGCAGATCAGCAGGATCAGCCCGCGCTTTTGCGCCTCCAACCGGACGTTCGTCGTGAACTCGGCCGAAGGCTTGCCGCCCAGGTTGAATTCGACCGCGTTCATGAAGCCCGGGCCGCGGATGTCGACGATTTCCGGCACGTCATCCCGCAGGGATGCCAGGTGCTGCTTCAGCCGGCCGCCCAACTGGTTGGCACGGTCGATCAGGCCCTCTTCCTCGATCACGTCCAGAACCGCGTTCGCGGCCGCGATGCCCAGCGGGCTGCCGCCATATGTGCCGCCCAGACCGCCCGGCGCGGGGGCGTCCATGATCTCGGCGCGGCCCGTGACGGCGGCCAGCGGGAAGCCACCCGCCAGCGATTTCGCCATCGTGGTCAGATCGGGCGCGATGTCGTGATGTTCCATCGCGAACATCTTGCCGGTGCGCGCAAATCCGGTCTGCACCTCGTCCGCGATCAGAAGGATGCCGTGTTCATCGCAGATCGCGCGCAGCTTCGACATGAACTCGCGCGGCGCCTCGTAGAAGCCGCCTTCGCCCTGCACGGGTTCAAGGATGATCGCGGCAACGCGCTTCGGATCGACATCGGCCTTAAACAGGTAGTGCAGCGCATCGATGGACTGGTCGACCGAGACGCCGTGCAGCGGGACCGGGAAGGGCACATGAAACACATCGCCCGGCATCGCGCCGAAGCCGACCTTGTAGGGCACCACCTTCCCCGTCAGCGCCATGCCCATGAAGGTCCGGCCGTGGAACGCGCCGGTAAAGGCAACGACCGCCTGGCGGCCCGTGGCGGCGCGGGCGATCTTGATTGCGTTCTCCACCGCTTCGGCGCCGGTGGTGACGAAGATCGTCTTCTTCTCGCCCGGCACCGGAACGATGGTATTCAGACGCTCGGCCAGCCGGACATAGTTTTCATAAGGCAGCACTTGATGACAGGTGTGGGTGAACCGGTCGATCTGTTCCTTCACCGCCGCGATGACCTTCGGGTGACGGTGGCCGGTGTTCAGCACCGCAATGCCCCCGGCAAAGTCGATGTAGCGCTTGCCTTCGCTGTCCCAGACCTCGGCGTTTTCGGCGCGTTCAGCGAAAATCTGGGTCTGCACCCCCACGCCGCGCGACATGGCATCCTTGCGGCGGGCTTCAAGATCGGCGTTCGACATCGTGTTGGTCCCTGTGGAGGGCGGGCAGGCCCTGCCTGCGCAGCCGGTTGCAGTTGGCGTTCAATATTCTATATTGCCGGATAATAAATTTACCGCCGGGCGCTGCAAGAAGAATCCGGCATCGGAAGGCCTGAAGATGAGCTTTGACACCGGGGCCCGGCTGAAATCAGAACGAGAGGCGCGCAAGCTCTCGCAACGCCAGCTTGCGGCAGCGGCTGGCGTGACGGCGGCGATGATCTCGATGATCGAACAGAACCGCACCAGCCCCTCGATCGCGACGATGAAGAAGATCCTCGCGGGCTTGAACATCCCGCTGTCGGCCTTCTTCGCCGAAGATACGGCGCCCGAACCGAAATGGCACTTCACCCGCGACGAACTGCGCGAGATCACGCCGAAGGGCCAGGGCGGCGTGCGGTTCTTCCAGGTCGGTCGGCCCGGAGAAACGGCGTTGATGATCCTTTACGAAACCTACCAGCCCGGCGCCGATACCGGCCCCGATGTCTACAGCCACGAAGCCGAAGAAGGCGGGATCGTCATTTCGGGCCAGATCCTGATCACCGTAGGCGGCGAGACGCGGCTTTTGCAGGCGGGGGACGCCTATCTGTTCAACAGCCGCCAGCCCCACCGTTTCCAGAACCCGGGTCCGGAGACCTGCGTCGTGGTCAGCGCCTGCACGCCGCCCACCTTCTGACGTTCAAGCGAGGTGGTCGCGGAACTGGGCGATGACCTCTGCGTAAAGCGCACGCTTGAAGGGGACGATGGCCGCAAGCATCTCGTCCGCCGTGACCCATTTCCATTCGGAAAATTCGGGGTGTTCGGTTTCGATGTCGATCTGGTCATCCCGGCCCAGAAAGCGGAACAGGAACCATTTCTGCCGCTGGCCGCGATACTTGCCGCCCCAGACATGGCCCAGCAGATCGGGGGGCAAGTCATAGGTTATCCAGCCCTTCGTCTTGGCGACGAATTCGACCAGATCCTCGGTCACCCCGGTCTCTTCCCAAAGCTCGCGAAGTGCTGCCTTGCGGGGCTTCTCATCCGCGTCGATCCCGCCTTGGGGCATCTGCCAGGCAGCCGAAGGACTGTCCTTGCGCTGGGCGGCGAAGATGCGGCCCTGCGCGTCGATCAGCACCACGCCGACCCCGGCGCGGTAAGGAAGGCTGGTGGCGGTGTCTGCGTCCATCGCGGGGATTGCGGGCCGGGTTGCCCCGGCCGCCCTTTCGTTTCGGTTCCGGGGATCAGGGTTTCGGCGCGACGGCGGCCAGGCCCTTCAGGATGTCGATGGCATAGGCCAGCTGGTAATCCTCCTGACGCAGCTTGGCGCTGTCCTCGGCGTGCTTCTGTTCCTCCTGAAGGACGCGCTTTTCATCCTCGGTCATCGAGTCGTTCGACAGGCTGCCCCGCAGATCGGCCTCGGACCGCTGCTTTTCCGCGGCCGATTTCGCTTCCTCGGCCTTGTCATCCGCAGGCTGGACCGGCGGCTGGTCAACCCAGATGTCGGGCGAGATGCCCAGCGACTGGATCGAGCGGCCCGAGGGCGTGTAGTAGCGCGCCGTGGTCAGCCGCATCGCGCCGCCGCCCTTCATCGGCATCACCGTCTGGACCGACCCCTTGCCGAAGCTCTTGGTGCCGACGACGATGGCGCGGCGGTGATCCTGCAACGCTCCAGTGACGATTTCCGACGCCGAGGCCGAGCCGCCGTTGATCAGCACGACGATCGGCTTGCCGTTGATCAGATCGCCCGGTTCCGCGTTGAAGCGTTCGCTGTCCTGGGGATTGCGGCCGCGGGTCGAGACGATTTCCCCCTTGTCCAGGAAGGCATCCGACACCGAGATCGCCTGCGTCAGAAGCCCGCCGGGGTTGTTGCGCAGGTCAACGACGACGCCGTCGATCTTTTCAAGCCCGCCCGCCTCGGTGATGGATTTCTTCAGGCCTTCTTCCAGATTCGGGAAGGTCTGGTCGTTGAAGGTGGTGATCCGGGCGATGACCGTCTTGCCCTCCAGCCGGGTCTTTACGGCGGTCAGCTTGATCGTGTCGCGGATGATCGACACATCGAAAGGCTTTTCGGTGCCTTCGCGCGCGATGGTGATGACGATTTCCGAACCGACCGGCCCGCGCATCTTGTCGACCGCCTGATCAAGCGTCAGGCCAAGCACGCTTTCGCCATCGACATGGGTGATGAAATCACCCGCCTTGATCCCGGACTGCGCCGCGGGTGTGCCGTCGATGGGCGAGACGACCTTGATGAAGCCCTCCTCCTGCGTGACCTCGATCCCCAGGCCGCCGAATTCGCCCTTCGTCTGGACGCGCATGTCGTTGTAGTCGTCGGGCGGCATGTAGCTGGAATGCGGATCCAGAGAGGTGAGCATGCCGTTGATCGCCGCCTCGATCAGCTTGCCTTCGTCGACCTGTTCCACGTATTGCGCGCGGATGCGTTCGAAGATCGAGCCGAACAGGTCCAGCTGTTCATAGACGGATGCCGGCTTCTTCGCCGCGTCCTGGGCCAGCAACGGACCCGCGACCTGAGTCGTCAGCAACACCCCGGCCACCGTGCCGCCCAGGGCGGCCATAACGAATTTCCTCATCGTCCGTTCATTCCCTTGTTTCGCGGAACCATGGTGCCGGATCCACGGGCTCCTTGCCCTGTCTGAGTTCCATATAAAGCGTTTCCGTCCGGTCTGCGCCACCGCCTTCTGCGCCCGCATCGCTGCCGGTCATCAGGCCGACCGGTGCACCGGCCGCCAGAACGTCTCCTGTTTCCCCATATACGGTTCCAAGCCCCGCGAGGATCAGCAGATAGCCCGTCGCGGGCTCAAGAATCATCACATTTCCGTAGTCGAGAAGCGGCCCGCGATAGCGGATCGTCGCGGGCCAGGGGGTCGTGACCAGGGCGGCGGGCCGCGTGGCGATGACCAGACCCGGCCGCGTGATTCCGGCGGCATCCGCTTCGCCCGCGCGGCGCAGAACCCGGCCATAGACCGGCAGCGGCAGGGTGCCCATCGCCCCTTCGAAATCGCCGCGCGGCGCGGAAACATCGGTTTCCATCGACACCAGCCCGGTTGCGAAACTGTCCAGCGTCTCGGCGCTGGCCAGCAGGGTCTTCAACTCGGCCGGGTCGTCCAGAAATCGGCGCGGCAGGTCGGTGCGGTCCTGGACCGCCTGGCTCAGCGCGGTGCGGGCCTCTTGCGCGGCGGCCAGCCCGGCCTGAAGCGTCTGGCTGGAATCCGCCTGAAGACGTCGCAGGTCGGCCAGTTCCTGAAGCTGGCGGCCCAGAACGGCGGCTTCGGCCTGAAGCGCGGGCGTGACCGCCGACATGACCATCGCCGAACGGACCGTGCCTTCGGGCCCATCCGGGTGCAGCAGAAGAAGCGGCGAGGATTGCGTGTCCATCGTCGCCATCACCGCCAGAAGCTGGCCGATGCGGTCGCGCTTGGCGTCGAAATCGGCCTTCAGTGCCCCTTCACGGACCGAGGCGCGGCGCAGGCCGTCCCGCAGCGCGCCCAGCCCGGATTCATAGGCGCGAATGGTGCGGGTCAGCGCGGCCACGCGGTCACGGGCGCTTTTTGCCTCGCGCAGCGCCGCGATGGCATCGCGCAATTCATCCGCTGACTGACGGGCGCCTTCGACCGAAGTCACCTCGGCCCGCGCCGCCACCGCGGGCAGCAGCGCCAGCGCCCCGGCCAGGATCAGCGCCCGCAGCATCATCCGCGCACGATCAGCGTCTTGCCCGTCATCTCGGGCGGGACGGGCAGGCCCATCAGGTCCAGAAGCGTGGGCGCCAGATCGGCCAGCCGGCCGTTGCGCAGGCTGACGCCCGAAGGCCCGCCGACCAGTGCCACCGGCACAAGGTTCGTGGTGTGCGCCGTATGCGGTCCGCCGGTTTCGGGGTCGACCATGGTTTCGCAATTGCCGTGATCGGCCGTGACGATCATCGCGCCGCCCGCTTCCGTCAGGGCCGCGACGACCCTGGTCAGGCCCCGGTCCACTTCCTCGACCGCGCGGATCGCGGCGGGAAGGCTGCCGGTATGGCCCACCATGTCGGGGTTGGCGTAGTTGACCACGATCAGGTCATAGCCCTGCCGGATGGCATCGACGAAATGCTCCGTCACCTCGGGCGCCGACATTTCGGGCTTCAGGTCATAGGTCGCCACCTTCGGCGACGGCGCCATGTAGCGTTCCTCGCCTGTTTCGGGGGTTTCCTTGCCTCCGTTCAGGAAGAATGTGACGTGGGGGTATTTTTCGGTCTCGGCCAGGCGGAATTGCGTCTTGCCCTGTTTCGCCACCCATTCGCCCAAAGTGTTGACGATTTCACGTTTCGGATAGGCGGTCGCCATGAAGGCGTTGTGCGCCGAGGAATATTCGACCATCCCCAGAAGCGCCGCCCAAGCGGGCCGGACCCCACTGTCGAATGCGGCAAAGCCGGGCTGTCCGATGGCCGCAAGGATTTCGCGGGCGCGGTCGGCGCGGAAGTTCAGGCAGAAGAAACCGTCGCCGTCATGCGCCCCTCCGTAGCCGCCAATGACGGTAGGAGCGATGAATTCGTCCGTCTCGCCCCGGCCCTGCGCGTCGATCACGGCCCCCGCAGCGCTGGCCGAGTTTTCACCCTGCCCACGGATCATGGCGGCATAGGCGCGCCCGACCCGGTCCCAACGGTTGTCGCGGTCCATCGCGTAGTAACGGCCGATCACGGTGCCCACGCGGGCCCCTGCGGGCAGACCTGCGACAAGTTGCGTCACATAACCGTCGGCCGAGGTGGGAGGCACGTCGCGCCCGTCGGTGATCGCGTGAATCACCACCGGCACACCCGCGCCCGCGATCAGACGCGCGGCAGCAAGCACATGCAGGATATGGCCATGCACCCCGCCGTCCGACACGACGCCCATCAGATGCGCCGTGCCGCCGCTGGCCTTCAGACGGGCGATGAAATCAAGGATCGACTCGTTCCGGGCAAAGCTGCCGTCCTCGATCGCCAGGTCGATCTGGCCCAGGTCCATCGCCACCACCCGGCCCGCGCCGATGTTGGTGTGGCCGACCTCGGAGTTGCCCATCTGTCCGGTTGGCAGGCCCACATCGGGCCCGTGGGTGATCAACCGCGCATTCGGGCAGGTTGCCATGATGTGGTCGAAGGTCGGAACATGGGCCTGGCGGATGGCATTGGCCATCTTGTCCTCACGCCAGCCCCAGCCATCGAGGATGCACAGGACGACAGGCTTGGGGGTGCTCATCAGCGGTCTCCGGGTGATGCGTCGGCGGGCCCGTCATACGCCGCGCGCCCCCGACCGGCAACCACCGCCGCAGCGCGGAAACCGGGATCTGCGCCCGGTCAGACGCGGTGATAGGGCCCGCCGGCAAGAATCGTCGCGGCACGGTAAAGCTGTTCGGCCAGCATCACCCGCACCAGCATGTGCGGCCAGACCATCTTGCCGAAGGACAGCGCGAATCCCGCCTGGGCGCGCAGGTCCGGCGCAATCCCGTCCGCGCCGCCGATGACGAAGGCCAAATCCTGCCTTCCGGCATCGCGCCAACCGGCCATCTGCGCGGCAAATTCGGGACTGCTGAGCAGGGCCCCGCGTTCATCCAGGACGCAGACCAGCGCACCGGCAGGCAGGGCGCGCGACAGAAGCGCAGCCTCGGCCTCCATCCCGCCGCCCTTCTTGTCTTCAACTTCGTGGATAGCGGCCGGACCAAGACCAAGCGACCGCCCCGTTTTCCCGAAGCGGTCCAGGTAATCATCGGTCAACAACCGCTCGGGGCCGGAGCGCATCCGGCCCACGGCGCAGATCTGCACCCGCATCAGACGACGCGCGACGCCCCGGCGAAGCCCGCGGTCGAGGGCATCCACATCTTTTCCAGTTGGTAGAAGTCACGAACTTCGGGCCGGAAGACGTGGACGATCACGTCACCCGCGTCGATCAGCACCCAGTCGCCCTGGTCCTTGCCTTCGATCTTGACGGACCGGCCGAAGTCTTCCTTCAGGCGGTCAGCCAGTTTCTCGGCGATGGCGCCCACCTGACGCGACGAACGGCCCGAGCAGATCACCATGTGATCGGCCACGGAAGACCGGCCGCGCAAGTCGATCGCGACGACGTCTTCGGCCTTGTCATCATCAAGTGAGGCGAGAATGCGCGCCAGAAGTTGATCGCTGGTCACATCGGAGGGCTCGGCCATCAGAGGCACCGCCCGTGCAGCCATGTCCCCGGCTGCGGAATGGGAAAGAGACAGGTCATTGTCCTCCAGGGATGCGCGCCAACGAAAGTGCCCCGGCGCCGGGCCTGTTACAAACGTAGCATCGCAGTGTGACAATCTCAAGGAAGCAGCCGGAATTCCGTGACAGGACCGAACTTGGGGCGCCGCTTCCGGCGAAAGGTTCCGCCCCTGCCGGATATTGCGCGCGTCGTCTTTCGGGCGTAAAAGGCCGCCCCATGATCCGCTATTTCGACATGGACGACCGCGCCCGCCTGCCGTGGCGCTTCTTCGGGGAAAGCCTGTCGCTTCCTGCCCGCGGCTGAGGTGGCGCGCGCGGAAAACCGCTCGCGTCCTGCTCCGCCCCCTCCCAACAGCCCATAGCAAGAGTGATGACGATGTCCGGCCCGAAAACCCTTTACGACAAGATCTGGGATGCGCACCTGGTGGATGAAGCTGCCGATGGCACCTGCCTGCTGTATATCGACCGTCACCTGGTCCACGAAGTGACCAGCCCGCAGGCCTTCGAGGGCCTGCGCATGACGGGCCGCAAGGTCCGCGCGCCGGAAAAGACCATCGCGGTGCCCGACCACAACGTGCCGACGACTCCGGGCCGGGAAAAGCACATCGACAACGAGGAATCCCGCATCCAGGTCGAGGCGCTGGACAAGAACGCCCGTGATTTCGGCATCAACTACTATCCGGTGTCTGACATCCGTCAGGGCATCGTCCATATCGTCGGCCCGGAACAGGGCTGGACGCTGCCGGGCATGACCGTGGTCTGTGGTGACAGCCACACGGCGACGCATGGCGCCTTTGGCGCGCTGGCGCATGGCATCGGCACGTCGGAAGTCGAGCACGTTCTGGCCACCCAGACGCTGATCCAGAAGAAATCGAAGAACATGAAGGTGGAAATCACCGGCAAGCTGCGCCCCGGCGTCACCGCCAAGGACATCACCATGGCGGTGATCGGCGCAACCGGCACGGCGGGCGGCACCGGCTATGTCATCGAATATTGCGGCGAAGCGATCCGCGACCTGTCGATGGAAGGCCGCATGACCGTCTGCAACATGGCGATCGAAGGCGGCGCCCGCGCGGGCCTGATCGCGCCGGACGAAAAGACCTTCGACTACGTCAAGGGCCGCCCCCATGCCCCGAAAGGCGCGCAGTGGGAAGCCGCGATGACCTGGTGGAAGACGCTTTACACCGACGAAGGCGCGCATTTCGACAAGGTCGTCACGCTGAAGGGCGAAGACATCGCGCCGCTGGTCACCTGGGGCACCTCGCCCGAGGACGTGCTGCCGATCACCGATGTCGTCCCCGCGCCCGAACAGTTCGAAGGCGGCAAGGTGGAAGCCGTGCGCCGCGCGCTGGACTACATGGACCTGAAACCGGGCCAGAAGCTTGAGGACATCCAGATCGACACGGTCTTTATCGGATCCTGCACCAACGGCCGGATCGAGGATCTGCGCGCCGCCGCGGCGATCCTGAAGGGGAAGAAGATCAAGGACGGGATGCGGGCGATGGTCGTCCCCGGATCGGGTCTTGTCCGCGCCCAGGCCGAAGAAGAGGGGCTGGCGCAGATCTTCATCGATGCGGGCTTCGAATGGCGGCTGGCCGGCTGTTCGATGTGTCTGGCGATGAACCCCGACCAGCTTGCCCCCGGCGAACGCTGTGCGGCGACGTCGAACCGCAACTTCGAAGGCCGTCAGGGCCGCGGGGGCCGCACCCATCTGATGAGCCCGGCAATGGCCGCAGCGGCGGCGGTGACGGGCCACCTGACCGATGTGCGCAAGATGATCTGAGCGGTTCGCGTCGGCGAATCCCCAAGAACCGAATCAGTGGCCGGCCCGGTTTGCTCCGGGTCGGCCTTCAATTTTCTGTGCTGCGGCAGATTGAACACAGATTCGGCGACAATTAGGGACTAAGGCAGTCCTTCCTTTCTTCTGACGCAGTTTTGCCTTATTTTGTTCTGCGTGGCGTTTTGAGGCCGCCACGGGTGTGAAAAAAGAACAAAATAAGGTGGTATCGTGTTCAAGCGTATGGCTGCGGGCCTTGCCGTAGGCATTTGGTCCCTTGTGTCTGTTGCGCATGCGGCGACATTGACGGTCGATGGCATTGCGGGAAAATTCGTCAATACCGTTTCGGGAAATGTCGGCAACGGCGCGCTGACGGGCCGGGGCACCAACACGATCGCGTGGGGAACACCCTGGACGGCGGCGGACACAAGAAGCAGCTATACCTTCGCTGGGCAACCGACCACGAAATCGACGCCGGGCGCGTTCCTGATCGGATCCTATACCCATAAGAACGGCACCATTGCCGGGCGGTCCGATTACCTGCGGACCACCGATCTGAACGTGTCGGTGACGGGCTTTGCGGGCAGCATCGCCTATTCGATCCTGTCGGCCTTCTCGCTGACCCATGACGAAACGCTGAATTACACCGGATGCCCGGCGGCGCAGAATCCCTGCGGTGACCTGGTGACCATCGCCAACAAGACCCAGGGCTCGATCACGATCACTGACGGGCTGGATGTCTACCAGTTGATCATCGACGGCTTTGTCGAAGCCTTGGGCGGGCCCATCGTCACCAGCTTCCTGACGGCCGAGAACAAGTCCAAGACGCTGTACCTTCAGGCATCGCTGCGCCTGTCGACCATGCCCCCGCCCCCGCCGCCTCCGCCGCCCCCCGCGCCGGTGCCGCTGCCGGCAGGCGGCGCCGCACTTCTGGGCGGGATCGCGGCGCTGGCCGTGCTGCGCCGCCGTCGCAACGCCTGAAACACGGCGTTCTTCACTGGAATCCCGGGCGCAGCGCGTGTAAGCCTGCGCCCGTTCCTCTTTCTGGAAGGGCCACCGCCATGGACAAGTTCACCACGCTGACCGGAATCGCGGCGCCGATGCCGCTGGTCAACATCGACACCGACATGATCATCCCGAAGCAGTTCCTGAAGACGATCAAGCGGTCGGGTCTGGGAAAGAACCTGTTCGACGAGATGCGCTACAACCAGGACGGCTCCGAGATCGCGGACTTCGTGCTGAACCAGCCTGCGTACCGCAATGCCGAAATCATTGTCGCCGGTGACAACTTCGGTTGCGGGTCGTCGCGCGAACACGCGCCCTGGGCGCTGCTGGATTTCGGCATCCGCTGTGTCATCTCGACCAGCTTCGCGGACATCTTCTTCAACAACTGCTTCAAGAACGGCATCCTGCCGATCGTACTGCCGCAGGAAACGGTCGACATCCTGATGCAGGATGCGCGCAAGGGCGCCAACGCGCGGCTGACCGTCGACCTGGAAGGCCAGACCGTCACCACTTCGGATGGCCAAAGCTTTGGTTTCGAGATTGACCCGTTCCGCAAGCATTGTCTGCTGAACGGTCTGGATGACATCGGGCTGTCGCTGGAAAAGGTGGCCGCAATTGATCGTTTCGAAGCAAGCGCCGCGCAATCTCGTCCTTGGGTCTAAGCTGACGCTAACCACAATCTCTGGGGCCGCCTTCGGGCGGCCTTTTCCATTTCAGAGACAACTGCATGAAATCGCACGCGAAATGATGCAATGACGCACCAGTTTCACCACGAAATGGCCTCAATGCGGCGGCTATTATTAACCGAGCGTTGCCAGAGGTCGGTGAAGTGGGCAGAAATATGGCAAGAATACGGCAGGTCGCCACAATTGGCCTGCGCAAGGGAACAAGGAGCCGGCAACGCACCGGCGCCGACCGCGGGCATGGGGCCAGGGCAGTTATGGCGAAACTGATGGGCGCGCTGGTGCGGGGCGTTCTGGTGATGGTTCTCATCGCCACGCCGTCGCTGATGATGCCCCGCGTCACGGGCGACAACTCGGAAATCGTTACCCTTGTCGCGTTCTTTGCCGGCCTGCTGACCTTCGTCGAATATGCCTCGACCTATCCTTGCCTGATCGAATTCCGCGACGCCCCCCCCTTCAACCGCCTGCGCTACCTGTCGCTGTTCGCCACCGTCTTCTGCCTGTCGATCATCGTCCGCGGCCCCGGTGAGGCCGGCGCGCTGAGCCCGGTTCTGGACATCCGCCTGATCGGCAACATGCTGGGCGAAGCCATCGACGTGCCCTACAGCCCCGTCCGGCTGGTGGTTCTCATGCTGCCCGACAACATGAGCCTGGACCACCTGATCCTGGTGCGAACCGCCGCCGGGATCAGCTATGCGATCTCGCTCCTGACGCTGGTGGTGTTCGTTGTCGCGATGCGCACACTGGGCTGGCCGTCCCGGATGGGATCGTTCAACGTCTGGGTGAACCTGCCGACCTTCGATCCGACCACGGGCGGCGATGTGGTCGAAAGGCTGCGGAAAGACGCACGCTTCAACATCGCCCTGGGGTTCCTTCTGCCCTTCGTGATCCCGGCCGTGGTCAAGATGGCCGCGCTGTCGTTCGAACCGATCACGCTGGAATCGCCCCAGACCCTGATCTGGACGATGGCGGGCTGGGCCTTCCTTCCGGCCAGCCTGTTCATGCGTGGCGTGGCCATGGGCCGCATCGCCACCATGATCGCGGAAAAGCGGCGCCAGAACACCATCGCCGCCGAAGCGGACCTGGCTCACGCCTGACGCCCCCTTCTGCAACGGGCGCGCCCCTTGATCCCCTGCGCCACTTTGGCTAAGCGCAACGCAATCTTTCCATAGCGAAAAGGCGTTCAATCCGTGGCCAACCCCTCTCTCCTCCTCCTTGCCGGTGACGGCATCGGCCCCGAAGTCATGGGCGAAGTGAAGAAGATCATCGCCTGGTTCGGCGCCAAGCGCGGACTGAGCTTCGACGTGAGCGAGGATCTGGTCGGCGGCTGCGCCTATGACGCGCATGGCACGCCGCTGACCGATGAAACGATGGCCAAGGCGCAGGCGGCGGACGCCGTGCTGCTGGGCGCGGTCGGCGGACCGAAGTACGACAAGCTGGACTTCAAGGTGAAGCCGGAACGCGGGCTTCTGCGCCTGCGCAAGGAAATGGACCTGTATGCCAACCTGCGCCCGGCGCAGTGCTTCGACGCGCTGGCCGATTTCTCGTCGCTGAAGAAGGATGTCGTGGCGGGCCTCGACATCATGATCGTGCGCGAACTGACCAGCGGCGTGTATTTCGGTGAACCGCGCGGCATCTTTACCGAAGGCAACGAACGCGTCGGTATCAACACCCAGCGCTACACCGAATCCGAGATTGCCCGGGTGGCCCGTTCGGCTTTTGAACTGGCGCGCAAGCGCGGCAACAAGGTCTGTTCGATGGAGAAGGCCAATGTCATGGAATCGGGCATCCTGTGGCGCGAGGTCGTGCAGGACGTCCACGACAAGGAATACCCGGACGTGGAACTCAGCCACATGTATGCCGACGCAGGCGCCATGCAGCTGACCCGCTGGCCCAAGCAGTTCGACGTGATCGTGACCGACAACCTGTTCGGCGACCTGCTGTCGGACCTGGCCGCGATGCTGACCGGATCCCTGGGCATGCTGCCTTCGGCCAGCCTGGGCGCGCCGATGGCCAATGGCCGCCCGAAGGCGCTGTATGAACCCGTGCATGGTTCGGCCCCGGATATCGCCGGACAGGGCAAGGCGAACCCGATCGCCTGCATCCTGTCGTTTGCGATGGCGTTGCGCTATTCCTTCGATCTGGGCGACGAAGCGACCCGTCTGGAAAAGGCGGTGGAAAAGGTTCTGGCGGATGGCGTCCGCACGGCCGATCTGATGGGTCCCGAAGGCGGCAAGCCGGTGTCCACCAGCGAAATGGGCGACCGGATCGTGGCCGCGCTGGACGCGAGCCTTTGAGAAGGCGGGGCTGATCCGGGCGGGGTCAGTCCAGTTCCATCACCGCGGGATCCGGCAGGCCGCCTGCCGGGTCCGGTTCCCCCGCCCGGATCGCGTAATGGACGATCCGTTCGGCATGGCGGGTTGACCGTTCCAGCCAGCGCAGCGCATCGGTCAGGTCGAAGACCCCCTGCGGCGTCACCATCCCCACATGTTCCCGCAACAGCGCCGACCGACGTTGCCGCGCCGTCCGCCGCGCGATCAAAAGCGCCAGGCGGTTCAGGCGCGCGTGAACCTTGGGGTTGGCCAGATCGGCCGCGGCCTGCCGAAGCGCCGCGCCAAGCGCCAGTGCCGGACGCCGCAGGCCGGGATCGTTCAGCATCAACGTGATCCGTTCGGTCTGGTCGGCGCGGCGGGCCAGCCGGTTCAGATGGTCGAACTGGTGAAGCAGCGCGGCATGGCGGCGCAAGGGGCCGGGCTTGTCGCCGGCAAGCTGAAGGCCGGTCAGGAACTCCTCGATCCGGGCCGTGGCCGCGTCCAGTCGGGGGGACAGGGCCTCCAGCCTTTCGCCATCACGCCGGGGGCTGAGCCGGTCGCCCAGGGCTGCGAACAGCGCCCGCGAGACCGCGGCCGAGGCGCCCCGCGCCGCATCCAGCGCCGCGTCGGCGTCCTTCTGCAAGGCCCGGTCCAGCCTCAGCGGGGCCAGCGTATCGTCATCGGGAACCAGCCGCTCGATCATCCCCGCGAAGGGGGTGGTCAGCGGCAGCATCAGCACGACCCCCAGCGCATTGAACAGCGTATGGAAGGCGACCAGCGACGACAGCGGGTCCCCCGTCAGCGCCAGCAGCCCTGCCGTCGCCCCGCCCAGAACGAAGAAGGCCGCAAACCCCGTCACCACGTTGTAAGCCACATGGGCCATGGCGGTGCGCCGCATGTCGCGCGATCCGCCCAAGGTGACCAGGACGGATTTCACGGTCGAGCCGATGTCCATTCCGATGATCAGCGCCGCCGCCTGCGGCAGGGTCAGCGTTCCCGCCCCCAGTAGCACCAGCGCCATGGCCACCCCCGCGCTGGAGGCCTGCACGACGACGGTGAACAGTGCCCCGATCAGTACCAGAAGCGCGCGCCCGGTCCAGGTGTCGCCGGGCAGGCGGGCGAACAGCGGCATCATGTCGATGCCATCGGTGCCGCGCTGCATGTAGTCCAGACCCAGGAACATCAGGCTGAACCCCATCACCAGAAGCCCGAGGCGCGCCAGCCGGTGTTCCGCAAAGACCCGCAGAAGCGCACCCGCGAACATCAGGGGCAGCGCCGCCGTGCCCAGATGCAGCTTAAGCCCCAGCGCCATCACCATCCAGCCGGTGATCGTGGTGCCGATGTTGGCGCCGTAGATGATGCCGATGGCCTGCGGAAAGGTGATCAGCCCGGCACCGACGAAGCCGATCGTCGTCAGCAGGGTCGCGCTGGACGACTGGACCAGCGCCGTCACGGCCGCCCCGGTCAGCGCCCCGCTGAGTGGCGAGCGGGTAAACCGCGCCAGCACCTGACGCAGACTCTGGCTGGCCAGTTGCCGCAGGGCCTCGGTCATGACCTGCATGCCGTAGATGTAAAGGCCGATGCCGCCCAGGATCGAAAGGATGTTGTCGGTCATTTGGTCCGCCCGCGCTTGGCAGAAGGCATAGCCGCTCGGGCGCCGAACCGCAAAGGCCGCTGACGCTTGCGGCCCCGGGCGGGGCAAGGCATAGCTGCGCAGGCGGAACAGGGACGCGGATGGATGACGGACAGGATCAGCCACAACCTCAAGGGGGCGCTTCTGGCCTTGTCCGGCATGGGGCTTTACGCCACCCACGACGTGATCGTGAAGCACCTGGGCGACAGCTATTCCGCCATCCAGATCGTCTTTTTCGCCACGGTGCTGTCCTTCCCGCTGGTTTCCTTCATCAGCCTGGCCGACCGGGCGGGCGGCAGTCTTTGGCCGCGCCAGCCTTTGTGGGTGCTGCTGCGGTCGATCTGCATGGTGCTGACGACGGTCCTGGCCTTCTTCGCCTTCACGCGGCTGCCGCTGGCGCAGACCTACGCGATCCTTTTCGCGACGCCGCTCCTTGTCACGTTGCTGTCCATACCCATGCTGGCCGAGAGGGTGGGCCCGCACCGGCTGGGAGCGGTGGTCCTGGGTCTGGTCGGGGTTCTGGTCGTGCTTCGGCCCGGCCAGGCGCCGCTGTCGCTGGGCCATGCCGCCGCGCTTTTGTCCGCGATTACCGGGGCGCTGGCCGCAGTCATCGCCCGCAAGGTCGGCCACACCGAACGCCCGCTGGTCATGCTGCTGTTCCCGATGCTGGGCAATGTCTTCGTGATCGGGGCGCTTCTGCCGCTGGTCTACGTGCCGATGCCGCTGCCCGATCTGGGATTTCTGGCCATCATCGCCGTGTTCGGTCTGGCCGCAGCCTTCCTGATGATCCTGGCTTTCCGCGCCGGCGAGGCGGTGATCGTGGCGCCCATGCAGTACAGCCAGATCATCTGGGCCACCTTCTACGGCTCATGGTTGTTTGACGAATCCCTGGACACCGCGACCTTTGCCGGGGCGTCGATCATCATCGCCTCGGGCATCTACATCGTCCTGCGCGAGGCGCTGCCGAACCGGTCCCGGAGCAGGCCCGGCCACGCACAGCGACGCGCGGAGCAAAGCGGTCACCGCGCCGCGCCTGGCCTTCCTGAGCCGGATGCTGGGGTTTCCGCCCCATCAGGACCGATAGTCGCATCGGATCGCACGCGGCCCCTTGCAAAGCCTGCCGGGAAACTGTAACCCCGCGCCACACGGTCGGAGCGTAGCGCAGCCTGGTAGCGCACCTGCTTCGGGAGCAGGGGGTCGGAGGTTCGAATCCTCTCGCTCCGACCAGTGAAAAACCCCCGAAAAAATCGCCCTGCAGCCATTGGCAGGGATCACCAGATCGGCCCGGTCCCCGCCCAGCCGACCGTCAATCCTGCCAGCAGCAGATAGCGCCCGCCCTTCGCCAGTGTGACGATCAGCATGAAGCGCCACAGGGGTTCACGCATCATCCCCGCGGCCAGGGTCAGCGGATCGCCGAGGATCGGCAGCCAGGCACCCCAGAGGCTCCAGTGTCCCCAGCGGGCATACCAGGCGGTGGCCGCGTCGACCCGCGCCTTGGGCACCGGGAACCAGCGCCGATCCGAGAACTGCATCAGAAAGCGGCCCAGCACCCAGTTCAACGCCGCGCCCAGAACATTGCCCAGCGTCGCCACCGCCAGCAGCAGCCACAGGGGCTGGTCCCCTGCCAGAATCAGGCCGACCAGCACCGCTTCGGATTGCGCGGGCAGCAGGGTCGCGGCCAGGAAGGCCGCCATGAACAGTCCGACGAGCGCCAGCATCCGTCAGACCGGGCCCGGCCGCGGGAACTCGGGCCGGGGGAGAGTGCGGGCGGCGCGTTGGCGTCCCTGCGGCCCGTTCTCCGACGCGTCCAACGCGCCGAACAGCACGGGTGGAATGAAACTCGGCAGCGTCATCGCGGGCCCTTCGACACCTGGCCCGACCGGGGCAGGATCACGCCCCGGGCTTTAGGCGCCCTGTCCCGCCCATGCAAGCGGTGGCCGCCCCGGCCCGCCTTTGCGTGACTTGCGACCGGTTGCGCAAAATTGCAGGCTTCGGGCGGCGGCGGGACACAGGCCACAAAAGGGGTGGGGAACGACATGCGCATCGGCATCGGCTTTCTGGTGGCGGGATATATCCTCAGCCAGTTCTACCGCGCGTTCCTGGCGGTGATGACCCCTTTGCTCGAGGCGGAAACGGGCGCCAGTCCGGCCGATCTGGCGGTGTCCTCGGGGTTGTGGTTCCTGGCCTTTGCACTGATGCAGATCCCGGTCGGGGCGGCGCTGGACCGGATCGGGCCGCGCTGGACCGTCTCGACGGTGCTGGCCCTGGGCGGCGCGGGTGGCGCGGTGACCTTCGCGCTGGCCGAAGGGCCGCTGGCTATTCATCTGGCAATGGTCCTGATCGGGATCGGCTGTTCGCCGGTGCTGATGGCCTCCTACTACATCTTCGCCCGGGTCTTTCCGCCCGCCGTTTTCGGCACGTTGGCGGGGGCGATCATCGGGCTCGGCTCGCTGGGAAACATCGCGGGGGCGGCGCCGCTGGCATGGACGATCGAAGCCCTGGGCTGGCGCGAAACGCTGTGGGCGCTGGCGGCGGTGACGCTGGTGGTGGCTGCGGCGCTGGCGGTTTTCGTGCGCGACCCGGAACGGATCGTCCGTCCGGCGGGGCAAGGCGGCTCGCTCCGCGAACTTCTGGCCATTCGCGAACTGTGGCTTGTGCTGCCGTTGATGGCAGTGGCCTATGCGCCCGCGGCTTCAATCCGCGGACTCTGGGCCGGGCCCTATCTGAATGAAGTCTTTGGCGCCGATGCCACGGGGATCGGGCGGGCCACGCTGATCATGGGTCTGGCGATGGTGGCCGGAAACTTCGCTTATGGCCCGCTGGACAGGATGGTCGGATCGAAGAAATGGGGCGTGTTCGCGGGATCGGCGGCGATGGCCCTGGTGCTGGCGATGCTGGCCTGGCGCCCGGCGGCGGGGATGGTTCCGGCAACCCTGCTGCTGGCGGCGCTGGGGTTCTTCGGTTCGGCCTTCCCGGCGATCATGGCGCATGGGCGGTCCTTCCTGCCCCAGCACCTGATCGGGCGAGGGGTCAGCTTCATCAACATGTTCGGGATCGGCGGCGCCGGGATCCTGCAATTCGCCTCGCGCCCCGTCTACCGGGCCGCCGAAAATCCGGCCGCGCCCGAGTCGACCTTTTCCGCCATCTTCCTGTTCTTCCTGCTGCCCCTGGTCCTGGGGCTGGCGGCTTACGTCTTTTCGCGCGACGTCCGCGCGTGATCGTCAGGCCCCGATGCCGCCAAACTGCGCCCTTTGGCCCTTTTCCCGCGCGAGGCTTTGCGCTAAGCGGCATCGTCCTGATGTGAAGGAGACCCCTCATGGGCTACAAGGTCGTTGTCGCCGGCGCCACGGGGAACGTGGGCCGTGAAATGCTGAACATCCTTGCCGAACGGGAATTCCCGGTCGACGAGATCGTGGCACTTGCCAGCCGCAAGTCGCTGGGCACCGAAGTCAGCTTTGGCGACAAGACCCTCACTACCAAGGACCTTGATACATTCGATTTCACGGGCTGGGACATCGCGCTGTTCGCCGTGGGGTCGGAAGCCACGAAGATCTACGCGCCCAAGGCGGCTGCCGCGGGCTGCGTCGTGATCGACAACTCCTCGCTTTACCGCTACGACCCGCAGATTCCGCTGGTCGTGCCGGAAGTGAACCCCGAGGCGGTCGACCAGTACAAGAACAAGAACATCATCGCGAACCCCAACTGTTCCACCGCGCAGATGGTCGTGGCGCTGAAGCCGCTGCATGACCGCGCGAAGATCAAGCGCGTCGTGGTGTCGACCTACCAGTCCGTGTCGGGCGCGGGCAAGGAAGGCATCGACGAACTTTGGGACCAGACCAAGGGCATCTATGTGCCGGGGCAGGAAAAGGCGCCGAAGAAGTTCACTAAGCAGATCGCCTTCAACGTGATCCCGCACATCGACGTCTTCCTGGACGATGGTTCGACCAAGGAAGAATGGAAGATGGTGGCGGAAACGAAGAAGATCCTCGATCCGTCGATCAAGGTCACCGCGACCTGCGTCCGCGTTCCGGTCTTCGTTGGCCACTCGGAATCGATCAACATCGAGACCGAGGATTTCCTGGACTGGGAAGAAGCGACCGACATCCTGCGTGAGGCGCCGGGGATCATGGTCGTCGACAAGCGCGAACCGGGTGGCTACATCACCCCGATCGAATGTGTCGGTGAATATGCCACCTACATCAGCCGCATCCGTCAGGATTCGACCATCGACAACGGCCTGAACTTTTGGTGCGTGTCCGACAACCTGCGGAAGGGCGCGGCCCTGAACGCGGTGCAGATCGCCGAAACGCTGGGCAAGCGCTGCCTGAAGAAGGGCTGATCCCGCATCACCCATGCGAAACCACCGATCGAAAGGCCGCCCGAGGGGGCGGCCTTTTTGTCTGGAAGCCGCCGGCGGGGTGTGTGGCCCGCCTGCAGCCCCGGGTGAAGGTCTGTGTGTGCGTGTGGATTCTTGTGTGTGGCCCGCAGGGAACCGGTGGCAGGACATCAGGCAGCGCGGCCCGGTCCGCGATCTTCGGCAACAAGGGCGCGCAGGACGTGGCCCAGGCCACCGCCACCGGGGAACGGGGCGCGAAAGTGCAGGCAAAGCCCTTCCAGCGACAGTCCCAGCGCCTCGACCGGCATCAGCATCCGGTCATCCGGCCAGCTGTGCAGAAGCAGGTGGCGACCGCAGTCAGACAGGCGCAGCACCAGACCATCGCGACGCAGGCAGCGTTGCAGGTCCAGCCAACCCGGAGATGCCTTGATCACCTGTTGCAGATGGGCGACCGAGGGCATGTCCGGCAGGATGTCCATCGCCGGCAAGGCCGAAGGCAGCGCCGGCAGATGTTCCCCCGGCGCAAGCAGGATCTGCGACGACCCGTCTTCGGACTTTTCGGACAGGGGCGTCTGGCCTACCGTGGATACGATTTGTTCTGCGTGACCCGCTTCGGCCTGTTCTTGATCGGTCAGCGGGCGGCGCGCACCGCCCCGGGCCGCCAGGATACCATAGGTCATGGGGCCGAAGGACTCAGGCTCGGGCGGCGAGACCACGGGATCCGTGCCCTCTGCGGCAGGCACCGGCTCCTCTGCCACCTGGGCTTCATCGGCGTCATCGGCCGGCTCCAGCGCGGCTTCGGCGCAGATCGACCGGACAAGATGCAGGACGTGATCGTCATCCTCCACCGTCTCGGCCTGCGGGACGGGCGGGGCTGCTTCATCGGCCTGCCGCAATGCCGCAAGCACGCTGGAGGTGATCGTGTCGCTGTCCGGGACCGGCTGCGGCGTGTCGTCCGCCTTCGGAGGCAGCACTTCCCCTGAGGGCCAGTCCATCTGTGGATGCGCCAGAAGGGTGGTCCCCCCGCCCAGCATCTGCCGAAGCAGCGCACGCAGGTGGTCCGCAGGCGACCGGCCCGCCGCCTTGGCGGCGTGACCGAGGCCGACCAGCAGGTCGGCAGGCAAGGAGAATGAGATGATGACCGACTGTTCCATGACGCCGATCATGCGCCAAAGCGGTTAATGGACCGTGCAGGCGAACGGACGTTTCGTCAGATCGGCACGAATTCCCCGGTGTCGGCGTCGATCTGCATCAGCGCCCCCGCCCCCGTGTCGGTCCAGAGACCGTGGAGCGTCAGATCGCCCTGCTCGACCGCGTCGCGAAGGAAGGGGAAGGTCATCAGGTTTTCAATGCTGATGCGCACCGCTTCCCGTTCCAGTTCGGCGACACGGGCGTGACGGTCCTCGATCCCCTTCACCCGTTCGTAACCCGGGCGCAGGATATCCATCCAGCGGCCGACGAAGCTGCTTTTCTCCTCCAGCTCCGGGGCATTGCCGGAACACATCTCGTGGCAGCCCAGGACCCCCCCGCAGGAGGAATGGCCCAGGACGATGACATGGGCGACCTTCAGGCTGTTCACCGCATATTCCACCGCCGCCGAGGTGCCGTGGTATTCCCCGTCCGGGTTGTACGGTGGCACCAGGTTGGCCACGTTGCGGTGAATGAAGAACTCTCCCTGGTCGGCACCGAAGATCGAGGTGACGTGCACCCGCGAATCACAGCACGAGATCACCATGGCCCGCGGATGCTGGCCGCCTTCGGCCAGGCGGCGATACCAGGCGCGGTTTTCGGCATAGGTGGTCGCGTGCCAGCCGTGGAAACGCTGGACCAGATAGCTGGGAAGCGGACGAACAATCGGGTTCGGGGACGGCATCGGCTCTCCTCGCGTTTTTTGAAACCTTGCGTGCATACGCGGCAATTGCCTCAAGTTCGAGAGTTTTTTGTCATCCGTGTAAAGGGATTCTTGGCGCCGCCCGATCAGGTTGGGGTGGCATTTCAATGCCCGCAGGGGTGCGGATCAGAAGGGGTGACGTGGTGAAACTGGCGGTCTTGCGCCATGAGGAAGGCGTGCGGCTGGAAGCCGAACGACTTCTGGCGATCTATGCAGAACTGGGCGACATGCGCGGCGATCATGTGATCGGCCGCGCGATCGAGGAAATGGCGGTACAGATCGCCGACATGCAACGCTATGCCGACGAACTGCGCGGCACCGAGGCGGAGGGCGAGGCGCTGATTCTGGCGGCGGGCGCGCTGATCCGTGTTGCGCGCCGGATCGGGCTGACCAGTGTGGCGCGGGTCGCGCAGGATGTCATCCTTGCGGCCCGCGCCGGGGATCGACCGGCGCAGGCGGCCATCCTTGCGCGGTTGATGCGGATCGGTGACCGGTCGCTGAATGCGATCTGGGATCTGCAGGACCTGACGCTGGCACCGCGCTAGGCCCGGACCCGCATCACCGTTGCAGGCTGCGCAGATATTCGGCCAGCGCCACCAGACGCTGCGGGGTCGGGGTGGAAATCCCCGGGCCGGTTTCGACCATCACCGTCGGGCCTTCCTGGAAGAAGGGACCCATCTCTGGCATCTTCGAGCCGCGATCGTTGCGGCGCGTGTAGCCGTCGATCGTCGACATGACCTTGACCAGCGGGAAGGTTCCTCCGTTCCTGGCCGCGATCCGGGTCAGGTCGGCCGGCTTCTTGGACAGGCCGGCGGCGGCGGGACCATCGCCCCGGCCGCTTTCGCCGTGGCAGGCCACGCAGTAGTCCTGGTAGATCCCGCGTCCCGTCACCTGATCGGCGGGGCGGGTGCAGGCGACCATCGCGGCCAGCCCCGCCGGAAGGGCAAGGATCGCCACGGCCTTCCAGATGGTTTTTGTCATGTCGTCTGCCCCTTCACGCCTCGCGCACATCCGGCGCTGTTCTTGCCTGGCCGGCGCTGTCTGTCCGCGCCGTTGCCGGGTGCATAATGCCGGGCGAGCCAAGGGGCCGCAACCTCAGACCAGCCGTCCGCCTTCCAGCCGCACGACACGATCCATGCGCGCCGCAAGGTCGCGGTTGTGGGTGGCGATGACCGCCGCCAGGCCGCTCCCCCGCGCAACCTGCATCAGCACGTCGAACACCTGGGCCGAGGTTTCGGGATCCAGGTTCCCGGTCGGCTCATCCGCCAGAAGCACCTTCGGCGCATTCGCCAGCGCCCGGCAAAAGGCGACACGCTGCTGCTGGCCGCCCGAAAGCTCGGCGGGGCGGTGACGGGCGCGGTCGGAAAGACCGACGCAGTCCAGAAGCTGCGTCGCGCGGGCCGCCGCCGCCGACCGGGCGGTGCCGTTGGCCAGTTGCGGCAGGATGATGTTTTCCAGCGCGGTGAACTCGGGCAACAGATGGTGGAACTGGTAGACGAAGCCCAGATCCTGTCGCCGGGCGGCCGTGCGATCCCGGTCCGGCAGGCCGGTCACATCGCGCCCCGCCACGCTGATCCGGCCCGCATCGGGCATGTCAAGCAGGCCCGCGATGTGCAAAAGGGTCGATTTTCCCGCCCCGGAAGGCGCGACCAGCGCGACGACCTCGCCCGGGGCCACGGCCATGTCCAGCCCGCGCAGCACCATCACCTCGCCAGGGGTGCCGCGCATGTATCCCTTCTCGATTCCTTCCAGGCGCAGAACGTCATTCATAGCGCAGCGCCTCCACCGGGTTCATGCGCGCGGCGCGGCGGGCCGGAAAGATGGTCACGACGAAAGACAGGATCAGCGACAGACCCACCGCCCGGCCCACGTCCCAGGCCTGAAGCCGCGCCGGAAGGCGGTAGATACCACGGATCGACGGATCCCAGGCCTCCCCGCCCGAAAACCAATTGACGGCCGACATGATGCTGTCGATGTTCCAGGCGATCAGGCAACCCAGGATCACCCCCGCGAGGGTTCCGATGATGCCGGTAAACGCGCCGCACAGGAAGAACACCCGCAGCACCGATCCTTCGGTCAGCCCCATGGTCCGCAGTATGCCAATGTCTCGGCCCTTGTTCTTGACCAGCATGACCAGCCCCGAGGTGATGTTCATCGACGCGATCAGGACGAGGATCGACAGGATCACGAACATCACGTCATCCTCGATCGACAGCGCATTGAGGAAAGACCCCGCACTGTCGCGCCAGGTCCAGATCTGGGCGTCGGGGCCCGCCGCCTGCGACAGCGGCGTGATGAAGGCATCCACCTGTTCCGGATCGGTCACGTTGACCTGGATGGCGTCGACGACACCTTCGCGGTTGAAGTAGCTTTGGGCCTCGGCAAAGGGCATGTAGACGCGGGTCTGGTCAATGTCGTAGCGTCCGGCGCTGAAGACGTAGACGACTTCATAGGCGTTGACGCGGGGGCTGGTGCCAAAGGCGGTCTTGGCCCCGTCGGGCGAGATCAGGCGGACATGGTCGCCCACGGAAATCCCCAGGTCGCGGGCAATCCCGGCACCAAGGGCGATGCCCCGGTCGAAGCGGTTGATGTCGCCCACCCCCTGTGCCGGATCGGATACGCGCGGGATGGCCTTCAGATCTGCCAGCGTCAGGCCATAGACCTCGGCCACGTTGGATCGGTCGTTCAGGGTGATCATGGCCTGGCCCTTGATCACCGGAACGGCCGCCGTTACGCCGGGCACGGCCCGGATGCGGTCGGCCACGGCGGTGTAATCCGGCATCCCGTGCTGGACGAAACCATCGGAATCGACAACCGGCAGCGGGTAGACGTTGACGTGGGCATTGGCGCCCAGGATGGTGTCGACGAATTCGGCCCGGAACCCGGCGCGCACGGCCAGCGTGGCGATCAGCGCCATCACCCCCAGCGCGATACCCACCAGCGAGATCCAGGTCATGACGCTGACGCCACCTTCCGCACGGCGGGCGCGCAGATAGCGCCAGGCGATCAGGAATTCGAAGGGCGCGAAGGGGGTCGTGCGTCCGGCCATGCGGGTCAATGCCAATCCATCCAATGATGGCGCGCACCGTGGCGAGGGCGGGCCGAAAGGTCAAGCCGGCCCACCCCCGGACGTCATGACAAAACCGCGCTTTTCCGATAGCATGATGGGGTGAACACCGATGCAGGAGGATCCGATGCCGACCTCTGCCCTTCCACTCCACCCCACGCCCTATATCGAGACGGTTCCCGAACACGAAGCGCATGGCGCGACGCAGGACATGTATCGCCAGGCGCGCAACCATTACGGCTACCTGCCCAACATGACGGCGATCTTCGGTCACCGCCCCGAAGTCCTTCATGGCTGGAGCACGCTTTTATCCGCCGTGCGCGGCAACCTGTCTCCCCGACGGTATGAGTTGGTGACGCTGGCCGCCGCGCGGGCCTTGCGCAGTTCCTACTGCATGCTCGCCCACGGCAGCGTCCTGCTGTCCCAGGGTCTGGATGCTGCCCAGGTCGCCGCGATTGCCCGCGATGCGCCCGAAGCCGAACTGACGGCGCAGGAACGGCTGATCATGGACTATGCCGAAACCGTTGCACGCGACGCCACCTCGGTCGATGCCAACCGCATCGCCGCCCTGCGCCAAAGCGGGCTGACGGATGCCGAAATCTTCGACATCGCCGCCACCGCCGCGATGCGCTGCTTCTTCAGCAAGCTTCTGGATGCGCTGGGCGCGCCCCCGGACGCGGCCTATGCCGCGCTGGACGCCGACCTGCGCGCCGCGCTGACCCCCGGTCGGCCCATCGCGGGATAGACGAAGGCCCCGTCGGTCGGACGGGGCCTTGCAACATCCTGAACGATCCGACGCGGGATCAGAACTTGCGCGAAACGCCGACGCGCAGCGTGGTGACGCTCACGCCCATTTCCGGGTAGCGAACGTCAGTCTGGAAATCGGCGCCGTTGTAATCGGTGTACAGAACCTCGCCACGCAGGTTCCAGTTGTTCGGCAGCGGACGCTCGGCGCCGACGCCGACGGTCCATCCGAACAGGGTATGGCTGTCCGAGTAGATCCGTCCGGCCGTGCTTGTGGCCATCTCGACCTTGGCCGCCGAATAGCCCAGCGAGGCGAACAGGAAGTTGCCCGCCGCGACCGTACCGACGCGCCCGCGCAGCGTGGCGCTGTGCTCGATGGCCGCTTCGCAAGCCCAGGCCGAGTTCGTGCAAAGTGAGGTGCCGTCCACCTCGCCAAAGCTCAGGTCGCCTTCGACACCCACGATCAGGTTGCCATAGGACTTGTTGTAACCGGCAACGGCAAAGCCGCTCGGGCCGCTGGGGTCACCCATCGCGTTGCCGCTCGACGGCTGGTCGGTGCCTGCGTCCCCATCGGACCAGGCCAGACCGCCGCCCACATAGAAGCCGTCAAAGTCCTGCGCCTGCGCGGCCAGCCCCGATGCGATCACCAGCGCCGCGACTGCGGCGGATTTCAGGAATGCCATTTGCTCACCTCATTTTTCCGGATTTTTGGTTTTGAGGAGATGCCTAGCCTTCGCCACAAACCCGGTCAATCGACACCCGTCGTTTTGGGGAAACCCGACGGTGGCTGAGTGAAGAATTTTCGAGAAAGAGTCATTTCGGCAACAAACCGCCACCGGCAGGCGCAAGTCCGCCGCAAGGTCCGCGTGGTAAAGGCCGGGCCCCGATGGCCCGGCCGATCCCGTCAGACGCCTTCGTAGATCTGCGCGATACGGTCGACGGCGGCTTCGGCCGTCATCTCCTCGCTTTCGCCCGTGCGGCGGCTGGTCAATTCGACCAGGCCATTCGCCAGCCCCCGCGGGCCGACCGTCACGCGCCAGGGCAGGCCGATCAGGTCCATCGTGGCGAATTTCGCCCCTGCCCGTTCGTCGCGGTCGTCATACAGCGGATCAAGGCCCTTGGCCTTCAGCGCGGCATAGATCGCCTCGCAGGCGGCGTCGGTGGCGGCGTCGCCCTGTTTCAGGTTGACGATCCCGGCGTGGAAGGGGGTGACGCCTTCCGGCCAGATGATGCCCTTGTCGTCGTGGCTGGCTTCGATGATCGCGCCCAGAAGGCGGCTCACGCCGATGCCGTGGCTGCCCATTTCCACCGGAACGCGGCTGCCGTCGGCGGTGACAACGGTCGCGCCCATGGATTCGGAATACTTGGTGCCGAAGTAGAAGATCTGACCGACCTCGATCCCCCGACCCACCTTGCGGCGGTCTTCCGGCACGGCATTGAACAGGGCTTCGTCGTGCGTTTCGTCGGTGCGGGCATAAAGCGTGGTGAATTCGTCGCAGATTGCCTTCACCTGATCGCGGTCGTCGTAGTCGACGGTGCGATTGCCCAGTTTCAGGTCGGTCACGGCATCGTCGTAAAAGACTTCGGATTCGCCGGTCGAGGCGAGCACCAGGAATTCATGCGTGTTGTCGCCACCGATCGGGCCCGAGGCTGCACGCATCGGGATCGCGGTCAGGCCCATGCGTTCATAGGTGCGCAGATAGCTGACCATGTGACGGTTGTAGGCATGCAGCGCGGCGTCGCGGTCCACGTCGAAGTTGTAGCCGTCCTTCATCAGGAACTCGCGTCCCCGCATCACACCGAAGCGCGGGCGCACCTCGTCGCGGAACTTCCACTGAATGTGGTAAAGTGTCAGCGGCAGGTCCTTGTAGCTGTTCACATGGCTGCGGAAGATGTCGGTGATCATCTCTTCGTTGGTCGGACCATAGAGCATGTCGCGTTCATGCCGGTCCTTGATGCGCAGCATTTCCTGGCCGTAGTCGTCATAGCGGCCGGATTCGCGCCACAGGTCGGCCGGTTGCAGCGTCGGCATCAGAAGCGGGATGTGGCCGGCGCGGATCTGTTCCTCGTGGACGATCTGTTCGATGCGCTTCAGCACCTTGAAGCCCAGCGGCAGCCAGGAATAGATCCCCGCCGCCTGCTGCTTGATCATGCCCGCGCGCAGCATGTAGCGGTGCGAGACGATCTGCGCCTCGGCGGGGTTTTCCTTCAGGACGGGCAGGAAATAACGGGTCAGACGCATGGCGGATCCTGTGACGTAAGGGCTTTGCCCGTCTATGACATCCACGGCGGGCAGGCAAGCGCGCCGGCGCCCGATGGTCCCGCACGGCGGCCCTGCCCCGGCGTCGCGCTTGCGAAAAATCGCTTCTTCGGCGAAAAGGGGCGCGGACATGAGGAACGGGTGGATGACGCTGTCGGTCGGGGTGCAGGCCAAATACTGGGGGATCGCGGCGGCGGTCTTTCTGCTTGCGCTTTGGGTGATGGGGACGGTCATGCTTCCGTTCCTCATGGGGGGCGCGATCGCCTATTTCCTGGACCCGATCGCCGACCGGCTGGAGCGCGCGGGCCTGTCCCGGGCGGCGGCCACCTCGATCATCTCGCTGGGGGCGATGCTGATCTTCGTGATGCTGGCACTTCTGGTTGTGCCGATGCTGTCGCGCCAGCTGGTCGCGCTGGTCAATGACATCCCGAACATCTTCGCCCGGCTGCAAGGCTTCCTGTCCGCGCGCTTTCCGCAGATGCTGGAGCCCGACAGCGTGGTTCAGCAGACCCTGAACAGCATCGGCCGCACGATCCAGTCGAAGGGCGGCGCGCTGGCATCCAGCGTCCTCAGCTCGGCCCTGTCGGTCATCAACGCCGTGGTGTTCATCGTCGTGGTGCCGGTGGTGGCTTTCTACATGCTGCTGGACTGGGACCGGATGGTCGAGCGGGTGGACAGCTGGCTGCCGCGCGACCACCAACCGACGATCCGCCGCCTGGCAACGCAGATCGACACGGCCCTGGCCGGGTTCGTGCGCGGCCAGGTGTCGGTCTGTCTGATCCTGGGCACCTTCTATTCGATCACGCTGATGCTGGCGGGGCTGAACTTCGGCCTGATCGTCGGCGCCATCGCCGGGCTGATCACCTTCATTCCCTATGTCGGTGCGCTGATCGGCGGACTTCTGGCCATCGGCCTGGCGCTTTACCAGTTCTGGGGCGACTGGGTGCAGATCGGCATCGTCGCCGGCATCTTCGCGGTGGGGCAGTTCCTGGAGGGCAACGTCATCACGCCGCGGCTGGTCGGGAAATCGGTGGGCCTGCATCCCCTTTGGCTGATCTTCGCCCTCTCGGCCTTCGGATCGCTGTTCGGCTTCACGGGCATGCTGATCGCCGTTCCGGTGGCGGCTGCGATCGGCGTCCTGGTGCGCTTCGCACTGGAACGCTACATGGACAGCCCGCTGTACAAGGGCCTGGCGGGTGCGCCGAAGGTCATCCTGCCCAAGGACCAGGGCCGGATCTGATGTCCCGGCAACTGGCCCTTAACCTGCCGGTGCAGCCCGCACTGGCGCGATCCGATTTCATGGTTTCCCCCGCCAATGCGCAGGCGCTGGCGATGATCGATACGCCCGCGCTCTGGCCGCAGGGAAAGCTGCTGCTGGTCGGTCCGGAAGGTGCGGGGAAAAGCCACCTGGCCCAGGTCTTTGCCCATGACCGCCAGGCGGAGGTACTGCTGGCGGACCGGATCCGGCCGCCCTTCGCGGAAGCCGCCGCCGTCGTGGTCGAGGACGCCGAAAGGGTGGCGGGCGATCCGGCCGCCGAAGAGGCGCTGTTTCACCTCCACAACCATGTCCTTCAGCGCGGCGGGCTGCTGCTGCTGACGGCGCGCCACAACCCCGCCGCCTGGGGCCTGCGGCTTCCCGACCTTCTGTCGCGAATGCAGGCCACCGCCACGGCCACCCTCCAAGCTCCCGACGATGCGCTGCTGGCGGCGGTGCTGGTCAAGCATTTTGCCGACCGGCAGCTCAGGGTTTCCCCGGCGCTGATCCCCTGGCTGGTGCCGCGGATGGAACGTTCGCTGGCCGCAGCGCGGGATCTGGCCGCGGCGCTGGACGCCCGCGCGCTGGCCGAGGGCGGCCCGGTCACCCGCACCCTGGCCGCCGACCTGCTGGACAGCCCGCCCCCCGAAGCGCCATGATCGCCGCATAACCCCTCCCTCGACAAGAAGACCCAGACGCATTGCCATGACCCAGGCCGATTTCCTCAAAGCCGAATTTCCCGCCGCGCTTGAAATGCCCGAAGGCGCAAGATCGGGGCCCCGCCGCTTTTTCAACCGGGAACTCAGCTGGCTGGCCTTCAACTGGCGGGTGCTGGACGAAAGCCGCAACCCGCGCGTTCCGCTTCTGGAACGGCTACGGTTCCTGTCGATCTCGGCCACGAACCTGGACGAATTCTATTCCGTCCGCGTGGCGGGCCTGCGCGAATTGCGCCGGGCCGGGAACGAGGTTCCGGCCGCCGACGGCCTGACACCGACCGAGCAACTGGCCCTGATCAACCGGGACGCCCGGCGCCTGATGAAGGTGCAGCAGGCGGTCTGGACGCGCCTGAAGCGCGAGATGGAAGCGGCAGGCATCACCATCGTGACCCGGGGCAAGATCACCCGCGCGGATGCCGCCTTCCTGAAGGACTACTTCCTGAACCGGGTTTTTCCGGTGCTTTCGCCCCTGGCCATCGACCCGGCGCACCCTTTCCCCTTCATTCCGAACACCGGCTTCTGCCTGGGGTTGCAGCTGGAACGCATCACCGACCAGCGGAAGCTTCAGGCCCTGCTGCCGATCCCGCAGCAGATCGAGCGCTTCATCGCCCTGCCGTCCCGGGCGGGCGAGGCGCGGTTCCTGCCGCTGGAAGAACTGCTGCTGGTGCACCTGAACTCGCTTTTCCCCGGCTATCGCGACATCGGGCATTGTTCGTTCCGGGTGCTGCGCGACAGCGATATCGAGGTCGAGGACGAGGCCGAAGACCTGGTGCGGGAATTCGAAACCGCGCTGAAGCGCCGCCGCCGCGGCCAGGTGATCCGCATGAAGATCACAGCAGGCGCGCCCGAGGAACTGCGCGGCATCATCATGGAAGAGCTGGGCGTTGCCCCGGACGAGGTGGTCGAGGTGCGCGGGCTGGTCGGCATGGCCGATGTCAAGGCGCTGATCCTGGACAGCCGGCGTGACCTGCAATGGCCGTCCTTCACGCCGCGCGTTCCCGAACGGGTGCAGGACCACGACGGCGACATGTTCGCGGCCATCCGCCAGAAGGACATGCTGCTGCATCACCCCTACGAAACCTTCGACATGGTGATCCGCTTCCTGCAACAAGCCGCGACCGACCCGAACGTGCTGGCGATCAAGCAGACGCTTTACCGCACCAGCCAGGACAGCCCGATCGTCGCCGCACTGTGCGAGGCGGCCGAGGCGGGAAAATCCGTCACCGCCCTGGTCGAACTGAAGGCCCGTTTCGACGAAGCCGCGAACATCCGCCAGAGCCGCCGGCTGGAACGGTCGGGCGCACATGTCGTCTACGGCTTCATCCACTACAAGACCCACGCCAAGATCTCGACCGTGGTGCGGCGGGAAGGCGAACACCTGGTCACCTATACGCACTACGGCACCGGCAACTATCACCCGATCACGGCGCGGATCTACACCGACCTGTCGCTGTTCACCTGCGATCCGGCGCTGGGGCGGGATGCGACCAAGGTCTTCAACTACCTGTCCGGCTATGTGCAGCCCGAGGGGCTGGAGAACCTGGCAATCTCGCCCATCTCGCTGAAATCGCGGCTTCTGGAGATGATCGCGCAAGAGGCCGAATTCGCCCGGAAGGGCCGGCCCGCCGAGATCTGGGCCAAGATGAATTCGGTGATCGACCCGGACGTGATCGATGCGCTGTATGCCGCCAGTCAGGCGGGGGTGAAGATCAACATGGTCATTCGCGGCATCTGCGGCCTGCGGCCCGGCATCAAGGGCCTGTCCGAGAACATCCGCGTCAAGTCCATCGTCGGCCGGTTCCTGGAACACAGCCGGATCATCTGCTTCGGCAATGGCCACGGATTGCCCTCCAAACGGGCGCGGGTCTTCATGTCCTCGGCCGACTGGATGGAGCGAAACCTGCTGCGCCGGGTCGAGACGCTGGTCGAGATCATGAACGACACGGTAAAGGCCCAGATCGTCAGCCAGGTCATGGCTGCCAACCTGGCGGACGAGGCACAGAGCTGGATCCTGCAACCGGATGGACGTTATCTGCGCGATCTGCCCGAGGGACGCGACGACCTGTTCAACTGTCACAAGTTCTTCATGGAAAACCCGTCCCTTTCGGGGCGGGGTTCGGCGGGGGCGCGTGATGTTCCGAAACTGGCCCACACGCCGGATTGAGCCGGACCGGCCGGAACGTTAAACCGGCGATGCGAAGCGGCGGACCCTAAAGGCCGCCAGACGAGGGAACCCGAGATGCGCGGAAAACACGAGAGCTCCGATGACTGGGAACCCTTCGGCCGATCGCTGTTCGAACATGGATCGTCCCGCGCGCTGGAACGGGTGGGGGTCGTCGATGTCGGCTCGAACTCGATCCGGATGGTGGTCTTTGACGGGGCGGCGCGCAGTCCGGCCTATTTCTACAACGAAAAGGTCATGGCGGGCCTGGGCCAGGGCCTGTCCGAAACCAACCGCCTGAACCCGCGCGGCCGCGACCGCGCCCTGGTGGCGCTGCGGCGCTTCGCGGCGCTGGCGGTGGACATGAGCGTTTCCTCGCTGACCTGCGTGGCCACCGCCGCCGTGCGCGAGGCCGAGGACGGCCCCGCCTTCCAGCGCCAGGTCGAAGAGGAAACGGGCCTGAAGCTGCATGTGATCGACGGCCAGGAAGAGGCGCGCCTGTCGGCGCAGGGGGTTCTTCTGGGTTGGCCCGAAGCGGATGGTCTGGTCTGCGACATCGGCGGCAACTCGATGGAGCTGGCCGAGGTGGCGAATGGCCGGATCGGCCGCCGGGTCACTTCGCCGCTGGGGCCGTTCCGGCTTCAGCAGATCAAGGGCGGCCGCAAGACGCTCGTCGCGCATATCCGCACGGTGATGAAGGGGCTGCTGGCGGAAATCGGCGACGGGCACGACCGGATCTACCTGGTCGGCGGATCGTGGCGGGCGATCGCGCGGCTGGACATGGAGCGACGCGCCTATCCGATGACGGTGCTGCACGAATATCGGATGACGCCCCAGACGGTGTTCGAAACCTGCGACTGGATTGCGCAGAACGACCTGAGCACCATGCGCGCCCGCACCGGCACGTCCGAGGCGCGGCTGGCGCTGGTGCCGCTGGCCGCGCTGGTGTTGCGCGAGCTGGTCGAAAGCTTCCAGCCGCGCGAGATCGACATTTCGTCCTACGGCATCCGCGAGGGGCTGCTTTACGAACAGATGCCCGAAAAGCTGCGTCGCCGCGACCCGCTGCTGGAAGCGTGCCGCCATGCCGAACGGACGATGGCGCGGATGCCGGGATCGGGAAAGAAGCTGTTTCATTTCCTGATGCCGCTGTTTCCCGACGCCACGGCGGCCGACGTGCGCATGATCAAGGCCGCCTGTCTTTTGCATGACACGACCTGGCGGGCGCATCCCGACTACCGCGCCGAGGTCTGTTTCGACAATGCCACGCGCGCGAACCTGGGCGGGCTGTCGCACAAGGAACGGGTATTCCTGGGGCTGGCGCTTCTGCACCGTTACAAAAGCGCGCGGGCGGGATCGCGGCTGGAAAACCTGTTCACCCTGCTGGACGAAAGCGAGATCAGCCGCGCCGAGGTTCTGGGAAAGGCCATGCGCTTTGGCGCGATGTTTTCCTTCCGGTCGCTCGAGGAGGCGGGCGAACTGGATCTGGACCGCAGCAGGGGCACCTTGCAACTGAAGCTGAAGCCTCACGGCGCGGATCTGTTCGGCGAAGTCGCCGAGGCGCGGTTCGCCTCGCTTGCCTCGGCGTTGGGGGTCACGCCGGTTGTGGCGCGCCCGGATCCGGCGAAACCGGCACGCAAGGACAAGTGATCAGAGGTCGATCTGCGGTCCCGTGGGCTGGGTCAGCTCGGCCGGAGTCTTGCGGCGCAGGATGATGTCGCCGTTCGGCAGCTTTTCGGGGGCGTGGTAATTGTGCAGGTCGCCGGCCATCTCGGCCAGGTCGCGCAGGATGGGACCATAATCCTGCATCAGTTGTGCAAGCCCCTCCTGCATGTCCTTCATCGCCGGTTCGGCCTTCTGGAAGAACTGTTCCAGCAGGATCTTCGCCCCCTCCTCGATCAGGCTGAACCCCCGCTCGGCTTCAGGGTCGGTGCCGGAAGCTGTCTGCGCCAGCGGGGCGGAGGAAAGGGCGATCAGGACGGCGGTCAGGGCAAATGCGTGTTTCATGACACCAAGATAGACCGGGCTTGTGAAACTTCCATATCGTGCCGTTGCGCCGGCGGCGTTTCAGGCGCGTTTCAGCCGGATCACCACGTCCACGCGCGCAAGGCTTGCGCCTTCGGGAAGGTCGGGAAGCTGCGCGATGGACAGCTGTTCTGCCGGGGCATCGATCAGTTCGGCCGTGTCTTCCCAGTAGAAATGCGGATGGTCGTCCAGCCGGGTGTCGAAATAGCTGCGCGATCCGTCCACGGTGATCTCATGGATCAGGCCCGCTTCGCAGAAATTGCGCAAGGTGTTGTAGACCGTCGCCAGCGACACCGGATCACCGCTTTGCGAGGCGGCTTCATACAGGCTTTCGGCCGTCACGTGCTTGTCCCGCCCGTCACCGATCAACAGCCCGGCCAGCAGCATCCGCTGTCGGGTGGGGCGCACACCTGCACGCGCCAGCCACCGCGTGGCACGCAGCGAGGTATCGTCGATCTGGGGGTCAAAAACGCTCATCTGAGGGGTGAATATGCAAGTTTCACATCCCTTTTTCAACCGGCTTTCGGGCCGGCGGGCGGCGTGTCGCCGGGACGGCTTCGGCCGGTCCCTGGGGCGTGGGAACATGCCGCGGCTATTGCCCTTGGCTCCTGCCGGATGGTAAGGGGCGAGAAACAGGGACATGACGGAAAGACAACAGATGGCGCAATATCCGAACCGGTTCGACAAGGACGACCTTCTGCGCTGCGCGCGGGGCGAACTGTTCGGACCGGGCAACGCGCAATTGCCCGAGCCGCCGATGCTGATGATGGACCGCATCACCGAGATTTCCGAAGACGGCGGCGAACATGGCAAGGGCCATGTGGTGGCCGAATTCGACATCCATCCGGACCTGTGGTTCTTTTCCTGCCACTTCCCTGGCAACCCGATCATGCCCGGCTGCCTTGGCCTGGACGGGCTTTGGCAACTGACCGGCTTCAACCTGGGCTGGCGCGGTTGGCAAGGGCGCGGCTATGCCCTTGGCGTGGGCGAGGTGAAGCTGACCGGAATGGTCCGGCCGGATCGCAAGATGATCCGCTACTTCGTCGATTTCACCAAGGCCGTGCAGACCCGGCGCCTGACGATGGGCGTGGCCGACGGACGGGTGGAAGCAGATGGCGAAACCATCTATCTTGTCAAGGACATGAAGGTCGCGCTGTCCGCCAGCTGACCCGAGGAAGGAGCCGCATCATGCGTCGCGTCGTCATCACCGGCATCGGGATCATTTCCCCCATCGGCAACAACGCCACCGAAGTCGAAGCCAGCCTGCGCGCCGGCAAGTCGGGCATCGTCTTTGCCCCCGATTATGCCGAACACGGGTTCCGCAGCCAGGTCAAGGGCCAGCCGAACATCGTGCTGGAAGACCATATCGACAAGCGCAACCTGCGCTTCATGGGGCCCGGCGCGGCCTACAACTTCCTGGCCATGGAACAGGCCATCGCCGACAGCGGGCTTGAGGAAAAGGATGTGTCGAACGACCGGTCCGGCCTGATCATGGGATCGGGCGGTCCGTCCACGTCGAACTTCTTCCAGGCGCATCAGACCGTGATCGAGAAGGGCTCGCCCAAGCGGATGGGGCCCTTCATGGTCACGCGCTGCATGTCATCGACCAACTCGGCCTGCCTGGCCACGCCCTTCAAGATCAAGGGCGTGAACTATTCGATCACATCGGCCTGTTCGACATCCGCGCATTGCATCGGCAATGGGGTCGAACTGATCCAGATGGGCAAGCAGGACATCGTCTTTGCCGGCGGCGGCGAAGAACTGGACTGGACGCTGTCGTGCCTGTTCGACGCGATGGGCGCCATGTCGTCGAAATACAATGACACGCCCGAAACCGCCTCGCGCCCCTATGACGCGACGCGGGATGGCTTCGTGATCGCCGGTGGCGGCGGCGTGGTCGTTCTGGAGGAACTGGGCCACGCGCTGGCGCGTGGCGCGAAGATCTATGGCGAAGTGACCGGCTATGGCGCCACATCGGACGGCTACGACATGGTCGCGCCGTCTGGCGAAGGTGGCGAACGGTCGATGCGGCTGGCGATCTCGACGCTGCCGGAAGGCCGCAAGATCGACTACATTAACAGCCACGGCACCTCGACCTCGGTCGGTGATGTAACCGAGGTGGAAGCCATCCGCCGCGTCTTTGGCAAGGGCACGACCCCGCCCATCGCCTCGACCAAGTCGCTGACCGGCCATTCGCTGGGCGCAACCGGCGTGCACGAGGCGATCTATTCGCTGATCATGATGGACAAGGGCTTCATCGCCGCTTCGGCCAACGTGCAGACGCTGGACCCGGCTTTGGACCCCGCAGAAATCGTTACCGAACTGCGCGATGGTGTGGTTCTTGATTCGGTGCTGTCGAACAGCTTCGGGTTTGGTGGCACCAATGCGACGCTCGTGATGAGCAAGTACCTCGGATAAACGGGCGGACGAACGACATGGCGGAACTGATGAAGGGTAAGCGCGGCCTCGTGATGGGGGTCGCGAATGAACGTTCCATCGCCTGGGGCATCGCCAGCGCCTTGGCGGCCGAGGGCGCCGAGCTGGCGTTTTCCTACCAGGGCGAAGCCTTCGGCAAGCGGGTTGAACCGCTGGCCGCCTCGGTCGGGTCGTCGCTTCTGGTCGATGTCGATGTGAATGACGACGCAAGCCTTGAGGCCGCATTCGGGCGGCTGAAGGCGGAATGGGGCAGCCTGGATTTCCTGGTCCACGCCATCGCCTTTTCCGACAAGAACGAACTGACCGGCCGGTTCATCAACACCAGCCGCGACAACTTCAAGAACAGCCTGGCGATTTCGTGCTTCAGCTTCATCGACGTGGCGCGCCGCGCATCCGAACTGATGCCGAACGGCGGCAGCCTGATCACGCTGACCTATGGCGGGTCGAACCGGGTCACGCCGAACTACAACGTCATGGGCGTGGCCAAGGCGGCGCTGGAAAGTGCGACGCGCTATCTGGCCAACGACCTTGGCCCGCAGGCGATCCGCGTGAACGCGATTTCGCCCGGCCCGATGAAGACGCTTGCCGGCGCGGCCATCGGTGGCGCGCGTGCGACCTTCCGCCATACCGAAGCCAACGCCCCCATGCGCCAGAACGCGACGCTTGAGGCGATCGGCGGCACGGCCGTCTGGCTGTGTTCCGACTACGGCGCCTGCACCACGGGCGAGATCGTCCATGTCGATGGCGGCTATCACGTCCTGGGGATGCCGCAGCAGGAAAATCTGTAAGTCAGCGCATCAATTTGCGCGCCAGCCCGCGTTTCGGCTTTTGCGTCCCGGCGGACTGTGCAACCTTGGCCGGACCGCCAAGGGACGACGGGACATGACCATGCAGATCCACAGTTTCACCGCATCCGATGGTGCGCGCCTGGCCTATCGCGACCAGGGTGCGGGCCTTCCCGTGCTGTGCCTGCCGGGCCTGACGCGGGACGGGCAGGATTTCGATTTCCTGGCGCCCCACCTGCCCGATGTCCGGTTGATCCGGCCCGACTACCGCGGGCGCGGCGCTTCGGAATGGACGGGAGCAGAGACCTACACCGTCCCGCGCGAGGCGAGGGATGCGCTGGAACTGCTGGATCACCTTGGGGTGCGCCAAGCGGCGGTGATCGGCGGATCCCGCGGCGGGATGATCGGTATGTTCCTGGCGGCGAAGGCCAGGGACCGGATGCTGGGACTGTGCCTCAATGACATCGGGCCGGAACTGGATCGCAGCGGCATCGACCGTATCGTCGATTACGTCGGCCGCAATCCCTCGGCCCGAACACTGGCGGATCTGGTGGCGCGGATGCCGGCGACCAATCCCGGTTTCGACGCCGTGCCGGAAAGCCGCTGGTGGGAAATGGCCCGGCGGCTGTACGTCGAAACGGCGGATGGCCTGCGCATCACCTATGACCCGGACCTGCGCACCGCCTTCCTGAAGGGGTTTGGCGGCCCCCTGCCCGACCTTTGGCCGCTGTTCGACGCCTGCGCCGGCCTGCCCATGGCGCTGCTCCGGGGGGCGAACTCGGACCTTCTGAACCCGGCGACCGCCCGGGCGATGCAGGGCCGGCACCCCGGCTTGATCTTCACCGATGTGCCGGGCCGCGCCCACATGCCCTTCCTCGATGAACCCGAGGCGCTGTCGGCCCTGCGATCCTGGCTGGCCGTCCTGGCACAGTAACAACGGTGCAACGATGCCCCTGGCCGAACTGGGTGACGTGACGATCCACTGGCGCGAAGATGGCGACCCCGAGGGCGCGCCGGTAGTGCTGCCGCATGCGTTGGGCCTTGACCTGCACCTGTGGGATGCGGTGATCCCGCTTCTGCCACGGGGCCTGCGGCTGATCCGGTATGACCTGCGGGGGCACGGGAAATCCTCGGTGCCTCCTGGACCTTATGCGATGGGTGCGCTGGTGCGGGATGCCGAACGGCTGATGGACCATCTGGGCTTGCGCGATGCGGTCTTCGTCGGCCTGTCGATCGGCGGGTTGATCGCGCAGGGGTTGGCGGTCAAGCGGCTGGATCTGGTGCGCGCGCTGGTCCTGTCGGACACCGCGGTCAAGATCGGCACGGCGCAGACCTGGGCCAACCGGATCGCCACCGTCCGGCAGGGCGGTATTGCCGCGATTGCGGACGCGACGATGGAGCGTTGGTTTTCCCGCAAGGAACGGACCGGCCCGGTCGCCGAGGCAATCCGCGCACGACTGCTTTCCACTCCGCCCGAAGGCTACATCGGCTGTGCGGCGGCCATCGGCGGCACAGATTTCATCACGCCCACCTCCGGCCTGACGCTTCCGACTCTGGTCCTTGCGGGCAGCGAGGATGGATCAACCCCACCCGATCTGGTGCGCGAATTGGCCAGCCTGATCAAGGGCGCGCAGTTCCACATCCTTCGCGGGGCGGGACATCTGCCCCCCGTCGACCGCCCCGCGGAATTCGCCGCACTGGTCGCGCAGTTCCTTGCCGGAATCGCCCACCCGGCCTGCGGACCGGGCTGCACGGGCGATCATCCCCACGGCGATCGCGGTCACTGACGCTTTCGCAGAGGGCCCGTTGCCGCTAACCTGCCCCCGCGGCCAGGGCGGCCCGGACCAGTCGAACCGAGGAACGGGAAAGCAAAGAGATGCACGGTCGTCTGGCGCTGGTCTTCATCCTGCTGACCGTGGTCCTTGATGCCATCGGGATCGGCCTGATTTTCCCCGTCATGCCCGACCTGATGGAGCAAGTCACCCATGCCGACCTGTCAGGTGCTGCGCTTTGGGGCGGCGTCCTGACGACATCCTTCGCGGTGATGCAATTCCTGTTCGGTCCGATCGTCGGCAATCTGTCCGACCGGTTCGGCCGCCGACCGGTGCTGTTCACCTCGCTGGCGGTGATGGCGCTGGACTATGTGGTTATGGCGCTGGCGCAGTCGATCTGGCTTCTGCTGGCGGCGCGGATCGTCGCGGGAATTGCGGCGGCGACGCATTCCACCGCCAACGCCTATGTCGCCGACATTTCGCATCCTCACGAACGGGGCCGCAACTTCGGCCTGATCGGGGCGGCCTTCGGGGTGGGCTTCGTCGCGGGGCCACTCCTGGGCGGGCTGCTGGCCGGGATCGACCCGCGCGCGCCGTTCTGGGGCGCGGCGGCCTTGGCGGGGGCCAACCTCGTCTTCGGGCTGATCGTCCTGCCCGAAAGCCTGGCGCCCGACCTGCGCCGCCCCTTCACGCTGGCGCGCGCCAACCCGCTGTCGTCGCTGGCCGCGATCCGCCACCTGCCGGGACTGAAGCGGCTGCTGGTGGTCAGCTTCGTCTATGCGCTGACGTTCAACGTCTGGCCGGCGATCTGGTCCTACTACTGCAAGGCCGCCTTCGGCTGGAACGCCAACCTGATCGGCCTGTCGCTGGCGGCCTTCGGCATCGGCATGGCGCTGGCGCAGGCCTTCCTGGTCGGTCCGATGATCCGAAAGCTGGGCGAGCACCGCACCGCGCTTGTGGGCATGATCTGCGAGGTCGTCACCTATTTCTTCTACGGCATCGTCACCTCGGGCTTCTGGGCAATGGCATTCAGCCCGGTTTCGGCGTTGGGCGGCGTGGCGGGCCCGGCCTTGCAGGCGATCATGTCCCGCGCCACGCCCCCCGACCAGCAGGGCGAGTTGCAGGGCGTGGCGGCCTCTCTCAATGCGCTGGCGATGATCCTGTCGCCGCTGGTCATGACCTGGGTCTTCGGCCTGTTCACCCGCCCGTCGGCCCCCGTCCACCTGCCCGGCGCGCCGTTCCTTCTCTCCGGGGCGCTGATGGTCGCTGTCGTGGCAGTCTTTGTCGCCAAACCGCGCGCGGCCGACGGCTGAGATTTTAGCCTTGCAGGCAAAGCGAAAGGACAGCCGATGCAACTTCGCGACCTCGAAATCTTCGTGGTTTCACCCCCCGCCCCCGGCTGGGGCGGGCGGTACTGGATCTTCGTCAAGCTGACCACCGACGACGGCATCACCGGCTATGGCGAATGCTATTCGACTTCGGTGGGTCCGAAGGCGATGGTTGCGGTGATCGAGGATGTGTTCAGCCGCCACATGGAGGGCACCTCGCCCGAGGACATCGAGTTGATGTTCCGCCGCGTCTACTCCTCGGGCTTCACGCAGCGGCCGGACCTGACGGTGATCGGCGCCTGGTCCGGGCTGGAAATCGCCTGCTGGGACATTTTGGGCAAGGCGCGGGGGCGGCCGGTCTGGGCGCTTCTGGGCGGGCGCATCAACGAACGCCTGCGCAGCTACACCTACCTTTACCCCGAACCGGGAAAGGAAAGCGCCGCCTTCTGGGTGGACCCCGATCAGGCAGCCGAAGCGGCGGCGCGCTTCGTCGACATGGGTTTCACCGCAGTAAAGTTTGACCCGGCCGGGCCCTACACGATCCGCGGCGGGCATGAACCTTCGGCCTCGGACATCGCGCGCTCGGTCGCGTTCTGCAAGGCGATCCGGGCCGCGGTGGGGGATCGGGCGGACCTTCTGTTCGGCACGCATGGCCAGTTCACCGTCGCAGGCGCGATCCGCCTGGGACAGGCGCTGGAGCCCTATGGCCCGCTGTGGTTCGAAGAGCCGATCCCGCCCGATAACATCCTGGATTTCGCCGCCGTGCAGGCCGGGGTGCGGATTCCGGTGGCAACGGGGGAAAGGCACTGCACCAAGGCCGAATTCGCCATGCTCTTGCGCACGGGGGGCGCGCGCATCCTGCAACCCGCGCTGGGGCGCGCAGGCGGGATATGGGAGGCGAAGAAGATCGCCATCCTGGCCGAAGCCTTCACTGCGCAGATCGCGCCCCATCTTTACGCGGGTCCGGTCGAATGGGCGGCGAATATCCAGCTTGGCGCCTCGATCCCGAACCTCTTGATGGTCGAGACCATCGAGACGGGCGGCGCCTTTCACCTGCAACTGATCCGCCAGTCGATCCGGTGGGAAGACGGCCATGTCATCGTGCCCGACGCCCCCGGCCTCGGGATCGAGTTTGACGAGGATCTGGCCCGCGCCCATCCCTATCTGGGCGACCGTCTGCACCTGGAAATGCAGGAAGCGCCCTGCGACTACAGCCGCCCGAACCTGTTCGAAGGCGGCGCGCCGCGGGAATAGTTCAGGCCAGCTGCCCCGCCGCCCAGGCCGAAGACCAGGCCCACTGGAAGTTGTAGCCGCCCAGCCAGCCCGTAACATCGACGACCTCCCCCACGAAGAACAGCCCCGGCACCTTGCGGGCCTGCATCGTCCGGGCGTCAAGATCATCGGTATCGACACCGCCCAGCGTCACCTCGGCCGTGCGGTAGCCTTCGGTTCCCACGGGCCGCAACTGCCAACGATGCACGGCATCGGAAATCCGGGCCAGGCTGGACTTCGACTGGTCGCCCAGGGTGCCGGTGGCCCCGGCCGCGCCGGCCACCAGCGTGGCAAGCTTGTCGGGCAGAAGCCGCGCCAGCGCGTTGCGGATCGCAACCTTTCCCGACCCCGTCAGCCCGCGCAGTTCGGCTCCGATGTCCCTGCCCCGGGCCAGATCGACGGTGATCGCATCGCCTTCGCGCCAATAACTGCTGATCTGCAGGATCGACGGCCCCGACAGGCCGCGATGGGTGAACAGCATCCCTTCGTCAAAGCTGACCTTCCCGCATCCCACCCGCGCCTCGACCGCGACACCGGCCAGCGGCGCCGTCCGCGCCAGATCCTGCGGCCCGAAGGTCAGCGGCACAAGCGCGGGCCGCGGCGGCACAATCCGCAGGCCGAACCGTTCGGCAATCTGGTAGCCAAGCCCCGAGGCGCCCATCTTCGGGATCGACTTGCCCCCGGTCGCCACGATCAGCGAACTGGCCTGGATCACGCCGCCCGAGGTCTCGATGCGGTAAGGACCCGGTCCCGTGATCGTGCCCACGTCGGTCGACAGCCAGAGTTCGCAGCCCGTGGCGCGCATGTCCTCGGTCAGCATGGCGACGATCTGCCTGGCCGATCCGTCGCAGAACAGCTGGCCGAGCGTCTTTTCGTGCCACGCGATGCCGGCCCGATCCACGCGCGCGATGAAATCCTGCGGGGTGAAGCGCCTCAGCGCCGAAAGTGCAAAGCGCGGGTTCTGCGACAGGAAGCGGTCGGCCGGTGCTTCCCGGTTGGTAAAGTTGCACCGCCCACCGCCGGAAATGCGGATCTTTTCACCCGGCGCAGCGGCATGATCCACCACGATCACCCGCCGCCCGCGCCGGCCGGCCTCGGCCGCCGCGAACATGCCGGCCGCGCCGGCGCCCAGGATTGCCACGTCACATTCGATCATGGCCGACCCCATAAGCGGCGCTCCGGGCACGGACAACGTCCGATGCAAAAAATGTCGCGCATTTTTTGTCTTGCGGCCCTCCGACACCTTGGCTATGAACCGCCGCGTGTTGGGGCGTCGCCAAGTGGTAAGGCAGCGGTTTTTGGTACCGCCATTCCCAGGTTCGAATCCTGGCGCCCCAGCCAGCCTTCCCGGTCCATAAGAGACATGACGACTGCCCCGCAGTTCTGCCGCGATTGCGGGGGCTTGCGGGAAGATTGACCATCCCCGAGACGCGGAGCGGAAGCGCCAAATCGGCGCAGATTCGCGCCGATCTCTGTTTGCGCTTTCGGGGATTGTTGATTGGGGCCGCAGGGCGTCAGAGCCGGGCGATCAGCGCCCGCTGCGCCGCCCAGTCGATGGGCAGGTCGCTATTGATCAGCGCTTCGGTGGTCAGGCCCACCGGCTGGCGGCCTTCGGCGATCTGCTGGATGATGTCAGGCGCCAGGAAGGCGAGCGGCAACAACTGCTGGATGCGCTGCTTCCAGATGCCCTCGCGCTCGGCAATCTCCGCGTAGCTCTCGCCACGGCTCAGCGCCGCAAACCAGTCGCGGGCCTTCACCAGGTTGCGGATCAGCACCTTGTCGACCTCTGGGGAACGGTCGCTGAGCAAGACCTTTGTCTCGACCCCACGGCGGCGGATCCGGAACGGCGCCGCGATCGCAAGCTGCGCCGGGTTCAGCCGCTCTGGCGCGATGCCGAGCCGGTCGGCGAGCACCGCCGCCGCCACGGTGATGTGCATGCGGCCGGGGGCAATGCGGACCTCGGCAACCAGCGCCCGCAGAGCCGCGGCCGCATGTGGACCATCAAGCTCGGCGATCAGGCTGTCGATGCGCTTGTCGATCGCCGCCATCTCCCCTGCCAGCGCGGTGACCAGCAGATGACTGGCCTGACCCGGCGCATTGAGCCAGGCCCGCAGCCGGCCAATGATGCCGGATTCCAGTTCCGGGGCCGGCAGCCGCCAGGCCTCGGGGTGGCTGGCGCTCTTGTCGTTCAGGAGCCGGTTCGAGAGGTAATAGCGCAGCCGGTGGCCGTTCTTGCGGCTGTGACTCGGCGTCAGCCGGTCGCCGGTCTCGTCGAAGAGCTTGCCGGCCAGCGGCGAGATGTAGGCCGCCGGCGCCCGGCCCCGCGGCCGGCTGGCGCCCGCCTTCAGCAGCTCCTGCACCGCCTGCCAGTCCCCGGGCGCGATGATCGCCGGATGCTGGCCGTCATGGATCACGTTTCTGTGGCGGATGCGCCCGGCATAGACCGGGTTGGTGAGGATATGGTGCAGATGCGCCCGGCCGAAAGGTCCCCCGCCGCTGACCCGGCCATCGGGCGCGGTGCGGGTCCGGGTCCGGAGCCCGAGGTCGGCGGCGCGTTCGCGCAGCGCGATCAGCGAGCCTTCGGCTTGGTAGAGAGCATAAAGCTGGCGGACTACCTTCGCCTCGGCCGGATTTATCTTCAGCGTCCGGCCATCGGCCTCATAGCCGAAGGGCACATTGCCGCCCATCCAGAGACCCTTGCGCTTTGACGCCGCGATCTTGTCACGGATCCGCTCCGCGGTGACCTCGCGTTCGAACTGCGCGAAGGACAGCAGCATGTTCAGCGTCAGCCGGCCCATGCTGGTGGCGGTGTTGAAGGACTGGGTCACCGAGACGAAGGAAGCCCCTGCCCCGTCGAGGCGATCGACGATCCGGGCGAAGTCGGCCAGCGAACGCGTCAGCCGGTCGATCTTGTAGACCACGATCTGGTCGACGCGGCCGGCATCGACATCCGCCAGCAGGCGCTGCATCGCCGGCCGCTCCAGCGTGCCGCCGGAGAGGCCACCATCGTCATAGGCCTCGGGCAGCAGCCGCCAGCCTTCGGCCTTCTGGCTCAGGACGTAGGCGGCGCAGGCCTCCCTTTGGGCATGGAGCGAGTTGAATGCCTGCTCCAGCCCCTCCTCGGAACTTTTGCGGGTATAGATGGCGCAGCGGACCAGAGCCATCAGCCGATGCCGAAGAAGCGCGGCCCCGACCACTGCGCTCCGGTGATCTGCCGCGCGATCGCCGAGAGCGAGCGGTAAGTGCGGCCATCGAGCCGGAAGCCGTCGGCCACCACCTCGACTCGATAGGTGCGGCCGTTCCATTCCCGCAGCAGGCAGACCCCGGGCCGCAGCGCCGCCGCCGAGCCGGCGGGCGGCACCTTGCCGCCCGCGATGGTCCGCAGCGTCTTCAGCACCCGCGGCGGCACGTCGCCAGCCTCCCGGACCTGCAAGGTATGGCTGAGGGCGCGGGTCAGAAACCCGGCCGAGGCGTTGCGAGGTGCCTCGGAGCCATAGAGCTGGCGCCAGAGCTTCTGCAGCGCCGGCCGGTCCATGTGAGCCAGGTCCCCGACCGTCGGAAGGGGGCGGACTCGTGAGGTCGGGGAACCAGTATCCCGCATTACTGCCGATTGGACCGCCATTTACTGCCCCCTTTACAGCTTCAGTTGCCGCGGCGCTCCGGGTCAGGACCTATCGACCTTTCCCGGGGGCGCCGCGCGTCGACTGACGCTCTCAACGCCGGGGAAGTCCAGTCGGATCAAAGATCGAAGAGGTAGTGCACCGGAGGACGAAGGGCCAAGTGAACAGCCGGTGGCGGCCCTTAGGAGACCTTCGGCGCCATAAACGATGCCGCAGTGCAGTTGTCGGGAGATAAAATTATCGGGGCACAACATTTTGTGCTCCCCGCCCCGTTGACGACAAGATGGGCGATGGCTACATCTCCCGGATGAACGGTCTTGGCTTCGCCCCTTCACTCATCAGCAACAGCGCCGAGCCGCTGCGATGGTTCTATGTCACGCGGCGCTTTAAGGCACTTCAGGCCAATCTCGCCCTTCCGCCCGCAGCCATTGAGGATGCCAACACCAAGGCGCGGGGAGTTATCAAGTCGCTGAACCGCTTCTTCAGGGATGAGAGCATCGTCGGGCATTATGTCGTGGCGGGTTCGTGGGGAAAGACCACGGCCATTCATCCGTCGACCGATATTGATCTGTGTTTCATCCTACCCGTCGAGGTCTATCACCGCTTCAACGCATACAGCGGCCACAAGCAATCGCAGCTGCTGAATCATGTGAAGGATGTTCTGACCACGACTTATCCGCAGACCGCTATCCGTCAGGATGGACAGGTCGTCGTAGTCGGCTTCAACAGCATCACAGTCGAGGTTGTTCCTTCGTTCCTGGCTGCGGATCGCGGCCTGATAACCTGCGATACGAACAACGGCGGACGCTGGAAGCAGGTCGATCCACTTGCCGAGATCGGCATTCTCGATCAATCGGACAACACGCTGCGGGGCAACCATCGCAAGCTGGTACGGATATTCAAGCAGTGGAAGCGTCACTGCAACGTGCCGATCAAGTCCTTCCACCTTGAACAGCTGATCGGCGAAGCCCTGCCCCGCATGAGCTGGGGCAGTCATGACGAGTTCTGGTTCGACTGGATCGTGAGGGATGTCTTCGCTCACATGACTGCGCGGGCGGGCGGCGGCTTCTTCATGCCAGGTGGCATCAATGAATGGATCGATCTCGGCGATGCGTGGAAGTCCAAGGCAGAGACCGCACATCAGGGCGCGCTAAAGGCGTGCGAGTATGAGCGCGAGAACTTGAATCTTTTGGCGGGTAGTGAATGGCAGAAGATATTCGGAACAGTGATCCCCGAAATGGTGATCTGAAGGCGGCGCACGGAGCGATTGTGAAGGAATGCCGTGAACAGGCGCGCAATACGCTTTACACGTCCACGAGCTTCTTCATCTGGCTGCGCATCCTAAAGATCGCGCGAGCCGTATTGTGGGTTCTGGCAGCCGCCTCGGGCGCGGCGGCTGCGAGCACGGTGCTATCCTCGCGCGAGGATATGGAGCTTGTGATCGCTGGATTGGCCTTGCTGGCCGTAATCCTGCCAGGCGCAACCAAGGCGCTGAACCTGGACGATGCAATCGAGGCTTACGCTAAAAAAGCGGGGGCCTTCAAAAACGCCGAGGGCGCACTGCGCCGTGCGGCCAACGTTTGGTCGAACAAGCCCTACGATGAATTCGAGAAGGAGGCCAAGTCAGCGCTGTCCCAACTGGACGAAGCCCGAAAGGGCTCGCTAACCCCGCCCGAATGGTGCTTCAAGGCCGCTCAGCGGAAGGTAAAATCCGGCGACTACGACCCGGACGAAGAAAAGCACGGTTGAAATTTCTCGGATCCAAGACGCCACTGGGCACTCCAGACGTTTGCGTGCGCAGCGACCGTCCGCTCACCGCCCAGATCGGCAGATGATAGTCATCAGGTTCGTCCGCGAGCGGGCCTGACCGTATCTTGGCGCCGCCTTCGGTGATGGGCAGCGACAGTATCGTGGTGGTCTTCACCTCTTGGGGAAGCATCGGGGCGCAGGAGCGCACTGCGGCCGGGCCAAAGGCCGTCGATCATGCGGTGAGGTGCGCGGCTTTTCGTTCCCCGGCGCGACCTCTGCGATGCCGAAAAGCGTGACGGAGCGCGTGTTGACCGAATGGTTGAAGCCGGAACGAGCGAGGACGAAGCCATCGAGGATCGTCACGTTCATGCAGACGTCATGGCCTTTACCCGCGCGCAGGGCGTGGCTGGCGGATGAACCGTGCGGTGAGCGAATGCACAACGAAGTCCGCGCCGAGCGCCAACGGCCACCGTTTGTCGCCAGTCGCGGAATCGCTCTGCGTCCGCAACCGCGCAAGATTGCGGCACCGCTTCGGCGAGGTTTCCGGGGCGGATGCAATGTCCATGCCACGTCAAGGTTAATGACAGGCGGGGCAGTGCACCACGCCCTTTCGACTAGTCTCTAAATCCATGTTCTAAGTCAGTCGGTTTTGCCGCTTTCTGACAGCGGGAAAGCGGCCGAGGCGTAACGAGTTCTGTGATCTGTGTGTGTTAGGGTGCTGTAAGATGAATGTGTCTGTAAAAGCTCGCGCCGCTTTCCCCAAGCTTCAGCCCAGTGAACCCCCGGCTCGGAGAGGCCCCGGCTCGGCCTGCCGCGCCTACTTGCGCAACAAGCCTTTCCTGGAGACCGGCGTCATGATCCTGCTGCTGGCTCTGGCCTTCGTCTGAATTGTATCAGGGGATACGCGTGGCAACTGGCCTTACGGCCTCACCGGACGCAGGTTGGTTTACCGTGGTTGACCACTTGGGCGGTCAAAGCATCGAGTTGCGCAGCACTTCTTCCAAGATGAACAGCGCCGCTCCAAGGCCACCGAAGCCCAGCATGATTGCACACCCCATCAGTTGCAACGGGAGGCGCTCCCAGTCCATCGGGTTGCGAATCACGCTCCGCGCTTTCGTGAGAACCAGTCTACGCTGCATGTTCACCACCTACTGATACTGTTGTTGACGATTCCGCGTTGTCGCTGGCGATGCAAGTAAGGCAATCCTTACCTTACACAGAAAGGCCAATGGAGGTCTGAGTGTAGTGGAAAGATGTGTCGCTTTTGCTTCGCAACAATTGGGGGGCTGGCGAATCCCAGGCGTTAGCGTTGTCGCGCAGACGCACGTCGGAAACCCTTCACGAGGTTGCGTAGGTTCTGCCTGCCTTCGACAGTAGACTCCACCTCCTGGATCGGTCCGTCGTAACATCGTTGCCTCTGGCGGATGATAGAAAGACCGCCTTGCTTTTCGGCGGCGGAGTTCGCAAAGTCTGCGACCCGGATCCAGCGCCATGCAGGAACAGCTTCGATGAACCATCTGCCGCAAGGCGTCCTCGCCATTATTCCGGCCGTCTTCGCGATGGCACTGACGGATGCCATCATCAAGAACTGGAGTGCGGGGATCTCGCTCTGGCAGATCTGGGTGCTGCGCTCGCTTCTGGTGCTGCCGGTGCTATTCGTCCTGGCACGTGGGCAGGTCCGGACGGCAGGAGCCGGTTGGATCGCGCTGCGCAGCCTGGCGCTGATCTTGATGTATCTGACGATGTATCCGGCGCTGGCGCTGATGGACATGTCGCTGATGGGGGCGGCCTTCTACACCGCACCCTTGTTCATCGTCGGCCTGTCGGCGCTGGTGCTCGGACAGCGGATCGCACTCATGCAGTGGTTGGCGATCCTGGTCGGCTTCTCCGGTTTGCTCCTGATCGTGCGGCCCTTCGGCGCGGCCTTCACGCCGGTGATCCTGCTGCCGGTGGCAGCGGCGTTCTTCTATGCCTGCGCGGCCATCGTCACCCGTGCCCGCTGCCTGTCGACCGGGTCCGTCGCGATGGGCTTCTGGCTCAACGTGGCCTTCCTTGGCTTCGGCGGCGTTGCGGCGGCGCTGATCGAGATGGGCATTCCGGTGCCGGCGGTGGACTTTCCTTTCCTTCTCTCCGGCTGGCAGGCGATGAGCTTGCAGGACTGGAGCGTCATCGTCCTGCTTTCACTGTTGATGACGGGCGTGGCCATCGGGGTTGCGCATGCCTACCAGTCGCCGCAGCCCGCCGTGATCGCGACGCTCGAATACTGCTACATGATCTTCGCGATCTTCTGGGGCTTCGTCTTCTTCCGCGAAGTGCCTGACCTCTGGACGATCGGCGGCATGGTTCTGATTGCTGCCGGCGGTGCTGCCGTTCTCATGGGGGGCGCCAGCACGAGTCCGTCCAGGTCTGCAAAAAGCGGGACACTCATCTGCCGTATGTCGCTCTGCCGACAAAGCTGTCACGTCAGAGTCGTCCCGGGTGCGGAGCCAGCGAAGGAAGGAGGGTCCTGAAATAGTATGGGTCGCGGCCGGTCCCCGTCACCGCCGTCCATCATTGGCGCCGCCCGTGCGCGACGTGCCGACCTCGGTCACGCGGGTCTTTCCCAGAAGCGGGAACATCAGTTCGGCAAATCGCTGCGCCTCTTCCAGGTGCGGATAGCCCGACAGGACAAAGGTTTCGATGCCCAGATCCTGGTATTCCCGCATCCGGGCGCGCACCGTCAGCGGATCGCCGACCAGGGCCGTTCCCGCACCGCCCCGCACCAGCCCGACGCCGGCCCAGAGGTTCGGCGCCACTTCCAGCCGGTCGCGACGGCCGCCGTGCAGGGCGAACATGCGGCGCTGCCCCTCGCTGTCCATTTTTGCAAAGGCAGCCATGGCGCGGGCGATGTCGTCATCCGACACGTGGGCGATCAGCCGTTCGGCGGCGGCCCAGGCCTCGGCTTCGGTTTCGCGCACGATCGCGTGCAGCCTGATGCCAAAGCGCACCTCGCGGCCCTGCGCGGCGGCGCGGGCGCGGACATCGGCGATCTTGCGGGCCACGGCCTCGGCCGGTTCGCCCCAGGTCAGGTAGACATCCACATGCCGGGCCGCCAGATCATGCGCGGCGGGGGAAGACCCGCCGAAGAACAGCGGCGGATAGGGTTTCTGCACCGGCGCATGCACGTTCCGCGCCCGGCTGACGCGGGTGAATTTCCCCTCCAGCGTCACCTCCTCGCCCGACAGGACGCGCCTCCAGACCTGCAGGAATTCATCCGCCGCCGCATAGCGGTCGTCGTGGCCGTAGAGGACACCGTCGGCCGCCAGTTCCTCGGCATCGCCGCCCACGACGACGTTCAACAGCAGCCGCCCCTCAAGCGCCTGATCCAGTGTGGCCGCCTGCCGGGCCGAGGCCGTCGCCGACATGATGGCCGTGCGCAGTGCAACCAGAACCTTGATCCGGCCCGTCACCCCGATCAGGGACGAGGCCACCACCCATGGGTCCAGACACTGCGACGCCGTGGGGATCAGCAACCCGTCATAGCCCAGACGATCGGCGCGCACGGCGATCTCTTGCAGGTAGGGGATCGTTGGCGTGCGGCCATAGTCATTGGTGCCCAGATAGCGCGTGTCGCCCGAACTGGGCAGGAACCAGAAGATGTCAGGCAAGATCATGGCTAGTCCTTCGTATCAGGCCCTGCCGATCCACGGCAGATACCGGCGTTCAATGGCGCGCAGGGCGAATTCGGAAACGGTGGCCAGCGCCGAAATCACCAGGATCCCGGCAATGACCATGTCGGTGACAAGGAACTGGGCCGCCGACTGGATCATGTAGCCAAGACCCCGCGTCGCTGCGACCAGTTCGGCGGCGACGAGGGTCGTCCAGCCTGCGCCAAGCGCGATCCGCATCCCGGTGAAGATCGAAGGCAGCGCCGCCGGAAGCATCACCTCGCGCACCAGTTGTCCGCGCGTGGCGCCAAAGGCACGGGCCGCGCGGATCTGGCTTTCCGACGCCGCCCTGACCCCCGAAACCGTCGAGATGACGATGGGCGCCAGCATGGCAAGGCCGATGACCAGGATCTTTGACGGCTCGCCGATGCCGCACCAGATGATGATCAGCGGCAGATAGGCAAGCGGCGGCAGCGGGCGGATGAATTCGATCAGCGGATCAAGGATGCCACGTCCCACCCGCGAGGTGGCGATCAGCAGCCCGATCGGCACCCCCAGCGCCATGGTGCAGCCCAGCGCCGCCATGACACGCCACAGGCTTGCGCCGACGTGCTGCAACAGCGTCGCGTTGGCATATCCGTCCGTGGCCGCCCGCATCAGCGCCGCCCAGACACGCCCGGGTGCTGGCAGGAACACGGGCGAGGCCCAGCCCAGGCCGGCTGCCAGGGACCAGAGCGCCACGACGCCCAGGATGGTGGCAACACCCAGCAGAGAGGTCCAGGGCATCTGCCGACGAGGCGCCGCTGGCGGGATCTGAAGGGTCTGATCGGTCATTTCAGGCATGCTTCTTGCGGCAGTCCGCGGCAAGACGGCGCGTCAGGGGTCCGTTCCACACCCTGATCACGCCCGCCCAAAATCGCCGTCCACAGGCGCCAGAGGCCCGCCCCGCTGCGCTGGATCAACGTCGGATGGGCACTGCCGTGCAGACCCGCCCGCCTGAGCGCCGTCCGACGCTGGCGGGAAAACGGGCGCCATCCCAGGGCCACCGCGACGGACCAGACCGCGACGATGCCAAGGATGGTGGCGATGCCCAGAACCAAGGTCCAGGGCTGGCGCCGGGGTGGCGCCGCTGGCGGGATGCGAAGACTCTGATCGGTCATTTCAGGCGTGCTCCTCTTGGTAGATCGCGGACAGAAGGCGTTCACGGGCGGCGATGAAACCGGGTTCGGATTTCAACGCCCGGGGGTCTTCGCCATCCAGAAAGCGGCGGCCATACCCGAACTCTTCGTGCAGAACGATCCGGCCCGGATCGGGTGCCAGAACGACAACCGCCGTCGACAGGAACAGCGCCTCTTCGACGCTGTGCGTGATCAGAAGCGCGCCCGCGTGGCTTTGGCGCCAAAGCCGCAGCAGCAGTTCATGCATCTGGTCGCGGGTCATGGCATCCAGTGCGCCCAGCGGTTCGTCCATCAGCAGGAACTCGGGCTCGGCCGCCAGGGCGCGGGCGATGCCGACGCGCTGCCGCTGACCGCCCGAAAGCTCCCAGACCTGTTTTGCGCCCTGCCCGTCCAGCCCGACGTCGGCCAGCCAGCGATGCGCCCGAACCAGCCGGTCTTCGCGCGGCACCCCCGCGAGTTTCAGGGCCAGCGCCACATTGTCTTCGACGCGTCGCCAGGGAAACAGGGCGTCGTCCTGAAAGACCACCGCGCGTTCCGCGCCAGGCCCGGTGACGGGGCGGCCGTCGATCTCGATCCGGCCAAGATTGGGCGAAAGGAACCCTGCGGCCAGGTTCAGAAGCGAGGTCTTGCCCGACCCCGACCGCCCGATGACCGAGATGAAATCCCCGCGCCGGATGTCGAGGTTGATCCCTTGCAGGACGGGCGGAACGTCCCGCCCTTCGGCGGGGCCGTACTGCAGCGATACCTGAGAAAGCCTGAGGAGCGACATGTCGGAATCGGACCGGTCCGCAGGGGCACCGGCCCGCCCTTTCCTATTTCAGGGCCGCTTCGGCGAAGCCCGCGTTGATGAAGGCCGAATAGTCGTCCTTCGCGGTGCCCGAACCCTGTTCCTGAAGGAACTGCGCCGTTGCCTTGACGGCGGCGGCAGTCGCCCCGCCCAGGAAGGCTGCGGACGACTGGTCCTTCAGCCCGGCGAAGGCATAACCCTTCAGCAGCGCCGGCACGTCGGCCACAGGGGCGCCGGTCAGAGCGGCAATCTTGCGCGCCTGATCGCTGTCGGGGCCCCAGGCTTCGGGGTTGGCCAGATAGGCATCGGTCGCCTCCCCCGTCACCTTGACGAAGGCGCGCACGATCTCGGGATGCTTCTCTGCATAGTCCTTGCGCACGATCCAGGCGTCAAAGGTCGGCCCGCCCCATTCCGCCACATCGGCGCTGTCGGCCAGGACCTTGCCGCCCGTTGTCTTGATCTGGTTCAGGACCGGATCCCAGATATAGGCGCCGTCGATGTCGCCCCGTTCCCATGCGGCAGCGATTTCCTGCGGCCGCAGGTTCAGGATCTGCACGTCGCTGGCCGGGACACCCCAATGCTTCAGCGCCGTCAGCAGCGAATAATGCGCGGTCGAGACGAAGGGCGTGGCAATCTTCTTGCCCTTCAGGTCTTCGGGTTTTTCGACGCCCTTCACCGCCAGCGCCTCGGCTTCGGCGATATTGCCAACGATGTAGATCGTCTCGATCGGCAGGCCCTGCGACGCCGCGGCCGTCAGGGGCGAAGACCCGACATAGCCGATGTCGACGGAACCGGCGGCGATCGCGGCGATCACGTCGGCGCCACCGCCAAACAGGCTCCATTCGATTTCCGCGCCGGTCGCGGCTTCATAGGTCTTGTCGGCCTGCGGCACCCGGGAAGGCTCGACGATCTGCTGCCAGCCGATCCGCAGGGATTCGGCAAAGGCAGGCAACGCAAAACCGCTGATCAGAGCGGCGAGGGCGAAGGACGCGGGAAGTTTCCGAAAGGTCATGAAAATCTCGTGCTGAACGGCCGCTGTCGGGCCAGGGTCTATACACGATCATTTTTGACGAGATTTCACGGAAACGCCATTCTGAAGATTGGCACTCACAGGGAAACTCTCTGCCCCGTCGGACCTCTGTGGGGGAGGTTTTCTCTACCGCCGTTGCCGATCCCCTGCGGGACGCCAAGTGGCAATGGGCTGACGACCAGCGGGCAACAGGGCCCGGCGTCCGGACCCTGTCGATCTGCGCTGTTCCCTGCGGTCAGATCGGCCGGTCGGCTTGTGCCGCCAATTCGCCTTGCGCGCTGATGTCGGCAACAAGGGGTTCAAGCTTCTCCAGCGCGCGCTGCACCGCCGCGCGGCCAAGGATCAGGCGCAGCGGGCGGTCTTCCTTCGCCAGTTGCAGCAGAACCAGTCGCACCGCTTCGACCGGATCGCCGTCCTCCCGCCCGGCACTTTCCAATATGGATGTCGGGCGCTGCCGCGCGACCCTGCCCTGATAGGCGCCGGACTCCGGGGTGGACAGGATGGAGCGACCGGCAAAGTCGGTGCGGAAGGGACCGGGTTCGACCAACAGGACCTTAATCCCGAATTCCGCCACCTCATCGGCAAGCGCCTCGGACAGCCCCTCGACCGCGAACTTCGACGCGGCATAATAGCCGACACCGGCTTTGGCAGCGAGGCCGGCCACCGAGCTGAGGTTCACGATGTGACCATGGCCCCGTTGGCGCATTCCCGGCAGGACGGCACGGGTTAGCGCGGCAAGGGCGAAAACGTTCACGTCGAACAGCTGACGAATGTCTTCGTCGCGGCCCTCTTCCTGCGCGGCCAGGTAGCCGAAGCCTGCGTTGTTCACCAGAACGTCGATGCGGCCGAAGTGATCCTCGGCCTGCCGGACCACGGCATCGCGCGCGGCACCGTCCGTGACGTCCAGCGGCAAGACCAGCACGCGATTGCCGAAACGCTCGCTCAGGGGGTGCAGCGTGTCGGGGTTGCGGGCGGTCGCCACGACGCGGTGCCCCGCTTCCAGTGCCTGGCGCACGAACTCGGCCCCGAACCCGGAAGATGCGCCTGTGACCAGCCAGACGGAGTCCTTCAAAAGTGACATAATGATTTCCTTCGTGAATGGGGGATAGCGAGGGTGTCAGGCAGCGCCCTTCTGGATACCTATCGACCATTGATAGGGGGGCAAGGTGCCGTTCACCGCATAGTCGCCGATGATCCGGTCCTTGTAGATTCGCGGGTTATGTGACGCGAGCGTGCGGGCATTGCGCCAGTGCCGATCCAACCCCAGCGCGCTGCGGGTCGCGGAGGCGGACAGCGCGTCGAAAAGTCCGGTGGTGGCAGCGAGGATCAGGTCGATCACGACGGATTGCGCCTGCGCCGATTCAAGCTCTGCCACGGCGTTCGCCTGGTCTTCGGCGGCAGCATCTCCTGCAAAGCGCACGGCGAACGCGCGCTCCAGCGCCTCGGCGGCCTTCAGAACGATGGCTTGCGCCGCATAGACCTGCGAACGCAGCTTGCCGACGACCTGCAGCACCTGCGGATCGGCCTTGGGCACGTCGGCCGCGGCGTGGCTGAAGGTGCGGCGGCGCTTGGCGACTTCGGCAACGGTGTCGCGCACAAGCGCCCGGCCGATCCCGACCAGCGTGGCCAGGTGGTAAAGCTGGTAGAACGCGGTCGAATAGCGAAAACGCTCTTCGCCTGTCCACACATCCTGCGGATCGACGGGCACATCTGTGTACGTTGTAGTGCCCGAAGCCGACAGACGCTGGCCGAACCCGTCCCAGTCGTCGGTAACCGCAACGCCAGCGTCATGGCGCGAGACGAAGACAAAGGCGGTTTCGCCCTGGTCGTCGGTGGCCGCGACGTCGATCCAGTCGGCATGGAGCGTGCCGGTTGTGTAGAACTTTTGCCCCGTGAGGCGCAGTCCTTCGACTGCCTTCGTCACGCGGGTGGAAAATAGGCCCGCCTGCGCTTCGCCGATCTCGGTGAAGCCGACGCCCACGAGGTCGCCGCGCGTCAGACGCGGGGCCCAACGCGCTCGGCGGCCGCGATCACGCTGGTTCAGGATGTCCTCGACAAAGCCAAAATGCACGCGAAGCAACTGCGCGACGTTGGAATCCGCCTCGGCCAGTTCGATCACCAGGTTGAACAGTTCGGGCAGCGTGATCCCCAAGCCGCCTTCTGCCTGAGACAGGCGCAGGGCGGTGAAGCCGATGTCCTTCAGCTTCCGGATCTGGGCCTGCGGTTGAATTCTATCCCGTTCGCGATGCCCGAATGCGTCGGTGATTTCGGCCAGAACGGGCCGGAAACGGGCGGCCAGGCTGTCATAGTCGGCTCCGGGGCCCGCGCCCCATGCAGTGTCGATCTGTGTCATTTGCAGCTTTCTGGTTGTGAGGGCAGGACGCAGTTCCGGCGAACTGCACGGGTTAAGCTGGGGGCGCCTGGCCCACGGCGATCTGGACCGCGATGTCACGCGCCTGCCGGGCGATGTCGGGAATGGCGGTACTTTCCCACCAGAGGCCGCGCAACGCGTGGCTCAGGGTCAGCAGCCTGTCGTGCACCTGGCCCGAAGCATTGATCACCCGGCCGTCCGGGGTTGCGTCGATGCCAAGTCGCAGCGGGCCGGGGCGGACAAGGCCGCGTCTGTTGAGGTTCGCGACCAAGGGTGTGGAGATCCGGCACCAGTCGTATTCCACTCCGCTAGAGACGATCACGGCATCGAAAGCCTCGCGCCGGACGACGGATTGACCGCGAAGTGAATAGACCACCTCGGTGCCGTCCGGGATTCCTTGCACCTGAACGACGGTCGCGGCGGTGTGCACCAACCGTCCGTCAGCAAGGACAGATTCGACCAGGCTGTGGCCTTCCGGTGGGGCGCGATGGTGGTGGGTTTCCCAAATGCTGCGGACATGACGCAGAAAGCGGCGTTTTTCCGCGTCGGACGAAGCATGCCACCAACGGGCGATATGGGGGCGAACCCGATCCAGCGGCGCCTGCCAGTCTTCCCCTCGCGCAATGGCAGCGCGGCATTCGCGGACAACGCGCGCGAAGATCCGGCGCAGGGTGGTCTTGTCGGGGATCTCAGCCAGATATTCTGGCCATTCGCGCGACAGCCGGCGCGGGTGCGGTCGCAGGCCGTGCCGCGAGAAGACACTGATCGACCCCCGATGGCCCACAACGGCAAGCGAAGTGATGGCATCGACCATGCTCAGCCCTGCGCCGATGATGGCGACGCGGGCATCCGGACTGAGGCGCGACAGGGTCGACGTGTCCCAGGCGCCGATCGTGGCGGGCGGGGCTTCGGCAGGTGCAGTGCGGAATTGCAGGCCAGTCGCCAGCACTGCGTGGCTTCCCTCCAGTGTCTGACCACCCGACAGCGTGACCCGCACACCGCATGGGGTCGTTTGCAAGTCAGTGGCGGTGTCCCTGACATGACGCGGCAGGTGCGCGGCCTGACGCGCCGCACCGGCAAGGATCTCGCCGACATAGATGCCGTAGAGCCAACGAGGGGGAAAGATGTCCGCTGACAGTGTGCTGGCAGGCGCCGCGGGCCAAAGTGCCCCCTGCCGCGCCATGTCCAACCAGCGCGCGAAATGAGCCGGGTCATCCGGGTCAGCGCTGAGCCCGCTGGCCGGACCATTGGCCTGATGCAGATCGCAGCCTTGGGCGTAGGCCATGCCCCGGCCCAACTCAGCGGCGGGCTCGATGACGATCACGCGCCGTTCCGGATCTTCCTTCAGCAGGTTCGCGGCCACAAGAGCCCCAGCAAGCCCGCCCCCTATGATGAGCACCGGCAGCTTTAATTGATCTGCGAACAAAGACATTTCAAAGCCCTCGGTCCCTCGCCACGGCGAGGGACCTTTTCCATGTGATGCGGTCAACCCTTTTCGAAGGGGGAAGGTCCTTCGAAAAGGATCTTGTAGTGATCCGCATATTCCTGCTTCACCGCTTCCCATTCGCCGTTCTTTTTCGCGGCAGCATAGGGTTCCGGATAATTCCAGCCGCTCGGCTTTTCAAATCCTTCCCATTCGTGATCGATATCCAGCGGCGTCACTTCGGCCTGCGGGTCCCAGTCGTCTGGGTGAAGAACTTTCGACATTTTCTTGTAATCGAAAGGCAGGACATCGCCATTCTCGACATGACGCTTGATATAGCCGTCGACATTTTCAGATGTGACGATCAGGGATTTCCAGTTCTGCATCCTTTCCGAAGCGCGCGGCTTCCAGCCATTCAGCACGTCATAAAGCCGGCTGGAGAAAAGACCCGCCTGGTAAGCCGGCGAATTGGCGGACGTCGCAAGAAGCTGACCTGACTTGACGGCAAGCAACCCTTCAGCCGTTCCGTCCGCGGCGACAACCAGAACATCTTCACCCGGGCGCAGGCCCACCGCCTTCAAGGCGGCGATCACCCCCATCGCAACGTCGTCATTCTGGGCTACGACGCCGACGATGTTGCTGTGACGGGTTAGAAGGTCTTGCGTCGCGTTGAGAGAATCCTCGCGGTTGAAGAGGCCCGGCAGCTGGTCGACAAGCTGGGTCTTCGGGAACTCGGCGAAGGCCGCATCGCGACCCCGGCTGCGCACGGTGTCGGTGGTAAATCCCGGCACGCCGGTGACGCCGATGATCTTGCCGCCGCCGAAACGCTTGGTGACTTCGTCCAAGAGGATCCGCGTCACCGCGCGATGGGCTGTGAATTCTTCTGGCACCGCGTAAAGCGCGTAGTAGTCACCCACCTCGAAAGGGGTAAGCCAAGGCATCGTCGCCCAAACATTTGAGAAGAAAGCATTATTCTTGCCAGCAAGCTCGGCGATCCGGCGAACGGCGCTGCCGTCCGGTGCGTGCAGGATGATCGCGTTTACGCCCGCTCCCAGCTGCTGTTCGGCTTGGTCAAGCTGTTTCTGGCTGTCGATCTGGCCGTCGAGGTAGGTGTAGTTGAATCCAAACTGTTTCGTTGCCGCCTCGGTCGCGCGGCTGGCCTGGATCATGAATTCGACACGGCTTGTCCAGGCCAGATACGCCAGCTTGCCATCCGTCGATGCCAGAGAAACGCTGGGTAAGCCCGCCGCCCCCGCGAAGGCAGTCGCGGCCACCCCGGCGGAGGTCATTGCCAAAAAGTCGCGACGCGACACACTGGTTGTGTCCAGGCGCGCAAGATGGGTGTCGACCGAACGGCTGTTGTCGGCGTCGAACCACCGGCTAGCGGTGTCGAAGAACTTCATAGTCATGCTCCGGGATCGGTTTGTATTGGTCCCAAAAATGGCAAATTTCGCAAAACACGACAACGGAAATCGTCTTTTGTTTTTTCTTCATTTTCCATCGGAAGTTTCCAACCGCGCACCTGACTTGCGAATTTAATTCTCACGCAGCATCAGGGGCCCATTTTCCCGCCGGCACTTGGAATAATTTTCCGCGAGATTTGAGGGGCCTTGATTCGGAAGTCCTGCGCCACTCCGGCCTTTATGGGATCCAGGCAGAAAAAGGCCCATATTCGTTCGTAAAGAAAAATCTGGCGTGAATGCAAACCGCATTTGAAAATCCCCGGCTATTCCGAAGCGTCTCTTTGGAAAGCTGATCTCTTGCCCGCCAGATGGATTAACTTCATCCTTGGCGCAAGAAATCCATCGGCAAACGCTCTGCTTTCATTCCCGGCGGTATGAAAACGGCTCAAGTGTCGGCGGACACAGTCTCATTCAGGAACGAACGCATGCCATCATCATATCAGCAGGAAGAAGTTCGGCCGGAAAGCGATGCGGTCGGAAACCTTCTGGAAGTACGGGCGCTTTCAAAGTCCTATGGTCCGGTGAAAGTGATTACCGATGTTAGCTTCGATGTTCCAAGGCGAAGCGTCGTAACATTGGTGGGCGAGAACGGCGCAGGAAAATCCACGCTGTTCAACATACTCAGCGGCCTGACGCGAAGCGACAGCGGCGAGTTGCGGCTTGCGGGAAACGTCTACGCTCCGACCAGCAACAGTCACGCGGCGATGCTGGGGGTGACCCGCGTGTTCCAGGAACAGTCGCTGGTCCACAACGTGCCGGTCTACGAGAATCTGCTGATGGGAGAGGAGGCGCGCTTCACCCGGTTCGGCCAGTGGGTCGACCGCAAGGCCATGATCGCTGCCGCCCACCGCATCATTGAGGAAGCAGGCCTTGATGTGGACGTGCGCCGACAGACAGGAGACTATGATTTCTCGACCCGCCAGTCGATCGAGATCGCCCGCGCCTGCCTGACGCCGACCTTGCTTCGCGGGCTGAAGGAACCGCTGATCCTTCTCGATGAACCGACCTCGGCACTTGACCGGCGCGACGAAGAAGCGTTCTTCGACCTCGTCCGCAAGGTGCGCGCCTACGGATCGCTTTTGTTCGTTTCACATCGACTGAGCGAGGTGCTCAACATCTCGGACATCATCTATGTCCTGAAGGATGGCGAGATCGTCACCCGTGTCACCCCGTCCGAAACGAACGAACACGAACTGCACGGCCACATGGTCGGGCGGGAACGCGCCGCCGACTATTATTACGAAGGGCGCCAGAACGCCCGGTCCGACAAGTCGCCGGCGCTGAAGGTCGAAGGCGTGCGACTGTCGGCGGGGGGGCCGGTCGTGGACCTGTCGGTTCAGCCGGGCGAGATCCTCGGGATCGGTGGACTGCTGGATTCCGGCAAATCGGAACTGGGCAAGGCCATCGCCGGCGTTACGCCCCCGCTGGAAGGCCAAGTGTCGCTGGGCGGTCGTCCCGCAGCGCGGCCGAATGTGGAAAGCCTGATCAGCGCGGGCCTTGGCTACATTCCGGCCGAGCGGCTGGTGGAAGGCATTATCCCCGCTTTCCCAGTCGGGTGGAACCTGTCAATCGGCAGCGGCGACATCTTTTCGTCGCTCCTGGGGCTGTGGCTCCATCGCAAGGAACGGCGCGTTGCGCAGGCACATATCGACGCATTGGCCATTCGTTCGGCGACACCCGGTCTGCCGATGCAGCGCCTGTCGGGAGGAAACCAGCAGAAGGTCGTCCTAGCGCGCTGGATCGAACGGCGGCCCGAAGTACTGATCCTTGATAACCCCACCCGCGGCGTCGACGCCGGCGCAAAGCAGGAGATCTATCGGATCCTGCGCGACCTGACGGACGAGGGCATTGCCATCATTCTGATCACCGACGAGTTGCTGGAACTGTTGGGTCTGTCGAACCGCATCCTGATCATGCAGCACGGCGGCGTGACGTCCGAAATTGAGGCTCCGGCCCACGCAAAGCCCGAAGAACAAGATCTTGTAGCGCGGATGCTGCCCAGCGGCAAAAGCCCGCGCGCAGACCACCCGTCCCTTAAAACCGAGTTTCTGGAAGCCGCCGAATGACATTTTCTGCCAGTTCGCCCCGCACGTCGCCCCTTGCCGCTGTTACCCGACTTTTCGGGCGCATGGAGGCAGGGCTTTGGTTCCCCATTGGCGTCGTGCTTTCGCTGTTCGTCTTCTTCAGCCTGAGCACAAGCGCCTTCGCCACCCTGCGCAACTTCTCGGCTGTCAGCGGGCAGGCGGCAACGCTGCTGATCGTCTGCCTTGGGGCAACCTTCATCGTCCTGATGGGCAGCATCGACCTGTCGGTTGGCGCCATTGTCCTGCTAGTGGGCGCGACCAGCATCACCGTGCTGAATGCCTATGACATCGGCTACCTGGCGTTGCCCTTCGCGGCCCTTCTGGGCGCTGCACTGGGGACGGTCAACGGCCTGATCTATGCCAAGGGCCGCATCCCGTCCTTCATCGTCACGCTGGGAACCCTTTCGGTATTTTCCGGCATTGCGCTGACGCTTCTGGATGGCCGCGCGATCCAGTTCAATGCCGTCGGCTTCGAAGACATCGCCATTGGCCAGCTGATCCCGCGCCTGCCCAACATCGCGCTTTGGGCCATTCTGGCGTGGGCGGTGATGGTCTTCATCGGCGCACGGACCCGCTTCGGGCGCTACATGTATCTGATCGGCGGCGGCGAGCAGGTGGCCCGAACTGCCGGTGTCCCGGTCACGCGCTACAAGGTCTATGCCTTTGCGATTTCGGGGTTGCTGGCGGGCTTAGGGGCGATCCTTGCGGTGGCGCGTCTTGGCGCCGCGGGTCCCTCGCTTGGATCCGACCTGCTGCTGAACAGTCTGGCCGCGATCGTCGTTGGCGGCACCTCGCTTGCGGGGGGCGTGGGCGGCGTCCATCGGACGCTGATCGGCGTGCTGATCATCGCCATCCTCGACAACGGCCTGAACCTGATGGGCGTGTCGCAATTCCTGCAAATGATCATCAAAGGCCTGGTCGTCATCGCCGCAGTGCTGGTCCGCCGCACGTCCGACGCCGGCCAAGTGGTCAAGTAAGTCATCAATACCAAGGAGCCAAATCGTGGCAAAACGACTAATCCTGAACGGGTTCGTGATGAACGCCGTCTCGCACATCCACCATGGCCTCTGGCGTCGCAACGATACGTTTCAGACCGAGTTCAATGACCTGGCAACCTGGACCACGCTGGCCAAGGCGCTTGAGAAGGCGAAGTTCGACGCGCTGTTCAGTGCCGACATCATCGGCGTCGACCCGGCCTACAAGGCAAGCTGGGACACCTATGTCGAAGAGGCGGTGCAGATCCCGATCAACGATTCCGGCGCGCTGATCACGGCGCTGATCGGGTCGACCGAACAGCTGGGACTGACACTGACCAGTTCGATCCTACAGGAACATCCCTTCAACTTCGCCCGCAAGATTTCGACCCTTGACCATCTATCCAAGGGCCGAATCGGCTGGAACCTTGTGACGTCGGTCAGCCATAACGCCGCGCAGAATTTCGGCTTCGACAGGATTGTCGCCCATGACGAACGGTATCGGTGGGCCGACGAATACATCGATGTGGTCTACAAGCTGTGGGAAGGGTCATGGGACGACGGCGCGGTGCTGGCCGACAAGGCCGGGAACCGCTACGCCGACCCCGACAAGATCCACCGCATCGACCATCGCGGCGAACGCTATCGGGTGCTTGGTCCGCACCTGTCGCAACCCTCGCCGCAGCGTGTGCCGGTGCTGTTCCAGGCCGGGTCGTCGACCGCAGGCCGCGCCTTCGCTGCACGCAACGCCGAAGGCACCTATATCGTGGCGCAGTCACCGGAAGGCGCGCGCCGCCAGATCGAGGAAACCACGCGCTATCTGCTGCAAGCCGGTCGTCGGCGCGAGGATCTGAAGTTCATCCAAGGCATGTCCTTCATCATCGGCGGCACCGAGGACGAAGCGCATCGGAAAGCGCGCGACATTGCCGAAGACATCAGCGAGGACGGCTATCTTGCCCATCTGAGCCGGGATCTCGGGATCGACCTAGGACTGCTGGAGCCCGACCGGCCCGTGCACGAGCTTGAGATCCAAGGCGTTCAGGGCGTCATCCGCGCCTTCGAGGATGCCAATCCAGGCGTCACGCCGCGCGTCAAGGACCTGGGACGAATCTATGCCAATGCCGGCAACATCGTCGGCACGCCCGAAAGCATCTCCGACACGCTTGAAACCTGGCAGCAGGCAGGGATCGACGGGATCAACGTCAGCTACCACCGGCTTCCTGCCTCGTTCATCGAATTCGCGGAACATGTCGTGCCCGAACTGCAGAAACGCGGCCTTGCGCAGCGCGACTACGCCGCCGGCACCTACCGCGAAAAGCTGTTCGGCGAAGGCGCCAAGGTCAATTCCCGCCATCCGGCGGCGCGCTATCGCGGCGCATTCAAGAACCAGCCGGCGCCGCGCATCGTCGAACCGGCGCAGTGAGCACGATAGGCAAAGGAAATCACAAGGTGACAAAGTTCAATCTTCCGAAATGGATGCACACTCTCGACAACCCCAGGGTCGTCGACCATTACATGGACCGTCTTGATACCCACGGCGTATCGCGGCGGGACTTCCTGGCCATGGCGTCCGCAGGGGCAGCGGCGTCCGCCTTTGCCGCAGCGGCCGGCCTTCCACAGATCGCAGTCGCATCGCCAAATGGAAAGCTCGCGTTCATATCGGCCTTCATGTCGAACGAATACAACCAGATCCTGAACGGCGCATTCGAGGCCGCGACGAAGGATCTTGGGTTCTCCTACGTCGGCCTCGACAGCCAGTTCGATGGCGAACGCCAGTTCAACCAGTTCGAACAGCAGGTCACCAGCGGCGCTCAATCCGTGATCTTCAACCTGGCCGACGGCGGCGCAATCAAGAGCGTAAGCCGCGTCGCGGAACAGAACAAGGTTTTCGTGGCGAACGTTTGGGACAGCCTGCCCTGGTTCACGCCCTTCGAAGCCTCTGACTACTACACGCTTTATACGGTCCCGGAAGAATTCGAGGCGCATCGCGCCGTGACGGCGAAGCTTCTGGAGGCGGTGACCGAGAAGTTTGGCGGTGGCGACATCATCGGCGTGACCGGCACCAACGGCAATCTGACCGACCTGCAGCGATCAAGGGGCCGCGACGATGCCTTCAGAGATTTCCCGAAGACGCGGCTTGTGGATCAGCTTCCGGGCAAATGGAACCGCGAAGACTCGCTCAAGGCGACGGAAGATCTGTTGACGCGTCATCCTGATGTGGTCGGGATCGTCGCGCAGAACGATGACGTGGCCCAGGGGGCGATCGCTGCGATCCAGGCTGCCGGGCTGATACCCGGCGAGGATATTCTGGTTGTCGGGGCCGATGGAACCAGCCTTGGGGCCAAATCCATTCATTCGGGCAAGCAACTGGCGACTTCGGCCAACAGCCCGGCCTACGCCGCCGCATCTCTTGCCGGCCGTATCTATGACGTCACCCACGGCTGGACCCCTCGCGCCTCCGAGCGGCTGTTGAACTGGCGGTCGCTGACTGTGACGCGGGAAAATGTTGAGGGTTACCTCGACCGCTATGTCGACAATGACGGTGTGCAGCCATTCGATTACCGCAAGATTTCGAAGGTGCTGCATCCAGACGACTGGGATCCTCAGGCAGAGGTCTTTCCGCTAGATATCGACCATGCCTGGAACGGCATCGCCAAGCCCGAGGGCTGGCAGTACCCCAAGGCCTATGCCGAGGCGAAGGCGAGTGGCGAGTGGGATGCCGTGCGCATTGAATATGCCGATCACTACAAGATCACTTTTGACGGCCCTTCTCCCAATAAGAAGGGCTGAGCCATGACGGGGGCGGCCCAAGGGCGGCCTCTGTAGATTCGGGACGGAACCATGACGAAACGACTGATCTTCAATGCCTTCTGTATGAACGCTCTCTCACATGTCTATCATGGGCTTTGGCGCCATCCGGAGACTCGCCAACGCAATTTCAACGACCTTTCGGTCTGGACCGATCTGGCGCGGCTGCTGGAAGAGGCGCGATTCGACGGTCTTTTCCTGGCCGATGTGATGGGGGTGGATCCGATTCACAAGGGCCGTCCCGACATTTACATCGAACAGGGTATCCACTTTCCGTCGAATGACCCCTCAATCCTGGTCGGCGCTCTGGCTGGCGTGACCGAGCATCTGGGCCTGATGTTCACATCTTCGATCCTCCAGGCGCATCCCGTCGAATTCGCCCGCCGCGTCTCGACGCTAGACCACTACACGAGAGGCCGGATCGGCTGGAACATTGTCACCTCGGCAAACGCCGCGGCAGCGAAGCTCTTCGGACACGATGGGCTGACACAGCATGATGACCGTTACCAATGGGCGCAGGACTATGTGGACGCCGCCTACCGACTTTGGGAAGGGTCGTGGGAAAATGACGCGGTTCTGAACGACCCCGCGGGCGGGCGCTATGCCCATCCCGCACGCGTGCATGAGATCCGGCACAAGGGGCCGCGTTACACGATTACCGGCCGGCACATGTCAACCCCCTCGCCGCAGCGGACGCCGTTCCTGATTCAGGCAGGATCTTCACCCAGCGGTCGTGACTTCGCCGCGCGCAACGCCGAGGCGACCTTCATTGTCAGCCTGTCGGCCGAAGGGGCGCGGCGGGCCATTTCCGACATTAACGGGCGACTTCAATCCGTCGGCCGAAAACCCGGCGACATCCTGTTCTTCCAAGGTCTTTCATTCGTGATCGGATCGACCGACGACGAAGCGTGTCGCAAAGCTCGCGAGATGGACGAATGGGTCAATCACGAGGCGCTTTCGGCCCATGTCGGACGCGATCTCGGAGTGGACTTTGGATCGCTTGACCCGGACAAGCCGGTCCGCGAACTGGACGTCCAAGGGCTCCAAGGCTTCACCAAATTCGTCGAAGAAGCCAACCCCGGAAAGGTCGTGCGCCTGCGCGATCTGAGCACGGCGATGAGCTACAATGGTCGGATTGTCGGATCCCCCGAGACTATTGCGGACCGGCTTCGCGACTGGCGGGACGCCGGGATCGACGGGGTGAACATCGCTTACCAGACCCTGCCCGGCAGTTTCGAGGATTTCGCCCGTCACGTCATGCCCGTGTTGCGTAAGCGTGGTCTCGCCCAGGAGAGCTACGCCCCAGGCACGCTACGCGAAAAGCTCTTTCCAGGTCGCGGCCCTAGGCTGGAGACAGGGCACCCGGCAGCGGCCTCCCGGCTGCATTTCGGTAGTGTGGCAAGATTGGAGGTTTCGACGTAGCTGCCTTTACAGCTGGCGATCCAGGAAGGCAGCCCCTGGATCATATGAACCGCACCGGGTTTGCCGGAGGCGTAGAAGTTTGTTTGGGCTTCGGCGGGCGGGATGTTCCTGATGGGCTCAAGCAGGCGACGGTTGTTGAACCAGTCCACCCATTCAGAGTGGCATGCTCGACAGCCTCGAAGCTGCGCCAGGGGCCACGGAGGCTGGATGACTTCCGCCTTGAACAGGCCGTTTATCGTCTGGGCCAGCGCGTTGTCATAACTGTCTCCGGCGCTGCCGACGGAGGGTTCGATAGGATCGCTCGCCTCCTGCCGATGTTCGGACAATCAGGCTACCTAAATCAACTGGAAGAAGAAGTGTGCTGGCCTGCTGCCGACCGAGATGTAGCGGCTGGTCACAACCGTTCCGATATCTGGCGGGTGAGAGAGAGCACCGCTCCGATTTGTCGTGCTTCCGGTTGCGGATGAAGATACTGGACCGATCCGATCAGTCCGATGCTTCCCACCAGCGTACCGCTCCGATCGAAAATGGGCGCAGCCAGCGCGTTGATGCCAAGAAGAGACTGCTCGGGCGTAACCGAGTACCCTCGTTCGGCCACGACCTTCACGGCCGCAAGAATCTCATTGATGTCGGTTGTCGTCTTGGGCGTGATCTTCGCAAGCGGAGGTTTGAGCGCGTCGCGCAGTTCAGGTTTGCCGAAGGCCAGCATGACAAGTCCTTGGGCGGATGCGTGCAGCGACAGTTCGCTGCCGGGTTTCACGCCGATATCGATCGGTTGGTTGCTGGACAGCGTGGCAAGCACGAAAGCCGATCTGGGGGTCGGAACGCTCAGCACGACGGCAAGGCCCAATTCGTCGCGCGTGGCCCGCATGAGCGGCAGGGCGATTTCAGACAGTTCCTGCGCCTGAGGGGCGCGTTGCCCCATCAGCCAGACCTTGGGGCCCACGCTGTAAAGCGATGTCTGGGCGTTCTGCACGACCATGCCATGGTCGATCAACGTGCGAAGATGCTTGTGCACGGCGCCCTTGGCCGTATCCACCTGCGCCGCGATCTGCGTCACGCCCAGTGGACCTTCTGCGAAGGCGATGTGCTGCAAAATCCTGAGACAGGTGTCAGCGGCACGGACGGTGGAGATCTTTTCCAAGATGCGGTCTCGCGAGTTGCTTGGGACTCTATTGACTCACCCAGCCCATCCTGTCAATTTGAGAACGTGGTTCTCTAATCGAGAACGCTTAGGGAGGATTTCATGAAGTACTTCACGTTCAACGTGGTCGGCCTTGCGCTCTTGGCCGGAAGCGCGGCCTGGGCCGAGCCGGTGACCCTTCGTCTGGGCCATCCGGTGTTCGAAGCGCACCCGATCCACGATACGGCGGTGCGGTTCAAGGAAGCGGTGGAGCGCCTCTCGGGCGGGGACGTGAAAGTCGACATCTACCCGGCACGCCAGCTTGGGGATGTGAAGGAACTGGCCGAGGGCGTGCAGTTCGGCACCATCGACATGACGGTGAATTCGACGTCGGCCTATGCGTCGCTTGATCCGGCGATCGATGCCTTCCAGCTTCCGGGCCTGATCCCGGATTACGAAGGCTTCGTCACGATGGCAAAATCGCCTGAGGCGCGCGCCATCATGGACGGGCTGGAAGCGCACAACCAGATCGCACTGGGCGTCTATGACGGTGGTCTTCGCCATTTCATGACGACCGGCAAACCGGCTGAATCGCTGGCGGACATGAAGGGCCTGAAGACCCGTGTCGCCCCCAACAAGATGTTCCTGGATGCCTGGGGCGCAGTCGGCGTGAACCCGACGCCGATGGCTTACGGCGAAGTCTATTCGGCGCTGGAAACTGGAACGCTTGACGCGGTCGAAATCAACCTGACCTCGATCGAAAGCGAAAAATACTATGAAATCGGCAAGGGCGTGACCCTGACCGGGCACTATTTCTGGCCGGGTTTCCTTCTGATCAACAAGGCGAAGTTCGAAAGCCTGACCCCCGAACAGCAGCAGTTCATGCGTCAGGCGGCAGACGAGATCGTGGAACCGCAGGTGATGGCCGTGAAAGCGCTGGACGCCCAGATCACGAAGCATCTGGAAGAGCTGAAGATCCCGGTCGTGACCCCTTCGGATGCCTTCAAGGCCGAACTTACCGCCGCGTTCAAACCGGTCATCGAACGCTATGAGGCGTCGAACCCGCTGATTGCGGCCTTTGCCGTGAAAGCACGCTCCTTGACGCCGGCCACCAAGTAAGGCGCCTGCAGCTGCGGGCCCATGTGGCCCGCGGCATCGCATATGGGGATCCATGACATGTCAAAACTTTGGCGCGGCTATGTGGCTGCGATCGAAGCCTTCTGCTTTGCCGGGATCGCTGTGATCCTGATCGTGGGGGTGCTTCAGGTCATCTTCCGTTACGCACTGGGGAACTCGCTTTACTGGTCCGAGGAACTGTTGCGCTACCTGATGCTGTGGGTCGTCGCCTGCGGCGCGGGCATCAGCTACACGCGCGGCCAGTTTCTGGGCATGCGGATGCTGGTCGAAAAACTGCCGCACCCGCTGCGCCGCGCCGCGAATGTGATTTCGGCGGTGCTGATTCTGGTCTTCCTGGCCGTCGTCATCGGCTATGGCTTCACCTTTGCCTGGGGAACGCGACTGCAGACGGCCGTGGCGCTCGGCATCTCGATGTTCTGGGTGCACCTGTCGGTCGTGGTGGCGGCCGCGCTTGTGGCCCTTCACGTCTTCCTGAACGACCTGCTGGGCGTCGCACGCGACCCCCACTCCACAGAGCATCCGATGGGTGCGGAGGAGGCGCTGTGACCTGGCTTGGAGCTACCTTTCTGTTCACCATGCTGATCGGCATGCCCATCGCCTTTGTGCTGGGCAAGTGAACAGCCGGTGGCGGCCAGTTTCGGACACAGAACCCCAACGAGTCCCGGAGAAAGTCCCGAAGTTTGTTCCCGAAGCGTTCTTAGCCGACGGGTCGGCCCCCTGCTGGCGACACATCGCCGACCTGTCCAATTGATATTTCTCAAGGGTCTTGATCCTCCGCGCATCTCACGCCCAATTTGGCGCGCACAAACAGGAGGCGAGTGAAATGAGAAGCTACAACCTGGACGATTTCGGAGAACCACCCTATCGCGACGACAGGGGCCTTTGCATCAACGAGGTGCGATCCGTTCACCAGGACGCCCCGACCTACCAGTTCGACGGAGCATTCGGTACGGAGCATGTCTGGTTCGCCCACGTCGAAGATGAAACCGTTTTCGACTTTTACCTTTACGACACGAATCTACTGGGCCCGGATCTCAGCGTCCGCACCGTCGAACCTTTCGTCCTGATCCATGGCAGCATCGGTGAAGGGGTGAAGGCCTGCTGGTTTTCCGACACCGAACCCTTCGACCTGAGAGGCATGGCCAACGCCCTGATCCTCGCGGACGCGGAAATCCGCCGTCGCGGGTGGTCGCCGTGACCCCCGGGCTGACCCGCATCGCTTTTCCTCCAAAGCTCATCGCCAGATACGCTTGGCTCTTCTATCCGGGGGCCACAATTAGTTCGCTCTTGGGGAGGGGCGCCTCATTGATGATGCTCGACACGCGGGACATCACTGGCCGCCAGATCGCTGCCGCTCGCACCCTCATCGGAATGACCCAGGCGCAGCTCGCGCAAGCTTCACAGCTTTCCGTGTTCACGGTGCGTCGGATCGAAGGCAGCGACGGTCCACCGCCAGTGATGATCTACAACGTGATCGCCGTGCGCCTGGTCCTAGAGGAGGCGGGCATCGTTTTTCTCCCGGCAACCTCTGATTCTGGCATCGGGATTCGGCTAAAGAAATCCGCCTAACGGAATCGAACCCCTTCCGCGAGACTGTTACGCGGCGACAGTTCAACAATCCGTGACCGCGTTCAGCGACTGTCCCGCCTGTATCATACATTGCCCATGATTCACCACTTCTTAGCCCAATCGGGACCAACCTAGATGGGTCTAAGGACAACCGTCAGTTGCGTAACCAGTGTGGAATATGTGTGGTGTGTCGGGTGTGCCTGGGGGTGCCCAGGTCTGAGAGGCCGGAAGATGAAAGACCATTCCTGGATTACGAAAGTCCTTTTGAACATGAAAGCCTATGCCGATCATCACGGCCTGACGGACACCGGCGATCATCTCGCAGCGACCTTGGCCGCGTCGATCCCGGAGGTCGCGCCCGACCAGAAACAGCCGCGGCTGCGCGTCGTCGGGCATAAGGACTAAGCCCGGGTTAACCCTTCAGTAACCTTCTGCTGTCACCTTCGGTTCAAACAGCCGGAGACTGTGACATGCGTTCCCTTGAAGAATTCCTAGGCGTGGGCCTGGCCCTCGAACTTGCCAACCTCCGTGAGATGCTGCGCCAGGAGGCTGCAGCGCACCAGGGAGAGTCGGCCGTGGGCAACTTCCCGCGGATCATCAGTGCGCTTGACCGAGTGGAGCGTGAGGCGCAGGCCCATTATGATAGCCTGGTCGGCAAACCGGCCCAGGGGCATCATGCCCCCGTATCGCTGGAAGACATCCTGGTCGAGTTCGCCCGGGCGGACATGGCAGCGGCGAGCTGATCTGATCTAGTTCAGGAGTTGCGGCTGATCGACATCCGGGTGCGATCGGCCCCTCAGATCCTCCAGGACCTCATCCAGCATGTCGGCCGTGCGACCGAATCCGAAGTCCCGCGCCAGGCGAGCCGTTTCTTCCAGGATCAGGCCGAGATCGTCTTCCATGTTCAGACTCCGCACGCAGGTTCTTTCGCAAGGAAGCCTCGCCCAGCAAGATGAACATCTCGCCAATGCCGCGCACGCAGCGTTAACCGGCGATTCATCCTTAACGGGCAAGCTGAACCCCGAGGCAGCAAGCAAGAGCCGAACCGGGCCACAAAGCACTAACAAACCCATCGAAAACACCACCTGATGATGTGACGCCCGGCGATGCACCACACTGCATCGTCGGCTCATCTCGTTAGGTGTCAGTTCGCAGATACGCTCGACCGGACCGCCTCCAGCGCCTCTTCCAGGTTGTCAACGCGCCTACTATCGGCAGGGACAAGTGAGGCGCGACCGGCCTTCGCCGCGAACTGATCGGTGCGTTTAATCATCTTGCGCATCTACAGCCGCACTGCGAAGAAGTGAACGGTCACGCAAGATGACCGAAGGGCTCACTTCCGGCTGAACAGAGGAGTCTGTGACTTTGAAGAAAATTGACGGTGCGGAAGCGTTTAACAACACCCTCAGAAACAAATGGCGCAAGTATCCCGATAGAAAAGACAGTCGCTTCAGGCATGGACTTCTACTGCCCAATGTCGACACGAAAATGCAGCTGGGAGCGAACGACACTGTTTTCACCATTGGGTCATGCTTCGCGTGAGAGGTGGAAGATGTCTTGGTCGAGCATGGGCTTCGAGTGCCAACAGCGAACTTCGCCGCTCCTTCTGAAGAAGCACCGGGGCGACCCAATCGAATTCTCAATCAATACAATCCCGGAACGATGCTTCAGTGCATCGAGGACATGACTCGAGAAGCGAATGAACATGGTCTCTATACAACCGCTGATGACCAAGTAGTCGATGCGTTGTTAGCCACTGGCTCTCGACCCGTATCAAGACAAAGATCAATGGAACGGCGCCGCCAAATCACGAACTTGTACCAGACAGGGCTGGCAGCGTCCCGTAACGTGGTAATAACCTTGGGTTTGGTGGAATCTTGGTTTGATGGATTGCACGAGATTTATCTCAACGAAGCCCCCCCGAGAGTTGAGATAAACAAAAATCCGAACAGATTTGAGCTACGGCGATTTGATGTAGAAGACTGCATCTCCACTATTTCCCGCATGGTCGAGAAATTGTCGGAAGGCACCGCGAGAACGATTATCCTGACAGTATCCCCAGTGCCCTTACAAACTACCTTTTGTGGTGGCGACGCGGTAGTAGCCAATTCTTTTTCGAAAGCAGTACTGCGCGTCGCAGCAGAGTTGGTATGTGAGAAATTCGAAAACGTCGAGTATTTCCCAAGCTTTGAAATCGTTTCCACTTCCGGCTTGTCTGCACTCGGAGACGATAACGTGCATGTCCGAAGAATTTTCGTTCAAAGGATCATGGAGCACTTGGTGGACACCTATTTCACCAAGTAGGCGATAGTGGCAAACGGAGGAGCCTTCAAAGGCCGCCGCCTAGGTCATGTGGATAAATGGCGGAGCCAGAGGCGGATCGAAGTGATGTCGATGAAGCCGAGAAAGCTTTCTGCGGTCTTGTTGTAGCGAGTGGCGACGCGGCGAGCATTCTTCAGCTTGTTGAAGCACCGCGCGACCAGGTTACACAACCGGTAGAGCTTGCGGTCCACCGCGATGCGCAACTTGCGTGTTTTTCGCATGGGGGTAACCGGGACCACGATACGGGCTGCCATGGTTTTGCGAACATCGTCAGAGTCATAGCCGCGATCAGCAAGAAGAACGGCCGGCTCGGGCAAGTAATCGGACATCACGAGTTCGAAGCCGAGATAGTCCGATGTCTGGCCCGGCGTGATGTCCGACCTCATGGGCAAACCTGCGCCATTGACGCGGAGATGGATCTTGGTCGTGAAGCCACCTTTCGAACGGCCGAAACCCTGTCGCGGAGTCCCCTTTTTGCGCCCCGTTGCCTGATGATGGGCGCGGACCACGGTGCTGTCGATCATCTGCAGGGCGTCGGGGGCCAGCCCGGTCTCGTTCAAAGCGTCCATGATCTGTTCCCAGAGCCCGGCCAACGTCCATCGTCGGAACTGCCGGAAGACAGACGACCATTTGCCGAACTCCTCTGGAAGGTAGCGCCACGGCGACCCGGTGCGTGCGATCCAGAAATCCCATCTAGAACAAGGCGATGGTTCAGGCGTCCGTTAGGAGCGCGAACTGCAACGATGAAGCGCTCATGGAACGCGCATTCCTCGTTCGTCATCAGGTCTCGTGCCAAGCCGGTCTCCATCGCAGATACCGGCTTGAATCACATCCTGCCCGCCCCGTGAATCCCGTTTGTCAACACGGCCTAGTACCAATAAACATCTGTCCTGAGAACGAGACATGGATCAGGAAGAACTCGGCCCAGATTGGCCGTCGTAATCTGGATAGCCGTTCCACCAGAAACGCCGCGCGCGATAGACATGGCGCAGCCGGATTCGCCCTGGAGAGGAAGGCGGCGCGAGCATATAGAAGCAAAGGCGAAACATGACCCCTGCCCGAATGCACCAGATCGCAATCCGCTTTTGCCTCGGCGGCAGATGGCTGCGACAATAGCGGATGCGCCCTGCCAAAATTTGCGCCATACGCGGTGCGGCGGGTTGGGACGCGCCACTGAAATGGATGATTGTGGCATCCGGGCAGATTGCTGGCAACGCTCCCCGCCTTTGGGCACGCAGGCAAAGATCGACTTCCTCCCCATACATAAAATAGGCCGGATCGAATCCTCCCAACTTCCGCCAATCCTCGCTGCCGATCATCAGAAAACATCCAATCACGATGTCGACGTTCCGCTCGTCTTCGCGGAACCAATCCGGCATTGCTTCGGGGTTGCAGAACGGCGAAGCCGGAAAAAGACGCGCCAATCCTGAAGCCACCGCAAAGACGGACCAAAGGCTGGGCCGGCGCCCGCAGGACAGGGGATCGATTCTGCCTTCCTCTGTCAACGTCCGCCCGCCCCAGATACGCGCCTCCGGTCTGCGGTATGCGAAATCCAGCAGGGCGGCAATTGCGCCGGACTGCACCAGTGTATCTGGATTAAGCAAAAGCAGATACCGCCCACGGGCGATGTCTGCCGCCATATTGTTGGCTCGGGCAAAGCCGATGTTTTGCCCCAACGCCACTAGGGTAACTTGTGGGAATTGCGCCCGGATCCGAGGGACGCTGTCATCTGTGGAGGCATTGTCGACGACGATGATTTCGCAATCGCTACTCACCTGTTCGATCACGGACGCGATGGCGCCCATGGTCAGATCGCAAGTGTTGTAGCTGACGATGAGGACGGAAAGCAACAATCCATCTTTGCTGTGCGCGTCATCTGGTGTTGGAGGGTTGACCTGCACGATATTCAACGCCTCTCTTGGACGAGAATGCTCTGCGGAAAGAGGCACCGATGCCAGAATGCCTGACGCCGGTTTTCATCATCGGTAGTGCCCGTTCTGGGACCGAATTGATGGTCCAGATTCTGAACCGACATCCCCATGTGATGATTGCAGCAGAAACCCATTATTTCGATGATCTGCGCCCGCGAATTGGGGCTGCTGCGCAACAAATGCCAGACGCTGGCCGCAGAGCCATGGCCGAAGCCTATTTCAGCAGGTTGCGAAACGGCGCCTATGGTTTGCACGGAACGGAACATGTCCAAGGCAGCCCAGCCCCTGTTGCAGAAGAAGATCCCGACCACACTGGAATTGATGCTTTGTTTCACCAACATTGTCTAGGGCAGGCGCGGCAGCACGGCAAGGATGTCAAGAACCTCCGCATCTGGGGCGAAAAGACTCCCCGACATGTGTTCTGCCTTCCGGAAATCGACCTTGCTTTTCCGAAAGCGCGGTTCATCTTCATGCAACGTGATCCCCGGGCGGTCATTGCATCCTACCGCGACTGGCAGAACCACTTTATAGACCCTGCGAATGCCCGACCATCATTGCGTAGCGCATTGGCCGCGGAAGAGATACGGGTTCAACGCTCTTTTTCGATTGGCATTGCTTCCTTGATGTGGCGCGCGGCGCAAAGGGCTGCATTTTGCGGGCAGAAGCGCCTGGGGCCCGAACGGCTGCGGATCCAGAAGTTCGAGGATCTGCTGGCAGAACCGCAACAGCAGATAGCTCAGGTCTGCGATTTCCTTGGCATCGCTCCCTGCGCTGACATGCAGGCCGTCGGGCGGATCAACAGCTCTTATGGCCATGATCGTCTTGCCGGGATCGACGCTAGCACTGCAACGGCGTGGCAGCGGCGGATCTCAGATCACGAAAGCTGGATCATCGAACGATTATGCTCCAGACCGATGACTGCGGGCGGCTATCTGCCCTTTGCCAAACGCGTCCATCCAATTGCACTGGCAGCGGAAATTGCCCGTACCGGCGCACGTATTCCCCTGGCTTTTGTGGCAAACCGTCACCGCATGGGGTCGCCGCTGGTCTGGGCGCTCCGCCGTATGGGAATTGGAGGCTGACAAAGGAATCACCACGGTATGCGTTTCCAGTTTTTCCAGCGACGCGTCAGACGGTCGTACCAGGTCGACAGTCGCGAACGGTAACGGTCGCCATACCAAGGCATCAGGCGCAGGCCATCTCCACCCCGGTCGCGGTAAAAGCTTGGAACCGGATGGAAATTGCGCATCCGCAGGTGGAACACCTCGCAGGCCGAAGCGGCCTGCGGCGGCACGATCCAGCGCCAGTCGGCGGCGACGCGGCGGCCTTGGGCCTGTTCGCGGGCATGAAAGATCATGAACTGCTCGGACGCGGTGTGGTGGTCTACCATCGTGACGCCTGCGGCCTTGAAGGAATGCAGCACGGCCCGATTGAGTTCGGCAAGTGCGGTGTCGCGCCACAGAGCCGGACCCGGACTTTCAACAGGTAGGTCCAATGCGCGGGCCACATCCGTCAAAAGGTCATAGCGTCGAGCATCCGCGAAGTTGCGGGAGGCGATTTCGGTGCCCATGTAAAAGCCATTGAACGGCGCGCAGGGGTAATCCACGCCGCCGATGGTCAGAATCATGTTGCTGACCAGCGGCACCGCATACCATTTCAGCCCCATGGCCTGCAGCGCACCGTGCTGCGGGTGCACGATCGCAACCTCACGAATGGCTCCCACAGGCAGTTGGCACAGGTGACGGTGACCTTCTGCATCACGGATCAGATAGGGCAAAAGATCGAACCGCCCCGGCGTCGCAGGCGGCGTCCATCCCATGGAAAGAGCGATCCGGGTGGCCTCGAGGTTCTGCCGGTCACCAAGAATTTTGCCGTCGGCCAGCTGATGGCAGGCATATTGCGCAATCTGTGGGCTTTCGATCCAGGCGGGGCAATGTGCTGCCGGTGGCGGGGGCGAAGATCGAAATCACCGACCGAATGCGGCCGCCGCTGAAGGCGTCAGACAGGTGCCGCAGGATCTGCGCCTGCATTGCGTCAGGCTCGGTGATGTGGCGGCAGTCGACGACATCCAGGCTTTCCCAGAAAAGCCGACCGATGCAGCGCCCGGTGTTGCGCCAAGCAAGCCGCGCCCCGTAGGCCAGTTCTTCGGGAGTATGCACATAACTGCCGCTGCGTTTCAGCTGGTGCCGCACTTCAGCCCAGCGGGTCCGCCGCGCATCAGGCCCCGTCCCGTTCGCATCGTGGAAGGCGCCCAAAAAGGCGCGGGCTTCCTCCTTGCGCTCTGCGGCCGATAACCGGCGAAGCCTTCGCGCCAGCGGGCTGCCTGAGGCCGCATCGGCGTAGCGGGTGCGCGACAGAAATCCCCGAATGACATCCGGCCCCATTACATCAGCCCGTCAAATTGCCGGGCAGTGTCGCGAAGCTGGCGGCTGTTGATCTGATAGACGATCTCCAGCGCCCGTGCCTTGGCGCGCCGATAAGCGCGGGTGTGCGCCTCGGTCGTCCGGCAGTCAACGCGCGCGCGGCGGTGATCCGACCGAGCAATGCTCAGCCCGCCCGACCCGGCTGCCTTCTGTGTGAGGGCCGACCAGATAGGGGTTCCTGTATGCACGGTAAAAGTGTTGAAGCGCACTCGATCCAGCCAGCGGGCGTGATCCTCCAGAAACCGGGCCGTCGCCTCCATATCAGCGGCGGTTTCGCCGGGATAGCCCTTGAACATCGTGCAGCGGATCGACAAGCCTGCCGCATGGGCGTCGCGGGTGAAGGCCGAGTTGCGCTCTACCGACGAGCCTTTTTGCATCTCGTCCAGCAGGCGCTGGCTGCCGCTTTCCAGCCCGAATGAGATCCGCCGCATACCGCCTGCCGCCGCGGCTTCAAGATCTGGGCGCGCAAGTCCATTGTCAGGACGCTGGTCGACATGAACTGTGCCGATCCATTCCGCGCCCTGCACAATGCGCCCGACACCCTTCGCAATGCCGCGGATCATATCAGGCCAGGAATTCAGCTTGAGGTCGAGAAAGAGGAAATTCGTCGTCTCGTGCCGCCGTGACTGTTCCTGCATTTCCAGCAGCACGTTCTCGACGCTGCGCGTGCGGAAGGTACGTCCCGAAACCGAAATCACGTCCGAACAGAATAAGCATTTGTCCCACTGGCACCCTCGCCCCGTCATCATCGGCACGATGCGGCCGGGGTAGCGATCCCAGGGAAAATCGGTGAAATCGGCCATCGGCGTCTGATCAAGATTGCGCAACGGGCGGGCGGCGGCAGAGCGGCGGCCATCGGGCAGCATCACACCGGGAAAGGCCAGCGGGTCCGTCGGGCGGCAAATGGCTTCCACAAGGTCGGGAAGGTCACGATCGACCTCGGCCCCGACCACCGCCGAGACGCCGGGGATCTTGCGCCATTCTTCCGCGACTTCGGACAAGTTGAACATTGGTCCACCCAGCACCACAGGCACGCCCCGTGCCTTCGTCAGCCCGGCGATAGCGGACACACTATTGAAATGCTGGAGATAGGCTGAGATCAGGATGGCGTCCGGCGGATTCGTCAGTGCTTTGCCGATTTCGCGCAGCACCACCGGATGCGCCTGTTCGACTCGCATCGTTTCCAAACGCCGCAGGAAGTCGCGAGTCCCTTGAAACGCCGTCCAGTCCGAAAGATGAATCCGCCTCCGGATGTGGTCAATACGGGTCTCGCGCCGTTCGCGTTCGGTTGCTGGCACATCATGGGCTAAGGGGCATAATACATCGACCTGATGCCCTCGCCTGCGCAAGGTGGCCACCAGAAGCCCGATCGCCAAGGTGGGGAAACTAGCAAAGTTGTTCAGATCGACGACCAGAAGCCTTAGCCCGGGGGATATTTCTGCATTCGGTATTGAATCGACGCTTCCAGCCCGCGCAGGCTGTAATGCCCGCAAGGGCCGTTCTGGATTATTCATATGCGAGTCACTCTAAGAGGAAACACGACAAACTTGTTATCCCAAGCTTACACATTAATGTAACATTGAGCTACTCTCCGACTCTTGGACAGTTTTTTGCGGGGTAGCTGATTGACCCTTGCGCTGAGTTCGGCGGCGTAGGCTGAGGCATCAGGTAGGCGAGCTCGGAGTGCGACCTGGTTGCGTTCGGACTTGCACGGAAAATGGTCAGCGCCAGCCGCGCCGCTTCACGCCAAAACTCCGGTGTCGGTCTGTTCCCGTTTCCCATAGAACACCTCCTGGTTCTTCAGTTGGGGTGCTGTGACCCCCGATGCTCATCCGGCTGAGACCAGAGTCCTTTGTTGAATTGATCCGATCCCCAACGTTGGACCGCCCCGAGGCAGAGTTTTCCGGCTTCGCTCAGGGTGACGGGCTGGTGACGCCCCCCGATTTCGTCAGCATGATCGGGACCTTGTTGCCGATCGCGCCGTGTGGCCGTTCCTCATTGTAGTATCTACGCCAAGCCTCCAACTTTTCCGCCGCGTCCGCAAGGGTGAGGAACCAGTGCTGGTTCAGACATTCCGCACGGAAGCGGCCGTTGAAGGCTTCGATGAAGGCGTTATCCGGCATGATAACGTCGGTGCTTCGTTCCCTGGGCTGCGCAAGCTGTTAGGCTTCGTGGATCCGGGCCTTGGGGCACCGGGAGCACGCAAGTGCGGGCAGGCCGTCGCACTGACATGAGCCGCGAGCTCGAGGTCGTTATCTGGCCGCCCCTGCGACTAGCCCGGATGCGCTGCGCGAATCCGTAACTGTCGTGTCGCCCGCATGCTCCCTGGTCTTGAACCTTACCATGAAGGGAGGAGCATATGCGGATCATCGGCATGGATATCCACCGTGTGGCGGCGGAAGTCGTCGCGCTTCTTGAAGGCAAACTGACTAAGCTGGGCCGCGTGCCGATGTAGCGCGAGCATTTGGAAGCCTTCGCCCGACGGGAATTGACCCATGATGACCATGTGGTCATCGAAGCAACCGGGAATGCAGCTTCTGTCGCTGAGCTTTTGGCGCCCTTTGTCGATCGTGTCATTGTGGCTAACCCGAAGCAGGTGCGGATGATCGCACATGCCAAGATCAAGACTGATGCGATCGATGCCGCAGTCCTCGCCAAGCTCTATGCGACGGGCTTCTTGCCCGAGGTCTGGGTGCCTGACGCGCGAACACAAGCCCTACGACGGCAAGTTGCGCGGCGCGTCCAGCTGGTTCGGCAGCGTGTTCGCCTCAAGAATAACATCCAGTCGATCCTGCACGCGCATCTCGTTCCGCCATGTCCGCACGGTAACCTCGTCGGCGTCAGCGGGCGGAAGTGGTTATCGAAGCAGATCGTTCCACCGGACGAGCGGGCCGCGATCGAGCAGCACCTCGGCAGATCGACGTGATCGAGGGGGCCATCAGGGTCGTCGAAGCCGAGATTGCCAGCGAGGCACTGTCGGATCCCGTTATTCGTCGAATCATGACCCTTCCGGGCGTGGACATGACGGTAGCTACCGGGGTCGCCGCCGCGATCGGTGATGTGCGTCGGTTTTCCGATCCGCAGAAGCTCGTCGGTTATCTAGGCTTGAACCCGAGCGTCCGGCAGTCTGGCGAAGGGCCTGCCTACCATGGTCGGATCACGAAGCAAGGGCGGGGCCAGGCCCGCGGCATGCTCGTCGAAGCGGCTTGGGCCGCGGCCCGTTCTCCCGGGCCGCTTCGCGCCTTTTTCCAGCGTATCTCTGCACGCAGAGGAAAGCACATTGCTGCTGTGGCGACGGCCCGGAAGCTGGCCATGATCCTTTGGCACATGCTGATGAAGGAGGCCGACTACATCTGGGTTCGACCAGCCTTGCTTGCCCGCAAGTTCAGGAACATTGAACTGAAAGCGGGAATGCCGAGTGAACATGCCAGGCGCGGCATCGCCTATGACTATAACATTCCGGAGCGGCGGGCTGCCGAACGCGAGCAGGTCGAGCAGGCTGAGCAGGACTATGCGCGCTTTACCTCAAGGTGGCGGCGAAGACACCGTGGGGAGGCAAAAACCGCATAAGAGGCTTTTCAATTACATCCGTGTCGGTCGGTTTTCCCGGCCGCGAGAAGTCGAGCGTGACCCCGCGCTGGTAGGCCCAGAGATCCATGTCGCGCGACACGCACTCGCTGCCCTGGTCCACCCGGATCGTCTTCGGGTAGCCTGCCGTCCCGCAGACCCGGTCGAGCGTCGCCACAACATCTTCGCCGCGGTAACTGTAGCGAACGTCCAGAACCGGCACGTGAGCCGCGAGAAGGTGTCGACGACCGTCAGCACCCGCAATTTCTTGCCCGTCGCCAGTTGGTCATGCACGAAGTCCATCGCCCAGACCTCGTTCGGGCCGACCGCCTCGACGCGGTCGTCTCGGAGCTTGGCCTTCACCCGCCGCTTCGGGGTCTTGTTCCTCAGCTGCAAGCCCAACTCCCTGTAGATCCGATAGACTTTCTTGACGTTGATGCCCCAGCCTGTGTTTCGGCGTGCAATTTTGACCCCCTAAGGCGGGGTATCGGCGTCCAATTTTGGCCTCCCTGATGTTTTGTCAGACCGTTCGTTGTTGGGCAGCGAGCGGAGTGGGGGATGAAGCGAGTGGATACGATCGCGCGGGTCAGACGGGCCTACTATGTCCAGAAGTGGTCGGTGAAGAAGATCGTGCGGGAACTGCACGGGTCGCGGAATACCGTCCGGAAGATCCTGCGGTCTGACGAGACGGACTTCAGCTACGAGCGTGAGCGCCAGCCGATGCCGCGGATCGGGCCGTGGCAGGGACAGCTTGAGCAGTTCCTGTCGTCCAACGCGAACAAGCCGTCGCGGGAACGGCTGACGTTGATCCGCATCTTTGAGAAGCTGCGGGGCCTGGGCTACGAGGATGGCTATGATGCGGTTCGCCGGTTTGCCAAGGTTGGTCGCAGAACCGGGGCGCGGTGACAGCGGAAGCTTATGTGCCGCTCTACTATGCGCCGGGCGAAGCTTACCAATTCGACTGGAGCCATGAGATCGTGGTGATCTCGGGCGTCACGGTGACGGTCAAGGTGGCGCACGTCCGGCTTTGTCACAGCCGGATGATGTTCGTCCGGGCCTACATGCGCGAGAGCCAGGAGATGGTATTTGACGCGCATGACCGGGCCTTCGCCTTCTTCAAGGGCAATTTTGGACGCCGAAACGGGGTCAAGTTTGCGAGCCGATTGACAGCCAAGGCTGCAAAGCCTTTGCGCAGGTCCGTCACCCCTGCGGCCAACCAGACCCGCGTGTTCGCCGGAACCGGGATCACACCGAGAGCCCCCGGATCAGCCGCGCCAGCGCCCCAGGCTCATAGCTGCCGCTGATCCGCATCCGGTGACCGCCCGCCAGCTCGATCTCGATGTGGTTCTCGGCGGCAGGTGCCGCCGGGGTAGACCTGGTCTCCGCAACGATCTCTACAGGCAGAAACCGCGCCTCCTCTGCTGGGGGCGCAACCGAGGCGGGGTCAGCTTGCTCTGGTTTCGCAGCTCCTGCACCAGCAGCCTTGGGGGGCTGACAAGATCTACGCCCCGAATAAGCGGTGGCCGTCATGTTCGGCCTGGGCCAGGGCAAGGCCCGGCAGTCCGTTCGACGGCAAGGATCGACTCTTCCTCCCGCTTCCTTTGCGTGGGCGTCTTCGAGGCCGACGCATTCAAATTGGGATTAGGCGCCCCGCTCCCCGAGTACAGATGCCGCAGATGTGCTGCTGAGACCCCGTCGGCCTTCATCACGAGCTGTACCATCGGATCAGCCAGCATTTCTTCAAGGAAAAAGTCGGACAACTCCCTGCCGGTCAACTTATCCTTGGCGCGTGCTTGGTCGAGGTCGGCAAGGGAAACAGTCAGAGTCCGTGCAAGTCCCGGATGAGATATCCGGGGATGAAGCTTCACCAGAACGGAGGCTTTCCAGGCTGCGGGATCTTGTCGATCCGGAGGTGAAACCAACTCCGTTTCGATCTCGTACTCTCCCGCCGGGAGAGTCTCGGCAAAACCCGGAACGGTGAACGGCCGGGAAAAGACTGCAACGGTCTTGCTCGTCAGATCTTCCATTTGCGTGATCCTTTCCCATGGTGCTGTGGGCGGTCCGCGCCAATCGCGGAAATGAGGCGCGTAACCGGTGTACATCCTCAAGATGTGTTGGACTTGGCGGGTGCATCCTTGCCAAAGGCCTTGAGCGCGGTCTCCTTGGCAGGTGTCGTCGCTGTTTTCGCAGGCTTGGGCTTTAACGAAGCCGCAGCCCGGATAGTCAGGTCCTTGAAGGACATTTCATCGATCCTTTGATTATCCGACGCCAACTCCTCGTCCATTTCGGACCGGGATACATCACATCGGTACTGTATATATGGGGGCTGGCGACCCGAATTGCGATGGTGCATCGAAAAAGGAAGCCGAGGTCAGTCAGGCCAATTCATCCATCCAAACCTTGAATTCCATCAACGTGTTCTGGCCGAATGTCTGGGTCACAGGGACATCGGCAGCATCGCGACCGCGCGCAATCAGGATTCTCGCAAACCTCGGCTTGTTGTTGCGCGTCGAACATGTGTTCATGCAACGACACACCGCGATGGCGAGATTGGCAAAGTCGCGGCAGACACCCTGTCGCTCGGCGAGGGTCTGCGACGCGGTGCGCGTCGCCTTTGCCTGCATATAGGCGAAGTAGACATGCCCGTGCACGAAATCACAGATCGCCTGGATGCGTGACCACCCGGGGGTCTGTGGTCTCGAATACAAGGCGTTGTCCGCGGCAAGAAGGTCATCACGACCAACCCTGACACGGCGCAGCCTTGCCCGGACGACAAGGTGAACCGGGCTTTCGTGGCCGATATGCCAAACCAGCTGTGGGTCAGCGATTTCACCTATGTCTCAAGCTGGCAGGGCATGGTTTACGTGGCTTTCGTCATCGACGTCTTCGCCCGCAAGATCGTCGGCTGGCGCGTCTCGACTTCGATGACCACCGGCTTCGTGCTGGATGCCCTGAACCAGGCCATCTGTCAGAGGGCGCCCTCGGAGGCTGACAAGCTGATCCATCACAGCGACCGCGGCAGCCAATACCTGTCGATCCGATACACCGAGCGGCTGGCCGAGGCCGGGATCGACACCTCGGTCGGAAGCGTCGGGGATTCCTACGATAACGCCCTGGCCGAAAGCATCATCGGCCTGTTCAAGACCGAGGTCATCAAGTTCCTCGGCCCTTGGAAATCCGTGGGCCAAGTCGAGTGGGAAACCCTGAAATGGGTGGACTGGTATAACAAGACGCGCCTGCACAGCGCCATCGGTTACGTCACCCCGAACGAAGCAGAAGAGGCCTTCTACGCAAGCTTGAACGCTGACCAAAAAGCAGCCTAATCATTGAACCAAAAGCTCTCCGGTAAACCCGGGGCGGTTCACACTTCTGGACCAGTGGCGCCGACAACCCGCGGGCAACGACTGCGACCAACGCCGTCATGGTCTTCCCTATCCGCCCGGGATCCTCCAGGGCGACCAGATCTGGGCCCACCTTCGTGAAAGTACCGGCTGGCGCACCGTTGTCATGGCCGAACGGCGCGTGATGCGGTGTCATGACATCGCCATTCTCACCTATCGCGTCTCGGCAGAGAAACCCGATGTGCCGATCTACAAGGCCCTCTGTGCCTCGACCTACCTCAACGATGACGACAGATGGCTGAGGATTTCCCATCAGCAAACTGCGGTGAATTGAGATGCGCATGGGCAACCGACCTGCCACAGGCGCCGAAACTAACCTGCGTCAGTGCGGCGTGGCGCTGACATCGGCTAGTTGAGTCGTGCCCGCCGAACATTCGGTGGTGCATTTTTCCGAGTACCCGAGAAGCGTGTGGGCGTGCCAAAGGTCGGCATGTCGACACGCTTCTTATTCTCGGAGCGTCCAGGAAAGGACAATCCCAATGACTCCCGAACAGACCAAGACCGCCGAGAAGATGACCTCCGTGAAGGCTGCATGGGACAAGGCGCCCGCTGGTCCGAAGAAGGATGCGGCGCTGAAGCACTACCAGGCAGCCGAGAAGGCCAACGCCGCGAAGAACGACGCCGAGACCAACAAGGAACTCGATGCGGCGACCCACGCCCTCGCGTGACTTTCGTCGTCTGACGTGATCACCGGGGCCGCCTGCCGAGCAAGGGAGGGCGGCCCTCTCATTTCAGTAGCGGCCCGGTCTGGTCCAGATATTCCGGATCGAACTCGGCAAGGTCTACCAGCCCACCATAGTCGTGAAACGTGACATGGCCGTCCCGAAAGGTGACCAGTCCACTCTCGCGAAGCTGCCGCAGGACGCGGTTCACATGGACCGCACTCAGCCCGAGCGTATCGGCGAGGTGGTACTGCGTCAGCGGGCAGTCGAACCCTTCCTTGCTGCCTATCCCGACCAGCGCAAGCCTCGATCCCAGCTCCAGCAGGAAATGCGCCATACGAGCGTCCGCATCACGCCGTCCTATCCCGACGAGATGTTCCACCACCATCGCTTCGTCCCTTGACGCTGCCCAGAGTATGGCGGTTGCAAGGCGCGGCGTCCGCGCGAAGGCATCGAGAAGGTCGCTAGTCTGCACTTCGGCGGCCTCGATATCGACGATGGGTTCGAAGCTGTGGTCCGACGTGCGCAAGAGGACACTCCGCAACCCCAGGAAATCCCCGGGAACCTGGAAATCCACGATCTGCCGCGTCCCGTCGGCTTGCAGCTTGTAGGAACAGACCCAACCCGCAGACAAAATATAAGCAGCCTGAGCCGACTGGCCCTGAAGCACCATATCGCGCCCCGCGACGAAGGAGCGGCGACGCTGGTGCAGTCGTTCAAGGACGGCCAGCTCTACCTCCGACAGAGCGACGAAGGCCGAGAGCTTGCGAGTCAGGGGACTGTGTTCGGCTGATGTCATGGATGCTCCCGGCGTGTCGTTACTAAAGAGCGGAAATCGGCCCGGACACTGCTCTGGATCAGTCCAGCATAGAGCACTTCCTGCGAGAAGTACGGATGTATTTAAACCTCGTCTTACACGGGGATCATCATTCCAGATACCGCCAAGGAGAAGCCTCAAGAAGGCGAAGTCGTCTCCGTTGGCGCCGGAGGAAGGCGCGAGGACGGCGAACGCATCCCGCTGGACGTCAAGGCCGGCGACCGGATCCTGTTCGGGAAATGGTCCGGGACAGAGATCAAGCTCGATGGTGAAGACCTTCTGATCATGAAGGAGAGCGACATTCTCGGCGTGATCGCCTGAGTCCGAAACCTTTCACGTCAACCTCAGCCTCAGGAACTCACACCATGTCCGCCAAGGAAGTTCGATTCAGTACCGACGCCCGCGACCGAATGCTGAAAGGCATCAACACGCTGGCAAATGCCGTCAAGATCACCCTCGGCCCAAAGGGCCGAAACGTCATTCTCGATAAATCCTGGGGTGCGCCGCGCATCACCAAGGACGGTGTGACCGTCGCCAAGGAGATCGAGCTTTCGGATCATTTCGAGAATATGGGCGCCCAGATGGTCAAGGAGGTCGCGCAGCGCACGAACGACGAGGCCGGCGACGGAACCACCACGGCAACCGTACTCGCTCATGCGATTGTCCGGGAAGGCATGAAGTCGGTTGCGGCCGGCATGAACCCGATGGATCTCAAACGCGGAATCGACAGGGCGGTGGCCGCAGTCGTGGCCGAGATCAAGACCATGTCCAGACCGGTCGGTGATAGCGACGAGATCGCCAAGGTCGGGTCCATCTCGGCCAACGGAGAAGTCGAGATCGGCCGGCAGATCGCCGACGCGATGGCCAAGGTCGGCAAGGAAGGCGTGATCACCGTCGAGGAAAACAAGGGGTTGGAGACCGAGACCGAAGTGGTCGAAGGCATGCAGTTCGACCGCGGCTATCTGAGCCCCTATTTCGTCACGAATGCTCAGAAAATGGTCGTCGAACTGGAAGACTGCGTCGTCCTGCTTCACGAAAAGAAGCTGACCTCTCTCATATCCATGGTGCCGTTGCTGGAGGCTGTGATTCAGGCCGAGAAGCAACTTCTGATCGTGGCCGAGGATATCGAGGGCGAGGCGCTGGCGACGCTGGTCGTCAACAAGCTGCGCGGCGGATTGAAGGTGGCGGCCGTCAAGGCACCGGGCTTCGGGGATCGCCGCAAGGCGATGATGGAAGACATCGCCGTGCTGACGGGCGGTCAGGTGATTTCCGTGGAAATGGGCACCAAGCTGGAGAACGTCACCATGGACATGCTCGGGTCCGCCAGAAAGGTCACGATCACCAAGGATGACACGATGATTATCGACGGTGCCGGCGACAAAGGTGCGATCGCGGCGCGCGTGACGCAGATTCGCGCGCAGGTCGAGGACACCACCTCGGACTACGACAAGGAGAAGCTTCAGGAACGGCTCGCCAAGCTTGCCGGCGGCATTGCCGTGATCCGGGTCGGAGGGGCAACCGAGATCGAGGTGAAGGAGCGCAAGGACCGCGTCGACGATGCGCTCAATGCCACCCGTGCCGCAGTTCAGGAAGGCGTCGTGCCCGGCGGCGGCGTGGCCCTGGTTCATGCCGGCAAGGTGCTGGCGACGCTGGAGGGTGAGAACAGCGATCAGGATGCCGGGATCAAGATCGTCCGCCGCGCGATCCAGGCGCCGCTGCGCCAGATTGCCGGAAATGCCGGGGTCGACGGATCGGTCGTTGTCGGCAAGGTCATCGAAAGCGACAGCCGCAGTTTCGGTTTCGACGCGCAAGCCGAGGAATACGGCGACATGCTGAAGGCAGGTGTTATCGATCCGACGAAGGTCGTACGGATCGCACTGGAAAATGCCGCGTCCATTGCCGGTCTGTTGATCACGACCGAAGCGATGGTCGCGCAAAAGCCTGGGAAGGCCGGTGCAAGCAGCGAAATGTCCGACATGGGCGGAATGGGCGAAATGATGTGAAGGCCTGTGTCCCATGGACAGGAGCCTTGGGACGCGAAGTCATATTCTCGATGGACATGAACACCGATCCATTCGTCTGAAGAATTCAGAACCAGGAGAAACTGAAATGGCCAAAGGTGACAAGCAGCGCGGCAACCGTGAAGCGAAGAAACCCAAGAAGGTGAAGGAAAAGGTCGTTGCAACAGCCGACTTCACAAGGGGCAAAGCCCTGACAAATCTTGGCGAGCACAGAAGAAATAGGTAGGCGGCCAAGTGCTTGTTTGAGCTACCCCCGAAAATCGGACAGTGACGGAAGCTACGATCTGAAGTCTGCTGATCTCCAAGCACGAGGAGATCAGGACATGTCGAAACGCATGAACCACGATGCGGCGATCAAGGCCCGTGTGGCGCTGGAAGCCGTGAAGTGGGTGCTGTCAGTCGAATGCGAACCAGTCTCAGTTTACCCCAGCCAGGATTTCCGTCAGGCAGCGAGAAGGCCGCGCCACTCGGCGAGAGCGGCATCACGGTTCGCCTTGAAATTTGTCCGACTGTAAAGGGCACGCTCTTGGTTGAAGTGGTTGCAGACCGAGGCATGGACTGCGGTGAACTTCTGCAATGTTCGCATCCGCCGGAAGCGCAGCATCGCCCGCTCGCGCCTTCGGAACGGCTGGTGGGAATTCTCCGCGCGGTTATTGGCCCAGCGGCGGGTTTCCTGGCGATCGGCGATCCCCAGGGTCGCGAAGGGCCGCACCGTAAGAGCGGAGCCGATCAGCCACAATCTCGCCGGCAGAGCCATGCCGCTCCAACGTTTTCCTCAGGAATTTCAAGGCCGCCTTGCGATCACGGGTCTTCGTCACGAAGCTTTCCAGCACCTCGCCCTCATGATCGACGGCCCGCCAGAGGTAATGATGATCACCGTTGATCTTCACGAAAATCTCGTCCAGGTGCCAGCGCCAATGGCTCGATCGAATGCCCCCGGCGCGCCGCTTGCGGATCTCGGCAACGAACATCGGACCGAACCGGTTCCACCAATACCTCACCGTCTCATGGCTGATCTCGATGCCGCGTTCGTGCAATAGATCCTCGACGTTACGCAGCGACAAAGGAAACCGGACGTACATCAACAGCCAGACGGATGATCTCCGGGCTGGTCTTGAAATACCGGAATGGCGAGCGATGGATCATGCTGGAAGGCTAATCGCCGCCCTGCCCCGCCGCAAGCGAGGTTCCTCTGACAGTGCCATATCCAGACAGTCCACTTCATCCGCAGGGCGCGTGACCTCGGCTTCACCGTCAAGCAGATCGAGGATCTGCTGGCGCTCTGGCGCGATCGCAGCCGGGCCAGCGCAGATGTGAAACGCATCGCGGCAGGCCACGTCGTCGACGTTGCAGAAGAAGATGGCCGAATTGCAAGGCATGATCGCGACGCTGGAGCATCTTTCCAAGAACTGCCACGGGGGTAGCCGCCCCGATTGCCCGATCGTGACGCCGCTTGGCAGCGAACCGTCACAGGTGGCCATCCCGCGCAAAAAGAAGTCGGCCCTCGGCAAAGGCTTTGAAGCGCATCGCTGATCACTGAGGACCTACAGGCCGGCATGCAGAAAGGGCCGATCCACATCCTAGTGGATCGGCCCTTCGATTATCCTTCGTCGTTCGAACTGCCGGCGGGAACGATGTCACTTCCCGATGATGCCCAGATGGGTAAGGCGGAACCCTTCGACCTGTTTCAGCCCATAGCCAAGGGCGCGGTCAAACCCGATATGCGCGATCCAGACCAGCGCCGGGACCATCAACCACGGCAGGATCGTGGCTGCGAGGGCGAGAAGGACAAGAGGCAGCACATAGCTGTGCGCGAGGTTGTAGGTCACGGCCCCGACGCGGGGACCCGCAAGGTAGCCCGCCATCGCGATATCCGGCAGTAGGAACAGACCGGCGATCGGAAGCCAGGACTCCGAGAGGCTCAGCGCAGCGCCGAGACCGACCGCCAGAACGGTAAGCCCCTCAAGCCGCAAGGTGGTTCTGATGCCGGATGTGATTGCCTGCGCTCTGTGACCTGAGATCGTGGAAGACATGGTCGGTTCCTTTGCTGGATGAGTTTCTGCAGCAATGGATCGCAGATCGTCGGTCACAAATAAATTGCATGAAGGCCAATATCCATTAAACAATATTGAATGACCCGCTCGCAAATCGACTGGGCGCTTTGGCGCACGTTTCTTGCCGTTGCCGACTGCGGCAGCCTGTCGGCTGCGGCCCGCCATCTGGGCCTTTCGCAGCCCACGGTCGGTCGCCATATCGAACAGCTTGAAACTTCCATCAGGCGGCGACTCTTCCTCCGGTCCCAGCAGGGTTATCTTCCCACGGAAGAGGCCGCGGCCCTCATGACTGAAGCGAAAGACATGGCCTTCGTCGCGGAAAGCTTGGAACGGCGCGCCTCGGCTTCGACGAACGATGCGAGCGGCATCGTAAGGCTGGCAGCCAGCCATGTCGTCGGCACCGAAATCCTGCCATGGCTGTTTGGTCCTTTCATGGAGGCGCATCCCGGCCTTGAAGTTGAACTCGCGCTCGGCAACTCCAATGCCGACCTTTTTCGGCACGAGGCGGACGTAGCCGTCCGCATGGTGCGCCCCACGCAAGACAATCTTCTGGCGCGACGCATCGGCACCGCATTTGCAGGTCTATATGCGCGAACGGAATACCTCGACAGGCATGGACGCCCCAAAATGCTTGCGGACCTTTCCGGGCACAGGCTTATCGGCCCGGATCGCGACGCTGCAAGCATCGGCTTTCTAGAGGGGCTTGATCCTGCGCTATCGCGACGGTCTTTGCGGCTGAGATGTGACAGCGAGGCCGCGCAGTTGACAGCCCTTCGTGCAGGACTGGGGATAGGCATATGCCAGCGGGGCATCGCGGCAAGGGATGCATCGCTGGAAGCCGTGTTGCCGCAGTCCTTTCGTTTTCCGATGGAGTGCTGGCTCGTGACACATGACGATTTGCGCCATGTGCGTCGCATCCGGCTGCTGTTCGATCACCTCGCATCCACCCTGCCGGAATGGCTTTGAACCATACGCCGGACAGGCCACGAATTTTCCGCTTTACCTTCCCATCTTTGGAAACCGCACGAAGGGGTCATGACATCCCGAATCAGGAACATGGTCATGACCATGACCATGACCATGACCATGACCATGACCATGACCATGACCATGACCTCTTTGACGCAAACCAGCAAAACCGCAACCCTTCCAAGACCCGGAACCAAGGCCGGAAATCTTGGGCTTCTGCTCGTGACCGGGATCACGCTCGGCACAGTCTTCCCCCTTGGCAAGTTCGGCGCAAGCGCAGGAATAGACTCACTAGCATGGCCTGCATCCATGATGCTGGGCGGTGGCCTGAGCCGAGAAGGGCGATATAGGCGAGGTTCGGTGTAGATCGAAAACGGGTGGCAAAAGTCCCCTACCCGTCGGCCGCTCCTGACCGAGGCGCGGGCGCGAATTTCTCGCGCCTGTGCTTTGACCATGATCTGCAGCACAGCGCATTCAGGACGCAGTCTTTCCGCTCGCCTGCCCGGAGGGCGGGATCAGGCAACCAGTTGCGCTGCCTTGCGCTTTGCGTACCGCAGGTCCCGCGCGGATTTGCGTGCGGCTTCATCGGACAGGACAAGCGCAATTCGTCTGGCCTGGGCCAATTGGCTCGCCTCGATCGCTGCAGCTTCGGCAGCATGTCGGCGAATATCTTCTTCGACAACTGCGGCAGCTTCGGCGGCGACGCGCTGCTGCTCCGCCAGTTTCTCTGCGTCCCGTGCCGCACAGCGCACGTCGCGTGCCCGCGCCACCTCCGTACGGGCAGCCAGCTTTGCGGCCAGATCGGGCGCAGCCGTCGCATTTCTGAACTTCTGGAGCAGGGCCCCTTTGGCTTTGACTGCGTCGCCTCGGCGATCCGCGTATTCCTTGAATTTGGTCATTCTTTTGCCTTTTCTCCGAATATGAAATCAGTCTGGACCTGTCAGGTCGGATTGGTACGGGGTTTTTTCGCTGTCAGAGCGGCAACGGACTTTCCTGCCTGTTCTCTTTCAAGACGTGCCGTTCTCAACCGGCGGGTTTTCTCTGCGCGTTCAGAGATCTCCGCATCCCATTCCTGCAACGCGCGTGGGCGGTCCTGAAGCTGCGGCTGCGTCTTGTCGAAAGCCATTTCCGCAATTTTCCGCGCTCTGCTCATAGTGCCAGACATGATGATCCTCGGATTTGCATGATGTTTCCAGACTGGCCCGGAAGAGAGGCGCCCAACGAAGGGTAAATGTCAGTAACTGCCATTTGCCTGAATCTGATTTTCGGGATGAGCATGAGGTTCAGGACTGGTCAAGGATTGCTCTCTCGGACAGGTTCGTCAGGCTGCACGTCGGGCCGCATAGCCCACAAGATTCTCCGGAATGAAGCCGGCCGATCTGGCTGCGGCGGCAAAAGCACGTCGCGCCACGCCGACGGGAACAATACAGTGCATGGCGGCATCGACCTGTTTCAGAGCCGTCGAACGCGCATCGTCGGCAATCGGCCATCTTTTCAGCAGCCAGTATTTCACCTGTTCGATAGTGCTGAATTTCTGCACATCCCCATCAGGAGACATGACGAAGGAAAGGGGTTGCCCCCAATGAATTTCAATCAACCAGATATCTTTCTTGAGAGATGAACGGTATATGCGAATCGCATCCGCACCGTTCCTGGGAATACGGGTCCGGTCTCGAACCGATCCCGCATTCGATGTTTGAGCCTGACGTCAGGCGAGGACGAGGTTCGTGGCCGAGTCACGACCATTGCGATCACGCTCCAGATCGAACGAGACAGCCTGGCCATCATCAAGCCTGTGGATTCCAGCGCGTTCCAGAGCGGTCACATGGATAAAAACGTCCTTCGCTCCGCTCTCGGGTGCGATGAAACCAAAACCTTTGGAGGAGTTGAACCATTTCACGGTGCCATTGGCCATCGTGATGTTCCTTTCATAAGTGCCGCCCGCAGAATGCGACAGCCCGGCAAAGCTGAAAATCCAAAGCTGAGCCGAAAGGGACAGGTCCGAAAGACAGAAGATGCTCATCACATATAGAGAAAGATAGGCAAGATGTCAATCGGCACGCAAAACTGCCCCCCTATTGGAGTGAACCCCTTGGACTGGACCACGGGGGGCTGAAGATCTGATCGCTTGATCCGATCCCCAACGTTGGACCGCCCGGAGGCAGAGTTTTCCGGCTTCGCATCTATTCTTCCTCGCCGGCTATCTCGACCGCCTGCGCCGTTTCGAAATAAGTCTCCGCCGAACACCGCGGTGTGATGATCTGGATCTGCCGGCAACTTTGCAACCTTGAGGGTGCTGGGCATCGGCGGCGACCAATGGGACGCCCCCCGCATCCTTGTGTAACCGAAGGGAAGCCCTCGGCACGCCGGGAGAACGATAAGCGCCAAAGCCGAACCCTCAGTGGGCGGGCTGGATGAAGGTTCCGTTGCGCAGTTCGGTGAAGGCCTGACGAAGCTCGGCCTCGGTGTTCATCACGATCGGTCCGGCCCAGGCAACCGGCTCCTCGATCGGCGCGCCCGAGATCAGCAGGAAGCGCACGCCCTCAGGACCCGCCGTCACCGTCAACTCGTCGCCCGCGCCAAAGCGGACTAGGGTGCGGTTACCGGAAAGGTCGCGGATGTTGACCTCCTGACCGTTCACTTCCTTCTCGAGCCGCACCCCCTCAGGGTGGCTTGCATCGCGAAAGTTTCCTGCGCCTTCGAAGACATAGGCAAAGGCGCGGCGGCGGGTGTCGATCTTGAAGGTCTTGCGCTTGCCAGCCGGAAGGTAGATGTCCAGATACTGCGGATCGGCCCCGATGCCATCAACCGGGCTTTTCACCCCGCGATAATCGCCAATAACCACTCGGATACTGGTGCCGTCATCCTCGTGCCGCTCTGGCAGTGCCGCGGCCGGCATGTCCTGATAGCGCGGCGCGGTCATCTTCAGCGCCTGCGGTAGGTTACCCCAAAGCTGGAAGCCGTGCATCCGGCCCTGCGCGTCGCCCTTCGGCATTTCCTGGTGCAGGATGCCCCGTCCCGCTGTCATCAGTTGCAGCGACCCCGGCCCGAGGATCCCCCGGTTCCCAAGAGAGTCACCATGCTCCACCGTGCCCGCCAAGACATAGGTGATCGTCTCGATCCCCCGGTGTGGGTGCCAAGGGAACCCGGCCGAATACTCCCGGGGATGCTCCCCGCGGAAGTCGTCGAACAGCAGGAACGGGTCGGCCTCGGTCGGATCCTGGAACCCGAACGCGCGATGCAGATGGACGCCCGCTCCTTCGATAAAGGGCTGGGCGCGGCGGGTCTCAAGAACGGGGCGGATTGACATGGCTGGCTCCTAGAAATTCGATTGAGTCCAAAATGGGGCCATCGAAACCTGAGGAAAAGACGCATGGGCGAGGGGCGGCTGTGCAGGAATGCACCGACGAAAGGCTGCCACCAGCAAGGTCGTTCCGTTACCAGATGACTGTCGCCAAGCTGTCGCGTGCCAAGGACATCGAAGAGTTCGAGTTCACCGACACGACGATACAACGACGGACTGATTCAGGAACTGGCCAATGGCGGCCGGATCAAGGCAGTGGCGTCCTGATCGGCGGCACCGGAACCGAAGATCCTTAAACTCGACCATGAGGGCGATCATCCCCCGTAAGAGTGACTCCCTCCAGACACTGAATCCGCCAGCGTCGCAGGGCGCCGCGTAGCTTGACACTGATTTGCGGAAATTCGTGCACTTGCGGCGTCATGGCTGCCTGTTGTTGCATTTCGGCCATTCTGAAAACCCCGCGGCACACGCATCAAGGTCCTTACGATCGGCAGGGGGGAAAACACAAAGAAAGGGCAGACCAACGGCCTGCCTTTTCCTGATTTTAGGTAGCGCCGGCGCAATCAGGTCTGATTGCCGTCCTCAACCGATCAGTTGACCGAAGCGGCGGTGGCGGCCGAAGACGCATTTTTGGCAGCGGCGGTCACTTCCGTCGTGGCTTTCTTGACAGCGGCGGCCGCGTCTTCCTGGATGTCCTTGCCGGCAGCCAGCATCAGTTCGACAGTTTCCATCTGCACTTTCTTCGCGACTTCGGCGAAGGCGGCCATGTTCTCGGCAGCCATTTCGGCGGTGGCCGAAGCGAAGTCCGATAGCGCCTTGGTGTAGTCAGCGGGCCCTTGCTTGACCTTCGTCAGGGTTCCTACCAGCGCCAGGGTATCGCGGGTCCATTTGGACGAGATTTCATGCGATTTCTCGGCAGCTTCCAGAGCGACTTTCGCGAACTTGTCGCCGAAGGCGGCCGAGTTGCGGAAAGCGTCCTGGACGGCATGCGCGTCCAGGGGGAACGACGACATCATGTCTTGCATAACTTTGGTGAAGTCCTGGGTATTGGCCATATCCAACTACTCCGTTTGCGCATCAAGGTTGCGGGGCGTCGACACCATGCACCGCTTCTGCAACAGGGATACATTCTGCCGTGCAGCATTTTCAAGTTTTTCGCGCCGCGCAGCAGAATTCCGCAGGTCCGAAATGATATCAGAGACTTTGAGCTTCCCTTACGTAGAGACCAGGCGCCGGTCGATGATCGGATGTGCCGAATCACCCGCCGACTGCGGCGCCGTCATCGCACCGGACCCGGCCGCGAGCCCTTCGCCCCAGCGGGGCCACCAGCTGCCGACGTGCCGCTCCGATCTGCGCCCAATGCCTCGCCGACGTCGCCGCGGTCCGGTCAATCAGGCATTGACGACCGAAAAGCGCCAGTTCTCGGTGGAACCCATGGCCGAGCTGCCCGCTTTGCCCGGCGCCGAAGCCACGGAGGGGCTACAGAAATTGTACAGAAGTAGTGTGAGGAGGGCACGCCGATTGCGAAGGACTGCCGAAAGAAGGAAATCGCCAATGACCCTGCTTCGACGGCCTCAAACTTTCACATTGACCGATCAATCGATCACCTTAGAAAGATGGAAGCAGCGGTCCAAGGGCTGATGGTCCGTAACTCTCAGGGAGACCGTTCCATGACCGAGTCAACCGACAGGCTGCAGCAGCATCTCGCTGCCATCGTTGAAGGGTCAGACGACGCCATCATCACAAAGGATCTCGACAGTATCATCCTGACATGGAACCGGGCTGCCGAACGCATTTTCGGCTACACGGCAGAAGAGGCGGTTGGACGGCCGATTACGATGCTGATCCCGGATGACCGCCAGGATGAGGAGGTTGACTTTATCGCCCGACTGCGCCGGGGTGAACGTATTCACCATTATGAGACAATTCGAAAAAAGAAGGGTGGAAAGCTGGTTCCCATTTCCGTGACCATATCTCCCATCAGAGACGAGACTGGGCGTGTCATCGGTGCATCAAAAATCGCCCGGGACATAACGCTTCAACATCGTGCTGCAGAGCAACAGCGAATGCTGCTTTCGGAAATGAGACATCGCGTCGCCAACTCCTTCGCCGTGGCGAGCGCCTTGTTAAACATCTGCGCCCGACAGGCCGACTCCGTTGATGGCCTGGTCGAACTGATGCGGGGGCGTTTCCGTGCCTTGTCTTCTGCCCATTCTCTGGCGGTGCGGACACCGGACACTGCTCTACTGACCGACAGCGCCAATCTCTCAGAGATTGTATCGACGATCCTGGCACCGTTCACCGGGAAGATCGTTCCTCATATCGATATAGCGGAAATCAAGGTTGCCCCAGAAGCCATCACTCCCTTGGCTCTCCTGTTTTATGAACTCTGCACAAACGCGGTCAAATACGGCGCGCTGTCTCAAGAAAATGGTCGCCTCTCGATCGTGACCAAGCGCCAAGGGGATCGGTTGATCATTCAATGGAGCGAATGCTGCGCCTTTGAACACCCTCATGATGAAAAACGGGATCATGGTTTCGGCACAACGCTATGTGAGAGTGTCATCCAATCCTATCTCAATGGATCAATTGCTAAAGAGTATTCTGCGCAAGGCATGAACGCCATTCTGGATCTCTGCTTCGAAAAAGTTGCGGGCAAGCCTTAGGCCGTGTGACAAATAACATTCACGACGCTATGCGACCATAATTAAAGCCGGCCTGCGATCCAGACCGGCTTGACACGAGACCTGATGCCCGACGACCAGGGGGCGTTTCATGCGGATGCTGGCCAGAATGTGGGAGATCGTGGTGGCGCTGAACGAGAAGGGGACTGGTTCCCGCAGCCCCTCAGGCTGACGACGCATCGTATTTCGCTCCATTATTTCACATAGCTCAAAAAACTGGCTATACCGATGGAGTTTTATGTGTAATCTGAATTAATGTCTGGAGCGCGACGCCAACCAGGCTAAAAGGGAAATTTACTGTGGAAACGATCCTTCCTATTATCATCCAGGTCATCACAGGTATTATCGGCGGTCAAGCTGTTGGAGCTGCGATCAGCCAGGTGGCGATGACCCAGTTGTCGAGGATCATCAGCGGTGCTCTGGGAGGGGTGGCCGGTGGCACACTCCTCGGGTCCGTGCTCGGCGGAGCGACAGGGACTGATCCGGCAGCAGGGGGAGCCATGGGTGGTCTTCTGGGAAGTGCGATTGGCGGAGCCGGGGGCGGGGCTCTCCTCACCGCTATCGTCGGATCCATCATGAAATCGATGAAATGATCCGCACTTGGACAGCACGACGGCGGAGAATCAGGGAGATAAGACATGGGCATTTTCGACTCGATCAAGGGGGCCATCTGGGGCGATGACAAACAGTCAGCAGAAGCGGCTCACGCCGCCCCTTCGCAAGAACCGGTAATCATCGCCTCGGACACGGCGGACAAGCCAAGCACGTCACCCGATGCAGTCTTGGCCACTGTTCCTGCCCGCTCGGCAGCGTCCACGAAATCAGGTCCTCAGATGCCTGAAGCTACACCCGTAGACGTGGCCGCGATGCTCGACGCGGCGGTGAAGCGCAAAGGCGAAAGGCTTGACTGGCGTCGCTCAATCATCGACCTGATGAAGTCCCTTGAGATCGACAGCAGTCTCGTCAACCGCAAGGCTTTGGCCAGCGAACTGCACTACACCGGCGATACCAGCGACTCTGCAGCGATGAACACATGGCTGCACAAAACGCTAATGATGAAACTTGCCGAGAATGGCGGCCATGTTCCTCCCGAGCTCCTCGATTGATACAAGACCAGGGTGTGGGAATATCCGCCCGCCCGAGCGAAGGTGTTACCCCTCGCCGAGATCGCCGAGAAGCAGTTGGATCTGATTATGACAAAGCGCGCCAGAAATCGTGGGGACAGAGAATGATCAAGGAATTCAGGGATTTCATCGCCAAGGGCAATGTCATGGACATGGCCGTGGGTATCATCATCGGTGCGGCGTTTACCGCCATTGTCACGTCGCTTGTGGCCGATCTCATCAACCCGATCATAGGGATCATTACCGGCGGGATCGATTTTTCGAACCTGTTCGTCAACTTGGGGGACGGCGAGTTCGCCTCGCTGAAAGCGGCGCGTGACGCGGGCGCGCCGGTCTTTGCCTATGGCGCCTTCATCACGGCGATCATCAACTTCCTGATCATCGCCTTCGTCGTTTTCCTTCTGGTGAAGATGGTCAATCGTATCAAGGACGCCGCCGTGCGCCAGCAGGAACCCGTTCCGGGCGCGCCGGCCGGCCCGACCCAGGAAGAACTGCTGACCCAGATCCGCGACCTGCTGTCCAGCCGCGCCTGATCCCGCCTGCGAAGAGGACCAGAGGTCGCCACGTGGACCTTGGTCTTCGGCAGGCTCCGTGCGCGACTTCCGAGCCACGGTGTCAATCTACCTATGGTGACCGACGGCCGGTCAGGGCAACTGCGCAGAAACCCTGACCGGCCGGAGGTGCAACTGCGAAGAGGGGTCGGCCAGCACAAGGAAGGACACAAACATCTGGCCGACCCAGTTGGCCGCAGCCACCTCATTCGCGGCACTGCGCCTGTCCCTTCTTTCATTGCGTTCTGTCACAGATAGGCACTTGCGCACCCCAATCAAACTGCATCGATGCGGAGATTGTCCAGAAACGAACTTGCTTGAGCTACCACGATGCAAGCGCATCGACAGCAATTGGAGCCCGAGGCGGACAGACGGCTAAATGGATCAGAGGGCCCAGCCCAAGGACGGCGATGGCGGCCTGGATCCGTGATATACTGCTGAGGCCGGTCAGGGCCAAGTCGGGCTTAATGGCGGTGTGCTCACGACGGCGGACGGGATTTGCGGTGCGATCTCGTCGGCATCACAGTCTGGCCGAGATGCCCAGGGGCCACAACCAGTCATCGATTATGCCTTGGGCTCACCCGCGATGGTGCTCGGCCGTCATGATCAGCGGCCGAACGTGGCTTTTTACGATCTACCGGGTGTGTGTCAGGATTTGCGCTTGCCCGGGGCGTTCACGGTTTCCACCGCAAGGCTTGTCAGCTTGGAGTTTGCCGCTTTCTCCTCGTCCAGGATCGATCCTAGAAGCGTGTGGGCATCCTCGTGGCCCAGCTGTTTGGCCCATTCCCGCAAGGTTCCGTATCGAGAGATCTCGTAATGCTCGATCGCCTGCGCCGCTCCGATCATCGCCATATCCAGCGCCGGCCCTTCGGCCTCTTCCAGAAGGCCGTCCGCCTCCTTCAGCAGGCCGTCCATCGCATCGCATTTCTGACCCGACGCCTCTCTTCCGATGCTCTTGAACACTGCCGCCCTTCGTCTCTTTCAGATGAGTGTCGACCGCGGCTTTCAATTCGGCATTCGCCAGTTCCTTCCAGGCCGCTCGGCCGCGCGCCCCCCGTCTTGGTCTGCTGGATCGTGTGAAAAATTGGGTCGACAGAGCGGGCGGTCACACCCGCTTCAGCAGGCTTGGCCTCGGAACGCCTGTTTCCGTCGGCAGAAATGCCTTTGGCAATCGCTGCGCCTAGTTCGGCGCAGGAGGTAATGCCCTGCACGAAGGGGCGGTCGTGCATCAGATAGGGGAGTGCGGCCAACGACACCCGTCCGGCATAGCCATCCACGCCGATCAGGCCGAGATCTTCGGCGACTTCGGGGATATCTTGCCCGGCGTCCAGCAGCGCTCCCCGCAAAGTCGGAAACGGCAGGTCGTCGCTGGTCAACGCTCTCTGGCCCCGTGCGTCGATGAACACGTCGAAGACATGTGTTTTTCCTTCGGCTGCGATGACCGTGCGATCCGCCTCGTGGGACAGGTCGTAATCTTCGCCCAAGGCCAGCACCGACATCAGCCCGGCATCCCGGAGGGCCAGCAGGCGGCGGATCGATTCCGATGGAACCGCGGCATAGTTGTCGACAAAGACCTTCTTCAATCCCCTGTCGAACCGATCCCGATCTGCCTCGGACAGACTGGGCACGATCGCGGCGACGCTTTTCGTGCATCCTCAGAAGTGCATAGCGCCAGGGCACAGTGATCTTTTCGGCCTTGTTGCGTTCGGCCTCTTCCAGATTTATCCGGGCCCAGCGAAAAGGGTCCTGCGCCTCGCGCGCAGCGAAATAGCTATCGGCGAATGTGTCCGCGGTCAGTCCGGCAAGACCGATTCGACCCGCATAGGCGGGATCGGCCTCTGTGATCTCCGCGCGGATAAGCTCGAAAAGCGCATCCAGGGGGCGTGCTTGTCGCCCACATTCCGCCACAGCGGCGGGGGTGATGACTGCAGGCGGAACGTATGGGATCGGGCAATAGAAGTCCGCCTCGGGCAGCACGCCCGTCCAGGACATCATCGTGACATGCAGATCCTTGGTGTCTGTCTCGAACGAAAGTTCGTCGCCCCTGCGCCGGAACCGTCCATGCTGGCCCGCAACAGCCATCGCCGCGTCGATGGAACTGAGGGAAGTTCCCATGATCCCCACCCGCACCGCCGGGATCCGGGCCTGGATCAGGCCCGACCAAGGGCTGGGAAAGTAGCTGCGGGTCGCTTCGTCCTCGTCGGCGAAGTCGTGCCCCGTGGACAAGACCACGCGGTCGAACGGTCCCTCATGCGTCCCGCGCGACGTGGTCAGGAACAGCGCGCCGCCGCACGTCTCGACATCCTTGACTTCGGTGCGTTCGTGGATCGCCACTTCAATCCCGCTCTCGCGGGCGCGCTCAATCAGCGACAGCAACTGATCCCGGAAATACTCGCCCAACAATAGCCGGGGCGTGAACTTCCGATCATCAAGGTCGTCACGCTCCAGACCATAAAACCGTAGCCGGTCAGAGGGCTGGTCATCCAGCCAATCCAGATACGGGGTAACCAGGGGCGGGATCTCGATACTGGCAATATTGGCAAGCATCGACTTGCTGGCGGTCTCGGGAGAATAAGGCATCCCGAACCCGACCTTTTCACCTTTTTCAAACAGACTGATGGCACTCGAAGCCTGGGTCTGCAGAAGATTCATGAACGTGTAGATGCCGGTTGGCCCCGTCCCGACAATCGCAACCCGTCCCACCATCCCGATACCCCATGCCGCGATGGAACAACAACGCAACGCCGTCACGAGGGTTCCCTGCCCATCCGGTTTTGGCGGGGAGGGATTAAGGCCCTGCTTGAACCACGTTGAGACCACAACATAGGCACTCCGCGTCGCACCTGGTCGTTCAGGTCCGCCACTCATTGCGGCGGTGAATGCCGAGACAGATATTCTGTCGCGGCAATCACCGCAGGCCGAAAGATCAATCTTCATGGACCCGCTCGCGCCAGGGCCCGCAGCAGGTCGTGGTCGTCAAAAGGCTTCTTGACAAACTGCGCCTCGGTGAGAGCGTCATACTTGCGGAGTTCCTTCGCGTCGTAGGCCGAGGTCAAAATGAATGGCACGCCAAGATCTCTCAGTCGCTCCGCGACGGGAGTGACCGGCTGATCATGAATGTTGAAGTCCAGCAGAGCGACATCCGGGCATTCCGCGTCGAGCAAGTGAAGGGCATCGACGATGGAGCAGGCGGGGCCAAGAACCAGATGCCCGTGTTCGATCAGCAGGGTCTCGATATCCATCGCGATCAAGACCTCGTCCTCGACAACAAGCACCTTCACGATGTGCGCGGAACAAGATTGCTCATGATCCCCTCCAAGTCATTGCGCTCTAAGCGGGAAGCTTTGTGAGACCACCAACCCGCCTGGCCGAAACTCAAGGTCCACCTTGCCGCCAAGCTCCCGCTCCGCCGCCGAACGGATCAGCCGCGTTCCAAAGCCCTTCTGGCTTGGTGAAACCGGTGCGGGGCCGCCACTCTCTGTCCATTGCATATGCACTTGTTCCAAACCGTCCTGCTCCTTGCCCGTCGTCCAGCTGAGCGCGACTTGGCCGCCCTGGGCAGACAACGCGCCATACTTGAGCGCATTTGTCGCCAGCTCGTGCAGGATCATTCCCAGGGACATGGCTTGGCGCGCCTGCAAGGGAACCACCGGCGCGTTGTCGATCTTTATCGTCTGACCGTCACCCGCGTAGGGCTCAAGAACGGCCTTGGCCAGATCAGGCAGATCCGAGGAACTTCGGTCGATCGTAACCTCCAGCGCGCGGGCCAAAGCTCCGAAACGTCCGAGAAAGGTATCGCGGTATTGCTCCGCCGTGCGACCGGCGACGCTGGTCTGTTTCGCCAGGGCCCGCGTCACGGCCAGCAGGTTCTTGACGCGATGACGCACCTCGCCGATCAGCAGATCCTTTTCGTTATCCTTCCCTCTCTGCTCGGTAGCATCGACGATGCTGAGGAGGAGCAAACGGCGGCCATCCTCGGGATGAACCAGACGCTGGGCACTGACCAGCATCGTCCGAGGTCCGATCTTGGGGAATTCCGCGGTCACTTCGTAATCAAGGATCGCCGAGCTTTTCGGGATCACCTTTTCCAGCAGAAACTGCAATTCGGCGATCTGCCACTGGCCATCGCCCAGCTGTTCAAAACGCTTTCCAAGCGAATCGTCGCGACCGGTGGCGAAGGTCCGGTAGAAGGCAGGGTTGGCGCTCAGGATGCAGAGGTCTTCATCCATCACCAAAAGCGGATCGCGCACCGTATCGACGATGCCCTGCGCTTGGACATGTGCACCGCGCAGCAGGCGATAGAGATCGTCGAGATCCAAACGACTTACTCCAAGCGAAATTTGAATGATGTTTACGTGGACCAAACCGGCGCAGGGGATCTTTTGTTCCGACAGTGTCGTTCGGCGGCTCGGATTCTATCCCCTCAACATCCATCGGCGCTTGGTTCCTCCAGGGTCTTGGTCGAAAGAAGCGCCAGATAGCTGCGGCTCCAACCGACAATCTCGGGGAGCCTGAGTTCCCCTGCAATTGCATTGCTGCGGGTCTCTGCGCGAACCTCCCCCTTGACTGTCGCGCCGGTGCACGCATGTCTGTTCGACCGCAAGTAATTGTTTCTTAACAGGAGTTTCCCATTCGCACCAGCCAGAGCCACCCGCTGCAGATCGCCGACGTCCGGGCCTTTGCCGGCATGGGCCGGATCGGCATCACCTTCTGCCCGGGCAAGTGGCAGCCCCATGCGGCGACGGGCGCCTGAGCGCGGGATCTCGGCACGGACCTCGACCGGATCGCGGCCTGGGGCGCGGTGGCGGTGGTGTCGCTCGTCGAGGATCATGAGCTCGCGGCGCTGAAGGTCCCGGCCCTGGGAGCCGAGGTCACGGCACGGCACATGGACTGGCTGAACCTGCCGATCGCCGATGTCTCGGTACCGGGCCCCAGCTTCGAGGCCCTCTGGGCAGAGGTCGGCGAGACTTTGCGGGCCCGGCTGCGCGGCGGCTTCGATATCCTCGTGCATTGCAAGGGCGGCCTCGGTCGCGCCGGCATGATCGCCGCGCGGCTGCTCACCGAGCTCGGCGTGCCGGCCGAAGAGGCCATCGCCCGGGTCCGGTCCGTCCGACCCGGCGCGATCGAGACCGCGGCGCAGCTGCAGGCCGTCCGCGGGGCACAGGCGGTGCCGGAAGCCCTGCCCGACACCTCGGGGGCGGCAGTCCGCGACCGCGCTCTGGGGGCACTCCTCGGTCTGGCACTCGGCGATGCCGTCGGCACCACGCTGGAGTTCAGCGCCCGCGACAGCCGGGCCCGGCTCACCGACATGATCGGTGGCGGCCCCTTCAACCTCGCGCCGGGACAGTGGACCGACGACACCGCCATGGCGCTGGCGCTGGCAGAGAGCCTCGCCGCCAATGCGGATCTCGATGCCGCCGACCTGATGCGCCGCTTCGTCGACTGGCACGAGACCGGGCGCTATTCCCGCAACGGCACCTGCTTCGACATCGGCCTCACCACGCGCGCGGCACTCGCGCGCTGGAAGCGCAACGGCAATCCCTATGCCGGGTCGCGCGATCCGCAGACGGCCGGCAACGGCAGCCTGATGCGGCTCGCCCCGGTGGCGATCCGGCATTTCCGCGACCGGGCCCGCTTGCGTGATGTCGCCGCCCGCCAGAGCCGCACCACCCATGCCGCCCCGAAGGCGGTCGAGGCCTGCGTGGGTTTTGCCGAGATCCTCGCCGATGCCATCGAGGGCCGGCCGCGCTCGGAAGTGCTGCGCGACCGCGCCGGTCTGGCGGGCGGCGCCATCGCCCCGATCCTTTCCGGCAGCTGGCGCGTCAAGGCGCGTCACGCGATCCGGGCCACCGGCTGTCGGCCCTCGGCGATCTGCGGGACTATGTCGGCTGTGGCTGGCGTCAGCCGGTCGCCGGTCTGATCCGAGAGTTTGCCGACCAACGGCGATAAAGACGTCGGGACATGGTTTTGTCATTCGCCCAGTTCGAACGAAAATGCACCTCAGGCGGGCTCCGCTATCAAGAAGTGGGTCCGCGATACAAAAACAGGGTCGGCGTGAACGTCGTCCGCCGTCCTGAAGACGGGCGACTGAATTCCAAGCGGCAGACCCGAACATCATAGTCAGGAAGCTGCCTCCACGGCTCTATGCGCATGGAGTCGACAAACCGGCCGTTGCTGCCACCTTTGGCCCGCAGGACATAGCTGCGCCGCGGCCTTGTCGAGAGGATTGGCCACGGTGTCGCAAGGCGGGCTCAGAATGGCGTGAAATGGGTTGAAGGTTTCATGGCCCGAAATGATCATGGACAGAACTGTTGTTCCGTGCGCTTTCGCGGCTGGTGCTGATGTCCCTGTTCCTGGCCGGAAACCCCTTGCACAGCGGGGGGACGCAACCCCATGACGGACACGAACCGGCCCATGTGATGTCCATGGCCGTGGACGACCAGAGTGATGACCGCTGCCCAACGATGGGCCATTGCGGTTCTGTCTTCGTGCTTGCGGCGCCGCAGGCTGAAGCTGTCGTGCCTTTCGCCGGGCAGCCGATGATCTGTGCCTTCCTTGACGCTGGGCCCGCTGCGGGAAGGATCGTCGACCCGTGGCAGCATCCGCCGAGGCCGCTGCGCGCTTCCTGAGGGGCCGCTGCCGACGCTCATGCGTGCAAGGGCAGTCGGCTATCCGAGGGAGTGCCCTAGGGCGCATCATGAGGCAATTGCAGGAGACCGATCATGACCCATGCAAGCGAGAAGACAGAAACCACCTACACCTGTCCGATGCACCCGGAGGTGCGCCAGCATGGCCCCGGCCGCTGTCCGATCTGCGGCATGCACCTGGTGCCGGAGGGTGAGGCATCCCCGGCCCATCCACATCCCCCATCGCATGGGTCCGGGGGCGGCGCGGTCCTTCGTGGTGTGGATCATCACAGGGTTGCGGGTGCAGCGCAGGCTTACACCCATTCCGCGACAGCGCCCCTGGGCCATGATACCGCCGCCGCTCCGGTGCCGGGCGCCCGCTATGACACCGTGCCGCCCGGCTGGGCCGGCACCGTCTACACCTGCCCGATGCACCCCGAAGTCCGCCAGACAACGCCGGGGTCCTGCCCGATCTGCGGGATGGGGCTGGAACGCGATGCGGTCAGCGCCGCAGACGATGGCCCCAACCCCGAGCTTGTGGACTTCACCCGTCGCTTCTGGATCGGCGTGGTGTTGACCGTGCCGCTTCTGATCCTGACGATGGGACCCCTTGTCGGGCTGTCCGGCGTGCGCGAGATCTTTGGCGAACGCCCGACCATGTGGATCGAACTGATCCTTGGCACGCCGGTCGTGTTCTGGTGCGGCTGGCCGTTCCTGACGCGCGGCTGGCTGTCGTTGCGCACAAGGCAGCTCAACATGTTCAGCCTGATTGCCATGGGGGTGATCGCGGCCTGGGCGTTCAGCGTCGTGGGCGTGATCGCGCCGCAGATCTTCCCCGACGGGTTCCGCGACGAACATGGTCATGTGGGGATCTACTTCGAAGCGGCCGCGGTGATCGTGACACTGGTGCTTCTGGGCCAGGTGATGGAGCTTCAGGCCCGCGAAGGCACCGGGCGGGCGATCCGGGCGCTTCTGGACATGGCGGCCAAGACCGCGCGGGTGATCCGGCCCGATGGCCGCGAAGAGGAAATCGCGCTGGAACAAGTGGTGGTGGGCGACATCCTGCGCGTCCGCCCGGGGGAAAAGGTCCCCGTCGATGCCGTGGTGACGGAAGGCCGGTCGTCGGTCGATGAGAGCATGATCACCGGAGAGCCGCTGCCCGTCGAAAAGGTCGCGGGCGATGGCGTGACCGGCGCCACCATCAACGGCACGGGTGCGCTACTGGTCCGGGCGACGCGGGTGGGCGCCGATACGATGCTGAGCCAGATCGTCGAGATGGTGGCCAAGGCACAGCGGTCCCGCGCGCCAATCCAGAAATATGCCGATCAGGTTGCGGGGCTTTTCGTGCCGGCGGTGATTGCGATTGCCGTCGCGGCCTTCGTCGCCTGGGGGATCTGGGGGCCGGAGCCGGCGCTGTCCTACGGTCTTGTCGCGGCCGTCGCGGTATTGATCATTGCCTGCCCTTGCGCGCTGGGCCTTGCCACGCCCATGTCGATCATGACCGCGACGGGACGCGGCGCGCAGGCGGGGGTGCTGATCAAGAACGCCGAGGCGCTGGAGCGGTTCGAAAAGATCGATACGCTGATCGTCGACAAGACCGGCACCCTGACCGAAGGCAAGCCGCGTCTGATCGCGGTGCTGCCCGAACCGGGCCATGACGAAGCCGAGGTGCTGCGGCTGGCCGCTTCGCTGGAGCGCGGGTCGGAACACCCGCTGGCCGAAGCAATCGTGCGGGGCGCCCAAGATCGCGGCATCGACATGGTGGCGGCCCAGGACTTTGCGGCGGTGACCGGCAAGGGCGTGCAGGGCCGGATCGAAGGCCGCACCGTGGCGCTGGGCAATGTGGCACTGGTCAGGGATCTGGGGCTGAGCGCCACCGATCTGACAGCTCGGGCGGATGCCCGCCGCGACCAGGGCGAAACGGTGATGTTCGTGGTGATGGATGGTGCGCTTGCGGGGATGGTCTCGGTCGCGGACCCGGTCAAGGAAACCACGCCCGCCGCGCTGAAGGCGCTGCATGACCTGGGCCTGAGGATCATCATGGCCACCGGCGACAACGAACGCACCGCCCGCGCCGTGGCCGCCCGTCTGGGCATCGATGAAATCCGCGCCGACGTGCTGCCCCAGGACAAGGCCCGCATCATCGCCGAACTTCAGGCGCAGGGGCACCGCGTGGCGATGGCGGGCGACGGCGTGAACGACGCCCCGGCGCTGGCGCAGGCCGATGTCGGCATCGCGATGGGAACCGGGGCGGACGTCGCCATCGAAAGCGCAGGCTTCACACTGGTCAAGGGCAACCTCGACGGCATCGTCCGCGCGCGACGGCTGGCGCAGGCCACCATGTCCAACATCCGGCAGAACCTGTTCTTCGCACTGATCTACAACGCCGCCGGAGTCCCGGTCGCCGCCGGGCTGCTTTACCCTTTCACCGGCATCCTCATCAGCCCGATCTTCGCCGCCTTCGCGATGAGCGCCTCATCTATTTCGGTGGTGCTGAATGCCTTGCGGCTGCGGGCGGCGCGGATCTGAAAACCCGCGCGTCATTCCGGCTTGCATCGCCCCTGCCTGCGGGGGCGCCGCCGTCAATCGGGCAAAGAGATCTTCAGTTGATGATCCCGCTGCCGCTCTGGCCAGGTGCTTTTGATATAGGTGAGAACTGCCCTTATCTCAGCATCGCTCAGGCTGCCCGCAAATCCGGCCATGTCACTTTGGTAACCGCCTCCGACCACCGCCGCAGTGCCTTCCTTGATGATCCGGAACAGGATCTCATCGGAATGATGCCAGGTGTGGCCGCTTTCATCATGCGGCGGGGCGGGAAGCCGCCCGGAAGGCAGGCGCGAACGCCAGTCGGGCTGTCCCTTCAGGTCCGCACCGTGGCAAACCGCGCATTTTTCCGCATAGATCAGACGGCCCTCTTTCACCACCTTTGCGGTTCCGGCGTTCTGGGAAGCAGCGCCGACAAGACGCCATCCCGCAAACCCGGCAAGGGCCAAACCTGCAAGGAACAGGCCGAACCGCAGGGGACGGCGGAGTTTGGACGGCACGGGTTGCATTGGTGTCGGCGCTTCAACGGTCAGGCGATGACGGTTTCTTGTCAGACCTGCGACATCGGCGGCAATGGACATTCGCGTGAGCGGACCCTAGTTTTTCCGCATGTTCGCACGTGTTGTCGTCCTGCTTGCCGCACTTGCCATCACCGTCATGATGACGGTGGCGCCGGCGCATGCGGCGCGCATGGGGCCGGACCCGGATCTTGTCATGCATGCCGGCGCCCGGATGCACGACGCGGCCAGCGGGGAAACACCTTGTGACGACAAAGCCCCCTGCGCTTCGCCCGAGGCGTCCAGTTGCACCATGCTTTGCGCGGGCCTTATGCCGTATGTAGCATCGCCAGGGGCTTCGCCGGAACGCGGGTTCCTGCCCGCCGCTCATGACCTTCCACCCGGTGCGATCATGGCTCATCGGGTGCCTGAACTGGGCCAACGGCCACCAAATCCTCGCGTCTTCTGATCCTGCCCGGGCCCGTCGGCCCGCGCGCGCAGGTCCATGAAGAATGGCTTCGCCGCGATTGCGATCCTTCTGGTTGTGGTCGATGGCGGACGTGCCCACGGTTTCCACCTGTCCACGCGCTTATGCCACGCCTTCCGTGCAGACCGTCTCTTCATGCCTCGCGCCTTCTGATGACGAACTCCATGAAACGAGGTTTCACGATGAAGAATGCACACAATATCAGTCGCCGCTCCGTTCTGGCGGCAGCGGGGGCGTTTTCCCTGCTGATGGCGACAACGGCCTTGGCCCAGCCAAAGGCGCTGCCCCTGATCAAGGTCACCAAAAGCCCCTCTTGCGGCTGCTGCGGCGGCTGGATCGACCATATCAAGGCCGCGGGGTTCCCGGTCGAGGTGGTGGACGATCCTGACATGGACAGCGTCAAGCAAAGGCTTGGCGTCCCGGCCGATCTGGCGTCCTGCCACACGGCCGAGGTCGACGGATATGTGGTCGAAGGGCATGTTCCCGCCGCGGCCATCCAGCGCCTTCTGTCCGAACGGCCTGCCGCGACGGGGCTGGCCGCCCCCGGAATGCCCGCCGGTTCCCCCGGCATGGATTTCCCGGGCGTCGATCCAGAGCCCTTCGATGTGGTCCTGTTCGGGAAGACCACCCGGCCCTTCGGGCGCTTCCGCGGCGCGCAGGAAATCTGACGCCCACCCGCGCGCACTTCGCAAGGGGCAGGAGACGCCCCCGAGTGCGCATTCAGTAACAGCCCCGGGACGCCGCTGGACGATCGTCCGATAGCGCCTGAAACCAAGGGAAAAACCAATGAACCGCACCGCAATCGCTTTCTCCATCGGGTTGCTCACCGGACTGCCGGGCCTTGCCCTGGCCCAAGGCCAACATGACGGCCACCACCCGGAAACGCCCCCCTTAAAAGCGCCAAAGACGCAGTCCCCTGGAGGGGGAATGCCCGGGATGGACGCCATGATGCCCGCGCAGTGCCAGGCGATGATGAAGGCCATGTCGCCTGACTGCATGACCGCGATGCAGCAGATGATGAACGGCGGGACGATGCAGGGGATGATGGGGGGAATGATGGGGGCGACCGCTCACGCCGCACCCCCGAAGGCGGCGCTTGCCGCCCCCGCCCGCGCCTATGTCGATGCGATGGACAAGATGCACGCCCCGATGATGGACGGGGTGATGGCCGAGGATGCAGATGTTGGCTTCGTCCGGGGCATGATCCCGCACCATCAGGGTGCGATCGACATGGCCAGGATCGTGCAGCAATACGGCGACGACCCCCAGACCAAGGCCTGGGCCGCGCAGATCATCGCGGCGCAGGAACGCGAGATCGCGGAAATGCAGGCCTGGCTTGCAGCGAATGCCAATGCCAGCGCGTCGTCGCCGGGGGCCTTGGGTCAGACGGGCGGCACCGTTTACTCCGCCAACGAAGGCGGCAATTCGATCAGCGCCATCACGTTGAATACCGACGCCGTTGATACGGTCATGCTGCCGATCGCGCCTCACAATGTCGATCTGTCACCGGACGGCGAATACCTGTTGTCCGTCGGAGACCCCGCTACCCACGGCACCGAAGGCTCCGGCGATCACGGGCATGGCGCTGAAGGCGCGGCGGAAGGTCAGCTTGCCATCCTTGATCCGCTGAACCTCCAGGCGCCGCCGAAGGTGGTGGCAGTTGGATCGCACCCGGCCCATGTTGTCGCGGACCGGAATGGCCGGGCCTATGTCACGCTGGCCGGCGCGGATGAGGTGGCGGTCGTCGACCTTGCCGAGGCCAAGGTCATCCAGCGCATCACGACCGGCAAATACCCCCACGGCTTGCGTCTCAGCCCCGATGGGACCCAGCTTTATGTCGCCACCGTCGAAGAAGGTGCAGTGTCCGTGATTGAGACGGCAACGCTGACCGAAACCGCGCGCATTCCTGTTGGCAAGGCTCCGGTCCAGGTCGGGTTTACGCCTTCCGGTGCGCAGGTCTATGTTTCGCTTCGGGATGAAAACCGGGTGGCGGTGATCGACACCGCTTCGCGCGAAGTGACCAACCGCATCGACGTGGGGCCGAACCCGATCCAGATGATCGCCACCCCGGATGGCGCCTTTGTCTATGTCGCCAACCAGGGCACCGACACCAATCCCAACAACACGGTATCGGTGATCGACACCGCCACCCGCCAGGTGGTGAAGACCCTGACCACCGGCAGCGGCGCGCATGGCGTTTCGGTATCGGGTGACGGAGCTTATGTGTTTATCACCAACATCGCCGATGACAGCGTTTCCGTGATCGACACCGCCCGCCAAGAGGTCGTCAGCACCGTGCAGGTCGGCGATCGTCCGAACGGCATCGTCTACGGCACCCACAAGCGCTGAACTGGATCGGCGCCGGAATGCGCTCCCGGCGCCGATGATCAGCGGCAACGCCGATCCATCGCCAATGAGAGGAGCATGTTGGGGCTCAGCCCTCCCATGCTGGCGGTGGTGTTGAAAGACTGCGCCACCAAGACGAAGGCGGCACCAGCGGCATCATGCCCGTCGACGGTCCGCGCGAAGTCGGCCAAGGCGTCGGCCGGTCGATCTGGTCGATGTCCTCGGCATCGACGTCGACCAGCAGGCGCTGCCGCTCCGTTCCCGGGCGTCGGAAGGCCGGGATCGTGCGAAAGGGGGATGCTCGGGCTTGATCTTCGCCGCGATTTGAACCGGCATTCGCCCCCCCTTATTTCCCTCCCTCGGTGTCGCGCCCGCAGGTGGCATCGCTGGCGCGGACACAGCATCCGGCTGCTCCCCTGCACCGGTTGGAATCCTTCCTCCGGCTTCCAGGTATCTCTCGCGTCTTGTGCCCGAACCCTCACCGCCCTATAGGGGCGTTTTCGGTTGCCGCACCGGGGGGGAGCCATGATTCAGACGCCCTTTTACCTGATCGACAAGGCGAAGCTTCTTCGCAACATGCAGATCATCGACCGCCTGCGCGCCGGATCAGGCGCCAAGGCGCTGCTTGCGCTGAAATGTTTCGCCACCTGGTCAGCCTTCGATCTGATGCGCGAACACATGGATGGCACCACGTCATCGTCGCTTTACGAACTGCGGCTGGGCCGTGAAAAGTTCGGCAAGGAAACCCACGCCTATTCCGTCGCCTGGGCCGACCACGAAATTGCCGAAGCCGTGGGCTATGCCGACAAGATCATCTTCAACTCCATCGGCCAGCTGGAACGGTTCGGCAACCAGTCGGCGCATATCGAACGCGGGCTGCGGCTGAACCCCCGGTTTTCGACCAGCGGCTTTGATCTGGCCGATCCGGCGCGGCCGTTTTCGCGGCTGGGCGAATGGGACGCAGAGAAGATCATGGGCGTGATCGACCGGATCAGCGGTTTCATGATCCACTACAATTGCGAAAACGCCGATTTCGATCTGTTTGATACCCAGCTTGGCCGGATCGAGGACGAGTTCGGCGCGCTTCTTCAAAAGGTCAAATGGGTGAGCCTTGGCGGAGGCATCCATTTCACCGGCGAAGGATATCCCGTCGACAGGCTTGCCGCGCGGCTGAAGGCCTTTGCCGAACGCTTCGGAATTCAGGTCTATCTGGAACCCGGTGAAGCGGCGATCACCAATTCGACCACGCTGGAAGTGACGGTTCTGGATCTTCTGGACAACGGAAAGAAGCTCGCCATCGTGGATTCGTCGATCGAGGCGCATATGCTTGACCTGCTGATCTACCGCATCCCGGCGAAGATCGCCCCTGATGAAGGCTCGCATGACTACATGATCTGCGGCAAAAGCTGCCTTGCGGGCGATATCTTCGGGGAATTCAAGTTCCCGGCGCCGCTGAACGTCGGCGATCGCATCTCGGTTCAGGATGCGGCCGGTTACACAATGGTCAAGAAGAACTGGTTCAATGGCGTGAACATGCCGTCGATCGCCATCCGCGAACTGGACGGATCAATCCGGCTGGTGCGCGAATTCGGCTATGACGACTACGCCTCCAGCCTGTCCTGATCTGGACAGCGCTCACCCGAAGGAGAAATTCCGATGAAACGGAACGTGTTGATCATCGGCGCCGGCGGCGTCGCGCAGGTGGTGGCGCATAAGTGCGCGCAGAACAATGACCTGCTGGGCGATCTGCATATTGCCAGCCGCACGAAGGCCAAATGCGATGCGATCATCGCCAGCGTCCATGAAAAGCGCGCGATGAAGGTCGCGGGCACGTTCGAGGCGCATGCCGTGGACGCGATGGACACCGGCGCCGTCGCCGCGCTGATCCGCCAGACGGGGGCGCAGATCGTCATCAACGTCGGATCGTCTTTCGTGAACATGACCGTGCTTCAGGCCTGCATCGAAACAGGTGTCGCCTATATGGACACCGCCATCCACGAAGACCCGAAAAAGATCTGCGAAACCCCGCCCTGGTATGGCAACTACGAATGGCAGCGGCGCGAGGCCTGTGAAAAGGCCGGTGTCACCGCGATCCTGGGCATCGGCTTCGATCCCGGCGTGGTGAACGCCTATGCCCGGCTGGCGGCGGACGATTACCTGGACCGCATCGACAGCATCGACATCGTCGACATCAATGCCGGATCGCACGGCCGCTGGTTCTCGACCAACTTCGACCCGGAAATCAACTTCCGCGAATTCACCGGCACGGTCTATTCTTGGCAGAAGGGCAAGTGGCAAGAGAACGCGATGTTCGAGGTCGGCAAGACCTTTGACCTTCCCGTTGTCGGCCCGCAGAAGGCCTACCTGACCGGCCATGACGAGGTTCATTCCCTTTCCGCACGCTTCCCGGATGCGGATGTGCGCTTCTGGATGGGCTTTGGCGATCATTACATCAACGTCTTCACGGTGCTGAAGAACCTTGGCCTTCTGTCCGAAAAGCCCGTCCGCACCGCCGAGGGGCTGGAGGTCGTGCCGTTGAAGGTGGTGAAAGCCGTGCTTCCCGATCCTTCAAGCCTGGCGCCCGACTATGTGGGCAAGACCTGCATCGGTGACATCGTGCGCGGCATGAAGGACGGCAAGCCGACCGAGGTGTTCATCTACAACGTCGCCGACCACAAGGAAGCCTATGAGGAAGTCGGCTCGCAGGGCATTTCCTACACGGCCGGGGTTCCGCCGGTCGCTGCGGCGATCCTGATCGCCAACGGTACATGGGACGTGAGGGAAATGGTCAATGTCGAGGACCTGGACCCCAAGCCTTTCCTCGACCTCCTGAACCATATGGGTCTGCCGACGCGTCTCTGCGATGAGCATGGGGACCGTGCTCTGGATTTCTCGTAACCCTGCGGGGAGGCCGGCGTAGACATCACGGGGTTCGCTGCTGCTTGCCTGTTCTTGCGGGGGCTTCCGAGATCCAGCGCAAGGAGGTCCCTTCCTTGCTTACGAGATCAAGGTCCCTTGCGCAGTTCAGTCGAGGCGCAGATCTTTATTGATCTGGGCGCTTCAGCCAGAACATCATGGCCCGGACCGCGGTTCGAAACCGTTCCAGAAAGGCGGAAGGCACGAAATCCACCCCGTCGATCTGCTCCTGGCTCAGGCCGCCAAGTGTTAACGTCAATAATGTCGGGTCAAGCTTGCGTTGCGCATTGTCCAGTGCAAGTGGGGCCAACCGGCCCACGAAAGGCCCGAACAGGAACTGCGGTCGTCCGTCCCCGAGGTGTTCCGACATCTTGTGCTGCATGACATCCTCACGCTTGCGCGATGACGTGGCCGTCCGAGGGATCCCAGTGGATGAACAACTCCCTTCCGATCTCGAGCGGCAATCCTGCTAGTTCGTCGTGGCCCTTCTGGACCCGGATTTCCTGGCCGCCCGGCGCTTCGAGATAGATGGTGGCCGTGGCTCCGACGAACTCCTCGCCGACCATCCGGGCAGAAAACACATTGCGGGTGCCCGAAGGCCGTTCGGTTGCAAGATGGGTTTTGGTGTCCAGCACGGTCATCGTGGCCGCTGAACCGGGTTGTACCACCGCCGGACCTCCGGTCTCGAATTTGCCAAGTGGCGTATCCAGGACAATCCCGCCCCGGTCCCCACGTTCCAGAGTGCCCTGGAAGATGTTGGACGATCCAAGGAATTCGGCAACGAAACGCGACCGTGGGGTGCGGTAGATCTCCTGGGGCGTGCCAATCTGTTCGATCTTGCCCCGGCTCATGATCACCACGCGATCCGCCATGGAAAAGGCTTCGGACTGGCTGTGGGTGACATAGACGAAAGTGATCCCGGTCTCGCGCTGGAGGTTCTTCAGGACGGACTGCATCCGCACCTTCAGCGCGGCATCCAGTGCCGAAAGGGGTTCGTCCAGCAGAAGGATTTCGGGTTCGACCACCAGCGACCGCGCCAGCGCCACCCGCTGCCGCTGGCCGCCGGACAGCTGGCTGATGTTGCGCTCGGCGAACTCGGTGATCTGCATCCGGTCCAGCCACTGTTCCGCCCGCCGCCGCCGCTCGACCTTGCCCACGCCGCGCATCTTCAGGGCGAATTCCACGTTCTCGCGGACATTGAGAAAGGGAAACAGCGCCAGGCTTTGCCAGACCATCGGGGTGTCGCGGCTCCAGGTCGGCAGGTCGTTGATCGGTTTTCCCGCCAGGCGGATCACACCTTCGCTGGGCGCCTCCAGCCCGGCCAGCATCCGCAGTGTCGTGGTCTTGCCACAGCCGGAGGACCCCATGATCGCAAGGAATTCGCCCTTGCGGATCTCGAAATCCAGCTTCTGCACGGCCAGGAAGTTGCCGAAGCGTTTCACGACGCCTTCGAAGGAAACCAGGGTATCGCGGCTCATGATTACTCCTTGTCGGCGGGGGTGGCACCGCGACCCGACAGCAGAAGCTGCGCCAGGATCACGAGCGTCATGGAGAGGATGAAGACGAAAGTTCCGATGGCGTTGATCCGCGGGCTGACCTGGCCCTGCAGGAAGCCCAGGACCTTGACGGGCAGCGTCTCGTTCAGGCCCGAAACGAACCAGGCGACGGCGAATTCGTCGAATGAAACCGCCATGGTAATGAACAGCGCGCCCAGGATTGCGGGCATGGTGAAGGGCACGATGACATGGCGCATCGTCTTCCACTCGGATGCGCCCAGGTTCCAGGCCGCGGGCTCAAGCGCCGGATCCATCTGGGACAGGCGCAAGCGGATGATCGCCATCGCGAAGGGGGCGCAGACAACGACGTGCGAGATGATGACCGAGAGTGCGTTGCCCGACAGGCTGATGCGGCTGAGATAGGCGAGCATGGCCAGACCGAGGATAATCACGGGGATTGTCGGCGGAAGAAGGGCCAGAGCCAGATACACCTGCTTGCCGGTGAACATGTAGCGATAGTCGGTATAGGCCGCGCCGAACCCCAGCGCCGTCGAGACGACACCCACGATGACACCCACGAACAGGGTGTTGCGCGCCCCTTCCCACACCAGAGGATCCATGGCGATCGCCCGGTACCAGTCCAGCGAAAACTGGCCCAGCGGAATCGACGGGAAACGGTCGGAGTTGAAGCTGAAGACGAAGCTGGCCGCGATCGGCGCGAAGACGAAGGCATAGGCCAGAACGATGTAGGCCATCAGCGCCCAGTCCACGGCCCGGTTACGGTTCAGGTCGTCAGAGCCGTTCATTTCGTCTTCCCCTTGTAGGCGAATTTCACCGCAGCAAAAGCGACCAACATCAGCGTTCCGATCATTGTCAGAGCAATGACAGCGGCGCGGGGCCATTGCTGCCCGGATTTCGTGGTGTCGGTAATCAGGATCGAGAGCGTCGTCGGCTCGCCTCCGCCCAGGTAGACCGGACTGACAAAGTCACCGAACGACAGGATGAAGCAGAACAGCGCGGCTATCACCAGGCCCACCCGGGCCGACGGGATGACGACCGCGAATACCGTTCGCACCCGTCCACAGCGCAGGTTGTGCGCGGCCTCGATCAGGGTCCGGTCAAGGAACGCCAGGCTGAACAGTTGCAGCAGGACCACCAGCGGGAAACTCAGCGTCAGGTAACCGATGATCGTGGCGCCGACGGTATTGAGCATCTGGAAGGGGCCAAGGCCGACCCACCCGAGGATCACGTTGATGATCCCGTTGTCAGAGAGGAAGATCTGCCAGGAATAGACGCGGACCAGGTAGCTGGTGAAGAACGGGATGACCATCAGAAAGACCGCCCAGCGGCGGGCAGCGTCCGACAGCTTGAAGGCGATGGCATAAGCGGCCGGAAAGGCGAGAACGCTGGTCAGGACCGATGCGGCGGCGGCCAGCGCAAAAGTTGTGCCATAGGCTTGCCAGAACACCCCGCGCCCATAGATCGTGGTCCAGTTCACCATGTTGAAATCTGGCCGCATGGTGAAGTTCTTTACCGTCCAGAACGACAGCGCGATCAGGAACAGCAACGGAAAGACGAAGAACAGGATCTGCCAGATCAGCAGCGGCAGCGAGAACGTCAAACCATATAGGGAAATCTTGCGTCGCATTGGCGGGGCGCACTCCGGCTGATGGGATGCGGGGCCGGTGGAGGGAGAGAGCCGCCGGCCCACGCGTTCAGGGAACCCGGATATCAGGCGCCCTTGTATTCCGACCAGAAGTCGTTCCAGGTCTCCAGATCCTGCTGGATCGGCCACTGCCGGTACTTGATCCGCCCCGCGCGGATCATGTCCATCGCATTGCCCGCTTCCTTGGTCATGCCCTGGCGCTTGGCTTCGGCCGGGTTCTCGGCCTGCAACACTTCCCAGCCCTTCTGGTTGGGGATCAGCGCCGGATAGGCCGCCATCTGGGCCGATTTCGCCTGTCCCTTCGCCGAGGTGATGTACTGGATCCACTTCTTGGCCAGATCTGCTTTCTGCGATCCCTTGCCGATCGAGAAGCATTCCGACCACTGAAGCCCGCCCTGTTCCGGGATGACGGACCGCACCTTGGCGCCGTTCTTTTCCAGCACACCGGTGATCCAGTCACCGATGCCGCAGAAGGCCAGCATCTGCCCGTCGTTCAGCGACGAGAAGGTGCCGCCGTAATCGAAAAAGCCGCCGATCTGCGGCCGCAGCGTCTTCGTCTTTTCCTTGACGGCAGTCCAGGCGGCCTCGTCTATGTCATAGGGGCTGGCGTTGCCGTTCAGCAGGCTCATCTGGCCCAGGTTCGGCAGGTGCCAGTCGAAATGGCCAACCTTGCCGGTCAGCTTCGGATCCCAGAAGACGTTGTAGTTGGCGGCCTCGGCTTCGGTCAGTGCGTCCGTGTTGTAGGCCACGCCCAGGAAGCCGAAGCGGGTGACCAGCGAGAAGAGCTTGCCGTCCTGCCAGTTGCCCGGGAAGTTCTGGAATTCAGGGAAATAATCCGCCAGCGCATAGTCGTTCGGGTCCAGTTCCTCGACATAGCCGGCGGCGTTCAGCGCCTGGACATATTCGGCGTCCGACAGGATCACGTCGAAGGTGCCCGGAGGAGACTGCGAGATCAGTCCCAGCATGTTGTCGCCGCCGGTGTAGTATTTCGGGATGAACTTGACGTTGTTCTCGGCCTCGAACTCGGCAACGATGTCGGGCTCGGCATGGCCATACCAGGCCAGCATGGTCAATTCGGTCGGTGCGGCAAAGGCGCGGCGCGAAAGCATGGGCAGGGCCAGCGTGGCGGCCCCGGTTGCAAGAAGGGCCCGGCGCGTCAGCCCGGTGTCCGGCCGTTCGATCTTCGGCATGTCGATAACTCCCCGTTGTGTGCTCAGTGGCGTTCTTGATTAATCCGACGTTAGGAGATCGAAGCGATGCGGCAAAATCCGTTCTTGAAATCCACTGATAAGCGCCGGTTATGCGGATGGACGTTCTTCTCAGGTTGGCAACGTCTTGACGCCCGAACCAACCGATTCCAGACCAGCCACCAGTTCACTGACCAGTTGCAGGCCAGCCGCTGACAGGCGGGGATGCTTGTAGAACAGGCCGATCCGCAACGGATCGAGGATCGGGAACCCTTCGCTTTCGCCCAGTTCACGCATGCCCGGCAGCATGGTGGCATGGGTCAGCGCCGTGACGCACAGCCCGTTCAGCACGGCATTCTGCAGGCCGGAAATTCCCGGCCCCGTATAGACGATCCGCCAGCGCCGCCCGGCGTCGTTCAGCGAATCCAGCATCCGGGCACGGTAGTCGCAACCTTCCAGATGCGCACCCAGCGGCACGGGACGGTCCCGGTCCAACGTCATCGAATCGGCGGCGGCCCAGATCGGCTGTTCCATCCAGGCCCGCGACAGGTAAGGCATCCGCGCCGTCGGCATGGTGGCGACGATGATGTCGAGGTCGTCCGACCGTAGAAGTCGGTGCAGCTCGCGGCTGAGATCGCAGTGGATTTCCAGTTCCACATCGTGGTGGCAACGCAGGAATGTGGTCAGGGTGTTTTGAAGGAACGCGACCGCATAGTCGGTGGGCAGGCCGATTCTCAGGATGCCGGTCATCTCGGACCGATGAAAGAAATGCACCGCTTCATCATTGATCCGCACCATCTCGCGTGCGTAGGACAGAAGCGCCTCGCCTGCCGGAGTGGGATGAATTGCCCTGCCTTCCTGCACCAGGAGAGGAGAGCGGACCAGTTCCTCAAGCCGCCGGATCTGCAGGGAAATCGCAGGTTGGCTGCGACCGAGCAACGCCCCGGCCTTGGAGTGGCCTCCCAGTTCCACCACGGCGAGGAAGGTGCGCAACAGATCGGTCGGGAGGTTGGTGATCAGCGCCATGGATTTGCCCCGTCAATGCGAGCATTGCGACAATCTATTTTCCTTATCCACACCCCGCAACGTAGATTTTCTTCATTCCTCTTACAGGTTCGGGCCACCATGAAACACAGCACCGCCTTCGCTTCGGAACTTACCTGGCCTGAATACGCCGCTGCCGTGAAGGGCGGTCAGACGCCGATCCTGATTCCCATCGGCTCGATGGAGCAGCACGGCCACCACATGCCGCTGCATGTCGACGTCCTGCTGCCGACCGAATTCGCGCGGCGCGTGGCGCTGGAAATCGGCGCCCTGGTCGCGCCGCCCTTCACATATGGCTACAAGTCGCATCAGAAGTCGGGGGGTGGCAATCACCTGCCGGGCACAACAAGCCTGGACGGCGCGACTCTGGTCGCGGCACTGAAGGACGTGGTCAAGGAATTCGCCCGTCACGGCGTGCGCAAGATCTGCCTGGTGAACGGCCATTTCGAGAATTCATGGTTCATCGTCGAAGGCATCGACCTTGCGCTGCGGGAACTGCGCTGGGACGGGATCACCGACCTCAAGGTCGTCGTCCTGTCCTATTGGGACTTCGTCCACAAGGAGGCCATCGCCAGGCTCTATCCGGATGGCTTCCCCGGTTGGGATGTCGAACACGGCGGGGTGCTGGAAACCTCACTGATGCTGGCTTTGTACCCCGAGCACGTCCATCTTGACCGCGCGGTGGATCACGCCCCCGCGACCTTCCCGCCCTACGACGTCTATCCGGTCAAGCCGGAATGGACCCCATGCTCGGGCACGCTCTCGTCGCCCAAAGATGCCTCGGTCGAGAAGGGCCATATCCTTCTGGAGGTTTGCACCACGGGAATATGTGCTGCACTGACGTCCGAATTTGGCTGAATCCTCTTTCCTCTGATGCCTCGGGGGGCCTTCCGGCCCCCTTCTTGTTTGGAGGATGTCTGCAAATCGCCTCGCTTTGGTTCCTTTGCCCGCTGTCGCGCCGCAAACCCGTTCCGTACCGCCCAAGAAGAAGGGGCCGGTCTCCCGGCCCCCGTACCGCCTGATCGGGACGATCAGTTCCTGATGATGTTGTGCTCGGGTCCGAAGGGGAAACCGGTGATGTTCTCGGCCCCGGTCTCGGTCACGATCAGGATGTCGTGCTCCCGGTAGCCGCCCGCGCCCGGTGTGCCCTCGGGCAGCATGACCATCGGTTCCATCGACACCACCATGCCCGGCTTCAGTTCCGTCTCGATGTCCTCGCGCAGTTCCACCCCCGCCTCGCGGCCGTAGTAGTGCGACAGGACGCCGAACGAGTGGCCATATCCGAACGAGCGGTACTTCAGCAGGTCCCACTGCCGGTACATGTCGTTCAGTTCCAGCGCAATCTCGTTGCACTTGGCGCCGGGCTTGATCAGCTCCAGTCCCCGGCGGTGGACGGCGACGTTCTTCTCCCAGATGTCCAGGCTTGCGTCATCGACGTGGTCGCAGAACAGCGTCCGCTCCAGCGCGGTGTAGTAGCCGAAGATCATCGGGAAGGTGTTCAAGGACAGGATCTCGCCCGACTTCACCTTCTTGTTCGTCACCGGGTTGTGCGCGCCGTCGGTGTTGATGCCCGACTGGAACCAGGTCCAGGTATCCATCAGTTCGACGAAGGGGAACGAGGCCGCGATCTCGCGGATCATCGCGTTGGTCCCGGCGATGGCGACCTCATGCTCGGGCACGCCCGCCTTGACCGCGCCCGCCACGGCCCAGCCGCCCACGTCGCAGATGCGCGCGCCGGTGCGGATCAGCTTGTGCTCCTCGGCCGACTTGATCGACCGCATCCACATCGAGGGCTGGCCGATGTCCACGAACTCCACCCCCGGCAGCGCCGCTTCCAGCGCCTTGCGGTAGTCGAGGTGAACGTGGTCGAACTCGATCCCCAGCCGCTTGACGCCCGGGGTCAGCTGGCGCACCGCCCGGTAGAAGTTGTCGCGCCGCCAATCGGTGTAGGTGATGTTGCCGCCGAAGCTGCGGCGCCAGGGCTGCCCGCCGTCGATCCCGGCCGAGATCGTGGTGGCGTTGTCCTGCGTGATCACCATGCCGTATTTGCGGCCAAAGTAGCAGTAGAGCCATCCCGAATAGTAATTGATGCAGTGATAGGACGTGAACAGCGCCGCATCGACATTGTTTGCCGCCATCCAGCCGCGCACATCATCCTGACGGCGCTTCATCTCGGCGTCGGAGAAGGGCGAATAATCCTTCTCGCCATTGTGCCATTCCATGACATGCAGCATGTCTTCGGTCATCGTGCCGATCCCTTTCCCGTAGTGTGGCTGATCTGGCCATCAACCTACCGCGCGCTCCTCCCCCGAAGAAATTTGTTCTGGTTATCCTTGCATTTGACACACGAAGGTGGCGTCAAGCTCCCTGCCGAGCCACGGATATCCCTCTGAAAAGCAGCCTGCGTCGAACTCTGTCGTCATGGCTGATGCACATGGACTGGATCACGTTCCGGCCGCGCAACTGGCGGCCCCCAGCGGCCAGCGGTGCCGGGGCGAGCGACCTTGGTGCAGTCGTCGACCGATCGCGGGGACGGTGGCGAAGGATCACGGATGCAGGGGGCAGCGACACGCCGGGAACCGGGTGCAACTTGCCGGAACGCGACGCAAAAAAATTCCCCGGTTGTCGGGGTGAGGGACAACCGGGGGAAGAACGGTGTGGATTTTGAATGCGCGATGGCTCTCACGCAGGGGCTTTGTGCCACGGCGGACGGCGCCGGAGAACCTGTGCGTTCGGCCGTCGCGGATCGCCATTCGGATGGCCGATGCCCTTCCGTATGCCCAAGGCCGCTTAGCCCCGGCGGGCGGCCTCGATCGCGGCGACGTCGATCTTGCGCATCTCCAGCATCGCCTCGAAGGCGCGCCGCCATTCCTCGCCGCCGGCAGCCATGGCTTCGGTCAGCACACGTGGGGTGATCTGCCAGGAAATTCCCCATTTGTCCTTGCACCAGCCGCAGGCACTTTCCTGGCCGCCGTTCCCGACGATGGCATTCCAGTAACGGTCGGTTTCCTCCTGGTCGTCGGTGGCGACCTGGAACGAGAAGGATTCATTGTGCTGGAACAGTGGGCCGCCGTTCAGGCCGATGCAAGGAATGCCCAGGACGGTAAAATCCACCGTCAGTACGTCCCCCGCCTTGCCCGAGGGGTAATCGGCCGGCGCCCGGTGGATGCTCCGCACCGCGCTGTCGGGAAAGGTATCGGCGTAGAAACGTGCCGCCTCCTCGGCCTCCTTGTCGAACCAGAGACAGATGGTGTTCTTTGCAATCGTCATGGCCCTGTTCCTTTCGATGTCCGGTCAGAAGCCGGGGTGGACGGTGGCACCGCGAAACGTCGTGACGGCGATCCTGTTCCCGCCGTCCCGCTTTCCGCAGCAGGAGGCCACGCGGGGCACAGGTCAAGCCCCGGTCGCCGGCACCCGCCCGGACCCGGCGGGCTGCCGCCTGCATCGCGATGCGTTCCACGCCCTTTCCTGCACAGCGCATGACAACCGCCTTGGTGGCAACACCTGCCAGGCGTAGGCTGTCGCCCGTCATTTGAAGCGGAGGCTTCCATGCCCAGCACGATTCGCTTGCACCGCGTCTTCAAGACCCGGCCGGAAAAGGTCTACCGCGCCTTCCTTGAACCGGACGCCATCGCCAGCTGGCTGCCCCCGTTCGGTTTTCTCTGCACGGTCCATGAACTGGACGCCAGGGTGGGCGGCGCGCACCGGATGTCGTTTCGCAACTTCACCACGGGCCACAGCCATTCCTTCGGCGGCACCTACCGCGAACTGATCCCCGGACAGCGGCTGGTCTATACCGACCGTTTCGATGACCCGAACCTGCCCGGCGAAATGACGGTGACTGTCAGCCTGAAGACCGTGGCCTTCGGCACCGAGGTCGCGATCGAACAGGCCGGGGTGCCCGACCTGATCCCGGCCGATGCCTGCTACCTGGGTTGGCAGGATTCCCTTCGCAAGCTGGCGGCCCTGGTCGAGCCCGAGATCCCTGACTGACGGACAAGGGGTGCGCCGAGTTACCGGCGGCGCACCCTGTCGTCCCGCCTCAGGCGGCGCGCTGCGCCTTTTCCGTCAGCAACTGCTTCAGGGCCAGTTCGTCGGGCCGGTGGTCGGTGTCGGTGATTGCCCCGAAGGCCGCCGCCGCATGGGCAGTTCGCAGGGCCGCATCGGGCAGCGCGTCAAGACCGCTCAGGCGGAACGAAACCGGCGTCAGGGGGCCGAACAGCAGCGCGCGTTCCAGTTCGGGCCAGCGGGCGGCGTCGGGCTCCACCCCGGCCAGGCGCGCGAAGTGGATGGCGGCCAGGTTCATCGGCATCACGGGCGGCAGGCCCGTCGCCCGCATGTCGGCCATGACCTGTCGCTGCACATGTTCCGGTGGCAGCGGGACCAGCCCGGCAAAGACCGCGGCCACCAGCCGCGCCTGCAGCTCCAGCACCGGGAAATACGGGCCGACCAGATCATACTGGCCCAGGAAGGCCAGTCCCGGGAAATCCGGGTGGACCGTGTGCGCAAAAAGATCAAGCGTCGGTTCACCCAGCCCGATGGCCTGCGCCACTTCCGGGGCCAGCCAGTCGAGGTTGTGGTGAAAGCCGGTACCGAACAGGATGGCATCGGCCTCGGTCCGTGTGCCGTCGGAGAAATGGACGGTCTCGCCTTCGATCCGAGTGATCCAGGGCGCGGTGTGGATGCGCCCTTCGGCGACGGCGGGAAGGAAGCCTTGCGACTGGGTCAGCCCGGCTGCGAAGATGTCGTCCGCCGGGGCCGCCGCGCCGTATTGCGCCGGATGTCCGGCCGCGCGCAGCACTGCGGCCTTCAGGCCCTCTGCCTGCGCGGCGGGGGACAGCACCTCGCCCGCCAGGGCGGCGCCGCGGGTGAACATCACGTTGTCCGTGGGCACACCGGCGATCAGCTTCGGCAGCACGTATCTTTGGCGGCGCATGGCGGATGTGACCCGCGCGGCACCGCTGCCTGCCAGTTCGGTCGCAATCTCCAGGGCGCTGATCGAACATCCCGCCACCACGACCCGCGCCCCGCGGAACGCCGCGGCGCCGGGAAACTCCGCGCTGTGCCGGGCACCAAGCCGACCGGAGAACCCCTGAAGGCCGGGAATGTCCGGCAGGTCGGGCCGGGTGTGACGGCCATTGGCCACGACCACCTGCGCGAAGGTTTCTGCCTGAATCCTTCCATCGGCCAGTGTCTGCAAGACCCAGGCGCCCGCCTTGGGGGCAAGATGCCGGACCTGCGTGCCGAAGCGGATATGGCGCAGCAGGTCCTGCGTTTCGGCATAGCGGCGCAGGTAATGGTGCACCTGATCGCGGACGGGAAAGACCGGGGTGTCCTCCGGGTGGTCCAGATCGGAAAAGGCGGTCAGGATCCGGCTGGTGTTGGTCCGCATCCCCGGCCAGGTGGCCGAGGCCGGATTTTCGGCGTTCCACTGGCCACCCAGATCAGAAGCCGCCTCGAAAACGACCGGTTCGGCGCCGCGCGCCTTCAGCCAGCGCGCCGCGACCAGGCCCGCGGGGCCCGCGCCGATGATGGCCACACGGCGCTGGCCGGGCCCGTCGGTGCGAAGATACGTCATCGAAAACCTCCATGTTCCGTGATGACGCCTTGCATAGAAGGGGGCGTGGACCAGGTGTTCCTAAATGGTCCCTAAGCTTTTCCGGCGAATGCTAAAACTTTCCTAAGCCGTTGCGGGATCGAAGGTGTATTCTAACCGCCATGCTGCTTTCTGCTGACATCCTTGCGTTTCTGTCCGAGCCTGTGGTGCTCATCCTCGCCACCCGGGGGCCTGGCTTTACGCCCGAAATCGGCCGGGGCGTGGGCCTGTTTCCGGTGCCCGGTCAGGATGTGGTCGACATCGCCATTTCACGCTGGCAATGGCCCGCGACCGTGTCCAACCTGGAGGAGAACGGACAGCTGGCGATGACCGTCTCGTCGCCCGAAACCTACCGGACCTATCAGTTCAAGGGCCCCGCCGTGCTGCGGCCTTGCGGTTCGGGCGAGGAGAACGCAGCCGCCGCCTATGTCGATCGGATGTTTGCGGTGTTCGACACCTTCCAGATGCCGCGCACCTTTGCCGGCCACTGGCTGTCGCTTCGAGACCTGACCTTCGCCCGGCTCACCATCGCCGAAGTCTATGTCCAGACCCCCGGCCCCCAGGCCGGCACCCGCGCCGGAGAGGCACCGTGACCCCGACTCTGGCGGACCTGGACCCCTGTTTCGAAGGCGTCGTGCCTTCGGTGATCTCGACCCTTTCGGCGGAAGGCATTCCCAACATTTCGTACCTGTCGCATGTCGTCCGGGTCGATGACCGGCATGTCGCCCTGTCCAACCAGTTCTTCAGCAAGACCGGCGCCAACCTGCGTGCGGTGCCAAAGGCCACGATCCTTCTGGTCGACGGGCGCACGGGCCAGCAGTTCCGGCTGGAGGCGCTTTTCGTGCGGTCCGAGGCCAGCGGCCCGGTGTTCGACCAGGTGGCGACCCATCTGGCCGCCTCCAGCGCGCAGGTCGGCATGTCCAGCGTGATGAAGCTGCGGTCGGTCGACATCTTCCTGGTTACGGCCCTGGCCGATGTGGTGGCCGAAACCGAGGTCGACGATGTCCTGCCCGTCGCTCCCGGCCCCGCCGCCGACTTCGCGGCGCTGGCGCTGCTGACGCAGGCCATCGCGCGGGCCGATACGCTCGGCGCTGTGGTGGATGCCGCCCTGTCCGGGCTGCGATCCGCGACGGGAAGCGATGCCGTGTCGGTCCTGCTGGTCGATCCGCACCGGCCGGTGCTGACGCTGGTTGGAAGCCTGGGCTATGTCCGGTCCGGGGTCGGGTCGGAAATGGCGCTGGGCGACGGAGTCGCGGGTCTGGCGGCCCGGGACGGCCGGCCCATCCGCGTCAACGACCTGAGCCGGATCCGGCGCTTCGGCGCGGCGATCCAGACCACCGCCGAGGACAACCGCAACCGGACCATCCCGCTGCCGGGGCTTGACGGCGTGATGAGCCAGCTGGCCGTCCCGATCCGGGCGCAGGAACGGCTGATCGGCGTGATCCTGGCCGAAAGCCGCAAACGATTGGCCTATCTGGCCACAGAAGAAGCCATCGCCGTGCTGTTTGCGAATGTCCTCGGTCCGGCGGTGGCCCTGGCCGAAACCGCGCCGCCCGAAGTCCGCTCCGGTCAGAAGGCCGCACCGCTGGCCGCGCCGGATCGGCCGATCCGGCTTCAGCACCATGCCGTCGATGACAGCGTCTTCATCGACGATGACTACATCATCAAGGGCGTCGCCGGGCGGCTCTTGCTGTTCCTGGTGCAAGGCCACCTGGATTCGGGGCGGGTGGACTTTACCAACCGGGAGGTGCGCCTGGCGGAGGAAATGCGCCTGCCCGGCTATCGTGACAATCTGGAAACCCGGCTTCTGCTGCTTCAGCGCCGGCTCGAGGATCGCGCCGCCCCGATCCGCATCACCCGCCCCGGTCGCGGCCAGATCCGCCTGGACATCCACGGCCAGGTGATCCTGCAGCGGTCCTGACCCCTCCCCCCGGCCCGCGACCGCCGATTTCCGCCAGAAGAATGGACCCGCAGGGGGGCTTTCGGGGTTTGTCCCGGGACTGGAGGCGCCATGGCACGCAAAGGACGACCCTCGGACAAGCCCCCTGCCCGTTCACCGGCGCGCAACGTCTATTGGCGGGGCTATCTGAAACTGTCGCTGGTGACCTGCGCCGTCACGCTCAGCCCGGCCACGACCGAAGGGGCGCGGCTCAGGTTCCACACGCTGAATCGCCGGACCGGGAACCGCGTCGTCAGCCGATGGATCGACAGCGTCACCGAAAAACCGCTGCCCGAGGACGGAGAGGCCCGGGGCTATCCGCGCGGCGAGGATGATTACATCCTGATCGAGGATGCCGACCTGGAAGCCGTGCAACTGGACAGTTCCCGCACCATCGACATCAACACCTTCGTTCCGGCGGGCGACATCGGATGGCTCTGGCGGGAAAAGCCGCATTTCCTCGTGCCTTCGGATTCCGTTGGTGCCGAGGCCTTCGCCGTGATCCAGGCCGCGATGGCGGCGGCGGGCAAGGTGGGGATCGCGCGGCTGGTCCTGGCCCGGCGCGAACGCGCGGTGCTGCTTGAACCGCGCGGCAGGGGCATCATCCTGTGGACCCTGCGTTTCGGGGACGAGTTGCGCAACCCCGCGGATTACTTCGAGGAAATTCCGGACGAGGAACCGGACGGACGCGCGCTGGAGCTTCTGGAAAAGCTGATCGACGAGCGCAGCCGCGACTGGGATCCCGGCCTGGTTCAGGATCCCGTGCAGGATGGCATCGCCGCCCTGATCGAGGCGCGACGGAAGGGGCGGAAAAAGCCCCGCCCCGCCCTACCCGCGGAAGAACCCGACAACAAGGTCGTCGATATCATGTCGGCCCTCCGCAAGAGCCTCGCCGCCGAAAAGCGCGGGCGCTAGTGCGGTTTCACCAGCGGTCGGGCGGCATCCAGAAAATCGGCCCAGGGGTCTGGCACCGCGGCAATCCGGTCCGGGGTATTGGCGACGGTGAAGCCGTCGGGCCGGATCTGGGGCAGTTCGTCCCACGTCACGGGGCAGGAAACCGGCGCGCCGGGGCGGGCGCGGGTGGACCAGGGGGCCACTGCCGTTGCCCCCCGCTGGTTTCTCAGCCAGTCGATCAGGATGCGGCCGGTGCGCTTTGCCTTCGAGATGGTGGCGACATAACGATCCGGTTCATCCGCCGCCATTGATGCCGCAAGCGCCTTGCAATACGCACGAACGGTGGGCCATGTCGCCTTGGGCGTCAGCGGCGCCACGACGTGCAGCCCCTTCCCCCCCGAGGTCTTGACGAAGGCCGCAAGCCCCGCCTCGGCCAGCCGGTCGCGGACGGCATGGGCCGCCGTGACCACCTTATCCCAGTCCAGGCCCTCGGCCGGGTCCAGGTCCATCACGATCCGGTCTGGCTTTTCCCAGGATGCCAGGGTCGAGCCCCAAGGATGGATTTCCAGCGTAGCGCCCTGCACCAGCGCCATCAACCCGTCGAAATCGTCGATGGCCACCATCGGCTCGGGATCCTTGGGATCCTTCACCGGCCGGATCGCCTTGTGCATGCCGCGCCAGACATGCTTCTGGAAGAAGCTCTGGCCGGTGATGCCTTCGGGACACCTGAGCAGCGCCAGCGGCCGCCCGACGACATGCGGGGCCATCTGGCGCCAGACCACCGCGTAATGATCGGCCAACCCCTCTTTGGTGACGCCTGCGTCGGGCCAGTAGATGCGGTCCGGGTGGGTCAGGGTGACATTGGCCTTCGGCAGGGGATCGGGCGGCATCGGTCGGGCCTTCACGGGCCGCCGGGCAGGACGGCCGGTATCGTCTGGGGGCGGTGTCCGGTCGGGGCGTTCCTCCTCGACCTGCCGGGCGGGCTTGTCTTCGCGCAGGCCCCGAAAGGCCGCGTGGCGCAGGTGGCCATCCGCCGTCCAGGCGCGGAATTCCACCTCTGCCACCAGTTCGGGTGCGACCATGACCGCGCCCCGGCGCTGATCCGCGCCCAAGGGCTGAGCAAAGGGCGATGCCTCGGCCTCCAGCGCGCGCAGCCGCTTGAACAGGTCGCGCGAAACGGCCTGAGAAAAGCCGGTGCCGACCTTGCCGACATAGCACAGCCCTTCGTCTGCCTGCACGCCCAGCAGAAGAGAGGCCACCAGCCCCGGCGCCACGGTCGAGGGGACGAAGCCGCCGATGACGAACTCCTGTCGCGCGGAACACTTCGACTTCAACCAACTGCGCCCCCGCCCTGATCGATACGGCGCATCGACCCGCTTCGACACCACGCCCTCCAGGCTCAGCCGGCAGGCATGGCGCAAAACAAGTGCGCCATCGTCGTCGAAATGTTCGCTGAACAGCACGACCTTGCCATCCGTCAGCGGACGCAGGGCGCCCTTACGCTCCAGAAGCGGGCTTTTGCGCAGGTCGCGGCCATCCAGATGCAGAAGGTCGAAGGCATAAAGAACGAAACGGTCCTGCCGCCCCTCGGTCAGATCCTGTTGCAGCGCCGAAAAGTCCGAGGCGCCCCCTGCGCCATGCACCACCAGTTCGGTGTCGATCAGCGCCGTCCGGCACGGCAGCGCGGCCAGTGCCGCCACGACCTTTGCGCCGAATTTCTCGGTCCAGTCCAGGCCCGTGCGGGTCAGAAGCGTGACCTGGCCGCCGTCGATACGGGCCTGAAGGCGGTAACCGTCGAACTTGATCTCATGGATCCAATCGTCGCCTTCGGGCGGTTTCGCGACCAGCGTCGCCAGTTGCGGGTCGACGAAGTCGGGCAGGCTGCTTTGCGGGGCTGCGGCCTTTCGCAGCCGCCCCCCGGCCTTGGACGACCAGCCCGGCGCCTCGGTCGCGATTGCCTCCATCGTCCGGCCTGTGGCCACGGACAGCGGCATTTCCTCTTGCAGGTCAGGCGCGTCCGGTCCGCGGGCCCATTCGTCCTCGCCCTTGATCAGCAGCCAGTTCTCGCGCTTTTCGCCGGGTTTTCCCCGGATGCGGACCAGATGCCACAGGCCCCGCAGCTTTTCCCCCTGAAGCGTGAATTCCAGATGCCCCTTTGCCAGCCCCTTGTGCGGGTCGCCGACCGGCGTCCAGTTGCCGCGATCCCAAAGCATGACGGTGCCGCCGCCGTATTCGCCCTTGGGGATCGTTCCTTCGAACGTGCCGTAATCCACGGGGTGATCCTCGACCGCGACCGCCAGCCGCTTTTGCGACGGGTCAAGGCTTGGTCCCTTGGTCACCGCCCAGCTTTTCAGCACCCCATCCAGTTCCAGGCGCAGGTCGTAATGCAGGCGCGTCGCCGCGTGTTTCTGGATCAGGTAGCTGCTGCCGCCCTTGCGGGCAGCCTTTCCCTTGGGTTCGGGCGTTGTGGTGAAGTCGCGCTTGGCGTTGTAGCTTTCCAGCGCCATGATTTAACCCGCCTTGCGCCGGGATGTCGGGCCCTTCTTCGCCATCGCCGCGCTTTCGCGCAAGGCCGAAAGCAGGTCGACCACCTTTTCGGGCTTGCGGACCCGCGCGGGCTTCAGCTTCCGGCCTTCCAGCTTGGCGCGGACCATCTCGGCCAGGGCTTCTTCATAGCGGTCGTCGAAGGTGGCGGGATCGAAGGTGCCGACCTTGGTGTTGATGATGTGCTGGGCCAGGTCCAGCATTTCCCCTTCGACCCGGATGTCGGGCAGATCCTCGAAGGCCGCTTCCGCGGGCCGGACCTCGTAATCGAAATTGAGCGTGTCGGCGATCAGGCCGCGGCGGTCGGGCTGGATCAGGACACTGCGCACCCGCCGGAACAGGACGGCGCGGGCGATGGCCACGCAGTTGCGCGCCCGAAGGCCATCCCGGATCAGGGCGAAGACCTCCTCTCCTGCCTTGCCCGCCGGCGTCAGGTAATAGGGGCTGTCCAGATAAAGCGTGTCCACCTGGTTTACGGGAACGAAGGCCGTGATGTTCAGCGTCTTGTCGCTTTCGGGGACAAGGCTGTCGATCTCCTCCTCCTCGAATTCCAGATATTCGTCGGGAGCAATCTCGAACCCCTTCACCTGTTCCTCCCGCGGGACGGGCTTGCCGGTGCGGCTATCGACGAATTCGCGCCGCACCCGGTGGCCGGTGGCCGGATTGATCGTGTGAAAGACGATCCGTTCCGATGTGCTGCTGGCGGTGTATAGGGCAACCGGGCAGACCAGTTCGTCCAGCTTCAGCCAGCCCTTCCAGGTCGCGCGTTTCGCGGGCATCTCGCTGCCTCCTGCCGTGCTTGCAGGGAGACAATCGCGAAGGTGCAGCCTTGGTTCCCGGGCGCCTACCTCGGGCGGCGACCGGGCCTGCCCTTCGTGCGGGGATCGCTTGCCTGCGAATTGGCGCGGTTTTCGTCGTGAAGCTTGCGCCAGCGGTCCAGTCGCGCCGGGTCCAGCCGCCCTTCGGCCACGGCCGTGCGGACGGCGCAGCCCGGTTCATGGGCGTGGGTGCAATCGCGGAAGCGGCAATGAGGCGCCAGTTCGGTGATTTCGGCGAACAGGATCTCGATGCCGGCGGCGGCATCGCTGACGTGCAAGGTGCGCATTCCGGGCGTGTCGATCACCCAGCCGCCGCCCCGGATCGGATGGAGCGAGCGGGACGTGGTGGTGTGGCGGCCCTTCGCGTCATCCTCGCGGATGCTTCCCGTTGCCTGCGCGCTGTCGGCGTCCAGCCCGGCAAGCGTGTTCAGCAACGTCGATTTCCCCACCCCCGACGATCCGATCAGCGCCACGGTCCGCCCCGGCCCGCACCAGGGCGCCAGAACCTGCGCCGCCTCGGGCGCCTTGCCGTTCAGGCTGACGACCGGCAGGCCGCGTTGCAGCGCCGCCGCCTTCTGCCGGAAGGGTTCGGCATCGGCCACCTGATCGGCCTTGCTGAGAACGATCACCGGATCGGTCCCGGCCTCGTTCGCCAGCGCAAGGTATCGCTCCAGCCGGGCCGGGTTGAAGTCGGCGTTGCAAGAGGTGACGATGAACAGCGTGTCGATGTTGGCCGCGATCAGTTGCAGCGGCCGGGTGCCTTCCGGGCGGCGTTGCAGCAGCGTCTTGCGGTCCAGCCGACGCACGAGAAGCCGGGTGTCCGCGTCCATCAGCACCCAGTCGCCCACCGCAAGATCGGCGGTATTGATCTGCGGCGGAAGATGCGGCTTCACCGGTCCTTCCGGCCCCACCGCCGTCAGACGGGATCGGTGAACCGTCGCCACGCGCAGGGGCAGAAGCCGCTCTTCGCCGGGGCCAAGCTGATCGGCGTAGAACTCTGTCCAGCCAAGGGCTGTCAGGGCAGGCGAAGCAGGGCGGATCGGGTGTGTCACAGGCAGATCAGTGCCGGGGGAAGCCGCCGGACGCAAGCCCTTCCTCCGCAAGTCATTGATGGCGGGCAGGGAAAAGGCCGCCCCGAAGGGCGGCCCCGATTTCACCGGCAATGTACCTGTCAGTCGATCTTGCCGATCGACCAGAACAGCGTCTCGCCCGAGCTGTCGTCGACGCCGTCGTTGTCGGTGATGACGAAGCCTTCGCCGGCTGCGTCGAATGTCAGACCCTCGACCTTGTCAAGCGCATAGCCATTGGTCAGCGCCTTCAGTTCCGGCAGCAGGTCGCGGACTTCTTCCTTGGCGATCACCGGCAGTTCGCCGTCCAGCGCGGCGGGCTTCAGATCCTCGAGCTTCACGCGGAAGATCTTCTTCACCACGGCCTTGTCGCCGATCAGGTTGTCACGCTCCAGCACATACAGGTGGTCGCCCTTCACGGCCAGTTCCGACAGGCCCATCCAGCCTTCGCCCTTGGCCTCCAGCGGATAGCGCACCGCGCTCCATTCCTCGGTCTTCAGGTCGTAGGCCAGCAGCTTGACCTGCCCGGCCGGATCATCGCCCCATTCCCGCTGGACCGCCACCCACAGCACGTCGCCCAGCTTGGCAATGCCTTCCATGCCAAAGCGGGTCTGATAAGCGAGCAGCTCGGCCGGCAGGGCGATTTCCTTCTTGATCTCGCCCTTGTCGTTCACGTTCAGGATCGCGTGCGGGGTCAGCTTCTTCGCATCCCCCTCGTTGGCCAGCCAGAAGCCGCCATCGCCGTCGGCCACCAGTGCTTCGATGTCCAGCTTCTGGCCCGCATCGCCGCCACGGGTCACGACGGTCTGCCGGACGATCCGCGCCGGCTTCTGCGTCGCGTCGATCTCATAGATCGCGGGCATCGCGCCATAGACACTGTCCGAGGCCGCATAAAGCTTGCCCGGCGTTTCCGTATCGGCGGCCAGCGCGCCGATGGCGCCCCAGCCGATGGGCGCTTCGGCGCCGGCGGCGGTGATCGTCGGATAGGCCGGTGTGCCGTCCTGCAGTTCATAGATCATGACGTGCGCCCGCGCGCCGCCGTCCTCGTGCAGGTCCACCTCATTGGCCGAGGCCAGAAGGTTGCGGCCGGGGATCGCCACAATGCCTTCGGGGCTGACGCCCGAGGGCAGGATCTGCATCAGCTTCGGCTGGGCCGGGTCGGTGGCGTCATAGACCCCGATGACCGAGGCGCGTTCGGACACCGCGAAGATATGGGGCTTGCCGTCGAACATCGCGAATTCCACGCTTTCGATCTCGACTCCCTTCGATTTCGAACGTTTCTCGGGGTAGTGGCCTATTTCGGCGATGGCCTTTTCCAGGCTGTTGCCGCTGTCGTGGACCACAGTTCCGTCCTTCTTGAAAATCGTGAAGCCGCGGGTACCGCCGTTCCAGTCGCCTTCGTTGGCAACCACAAGGTGGTCGCCGTCGATCCACTTCACCCCGTCCGGTTCGCGGGGCTTGTCCTCGATCTTGCCGGTGAAGGCCAGCTTGCCGTCCGACTTCGTGTCGATGCCGTCCATCGAAACCGCGCCGGCCGTAAAATGCGAACCGACCTTGCCGTCCGCGCCAATGATGACGACGTGGTTGTTCTCCTGCAGGGTCACGGCGATTTCGCCCGCATCATTGATGCTGACGAACTCCGGCTCGGGGTCTTCCGGGCTGATGGCCGCAAGGCCGGTCAGGTCGATCTTCTGGAGGGCCGCACAATCGGCGGTTCCGTCCTTGACCGGCAGTTTCACCAGATAACCCGCGGGCATCTGCGGCAGGGCGCCGTCATTCACGTCCTCGTCGCGTTCGTTCTCGATGGCGATGGCCAGGAAGCTGCCATCCTTGGCGACGTCGACCGAATCCGGTTGCCCGCCCAGATCGCAAGAGGCGATTTCCTGGCGCGCGGCCAGGTCCAGCACGGCCAGCCGCCCCGAGGGGCTGGTCTTGCTTTCCGAGGTGTTTACACCCACGAACACCCGGTCGCCGATGATATGGGCGGTGGTCGGCTCGCCGTTCACGGCGGCGTTACCCAGGGGCTTGGGCGCCTTCGGGTCAGTGATGTCGACAAAACCGACCACGCCCAGCGGACTGTCGGTATAGACCAGGGTCTGTCCGTCGCTTGATGCGGTGATGATCTCGGCCGAGGATGTGCGGGCGGTGTCTTCACCCTGCGCCATGTTGGCAATGACCGGGAAGGTCGCGATGCGGTTGAAGACCTGTTCGGACAGGGCCGGTCCGGCAAGAAGCGCCAGCGCGGAGACTGCACCGAGGAAGCGAACGGTCATGGGATAATCCTCCTGGAAAGCATGGAGGGTGTCATCCCGAGGGGGGATGAAGGGTTCATGACGGGACGCTGACAGTTCTGTAACGGCTGCACCTTCCCCGGCCCGCCGGATGGGCCGAACGGCCGGTCTTTCTCTGGCCTGCGGCTTCGGGTATCTGGGGGCATGGCCATCACACTTACATCCCTGACCCAGCTGGCGACGCTTGGGTTCGATGACATCATCGACGCCCGCGCGCCTGCGGAATACCAGGACGATCACATTCCGGGCGCCATCAGCCTGCCGGTGCTGGACGATGACGAACGCGCCCGCGTCGGCACGATCTACAAGCAGGTTTCGCCCTTCACGGCCCGCAAGGTCGGTGCGGCGCTGGTGGCGCGCAACGTGGCCGCCCATCTGGAAGGACCGCTGGCCGACAAGACAGGCGGCTGGCGGCCCCTGGTCTACTGCTGGCGGGGCGGACAGCGGTCGGGGTCTTTCGCGACGATCCTGTCACAGGTCGGCTGGCGGGTTGAAACGCTGGCCGGCGGCTACAAGGCCTGGCGGGGGCTGGTGGTGAAGGCGGTCTACGACGACCCTTTCCCGGCACCGGTCATCGTGCTGGACGGCAATACCGGATCGGCCAAGACCGAGCTTCTGAACCTGCTGCCCCAGCGCGGGGTTCAGGTGATCGACCTTGAAGGGCTGGCGAACCATCGCGGTTCGGTCTTCGGATCCTTGGGCGCCCAGCCCAGCCAGCGCACGTTCGAGGCGCGGCTTGCCATGGCAATGGCCCGGCTGGACCCGGCCCGCCCGGTGGTGGTCGAGGCCGAAAGCGCCAAGGTCGGCCAGTGTCGCCTGCCGCCCCGGCTTTGGCGCGCCATGTGCGACGCGCCCCGGATCAGCATCGAAGCCCCTCGCCCCGAACGCGCCGCCTATCTGATGCGCGCCTATGACGATCTGGTGGCCGACCCGGAACGTCTTTGCCGGATCATCGACGGGCTGCGACCCCTGCATTCCGCCGAATTGATCGCAGCCTGGCAGGCCATGGCGGCCATTGGCGATTATCTGTCCCTGGCAGATGGCCTGATGCAGGCGCATTACGATCCGCGCTACAACCGTCACCGCAGCCGGATGACCGCGGCCGTCACCGTCCTTGCGGCGGCCAGCCTTGCGCCCGAGGCGCTGCCGGCGCTGGCCGACCGTCTGGCAGAGACGGTGGGTTTGCGGTAGACCGGCAGGCAGCGGGGGAACCCCTGTCTGACCGGAGAAATACGCATGACCCTGACCCCGCCCCTTCCCCCTGCCGAGCCCCGCCTGACGTCCCTTTCCCATGGCGGCGGCTGCGGCTGCAAGATCGCGCCGGGGGTGCTGTCGGGCATCCTGCGCGGCACTTCGGCCCTGCCGGTGCCCGAGGCGCTGCTGGTCGGGATCGAGACATCCGACGATGCGGCGGTCTACCGGTTGAACGATCATCAGGCGCTGGTCGCGACGACCGATTTCTTCATGCCGATCGTCGATGACCCGCTGGACTTCGGCAAGATCGCCGCCACCAACGCGCTGTCGGATGTCTATGCGATGGGCGGTACGCCGATCATGGCGCTGGCGCTGGTCGGGATGCCGATCAATACGCTGTCGATCGGCACCATCGGCCAGATTCTGGAAGGCGGGGCCGAGGCCTGCCGTGCGGCGGGCATTCCCATCGCGGGCGGCCATACCATCGATTCGGTCGAACCGATCTATGGTCTGGTGGCCTTGGGGCTGGTCGATCCGGCCCATCTGAAGCGCAATGCCGATGCCCGGCCGGGCGACGTGCTGGTGCTGGGCAAGCCCATCGGCGTCGGTGTCTTTTCCGCTGCGCTGAAGAAGAACGCGCTGGAGCCGGAAGGCTATGCCCGGATGATTGCCGCCACGACGCGACTGAATACTCCGGGTCCCGATCTGGCGCGGCTTCCGGGGGTTCATGCGATGACCGATGTAACGGGGTTCGGCCTTGCCGGCCATGCGCTGGAGATGGCGCGGGGTTCGGGCTGTGACCTGCATCTGGACTGGGGTGCGGCGCCGCTTCTGACCGGCGCGCGCGATCTGGCGGGACAGGGATTCATCACCGGGGCCTCGGGGCGGAACTGGGCGAGCTATGGCGCCGAGGTCGTCCTGGCGGAGGATTTCGCGCCCGAGGACCGCGCGCTGCTGTCCGATCCGCAGACCAGTGGCGGGCTGCTGGTGTCTTGCGCCGAAGATGCGGTGGATGAGGTGATGGCGGTCTTCCATCGTCACGGGTTTGGCGAGGCGTCGATCATCGGACGGGTGCAGGCCGCCGAGGGCGCAGCGCGGTTGGTCGTGGCCTGAGTCCGCGCGGGGCGTTGATGGCGAACCGGGGGTTTCGCACCCCCGGACCCCCGCGGGATATTTGGGCCAAGATGAAGAAGGGCGGCGGTTTGCTTGGGCCAGGCGTCAGTGGAAGTCGCGGCTGGGGAAAAGAAGCTTGGCCTGCTGGCGCGGGTGGTTCACGCCCGGCGCGGGACGGGTGCGCGGTGGGCGCGCCTCGTCGGAGCGGCCCGTGGCCAGATCTCCGGGCGGCAGGCCGAGGCGGGAGAGTTCGGCGGAGATATCCTCGATCCGGGTGGCGATCACATGGATCACCTGGCCTTCGCGCTGCAACCGCCCCGTGACGCGCAAGAGCCGCCCGCCCAGCACCGCGCGGCGGAAGCGTTCGTAGACCTTGGGCCAGACGATGATGTTGGACACGCCGGTCTCATCCTCCAGCGTCATGAAGATCACACCCGATGCGGTACCGGGCCGCTGCCGGGTGATGACCAATCCTGCCACCGTGACGCCGGGGCGCGGGAAGGTCGTCAGGTCCGCATGGGGCGTCACCCCCGGAAGGCGGGGCCTGAGAAGCGCCACCGGATGGGCGCGGAGCGACAGGCGGAGCGACAGGTAATCCTCGATCACCTCTTCGCCCGCGGTCATGGCGGGAAGGGTGACGGCAGGTTCGGCCAGGCCTTCGCCATCCATCGTGCCGGAAAACAGTGGCAGCGGGCGAGGCGCGCGGATGGCGCGGGCCTGCCAGAGGGCATCGCGGCGCGTGAGGCCGATGCAGGCGAAGGCATCCGCCTCGGCCAGACGGTCGAGCATGTCGGGGCGGATCCCCGCCCTGCGCCAGAGGCTTTCGACATCGGGATAGCCATTGCCGCGTGCCGCCGCGATCCAGGCGCTGTCTTCCTCGCGCAGGCCCTTGATCTGGCGGAACCCCAGCCGCAGGGCCAGCGCGCCATCGTTCCGCGCCTCAAGCGTGTTGTCCCAGAAACTGTGGTTGACCGACACGGGCCGCACCTCGACCCCGTGGTCGCGCACATCGCGCACGATCTGGGCAGGGGCGTAGAAGCCCATCGGCTGCGAGTTCAGCAGCGCGCAGGCGAAGGCCGCCGGATGGTGCCGTTTCAGCCAGGCCGAGGCATAGACCAGCAGCGCGAAGCTGGCGGCGTGGCTTTCGGGAAAGCCGTATTCGCCAAAGCCCTCGATCTGCGCAAAGCAGCGGTCGGCGAAATCGGCGTCATAGCCGCGGGCGAGCATCCCGCCGACGAAGCGGTCGCGGAAGGTGGAAATCGTGCCCATCCGCCGGAAGGTGGCCAGCGAACGGCGCAGGCGGTCGGCCTCTTCGGGGGTGAAGCCCGCGGCGACCACGGCGATCTGCAGCGCCTGTTCCTGGAACAGCGGCACGCCGAAGGTGCGGCCCAGCACCGCGCGCAGGTCTTCGGACGGCAGGTCCACCGGTTCCTTTCCCTGGCGGCGGCTGATGTAGGGATGGACCATGCCGCCCTGGATCGGCCCCGGCCGGACGATCGCCACCTCGATCACCAGATCGTAGAAGCAGCGCGGCAGCATCCGGGGCAGGAAGTTCATCTGTGCCCGGCTTTCCACCTGGAACACCCCCACCGCATCGGCGCGGCAGAGCATGTCATAGACCGTCCCATCCTCGGGCGGGAGCGTGGCGAGCGATATCTGCAGACCGTGGTGCTGCGCCAGCAGGTCGAAGCTTTTGCGGATGCAGGTCAGCATGCCCAGCGCCAGGATGTCGACCTTCAGGATCCGCAGCGCGTCGATGTCGTTCTTGTCCCATTCGATGGTGGTGCGGCCTTCCATCGTGGCGGGGCCGATGGGGCAAAGCTCATCCAGCCGGTCGCGGGTGATGACGAAGCCGCCGACATGCTGCGACAGGTGGCGGGGAAAGCCGATGATTTCCGCGATCAGCCGCAGTGTCAGCGCCAGACGGCGGTCGGCCGGGTCCAGCCCGATTTCGCGCAGGCGCGCCGGATCGGGCGGCGTGGTGGACCAGCCCCAGCTTTGCCCGGCGATGGCGGCCACGACATCCTCGCTTAGCCCCATGACCTTGCCCACTTCGCGCACGGCGGCGCGCGAGCGGAAATGGATCACCGTCGCCGTCAGCCCGGCGCGGTGGCGGCCATAGGTGTCGTAGATGTGCTGGATCACCTCTTCGCGGCGTTCGTGTTCGAAATCGACGTCGATGTCGGGCGGTTCGCCCCGCGCTTCGGACATGAAGCGTTCGAAGACCATCGAAATCACGTCAGGCGCCACCTCGGTGATGCCAAGGGCGTAGCAGATCACCGAATTGGCGGCCGAGCCGCGCCCCTGGCACAGGATGCCGCGGCTGCGGGCGAAATCCACGATGTCCTTCACCGTCAGGAAATAGGCGGCGAAGCCCAGCGCCTTGACGATCCGCAGTTCCTTTTCGACCTTGGCGGTGGTGTCCGGCGCAACGCCGTGGGGGAAGCGGCGGGCCAGACCTTCGGCGGTCAGGCGGGCCAGCCGGTCCTGCGCGGCTTCGCCATTCTGGATTTCATCGGGGTAGTCGTAGGACAGTTCGTCCAGCGAAAAGCGGCAGCGGTCGGCAATCTGCTGTGTCCGGGCCAGCGCATCGGGGTGGTGGCGGAACAGGCGGGCCATTTCGGCGGGCGATTTCAGGCGGCGTTCGGCATTGGGCAGGGCCAGCCGCCCGATCCGGTCGATGGTCAGGCCGTGGCGCAGGCAGGTCAGCACATCGGCCAGCGGGCGGCGCGATCCGTGGTGCATCAGCACATCGCCCACCGCCACCATCGGCACGCCCGCGCGCCCCGCCAGCGCCGCCAGCGCATCGAAGCGGGGCTGGTCGCGCCCGTCATAGCGCGGCGCGGCGCCCAGGTGGACGAAGCCGGGCCAAAGCTTGCCCAGGCGGTGCAGATCCTCTTGCAGGGTCGAAAGCTTGCGGCCCGGCTGCGGCAAGGCGATCAGCACCATGCCCTGCCCCCATTGGGCCAGATCGGCGCGAGTCAGGTGGCATTCGCCTTTCGGCGCGCGGCCCTTGCCCAGCGAGATCAGCCGCGACAGCCGGGCATAGGCGGCACGGTCGGTGGGCAGGGCCAGCCAATCCAGCGGGCTGTCGGTCAGAACCAGCCGTGCGCCGATGATCAGGCGCGGAAGGGCGCCCGCTTGGGTCAGGGCCGGCAGGGTGCCGGTCTGGCCCACCTCTTGCCGGCTGCAACTGTCGATCAGGCTTTGCGACCGGATCGTCAGGGCCTCGGCCACGGCCGCGTCGCGCTGACGTTTCAACTCGCGCAGCGCAGTATGGGCGCGGACAACGCCCGCCAGGCTGTTGCGGTCGGTGATGGCGATGGCCGACAGGCCAAGATCGGCGGCGCGGACGATGTATTCCTCGGGGTGGGAGGCCCCGGTCAGGAAGGTGAAGTTCGTCGTCACGCACAATTCGGCATAGGCCGGGGGCGGCAGGGCTGGATCAGGCGAAGGTGCCATGGGCATACCAATCGGGGTTCTGCGGTGTGTGAAACAGCCAGAGCCGCCAGCCTTCGCGCGTTTCCACTTTCCAGTAATCCCGCAAACCACTTCGCCAGGCCGGATCGTCGAACCACCATTCCGGGGCGATCCGTTCCGGCCCACGAGCCCTGGCCTTCGTCAGCTCCATCCGGCGCCAGCGGAAACGGGCGGGCGGTTCGGCGGCGGAAGGCGCAAGCGGCACCAGCGGTTCGGGGCGGAACAGCAAGACCGGGCGTTCGGGCGTGTCTGACGCGGCAGGCCAGGGCGCGGCTTCCGCATGGGCGGCCGGCAGCGTCAGGAAGCTGCGTTCGGGGATATGGCTTTCGGCAGGGGCGAAGCGCTGAATCGCCTCGAACCCCAGCCGGTTGCCCAGACGGCTGACCAGATCGCTTAACCTGTCGCCCGCGACCTCGCCCCCGGCGGACACCTGACGCGCCGCCAGCGGTTCGGCCTGTGTCACCGTCAGGCGCATCAGGTCGATGCCGAAACCGGCATCGATATCTTCGACCGTGGGGCGGAACAGGGCCGCGATGCGGCGCGCGTCCCGCATGGGCCGGGCCAGCCCGATTTCGGCCAGCACGGTGCTGCGGTCCACTCGCCCCAGTTCCAGCCGCAGACGCCGCGCCCCCTGCCCCGCCGCGGCAAGCCGGTCCGAAAGGCGATCCAGCAGCCGGTCAAGCCCCGCCATCACATCGCTGACCAGACCGATGGGTTCAGGCAACGTCATGCGAACGCCGAAATGCGGCGCCTCGGCCTCGGGCGAGAGGGGTTCGGGCTGCGTGCCCAGCGCCTGATCCAGCCGCAACAAAAGCCCGGCCCCAAAGCGGCGACCAAGGGGTGCGCGCGGCAGGTCGGCCAGATCGGCAATGCGGCGCAGGCCCAGGCGATGCAGCCCGGCCACGGTTTCGCTGTCGATCCGCAGGGCGGACAGCGGCAGGCGGCCCAGCGCGGCGCGGGTGGCACCGGGGGCGGCGATCCCGCCGCCGTGGCGAGCCAGCGCATGGGCCGCGCCCCGGGTATCGGCGATGGCGGCGCGCACCGTCAGGCCCGACCGCCCCAGCCGTGCAACGGCATCGGCAATCAGCGCCGCTTCGCCCCCGAACAGATGCGCGGCGCCGGTGATGTCGGCCACCACGCCATCCGATCCATCCCGCGCCGTCCAGGGGCTATAGCGCCCCGCCCAGCGCGCCAGCATCCTGAGGAAAGCCATTTCCCGCGGCAGGTCTGCCGGACGCGTGACCAGCCCCGGGCACATGGCGCGCGCGTCGGGCAGGCTCATGCCCCGGTGCAGCCCGCGGGCTTCGGCCTGGGGCGAAAGGCAGTGCAGATGTTCGGCATTCGCGGCGCGGTGAACCAGCGCGAAAGGCCCCTCACAGGGCCAAAGGCGCAAGGCCCGCTCGCTCGCCAGACGCGGAAACCACATGCAAAGAACGCGCCTTTGCATCCCAACGGACGATCCATGTTCCATGCGCACCTCTCTTGTTCTTGACAAGCGACCATTCCTGCCCGCCCGCGTCCTGAAACAGCGGTGCGGCCTGCCAGCGGGTTTCGGCGGCGTTGCTGCCGGCCCCCATGCGCACCAGCAAAAGCCCCGTGGTGCGCCCCGCCTCGGCCGCCAGTTGCAGCCGCCGCCCGGCCGTCAGCGACAGGGGCTTGTCGGGGCAAGCGACCACCAGCGCCAGCGGGCCGGCGCGCAACCCTTCTTCCGTGGCCCACAAGAGATCGGTTTCCGACCGCGTTTCGACCGCGATCAGGCGCGACGGATCCAGGACCGGAACCAGCCCCGGCGGAAACAGCCGTTCGGGCGCATGACGCGCACCGATCCACAGGACCGGCCCGCCCTTGTGCAGCGCCGCCTGGATCACGGCAAAGCCATGCGCCCCCGGCCCGCAAACCTCATGGACGCGGTGGGGCAGAAGCGGTGGGAAAGCTGTGGCAGCAGCAGACATGGGTAGGAACATAAGGTGAACACGCCCGAGTCGCGACCGGCTTCCAGACTTATCCACAGAAAAACGCGTCCGGCTTGCCACGGGCGGGGATCGCGGACAGGATCGGGGCGCCTGCTTTCGTGAAAGACCCCGCCTTGGACCGCCTGAGTTGTGACCGCATGTTTGCCGCCGTCGTCGATACCGGCAGCTTTGCCGGGGGCGCAGCCCGGCTGGGCACCAGCCCCGGGCAAGCGTCAAAGCTGGTGTCGCGGCTGGAACAGGACTTGGGCGTGCGGCTGATGAACCGCACGACGCGGGCGCTGTCCCTGACGGAAGCCGGCAGCGCCTATTACGACCGCCTGCGCGAGATCCTTGCGGATTTCGACGCGCTGGATACGGCGGTGCGCAACACCGCGCAGGCGCCGCGCGGCCGGGTGCGCATCACCGCGCCGCTGACCTTCGGCACCATCCGGCTGGCACCCCTGCTGAACGATTTCGCCGCCACCTACCCCGACATCGCGCTGGATGTTCAGTTCAGCGACCGGCTGGTGAACCTGGTGGACGAAGGCTTCGACCTTGCGGTGCGAGTGGGGGTGCCGCTTGATACTTCGCTGATCGCGCGGAAGCTGTGCGACGTGGGGATGCTGGTCATCGCCGCGCCCACCTATCTGGCCAGGCATCCGGCGCCGCTGACCCCGCCCGAATTGGCGGCGCATGAATGCATCATCGACACCAACTTCCGCGATCCCGGTCACTGGGTCTTTGCCGGGGGCCACAAGGTCGCAGTGCGCGGGCGGCTGGCGTTTTCCAATGCCGCAGTCTGCGTCGGCGCAGCGGAAGCAGGGCTGGGGATCGCCTTTTCCCCGGACTTCGTCGCGGGGGACAGCCTGCGGGCCGGGCGAGTCCAAAGCCTTCTGACGCCGTTCGACCCGGGGCCGCTTGGGGTTTATGCGATGTATCCTTCGGGGCGTCACCTGGCGGCAAAGGTGCGGGTGCTGGTGGATTTTCTTGCCCGACGGTTGGCCTAGCGCCCCATGCATTCCAAAATGGAAGGAAAGTAATTCATTCACACCGGATTATCACCCGAAAGGAAAAGGTCCATTCTTCTGGGCATGCAAACGCCGCAAGGCATTCAGGGGATGATCCAGATGACCACCGTTTCCACCAACTCCGCCGCTTCGACCGTATCCAACGCCGACATCGCCGCGCTGATCTTGCGTGTCGCCTCGGGCGGGCTGTTCCTGGCCCATGCCGGGCTGAAGCTGTTCGTCTTTACACCCGCGGGCACCGCCGCCTTCTTCGGCAGCCTTGGCCTGCCGGGCGCGCTGGCCTATCTTGTGATTGCCGCCGAAGTGCTGGGCGGCCTGGCCCTGATCCTTGGGATCAAGACGCGCATCGTGTCGCTGGTCCTTGCGGCGGTGCTTCTGGGGTCCATCGTCACCGTCCACTTCGCGGCCGGTTTCTTCTTTTCGAACCCGAACGGCGGCTGGGAATATCCCGCCTTCTGGATCGTCACGCTGATCGTGCAGGCGCTTCTGGGTGATGGCGCCTATGCGCTGGGACGCAAGTCGGGCCGCTAAGGCCCGACCCTTACATGCAGGAGAGTTGAGATGTCTTCCGCCTCTGCCCCCATCGAGATCGGCCGCGTCGCGCTGACGGTCAATGACCTGGACAAGGTCGGCCGCTTCTACGAAACCGCGCTTGGCCTTCAGCCCCTGTCGCAAGACGGCAGCATCGCCCGCTATGGCGTGGGCGACCGCGTGCTTCTGGAACTGCGCGCCGACAAGGCCGCCCGCCGCGCCAGCCACCGCGAGGCGGGGCTGTTTCACACCGCCTTCCTGATGCCCGACCGCGCCGCCCTGGCGCGCTGGCTGATCCACGCCGCCGAAACCCGCGTGCCGCTGCAAGGCGCATCCGACCATCTGGTCAGCGAGGCGATCTATCTGGCCGACCCCGAAGGCAACGGGATCGAGGTTTATGTCGACCGCCCGCGCAGCGCCTGGACCCATAACGGCAAGTCGATCCGCATGGCCACCGATGCGCTGGATCTGAACGGCCTCGCACGCAGCGCCGATGGCCCCTGGACGGGCGCGCCCGACGGCATGGTCGTGGGCCATGTCCACCTTCAGGTCGGCACCCTCCCCGAGGCCGAAGCCTTCTACAATGGCGCGCTGGGTTTCGACATCACCACCCATTACCCGGGCGCAACCTTCTATGGCTCGGGCGGGTATCACCACCACCTGGCCACCAACATCTGGAACAGCCGCGGCGCAGGGCAGCGTAGCCAGCCCGCGACGGGACTGGCGGATGTGGAGCTGTTAACCGACGCCGACTCCCATGCAGCGATCTCGGGGCGCGTCGGCGGCAAGTCCACCGTGACCGACCCCTGGGGCACCTCTGTCACCCTGACGCGAAAGGACGCATGACATGCTTGTCGACGGAAAATGGACCGAGGACTGGCAACCCGTACAGGCGACGGATGAAAAGGGCGGCTTCGTCCGGCAAATTTCAAGCTTCCGCAACTGGGTCACGCCCGACGGCGCCCCCGGCCCCACCGGTGAAGGCGGCTTCAAGGCCGAGGCGGGGCGCTATCACCTTTATGTGGCGCTGATCTGTCCCTGGGCCTCACGCACCCTGATGGCGCGCAGCCTGAAGGGGCTGAAGGACAAGATCAGCCTTTCGGTCGTGGAGCCGGCACTGTCGGCGCAGGGCTGGCGGTTCGGGGACTATCCCGGTTCGGACCACGACAGCCTGAACGGCGCGACCTACCTGCACGAGCTTTACACCCGCGCCGAGCCGCATTTCACCGGCCGCGCCACGGTGCCGGTGCTGTGGGACAAGAAGTCCGGCACCATTGTCTCGAACGAATCCGCCGACATCGTGCGGATGTTCAACGCGGGCTTTGGCGGCTTGGCATCGGGCCCGGACCTTTACCCGGCCGAACTGCGGACGGAAATCGACGCGCTGAACGACCGGATCTATCCGGCGCTGAACAATGGTGTCTACCGTGCGGGCTTTGCCACGACCCAGGTCGCCTATGAAGACGCCTTCCACGGGGTCTTCGGGATGCTGGACGAGTTGGAGGCGCGTCTGTCCGATGGCCGCGATTTCCTGACCGGGCCGCGCTTCACCGAAGCCGACATCCGGCTGTTCGTCACGCTGGTGCGCTTCGATGCCGCCTATCACGGCGCATTCAAGTGCAACCTGCGCACCCTCGCCTCTTACCCCCGGCTTTCGGCCTACGTCGGGCGAATCTACCGGATGCCCGGCATCGCCCAGACGGTGAACATCGACCACATCAAGGCGGGCTATTACTCGATCAAGTCGCTCAATCCGAACGGTATCGTGCCCTTGGGGCCGCAACTCGATTTCCTGACGGCCTGACACGCCTTCCACCAGACATGCAGCCGCGCCCCGGACAAGGGCGCGGTTTTTCGTGTTTCAGCAGGAATTTCTTCCGGAACCGTGGCAGATGCGCCCCTGCCGCAGGAGAATTTAATGTCGATTGCATTTATCGTCTTTTCTGGCCCGCTAAACACGCCTAGAAAGATCGTGTTTAAACGCCCCCGCATACGGAGCCTGCAATGGCGGACCTGGACCTGATCGACCGCAAGATCATCACCGAACTGATGCGCGATGCGACGCAGCCCGTTGCGGCCATCGCCGACCGCGTGGGCCTGTCGCAGACCCCGTGCTGGAAACGCATCCAGCGGCTTCAGGAAACGGGGATCATCACCGCCCGCGTGGCCATGGTCGATCCCCGGCGGATCGGTCTTGGCCTGACGGTATTTGTCGGGATCGAAGCCGCCAACCACTCGGCGGAATGGCGGGAAAGTTTCGCCCGTGCCGTCGACGCCATGCCCGAGGTGATGGATGTCTACCGAATGGCCGGAGAGATGGACTATCTTCTGCGGGTTGCCATCGCCGACATGTCCCGTTTCGATGCCTTCTACCGCCGGCTGACGGACGCGGTGCTGATCAAGAACGTCACTTCGCATTTCGCGATGGAACACATCAAGGCAAGGACCGTTTACCCGATCGACACCGTCTCTCGCTAAGGGGTTGGACAGGCGAATCCTTCCCCTTCCGGGCCCGGGTTTGGAACCGAAATCCCGACCTTCATGCTAGAGTATTCAGGACAGACGCCCGATCCCGCAAGGAGCTTCGCGATGATCAAGACCCTGATCCTGCCCGGCCTCGATGGCTCACCCGCACCGCACTGGCAGCATTGGTGGGCCGCCCGCGATCCGGCCGCGCTCATGGTCGAGCAGGCGGACTGGTCCTTTCCCACCCCCGAAGCCTGGGAGGCCGAGGCCGCCCGCGCGATCCTGTCGCATCCGGGGGCGGTTCTTGTGGGCCACAGCCTGGGCGCGGTTCTGATCGCGCGGCTGCTGACCCGCTGGCCGCAGCTGAAGGTTTCCGCCGCCCTGCTGGTCGCGCCGGCGGACCCGGGGACCAGCCGCCGCCTGGAACGTTTTGGACCGCTGCCCCGGCAATCGCTTGGGGTGCCGGCCACCGTCGTCGCCAGCCGCAACGATCCCTGGATGCCGTTTTCGCAGGCCGAGGCATTGGCCAGCCAGTGGCAGGCCGACGTGGTGGACCTGGGCTTTGCCGGCCATGTCAACGTGGCCAGCGGTTTCGGCCCCTGGCCCGGCGCCCTGTCGCTGCGCGACGCGCTGCTGGCCCGCGCCGGATATGGCGACGATCCGCAAAGCCGGCTGGCCTGACCTCAGCCCTGGGCCCAGGGTCCGTGCTGCCCGGTCGCGCCATCGATCCGGTCAAAGCCATGCAGCCCGAAGAAGTCGCGCAAGCCCTGGATCAGGTTGGCGGTCGAACGTGCGGTGCGCATCTGGTCGAACCAGGCGAGCCCCGCCGAAAGGGCCGGAACCGGCAGTCCGTTCATCGCCCCCAGCGCCACGACCTGCCGAAGGCACGGAATGGCGCGGGACAGGTGGTCGGCGAAGAAGGGCGCAAGGATCAGGTTCCGGCCCGGATCCTCGGCCAATGCGCGCGCCATGTCGTTCAGCATGGCCGAGCGGATGATGCAGCCCGCCCGCCAGCCCCGGGCGATGTCGGGCAGCGGCAGCGGCCAGCCGAATTCGTCCCGCGCACGCGAGAGCATCGCGAAGCCTTGCGCGTAGCACAGGATCTTGCCGGCGATCAGCGCCTGTTCCAGCACCGCGCGCGTCGGGGCGCTGGCGCCCAGGCGGTGCGGCGCGGGGCCAAAGACCGCCTCGCCCGCGCGTCGCTCCGCCAACGCGGCCGAGATGTTGCGGGCCGCCACGGCCGCCTCGATCACCGGGACGGCGGCGCCCAGGTGCAGCGCCTCGATCGCGGTCCAGCGGCCGGTGCCCTTCTGGCCGGCTGTGTCCAGAATCACGTCCAGTATGGCCTTTCCGGTCAGCGGATCGGTGGCCGCGGCCACCTGGGCGGTGATCTCGATCAGGTAGGATTGCAGCGCGCCGCGGTTCCAGCCTTCGAACACGGGCGCGATCTCGGGGGCGGACATCCCCATGCCGTCGCGCAGCACGCCGTAGATTTCGGCGATCATCTGCATGTCGGCGTATTCGATGCCGTTGTGGACGGTCTTGACGAAATGCCCCGCCCCGCCCGGCCCCATGTGCACGGCGCAGGGGGTGTCGTCATACCGCGCGGAGATGGCGGTCAGCACGGGGGCCACGCGGGCCCAGTCCTGTTCCGCGCCGCCCGCCATGATCGACGGGCCGTGGCGCGCCCCCTCCTCTCCGCCGGAAACCCCGATCCCCATGAAGCGCGGGCCCTGGGCCGCGGCCTCGGCGGTGCGACGGTCGGTATCATGAAAGTCGGCGTTACCCGCGTCGATGATCAGGTCATCGCGCGCCATCAGCGGGCCGAGCGCCGCGATCTGCTGATCTACGACCGGCCCCGCCGGAACCATCAGGATCACTGCGCGTGGCGGCCGGACGGCCGCGACCAGATCGGCCAGCGTTGCAGCAGGCACGATCCGGTCCGCCAGCGGGCCGGCCGCCGCGGCGAACTCCCGCGTCACGGCGTCGTGCCGGTTCCAGACGGCGATGCGAAAACCCTTCTCGGCGATGTTCGCGGCCAGGGCCGCCCCCATCGTTCCCAACCCGATCAGCCCGATGTCGGCGGCCTTGCCGGTCATGGCCATTCCTCCGTGGTGGCGCTATCATCTATCGATCTAGGCACTTCGAGCCGTGAATGTCACGCAACCGGGGCCAGGCGTGGGACAAGCCTCCGTGAACCTTTTCCCTGACCGGATCGTGCTGATGGGCGTTGCCGGCAGCGGCAAGACCACCCTGGGGCATGCCCTCTCCGTGCGGCTGCGCCTGCCTTACGTCGACGGGGACGAGTTGCATTCCGAAGCCAATATCGCGCGGATGGCGCGGGGCCTGCCGCTGACCGACGCCGACCGCTGGCCGTGGCTGGACCGGGTGGCCCGGGTGCTGGACCGTCGTGCGCCCGTGATCGTCGGCTGCTCGGCCCTGCGCCGCGCGTACCGTGACCGGCTGCGACAGGGTGCGCGTGGTCCGGTGCGGTTCGTCCACCTGGCGGGTAGCGCGCCACTGATCGCCCGGCGGATGGCGGCGCGGCCCGGCCACTTCATGCCGCTGGCCCTGCTGGACAGCCAGTTCGCCACGCTGGAGCCGCCGGACCCGGATGAAAATGCCCTGACCCTGGACATCTCGCTGCCTGTGGATCTGCTGGTGGAGCGTATCGCAAGGTGGCGTGACGACCCGGACAGCGCAAGCTATCATCCGCCCCAGGCGCCCAGGGAAGAGGGGGCGTGAGGAGCAGACCCCATCCATGAACGAACCGCGTGCCCGGTCCCTGCTGCGTGTCCTGCCGGCGCGGGTGGCGGGCCTTCTTGCGCTGGTCCTGGCGCTGGGATTGCAGCCCGCGCAGGCGACGGTCGATCCGCAGGTGGCGCTGACAACCTGGTATCGGCTTGTGCTGGAACTGGTGCGGCACACGCCAACGTATTCGCCCCCCGTCGCCGCCCGTGCCTTCGCCTACCTGGGCGTCACGGCGTATGAAGCGACAGCGTCCGGCCGCACGGAAATGCGCTCTCTGGCGGGGCAGTTGAACGCCCTGCCGCCGTTACCCACGCGCGCGCCGAACCTGGGATATGACGAGGGTGTCGTTCTTGACGCGGCACTGGCCGAGGCGGTCGCTCATTTCTTCGGCAACACCGGCCCAACCGGACAGCGGGCGATGGCGGCGCTGAAGGCCAGGATGGGCGCGACCGCGGCCAAGGGCATCGCGCCCGACGTGGTGGCGCGCAGCCGCGCCTTCGGCACGGCGGTGGCCGAACATGTCGTGGCCTGGTCGCAGCCGGACGGCGGCGCAGTGGTCTCGAACATGGGGTTTCCCATGACCTGGACCGTCAATGACCAGCCCGGCCACTGGGTGCCCACCAGCCGAATCGTCCAGCAACAGGCGCCGCTTCTGCCGGACTGGGGCCGGAACCGGCCGCTGGCGATGCCCGGCGGCGCCGCCTGCCCGCTGCCGCCGCCTCCCCCCTACAGCGAGGACAAGGGTTCGTCCTTCCACGCCGAAGCCGTCGAGGTTTACGATGTGTCCCGCCATCTGACCGAGAACGAGCGGACCATTGCCGCCTTCTGGTCGGACGATCCAATGCTGTCCCCGACCCCGCCCGGGCACTGGATTTCCATTCTTCTGCAAATCGCGGACCGGGACGACATGGACCCGTCCCGTACCGTGGACGCCCTGGCACGCCTGGGCATTGCCATCTCGGATGGGTTCATCGGCTGCTGGGACGCCAAGTTCCGCCATGACCTGATCCGGCCTGTCACCTATATCCGCAAGACCATCGACCCCGCGTGGGAGCCGCTGCTGACCACCCCGCCCTTCCCGGAATATCCTTCGGGCCATTCCACCCAGTCCGGCGCGGCGGCTACGGTGCTGACAGCGATCTTCGGCGCGCCCTTCGCCTTTACCGACAGCACCCATGTCGATGATGGGCTTGGCGCACGCGACTATCCCGATTTCTGGACCGCCGCGCATGAAGCGGCCGTGTCGCGGCTTTACGGCGGGATCCATTTCCGTTCGGCCATCGAACGGGGGCTGGAACAGGGCGCCTGCATCGGTGCCCGGGTGAACGGCCTGAGAACGCTGGAATGAAGCTATTCCTTTGCCTTCTGATCGCCGCCCTTCCCGCCGCAGCCCAGCCCGGCCCCGCGGTGCCGCGCTTCGTCGAGGAAACCGCCACTGCGGGCGTCGTCGCCCGTTACACCGGCGGGTGGGAACAGATGGTGGGCGGGGGCGTGGCCACCTTCGACTGCAACGGCGACCGCCGGCCCGACCTGGCGATCGCGGGCGGAACCTCGGAGGCGACGCTTTGGCGGAATGAAAGCAGGACAGGCGGCCAGCTGGGCTTTGCCCGCGCCCGGGCGGGGATCGAGATGACGGGTGTGTCGGGCCTTTATCCCCTGGATATCGACGCGGACGGGATCACCGATCTGGTGCTGCTTCGGGTGGGGGAGGACGTTGTGCTGAAGGGCAAGGGCGATTGCCGCTTCGAACGCGCGAACGAGGCCTGGCATTTCGACGGGGGCGATCTGTGGTCCACCGCCTTTTCGGCGACGTGGGAAGCGGGGGCGGATTGGCCGACGCTGGCCCTCGGCAGCTACATCGACCGGACGCAGGACGCCTTTCCCTGGGGCAGCTGCACCGAAAACCGGCTGTTCCGGCCGGGCGCCGACGGGGGCTTTGCATCGCCCCTGCCCCTGACCCCCAGTTACTGCGCGCTGTCGATGCTGTTCACCGACTGGAACCGTTCTGGGCAGCCCGCGCTGCGGGTGTCGAACGACCGCGAATACTACAAGGGCGGGCAGGAACAGCTGTGGCACATCGCGCCGGGACAGCCGCCGCGGCTGTTCACCGAGGCGGAGGGCTGGCAGCGCCTGCGCGTCTGGGGCATGGGCATCGCCAGCGCCGACCTGGATTTCGACGGCTATCCGGAATATTTCCTGACCAGCATGGCGGACAACAAGCTTCAGACGCTGACCGAACCGGGGTCGCCCTTGCCGCGCTATGCCGATGTGGCCTTCCCGCGCGGCGCCATCGCACAGCGCCCCTACACGGGTGGCGACGTGCGGCCTTCGACCGCCTGGCACGCGCAGTTCGAGGATGTGAACAACGACGGTTTCAGCGACCTGTTCATCGCCAAGGGCAACGTGTCCGAGATGCCGGATTTCGCTGAAGCCGATCCGAACAACCTGCTGTTGCAGCGGCCGGACGGCACCTTCGCCGAAGCGGGCGACACGGCGGGGATCGACAGCCTGCTGACGGCGCGCGGGGCGGCGGTGGCGGATTTCAACCTGGACGGCCAGATGGACCTGGTGGTGGTGAACCGCAATGGCCCGGCGCAGGTCTGGCGGAATGGCGGCACGGGCGGACACTGGATCACGCTGGCGCTGCATCAGCCGGGTCCGAACCGCGACGCGATCGGGGCCTGGGTCGAGGTGGACATGGGCGATCACATCCAGCGGCGCGAGGTGACTTCGGGCGGCGGCCACGCGGGCGGAAGCCTGGGGTGGCTGCACTTCGGACTGGGTACGCAGGACCGGGCGCGGGTGCGGGTGATCTGGCCCGATGGGGCGGCCTCCGCCTGGTCCGAACTGGCGACCGACGCCTTCCATGATCTGGAACGCGATGCCCCCGCCCGTCGCTTCCGCCCCTAGCCAAGACACCAAACTTTTACAGAAATCCTGCGCCTCTGTCATAAACCCCCACTAGCACCGGCCCCGCAAGTTGGTTGGGGAATGGTGTCGACATGCTTCTGGACTTTCGCGGTGTCACCCGTGTCTTTGGCGAACGGACCGCCGTGTCCAATGTCAGCTTCACCGTCGACGGCCCCTGCTTCATCGGCATCCTGGGCCGTTCGGGTGCGGGGAAATCCACGCTTCTGCGGCTGATGAACCGCCTGACCGACGCCACCGCGGGCGAGGTCCGCTTCAAGGGCAAGGACGTGCTGTCCCTGAAAGGCCGCGAAAAACGCGACTGGCAGGGCCAGTGCGCGATGATCTTCCAGCAGTTCAACCTGGTGCCGCGGCTCGACGTGGCCTCGAACGTGCTGCACGGCACGCTCAGCCGCCGCTCGACGCTGGCCACGATGTTCAGCTTCTGGCCCAATGCCGACATTCACCGCGCGCTGGATATTCTGGACCGTCTTGGCATCGCGGAACAGGCGCCCAAACGCGCCGAGGCGCTGTCGGGTGGCCAGCAGCAGCGGGTCGCCATTGCCCGGGCGCTGATGCAGGACCCGCAGATCATCCTGGCCGACGAACCCATCGCCAGCCTTGACCCGATGAACGCGCAGGTGGTCATGGACACGCTGCGCCGCATCCATGAAGAAGATGGCCGCACCGTCATCGCCAACCTGCACACGCTGGATACCGCGCGGCGCTACTGCGACCGGGTCATTGGAATGCGCGACGGGCGCGTGGTGTTCGACGGCACGCCCGAACAGCTGACCACCGGCGCCGCCCGCGACATCTATGGCGCCGACGCGTCGTTCAGCGAGGCTACGACATCCACCGCCATCGAAGCCCCCGACGCGGAATATGCCGCGACGATGATGGCCTGAACCTTTCCGATTTACCCCGTGGCCCCGGCTGGGGCCCATCCAACCGGAGACGACCATGAAGAAGATCATCGCCCTTGCCGTGACCGCGGCGACCCTGGCCGGCGCGGCGCAGGCCGAAGGCATCAAGGAATTCAACATCGGCATCCTCGGCGGCGAAAACGCCCAGGACCGCCTGACGTCGAACGAATGCTACCGCAAGGGCATCGAAGATGCGCTGGGCGTTCCGGTCAAGGTCTTTACCCCGGCCGACTATGATGGCGTGATCCAGGGCCTGCTGGGCGGCACGCTGGACATGGCCTGGCTGGGTGCCTCGGGCTATGCCAAGACCTACCTGACCAACCCGGACGCGGTCGAAGTCGTGCTGACCAAGCAGAACGTCGACGGTTCGACCGGCTACTATTCGATCGGTTTTGCGCGCAAGGATTCGGGCATCACCTCGATGGACGATGCCAAGGGCAAGGTCTTTGCCTTCGCCGATCCCAACTCGACCTCGGGCTATCTGGTCCCGGGCGCGGAACTGACCGAGAAATACGGCAAGCTGGAAGACTACTTCAAGGAAGTGAAGATGTCGGGCGGCCATGAGCAGACCATCGTCGGCGTCAACAACGGCGACTTCGAAGCCGGTGTGTCGTTCGCAGACGGCCTGGGCAACTGGGAAGACGGCTACACCTCGGGCGCGTTCCGCAAGGCCGCCGATGCGGGCCTCGTCAACATGAACGACCTGGTCGAGATCTGGCGTTCGAAACTGATCCCGGAAGGCCCGATGGTTGTCCGCAAGGCCCTGCCGGCGGACGTGAAGGACAAGGTCACCCAGCTGACCGCCGACCTGTGGGAAACCGACAAGGAATGCGCCTACAACGTCGCCGGCGGCGATGCCAAGGACTTCGTTCCGGTCAAGCACGATGACTACCTGGGCGTGATCGCCGCCCGCAAGATGAGCGCGAAGTAAGACGTCTTCCCGATCCGGCCGGGCTGCCCCCCTGCGGTGGCCCGGCCATTTCTTTGCCCGAGGATCCCATGGCCGACATTTCCTTCTGGCCCGAGCCCGAGAAGCGGCCAGCCATCGACACCCGCGCCCACTACCTGGACATGACGCGGAAGAAGCGCATGTATGGCGGGATCCTTCTGGTGGTTTTCGTGGCGCTGATGGCCTCGGGCTTCCGCCTGGCCGAGATGCGCAATGCCGGTGACTTCCTTGCCGGCCTGCCGATGGTCTACCAGTTCCCCGCCGAGGTGCTGTCCGAGGCCTGGGCGATGCGCGGCAATCTGCCGGGGCTGTTCCTGGAATTCGTGCCCTCGCTGCTCGAGACCATCAACATCGCGGGCGTTGCCACCCTGATCGGTGCATTGGGCGCCGCCTTCCTGGCGCTGCTGTCCACGCGCGGCCTGGCACCCTGGCCCTGGGCGCTGCCGCTCTACCGCCGCACGATGGATGCGTTCCGCGCCGTGCCGGAAATCGTCGTGGCGCTGGTGCTGATCTACATCTTCGGCGGCGGTCCCGTCCCGGCCGTCATCGCCATCGCGCTGCACACCTGCGGCGCGCTGGGAAAGCTGTTTTCCGAAGTGGCCGAGAACGCCGACCTGAAACCGGTCGAGGGGCTGGCCTCCGTCGGAGGCACCTGGCCGCAGCGCATGTGGCTGGGGATCATCCCGCAAGTGGCGCCAAACTGGCTGTCCTATGCGCTGCTGCGCTTCGAAATCAACGTCCGCGCCAGTGCCATCCTGGGCTTCGTCGGGTCGGGCGGCATCGGCTATGACCTGAAGATCGCGATGCAATGGGGCGCAGGCAAGTATGACCAGGTGGTCGCGATCTTCCTGCTTTTGTTCCTGACCATCGTCGCAATTGACCAGTTGTCCGGCCATTACCGAGACCGCCTTGTGAAAGGAGCCAAGCCATGACCATGGCCGATGTCCCGCTGACCCGGACCGTCGAACTGGGCTTCCGTCGCAAGCGTCTGACCGCACTTGCAGTGCCCGCGGTCATCCTTGCCTACCTGACCTATGCGTTCTTTGCGTTCGACATTCCGGGCCTTGCCGGCCGCGCGCGGCTGGACAATGCAGCGATCCTTCTGTCGGACTTCTGGTCCCACAAGACCCATGTGACGCGCGACAACCGTTCGGGCGGGCTGACCGTCGCCATCGAGGGCGAAGCCAAGGGTACCTATGCCAGCGGTACAACGCCAGACTGGGTGACGGTCGCGGGCGACGTGACCACAATCGACCTTGGGAAGGGCCATGTCGTCACCTATGATCCGGCCGGGGCCCGCTATGTCGTGCCGGGCTATGGCACCATCGACATCCGGCCCGAAGGCGGCAAGCTGAAGCTGGATGCGCCTCAGCCGTTGCCTGACTGGATCAACCAGGCCGACACCCGCATTTCGGTGACCACCGACGCGGCGCGGTTTGCCTATTCCCGCTCCAAGGTCGAAACCTTCCGCTACTTCCCGGGGTGGGAGCTGTTCTTCTTCACGCTCGACAGCCCGTTCCATGACAAGTCCTGGGGAGAACTCGCGCAGCTGGCCCTTGTCGGCGACCGGATCGACCCGGCGCGCAGCAACATCGGCTACATGCTGTCCGAATTCTGGACGAACAAGATGTGGCGCCACGGCGATGTCGCCTGGGCGATCTTCGAAACGATGCTGATGGCCTTCCTGGGCACCATGTCCGCCGCGATCATCGCACTGCCGCTGGGCTTCCTTGCGGCGTCGAACTTCACGCCGTTCCGCGCCGTGCGCTTTGCGTTCCGCCGGGTCTTCGACTTCATCCGCGGGGTCGATGGGCTGATCTGGACCATCGTCCTGTCACGCGCCTTCGGTCCCGGCCCGATGACCGGCGCGCTGGCGATCCTGATCACGGACACCGGCAGCTTCGGCAAGACCTTCTCCGAGGCGCTGGAGAACATCGACGACAAGCAGGTGGAAGGCGTCCGCTCGACCGGGGCCAACAGCCTGCAAAGCGCCCGTTTCGGCGTGATCCCGCAGGTGACGCCGGTGCTGTTGAGCCAGGTGCTTTACTTCCTGGAATCGAACACCCGCAGCGCCACCGTGATCGGCGCCATCGTCGGCGGCGGCATCGGGCTTCTGCTGACGCAGGCGATCAGCACCCAGAAGGACTGGGAAGAGGTCTGCTATTACGTCGTGCTGATCGTGCTCATGGTCATGCTGATGGACACGCTGTCGGGCTGGCTGCGCCGCAAGCTCATCAAGGGCTGACCTTCGAAGGATATCATGACCAAGCTTTCCGCCACGACCCCGCTGATCCATCCCGACTGCCAGATCGTCAATTCCAGCTTCGGCGCCTGGTGTGAAGTGGGCGTTGGATCGCGGGTCATCAACTCGACCTTCGAAGACTATTCCTATTGCGACCGTCTGTCGGACATTGCCAACACGACCGTCGGTAAGTTCGCCAATATCGCGGCGATGACCCGGATCGGGCCGACCGATCACCCGATGGACCACGCGAGCCTGCATCATTTCCTCTATCGCTCGGCCTATTACTGGGACGACGTGGAAGACGACGCCGACTTCTTCGCGCGGCGTGCGGCGCGGCGCACCACTTTGGGCGCGGATTGCTGGATCGGGCATGGCGCGATCATCAAGCCCGAAGTGACGCTTGGGGTTGGGGCGGTCGTCGCATCTGGCGCGGTGGTCACGAAGGACGTGGCGCCCTACATGATCGTGGCGGGGGTTCCCGCGCAGCCGCTGCGGGAACGGTTTCCGGCGGCCATCGCAGACCGGCTTCTGGCGCTGGCCTGGTGGGACTGGGATCACGCCCGCCTGCGCGCGGCACTGACGGATTTCCGCACGCTGAAGGCCGACGCCTTTCTTGAAAAATACAACGGCTGACCCTGGTCAATCCGGGGCGTAGGTCAGGGTAACGCGGTCGCCCGCGAACCATGTCGTTCCAAATTCGATCGGGTGCCCGGCTTCGTCGATGTTGACCGCAACCGTCCGCAGTACCGGCGCGCCCTCCGACAGGCCCAGCGCCAATGCCAAGGGCCCCCGCGCCGCCTTGGCGGTCAGCCGGGTCTGGGCGCGGGTGTAATCCCCGACCCCGCTGGCCCGCAGCGCCGCGGTGATCGAAGGCTCGGCCTCGACCCGCGCCAGAAGATCGGGAAAGCGTTCGGCGGGAAAGACCGATCGGAAGGCGGCAAGCGGCACCCCGTCCGCCAGCGAAAGCCCCTCGACAACATGCACCGGCGCGCCCGGGGGCAGACCCAACGCTTCGGCCTCGCGCTGGTCGGCGTGGCGCGTTTCCAGCCGGTTGATCTGGCGCGACGGCATCCGGCCCGACGCCAGCACGTTCTGGTGAAACCGCACCCGGCGGCCCAGCGCGTAATCCGCCGGTTGCGCCGCGACAAAGACCCCTGCTCCGCGCCGCGACCGGACAAGACCACGGTCCGCCAGATCGGCCAGCGCCCGGCGAACGGTGTGGCGGTTCACGGTGAAACGCGCGGCCAGTTGCGCTTCGGTCGGAAGCTGTTCGCCGGGGCGGTAATGTCCGCTCGCGATGTCGGCCGACAGGGTTTCGGCGATGGCGGTCCAAAGGGCGGGGCGGGTCATGGGCGGCTCCGGGTCGCGGCCATGTTACGAAAATTTCATATGGCCAATGTGGACGCACGGCGGGTGCAGTGCTATCAGTTGTCTAGTTGTATATATAAATCGACAACTCCGCAAGGTGTCTGCAATGTCCGCTTCCCCCACTGAAACCCGCGCCGGATGGCTCGGCCTTCTGGCCCGCGCCACGCCTGCGCGGCTGGCCGAGCTGATGCCCGGCGACCTGCCCGACCACCGCTTCCTGCGCGCGCCCGAAGTGGGGGCGATCATGGTGCAGGGCCGCACCGGGGGAACCGGCGCCCCCTTCAACCTGGGCGAAATGACGGTGACGCGCTGCGCCCTTAGCTTGCCTTGCGGGACCGTCGGGCACGGCCACGTCGCGGGCCGCGACAAGGCCCATGCCACGCGGGTCGCGTTGCTGGATGCGCTGTTGCAGACCGATCGCGCATCGGCGCTGCGTCAGACCATCCTGGAACCGCTTGCCGCCGAGGAAGCCGCCCGCGCCAAGGCCCGCGCGGAAAAGGCCGCCGCCACCAAGGTCGATTTCTTCACCATGGTCAGAGGGGAAGACGCATGAACGCCACCGCATTGCAGGGCGGCTTTGCCACCCCCGCCCATGACAGCGCCCGCGCCTTCCGCGCCACGTTGGATGCGTTGGCGCGTCCGGGAACGATCCAGACCGTCGCCGGGGCCCAACCGCCCGCGCCCCTGTCGGTGGCGGCCGGGGTGCTGATCCTGACGCTGACGGATGGCACGACGCCAGTGCATCTGGCGGGCGCCTGGGATTGCGCGGATGTGCGCGACTGGATCACCTTCCAGACCGGCGCACCGCTGGTGGGGCCTGCGGACGCGGCCTTTGCCGTCGGCGCCTGGAACGATCTTGCGCCGCTGGACCGCTTTGCCATCGGCACGCCGGATTACCCCGACCGTTCAGCCACGCTGATCGTGGAATGCGATGCGCTTCAGGCGCAAGGCGCGCAGCTGACAGGCTCCGGCATCAAGGACAGCGCCCGGCTTTCGCTGCCCGATGCGGCCCGCGTCTTTGCCGCCAACCACGCGCTTTTCCCGCTGGGTCTTGATTTCTTCTTCACCGCAGGGGACCGGCTCGCCGGGTTGCCCCGCAGCACCAAAGTGGAGGACAACTGATGTATGTGGCCGTCAAGGGTGGCGAACGTGCCATCGAGAATGCCCATGCCTGGCTGGCCGAGGAACGGCGCGGCGATCCGTCCGTTCCCGAACTGGCGCTGGACCAGATCCGCGAACAGCTGAAGCTGGCCGTGAACCGGGTGATGGCCGAAGGGTCGCTGTATGACCCCGATCTGGCGGCGCTGGCGATCAAGCAATCGCGCGGCGACCTGATCGAATCGATCTTCCTGATGCGGGCCTATCGCACCACTCTGCCGCGCTTCGGCGTCTCGCGGCCTGTGGATACGGCGGCGATGGCCTGCATCCGGCGCATCAGCGCCACCTTCAAGGACCTGCCGGGCGGGCAGATCCTGGGGCCGACCTTCGACTATACCCACCGCCTGCTGGACTTCGCGCTGGCGGCGGAAGGGGAAGCCCCCCGCGCCCCGATTACCGAAGGTGCCGAACCCGCAGCCGTGCCGCATGTGACGGAATTCCTGAACCGTGACGGTCTGATCCAGGAAGAACCGCACAGCGACGAAACCCCGGGCGACCTGACGCGCAACCCGCTGGAACTGCCCGCCAACCGCCCGCTGCGGCTTCAGGCGCTGGCGCGGGGGGACGAAGGCTTTGTCCTGTCGCTGGCCTATTCGACGCAGCGCGGCTACGGGCGCACCCATGCCTTCGTGGGCGAGTTGCGCATTGGCCTTGTCGCGGTGGAATATGACGTGCCGGAACTGGGCTTTGCGATCCATCTGGCCGATATCGAGCTGACGGAATGCGAAACCGTGAACCAGTTCAAGGGATCGCGCAGCGAACCGCCGCAGTTTACCCGCGGCTACGGGCTGGTGCTGGGGCAGTCGGAGCGCAAGTCGATCTCGATGTCGCTGGTCGACCGCGCGCTGCGCTGGCGCGAGCTGGGGGAGGATTACATCGGCGCCCCCGCGCAGGACGAGGAATTCGTGCTGTCGCACTGCGACAACATCCAGGCGACCGGGTTCCTCGAACATATCAAGCTGCCCCACTACGTGGACTTCCAGGCCGAGCTTGAACTGGTGCGCCGCCTGCGCGCCGAAGCTTTGGAGCTGACCGGCGCCCCCGCCATGAAGGAGGCCGCGGAATGACTGCGATTGCCCAGACCCCGACCGAAACCGATGCCTACAACTTTGCCTATCTGGACGAACAGACCAAGCGGATGATCCGCCGCGCGATCCTGAAGGGCGTGGCGATCCCCGGCTATCAGGTGCCGTTTGCCAGCCGCGAAATGCCCATGCCCTATGGCTGGGGCACGGGCGGCGTGCAGGTCACGGCGGCCTGCCTTGTGCCCGAGGACCGTCTGAAGGTGATCGACCAGGGCGCCGATGACACCACCAACGCGGTGTCGATCCGGCGCTTCTTCCAGCGCACGGCAGGCGTGGCGGTCACGGAAAACACGCCCGAGGCGACGGTGATCCAGACCCGCCACCGCATTCCCGAAACCCCGCTGACCGAAGGCCAGATCCTGGTCTATCAGGTGCCGATCCCGGAACCTTTGCGGTTTCTTGAACCGCGCGAAACCGAAACCCGGCGGATGCATGCGCTGGAAGATTACGGCCTGATGCACGTCAAGCTGTATGAGGACATCGCCCGGCACGGCCAGATCGCCACGTCCTACGACTATCCGGTCAAGGTCGAGGGGCGTTATGTCATGGACCCCTCGCCCATTCCGAAGTTCGACAACCCGAAGATGTCGGACAACGCCGCGATCCAGCTGTTCGGCGCGGGCCGCGAACAGCGGATCTATGCGCTGCCGCCCTATACCAAGGTGGTCAGCCTCGATTTCGAAGATCACCCCTTCGTCGCCAGCAAGGCCGACCACCCTTGCGGGCTGTGCGGTTCGACCGACAGCTATCTGGACGAGGTGATCATGGACGATCAGGGCGGGCGCATGTTCGTCTGTTCCGATACCAATTATTGCAGCACGCGGCGCGAGGCCGGGCACATAGGCGCGATGGCCGCCCCTGCCCCCGCCCAGCCGCAAGAGCGGAGGGCAGAATGAACGCCTTGGCCCAGACTCCAACGCCCGAAGTCCCGCTTCTGGCGGTGCGCGATCTGCACAAATCCTACGGTGCCCGCATCGGCTGCACCGATGTCAGCTTCGATCTGTGGCCCGGAGAGGTCATGGGCATCGTGGGCGAAAGCGGCTCGGGGAAATCGACGCTCTTGTCCTGCCTTGCGGGGCATCTGACGGCCGACGCGGGCCAGGTGATCTATGACGGCCGCACCACCGGCCCGCGCGACGTGCTGACGCTAAGCGAGCCGGAACGCCGGATGCTCAATCGCACCGAATGGGCCTATGTGCACCAGAACCCGCGCGACGGGCTGCGGATGGGCGTCAGCGCCGGGGGCAACGTCGGCGAACGGCTGATGGCGGTGGGCGCGCGGCATTATGGCGCGATCCGCAGCACCGCGTCCGACTGGCTGGGCCGGGTGGAAATCGACGCGAACCGCATCGACGACCGCCCCAGCGCGTTTTCGGGCGGCATGCAGCAGCGGCTTCAGATCGCGCGGAACCTGGTCACTGGCCCGCGGCTGATCTTCATGGATGAACCGACGGGCGGGCTTGACGTGTCTGTGCAGGCGCGGCTTCTGGACCTGTTGCGCGGGCTGGTGCGTGAAATGGGTCTGTCGGCGATCATCGTCACGCATGACCTGGCCGTGGTGCGCCTGCTGGCCGACCGGCTGATGGTGATGAAATCGGGCCGGGTCATTGAACAGGGCCTGACCGATCAGGTGCTGGACGATCCGCAGCACGCCTATACCCAACTTCTGGTTTCCTCTGTCCTGCAGGTCTAGCGCCATGATCACCATCGAAAACCTGTCGAAACGCTTCGTGCTGCACAATCAGGGCAGCGCGGTGATCCCGGTGATGGAAGGCGCGGCGCTGCATGTCGCGCCGGGGCAATGCGTCGGCCTGATCGGGTCGTCGGGCGCGGGCAAATCCACCCTGATGCGGATGATCTGGGGCAACTACCTGGCGGCCAGCGGATCGATCCGCGTGGGCCATGTGGATGTGGCCAAGGCCGCGCCGCGCGAGATCATCGCGCTGCGCCGCGATACGCTGGGCTATGTCAGCCAGTTCCTACGCGTCGTGCCCCGGGTGCCCTCGGTCGAGGTGGTGGCGGAACCGCTGCTGCAACTGGGCGTCGACCGTGACGCGGCGCTGGACCGGGCGCGCACCATGCTGCACCGCCTGAACCTGCCCGAACGGCTGTGGTCGCTGTCGCCCACCACCTTTTCGGGCGGCGAACAGCAACGCGTGAACATCGCTCGCGGCTTCATCCACGCCTACCCGGCGCTTTTGCTGGATGAACCGACGGCGAGCCTTGATGCGACGAACCGCGAAGTGGTGCTGTCGCTGATCGAGGAAGCCAAGGCCCGAGGCGCGGCGATCGTCGGCATCTTCCATGATGAGGCGGCGCGCGAACGCGTCTGCGACCGTCTGATCGACGTAGCGGCCTTCGCGCCGAAGGCTGCAGCATGACGCCGGGCCGGATCTTCGCGGTTGTCGGGCCTTCGGGCGCGGGTAAGGACACGCTGATCGCTGCGGCGCGCGCGGCGCGGCCCGATCTGGTGATCGTGCGTCGCGTCATCACCCGCCCGACCGAAGCCGGCGGCGAGGATTTCGAAGGCACCACGCCCGAGGATTTCGACCGCCGCCGCGCGATGGGCGAATTCGCGCTGGACTGGCAGGCGCATGGGCTGTCCTACGGCATTCCGGCCGATCAGATCGCGCTGGCCGCCGCGGGGCGGGACGTGATGTTCAACGGATCTCGCGCCGCGCTGGACGTGGCGCGTGACCGGATGCCGGGGCTGCGCGTGATCGTCGTCACCGCGCCCAGCGCCGTTCTGGCGGAACGCCTGGCGGGCCGTGGCCGTGAAACCCACGCCCAGATCGTCGATCGTCTGGCGCGGGCCAGCTATGCCCTGCCCGAAGGCTTTGCCGTGCGGGTCGTGATGAACGACTCCACGCTGGAGGTTGGCGCGCAGCGCTTCCTGGACGCCCTTCAGGCCGAAAGCGCGTAACGATGCAGGATGTGGAAGCGCCCCTTGGCATCTTCGCCAAACAGGCAGATGTGGTCGAGCAGCAGCGGGCGCGGCACCAGCGGCACGACAACGGGCGCCAGCACGGCGCGGACCGCCTCGGCCTCGGCTTCCGGCAGGTTGCCCGTCAGCGTCATGTGGAAGCGGAACTGGTCCATCACCCACGGATAGCCCCACATCTCCAGCAGCGCACGTTGATGGCCGTTCAGCGCATCGGGATTGCGGCGGGCGATTTCGGCCTCGGTCGGCGGAGCGCGGAAGGCATCCAGATCGGTGACACAGCGCGCCGCGAGCGCGGCCAGCGCGGTCACATCGCCTTCGGGCGTCAGCGCCAGGAAGCCCCCCAACCGCGACAGGCGCAGCCCGTCCAGCACCACCGGGGCAATCTGCGCGGCCATCGCGGCGCAGGCCTCATCCAGGGCGTCGGGCGTCTGGCCATCGGCCAGCCGGAACGGCGGCTTCAGCGTGGCGTGAAAGCCGTACTTGCGCGGGGTGGCCGTCAAATCGGCCACGGGCTGCGGCAGGCCATCGATTTCGGGATGGGCGCGGGCCGTGCCCGTCGCGGCATCCCAACCCAGCCAGGCCGACGCCCAGTCTGCCCATGCACCCGCGGGTGGCGCGTAATAGATCGCGTAGCGTGTCATCTGTTCCATATCCCCGCCCTATCGCCCTGATGTCACACGGGTGTGACACAAAACACCCATTGCCTTTCCGCAAATCCTCCCATCCTGCAATCCCCGGATACACCGATGACCGAAACCATTCTTGCCAACGCCACCATAGTCCTGCCCGATGACGTGATCCGGGGCAGCTTGCACCTGTCGGATGGCGTCATCGCCGGGATCGACACCGGGACCTCGGTCCCTGCGGGGGCGCTCGACTGCGGCGGCGATCTGGTCATGCCGGGGCTGATCGAGCTGCACACCGACAACCTGGAACGCCACATCCAGCCGCGCCCCAAGGTCGACTGGCCCCATGCCGCCGCGATCATCGCCCATGACGCCGAACTGTCGAGCGTGGGGATCACAACCGTGTTCGACGCGCTGCGCGTGGGATCGGTGGTGTCGAAAAGCTCGAACTACGGCGAATATGCCCGGGCGCTGGCGGACGAAATCCTGGGCCTGCGCGCGCGCGGCGCGCTTCGGATCAGCCATTACCTGCACCTGCGCGCCGAAGTCTGTTCCGAAACCCTGATCGCCGAATTGGAGAAGTTTGGTCCCCAGGACCGCATCGGCATCCTCAGCCTGATGGACCACACGCCCGGCCAGCGCCAGTTCCGCGACCTGACGCAGCTGCGCAACTATGTCTGCGGCAAGCACGGCCTGTCGGAAGAGCAGTTCGAACAGCATGTCGCCGAACAGCGCGCCCTGTCGGCGCGTCTGGGCGCGGTGCATGAACAGGCCGCCGCCGATGCCGCCCGCCGATATGGCGCGGTGCTGGCCAGTCATGACGACACCACCGCCGAACAGGTCGCGGTGTCCGCCCGCCACGGCGCGCATTTCGCGGAATTCCCGACCACGGTCGAAGCAGCCGAAGCCTGCCACGCGCAGGACATCAAGGTGATGATGGGCGCGCCGAACCTGATCCGGGGCGGATCGCATTCGGGGAATGTCGCCGCGAAGGATCTGGCCGAACGCGGGCTTCTGGACATCCTGTCGTCGGATTATGTGCCCTCGGCGCTTTTGTCGGCGGCGTTGATGCTGGCCGATATCTGGGATTCGCTGCCGCGCGCCATCGCCACTGTCACCGCCAACCCGGCCGAAGCGGCGGGCCTGACCGACCGGGGCCGAATCATCCCCGGTGCGCGGGCCGATCTGATCCGCGTGGCGCGGATCGACGACGCCGGCGCGGTGCGGGGCGCCTGGGTGCAGGGACGCCGCATCGGCTGACACGCACTTCCGCCAAGGCTTGTGCCAGGGCGCGTTCGCGGGGCAAGTTGGAGGGAATGGACAGTTCGGGAGAAACCGATGATCGACCCCAGCGACCTCGAGGCGATTGCCCGCGCCCAGCCGCCCTTCCCGCATCATATCGGCGCGCGGATCACTTCGGCGACGCTGGAGCGGGTTGAAGGCGAAATGGTCGTCACGCCCGAACTCGGGAACCGGAACGGCGTCTTGCACGGCGGCGCGATCATGGCGTTTGCCGACAACCTGGCGGGCACGGCAAGCTTTCTGAACCTGAAGTCCGGGCAAAGCACGACGACGGTCGAAAGCAAGACCAACTTCTTTCGGGCGGTGCCGATCGGAGAGGTCCTGCGCGGCGTCTGCGAACCCTTGCACCGGGGGCGGCGGACAATGGTCTGGCAAAGCACGTTGACGCGCGCCGATGGAAAAGTGGCCGCGATCGTGATCCAGACGCAGATGACGCTGGAGGACAACGATCGCGGCCCAGTGACGGGGACGGAAGCTCCGGCGCGGTGACACGCGCGCCGGAGAGGGAATGCGGCGCCTAGAGCGCCGGGTAGAGCGGGAACAGCCGGCACATGGCTTCGACCTCGGCGCGGACCTTGGCCTCAGTCTCGGCATTGCCGTCATCGCCATGGGCGGCCAGGCCGTCGACGACCTCGACGATCCAGCGGGCGATCTGGCGGAATTCCTCTTCCTTGAAGCCGCGGGTGGTGCCCGCCGGGGTGCCCAGGCGGATGCCGCTGGTCACGAAGGGCTTTTCCGGGTCGAAGGGCACGCCGTTCTTGTTGCAAGTGATATGCGCACGCCCCAGCGCGGCCTCGGTCGCCTTGCCGGTCACCTTCTTCGGCCGCAGGTCGGCCAGCATCAGGTGGTTGTCGGTCCCGCCCGAGACGATGTTGATGCCGCCCTTCAAGAGCTCATCCGCCATGGCCTGCGCGTTCTTCACGATCTGCGCCGCATAGGCCTGGAAGTCCGGGCGCAGCGCCTCGCCGAAGGCCACGGCCTTGGCGGCGATCACATGCATGAGCGGCCCGCCCTGCAGCCCCGGGAACACGGCCGAGTTCACCTTCTTGGCGATGTCCTCGTGGTTGGTCAGGATCATGCCGCCGCGCGGACCGCGCAAGCTCTTGTGCGTCGTCGTCGTCACCACATGGGCATGCGGCAAGGGCGAGGGGTGCTGTCCACCCGCGACCAGACCGGCGATATGGGCCATGTCGACCATCAGGTAGGCCCCGACCTCATCGGCGATCTTGCGGAAGGCGGCCCAGTCCCAGGTGCGGGAATAGGCGGTGCCGCCGGCGATGATCAGCTTCGGCTTGTGGGTCAGCGCCTGTTCGCGCACGGCGTCCATGTCCAGCCGTTCGTCCTGCTTGCGCACGCCGTAGCTGACGACATTGAACCACTTGCCCGACATGTTGACCGGGCTGCCATGCGTCAGATGCCCACCCGAGTTCAGGTCGAGCCCCATGAAGGTGTCACCCGGCTGCAACAGCGCCAGGAACACCGCCTGGTTCATCTGGCTGCCGGAATTCGGCTGCACGTTGGCATATTCGCAGCCAAAGAGCTGCTTGGCACGCTCGATCGCCAGCGTTTCCGCCACATCGACGAACTGGCAGCCGCCATAGTAGCGCTTGCCCGGATAGCCTTCGGCATATTTGTTGGTCAGCACCGAGCCCTGCGCCTCCATCACCGCGCGGCTGACGATGTTCTCGGAGGCGATCAGTTCGATCTCATCCCGCTGACGGCCCAGTTCGTTCTGGATCGTCGCAAAAAGCTCGGGATCGCGCGAGGCGAGCGGTTCGGTGAAAAAGCCGGTGTCGCGGTGCGGGGCATTCATGGGTGTCTCCTGTGTCAGCCGGTCCATCCAAGGCCGGCGGCGATGCAGTTCATGGATTGCATGAGCGGGACCACCGTGCGGGTGGTGGTCTGGCGGCGCGCCTCGCCCAGAAGCTCCACCTGCAGGCGGTTGATCCTGTTCAACTGTGGTTGCAGCCGCTCGAACCGGTCGCGCATGTTGGGGAAACGCTCGCCGATGCGGTCGTTTTCGGTCAGGTCAAGGATGGCGCTGGTCGATCGTTCATGCTCGGCCCGGACAAGGCCGAAGATCCGGTCCCTCGTCGCCGCATCCTCGACAAGCCCCGCATAGGCGGCGGCAATATCCATGTTCGACAGCAGCAGCGACTTCTCGACCTCGTCCACCATCAGGCGGAACAGCCGGTGACGGGTGAACATCTCGGACAGAAGCCGGTCGCCATCCTTGCCGCGCACCTGCCGGAACGAGGCGATGGCCGAGCCGAAGCCGTACCAGCCCGTCACCAGGTGGCGGTTCTGCGACCAGGCGAAGACCCAGGGGATCGCGCGCAGATCGGCCAGGCTTTTCGCCCCGAAGCGCCGCGCCGGACGCGAGCCGATCCGGAGCATCGCCAGTTCCTCGACGGGGCTTGCCTGCTGGAAATAGTCGATGAAACCGGGTTGCCCCAGAAGCGTGGAATAGGCGGTCTGCGACAGGCCCGACAGCGCCTCGAGCGCATCAATGTGTTCGGGATTGGCCGCAGGCTGGACGCGGGTCTGCATGTGGGACAAAACCGACGAGGCCAGGAGTTCGAGCTGGTTCAGCGCCGTACCCCGGTTGGCGTATTTCGACGACACCACCTCGCCCTGTTCGGTGATGCGCAGGCGGCCGTGGATCGTGCCCAGGGGCTGGGCCGCGATGGCGCGTTCGGTCGGCGCGCCGCCCCGGCTGACGGAGCCGCCGCGGCCGTGGAAGAACACCGGGCGCAGGTCGTGGCGGGCCAGCGTTTCGGTGATCCGGCGCTGCGCCTTGTCCAGTTCCCAGGTCGAGCAGATGAAGCCGCCGTCCTTGTTGCTGTCGGAGTAGCCCAGCATCACCTCGATCAGGCCGCCGGGCGATTTCAGGCTGCGCTGCGCCAGAGGCACGGCCAGCAGATCCTCAAACACCGCCGGCGCGCGGCGCAGGTCGTCGATGGTTTCGAACAGCGGCACCACCCGCAGGTCCAGCTTTTCCGCGCCAAGGCCGGCGTAACGGGCCAGAAGGTAGACGCCCAGGATGTCGTCGCTGGACCGGCTCATCGAAAGGATGAAGGGACCGATGGCATCCGGATCATCGGAAAGCTGCGCCTCGCGCATCAGCGCGAGCAGGTCCAGAAGCTCGCGCGCGTCAGGCGACAGCTTGCTGCGGTTGACGGCCAGAAGGTCGGGCGTCGCCAGTTCGCGGCGCAGGCGGGCGGACCATTCGGCGCTGCCCCAGCCGGGCGCGGTGCCCCACTGCGACCAGATTTCGGCCAGGACGGCGGTAGTGACGGTGGAATTCTGGCGGATGTCCAGCGTGGCGGTGCGGAAGCCGAAGGTTTCGGCCTGCCAGCGGATCGGGCGCAGATGACGCTCGGCCAGGCGGTCGGCGCCGATGGCCACCAGGGCATCGTCCAGAACCTGAAGGTCCGCGACGAACTGGGCGACGGTCGCATAGACGCGGCCCGCGCCCTGGATCGTGGCGGCCAGCCGGTCACCGATCACCGTCAGGGCCTGACGGAACAGTTCCCCCGGGTTGCGGTTCTGGTGGCGTTCGGCCTGGCCGGTGTGGGTGATGATGGCGCGAAGCCGCGCTTCGTGCGGCTGGGGGATCGCCACGATCCGCGAGGTGATGCTGATCTTCGCGGCAGCGGCGCGCACGCTGTCCAGATATTTTTCCAGGATCGTCAGCCGCGCCCGGGACAGGGCTTCGCGCGTGGCGGTGGTGGTGACGTTGGGGTTGCCGTCGCGGTCGCCGCCGATCCAGGAATGGAACCGGACGCAGGGCGTGACCGCCATTTCGTCACCGAAACGGTCGCGCGCGGCGGCGACGAACCGTTCGAACAGCTGTGGCACCGCGTCATAGACGCTGTCCCGGAAGAACTGGAGACCCCATTCGATCTCGTCGCGCAAGCTCGGACGTTCCAGCCGCAACTCGCCCGTCATCCACAGCAGGTCGATTTCGCTGCGGATGTCCAGAAGCATGTCCTCGCGTTCGCGCGGGGTCCAGCGCTGGGCTTCCAGGGCGACCAGCAGGCGGTAGATGCGGCGATGGATTTCAAGCACCGTGACGCGCTTGGCCTCGGTCGGGTGGGCGGTCAGCGTGGGGCCGACCGACAGCTGCGCTGCGGTGGCCGAAAAGGCCGCACCGGTCATCTCGGGGTCCAGATCCTCCATCGCCTTGGCAAAACTGCCGTCCACGGCGGCGGCGCCGTGACGCGCCTCGGCCTGGCGGCGGTCGCGCATGGCCACGTTCTCGTCGATGATCTTCGACAGCTGGAACCAGATGTTGATGGCTTGAAGGCAGGGGATCGCGGCTTCGCCCAGGGGCAGATCCTCGGCGGGATTTTCGATCAGCGGGGCCACCTGCGGCGCCCGCTGGACAATGACGCTTTGCCACAGCGCGTACAGGTCCTGACGCAACAAGTCGGCGTAATCCTGTTCCTGGGGCGACAGGCCCTCGGGCCGGTGGGGAAGCGCGCGGATCATGTCAGGCCACCCGATCCCGGGGCGCACGGCCACCGAAGAAGTCCGTCAGGTTGTCAAGCACGCGCAAACCCATCGCCTCGCGCGTTTCGCGGCTGGCCGAGCCGAGGTGCGGCAGCATCACCAGATTGTCGGCATCCATCAGTTCCTGCGGGATATGGGGTTCACGCTCGAACACGTCGAGGCCCGCGCCGCCGATAGTCCCGAACCACAGCGCCTGCGCCAGTGCGTGTTCGTCCACAACTTCGCCGCGCGCGGTGTTGATGAGGAAGGCGTCCGGCCGCATCAGATCCAGCCGGCGCCCGTTGATCAGGTGGCGGTTCGCGGTGCCGCCGGGGCAATGCAGCGACACGAAATCGCATTGGGGCAGCAACTCGTCGATCGTGGGAACCTGGACGGCGTTGTAACGCGCCAGGATCTCGGCCGGTACGGCGGAACGGTTCTGGACCAGGATCTTCATGCCGAAGCCGTGGTGCGCCCGCTGCGCCATCGCCTGGCCGATGCGGCCGAAACCGATGATCCCGAGCGTCGCGCCCGACACGCGGGTGCCGATCATGTGCGTCGGCCGCCAGCCGGACCATTTGCCATCGCGCAGTTCCCTTTCCCCCTCGCCTGCCCGCCGCGCCACCATCAGCATCAGCGTCATGGCGATGTCAGCGGTGCATTCCGACAGGACGTCGGGGGTATTGGTGACGGTGATGCCGCGATCCTTCGCGGCATCCGTGTCGATATGGGCAAAACCCACGCCGTAATTCGCCAGGATCTTCGTGCGCGGCGCCGGACCCTCGAAGACCATCGAGGGAAGGCGGTCGGTCACGGTTGGCAGGATCGCGTCATAGCGGCCCATCGCCTCGCGGATTTCCGCAAGCGTCAGGGGTTTGTCCGCCAGGTTGAGATCCACGTCGAAGCTTTCCGCCATCCGCTTTTCGACCGACTGCGGCCAACGCCGCGTCACGAGAATCCTGGGTTTCGACATCCGAGTTTTCCTTCCTCAGGCGGCTTTCCGGTTCATGACCCGCGCGATGGTTTCCCCGATGACCGAGGGGTTCTCGGCCACGGTGACGCCGGCGGCAGTCAGGATCTCGACCTTTTCCGAGGCGCTTTCGCCGAAGGCCGAGATGATCGCGCCCGCGTGGCCCATCGTGCGGCCCTTGGGTGCGGTCAGGCCCGCGATGTAGGCGATGACGGGTTTGGTCATGTGTTCCTGGATGTAGGCCGCGGCTTCGGCTTCCTGCGGGCCGCCGATTTCGCCGATCATGCAGACCACATGGGTTTCCGGGTCAGCCTCGAAGCGTTCGAGTATGTCGCGGAAGCTCGAGCCATTGATCGGGTCGCCGCCGATGCCGACGCTGGTCGACACGCCGATGCCGCGATCTTTCAGCTGCTGTGCCGCTTCATAGCCCAGCGTCCCCGAACGACCCACGATGCCGACATGGCCCGGCAGGTAGATGTGACCCGGCATGATTCCCAGCATCGCCTTGCCCGGGCTGATCGTGCCCGCGCAGTTCGGGCCGGTCAGCACCATGCGGCGTTCGCGCGGGTAGCGCATCATGTAGCGCTTCACGCGGATCATGTCCTGCGCCGGGATCCCGTCGGTGATGCAGACGCAGTAGCGGATGCCGCCATCGGCCGCTTCCATGATGCTGTCCGCCGCGAAGGGGGGCGGCACGAACACAAGGCTGGTATCCGCGCCCGTCGCTTCCACCGCCTGTTTCACGGTGTCGAAAACCGGGACGCCGAAGATCGTTTCTCCGCCCTTGCCGGGCACCACGCCGCCGACGACGTTGGTGCCATAGGCCTGCATCTCCTGGGTGTGGAACTGCGCCATGCGTCCGGTGATGCCCTGAACGATCACGCGGCTGCTGCGGTCAAGAAAGATGCTCATCAGATCGCCCTCATCTTGGTGTTCTGTTTCTGGTCGTTCTTCCAGGCGCCGACGGCGCGTTCGGCGGCCTCCATCAGGGAGCCGGCGCGGATGATCGGCAGGCCCGACTGCGCCAGGATCTTCTGGCCTTCCTCGACATTGGTGCCGGCCAGCCGAACGATGACCGGGACGTCGACCGGGTTCGCCTTCAGCGCCTGCACGACCCCTTCGGCCACCCAGTCGCAGCGATTGATGCCGGCGAAGATGTTGACGAGGATCGCCTGGACGTTCTCATCCGACATGACCAGCCGGAAGGCCTTGGCCACCCGCTCCGGCGTCGCCCCGCCGCCGATGTCGAGGAAGTTGGCAGGTTCGCCACCTGCCAGCTTGATCGTGTCCATCGTCGCCATCGCAAGCCCGGCGCCGTTCACGATGCAGCCGATGTTGCCGGTCAGGCCGATGTAGGCCAGGCCCCGGTCGGCGGCACGCGCTTCGCGCGGGTCTTCCTGGCTCTTGTCGCGCAGTTCGGAAACCTGCGGGTGCCGGAACAGCGCGTTGCTGTCGAAGGTCATCTTGGCATCAAGCGCCAGGATGCGGTTGTCCGCGGTGATGACCAGAGGGTTGATCTCGACCATGGTCGCGTCCAGCTCGCGGAAGGCGCGGTAGCAGCCTTGCAGAGTACGCACCATCTGCTGGGTCAGCGAGTTCGGGATGCCCAGGGCGAAGGCGATCTCGCGCGCCTGGAACTCCTGAAGTCCGACGGCCGGTTCAACGGTCGAGCGGACGATCGATTCCGGCTTGTTGGCCGAAATGTCCTCGATCTCCATCCCGCCTTCGGACGAGGCCACGATCATCACCCGCTGCGAAGTGCGGTCCAGCACGAAGCCCAGGTAGATCTCGCGGTTGAAGTCGACGGCGCTTTCGACATAGACGCGGTAGATGCCCTTGCCTTCCGGGCCGGTCTGGTGCGTCACCAGCTTGCGGCCGAACATGTCGTTCGTCGCATCCTGGATCTCGTGTTCGGAATTGCACAGCTTGACGCCGCCGGCCTTGCCCCGCCCGCCGGCGTGGACCTGGGCCTTGACGATCCAGCGGTTGCCCCCCAGTTCGCGCGCCCGGTAGGCCGCCTGTTCCGGGCTGTAGGCCAATCCGCCACTGGGAACGGTCACGCCGAACCTCGAGAGGATTTCCTTGGCCTGGTATTCGTGAATATCCATCTTCGCCTCCCTTATTCCGCCTTGGGGCTCATTCGGCCGCCAGGGTAATCCTGTAGTATTGCCGCAGGTTCTCGCTGATCTCATCCAGGTCCAGCTTGGCCCCCATCGCCTTCATCGCCTCGGCAAAGCGCTGGACGATGTCGGTGATCGCCGCTTCCGACAGCTGGTTGAGGATGCCGATGCGCACCTGGACCGGCTCGGACAGGGTCGGCCAGATGCCGAAGCCCTTGGCACGGCAGGCCTGGACCAGCTCCTTTTCACGGCCCGCCAGTTCCTTCGGCAGGTTCAGGACGACAAGGCTTGTCATGTTCGAGGTGACTTCGCAGCCCATGGCCGTGACGGCCTGGCGCAGCGCCTGTTCATGATGCGCATAGTCACGCGCCTTGGCCGTCCGGCCCTGTTGCAGGTTGATGCGCAGCGCCTCGTGGAAGGCCGCGACCGCATAGCCGGAATGGGTGCGGTGATAGGTGCCGGCCGCGACGTCCTGCCCGTCGATGATGCCCCAGTGCCGGGCTTCAAGGATCGGATGATGGACATAGGAGGGGCAGCCGTTGGTGCGGACTTCCTCGATGAAGCGGTCGGTGAAGCTGACCGGCGCATAGGTCAGCGGCAACGACAGGATGCCCTTCTGCGGGCAGGACGCCCAACCGACCACTCCGGGGTAATCGTCGATCGAGAAATCGTCGACGCCCAGCGACGAGACGGCATCGACCAGACCCATCGCACCGTGGCGCAGGCAGGCATCCGAGAAGGCGCGCAGGTCGTTGATCCGGCCCGAACCGGTTTCCCAATGCGCCATGAAGGCCCATTTGGGTTTCTTGTCCTTCAGCGCCGCCTCGATCACCTCGGCCGTCACGGACTGGCCATGCGGAACGGTGATCACGGTGACGGAAGCCGCCTGCGGGTCCATCGGGTTGGCGCGCAGCTCTTCACGCGTGGCGGCCTTCATGCGGATCGTCAGCGCGTCGATCCCCGAGAAGGTGCCGTTGGCGAAGGCCACCACGGTATCCCCCGGCAGGACGGCGTTCAGCATCACGTCGAGGCCGCTCCAGCCGGTGCCGGCGACGCCGTAGGTGTAGACGTTCCTGGTGCCCCAGATTGCGCGCAGCATGTGCTTGCATTCGATCATGCCGCGCAGGACGTCGGCCTGCATGTGGTCGGCCAGGCCCGCGTTGGCGAAGGCCGCCAGGACCCGCGGGTCGGTGTTGCCGGGGCCAGGACCCGCGGCCAGGGTCTGGGGAATACTCAGTTCGGGGTAAAGCGTGCGTTCGGTCATTTCGTCAGTCCTGCCTTTCGATGCGCCATGAGGCGGAAGACCGACTGCGGGGACCGGATGGACGACACTTGCGCCGCCAGGACCGATCTATCCGCAGTCACATTTCCTACACACAAGGAAACGCCCGGTCGACAAAACCCACAACATCCGTATATCCTGCTTTTGGGTATCTATTTAGGTTGGTAATAACCTACCCATTATGGTTGATATGCCGTTGTATGCCGAATGGCGCCCTACCCATTCGGGTGGTAAGTGGACAGGATGATGTCAAACTGGATGCAAAATCAAAGGGAACAGCCGGTCACGGTCATGCTGGCCGACAGCAATCCGCTGGTGCTGACCGCCATGTCCGAGATCTTTGATCGCGATCCGCGATTCTCGTTGGTGGCCACCTCCGCCACGGCCGAGGGTTTCCTTGGCGTCGTGATGCGAATGACGGTCCAGGTGGGAGTGATCGACTGGAACCTGCCCGCACTGGGCGGGGCCAAGCTGATCGAGGTGCTGCGGGAACAGCCCACCGCGCCGCGCCTGATCGTGTACGGCGACGAATCGACCGAAACACCCCGGATGGCGATGTCGGCGGGCGCGGCGGGATTTGCCGGCCGGTCGACCCCGGTCGAACGGCTGCTGGAAACCTGCCTGTCGGTCGCCAAGGGGCAGATGGTGTTTCCGTTCCTTGATGTCCGCAAGCTGCAACTCGACCCGATCGAGCAACTGTCCAAGCGCGAACGGGCGCTGCTGGAAGGCCTGTCGCGCGGGCTGACGAACCGGGAACTGTCGAAGGAATTCGAGATCAGCCCGAACACCGTGAAGTTCCATCTGTCGAACCTGTTCGAAAAACTGTCGGTAAAGAACCGCACGCAGGCGATCGCTTTCTACTATTCGAATCGTGCGTCGCGGGGCGATTTCTGACGGCTCCCCGCACTCCTTACTGGTATGAAAATTTTATTCTTGACTGGAAAGGTTTGTTCGGCCGATGCCTAAAGGCAACGAACCAATCCCCCCAACAAGGAGTGTCCCGATGTCTTTCCACGTCATTCAACAGGCCCCCGCCCGCCTGAACCGCAGCGAGCTTGCCGTTCCGGGCAGCGCCCCGCAAATGTTTGAAAAGGCCGCACAATCCGAAGCGGATGTGGTCTTCCTGGATCTGGAAGACGCCGTTGCGCCGGACGACAAGGCCCAGGCGCGCAAGAACATCATCAAGGCTCTGAACGAGCTTGATTGGGGCAAGAAAACCATGTCCCTGCGAATCAACGGGCTGGATACGCATTACATGTACCGCGACGTGGTGGACGTGGTGGAACAGGCGGGCGAACGGCTTGACCTGATCATGATTCCGAAGGTCGGGACCGCGGCGGACGTCTATGCCGTCGACATGATGGTGACCCAGATCGAGGACGCGAAGGGCTACAAGAAGCGGATCGGATTCGAGCACATCATCGAAACCGCGCTGGGGATGCAGAACGTCTCGGAAATTGCGGCGGCATCGAAGCGGAACGAATCGCTGCACTTCGGGGTGGCGGACTATGCGGCCTCGACCCGGGCGCGCACGACGATCATCGGGGGCGTGAACCCGGATTATTCGGTGCTGACCGACAAGCTGGAAGATGGCAGCCGCGCCGTTCACTGGGGCGACATGTGGCACTATGCGCTGGCGCGGATGGTGGTCGCCGCGCGCGCCAACGGCCTGCGGCCGGTGGATGGTCCCTTCGGCGATTTCCAGGATCCCGACGGCTACCGCGCGGCAGCCAAGCGGGCGGCGGTGCTGGGCTGCGAGGGCAAATGGGCGATCCATCCCAGCCAGATCGCGCTGGCCAACGAAGTGATGTCGCCGTCCGAGGCCGAAGTCACAAAGGCCCGCCGCATCCTCGAGGCGATGGAGAAGGCCGCGGCCGAAGGCAAGGGCGCCGTTTCGCTGGATGGGCGCCTGATCGACTACGCGTCGATCCGGCAGGCCGAAGTCCTGGTCGAGAAGGCCCGGCAGATCGCCGGAGCCTGACACATGGAGGAACTGCGCAGCCAGGCGACGTCGCTTTTCGCCACCGCCTGCCGCGCGGCGGATCCCGCGCATGCCCTGACGGCAGCGCTGGAAACCATGCCTTTGCCCCGCCCGGATCCGGGCGGGGTTTACCGGGTTATCGCTCTGGGCAAGGCGGCCATTCCCATGGCGGAGCGGCTGTTGCAGGTGCTGGAGGGACCGCGGAAGGTTCTTGTGATCACGAATTACGAGAACGCCCGCGACCTGCCCGGCGCAACAGTCTGCCCGGCCGGCCATCCCGTGCCCGATGAAAACGGCGCAAAGGCCGCCTTGGCGCTGGAGGCGATGCTGGCGGATGCGACGTCCGCGGATCGGGTGATCGCGCTGATCTCCGGTGGCGGTTCGGCGCTGGTACCGGCGCCGGTCGCCGCACTAACGCTGGAGGACAAGGCGGAGGTGAACCGGCTGCTTCTTTCCAGCGGTTTCGAAATCACCGAAATGAACTTCATCCGCCAGCAATTGTCGCGACTGAAGGGGGGTGGCCTGCTCAGGGCGGCGGCCCCGGCGCCGGTCTGGGCCTATATCCTGTCGGATGTGATCGGCGACGATCTGCGCGTCATCGCCTCGGGTCCGACGGTGGCGCCCATCGGCACGCGGGCCGAGGCGCAGGCGCTGCTCAGGGACCGCGGCCTGTGGGAACGGCTGCCTGCCGCGGCCCAGAGGGCGCTGGCCCAGGATGCCCCGACGGCCGATGTGCTGCCGGTCGGGCGCAACCTGCTGATCGGGTCGAACCGCAAAAGCCTGGAGGCCGTGCGCGATGCCGCTGGACCGGGGGCGGTGATCGTCGACGACCGCTTGACCGGCGATGTGGGCGAAGCGGCGGAGAAGGTGATCGCGGCGGCGCAAGGCGCAGGTCCGGGCCGCGCCTGTCTGGTCTTTGGCGGCGAAACCACCGTGATCCTGCGGGGCAACGGGCTGGGTGGCCGCAACCAGGAACTGGCGCTGCGGGTGGCGATGGGGATGCCGCAGATCGGGCGGGACTGGGTGTTCCTGTCGGGCGGGACCGATGGACGCGACGGACCGACCGAGGCGGCGGGCGGGCTGGTGGACGCAGGAACCATCGGCCGAATCCGCGCCGCAGGCGCCGTGCCAGAGGAGCTGTTGGCCAACAACGACAGCAATCGCGCCCTGGCGCTGGCAGGTGACCTGCTGGTCACGGGCGCCACCGGGACCAACGTGGCGGACGTGCAGATCCTGCTGCTGGGTTCCTGACCGCACAGGCGTTCAGGTCGAGGCAGCTTCGCCCGTCGCCGCGGCGCGCCCTGGACCCTCTGGCGGGGTCACCTGTCCCAACACGACCGTGACGCTGTGATCCCCGTCCAGCAGCGGGATGATCGCTCCGTCCGTTCCGACGACCAGATCCTTTCCGTCCATCCGCGCCTGGAAGACGCCGCGACCGGTCTTGTCAGGATTATGGACCGTGATCACAAGCCGCGCCGGACCCAGCGTGACGCGCAATTCGACCTTCGGCCAGGCCTTGGGGAAACACGGATCCAGCCGCAGTTCATTCCCCCGTCGCGTCAGGCCCAGGATTCCCTCGACCCCGGCGCGATACATCCAGGCCGCGGACCCCGTGTACCAGGTCCAGCCGCCGCGACCTTCGTGCGGAGCGGTGGAATAGACATCGGCGGCGACCACATAGGGCTCGACCTTGTAGCGCTCCACCGCTTGCCGGGTTCGGGCGTGGTTGATGGGGTTAAGCCGGGCGAAGAGGTCGGCGGCTCCGTCACCATCGCCCATCCGGGCCCGGGCCAGGATAACCCACATCGCAGCGTGGCTGTATTGGCCGCCGTTTTCCCGCAGGCCAGGGGGATAGCCCTTGATGTAGCCGGGATCCAGAGGCGTGCGGTCGAAGGGCGGCGTGAACAGCAGCGCCATACCGGGATCGGCGCGAACCAGATGCTTGTCGAGTGACTCCATCGCCTTGTGCGCCCGTGCCGGATCGGCCGCGCCAGAAAGGACGGACCATGACTGCGCGATGCTGTCGATCCGGCATTCGGCCGCCCCCGAGGTGCCGAGGATCGTGCCATCGTCGAAGGTGCCGCGCCGATACCAGGCCCCGTCCCAGCCATGTGCCTCAATCGCCTGACGAACCGATTCCGCGTGCTGCCGCCACCGGGCCGCGCGGGCCGGGTCGCGGGGATCGGCCAGGGGGGCCATCCGGTCGATGGTGGCAATCAGCAGCCACCCCAGCCACAGGCTGGTGCCCTGCCCGCCCTCGCCCACCCGGTTCATGCCATCGTTCCAGTCGCCGGTGCCGATCAGCGGCATCCCGTTTTCGCCGGTCAGGGCCACGGCCTGATCCAGCGCCCGCGCGCAATGTTCGAACAGGGTGGCGGTTTCTTCGCTGATCGACGGTTGGGAAAAGTCGTCATGGGCGCCTTCCGCAAGGGGCGGGCCGTGCAGGAAGGGCAGCTTTTCATCCAGCACGGCCAGATCGCCGGTCACCGACACATATTGCGCGGTGCAGTACCCCAGCCACACCCGGTCGTCCGAAATGCGGGTCCGCACCCCCTGCCCGGAATGCGGCAGCCACCAGTGCTGCACGTCGCCTTCGGGGAACTGGCGGCTGGCGGCGCGCAGGATATGACCGCGCGTCATCTCGGGGCGCGCGAAGGTCAGCGCCATGCCATCCTGCAACTGGTCGCGGAATCCGTAGGCGCCGCTGGCCTGGTAAAAGCCCGCCCGCGCCCAGATCCGGCAGGCCAGGGTCTGGTACATCAGCCAGCCGTTCAGCAGGATGTCCATGCTGCGGTCCGGCGTGATCACCTGGACCGCGCCCAGCACTTCGGCCCAATGGCGCTTTACATCCTCAAGCGCCTGGTCGAGGTCAAGCGCCCGCATCTCATGGATCAATGCGGTGGCCGCCGTCGCGCTTTCCGCCTGGCCCAGCAGGAACACGATCTCGACCGTGGCCCCCGGTTCCAGCGTCAGGCGGCGCTGAAGGGCGGCGCAGGGGTCCAGCCCGGGGCCCGTACGCTCCGACAGCCCCGCCGCGCGCAATCCTGCCGGGTCCGACAGCGACCCGCCCGCCCCGATGAATTCCGCCCGGTCGGCGGTACGGCTGGTGGTATCCGGCCCCAGGTCGGCAAAACCGACGCGCCCGGGAAAGGCCATTGCAAAGGGGTTTTCGGCCAGGATCGCACCGTTTTCATCGATCCGGGTCAGGATATGGGGAAGCGAGGCGCCCCGCGTCGGGCCAAGAACCCATTCGGCATAGGCGGTGATCGACAGGCGCCGAGCCGTGGGGCCAGTGTTGCGCAGCGTCAGTCGGGTGATCTTGACGGGGGCGTCCAGAGGAACGAACTGGACCATTTCGGCTGAAAGCGTGTTGGTCGCGTGGGAGAATGCCGAATATCCGAACCCGTGGCGCGCGAGGTAGGTGCCCGGTCCGCGGATCGGCAGGGCCGTCGCCGTCCAGACTTCGTCCGTGACCAGGTCATGCAGGTAGATCGCCTCGCCGCTGCGGTCGGTGACGGGATCGTTCGACCAGGGGGTGATCTGGTTTTCACGGCTGTTTTCGGACCAGGTGTAGCCGCTGCCCGCAGCCGAGACCTGGAAGCCGAAGCGCGGGTTGGCAACGACATTGATCCAGGGCGCGGGGGTCGCTTCGTCCTTGCGCAGCACGGTCACGTATTCGCGTCCGCCTTCGGCAAATCCGCCAAGACCGTTGAAGAACTCGGTCACGGGCAACGTCGGTTCGGGCCCGGCATCGGGGTGGCGGGGCGCGGCCATGCGGGCGGCGGGCAGACGACGCGAGAGCGCCTCCATCTGCCGCGAGATATTACCGCGGCTGGCCACCAGGACCACCTGCGCCACCGACAGCAGGGTCGCGCGTCCGCCCGGCGCCAGAAGGTCCGACCGAAGCGTGTGGACGGTGCCGTGGGTGCGGGCATGGATGCCTTCGGCACGGGGTCGGGTGCGAATGGCGCGTACGGCACTGTCGATGGCCACCTGCAGATCCTGAACGTAGGAGGAGGAGCGGTCGTTCAGGATCACCAGGTCCACGGGCAGCAGCCGCATCCCCCAGTATTCATGCGCGCTGAGCACCTGGCGAAGCGCGGGCAGGTCCTGGGTGTCCTCGATCAGCAGAAGGACAATGGGCAGGTCGCCCGAGATGCCGAACGCCCAAAGGGCCGACTGGGGACCGGCCCCGGCCAGCACGCGCGCGGCCGGAGCGCGAAGCCGGGCATCGCCGCGCGCCACCATTCCGCCCAGCGCCTGGAAATCCGCCGCCTCGGCATGGGTGATGCCCAGATGGCGCAATTGAACCTGCGCCTGGGTCCAGGCCAGGGTGGCAGCGCGGGAATAGGCCGAGGCATCGCGGTGCCGGTCGACCATGTCCAGAAGCGCGTCGGCACTGGCGGCGACCATCGTCCAGAAGGTCACGCGCACGACCCCGCCCGCAGGAACGCTCACCCGGCGCCGGATCGAGAAGAGCGGGTCCAGCACCGTTCCGGTGGTTCCCGACAGGGGGGCATCCGCCATCGCTGCGTTGCCCAGCGTGCGGCCCCGGCCGATGAAACGGGCGCGGTCGGTTTCGATCTGCATGGGCGCCGTCTCCTCGCCCTCGACCACGGCAATGTGGGCCGCCCAGACTTCGGGGTCCTGGGGTGAGCGGCGCCGGCGCGTGGCGATGACGACGCCCAGTTCCGGCAGGAAGTCGGTAACGACGAACATCTTCGAAAACGCCGGGTGCGCCTGATCCTGGGCCAGCGGAGCCAGCACCAGTTCGGCGTAAGAGGTGACATCCACCTCGCGCGGGCGGCGGCCGGTGTTGGTCAGCGTCACGCGACGCGCCTCGGCATCGTCCTCGGCCGAGATCACGATGTCGGTGGTGGTGGTGAAGCGCGGTGCCTGGTGGGTGAAGCCGGCATGGTGTTCACAGAAGACGGCGCGGTGGCGCCCGGACTCGGTCGCCGTGGGCTGGACGCCCGCGGACCACAGGGCACCGGTGGCGGTGTCACGCAGGAAGATGAACGACCCCAGCGCGCCTTGCGTCGGCTCGGCGCGCCAGCGGGTCACCGCCATGTCGCGCCACTGGCTGAAGCCTTCGCCCGTGGGGGTCAGCATCAGGCCATAGTTGCCGTTGGAAAGGAAATGCGCGGTCGGAACGGCACGGGCCGGGGTTTCGAAAGTGCGCAGGCCCAGCGACTCGCTGTCCGCGACCACGGTGGCCGAGACTTCGGCGGCGCGCGGCGGAGCGGCCGGGACATCCCGCGGGATCCGTTCTTGCAGCAGAAGTTCTACCCCCTGGATCATCGGCTCGGCGTGGAACAGGTCGCGCAGCCGGCCGTCCAGCAGGGTGTTGGCGATGGCGGTGATGGTCATGCCCTGGTGGTGGGCCATGAAGCTGCGCACGATGGCGGGCTGGTCGCGGTCCTGAAGGCGCGAACCGGTGAAGTCCACTGCCTCGTAAAAGCCGAACCGCCCTTCGGCGCCCAGCGCGGCCAGCGCCGCAAAGTTCCGCACCGCAGCCGCCGGATCGACCATGGTGGCCAGGCCGGTGGCATAGGGCGCAACCACGCGGTTTTCGCTTAGGCCCCGCTTCAGCCCCAGGCCGGGCACGCCAAAGTTGGAGTACTGATAGGTCATTTCCAGGTCGCGGGCGTTGTAGGCAGACTCCGAGATCCCCCAAGGCATCCCCAACGCGGCGGCGTAACTTTCCTGCCGCGCCACGACCAGCTGGCTGGTCTGGTTCAGCACCGATCCCGCCGGCGCGCGCATCACGATCGACGGCATCAGGTATTCGAACATGCTGCCCGACCAGGAAATCAGCGCGGCCCCCGTTCCCAGCGGCGTTGCCGTGCGGCCAAGCCGGAACCAGTGCCGCGTCGGCACATCCCCCTTGGCAATCGAGAACAGGCTGGCAAGCCGCGCTTCCGAGGCGAGAAGGTCGTAGCAATTGGTGTCGGCGCGGTTGGTGGCGACGGAAAAGCCGATGGACAGCAACTTCTTTTCCGGGTCCAGAAGAAAGGCGAAGTCCATCTCCAGCGCGAAGGCGCGGGCCTCGTCCTCGATCCTCGCAAGCTCGGCCGGGAAGGGGTGGGTCTGGTCCGCCAGCCAGTCGGACAGGGCGTGGTGGGCGGCGGCCGTCCAGAAAGCAATATCGGCATCCGCGCCGCCGGTGCCATGCGCCCGTTTCGCCAGAGCGGCCATCTGAGGGAGCAGCGGTGCAAGGTCGGGCTGTACCGCCAACAACCCATCCACACGGTCGATTTCGCCGCAAAGCTGGGCCTGCGAGGGCGATGCGGATTGCCGCGCCAGTTCCAGGGTGTCGCCCAGCGCCTGCCGAAGCACGGCCTCGGGCGTGCCGGTGTTGCGCCAGCCCCGACACGCCTGTGCGACGGCGATCAGGTGGCCGGCCAGATTGCCGCTGTCCACCGACGAGACATAGGCAGGATCAAGGACGCGCAGGTCGCGCGTGTCGTACCAGTTGTAGAGATGTCCGCGGTAGCGCCCCATCCGTTGCATCGTGGAGAGCGTGTCGCCCAGACGCCGCGCCGCGGTGGCCTTGCCGATCCAGCCCATGTCACAGGCGACGACCGTGGACAGAAGATAAAGCCCGATGTTGGTGGGTGAGGTGCGATGCGCCACCACGGGCTTCGGGGTTTCCTGGAAATTGTCCGGCGGCAGGAAGTTTTCCTCGGCCGTCACGAAGGTTTCAAAGAAGCGCCAGGTGCGCCGGGCCGTCAGACGCAGGACACGCGCCTGATCGCCGGACAGCGCCGCAAGCCGGCCGATCGGGCGCGGCTGGCTCACATGGCGCGCGACCAGCGGCGCCAGAAGCCAGGCCAGCGCGAAGGGGGCCAGCACCGGCAGCACATCCGGGTTCATGCCCAGCGCCAGGCCGCAGACCGCCAGCCCCAGCACCACACTGCCCGCCATGTGCCGGTAGGACAGCGCAACCGATGGCAGCCCGCCGCGCCCGGCATGTTCGGCGGTGGTCCATTCCAGCAGATGGCGGCGCGACACCGCCAGCCGCCAGGCAGTGCGCAGAATCGCATCCAGCATGCGGAACGCCTGATCCGCCAGGAAAACCAGGTTGAACCCCACTTGCGCCAGCGCCGTTGCTGCCTCGGCCCCCAGTGCCCGCAGATGGCTTTGCATCGTGACGCCGGGATGGGCGGGAAGAAGGCCGAACGGCAGGAACAGCAGCCGCGGCACCGCCAGAAGCGCGACCACCCCGACCGTCCAGACCAGGGAGGCCGCGGGCGGCATCAGCCAACCCGCCAGAAGCGTGACCAGAGCCAGGGGCGCCAGCAGCGATCGGCGAAGGTTGTCGATCATCTTCCAGCGGCCGACGGGGGGAATGGCGCTCCCCCGTGTACCGAAGATCCACGGCAGCAGCTGCCAGTCGCCGCGCACCCAGCGGTGATGGCGCTGCATGTCCACGTCGTAGCGGGTGGGAAAGTCCTCGATCACCTCGATGTCCGAGGCAAGTCCCGCCCGGGCGAAGATCCCCTCGAACAGATCGTGGCTGAGAAGGGTGTTTTCCGGCACGCGGCCGTCCAGCGCGGCCTCGAAGGCGTCAACGTCATAGATGCCCTTGCCGGTGAACGACCCCTCCTCGAACAGATCCTGGTAAAGGTCCGAGGCGGCCGCGGCATAGGGCTCGATACCGCCCGGGGTAGAAAAAATCCGCTGGTAGGTCGAGCCGCCCCGATCGGTGGGAAGCGAGGCACCGACCCGCGGTTGCAGGATCCCATGACCGGCAACAACACGCCCCGCGCGGGCGTCGAAGCTCGGCCGGTTCAGCGGATGCGCCATCTTGCCGATCATCATGCGGGCGGTATTGCGCAACAGGCGGGTATCGGCGTCCAGCGTGATCACATAGCGGATCCCCTCAGGCAGGGGGCTGCTGATGACATCGAAGCTGGTGTTGCTGGCGCCGCGCAAAAGGCGGTTGAGTTCGGTCAGCTTGCCGCGCTTGCGCTCCCATCCCATCCAGACACCTTCGCCGGGATTCCACATCCGGCGCCGATGCAGGAAGTAGAAGCGCGCCCGGCCATCCTCGGTCGGGTAACGGTCATTCAGCCCGGCCACCGCCGCCAGCGCGGCATCGATCAGCGACCTGTCCCCAGGAACCACCTCGGCGGCCGCGTCAGCGGCATCCGAAAGCAGGGCATAATAGACCGCGCCGCCGGTGCTGGACAGGTAATGGACCTCAAGCCGCTCGACCTGCGTCAGAAGTTCCTCGGTGTCGCGGAAGATGACCGGGACAACCAGAAGCGTCTTCAGGTGGTCGGGGATGGCCTGCGTCAGGTCAAGCCCGGGCAGAGGGTGGGGTGCGACCGCACGGGTGGCGATGGTGTTGACGATGGCGGTGCCCGCCTCGAACGCGACGGCCAGACCGGTGATCGCCAACCACGTCAGGCCGACCGCACCGGCCCCCGCGGCCCCCGCAGCCCAAAGCGCCAGCGACAGAAGCAGCAGCGACACAGCCGCGATGGCACCCAGATAGCCGGCCAGGCCCAGCTGCCCGATCCGACGCCGCAGCGCCATCGCCAGACCGGGCCGAAAGCCCACATCCGCCTCCAGCCGGGGGCGGCCTTCCCCGATCAGCCAGTATCCCGGATCGCGGCGCCGGGCATCGTCCGCCACGGCCACAAGGGCCAGGCAGGCTTCGGCCACCCCGCCTTCGGTGTGGTCTGACCCCCGCGCCAGGATCTCGATCTCGGTCCGGTAGCGGTTCCGGGTGGCGAAGTCCATGTCGCCGAAGGTCGTCCGCTCGCGCAGGCGGGCGTCGATCAGGCTCACATCCTCGAAGAAATCCGCCCAGTCCATTTCGGAAACCAGCCGCATCGAGGTGACGATGTTGCGCATGGTGACGTTCGAGGCGCCAAGGCGGCTCTGGACATGCGCCACCACATCCTCGATCGACTGGCCCTGTCGTTGCAGCCGTTCCTCAAGCCAGACCAGAAGCGGCATGGCCGCCGGATCGTAACCCCGCAGTCGCTTGGCGATCTGACCGACGAAGATGTCATCCAGCGGCTGGTCCTGATAGGGGGCGACCGCCTCGCGCAGCGCCAGAATCTGCGCCTGGTCCGACACCGCGCCCGCCGACAGAACCTTGTCCACCAGCGAATCCGCCAGCTTCCGCAGACGGTGACCTTCAACGATCTGCTCGGCCAGACGGCGCATGTTCTCGACAAGGACGATGCGCAGGGTGATCGCAATGGCCCAGATCTCGCCGATCATCAGAGGCTGCACGTCCTGGTAGGCGCGGACATACCGGGCCAGCACCGATGGCGACAGCAGACTGTCCGTATGGGCCACATAGGCCCAGGTCACTCCGAAGACACGCGGATAGCCCCGGAAGGGTCCGTCGGCAAGTTTTGGAAGCTGGCGGTAGTAGCCCGGGGGAAGGTCTTCCTTCACCTGAAGAAGCTGCTCCTCGACCAGATGAAAGTTGTCCAGAAGCCACTCGGCGGCGGGGGCGATGGAATCGCCGGTCTTCAACGCTTCCGCGCAGGTCGCGTAAGCATCCAGAAGGACGCGCGCATTATCCGTGACCCGATCACTCAGCCGCAGGACGCGGAGCGGATGGCCTTCCACAACGGGCTGCGCGGCGGCAAGGCTTCGGGCGTGATGTTCCAGGCGCTCGGTGCCGAACAGTTCGGACCGGATCGGGGTCTTGTCACGCCAGACGTCCGGGACGGCACGCGAAAGGCCCGGAACCTGCCCCAACCACCGTCCTACCATGTCAACCGCCATCAGTGCGGCGGCGCCATGTCTTCGGGCGGATCGTCCAGCGTCGGTTTAAGCTCAAGTGGACGGGCGGTCGGCCGGGAAGCGCACGGCGGATCCGTCGGGCGACGGGACGTGCTTTTCGGCCATTCTCCGCACAGGCGCTGCGTCATGGCCACCCATTTGAGTTCGATCTGCTCCCAGTTCATGTCCATATCCGTGACCTCCCGCACGGACGGAACGGAGGACCGGGCACTTTGTTCCACGGACGTTTTTCGATGGGCCAAATCTGGCCGACGGTCAGTGCGCTCCCTTCGTTTGCAACCCACGGCTGTCCCGAGGCGCATGGCGATTGCGCGCCGCCGCAGGGCCGGTGCCAAGGTCGGACAGGATGGGACAATCCGGCCGATCATCCCCGCAGCACGCATCGGCCAGATGCTGAAGCGTATCCATCATCTCCTGCATTTCGGCGATGCGCTGGCGCAAGCCTTCGATATGTGCCGTCGCGATCCGCTTTACGTCTCCGCTCTGGCGCGTCCGGTCGCGCCACAGCGCGATCAGCTCGGCGATTCGCTCGACCGAAAAGCCCAGGTCACGGGCGCGGCGGATGAACCGCAAAACCTGCACGTCAGCGTCCGAATAGGTCCGGTAGCCCGAAGCGGTGCGACCCGCCGCCGCGATCAGGCCGGTGGATTCGTAATAACGGATCATTTTCGCCGAAACGCCCGAGGCCCGGGCCGCCTCTCCGATGTTCACGCCAGGCTCCTTCCGCGGGTTCAGGTCCGGGCGGGGGCGAAGCGCCGCAGACGCAGCGCATTTCCCAGAACGAAGACCGATGACATGGCCATCGCGCCAGCCGCGAACACGGGGGACAGCAGGATGCCGAAGGCGGGCCACAGCACCCCGGCTGCGACCGGGATCAGCGCGACGTTGTAGGCGAAGGCCCAGAACAGGTTCTGGCGGATGTTCCGCATCGTGGCCTTTGACAGGGCGATGGCGTCACTGACCGCCGTCAGGCGGCCGGACATCAGCACCACATCCGCGGCCTCGATGGCGATGTCGGTGCCCGTGCCGACGGCGATCCCCACATCCGACTCGGCCAGCGCCGGTGCGTCGTTGATCCCGTCACCCACGAAGGCCAGATGGCCCAGCGCGCGCAAGCGCTTCACCACCGCGACCTTGCCATCGGGCAGCACCTCGGCCACCACTTCGTCGATGCCCAGCTGGCGGGCAATGGCCTGTGCAGTGCGGGCATTATCCCCCGTGATCATCGCAACCTTCAGCCCCAGCCGGTGCAGGGCGGCGATGGCCGGTGGTGTGGTTTCCTTCAGCGGATCCGCCACGGCCAGGATCGCGGCCAGCCGCCCGTCGATCGCGGCGTAAAGGGGCGACTTGCCCTCGTCTCCCAGGCGCTTGGCCTCGGCCCCGAAAGGTGTCACGTCCAGCCCCAGTTGGGCCATGTAGCGATCTGCGCCCACCTCGATCCGGCGCCCCGCCGCGTGGGCGCTGACACCAAAGCCGGTGACCGAGGCGAAGTCGGTGATTTCGGGAAGGGAAAGCCCTTCCTCACTGGCGGCGGCGACAATGGCGCGGGCAATCGGGTGTTCGGATTTCGCCTCGACCGCGGCGACGGCGGTCAACACCGACGGCCGGTCAAAGCCCGGCGCCTGGGCCATGTCGGTCAGGCGCGGCTTGCCTTCCGTCAGCGTCCCGGTCTTGTCCAGCGCCACCACGCGCACGTCCTGAAGCGATTGCAGCGCCTCTCCCTTGCGGAACAGCACGCCCAGTTCGGCGCCCCGCCCCGTGCCGACCATGATCGAGGTCGGCGTGGCCAGGCCCATCGCGCAAGGGCAGGCGATGATCAGGACGGCAACGGCATTGACCAGGCCGAAGCTCAGCGACGGCTGAGGCCCGAAGATAAGCCAGACAAGGAAGGTCAGCGCGGCCAGCGCCATGACCGCAGGAACGAACCACATCGTCACCCGGTCCACCAGCGCCTGGATCGGCAGCTTGCCGCCCTGCGCCTCTTCGACCATGCGGATGATCTGCGCCAGCATCGTCGCTTCGCCCACCGCGGTCGCACGAAAGCGGAAGGCTCCGGTCTGGTTGACGGTGCCCCCGGTGACGGCGCTGCCGATGGTCTTTTCCACCGGCAGCGGCTCGCCCGAGATCATGCTTTCGTCGATCCAGCTGCTGCCTTCGTTCACGTCGCCATCGACCGGCACGCGTTCGCCGGGGCGCACCTCAACGATGTCGCCGGGCCTGACCTCGGCCACGGGAACCTCGGACACCACAGCGCCCCGAACGACGCGGGCCGTCCGCGCCTGAAGCCCGACCAGCCGCCGGATCGCCTCGGATGTCCGGCCCTTGGCCCGTGCTTCCAGCAACCGCCCCAGAAGGATCAGCGTGACGATCACCGCCGCCGCTTCGTAATAGACGTTGACGGTACCGGCCGGCAGAAGCCCCGGCGCAAAGGTCGCCACCAGAGAATAGCCGTAGGCGGCCGCCGACCCGACGGCGACAAGGCTGTTCATGTCGGGTGCCCTGCGGACCAGGGCCGGGAAGCCCTTGCGGTAGAAGCGCAGGCCGGGGCCTGCCAGCACTGACGTGGTGAGCGCGAACTGGATGTACCAACTTGTCTGCATCCCGATGGTGGTCATCACCGCCTCATGTATCGACATGAAAAGGTGCGATCCCATTTCCAGCACGAAGACCGGCAGCGTCAGCAGCGCCGCGATCACGACATCCCGCCGTAGCGCCGCTTCCTCGGTGGCCTTGCGCAGCGATGTCGCGTCAGAGACCGCCGCCGCGGTTGCGGGATGCGCCTCATACCCGGCGGCACCGATGGCGCGGATCAGTTCCGCAGGATCGGCCGCGCCCGTGACCGTCGCGCGTTCGGTTGCCAGGTTCACCGTTGCCGACGTGACGCCCGGCACGGCCTTCAGCGCCCGCTCGACCCGCGCCACGCAGGAGGCGCAGGTCATCCCCTCGATCTCCAGATCGAGCGCACGGGCGGGAACGTGGTATCCCGCGTCCTCGACCGCCTGGATCAGTCGACCGCGATCCAGCGAAGCCCCCCGGACCTCGGCCCGCTCGGTCGCCAGATTGACCGCCGCCGCCTCGACCCCGGGAACTGCCTTCAACGCCCGCTCGACCCGGCCCACGCACGAGGCACAGGTCATGCCTTCGACATCAAACACCACCTTCGAGGGCGCGCCCGACGGGTCCTTGGCCTGAACGTTCATGGGGAACTCCTTCGATGACTGTTCCTCCGGTGCCAGATAGGGCTTCCAACGATGGGAAGGTCAAGCCCCCGCGGAAAAGGTCCACGGTCACGGATCCGTGCGCAGGGGCGCCTTCCGGATCACCTGGCCGGGCCGGTGTGGACTGTCCAGCCCGTCGCAGCGACTGTTACCGGACAGGGCCGCGCAGCTGTCCGGAACGCGCGGCTTTCCTACAAGGGAATTGCGCCGATCATCACTTCGATCCACAGCGCAAGCTGGTCGATGCCCCTCAACCGATAGGGCCTGACCTGGCGCATGGCCGCCAGACGATGTCCTGGGCCGAATGCGGAAAGACCTTCGCTTTGGTCCAGAAGCCGCTGGTTCCTTTCGCTCAGCAAGTACCGATTGCTTTTCAGGAACGCGCGGCTGTCGCGCAAGGCGCGGCCATAGGTGCCGTTCGTCACGCGTGCCAGCCGCGCGTGCGCCCATTTCAGGGTCTTCCCTGCGCCAAGGGTGTTCCTGTCGTGCTGGCGATAGAAAACCAGGGCATCCGCATCCCGAACCAGGGCGGCTTCGGCCCCTGCAAGGATCTGATACATCGCCCAGTCATGGCTGCTGACCGAAGGGTGGTTGGTGAACGCTTCCTTCAGCAAGGCAAAGGCCCGTGAGTTCATGACGGTGGCATTGCCGGGCAGGATGCTTTCAACCAGGGCGTTTCGAAATTCAAGCCGCTCTACCGGCAATTGCCAAAGCCCGCGCGGATTCAGGGACGCATCCGTGATCCGCCGCGCCGCCACATGAATCGCCGGACGATGGGCGATGGATGACATCGACGTCGCCGCGCGCAGCAGACGATCCGGTTGCCAGACGTCGTCCTGGTCTGAAAACGCCACCAAACCCGCATCGTCCGGTGCGTGCCGAACCAGCGAAACGAAATTCGCCGCGTAGCCCTGCCGCGGCCCCGACAGGACCTGAACACGGCCGGGCGCGCAGCGGCCACGCAGTTGATCAAGGTAGGCGCGCGTCCCATCCCGCGAACCGTCGTCGCCGGCAATCAGCCGAAGGTCCACGCCACGTTGCGCGGCAATGCTCGCCACCTGATCGGGCAGATAGGGCATCCCGCCGCAGCTTGCCAGCAGAACGGTCACGCGGGGCAAGTCCGCCGTTCTTGCAGGGGGAAACGTCAGGCAATCCTCAACCATGGCGAAGGCGTTTCCCTTCTGGAATGCTTCTGGTTCAATCTTAAAAGCGTCTCAGTCAGCCTTTACTCGGGGTTGGCTACAGCGCGACCGTATGATGTTGGAGACGTAGGTCTCGACCATCTCGTTGAACCGGGCTCTCTTCGCAGGGTCCGGCTCTCCCTGCTTGGCTCCGGTAGAGATCAGAACCCGCTGTGCCTCGAGGCTGGTCCAATCAGGGGAAATGTTCTGATCGACCACATCTGCCAGGTCGATCTCAGGATGATCGATGGCCTCGAGAAACGCTGCAACCAACGTGCCGCGTCTATGCGCATCGAAATCGATCTCACGTACTCTTGGAAAGAACTCCCGCCACAGCGCCGATTCCTGTGCGAAATCAGAACGGACGAGCTCGCGATTGAGGAACTGATGCAAACTATGATCCAGCGAGCGCGACATCTGGATATTAACCTTCAGATGTTGCTTGAAAAGCGATTTGAGATAATCGCACCGATTCCTGATACAGAGAACCACTGTCACCTCATGCCCGGAAAAGGCCGCGCGTATACGGGTCAGGCATTGGCGTTTCAGCGCGACATAGTCATCCGCTGCTTGACCATTCCGCATGGCCGGCCAATTGCTTAAATTCTCCGCCGAAATCAAGTAATCCTGTCGAGGGTCTTTGATCTGGGCGACGAATCTTTCCGTGTGTCCTACTTCATCCTGAGCTGCGGAAAAAAAGCCGCGCACGGAATTGTAATGACTGACCTTGTTGGTGTCTTCGGGTAGGACATCGACATAGGTTAGTCCATTTTTACGAAGCTGCGCACGATTATCATAAAGCGCCTTCTGGATCGTCGTCGATCCAGTCTTCTGAGCCCCAATATGAATATAAAGCATGGGTAACGGTCCCTAGTCATTATCAAACGGCCTTCATCTGGCCGGCGTTCAGGTAAAGCTTCTTGAGTCTTTTCGGCATGTCTGTTTCCGGCACTCAAAGTGAAAGGAGTTTGGCGACATAGGCGCCGATCGAGGTGCTGCGCCACGCTGTCGTCTGCTGGTTGTGGTTCGCGGACAGCGACGCCAGCAGACTGTCCACGCCATCGTCTTCGTTGGCCACGACCACACCTTTGTGCCCTTGCAGTTCGGCCAAGGCACCGGAGGGGCGAATGATGCAGCCACCACCAAGAGAAAGGATTTCGCGCGCGGCAAGGCCAAAGCTTTCGCGGACCTGACTGGGCATCAGCATCACGTCCAGCGCGCCAAGGGCGTGACCCGCAAAGCTCCAGTGGAATGGGTCGGTGACTGTGACGCCCGGTGTTTGCATGCCGGGATACCACGGCAAGCCTGCGCTTCGACCACTGTCGAAAAGTACGACATGGACCCCGCCCCGACTGTCATGGGTTTCCTTTGCCCGTTCGATGAAAGCGCGGACAAGTCCCCATCCCTTCGTCTCACCCGGGCCGCCGACAAAGCCGAAAACCTTCTTGCCCGCCGCCCTTGCGGCCGACCCCGCGGGCGGTGGCAGCAACGACGTGTCGGGAATGATCGTTTCCGCCACATCCGGGTTCGACTGAACGATGAAATTGCCGGGCAGGGACGGGCCAAAAAGCGCCGTGTAGCTTTGCATCAGGAAAGCCGACGGAAAGACAACGGCGCGACACTCCGCCAGGATATGACGTGACGCGGTGTAGATGTTGTCGGTCAGCCCGGGAAACCAGGCGCATTGGCGGCAATTTGCGGCATTGCTTTCGCGGTTGCAGGGACTGCCATCCGGAAGCATCCGGAAACCTTGAAGGCACATCCAGAAGCCATCATGCGCGATGACAACCGTTTTCTCGCGCAGCGCGGGATCCGAAAGCACTTCGTGAATCCCCATGTGCTGGGCGGCATGGACAAATATCCGGTCCGGCTGGATCAGATCGACGATCTCTTTCAAGATCGAGGTGGCAGGCGGATTATAAAATCGGTTTGACGGGGAATGCGGGATATTACGGATCCCGATGCTGCGTCCAAATGGCGTGCTTTGCGTGGTGAAATCCGCATTCCCAGGATTAAGGCCCAGAAAGACGTTCGTCACTTCATGCCCTTGCTGGACAAGACCCCAGGCCAGCTTTTCAGCAACGACCGCCGCACCCCCAATGGATTCGGGGTAAAAGTGCAGGTTGAGGTTGAGAACCTTCATGCTGCCGTCTCAAGGCAGGTCGCGTCGCGGCACGGTTCAGGCGTCGGCACCGGAGTGGGGATGGGTTTGTCCAGTCCCAGTTGATCGATAAACAGGGCGCGATAGCATTCCTTCGCCGCCGCGACTCCGAAGCATTTCCGGACCGCCTGCTGGAGATCGGCTGGGGTCGCGTCCAGGTGAGACAGCATCGGAACAAGATCGCTTCCAGCCTGGCCCCAATCGTCCGGCGCAACACAGATTGCGGGATTGTGCAGCGCATCGCGGATCGCTTCATAGGCGCCGACCGGGGAAAACACGACTTGCGAGCCTGCCACTGCGGCATCCATCAGCCTGATCGGGGTCTTGGCGCAGTTGAAGCCGCTGTGGGACAAGGGGATCAGCACCGTTTCGGCGGTTGCCACTGCCGCGATATAGCTGTCGAAATCCGAAAATTGCCGTGTCAGGACGGTTCCACGCGAAAACCCTGCCGCCGCCAGATGCCGCTGCGCGGCCAGGTTGCCCATCACGAGTATCGACCAGTCGCGGTTGGCGGCGCGGTCGTAATTGCGCAGAAACTCGGTCAACATTCCCAGTTCCGTCTGGATCGATCCGGACGGCGATGTAAAGGCGAATGTCACCTCTTTTTTGCCGGGCGCGGCAAAGTCGTCGGTTTCCACAAAGTTTGGCAGGACCATTCGCGGTTTATCGGCGAAACCGTTTTCCGCGCGGCCATAGAGTTCAGCCAGGTAAGGCGTTGAAACGATCAGCCCGTCACAGGCTTGCGCTGTCGCCCGGAAGGCTTCGGCCTGACGCAGCAGGTCCCTGGCCTGGATATCCGTGATCTGCTTCAGGATGCCCGATCCCTGAACGACGGATTCTCCGACGACCACATCGTCAAATTCGAACAGGATGCGCGCCCCCGCCTTGCGGAAGCTGGATATCCACTCATCGTCCAGCGCGGTGCGATAGATGATAACCGTATGCGCCAGCGGTACAAACGAACGCAGGCGGCCAACTTCAGCGGGCGCAACATGCATTGCCTTGATACCCAGCTGGGCGAGATAGCGGATTTTCTGGTGAATACGGTAATGCAGGCACTGCCGGATCTTCGTATCCGAGACAATCAGCAGAAGCGGTTGGGTGGTGGATGCAAAGCCCAAAGGCTTCAGAATGTCGCTGTAAGGACTGATCGAAGAATTGTTCAGCGGACGGACCGGCGAAATCCCGCGGACCAACAGCAGCGCGGCGCGGCGACGGATGAAATACCCGGCGCGGGTCAGCGCAAATGCCAATCCACCATTATGGACTGCATCCCGAAAAAGATTTGCATAGTGCTGAATTTTTCGAAATATCAGCCTCATGCAATTAGGTCCTGCCTGTCACATTGTGGCGCTGGACATGCCTCAACACCCCCTGGGTGTCAAGGTAACGGCTGCGGGAACAAGCGCTGGAGCGGTTGTCCGCCCTGTTCGTCCCTTTGCGGCGGATTTCTGGTAATGCGCCCTATCCAAAGCGTATTCCCCGTTAAACAGTCGAGTCGTTCCCGTGGACAGCGGCGCCCCCACCGGCTGGTTGGCCGTACTAGAACCACCCCGAATGCCCGGACATTGCCGAGACTAATGCCCCGGTCCTGCATTCAAATTTCCTGGATGTATGGCGGACCCGAAGAGATTCGAACTCCTGACCCCTAGATTCGTAGTCTAGTGCTCTATCCAGCTGAGCTACGGGTCCGCTGTGGAGGGCGATGTAGCCGTGGCGCGCAGGCATTGCAAGCGCATAATGACATGCCCGCGCGCAAGTTTTCGATCATGGCATCAGGATGCCGGTCCGGCGGCGGGGGCCGCGGATGCGGCGGCCGGACGGGATGCGAAAAGCGCGGCCAGGATCGCCTGCTGTCGGCCGCGGTCGCCCTGGGCCAGCGCGTCGACGGTGGTCTCGGCACGCGCGCCGGTCACGCCCGCCTGTTCCAGGGCGGCGATCGCGGCATCGGGGGTCTGCCCGGTCAGGTCGGCAAGCGTCTCGATCCGCGCGGTGCCCAGGGCGGCGAAGACCTGCCCCGGAGTCAGCCTGCCACTTCCCGGAAGCGGGATGAAGGACAGCGCCAGCACCAGGGCGCCCGACCCGATCAGGACGCGCGCCAGCGGGCGGCGGAAGTACAGGGCAAACGCCCGCCAGTTCAATGTGACATGCGCCACCGCGCCGGCCAGGAGAGCCAGGCCCGCCCATTCATGCAGGGTCTTGTTCAGGCCGCTGTCGAGGTGAAAAAAGATCAGAACTCCCGTCACCGCCATTACCAGGAACGACCCGATGACCAAGGGCGTGGCCCAACTGCGCAAAGACATTTCGAACTCCATCCAATGACAGGAATGGAACGGCCCGGGCAGAAATTTCCGTCGCGGGCTTGCGTCAGGCCGGGTCGCGCTCGGAAAGATCCAGTTCGTGCGGCAGGTGGATCATGAACTCGGTGCCCTCGGCATCGGAACGCACCAGTTCCAGCCGGCCCCCGTGGCCGCGGACCAGCTCCGCCGCAATGGCCAGGCCAAGCCCGGTCCCGCCCTTGCGAATGCCGCCCTGGAAGGGCTGGAACAGATGCTCCTTGGCGCGCTCGGGCAGGCCGGGACCGGTGTCGCCGACGCGGATCCACCAGCCGTCATCCTCTTCCCCCGCCCCGACCTCGATCGTGCCGGGCCGGCCGGTCGCCTGGATCGCCTGGCGGGCGTTTCGGACCAGGTTGGTGAGCACCCGGTGCATCTGCTCGGGGTCCGCCCGCAGCCAGAGGTTCGGCGGAATGTCGGTGACGAAGTCGACCTCGGCAGCGGCCGCGGCAAGCTGCTCGCTTTCGATGACATCCGCGGCCACCTGCCCCAGACGGAACCGCGACAGCGTCGGCGGCGGTTCTTCCGCCTTTCCGAAGGCCAGCGTCGATTCGCACAGCGCCACAGCCCGGCTGATCGAGCCGACCAGCTTCGGCGCGGCGCGTTGCACGGCCGGATCCTGGCTTTCCTCCATCCGGTCGGCGAACAGTTGCGCCGTTGTCAGGATGTTGCGCAGGTCATGGCTGATCTTGGCGACTGCGCTGCCCAGTTGCGCCAGCCGCTCCTTCTGTTTCAGCGCGCCGGTCAACTGCCGCTGCATCTGTTGCAGGGCATCCTCCGCCTCGCGCAGTTCCAGGATGCTGGCATTCGGCACGATGAAGCGGCGCGCGTCCTCGGGGGCCTCGGCATAGGCGGCCATGTGGTCGACCACGCGGCGGATCGGCGTGACCATCAGGCGCCGCACCAGAACGAACAGCAGGAACGCCGTCAGGATCGACGCCACCGCCGAAAGCCCCAGGATGCCCAGGCCGTAATCGATCATCGCCTTCCGCATCGGGCCTGCGTCCATCGTTGCCTCGATCAGCAATCCCGCGCGCTTGACCGGATCGCCGATGACGCGGATCACATGGTGGTCGGGGTGGACCAGGTCCGAATAGGCGTCGCGGATCAGGACCCAGGTCGGTGCCTCGCGCAGGTCATAGGTGGCCGAGATCTCCTCCGGGATGGGGGAAGACAGCACCAGTTGCCGCATCTGATCGCGGCGCAGGACCACGTTGTAGACCTCGGCATTGGCCAGAAGCTCCTTCTCCAGCCCGGCGTCGATCATGGTGTCGGTGGCCAGCAGCGACAGCGAGGCGATCTGCGCCCGTTCAAGGCGCGACAGGATGTAATCCTCGCGGTAGCGGGCGACCGACGGGACAAGGATCAAGACCTCTGCCAGCAGTACGAAGACCGTGGTCAGTATCAGGAAGCGGCCCGACAGGGTATTCAGTCTCATGGCCGCGGTTCCGCGACTTGGGATCCAGGGGTGAGGGCGGTATTCAAGTCCGTGATCCGTTGGCCGGCGCTGTCCGTCTTGCGCTAAATAGGCTTGCCCGCAGGCAGAGGAAACCACGCTTGCGGCTCCATCGGCGGGTTTGCTCCTTTTTCTGTAACGAAAGCTTGATCGAACGGTTTGGTTCCCCTCATTCATAGGCAGGGTGGGCGAAGATCAGACTTGTGGTCGACGGGAAAGGGGGGCGGAAATTACCCCTTGCAGGCGGTTGACTTGACGGGGGCGGGCGTCTAATAGCCGGGCTTCGAATGATGACGGCTCTCGAATCCCGCCCCTGGGATTCCGACCCGACCGACGGAGAATCGCGATGAAGCGCACTTTTCAGCCCTCGAACCTCGTCCGCGCTCGTCGCCACGGCTTCCGTGCGCGCATGGCGACCAAAGGTGGCCGCAAGGTCCTGAACGCCCGCCGCGCCCGCGGCCGCAAGGTGCTGTCCGCCTGATTTCCAGGCGAACGGCAGGGCAACCCGAAGGGGCTTTGCAATGACACCGTCGGCGCCCTCTGCGCAAGGCCCTTCTGGCCCCGGCGCAGTGGATGTGCCGGCGGTTTTGGCTTGCCGGTCCCTGATCGTCTTGCGCAAACGCGCCGATTTCCTGCAGGCGGCATCGGCCCGGCGTCAGGGAACGGCGGGCTTCATGCTTCAGGCCCGCAAGCGCGCCGAAGGCGAGGCGGGGGCCGACACCATTCGCGTCGGCTTCACCTGTTCGAAGAAGATCGGCAATGCCGTGGCCCGCAACCGCGCCAAGCGGCGCCTGCGGGAAATTGCCCGGCTTGGACTTGCGCAAAAGGGCATGCCGGGGTGGGATTACGTGTTGGTCGGACGGCCGAATGCCACCATCGCCCGGAATTTCGCGGATCTTCAGGCCGATCTTGACCGCGCGCTGACCCAGATCCACGCCGATCGCAAGGTCGCAACCCCATGACCCCCGCCGCCCATCTGCTTGCCCTGCCCGTCCGTGCCTACCGCCTGCTGCTCAGTCCGTGGGTCGGCCATGGCTGCCGCTATCAGCCGACCTGTTCGGCCTATGCGCTTGAGGCGCTGGAGATGCACGGCGCGCTGAAGGGCGGCGTTCTGACCGTCGGCCGCATCTGCCGCTGCCATCCCTGGGGTGGACATGGCCACGATCCCGTTCCGCCGCTTCGACCCGCCAGGCCGTCCGGCAAGGAGACACCCGATGCTTGATGCCGATGACGACTTGCCCCAAAACGACATCCACCCGCTGTTCCACGGAGCGCCCGCCTCGACCGAGTTCCGCAAGCTGCGCAAGCGCCTTGTGCGCGAGGTGCGCGAGGCGATCGAGACCTACGGCATGATCGAACGCGGTGCGCGCTGGCTTGTGTGCCTGTCGGGCGGCAAGGACAGCTACACACTGCTGGCGGTGCTGCATGAACTGCAATGGCGCGGGCTTTTGCCGGTCGATCTTCTGGCCTGCAACCTCGATCAGGGCCAACCCGGCTTTCCGGCGACGGTGCTACCCGAATTCCTGTCCCGGATGGGCGTACCGCACCGGATCGAATACCAGGACACCTATTCCATCGTGAAGGAAAAGGTGCCGGCCAACCGCACCTACTGCGCGCTGTGTTCGCGGCTTCGACGCGGCAACCTTTACCGCATCGCGCGCGAGGAGGGGTGTTCCGCGGTCGTGCTGGGCCATCACCGCGACGACATCCTGGAAACCTTCTTCATGAACCTCTTTCACGGCGGGCGTCTGGCGACGATGCCGCCGAAACTGCTGAACGAGGATGGCGATCTGTTCGTCTACCGCCCGCTTGCCTTCGTGGCCGAGGCGGACTGCGAGAAATTCGCCCGCGCCATGAATTATCCGATCATCCCCTGTGACCTGTGCGGATCCCAGGACGGATTGCAGCGCCAGCAGGTCAAGCAGATCCTCGACGGATGGGAAGCGCGGAGCCCGGGACGGCGGCAGGTGATGTTCCGGGCATTGATGAATACGCGGCCCTCGCATCTTCTGGACACAGGCCTGTTCGATTTTGCCGGTCTGGTCCGGCAAGCGCCCGGCGATGTGCCGACCGCGCCGGAAATTCCGCTCCTCAAGGATCCGCATTAACCAGGCGATCACGTTATGTTCCTAGGTTCCGGGTTGCAGGCACAAGGCCCTGCGGCCGGGAATCGGGGGACGGATGACCAGAATCCAGCGCATGATCCGGGGACGTGTGACCGGCTCTTTCGACCGCCTGCGCCGCCTCGCCGATCTTCTGGGCCTGCCGGTCACGCTGCTTTGGGCGGGATACCTCTATGGGGCACGCGGGGCGGCGGTCTTCGGGATTTTTGCGCTTCCCTTTCTGCTGATGCGTCACGATCCCCTGGGGCGGCGCAGCGCCGAAACGGTGCTCGTTGCCGCGCCGGCCGCGACGAACCGCGACCAGATCACCCAGCGGCTGAACGACGCCTATGGCACCTCAGCCGACGGGCGGTTTGGTTGCCTTGCGGTCGGCATCGACGGGGCGCACCGACTGATCGCGCGCTTTGGCCACGCCCAGCACGCGCGCCTGCTCCGCCGCGCATCGGACCGGATCCGCAGCGTGTTGCGTGAAGACGACCTGCTTCTTCAGATGGAGGATGGGCATTTCGCCATCGCCATCGCACCGTTTCGCCGCATGTCGCCGGACGCGCTTTCGGATCTCGCGGAGCGGATCCGCAAGGTGGTGGCCGAGCCCTTCGACATCGATGGCGCGGCGGTCCGGCTTGCCGCGACCATCGGATACTGCCCCGCGGGCCGCGCGCCGCGGCATGATGGCGATGCGCTCCTTTGCGCTGCCGAACTGGCACTGGACGCAACCCGGTCGGGCAGCGCCGACGGGATCCGCGCCTACTCCGCCGAGATCGCCCATGCCACTGCTCAGCACGACGAACTGGTGGCCTCGGTTTCCGCGGCGCTCGAACAGGGTGAAATCATCGCCTATTTCCAACCGCAGGTCTCGACTCATACCGGAGACGTGACCGGTTTCGAGGCACTGGCGCGCTGGCTGCACCCCAATCTGGGGCTGCTACCGCCGGGACGGTTCATGCCCGCGCTACAGGACGCGGGTCTGTCCGCGCGGCTTGGACAGGTGATGCTGATCCAGGCGCTTTCGGCCCTTCGAACCTGGGACCGGGCGGGTGTTCCTGTTCCGAACGTCTCGGTCAACTTCTCGATGGAGGAGTTGATGGACCCGGCCCTGGCCGACCACATTGCCTGGGAGCTTGACCGGTTCGGCCTGCAACCCGAAAGGCTGACCGTCGAGATCCTGGAAACCGTGGTCGCGGAAGGGCCCGATGACCAGATCGCCCGCAACATCGCCGCCCTGTCGCGGCTTGGCTGCGGCATCGACCTGGACGACTTCGGCACCGGCCATGCCTCGATCGCGGCGATCCGGCGGTTTGATGTCAACCGCATCAAGATCGACCGGTCCCTTGTCACCAATGTCGACAGCGACCCGGCGCAACGCCGGATCATCGCCGCGGTGCTGTCGATGGCGGCACCGCTGGATCTGACCATCGTCGCCGAGGGTGTGGAAAGCCCGGCCGAACATGCGATCCTTGCGCAACTGGGCTGCGATCACGTCCAGGGCTACACCATTGCCCGGCCAATGCCGCTGGAGGAGACGATGGACTGGATCCAGTCGCACCGACGCAAGCTGGTGACGCCGCAGATCCCGATCCGACGGACGCAATAGGGGTTGGAGCTTTCGAACATGTGTTCCAGGGACCGCCCTCCCCCGGTCTTGCCGGGGCCGAAAGTGCTTGACCTTTTCAAGCCCCTTCTGTTGAACCAGCCGGACTCCTTTTACCGGTGGTGGGCTATGGACGACCAGAACAAGAACCTCATCCTTGCAACGGTCCTCTCGACCGCTGTCATGCTGGTGTGGTTCGCTTTCTTTGCACCCAAAGAGCCCGAGACGGCGGCGCCCGAGCAGACCGCCGCACAAACCGTCGCGGCCGGGACCACGGCGCTGGTGACCACGGTCGCCCCCGCCGCCGATGCCGGGACCGCCGTCACCGCCGCGTCCGATGCGGCCCCGACCGCACTTGCCCAGGCCCCGCGCATCAAAGTGGAAACGCCGCGCCTTTCCGGGTCGATCTCGCTTCTGGGCGGGCGGTTCGATGACTTGTCCCTGCGCGACTACAAGGTGACGCTTGCGCCCGACGCCCCACTGGTGCCGCTTCTGGCCCATGACAACGGCACAGCCGAGGCGCCGACGCTTCCCTATTACGTCGTGCAGGGTTGGGCTCCTGCGGGCGGACTGCCCGCCACCGCAACGCCCGGCGCCGACACGCTCTGGCAACTGGAAAGCGGCCAGACCCTGACACCTGCCACCCCCGTCACGCTGAAATGGGACAACGGCGCGGGCCTTGTCTTCCACCGCACCATCTCGGTCGATGACAATTTCCTGTTCCAGGTTTCGGACAAGGTCGAGAACGCCACGGCGGCGCCTGTCCAGCTGATGCCCTACGGCCTGATCGTGCGCAAAAGCATCCCCAAGGCCAGCCGGACCTATGTCCTTCACGAAGGCATCGTGCGGCAATCCGACAGCAATCTTCAGGAGATCACTTACAAGAACCTGACCAAGATGGATGCCGTGGCGGGCGAAGGCCAGGCAGAACTGACGGAAGTTGCCGAAAAGGGCTGGATCGGTTTCACGGACCGCTACTGGATGACGACGCTGGTGCCCGCGAACGGCCAGTCCTTCACGTCTGTGGCCAAATATGTGGCGGCCTCCGATCTTTACCAGGCCGAAACGCGCTTTCCGGTTCAGACCGTTCAGCCGGGCGCAACCGGAACCTCGGACACCCGCCTGTTTGCGGGCGCCAAGGAGTGGGAGGTAATCCGCGCCTACCAGGACAAGGCCGGGATCTACAATTTCGTCGACTCGATCGACTGGGGCTGGTTCTTCTTCCTGACCAAGCCGATGTTCCGCCTGTTGCACTGGCTGCACGGCGCGATCGGCAACATGGGCTGGGCAATCATCGCGCTGACCATCCTGATCAAGTCGCTGGTCTTCCCGCTGGCCCGCAAATCCTACATCTCGATGGCGCGGATGAAGGAACTCCAGCCGGAAATGGAGAAGCTGAAGGAGCGTTTCGGCGATGACCGCGCCAAGATGCAGCAGGAAACCATGGCGCTCTACAAGCGCGAGAAGGTCAACCCGGCCTCGGGCTGCCTTCCAATCCTGATCCAGATCCCGATCTTCTTCTCGCTCTACAAGGTGATCTACGTCACGATCGAACTTTACCATGCCAAATGGATCGGCTGGATTCGCGACCTGTCGATGCCCGACCCGTCCTCGATCCTGAACCTGTTCGGCGCCCTGCCCTGGGACGCGCCGGTGCATGGCTCACCCCTGGGGATCCTGTCGCTGGGCGTGCTGCCGATCCTTCTTGGCATTTCGATGTGGTTCCAGCAGAAGCTGAATCCCGCGCCCACGGACCCGGCGCAGGCGGCAATCTTCGCCTGGATGCCTTGGATCTTCATGTTCATGCTGGGCAGCTTTGCATCGGGGCTGGTGCTTTACTGGATCGCGAACAACACGATCACCTTCCTCCAGCAGTACACGATCATGTCGATGCACGGGAAAAGGCCCGACATCTTCGGCAACATCCGCCAGGGCTTCCGGCGCAAGTCGGCTGATCCGAAGGCCAAGGGATGATGCGTCTGGCGGCGATCTGGCGCCACCCGATCAAGTCGCACGGGCGTGAGGCGCTGGAGAGCGTCACTCTGGAGGCCGGGGCGACGATGCCCTGGGATCGGCGCTGGGCCGTCGCGCATGAGGCGGCGCGGATCGACCGGGACCACCCGGCCTGGGCGAACTGGGTGAATTTCTCGCGCGGGGCCAAGGCGCCGCTGCTGATGGGGATCAATGCCCGCCTGGATGAGGCAACGGCGACGGTCACGCTGACGCATCCCGACCGCCCTGACCTGACCTTTCGCCCCGATGATCCCGCCGATACGCCGCGTTTCCTCGAATGGGTGCGTCCACTTTGCCCACCCGACCGGGCGCAACCCGCCGGAATCTATTCCGTTCCGGGCCGGGGCATGACGGACACCGACTATCCCTCGATCTCGATACTGAATCTTGCGTCCAATGCCGATCTGTCGGCGAAAATGGGGGTCGCGCTTTCGCCCCTGCGGTGGCGCGGCAATCTCTGGCTGGACGGTGGAACGCCTTGGGCTGAAACGGCTTGGCCGGGGCAGCGGTTGCGGATTGGCACTGCCGAGTTCGAGGTGGTTGAGCCGATTACACGCTGTGCCGCCACGGCGGCCAACCCGGCGACGGGGGTGATCGATGCCGACACGCTGACCGCACTCAGGACTGAAACCGGGGCGCAGGATTTCGGGGTCTATGCCCGCGTCCTGTGCGGCGGCACGATCCGGCCGGGGGATGTCGCCGAGGTGCTGCCATGAAGATCCCTTTCCCCCTTGCGGCCGAACCCGAGGACACCGCCCGCGAGGCGGGTCGACTGATGTTCGCGGGACAGGTGGAATTCCTCAAGGGCGTCGTCGCCATGGATGGTCTGCCGCCCGCCGACCGGATCGAGGTCTGCTTCGCCGGCCGATCGAACGTCGGGAAATCCAGCCTGATCAACGCACTGACCGGCCGCAAGAACCTGGCCCGCGCCTCGAACACCCCGGGCCGCACGCAGGAGATCAACTATTTCACGACTCCGGCCGATGGACCCTACCTGGTCGACCTGCCGGGCTATGGCTATGCCGAGGCGCCGGTGGCCGTGGTGGCGAAGTGGCAGCAGCTTCTGAAAAGCTATCTCTCGGGCAGGCAGACGCTGCGGCGGGTATTTGTCCTGATCGACATGCGCCACGGCGTGAAGGCGGTGGACGAAGAAATACTGACGATGCTGGACAAATCGGCCGTGACCTTTCAGGTTGTGCTGACGAAGGCCGACAAGATCAAGGCGTCCAACCATCCTAAGATCCTGGAACAGGTGCGCGGCGCCTTGCAGAAACACGCCGCCGCCTACCCCGAACTGGTTGTGACGTCCTCGGAAAAGGGCGACGGGATCGAAACGCTGCGGGCGATCATTGCCACGATGGAGTGAAGGCCGAACGGGCCACCCGCGCGGGTTTTTCTTTTCTTGGCCCGCCGCTGCGGCTATAGGCCTGCGATCATGACAGCAAACCCGCCCAACCTCCGCCCCGACCTGGCGCCGAAGCCCGTCTTCGACGCGACCGCCCGTGATGGCCAGCCCCGCATCGGGATGGTCAGTCTTGGTTGCCCCAAGGCGCTGGTCGACAGCGAACGCATCCTGACGCGGCTGCGGGCGGAAGGTTATGCGATTTCGCCCGACTACACCGGGGCGGATGCGGTGATCGTGAACACCTGCGGGTTCCTCGACAGCGCAAAGGCCGAAAGCCTGGAGGCGATCGGCGAGGCGCTGACCGAGAATGGCCGGGTGATCGTGACCGGCTGTCTGGGGGCCGAGCCGGAATATATCACCGGCATTCATCCGCAGGTTCTTGCGGTGACGGGGCCACACCAATACGAGCAGGTGCTGGACGCCGTCCACAAGGCGGTGCCGCCTTCCCCCGATCCGTTCGTCGACCTGCTGCCAGCGACCGGGGTCAAGCTGACGCCGCGGCACTACAGCTATCTGAAGATTTCGGAGGGCTGCAACCACAAGTGCAAGTTCTGCATCATCCCGGACATGCGCGGCCGTCTGGTCAGCCGCCCGGCCCATGCGATCCTGCGTGAGGCGGAAAGGCTGGTGGATGCCGGCGTACGCGAACTTCTGGTGATTTCCCAGGACACGTCGGCCTATGGGCTGGATCTGCGACACGCAGCCTCGGCCTGGAAGGATCGTGAGGTGCGCGCGCATCTGACGGATTTGGCCCGCGAGATGGGCCAGCTCGGGGCCTGGGTCCGGTTGCACTATGTCTACCCCTACCCCCATGTGCGCGACTTGATCCCGCTGATGGCGGAGGGGTTGGTGCTGCCCTATCTGGACATCCCCTTTCAGCACGCCCACCCCGAAACGCTGCGGCGGATGGCGCGCCCGGCAGCGGCGGCGAAAACGCTGGATGAAATCGCGGCATGGCGGGCGATCTGCCCGGAAATCACCCTACGGTCGACCTTCATCGTCGGCTATCCCGGCGAAACCGAGGCCGAGTTCCATACTCTGCTGGACTGGATGGACGAGGCGCAACTCGATCGGGTCGGATGCTTCCAGTATGAAAACGTCGCGGGCGCGCGGTCGAATGACCTGCCGGACCATGTGCCGGACGAGGTCAAGCAGGACCGGTGGGAGCGATTCATGGAGAAAGCCCAGGCGATTTCCGAACAGAAGCTGGCCACGAAGGTTGGAAGCCGGATCCAGGTGATCGTCGACGCGGTGGACGACGACGGAGCGACCTGCCGAACCAAGGCAGATGCGCCCGAGATCGATGGCAACCTGTTCATCGAGGACGATTTCGAGGGCCTGGCCCCTGGCGACATCGTCACCGTCGAGGTGGAGGATTCCAGCGACTACGACTTGTGGGGGCGCCGCGTCGGCTGACGGCGCGACCCGCAGGCGATGGCAGCCCTCAGCCGTTGCGTTTGCGCAACCCGAACCGCCAGACCGACAGGGCAATAAGCGGAGCCGACAGGACAAGCGGTTCGGCGTATCGCTGAAGCGATTCGGCGGTGGTGATCCAGTGCAGGAAGGTCAGGACCGCCGCAGGATAGACCCAGCGTTGCAGGGCCTTCCATTTCGGTCCCATCCTCCGGACGGCGGCATCCGTCGATGTCCAGGCGAGCGGGATCATAATGAAGAAGGCGATCCAGCCGGTCACGATCTCGGGGCGGATGAAACTGCGCAGGAAGAAGTGGGCATCCCGGATCCAGATCAGCCAGAAGAACAGGTGCAACACCGCGTAGCAGAAGCTGGCAACGCCCAGGTAGCGCCGGTTGACGCGCAGCCAGCGGAACCCGCCCTTGGTCGCCAGCGCCAGCGGCGTGGCCAGCAGGCAAAGGATCAGGAACAGGCAAGAGACGATGCCCGACCAGCGCAGCGTGCCGAATTTCTGAAGGCCGGGAATGTCCCACTGCGCCACATACCAGAACGTGCCCGCCAGCAGGTAAAGCGCGGGAATCGAAAACAGAAACCAAAGCAGGTAGCGCCCGTCCCGTGTGGTCCGGTTGCCGGGAATGATCGTGTCGGACATATCTTCTTCCTTTGAACCCGGAAGGGCCGTGCCGGCCATCCCGGGGCAGAGTCCAGGGCGGGTCGCTATTCCGCCGCCGCCAGTGCCTGGCCGACCGGTGGCTTCTTCGAAACCTCGAATTCCTCGTGGTACGACCGTTCGACGTTGACCGTCCAGACATCGTGGTTTTCGCCCAGGATGTTGCGCGCCGCCAGCATCGCCGACAGCATCGAATGGTCCTGGTTGTTGTAGCGGTGCAGGCCGTTGCGACCGACGGTCTGGAAGTTGTCCAGCGTGCGGATCCAGTCCTCGATCACGTCCAGCGCATCCCGGTATTCGCCGTCATAGACAGGATAGGCCTTGGGCTGGCGGATGACGAACCCGTCGATGACATCGCTGCGTTTCGCAAGGCCCAGAACCTCCAGTTCCTCGGCGGCCAGCTTGCGCAGGTCTTCATCCGACGACGCCCACAGGCCGTCGCCTTCCTGGCAGAAATACTCCAACCCGATCGAAGCCGTGTTCTGGTTGGGCAGCATTTCCTTCGACCAGGCGCGGAAGTTCTGGATCCGGCCGACCTTCACCTTGGGGCTGTGGATGTAGATCCAGTTGTCCTTGAACGGATCGGCATGATCCAGAACCAGCGTCACGATCAGGAAGTCGCGGTATTTCAGCCGGTCCGCCGCGGCGATGACTTCGGGCGGGGGCGGCGGGTCGAAGGCATGGATCAGATCGCGGATCGCCATCGAGTTGATGAAGTGGTCGCCTTCGATCCGTTGGATCACCGGCTCACCCTTCGACCAGTTGCGCACATCGACCGAGGTGACGCGGTTGCCATCCCGGTTGACCTTCACGACCTCGGATTTCAGCTGAACGGCACCGCCTTTTTCCTGGATGATCTCGGCGGTGCGTTCCCACATCATGCCGGGCCCCAGGCGGGGATACTGGAATTCCTCGATCAGGCTGGTCGTGTCGTTCGCGCCCGAGATCGCGTTCCAGACCGCCTTGAACAGCGACAGGTTCTTGATCCGCTGCGCGGCCCAGTCCGCACGGATTTCCTTCGGGTTGATGCCCCAGACCTTCTGCGTATAGCTGCGGAAGAAGTGCATGTAGAGCCGGCCGCCAAAGCGGTTGATGACCCATTCCTCGAAGCTTTCTTCCTGCTTGTAGGGCTTTACCTGCCATTTGAAGTAGCTCAGCAGGATGCGCATCGATTCGTAGGGGCCGATGTTGCCCAGGGCATTGAACAGCTTCAGCGGATAGTCGAAGAAGCGTTCCCGGTAATAGATCCGCGACAGGCGTGGGACGGTGATGAAGTCCTTGGTCAGGACTTCGTGCCACATGTCCTCGACCTCCTTCACCTTGGTGAAGAAGCGGTGTCCGCCGATGTCGAAGCGATAGCCATTGTTCGATTCGGTGCGCGAGATGCCGCCCACCATGTGCGAACCTTCCAGCACCACGGGCCGATGTGCCGTGCTGCGTTTCAGAAGTTCATATGCTGCCGTCAGTCCGGCGGGGCCGCCGCCGATAACGACGACGGGACTCAGGTTCTCGTTACTCATTCCACCACCGTTCCAGATATCACGCAGTTCACCCAATGGCCCGAGTATAGCCTCTGGCGCGCAACACTCAAAACGACTTTGCACTTTCATGCCGCAGTTGTTGGCCTCCCTGGAACCAATGCGGGGCAAAGTAGGAAATTCCAGGGGGATCGAAATGCAACCCATGCTGGTATCCGGTCAGCAATGTGGCAGGCGGGCGGGCGCAGGCCCTCCCCGGCGTGTCATGGTCGGAAAACGAATCACAGGTGGGGATGTCATCCGCAGGACGTGGCAAGGCCCGGACAGGACTAGCCCCGCCCTCGGTCGCGTCCCGATCGAATGATCAGATCTTTACCAGCCGGCCTTCCGCCACCGGAATATCCTGGGTGTTGAAAACGTTGCGGGTATCCAGGATCAGACGGGCCGATTCGGCCACCAGCGCGTAATCGACATCACTGTGATCGGTGGTCACCAGCACCACGTCATAGGACGCCACGCCCTCCCGCGTCAGCGGGACCGAACGGCGCCCCGCCAGCGGCGCGTGGTCACGCGTCAGCGGCATCACGGGGAAGTAGGGATCGTGATAATCGCAGGTCGCCCCCATCTCCTCCAGCCGGTTCAGCGCGTAGAGCGCGGGGCTTTCGCGGGTATCTTCGATGTTCTTCTTGTAGGCGATTCCCATGATCAGGACGCGCGCGCCCTTCACCGGGGTGCCGCCGTTCTTCGCCAGCTCGACCGCGACGCGACCGGCGATCCGGTCGGGCGCGGTGTCGTTCGTGGTTCGCGCCAGGTCGATCAGTGGCGTTTCCGAACCGACATCGCGCGCCCGCCAGGACAGGTAGACCGGCGAGACGGGAATGCAGTCGCCCCCGATCCCCGGACCGGGGTAGAAGGGCATGTAGCCGAAGGGCTTGGTGGCGGCGGCACGCACCACCTCCCACACGTCGACACCCATCGCATCCAGCGCCACCTTCATTTCATTGACCAGCGCGATGTTGACGGTTCGGAAGCTGTTTTCCACCAGCTTCACCGCTTCGGCCGTGGCCGAGGAACTGACAGGCACCGCCTCGGTCACGATGCAGGAATAGAACTGTGCCAGCAGATCGCGCGAATGGCGGTCGTCGGCGCCGACGATCTTCGGGATGTCGCGGGTGCCATACTGGTGGTTGCCGGGATCTTCCCGCTCGGGCGAGAAGCCCAGGAAGAAGTCCACGCCCGCCCGCAGTCCGCCGCGTTCCAGGATCGGCTTCACGACCTGGGCCGTGGCACCCGGCCAGACGGTGCTTTCCAGCACGACCATCTGGCCGTGGCGCAGATGGGCAGCAATCGTCTCTGCCGCACGTTCGACATAGGTCATGTCCGGGTCGCGGGTGGCCGACAGCGGCGTCGGCACGCAGATCAGGATGATGTCGGCCTCGGCCAGGCGGCCGGACTCGGCGGTGGCGCCGAAGCGCCCCGAAGCGATGGCCTTGGCGATCCGGTCCTCGGGGAAATAGGAAATGACCTGCTTGCCGGCATTGATGTCTTCCACCCGCGCGGTGTTCAGGTCGAAACCCAGGGTCGGAAAGCCGGCTTCGGAAATGGTCAGCGCAAGAGGCAGCCCCACATATCCCAGACCCGTGGTCGAGACGCGGGCCGTTCGCGCGGCGATGCGGTCTTTCAGCTGGGAATAGAAGGAAAAGCCACTCGTCATGTCGAACACCCATTTCTTTTCCGGCGCATGGAGACCGGACAGCGAACTGCTACCACATCAGGACCGGAATCAAGAGCGGGAATCGCGGCGCAGGCGCCTGGCGGCAACTTTGAAAACCGAACGGTTTCCAGCCTTGCAACAGGACGTCACGATCCGCGGAATTGCCGCGCAATGGTTGCCATTCCGGTGCGGAAATCCACCTCGGGCCGATAGCCCAGCCGCGCCTGGGCGGCGGCGATGCTGATGGTCGGGCGTGCCATGTACAGGCGCAGAGAGCCCGCATCGGGGCGGACCGGGCCGGTGACCGGACGCAGCGACCGCAGCGCGGCCACTGCCCGTTCGAATCGGTCGCGCCCGATCAGGCGGCGGCCCCACGCGCTGACCCGGGCGGCGCGCGATGGCTGGGCCATTCCCTGCACCGGCGGCGGCGGGTCCATCGGCTCAAGACGGACCGCCCCTTTCCCAAGAACCTGCGCCAGGGCACCGTAATATTCGGCCCAGCCCACCGCCTCGGGCCCGGTGATCAGGAACCGCTCGCCGATGCCGGGGGTGGGCAGCACCGCCGCGCGCAGCACCGCCTGCACCACGTCGTCGACATGGACCAGCGGCGCGCATCCGGGCGGATCGGGCAGGACGATCCCACCCTGGCGCAGTGCCGCCAGCGGCGCTTCGGTCCAAAGCGCGGAACCCGGCCCATAGACCAGCGTCGGCTCAAGGATCACCGAAGGCACGCCTGATTCCATCAGCCGCCGCTCCAGCCCGATCTTGGCCTGACGGTAGCCGCTGCCGCCGGCCGCGCCCCAGGACGACTGCGCATCCAGCGGGCCCTCCGGCCAGGCATCGCAAACGACGACGGAACTCAGATGGACGATGCGGCCCACCCCCGCCTCCTCGGCGGCGGTGAACAGCCCTGCCCCGGCGATCAGGTTTTCGGCACCCGACGCCCGCATGTCATAGGCCAGGTGGATCAGCACATCCGCACCCGCCAGCACCTGCGCGGGAACCCGGCCCGCCGCCAGATCGCAGATGACCGGCTCGGCCCCGGAGGAACGCACCCGGGCGGCGCCATGACGATCGCGGACCAGCGCCAGCACCGGCACCCCTGCCGCCTGCAGAACCTGCATCAGGCGCCGGCCCACGAAGCCGCCGGCCCCTGTCACCACGATCCGCCGCCCTGCCAGCGCACGGGCGATCCCTGTCAGTCCGCTCACCGCGTGCCCTTTCCCCGCCATTTTCAACGTGACGTTAACGGCTTGGCCGACAACCGGAAACTGTTTCGTTCGTGCCCCGTAGTCCGTCCCGGTCGGTTGTGTTAGGAGTCGGACGGTGGTCTGCCGTTGCAAGTGCGAGGTTTCATGAAGGTTCTGATTACAGGCGGCGCGGGGTTCATTGGCTCGCATCTGGCGGAACGGCTGATCGGCGAAGGCCACGGCGTGACGGTGCTGGACGATCTGTCCACAGGCCGGCTGGAAAACCTGGACGCGCTGCGGGGTCACAACCGCTTTGCCTTCGTCGAGGGCACGATCCTGGATGCGCCGCTGGTCGAAAGCCTGGTGTCACAGGCGGATGTGGTCTTTCACCTGGCGGCGGCGGTCGGCGTCAAGCTGATCATGGACGAACCCAGCCGGTCGATCCTGACCAACATCAACGGCACCGAAAACGTGCTGCGCGCCGCGATCCCGGGCCGGAAGCTCACCTTCGTCGCCTCGACCTCCGAGGTCTATGGCAAGGCCACGAAATTCCCCTTCCGCGAAGATGACGACCTGACGATCGGCGCAACGAAGAACCTGCGCTGGTCCTACGCCTGCGCCAAGACGCTGGACGAATTCCTGACACTGGCCTACGTGCGCGAAGTGGGCCTGCCGGCGGTGATCCTGCGCTTCTTCAACACCACCGGCCCGCGCCAGACCGGCCGCTATGGCATGGTGCTGCCGAACTTCGTGCAGAATGCGCTGAAGGGGGAACCGCTGCTGGTCCATGGCAGCGGCGAACAGTCGCGCTGCTTTGGCCATGTGAAGGACGTGGTCGAGGCGCTGGTACGCCTGATGGCCGCGCCACAGGCACAGGGCCAGGTCTACAACGTCGCCAACGACCAGGAAGTGACGATCCGGGCGCTGGCGGAACAGGTGATCGCCGCCACCGGCTCGCGCTCGGAAATCCGGCTGGTGCCTTATTCGGATGTCTACCCGGAAGGATTCGAGGACATGGCCCGCCGCCTGCCGGATGTCTCGAAGCTGGAACGCGCCATCGGTTTCCGCCCGCGCCGCCCGCTGTCCGAGATCATCGCCGATGTGGTTGCGGAGAAGCGCGCCCTGATGTCGGGGGAAACGGCATGACGCCCGCCGCCCGCCTGGAAAAGCTGGTGCGCGACACCGCCACCGTCCTGCTGCCGGAAAAGACCCGCAACTGGATCCGCGCGCAGCAGCGCCGTTACAAGCTGCAATCCGTGCCGGTGGGCAGCGTCGATTTCGGCGGGCTGCGGCGGCTGTCGCCGATCTCGGCGATCTTCGGCAAGGACCGCGACCTGCTGACGATCGAGCGCTATTACATCGAGCAGTTCCTTCAGGCCCATTCGGCCGATGTGAAGGGACGCTGCCTGGAAATGGGCGATCCCGCCTATACGAAGAAATTCGGCGGCGCGAAGGTGACGCAGGCCGATGTGCTGAACTATGTCGAGGGCAACCCGCAGGCGACGATCGTTGCCGACCTGACGGATGCGCCCCATATCCCCGACAACACCTTCGACTGCATCATCATCACCCAGACGCTGCAGATGATCTTCGAGGTCGACAAGGCCATCGCCACGCTGGCGCGCATCCTGAAGCCGGGCGGGGTGGTGTTGTGCACCTCGCACGGGATGACGCGGGTGGCGCGGCGCGAAGGCGTCGATGACTGGGGCGAATACTGGCACTTCACCACCCAGTCGAAGCGGCGGCTGTTCCATGCGCATTTCCCGAAGGGCAACGTGCAGGTTTCGACCGTGGGCAATGTCTTTACCTGCATCTGCAACCTGCACGGCCTGGCCGCGTCCGAGATCGACCCGGTCGAGCTGAACACCCATGATCCGAACTACGAAATGCTGGTTCTGGTCCGCGCCGTGAAGCCCCTGTCATGACTTCGTCGCGCGATGGCGTGATCCTGGCCGCGATCCTGCTGGTCGCGCTGGCCTTGCGGGTCTGGGGCCTGAACGCGCCCCTCTGGTATGATGAGATCGTCACTGTCGACACGCACCTGCGCCTGCCCTGGGGCGAGATGCTGCGCGACTATTCGATGAACCATCACTACCTGCACAACCTGCTGGCCAAGGCCACGATGATCATCTTCGGGGACGCGCCCTGGGCCATCCGCCTGCCGGCGCTGGCCTTCGGACTGGGCACGATCTGGGCCACCTGGGTTCTGGCCCGCGACATGGCCGACCGCCGGATCGCCCATGTCACCGCGCTGGTGATGGCGCTCAGCTACCATGAGATCTGGTTTTCCCAGAACGCGCGCGGCTACACCGGACTGGCGTTCTTCTCCACCCTCAGCCTGATCTTCTTCCTGCGCGGCATGGCGGCGCCGCGGCTCTCGCTCTGGATCGGGTTCGGCCTGACGATGGCAGCGGCGATCTTCACTCATCTGACGGGGGCGTTCTTCTACGTGGCCCTGGGTATCGTCTGGGCCGTCACGCTGATCCTGCGGCGGCAGGCGGGCGCGCTGCTGGTCCAGCCGCTGATCGGGGCGGGCCTTGGGCTTCTGCTGACGGGGCTGGCCTACCTGCCGCTGGTGCCGGGCATGACGCGCACGGTGGCGGGCGTGGCCGAAACCTCGGCCGTGGACGAGATGCAGGAATACCAGAACCCGCTTTGGGCCGCGGCCGAAGCCATCCGCACCGGACTGGGCGAAGCCGGGCCGCTGAACCTGGTCGTCGGGCTGGCGGTGCTGGCGCTGTCTATCCTGGGCGCGGTTGCGATGCGCCGGCGGGAACGGCTGTTCGGCCCGATCGTGTTCCTGCACATCGCTGTCACCGTCGCGATCCTGATGGCGCTGGGAATGCGGATCTGGCCGCGCTTCTTCTTCGTCGACATCGGGTTTTTGCTGCTGCTGATCGTGGCCGGGGTCGAATGGGTCTGCCGGCGGCTGGGCGCCTTGGGCGGCCGCGGCGCCGGGCGCGGGCTGTTCGTGGTGGCCAGTATCCTGATGGTCGCCCTTTCGGCGCTGCTGGCCACGCGCAATTACCAGTTCCCCAAGCAGGATCTGGCCGGGGCCTTCGCCCTGGTCCAGGCCGAACGCCACCCCGGGGAGCGTGTCTATGCCGTCGGCTACGCGGGCAAGGTCTTTCAAAGCCATTTCGGCGCCGACTGGACCACGATCTTCACCCCCGCCGAATATGATGCCGCCATGCAGATGCCAGGTCCGGCGACTTTTGTTGTCGCCTTTCCGGCCCGCAGCTTCCGCGCCTTGCCGCAGTTGCAGGCCGACCGCGATGTGAAGCTGACCGAGCGGGTCTGGCTGCCCGGCACGCTGGGCGATGGCGGGGTGGTGATCCTGCAACGGAAGTGACCGTCCATGCTTCCTGACCTGGTCATCGGTTCTGGCCCGGCGGGGGTGTCGGTCGCGACGGCGCTGTTGGCGCGGGGGCGTCGGGTGGTGATGCTGGACGGCGGCAAGGATCTGCCCCCCGAGGCCGAGGCGCGCCGCGGCGCCTTGGCCGCGACACCGCCGGAACGCTGGCGCGAGGATCAGCGCACCGCTTGGCAGGCGGGCCAGTTCGACGCCGCCGGATCCGAGGTGCGCCGCTTCGGAACGGGCTATGCGATGGAACCCGCCGAGGCCACGTTCGCCGCAACCGACGGCCTTGCGCTCCGCGCCTCGCTGGCGGTGGGTGGCCTTTCCAACTACTGGGGCGCGGCAATGCTGCCCTACCGGCAGTCCGACATGGGGGGTTGGCCGATTTCCGAGGCGGACCTGGCACCGCATTATGCCGCGGTGTTGGATTTCGTCCCGATGGCGGGGGTCACGGACGCGCTGGCACCGCTGTTTCCCGCCGTGCCGATGGCAGGCCGCAGCCCGATACCACCCGGACCGCAGGCCCGCCGCGCGCTTTCCCGCCATTACCCTTCGGACCGGTTCCATCTGGGGTTGGCCCGGCAAGCCGTCGCGTCCGGCTGCACGGGTTGCGGGATGTGCCTGCACGGGTGTCCCTGGCGCCTGATCTGGTCGGCCCGCCAGCAGGTGGCCCGTCTGCGGCAACAGGAGGGATTCACCCACCGCCCCGGTCCGCCCGTTCTGTCGATCAGCGAAACCGGCAATGCAGCCACGGTGCATCTGGCCGATGGCACTTCCGTTGAGGGGGCGCGGGTCTATCTGGCGGCGGGGGTGCTGGGAACGGCCCCGATCCTGCTGCGGGCGCTGGACCTGCCCGATCTGGTGATGCGCGACAGCGCGCAAGGATTCCTGCCGACGCTCCAGCTTGCGCGCACGGATGCCGCGCCTGACCGGATGCCCTTTCATACCCTGCCGCAGATGTTCGCGGAACTGACCGATCCCGCAGTTTCGCCGCAGACGGTCCATGCCCAGCTTTATGGTTGGAACGAATACTACGAACGCGACCTTCGCACGAATTATGGCAGCAAGCTTCCCTTCGCCGGTCCGCTCTGGCGCACCTTGGCGCGGCGGCTGGTCGTGGCGCAGATCTTCCTGCATTCGGACCACTCCGCCTCGGCCCGCCTGGCGCTTGCGCCGGATGGCCGGTTGCAGGCCCATGTCCTGAAGAACCCAGAAACCTGGGGGCAACTGAAACGCGCCGCCACCGCGATGGGCGGGCATCTGCGCCGCGCTGGCCTGCAGCCGCTGGTATTTGCCCTGCGCGCCGGCGCGCCCGGGTCCGGGTTTCACGCCGGGTCGACGCTGCCCATGACCCGAAACCCCGGCCCGCGGCAAAGCGATCCGCTGGGCCGGCCGGTCGGGCGGCAACGGCTGCATGTGGTCGATGCGTCCGTCCTGCCCGCGATTCCGGCAACGACAATCACCCTGGCCGTGATGGCCAACGCGCACCGGATCGGCGCCTATAACCCAGGTTAGAGGCGCGCGCCTGCCTGCCGGAAACCCGTCGTAAGGAATTGCGCGACTCCCCCTGCAGCGGCGACAGTGGGAATGCTGGCGCTCACGGTGGTGGTGTGCCTTTCGCCAGCGTTCAGGGGGTGGGCTGATGTGGCGATTGGAAATGATGCGAGCCGGGGTTCGCATTCCGAACCGGCTGTTGGCGGCCGTCCTGGCCTTGCTGGCCATCGTCCTGTTCGGCCCTCCGGCCGCGGCACACGTCTTCCAGACCTCGGAGGCGCAGGTGTTCTTCGACCGCACCGGCCAAAGATACGGGCTGAAGCTGATCCTGAACCTGGAAGCGATCATCGCGGGGATTGACCCCGAGGTGAAGGACACATCGGAAAGCCCGAAAGCCACCGAATACAACCGCCTGCGGGCCCTGCCGCCCGATCAGTTGCGGGACGAATTCAGCCGATTCCAGAACCGGCTGGTCGAAGGGACGCATATCCTGCTGGATGGCAAGCCCGCACCGGTCAAGATCGTGTCGCTGGAATTCCAGCCGGTGGGCGACATGTCCAGGGCGCGGCGCACGCCGGTGGTGATGGAAGGATCCATGCCGCCGGGGACGCAGACCTTTACCTTCCAATGGGATCCGTCCTTCGGCAAGGTCTCGATCCGGACCATGGGCATCCGGTCCCGGACCATGCACCTTGAGGTGGTCGAGCGCGGACAGCAAAGCCAGCCGCTGGTGATCGACAACCTGAAGGCGCGAACCGTCACCGACATGGTCATCGACTTCGTCAAGATCGGCTTTACCCACATCCTGCCTAAAGGCACTGACCATATCCTGTTCGTCGTCGGGATCTTCCTGCTGTCGACAAAGCTCAGGCCGATCCTGACGCAGGTCACCTCGTTCACCGTTGCCCATACGGCCACGCTGGGACTGGGAACCCTGGGATATGTGAACCTGCCCTCCAGCATCGTCGAGCCGCTGATCGCTGCCTCGATCGTCTATGTCGCGGTCGAGAACATCCTCCGCCCGACACTCAGTCCCTGGCGGCCCGTGGTGGTGTTCTGCTTTGGCCTGCTGCACGGCTTGGGATTTGCGGGCATCCTGAAGGAATTCGGCATCCCCGAGGGCGATTTCCTGGCGGGCCTGCTCAGCTTCAACGTCGGGGTCGAACTGGGACAACTGACGGTCATCGCCCTTTGCTATCTGCTGGTCGGCATCTGGTTCGGCAACAAGCCCTGGTATCGCCAGCGCATCGTGATCCCCGGCTCACTGCTGATTGCCGCGATCGGCGCCTTCTGGTTCGTGCAGCGCGTCGCGGGCGGGGCGTAGGGTTGGCCCTGTCGCCCGGGCCCGATCCTGGATGACAAGGCAAGGAAGCAGGGATCAACGCGTCTCCAGCGCCCCGGCTTCCAGAGCGCGCTGCAACGGGCGGTTGCCCGCGCGTGCGGCGGCACGGGCAAGCGTGGCACCATAGGCCGCCATGACGCGATCCTCGCGCCAATGCGCCTCGAAGGCCTGACGGGCTGCTTCGGATTGCCGGGCACGCTCGGCCGGATCATGTTGCAGACGGCGCATCGCGCCGATCAGGTCGTCCCCGGATGTGAAAAGCGCGCCACCGCCAGCGGCCTCGACAATCTCGGGGAAGGGACCCAGGCGGCGCGCGATGACGGGTGTGCCCAGACGGAAGCTTTCGATCAGGATGATGCCGAAGGTTTCATAGCAGACCGAAGGCACGATCAGGCCAAGCGCGCCGCGATAGTAGCTGTCAAGTTCATCGGGGGTCTTACGCCCCAGGAACCGGATCCGCGGGTTGTCGGCCGCCAGCGCCTTCAACTCGGGCGCATAGTCCCCGTCGCCGCAGATCAGCAGGTCGGCGTCGCGGTAGCGGTCGAAGGCCGGGAACACATCCTGCAGGCCCTTGATCTTTTCCAGGCGCCCGACAAACAGGAAATAGGGACGGGGATGATCCGCGTGCGGCGCGACGGCGCGGTGGTCGAGGTCGGGCAGGAAGTAGGGCAGCACCTCCATGTCCTGGCGCAGGCCGAATTCCCGGTGCTTCTGGCGGCTGAACTCGCTTTTGGCAAGGATCAGGTCCATGCCGTCCAGCGCCCGGTCCAGCGCGCCCGTGTAGCGCCAGAGTTGCGGCGGGCGCTTGTACCGCAGGGTGCAGGACAGGCAACGCCGGGCATCGCAGACCTCGCGCCCATTGCGCCACAGGACATGGGTCGGACAGACAAGCCAGTGTTCATGCGCCTCGAACAGGCGCAATCCGCTGCCCATCTTCAACAGCCCCGGCCCGCCCACCAGAGAGATGTTGTTGTACCAGGTAATGTCGTGCCCCTCGGCCACGATTTCGGCGATGCGGGCCTGGTGGACAAAGGGCCGCCCGGTCTGCTGTGTGAGGAGGGTCGACACCAGCCCGTTGTGGGCCTTCAGGGCGACCGTGCGCACCCCATCCTCGGGGCCGGGGGCGCCCGGCTTGCCTCCCAGGGTCAGGAAGGCATCCTGGTCATGGACCACCGTCACCCGATGCCCCCGCGCCGCCAGCGCCCGCGCCATGCGCTGCGTGCCGATGGCATCGCCCCCGAAGGAATAGGGCGGGTAAAAAGTCGAGAACATCAGGATCTTGAGGGGGGTCATCGTCATTTCGCGGGGTGGGAGAAAAGGGACAGCAGCAGGCGCAGCCGGGGGCGCATCAAAAGAAGTGTATAGACCGCATAAAGCGCCACGCCAGCCAGGACGCCGATCAGGATCACCACGACCGGCCGCGCGCCGGGAAACGTATCCCAAAGCGCATCGGGAATCGGGACAACCAGCAAGGCCATCGGCACCGCCCCCAGCAGCGGCAGCACATGCGGGCGGAACAGCACGGGAACCGAAGCACCGGACAGCCGCGACAGGATGGCAACCCGGAACGGCCAGAACACCAGCAGCGTGCCGACGAAGCCTGCCGCAACGGCCGGCGTGCCCCAGCGCACCGCGACTTCGCACACAAGAAACAGCGCCGCGACCGAAGCCCAGCCCAACGCCGCGAAGGCCCCGGCGCGGCCCATAGCCAGCCCGAAGGAAAGCTGCACCTTCTCGACGCAGTAATAGGCGCCCGACGCTGCCAGAACCATCAGGGGCAGGGTCGAGGGACTCCACCCCGGGCCGAAGACCAGCAGCAGCATCGGCTTGGCCAGGGCGGCCAGCCCCGCGAAGGCCGGGAAGGCCAGAAAGCTTGCCAGGCGGGAAATATCGGTCAGCAGCTGGGCATGTCCCCCCTGCCCTTCGCGGCGCAGGGCGGCAAAGGCAGGTTGCGATGCCATGCGCAAAGGCGTGACGATCAGGAACGAGGCAGTTTCGATCAGGCGCCAGGCCACGGTGTAGTAACCGGTGGCGACGGGGCCGAGGACGCGGCCCAGCACGACCGTCGGCACCTGCGTGATCGCCAGTTCCGAGGCGCGCAGCAGCATGGCCTGGCTGCCGATCCGAAGGACGCGATGCAGGTGCAGCCGGCTGGTGCGCAGCCCCGGCCGCCAGGGCATCGCGATCCAGGCTACCAGCGCGTTGACCAGAACCTGCACCACGCGCTGCCCGACCAGCGCCCAGACCCCGTAGCCCGCGAAGGCCATCCCCAGACCGACCAGACCGCCGCCGATCACCCCCATGATCGCCCGGAGCGACAGGCTGCGGAAGGCCAGTTCGCGGCGCAGGACGGCGACGGGAACGGCCGTCAGGGCGGTCATCAGGATCGAGGGGACCATCCAGACGATCAGCGGGGCCACCAGCGCCTCGCCGTAGGCTTCGGCGATGGGCCGGGCCAGCGCCAGGATCACGGCGGTCAGGACTGTGCCGAGCACCGCCAGAGCCCAGAAGACGGCGTTGAAATCCTCGTCCCCCGGGGCGTCGTCGGCGATCAGATGTTCGGTCAGGGTTTCGCGGACCAGGAATTCGGCCAGGACGATCACGACCGACGCCATGGCCATCAACCCGAAGGCCGCAGAATCCAGGATCCGCGCCAGCGCGACGAACACGGCGAAGTTGACGGCCTGCTCGGTCCAGTTGCCCATCGCCATCCAGGCAACGCCGCGGCCGAATTTCTGCCGGACCGCCGCCATTCAGGCACCCCCCGCCCGGACGTGACGCTTGCGCGACACGAACGGTGTTTTGCCGGCACCACGGTCGATTGCGGCTGGCGCGCCGCCGATCCCCGACCCTAGTCTGGCGGCGATTGCGGCGACCGGATTCCGATGATGCGTCTTTTGGAACTGCCCACGAACTTTCGTCCCGGCGGAATTCAGCGCCATGTGCTGGACCTGACGGCCTACCTGCGCGGGCGGGGCCATCAGGTCACGCTGGCAGGGGATGGCGGAGCCTGGGCAGGGGTCGGCCGCGACCCGGATCACCTGCACCTGGGGCTGAATGATGTGGCGGAACTGGGTGGCGCCCTGCCGCGCAGGCTGGCGCACCTGCCGCTGCGGGCCTGGCAACTGCGCAAACTCCTGAAGGCGCGGCGGATCGAGCTGATCCACGCCCATGAAACCGCGCCGACGCTGGTGGCCGACCTGGCGCGCCGCGGCCTTGGCATCCCGCTGGTGATGACCTTCCACGGCTCCGCCCCCGAACGAGAGGCCGCGGTGGCCGCGATGGGCCGGCGCGCCGACCTGGTGATCTCGCCCAGCCGCGCGGGGATCGAGGCGCTGGTCGCCAAAGGCCTGCCGCCCGCCAAGGCCCGGGTGCTGGGCCTGGGCATCACCCGCACGCCCGCGCCCCGGGCGGAGGAGGCGCTGACGCTGCGGCGCCAGATCCTGGACGGGCGCGACGGGCCGCTGATCCTGTCGCTGTCGCGGCTTCAGGTCCAGAAGGGCATCGACGTCATGGTCGAGGTTGCGGCGCGGGTGCAGGAACGGCACCCCGGCGTCGTCTTTGCGGTGGCAGGCGGCGGCCCGCTGGAGGCCGAGGTGCGCGCCTGGGCCGAAGCGGCAGGCGTGGCAGGCGCGATGCGCTTTCTTGGCCCGATCTCGACCGTTCCGCTGCATCTGGCGGCGGCGGATCTGTTCCTGCTGACCTCGCGCTGGGAAAACCTGCCGATTTCCATCGTCGAAGCCTTTCGGGCCGGGCTGCCCGTCGTCGCCACCGACTGCGGCGGCGTGCGCGAACTTGTGGATGACACGGTGGGCCGTCTCTGCCGGGTCGAGGATGCTGCCGGAATCTCCGCGGACCTGAGCGCCCTGATCGAGGATCCGGTACTCCGGTCGCGCAAGGCGGCCGCGGCGCGGGCCCGGTCGGAGGAGGCGCGGTTCGACCCGGACGCCGTCCATGCCACGTTCGAAGCAGCCTACCGAGATGTTCTGGGCCAGTAAGGAACGCGCTGTCATAGCCCGGCCCAGGGTGACAAAAGCCGCGCCCGGGCGGCGCGAAGCGCGCGGCGCCGCAGCATGTAGCCGCGGCCGCGCCCCGCCAGATGGTCGGACCAGCGGTGGCGGTCCGCGAAATAGAACATCTCGATCCGCGGCAGGTCCAGCAGGTTGCTGTTGGGGGTGGCGCTGGCCAGACGGGTGCTGACCGACGTGGCGTAGCCCGCGCGCCCGATGGCGGCCCGCACCCGGGCGTCCGCCAGGCCATAGGGCGGCGCGATGTGGCGGACAGGGCGGGCCAGCCGCGCCTCAAGGATCTGGCGCGACTGCGTTACCTCCCGGTCCAGTTCGGGTTCGGACAAGGATGTCAGTGCCGGATGGCTGAGGGTGTGGCTGCCAAAACCGCAGCCCGCCGCCGCCAGATCGTGCACCGTGTCCCAGTCCATCAGTGGACGGGGTGGCGATGCGATGCCGCGCCAGCCTTCGACGCTGCCCAGGTAATCGGTCGGCAGATAGACCATCGCCGGAAAGCCATGCCGCTTCAGAAGCGGCCAGGCGGTTTCCGCGAAATCCTGAAATCCGTCATCGAAGGTCAGGACAACGGCGCGGGGCACGCGGATGCGCCCTTCGGCCAGGTCGTCCAGCGTCAGCACGGGGACACCGGACGCGGCCAGAACCTCCATCTGCATCGCGAAGACCTCCGGCCCGATGGCGGTCGCGCCGCCCCGTTCCGAGATCGAGTGATACATCAGAATGTCGATGCGGCGATCCGCCAAGGTTCAGTCCTCGACCCTGTGGCTTTCGAACTCCTGCCGGTGGGCGGCCCAGCGGTCATGGTCGATCCCACCTTCTGGGGTCAGGCTGTCGGCCGCACCATAGGCCATCGCGAAGGCATGGTGGGTGTTGTCATGCGCGAACAGACCCTGACGGCCAAAGCTGAGGAAGCCTTCAAGGCCCAGAAGCCAACGGTCGATGGTTTCGAAGTGGCGCTGGTAATCCAGATCGTAGACCGGATATGCCTGCCCCAGCCGCCGTGTCTGGCACCCCAGGACCGGCACCGTCACCGGCAGGCCGACGCTGGCCAGCCAGTCGCAATAATGGCGGCCCAGCTCCTCGTCCGACATCGACCACCACTTTTCACCCGGATCGCAGGGCAGTTCCGCGCAGAGGATGGTGCGCCCCTTGGGTCCTGTGGCCGAGTTGTAGTTCTTCGGTTCGGACATGCGGCTGATCGGGATCGACAGTTCGGGGAAGTAATGCGCGTCATATTCGGTGAACTGGTCGGTCCCCAGGATCAGATAGACCAGGATCATCCCGCGGAACCGCATCGCCTGCGCGGCTGCCAGCACCTCGGGCGGCGGCGGGGGGTCCATCAGGCGGACCGCGGCCGTCAGGGGGATCGTCGAAAAGACCTGGTCGGCAGTGTGACGGACCTCGATCCCGTCGCGTCGGGACACAAGGCCCGTGACGCGGTTTCCGACCCGCTCGATCCTCAGGATATCGGATCCCAGTTCCAGCCGCGCACCCCGGTCGCTGGCCGCCTTCATCATCGCCTGCGAGATCTGCCCGAAGCCCTGGCGCGGGTAATAGAACCGTCCTGTCGTGGCGCCGCGCATACCGGGCAGCATTCGGGCCATCTTCATCAGGATCTTTCCGACCGACCCGCTGGAAACCCGCCGTTCCGCCAGCGTCACGGCCAGCTTGTCGGGGTCAAGCCCCCAAAGCTTTCGGACATAGGGAAAGTAGAAATGTTCCGAAATGGTCCGGCCCAAGCCATCGTAGAGGATGGTCTTGAAGGTCCGCGGGCCCTTCGACTTGCCCCGCAGGGGCTTCAGCAGGCTGTCGGCGATCAGACTGGCTGCAAAACGCTTGGGCAAGCGCCGCACTGCGTCGGCGGGTTTCAGCGGGAAGTGGATCCACTGGCCCCCCAGCCGGATCCGGCCATGCCGCGGCTGCAAAAGCAGGTCAGGCCCCAGCAGGCCCTTCACATCCTCGATCACCGAAGGATCGGCGACCGGGTGGAACCGGTGCGATCCATAGTCGCACCAGATGCCGTCGATCTGGAACGAGGTCGAGTTGCCACCGACGCGATCCGCGCGCTCCAGCACCTCGACATGAGCCTGATCGTTCTTGACCAGCGCATAGGCGGCGGCGATGCCGGCCGGCCCCGCGCCCAGAATGGTGATGCGGGGTTTGCTGGGCATCGGTCGGTTCACTGCATTCCATCCTTTACTGCCGGGCCGCGCGGAATCAGCCCGACGCCCGAAACCATCAACACCAGCGCGCCCAGCAGGCCGCCGCTCCACAAGATCGCCTGCCAGGCCAGCCCGGCGGCGACGACCGGCGCGGCTGCTGCGCCGAAGGGTACCAGAAGCGCCGCAAGCGTGCTTTCCCGCACACCCAGTCCGCCCATCGACACCGGAAGGGTGGCGATGATCTTGGCCAGCGGCCAGGCGAACAGCCAGGCGGCCACGGGGAGGTGGACCCCCATCACCTCGGCCAGGCGGATCGAAAGCCAGACCAGAAGCGCCTGGATAAGGGTGGACAGAACCAGGGTGCCGAACAGGCGCAGGGGCTGGCGTCCCAGCGTGGCGAAGGCATCCGACAGCCGCAGCACCAGCCCTTGTGCCGGCAGGCCCGGGTGCCGGGACCAGATCCCGCGAACCACCGGCGGGAAAAGGTAAAGCGCCACCGCAAACCCGGCCACGACCAGACCCGCCGCGGTAAAGGCCAGCACGGCATTGCCGCCCTGCCCTCCGCCCAGCAGCAGCATTCCCGTCAGCGACAGGATGGCCAGCGCCATCAGGTCGATCATGCGGTCGCCGATGGCCCCCGCCGCCACGCGCGGCCCGTCGCGCATCGAGACATGCGCCACCGCCGCCCGCACAGCATCGCCCCCCGCGGCACCGGGCAGGCATAGGTTGGCCGCAAGCCCCGCGAAATGCGCCCGTAGTGCCGTCGCGAAGGCAATGGGCCGGTCCATCAGCCACCACCATTTTGTCGCCGCCGCGACATGGGCGCAGCAGAACAGGGCCAGCGTCCCCAGGAACAGCGGCAGGGAAATCCGGCCGAAGCCTTCCATGATCGCCTGTTGCGGCAGGAACCAGAAGATCAGGCCCAGCGCGACCGCCGATCCGGCGGCGCGCATCCCCCACTTCCGCATGGCCTTTCCCCCGACCGCCATGTCAGGGCCGCAGATGCAGGCGCGAGATCATGTCCGCGATCAGGCCCAGCGACCAGATGATCAGCGCCGAGAGGAAAGCGAAGATCGTCGTCTCGGACAGGTTGTCCATCCAGATGTCATAGATGAACTTGACCGCGCCCAAACCCATCAGCACCAGCCCGAAGGGGATGAAGACCCGCAGCGGATTGAATAGGGTGGTCATCCTGAGGACCAGGATGATGAAGTTGATGAAGTCCACCGGGCGGATCTTCGACTTGCCCACCCGCTTGCCATACTGGATCGGCGTGTAGATCATCCGCTTGCCGTTGCACGACATGCAAAGCGTGATCGTCGTGGTGAAGCTGAACTTCTGCGGCAGAAGCGGGATGAAGGGCACCAGCTCGGACTTGCGGAACACGCGCAGGCCCGAGTTCAGATCGTTCAGCCGCCGCTCGGCCAGGAACGAGGCGAAGGTGTTCAGGATCCACTTCGCCGGCTTGCGGATCATCGGCACATTCTTCATCGCGGCGCCACGATCGCCCACCACCATGTCCTGGTTGCGGCACATGGCCAGCATCGGCGGCAGATAGCGCGCCGGATAGGTGCCGTCGGCGTCGATGATCGCCACGTATTCGTATTGCGCCAGCCTGATCCCGCGCTTCAGACTGGCGCCATAGCCGGTGTTGACCTGGTTGCTATCGACGATGGCGCCGGTTTCCCGCGCGATCTCCAGCGTCCGGTCGGTCGAGCCGTCGTCGATGACGATGATTTCATAGGGAATGCCCAAGGGTTCCAGCTCGGCCCGGATGTCCTCGACCGTGTGGCGCACCGCGCCTTCCTCGTTGTAGGCGGGGATCACCACCGACAGCGACATGCCGGTCACGTCGTGAACCGCAGCGTCGCGCGGCAGGGTTGCCGTTCCATCCATCACTCGTTCCTCTGTCTTTACGGTCACTTGGTTCATGGCGCGGTCAGCCCCCGGTCATGGAACATGCAGGCGGTTCTTCACGCCCAGCACGTGATATTCGAACAGGCACCAGGCGAAAGCCCCGGCGGAATAGATGTAGTAGATCTGGTGATAGGCCAGCGAAGCGGCGGCGAAGGCCAGGCCGCCCCGGGCATAAAGGAATTTCGCAAAGCGCCGGTTCACCGCAACGGCCAGCGCCGCCAGCGCCAGCGCTACGGGCCAGACCGCCGGCACGACCGGCAATGCCAGCACCGACAGGACCAGCACCCCCGCCAGCACCGCCTTGGCCTTTTCCGCGTCCGAGGTGTTCAGGTCGTTCGTGACACCTTCGCGGGAGATCATCAGCCGCGCCCATGGCAGCGCCCGGCGAAAGATGTCGGTGAAGATGGCGTTCCGGGGCGTCCAGACCTTCAGGTGCTTGCCCAGCAGCGTGGGGTCGACGGCAATCCGGGCGCCGGTGGCCCGGATGCGGTAGCCCAGTTCGATATCCTCGATCGAGGGCACCTTGTAGGTGTTCACATCGAACCCGCCGACCTTCTGGAACACATCCTTGCGGACGGCGCCGCAGCCCGCCCAGAAGGTCTGGGCATCGCGCCGCGCGGTCTGGTGGTAGAAACGGTGCGTCAGGTTCTTGTAGCGTGAAAACCACGGGGTGCCGTCGGGCGTGTCGTCATAGGATCCGAACACCGCGCCGATGGTCGGGTCAGCAAAGGCGGCGGCCACCTTCTGCGCGCCATCCGGCCAGGCGATCACGTCGCTGTCGACGAACCACAGCACATCGCCCACCGCCTGTTGCGCGGCGTAGTTGCGCGCCGCGCCCGGCCCGCCGTTCTTCGGCATGGTCAGCACCCGGGCCCCAAGGCTGCGCGCCACCTCGGCCGTGCGGTCGGGCGAGACGTCATCGACCACGATCACCTCTGCCACCTCGCCGCGGGACAGCATGCCGATCAGCGGTGCCAGAACCCGGGGCATGAGCTTTTCCGCGCCCCAGGCCGGCATGATCACCGAGATGCGGACGTTTGTCATTCCACCCTCCGGTAGGGGCGCAGCGCCACCATCGTCATCAGCGTCGCCATCAGCGGCAGAAGCCAGATCACCCGCGCGCCGTAGCGCGTGGCGGGCTGCGAGATCCCGCCGCAGACCAGCGCATTGGCGAGGATTCCCGCCAGAACCACCAGCGCCAGCGCCCGCACCTCCGCCGGGATCCGTCCGGGCAACAGGGTCAGAAGCACGATCAGCAACAGCGCGGCGCCGTAAAGCACCGTCTGCACGAAGGTGACCGGTCCGATCCAGGCATCCATCGGCGCCAGCCGCCCCAGCGCCAGCGGTCCCGAAAGCGCGCCGGTCACGTCGACATTCGCGGTTTGCTGCGACGGCGTGGGAATGGTCATGTCGACCGAGAACATGGTCGTCTGGATCAGCATGTTCCGGACGAAGGCCAGCGTCGTCTGGACCGGCGCTTCCTTCAGCACGTCCAGGAAGAAGCGGACCTGTTCCTGCGCCACGCCCACCTGCTTCTCAGGCGGCAGCAGTCGGAAGGAGCCCAGTTCGGGGTTGGTCTGAAAGACGATGTGGCTGGCTGTGAACCGCATCGGATTGTCGGAATGGCTCAACGCCTCGGCCAGCGCGCAGGTGGCGATGGCGGGATCGGGACAATGGCGCTCCAGGTAGTTGCGGCCGGGGCCGTCCTGGATCAGGCGCGCGGTGATGAAGGGCTTGATGATGACATCGGATTTGGCCACGGCGCTGGCCGCCGCCCGCAGCGCCATCTGTTCGCCATATCCCACCGCCAGAACCGCCGCGACCAGCGTCGGCAAAAGCCACCAGCGCCGGTGACCAAGGACCGCCCCGACGATGACCGCCACCGGAAGCATCAGAACCGCGATCGCCAGGTGGGACAGGTGCGACATGATGGCAAAGCTGGCCATCGCCAGCGCCAGTGCGATTTCCCACCACCGCATCTGCCGGCCATAGACGGACAAAAGCGCCAGGTTCAGGATCATGATCGGCGTCAACGCATCCGGCATCAGGTAGGCGATGAAGAACGGCAGCGAACCCAGGCTGGCGACGATGATCGGCAGCGCGACGAAGGGCGCGACCCGCGTCCCCTGCCCTGAACGAAGGACGACGCGCGCCATCAGCCAGACCGACAGGAAAACCCCGATCACGTTCAGCGCGATCAGCCCTTCCAGCGCGCCCAGCCGGTCGAACACCCCGGCAAACAGCGCATAGACCGCCGAGCGGGAACCATCGACGGTGCCCTTCACGGCCACATCTGCGGCCGGGGCTGCGGCGCCGTCCTGCCCGGGGGTGCTGACGGCGGGGATATCGGCGCGCCAGCCCAGCTGGCCCAGCGCGGTTTCGCCTTGGGCGACGTACCCCCCGGTGTCGAAATAGAACAGCGGCGCGCCGTTCAGGATCAGCACGGAAAGCATCGCAGCCAGGGCCATCGCGATCCAGACCGGGCCGGCCAGGACACGGGAGGCGACGGGACGATCGGACACAAGGCTCATGGATGGGTGCCCTTGTCGGCCGCCAATGTCTGGCGAAGGTCGCGGAAGTAGGCGATGGTCGCGGCCAGCCCTGTTTCCAGGTCGACCGACGGCTCCCACCCCAGCCGGGTGCGGGCCTGGGTGATGTCGGGCTGGCGCTGGACCGGATCGTCATGCGGCAGCGGCGCGTGGATCAGTTCGGAGGACGACCCCGTCAGGCGGATCACCGCCTCGGCCAGTTCGCGGATGGTCATCTCGACGGGGTTGCCGATGTTGATGGGGCCCGTGACCTCATCCCCCGTGTTCATCAGCCGCACCAGACCGTCGATCAGGTCCGACACGAAACAGAAGGACCGGGTCTGCGTCCCTGCGCCGTAGATCGTGATCGGTTCACCCGCCAGCGCCTGCATGATGAAGTTCGACACGACCCGCCCGTCCTGCGGGTGCATCCGCGGACCATAGGTGTTGAAGATCCGGGCGACCTTGATGCGCAGCTTGTGCTGGCGGTGGTAATCGAAGAACAGCGTCTCGGCGCAACGCTTGCCTTCGTCATAGCAGGACCGGAAGCCGATCGGGTTGACGTTGCCCCAGTAATCCTCGGTCTGGGGGTGCACCACCGGATCGCCGTAGACCTCGGACGTGCTGGCCTGAAGGATCCTTGCGCGCAGGCGCTTGGCCAGCCCCAGCATGTTGATCGCGCCATGCACCGATGTCTTGGTCGTCTGCACCGGGTCGTGCTGGTAATGGATCGGGCTGGCCGGGCAGGCCAGATTGTAGATCTCGTCCACCTCGACATACAGCGGGAAGGTCACGTCATGGCGCATGACCTCGAACCGCGGGCTGTCCATCAGATGCGCCACGTTCGACCGCCGGCCGGTGAAGAAGTTGTCGACGCACAGAACGTCGTGCCCCTCTCCAAGAAGCCGTTCGCACAGATGCGACCCAAGAAATCCTGCGCCGCCCGTAACAAGGATGCGCTTCGACGTGATGCTCATGCTTCCAACTTCCGCGTTTCTTCCGGGGCCTCCAAAGAGCGGAGCCCCGCCATCGCAGCACTGTTCCAGATTCTTCCGGTATCGGGAACAGTGTCGACAGAATTAAGACGAATCTTCATGATCCGCCTGCCTTCCGGTCACTTGATGGCCAGGAAGCCTTCAAAGCACAGGTATTTCTGGATCGAGACGACATCCTTGAACCCGGCCCGCGCCATCAGATCAAGGTTGCCCTGGGTGGAGAAGGGTTCAAGAACCCCCTTCAGGCTGCGGGATTTTTCGACGATCTCTTCGGCCGAGAAGCCGTTGCGGGTCTTGAAGTCATTGTAAAGCTGCGAAATGATGTCCTGGAAGCGGGCATCCGGGCCGCGGACCTTTTCGAACATCACGAAGGCCCCGCCCCAGTTCAGGTTGGCATAGATCTTGTCGAACAGTTCCTGGCGGTAACGCGGCGGAACGAACTGCATGGTGTAATAGCTGACGATCATGTCAGCCTTCTCCATGTCCAGGTGGCGGGCATCGGCGTTCAGGATCGTAATCGCGGGAACTTCGGCGCAGTGTTTCTCTGCCGCCTTCACCATTGCCGGCTCTACGTCCATGCCAATGAAGCGCGCGCCGGACTTGCGAGCGTTGTGCTCGGCCATCTTTCGGATCAGCTCGCCGGTCGAGGTGCCGATCTCGTAGACGACGCTGTCGTTCTTCACGAAAAAATCGGTCAGCTGGCAGATCAGGTCATGGCCCGAGTCGTAAAGGGGCACCGACAGGCGAATGTGGTCCACGAAAGTGTCGGGGACATTGGCCCCGAACGTCCAGCCGGCATTTTCCGCCGCAATCTTCTGTCCAACACCCATTTCACCACTCCCACACACCCCAGACCGCGGAGAGGCCGACCAACCGGGCACCCCCGACCTTTCCTGCTGCCAATATAACGGGAATCAATTGCTGCGTGCAAAGCACAATGCATCCCGGACCCCGGCGCGGCGGGATATTCCGGCGGGCGGGCCGGACATGGTTTCCGTGCCGCCCATAGTGACGATCCGTGGATGGATTGGTTCCAGAAACGAAAACGGACCGAGTCTCGGGCCGCGCTCAGGCGGTCAGGCTTTCAACCAGCCGCGCCAGCATCGCATCGCAGGCGGCAAGCTGGGCCCTTTCGATGAATTCGTCCGGCTTGTGGGCCTGGTCGATCCGGCCGGGGCCGCAGACCACGACCGCCGCGCCGGTTTCCGCGAAGAATCCGGCTTCGGTGCCAAATCCCACCTTGGCCGTCGCCGTGCCACCCGTCCAGGACCGCACCTCGTCCACCGCGGGGTCATCGGCTGGGATGGCAAAGCCCGGATAGGTGTTGATCCGCTCGACCCGGATCGCGCCCGTGTCCCCGGCGGCGGCGGCGATGGCCGCGGCGCGCGCCGCGATGCGGGCTTCGATGGCCTCGGAGTCGTCGCCCGGCAGGTGGCGCAGTTCGAACTCGACGTCGGCCCGCTCCGGAACGATGTTCAGCACCACCCCGCCCGAGGCCAGCCCGGGATGCAGCGTCGAATGGGGGATGTCGTAGCCGTCATCCCGCACCCCGTCCCGGGCCAGGATCGCCTGTTCCTCGCGCAGCGCCAGAAGGAACTCGGCCATGGGGAAAAGTGCATTGCGGAAGCGCGGCGCCAGCGAGGAATGGCCCGCCTGTCCCGTCGCGGTCATCCGCCAGGCGACCTTGCCCTTGTGGCCGATGACGACCTGCATCCCCGTCGGTTCGCCCACGATCACCAGGCGCGGCAGGCCGATCGTCGCTTCCAGCTGACCGATCATCTTTGCGATGCCGAGGCAGCCGACTTCTTCGTCATAGGATAGCGCGATCTTGAAAGGTTCGGCCAGGTTGGCACGTGCCGCCAGATCGGCGGCGGCCAGGACACAGGCCAGAAAGCCCTTCATGTCCGTCGTCCCGCGCCCGTACAGCCGCCCGCCGTCGCGGCTCAGCTCGAAGGGCGGCCGGGTCCAGTTCTGGCCCTCGACCGGCACGACATCGGAATGTGCCGACAGAAGCACGCCGCCCGGTCGGCGCGGGCCGATGCTGGCGAAAAGCCCGGCCTTCTGCCCGCCCTCGTCCGGGACAAGGTGGACGGCAAAGCCAAGGGTGCGCAGGTAATGTTCCACCCAGTCGATCAGGCCCAGGTTGCTGTCGGCACTGGTCACGTCAAAGCTGACAAGGCGCGCCAGCAGGGCTTCGGTCTGGGTCGGGGCTTCTGGGTGCACGATGATCTTTCCGGCAGGCCCCGTTCGCGGGGGCTGGCCACAGGTTCGTCCTGCCCTGCAACAGGGTCAAGGGTGGAAAGCGCCGCAGGGGTCAATCGGCCGGAGTATAGCCGCGCGAGGCCGCCAGCAGTTGCCGGGTGTAGTCGGTCGTTGCAGCCTTCGCGCGCAACTGATCGCGTGTCAGTTCCTCGACCCTGCGTCCGTGCTGCATCACCATCAGCCGGTCGCACATATGCGCAACGACCGCCAGGTCATGGCTGACCATCACATAGGTCAGGCCGCGTTCGGCCCGGATGCGGTCCAGCAGGTTCAGCACCTCGGCCTGGATCGAGGCGTCAAGCGCGGATGTCGGCTCATCCAGCAGCAGGACCTGCGGTTCCAGGATCAGGGCACGCGCCACGGCAACCCGCTGACGCTGGCCGCCCGACAGCTGGTGCGGATAGCGGAAGCGGAAGCCTTCTCCCAGGCCGACTTCCGACAGCGCGCGTTCGATCCGTTCCTCGCGCCGGTCAAAGCCGTGGATCGCCAACGGTTCCGACAGCACGCGGTCGATCGTGTGGCGGGGATGCAGGCTGGCGTAGGGGTCCTGGAACACCATCTGGACGCGGCGATAGAAGGCGGCATCGCGCGGGGTTGGGATCGGTACGCCGTCCAGCAGGATCTGCCCGCCGCTGACCGGCGCCAGACCGCAGATCGCCCGCAGCACCGTCGACTTGCCCGAGCCGCTTTCGCCCACGATCCCGTAGCTTTCGCCGCGCCGGACCGAAAGCGAGACGCCCCGCACCGCAGGCACCCGGTCGCGGCCCCGGCGGAAGGTCACGTCCAGATCGCGGGTTTCCAGAAGCGGGTCTGTCATCGCGCCCAGGCCTCGTCTCGTTGCAGAACCGGCAGGGGCCGCACGTCCCGGTCGATCTGCGGCAGGCAGTTCATCAGGCCGCGGGTATAGGGATGGCTGGCCTTGTCCAGATCGCTGGCCTTCAGTTCCTCGACCACGCGGCCGGCATACATCACCAGCACCCGGTCGCAGAAACTGCCCACCAGCCGCAGGTCATGGCTGATGAAGATCAGGCCCATGCCGCGGTCACGCACCAGCCGGTCCAGGATGCGCAGCACCTCGACCTGCACGGTCACGTCCAGGGCGCTGGTCGGTTCATCCGCGATCAGCAGGTCGGGTTCGGTGACCAGCATCATGGCGATCATCGCCCGCTGCCCCATGCCACCCGACAGTTCATGCGGATAGGCGCGGAACACCCGGTCGGGATCGCGAATCTGCACGGCTTCCAGCATCGCCAGCGCGGCGCGCTGTTTTTCGGCAGCGGACATGCGGGCATGAAAGCGCAGCATTTCCGTCAGCTGCTGGCCGATGGTCATGGTGGGATTCAGGCTGAACTTCGGGTCCTGCATCACCATCGACAGCCGCGCCCCGCGCAATTTGCGCCACTGGGCCGGCGTGGCGCTGCGCAGGTCGATCCCGTCGAAGTCGAGCAGTTTCGCGGTCATCACCCCCGGGCGCGGGGTCAGCCCCAGGATCGCACGTCCGGTCTGCGACTTGCCCGAGCCGCTTTCGCCCACGATCCCCAGCCGTTCGCGACCCAAGGTGAAGCTGACACCGCGCACCACCTCGGACGGGCCGCGGCGGGTGGGGAAGGTCACGCGCAGGTCTTCGACGGTCAGAAGCGGCGCCATGGTCATTTCCTTGCCTTCGGGTCCAGCACGTCGCGCAAGCCGTCGCCCAGAAGGTTGAAGCCCAGGCTGACGATGAAGATCGCGATGCCGGGCATGGTGGCCACCCACCAGAAGTCCAGCAGGAATTGCCGACCACTGGCGATCATCGCGCCCCATTCGGGCTGCGGCGGTTGCGCACCAAGGCCCAGGAAGCCAAGACCCGCCGCCGTCAGGATGATCCCGGCCATGTCCAGCGTGACCCGGATGATGACCGACGACAGGCACAAGGGCGTCACATGCCCCCAAAGGATGCGCAGCGATGACGCCCCCTGAAGCCGTGCCGCATTGATGAAATCGCTGTCGCGGATGGTCAGCGTTTCGGCCCGCGCCAGCCGCGCATAGGGCGGCCAGGACGTGATGGCGATGGCGATGATCGCATTCTCGATCCCCGGCCCCAGCGCCGACACGAAAGCCAGCGCCAGGATCAGGCGCGGGAAGGCCAGGAAGATGTCGGTGATCCGCATCAGGATCGCATCGGTCCAGCCGCCGAAATACCCGGCGGTCGTGCCCACGATCATCCCGATGGGTGTGGCAATGACCGAAACCAGCGCCACCACCATCAGCGTCAGGCGCGATCCGTGGACGATGCGGCTGAAGATGTCTCGCGCCTGATCATCGGTGCCCAGCAGATGCGCGCCCGATCCGGGCGGCAGGAACCGTTCGGTGCGCAGATCGCCGGGGATCAGCGGATCGAAAGGCGCGATCACGTCAGCAAAGATCGCCAGCAGGATCAGCAAGATCACGACGCCAAGGCCGACCATCGCCAGCCAGTTGCCGCGAAAGCCCAGCCAGGTGCGATAGGCCTGCCCCAGACGTGCCTGCCGGCGCGACGCGGGGTGATCCGACAGAAGCCAGTCACGGCGCGAAAGTTCGGTCATGTGCGCCTCCGGATCCGGGGGTCAAGCAGACCGTACAGCAAGTCCGACAGCAAATTCAGCCCGATGAAGACCGCACCCACGACGATGGTCGCGCCCAGCACCGCATTCATGTCGGCGCTTTGCAGGCTGTTGGTCAGGTAAAGCCCCAGGCCCGGCCAGGCAAAGACCGTTTCCGTCAGCACCGATCCTTCCAGCAACGTGGCATAGGACAGCGCCACCACCGTCACCAGCGGCACGGCCGCATTGCGCAGCGCATGGACCCAGATGATCCGCCATTCCGGCACGCCCTTCACGCGGGCGGTGGTGATGTATTCCTGGCTGAGTTCGTTCAGCATGAAACTGCGGGTCATGCGGCTGATATAGGCCAGCGAAAAATAGCCCAGCAGCGAGGCAGGCAGCACAAGATGCGACACCGCATTGCGGAACGCGTCCCATTCGCCTTGCAGCGCCGTGTCCAGAAGCATGATGCCGGTCTGCCGGGTGATGACATATTCATTGGATATGTCGATCCGCCCCGGCCCCGACACCCAGCCCAGCTTGGCGTAAAACAGCAAAAGCCCGACCAGCGCGAGCCAGAAGATCGGCGCGGAATAACCCACAAGCCCCAGCACGCGCACGATCTGATCGAAAAGCTTCCCCTGCCGCACCGCTGCCCAGACACCCACGGGGATGCCCAGGATCGTGCCGATCAGGATGCCAGCTGTCGCAAGCTCCAGCGTCGCGGGAAAGGTGCGGGCGATGTCTTCCAGGATCGGACGCTTCGTCATGAAGCTGGTGCCGAAATCGCCGGTGACGACCTTTTGCAGGTAGATCCAGAACTGTTCGGCCAGCGACTTGTCCAACCCCAGCGCCTTGTAGGCCTGGTCATAGGTCGATTGCGTGGCCCGGTCGCCCACGACTGCCAGAACCGGGTCGATGGGGACCACGCGGCCAATCAGGAAGGTCGCCAGAAGCAGACCCAGAAAGGTCAGCGCCACCGTCACGACCAGCCGCCCGGCGCGGTTCAGAAAGGACAGAAGGGCGCTGTGGCGCCCCTCGTCTTTGGCATCCACAGCCATTTCCTTACTTCGTCACATAGACGTAGTTGTTGTCATTGAACGACGGCCCGACGATGAAGCCCTTCACATTGCTCCGCAGGCCCGCGACCTCGATCTGCTGGAACATGATGACGTAGGGCGAATTGGCGAGGATCTCTTTCTGCATCTCCTGATACATCGCGGCGCGCTTGGCCGGATCGGCCTCCATCACCGCGGCGTCGACCTTGGCGGACAGGTCCTTCGGGTCCCAGGCGTTGCGCCAGGCCAGGGGCTTCGCCGTCGCCCCGTCGGAATTGTCGAGGTTCTTGGCGAAGGTGTCGGCGTTGGTGTGCGGGTCCTGATAATCCGGTCCCCAGACACCGATGTAGATGTCATGGTTCCGGGCACGATACTTGGTCAGCGTCTGCTGACCGTCGCCCGGCACGATCTCGATCTTGATGCCGGCCTGCGCCATGGTGCCCTGGATCGCCTGCGCCATCCCGGTGATTTCGGGGGTGTTGCGGGTGTCCATCGTCACGGTGAAGCCATCGGGCAACCCGGCTTTCGCCAGCAGCTCCTTGGCCTTGGCCACATCCAGCGAATAGGGGTTTTCATTCAGCGCGCCCAGGAAGCCTTCGGGCAGGAAGGTCTGGTGCACCTTCACCTTGCCGCGCATGATCGTGTCGGCGATCGCCTGGTAGTCGACCAGATACTTCATCGCCTCGGCCACTTCCGGCTTGGCAAGCGTCTCGTTCTTCTGGTTGAGGCTGAAGTAGTAGAGCGTGCCCTTGGCACCTTCCTGGAAGGCGACATCCGGGTTCGACTTCAGCCCTTCGATTTCCTCGGCGCCCAGGTTGCGCGCGATGTCCACGTCACCCTTTTCCAGCATCAGCCGCTGCGTCGCGCCTTCGGGAACATGGCGGTAGATGACGCGCGCCATCGTGGCCTTTTCACCCGAATAATTCTCGTTCCGCTCCAGCACCGCCGCCTCGTTCGGGCGCCATTCGCGGATGATGTAGGGGCCCGACCCGGCATAGTTGGTTTTCAGCCATTCATAGCCGAAATCGCCGTTCACCTCATGCTCGGCCACCAGCTTCTTGTCGACGATCGAGGCGACCGTGGCCGTCATGCAATACAGCACGAAGGACGGCGCATAGGCCTTGTCCATCTTGAAGTCGAAGGAATTGTCGCCGGTCTTGACGACCATCTGTTCGACATTGTCCGGCGTCAGGCCGAACTGGCCCAGGATGAAGGCCGGTGACTTGTCCATCTTGATCGTGCGGACAAAGGAATAGACCACATCATCGGCGGTGATGGGGTTGCCGCTGGCGAAGGTGCGGCCTTCCTTGATCTTGAAGCTGATGGTCTTGCCATCCTCGGATACCGTCCAGCTGTCCGCCACCTTGCCGAACAGCTTGGTCACGTCCTTGGGGTCATAGCCGATCAGGGTTTCATAGCTGTTGCCCAGCATTTCCGACGTCGAAAGCTCGAACACCTCGGCGGGGTCCAGGCTGATGATGTCGTCGATGGCCCAGGCCTGGACCAGCGTGTCGGCAGGCGTTTCCGCCGCAACCAGGCCCGGCCCGGCGAACAGCGCGAAGACGGCAACCGAAGCCGCCAGCAGCTTGCGAGAATGGAACATGCGATTTCCCCGTTGGTTCGTTTCGCCCCGCGCGATCACAGCCCCGCGAGACGTTCGTGAAACGGGATTAACCATCCGGTAAAATTGCAAGTCAAGCTGTTTGCGCCGGTTACAGGATGGCGCGGGCGCTGCGCGGCGACACGCCAAAGCGTTCCCGAAAGACCTTGGCAAAGTGGTTGGCCGTCTCGAATCCCGTCGCGGCGGCGATCTCGGTCACCGAAAGCTCGGTCTCGAACAGCAGGCTTCGCCCCAGATCGATGCGCAGGTTGCGGTAGTAGCGGCTGGGCGTCTCGTTCAGCACGGCCCGGAACTGCCGCTCCAGCTGCCGGGTCGAATAGCCCGCCGCATCCGCCAGCTCCTCCAGCGACAAGGGGGTCTCGAGGTTCCGCTGCATCAACCGGATCACCCGGATCAGCCGCGTGTTGCGCGACCCGATCGCCAGCGCCACCGATGAGGTCTGCGGCGCCTCGGCCTTCCGCGGCGTCCCGTGCAGGCACATGTCGCCCACACGATGGGCGAACTCCTCGCCGTGGTGCCGGGCGATCACCGCCAGCATCATGTCGGTCGAGGCGGCACCGCCTCCACAGGTCATCAACGGCCCGTCGATCTCGTAGATCCGCGGACTCGGGTCATGGTCGACGAACAGCTCGCGAAATCCGGCCTGATTCTCCCAGTGCACGGTATAGCGCCGGTTCGCCAGCAGCCCCGCCCGCGCCAACGTGAAGGCGCCGGTGCAGATGCCGCCGTACTCTCCCCCATGCGCCGCATGTTCCCGCAACCAGTCCAGCACCGGACGACCGGCCGCGTCATGCGCGTCGGTCCCCGAACAGACGATTACCGAGGTCGCGCGCGGCAAACCCACCAGCCCCGCCTGCACCTCGACCGAGATCCCTGACGATGAATTCACCGGCCGCCCGTCCTGCGACAGGACACGCCAGCGATACAGCGGCTTTTGCGACAGCTGGTTCGCGATCCGAAGCGGTTCCACGGCCGAGGAAAAGGCCAGAAGCGTGAAGCGCGGCAGCAGGACAAAGGCATAGTCCCGCGTCACCACCGGTCCCTTGATCGGAAAATGCGCGACACCGATCGGGATCACCCCGTCGTCGGTCGCTTCTCCCGCCGCCAGTGGCTCGGGGCGTTTCTGCACGTCTGCCTTCATCTTGGTCCAAATATCCCGGGGTCCGGGGCAGAGCCCCGGCAACGCCGGCCATCCTGCACGATTCCGACGTTGCTTTCCACCTGTCCTGATGGATCAGCCGATCACCTCGAAGCGATCCACGTCCACCAGCCCGTGGTCGGTGATCTTCAGGTGCGGGATCACCGGCAGGGCCAGGAAAGCCAGTTGCAGGAAGGGTTCCTCCAGCGTCACCCCCAGCGATCGGGCGGCGCTGCGCAGGGCATGGAGCTGGCGCTCCACCGCCTCGAAGGGCTCCAGGCTCATCAGCCCCGCAACCGGCAGCGCCAGTTCGGCGAGGATACGGCCCCGCTCGGCCACGACAAATCCGCCCTCGATTCCCGACAGTCGGTTCACGGCCAGCGCCATGTCGTCGTAATCTGCCCCCACGGCCACGATGTTGTGGTGGTCGTGGCAGACCGTCGCCGCGATGGCGCCGGACTGCATTCCGAATCCCGTCACGAAACCGATGGCGACGTGGCCGTTCCGCCCGTGCCGTTCGACCACCGCGATTCGCATCAGGTCGCGCGCCGGATCGGGACGCTTGTCGCCATCCTCGGCCACGATGGTTTCGATCCGGTGCTCGGTGATGATCTTGCCGGGCATGATGCCGATGACCGGGGTCTCACTGTGGTTGGAGACCGAGCGGAACTGCCGCGCCTCGACCACCGGCGCCTTGACCGACTGCCGCCCCACCGGCGCGACCGTTCCGCGCGCGGCAAAGGCCGCCGCGTCCGCCACCACGCCCCCGGCCAGCACCATCCGCGCCCGGCAGCTTTCCAGACTGTCCAGCACCACGATGTCGGCACGCTTGCCCGGCGCGATCAATCCGCGGTCCTTCAACCCGAAAGCCTCGGCTGCCGAAAGGCTGGCCGCGCGGTAGACCGCCAGCGGATCGGCGCCCAGCGCGATGGCCGTGCGGATCATGTGATCCAGATGCCCCAGCTCGGCGATGTCCAGCGGATTGCGGTCATCGGTGCAGAAGCAGATGTAGGGCGCGTGCCGCTCGGTGATGATCGGAGCCAGCGCGTGCAGGTCTTTCGAGACCGACCCTTCGCGGATCAGCACCCGCATTCCCTTGCGCAGCTTCTCCATCGCCTCGGCGGCGCTGGTCGCCTCATGCTCGGTCCGGATGCCCGCCGCGACATAGGCATTCAGGTCGCGTCCTGTCAGCAGGGGGGCATGGCCGTCGATGTGGCGGCCGCGAAAGGCCTCCAGCTTTTCCAGGCAACCCGGATCGCTACCAAGGACGCCGGGATAATTCATGAACTCCGCCAGGCCGATCACCCGCGGATGGTCCATCAACGGCGCCAGGTCGGCGGCGCTCAGCTTGGCGCCCGTCGTTTCCATATGGGTCGAGGGCACGCAGGACGACAGCTGCACCCGGATGTCCATCACCGTTTCGCCCGAGGCGCGCAGGAAATAGTCGATCCCCGCCAGCCCGCAGACATTCGCGATTTCATGCGGATCGCAGATCGCGGTCGTGATCCCGCGCGGGGTGACGCAGCGGTCGAATTCGAAGGGCGTCACCAGGCTCGATTCGATATGCAGATGCGTGTCGATGAAACCCGGCACAAGGACGGCGCCCGACACGTCGATCACCCGCCGGCCTTCATAGCCCGGCTCGAAGACGCCGACGATGGTATCGCCGCAGATCGCCACGTCGGTTTCCACCAGATCGCCCGTGATCAGGTCAAACACCCGGCCGCCCCGCAGAACCATGTCGGCGGGTTCCTCCCCTCGGCCCTGGGCGATGATCGAGGCTAGCGGCGCACGGGTTGCGGTCATGGTGTTCTCCTTCGGTCGGGTGTCAGGACACGGCATCCCCCGGCCGCTGTCCAGCCCCTTCGCGCGGCGTGAAAAGGCGGCACCGGGGCCGGGGCGCCTGCCGCCCGGTACAGATGGGGCTTGAAATCGGCGCATCGGGGGGCGCAGTCTCGGCCCCGGAACAAAGGAACCCGCAATGACCCCGATCTTTGACGGCCACAACGACTTTCTCCTGCGTCTCTACCGCGCCCCCGCCGCGCGCGAGATGCTGTGGCTTCACGGCGACGGCACCGGCCATATGGACCTGCCGCGCTGCAAGGCGGGCGCCTTCGCGGGCGGCTTCTTCGCCGTCTACATCCCCAGCCCGGTTGATCCCGATGGCGTGGATTACGACCTGCTGATGGACAACCCGCCCTACGAGGTGCCTTTGCCCAAGCTGATCGATCAGACGGCGGCCGGGCCTGTGGCGCTGGCCAAGGTCGGCCACCTGATGTGGATGGAGCGCACGGGAACCCTGTCCATATGCCGCAGCGTGGCCGACATCCGCGCGGCCATGGCCGCAGGCCGCATCGCGGCGATCCTGCACTTCGAAGGGGCCGAGGCGATCGGCGCGGACCTGGATGCGCTGCATGTCTGGCATGGGGCGGGCCTGCGGTCGCTGGGGCCGGTCTGGTCGCGCCCGACGATCTTTGGCCACGGCGTGCCCTTCCGCTACCCCGGCACGCCCGACACCGGCGAAGGGCTAACGCCCGCAGGGATCGGGCTTGTCCGCGAATGCAACCGGCTGAAGATCATGGTCGACCTGTCGCACCTGAACGAAAAGGGCTTCAACGACGTGGCGGCGATTTCAGATGCGCCGCTGGTCGCCACGCATTCGAACGCGCATGCCGTCACGCCGTCGACCCGCAACCTGACCGACCGGCAGCTGCGCCAGATCGCCGAAAGCCGCGGCATGGTGGGGCTGAACTACGCGACCGTGTTCCTCGACCCGAACGGACGACAGAAGCCGTTTACGGGCTGGGATCCGATCCTGCGCCATCTCGATCACCTGCTGTCGATCCTCGGCGAGGACCACCTGGGTCTTGGCTCGGATTTCGACGGCGCGACGGTGCCCACCGAAATTGGCGATGTCGCTGGCAACCCGAGGCTGCTGGATGCGCTGTGCCGCCACGGTTTCGGAGAGGCGCTCGTGGAAAAGATCGCCTGGCGGAACTGGCTTTCCGTGCTGGAACGCACCTGGGGCGGCTAGGCCATGCTGCCGCGGCTGCCCAACGATCTGGCGCGGCGTGTCTGGCTGCACCGCAGCGGCCTGGGTGACGCGCCTGCGGGCAAGGCCACGGGGGCGGATCTTCTGGCGCTGATCGAACGGCTGGGCTTCGTGCAGGTCGACAGCATCAACACGGTCGAACGCGCGCATCACATGATCCTGTGGTCGCGGCGGCCCGCCTACCGCCCGGCGAACCTGAAGCCGCTGCTGGAACGTGACAGGACGCTGTTCGAACACTGGACCCACGACGCTTCGGTCATTCCGACCGCCTTCCTGCCGCATTGGCAACTGCGGTTCACCCGCCGCGCCGAGCGGCTGCGCGAACGCTATCGCAACTGGCAGGGGCCGGAGTTCGAACAGCGTCTGGAGGGGGTTCTGGCCCATATCCGCGACCATGGTCCCGTCGGCTCGGGCGAGGTGGGTCTGGATGAGGCGCGGGGCAAGGGCGGCTGGTGGGACTGGCATCCGTCGAAGGCCGCGCTGGAATTCCTGTGGCACACGGGCCAGGTCGCCGTGACCCGCCGCGACGGGTTCGCCAAGATCTATGACCTGGCCGAACGTGTCTATCCGCCCCTGCCGGAAGTGCCGCCCGAGGAAACCATCGACTGGGCCTGCCGTACCGCGATGGCGCGCCTGGGCTTCGCCACCAGCGGCGAGGTGGCGGCGTTCTGGGACAAGGTCACGCCGGACGAAGCGAAGTCCTGGTGCGCCGCGCAGATGTCCGAGGGCCGCCTGGAACAGATCGAGGTCGAGGGCGCGGATGGCAGCCTGCGCCGCAGCTTCGCCCCGCCGGGGCTTTTGGCCGAAGCCCCCGACTTGCCCCCCGCGCCGGCGCGCATCCGCGTGCTGTCGCCCTTCGACCCCGCGCTCCGCGATCGCGCCCGGGCCGAGCGGCTGTTCGGCTTCCATTACCGAATCGAGGTTTTCGTTCCCGAAGCGCGCCGCCGCTATGGCTATTACGTCTTTCCGGTGCTGGAAGCCGAACGGCTGATCGGGCGGATCGACATGAAGACGCTGCGTCAGGAAGATGTGCTGTCCGTCACCGCCTTCTGGCCCGAACCGGGTTTGCGCATGGGCCGCGGGCGCATGGCGCAACTGTCGGCGGAACTGGACCGGTTGGCGCGCTTTTCGGGCGTGGGGAAAGTCCGCCTTGCGGATAACTGGCTGCGGGAAACCCCGCAATCTGTAACAGATTTATGACGCAAAGATTGCAACAATTCCCGAACCGGTATTAGCTTGGGGCGCCGGGCCTGTCGTGAAACTGTCACCGACGGTGCTTAGAGCGACAACGCGCAGGCTGCCGCCGCGCGACTTATGGGGAGTATTTTTCATGATGATGAAACGTGTCGTGCTGGCTGCCAGCGCGGGTGCGCTTCTGGCTTCGACTGCCTTGGTCAGCGCCGAGACGCTGGCCGACATCGAGGCCGCCGCCAAGAAGGAAGGTCAGCTGACCACCATAGCGCTGCCGCATGACTGGTGCGGTTACGGCGCGGTCATCGAGGGCTTCAAGGCGAAGTACCCGGAAATCACCATCAACGAACTGAACCCCGACGGCAGCTCGGCCGACGAGGTCGAGGCGATCAAGGCCAACAAGGACAACAAGGGCCCGCAGGCGCCCGACGTCGTGGACGTGGGTCTGGCCTTCGGTCCGCAGATGAAATCCGAAGGGCTTCTGATGCCCTACAAGGTGTCGACCTGGGACAGCATTCCGGAAAACCTGAAGGATGCGGATGGCGCCTGGTATGGCGACTATTACGGCGTGATGGCCTTCGGCGTGAACAAGGATCTGGTGGCGAATGTCCCGGCCGACTGGGCAGACCTGCTGAAACCGGAATACAAGGGCCAGGTCGCGCTGACCGGCGACCCCCGCGCCTCGAACCAGGCGATCCTGGCGATCATGTCCTCGGGCATGTCGCGCGGCGGCAAGGCGGGCAAGGAATCGGGCGAGAAGGGCCTCGAGTTCTTCGCCGAGCTGAACAAGGCCGGCAACTTCGTTCCGGTTACCTCGAAGTCGGGCACCATCGCCCAGGGCGCGACCCCGATCGTCGCCGCCTGGGACTACAACCTGCTGGCCTGGCGCGATGGCATGAATGGCAACCCGCCGATGGACGTCGTGATCCCGTCCTCGGGCACGCTCGCGGGCGTCTATGTGCAGGGCATCAGCGCCTATGCGCCGCATCCGAACGCCGCGAAGCTGTGGATGGAATACCTTTATTCGGACGAAGGTCAGCTTGGCTGGCTGAAGGGCTACTGCCACCCGATCCGCTTCAAGGACCTGGTGGAGCGGAAGGTGATCCCGCAGGAAGTCATGGACAAGCTGCCCCCGGCGGCCGCCTATGACGCTGCCTATTTCCCGACCGTGGAAGAGCAGGCCGCCAACAAGGAAGCCGTGACCGGCGGCTGGGACACCGTCGTCGGCGCGAAAGTCGAATGATCCTTTGGCCGGCCCCGGGCAACCCGGGCCGGCCAATCCCCGGGGGAACCAGTTTGCGCACCAATGTCCCGAAGCTGCTGAGCCTATGGGCCGGGCTCTTGCCCTTCCTGCTGTTCTGCCTGCTGTTCCTGATTCTTCCGACGTTCAAGATCGTCACCGGCGCCTTCCAGGCGCCTGACGGCACGTTCACTCTCGACAACATCCGGATGATGAACTCGGGGAACATTCCCTCGGCCTTCTGGGTGTCGATCAAGATTTCCTTCGTCTCGGCCCTGCTGGGCGGAGTCGCCGGTTTTGCCGTTAGCGCGGCGCTGGCCTTCGGCGCGGTTCCGAAGGCGCTGCGCGGGGCGGCAACGACATTTTCAGGCGTGGCCGCGAACTTCGCCGGCGTGCCGCTGGCCTTTGCCTTCATTGCGACGCTGGGTCCGGTGGGCCTTGTGAACGTCATGCTGCGCTCGAACAACATGGCGACGCTGCAACAGATGGGCTTCAGCATCTACGGATTCTGGGGCCTGACGATGGCCTATGTGTTTTTCCAGTTGCCGCTGATGATCCTGATGATCCTGCCCGCGCTGGACGGGCTGAAGCGCGAATGGCGCGAGGCGGCGGCGATCCTGGGGGCAAGCGGTGCGCAATACTGGCGGATGATCGCGCTGCCGATCCTGACGCCGGCGCTTCTGGGCACCTTCGCGCTGCTGTTCGCCAATGCCTTCGGCGCCGTTGCCACGGCCATGGCGCTGACCGGCGCGAACCTGAACATCGTGCCGATCCTGCTTTTCGCGCAGATCCGCGGCGACGTGCTGGGCAATCCCCACCTGGGCTATGCGCTGGCCTTCGGGATGATCGTGGTCACGGCGGTGGCGAACACACTTTACATCTGGCTGCGCGTCAGATCGGAACGGTGGCTGAAATGAACCTCTGGGTCCGCATCACCGGCTGGCTGGCCTTCGTCCTGGCGGCGGGCTACATGCTGGTGCCGCTGTTCGGCATGACGGAGTTTTCGCTGAAGGCACGTCGCGGGGTCTATTCTCTGGACGCCTATGCGCGGGTGATCGGCGACACCGAGTTCCAGGCAACCTTCGGCTATTCGGTGACGTTGGCGCTGGCCACCATCGTCCTGGGCGTGCTGATCGTGGTGCCAACGGCCTTCTGGGTACGCCTGAAGATGCCCTGGGCGCGGCCCTTCGTCGAATTCCTCACGCTTTTGCCGCTGGTCATTCCGGCCATCGTCCTCGTGTTCGGCTACATCCGGCTTTACAACACCTCGAGCTTCCTGCCGCTGACCGGTTCGGCGGCTGGCACGAACCTGCTTCTGGCCCTGGGCTACACGGTGCTGGCGCTGCCCTACATGTACCGCGCCATCGACACGGGCCTGCGCACGATCGATGTGCCGACCCTGACCGAGGCGGCGCAGAGCCTGGGCGCGGGCTGGGTGACGATCCTGTGGCGGATCGTCCTGCCCAACGTGATGGTCGCGGTGCTGTCGGGCGCGTTCCTGACCTTCGCCATCGTCATCGGCGAATACACCCTTGCCGCGCTTCTGGATCGGCCCGCCTTCGGCCCCTACCTGCAGCGCATCGGCACGAACAAGCCTTATGAACCCTTCGCTCTTTCGGTGATTTCCTTCGCGATCACCTGGGCCTGCATGGGCTTGATCCAGCTGGCCACCCGGCTGTCCAAACACACGAAAGCACAACGCTGATGTCCTTCCTGACGATCGAGCATCTGGAAAAGAGCTTTGGCACCAACCGCGTGGTCCAGAACTTCAATTTGACCATCGAGAAGGGGGAGTTCGTTTCGCTTCTGGGTCCGTCCGGCTGCGGCAAGACCACCGTTTTGCGCATGGTCGCCGGGTTCGAGACCCCTTCCACCGGGCGCATCGTCATCGGCGGGAAGGACGTGGTGAACCTGCGCCCGAACCAGCGCAATATCGGCATGGTGTTTCAGGCTTATGCGCTGTTTCCGAACCTGACGGTCGCCGACAACATCGGCTTCGGGCTGAAGGTCGCAGGCAGGCCCCGGGCCGAACGCACGGCCCGCGTGGCCGAGATGCTGAAGCTGATCGGCCTGCCCGACCTGGGCGACCGGTTTCCGTTCCAGCTGTCGGGAGGCCAGCAGCAGCGTGTCGCGCTGGCCCGGGCGCTGGCGCCCAGTCCGCAGGTGCTGTTGCTGGATGAACCGCTGTCGGCGCTGGACGCGAAGGTGCGGGTGTCCTTGCGCAACGAGATCCGCGCCATCCAGAAAAAGCTGGGCATCACCACCATCTTCGTGACCCACGACCAGGAAGAGGCGCTGTCGATGTCCGACCGGGTCGTCGTGATGCACGGCGGCCGGGCCGAACAGGTGGGCACCCCATTCGAGGTCTACAACCGGCCGGCGACGAAGTTCGTGGCCAATTTCGTCGGCATGCTGAACACGCTGGAAGCCGATGTGATCGACCCTGCCACGGGCCGCGTCCGCATCGGCGGAACCGAGACCAGCTTGCGGCGTGCCCTGCCCGCCGGCCGGGTGACGCTGGCCGCCCGGCCCGAGATGATCGCGCTGGGGGTGCAGCCGGGCCGCGATACGATTCTGGAGGGCAAGATCACTTCGGTCGATTTCCTGGGATCGGTCATCCGCATCCGGGCGCGGGTCGACGGGTCGGAACTGGCCTTCGACACCTTCAACAGCACCGATGCGCCGCCCCCGGCGCCGGGGTCCGATGTGCGGCTGTCGCTTCTGGCCAGTGACCTGCTGCTTCTGCAAGACCCGTAGGGGCGGGGTCACTTCTGCCGGCGAAAGACACGGGCGCGCGTATACAGGTCTTCCAGGCGCTTCATCCGTGCCTGCGTGCTGTCCCAGGATCGCGCCTCGACCGCCGCCAGCAGGGTCTCGACAAGCACATGAATCACGGCCGTCGAATCCCAGGCGGAAGGCGCCTCGACATGGGCCGACAGGCGGAAGCGCGCCCGTTCGGCGGCGGGGGAAACCCACTGGTCGGTGATCACGACCACCTCGGCCCCCTGTTCGGCCGCCATCTCGACCAGTTGCAGGATCGAGCTGCCATAGCGGCGGATGTCAAAGACCAGAAGCACCGCGCCCGGCCCCATGTCGATCAGCGCGGGCCAGGCGTTGGTGGTGTCCGTGATCAGCGTCACGCCGGGGCGCATCACTTGAAGGTGGCTGACGAAGTAATCCGCCATCGCCTGCGTCACGCGCCCGCCGGCGGCAAAGATACGACGCGCCGGATCGGCCATCAGATCGGCGACGGCGTCGAAATCGGCGTGGTCGATCTGCCCCAGCGTCGCCTGAAGGTTGGCGACGACGGCATCGGCAAAGCGGTTGAGGATGTGGGTATCGGGCACGCCACCCGCCCAGCGGTCATGCTTGACCAGCGGTGAGATCAACCGCTCTTCAACCTCGGCGCGCAGATGGGACTGAAGATCGGGATAGCCCTTGAAACCCAGCTTCTGTGCCAGCCGCACGACTGTAGGGGTCGAGACCTCGGCGGCCCGCGCCAGCGCGGTGATCGACCCCAGCGCCGATACCGGGTAGTTCCGCGTGATGTGGCTGGCAAGCTGCCGCTCGGCCCGGGTGAGGCCGTCGAAGGACTGCCTGATCTGCTGTTCCAGCGTAGTTCCGGTTCCCACCATCGGCCGCCTTCTGCCCCGCTTCCGCCGGGAGAGCATAGCGCGGACCGTAACGATCTTAACAGAGGAACATTTCTGAAACGATCTTGACAGGCAGGGGCGCGGCAATGGAACCTCTGGCGCAGGGAGGACTGGCTGCATGCAGGACAGGGCAGACGACAGCAATGGGATTCTGACGGTCGTGGCGCCGGGTGCGCCCGGTCCGTTCGTTCTGGTCTGCGAACATGCCTCGAACCGCTTTCCCGTGGAATATGGCACGCTTGGCCTTACCGAGGAGGCGCGTTCAGCCCACATTGCATGGGATCCCGGCGCATTCGGATTGGCGCGGGCGCTGTCGCGGCGGCTTGACGCGCCGCTGGTCGCCGCCGATGTCTCGCGGTTGATCTACGATCTGAACCGCCCGCCCCACGCCCCCGGCGCGATGCCCGCGCAAAGCGAGGTCTACGCGATTCCGGGCAATGCGGATCTGGATGCGGCCGAACGCCTGCGCCGGACGGAAGCGATCTATATCCCCTTTCATGAACGGGTGCGCCGGGAACTGGCCCGTCGGACCGCGCTGGCCACCCGCCCAGCGCTTCGGCCGGTTCTGGTCACGGTCCACAGCTTCACCCCGGTCTTCCACGGCGAGCCGCGCAGCGTCGAATTCGGGGTGATTCACGACGCGGACCCGCGGCTGGCACAGGCCGTGGTCGATGTGGCCCGCGAAGCGACCACGCTGATCACGGCGCTGAACGAACCCTATTCGGCCGCGGACGGCGTGACCCATACGCTGCGCCTTCAGGCCACGCCCTGCGGACTGCTGAACGTGATGCTGGAAATCCGCAATGACCTTATCGCCACGCCGGACGCGCAAGAGCGGATGGCGGAATTGCTTGCCCCTGTCCTGACCGCGGCGCTGACGCGGACGTGCGACGGGGCGGAATGAACGGTCCCGAAGATGGACCGGAACAGATCAGGGAGACAAGAATGCCGGCCAATCTGACGCTCGAATCGCTGCGCTCTGCCTATGACGCGGGCGAAATCGACACGGTGGTCGCCTGCTTTGCCGACATGCAGGGTCGCCTTCAGGGCAAACGCTTCCACGTCGCGCATTTTCTTCATGGCGGGTGGGAGGAAACGCATTGCTGCAATTACCTTCTGGCCACTGACATGGAGATGGTGACGGTCCAGGGCTACAAGTCGACCTCGTGGGAGGCGGGCTATGGCGACTATGTGATGAAGCCCGACCTGGCGACCCTGCGCCGCGCCGCCTGGACGCCGGGCGTGGCACTGGTGATCTGCGACATCCTGGATCACCACACGCATGAACCCGTGCCGCACGCGCCGCGCAACCTGCTGAAGCGTCAGGTCGAACGTGCAAAGGCGATGGGCTACGACGTCCTCATGGCGACCGAACTGGAATTCTTCCTGTTCGAGCAGTCCTATGCAGAGATGTTCGACACGGGCTTCCGCAGCCCAACGCCCGTCGCGCGCTACAACATCGACTACAACATCTTTGGTTCGGCGCGCGATGAACCGGTGATGCGCGCGCTGCGGAACGGCCTGCACGCCTCGGGAATCCCGGTCGAGAACTCGAAAGGTGAGGCCGAGGCGGGCCAGGAGGAAATCAACGTCCGCTATTCCGACGCGCTGGATACGGCGGACATGCACAGCATCATCAAGCTCGCCACCAAGGAAATCGCCCAAAGCCACGGCAAATCCGCGACCTTCATGGCGAAATACGACCACCGCCGCGCCGGATCGTCCAGCCACATCCACCAGTCACTGTGGAAGGATAGCCAGCCCGCCTTCCTGGACGAAGGCGCCGAATATGGCATGTCGCCCCTGATGCGCAGCTTCATGGCGGGCCAACTGGCCCATGCCCGCGAGATCACCGCCTGCCTTGCGCCTTTCGTCAACAGCTACAAGCGTTTCGTAGTCGGCATGTTCGCCCCCACCAAGGCGGTCTGGAGCCTGGACAACCGCACTGCGGGCTTCCGCGTCTGCGGGGCGCACAGCAAGGCTATCCGCGTCGAATGCCGGATCGGCGGCGCGGACCTGAACCCCTATGTGGCGATGGCCGCGCTTCTGGCGGCGGGACTGGAGGGTATCGAGCAGAAGCTCGAACTTGAGCCCGAAGCTTCGGGCGACCTGTACCAGGCTGGCAAGGTGCGCGAAGTGCCGAAAACCCTTCAGGAAGCCGCCGACCTGATGCAGGGCTCGGCTTTCCTGCGCCGTGCCTTCGGGGAAGATGTGGTCGACCACTACACCCACGCCGCACGATGGGAGATCGCCGAACAGAACCGTGTCGTGACCGACTGGGAAGTGGCGCGCGGGTTCGAGCGCGCCTAGCATTTCAGAGACTCCGGCCGCGCCCGCTTTTAACGGGGGTGCCGCCGCCAGATGGGAAAACCAGGATGACAAAGACCATTCAACTGATTTCACCAGCCGACGGGCGCGTCTATGCCGAACGCCCCGCGTTGACCCTGGCCGAGGCCGAAGCCGCCGTTCAACGCGCCCGCGCCGCGCAGCCCGGCTGGGCCGACCGTCCGCTGGAAGACCGCATCGCGCTGGTCAAGGCCGGTGTGGCAAAGCTGAACGAGATGAAGGATGTACTGGTCGAGGAACTGGCCTGGCAGATGGGCCGCCCGGTGCGCTACGGCGGCGAATTCGGCGGGGTAAACGACCGCACGAACTACATGGCTGAAATCGCCGCCGAAACGCTGGCGCCGATGGTGGTCGAAAACTCGAACCTGTTCGAACGCCGGATCGAACGCGAACCGCATGGCATCGTCTTCATCGTCGCGCCCTGGAACTACCCCTACCTGACCACGATCAACACGCTGGTGCCGGCGCTGATTGCCGGCAATGCCGTGATCCTGAAACACGCCACCCAGACCCTGCTGGTGGGCGAACGGCTGGCCGAGGCGTTCCATGCCGCCGGCGTTCCGGCGGACGTGTTCCAGAACGTGGTGCTGGATCACCCCACGACCGAGGCTCTGATCGGCAACCGCGCCTTCGGCTTCGTGAACTTCACCGGATCGGTGGGCGGTGGCGTGGCGATGGAAAAGGCCGCTGCGGGCACCTTCACCGCACTGGGGCTGGAACTGGGTGGCAAGGACCCCGGCTATGTCATGGACGACGCCGATCTGGATGCCGCCGTCGACAGCCTGATGGACGGCGCGATGTACAACGCCGGCCAGTGCTGCTGCGGGATCGAACGGATCTATGTCCACGAAAGCCTCTATGACGCCTTCGTCGAAAAGGCGGTGGCATGGGTGAATGGGCTGAAGCTTGGCAATCCGTTTGAACCCGACAGCACCCTTGGACCGATGGCCAACCGCCGTTTTGCCGATGTTGTGCGCAGCCAGGTGGCCGATGCGATCACGGACGGCGCCCGCGCGCTGATCGATCCGGCCCGCTTCCCCGCCGATACCGGTGACAGCGCCTATGTCGCGCCGCAGATCCTGGTCGATGTGAACCACGAAATGCGGATCATGCGCGAAGAAAGCTTCGGCCCCGTGGTCGGCATCATGCCGGTCAAGGACGACGAAGAGGCGATCGCGCTGATGAACGACTGCGCCTATGGGCTGACCGCCTCGCTCTGGACCCGCGACAGCGACCGAGCGGCGCGGATCGGGCGGCGGCTGGAAACCGGCACCGTGTTCCAGAACCGCTGCGATTATCTGGACCCGGCGCTGTGCTGGACCGGCTGCAAGGACACCGGCCGGGGCGCGGCGCTTTCGCCCTTGGGCTTCCATTCCGTGACGCGTCCGAAATCCTACCATCTGAAGAAGGTGACGAAATGATCCCGCATCGCAACTGGTCCTATCCGACCGCGATCAAATTCGGCAACGGCCGCATCAGCGAACTGGCCGATCACTGCAAGGCCGCCGGGATCACCCGGCCGCTTCTGGTCACCGACAAGGCGCTGGCCAGCCTGCCGATCACGGCCAACGCGCTGGATCTGCTGGACCAGGCCGGATTGGGCCGCGCGGTCTTTTCCGACGTCGATCCGAACCCGAACGAGGCCAACATGGCCGACGGGATCCGCGTCTACCTGGCGGGCGGCCATGACGGCGTGGTGTGCTTCGGTGGCGGCTCGGCGCTCGACCTGGGCAAGATGATCGCGCTGATGGCGCACCAGCGCGCCGATCTGTCGGTCTGGGATCTGGAAGACATCGACGACTGGTTCACCCGTGCCGATGCCGCGAAGATCGCCCCGATCGTCGCCGTCCCCACCACCGCAGGCACGGGCAGCGAGGTTGGCCGCGCGGGCGTGCTGACCAACAGCGCCACCCACAAGAAGAAGATCATCTTCCACCCCAAACTTCTGCCGACGGTCACCATCTGCGACCCGGAACTGACGGTGGGAATGCCGCGCTTCATCACCGCGGGCACGGGAATGGACGCGCTCGCCCACTGCCTGGAAGCTTACTGCAGCCCCCACTACCACCCGATGAGCCAGGGCATCGCGTTGGAAGGGATGCGGCTGGTGTTCGAAAACCTGCCCAAGGTCTACGCCAATGCCCATGACCTGACCGCCCGCGCCCATATGATGAGCGCGGCCGCCATGGGCGCGGTGGCTTTCCAGAAGGGGCTGGGCGCGATCCATTCGCTCAGCCACCCCGTGGGCGCGATCTATGGCACCCACCACGGCACGACGAATGCAGTGGTGATGCCGATGGTGCTGGATTTCAACCGCCCCGCCATCGAAGGCATCATCGAACGCGCCGCCGCCTACCTGGGCATCGCGGGCGGCTTCGATGGGTTCAAGCAGGCCATCCTTGATCTGCGCCGCACACTTGACATTCCGCAGAACCTCACCGCGATGGGCGTCGATCCTGCGCGTCTGGACGAGATGACGGACATGGCGCTGGAAGACCCGTCCTGCGGCGGCAACCCGGTCGAGATGACGCGCGAAAATACCCGTCGCCTGTACGACGCCTGCATGTAAGTGGCGCTTGCGCAAGGCGCCGGCCCCGCCGCCGCAAGGGGGATGGCGGGGCTTTTTCCTTCCCGATACGCCTTCGCGGCCTGCCACTTCCGCCAGCCGGCCTGCGGGGCACCAAGTGCACCCGGGCAACACGGCGCCGGACCCATTCCCTGTCCTGTTCTTTGCACTTAAAGCCCGGGCCAAACCCTGTATATTGCACCAACAAGAAACGAGGGCGGGGCAGAATGGCAGGAACAGCGACACGGCTGCTGGGCAGCGTTTCGGCAGTCTTTCTGCTGTCCGCTGGCGCTTGGGCTGAAACGGGCGCGGAAATTCCGCGCAATTCCTTCGGCCTTCCGGGCCTGATCGACCTTCCCTCCGCCGAGAGTGCGCCCGAAGGCTTCATCAGCGGGTCGATCTTCCGCTTCAAGGGCGCAGGTCGCACGACGCTGTCCTTTCAGGTGACCGAACGGCTGAGCGGCGCCTTCCGCTACTCGAAGGTGCCCGGCCTGAACGTCGGGGGAACCGACCTGTGGGACCGGTCCTTCGACCTGCACTACCGGATGGTCGATGAAGGCCGCATCCGGCCCGCCATCGCGATCGGCCTGCGGGACTTCGTGGGCACCGGCATCTATTCATCGGAATACCTGGTCGCCACCAAAAGCCTGACGCCCGGCCTGAAACTGACCGCGGGTTTGGGCTGGGGGCGCCTGGCCAGCCGCGGCGACATCGGCAGCCCCTTCGGGGACCGGCCGCCGCTGGATTTCGGCGAAGGCGGCAAGGCCAACACCGACCAGTGGTTCCGCGGCCCCGCCGCCCCCTTCGCCGGGATTTCCTGGCAGGCGACCGAGAACCTGACCTTCAAGGCCGAATATTCCCCGGATAATTACGCGCTTGAAGTGGCCGCGGGCGAGCTTGAGGTGAATTCGCCGATGAACTTCGGCGTGGATTACCGCGTGAAGGACATGTTCACGCTTTCTGCCTATTACATGCAGGGCACGGAACTGGGCCTGCAACTGCATTTCGACATCGATCCGCGCCGTTCGCCCTATCCAAGCGGCCTGGAAACCGCCCCCTTGCCGGTGCGCCCCCGTCCGGCCCCCGCCGCCGATCCCGAAGGCTGGTCCGGCGCCTGGGCCAGCGACCCGCAGGTCCAGCCGGGGGTGCAGGACGCCGTCGCGAAGGCGCTGGCGAAGGACGGACAGGAACTGGAAGGGATGTCGCTTTCGGCCACCCGGGCCGAGGTTCGGGTTCGCAACCTGCGCTACCTGGCCCATCCGCAGGCCGTGGGCCGCACGGCCCGCATCCTGACGCGGGCCTTGCCGCCCTCGGTGGAAACGCTGGTCATCACCTCGATGGTCAAGGGGATGCCCACCTCCTCGGTCACGTTCCGCCGCAGCGATATCGAGGCGCTGGAGGACGAGGGCTCGCTGGAGATCCTGCGCCGTGCGCGCTTTGACGATCCGCTGGCGGTGGCGCAGCCCGGCCTGGTTCGCGCCGACGGCGTCTATCCGAAATTCGCCTGGTCGCTGAACCCGGCGATGTCGGTCAGCCTGTTCGACCCGAACAATCCGCTACGCGCCGACCTGAACCTGCGCCTGGGCGCGACCTACGAACTGCGGCCGGGCCTGATCCTGGCCGGATCGGTCACCAAGAAGCTGGTGGGCAACACCGACCAGCTGGACCGGGTGAACACGTCCCTGGCGCCGCATGTCCGCACCGACCTGCCCTACTACCTGAAGGAAGGCGATCCGGCGATCAACAGCCTGACGATGGCCTGGTACGCGCGGCCGGCCGAAAACCTCTATAGCCGGGTCACGGTCGGTTATCTGGAGCGGATGTTCGGTGGCGTTTCGGGCGAGCTTCTGTGGAAGCCGGTCGACAGCCGCCTCGCGCTGGGGGTCGAGCTGAACTACGTCAAGCAGCGCGATTACGACCAGATGCTGGGCTTCCGCGACTACGAAGTCGCGACGGGCCACGCATCGGCCTATTACGACTTCGGCAAGGGCTTCCTGGGCCAGATCGATGTCGGACGGTATCTGGCGGGGGATATGGGGGCCACGGTGTCACTGGACCGACAGTTCGCGAACGGCTGGAAGGTGGGCGCCTTCGCGACCTTCACCGACATGTCGGCGGCCGAATTCGGGGAAGGCTCCTTCGACAAGGGCATCCGCGTGACCGTGCCGCTGGCGCTGGCCCTGGGCAAGCCCACGGCCAAGACCTTCACCTCGACCATCAAGCCGCTGAACCGCGACGGCGGCGCGCGCCTGAACGTGGACGGTCGCCTGTACGAGACGATCCGCGACACCCATCAGGGCACGATGCAGGACCGCTGGGGCAGGTTCTGGAGATGATCGCGCGCCTTACCCTTATCGCGGCCCTGTCCGTGCTGACCTTGGGTGCCTGCGGTTCGGACAGGCAGGCCACCGAAGGCGCGAACGTGTTCAAGGCGCTGGCGTCCGCCGCGAAATCCGGAATTGCCGGGCGCAAAGGGGCGGCGGCCGAACCCGTCGATACCGAGGCGATGGCCGCTTCGGCCCGCAAGACAGTCAAGAGCTCGATCCTGATCGCCCAGTTCGAGCGGAACAGATACACGACCGTCCTGGGCCAGATCGGCGAGAACGGCAACCTACGCACCTATGCGACCCCCGACCAGAAGGCAATGCTGGTCAAGGGCGGCGTCGTGGTGGGGACGCGGGGGTTCGGGGATGACCTGATGTCCTCCAGGGCGGATGACGCGATAAGGCTTATCCGATCGCGTTCGGCAGGGTCCGTCAAACGGACCTACCGCTATCTGGACGGCGAAGGCATCGAACGCCCCTTGCCGATGACCTGCACCATCGCGCCCGGCGGACCGCAGGCGCTGGCCTTCGGCGGGCAGCGGTTCGCAACCGTGCAGGTGGCCGAAACCTGCGTGAACGGCGCGCTGTCGATCACCAATGGCTACTGGGTCACCGGCGACGGCACGATTGTCATGTCCCACCAGTGGATCGGCCAGGCGATGGGCTTTGCCGACATTCAACTGATCCGCCCCTGACCAGGCGCCGGAAACAAAAAAGCCGCCCCAGGGGGCGGCTTTTCATAGCTATTTCGAGGCTTCAGCGCGGCTGGTCCGGCGTCGTCCCGTCCGAGCTGTCGTTGCTGGCGACTGCAGCCACCACGACCAGCGCCAGCAGCGCCGGAACCAGGATGCCGCCCGACGGCGCCGCCGCGGCTTCCACGGCCACCGGCTCGGCCTCGATCACCGGGGCGGCGTAGCCACCGGCCAGCGCGACAGATGCGCTGGACAGAACCAGTGCGGCGCTGACTGCAAATTTCATCATGACGGATCTCCTGTTTTTCGACTGTCCCAGTCCCGCCCCTGCCGGACGGGCTTCGCGAGGGAAGCTACAGGATAACATTTCCGGAATCCACGCAGATTTTACCGCGCGACCGGTGCCGGAAACCGGAAAGGAAAAGGCCGGGCCGTTATCCGGTCCGGCCTTCCTGGATCAGTTCGCCGGGGTCGACGGGGTGTTGTTGTTGTCGTCGCCATTGCTGGCGATGGCGGCGGCGACGGCCACCAGCAGCAGCGCCGGAACAACCCAGCCGCCCGACGAGCTGGCTTTCTTTTCGACGACGACCGGCTCGGCCTCGACGACCGGGGCGGCATAGCCACCGGCGAAGGCGCTGGCGGTGGTGGAAGCGACGAGGGCCGCTGCGAGTGCGATTTTCTTCATGTCCTGCTCCATAACTTCATGACAGCTCTGAAAAATGGCTGCCTGCCCGACACATCGCATGTTGCTGCCCCGCTTCAAAGTTGGTCCTTCCTTCTGATGGGGAAGTGTTGCCTGATCCGCACACGGGGGCACTGCCCGCCTGAAAAGGAAAACGCCGGACAAGCGATTGTCCGGCGTCACGCGATCCATGGGAATGAGGACGGAAGCCTCAGCCGCCGGTACCCGGGGTCGACGGGGTGTTGTTGTCGTCGCCATTGCTGGCGATGGCCGCGGCAACCGCCACCAGAAGCAGCGCCGGAACGACCCAGCCGCCGGACGAGCTGGCTTTCTTCTCGACGACGACCGGCTCGGCCTCGACGACAGGGGCAGCGTAGCCACCAGCAAAGGCGCTGGCGGTGGTGGAAGCGACGAGAGCCGCCGCAATCACGAACTTCTTCATGTTTCCGCTCCTTGGATGAAAGCCGCCACGATGGCGTGCGGCATCTGGTTTAGTGTGGCACGGCTGAAAAAACGGTCAACGATTGTCTGTAGCGGCCCGCAATCACAGCCGTGGTGTTGCCGAACTGCCTTACCCCGCAAAGTCCTGCGAGACGAAGAACTGGCCGCAGTAGGGCGCGTTCGGCTGAAATCCCGCGCCCGTGGCGACCATCGACACCTTCGGATCCAGGATGTTGCGCCGGTGGCCGGAGGATCCCATCCACAACCCGACCATCTGGCGCGCCAGCGAATGATAGCTGTGCGGTGCGATCGGCTGGCCGCCATTGGTGGCAAAATCGCAGGCCGCGCTGTTGCGGATGCGGAAAGACCCGCCGTCGATCTGGAAGCGGTGGACCATGCCGATGTTTTCCGATCCGGCGCGGATCGGGATGCCCGATGCGATGATGCGCGCCTTGACGGTGGACTGTCCCGCAACGGTGGATTTGTGGCTGACGGTGGCAGCACGCGCCATCCAGTTGGCGTGGGTCTGCGCCACGCGCGCCAGGCTGGGTGCCGCAGACAGCGGCTTCAGGCCAGATTTGCAGCGGTGGTAGTTCACCTCGGCGCGAATCGCTGCATCGAACACGCGCTGGTCAAACTTCCCGCTCGCCGCGACAATTGTATTGGCGCCTGAAACAGTCGGGCGGCTGCACGCGCTGGCTGCAGTTGCCAGGCCAAAGATCGAAAACAATCCGACGATGATCGAAACGACACGGATCTGCATGGCGGACCCCCTTCATGGCAGCAGAGGCGGAACTCCCGGCAGACAATCATATTCGGGCGGCAGAATAAGGGCAGGCAATGCCACCAATTCGCCACAGTGGTTGACTAGTGCGCCCGCGCAAGACATGCCATTGCGCAGCCTCGCTGCGTTTGAAGGACTTCGACATGAAGATTGCGATGATCGGAACCGGTTACGTCGGACTGGTTTCAGGCGTTTGTTTTTCCGATTTCGGTCACGATGTGGTCTGCGTCGACAAGGATCCGCGCAAGGTCGAGATGCTCAAGCGCGGCGAAGTGCCGATCTACGAGCCGGGTCTTGACCAGCTGATGGCGAAGAACGTGGCCGCGGGGCGGTTGTCGTTCACACTGGACCTGAAGGCGGCGGTCGATGGCGCGGATGCGGTCTTCATTGCCGTGGGAACGCCAACTCGGCGCGGCGACGGTCACGCGGATCTGACCTATGTAATGGCCGCCGCCGAGGAGATCGGCCGCGCACTGACGGGCTATGCCGTCGTCGTCACCAAGTCCACCGTGCCGGTGGGCACCAACGCCGCCGTGCGCGAAGCCGTGCTGCGCGCCGCGCCGGATGCCGAATTCGACGTGGCCTCGAACCCCGAATTCCTGCGCGAAGGTGCCGCGATCGACGATTTCATGCGGCCCGACCGGGTGGTCGTGGGCGTCACCTCGGAGCGCGCCAAGGGTGTGATGGGGGAAATCTATCGTCCGCTGTTCCTGCGCGAATTCCCGATCCTTTACACCGATCTGGAAACCGCCGAGATGATCAAATACGCGGCGAACGCCTTCCTGGCCACGAAGATCACCTTCATCAACGAAATTGCCCGGCTGTGCGAAAAGGTCGGTGCGGATGTGAAACAAGTGTCGAAGGGCATCGGTCTGGATGGCCGGATCGGGAACAAGTTCCTGCACGCCGGGCCGGGCTACGGCGGATCGTGCTTCCCCAAGGACACGCAGGCGCTGGCGCGGATGGGGCAGGAACACGCCGCACCGATCCAGATCGTCGAGACGGTCATCAAGGTCAACGAAGAGGTCAAGCGCCGGATGGTCGAAAAGGTGCTCGACCTGTGCGGCGGCTCGGTCAACGGCAAGACCATCGCGGTGCTGGGCGTGACCTTCAAGCCGAATACCGACGACATGCGCGATGCACCGTCGCTGACCATCGTGCCGGCGCTGGTGGGCGGCGGGGCCAAGGTGCGCGTGGTCGATCCGCAGGGCCGGCGCGAAGGCGAACACCTGCTGCCGGGCGTGACCTGGATGGACGACGCCTATGCCGCCACCCGGGGCGCCGACGTGGTCGTGCTGCTGACCGAATGGAACGAATTCCGCGGGCTGGACCTGGCGCGGATGGCCAAGGGCATGGAGACGCCGCGCATGGCCGATCTTCGCAACATCTACTCTGCCAGGGATGCCGAAAAGGCCGGCTTCGTCGCCTATTCGGCCGTCGGTCGCTGATCCTTCCGGGGCCGCGTCAGGCGGCCCCGAAGACGCCTGCCAGTTCCGCCCGCAACAGCGCCTTTTGCACCTTGCCCATGGTGTTGCGCGGCAACTCGCTGCGCAGCACGATGTGGCGCGGCTGCTTGAAGCGCGCCAGACGCCCCGCAAGGGCCGCGACCAGTGCCTCGGGCGTCAGCTGCGCGCCGGGCTCCGGCACCACCACCGCCACCACCCCCTCGCCCAGATCGGGGTGCGGCGCGCCGATGACCGCGCTTTCCAGCACCCCCGGCAGGTCATCCAGCGCCAACTCGATTTCCTTGGGATAGACGTTGAACCCGCCCGAGATCACCAGATCCTTGCCGCGCCCGACGATCGTCAGATAGCCGTCCGCCGAGAACTCTCCCAGATCGCCGGTGATGAAGAAACCATTGTCGCGCAGTTCCTGACGGGTCTTGTCCGGCATCTGCCAGTAGCCCTGGAAGACGTTCGGCCCGCGCACCTCGACCATCCCGATCTGACCCGCCGGAAGCACCGCGCCCCCGTCATCGCAGACCCGGACCTCGATCCCCGGCAGAGGTCGGCCCACCGTGCCCGCGCGGCGTTCGCCGTCATAGGGGTTCGAGGTGTTCATGTTCGTCTCGGTCATGCCATAGCGTTCCAGGATCACATGGCCCGTGCGCCCCTGCCACTGCCGGTGCGTTTCCGCCAGCAAGGGGGCCGAGCCAGAGACGAACAGCCGCATCCCCGCAACCAGATCGCGGTCCAGGCGCGCGTCCTCCAGAAGACGGGTGTAGAAGGTCGGCACCCCCATCATCACGGTGGATTTCGGCAGCCAGGCAATCACCTGTTCCAGATCGAACTTCGGCAGGAACACCATCGGACAACCGGCCAGAAGCGCCACGTTGGTGGCAACGAACAGGCCGTGGGTGTGGAAGATCGGCAGCGCATGCAGCAGCACGTCCCGGGGGCCGAAGCGCCATTCATCGACCAGAACCCTTGCATTGGACAGAAGGTTCGCGTGGCTCAGCATCGCGCCCTTTGACCGACCCGTGGTCCCCGACGTGTAAAGGAACGCCGCCAGATCGCCGGCTTCGCGCGCCTCGGTCGGGTAGGTCACGGGGGCGGCCCGCGCCAGATCACCGAAGCTGCCTGCCCCATCCACCGCCAGCGTCCGAACCTGCGGCGCAACCGGCGCAAGGATGGATTCGGACTTCGGGTCGCAGATCAGCAGCCGCGCACCCGAATTCTCGACGAAATAGCCGACCTCGGCCGCGGTATAGGCCGTGTTCAGCGGCAGGAAGATCACGCCCGCCTGGATTGCCCCCGCAACGGCGGCCAGCATGTGGACGGACTTCTCCAGATGCAGGGCCACCCGGTCGCCCGGCTTGACCCCCGCCGCGCGCCAGGCATGGGCGTGCTGCGCCGCCAGCCCCACGAAGCCCGCAAAGCTGATCCGCGTCCCGTCTGGCAGGATCAGGAAATCGGCCGCGTTGTCCCGGTGCCGCCCGAACAACGCATCATAAAGGCAGTTCATCGGGGGCCCCCAAGCTTTGGCTGTTTCTTCCGTCCCGAATACTCAAAGTCCGTCAGCGACGCTAGCGCCGCGCGCCGAAGGGCAGCGCCAGGAGGAAAAGCCCCGCCGCCGCGGCCACGATCGAGGGCCCGGCCGGCGTGTCCAGCCGCAGCGACAACCCCAGACCGGACAGAACCGCCAGCGCCCCCGCCAGAGTGGCCCGCAGCGCCATCCCCTCGGGCGAGCGCGAGAGCCCCCGCACCGCCGCCGCCGGGATGATCAGCAGGGCCGCAATCAGCAGCGCACCGACGATCTTGATCGCCACCGCCACCACCGTTGCCATCGCCACCGTCAGGATCAACCGCTCCACCCTGGGGTTGACCCCCGATGCCTGGGCCAGATCCTCGTTCACCGTCGCGTCCAGAAGGCCCTGCCAACGCCAGACCAAAAGCATGAGGACCAGCGCCGCGCCGCCCCAGATCCAGGCCAGGTCGGCCGTGGAAACGGCCAGGATGTCACCGAAAAGCCAGGCCGACAGATCCACCCGCACCCCCGGCAGGAACGACACCGCCAGAAGGCCGAAGGCCAGCGCGGAATGGGCCAGAACGCCCAAGGCGGTGTCCATCGCATGGCCGCGACCGGCCATTGCCGACACGGTCATCGCCATGGCAATCGCCACGACCAGCGTTCCGGCATAGATCGGCAGACCGGTCGCGAAGGCCAGCGCCACGCCCAGGATCGCGGCATGGGCGGTTGCATCGCCGAAATACGCCATCCGCCGCCACAGGACGAAGCAGCCCAGCGGCCCGGTCGCCATCACAAGGCCAAGCCCCGCCAGTCCGGCGCGGATCAGGAATTCAGGCATGATGGGCCCCTTCCGGATGATGGGCGTCGTGGTCATGGGCGTGGCTGTCGTCGTGGTCGTGGCTGTGGCCGCCATCATGATCGTGGTCATGGACATGGCGGTAGAGCGCCAGCGCCCCGCCCGTTCCCTGCCCGAACAGCGCCCGGTATTCCGGTGCCGCGGACACCACCTGCGGGGTTCCCTCGCAGCAGACGTGGCCGTTGAGGCAGATCACCCGGTCCGAGGCGGCCATCACCACATGCAAGTCATGGCTGACCATCAGCACCGCCGCGCCGGTTTCGGCCCGCACCTCTTCGATCAGGTGGTAGAACGCCGCCTCGCCCGGCTGGTCAAGGCCTTGGGTCGGTTCGTCCAGGACCAGGATTTCCGGCCGCGCCAGCAGCGCCCGTGCCAGCAGCACCCGCTGCAACTGACCGCCCGAAAGCGCCGCCATCGGCCGGTTTTCCAGCCCGTCGACACCCACCCGGGCCAGCGCCCCGGCAATATCGGCAGCGGCCGGACGGCGCGGCAGCGACAGGAAGCGCCGGACCGTCATCGGCAGCGTCGGGTCGATGCTCAGCCGCTGGGGAACATAGCCCACACGCAATCCGTCTCGCCGTGTGACCCGGCCTTCGGCGCCGCCGTCCAGGCCCATCAGCGCCCGCAGCAGCGTCGACTTGCCGGAACCGTTGGGGCCGACCACCGTCACGATCTCGGATGGGCGGATATGGAATTGCACGTCGCTCAGTACGGTGACGTCGCCGTGGCGCACGGTCAGCCCCTCGGCCGCGATCAGGGTGTCATCGGCAACCGGCATCATGCGGCCTCGGCCTGTTGGCAGGCGGGACAAAGGCCCAGCGCCTCGGCATTGGTGGCCTCGATCACGAAGCCCAGGTCCAGGGCGGCGCCCTCCATGGCGGCGCGCACCGGTTCGCCCGGGGCCTCGGCCACCAGCTTGCACAGACGGCAGATGAAGAAGGCGGGGCTGTGCGCTTCACCGGGGTGCATGCAGGCGGCGAAGGCGTTCAGACGGCGGATTCGATGCGCGAATCCCTGTTCCTCCAGGAACTCCAGCGCGCGGTAGGCCACGGGGGGCTGGTTGCCGAAGCCCTCGTCGGACAGCCGTTCCAGCACGTCATAGGCGCCCATGGCGCGATGCGATTCCAGCAGGATTTCCAGCGTGCGGCGCCGAACCGGTGTCAGGCGGACCCGCCGGTCACGCGCCATCTGGTCGGCGCGCAACAGCAGGTCGCCGCAGCAATGCGAATGATCGTGCGGCGCGAAGGCCGGAGCCGGTTGCGAAGGATCGCCGGTGCGGGGCATGTTATACTATCACAAATCCATTGACATGTTATGACATAACAATTCATAGACGGTCCGGCAATGGCATGAAAGGCAATTCCATGATCCGCCCCCTTCTTCTGTCGTCCGTCGCCCTTTGCCTGTCGCTGACCGCGGCCTCGGCCAAGGTGCCGCAGGTCGCCACCGACATACCGGTGGTCCAGTCGCTGGCGGCGATGGTGATGCAGTCCCTCGGGTCGCCGATGGTTCTCATGGATGCCGGGGCGGATGCGCATGACTACCAGTTGCGTCCCTCGCAGGCGGCGGCACTGGAGGACGCGGACCTGCTGATCTGGATCGGTCCGGAAATGACCCCCTGGCTGGAACGTGCCGCAGCGGCCCGCCCGGCTGGCGCGACGCTGGGCCTGTTGGCCGATCCCGCCACGCACCGCCGCAGCTACGCAACCGAGGACCCTGCCGAAGCGGACCATGCCGCCGATGACCACGCGGACCACGACCACCAGGGAACCGATCCTCACGCCTGGCTGGATCCGACCAATGCCGCGGCCTGGCTGGGGTTGATTGCGGATTCCCTGGCCGCGCAGGACCCCGAACACGCCGCGACCTACCGGGCCAATGCCGATGCGGCGCGGGAACGGTTGGCAAGGCTGGATGCCGAGACTGCCGCCCGTCTGGCCGTCGCCCGCCAGAAGCCGCTGATCCTGGGCCATGACGCCTATGGCTACCTGGCGGAACACTACGGCCTGACGGTCGCCGGAACCATTGCCACCGGAGACGCCACCAGCCCCGGCGCGGCGCGTCTTTCGGCGCTGCATGACCTGGTCGCGCGGTCGGGCGCGGTCTGTTTCCTGCCTGATGTGGGACAGCCGGCCAACATCATTCAGGTGCTGACCGATGGTGCCTCGATCCGGGTTGGTCGTCCGCTGGACCCGGAGGGGCGCGCAGAGGCTCCGGGCCCGGGGCTTTATCCCGAACTTCTGTCGAAGATCGCCGCCTCGATCACCGATTGCGTTACGGCCCCCTGACGCCGGGCGGCCTTTGGCGCTAACCTTGCGCAAAGGCGCGAAGGGGGAACCGATGACCGGCAGGGTACGGCAGTTCGGCGTGACGGATGACGGGAAGCCGGTCGCGGTGATCGACCTGAAAAGCAGCCAGCTTCACGCCCGGGTGCTGACCTATGGCGCAACGCTTCAGGATCTGCGGCTGGCCGGTGTTCCCTGGCCCCTGACGCTGGGCAGCGACCTGCTGGCCGCCTATCAGGGGCCGATGCGCTATGCGGGGGCCATCGTCGGGCCGGTGGCCAATCGCATCGGCGGGGGCGTGGCCGTCATTGGCGGACGCCCTTGCACCTTCGATCTGAACGAGCCGCGCGCAACGCTGCACGGCGGGGTCGGCGGAACCTCGGCGCAGGTGTGGCGGATCGAACAGGTCAACGACAGTGCGGCGACACTCGCGCTGGACCTGCCCCATGGACTGGGGGGCTTTCCGGGCCACCGGCAGATCCGCGCGCACTATGCGCTGGACGGCAAAGCGTTGACACTGACGCTGGAGGCCACCACCGACGCGCCCACGCTGATGAACCTGGCGCCGCACAGCTACTGGGCGCTGGACGGACGTCCCACCACCGAGGGCCAGATCCTGACCGTTGCCGCGGACCGCTACACGCCCACGGATGATGACAAGCTGCCCACCGGCGCCGTCGACAGCGTGGCGGGCACGGTCTTCGATCTGCGGCAGGGCCGGCGGCTGGAACCGGTGGCGCATCATGACATCAACTTGTGCCTGGCGGATGCGGCCGGCCCCCTCAGGCCGGTGGCGCGGCTGCAAGGGCTGTCGGGCGTGACACTGACACTGGCGACCACGGCGCCGGGCCTGCAGGTCTACGACGGGGCCGGGCTGGATACGGGGCATTTTCCCGGGCTGACCGGGCAGGCGCACCGAGCATTTGCCGGGATCGCACTGGAACCGCAACTTTGGCCCGATGCGGTTCACCACCTTGGATTTCCTTCGCACTTGTTAGAAAAGGGGGAAACCTTTCGTCAGGTGACACGTTACATCTTGGACCGCCCCGAACCGGCCTGATCCGGCCGCACCGACCCCGGATCGCTGGCCATGCTGCTTCTGAAGGATCACCGATGCCCACATCGTCCATGCCTGCATTGCCGGTGATTTTCGGTGACTTCGCCGCGATGTTCGGGCTGTCGCGGCCGGCGGGGCAGTGTTTCGCGGCCATCTGGCGGCAGGCGTCGAACCCTTGCGCGGACGATCTGGTCGAATCGCTGGGCCTGTCGCGGTCCAACGTCTCGACCGCGCTGAAAGAGCTTCGCGGCTGGGGCCTGATCTCGATCGCCCGCGTCCCCGGCGACCGGAGGGAGTTCTTCGTGGCCCCGGACGATCCGTGGGAGGTGTTGCGCCTGATCTTCGCGGCGCGCCAGCGGCGGGACTTTTCGGTTCTGGCCGACCGGTTGGCGCCCCATGCCGACGAAGATGCCGCCACCCGCGGCGCCTACGAAATGGTGGCGGCACTGTCCGGGTGGATGGCGCATCTGGCGTCACTTGATGCCGCCGGCCTGCAGGCGGCGATGACCGGTGGTGAAACGACCGACCGGACCGCCAAGAAAAAGAAGAAGAAGCACTAGGGGGACTCAGTCCCCGCCTGTCCGTCCCCAGCCGCCGCCGCCCGGTGTCAGCATCTCGAACAGGCTGCCAGCCGGCAATGTCCGCTCATCATTCCCTTCCAGCCGTTCGTGTCGGCCGTCCGGCGAGATGACCGCATTGACGCCCACTGCGCCAGGCTGCCCTCCTGCCCCGCCAAAGGGCGGAACCCGGCGCGACGAACACAGCGTCGTCACGGTGACGGGCACAAGGAACCGCATGACCCGCCGCGCGCCGTGGCCGCCGCGCCACGTGCCGGCGCCGCCCGATCCGTCGCGGATGGAAAACTCCTCAAGTCGGACGGGGAAGCGGCGTTCCAGCACTTCGGGGTCGGTCATGCGGGTGTTGGTCATGTGGCTTTGCACCGCGTCGCAGCCCGCAAAGCCCGGCCCCGCGCCGGTGCCGCCCGCGATGGTTTCGTAGTTCTGGAAATCGGCGTTGCCCCAGACGAAGTTGTTCATCGTGCCCTGACTGCCCGCCAGCACCCCCAGCGCGCCATAAAGCGCGTTACAGGCGGCCTGGCTCACCTCGGTGTTCCCGGCGATCACGGCGGCCGGATAACGCGGGTTCAGCATGGATCCTTCGGGGACGATTACCGTCAGCGGCCTGAGGCAGCCGTCGTTCAGGGGGATGTCCTTGCCCACCAGCGTGCGGAAGACATACAGCACCACGGCCTGCGCGATGGCGCGCGGCGCGTTGTAGTTGCCGGGGTTCTGCGGGCTGGTGCCGGTAAAGTCGATGGTCGCGGCCCCCTGCGCCCGATCCACCCGGACGGCCACGCGAATCTGGCTGCCGATGTCCATCGGATAGGTGAAATCGCCGTCGTGAAGCCGCCCGATCACCTCGCGCACGCAGGCTTCAGCATTGTCCTGCACATGGCCCGCATAGGCCGCCAGCACATCCGCACCCCAGCCTTCGGCGGCGCGCAGCAGTTCACGCCGCCCGGTTTCATTGGCGGCGACCTGCGCCTTCAGGTCAGCCATGTTCTGCGTGACGTTCCGGCAGGGATAGCGGCCGGACGACAGCAGCGCCCGCGCCTGCGTTTCGCGCAGGCGGCCCTGTTCCACCAGCAGGAAGGGGTCGATCACCACGCCTTCTTCTTCGATATGGCGGCTGTCGGGCGGAGAAGACCCCGGCGTGCGTCCCCCGATATCGGCATGGTGCCCGCGTGACCCCAGCCAGAAACGCGGCACGCCGTCCATGAAGACCGGCGTCACCACGGTCACGTCTGGCAGGTGTGTTCCACCCTGGTAGGGGCTGTTCAGCATCCAGGCATCGCCCGGGCGAATGCTGTCGCCTGCCACCCGCATGATGGTGCGGATGGAGTCTGACATCGACCCAAGATGCACCGGCACATGCGGCGCGTTCGCCACCAGATTGCCGCCCGCATCGAAGATCGCGCAGGAAAAGTCCAGCCGTTCCTTGATGTTGACCGACCACGACGTGTTGGCCAGCGTCGCACCCATCTGGTCGGCAATCGACATGAAAAGGTTCGACATGACCTCAAGCGTGACAGGGTCGGCCGTGGTGCCTGCGGCGGCGCTGCGGGTCGCAGAGACGGCGCGGGTCAGGATCAGGTTGCCGGTGCCATCGACTTCGGCCCGCCAGCCGGGTTCGACGACCACGGTGCCGGTGGTTTCGGTGATGATCGCCGGCCCCTCGATCCGCACCCCTGCGCCCAGGCGGGCGCGGTCGTGGAACGGCACATCGCGCCAAGCGCCCGCCATCCAGACGGGGGCCTGGTCTACCGGATCGGGCAAAGGCGCGGGCGCGATCTGCGGTTCGGCAAGGGCTGCGCCGCCGCCGATCGCCTCGACGGCCAGGACATCGAAAAGGATCGCGCGTTCCGGCGAGGTGAAGCCGAAGCGAGCTTGATGGGCGGCCTCGAAGGCGGCGCGCATGGCGTCCGCAGTGCCGAAAGGAACCTCCAGCGTCTGGTGCGATCCGTCGTAGCGCAGATGCGCCCGCGCCTCGGTCGTGATGTCCCGGACACCCTGCGCGGCCACTTCGGCCCGGGCGTCGCGGACCAAGGGTTCCAGCGCGGCGCTGGCGTCGGCGTCAAGCGGCGCTTCGAACTGCGCCTCGCGCAGCGCGCGGATGTCGGCCAGGCCCATGCCATAGGCCGACAGGACACCCGCGAAGGGGTGCAGGAACACCCGGCGCATTCCCAGCGCATCCGCCACCAGGCAGGCATGCTGCCCCCCTGCACCGCCGAAGCATTGCAGCGCATAGGTGGTCACGTCATGGCCGCGTTCCACGCTGATCTTCTTGATGGCATTGGCCATGTTGGCCACCGCGATGGTCAAAAAGCCTTCGGCGGTCGCCTCGGGCGATTGCGGCGCCGCCCCGGTTGCCGCCGCGATCTGGGCGGCCAGATCGGCAAAACGGGCGCGCACCACATCGACGTCCAGCGGCTGATCGCCGTCCGGCCCGAAGACCGGCGGGAAGTGGCGGTGCGAGAGCTTGCCCAGCATGACGTTGCAATCCGTCACCGTCAGCGGGCCACCGCGCCGATAGGCGGCAGGCCCCGGATTGGCGCCGGCGCTTTCCGGCCCCACCTGACTGCGGCCATCGCGGAACGACAGGACCGAACCGCCCCCCGCCGCGACAGTGTGAATATCCATCATCGGCGCGCGCATCCGCACGCCTGCGACTTCGGTTTCGAAACTGCGTTCGTAGGTACCGGCATAATGGCTGACATCGGTCGAGGTGCCGCCCATGTCGAAGCCGATCAGCCGTGTTTCCCCCGCCGCTTCGGCAGTGCGGACCATGCCGACGATGCCGCCCGCAGGGCCCGACAGGATCGCATCCTTGCCCTGAAAGCGCGACGCCTCGGTCAAGCCGCCGTTCGATTGCATGAACATCAGCCGGTCGCAGGCCCGCCCCATGTCCAGCGCGCTCGCCACCTGATCGACATAGCGGCGCAGGATCGGCGAAAGGTAGGCATCGACCACCGTCGTATCGCCGCGCCCGACCAGCTTGATCAACCGGCTGACCTGATGGCTGAGAGAGACCTGCGTGAAGCCGATCTCGGCCGCGATCCGGCCCAGCCGCAGTTCATGATCCGGGTTCAGATAGCCGTGCATCAGGGCAATCGCCACGGCGCGGATGCCTTGGTCATAAATAGCCTGCAGATCGGCGCGAGCGGCGGCTTCGTCCAGCGGGATCAGGACAGCGCCTTCGGCATCCAGCCGCTCGGGCACTTCGCGGACCGTTTCGTAAAGCAGTTCGGGCCGGCGGATGTTCAGATCGAAAAGCCGCGGCCGGGTCTGGTAGCCGATCCGCAACAGGTCGCGGAAGCCCTGGGTGATGAACAGCGCTACGCGTTCGCCCTCGCGTTCCAGAAGCGCGTTGGTGGCGACGGTGGTGCCCATCTTCACTGCCGCGATCGCGCCATCCGGGATTGGTTGGCCCGCCGTCAGGCCCAGAAGGTCGCGGATGCCCTGGACGGCGGCATCGCGGTAGCGTTCGGGGTTTTCCGACAGTAGCTTGTGCGTGACCAGACGCCCATCGGGACCGCGCCCGACGATATCGGTGAAGGTTCCGCCCCGGTCGATCCAGAATTCCCACGCCATAGGCTACCCTCCTTTTTCAGGGGCAGAGTTGGCGGCAGAGGCGGCGCGGTGTCAACCGCTCGCGCCGCCCGTCATTCGCCGTAGGGCACCCAGATGTTCTTGATCTGCGTGGCGCGCAGCAAAAAGCCGCGCCCTTGCCCTTCGGACCCCAGCCAGTTGCGGTTGGCCACGATCCAGGTGGATTTCAGGTTCCCGGCGCTTTCTTCCTCGACCATGCGGGCCGAGGGGCCGGAATACCAAAGCGCCACCACGTCATCATGCTGCGCCAGCGTCTTGGCCAGTTCATCCCGCGCGCCGGTCACGATGTTGACGACGCCGCCCGGCAGGTCCGAGGTTTCGAAGACCTGATACAGATCGGTCGCCGCCAGCGGCATGTTCTGCGACGGCACCGCCACCACGCGGTTGCCCATGGCAATGGCGGGAAGGACAAGGCTGAGGAACCCCAGAAGCGGCGCATCGGCCGGGCTAGCAATCCCCATCACGCCGAAAGGTTCGGGCATGGCCAGCGTGACATTGGCGGTCTTTGTCGAATGCACCGCCCCGTCGAACTTGTCGGCCTGCGCGGCATAGTAGAAAGCGCGGCGGATCGATACCGCCACCTCCTCCGCTGCGTCTGGCACGCCGGCCTCGGCCAGACGGCGCGCGAATTCGGCTTCGCGCTGCGCCAGGTTTTCCGCCAGGAAATACAGCACCTGCGCGCGGTTGTGCCCCGTCGCCTTGCCCCACCCTTTCGCGGCATGGGCGGCCTCAACGGCGTTGCGGATGTCCTTTCGGTTGCCAAGCCCGGCAAGGCCCAGCGTGTGCCCGCCCGCGACGACCGCGTAGGAATAGCCGGAATCGGGCCGTTTCTGCGCACCGCCAATATAAAGCTTGGCCGTCCGGTCGATGCCCGTGGCAATCGCCGGCGCATCGGGATGGGGCGCGGTGTCGGGCGGGATCGGGGCGGTTTCCTGACGCACCGCAACCGCAGGGTCGGACAGATAGGCCAGCATCCCTTCCCGCCCGCCTTCGCGGCCAAAGCCGCTTTCGCGGTAGCCGCCAAAACCGGCGCCGGCGTCAAAGACATTGGTGCAGTTGATCCACAAGACCCCGGCCTTCACCTGCGAGGCCAGATCCAGCGCCAGATTGATGTTTTCCGACCAGACGCTGCCAGCCAGGCCGTAGCGGGTGTTGTTGGCCAGCTCTACCGCCTCATCGGGGGTGCGGAAGGTGGTCAGCGTGGCGACGGGCCCGAAGATTTCTTCCTGCGCGACGATGTTGGCGGGGGCGACATTGGTGAAGAAGCCGGGCGCAAAGAAGCTGCCCGTCTGCGGCAGGGCGCATTGGGCCTGATGCAAGGTCGCACCTTCGGCTTCGCCCTGCGCCACCAGATCGCGGATGCGGGCCAGTTGCACCGGATCGACGATCGCGCCCATGTCGGTGGATTTGTCCAGCGGATCGCCGACCCGCAGCTTCGCCAGCCGCGCCTTCAGTTTCGCGGTGAAGGCGGTTTCGACGCTTTCCTGCACAAGGATGCGCGACCCGGCGCAGCAGATCTGGCCTTGGTTGAACCAGATCGCATCGACCACGCCTTCGACGGCGGCATCCAGATCCGCGTCGGCGCAGACGATGAAGGGCGACTTGCCGCCCAGTTCCAGCGTCAGCTTCTTGCCTGTGCCGGCGGTGGCCCTGCGGATGATCCGCCCCACCTCGGTCGAGCCGGTGAAGGCGATCTTGTCCACATCCGCCGCGACCAGCGCCGCGCCGGTGGCGCCATCGCCAGTGACGATGTTGACGACGCCCTTGGGCAATCCGATCTCGGCCAGCATCTCGGCGAAGGCCAGCGCCGTCAGCGGCGTATATTCGGCGGGCTTCAGCACGACCGTGTTCCCCGCCGCCAATGCGGGGGCGATCTTCCAGGCCAGCATCAAGAGCGGGAAGTTCCAGGGGATGATCTGGCCACAGACGCCCACCGGGCGGTGGCCGGGAAATTCCTCGGCCAGCATCTCGGCCCAGCCGGCGTGGTGGTAGAAATGCCGCGCCACCAGCGGCACGTCGATGTCGCGGGTTTCGCGGATGGTCTTGCCGTTATCCAGCGTTTCCAGCACCGCGAAGAAGCGTTCGCGTTTCTGGATGCCGCGGGCGATGGCATAAAGCCAGCGGGCGCGATCATGGCCGGGCAGCGCAGACCAGCCCGGTAGCGCCGCGCGGGCGGCGGCGACGGCAGCCTGAACGTCGGTGTCCGAGCCTTGGGCAACCTGCGCCAGTTCCGTGCCGGACGCGGGGTTATAGACAGCAAAGTATTCGCTGCCCGGAACGAAGGCGCCGTCGATGAAATGACCAAAGGGGCCATGCGCGCGCAGCCATTTGTCGACCTCGGCGGTCGCTTCCGGGGCGGGGCCATAGTCCATGGTTTCCAGGATCTCGGTCACGGTGGGCATCGGTCCCCCTCAGGCAAGCGCGTGGCGCGACGAAGCGGCGTAGCGCCCGGTCAGGTGGTGTTCAAGCTGGCGTTCGATATCGCCCAGCATCGAGGAAGCGCCCAGCCGGAACAGGTCCGGTTGCAGCCAGGCGTTGCCCAGTTCTTCCTTCATCAGGATCTGCCAGGCGATGGCATCCTTCGCCGACCGCATCCCGCCCGCCGGTTTGAAACCGATGCGAAAGCCGGTTCGGTCCCGATAGTCGCGCAGCGCGCGGACCATCACCAGGCTGACCGGCAGCGTGGCGTTCACGCCTTCCTTGCCGGTTGATGTCTTGATGAAATCCGCCCCCGCCTGCATGGCGACCATGCTGGCCTTGTAGACATTCCGCAGCGTCTTCAGATCGCCCGTGGCCAGGATCGCCTTCAGATGCGCCGCGCCGCAGGCTTCGCGCATCTGCGCGACCTCGTCATACAGCGCCTGCCAGTCGCCGTTCAGCACATGGGCGCGGGTGATGACGATGTCGATCTCCTCTGCGCCCTCGTCCACGGCATAGCGGATTTCGGCCAGCCGCAGCGGCAGCGGCATCAGTCCCGCCGGGAACCCCGTCGCGACCGAGGCGACAGGAATGGAAGTGCCCTTCAGCGCCCTGACCGCGGCGGGAACCATCGTCGGATAGACGCAGACCGCGCCGGTGTGCAGCCTCTCCAGCCCCAGCCCTTCCAGGATATGCGGCGCAAGCGGCTGGCGGGCCTTGGCGCACAGCCGTTCGACCCGGTGGGGCGTGTCGTCGCCCGACAGCGTCGTCAGGTCGATGCAGCGGATGGCATTCACCAGCCAGGCGGCCTGCCATTCCTTCTTCACCGTCCGCCGGGTGGTCAGCGTGGCCGCGCGGCGTTCCGCAGCCTGGGTGTTGACGGCGACCTGCTCAAACCAGTCGGTCTGAAGCACCACGCCGGGGTTGCGTTCGTTGCCATGGGGCGCGGCCTTGGTGGTCGCCATTCCGGGTGCCTGCTGTTGTCACTGTCCTTCGGGCGGAAGACTAGTCCTTCCTCTGCGCCCGATCAATCACGAGTTTGACCAGATGGTCAAACCTTCTTTCGCCAGCTGTTCAGCCAGTTCTTCGCGCGCTTGCCCGCCATTTCCGCCCGCCCGCTGGCCTGATCGAAGGCACCGCCGACGTCGTCCAGCATCGGGTCGATCGACCGTTCACGGAACTGCAGCCAGACGCGCCGCAGGAACAGCGCGATGATCCCCAGCATCACGAAGAAGAAGATGTTGAACCACGGGATGATGGTCACATCCGGCCCGGCGACCGGACGGATCGCGGTGGCGTTCGGGAAGATCGAGATCAGTTCGTTGCGCCAGCCGTAATGGGTGATGACCGCCCATTTCGGCGCTTCCTTGCTGGATTTCAGATCGTCCGCCTCGGTCTGGAGACTGGCGGTATCGAACTTGAAATACGGCGGCCAGGACCAGCCGGTATCTTCGTTGCGATAGACCATCGTCTTGCCATTGGCCTTGATGGTCGAGATGAACTGCACGTCCCGGTTCGTAAGCGTGCCCGATTGGTCGTCGGGATTGGACCAGAAGATCTTGGTCCAGTCCGTCAGGTCCTGGCGTTCCTGATAGGTGTTTACCACCCGCACGATGTCATGCTGCGGAAGGGTATAGTGCAGGAAGCCGAAGACGATCAGCGCAAGCACGGCAAGGATGGTCCATTTCACATAGCGCATCGGGGCCTCACAGGACGGTATTGTAATAAAGGACCGCCATCAGCAGCCCCATGGGAATGATGTAGACCAGCCAGATCAGCTTGCGCCGAAGGCTGTGGGCATAATCGCGCATCCCGGCTTCGATATAGGCATTGCGGGCCTCTTCGGCAGCCCCTTCGTTCGCGGGATCGCCATCCCATTCCTTTTCCAGCCGTTCGCGTTCGACGGACCGGGAGTAGATGCCGATGATGAAATAGGCCACCGTCAGCACGGCAAAGCCCATGACCACCAGTCGCAAGAAGCCGATCATCTGCGTTCCTTCCGCACGGCGCCCCAGGGGCCGACCAGTTCGATCTCGGTCCGGGGGGGTGCCTCTTCCATCCCCGGTTCAGGGCCGAAAAGATCGCGCCGCATCCCCGCCTTGTCGATCTGGTACTCGCGTTCCAGATAACTCGCAACGAAGTCCTTCTTGGCGTCGGACCAGCCGGAATACAGACGGTAGAACAGATCCTTGTGCAGGATGAACAGCTGGCGCACATCCAGGGGCGACAGCTCGGCCAGCAGCCGGTTGACCAGATCGCGGTCTGACCGGGGTGTGGCGCGCAGGCTGTAGAAATAGGCCGGATGTTCGGACGTGATACGCGGCCAGGCGCCGCCGACCTCGACCCAGCGCAGAAGGGCCGCAAGCGCGGTGAATTCGGGCGGAAGCTTCGATCCCAAGGTATTGGCGATGGCGCGCAGGTCGCGGCGCGATCCGGTTCCAAAGTCGATCCCGGCCGAGGCCGCGGCATCGACAAGGATGAAATCCATCTTCTGACGGAGGATCGCCCCCGCATCGGCATCGCGCGCCTTGACGATGGGTTCGGCCAGTTCGTTCACTTCAAGGAACTTCGCGATTTCGTTGCGATTGGCCAGGCCGATCTGCGGGATCGGCAAAAGGCCAAGCGGCTCGACCGACTGGCTGACGATCGCCGCCGGGTACTTCACGTCGCGAAAGATGTAGATCCCGCCGAAATGCGCAGTCCAGAAATTCGGCTGCGGGACTTCGGTGTTCTTCAGCCGGACCGGATGGCGCATCACATCGCCGGTCTTTTTCGCCAGTCCGATCATGTCGGCGATCAGCACATCGTCATACCAGGCGTCCGGTTCCTTCCGGAAGCAGTCGATCAGGTTGCCCAGCTTTTCGGCCTCGGCAAGATGGGCGCCGGTCGTGTCGGCCGTAACCGTCACGCGGCGGATATCGAAAAGCTGTTCGGCGCGGTCCAGCGCGAAGATGCCGTTGTCCACCTCGCCCACCACGGCGTCCCGGGCGGTCAGCGCGAACAATTGCGCCTCGTTCGCCGCGATGAACTGGCGCAGGATGCCACGCGTGGTCGAGAACTTCGGCTGCAGAAGCGGGGCAGACTGCTGATCGGTGGTCAGCAGGATGAACTGCAGGTTCATGCCGTTGGGGTTCAGGTAATGGTGATCGCCCAGCTCATCCCCCACCTCGGGCGAATACCCCGAGATGTCGATATGGAAATCCGGCAGCGCGGTGACCTTGCCCGTCAGCTTTTTCAGCGCGCGGTTATACCGTTCGACCAGCGCCGGGCTTTCGACGGGCACCAGGTTGCCGAACATCAGGCCCTTTTCGATCAGGCGTTTCATCGGGCGGCCTTTCCGGCTGGCGCGGTGCTCATCCCTTCCCCTCCAGAAAGCGCCGCTTGGCCTCTTCGGTGCGGCGCATGTCGCGCAGCATGGCGTCAATCGCGGCCTCATCGCTTTTGTCGGCATAGCGGAATTCGCTGTCGGCGTAGCGGTTGATTTCCTGCACAAGCATTTCAACCGTAATCGGGCGGCGCAATTCCGCGATCATCGCCTTCTTGGTGTCATAGTCCCTGAACAGGAACAGGTCGGGCTTTTCCATCCATTCGTCCGGCAGCTCGAAATCCATCGCCCGGACCTTCACCGCATCGGTGATGTTCTTGATCGCCCGGCCGGTAAAGCGGGGGTCGGCCTCCTGGATGGCTTTCAGATAGGTGCCGAGCTTGGCCAGGGTGTCCAGCGGCCCCAGCTTTGCCTGCACCTCGGCAAAGACGCGCGCCAGACCTTCTTCCTGCGGCTTGCTGTGCGCCTCGAAACTGTCCGCCACGGCGCGCTGGATTTCCTGGGCGGCGTACAGATCATGTTCCCCCACCGGGATGGCGTGGTTCTTGCCCAGAAGCAGCGCCAGGATGTCGATGTAATCGCCGCGCGTCTGCGGCCCGTCGACCAAAAATCGTGCGCCCGCCCGCTGGCGCAGCGCGTCATCGACGTTTTCGGGATAGTTCGAAAACATGCCGAAGGTGCAGTTGCCGCGCACCACGGTATTGGCACCCGCAAAGGCCTCCATCAGCACGGCGGTGATTTCCTGCTGCCCGGCCGAAGATCCACGCTCACCCCGCTTGCCAGCCACCTGATCGATGTCGTCGATGGTGCCAAAGCCGATGACAGACGGATCCATCACCGACTGGATGAAGGCCTTGGCGTTCTGGCCGGACTTGCCCTGATAGCTGTCGACCGTGTCGATCGACAGGTTCTGGTACCGGAACGGATAGCCCGCCACCTTGCAGTAGCCATCGATCAGCCCGGCCATCATCTGGATCAGCGTCGTCTTGCCCGTGCCGGGCCTGCCGTCGCCCATGAAGGTGAAGATGAAGCCGCCCAGCTCGGCAAAGGGATTGGCCTTCCGCGTGAAGTCATAGGCCATCAGCATCTTGGCCAGCCGCATCGCCTGATACTTCGCGATATGATTGCCGATCACCTCCTCGGGCCGTTTGAAAGCCATGGCCAGCGCCGCGCCGCGCGCCTTCCGGGCCGGGGTAAAGCCGGAAATCGGGAGGTCATCGGCGGCGACGCGGTAATTCGCGCCCGTGAAGGCCTCGATCCGCGCCGCCGTTTCGCCGCGCGCGCGGACCTTGCCCATCAGCTGTTCGGCATAGGCCAGCACAGTCGCAACCAGGCTGCTGTCATCCCGGGCAAACAGTGCGATGTCCTGGTCCAGTTCCCACAGCGCCCCCTGCAAGGCCAGGATCGGATTGTCGGTCAGCACTTCCTCGACTTCGCCCACCTCGACTGGCGTGGTCCCCGCATGCGGCGCCAGCAGGAAGGCGGTGGCATTGGCAAAGACCGACAGTACCGCCAGCGCCTCTGAGGTCAGAAGCTCGGTGAATTCGGCGGATCTCTGGTTCGGCAGGCGCCCTTCCAGATTGGCTTTCTTCAGCTCGGTCAGGCCGGTGCGGGCCGAAAAGGCCTCTCCGACCGCCAGCGCGATGGACAGGCTTCGACGCAGGGATTGCAGGACCGTGGCCTCGATGGGCGACGGCAGCGGGTCCCTGCCGCCGGCCGCATGGGTCCGTTCGACCAGCCGCACGCCCGAGGGCCGGGCCGGGGTGCGGGTGGCAAGGCCGGGTGTGGTGGACCGGAACCGCGGCCGCGCCGCCACCCCCGGTGACAGGTCGGGCGCCGGCGCATCTGCCTGCGCCTTCGCCAGACGCGGCGCGTGGTCAAACCCCGCCAGCAGCGCTTCGGCGGCCGGATACTGGGCGCGGATCGCTTCTTCCTTCAACTCCATCTCGTCGCGCGCCGCACTCATCCGCTCACCTGTTTCTTCTTTGTCCAAATACTCCTGCACCGCGGGACGACCCCGCGCCGCATCAGCCGTAGACGACCACGCGGCCTTCGCGCCCCACGACGTATTTCCGAACCGACCGGAACCCCTCGGGGTCCTTCTCGGCCAGCACCTGATAGGGACGCTGAGGCAGGATCAGGCTGCGCGTCACCCGTGTTGCGCCGGTTTCCGCGCCGCGACCGGCGAACGGATCCAGGCGGAACACCTGCCGCTCGGTCGAGGAGAACCAGCCTTTCTCCGTCTCGACCCGTTCGCTTTCCAGGTCCTCGATTGTCCAGGCCATGGCCCAGTCATCGCCCGGCTGCGCCCTTACCTCTTCCAGAACCTCGCGGATCGGGCCGGTCTGCAGCGTGAAGGCCGAGGAATACATCGGCCCCAGATGGACGCGGCGCAGCCGCTTGGGGTGGATGTCCGAAAAATCGTCGTCGAAGCCCTTGGCGATGGTCAAAAGCTTCAGCCCGCCCACGGACTGCGCCATCAGATGCGCCTGCGCCGCGGGCCAGCGCGCCTGATCGCGGGGCAGCGTCGTCGTCCCGGCATCCTCCACCTCCAGCAGGTAGACGACCGGCACGTTCAGCTGGCTGTCATAAACCGCCCAATGGATCAGGAAGCGGCGGCGCCCGTTTTCCAGATCGGCCAGCCACTGCGCCTGCGGCGGCATCTGCGCGAAGAACAGGCCGCCCTTCACCAGCGCCTCAAGGTAAAGCCGCTGCGACAGGGCGTATTGCAGCCGCGTGGGCACCGTGCGGTCACCGACGATCTGCCGGATCATCTGGTCCTTCAGCGTGGTCGCATCCGGGAGCGCGGCAAGCGATTGCTGCGCCTGAGCCGCGTCATTCGCCATGCCGACGATTTCCTGAAAGACCGGGAAGCCGCTTTCATGCAAGTCGATGGTCAGATGCCGCGCGACGGCCGACTCCAGCCGCCCGGCAATCAGGTATTTCATTGACAGCGCCCGGAAACTGGCCGCGATCGCGCTGACATAGGTGCCCAGCACGTCGCTTTCCAAGGCGGTGAAGGTGCCTTCGGCTTCCATCTCTTCGGCCACCCCGGCCATCAGACGGGTGATGCGATCGAACTTGCCGAAATAGCGTCGGGCGGCGATGTCGTCGTCCAGAAGCTTGTGGTCGCTGGTCAGACCGGGATCGGGCATGACCCGTCACCCGCCATACAGGTTCTTGTCGTGCTTTTCGACAATCGCCGCAAAGCGGCGGGCGAAGCGTTCGTCAGCCTTGGCCTTCTGCTCCAGCACCTTGCGGGCAAAGACCATGTGTTCCTCGTGCTTTTCCATCATCTCGGCCATGCGATCATTCGTGGCCGTGCCGATGGCCGCCATGGCCGCCTGCGCTTCTTTATCAGTCTGGACGCCGATTTCGTTGATCCGGTGCGCGACATCCTGCTGCTGCGCGGTCTTGAGCGATTTGGACAATGCATCATACAGCACCACGCGCTGACGGGTGTCGGTCTGCAGTTTGTTGATCAACACCATCTGCGTGGCCGCCTGGTTCTGAAGGCTGTCGACCCAGGTCTTGCCCTTCTCGATGTAGCGTTCCAGCGTCTGCGATTTCGCCAGCTTCACCTGTTCGTCCTGCACCATGGCGTTGTGCTGCCGGTTCAGTTCGGCCAGTTCGGTTTCCAGGCGGGTGCGCGCCGCCGCGTCCTGTTCCATCGCAATGCGGTTTTCCAGGTCGATCAGCCTGGGGTCCAGCGCCGTGATCTGGGCGCGCACGGCCTCCAGTTCGCCCACCGTGGCTTCGCGGTCGGCCAAGGTTTCGGACAGGTTGGTCTCCACCCGCGTCTTCTGATCGTTCAAGAGGTCAAGCTGGCTTTGCAGAAGCTTCACGATCACGTCGGATTTGGCGATCAGATCCTGCAGTTTGTCATCAATGGTCGCGGCGCGCAGGCGTTCCTGGCGCATCGATTCCGATCTCGCGTCGGAAAAGATGCCGACAAAGCTTTCCCAGCCAGTCTTCGAACGCATCTCGTCGAAGTCCTTGGAAAAGCCCGCCGTCACATCATCCAGCCCCATGATCAGTTCGGCGATGTTGGCGTTCATCACCTCGGAATGCTTGTGGATGTCGGCCAGCGTCGCGTTCTCGATATCCAGCGCGATATCCTCGCCGGTCTTGGCCTTCGCGCCCGCGGCTTCGATCCGGGCGGTCATTTCGTTGATCCTGGCCTGAGCCGCCTGAACCTGCTTCTGGCTTTCCTCGATCTGCGCCTGGAAATCGGACATCCTCGCCCCCGATGTTAATAGAATTCACAATATGGCCCGGCCGGAGTCCATTTCCAGACCCCACGGCTGAAAAGCTACCGAAGCCCAGGGATCAACGCCAGATTCTTCCCCAACCGCTTGCACCTCGCCACTGTCCGCGTAGCATGGGGCGATGCCTCAGAAGTTCCATCCCCTTGTTTCCGCCATCGACGCCCGCCGGGACGACCTGACGCGCCTGACGCAGGATCTGATCCGTATCCCCACGCTGAACCCGCCGGGGCGGAACTATCTGGCGGTCTGTGAATACCTGGGCGCCCGGTTAGAACGGCAAGGCTTCCGGGTGGAACTGGTGCGGGCGCATGGCGCGCCGGGCGACAGCGCCGAATTTCCGCGCTGGAACATGGTCGCCCGGCGCGCGGGTGTGGCACCGGGCGACTGCGTGCATTTCAACAGCCACCATGACGTCGTCGAAGTGGGCCACGGCTGGTCGCGGGATCCCTTCGGCGGTGAAATCGACAACGGCCGCGTCTACGGCCGGGGCGCCTGCGACATGAAGGGCGGGCTGGCGGCCAGCATCATCGCCGCTGAAACCTTCATTGCCACCCATCCCGATTTCCGCGGCGCCATCGAGATTTCGGCCACCGCCGATGAAGAATCCGGCGGTTATGGCGGCGTGGCCTATCTGGCGCGGCAGGGGCGCTTCGATCCGGACCGGGTGCAGCATGTCATCATCCCCGAACCCTTGCACAAGGACCGGATCTGCCTGGGCCATCGCGGCGTCTGGTGGGCCGAGATCGAGACGAAGGGCCGCATTGCCCACGGGTCTATGCCCTTCCTGGGCGACAGCGCCATCCGCCACATGGGCGCGGTGCTGGAGGAAATGGAACGGACACTGTTTCCGCTGCTGACGACCAAGCGCACCGACATGCCGGTGATCCCGGAAGGGGCGCGGCAATCGACGCTGAACATCAACTCGATCCACGGCGGCGCGCGCGAGGAAGCCGAAGGCTACACCGGCCTGCCCGCCCCGGTGGTGGCCGACCGCTGCCGCATCGTCATAGACCGGCGCTTCCTGATTGAAGAAGACCTGGCCGAGGTCAAACGCGAGGTGACGGGCCTTCTGGAAAAGATCCGCGCCGTAAGACCCGAGTTCCGCTACGAAATCCGTGACCTGTTCGAAGTCCAGCCCACGATGACCGACCGGGATGCGCCGGTGGTCCGGTCGACCGCCGCCGCGATCGAACGGGTGCTGGGACAGGCGGCGGGCTATGTCGTGTCGCCCGGCACCTATGACCAGAAGCACATCGACCGGATCGGGCGGCTGAAAAACTGCATCGCCTATGGGCCGGGCGTCCTGGACCTGGCGCACCAGCCCGACGAATGGGTTGGCATCGACGACATGGCCGACAGCGCCGCCGTCATGGCACTGGTGCTGCGCGATCTTCTGACCGACAGCACCGACTGATCTGTCAGGCCGGATCGACCGGGATGTTGTCGATCAGCCGAATTCCCCCGATCCAGGCCGCCGCCAACAGCCGCGCGGGCCGGTCAAGCGTGGACATTGCGCGCAGGTCTTCGGCCCCGTGCAGGGCGATGTAGTCGATGCTGTCGAAGCCGCCGGCCAGAACCTCGGCCTGTGCATCGTCCAGCACCTGGTGGACCGAGGCGCCCCCCACGATCGCGGCCGCCGCCTGCGCCATCGCCCGGTGCAGCACCGGCGCGCGCTGCCGGTCGTCGGGCGACAGGCGCAGGTTGCGCGACGACATAGCCAGCCCGTCGGATTCGCGGAAGGTCGGGCAACCGATGATGTCCAGCGGCATGTTCAGGTCCGTTACCATGTGGCGCACGATCTGCAACTGCTGCCAGTCCTTTTCCCCGAAATAGGCGCGGTCTGCCCCGGTCATCAGGAAAAGCTTCGCCACGACCGTTGCCATGCCGTCGAAATGCCCGGGACGATGCGCGCCCTCCAGTTCGGCGCTCAGCGCGGTAACGCTGACCACCGAGGAGAACCCCTGAGGGTAGACGATGGCCGGCGCGGGCAGAAACAGAAGGTCCACCCCCGCCAGACGCAGAAGGTCGCTGTCGCGGCCTTCGGTGCGGGGATATTTCGCCAGATCCTCGGGGTTGTTGAACTGCATCGGGTTCACGAAGATCGACACGATCACACGGTCGCAGTCCTTCTGCGCGGCGGCGATCAGCGACATGTGGCCATCGTGCAGCGCGCCCATGGTCGGGACAAAGCCGATGCTTTCCCCGGCCCGACGCCAGCCAAGCGTCATCTTGCGAAGCGAGGGGACATCCTGAACCTGGATCATCGTGCGGGGGCCTCGTCGGGGAAGGTATGTTCGGGCGCGGGGAAGCGGCGGGCGCGCACATCATCGGCATAGGCGGCGATGGCCGTTTCGGCCGCCTGGCCCAGTTCGGCGTAACGGCGCACGAACTTCGGACGGAAGCTGGTGAACATGCCCAGCATGTCATCCACCACCAGCACCTGTCCGTCACAGGCCGCCGAGGCGCCGATTCCGATGGTCGGGATCGTCAGCGCCGCCGTCAGTTCGCGCGCCAGGCTTTCGGGCAGTTTCTCGAAGACCACGGAAAAGGCTCCGGCCGCCTCGACGGCGACGGCATCTTCGCGGATGCGGGCAGCGTCGGACCCTCGGCCTTGCACCTTGTAGCCGCCCAGTGTGTTGACCGACTGCGGGGTCAGCCCGACATGGGCCATGACAGGAATGCCGCGCGCCGTCAGGAAGGCGATGGTATCGGCCATGTGGACACCGCCTTCCAGCTTGACCGCTGCCGCCCCGGTTTCGCGGATGATCCGCGCCGCGTTGCGGAACGCCTGCTCGGGGCTTTCCTCGTAGCTGCCAAAGGGCATGTCGATGACCAGCATCGCCCGCGACAGTCCGCGCGCCACGGCCTGGCCGTGAAGGATCATCATCTCCAAGGTCGCGCCCAGGGTCGTTTCATGGCCGTGCAGCACCATGGCGACCGAATCCCCCACCAGGACGATGTCGCAATGGCCGTCCACCAGCCGGGCAATCGGCGTCGTATAGGCCGTCAGCACCACCAGCGGCGCCTGTCCCTTGCGGTCCCGCACCGCAGCCGGGGTGATCCGCCGGATCTCGCCAGATGCACTCATGGATGATTCCTCCCCCTTGGATGGCGCATGATTAGCCGCAGTGCAGCATTATTCCAGTGGTAAGTTTACCTTACGACCCTGAAGGGCGACGGACGCCCTTGAACGCGGGTTGAAACCGGCCAATCATGCCACCGTTCCAGCCGGGAGGGATCATGAACCGTCGTTTGGCCCTTTTCGCCGCTGTCGCGCTGATCGCCACGCCCGCGCTGGCGGCCAAGGACAGCATCACCGTCGGCATGGTGCTTGAGCCGCCCAATCTTGATCCCACCGCAGGCGCCGCCGCCGCCATCGACGAGGTGGTCTATGCCAATGTCTTCGAGGGGCTTACACGCTTTGCGCCCGATGGCACCATCGTTCCCGGACTGGCAAAAAGCTGGGACATCGGCGACGATGGCCGGGTCTATACTTTTCACCTGAACCCCGGCGTCACATTCCACGATGGCACGACGATGGACGCCCAGGACGTGAAGTTCAGCCTGGACCGCGCCCGCGCCGCCGATAGCGCCAATGCGCAGAAACCGCTTTTTGCGGGTATCGAAACGGTCGATGTCGTCGATCCCCTGACGGTAAAGGTCACGCTGGCGGCGCCCGACGGCAACTTCGCCTTCAACATGGCCTGGGGCGATGCCGTCATCGTGGCGCCTGAATCCATCGCCGCCGCAGCCACGAAGCCGGTCGGCACCGGCCCCTTTGCCGTCGCCGACTGGAAGCACGGCGACCGGATCGAGCTTGTGCGCAACGATGCCTACTGGGGCACGGCGCCCGCGCTGGCCCGGGCCACCTTCCGTTTCATCCCCGATCCCACCGCGGCCTTTGCCGCGCTGATGGCGGGCGATGTGGATGCGTTCCCCAACTTCCCCGCGCCCGAGGCGCTGCCGCAGTTGCAGGCAGATCCGCGATTCCGGGTGGTCCTTGGTTCGACCGAGGGTGAAACGATCCTGGCGGTGAACAACAGGAAGCCGCCGCTGGACAACGTCAAGGTGCGCGAAGCCATCGCCCATGCCATCAACCGGCAGGACATCATCGACGGCGCGATGTTCGGCGTCGGCACGCCGATCGGCACGCATTTCCCCCCGCACAACCCCGACTACGTCGACCTGACCGCCCTGTCGGCCCATGACCCGGCCAGGTCCAGGGCACTGCTGGCCGAGGCAGGGGTGACGAACCTGACACTGCGGCTGGCGCTGCCGCCGCCGCTCTATGCACGGCGGGGCGGCGAGATCGTCGCGGCCCAGTTGAACGCGGTCGGGATCAGGACCGAAGTGTCCAACCTGGAATGGGCGCAATGGCTGGAGCAGGTGTTCAAGAACAAGGATTTCGACCTGACCATCGTCAGTCATACCGAACCGGCGGACCTGAACATCTATGCCCGCCCGGACTACTACTTCCAGTATGGCAAGCCCGCGTTCATCGACCTGATGAACCGGCTGACGGCCACCACCGACAAGGCCGCGCGCACGGCCATACTGAAGGAAGCGCAAGAGATGATCGCGCGGGACTATGTCAACGCCTATCTGTTCCAGTTGGGCAAGGCGCTGGTCGCGGATGCCCGGATCGAAGGCCTGTGGGAAAATGAACCAACCCAGGCCAATGACCTGACCCGGGTCCGCTGGACCGAGTGATCCGCCAACCCCCAAGGGAATCCGATGTCCGACTTCATTTACCTGACCCCCGACGCCGCCCCTGCCGGACATGACCGCCCCGCGCCGGAAAAGGTCATTCACGGCGATCCCCGCTTCACCTCCTGGAATGTCGAGGATCGCGACGGACTGTATTGCGGCATCTGGGAGGCGACTACGGGCAAGTGGCGCATCAGCTACGACGAGTGGGAATATTGCCGGATCCTGAAGGGCCGCTCGGTCATCACCGCCGAGGACGGCACGGAACACCCCCTTGGACCAGGCGACAGTTTCATCCTGCGCCCCGGGTTCCGTGGAACCTGGGAAGTCATTGAAACCACCCGCAAGGATTACGTGATCCGCCTATGAGGGGGGAAGATCGGCCGATTGCCGCCGACCACCCGGCCCAACCTGTGACCCTGCAGACCCGCCTTCGGGATTTCTGGTTTCCAGCCGGGCAACGGGGCTTGACGCTTCGGCGCCGGGCCGGTGCAGATGGCCCTTGATTCCGTCTGCTGCGGCGATCTGCCCCACACCCGGAACTTACACTCATCAGAACGGATTCCAGTTCCATGAAAGCTTTGCTGTCGCCCCTGTTGCCGCTGGTTGCCGCCCTGGCCCTGTCGGCCTGCGGTTCGCAACCCGCCAAGACGGTTTCGGACGCACCGGATCCGGCCAGCGTGGCCCGTTATGCAGCCGTGGATGACAACGGCATCCTCATCCCCGAGGTCAATACCGGCTATCTGAACGCCCACAACCGCCGCACGGAAGTGGCCTACAACGGCCCGGAAGCGCCGGGGACGATCATCGTCGATCCCTATGCGCGGTTCCTGTACTACACGCTGCCCGATGGCCAGGCGCTGCGCTATGGCATCGCCGTGGGACGCGAAGGCCGCGGTTTCAGCGGCAGCGCCACCATAAACCGCAAGGCGGTCTGGCCGTCCTGGCGCCCGACGGCGAACATGGTCGCGACCGAGCCGGACGTCTACGGCCCCGTTGCGGGCGGCCTGCCGGGCGGCCTTGAAAACCCGCTGGGCGCACGCGCGCTGTACCTGTATCGCGGTGGGCGCGATACGATGTACCGTATCCACGGCACCAACAACGCCTCGACCATCGGCCGCGCCACCTCGGCCGGCTGCATTCGTCTGTTCAACCAGGATGCGCTGGATCTGTTCGACCGCACCCCGGAAGGCACGCCCGTGAAGGTGCGCACTGTGGACGAATCCCTGGCCATCGAAGGCCAGATGCTGGAACTGGAAAACGGCTACCTTGTCCCCGCCGACTCGGCCGAGGCGCAGGCGTTCCATGTGCGTCAGCAGAAGGCCGACGAAGCCGCCGCCAAGGTGGCGCGGGCCATGCCCGCAAGCTGAGGCAAGGCGCCCCGAAATACGAAAGGCCCGGTCCATCGACCGGGCCTTTTCATGTGGAGGGTATTTCCGGGATCAGGCCGCCAAACCTTTCGATCCCATGTCCAGAAACTTCTGCCGCCGGTCGCGGATCAATTCGGCGGGCTTGCGGCCGTCCAGATCCTTCAGCACCGCCGCAATCGCCGCACCGACCGAGGCAATAACGCCATCCACATCGCGTTGCGCGCCGCCCAGCGGTTCCTTGATGATCTCGTCGATGACGCCCAGCTTCAGCAGATCCTGCGCCGTCAGCCGCAGGGCCGTGGCGGCTTCGCGCATCTTTTCGGCGTCTTTCCACAGGATCGAGGCGCAGCCTTCCGGCGAGATCACCGAATAGATCGAATGTTCCAGCATCAGCACCCGGTTCGCGGCCGCGAAAGCCACCGCGCCGCCAGATCCGCCTTCACCGATGATCACGCTGACCAGCGGCACACCGATTTCCAGGCACTTCTGGGTTGACCGGGCAATCGCCTCGGACTGGCCGCGTTCTTCGGCACCCTTGCCGGGATAGGCGCCGGCTGTGTCGATCAGGGTGATGACCGGCAGGCGGAAACGGTCCGCCATGTCCATCAGCCGCACGGCCTTGCGGTAGCCTTCCGGGCGCGCCATGCCGAAGTTGTGGTGAATCCGCGTCTTGGTATCGCTGCCCTTTTCATGGCCGATCACCACCACCGGCTGGTCGTTGAAGCGCGCAAGCCCCCCCATCACCGCGTGATCGTCGGAAAAGTTCCGGTCCCCCGCCAGGGGCGTGTATTCGGTGAACAGTGCCGAGATATAGGCCGAAGCGTGCGGGCGTTCCGGGTGCCGCGCCACCTGGCATTTCCGCCACGGATCCAGGTTGCGGTACAGGTCGCGCAGAAGCTCACCAGCCTTGCGATCCAGCGCGGCGGCTTCCTTCTCGACGTCCATCCCTTCGGTCTTGCGGGCCATCGCCCGGAGTTCCTCGGCCTTGCCTTCGATCTCGGCCAGGGGCTTCTCAAACTCGAGATAGTTCATGCCATGCTCCGTTCGGTTGGGCACCTATATGCGCGCCACGCCGGTGAAATGCAACTTGGGCCGCATCCGCCGGACCCGGGCCAAGAAAAAGGCCCCCGGAAAATCCAGGGGCCCGTAACGGTTCCCGCCTGCGCAATCAGGCGTCGTCGTCCTCATCCTCATCGTCGCCGTGCGGCAGGTTGAAGAAGCTGTCGGCATCGGAATAGTCCTTGGGCGACTTCGTTTCCTCACGGTCGTCCGAGAATTTGTCCAGCCCGGCAAGTCCTGACGGCAGCTTCGGTTCGGTCGACATCGACAGCGACTGTTCCGTCGACACCAGCTTGCGGCGTTCGTCGTCGGTCATCAGACCACCTTCGGCAGCCTTCTTCTTGGCTGCCTTCTGCACCGCCGCATCCAGTTCGGACTGCCGGCACAGGCCCAGCGCAACCGGGTCGATCGGGGTGATGTTGGCGATGTTCCAATGCGTCCGGTCACGGATCGAGGCGATGGTCGGCTTCGTGGTGCCCACAAGCTTGCCGATCTGCGCATCGGCCAGTTCCGGGTGGAACTTCACCAGCCACAAGATCGCCGCCGGGCGATCCTGACGCTTGGACAAAGGCGTGTAGCGCGGTCCGCGACGCTTTTCCTCGCCAACCGAGGCCGCGTTGAATTTCAGCTTCAGCTTGTAAAGCGGGTTCTTCTGACCCTTCTCGATCTCTCCCGCGTCAAGCTGGTTGTTGGCGACCGGGTCGAAACCCTTCACGCCGGTCGCCACGTCGCCATCGGCGATACCCTGCACTTCCAATTCGTGCATGCCGCAGAAATCGGCAATCTGCTTGAAGCTGAGCGTGGTGTTGTCGACCAGCCAAACGGCGGTTGCCTTCGACATCAGCGGTTTTGTCATCGGATCTCTCCTACGTCTTCGGGGCGCCCCTTGGGGCGAACGCAAATCTCTCCCGTGCCGGGAAAACGGCTGCGGCCCGGGGGTCCGCCTTTCCACGTTTTCGGGGAAGTCAGGCCGCTATATAGTGAGCCGAGACCCGTTAGGAAAGAGAAAATGCGATTTGACACGCAGGCCGGGTGGGCCTTTGCCCAACTCTTGGGCGCCACTGTCGGCCTCATGGCGCTGCTCGCTGCGCCGGCATGGGCCGAAGGCGAGGCTGCGGGGGATTTCGACTACTACATCCTGTCGCTTGGTTGGTCGCCCACCTGGTGCGCCACAACAGGTGATTCCCGCGCCGATGACCAGTGCCACCCGCGCCACGAATACGGCTTCACCCTGCACGGGCTTTGGCCGCAGAACGAACGCGGCTGGCCCAGCTACTGCCGCACCCCGGCGCGCGATCCGTCGCGCAGCGAAACCGCGGCCATGGCCGATATCACCGGATCGGCGGGACTGGCCTGGTATGAATGGAAAAAACACGGCCGTTGCTCGGGCCTTGCCGCACAGGACTACTTCGCGCTTGGCCGCCGCGCCTATGCGTCGATCACCATCCCCAAGGTCTTTGCCACCCTCAACCGCGACATCACCCTGCCCGCCCGCGTCGTCGAAGAGGCCTTCATCGAAGCAAACCCCGCGCTTACGCCCGCGATGATCACCATCACCTGCGACAAGGGCCGCATCCAGGAAGCCCGCATCTGCCTGACCAAAGATCTCGCACCGCGCGCCTGCGGCCAGGACGCCGCCCGCGATTGCCGGGCGCCAAAGGCCCTGATGGAAAAGATCCGCTAAGCGGTTTCTTCTTTGCCCAAATACTCAAGCCCGGCCAGACACCCTGCTCAGGCCAGGCCGTCTTCCTCCAGAAGCGTCCGGCCTTCGCGACTTTCAACCTCGATCACCCAAAGATCGGGGTCGAAGCCCTTTTGCCGCGCAATCGCCTGATCCACCGCGGCTTCATCCCCCTCGGCCAGCACAACCCAGGCGCGGTTGCCGGTCATCAGATCGAAACTGCGCTGCCAGGCCCGCGCCTTGCCGTCCAGCGTCGCGCATTTGACCAGCACCGCGCCCGCCGTCGCATCGCCGCGCCGCGTCACATAGGCCGGGATATGCGCCAGCCCCAGCCGCGCCAGATAGGCCCGGACCCAGAAATCGGCCGTCAGCCGCGGCTCAGTCGCCATCCTTGAAATCAAGCCCCATCTCGGAATAGCGCTCGGATTCCTCCAGCCAGTTCGGCCGCACCTTCACCTGCAGGAACAGATGCACCGGACGCCCCATGAATTCGGCAAGCTCGGCCCGCGCCTGCTGGCCGATGGCCTTGATCGTTTCGCCGCCGTGGCCCAGCACGATGCCCTTGTGCCCGTCGCGGGCGACATAAATCACCTGGTCGACGCGGGCCGAGCCATCCTTCTTTTCCTCCCAGCGTTCGGTTTCCACCGTCAGCTGATAGGGCAGTTCTTCGTGCAGGCGCAGGGTCAGCTTTTCGCGCGTGATCTCGGCCGCGATCATCCGCATCGGCAAGTCGGCGATCTGGTCCTCGGGGTAGAACCAGGGGCCTTCGGGCAGTTGCTCGGCCAGCCAGCGCTTCAGGTCGTCGCAGCCATAGCCGCGCTCGGCCGAGATCATGAAGGTCTTGGCGAAGGGAAATTCCTCGTTCAGGCGCGCCGACAGGGCCAGCAGTTCCTCGGCCTTCACGCGGTCGATCTTGTTGATGGCCAGCGCCACCTGCGGACCGTCGCCGCGTTCCTTCAGCCGCTGGATGATCCCGCGCACGCCGTCCGTCAATCCGCGATGCGCCTCGACCAGCAGGACCACGACATCGGCATCCGCGGCGCCGCCCCAGGCCGCCGCCACCATGGCGCGATCCAGCCGGCGGCGCGGACGGAAGAGGCCCGGCGTATCGACGAAAACAATCTGCGCCGACCCTTCCATCGCAATCCCGCGAATCCGTGCGCGCGTCGTCTGGACCTTGTGCGTGACGATGGACACCTTTGCCCCCACCATCCGGTTCAGAAGCGTTGATTTCCCGGCGTTCGGCTCTCCGATCAGGGCGACAAAGCCCGCGCGAGTCTTGTTTTCAGATTCGGTCATTCATCGCCTCCATCCGCGCCAGAAGCGCCTTGGCCGCAGCCTGTTCGCCCTGCCGTTTCGCGCCTGCCTTCGCCCGTTCGGTTTCGCCCGATGCCAGCCGCACCTCGACGGTGAAGATCGGCTGATGGTCGGGGCCTTCACGCGCCACCTCTATATAGGTAGGCGGCTGTTGTCCGCGGGCCTGCGCCCATTCCTGCAGCGCGGTCTTGGCATCGCGGGCGTCGGTTTCGACCTGCCCGATCCGGTCGCCCCAGAGCCGCAGGATCAGCGCCTTGGCCGCCGCAAAGCCGCCGTCCAGATAGACGGCGGCGATCACCGCCTCCATCGCATCGCCCAGCAGAGCCTCTTTCCGCCGCCCGCCCGACATCATTTCCGACCGGCCCAGTTTCAGCGCATCGCCAAGGCCCAGGTCACGCGCCACGGCGGCGCAGGTTTCCTTGCGGACAAGCGCATTGAAGCGCGGCGCCAGAAGGCCCTCGGCGGCTTCGCGATCGGCCGCCAGAAGCGCCTCGGCCATGACCAGGCCCAGGACCCGGTCGCCCAGAAATTCCAGCCGCTGGTTGTCGGGACGGCCGGGGCTGGCGATGGACGAATGGGTCAGCGCCCGAAGCAGAAGCTCCGGTCGGGTAAAATCATGGCCCAGTCGGGCAATGAAGGCTTTCAGGTCAGCAGAGAGTTTCATGGGCCCTTTGTAACACCGCCCGAACACTTCTGCCGAGGGGGTGCGTGATCCTTAATCCACCGCCTTGAAGAAGCGGTCGGGACGCCACGTCCAGAACATGAACAGCGACCGCCCGGCAGATGAAAAGATGATCCGGTCAGCGCGGCCGATCAGGTATTCCGCGGGCAGCATCCCCACCCCGCCCGCCGTCAGCGGGAAGCGGCTGTCAAGGCTGTCGTCGCGGTTGTCGCCCATGAAGAAGTAGTGGCCTTCGGGCACAGAATAGACCGGTGTGTTGTCCGGCATCCCGGCGGAATCCACGATGTTCAGGACATCGTGCTTGATGCCGTTCGGCAGGGTTTCCGTGGCGCGGGGCTTTTCGCAGGTGCCGCCCGTACCGACCGGATCGTTGGCGCAACGCGGTTCGCGCTGTTGCGGGCCCTGGTTTTCCTTCACTTCGGTAAAGATTCCGGCCGGTTCCTGCGGGGCCACGGCGCCGTTGATGTAGACGACGCCGTCACGTACCTGCACCGTATCGCCAGGCATCCCGATCAGGCGCTTGATGAAATCCTGTCCCGTGCCGGGGTGGCGAAACACCACCACATCGCCGCGTTCCGGTGCGGAGCCGAGGATGCGCCCCGAGATCGGGCAGAGGGAAAACGGGCAGGAGTAGCGCGAATAGCCATAGGCCATCTTGTTGACGAACAGGAAGTCACCGACCAGCAGCGTGTCCTTCATCGACCCCGAGGGAATGTAGAAGGGCTGGAAGAACAGCGTCCGGAACACGCCTGCAATGAGCAGCGCCCAGAACAGCGTCTTGATCAGTTCGCCGATTCCGTCCTTCGATTTCGTCGACATGCTTCTGCCCTTCCGGTTGCTGCCCCGCGCTTCTTGATCGGGGCCATTGGCTTAGTCAAGGCAGAGGCGCGCGACCAGGACCCGGCGCAGGCTGCGCCTCGATCACGACAAAGGCCTGCGCCCAGGGGTGATCGTCGGTCAGCGAGACATGGACGATGGCCACATGGCCGGGCGGCGTCATTTCGGCCAGCCGTTCGGCTGCCCATCCGGTCAGGTGCATGACCGGCTGCCCAGACGGCAGGTTCCCGACCGCCATGTCCCGCCAGGAAATCCCCATCGCCAGACCGGTGCCCAGGGCCTTGGAACAGGCCTCCTTCGCGGCCCAGCGCTTGGCCAAGGTTCCCGCCTCGTCCTTGCGGCGGGCTGCCTTGGCCAGTTCCGTGGGGGTGAAGACACGGTTGCGGAAACGGTCGCCAAAGCGTTCCAGCGTGCCGGCGATGCGGTCGATATTGGCCAGGTCGGTTCCGATGCCGAGGATCATGCGCCACGGACCCATTTCATGAACCCGTCGCCCCACCCGATAACAGTAGAAAGCCACTCATCTACAGGCAGGTTCGGAAGGTCTGGCAACATCTTCTTCACTTCTTTCCAGACTACATCAGGCGCGGACTTGATCCGGTCCCAGATTTCTGCGGCTGTCGGAACCCGCATTCCGCAGACAGTGTCACCGTCCGTAATCACGTGATCTGCATTAAAGGCGACATCTAGTTCGTACATGTCGCGCATCATCTGGCACGCGTCGTTTACCTCGAGGCCCGTCTCTGCGACGACTACGGCTATTCCGTAGAAAGGAATGCCCTCGCCGGGCATTACCGCGACATTTCGGGTAGTGGATCTGACCGTTCGTGTTGAAATACGGCGGCTCGTGTCGCTCACTGCGTCCTTGATGAAGACCTTCTGGCCGCGGTAATTTACCGTCTTTGCCTCAGAAACTTCACCCATCAGTCTGGTGTTCTTCGTTCGCAGATCCGCTGCCTCTGCCCGCGTCCGATGCAACTCCTTCCCAAGCATGTCCGCCTCGGCGGTCTTGCTCTCCAGCCTGCCGTCAAGTTCTGCTGTCTTGGCCTTCGTGCGGCCGTCCACAGTCTGAGTAGCGTCAAACACCGCTGTTGCCAGTGACGAGACCAAGCGAAACACCCCCGGAACAGCCGCCGTCAGCACCGAAGAGACGAGACAGGATGCCAGCACACCCGCAACAATCAGCAATCGCGCCGCGATCGAAAGCGTTCGCCAGGCCAGACCCAGAGAATGAAACATCGCCGTCATGCCCGCGCCGCGTCCATCCGGCGGCGCATTTCGGCGATGGCTGGGCCAAGGCCGATGAACACCGACTCGCCGATCAGGAAATGGCCGATGTTCAGTTCGCGCACCTCGGGGATCGCGGCGACGGGGCCGACGGTTTCGAAGTTGAGCCCGTGGCCGGCGTGGACCTCAAGCCCGAGGCTGTCGGCCAGCACCGCGCCTTGGCGAAGGCCGTCCAGTTCGGCCTCGCGCGCGCTGAAATGCCCTTCGGCGTGGAAGTCGCAGTAGGCGCCGGTGTGCAACTCGACCACCGCCGCGCCGATTTCGGCCGAAGCCTCGATCTGGCGGGGATCGTGACCGATGAACATGCTGACCCGGCACCCCGCCTCGCGCAGGGGGGCGATGAAGTCGGCCAGGCGGGCGATGTCCCCGGCCACGTCCAGCCCGCCTTCGGTGGTGCGTTCCTCACGCCGCTCGGGGACGATGCAGACGGCGTGGGGCCGGTGGCGCAGCGCGATGGCCTGCATTTCCGCCGTGGCGGCCATTTCGAAGTTCAGCGGCCGGGTCAGGCCGTTCATCAGCGCGGTGATGTCGGTGTCGCGGATATGTCGACGGTCTTCGCGCAGATGCGCCGTGATCCCGTCCGCCCCCGCCGCCTCGGCCAGAAGCGCGGCACGCAGCGGATCGGGATAAGCGCCGCCACGGGCATTCCGCAGCGTGGCCACATGGTCGATATTCACACCAAGGCGCAGGTAGTTCATCGCAAAGACCTTTTTCTGTTCCGCGCGGCTACGCTAGCCCATCGGGACTGTCCGGGCCAGCGGCGGCATTGCGCTTCAGGCTCTTGCGGCGACGTTCCACATGTTCGCGCAGGCGGCGGCTGCGCAGCAGGCGATAGGCTTCGACCGCGCGCACGGTCAGGGCATGGCTGGCCACCGAGAAGGCCACGCCCAGAAGCAGGCCACCCAGCAGGTAGGGCAGGAAATAATCGCGAGTGAATTCGCGGAACGCATCCCAGTGCATGGTGGCCGAGGTAAAGATGGCAAAGCAGTTGCGCCACAGTTCGGTCGACATCTCGGTGGTGATGTGCATCAACGCGTAAAGGTCGATCTTCTGGTCGACATGCATCAGCCACTGGCCCAGCCAGACCGAGGAATAGGCGATCACCGGCAGGGTCATCGGGTTACCGAACCAGTTGCCGATGACCGAGGCGACGAAGTTACCGCCGATGGCCCAGTTGATCGTGGTCGTCAGGATGAAGTGCAGGCCGAAAAGGGGCGTGAACGACACGAACACGCCCGAGGCCACGCCCCGCGCGATGCGATGGGGGGGATCGGGCAGCCGGCGCAGGCGGTGAAAGATGTAGGTCAGGGCGCGAATCCAGCCGCCCCGGGGAAATACCGACTCCCGCAGCCGTTGCGAAAAAGGTCTGGGGGCGCGGCGCTTGAACATCTACCTTTGCCGTTCAGGGGCGGCGGGACAGATCGCGGTTGCGTTCCACCTGCGCCACATCGGTTTCAGCCTCGAGGGCCGTCAGGATCATGTGCAGGTGTTCCACGTCCCGCAAGTCCACCTCGACGACAAGGCGGTAAAAATCAGGTTTCCGGTCGGTGAAGTGCAGGTCCGAGATATTGGCCTTCTGCTCGCCGATCAGGGTGCAGATGCGGCCCAGGACGCCGGCGCCGTTGGCAATCGTCATCGTCAGGCTGACCGGATAGACGGGGGCATGGCGGCCGGAATGCCAGTGCAGGTCGACCCAGCGTTCGGGCTGCTCCTCGAATTCCGTCAGCGCCGGGCAGTCGATGGCATGAACCACGACCCCTTGCCCGCGGTAGGTGATGCCCACGATCCGTTCGCCGGGCACCGGCTGGCAGCACATGGCGCGGCGATAGCTCTGATCGGCCGACAGGCCCGCGACGGACCGGTTGGCGTCGATCTCCTCGGTCGCCTTCAGCGCTAGCTCGGGGTAGATCGCTTCGATCACCTCGCGCGCGGTCAATTCCGCGCTGCCAAGGCGGGCCAGCACCTCGTTCTCGTCCGGCAGGCCCAGGGTGCGCGCGGCGGTGCGCAGCGCCTTGTCGGTCGCGCGCCGCCCGACGTGTTCGAACGCCACCCGCGCCAGCTCGTGGCCCAGCTTCACGAAGCGTTCGCGGTCCTCCTCGCGCAGGCTGCGGCGGATTGCCGCCTTGGCGCGACCCGTGACGACGATGTCGATCCAGGTCGCCTGCGGACGCTGGCCGGCGGCGGTGATCACCTCGACCGACTGGCCGTTCTTCAGCCGCGTCCAAAGCGGCACGCGGATCCCGTCAACCTTGGCTCCCACGCACGAATGACCGATCCGGGTGTGGATTGCGTAGGCAAAGTCGATCGGCGTCGCGCCTTTCGGCAACTGCACCACGTCGCCTTTCGGCGTGAAGCAGAACACCTGATCATTATACATCTCGAGCTTCATGTTCTCGAGAAAATCGTCCTGGTCGGCTTCGTCGAAGCGTTCGGTCAGGCGGGTGATCCATTGGGTCGGATCGACGGCGAAGGGGTTCTGCACCCGCACGCCTTCGCGGTAGGACCAATGCGCGGCCACGCCCGCCTCGGCGACTTCGTGCATCTGGCGGGTGCGGATCTGCACCTCGACCCGCTTGCCATCGCGACCCGACACCGTGGTGTGGATCGAGCGGTAGCCGTTCGATTTCGGCTGGCTGATGTAGTCCTTGAACCGCCCCGGAACGGCGCGCCAGCGGGTGTGGATCACGCCCAGGATGCGGTAGCAATCGGCCTCGGACCGGCAGATGATGCGGAAGCCGTAGATGTCGGACAGGCGGGAAAAGGCCAGCTGCTTTTCCTGCATCTTGCGCCAGATGGAATAAGGCTTCTTCGCGCGACCATAAACGTCAGCCTCGATCTGCGCCTTGTCCAGTTCGGCGCGGATGTCGGTGGTGATCTTCGGGATCACCTCGCCGGTTTCCTTCTGAAGCGTGATGAACCGCCGGATGATCGAAGCGCGGGCTTCGGGGTTCAGCACCTTGAAGGCCAGATCCTCTAGCTCCTCGCGCATCCACTGCATCCCCATGCGACCGGCCAGCGGTGCATAGATGTCCATGGTTTCGCGGGCCTTCTGGGCCTGCTTGTCGGGGCGCTGCCACTTGATCGTCCGCATGTTGTGCAGACGGTCGGCAAGCTTGACCAGGATCACCCGCAGGTCGCGGGACATGGCCATGAACAGCTTGCGGAAGTTCTCGGACTGCTTCGCCTCGGTCGAGGAAAGTTGCAGGTTGGTCAGCTTGGTGACGCCATCGACCAGTTCCGCCACCTCGGCGCCGAATTCGTGCTCGATCTCGGCGTAGGTCGATTTGGTGTCTTCGATGGTGTCGTGCAGCAGCGCTGTGATGATCGTCGCGTCATCAAGTCGCTGCTCCGTCAGGATCGCGGCCACGGCCACCGGATGGGTGAAATATTCTTCGCCAGACTTGCGCAACTGACCCTGGTGCATCCGCCGCCCGTAATCATAGGCACGGCGGATCAGGTCGGCGTTGGTGCGAGGATTGTAGTTGCGCACCAGCGCGATCAGATCTTCAACATCGATCATCGCGCCGGGTCCAATTCCACTTTTGCGTTGCTCAGGCTTCGCCCTGGGCTTCCATCAGCGCGCGCAGCAGGCGTTCTTCCGACATGTCGTCGACCTGCGGACGGTCGATCTCCGAGGTCAGGCGCGCGGCCATGTCGTCCTCGACGGCCTCGTCAACCTCGATCTGGGTCTGGTTGCTTTCGATCATCCGTTCACGCAGCGATTCGGCCGACTGGGTTTCGTCGGCGATCTCGCGCAGCGACACGACCGGGTTCTTGTCGTTGTCGCGGTCGATCGTGATCGGCGAACCCGCGGCGATTTCACGCGCGCGGTGGGCGGCCAGCATTACCAGTTCGAACCGGTTCGGAACCTTGTCAACGCAATCTTCAACCGTCACGCGGGCCATGGGTCACTCCAGTTCAAAGGCATGGGTGGAAACCGCTATGTAGGGCGAAGCGTCCCTCTTGACAAGCGCGGAAAGGCTTTCAAACCGGGCAAATTGCCGCGATTTCTTCGGCCGGCAGCGCGTCGGCCATCTGCCGGATGCTTTGCCCTGTCACGGGGTGGACCCAATCGGGAAGAATGTCCGCAAGGGGAATCAGCACGAAGGCCCGGTCCTGAAGGCGGGGATGGGGAAGAATCAGCTGATCGGGCGCCTCGCGGCGCTGGCGTTCCGGCGCCAAATTCATCCAGCGTCCCTGTGTGACCGGATCGGGCAGGATCCGGGCATCATCCAGCAGCAGGTCCAGATCCACGGTGCGCGAAGCCCAGCGCGCATTGCGCTCACGGGCGAAATCCGCCTCGACGCGGTGCAGAAGCGACAGAAGCGCCTCGACCGGCAGGTCGGTATCGATCAGGGCGGACGCATTCACGTAATCGGGCCCGCTGCCAGCTGGAAAGGCCGGCGTCCGGAAAAAGCGGCTGACGCGACGCAAGCGCAGGCCATTGCCAATCAAATTTTCGAGTGTTCGAACAAGTGTGGATTCCACGGAATTCCCTTGAAAACCGAGGTTTCCGCCCAGAGCCACAGCGACCTGCCTGTCCTTTTGGACAGTTTCCATGTCCTTTAACATTCTGTTTAAAACTTCCCCAAGCCCCACCGCACATCAACGCCCCGCCCCCCGCGCGGGGCCGCCGGACTTGTTTTTTCGGCAGAGAATTTGAAAGGATTCAATATGTTTTACAAGGACGAACGGCTTGCCTTGTTCATAGATGGTTCCAACCTGTACGCCGCCTCCAAGGCACTGGGCTTCGACATCGACTACAAGCTTCTGCGCCAGGAATTCGAACGCCGTGGCAAGCTGCTGCGCGCATTCTATTATACCGCCCTTCTGGAAAACGACGAATATTCCCCAATCCGGCCGCTGGTCGATTGGCTGAATTACAACGGCTTCTCGATGGTGACGAAACCGGCCAAGGAATACACCGACAGCGCGGGTCGCCGGAAGGTGAAGGGCAACATGGACATCGAGCTGACGGTCGATGCGATGGAACTGGCACCGCGTGTCGACCACATCGTGCTGTTTTCGGGCGATGGGGATTTCCGGCCGCTGGTCGAAAGCCTTCAACGGCAGGGGGTTCGTGTCTCGGTCGTCTCGACCATTCGCAGCCAGCCGCCGATGATCGCCGACGAACTGCGCCGGCAGGCCGACAACTTCATCGAACTGGATGCGCTGCGCGACGTTATCGGACGTCCGCCGCGCGAACCGCGGACCGAGCGGGAAGACGTCGGCGGCGGCCAGGCCTGATCGGCCGCGACAGCCAACTGGACGACGCCGCCGGACGGCCTTATCTGTGCGGTGCCTCTCAGCACGGAACCCGACATGACCAAGCCGGCCCTGACCCTGTATCTTGCTGCCCCGCGCGGCTTCTGCGCCGGCGTCGACCGGGCCATCCGTATCGTCGAGATGGCGCTCGAGAAGTGGGGCGCGCCGGTCTATGTCCGCCACGAGATCGTGCACAACAAATTCGTCGTCGACGGCCTGCGCGCGAAGGGCGCCATCTTCGTCGAGGAACTGGACGAGGTGCCTGACGACCGTCCGGTCATCTTTTCCGCGCACGGCGTGCCGAAGTCGGTTCCGGCCGAGGCGCAGCGCCGCAACATGATCCACGTCGACGCCACCTGTCCGCTGGTCACCAAGGTCCACAACGAAGCGGCACGCCACTCCGAGGACGGGTTGCAGATGGTGATGATCGGCCACGCGGGCCACCCCGAGGTTCTGGGAACCATGGGCCAGTTGCCTGCCGGAGAGGTGCTTCTGGTGGAGACGGTCGCGGATGTGGCGGGCATCACGCCGCGCGATCCGTCGCGGCTGGCCTTCATCACCCAGACGACGCTGTCGGTCGATGATACCGCTGCCATCGTCCAGGCGCTGCGCGACCGCTTTCCGGCCATCGTCGGGCCGAAGAAGGAAGACATCTGCTATGCCACCACCAACCGGCAGGCGGCGGTCAAGGCCATCGCGCCCAAGATCGCGGCGCTGTTCGTGATCGGGGCGCCCAACTCCTCGAATTCGCGGCGTCTGGTCGAAGTGGGCCGCGCGGCGGGCTGCGACTATGCGCAGCTGGTCCAGCGGGCGGCAGACATCGACTGGCGCGCCCTTGGAAGCCCCGGCGCCATCGGCGTGACGGCAGGCGCCTCGGCGCCGGAAGTGCTGGTGAATGAGGTTCTGGACGCGTTTCGCGACCGGTTCGATGTGACCGTCGACGTGGTCGAGACCGCGGAAGAGGACGTGGAATTCAAGGTGCCGCGCGTCCTGCGCGAAACCGTTCCCGCCGCCTGAGTCCGTTCAGATCAGGCCCTGCGCCGCAGCCAGGGCCAGGGCCAGCGTCTCGACCCGCCGCTGGCGGTGGAAGCCGCCGCGCAGAACCGCCCGCGCCGCGGCGGGCCCGCGCAGCCGCCGCACCTGCGAGAAACGGTCCAGATCGGCCGCGGCCGAGGGGACCAGCATCGGGCGGATCCGGTTCAGCGCCGCTTCGGTTTGCGCAAACCAGGGTGCGAACGCGCCCGACATCATCATTGAAAGACGCCGCAGCCGGGCGGCGGGCCGATGGCTGGCCCCCAGAAGGTTGGCGTCGTGCTGGCGGTAGCGCAGCATGGCGACCGGGTCGGCGATCACGCGCCCCCCGCAACCCGTGATCACCTGATAGGCCCACCAGTCATGGAACGGCACCCGGGCCCCTCGGCTTGCCTCACGCAGCAGGCGAAGGGCTTGGGCGTTCATCACCGCGGAATGGCCGCCGATGATGTTCTGGACCAGCGCGTTGCCGAAGGACGGCGGGCGGCTCCAGCGCGGCGACAGGCCCAGCGGCGCGCCATCGGCTGTGATCCGTTCGGTGCGGCAGCCATACAGGACGGGGGCACCCGCATCGCCCATGACGGCAAGCGCACGCGAAAGCTTTTCCGGCAGCCAGACATCGTCCTGGTCGCAAAAGGCGGCCGGTCCCTCCGGCGCCTGCGCGACCATGGACAGAAAGTTCGCCGCCGCCCCCTGCCCCGGTCCGGACAGCAATTGCACACGCCCCGGATGCGCCCGGGCGAACGCCGCCAGGATCTCGGGCGTGCGGTCGACCGAGCCGTCATCGGACGCGATCATCCGCCAGTCCCGGTGATCCTGCGCGGCGATACTGTCCAGCTGCGCCCGCAAATGGGCCGCGCCATTGTGCGTGGCCAGCAGGATCGTGACGGGCTGGCGGTTGACCATGGGCGAAAACCGGGTGCCTCAGGTCGCCAGGGTCGGACGGGTCTTGGCGGTGCCGATCGGTACGGGCGCCACCTCGGCGCGCGGGGAGGGCCGGGCGTCGGCGGGGGCAGGTTCGGGCGCAGGCAGGCGGCTTTCCGGGATCCAGCGGTGAAGCGCCGCGACGATGGCCGCATCGTCGCCGGCGTCCGCCGCTTCGCGCAGGGCCCGCAGCGCGCTTGCCAGTTCCAGTTGCGACAGATGCGCCTCATGCACGCGCATGATCTTCGGGTGCGCGGTCGCTTCGGCATCCTCGGCGATCATCAGTTCTTCGCTCAGCTTCTCGCCCGGGCGCAGGCCCGTCACCACGATCTCGATGTCGCCCTTCGGGTTGCTGGCATCGCGCAGGGTATAGCCGGCGTTCTCGATCATCCGCCGGGCCAGATCCTCGATCCGCACCTGTTCCCCCATGTCCAGCACGAAGACCTCGCCGCCGCGGGCGATGCTGCCGGCCACCAGCACCAGGTGCGCCGCTTCCTCGATGGTCATGAAATAACGCCGCACATCGGGGTCGGTCAGCGTGATCGGGCCGCCGCGCTGGATCTGTTCCATGAACCGCGGCACGACCGAGCCTGAAGATCCTAGAACGTTGCCGAAACGCACGATGGAATAGACCGTCCCGTCCGACCGGTGCGCCAGATCCTGCACTGCCTGTTCGGCCATGCGCTTCGAGGCGCCCATGATGTTGGCGGGACGCACCGCCTTGTCGGTGGAGACCAGGACGAAACGTGCCACCCCGCAGGCGCGCGCCAGCCGGCCCACTTCGGCGGTGCCCAGGGTGTTGTTGACCACGCCTGCGCGGATGTTGTTCTCGACGATCGGCACATGCTTGTAAGCCGCGGCATGAAGGACGACGCTGACCTGGTGTCGCCGCAGTGTCGCCTCGACAAGCCGCGCGTCGTTGACCGAGCCGAGGACCGCGATGATCTCGACGCCGTCGGCCCGCTGCGACAGTTCGTTCTCGGCGGCATACAGCGCCAGCTCGCTCAGCTCGAACAGGATCAGGCGGCGCGGACGGCAGGCCAGCACCTGACGGCACAGCTCGATCCCGATCGAGCCGCCGGCGCCCGTGACTATCACGCTTTCATCGCGATAGGCATTCAGTTCGTCGGCGCAGAACCGGCCCACGGTTTCGCGCTGGATCAAGGCGCGGGCGCTTTTCCGTTCCAGCCGTGCGATCAGGTCGCCGTCGCCCAGAAGCTGCGCAAAGGCCGGAAGGGCCTGCACCTCGATCCCCAACCTTGCCAGCCGCCGCGTCACGGCGATTTCCTTTTCGGCCGACATCTCGGACATCGACAGGATCGCACGGTCGATCTTCTGCTCGGCCTGAAGCTTTTCGATGTCGACCAGCGGATAGACCGGTATCCCGACAAGCGACATGCCCCGCAGGACGATGTTGTCATCCAGAAAACCCACGGGCACGATGTCCGAACGGCGCTTCAAAGCGGCGACCAGGGCCATGCCGGGCCGACCGGCGCCATAGACCAGCACCCGGGTCACGGCGCTGCTGCGCGTGTATATCTGCTCCAGCACCTCATACATCAGCAGACGGCTGCCGACCCAAAGCGCAAAAAGTGTCAGCCCCAGAACGACGTTGAAGCCGGCGGTCGGGGCCACGGCGTGAAAATGCGACAGGCTGGCCGATGCCAGCGCCAGCACCACCGCCTGTACGCCCGATGTGACCATCGCCGACCGGCCGTATTCCTTCAGCCGCGTCCGGTACAGCCCCGAGGCCAGCGCCAGCGGCCAGGCCAGCAGGCACAGCACCGCCGAATGCACGATCAACTGTCCCAGCGAAACGGCCGATGCCCCTTCGGCCGACAGGATCAGTTCGGAAATGACCACAGCCAGCGGCACGCAAAGCACTTCGACCATCAGCAGGACGAAGTTCTTTTTGCGCCGACTGAGCGTGACGATCGTTCGAACCATATGCAATTCGTCCCGTGACAGTGCTGTGTGACCGGCCCGCGGTGCGGCGGTCCATAGCGGCGCCGGATGCGTTGCTCAATCAGGAATGGGTTACTGGCGACGGAAAAACAGTCGTTCCCCGCGACTTTCAGCCGATCCGCAGCAGCTTTGCAAACGTTTTCACGAGGATCGCCAGATCCAGGCAAAAGGTGCGGCGTTGCTGATACAGCAGGTCCAGCCGCGCCTTCACCGGAATGCAGCGACGGATGTAGACGGCTTCGGTCGCTTCGGCTGTCGCGCAGCCTTCCAGCAGCGCCGCTTCGCGCCGGTGGAAGTGCAGGGTGGCAAGGCCGGTCACGCCCGGACGGCTGCGCAGGACGGCGCCGTAAATCCGGGGAAATGCCTCGACATAACGTCGCAGAGGCGGGCGCGGCCCGACAAAGCTCATGTCGCCGCGAAGGATGTTCCAAAGCTGCGGCAGTTCGTCCAGGCGGGTGCGGCGCAGGACGCGGCCCAGGGGCGTGATCCGCGCGACCTTGTCGCCGCCCGAAACCCCACGATCTTCGGGGTCGGCCCGCATCGTGCGAAATTTCCACAGCCGGAATCCGCGGTCCGGCGTCTTCATCCGCTCGGACAGGTAAAGGACCGGGCGGCCCTGGGTCAGCAGCAGCGCCAGCGCGACGATCAGGCCCAGAGGCAGGACGATGGGCAGGAAGATCGCCGCAAGGCACAGGTCCATGAGGCGTTTCGAGAAGGTCATGTCCCCACGCTCCGCAGGTCGGCAACCAGGGCTTCGGCGCCTTGCCCGAAGCGGGAAAGATCCACGCGCGCCGCAAGGCGGGTCACGTCCAGGCAGACCTCGGGGATGACGGAGGGCGGCGCGGCCACCCGGTCATGGGGCCGTCCGGCGGCTTCCAGCAGCGCGTCCATGGCCACGGCGCCGGGAAGCGACAGGTTCAGGATCGCAGGCGGCCCGGGCGGCGCGAGTGACAGGTCCTGCAGGACACGCGCCAGGGCGCGGGGACCGATCCAGCTGCGGCGCGGGGCACGGCCGTCCGGCAGGATGTCCAGCGTGATGCGCCGCTGCCGGTCCGCGCCAAGCAGGGCATCCGCTCCGAGGACGTTTCCGATCCGCAGGATCAGCACCGGATGGTCCGCCGCCACCGCCAGCACGGCCCGCTCCATCCCGGACTTGGCGCGGCCATAGTCGCTTGCAGGGGCCAACGGATCGTCTTCGTGGCAGGGTCCGGCTGGCCGACCATACACCGCCGCAGAGGAGGCCAGCAGGACCGGCACACCCGTCGACTGCCCGGCCGATAGCGCAGCCAGCGCCAGGGGCGTGTGGACCGACAGTTCGGCGACCGAACCGCGCGTGGGCCCGGCCAGGCACAGGATCGCACGCGCCCTTGCAGCGGCGGCGGCCAGTGTGACGGAGTCGGCCAAGGGGTCGATGACAAGGTCCACCCCCGGCCCGACCCGGCGCCCCTGCCAAAGCGCATGGTCCAGTCCCGCGCGCCGCAAAAGCCGCGCCAGGCGGCCTGTCCCGCCCAGGATCAAGAGAGGTCTGTCGGTCACGCGCATGTCTCCTGCCCCGGCTTCTGCCGCATCGGCGGCCCCCGACGCAAGCCATCCGCGCGGGCTTGCCACTGCGGGCCGACCGGATAAGACTGCCGCACATTCCTGAGTGACGGGAACCGAACGACGGAGGGGCGCGACATGGCGACCGGCAAGAACATCCGCACCTGGTACAACGGCCAATGGCACGATGACGACATCGCCATCATCCATGCCGCCGACCATGGCGCCTGGCTGGGCACGACCGTCTTCGACGGTGCGCGCTTCTTCGAAGGTGTCGCCCCGGACCTGGAGGCGCATTGCGCCCGGATCAACCGCTCCGCCTCGGCCCTGATGATCACGCCCACGGTGACCGCCTCGACGATGGTCGACATCGTCTGGGAGGGCCTGCGCCGGTCGCAGCAAGAGGCGCCGGTCTACATCCGTCCGATGTACTGGGCGCTGGACGGAGACCAAAGCGGCATCGTCCCGCGGGAAGGCGCGACGGGCTTTGCGATCTGCCTCGAGGAGATTCCGATGGCAGACCCCGCCGCCACCGTCCGGCTGACCACAACGCGTTTCCGCCGTCCGCTGCTGGAAAGCAGCGTCTGCAACGCCAAGGCGGGCTGCCTTTATCCCAACAATGCCCGGATGCTGATGGAGGCGCGCGAGCGCGGCTATGACAATGCCCTGGTCCTGGATGCCCTGGGCAACGTGGCCGAAACCGCAAGTGCGAACGTGTTCATGGTCCGGAACGGCGAGGTGTTCACCCCGATCGGCAACGGCACCTTCCTGTCCGGAATCACCCGGGCCCGCCATATCGCCAACCTGCGGGCGGCGGGCTATACCGTCCATGAAGCTGTCCTGACCTACGGCGACTTCCACAATGCCGACGAGGTGTTCCTGTCCGGCAACATGTCGAAGGTGACCCCGGTCAGCGAGTTCAACGGCACCACCTATCAGCACGGCCCCATCACCCGCCACGCGCGCGAGCTTTACTGGGACTGGGCCCTGTCGGAGAAAGCCTGATGCGCAAGTTCCTGGTCGTCCTGGACGACACCCGCGAATGCCTGAACGCCATGCGCTTTGCAGCCCTGCGGGCGGCCCATACGGGCGGCGGCGTCACGATCCTGTCGATCGTCCCGGCCGAAGAGGTGCAGCACTGGATCGGCGTCGCCGACATCATGCGCGCCGAGGCCCGCGAACGGATCGAGGCGCATTTCGAGGTTTTCGCCAAGTGGATGCGCGACAAGCAGGGGATCGCGCCCGAACTGGTGATCCGGGAAGGCGATCCCGTCACCGAGATCCTGGCGCTGATCCAGGAGGACCCGGAAATCGGGGTGCTGGTGCTGGGCGCGGGCGGCGAAAAGGGCGGGCCGGGGCCACTGGTGACGGCGATGTCGCGCAACTCGGGCCATCTGCCCATCCCGATCACCATCGTTCCGGGCGAGATGAGCAAGGAAAAGCTGGAAGCGATCACCTGACGCTGACCGCCGCGGCCCGGATCAAGGGTCCGGCGTCACGGGCGCGCGGGCGCCCCGGCCTTCACGCCACAGGACATAAAGCCCTGAACCGACGATGATGGCGATGCCCAGCCAGCCGACCGGGTCCGGCAGGTCCCGCCAGATGATCCAGCCGAAGGCCACGCCCCAGATCATGCCGGTATATTCGAAAGGCGTGACGACATTGGCCGCGGCAATGCGGTAGCCCTGCGCCAGAAGCGTCAGCCCAGCGGCCGCGATCGGCCCGCAGGCCAGCATCAGCGCCAGGTCGAAGGGCGCGGGCCAGACCCAGCCGCGCAGCAGGAAGCCCAGGCTCTTGTGTTCCTCGGATGCGAAGGCGCCGCTGCCGAAAACCGCCGCCAGCATCAGGGCCAGCGCCAGGAAGACGACGTTGCCGTAGACCGCCATCGCCGCCGCGGTTTCGGCACCGCCGTGCTTGCGGGTCACGATCATGCCCCAGGCGTAGAACAGCGCCGAACTGACGGGCAGGACCGCCGCCCAGTCGAACAGCGCCCCACCCGGCCGGACCATGATGACGACCCCGATGAACCCGGCGACGACCGCCGCCCAGCGGTGCCATCCCACATGTTCACGCAGGACCAGCACCGACAGGATGGTGATGAACAGGGGCGAGGCGAAGTAGATCGCCACCACCGTCGCCAGGGGCAGCGCGGCCAGCGCCAGGTAATAGGTCGTATAGGCCAGGAACATCACCACGCCCCGGCCCAGCATCATCCGCCACCCCCGCGTCAGAAGCGTGGTCATGCCCCCGTCGCGCCAGACCAGAAGGGCCATGAAAGGGATGGCCGCCAGGCTGCGCAGCACCATCGCCTGATGCAGGGGATAGCCGCCGCTGATGAACTTCAGGACCAGATCCTGCAGGAAGAACACCGCCACGCCGGCGACAACGCAAAGGATCCCCTTCACGTTCTCCTGTCCTGGCAAGGGCCCTCTTGCGCCCGTGGTCGTGGTCATCTGTCTGCCTTTTGCCTTTTGCAGGCCACCTGACCGGCAGGGCTTCGTGCGTGCTTGCTTGTCCGCGACACAACTGTCGCTGCCATGCGCGCCCGACATTTCGCGTTTGCAGCAAATGCAGCTTTCTGCGGATGCGAAATGGACTATATCAAGCCCCGAGGGAGGGCCATGACAGGAGACAGAGATGTTGTCTGCGCCCCAGACGCCCAAGGCCAAGCCTCGCGAATGCCCGGGTTACGATTACTACGCACCACAGGCGGCGGCACCCAGGCCGCTGCGCGCGCTGACCGCCCTGGAACAGATGTACGGCTACTACGAAGCGGCGTGATCCGCGCCGGTTTAGAGCGATTCCAAACCTTGACTTGACCGGAGCCGGGGCGCATATCTGACAAGATTGCTAGGAGATTGCCGCCATGTTCATCCAGACCGAGTCGACTCCGAACCCGGCCACGCTGAAATTCCTTCCGGGTCAGACCGTGCTTGAGGTGGGGACGGCCGACTTCCCCTCGGCGGACGCAGCGGCGAAATCGCCGTTGGCGCGGCGCATCTTCGCGGCGGATGGCGTGACGGGCGTGTTCTTCGGCACCGATTTCGTGACGGTGACCAAGGCAGATGCCGCGCACTGGGACCATATCAAGCCTGCGATCCTGGGTGCGATCATGGAACATTACCAGTCGGGCGCCCCGGTCATGGAAGGCGAGGGCAAGGCCGAGGGCGGTCATGCCGCCCATGACGGCCCGGATGCCGACATCGTCAAGCAGATCAAGGAGTTGCTGGACACGCGCGTGCGGCCCGCCGTGGCTCAGGATGGCGGTGACATCACTTTCCACGGGTTTGATCGCGGCGTGGTCTACCTGCACATGCAGGGCGCCTGCGCGGGGTGCCCGTCCTCGACCCTGACGCTGAAGATGGGGATCGAGAACCTGCTGCGGCACTACATCCCCGAGGTTCTGGAAGTCCGGCCCGTCGCGGCCTGAGTTCCGATGGCCCATCCCCTGATCCTTGCCTTCGACACTTCGGCCGCGCATTGCGCGGCCGCTTTGCTGTCAGGCGAAACCCTATTGGCCGAAGCGCATCAGGAGATGGGCAAAGGTCAGGCCGAAGCCCTGATGCCGCTGCTGCAGGGACTGCTGGCACGCGCGGGACAGGACTGGCGCGATCTGGACGCCATCGCCGTGGGCATCGGTCCCGGCAACTTTACCGGGATCCGCATTTCCGTGGCCGCGGCGCGGGGGCTGGCGCTGGCGCTGGGGGTGCCTGCCCTCGGCGTCAGCCTGTTCGACGCAGCGGCCTTCGGCACCACAGGCCCTGCGCTAGCCGTTCTGCCCGCCCCCCGCAACGCGTTTTACATGCAGGCGGTCGAGGACGGATTAGCCGTTGGCGCGCCCTGGTTCTCCGAAACACCCTTCAACGATCCGCGTCCACAGATCCGCACTCTGCCCCACCCCTTGGCGCCGGTCCTCGCGCGGATCGCGGCGCGGCGGCTGGCGGCAGGCGGCGACACCTCCCGCCCGGCGCCCCTTTACATCCGGCCGGCGGACGCCGCCCCCGCCGCGCCCGGTCCGCAGATCCTGACATGACGGTGGATCCGGGCGCGCTGGCCGACCTGCACCGGCGCTGTTTCACCCTGCCGCGTCCCTGGACCCGGACCGAAATCGCAGTGCTGCTGGACGATCCCACGGTGTTCCTGTGCCAGATCGGGGACAGCGGCTTTCTTCTGGGTCGGATCGTGCTGGACGAGGCAGAAGTGCTGACGCTTGCCGTGGATCCAGGGAAGCGTCGCGCCGGCCTGGGCGCGCGCCTTATGGCGGACTACCACGCCATCGCTGCCGGGCGCGGCGCGCTTCGAAGTTTTCTGGAAGTGGCCGCCGACAATGCCGGTGCCCGCTCGCTGTATGAAGGTGCGGGCTACAGCCTTCAGGGGCGCCGCCCGCGCTACTATTCCGCCCCCGGGCGCGGATCGGTCGATGCCCTGATCCTTGGAAAATCCCTGCTGCCATAACGTCTTGACCTTGGGGAAACCTGACGAACCCCTTGACCATGCGGTCAAATACCCCGTCCCGCACCGCAGAATCCGGTTGACCGTTTGGCCAGTCTCGGCCCTAATCTGCGCTGATCCGACAGAGATCGGCCCGCATGGCGGGCAGCCCGAAGGGGCAAGTCACAAACGGGAGTTCACGATGACTTTCATGCAGAAATTCCTCGGCGCCGCCGCGACGCTGGCGCTGACGACCGGCATTGCCTCTGCCGATCCCGCGATCATCTTCGACCTGGGCGGAAAGTTCGACAAATCCTTCAATGAGGCCGCTTTCGCGGGCGCGGAACGGTGGGCCAAGGAAACCGGCGGCACCTTCAAGGAACTGGAGATGCAGTCCGAAGCCCAGCGCGAACAGGCGCTGCGTCGTCTGGCTGAAGCAGGGGCCAACCCGGTCGTGATGACCGGCTTTGCCTTTGCCGACGTGCTGACCAAGGTCGCCCCCGACTTCCCCGACACCAAGTTCGCCATCATCGACATGGTCGTGGAACAGCCGAACGTGAAATCGGTGGTCTTTGCCGAACAGGAAGGGTCTTACCTGGTGGGCATGATGGCCGCGATGGCATCGAAGACCAATACCGTTGGCTTCATCGGCGGCATGGACGTGCCGCTGATCGGCAAGTTTGCCTGCGGCTATGTGCAAGGCGTGAAGGCGGTGAAGCCCGATGCCAAGGTGATCCAGAACATGACCGGCACAACGCCCGCCGCCTGGAACGATCCGGTGAAGGGCGCGGAACTGGCGAAGGCGCAAAAGGCGCAAGGCGCCGACGTGATCTATGCGGCCGCAGGCGGCACCGGTATCGGCGTGCTGCAGGCGGCGGCGGATGAAGGCATCCTGTCGATCGGCGTCGACAGCAACCAGAACCACCTGCATCCGGGGAAGGTGCTGACCTCGATGGTCAAGCGCGTGGACAATTCCGTCTACGAAATCTTCAAGGAAGGCGCCGACATGAAGCCCGGCATCCAGGTCATGGACCTGAAGGCCGGCGGCGTGGGCTATGCGCTGGATGACAACAACAAGGCGCTGATCACCCCGGAAATGCAGAAGGCCGTCGACGAGGCCGCCGCCAAGATCGGTTCCGGCGAGATCAAGGTGCACGACTACATGACCGACAACACCTGCCCCGTCAGCTAAGGACGGAGCAGATGACGGGGGACACCAACGTGGGGCGGCAGGAAACTGCCGCTCCGGCCATTGAACTGCGCGGCATTTCCAAGGCCTTCGGCAGCGTCCAGGCCAACAAGGATATTTCGATCAAGGTTGCCCGTGGCACGATCCACGGGATCATCGGCGAAAACGGCGCCGGTAAATCGACGTTGATGTCGATCCTGTATGGCTTCTACCGCGCGGATGCGGGCGAGATCCTGATCCACGGGCGGCCCACCCAGATCCCCGATAGCCAGGCCGCGATCCGCGCGGGGATCGGCATGGTGTTCCAGCACTTCAAGCTGGTGAACACCTTCACCGTGCTGGAGAACGTCATCCTGGGGGCCGAGGACGGACCGCTTCTGCGACCCTCGCTTTCGAAGGCCCGCAAGGTTCTGCAAGATCTGGCGCGGGATTATGAACTCGACGTCGACCCCGATGCCCTGGTCGAGGATCTGTCCGTCGGACATCAGCAGCGGGTCGAGATCCTGAAGGCGCTGTATCGGCAAGCCGACATCCTGATCCTGGATGAACCGACGGGCGTCCTGACCCCGGACGAGGCCGACCACCTGTTCCGCATCCTGCGCGGGCTGAAGGACCAGGGAAAGACCATCATCATCATCACCCACAAGCTGCGCGAGATCATGGAGATCACCGACACGGTCAGCGTGATGCGCCGCGGCCAGATGACCGCTACGGTAAAGACAGCCGAGACCAGCCCCGAACAGCTGGCCGAGTTGATGGTGGGGCGCAAGGTGCTGCTGGATGTGGCCAAAACCCCTGCCACGCCCGGCCGCACCATTCTTGAGGTCAAGGGCCTGCGCGTGCGCGACGAACATGGCGTAGAACGCGTCAAGGGCATCGACCTGCACATCCGCGCGGGGGAAATCCTTGGCATCGCGGGGGTTGCGGGCAACGGACAATCGGAACTGATCGAGGTTCTGGGCGGGATCATGAAAGGCAGTGGAACCGTCCTTCTGAACGGCGAACCGCTGGACCTGTCCGGTCGCGCCTCGGACGCGGAATCGCGTCGGGAAAAGGGCGTGGCGCATGTGCCCGAGGACCGGCAGCACCTGGGCATGATCCTGGACTTCACCGCCTGGGAAAACCTGGCCTTCGGCTATCAGGGGGACCCCGCCTATCACCGCAACGCGATCCTGATGGACAATGATGCGATGATGCAAGAGGCGCTGGGGAAAATGGAGCGTTTCGACGTGCGCCCGCCGATCCCCACGCTGCAAGGCAAAAGCTTTTCGGGCGGCAACCAGCAGAAGATCATCCTGGCGCGCGAAATCGAACGCAACCCGGACCTGCTGCTGGTGGGCCAGCCGACCCGTGGGGTGGACATCGGCGCGATCGAGTTCATCCACAAGCGCATCGTCGAGTTGCGCGACGCAGGCAAGGCGGTGTTGCTGGTCAGCGTCGAACTGGACGAGATCATGAGCCTTTCGGACCGCATCGCCGTGATGTTCGACGGGCGCATCATGGGCGAACGCGACCCCGATCAGACCAACGAACGCGAACTGGGCCTGTTGATGGCCGGCGTAGACAACGAGACCGCAGCATGACCAAACTTCCCGTCTGGGCGGACGTTGTCCTTGTCCCGTTGATCAGCCTTTTGCTGGCAGGCGCGATTTCGGCATTGGTGATCCTGGGCATCGGCGGCAGCCCGTGGGAAGCGCTGACAACCATGGTCGATGGTGCGCTGGGCAGCCCCTATGCCTGGGGCTACACGCTTTATTACGCCACCAGCTTCATCTTTACCGGGCTGGCGGTCACCGTGGCCTTCCATGCCGCGATGTTCAACATTGGCGGCGAAGGACAGGCGCAACTGGGTGGCCTGGGCGTGGCGCTGGCCTGCCTGTTCATCCCCTGGCCGCACTGGTCGCTGGCGCTTCTGGGGGCTGCGACGGGCGCCGCGCTGTTCGGCGCGGCCTGGGCCATGATCCCGGCATGGATGCAGGCGAAACGCGGCAGCCATATCGTTATCACCACGATCATGTTCAACTACATCGGCGCGGCGCTGATCATCTACCTTCTGGTCTATGTCCTGCGACCCGTCGGCCAGATGGATCCGGCCACCGCGAACTTTCCGCCCTCCACGCACCTGCCGACGCTGAACCAGATTCCGGGGCTTAACCTGATCTTCACCAAGAAGGTGCCTGCCAACGTCTCGCTTTTTGTCGCGCTGATCGCCTGCTATCTGGTCTGGGTGCTTTTGTGGCGCACGCAGCTTGGCTACGAACTTCGCGCCTTCGGAAAATCGCAGGAAGCGGCGAAATATGCGGGCATCTCGGGCACCAAGATCATCATGGTGTCGATGCTGATCTCGGGCGCCCTTGCGGGTCTCATGTCGATCAACAACGTCATGGGCGAAAGCGGGCGGCTTTTGCAGAATTCGTCGGAAGGCGCGGGTTTCATCGGAATCGCGGTGGCGCTTATGGGGCGCAACCACCCCGTTGGTGTGTTGCTGGCGGCGATCCTGTTCGGGTTCCTGTATCAGGGCGGGGCCGAGCTTGGCCTTTGGACCTCGATCCCGATCGAACTGCGGACCGTGGTGCAGGGGCTGGTGATCCTGTTTACCGGCGCGCTGGACCAGATGGTGCGGATGATGCTGGGGCTGGTCTTCCGCCCGGCGCGGAAACTGGAGGCGGCGTGATGGATTACGCAACGCTTCTTCAGATCCTCGACAGCACGCTGCGACTGGCCACGCCCCTGCTGCTGGCCTGCCTTGCGGGGCTTTATTCCGAACGCTCGGGCATCTTCGACATCGGGCTGGAAGGCAAGATGCTGGCCGCCGCCATGGCGACCGGGGCGGTGGCCTTCTATTCCGGGAATGTCTGGGTGGGCGCGCTGGCGGGGATCGGGGCTTCGCTGGTCTTTGCGGTGGTGCATGGGCTGGCCTCGATCACCTTCCGCGGCAACCAGCTGATTTCGGGCGTGGCCCTGAACTTCGTGGCCTCGGGCATCACGGTGCTGATCGCGCAGGCGATGTTCGGCCAGGGGGGCCGCACCCCGCCGCTGGACGGCGCGGCACGCTTCAACCCGATCACCCTGCCCTTCGCCGATGCGTTGGGCACCGTCCCCGTGCTGGGCCCCCTGTACCGCGAGGTCATCTCGGGCCACACGGCGCTGGTCTATGTGGCGTTGGCGGCCGTCCCGCTGACCTGGTGGGTGCTTTACCGGACACGGTACGGCCTTCGGCTGCGCGCGGTCGGGGAAAACCCCGCTTCGGTCGACACCGCCGGGGTTTCGGTGGCGCGGCTGCGCTATTCGGCCGTGGCGATCACCGGAATCCTCTGCGGCCTGGCGGGCGCCTACATGGCCGCGGGCCTGCAAGCCGGCTTCGGACGCGAGATGACCGCCGGCCGCGGTTACATCGCGCTGGCGGCGCTGATCTTCGCGAACTGGCTGCCGTGGCGCGCGCTGGCCGCAACGCTGCTGTTCGGTTTCCTTCAGGCGCTGGCGCTGCGCCCGGATGTGATCGAGCGCACGCTCCAGATCTCGATCCCCGTTCCGGCACTGGACGCACTGCCCTATGTCCTGACGATCATCGTCCTGTTCGGCTTCGTGGGCAAACCGCAGCCGCCCCGCGCCGGGGGCGAGCCCTACGTCAAGGAACGCTAGGTTGCCCGGTGGCCTGATCCGGCTGGGAAAGGCGCCTTCGGGTGCGGCAAAGCTGGAACAGGTGCCGAAGCAAATCCTCACGTCCCTGCGATGATGCGCCCTCGGGTTTGACTTCGCCCCCAAGCCTGCGCAAGGCTTGGGGAATATTCCCCGTCCGATGCCCCGGAATCCATGCAGATTTACCTCCCCATCGCCGAGGTGTCGGTCAACATCTTCCTGCTGGTCGGCCTGGGCGGCATCGTCGGGCTGCTGTCGGGGATGTTCGGTGTGGGGGGCGGGTTCCTGATCACGCCGCTTCTGATGCTGATCGGCGTGCCGCCCGGCGTTGCGGTGGCGACCGGCGCGAACCAGGTCGTCGCGTCCTCTGTCTCGGGCGTGCTCGCGCATATGCGCCGGAAGGGCGTCGACTTCCGCATGGGGACGGTGCTTCTGGTCGGCGGTCTGGTCGGATCGGCGGGCGGGATCTGGCTGTTCAACCTTCTGACACGACTGGGCCAGATCGACCTGGTGATCCAGCTGTCCTATGTGGCCATGCTCGGCTCGATCGGCATTCTGATGATGCAGGAAAGCCTGCGTGCCATGCGCCGCGTGCGGAGCAACCCGACGAAAGTGCAGCGCCGGCAGCACAGCTGGGTCCACGGCGGGCCGATGAAGATCAAGTTTCGCGCCTCGGGTCTGTATATCTCGATCATCCCGCCTTTGCTGGTGGGCTTCGGCGTGGGCGTGATGTCCGCGATCATGGGCGTCGGCGGCGGCTTCGTGATGGTGCCGGCGATGATCTACCTGCTGGGGATGCCGGGGAAGGTCGTCATCGGCACTTCCCTGTTCCAGATCTGCTTCGTCTCGGCCTTCACCACCTACATGCACGCGGTGACGAACCAGTCGGTCGACATGGTGCTGGCGGTGGTCCTGATCCTGGGCGGGGTGATCGGGGCGCAGATCGGCTCTCGCCTGGGAGCCAAGCTGAAGGCCGAACAGATGCGGATCCTCCTGGCCTCGCTGGTGCTGATCGTCGCAGTCAAGCTGACACTGGACCTGGTGCTGCAACCGTCCGAGTTGTATTCCCTGTCCTGGGGGCGGTCATGAACAAGGTCGCCGCCCTTCTTGCAGTGATCATGGCGCTTTGCGCCCTGCCGCTTCAGGCCGCCGAAGAGGTCGTGGCGGGTCTCAGCCAGAACCGCATCTCGATCACGGCGCAGTTCAACGGCTCGCAGATCCTGATCTATGGCGCGGTCAAGCGGAACGCCCCAGAACCGGGCGGCGCGCCGCTGAAGATCATCGTGACGCTGGAAGGCCCTTCCCTTCCGGTGACGGTGCGGCGGAAGGTGGACACCAGCGGGATCTGGATCAACCGCGACCGCGTCGACGTCGACAGCGCACCCACCTACTACGCCGTCGCCACCAGCGCCCCGATCGGCACGATCATCACCCATACCGAGGATCTGCGCCGCCGCATCACCATCCCCAACGCGATCCGGTCGGTCGGGGCACCCTCGAACGTGCTGGATTCCAGCGCCTTTTCCGATGCGCTGATCCGGTTGCGCACGCATGAAGGGCTTTACCGCATGTCGGAAGGCGCGGTCGACATCGTCGAGGACACGCTGTTTCGCGCCAACTTCGAACTGCCGGCCAATCTGGTGGAAGGCAACTACCGGGTCCGCATCCTGCTTTACCGCGACAAGGCGCTGGTGGATGACGAGGTCGAGACGATCTTCGTCCGCCGCGTGGGACTGGAACGCTGGCTGGCCAATACCGCCGAACAACAGTCCGAGTTCTACGGCATCCTGTCCCTGCTGATCGCGGGTGTCGCGGGCTGGGCTGCGGCGGCGATCTTCCGCTTCATCCGCACCTGACCTCAGCCGCGCCCGACCAGCGGCATGGTGGTGGCCATCACCGTCATGTCCAGCACATTGGCCGACGGGGGCATCCTTGCCATCAGCATCACCGCCTCGACCACATCCACCATGGCCATCATCGGTTCGGCGCGGATACTGCCATCCGCCTGCGGCACGCCCTTGGCAATCTGATCGGCCAGGTCCGATCCGACATTGCCGATGTCGACCTGCCCGCAGGCGATGCCGAAGGGCCGCCCGTCCAGCGCCAGTTGCCGGGTCAGGCCCGTCACTCCGTGTTTGGTGGCAGTGTAGCACACCGCCCCCGGCCGTGGCGCCTGCGCCGAGACGGAACCATTGTTGATGATCCGCCCGCCCTGCGGCGCCTGACGCCGCATCCGGGAAAAGGCCGCACGGGCGCAAAAGAACATCCCCGACAGGTTGACCGACACCGCCCGCAGCCAATCCTCGGTCGCTGTCTCGTCGATCAGGCCGGGGCGCGGAAAGATGCCCGCGTTGTTGAACAGAAGGTCGATCCGCCCGAACCGCTCAACCATCTGGTCGAACGCCGCCTCGACGGCCTGCGGGTCGGCCACGTCGCAGGCAATGGCCAAGGCCCGCGGCTGGGCTGCGCACAGCGCCTGCAACCGGTCGGCGCGCCGCGCCAACGCCGCAACCGCCCAACCTTCGGCCAGAAGCCGTTCTGCAACGGCCTTCCCGATGCCGCTGCTGGCCCCGGTGACGACGGCCACCCGCATCAGAAGGCCCGGAAGGTCATCGTGGTCAGGGTGCGGCTGATGCCCGGAATGTCGAACAGGCGTTCGTTCAGCCAGTGGCCCACATCCTCTTCCTCGGGGATGTAGACCTTGGCGATCAGGTCATATTCACCGCTGGTGGAATAAAGCTCACTGACGACTTCGCGGTCATAGATGGCATCGGCCACCTCATAGGTCTTGCCCGGCAGGCAGCGGAACTGGACGAAAACGCAACGCATGGAACATCCTCCGTTTGGGTCAAGCTAGCGCGCCCGACGATTGCGCAAAAGCGCGAACTGGGCTTCTTCGTTGCCGGATTACCCGGCCCAGGGCCCGCCTCACAACTCGTCGTCGGGAGCAAGGCTCAGCGGCGCGGCACCTTTCGGCAGATCGTCAGTCCCCAGGGGCGACTGCGGCCGCGCCAAGCGGTTCCTGACCACCCACATCAGCCGCGTCTGCGCCCGGGTGATCGCGACATAGGCCAGCCGCTTCCACAAGGGCGCGCCCGCTTCGGACCGGCCGGCCCGGTAGGCGGCGTAAAGGTCGGGCGCAAAGACCTGCACCGTGTCCCATTGCGACCCTTGCGCCTTGTGGATCGTCACGGCAGCGCCATGCAGGAAGGCGGCGCCCATCCGGGCGGCAAAGGGGATGAAAGGCTCTTCCTCATCCGGACGCTCGATCTTGATGATCGAGGCGGCGGAGAGGTTCGGATCCTCGGCCCCGACGACGTGCAGCCGTGAAAACCCCGGCTTGCGGCCCGGCCCCAGATAGATCACTTGCGCCCCCTTGATCAGGCCCCGCGCCTCAAGATCGATGCGCTTCTTGCGGTGTTTCAGCGGCAACTCGATCCCGTCGCAGATCAGCGGCTCGCCCGGCAGAAGTTCGTCTTCCGGCGCGCCATAGGCGGACCGGAAGGCCTGGATCAGCCTGATGCGCGTCTGGTTGCGCCAGACCAGCACCGGGGACCGCGCCATCAGACCAGCCTCGACCCGTTCGGCCACCACCACGCGGCCGTCCCGGCGGGCAGCGTCGCGGACCATGTCTTCGAAGCTTTCGAAATCCAGCGCCGGATCGCCCAGCGCATGGGCCAGGTCCAGGATCGGGCTGTCGGCTTCCTGGCGGTGGACGCGGTGCAGCTCCAGCCGCTTGCTGGCGGGAAGCTTGTCAAAGACCATCTCGCCCGACTGGCCCACCGGGGCCAGCTGCGCCGGATCGCCGAACAGCACCAGCGTCGGGAAGATCTCGCGCAGGTCGTCCAACTGGCGCTGGTCCAGCATCGAGCTTTCGTCGACGAAGCCGATGTCCAGCGGATCTTCCCGCCGCTTCCAGCCCTTGATGAAGTCGCTTCCCTTCAGCCCTGCGGCCGCCAGCGCACCGGGAATGGACTTCACCTGCTCGAAGAACGCCTTGGCCCGGTCCAGCGCCAGATCCGTCAGGCCTGCAATCGCCAGGCTGTCGATCACCGGCCGCGTCCCTGTACCGGACAGCCATTCCGCGATCTTCTCGTATTCCGGGTCATAGACGGGCGTATAGAGGATGCGGTGGATCGTCGTCGCGGGGACGCCCCGGTTGCGCAGCACACTGGCGGCCTTGTTCGTCGGCGCAAGGATGGCCAGTGTCCGGCGCTCCTTCCGGCGCTTACCCTCGTAATCGCCCGATACCGTCTCGACCCCGGCCGCCGTCAGCGCCCTGGTCAGTTCGGCCAAGAGCAGCGTCTTGCCCGAACCGGCCTTGCCCAGCACCGCCATCACGTCGGTCTTGCCAGTGGCGTCGGGGGACAGGCTGCCGTCCAGCAGGTCGACGCCCGCACCGCGCAGCAGTTCCGCCACGCGGTCCCAGGCTTCGGCCTGATCTTCCGAGAAACTGATCGCGGGCAAGGACATACGCGCGACCCTAATGGCGCGGCCCGGACCTTTCCAGAGGGGATCGCGTCATCGGGTGGTCGGTCCCCAGCACCCGAAGTCTTCGGGGGCTGCCTCATCCAGCGGACGGCCCGCGCGCGCCAGTTCCCGCGCCGCCAAGGCCAGCGTCTGGTCCAGGTGCTGCGCCAGATCCGGCATGTCATTCTGGCGCGCGAACCCCTGCAGGTCGATCAGGACGTCGATGATCCATTGATGCGGCATCACGGCGGTCTTCACCCCTTGCTGGACAGGGCGATCGCGGCCTTGCCTGCAAGGGTTCAAGAGCATTCGCGCAAGGGGTCTGTCAACCGGCGCGCCTGCACCTCGCGGCAGGAATGTCCTTCAAATTGAAAATACCTGCGGCCTTTCGGACGCAGGTATCCTGTCTTTCGTGCGGAGGGATCGCCGATCAGCGGCGACCGGCCTCCAGCGCGTCCTCGAAGGTGCGAAGACCCGTGCGCGGCGCCTGGACCAGCACGGCCATGTTGCCGGGCTTGTGCTGGTTCTTCATCATCTTCATGTGCGCCTGCGGGATTTCGGTCCAGGGGAAGACCTCGGACATGCAGGGGTCCAGCCGACGTTCCAGCATCATCCGGTTCGCCGCCGCCGCCTGTTTCAGGTGCGCGAAGTGCGAGCCTTGCAGGCGCTTCTGGTGCATCCACATGTAGCGCACGTCGAAGGTGCAGTTGAAGCCAGAGGTGCCGGCGCAGATGACGACCATGCCGCCCTTCTTGCAGACCAGCGCCGAAACCGGGAAGGTCGATTCACCCGGATGCTCGAACACCATGTCGACGCTGACGCCCTTGCCGGTGATGTCCCAGATCGCCTTGCCGAACTTGCGCGCCTCTTTCAGCCATTCGTTGTATTCGGCCGAGTTCACCGTGGGCAGCTGGCCCCAGCACTTGAAGTCCTTGCGGTTGATGACACCCTTCGCACCGAGCGACATGACGAATTCGCGCTTGTCCTCGTCCGAGATGACGCCGATGGCATTGGCGCCCGCCGCGTTGATCAGCTGGATCGCGTAAGAGCCGAGGCCGCCCGAGGCGCCCCAGACCAGCACGTTCTGGCCCGGCTTCAGTTCATGAGGTTCGTGGCCGAACAGCATCCGGTAGGCGGTGGCCAGCGTGAGCGTGTAGCAGGCGGATTCTTCCCAGGTCAGGTGCTTAGGCCGCGGCATCAGCTGCTGGGCCTGAACGCGGGTGAACTGCGCGAAGCTGCCGTCCGGCGTCTCATATCCCCAGATGCGCTGGGTGGGCGAGAACATCGGGTCGCCGCCGTTGCATTCCTCGTCGTCGCCGTCGTCCTGGTTGCAGTGGATGACGACCTCGTCGCCCACCTTCCAGCGTTTCACCTTGTCGCCCACGGCCCAGACGATGCCCGAGGCATCGGAACCGGCGATGTGATAGGGTTGCTTGTGGCCGTCGAACGGCGAGATCGGCACGCCCAGACCCGCCCAGACGCCATTGTAGTTCACGCCCGCCGCCATGACGAGAACCAGAACCTCGTGGCTGTCGATCTTCCAGGTATCGACGACTTCAACCTCAAAGGACTTGTCCGGTTCGCCATGCCGTTCGCGGCGGATGGCCCAGGCGTACATCTTCTTCGGCACAAAGCCCAAGGGCGGCATCTCGCCCAGTTCATAGAGGTCCTTTTCGGGCGCATCATAGGGTGCGATTCCGGGTTGCACATCCAAAGCCATGACAGCCTCCTTACGTCCTGTTCGCGGGTTCGGGTCATGCCGCGTTGCAGAATCACGCAGCCGTTGATGGAATGGATAATGACGGCCGCGCAACATTTCAATACAAGACGCCACGATATTGTAATTTTATGTCGCGCAGGAAAGCAGCCCAGCCGGATTCGCGCCGCGATTGCATCCAGATCGCCGCAAGACAGCTTGCCGCACCTGCATCTTGCACGGCAAGATGCATCCGAAAGGTGAGTGGTCGCCGCGAAGTTTGCATTGCCCGTTACGACCGCTTCCCCTCTGCTTCCGACATATCAGGATGCCGCGTCGCAGCGAATTGACAGCGACGCGAAGTTGCCCCTATCTGTCTTCAGGCGAAATTTTCTTGCGCAGACGATTCAGGAGGCTCCGATGACCCAGACCCAGAAGGACAAGCCCTGGCTGTTCCGTACCTACGCGGGCCATTCGACCGCCGCGAAATCGAACGCGCTGTACCGCACCAACCTGTCCAAGGGCCAGACCGGCCTTTCCGTGGCCTTCGACCTGCCCACCCAGACCGGCTATGACAGCGATCACACCCTTGCGCGCGGCGAAGTGGGCAAGGTCGGCGTACCGGTCTGTCATCTGGGCGACATGCGGACGCTGTTCGACCAGATTCCGCTGGAACAGATGAACACCTCGATGACGATCAACGCGACGGCGCCCTGGCTTCTGGCGCTGTACATCGCCGTGGCCGAGGAACAGGGTGCCGACATCAGCCTGCTGCAAGGCACCGTGCAGAACGACATCATCAAGGAATACCTCAGCCGCGGCACCTATATCTGCCCGCCGAAGCCATCCCTGCGGATGATCACCGACGTGGCCGCCTATACTGCGCGTCACCTGCCCAAGTGGAACCCGATGAACGTCTGTTCCTACCACCTGCAAGAGGCAGGTGCGACGCCGGAACAGGAGCTGGCCTTCGCGTTGGCCACCGGCATTGCAGTGCTGGACGACCTGAAGGGCAAGGTCGCCGCCGAAGACTTCCCGCCGATGGTGGGCCGCATCTCGTTTTTCGTGAACGCGGGCATCCGGTTCGTGACCGAGCTTTGCAAGATGCGCGCGTTTTCGGAACTCTGGGATGAAATCTGCCGCGACCGCTACGGGATCGAGGAAGAGAAATACCGCCGCTTCCGCTATGGCGTGCAGGTCAACTCCCTGGGCCTGACCGAACAGCAGCCGGAAAACAACGTCTACCGCATCCTTCTGGAAATGCTGGCCGTCACGCTGTCGAAGAACGCCCGCGCCCGCGCGGTGCAGCTTCCCGCCTGGAACGAGGCGCTGGGCCTGCCGCGCCCCTGGGACCAGCAATGGTCGCTGCGGATGCAGCAGATCCTGGCCTATGAAACCGACCTTCTGGAATATGGCGACCTGTTCGACGGCAGCCCGGTGATCACCGCCAAGGTCGAGGCGCTGAAGGACGGCGCCCGGGCGGAACTGGCGACGCTCGACAGCATGGGCGGCGCGATCGCCTCGATCGAATACATGAAGGGGCGGCTGGTCGAATCGAATGCCGAACGCCTGAACCGGATCGAGACGAACGACACCATCGTCGTCGGCGTGAACCGCTGGCAGCAGGGCGAACCCTCGCCGCTGGTGGGCAGCGATGGCGGCATCATGACGGTGGAACCGGGGGTCGAGGCCGACCAGATCGGTCGCCTGAACGCCTGGCGCGCCCAGCGCGACCCGAAGGCAGTGGCGGATGCGCTGGCCGCGCTGCGCGACGCGGCGCAGTCGGGCGCGAACATCATGCCGCCCTCGGTCGCGGCGGCGAAGGCGGGCGTCACCACCGGCGAATGGGCGGGTGTGATGCGCAAGGTCCACGGTGAATACCGCGGCCCGACCGGCGTGTCGCGCAGCGTATCGAACCGGACCGAGGGCCTTGATCCGATCCGCGAGGCGGTGGATGCCGTATCCACCCGCCTGGGCCGCAGGCTCAAGTTCCTGGTGGGCAAGCCGGGGCTTGATGGCCATTCGAACGGTGCCGAACAGATCGCCTTCCGCGCCCGCGACTGCGGCATGGACATCACCTATGAAGGCATCCGGCTGACCCCCGAACAGATCGTCGCCGCCGCGGCAGAGCAAGAGGCGCATGTGGTGGGCCTGTCGATCCTTTCGGGTAGCCACCTGCCTTTGATCGAAGAGGTCATGCAGCGCATGCGCGAGGCGGGTCTGGCCCATGTGCCGGTCGTCGTGGGGGGTATCATCCCCGAAGAAGACGCCCGCAAACTGGCCGAGATGGGCGTGGCACGGGTCTATACGCCCAAGGATTTCGAACTGAACCGCATCATGCTCGACATCGTGGCGCTGGTCGAACCCACCGCCCAGGCCGCCTGACCGGTTTCCCCTGTTTTCTCCCCGCCCGGGGCTGCGGCTTGACATGCGTCAATCCGCAGCCCCGGGTCCGTGGCATATCCTGTGTCACAGACCCCGGTTTTCCGGGCCAGCACGGAGGGGAGAACATGTTCGAACGCATCAGGAAGTGGCAGGAGAAGAATCGCCAGCGCAGCCGGCTGGAGGCGCTTTCCGATGCCGACCTTCGTGATTTCGGCCTTGCACGGCGGGAACTGGAGGCGCTGGCCGGGGTCGGACCCGAGGTTATCGACCGGCAAAGGGCAATGGCGGAACGGCACGGTCTGGGTGGGCAGGACTTGCGGCGCCATCCGCAGGATCTGGTTTCGTCGGTCAAGGCCTGTGCCGCCTGCGGTCACACAGGGGACTGCGCGCGCTACCTCGCCTCTGACGCGCCGGCCTCGGCCTCTGCCGGTTTCTGCCCGAACCACGATCTTTATCAGCAACTCGCAGCCGGCTGATCTTTCCCGCTCTACTCGCGCGGCCTAGTCTTGGCAGCGGGATCGAAACCGCACGGGGGCGCCAGCAATGCGGCCGGGACAACGGAACCTGATCACCGACGTGGCGGGGCTGCGGGTCGGCAACGCTGCCGACGCGGCGCTGAAAAGCGGCGTTACCGTTCTGGTCGGCGATCGGCCCTTCACGGCGGCGGTGCACGTCATGGGTGGCGCGCCCGGAACCCGCGAAACCGACCTGCTGGCCCCGGACAAGCTGGTGCAAGAGGTGGACGCACTGGTCCTGTCGGGCGGATCGGCCTTTGGCCTTGATGCCGCCTCGGGGGTTGCGGACGGGCTGCGCCAGATGGGCCGGGGCTTCGCAGTCGGGGATCAGCGGGTGCCGATCGTTCCGGGCGCGATCCTGTTCGACCTTCTGAATGGCGGCCGAAAGGACTGGTCGGAGAACCCCTACAGGGCGCTGGGCGTGCGCGCGCTGGATGCGGCTTCGGACATCTTCGCGATTGGCACCGAAGGCGCGGGCACTGGCGCCTCGACGGCGCGGTTGAAAGGGGGTCTGGGCTCGGCCTCGGCGGTGCTGGGAAATGAGCTGACGGTGGGCGCGCTGGTGGCGGTCAATGCGCTGGGGTCTGTCACGGTCGGTGACGGTCCGCAGTTCTGGGCGGCGCCTTGGGAGCTTGGCTCCGAGTTCGGCGGGCTTGGCCTGCCGCCCACCTTCCCCGCCGCGGCAGAGCCGCTGCCGCAAAAGCGCCTGGGCGAGGCCACCACCATCGCCATCGTCGCCACGGACGCGCAGCTGACGCAGGCGCAGGCGCAGCGTTTGGCCATCGCGGCGCATGACGGCATGGCGCGGGCCATCGTCCCCAGCCATACGCCCTTCGACGGCGATCTGGTCTTTGCCGCCGCGACCGGGGAAAAGCCCCTGTCCGATGCCCTGGTCGATCCCTTCGTGCTGGGCCATGCCGCCGCGGCCTGTCTGGCGCGCGCCATTGCCCGCGCCGTTCACGCGGCCACGCCGCGCCCCGGCGACCTGCAACCCACCTGGGCGGGCACACACGGCTGAGGCCCCTTCCTTGGCCGGATCTTCAGACACGGTCCTCGGCCGTAAGAACCTCCATCAGGCGCGAATCGGGCCGCATCAATCCGTCCAGAATGTCGAAGTGGTGCCGTGCCGCTTCCCGCGTCACCGGGCAGGACCAGGCATTCCCCAGCCGTCGCGCCTGATCCAGAAAGGCCGGACGTTCGGCCCCGCCGACCCAGACGTGACCGCGAAGCCCCGGCCGGACGGGCCGCAGGGCTGGGCTTTCGTCGCGGGCTTCGGCCCGGTCCAGTCGCAGTTCCGCCGCCATCTCGGTTTCCAGCAGCGGGCGCAGGTCCGCCAGCGGAGAAATCGGAACGATCCGCCGCAGCCGCCGCCACAGGTCGGGGTCCAGCGCCACATCGGCCGACGCCATCCGCGTCACCAGATGCCCGCCGGCGGAATGACCGGTCAGGACCAGCGGTCCCTCCACCTCGGCGGCGATCACGGGCAGGGCACGGGCGATGCTGGCCGTCATCTGTCCGATCCGCACCACCGGCGCCAGGGGATAGGCGGGCAGCGCCACGGCCCATCCTCGCGCCAGGGCCCCCTGGGCCAGATGGGTGAAATCACGCGGCCCGCATTCCAGCCAGTAGCCGCCGTGCACAAAGACCAGAAGGCCTGTCGCCTCACCCTCGGGCAGCGCAAGATCGAACCATTCGCCCTCGGCCTCGCCGTAGCGCAAACCCGGACGCAGGCGCGCGCCCAGCGCATCGCGGCAGGCAGCCGCATCCGCCTGCCAGCGCGGATACCAGCTTTCGCCGTCGGGGATATAGGCGGCATTCCTGTAGGCGTCGGTGTAACGCATCGATGAAACCCTCCGGTCCGGGCGCTTCTGGACAAGTATGGGGTGGCGTGCAAAACCTTTGCAATCTTATTGAGGAGGAGGCCGGGATGCTCGATTCCGCGACTGACCTGAAAGCCCTGCTGAAGGATCCGACCCTGCTTGCGACCAAGGCCTATGTTGCGGGCGAATGGGTCGAGGCCGCCGATGGCAAGACCTTTGGCGTGACCAACCCGGCCCGCGGCGACGTGATCTGCCAAGTGCCCGACCTGACCCGCGAAGACGCCGCTCGCGCCATCGCCGCCGCCGACAAGGCGCGCCACGAATGGGCCGCGCGCACCGGCAAGGAACGCGCTGCGGTGCTTCGCAAGTGGTATGACCTGATGGTCGCCAATGCCGATGACCTGGGCGCGATCCTGACCGCCGAAATGGGCAAACCCCTGGCCGAGGCCAAGGGAGAGGTCCTTTATGGCGCCTCTTTCGTGGAATGGTTCGGCGAAGAGGCCAAGCGCATCTACGGCGAAACCATCCCCGGCCATCAGCGCGACAAGCGCATCACGGTGATCAAGCAGCCGATCGGGGTTGCGGCCTCGATCACGCCCTGGAACTTCCCCAACGCGATGATCGCGCGCAAGGTCGCCCCGGCACTGGCCGCGGGCTGCGGCTTCGTCGCCCGCCCTGCGGCGGAAACCCCACTGTCCGCGCTTGCGATGGCGGTGCTGGCCGAACGCGCCGGCGTGCCGGCCGGGGTGTTTTCGGTCATCACCTCCAGCCGCGCCTCGGACATCGGGAAGGAATTCTGCGAAAACCCGGCAGTGCGGAAGCTGACCTTCACCGGGTCGACCGAGGTGGGCCGGATCCTGCTGCGCCAGGCCGCCGACCAGGTGATGAAATGCTCGATGGAGTTGGGCGGCAACGCGCCGTTCATCGTCTTTGATGACGCCGATCTGGATGCCGCCGTCGAAGGCGCGATGATTTCCAAGTTCCGCAACAACGGCCAGACCTGCGTCTGCGCGAACCGCATCTACGTTCAGGCCGGGGTCTATGACGCCTTTGCCGAAAAGCTGGCGGCGGCGGTTCAGAAGCTGAACGTCGGCGACGGGTTGAAGGCGGGCATCACCACCGGGCCGCTGATCAACGAGGACGCCGTCGAGAAGGTCGAAGAACACATCGCCGACGTGGTGAAGGGCGGTGGCCGGATCGTCACCGGCGGCAAGCGCCATGATCTGGGCGGCACCTTCTTCCAGCCGACGGTCGTCACCGGCGTGCTACCGACGATGAAGGTCGCGACCGAAGAAACCTTCGGCCCGCTGGCGCCGCTGTTCAAGTTCGAGACCGAGGAAGAGGTGATCGAACTGGCGAACAACACGATCTTCGGGCTGGCGTCCTATTTCTATGCCCGCGACATCGGTCGCATCACCCGCGTGCAGGAAGGTCTGGAATACGGCATGGTCGGCGTGAACACCGGCCTGATCTCGACCGAGGTCGCGCCCTTCGGCGGCGTGAAGCAATCGGGCCTGGGCCGCGAAGGGTCGCGCCACGGGATCGAGGATTACATGGAAATGAAATACATCTGCCTCTCGATCTGAGGCATATCTCCCTGAACGGCACGGGCGGTCCTTCGGGGCCGCCTTTCTGTTTCCGCCCTGCTACGGACCCAGATTCCAGCTCATCGCGCTGGCATTGCTGACCTTTTCGGCGTCCCGCGCCACCGCGGCAACCGTCTCGGCCGGAATGACCTGCATCCGGGTCCGGAAATCCCACTCCACCCGCAATTGCCCGATCTGGGCGGCGCTGGCCCGCATCAGGAAGGTGAAAGCGTCGTTCCTGACCTCGACCGGATCGGGTGGCGCGAACCACAGCGGCGCGTTCGAGACCAGAACCGTGTGATGATGGACCTTGGGCAGGCCGATGTCCAACGGCGTGAGGCGCTTGGTCACGCCCTTGGGAAAGTAGATCCCGTAGTCCTCGGCGGCGATGTCGAAATTGGACCAAAGGTCGTTCTCGAACATCGCGTCATAGGGCAGAAGGTAGGTTTCCACCACGGTCAGGCGGTTCATCTCGCGGTTGTCATCGACCTCCAGCGGCTTGTCCGCCTGAAGCCCCGGATAACGCGCGGCGAAGAACGAAAAGAGTTCGCTGCCCAGCAGGTCTATCGGTTCGACAGCGATCCTTCGGCGCTGCATGTTGGCGGCGGCGCCGTGAAAGATCGATGTCACCTTCAGCGACACGCCGTTTACGCCGAAGCGGAAGTCCTCGGTGGTATAGGTCATGTAGCCCAGATGCGCTGGCACGATGATGCGTTCCAGGGCGGTGACACCGGGGGCAAGCGGCAGGGCATAGCCGTAGTCGGGCACGGCAGCATGGTCCAGCCGGCCCGCTTCGTCGGTGGCCGTCGGGTCCATCCAGTAGACGTTGCCGCCGATGCGGGCACGAACGATCATGTGGTCCATTTCCGACAAACCCGGCTGCTGAAGGTACAGCGCCTTGCCCTCGTCCAGGTCCGTCAGGGCAACCTCCGCCTCGATCCCAAGTTCCTCCAGCATGGTGCGCAGCAGCAGCGACTTGTCCTTGCAATCGCCAAAGCCCTGCGCCGCCACCTGCACGGGCTTGCGGGGAACGATGCCGCCAATGCCGATCTCGATCCCGACGTAGCGGATTTCGTCCTGAACCATCCGAAGCGCCGCCGAGGCCCGGGACAGGTCATCGGAATTGCCTTCGCGAATCCTTCGGACCTTTTCGGCCCAGTCGGGCGGCAGCACCTGGCCCTTGGCATACAGGGGCAAAAGCGCCGTGACCGTCGGCCCCCAGTCGGCATCGACGCTGAAGCGGAGTGTCGCCTCGCGCAGACCTTCCAGCGGCGTCCCCTCCTCGCGCCGGAAGGGAAGGTGGTTCTGCCGGGTCCATTCGTGACGGATAATGCCCGGAAGATCGGTCTGCCGGTGTTCGACCCGCTCGGGAAGCGGACCCAGGTGCAGCGCCTTGTGGGCAGGCCAGTTCAGCACCACGCGCGTCATTCCCACCGGCTGGAAGTATTCCAGCGGGCGCTGCCCGGAAAAGGTGGCGCCGGGAATCAGCGGCCGTTCCGCCATGATGAAGCTGTAGTCGATCACGTCGCCCACCCGCAGATCCGGCACCGTGTAATGCGCGGTCAGACTGCCATCCAGGATCCCCGCTTCCAGCCGCGATTCACGCCGCAGGATCTCGGGGCGAAGATGATGGGTCAGGTCGATGACCTTGCCGTCCCGGATCACGTGAAGTCGGCCCAGCGCCACCTCCATGAAGTCGGGCAGGAATTTCCAGTCGATGCTTGCGGACGCTTCCAGGCCGGATCGTTGGGTGATCTTCAGGGCCCGGCGCGCGTAGTGATGGCGCGTATCGCCGTCCCAACGGGCCTGATCGTCGATCAGCAGGAACAGGCGTCCGCCCGATGCAGCCTTCACCAATTCGGGACCGGCGGCCGGCAACTCTGCCGGCACGATCCAGTCCGGCTCGGGCGCGGGCTGGACATCTGCGGCACAAAGAGGGGCTGTGGCCAGCAACAGTGCGGCAGCAAGGCTGCGAAGAAAGGTCATCGGGCGCATCGGCGCAGTCACACATCATATCACGACGCACCACAAGCGCCCGGCGTGAGCATGGGACGGTTGTTGCCAAAATGACAGGACTTTGCCGCGCCGTCAGCGGGCCGATGCCGGCAAGCCGAAGGCGCGGTCGAAACCAAGGTTGAACAGGAAGGTGTAGACCATGAACAAAAGGATCAGGCCAAAGTCGTAGACCAGCGCCTGAAGAAGCGTAATCGACATCCACCACGCGATGACCGGCACAAGAAGAAGGGACAGCGTCAGTTCAAATCCGATCGCATGGGCGATGCGCAAGGACAACGGGCGCCCCTTGACCGGCCGGCGTGCCTCCCAGGCCTCGAAGGCGGTGTTGAAAAGGAAGTTCCATGTCATCGCGATCAGCGACGTGACCGCGGCAACAACGCCCGAAGTCACCACGCCTTCGCTGGAAAAGGCAGCAAGGAAAGCGCCGGCCAACAAGATGCCGAAGCTTTCGAACAGCAGGACATAGATCATACGGCGGCGGGCCGGGGTCATGGCTTCAGCCCTTCTCGTGGAAATAGTCGTGGATGGTCTGCGCCATCGCGGCCGAGATCCCCGGTGCGGCCTTCAGATCGGGCAGACCGGCGCGGGACACGGCCTTGGCGGAACCGAAATGGGCCAGCAGGGCGCGCTTTCTGGCTGCGCCGATGCCGGGAATTTCATCGAGCGGCGTCGCGCCGACGGCTTTGGCGCGCTTGGCGCGATGCGCGCCGATGGCCCAGCGGTGGGCTTCGTCCCGCAGGCGCTGGATGAAGTAAAGGACCGGGTCATTGCGTTGCAGCGCCATGACCGGCAGACCGGGGCGGTGGAACTCTTCCTTGCCCAGATCGCGGTCGATGCCCTTGGCCACGCCGATGAAGGGCACATCATCGACGCCCAGATCGCCCAGAATCTCGGCCACGGCAGACACCTGCCCCGCGCCCCCGTCGATCAGCAGCAGGTCGGGCCAGGCATCGGTCTGGCGATCCGGGTCTTCCTTCAGCAGACGTTCGAAGCGGCGGCGCAGAACCTCTTTCATCATGCCGAAGTCATCGCCCGGCGTCAGGTCGGTGCCCTTGATGTTGAACTTGCGGTATTGCGACTTCAGGAGCCCGTCCGCTCCCGCCACGATCATGCCGCCCACGGCATCGCTGCCCTGGTTGTGGCTGTTGTCGTAGACCTCGATCCGGGCGGGAGGACCGTCCAGTTCGAACGCCTCGGCCAGGCCTTCCAGCAGACGCGCCTGGGTGGCATTTTCGCTCATCCGTCGGGCCAGGCTTTCGCGGGCGTTGCGGACTGCGTTTTCCACCAGTTCGGCCTTTTCCCCGCGTTGGGGGACGGCCAGTTCGACCTTGCGGCCCGCGCGTTCGGCCAGAAGATCGGCCATCAGGTCGGCATCTTCGACCGGATGCGACAGCAGGATCAGGCGCGGGGGTTCCTTGTCATCGTAGAACTGCGCAAGGAAGGCCTGCATCACCTCGGCCTCATCGGCGCCGGCGCCGGTGCGGGGGTAGAAATCGCGGTTGCCCCAGCTTTGATGGGCGCGGATGAAGAAGACCTGCACGCAGGCCTGCCCGCCTTCCATATGCAGCGCGACGACATCCGCCTCGGCCACGCCGCGCGGGTTGATGCCCTGCGCGCTTTGCACCTGCGTCAGCGCGCGGATCCGGTCCCGCAGCGCCGCGGCGCGTTCAAACTCCATCGCTTCAGAGGCCTGGGCCATCTCTGCCGCCAGATTGGCTTGCACATCGGTGTTGCGGCCTTGCAGGAACCGTTCGGCATCGGCCACCAGACGGGCGTAATCCGCCTCGGACACCTTCCCGACGCAAGGGGCCGAACAGCGCTTGATCTGGAACATCAGGCAGGGCCGCGTGCGGCTGGCAAACATCGCATCGGTGCAGTTGCGCAGCAGGAACACGCGCTGCAACTGCGTCAGCGTCCGGTTGACCGCACCGGCGCTGGCGAAGGGGCCGAAGTATTCGCCCTTCTCCTTCTTCGCGCCGCGGTGCTTCTTGATCTGCGGGTAGGGGTGATCGGTGACAAGGATGTTGGGGAAGGACTTGTCGTCGCGCAGCAGCACGTTGAAATGCGGCTTCAGCTGCTTGATCAGGTTCTGTTCCAGCAGCAGCGCCTCGGTTTCCGTCCGGGTGGTCAGGAACATCATCGAGGCCGTCTGCGAGATCATCCGCGCGATGCGCCCCGAATGCCCCTGCGGGCGGGCGTAGTTCGACACCCGCGCCTTCAGGTTGCGCGCCTTTCCGACGTAAAGCACCCGGGCCTCGGCATCCAGCATCCGGTAAACCCCCGGCGATCCGTCCAGCGTGCGAACGTACGACTGGATCAGCCTGTGGCCGGTCAGCGGCTTCGCCTGGGGCGTTTCGGACGGGGCAGAGGTGTCGGACATCGGGGCGTTTTGCGGGAACTTGATTCTGCAGTCAGGGCTGCAATCTTAGCGACAGAGAGGCAAGTGGAAACCTGTCCACCGTTTCTGTGGACAAGTCTGCGGAGAAGTTTGCAGCGATGCGGATTTTTCCTTGTTTTCAGCCGGGTTCAGGGGGCCGCCTAAAAATTAGGCAGATTTTCAACCCATTGATTACAAACGAAACTTTTTTCCACTTACGCAAATCCATGAAAGCATTGGCAGAATCATGACACGTTTGTGATGAAGAGTTGCGCGGTGGACAAGTCAAGCCCCGAGCCCTGCAAAGCGCGCAGGTCTGCTACTCAACTCCAAGAATATCAGGGGTCTTCCAGGCCAGGTGCTGGCCGCCGTCGGCGCAGATCAGCTGGCCCGTCACCGAGGGGCTGTCGAGGAAGAAACCCAGCGCCGCCACGATGTCATCGGGGTCCGCGCCGCGCTCCAGAATCGTGGCGGCGCGTTGTCGGGCAAAGTGCGCCTCGGTCTGACGAATGCCGCGCAACGTGGGGCCGGGTCCAATGGCATTGACACGGATCGCGGGGGCCAGCGCCTGCGCCGTCGTGCGTGTCATGGCCCAAAGCCCCATCTTGGCGATTGTGTACGTCATGAACTCGGGCGTCAGCTTGTGGACGCGCTGGTCGATCATGTTGACGATCAGGCCCGTGGCGCGGGGTTCTGCCTGCGTCAGATCGGGTTTCAGTCCCTGCTCGGCCATCGCTTGCGTCAGCAGGAAAGGCGCGCGCAGGTTCGATCCCAGGTGGCGGTCCCAGCTTTCGCGGGTTGCGCTTTGGAGGGTGTCGTATTCGAAGATCGACGCGCTGTTGACCAGAACCGTCACCGGTCCGCCCAGGGCCGATGCGGCCGCGGGCAGAAGGGCGGTGGCGGCAGCCTCGTCCAGCAGGTCGGCCTGAAGGGCCACGGCCTGCACGCCGGCGGCGCGCGCCTCGGCTGCGGCGTCCTCGGCCCCGGCGCGCGAGGTGGCGTAGTGGAAGGCCACCGAAAACCCGCGCCGCGCCAGGTACAGCGCCATTTCGCGGCCCAGCCGCTGGCCTGCGCCGGTGACAAGGGCCACACCCGGCCGAATGCCTGATCCGTTCATCCGCGTCCTCCGCAATCACAAGGAACCTTGCCCAGGCGCGGCTTGCCGCAATGTGGACAGAACCGGCCGATCCGTGGCGGCGGCGCCGGGCGCACCCAGCGGCTGACCAGGGCGATCACCACGATGGCCAGAAGGAAGAATGTCGCGATCTTGACCATCAGAGTCCGAATCGCGCCCACAGGGCGCGCTCCTCTGCGGCGGCCAGCGCCTGCCCGGCCAACTGGATTCCAAGCCGGCGGAACCAGGGCTTCCGGACCCCCAGAGGCACGATGCGCACCTTGTCGCCATAAAGCGCCTTCAGCCGCGGCTCGACATGGCCGATGCCATCGGCAAGGCCCGCGTCCACCGCGCCCTGCCCCACCCAGACATCGCCGTTGAACAGGTCGCGCGCGCCGTCCAGGCGCGATCCGCGCCGGGCCTGCACCTGCGCCTTGAAGGCAGAGTGAATCGGATCAAGCATGGCATGAAGGCGCGCCACGTCCTCGGGCTTTTCGGGGCGGAAAGGATCGAGGAAGCTTTTCGACGTTCCGGCCGTATGGACCCGCCGTTCGACACCATGCCGCGCCAGCAGGTCCGGAAAGCCGAACCCGGCCGAGATCACGCCGATCGAGCCGACCAGCGAACTGGGATCGACCCAGATGTCATTCGCCGCCGTCGCCAGCCAGTAGCCGCCCGATGCGGCGGCGTCTTCGACGAAGGCATGGACGGGCAATTGCTTTTCATCGGCCAGCCGCCGGATCCGCGCCGCGATCAGCGACGACTGAACGGGCGATCCGCCGGGGGAGTTGATGACCAGCGCCACCGCCACCGGCCGGCCCCGCGTGAAGGCGCGTTCGATGACCGGTGCCAGGGCGGCATCGTTCAGCCCCGCGCCAAGGCGTCCGCCCCCCGCGATCATGCCCTGCAACCGGATCACCGGCACCAGGGGCGGCTTTTTCAGAAAAGGGAACAGGCCAAGCATGACCCGCGATGTAATGGGCTGGCCCGGATGCGGCAAGTGCGGCTAGACTCTTCGCATGATCGACAAGCTGGAAATGTTCATTGCGCTCGCCAACGAGCGTCACTTCGGCCGCGCCGCCGAGGTGATGGGGGTCACGCAGCCATCGCTTTCGGGCGCCATCAAGCAGCTGGAGGATCAGCTGGGCGTGCAACTCGTCTTTCGCGGATCGCGTTTCCAGGGGCTGACGCCGGAAGGCGCGCGGGTGCTGGACTGGGCGCTGAAGATCGTGGCCGACACCCGCACCATGCGCGACGAGATGCGGACCCTGCGCCGGGGTGTGTCCGGGAACCTGCGGATCGGTGTCATTCCGACGGCCCTGCCGGTGATTTCGGAACTGACAAAGCCTTTCCTGGACCAGAACCCGAACGTGGCGCTGTCGATCCTGTCGCGCACCTCGGCCGAGATCCTTGACGGGATCGAGCGGCTGGAGCTGGAGGCGGGGATCACCTATCTCGACAACGAACCCCTGGGCCGGGTCGTGCAGGTACCGATTTACCGCGAAACCTACGTCCTTCTGATGTCGCGCGACCATCCTCTGTCCAGCCGTCCCTCGGTCCGGTGGGAGGAAGCTGCCGCCGAGCGGTTGTGCCTGCTGACCGGCGACATGCAGAACCGCCGGATCATCAACCAGCATCTGGCCGAAGCGGGCGCCCATGTCCACGCGACCGTCGAATCGAATTCGACGCTGGCGCTGATCTCGCACGTCGCGTCGGGCGGCTGGGTGTCGATCATGCCGCGCGCGGTGGCCGCGATGTTCCGGGGCGGGGGCATGGTCTCGGTCCCGATGGTGGAACCCGATGCCCGCCACATGGTTGGCCTGATTGCAGGCTACCGCGAAACGCATACCCCCGTGCTGGCGGCGCTGCTGGAGACGGGGCGCAAGATCGCGCGGCTCTGATCAATAGATATCTCCTATTGATGCACGGGGATTCCATATTGATTGGCCGATCATACCGGCCTACGCCAAGGTAACCCAGCTTGCGCCCGGAGACCCTGAATGACCGCGACCCTGTCGAGCGAACGCCTAGGCGAGATCATCGCCACCCACTCCGGCCTGGAAGGCCCGCTTCTGCCGATCTTCCACGCCATCCAGCATGAAATCGGCTACATCCCCCAGGATGCCCTGCCGGTGATCGCCAAGGCGCTGAACCTCAGCCGGGCCGAGGTTTACGGGGTGATGTCCTTCTACCACGACTTCCGCACCAGCCCGGCCGGGCGCCACGTGGTGAAGCTGTGCCGGGCCGAGGCCTGCCAGGCCATGGGCGCGGACGCGGTGCATGACCATGCCAAGGCCCGCCTGGGCGTGGATTTCAACGAAACCACCCGCAACGGCGCCGTGACGCTGGAGCCGGTCTTCTGCCTGGGGCTGTGCGCCTGCGGGCCTTCGGCGCTGGTGGATGGCAAGGTGGTCGGTCGGCTGGACGCCGAAAAGATCGACCGGATCGCGACGGAGTGCGGCGCATGACCCTGAAGATTTTCCTTTCCCGCGACGCCGCCGCCAAGGCGCTGGGTGCCGATGACGTGGCCGACGCCATCACCCGCGAAGCCGCGGCCCGCGGCGTTGAAGTGGTGCTGGTGCGCCCCGGTTCGCGCGGCATGATCTGGCTGGAACCGCTGGCCGAAGTGGAAACGCCGCAGGGCCGTCTGGCCTTCGGTCCGATGACGCCTGCCGACGTGCCGGGCCTGTTCGGCGATCTGACGGCCCATCCGAAGGGCCAGGGCCTGACCGAGGAGATCCCGTTCTTCAAATCGCAGACCCGCCTGACCTTCGCGCGCTGCGGCATCATCGACCCGCTAAGCCTGGCGGACTACGAAGCCCATGGCGGCCTTCGCGGCCTGCGCCGCGCGCTGGCGATGAGCGGCGCCGACATCGTGGCCGAGGTCACGGACTCGGGCCTGCGCGGCCGGGGCGGCGCGGGCTTCCCGACCGGCATCAAGTGGAAGACGGTCGCCGACGCGGTGGCGGATCGCAAATACATCGTCTGCAACGCTGACGAAGGCGATAGCGCCACCTTTGCCGACCGGATGCTGATGGAAGGTGACCCCTTCACCCTGATCGAAGGCATGGCCATCGCGGGCATCGCCACGGGTGCGACCAAGGGCTACGTCTACATCCGTTCGGAATACCCCGACGCGATCGAGGTCATGGAAGACGCCGTGCGGATCGGTCGCGAAGCCGGACTGCTGGGCGCGTCGGTTCTGGGATCGAACCGCGCATTCGACATGGAAATCCGCGTGGGTGCCGGCGCCTATGTCTGCGGCGAGGAAACCAGCCTTCTGAACAGCCTGGAAGGCAAGCGCGGCATCGTGCGCGCCAAGCCGCCGCTGCCGGCGCTTCAGGGCTTCCTTGGCAAGCCCACGGTGGTGAACAACGTCATCTCGCTGGCCTCGGTGCCGGTGATCATGGAAAAGGGCGCCAAGCACTACAAGGATTTCGGCCTTGGCCGGTCGCGCGGCACGATCCCGCTGCAGATCGCGGGCAACGTCAAATACGGCGGGCTTTATGAAATCGCCTTCGGTCTGACCCTGGGCGAAATCGTCGACCAGATCGGCGGCGGCACGGCGTCGGGCCGTCCGGTGAAGGCCGTGCAGGTCGGCGGGCCGCTGGGTGCCTATTTCCCGCGCGCGCTGTTCGACACGCCCTTCGGCTACGAGGAATTTGCCGGCAAGGACGGTCTGGTCGGTCACGCGGGCCTTACAATTTTCGATGACAGCACCGACATGCTGAAGATGGCCCGTTTCGCGATGGAGTTCTGTGCGATAGAATCCTGCGGCAAATGCACCCCCTGCCGCGTCGGCGCGGTGCGGGGCGTTGAAACCGTGGACCGTATCGCCGCAGGCGACCCGACGGCGATGCCGATCCTCAAGGATCTGTGCAACACGATGAAATTCGGATCGCTTTGTGCGCTTGGCGGCTTCACCCCCTACCCGGTGATGAGCGCGCTGACGCATTTCCCTGATGATTTCTCCGGTTCCGCAACCGGGGCGAAGGAGGCCGCAGAATGAAAGACTTCAAAGATTTCATCCTTCCCGACGCCGATTACGGCACCCCCGCCAGCCGCGCGAAGGAAAACGTCACCCTGAACATCGACGGCTATGACGTGACGGTGCCCGCGGGTACCTCGATCATGCGGGCGGCGATGGAAGCGGGCATCTCGATCCCGAAGCTTTGCGCGACCGATTCGGTCGAAGCCTTCGGCTCCTGTCGGCTTTGCCTGGTAGAGATCGACGGGCGGCCGGGAACCCCCGCCTCGTGCACCACGCCGGTGGCGCCGGGGATCAAGGTCCATACCCAGTCGGACGCCGTCCAGAAGATCCGCCGCGGCGTGATGGAGCTTTATGCCTCGGACCATCCGGTTCCGGGCCTGACCAGCGCCGCGAACGGCGACAGCGACCTTCAGTCCATGGCCGCCCGCGTGGGCCTGCGTGAGATCCGCTATCAGCCGGTGGCGGACCATGTGCGTCAATACGGCCCGGAAGGCGTCCAGAACCCCGACTGGAAGCCGATCGACGACAGCAACCCCTACTTTACCTACGACGCATCCAAATGCATCGTCTGTTCGCTGTGCGTCCGCGCCTGCGAGGAAGTGCAAGGCACCTTCGCGCTGACGATCGAAGGCCGGGGCTTTGACAGCCGCGTCAGCGCCGGGATGGCGGATGACAACTTCCTGTCCTCAGACTGCGTGTCCTGCGGCGCCTGCGTCCAGGTCTGCCCGACTGGCAGCCTTCAGGAAAAGTCCGTGGCCGAAAAGGGCCTGCCGGACCGTTCCGTCATCACCACCTGCGCCTATTGCGGCGTCGGTTGCAGCTTCAAGGCAGAAATGCGCGGCGATGAAGTGGTGCGCATGATTCCCTACAAGCACGGCAAGGCCAACCGCGGCCACAGCTGCGTGAAGGGTCGCTTCGCCTATGGCTACGCCAGCCACAAGGACCGCATCCTGAATCCGATGATCCGCGAGACGATCAACGATCCCTGGCGCGAAGTCAGCTGGGACGAGGCGCTTGGCTTTGCGGCGGCCCGACTGAAGAAGGCGCAGGCCGACTTCGGCAAGGAATCGGTGGGCGTCATCACCTCGAGCCGCTGCACGAACGAAGAAACCTACCTCGTCCAGAAGCTGACCCGCGCGGTGTTCATGAACAACAACACCGACACCTGCGCCCGCGTGTGCCATTCGCCCACCGGCTATGGCCTGGGCCAGGCCTTCGGCACCAGCGCCGGGACACAGGACTTCGACAGCGTCGAGCAATCGGACGTCATCATGGTGATCGGCGCGAACCCGACGGATGCGCACCCGGTCTTTGCCAGCCGCATGAAGAAGCGCCTGCGTCAGGGCGCGCAGCTGATCGTCGTCGACCCGCGCCGGATCGACCTGGTCGACAGCCCCCATATCCGGGCCGGCCAGCACCTGGCGCTGCGCCCCGGCACCAACGTGGCGGTCGTCACCTCGCTGGCGCATGTCATCGTGACCGAGGGCCTGTTCGACGAAGCCTTCATCCGCGAACGCTGCGACTGGGATGAATTCCAGCACTATGTCGAATTCGTCCGGGATCCGCGCCATGCCCCCGAAGCGACCGAGGCGCTGACCGGCGTTCCGGCGGCAGAACTGCGGGCCGCGGCGCGCACCTACGCCACGGGCGGCAATGCGGCGATCTACTACGGTCTGGGCGTCACCGAACACAGCCAGGGTTCGACCACCGTGATGGGGATCGCCAACCTTGCCATGCTGACCGGCAACATCGGTCGGCCGGGCGTGGGCGTGAACCCGCTGCGCGGCCAGAACAACGTCCAGGGTTCGTGCGACATGGGGTCGTTCCCGCACGAACTGCCGGGCTACCGGCATGTGAAGAACGACGCGGTGCGCGACATCTTCGAAAAGATGTGGGGAGTCGAAATCTCGAGCGAGCCGGGCCTGCGGATCCCGAACATGCTGGACGCCGCCGTGGAAGGCACCTTCAAGGGCCTTTACTGCCAGGGCGAGGACATCCTTCAGTCCGATCCCGACACCCATCACGTCGCGGCCGGTCTGGCGGCGATGGACATCGTCATCGTGCATGACCTGTTCCTGAACGAAACGGCCAACTACGCCCATGTCTTCCTGCCGGGTTCGACCTTCCTGGAAAAGGACGGCACCTTCACCAACGCCGAACGCCGCATCAACCGCGTGCGCAAGGTGATGGCACCGCGCAACGGCTATGCCGACTGGGAAGTGACCCAGATGCTGGCCAATGCGATGGGCGCGAACTGGACCTACACCCACCCCAGCCAGATCATGGACGAAATCGCGGCCACCACGCCGAGCTTCGCCAATGTCAGCTACGACCTGCTGGACGAGATGGGATCGGTGCAATGGCCCTGCAACGATGCCGCGCCCGAAGGCACGCCGCTGGTCCACGTCAACGGTTTCGTCCGCGGCAAGGGCCGGTTCATCCTGACCGAGTATGTGGCGACCGACGAAAAGACCGGGCCGCGCTTCCCGCTGCTGCTGACGACGGGCCGGATCCTGTCGCAGTACAACGTGGGCGCACAGACGCGCCGCACCGGCAACGTGGTCTTCCATGACCAGGACGTGCTGGAGATCCACCCCCACGATGCCGAACAGCGCGGCGTCCACACGGGCGACTGGGTACGGTTGGCCAGCCGGGCCGGGGAAACCACTCTGCGGGCCCTGATCACCGACCGGGTGATGCCGGGCGTGGTTTACACGACCTTCCACCACCCCGACACCCAGGCCAACGTGGTGACGACCGACTATTCCGACTGGGCCACCAACTGCCCGGAATACAAGGTCACGGCGGTGCAGGTCAGCCCCTCGAACGGTCCGACCGAATGGCAGGAAAGCTACCGTCAGCAGGCCAATGCCTCGCGCCGCATCCTGCCCGCGGCGGAATGACGGGGCCGTGATGCAATCCCACCGCCGCCTCTCGCGGCTTGCCTATCGGGCGGGCCGGTTCGAACAGGGTGATCGCGCCCTGCCCGAAGAGGTGGCGGTGGCCCTTGTCTACAACGGCACGACGCAGGCGGTGATGATGGCCACACCCGCCGCCTACGAAGACTTTGCCGCCGGTTTTTCGCTGACAGAGGGGATCGTTTCCGATCTATCCGAAATCACGGAAACCGAGGTCGTCGAGCACGATCAGGGGGTCGAGATCCGCATGTGGCTGGACGCCGCCGCCGAGGCCCGCTTTGCCGCGCGGCGGCGGGCGCAGGTCGGCCCGGTCGGCTGCGGCCTTTGCGGCATCGACAGCCTGTCCGAGGCGCTGCGCGTGCTGCCGCGCGTCCAGGCCGACGTGCGCCTGACACCCGATGAGGTGGCACAGGCCATGGCCGGCCTGACCCGGCACCAGGCACTTCATGACGCCACGCGCGCGGCCCACGGCGCGGGGTTCTGGCGTCCCGGCCTGGGCGTCACCCTGGGGCGCGAGGATGTCGGCCGCCACAACGCGCTGGACAAACTGGCCGGGGCGATGGCGCGCGCCGGTCTTGCCGCCGAAGGTGCGCTGGTCATCACCAGCCGCGTCTCGGTCGACATGGTGCAGAAGGCGGTGATGATCGGGGCCCCCGTCCTGATTGCCGCCTCTGCCCCCACAGCTCTTGCGGTCGAAGAAGCCGATCGCAGCAACCTGACGCTGATCGCGCTGGCGCGCGGCAGCGATTTCGACGTCTACACCCATTCCGAACGCCTGATCCAAGGACCGCACGCCGATGTCGCCTGATAAAATGATCCGCATGGCCAACCAGATCGCCATGTTCTTCGAAACCAAGCCGCATGCCGAAGGGGTGGCCGGTGTGGCCAACCACATCAGCGACTTCTGGGAGCCGCGGATGCGCCGCCAGCTTCTCGATCACATCGCCGCCGGGGGCGAAGGACTGCGCCCGCTGGTCGTGGAAGGCGCCGACCTGATCCGCAAGCCCCAGGCCGCCTGACCTTCGGTCCATCGTCTGATGCCGTCGGGACCGCTACCCGGCGGCACGCAGGATGGCCACCAGATCCCCTGCCGTCAGCGGCACCGGATTGGCCTTCATGGACGAGGCCGACAGCGCGGCACGCGCCACGGGCTCATGATCCTCGGACCGCAGGCCCAGCGCCGACAGGCGCGGCAAGCCGGCCTCATGGATCCAGTTTTCCAGCGCGTCCACGGATCCCAGCGCGTCCCGCACCGCCTCCATGCGCGGTGCCGCCCTGTTGGCGCGCAGAACATGCGGCAGCAGCGCGCCGCAGATGGCGCCATGCGCGGCGCCGGTCATGCCGCCGATCACGCCCGCCAGCCCATGCACCGCGCCCAGCCCCGAATTGGCCAACGCCAGCCCGCCACAAAGGCTGACCCAGGCCATCGCATCCCGCGCTGCGGGATCTTCTCCGGACATCAGGCTGCGCAATGCCGCAATGCCCTGCCCCATCGCCGGGAGGCATAGCGCGTCAGTATAGGCGTTGGCCCGCGTGCACAGCCAGGGTTCGACCACCTGCACCAGCGCATCCAGCCCCGACGCCAGAGTCACCGCGCGCGGGGCATGATCCGTGAGGGCCGGATCGACGATCGCCACGCGGGCGATCATCCGGTCGTCGCGCAGGCTGACCTTGCGGCGGTGCGCCGGCACGTCGATCACCGCATTCTTCGTCACCTCGGCCCCTGTGCCCGCCGTTGTGGGCAGCGCGATGAACGGCAGCGGCGGCACCGACAGCGGCAGGGCCTTTCCGACCACCTCCAGATGATCCATCGCCCCACCGGGCGCGGGCACCAGCGCCGCCACCGCCTTGCCCAGGTCGATCACCGCGCCGCCACCCAGGGCAATGACCAGATCGACGCCACGCGCGGTCTGGACCCCCGCTTCCAGCATTGCAAGAGTCGGCTCCTGCCCGCAGGAAATCGCCCGGACTTCCATCCCCGCCCGCAGCAGATCCTGCCGCAGCCATTCGGCGCGGTCCGCATTGCGGCCATGCACCAGCGCCACGCGTCGGCCGAAGCCTGCGGCAATCCCGGCAGCCTGGGCCGCCTGACCGCGGCCGAAAAGGATCATGCCGGGCTGAAGGATCGAAAAGCTCATACCATCAACGTCGCCTGAACGGCCCTTTGCCAGCGGCCATATTTCTTCGTTCTCAGATCCTCGGACATTGCAGGTTCAAACCTCCGCTCCAACGCCCAGTTGGCGGCAAAACCTGCCTGGTCGGGATAGATCCCCGCGGCCATTCCCGCCAGCCAGGCCGCGCCCAGCGCCGTCGTTTCCAGCACCTCAGGCCGGTCGACCGGCGCGCCGATGATGTCGGACAGGAACTGCATCGTCCAGTCCGACGCGGACATGCCGCCATCCACCCGCAAGACCCGGTGCGCTGCACCTGACCAGTCGGCGCGCATGGCTTCCAGCAGGTCCTTGGTCTGGAAGCCCACGCTTTCCAGCGCCGCCCGGGCCAGCTCGGCAGGGCCGGAATTGCGGGTCAGGCCGTAAACCGCGCCGCGACAGTCGGCATTCCAGTAAGGCGCGCCCAAGCCCACGAAGGCAGGGACCAGCACGACGTCCTGCGACGGATCCGCGGCATCCGCCAGCGCTTGCGTTTCCCCGGCCCCCCGGATGACCTTCAGGCCGTCGCGCAGCCATTGCACCACCGCCCCCGCAATGAAGATCGAGCCTTCCAGCGCATAGGTCGTCTGCCCACCCAGCCTGTAGGCAATGGTTCCCAGAAGTCGGTTCCGGCTTTCCACCAGCGTTTGCCCGGTGTTCAGAAGCGCAAAGCAGCCGGTGCCATAGGTGGATTTCATCATTCCCGGCTGGAAACAGGCCTGTCCCACCGTCGCCGCCTGCTGGTCGCCCGCCACCCCGCGGATCGGGATTTCACGGCCAAACAGGTCGGCGCGCGTGACGCCGAAATCATCGGCGCAATCGCGCACCTCGGGCAGAAGCGACATGGGGATGTTCAGCAAGCGGCAGATGTCGTCGTCCCAGCGATTTTCGCGGATGTTGTAGATCAGCGTCCGTGCGGCATTAGTGGCATCGGTCGCATGGACGCGGCCACCCGTCAGCTTCCAGATAAGGAAGCTGTCGATGGTGCCAAAGGCCAGCTCGCCGCGTTCCGCCCGCGCCCGCGCGCCGTCGACATTGTCCAGCAGCCAGGCAATCTTGGTGCCCGAAAAATACGGATCCAGCAGCAGGCCCGTGGCGTGGGTGATCCTGGGCTCGTGCCCATCCGCCTTCAGCTTCTGGCACAGCGCGGCCGTACGCCGGTCTTGCCAGACGATGGCACGGGAAATCGGCTCGCCGGTCGCGCGGTCCCAGATCAGCGTGGTTTCACGCTGGTTGGTGATGCCGATGGCGGCGATCCCGCCAGCATCGATCCCGGCCTTCTCGATCACCGCGCGCGCCGTTCCGGCAACGCTGCCCCATATCTCGGCAGGATCATGTTCCACCCAGCCCGAGGCGGGGAAATGCTGCGCGAATTCCTTCTGCGCCACCGCCACCACCTGCATCGCCCCATCAAACAGGATCGCCCGGCTGGAGGTCGTTCCCTGATCGATCGCCAGAACATGGGTCATGATGCTGCTTCTTCTTTTCCCAAATATCCAGATCCCGCCACCCGCGACCGGGCGGAAGATGCGGGGGGCGGCGCACCGCCCCCCAAAGGATCACTTCTGCCAGGACTTGATCAACTCGTCATAGTTGATCGTCTGCGGCTTTTCCTTTTCGTTCTCGATCTTCAGCTGCGGCGCCAGGTTGCCCTTCGACACCGCATCGGCGTTCCAGTAGGCCAGGTCATGTTCTTCGGCCAGTTTCGGGCCGATGTCGCCCTGCACGCCCGACTTCTCGATCCGCGCCATCACCTTTTCCTGCTCGGCACACAGGCTGTCCATCGCCTCTTGCGGGGTTTTAGCCCCGGAAGACGCATCGCCGATCGCCTGCCACCACAGCTGCGCCAGTTTCGGGTAATCCGGCACGTTGGTCCCCGTGGGCGACCACTGCACGCGCGCGGGCGAGCGGTAGAATTCGATCAGCCCGCCCAGTTTCGGCGCCCGGTCGGTGAAGGACTGGTGCTGGATCGTCGATTCCCGGATCAGCGTCAGGCCGACGTGGCTTTTCTTCACGTCCACCGTTTTCGAGGTCACGAACTGCGCATAAAGCCACGCGGCCTTGGCGCGGTCATCCGGCGTGGATTTCAGCAGCGTCCAGGACCCCACGTCCTGATAGCCCAGCTTCATGCCGTCTTTCCAGTAGACGCCATGCGGCGAGGGCGCGAAGCGCCATTTCGGTGTGCCGTCCTCGTTCACCACCGGCAGGCCGTCCTTCACCATATCGGCGGTAAAGGCGGTGTACATGAACATCTGCTGGGCAATCTCGCCCTGCGCCGGCACCGGCCCGGATTCGCTGAAGGTCATGCCTTGGGCGGCGGCAGGCGCATAGGCTTTCATCCAGTCCAGATATTTCTGGATCGAATAGACCGCGGCCGGTCCGTTGGTATCGCCGCCGCGCGCCACGCAAGACCCGACGGGGCGCGAGTTTTCGTCGACCTTGATCCCCCATTCATCGACTGGCAACCCGTTCGGCAGGCCCTTGTCGCCGTTCCCCGCCATCGAAAGCCAGGCATCGGTGAAGCGCCAGCCCAGGCTGGGGTCCTTCTTGCCATAGTCCATATGGCCGTAGACCTTCTTCCCGTCGATTTCCCGGCCGGTGAAGAATTCGGCGATGTCCTCATAGGCCGACCAGTTGACCGGAACGCCCAGGTCATAGCCATACTTGGCCTTGAAATCCGCCTTGTTCTTTTCGTCGTTGAACCAGTCGTAGCGGAACCAGTAGAGGTTCGCGAACTGCTGGTCGGGCAGCTGATACAGGTCGCCATCCGGCGCGGTCGTGAACTTGGTCCCGATGAAGTCGGCCAGATCGAGGCCCGGGTTGGTCACGTCCTTGCCTTCGTTTTCCATCCACTTCGTCAGGCTGCGCGCCTGCTGGTAGCGCCAGTGGGTGCCAATCAGGTCGCTGTCGTTGACATAGGCGTCATAGATGTTTTCGCCCGACTGCATCTGGGTCTGCAGCTTTTCGACGACGTCGCCTTCGCCAATCAGGTCATGAGTCAGCTTGATGCCGGTGATCGCGGTAAAGGCCGGGGCCAGCACCTTGGATTCGTATTCATGCGTGGTAATGGTTTCCGACACCACCTTGATTTCCATCCCGGCGAAAGGCTTCGCCGCGTCGATGAACCACTGCATTTCCTTTTCCTGATCGGCGCGGCTTAGCGTCGACATGTCGCCGATTTCCTTGTCGAGGAAGGCTTTCGCCTCCTCCATCCCGGCCCAGGACGGGGCGCCCAGGGCCATGAAGGCCAGGGCAAGCGCCGTGGTCGAATACCGAAGTCTCATGTCATTCCTCCTGTTGCAGGTCGTTCTTGGTATTTGCGGGTCGGGCTTTGTTGCCCGGCGCCGTCGGCGTGCCTGTCAGACCCAGCGGAAAACCGCTGCGGCATAGATCAGGCATAGGACCAGCGCCCCCCAGAGGGGGGAGCCGAAGGCGGCAAGCCAGGCCAGGCTGATGAAGGCCGATCCCAGCAGCGTGATGAACAGCCGGTCGCCGCGCGTCGTCTCGATCCGAAGGATGCCCAGGCGCGGTGTTTCGGGAAACCGGATCGCGGCCCAGGTGAAGACGACCAGCAGCGTGGCGATGATGATGAAGAACAGCCCGGTCGGGAAGGTCCAGGCCATCCAGCCACGCTGGATCAGCGGTGCGGTCCAGTCGCGCGCCCCGTCCGCCTCCGGGACAGCGGCGAACAGCAGGGCAAGGACCACCAGCAGGATCGCGCCCGCGACCAGAAGGAACAGGTTGGCGTTGCGGCTGCGGGTCATCACACCCTCCCCAGGGCGAAGCCCTTGGCGATGTAGTTGCGGACAAACCAGATCACCAGCGCGCCGGGAATGATCGTCAGCACCCCTGCCGCCGCCAGCACCCCCCAGTCCAGCCCAGAAGCCGACACCGTCCGCGTCATTGTCGCCGCGATGGGCTTGGCGTTGACCGAGGTGAGCGTGCGACTGAGCAGCAATTCGACCCAGGAAAACATGAAGCAGAAGAAGGCGGCGACCCCGATCCCGCTGGCGATCAGCGGCATGAAGATGCGGATGAAGAAGCGCGGGAAGGAATAGCCGTCGATATAGGCGGTTTCATCGATTTCTTTCGGAACGCCGCGCATGAAACCTTCCAGAATCCAGACCGCCAGCGGCACGTTGAACAGGCAATGCGCCAGCGCCACGGCGATGTGGGTGTCGAACAGCCCGATGGAGGAATAGAGCTGGAAGAACGGCAGCGCGAAGACCGCCGGAGGCGACATGCGGTTGGTCAGCAGCCAGAAGAACAGGTGCTTGTCGCCCATGAAGCTGTAGCGGCTGAAGGCATAGGCGGCAGGCAGCGCCACGGCGATCGAGATGACGGTGTTCATCACCACGTAGATGATCGAATTGACATAGCCCATGTACCAGGCCGGATCGGTCAGGATGGTGCGGTAATTGGCCAGTGTCGGGTTCTGCGGCCAGATCGAGAAGACGTTCAGGATTTCGGTATTCGTCTTCAGGCTCATGTTGAACAGCCAGTAGATCGGCAGGATCAGGAAGATGATGTAGGCGGTAATCACCAGGGCCGGACCCAGGCGGCGCTGTCCCTCCATCACAGGCCCTCCTCTTTGTCGAAGTTGGTCATGACGGTGTAGAACACCCAGCTGACCAGCAGGATCACCAGGAAATACATGATCGAGAACGCCGCCGCGGGGCCCAGGTCGAACTGGCCCACGGCCATCTTCACCAGGTCGATTGACAGGAAGGTGGTCGCATTGCCCGGCCCGCCGCCGGTAACGACGAAGGGTTCGGTATAGATCATGAAGCTGTCCATGAAGCGCAGAAGGATCGCGATCAGCAGCACGCCGGACATCTTCGGAAGCTCGATGTAGCGAAAGACTTTCCAGCGCGTCGCCTGGTCGATCCGGGCCGCCTGGTAATAAGCCTGCGGGATGGATTGCAGGCCCGCATAGCACAACAGCGCCACAAGCGAGGTCCAGTGCCAGACATCCATGACGATGACCGTGGCCCAGGCATCCAGTGCGTCGTTGGTGTAGTTGTAGTCAAATCCCAGACTGGCCAGCGCATGACCAAGAAGGCCGATATCCACGCGCCCGAAGATCTGCCAGATGGTGCCCACCACGTTCCACGGGATCAGCAGCGGCAGCGCCATCAAGACCAGCGTGACCGAGGACCAGAAGCCCTTCTTCGGCATGTTCAGGGCGATGAAGATGCCCAGCGGCACCTCGATGGCAAGGATGATCGCGGAAAACAGCACCTGCCGGCCCAGCGCGGCGTGCAGCCGGTCGGAATGGATCATTTCGTCGAACCAGTCGAAACCGGCCCAGAAGAAATCGTTGTTCCCGAAGGTGTCCTGAACGGAGTAGTTGACCACCGTCATCAGCGGGATCACGGCGGAAAAGGCCACCAACACCAGAACCGGCAGCACCAGGAACCAGGCTTTCTGATTGACCGTCTTGTTCATCAGGCCGCCCTTCCCTGCAAGCGCCAGTCATCGGCGTAGACGTTGATATGCCCCGGTGCGAAAACCAGCCGCCCCATGGCGGGGCTGACGGCTTGGCCTTCATGGGCGATGGCATTGACGGGGCGGCCGTCGAAGTCGGCGCGCACGATGCGGTGGCGGCCCACGTCTTCGATCCGGTTCACACGGACGGGCAGGCCCGAAGGTTCATCGGTCAGCGCGACATATTCCGGCCGCACGCCCAGTTGCACGCGGCCCAAGGGGCGCCCGTAATCCAGCCCCAGGTCGATCTGCTGGCCCGCGACAGTGGCAAAACGCCCCTCGACCGTCGCGTCGAACAGGTTCATGCCGGGGGAGCCGATGAAGTAGCCCACGAAAGTATGCGCCGGGGTTTCGAACAGCTCTTGCGGGGTGCCGATCTGAACCACGCGACCGTCGTGCATCACCACCACCCGATCCGCAAAGGTCAGCGCCTCGGTCTGGTCATGGGTGACGTAGATCATCGTATGGCCAAACTGCTGGTGCAGGGATTTCAGCTGCGTGCGCAATTCCCACTTCATGTGCGGGTCGATCACGGTCAGCGGTTCATCGAACAGGATCGCGTTCACGTCTTCCCGCACCATTCCCCGGCCCAGGCTGATCTTCTGCTTGGCATCCGCCGTCAGCCCACGCGCCTTGCGCTTCAGCACCTCCTCCATCCCGATCATGCGGGCGATCTGCTGGACGCGGGTGTGGATATAGGCCGGGTCCATGCCGCGGTTACGCAAGGGGAAGGCCAGGTTATCCTCGACCGTCATCGTGTCGTAGACGACCGGAAACTGGAACACCTGCGCGATGTTGCGTTCGGCCGTCGGCGCGTCGGTCACGTCACGGTCACCGAACAGAACCCGCCCCTGGCTGGGGCGCACAAGGCCGGAGATGATGTTCAGAAGCGTGGTCTTGCCGCAGCCCGATGCCCCCAGAAGGGCATAGGCGCGCCCGTCTTCCCAGACGTGGTTCAATTCCTTCAGCGCGAAGTCGGCTTCGGACTTCGGGTGGGGCATGTAGCTGTGGGCCAGTTTCTGAAGCGTGATCCGTGCCATTCCCGCCCCCTTTCAAGCCGCGATTGCATAGGGCGCGGGGGCGACAAGCCGGCCCCCTTCGCAAAAGACGTACAGATGCGCCGGGTCCAGATGGACGGTCACCGCATCTCCGGGGGCCAGCCGGTGGACCCCGCCGATCAGCCCGACCCAGCGGTGATCGCCGTGATCCAGATGGACGAAGGTTTCCGATCCGGTGATCTCGGTCACGGCGACGCGGGCCGGGAATTCGACGGCATCGCCGGTGTGGCGCCCCAAGGACAGGTGGTTGGCGCGAAAGCCGCCCGTGTAGCGCCCATCGGGCAGATCCAGAAGCGCGCCGGTCGCGGGAACCTGCTGGCCTTCGCCGAACACAACGCGGTTGCCGATCTTGGCCAGCGACAGGAAGTTCATCGGCGGGTCGGAAAACACCCGCGCCGTGGTGGCATCCGCGGGCTGGCGGTAGACCTGCGGCGTGGGGCCGAACTGGGTGATGCGGCCTTCCCAAAGCGTGGCGGTATTACCGCCCAGAAGCAGCGCCTCTTCGGGTTCGGTGGTCGCGTAGACGAAGATTGCGCCCGAGGCTTCGAAGATTTTCGGAATCTCAAGACGAAGCTCTTCGCGGAGCTTGTAGTCAAGGTTCGCCAGCGGTTCGTCCAGAAGCACCAAGCCTGCGTCCTTGACCAGCGCCCTCGCCAGCGCGCAGCGTTGCTGCTGGCCGCCCGAAAGTTCCAGCGGCTTGCGGGACAGAAGCGGGGTCAGCTTCAGCATGTCGGCCACCCGCTTGACGCGGGCGTCGATGTCGGCCCGGTCACGGCCCATCAGCCGCAGGGGCGAGGCGATGTTGTCGTAGACCGTCATCGAGGGGTAGTTGATGAACTGCTGGTAGACCATCGCCACCTGACGGTCCTGCACACGCTGGCCGGTCACGTCCTTCCCGTGCCACAGGACACGGCCCCGGGTTGGCACATCCAGCCCCGCCATCAACCGCATGAGCGTGGTCTTGCCCGCGAGCGTCGGCCCCAGCAGGACGTTCATCGTTCCCTTTTCAAGGGTCAGGTCCGTATCGTGGACATGGGTCTTGCCCGCCACGACCTTCGCCACCCCCCGCAGTTCAAGCGCCATGCGCTTCCTCCCTTTCGACCGGGCGCCCCTCGCCCCCGGCCAAACCCCCGTCAGACCGCCTGCGCCACCTTCGCATCGGCATCCGCCATCCACTGTTCCAGCGCCGCAACCTGTTCTGCCCCAAGGCGAAGCCCCAGCTTGGACCGGCGCCAGATCACGTCCTCGGCGCTTTGCGCAAATTCATGTTTCATCAGCCAGCGCACCTCGGCCTCGGTCAGGGTGCCGCCAAAGTCCTGCCCCAGATCGGCAAGGCTTTGCGCCCGCCCAAGGATCGCGGAAACCTCGGTGCCATAGGCGCGGACCAGGCGTTCGGCCCAAGGTTCCGTCAGGAAATGGTAGCGCGCCCGCAATTCGGCCGTCAGGCGGGCGACACCGTCCACCGGAAAATCGCCGCCCGGCAGCGGAACGCCAGCGGTCCAGTGACCGGGCGTGCCGGGGAAGAACGGCAGGATCTTTTCCAGCGCGTGTTCGGCCAGCCTTCGGTAGGTGGTGATCTTGCCGCCAAACACGCTCAGCAAGGGCGCGGCCCGATCATCCAGCGACAGGACATAATCCCGCGTGGCCGCCGTGGCTGACTTCGCCCCATCGTTATACAGCGGTCGCACCCCGGAATAGGTCCAGACGACATCATCCCGCGTCACCGGCCTGCGGAAATAGCGCGAGGCGAAGGCGCAGAGGTAATCGGCTTCTTCCTCGGTGCAGCGGGGGTTGCCCGGATCGCCGTCGTGGTCCTTGTCGGTGGTGCCGATCAGTGTGAAATCGCCCTCATAGGGAATCGCAAAGATGATCCGGCCATCTTCACCCTGGAAGAAATAGCATTTGTCATGGTCGTAAAGCCGCCGGGTGACGATATGGCTGCCCCGCACCAGCCGCACGCCAGCCGGCGAATTCTGCCGCAGCGTGGTTTTCAGCACATCTTCAACCCATGGTCCGCCCGCATTGACGACAACCTTGGCGGCGACCTGTTCGTCGCGCCCGTCGGCATGGCGGATGTGGACGACCCAGCCGTCGGCGCGCCGTTCAGCCGAAACCACCTTGGCGCGAGTCAGGATCCGGGCGCCACGCGCCTGCGCATCGCGGGCATTGAGCACCACCAGCCGCGAATCCTGCACCCAGCAGTCGGAATATTCGAAGGCTTTTTCGAACTTCGGCTGAAGCACCGCACCCGCCGGATCGCGGCGCAGATCCACCGTCGTGGTTCCGGGCAGCAATTTCCGCCCGCCCAGGTTGTCGTACAGGAACAGCCCCAGCCGGATCAGCCAGGCAGGGCGGCGGCCGCGCATCCAGGGCATGACCAGAGACAAAAGCCGTGAGGTTGGCGTTTCGCCTTCAAACCGCATGTCGCGGTGGTAGGGCAGGACAAAGCGCATCGGCCAGCTGATATGGGGCATGGCCCGCAGCAGGGTTTCGCGTTCGATCAGCGCCTCGCGGACCAGACGCACCTCGAAATATTCCAGATAGCGCAGCCCTCCGTGAAACAGCTTGGTCGAGGCCGATGACGTGGCCGAGGCCAGATCATGCATTTCCGCCAGCACCACCGACAGGCCCCGCCCGGCCGCGTCCCGCGCGATGCCGCAACCGTTGATCCCCCCGCCAATGACGAAGACATCAACGCCTGCCCCGTTGTGACCACCTGCGGACATCGACCCCCCTTCCGGCACCCTCCTCATAAGGGGCAAGAGGTCCGGCTTTGTCAAAGGGTTTGTTTTCGTTTATTTTCGTTTTGACGCATTACAACCCCTCACATATGATCTTTTTTGGTTCTGCATTAGCGAAATACACGTTTGCAGCCGCAGAATACCCCGGGTTGCTTTCGCATTTGTTCGCTTTTCCTTTCATCCCGACCTTGTTACGTTGCGGAAATCACACAAACGATCCCCCCAGGAGGACCCCTTGGCCCTAAGCTTCCGCCAGACCGAAATCCTCGATATTGCCCGGGCCGAGGGGCGCGTGGTCGTCGATGATCTGGCCGAACGCTTCAACGTCACCGCGCAGACGATCCGGCGCGACCTGACCGAACTGGCGGATGCCGGCAAGCTGGACCGGGTGCACGGCGGGGCGATCATGCCTTCGGGGGTCACCAACATCGGCTATGAAGACCGCCGCGCCCTTGCCGCCGATGCCAAGACGCGGATTGCGCGGGCCTGCGCGAAGGCGATCCCGGACAATTCCTCGCTGCTTCTGAACATCGGCACCACGACCGAAGCCGTGGCGCGGGAATTGCTGGGCCATCGCAACATCACGGTGCTGACCAACAACATCAACGTGGCCAACATCCTGGTCGCCAACCAAAGCTGCGAAGTGATCGTCACGGGTGGCCTTCTGCGCCGTTCGGACGGAGGCCTGATCGGCGATCTGACGACGCAGGCCATCCAGGCCTTCAAGGTCGATCACGCGGTGATTGGCACCTCGGCGCTGGATCTGGATGGCGATCTTCTGGACTTCGACGCGCAAGAGGTCCGGGTCAGCCGCGCCATCATCAAGCAGTCGCGCAAGGTGTTTCTGGTGGCGGATGCGTCAAAGCTCAGCCGGTCTGCCCCGGTGCGGATCGGGTCGCTGTCCGAGATCGACGCGATCTTCACCGACGCCCCCCTGCCCGAACCGCTGGCGCGTCAATGCGCGGAATGGGACACCGCCGTTCACGTCGTTTGATCCTGGGGCGGGCCCTTTCGCGGGATTCCCTTCCGTTTTTCGGTCGGTTCCGGATATAACGATCCGATCCAACGGAGTATCCCATCATGACGCAACATGCCGCGCTGATCGGGGGCGTTTCGCCCGACCGGCTTCAGGCCTTTGCGACCCGCGAAGCCCGCCGCTATGCCAAGGTCCGCCCGCTGACCGAAGCCGCGCTGAAGACCGGCGCCGCGTCCTGGCTGGACGGCGTGCCGATGCACTGGATGAAGGACTGGTCGATGCCCTTCCCGATGCTGGTCGAAAAAGCCAGCGGCGCGCATCTGACCGATCTGGACGGCTTCGGCATCGACGATTTCTGCCTGGGCGATACCGGATCGATGTTCGGCCATTCGCCCAAGCCCGTGGCCAAAGCGATCCGCCACCAAGCCACACGCGGGCTGACCTACATGCTGCCCACCGTCGATGCGCTGGAGGTCGGGCATCTGCTGACCGAAACCTTCGGCGATTTCCGCTGGCAGATCGCCACAACCGCCACCGATGCGAACCGTTTCGCGCTGCGGGTGGCGCGGGCGGTGACGGGGAAGCCGAAGGTGCTGGTGTTCAACGGCTGCTATCACGGCACCGTCGATGATACGATGGTGGAACTGGAAAACGGCGCGACCGCTGCCCGCAAGGGGCTGGTGGGCCAGGTGGCCGATCTGACGCAGACCGCCGTCGTGGCAGAATTCAATGACCTTGCTTCGGTCGAACGGCTGCTTCAGCACGGTGATGTGGCCGCGATCCTGACCGAACCGGTGATGACCAATTCCTGCATGGTCCTGCCTGAATCGGGCTTCCACGAGGGTCTGCGCGAACTGGCCTTCCAGCATGGCGCGCTGCTGATCATTGACGAAACGCACACGATTTCGTCGGGCCTTGGCGGCTACACCCGGGTGCATGGCCTGCTGCCGGACATGTTCGTGGTGGGCAAATGTGTGGCGGGTGGGGTGCCCACCGCCGTCTGGGGAATGACCGGCGACGTGGCGCGGCGCTTCGGGGATTATAACGCCAAGCGGCCCGCCGGCCACTCCGGCATGGGCACGACGCTGTCCGCGAACCCGATGCAGTTCGCCTGCCTGCGCGCCAACCTGTCCGAGGTGATGACCGAAAAGGCCTATGCCCATATGGAAAAGGGTGCCGCGCGTCTGGAACGCGGGCTGTCCAAGGTGATCGCTGCGCATGGCGCCCCTTGGCATGTCGTGCGCGTGGGCGCCCGGGTGGAATTCATCTGCGCCCCTGGCCCGCTGAAGAACGGGGCCGATGCCGCCCTTGCCCATCAGCCCGAACTGGAATCCGCTATTCACATCGGCCTTCTGAACCGGGGTTGCCTGATTGCCCCCTTCCACAACATGATGCTGGTCAGCCCGGTGACGAAGAAGGGCCAGATCGACCGACTGGTCGGCGCTTTCGACGAAGTCCTGACCCAGCTTTTTGACTGAGACGCAAATGACCGACCTGCACAGCCCCTCGGGCTCCACCCTGGCCGAGGCCGAGGAGTTTCTGGCCCGGCACCCTGAAATCGAAGCCTTCGACATCGTCCTGCATGACGCGAACGGCATCGGCCGTGGCAAGATCATCCGGCGGCATGAGCTTTTGTCCTTCTACAAGGGTGGGCGGCATCTGCCGATCTCGATCCTTGGTCTGGACATCTGCGGCGAGGATGTTCACGAAACCGGCCTGATCTGGGATCAGGGCGATGGCGACCTGCGCGCCTGGCCGATCCCCGGCACGATCAAGCCGCTGCACAACACCCAGCCGCCGCGGGGCGAAGTGTTCATGTCGATGTATACGCTGGACGGCCAGCCGATGACATCGGACCCGCGCCACGCGCTGCAACGCCAGGTCGATGCGCTGGCCGCCGAAGGGCTGCATCCTGCGGGCGCGTTCGAACTGGAATTTTTCCTTCTATCGAACGAACGCGATGCCGATGGTTACGTTCAACCCGCCGCCGACGTGCTGGACGGCCGCCGCAGCCACAAGACCGAGGTGTATTCCGTCGACCACCTGCACGGAATGCTGCCGCTGTTTTCCGACATCTACGCGGCGGCGGCGAAGGCCGGGATCAAGGCCGAGACGCTGATTTCGGAATATGCGCCGGGGCAATACGAACTGACCCTGCATTACCGCGAAGACGTCATGCAGGCGGCGGATGACCTGATGCGGCTGAAGCGCATCGTGCGGCTTCAGGCGCGGAGCCACGGCGTTACCGCCTGCTTCATGGCCAAACCAGTGGAAAAATACGCCGGCTCCGGCATGCACTTCCACGTCTCGATGCAGGACGATACGGGCCGGAACGTGTTTGTCGAGCAGACCGAGGGCCAGTGGAACGACCGCATCCTGCACGCGCTGGGCGGCCTGCGCGCCACGATGAGCGAATCGATGCTGGTCTTTGCGCCCCATGCCAACAGCTGGCGGCGGTTCGCGTCGAATTCCTACGCGCCGGTCAGCCCGACCTGGGGCGTCAACAACCGTTCGGTCGCGCTGCGGATTCCGGCGGGCGACATCCGCGCGCGGCGGATCGAACACCGCCCCGCAGGCGTGGACGCGAACCCCTACCTGGTGGCGGCAACCGTGCTGGCAGGCATCCGGCATGGCTTCCAGCACCAGATTGACCCCGGCCCCGAAACCAAGGGGGATGGTTATGCCGATGGCCAGGACGCGCCCGCGATTCCGCCCGATTGGGGCGCCGCGATCGAGGTGGCGACGGCTTCCGCCTTCCTCAAAGACGCGCTGGGCGAGGACATGCACCGCACCTTCTGCGCCATCAAGGCCGCCGAATATGCCCGCGTGATGCGGACCATCCCGGACGTGGACTACGACCTGTATCTGCACACGGTGTAAGGCACACAGGGCCGGGTTTCCCCGGCCCTTTTTATTTCGCAGGCGGGTCAGCCGTGCTTGACCATCACATGCCGGACGACGGTGTAGTCCTCCAGCGCGTAGGCCGACAGATCCTTGCCGTAGCCCGACTGCTTCAGCCCGCCGTGCGGCATTTCATTGACCAGCATGAAATGCGTGTTGATCCAAGTACAGCCATAGCGAAGCCGCGCCGCCGTGGCCATCGCGCGCCCCACGTCCCGCGTCCAGACGGATGACGCCAGGCCATAATCGCTGTCATTGGCCCAGGCCACGGCCTGATCGACATCGGAAAACGGCGTGACCGACACCACCGGTCCGAAGACCTCGCGCCGGACGATCTCGTCCTCTTGCCGGGCGCCGACGATCACGGTGGGACGGTAGTAGAAGCCCCCCTCGCCCATCACTTCGCCGCCCGTCGTGACTTCGACATGACCAAGTTCTCGTGCCCGGTTGACGAAACTGGCGACGCGGTCGCGCTGGCGCAGGGAAATCAGCGGCCCGATCTCGTTCGTGGTGTCGTCCTCATTGCCCAGCCGGATGCTCGCGACCGCCGTCGAAAGATCGGCGACCAGCTTGTCGTAGACCTTCTTCCCCGCATAGATCCGGCAGGCGGCCGTGCAGTCCTGGCCGGCGTTGTAGTAGCCGAAGGCGCGCAGCCCTTCGACCACTTCGGACACATCGGCATCGTCGAAAACCACGACCGGCGCCTTGCCGCCCAGTTCCAGATGCGTCCGCTTCACGGTCTTTGCGGCGGCGTCCAGCATCTTCTTCCCCGTCGCCACATCGCCCGTCAGTGAAATCATGTCGACGCCGGGATGGTTGATCAGGTGGTTGCCCACCGTTTGCCCGCGCCCGGGCACGATGTTGACCACGCCCGAGGGCAGTACATCCGCCAGCACCCGCGCCAGCTTCAGCGCCGTCAGCGGTGTCTGTTCGGATGGCTTGAACACCACCGTATTGCCGCCTCCGATGGCCGGTGCCAGTTTCCAGGCCATCATCATCAGCGGATAGTTCCAGGGCGCCACGGAAGCGACGACCCCAATCGCATCGCGCCGGATCATGCTGGTATGGCCCGCCAGATATTCCCCGGCCACCGTGCCGGTCTGGCAACGCACCGCGCCTGCGAAAAAGCGGAAGCAATCGACCACAGCGGGAATTTCGTCATTGCGGGCGGCATTGATCGGCTTGCCGCAGTTCAGCGCCTCACGCGCCGCGAAGGCATCCGCCTCCGCCTCGATCCGGTCGGCGATCCGGTGCAGCGCGGCCGACCGTTCGGCGGGCGTGGTGCGCGACCAGACGTCAAATGCCCCGCGCGCCGCGGCGACCGCACGATCCACCTGCGCGGTGGATGCTTCGGGCAGGTCAAGGATCAGCGCGCCGGTGCGCGGATTCAGCACCTGTTCGCCGGGTTCCTGCCCCGCTTCGAAACTGTCCCCGATCAAAAGCTGCGTGTCGAACTGGGTCATCTTGTTTTCCTTTCGATTACTTGCCGCCGCCGGCCGTTTCTTCGCCGCCGCGGGTCAGGTAGTAGGCTGCCAGAATCGGCAGGAACGTCGCGCCAAAGACCACCATCGCCACCACGTTGGTCACCGGGCGCTGGCGCGGACGCACCAGTTCCTCAAGCATCCAGATCGGCAGGGTGGCCTGCTGCCCGGCGGTGAAGGTGGTCACGATCACCTCGTCGAAGGACAGCGCGAAGGCCAGCATCCCGCCCGCCAGCAGCGCCGATCCAAGGTTCGGCAGGATCACATGGCGGAAGGTCTGGAGGCCGTTGGCCCCCAGGTCGGCCGATGCCTCAAGCAGCGGGCCGGACAGCCGCCGCAGTCGCGCCACGGCATTGTTGTAGACGATGACGATGCAGAAGGTCGCGTGGCCCAGGACGATGGTCCAGGTGGAAAACGGCACGTCCATGATCGCAAAGGCCGACCTGAGCGACATGCCCGTGATGATCCCCGGCAGGGCGATGGGCAGCACCACCAGCAGCGAGATCGCATCCCGTCCGAAGAACCGCGCCCGCGCCATGGCCGCAGCCGCCAGGGTGCCCAGAACGACGGCCAGCGCCGTTGCCAGGAACGCGACCTTCAGGCTCAGCCACAAGGGCGGCCAGATGTCGGGGCGGTTCCAGGCGACGGCAAACCATTTCACCGTCAGGCCGGGCGGCGGGAACTGGTAGCTGCGATCCTCGGTCGTGAAGGCATACAGAAAGATCAAGAGGATCGGCAGGTGCAGGAACAAGAGCCCACCCATGGCCAGCAGCTTCAAGATCCAGGGGGCGCGGGTTTCAGAGGGCATCGAAGGCCCCCAGCTTGCGGGCGATGCCCAGGTAGACCAGCATGATCACGATCGGGACCACGGCGAAGGCGGCCGCCAGCGGGATGTTCCCCGCCGTGCCCTGCAACTGGTAAACCGCCATGCCGATGAAATTCGCAGAATTCCCGATGATCTGCGGGATGATGTAATCTCCGAGCGTCAGCGAGAAGGTGAAGATCGACCCGGCGATCACCCCCGGCAGCGCCAGGGGCAGGATCACCGACCACAGCGTGCGCAACCCGCCCGCGCCCAGATCCGCCGAAGCTTCCAGCATGGATTGCGGCACCCGCTCCAGCGATGCCTGCATCGGCAGGATCATGTAGGGCAGCCAGACATAGACAAAGACCAGGAAGGTGCCGATGTAGCTGGTCGACAGCGAATTGCCCCCGATCCCCGGCAGCGCCAGAAGCGCGTCCAGCACAGCACCCGCGCCGATGCCGTTCGCGGCCCAGCTGATGATCCCCTCCTTCGACAGGATCATCTTCCACGCATAGACCTTGACCAGATAGGATGACCACAGCGGCAGCATGATCCCCAGGTAGAAAGCCGCCTTCCAGCGCCCCTTCGCAAAGCGCGCGGCGTAATAGGCGATGGGGAACGCAAGAATGGCCGAGGCGACCGTCACCGCCGCCGCCATCGTCACGGTCCGCAGGATGATGTCGGCATTCGCGGGGCGCAGCAGTTCGGCATAGGTCTTGAGCGTGAATTCCCGCTGCACGACCCCGGAAAACTCGTCGATGGAATAGAAGCTCTGGACCAGCAGCGCGATCAGCGATCCGACATAAACCACGCCCAGCCACAGAAGGGGCGCGGCGATCAACACTCCTACCAGCAGCCCCGGCCGCCGCCAGAACAGCGCCGTCAGCCGGTCCCAGAGCCCCCGCGCAGGCAGAGAGGCGTGCAGATCGCTCATGCCGGCTCCATCGGATGCACGGCCCCCGTATCCCAGTCGATGCCGACCATGGCGCCCTCGGACGGCACCATCTGCGCCGCCGGGACCAGAACGGCGATTTCGGCTTCTTCCTTGCCCGAATGCCCACTGACCGCGACCGCCAACCGCGTTCCGGCCCCCAGGTAGCGTGCACCCGTGACGCGGCCCCTTATCCGCGCCCCCTCGGCCGGAACGATGCGCAGGGCTTCTGGCCGCAGGCTGGCCCAGGCACCGGGCGCACCGAAAGCGGCGGCCATGAGCGGCGGCAGGATGTTTGACGACCCCACGAAATCCGCCACGAAGCGATTGGCGGGCCGGGCATAGATCTCGGCCGCGGGGCCGACCTGCGCGATCCGGCCTTGCGAAAACACCGCCACGCGGTCGGCCATGCTCAGCGCCTCGCCCTGGTCGTGGGTGACGAAGACGAAGGTGATGCCCAGTTCGCGCTGCAGCTTCTTCAATTCGTCCTGCATCGCCTCGCGCAGCTTCAGGTCCAGCGCGCCCAGGGGTTCGTCCAGCAGCAGGACGCGCGGCCGGTTGATCAGCGCGCGCGCCAGGGCCACCCGCTGCCGTTGGCCGCCCGACAGCTGCGCGGGCTTGCGGTCGCCGAACCCGTCCAGATGCACCAGCGCAAGAAGCCGCTCCGCCTCGGCCAGCCGGGTGCGGCGGTCGACGCCGCGCACCATCGGGCCGTAACTCACGTTGTCGCGGACGTTCATGTGCGGAAACAGCGCGTAATCCTGAAAGACGGTGTTCACCTGCCGCTGGTTCGGCGGAACCGCCCCCATGTCCTCGCCAAAGATCCGCACCACGCCCGAGGTCGGCTTTTCGAAGCCCGAGATCAGCCGCAGGCAGGTGGTCTTGCCCGACCCGGATGGCCCGAGCATCGCGAAGAATTCACCTTCGGCGATGGTCAGGCTTACGTCGTCCACGGCCTTCACGCCTCCGAAATGGCGCGAGACGTGGTCGAACTGGACGGCATGGGACATTTGGGCGGCACCCGAGAACAGGGGAAGTGGCCCCCGCTTTCGCGGGGGAGTCAGATCAGGGATGGGCAGGTTTCCTCGGCCCCCGCGGAAGGCGGGAATCAGCGTCCGCCGATCACCGCGATGTAGTCGCTGACCCAGCGGTAATAGGGCACGCAGTCACCGGTGGAACACTTCGCGGTCGGCGTGGTCCAGAAGTGGATCTTTTCGAAATCGCCCATGCCGTTCGCCGCGCAGCCTTCCTTGGTCTGCATCCCCGACTTGTCTTCGCAGGCTGCCGGAACCACGGGGTTCGCGCCGAACCAGACCGACAGGTCGGATTGCAGGTTCGACGACAGCGTGTGTTCCATCCACATGTAGGAACAGTTCGGATGCGGCGCGTCGACCGCCATCATCGTGGTGTCCGCCCAGCCCGTCGCGCCTTCCTCGGGGACGACCGAACCGATGGGGAACTTCTCGCTGGCCAGCAGCCCGACCTGGAACGGCCAGGAGCTGGAAGCGGCGACGCCTTCGTTCTTGAAGTCGTCGACCTGGATCATCGCATCGTGCCAGTAGCGGCCAACCAATGCCCGCTGCCCGCGCAGCAGGTCCAGCGCCGCCTTGTACTGATCCTCGTTCAGTTCATAGGGCGACTTGATGCCCAGGTCGGGCTTGTGCGCCATCAGGTAAAGTGCGGCATCGGCAATGTAGATCGGGCCGTCGTAGGCCTGCACCCGGCCCTTGTTCGACTTGCCGTCGGGCAGGGTCTGTTCCTCGAACACCACCGACCAGGATTTTGGCGGGGCATCCTTGAAGACGTCCTTGTTGTAGGCCAGCACGTTCGGGCCCCACTGGTAGGGCACGCCGTAATGCACGCCGTCCACCGTGTGCCAGGGCGCGTCCTTCAGCCGGTCGTCGATGTTCTTCCAGGACGGGATCAGGTCGATGTTGACGGGCTGCACGCGCTTGCCTGCCACCAGACGCAGCGAGGCATCGCCCGATGCCGTGACCAGATCGAAGCCGCCTTCGTTCATCAACGCAACCATCTCATCCGAGGTGTTGGCAGTCTTGATGCTGACCTTGCAGCCAGTCTTTTCCTCGAACTTCGTGACCCAGTCATAGGCCTTGTCGGTCTCGCCGCGCTCGATATAGCCGGGCCAGGCCACGATGCTGACCTCCCCCTCGCCCGCGCCCAGTTCCTTGACCTGCGCCACCGTGATCGAAGGCAGCGCCATGGCAAGTGCGGTCGTCGCCGTCAAAATCCGCTTCATCGTCACACCTTTCCCTGGATGCCCCACTTGGCCGGGGGCGTTGTGCGGAATGTTGCGGAAAGCCAGAAGCCTTCGCAAACTCAAAGGGCAGATAGATCATATCGGCAAAACCGATGGATTAGCCCCCGCTCAACCCTCGGTAACGGCGCCCTGGGCCGATCGAAGGAAGCTGCGCGCCGCATCAGACAGGGGTGCACCGCGGCGCCAGCACAGCGCGACCTGGACCGAGGGAAGATCGCCCGACACATCGCGGATCTCGATCCGGTCGCCCTCCAGCGACCAGGGTCGGTAAACCAGACTGGGCAGCAGCGCCACCCCCGCCCCGGTGGCGACCAGCGACCGCACCGCCTCGACCGAGCGAGTGCGGAAGGCGATCGGCGGGCGCACCGACAGCGCCGCCATCATGGCGCGGGTGCTTTCCTCGATCTCGTCCACCGTCAGCACGATCAGATGTTCACCCGCCAGATCGTCCAGCGAGATCGATTCCGCATCCGCCAGCGGATGGCCCATCGGCACCCACAGCCGGTAGGGCGAGACCAGCAGCGTTTCCACATGCAGGGCCATCCGGTCGCGGATAGACGAGGCGAGCAGGACCACGACGTCCAGTTCGCCGCCGATCAGCAGGTGTTGCAGGTAGTCCGCGCTGTCCTCGATGGCCGAAACCTCGACCTGCGGCCAGGCGCGGCGAAAGCGCGACAGAAGGTCCGACAGCACATAGCCCGCCACCAGCGAGGTAACGCCCAGCGACATGCGGCCGGTCAGGGCGGCATCCTCCCGGAACGCCATGCGGGCGTTCGACACGTCGCGCAGGATCTGGGTGGCGTTGCGCAGGAACAGGCTGCCCTTGTGCGTCAGGTCCAGCCCCCGCGCCCGGCGTTCGAAAAGCATGACGCCCAGGTCATCCTCCAGCGCCTGGATTGCCTCGGTCACCGAGGATTGCGAAATCGACAGAGCCCGCGCCGCACCCGAGACGCTACCCTGTTCCGCCGCCGCGACGAAGAACTGCAATTGCCGGATCGTGAATGCCATGCGCCCCCCGCCCTGATTGGGGCGCAAAGGGCGGGGGCGGTCAAGCGCCCTCGATGCGCTGGATCAGCGCGCGCGCGGCCAGGGGATTGCGTTCCTTGGCACCGCTGATGACGAACAGGAACACATCGCGCGCCTTCCGGTCGGGCTTCTCGAGCCGCGGCAAGCCGTCACGGCCCTTGCCGGCCGCCCAGGCCCGCGCGCGATCCGCCCAGCGGTCCAGGTCGGCTTCCCGATAACCCAGCGGGTGATCGGCCCGGGTGCCCATGATCCGGGCATAGACCAAAGGCGCGGTGGCATCGGCGATCTGCGGATAGTCGCTGTCACCCGCACAGACAATGGCAACGCCCCGCGCGCGGCAAAGCTCAAGAACCTCGGGCACCGCGAAGGAAGGATGGCGCAGTTCGACCGCATGGCGCAGCGGGCGGCCGTCCTCCTCGGCCGGCAGCAGGTCGAGAAAGGCCGCGAAATCAACCGGATCGAAGGTTTTCGTCGGCAGGAACTGCCAGTTGATCGGGCCAAGCTTCGCACGCAGCCGGGTGATGCCGCTGTCCAGAAACCGCCGGATCGACTCGCCCGCCTCGGCCAGCACACGGCGGTTGGTCGCATAGCGCGGCGCCTTCAGGGCAAAGACAAAATCATCCGGCGTCTCGTCATGCCATTTGGAGAAGGTGTCCGGGGTCTGCGTCCGGTAATAGGTGCCGTTCACCTCGACCGCCGACATGACGGAGGCCATGTATTCAAGCTCGCGCCGCGCCGGAAGACCCTCGGGGTAGAAGGCGCCTTTCCAGGGATCGAAGGTCCAGCCCCCGACACCGATCCGTATCTTCCCCGGCATGTCATTCCCCTCCCTGATCCGGAAAGGATACCACGCCGGGGGGTTCCGGTTCCTGCGCATTCACCCAACGGCGGGAAATGCGCCGGGGTCCGCCGGTCAGGCCATGCGGCCGGTGTCGCGGAGGCGGATGTGCCAGGACAGCGCCTCTTCCAGAACATGGGGCGTATGGCCCCCCATCGCCTTGGCGCGGGTGAAATAATCCATCAGCGCCGGACGATAGGCCGGATGCACGCAGTTCCTTATGATCAGCGGCGCACGTTCACGGGGTGCTAGGCCGCGCAGGTCGGCCAGGCCGACTTCGGTCACCAGGATATCGACGTCGTGTTCGGTGTGGTCCACATGGCTGACCATCGGCACCACAGAGGAAATCGCCCCACCTTTCGCAATGGACTTCGTCACGAAGATCGACAGATACGCATTGCGGGCGAAATCCCCCGATCCGCCGATGCCGTTCATCATGTTCGTGCCGGTGGTGTGGGTCGAATTGACGTTGCCGTAGATGTCGAATTCCAGCGCAGTGTTGATCGCGATCAGCCCGAGGCGACGCACGACTTCGGGGTGGTTCGAGATTTCCTGCGGCCTGAGGATCAGGCGCGACTTGAACTCCCCCAGCCGCGACAGGACATCCACGTATTTCTGGGCCGACAGCGTGATCGACGAACCGGACGCGAAGGTCATCTTGCCCGCGTCCATCAGGTCGAAAGTCGAATCCTGCAGGACTTCGGAATACATCTTCAGGTCATGGAAGGGGCTGTCGATCAGCCCGTGCAGCACCGCGTTGGCGATGGTGCCGATCCCGGCCTGAAGCGGGTTCAGCCGGTCATCGAGGTAGCCCTTGGTGACTTCGTGCTTCAGGAAGTCGATCAGGTGGCCGGCTATGGCGCGGGTGTCGTCATCCGGCGGGTTGATCGTCGCGGTGCTGTCGGCCTTTTCCGTCACCACGATGGCGGCAATCTTTTCCGGCGGGATGGGGATATAAGGCAGGCCCACGCGACTGTCGGGGGCGACGATCGGGATCGGCATCCGGTTCGGGCGATAGGTCGGGATGTATATGTCGTGCAGCCCTTCCAGACCCAGCGGCTGGTTGATGTTGATTTCCACGATCACCTTCTTCGCCAGGATCGCGAAGGACGCCGAATTGCCGACCGAGGTGCTGGGAATGATCCCGCCATCGCGGGTTATTGCAACCGCTTCGACCACGGCGATATCGGGCAGCGGCAGTTGGTGGGTGCGCAGTTGTTCGACGGTTTCCGACAGGTGCTGGTCGATGAACATGACCTCGCCCGCGTTGATCAGGCGACGAAGGCCCGGATCGGACTGGAACGGAATGCGCCGCGCGGTGACATGGGCTTCGGCCAGGATCTTGTCCAGATCGTTGCCAAGGCTCGCGCCGGTCATGAGCGTGATCTTGATCGGTATGGTCTTGGCGCGTTCGGCCAGGGCCAGCGGCACGGCCTTCGCCTCGCCCGACCGGGTAAAGCCGCTCATGCCGACGACCATGCCGTCCTCGATCAGTTCGGACGCCTCTGCCGCCGAAACCACCCGCGATCGAAGTGCGGCATTCCTGATCCGATCCTCATAGGCTTTGGACATGCGGACCTCCTTGTGTCGCTTCCTGCCTTAGCCGCAGCAGGATGATCGCTCAATCGCATCGGCCCAGGAAACGCAGGGGGGCAGGCATGCGCTATCTGCATGACTCAGGGCCGCAACTCCCCCGCTTCGATGCGGAACGGCAGGATGTTCTGCGGTGGCGGCAGGGGGCAGACCGCCAGATGGCTGAAGGCACAGGGCGGGTTGATGGCCCGGTTGAAGTCCAGCGTGATCTTGCTGTCGGCGATGTCGCTGCCAAAGACAAACCGCGAGGCGCCATAGGTCATGTCGCGTGCGGTCTGGTCACGGAAGACGAACATGGGCTTGCCGCCCTTCACATGGGTCGGCAACAACTCGACCGTCCGGCCGTCATGCAGGAACCGGGCGACGTGCGTCAGCCGCACCTGATCCGCGGCGCCGTTGATCATGCCGATGGTCAGGGCTCTGGGGGCCTCCAGCGCGACCCAGTCGGCGCGGACGACCCAGCCCGGATCGGTGGGGAAATGCCGGATGCCGGGAAAGCTGGCCCGGTTGGTCGAGGACAGATCGCGGACCCGCAGCGCGGCGCGGCCCTCGACCGTGTGGATTTCCAGCAGAAGCCCCGCATGGATCAGCCGCGGGAAAGCATCGGGAACCGGCTTAAATGACAGGTCCGCCCCGTCGATGCGCAGGACCGCGCCGCCCCCCGTATCCAGAACCAACCGCCCCAGATGCGCCGGCCCGACCGACAGCACCACGTCCTGTCCCGCGTCACGTCCGACGGTCACATCGCAAGGCCGGTCAAGATCGACCCGGTCGGTCAGGTTCAGCCAGCCATCGTCTGCCAGTAGCGCCGCAAGCCTCTCGGCCCGCCAGGATGCAAGATCGTCGATCCAGGTGCCGGTCACAGCTTCGCCGACACGCCGACCCGGGCATCGCCCGAGATGGTCACTCCGGACCGGGCGGGGGGCGTCGGCTTTCCGTCGACACCGCAGCCCGCCAGCGTGGCAAGCGTCAGGGCAAGCGCCAGGTATTTCATGCCAGCTTCTCCTTCCAGCGGACGACCTGTGCGCGGACCTGATCGGGGGCGGTGCCGCCATAGCTTTGCCGCGACGCGACGGAATTGTGGACGCCCAGCACCGAATAGACCTCTTCCGTGATGGCCGGATGGGCGGATTGCATATCCTGAAGCGTCAGATCGGGCAGATCGACGCCCTTCTTTTCCGCCAGCGCGACCAGGCTGCCGGTCACGTGATGCGCGTCGCGGAAGGGCAGGCCCGCCGCCCGCACCAGCCAATCTGCCAGATCGGTCGCGGTGGAAAAGCCCGAGGCGGCGGCCTTTTCCAGATTGGCGCGGTTGGCGGTCATGTCGCGGACCATGCCTTCCATCGCGGCCAGCGCCAGCATCAGGGTATCGGCGGCGTCGAAGACCTGTTCCTTGTCTTCCTGCATGTCCTTCGAATAGGCCAGCGGCAGGCCCTTCATCACGGTGAACAGCGCCACGGTCGCCCCCAGGATGCGGCCGATCTTGGCGCGGATCAGTTCGGCGGCATCGGGGTTCTTCTTCTGCGGCATGATCGACGACCCGGTGGTGAAGCGGTCCGACAGCGCGACGAAACGGAACTGGGCCGAGGACCAGATCACCAGCTCTTCGGCGAAGCGCGACAGGTGCGTGGCGCAGATGGCCGAGGCCGACAGGAATTCCAGCGCGAAGTCGCGGTCGCTGACGGCGTCCAGGCTGTTGGCCATGGGCCGGTCAAAGCCCAGCGCCGATGCGGTCATGTGCCGGTCGATCGGGAAGGACGTGCCGGCCAGCGCCGCCGCGCCAAGGGGGCTTTCGTTCATCCGGGCGCGGGCATCGGTGAAGCGACCTACATCCCGCGACAGCATTTCGACATAGGCCATCATGTGATGCCCCCAGGTCACCGGCTGCGCGGTTTGCAGGTGCGTGAAGCCCGGCATCACCCAATCCGCCCCCGCTTCGGCCTGCGTCAAAAGCGCCCGCATCAGGGCCTGAAGTCCGGTGATCGCCGCATCGCACTGGTCGCGCACCCACAGGCGAAAGTCGGTCGCCACCTGGTCATTGCGCGACCGCGCCGTGTGCAGCCGCCCCGCCGGTTCGCCGATCACCTCTTTCAGCCGCGATTCCACGTTCATGTGGATGTCTTCCAGCGCGACCGAGAATTGCAGCGACCCCGCCTCGATCTCTGACAAGACCGTGAGAAGCCCTTCCCCGATCGCCTTTGCATCGCTATCGCTGAGGATACCCGTTGCGGCCAGCATCGCCGCATGGGCACGGCTGCCCCGGATGTCCTGGGCGTAAAGCCGCTGGTCGAACCCGATCGAGGCGTTGATCGCCTGCATGATCGCATCCGGCCCGGCGGCGAAGCGCCCGCCCCACATGGCGTTCTGGGCAGTGGTCGACGGGGTGCTGTTCTGGGTCATGGATCTTCCGGGAGGTTGTCTTGCGCGCTCTGGCTTCACTTGTGCTTTATACGGCGCTGTCGCTTGGTGCAAATGCCGCCGACCTTGCGGCGCTGAAACAGGGCGACATGGCCAAGCTGATCCTGGCAGATGCGCCCAAGCCCCTTCCCGAGGCCGCGCTGCTGGACGAAGCCGATGCCGAACACGCGCTGTCTGAATACAGGGGCAAGGTCGTCCTTCTGAACTTCTGGGCCACCTGGTGCGGCCCCTGCCGGAAAGAGATGCCGGGGCTGGACAAGCTTCAGGCCGAGATGGGCGGCGATGACTTTCAGGTCGTGACCATCGCGACGGGGCGCAACGGCGTGCCGCAGATCAACCGATTCTTCGAGGAAACCGGCGTTACCCGACTGCCGAAACTGCGCGACCCGAAACAGAAGCTGGCCGGGCAGATGGGCATCGTCGCCCTGCCGGTCACGGTGATCCTTGACCGGAACGGGTCCGAAGTCGCGCGGCTGATCGGTGATGCCGCCTGGGACGGCCCCGAGGCCCGGGCATTCCTGTCGGCGCTGATCGCCGACCCGGCCTGACCTGCGCCCGTCCATCGACTCGTTGACGCGGGTCCACGGCGGGCGCTAACTCGCGCCACTTCACTTCGGGGGAACAGCGCGATGAAACTGCATCCGGCCATCGACAATGGCGTCACCCGCGGCACGTCCGGTTTTTCTGGCGGAACGCTGCATTGCCACTGCGAGACCAACCCGGTGCTGGTACGGCTGGACAGCAACGTCGCCCATAACCACGCCTGCGGTTGCACACGCTGCTGGAAGCCGCATGGCGCGGTGTTCTCGGTGGTGGGGGTGGTGCCGCGCGACAAGGTTTCGGTCGTGTCAGGGCAGGAAAAGCTTTACATCGTCGATCCGGCGGCCTCCATCCAGCGCCACGCCTGCCGCGATTGCGGCGTGCACATGTTCGGCCGGATCGAGAATCCGCGGCACGCCTTCCACGGCCTGGATTTCGTTCATACCGAATTGTCGGACGAAGCGGGCTGGCAGGAACCGCAGTTCGCGGCCTTCGTCTCCTCGGTGATCGAGGGCGGCACCCGCCCCGAGGCGATGACCGCCATCCGCACCCGCTTGTCCGGCATGGGCCTGCCGCCCTATGATTGTCTGTCGCCCGAACTGATGGATGCGCTGTCAATCCACGCCGCGCGCCAGACCGGGGTGCTGAAGGACTGAGCCATCAGGCCAGGGCCGCGATCCGGTCGTGGCAATGACAGGTGACGATGTGGTCATTCACCATGCCCACGGCCTGCATGAAGGCATAAACGATCGTCGGGCCGACAAAGCGGAAGCCGGCCTTCGCCAGATCCTTCGAAATCCGCTGCGACAGCGCGGTTTGCGCGGGCACGTCCGAAAGGCTTGCGAAACGGTTCTGCAACGGCCGGCCGTCGACGTGGCGCCAAAGGAAGGCATCGAATCCCTCGGCCTCCGCAATGCGCAACCAGCCTTGCGCATTGCCGATGATGGCTTCGATCTTGCCACGGTGACGCACGATCCCGGGGTCGGCCAGCAGGCGCGCCACGTCAGGTTCGCCCCAGCCAGCTATGATCTGCGGGTCGAATCCCCGGAATGCGGCGCGGAACGCCTCGCGCTTCTTCAGGATCGTGATCCAGGACAAACCGGCCTGAAACCCGTCCAGCACCAGCTTTTCCCACAGGGCGCGCGGGTCACGCTCGGGGACGCCCCATTCCTGATCGTGGTAGGCGACGTAAAGCGGGTCTGATCCGCACCAGCCGCAGCGCTCCATCCTCCGCCTCCATTCCTGTTTCGTTCTGGTCTTTACCCCGGATTAGCAACCTTGGGCAATCCTGTGCCCAGTTGATGGAGTCCCGGATGCCGCCCTACCCCCGCCCCCCCCGGCCGCTTGCTGGCCTTGGCAACCCCGCCACCGCAGAGACCGCACGGCGAGAGGCGGATGCGCTGGGCATGGTGCGGCGGGCCATTGCGCGCCAGGATGTGCTGCTGGCGTTCCAGCCCGTGATCTCGCCGCACCATCCCGGCGCGCCGGCCTTCCAAGAAGGTCTGATCCGCATCCTAGACGAAACCGGGCGAATCATCCCGGCGCAGCACTTCATCACTGCCATCGAGGCGACCGACTTGGGCCGGGAAATTGACTGTCTGGCGCTGGAGATGGGGTTCTATTCACTGTCCCGCGATCCTGCGCTGCGGCTGTCGATCAACATGTCGGCGCGTTCCATCGAACATCCGCGCTGGCGGCGGACCCTGCAACAGGGCCTGGCGGCGGACCTCACGGCGGGGGAACGCCTGATCCTTGAAATCAGCGAAAGCTCGGTCCTGTTGATGCCGGGCGCCGTCGCAACCCTGATGACCGATCTGCAACCCGCGGGAATCAGCTTCGCGCTGGATGATTTCGGCGCCGGCTACACCTTGCTGCGGCACCTGCGGGATTTCCTGTTCGACATCCTGAAGATCGACGGCCAGTTCATCCACGGAATCGCCGACAACCGCGACAATCAGGTGCTGACTGGCGCGTTGATCGACATCGCCCGCCATTTCGAAATGCTGACGGTGGCGGAAGGCGTCGAATGCGGCGCCGATGCCGATCATCTGGCGCGGATCGGCATCGACGGGATGCAGGGCCACTACTACGGAGCGGCCACCCTTACCCCGCCCTGGGAACTGGGGCAGTCCGCGGCGAACGTCCGGGTCTGACGGGGCTTTCGCAAGATGCCGCGTCTCGCCGCAGTTGCATTGGACCTGCTCATCCCTTACCCATTCCAGCAGGGCTGTGGCCTCTCGGCTGCGGCGCCGTCGCATATGGGAGAGGACCCCGCATGACCAATGTCGTTATCGTTTCCGCCGCCCGCACTGCCGTGGGCAGCTTCAACGGATCCTTCGCCAATACCCCCGCCCATGACCTGGGGGCCGCCGTACTTGATGCGGTCGTGGCGCGGGCCGGGGTCGACAAGGCCGAAGTCTCGGAAACCATCCTCGGGCAGGTGCTGACGGCCGGCCAGGGCCAGAACCCGGCGCGCCAGGCGCACATCAAGGCCGGCCTGCCGCAGGAAAGCGCCGCCTGGTCGATCAACCAGGTCTGCGGCTCGGGTCTGCGGTCGGTGGCGCTGGCGGCGCAGCACGTCCAGCTGGGCGACGCCGCCATCGTTGCCGCAGGCGGGCAGGAAAGCATGTCGCTGTCGCCGCACGTCGCGCATCTGCGCGCGGGCCAGAAGATGGGCGACCTGAGCTTCATCGATTCGATGATCCGCGACGGCCTTTGGGATGCCTTCAACGGCTATCACATGGGCCAGACCGCGGAGAACGTTGCGAACCAGTGGCAGATCAGCCGCGAACAGCAGGACCAGTTCGCGCTGTCCAGCCAGCTGAAGGCCGAAGCCGCGCAGAAGGCCGGCAAGTTCGCGGATGAGATCATTCCCTTCGTCATCAAGACCCGCAAGGGCGACGTCACGGTGGATTCGGACGAATACATCCGCCACGGCGCCACGCTGGAAAGCATGCAGAAACTGCGCCCGGCCTTCACGAAAGACGGATCCGTCACCGCGGCGAACGCCAGCGGCATCAACGATGGCGCGGCAGCGGTTCTTGTGATGTCGGAAGCCGAAGCCACCCGCCGCGGCCTGAAACCGCTGGCACGGATCGCCTCTTATGCGACCGCGGGTCTGGATCCGGCGATCATGGGTGTCGGTCCGATCTTCGCCAGCCGCAAGGCACTGGAAAAGGCCGGCTGGAGAGCCGCCGATCTGGACCTGGTCGAGGCGAACGAAGCCTTTGCCGCCCAGGCCTGCGCGGTGAACAAGGACATGGGCTGGGATCCGGCCAAGGTCAACGTGAACGGCGGCGCCATCGCCATCGGCCACCCGATTGGTGCATCGGGCGCGCGCATCCTGAACACCCTGCTGTTCGAGATGCAGCGTTCCGGCGCGAACAAGGGCCTTGCCACGCTGTGCATCGGGGGCGGCATGGGCGTGGCCATGTGCCTCGAACGGGCCTGACATGCGGCGCGTCCTAGCCCTGGGCCTGGGCGCGGCAGCATCCATGATGACGGAGGGTCTGGCCCAGCAGGCAGAAGCGCCCGCCTGGGCCAACCTTGCCGAATGCAGCGCCGTGTTCGGCGCTGCCGCCGAAACGGATGGCTATTCCGGTGCCTTGGCCGGGGACGTCGAGACGATCCGGCGCGGTGCAGCAAGGTTCCGGGCACGCGCCGTTGAGGAGGCGGGACAGGCGGGACAAGCCAATCCCGAGGCCGACGTTGCCTCGATCATGGTCTATCTGGAGCCGCGCTGGGCACATCGCATCAACGCGGTGACCTCCATCCGCTCCAATCTGGACTGGATCGCCTACTGTGGGCGCCTCGGGCGGGAATTCGGCGTGACCGACAGCAGTTCGGAAATATCTGCGCAATAATATTGCGCAGTGCGGTCGTTTTGGGTAGCAACGTTTCAACGACTTGCGCGCATAACCCCAGGAGGAGATTTACATGGCAAGAGTGGCACTGGTTACCGGCGGCTCGCGTGGCATTGGCGCGGCGATTTCGGTTGCCTTGAAAAATGCGGGTTACACCGTGGCCGCCAACTACGCCGGCAATGACGAAGCAGCGGCGAAATTTACCGCGGAAACCGGGATCAAGACCTACAAATGGTCGGTCGCCGACTATGACGCCTGTGTCGCCGGCATCCAGCAGGTCGAGGCGGATCTGGGCCCGGTGGAGGTGCTGGTCAACAACGCCGGGATCACCCGCGACGCGATGTTCCACAAGATGACCCGCGCGCAGTGGCAAGAGGTGATGGACACCAACCTGAACGGCCTGTTCAACATGACCCATCCGCTGTGGACCGGAATGCGCGACCGCAAGTTCGGCCGGATCATCAACATCAGCTCGATCAACGGCCAGAAGGGTCAGTCGGGCCAGGCGAACTATTCGGCGGCCAAGGCGGGCGACATCGGCTTTACCAAGGCGCTGGCGCAGGAAGGCGCGCGCGCCGGAATCACCATCAACGCCATCTGCCCGGGCTACATCGGTACCGAGATGGTTCGTGCCATCGACGAGAAGGTGCTGAATGAGCGGATCATCCCGCAAATCCCCGTCGGTCGGCTGGGCGAACCCGAGGAGATCGCGCGCTGCGTGGTCTTCCTGGCAGCGGATGATGCCGGATTCATCACCGGCTCGACCATCAGCGCCAACGGCGGGCAGTATCTCAGCTGATCGATCCTTTACATGACCGGAAAGGCCCGCACATCGCGCGGGCCTTTTTCGTTGCGGCAGGTTCCCGCAGCGGGCAGTGTCCCGCAACGGGACGGAGAACAGCATGACACGCACGCGCGCGACCACGATCGGCTTCGGGGCGATCCTGCTTTGGGCTTTGCTGGCCCTTCTGGCGGTCGGTTCGGCCCCTGTTCCGCCGTTCCTGCTGAACGCGCTGACCTTCGCCATTGGCGGCGGCGTCGGCATCGTCTGGACGCTTGCAACGGGCAACCTGGGCACCTTGCGCCGGGTTCCGCTGCGGGTTTACGCCTTCGGGACGGTGGCGCTTTTCGGTTACCACGCTCTCTACTTCTCGGCGCTGCGGATGGCCCCGGCGGCCGAGGCGAGCCTGATCGCCTATCTCTGGCCGCTTCTGATCGTGCTGTTTTCAGGGCTGCTTCCGCAAGAGCGGCTGACAGGCGCGCATGTGACGGGCGCCCTCATAGCCTTTGCCGGAGCGGCGCTGATCGTCGTGAAGCCGGGGATGGCGCTGTCGGGCGCGGCGCTGCCGGGCTATGCGCTGGCCCTGCTTTGCGCGATCACCTGGGCCGGCTATTCGGTCCTGTCACGGCAGTTGGGGGCAATCCCGACCGAAGCGGTCGCGGTGTTCTGCCTGGCAACGGCGGCGCTGTCGGTTCCGGCGCACCTGGCTTTCGAGGAAACGCTTTGGCCCGCCGGGATGCGGGGCTGGCTGGCCATCTTGGCCTTGGGGCTTGGGCCTGTGGGACTGGCGTTCTATGTCTGGGACATCGGGGTGAAAAAGGGCGACATCCAGCTGCTGGGGGTCGCTTCCTATGCCGCGCCGCTTCTGTCGACGCTGGCCCTGATCCTGGCGGGGATCGCGAATGCCACCCCGCAACTGGTTCTGGCGGCCCTGATGATCACCGCCGGGGCGGCGCTGGCCGCCTGGGCCAGCGCAACCGGGTCACGAAAGGTTCAAGCCTGAGCGGTCAGGCGCGAAATCTCCTCCTTCAGGCGAAGTTTCTGTTTCTTCATCTCGGCGATGCTCAGATCATCATATCCGGGGCTGCGAAGTGCCACCTCGACCTGGTCGGAAAGGTTCTGGTGCTTCTTGCGAAGCTCATCAACATGCGAACTCAGCGACATCGTCGTCTCCTCTGCTGTGAACCCTTGTCACGATTCCATCATAAAGCCTGAGTCGAGTCACGACTTTCCAAAGAACATCGGGGAACTTCCGCCGCCGGTGCGGCGTTATGTATCAATTTTTTGCCAACCCCACCGGCAGCGCCGCCCCGTGGCGCAGGATGTCCGCTGCCAGGTCGGTGTGGCTTTCGCGGTCCCCGTCGTGAACAACGCCCCTGTGCAGGATCAAGGGCGCACACAGCCGCAGCGGTGCGCGCGACCCCTTCCGGACCTGAACGATCACCCGCCCCGCGTCGCGGCCGACCCGTGCCGCAATGGGAAGCACGGTGACCGCCCCCCGCGTTCCCACAGCGGCCAGAATATCGCCCAGCCGGTCCGCCGCCTGGATCACCGCCAGCAGGCCCGTGGGCGTCAGCCGCCGAAGGCCCGCGTCAATCCAGACCGCCATGGGCGTTCGCTCGCGCTGAGCGGTTTCCCGGCCCGGGTCCAGGGCCGCAGTGCCCCCTTTCGCGGGGAAGTACGGCGGGTTGGCGATGACGACGTCGAAGTTCCGCGCCCGAAGGTCGGGTGGAAGGTGTGCGAGATCGGCCTGGATCACGTCTAACCGAAGCCCGTTCTCGGTCGCGTTGCGCCGCGCCAGATCGGCGTAGGCGGGCTGAAGCTCGACCCCCGTCTGGCAAAGGCCCGGAACCCGGTGACCCAGGCACAGGCTGGCGACGCCGACCCCGCAGCCCAGTTCCAGCACCGATTGCCCCGCCCGCGCCGGCACGCTTGCCGCCAGCAGGACGGGGTCCATGGCCGCGCGATACCCGCGCCGGGGTTGCCAGACCTGTAGCGCGCCGCCCAGAAAACCGTCCCGGCTCAGCTCCGCATCGGCAAAGCGGTCATTCGACATATTCGATGCCATTGTCGCGCAGGATCGCGCGCGCCAGGAACAGGTTGCGGTCAGCCACCATCAGGCGGCGCGGCAGGATTCCCAGCCCGCCGTCCAGAACGCTCATGTGGACGTCCAACTCAAAGGCGTCTATACCCTCACCCTCAAGAAGGGCGGTCGCGAAAGCGATGATCGTGGGGTCTGTCGTGCGCAGAAGCTCTTTCATGGTCAAGACTTAACGGCAGCCTGCCACAAGAGTCGAGTGTTCCGGGGGTGGCATGGGACTGGATGAAACCCAGCAAAAACCGCATGACAGGCTGAGCGCCCGTCTGGCCGGCGACTTGGACAGGGTAAACAACCTGATCCGGGAGCGCATGGCCTCGGAACATGCCCCGCGGATTCCGCAGGTGACCGCGCATCTGATCGAGGCGGGCGGCAAACGTCTGCGACCGATGCTGACGCTGGCCGCCGCGCGCCTGTGCGGCTACGACGGGCCCTATCACATCCACCTGGCCGCGACGGTCGAATTCATCCATACCGCGACCCTCCTGCACGACGACGTGGTCGACGAAAGCCGCCAGCGCCGAGGGCGTCCGACGGCAAACCTGCTGTGGGACAACAAGTCCAGCGTGCTGGTGGGCGACTACCTGTTCGCGCGCAGTTTCCAGTTGATGGTGGAACCGGGGAACCTGCGGGTGCTGGACATCCTGGCCAATGCGTCCGCCACCATTGCCGAAGGCGAGGTGCTGCAACTGACCGCCGCGCAGGATCTGGCGACCACGGAAGAGATTTACTTGCAGGTGGTGCGTGGCAAGACGGCGGCGCTGTTTTCGGCGGCGACAGAATCGGGCGCGGTGATCGCGGGGGCCTCGGACGCCCATGTGAACGCGCTGCGCGATTACGGCGATGCACTGGGAATCGCATTCCAGATGGTGGACGACCTTCTGGATTACGGCGGTTCGACCGCCACCATCGGCAAGAATGTCGGCGATGATTTCCGCGAACGGAAGCTGACGCTGCCGGTGATCCGCGCGGTGGCCAAGGCCGACGCAACCGAACGCGCCTTCTGGCAGCGGGTCATCGAGAAGGGCGACCAGCAGGATGGCGATCTGGATACGGCGATGGGCCTTCTGGCACGTCACGGTGCGCTGGCCTCGACCCGCGACACGGCCCTGGAATGGGCGCATCGCGCGCAACGGTCGCTGGACGTTCTGCCGCAGGGCGATCTGCGCGACATGCTGGTCGATCTGGCCGACTACGTGGTCGAACGGGTCCGCTGACGCCTCAGTCCAGGATCCGCGCGGCGCGGATCCACCAGTCCGGGTGGCGCGCGAACAGATCCCCTGCCGCCGCGTCGGCCTGTTCCGGGCGGCCGAAAAGGCCGAAGCAGGTCGCCCCCGATCCTGACATGCGCGACAGAAGGCAGCCCTTCTGCACCGCAAGTTCGGCTAGCACCGTTCCGATCACGGGCTGCAAGGCTGTCGCCGGGGCCTCAAGGTCATTGCGCATTGCGCTTAATCCGCGGGCCAGCGCATCGGCATCCGCCCACGGGCCAAGCGGCGGCAGGCCAATGCCGTCGCGGCGGACCAACGCCCGGAAGATCGCCGGGGTCGACACCGCGACACCGGGATTGGCCAGCACCAGCCAGGCGGGCGGCAGGGGCGGCACATCGGCCAATACCTCGCCGATACCCGACATCCGGCGCGGCCGGGGGTGAAGGCAGACGGGCACATCCGCCCCCAGCGCCGCGGTCTGCGGTGCGTCTGGCAACGCGCGGCCGGTCAACCGCGACAGGGCGCGCAGCGTGGCCGCCGCATCGGCCGAGCCGCCCCCGATCCCGGAAGCGACGGGCAGGTTCTTTTCCAGCGTGATCGCCGCATCGGTGATCCCCAGGAACCGCGCTGCGCGCAGGACCAGATTGTCGGGCTCCGGATCCAGCGCGGGGGCGAATGGACCGGTCAGCCGCAGCGACAGTCCCGTTGCCGGCCTCACCGAAACCCGGTCGCCCGCATCGGCAAAAACCACCAGGCTGTCCAGCAGATGATAGCCATCTGCGCGCCGGCCCGTCACATGCAGCGCCAGGTTGATCTTGGCGGGCGCGAAGTCCTCAGTTGCCATTGGCCGGCGCGGCGCCTTCGTCCTTCAGCACCGCATCCAGGCCAACCTCCAGCTTGCGGCGAATGCGGGCCGCCTCTTCCTCGGAATCCGGCTTAAAGGAAAGGGCGCGTTTCCACTGGTATTCGGCTTCGCGCTTGCGGCCCACCGACCAGTAGACGTCGCCCAGATGGTCATTGATGACCGGGTCGACCGGCATCAACTCCACCGCGCGCTCCATGTGCGAGACCGCCTCGGCATGGTGGCCCATGCGGTAAAGTCCCCAGCCCAGACTGTCGGTGATGGCGCCACTATCCGGTTCCGCCTTAGCGGCCCGCTCGATCATGGACAGCGCCTCGTCCAGCCGCTCCCTCCGCTCCAGCAGGGAGTACCCCATGTAGTTCAGCACATCTGGCTGGTCGGGGTTCAGCTTCAGGGCCTGGGTAAAGTCGGCCTCGGCCCGGGGCCAGTTCCGGGCGCGTTCGTTGCAGATCCCGCGCGCGTAATAGACGCCCCATTGTTCGGGGCGCACGTCGCCCAGCGCGGCAATCCCCTTGTCATAGGCGGCGATCGCATCGGGATAGCGTTCCGCGCGGCGCAACATGTCGCCCAGGCGGACCCAGGCATCGGGCGTGTCCGGCGCGGTCTTGGCCAGCGCATCCAGTATCTCGATCGCGGCATCGGTGCGGCCCGCGGCCGCAACGGCATCCGCCCGGCCCAGTTCGGCCGGATACCAGGCCGGATCGGTGCGCGAAATGGTCTTGTAGGCGTCGGCGGCCAGGTCATTCTGCCCGGTCTTTTCCAGGATCGTTGCCACCAGCAGCGTCACATCGACATTGGCGGGGCGCAGGAACGACGCCAGCCGCGCATAGCTGAGCGTTTCGGGATCGCTGGTCTGGTTTATGCTGACCAGCGCGGTGGAATAGAAAGCCTCGGCGATGCCGTCGCGGGGCGTTTCGACCACGTCGAAGGGCAAGGGCTCACCCGCCTCCAGACGCTTGCGCAGTTCCAGGAAACCGGGGGCGGGATAGGCGCCAAAGCTTTTCTCGAACAGGGCGATGGCCTCGGGATTGCGCTCCAGCTGGCTCAGGATCTGCGCCTTGGCCAGCCAGTAGCGGCGGGTCGATTGCAGCGGTTCGGTCGACTTGTCGTCCAGTGCCTTCAGCGCGCCTTCGAAGTCTCCGACCAGCGCCAGCGCCAGTCCCTTGTGATACATGGCGAAGGGGCGCAGCCCCGCTTCCTTTGCCAGCGTGTCGAAGGCGGCGGTCGCCTCGTTCACCTGGCCAATTCCGAACAGCGCCCAGGCTTTGCTCAGCCCGTCGATCAGGGGGCCCGAGCGGCGTCCGGCGGCCAGTTCGTCGAGGATGCGCTGGTAATCATCCTTCCGCGCGGCGTCGGCGATCACGAGGATGGTTGCCACGGCATCCTTCCGGCTCAGCTTGTCGGCCTGGCCCACCGCATCTTCGACCTGGCCGGCGAGAATCCGCGAAAAGACCGCCTGTTGAAGAAGTTGCTCGTTCTTCGGATCGGCGGCTGACGCGCGCTGATACCATTCGGCCGCGGCCATATAATCCAGCGAGGCCCCGGCCAGTTGTGCGGCCAGATAGGGGCCCGCCTGCCCGTCCTCGGCGCGTGCGGTGGCTGGCGCGCCAAGACCCAGCGACAGGGCAAGGACGGCACCGGCTGCGGCGCGGAAAATGCAGGACACGATGGCAAACCTCCGACGTTGGGCAGTGGCGCCGAACCTAAAGACAAGCCGCGCCCGGTGCAATCGGCACCGGGCGCGGCAAGGTCGGTCAGTGTCCGCAATCGCCGGAATGTTACATGTTGGGATAGTTCGGTCCGTCACCGCCCTGCGGCGTGGTCCAGACGATGTTCTGGCTGGGATCCTTGATGTCGCAGGTCTTGCAGTGGACGCAGTTCTGGAAGTTGATGACAAAGCGCGGGTCCTTGCCTTCTTCGGCCACCACCTCATAGACACCCGCCGGGCAGTAGCGCTGCGCCGGTTCGTCGTATTTCGGCAGGTTGACCGCGATCGGGATCGCCGGATCCTTCAGCTTGAGGTGCGCGGGCTGGCTTTCCTCGTGGTTGGTGAAGCTGAAGGCAACGTTGGTCAGCCGGTCGAAGCTGATCTTGCCGTCGGGCCGCGGGTAATCGATCTTGGCAAAGTCCTTGGCCAGGCCAGTCGATTCCGCATCGGTCTTCTTGTGCTTGACGGTGCCGAACAGCGACAGCCCGAACAGGTTGTTCGTCCACATGTCGAAACCGCCCAGCGTCAGGGATGCGAAAAGCCCGTAATGCGACCAGAGCGGCTTGACGTTGCGGACCTTCTTCAGATCCTTGCCCACCGGGCCGCTGCGCAGGTCGGTTTCATAGGCCGATAGCTCATCGCCCTTACGGCCAGCCTTGATCGCCTCATAAGCCGCTTCCGCAGCCGCCTTGCCCGAAAGCATCGCGTTGTGGTTGCCCTTGATCCGCGGCACGTTGACCAGACCGGCCGAACAGCCCAGAAGCGCGCCGCCCGGGAAAACCACCTTCGGGATCGACTGCCAGCCGCCTTCGGAAATCGCGCGGGCGCCGTAGGCCACGCGCTTGCCGCCTTTCAGCAGTTCCTCGACCATCGGGTGATGCTTGAACCGCTGGAATTCCATGTAGGGATACAGGTGCGGGTTCTTGTAGTTCAGGTGCACCACGAAGCCCACGTAGACCTGGTTGTTTTCCAGATGATAGATGAAGGATCCGCCGCCCGCGTTCTTGCCAAGGGGCCAACCCATCGTGTGGGTCACAGTGCCTTCCTTGTGCTTGGCCGGATCGATTTCCCAGATTTCCTTCATGCCGATGCCGAACTTCTGCGGGCAATGGCCTTTCGAGAGGTCGTATTTGGCGATGACTTCCTTGGCCAGAGATCCGCGCACGCCTTCCGACAGGAAGACATACTTGCCCAGAAGTTCCATCCCCGGCTCGTAGCCGTCACCGATGCTGCCGTCGGGGTTCTTGCCGAATTCGCCGGCGACAACGCCTTTGACTTCGCCGTTCTCGCCCCAGACCAGCTGGCTGGCGGCCATGCCCGGGAAAATCTCGACGCCCAGGCCTTCGGCCACGGTCGCCATCCAGCGGCAGACGTTCGCCATCGAGACGATGTAATTGCCGTGGTTGTTCATCAGGGGCGGCATCGGCCAGTTCGGAATGCGGACCTGGCCCGCGGGACCAAGCAGATAGAAGTTGTCCTCCTTGACCTCGGTCTTGATCGGCGCGCCCATGTTCCGCCAGTCCGGCAGCAGCGCATCAAGGCCTGACGGATCAAGCACCGCCCCCGACAGGATATGCGCTCCCACTTCCGAGCCCTTCTCCAGCACGACAACCGAAAGATCGGCATCAAGCTGTTTCAGGCGGATCGCGGCCGACAGACCTGCGGGGCCCGCTCCGACGATCACAACGTCATATTCCATCTGTTCGCGGACGATTTCGGACATTTTCTTACCCCTGCGCCTGGATTCGACCCCAACTAGCCCACCTCGGACATGAGAGCAATATTTTAAGCCGCGGCGCAGAACCGCAGCCGCAGGCGTCAACGCGCCGCCGTCCCAGGGGCGGATGCCCGGCAGCGTTGTTACCGGGCCGGTCTTGACTTTCGCCGCCCATCCCTTGTTTACAAAACTCTGTAGCCCGCGAATTGCGATCACCCGATTACACGATGAGTGCCATGGAAAAGATACCGATGACGCGCGCCGGCCATACCGCGCTGGACAATGAACTCAAGGCTCTCAAGACCATCGAGCGCCCCGCGGTCATCCGTGCGATCGCCGAGGCGCGTGAACACGGCGACCTGTCCGAGAACGCCGAATACCACGCCGCGCGGGAACGCCAGAGCTTTGTCGAAGGCCGCATCAAGGAGCTGGAAGCGATCCTGTCGCGGGCCGACGTGATCGACACATCGAAGCTGTCCGGCGCGATCAAGTTCGGCGCGACGGTGACGCTGGTCGACGAGGACACCGACGAGGAGCGCATCTATCAGATCGTGGGCGAATCCGAAGCCGACATCGAGAAAGGTCTTCTGAACATCAAGTCGCCGCTGGCACGCGCCCTGATCGGCAAGGACGAAGGCGACAGCGTCGAAGTGCGCACCCCCGGCGGCGAGAAAAGCTACGAAGTCCTTGCCATCCGCTATCTCTGACCCGCTCAGGAGGCGCCGATGACCGACCCTACCCCCGGCTTCCGGGCCGAGCGCCCGACACTCGGGGCCTCCCCCCTGTCGCGGATGGGACCGACCGGACGCATCGCCCTGGCCGCAACGCTGGTGTGGGTTCTTGGCGCGGCGCTGCTTCTGGCGTGGTTTTGGGGCGGTGCCGGGTTCGGGCAGCGCCTGCTTCTTGTCCTGACGGCAACCGTGCCTTGTGCCGCCATCTGGGTTGCGGCGCTGTCATTGCGGCAACTGGTGGACCTGCGCGCCGAGGCGGCGCAGTTGCGCGCCACGGTCGACGCAATGCGCCATAACTACCTGTCGCAGGTGCAGACCACCGCGCCGCGCCCGGTTCAGGGTGCCGAGGCGTCACCTGCGCCGGCCGCGGTCCAGGCCAGCTTTTCGTCGCGCCGCGATCCCGGGCAGGCGTCCCGGCAAACCGCCCCGGCCGAGGAACAGACCCTCCTGGCGCTGGAACAGGACTTTCCACCCGATCCCGTCGCCAATACCGACCTGATCCGGGCGCTGGACTTCCCCGACAGTTCCGAGGACAGGGAAGGTATCCGCGCCCTGCGCCGCGCCTTGGCCGACCGCGACATCGCCAAGCTGATCCGCGCCTCGCAAGATGTGCTGACGCTTCTGGGGCAGGACGGGATCTTCATGGACGACCTGGTGCCGGACCGGGCCCACCCTGCCCTGTGGCGGCGGTTTGCGGGGGGTGAACGCGGCCGGACCATCGCGCCCCTGGGCGGGATTCGCGATCGGTCCAGCCTGGCGTTGTCGGCAGCGCGGATGCGGCAAGACACGATCTTCCGCGATGCCGCACATCATTTCCTGCGCCAGTTCGACCGCAGCTTCCAAAGCTTCGAAAAGACTGCGAGCGACGAGGAAATCGCAGCCTTTACCGATACCCGCACGGCCCGCGCCTTCATGCTGCTGGGCCGGGTCAGCGGCACGTTCGACTAGGATTCCGCGGCCAGCATCGTTTCCGCCCGTGCCAGGTCCGCGGGCGTGTTGATGTTGAAGAAGGCACCTTCGTCGGGAAAGGACGCCCGACCGGCACCATCCAGGGCTACGCGCATCCGCCGCTCGCCCGCATCCAGAAGGTTCTGGACGAAGGACGACCGATCCACGGGCCAGAGGGCGAAGGTCGGGTGATCGCGTTCCGGTGTTACGGCCAGCGCCAGGCCGCCGTGATCTTCGGCCGCCATCAGCAGGCGCGGCACCAGGTCACAGGGCAGAAACGGCGTATCGACGGCCGCCGTCACCAGATGATCCGCGCCCAGCGCGGCCGCCCAGACCAGACCGGCGGCCACCCCGGCCAGCGGACCCAGCCGTTCGGCCTGTGCATCCGGCAGCACCGGCAGTCCGAACCCTGCATGAGACGGCTGGCCCGAAATTGCCAGACGCTCCACCTGCGGGGAAAGCCGGTCGATTGCGTGGCGAACCAGCGGGCGGCCCTTCAGCGGCAGAAGGGCCTTGTCCACGCCCCCCATGCGGCGGCCCTGTCCCCCGGCAAGGATCAGGCCGGCAACCATCATGAGCCGGTCAGCCCTGACTTTTCTGCACCATCAGCACGCCCGAGTTGTCGGCGGGGTCGCCGTCGACGTGCAGCTTGGTGACAACGCCCGGCAGTTCCCCGAACGCGCGCATCACCTTGCCGGGGAAGAAGGACCGCGGGATCGACTGGAAGCCGGGGATGTCGCGCAACACGCCGCTGACGGATTCGCCGCACATCGCCTTCGACACCGAGCCGTTCTGCTGCACCCGGCGGATGGCGAAATCGGCCACTTCGCGGCTGACGGGAACGGTCTGCTCGATCACGTCATAGGTTTCGCGGGCGTGGTAGTCGACATAGAACCGCTTCATCTGGTCGGTGATGCCGAAGTGCACGTCATGGCGTTCGGGCACATGGGGGTGATACCAGGTGCCCGCCGGATCGAACAGCACCCGCTGGTTGCCGTTGATCATGATCCCGGAATGCGCGCCTTCGCCCGTCTTGCGGACCACCGTGTAAAGCGTGATCGAGGGCGGTTCGGACGACACATATGTTGCCCGCGCCACCTCGGCGTCAGAGGCCCATTTGTTGTCGGCACCGCAGGCGGCAAGCGTCAGCGGCAGGACAAGGCAGAGCAGGAAACGGCGCAGCATCAAATGCCCCCGGATGTTGTAAACGAGTTTCAGGCGCCAGCCAGCGCCAGGAAGACCAGGAACACCAGCGCCACGATCACGGCCCAGGTCATGAAGCGGACAAAGCCCGCAAAGGTGCGTTCCTGGGTGGTGATGTTCATCGTTCCGGGCTCATGCTCAGCCATGTTTCGCGCTCCCATCGCAGAAATGTCATGCCCCGAATACCGGATTCGACGCGCCCCGTCACGACCCTTTCTTGCCCGCTCCGCCGATGAATTATTTCGGCTTTTTGGCGGGTTTGCGCGGGGTCTGGCCCGGTTTCCGTGTGGTCTTCGCAGGCTTCGCGGCGGGGACGGCGGTTGTCTTGCCGGCCCGCTTCCGCGGCGCTTCGACCGGGACGGGCTCGTCAATCGTCAGCCCCAGCCCTTCGGCCAGACGAAAGCCGATGCGGCGCGCGGTTTCCTCCTCGGGCGCCTTCGGCAAGGCCCGAAGCATCACGCTCAGCTGGCTGACATGCTGGATCAGCTGGGTGCGGCTGCCTTCGTCGTCCTCGCCGTAGAAGGTCAGAATATCGGGTGCGAACCAGCCGATCCCCTCGATCTTCAGCACCCCGACATCGCCGCCGGTGAAGCCCATGGCAACCTCGTGCTGGGGGTCGAGCTGTTCTTCGAATTTCTTGATGTAGAGGATGATCCGCTCATAGGCCCATTGCGCGGCACTCTTTTCATCCACCTTGTCGGTCACGGTCTTGGGCAAGGGCGTGGTTTCCACCGACGGCGCCGGATGCTTGCGCGTCGTCGCCAGGCCGCGGCGACATTCCAGTTCCGCCTGCTCGGCCACCTCGACCGAAGTGTGGATCACGTCTCTCATTCCGGTGTCCGCCATAGCCATGCCCCATCCTCACGCCGTTCCCGCACGGCCTGCCCAGCGTGAAGCAGGTAGTTCAGGTGTGCAACCGCCTCGATCAGCGCCAGCCCGTATTCGGCCGGTCCGATCGACCGCCTGAACAAGAGCGGGAAGCAGTCGACCGCCGTTCGCGGCGTGGCCAGATACCCGCGCAGCCGCTCCAGCGCGCTTTCGTGGTTGTCGATCATCTGCAAAAGCCGCGTCGGCAGTCCGGTGAAGGGCAGCTTGTGGCCCGGCAGGACCAACTGGGAATTGCGGGCATGGGGCAGGAAGGCCGCGCAGGAGGCCACCCATTCCCCCAGCGGATTGGCCTCGGGCTCGGTCGAATAGACGCCGATGTTGGCCGAGATCCCGGGCAGAAGCTGATCGCCGCCGATCACCAGGCTGTCATCCTCGGCCCAGAAGGTCGCGTGTTCGGGGGCGTGGCCGTCGCCGCAGCGCACCGTCCAGTCGCGCCCGCCGATACGAAGACGCTGCCCGTGGATCAGCCGCTCGAACCCGAGCGGCAGGGGGTGGACGCAGTCGCTGAAATTGAAGGGCTTCTCGGCTGCCCGCTGGGCCAGGATCCGGGGATCCATCCCCGCCGACCGCCAGAAGGCCAGCGTTTCAGGCTTGGGCCGGTCATGCACGTCCAGAACCAGCATCCGGGCGAAAAGCCAGGCGGTGCGGGTGGTCAGCAGTCGCGCGCCCCGGTCGATGAACCAGCCCGCCAGACCGATGTGGTCGGGGTGGTGGTGGGTGACGATCACCCGCGACACGGGCCGCCCGCCAAGGGGCCCGGACAGCAGCGCCTCCCAGGCGGCGCGGCCCTTGCGGCTGTCAAAGCCGGTGTCGATCACCGTCCAGCCATCGGCGCCTTCGTCCAGCGCGTAGACGTTGACGTGATCCAGCGCCAGCGGCAACGGCAGGCGCATCCACAGGATACCCTCGGCCACCTCAATCGCCGCTCCGGGCGCGGGCGGTTCGGCATGGGGGATGCGGATCTGCCCGTCGCCCCGATTGCGTTCCGCAGGGACGGTCATGATGCCAGATCCTCGACTGAAAGCGCAAAAAGGTCCGACGCTCCCACGCGGGCCTCTTCCAGCAAGGGGGCGTGCGCGGGCAGGATCCGGCTCAGGTAGACCCGCGCCAGCGCCTCGCGTGCGGTTCCTCCGGCCATCGCCGCGCGCAGGTGAAAATGTGCGCCCAGCACGCGGGCGAACGCGCCCAGGTAGGGGACCGCCCCGGCAAAGCGGTCCTCGGTGCCCTGGGTCAAAAGCATCTCGGTCGCCTCGCGCAGGGTTTCAGCCGCGGCCCAGACCTGGCCTGCCAGATCGGGCAGCCGGTCCCGCGCTGCTTCGGCATGGTCCTGGATCTCTTCCAGCAGGCGGAAGGCGGCGTCGCCCTCGTCCATCATCTTGCGGCCGACCAGGTCCATCGCCTGAATGCCGTTCGTGCCTTCGTAGATCGAGGTGACGCGGACATCGCGCAGGAATTGCGCGGCCCCTGTTTCCTCGACAAAGCCCATGCCGCCGTGCACCTGGATGCCGGTGTCGGCCACGCGGATGCCAACGTCGGTGCCATAGGCCTTGGCGATCGGGGTCAGAAGCGCGGCGCGCGCCGACCAGACGGGATCTCCGGTGGCGCCGGCCATGTCCAGGGCAACCGCGCAGGCGATGGCGATGGCGCGGGCGGCGAAGACCTCGGCCTTCATCGTGGCCAGCATCCTGCGCACGTCGGGATGCTGGACGATCGGCCCCATCTGGTTGCGGTCCTGCGCATAGGCCAGCGCCTTCTGGAACGCCGCTTCGGCCACGCCGATTCCCTGCATCCCCACAGCCAGGCGGGCGTTGTTCATCATGGTGAACATGGCCGCCATGCCCTTGTGCGGGGCGCCCACCATCCAGCCGGTCGCGCCTTCAAAGGCCATCACGCAGGTGGGTGAGCCGTGAAGGCCCATCTTGTGTTCCAGGCTGACGACCTTGAGGCTGTTCGGCAGCCCGGGATTGCCGCTTTCGTCGGGTATGTATTTCGGCACCATGAACAGGCTGATGCCCCGCGTTCCCGGTGCCCCGTCCGGAAGGCGCGCCAGCACCAGATGGCAGATGTTCGCGGTCAGGTCGCTGTCGCCCCAGCTGATGAAGATCTTCTGGCCGGTGATCGCATAGGTGCCGTCGGCCTTCGGTTCGGCCCTTGTGCGCAGCGCGCCGACATCGGATCCGGCCTGCGGCTCTGTCAGGTTCATCGTTCCCGACCATTCCCCGGAGATGAGCTTTGGCAGGTAAAGCGCCTTCATCGCCGCATCGGCGTGGTGTTCCAGCGCCTCGATCTGGCCCTGGGTCAACAGCGGGTTCAGGCCCAGCGCAAGGCAAGCCCCCGAGATCATGTCGTTCAGCGCCACACACAGGGTCTGCGGCAGGCCCATGCCGCCGAAGTCCTGCGGCGCGGACACGGCGACCCAACCGCCATCCGCGATGGCCCGATAGCCGGCATCGAATCCGGCCGAGGCGCGAACCACACCGTTTTCCAGCCTGGCGGGGTGCGTGTCGCCATTGCGGTTCATGGGCGCCAGCACCTCATTGCACAGACGCGCGGCCTCGGTCAGTACGCTTTCCACCGTCTCGGGGGTTGCATCGGCAAAGCGATCCGTGGCCGCCACCGGCGCCAGCGGCACGACATGATCCAGGATGAAGCGGATTTCGGCGGCAGGCGCACGATAGGTCATGTCGGTTTCCTTGTTCCCGGACGCTTGGCAACGACGTGCATGGGGCGTATCTGGTCCTGGGGAATGCTGGACCGATGCTCCGCCCCGTTCAATCTGTACGCTGCGTAACGGAACCCCGCCGTGCTTGACAAGACACGCCTGATCGCGCCCGACAAGGCGGGCCTGGCCGAAGCGGCGGCGCTGATCCGCGCGGGAAAGCTGGTCGCCTTTCCGACCGAAACGGTCTACGGCCTGGGTGCGGATGCACGGAATGACCGGGCCGTGGCGGCGATCTTCGACGCCAAGGGCCGCCCGCGCTTCAACCCGCTGATCGCGCATGTCCCCGACATCGGCGCTGCCCGCTCCCTGGCCCATTTCACCCCGACGGCCGAGGCGCTGGCCGCTGCCTTCTGGCCCGGCCCGCTGACGCTGGTCTTGGCGCAGCGTCCCGGGGCGGGGCTTTCGCCGCTGGTCACCGCCGATCTGCCGACCGTGGCGCTGCGGGTTCCGGCGCACCCTCTGGCGCGGGCGCTTCTGCAAGCGGTGGACGGGCCGGTGGCGGCGCCTTCGGCCAATCCGTCCGGTCGGGTCAGCCCGACCCGCCCCGAACATGTGCTAGAGGGCCTTACGGGGCGCATCGCCGCGGTGATCGACGGCGGTTCCTGCGCGGTGGGCGTGGAATCGACCATCGTCGGTTTTGACGGCGCGGGCCGCGCCATTCTGCTGCGCCCGGGCGGAGTTTCGGCCGAAGCCATCGAGGCGGTTCTGGGGATGCCCCTGGGTCAAGGGGGCAATGCGGCGGCTCCGACCGCACCGGGGCAACTGGAAAGCCATTATGCGCCCGCGGCCGCCGTTCGCCTGCAGGCCGACGAACCTCGGCCCGGGGAATTCCGGCTGGGCTTCGGCCCGGGCCCCAGTGACCTGAACCTGTCGCCTTCCGCCGATCTGGTCGAGGCGGCGGCAAACCTGTTCCACTACCTGCGCGAAGCGGACCGCCGGGCGGGCCCCGGCGCCACCATCGCGGTCGCGCCCATCCCCGAGACAGGCCTGGGCCGCGCCATCAACGATCGGCTCCGCCGCGCCGCCGCGCCCCGGCCCTGACCCTCAGGCGCGGCCGGCGCTGGAGGACAGCATCATCGGCTCAATCCCCAGCGTTTTCAGCGCCGCAGCCCATTTGGTGTCACTGGCGCGCGAAAAGACCAGTTCCGGGGTTGCATCGGCGGTCAGCCAGCCATTGCGGGCAATTTCGGATTCCAGTTGGCCCTTGCCCCAACCCGCGTAGCCCAGCGCCAGAAGCGACTGGTCCGGCCCCTCGCCCGCCGCCAGCGACTCGAGGATGTCGAGGGTGGTGGTCATGCCAAAGCGGTCATTGACCTTCAGCGTCGCCACGCTGCCGTGATAGTCGGTCGAATGCAGGACGAAGCCCCGCGTCAATTCGACCGGACCGCCGATGTGGACGCGGATGTCGCGCATGTTCTCGCTGGCAGAAATGCCCAACTGTTTCATCAGCGCGCGAAATGTCAGATCATGCGCTGGTTTGTTGATGACGATGCCCATCGCGCCTTCGTCGGAATGCGCGCAAATGAAGACCACGCTGTGATCAAAGCGCGGGTCGCCCATGCCGGGCATCGCAATCAGGATCTTGCCGCTCAGGTCCATTGGCACCTCCGTTCCCCTTTACATTTGCTTTCCCCCTGCCCCGGTGCAAGTGGCGCGAACAACACAGACACGGCCGCCTCAGCGCATTGTGACTTTCCTTGCCGGGGAACCGGCCTAAATCTGCCCACCATGCGCAATCTGATCCTTTCCGCCTTGACCTGCCTCGCCCTGCCCCTGACAGCGGCCGCCCAGGATCTGCCCGCCGACCTGGTGCGGGCCGAACTGCTGCCGGGCTGGCGCACGGCGGAAGGCGGCCAGATGGCCGCCCTGCACCTGAAGATGGCAAGGGGCTGGAAGACCTACTGGCGCAGCCCGGGCGATGCGGGAATCCCCCCGGTCTTCGATTGGTCGAAGTCCCGCAACCTGGCGGGTGTGCAGGTTCACTGGCCGCGCCCGCAGCTTTTCGATCTGAACGGCATGACTTCGGTTGGCTATCACGACGAAGTGGTCCTGCCGCTGGAGGTGACGCCCGCCGATCCGACCCGGCCAGTCGAGCTGCTGGCCGATATGGAAATCGGGGTGTGCAAGGAGGTCTGCGTGCCGGTCAACCTGCGGCTTTCCGGCGGTGCCGCCAGCGGCACCTCGGATGCGGCCCCTGCCATTCGGGCGGCCCTGGCCCGCCAGCCCGAAGGCGCCGGGGCCGCCGGTGTCCGCGGCGTGCGCTGCACCGTGGATCCGATCAAGGACGGGCTGCGCCTGACCGCCGCCATCGACATGCCCCCGCTTGGGTCGGACGAATTCACGGTGGTCGAGACCGCGAACGCGGGCGTCTGGGTGGCAGAGGCAGTCAGCCAGCGGTCGGCGGGCACCCTGATGGCCACAACCGATCTGGTGCCGCAGGATGCCCAGCCCTTCGCGCTCAACCGGCAAGGGATCCGGATCACGGTCTTTGGCGACAAGGGCCGCGTGGTCGAGATCAACGGCTGCACGGGCTAAGGCCCGCTATTCGCCAAGCCTTGCCTTCACTTCCAGGAGATCGGCCCAGGCCTCCCGCTTGGCGGGCGGATTGCGCAGAAGATAGGCGGGATGCGTCATCGGCATGACCGGCAGCCCGAACGCTTCTGCCCATTGTCCGCGCAGCCGAAGGATGCCCTGCCGTCCCAGAATCGCCTGGCAGGGCGTATTCCCCATCAAGACCAGCAGGTCCGGTGCGGCCAGTTCGATGTGGCGCTTGAGGAACGGCAGCATCATGGCGATTTCAGCCGGCTCTGGCGTACGGTTCGCCGGCGGGCGCCAGGGCAGGACGTTCGTGATGTAGATCGCCGATTCCCGCGCCGGGGCGGTGCGCGACAGGCATATGGCGGCGAACATCCGGTCCAGAAGCTGACCGGCCTTGCCGACGAAGGGGCGCCCTTCTATGTCTTCCTCGCGGCCGGGCGCTTCGCCGATGACCATGACCCGTGCGCCCCGGATTCCATCGGCAAATACCAGATTCCGTGCGCCTTTCTTCAGGTCCAGGTGGTCATACGCCCTCTGCGCTTCTGCCAGGGCATCCAGATTGCGCGCGGCAGAAGCCATGCGTTCGGCCACGGCGACCGGATCGACGGCAGGAACGACGACCGGCGCCATCGGTTCGGGCGCGGGCTTGGCTTTTGGTGTCTCGGCCGGGATTTCATAGCGGTTGACGGGCAGATCGCCGATCGGCTCATCCGCCCCCAGCTCGATCTGCCATTCCAGAAGCGCCTTTGCGGCCCAGAAATCCATTGCCCCGTCCATGCCCCACCCTAGCCGCGCGATGGCCCGCCTTCAACCATTGCCCGCGCGCCCCGGCTTTGCCATAAGGCCCCCAACAGGACAGGAGGGCCGCGGATGGCATTTCGGGCAAGGCACCTTTTGGGGATCGAACACCTGACCCCCGAGGATATCCGCAGCGTTCTGGATCTGGCCGAAAAATACGTCGACCTGAACCGGCGCACCGTCAAGCAATCGGACGTGCTTGCGGGGATGACGCAGATCAACATGTTCTTCGAAAACTCGACCCGCACGCAGGCCAGTTTCGAACTGGCCGGCAAGCGTCTGGGCGCGGATGTGATGAACATGTCCGTCGCGCAATCCAGCGTGAAGAAGGGCGAGACGCTGATCGACACGGCGCTGACGCTGAACGCGATGCACCCCGACCTGCTGGTGGTGCGGCATCCGTCGTCGGGCGCGGTGAACCTGCTGGCATCGAAGGTGAATTGCGCGGTGCTGAACGCGGGCGACGGGCGGCACGAACATCCCACGCAGGCGCTTCTGGATGCGCTGACGATTCGCCGCGCCAAGGGCCGCATCCAGCGGCTGACGGTGGCGATATGCGGCGACGTGGCGCATAGCCGTGTGGCGCGGTCGAACCTGATCCTGCTCGGCAAGATGGAAAACCGCGTCCGCCTGATCGCGCCGCCGACCCTGATGCCCCCCGGCGTGCAGGAATTCGGCTGCGAGATCTTCGACGACATGCGCGCCGGGCTGGAAGGCGCGGATGTGGTGATGATGCTCAGGCTTCAGAAGGAACGGATGGATGGCGGCTTCATCCCGTCGGAGCGCGAATATTTCCACCGCTACGGTCTGGATGCCGAAAAGCTGTCCTGCGCGAAACCCGATGCCATCGTCATGCATCCGGGCCCGATGAACCGCGGCGTGGAAATCGACGGCATCATCGCGGACGACATCAACCGCAGCGTGATCCAGGATCAGGTGGAAATGGGCGTCGCGGTGCGCATGGCCTGCATGGACCTTCTGGCGCGGAACCTGCGGGCGGAACGCGGCGCGCAGGCGGTCGGAACCTATGTCTGACCGTGATCCAATCCTGAACTACCGCCCCGGCCCGCAGTCCGAACTGCCGCTGGAGCCGGGCGAAGAGGTGCGGGCCACCTTCCTGCCCGATCCCGCCCGTTATACCCGCGATCATATCGTTCTGGCGGCGCTGTTCATCGTGCTGGTCGGGGTCGGCTTCGTCTTTCTGGGCAAGGCCAACGAAATCTGGATCGGCGCGCTGGGCGTGATCCTGGCCATCGGGTTTCGCTACGTCTTCTTCCGGTCCGAAGTCTTTGCCCGCCGCTGGCAACTGACCGACCGCCGCCTGATCGGCCCGCAGGGGCGACAGGTGCGGCTGAGCGACGTGAAAGAGGTCCGCAGCCTGATGGGCGACGTGCAGATCGTCACCAAGGGCGGCGACAAGCACCTGATCCGCTATCAGGCCGATCCGCAGTATGTGATCGCGCGGATCAAGCGGGCATGACGGCGGCCGGTTGCCGGCTTCGAAGGGCAATCCGTCGGACTGGAGAACACTTGCGCAGGACTGCCGCGGCGGACCCGCGGTACGCGCCATCGTGACGCGAAGACAGGCGAAGCGGCATGATCGTTTTTGGCGTCCACGCCAGCTCCCGCAAGGTGTCCGGCCCGGCCATCCATCCAACCGATCTGGCATGATCCGGCCCCTGTTCAGTCACATGGGCGCCCTTACAAATTGTTACATTCCCGCCCGACAATCATCCTGACCGGAATCAAGCCGCCCGCAGGCGGACAGGATCGTTCTCAGAAAGGCCGCGACCTGTAATGACTTCGTTTTCCGACTGGTCTGCGATCCTTGAACCGAAGGAACGCGTCCTTTGGGAAGGATCCCCCGTCGCGGGCCTGCACAAACCGTTCAATATCCTGGCCGGCGCCCTCTTCGGCCTGCCGTTTCTGGCGGGCGGTGTCATCGCCGCGTACTATGCGCTTTGGGCCATTACCGGATCGGCGGAATGGCAGATGGTCGGCCTTGGCTTCCTTTTCCTTGTCTTCTCGGTGCCGTTTCTGGGCGTCGGACTGTGGCTGGTCGCAGGCGTCAGCGTTGACAGGCTGACGGCGCCGCGCCGGCTGCGCTATGTGCTGACTGACCGCCGGGCGTTGATCCTGTCACGCTTCCCGCGCCAGAAGACCGACTCCTACCCGATCCACAAAAGCTCGCCGCTTGTCCACGAACGATCGCGGCGTGTGGGATCGGTGTATTTCCATGTCCAGGCCTTCCCCGATGCCGACGGGGGCATGGACATCAAGCGGACAGGTTTTGAAAACATCGCCGAATCCGAACAGGTTTTCCGGCTGATGCGGCAAGTCCAGCAGGCTGGCGCGGACCAGCGCCGCCCCTGACCGGTGGAGCGCAGGGGTTCCGGGCGGGTTTGACTGGATCGCGGTGCAGAAAACCGGTTAAGAGCAGGGATGATGCAAGGAATTCAAGGCAAACGCATGACCCTCCACCTTGTCAACGCCCGCCTGGTCGATCCGGACGCCCTGACGGATAAGGAAGGCTCTCTTCTGATCGAGAACGGCCGGATCGCGGCCCGCGATGTGCCAACGCCCGAAGGCGCCACCGTGATCGACTGCGGCGGCAAATGCCTGGCGCCGGGAATTGTGGACTGGGGCGTGAAGGTGGGCGAGCCGGGCGAACGGCACAAGGAGTCCTTCCGGTCGGCCGGTCTGTCAGCGGCGGCGGGGGGCGTCACGACCATCATCGCGCGGCCCGACACGAACCCTGCCATCGACACGCCCGAGACGCTGGAATTCGTCACCCGCCGCGCGGCCGAAAGCCCGGTCCGCATTCACCACATGGCGGCGCTGACCAAGGGCCGGCAGGGTCGCGAGATGACCGAGATCGGCTTTCTGCTGGATGCCGGCGCGGTGGCGTTTTCGGACGGGGATCATGTGGTGGAAGACACCAAGGTGCTGTCCCGCGCCCTGACCTATGCGCGCAGCCTGGGGGCGCTGGTGATCGGGCATCCACAAGACCCGGGGCTTTCGCGCGGGGCGGCGGCGACGAATGGCAAGTTCGCAAGTCTGCGCGGCATTCCGGCCGTGAACCCGATGGCCGAACGCATGGGACTGGACCGCGATCTGGCGCTGATCGAGATGACGGGCGTGCGCTACCATTTCGACCAGATCACCACCGCCCGTGCCCTGCCCGCGCTGCAGCGCGCCAAGGCCAATGGCCGGGACGTGACGGCGGGAATCTCGATCCACCACCTGACGCTGAATGAATTCGACATCGGCGATTACCGCACCTTCTTCAAGCTGACCCCGCCGCTTCGGTCCGAAGAGGACCGCAAGGCGCTGGTCGCCGCGGTGGCCAGCGGGCTGATCGACGTGGTGGGGTCGATGCACACACCGCAGGACGAAGAAAGCAAGCGCCTGCCGTTTGAGGAAGCGGCATCCGGCGCGGTAGGGCTGGAAACCCTGCTGCCCGCGGCAATGCGGCTTTACCATTCGGGCGACCTGAGCCTGCCGCAGATCTTCCGGGTGCTGGCGCTGAACCCCGCGAACCGGCTGGGCCTGCCGCAGGGGCGGCTGGCGGTCGGCGCCCCCGCGGACCTGGTGCTGTTCGATCCGGATGCGCCTTTCGTGCTGGACCGCTTCACCCTGAAGTCGAAGTCGAAAAATACCCCCTTTGACGGCACAAGGATGGAAGGCAGAGTGCTGGCAACCTGGGTCGGTGGGGCGCAGGTCTTCGGGGAATAGAAATGCCGCTTTTCACGACGTCCGCGCCGCTGCTGATGCTGGCCGTGGTCCTGGGATATCTTTTGGGTTCGGTGCCCTTCGGGGTGGTGGTGTCGCGCGCCATGGGCCTGGGGGATCTGCGCAAGATCGGCTCGGGCAACATCGGGGCGACGAACGTGTTGCGCACCGGGAACAAGCTGGCGGCCTTCCTGACGCTGGTGCTGGACGCAGGCAAGGGCGCGATCGCCGTCCTGATCGCGCGGGCGACCCTGGGCGAAGATGCGGCGCAACTGGCCGGGGGCGCGGCGTTCCTTGGGCATCTGTTTCCCGTCTGGCTGGGTTTCAAGGGCGGCAAGGGGGTGGCCACCTTCCTTGGCACCCTTCTGGCGCTGGCCTTCCCGGTGGGACTGGCGGCCTGCCTGACCTGGCTGTCCGTCGCGCTGCTGGCCCGGATCTCGTCCTTGTCCGCGCTGGTTGCTGCGGTCGCATCGATTCCCTATGCTTTCCTTCTGAACCGCGCCGAGGTCTCGATCCTGGCGGCCTTCCTGGCGGCGCTGGTCCTGGTTCGCCACAAGGACAACATCACGCGCCTTCTAGCCGGGACCGAGCCCAGGATTGGCAAGAAAGGCTGAATGATGGGCTTTTTCGAAGCGATCACCTCTGTCTTCAACAAGTATGCCACCTTTTCCGGGCGGGCGCCCCGATCGGAGTTCTGGTGGTTCTGGCTGTTCAACATGATCGTCAGCATCGCCATCGACGGAAGCGGTATGCGCCATGGCATGAACGGACTTGAACACATGGAGGGGCCGTCGATCCTGTCGACGATCTGGCATCTGGGGGTCTTCATTCCGACGCTGGCCGTTTCGGTCCGGCGGCTGCATGACACCGACCGCAGCGGCTGGTGGCTGCTGCTTTGGCTGATCCCGGTGATCGGCTGGATCGTGCTTGTGGTGTTCTATGCCAGCCGCGGCACCGCGGGCGCGAACCGCTTCGGCCCCGATCCGCTGGCGGGCGGCACCGACGGCGGTTCGGACGGCTATGGCCCCTCGTCGATCCCGCCGGTGTCGCGGCGCTGATTACAGCGCCGCGTCGGTATAAAGCCGGGTCAGATCGCCGCCCCATTCGCCGTGGAAGCGCTGAAGCCAGGTGTCGGCCTGCACCTGCCCCGAGTTCAGGCTTTCGACCAACGGCGCCAGATGCGCCTCTTCGCCCCGGCCGCGGGCAGCCAGGCCGGCGTGCGACAGGCCGACCGCGGCGCGAGCCAGGTCCTCCAGCCTGACGCCGTTCGCCTGGCCCTGAAGCGCATCGACCGAGGCCGCCACGCGCAGGCCTTCCCGCGTTTCGGCGTCCAGCCCCCTGACCAGATCCCAGGCGGCATCCAGTGCGGCGCTGTCATACATCAGCCCGACCCAGAAGGCCGGAAGTGCCACGATATGGCGTTCGGTGCCCACGTCAGCACCGCGCATCTCGATGTATTTCTTCACCCGCGCTTCGGGGAAAACGGTGGTCATGTGATCAGCCCAGTCGGACAGGGTGGGCTTTTCGCCGGGCAGGGCGGGCAGTTCGCCCTTCAGGAAATCGCGGAAGCTTTGGCCCAGCGCATCGATATACTTCCCGTCGCGGTAGACGAAGTACATCGGCACATCCAGAACCCAGTCGACATAAGCCTGAAAGCCCATCCCGTCCTTGAAGGCGAAATCCAGCATCCCCGTCCGCGCGTCATCCAGCCCGCGCCAGATGCGTGACCGCCAGCTTTTGTGACCATTCACCTTACCTTCGAAGAATGGCGATGACGCAAACAGCGCCGTCGCCACCGGTTGAAGCGCCAGCGCTACGCGCAGCTTCTTCACCATGTCGGCTTCGGATGCGTAATCCAGGTTCACCTGCACGGTGCAGGTCCGGTACATCATCTGCGTGCCATGGGTGCCGACCCGGCCCATGTAATCGGTCATCAGCCGATAGCGACCCTTGGGCATCATCGGCATCTGGTCATGGGTCCAGATCGGCGCCGCACCCGCGCCGAAGAACCTTGCCCCCATCGGATCCGCGATCGCGTGAACCTCGGACAGGTGGTTTTCCAGCTCGGCCTTCACTTCGTTCACGGTAGCAAGCGGTGCGCCCGAAAGCTCGAACTGGCCGCCGGGTTCCAGGCTGATGTTGGCGCCGTTCCGCGTCAGGCCGATGATGTTGCCCTGCTCCAGCACTTCGGACCAGCCGAAGCGGTCGCGCAGACCTTCCATCAGCGCCTTGATCGAACAGGGGCCGTCATAGGGCAGCGGCAGCAGGGTGTCGGACGAATAGCCGAACTTTTCATGCTCGGTCCCGATGCGCCACTCCGCCGCCGGCTTGCAGCCCGACGCGATGTATTCGGCCAGCTGATCGAAGCTTTCGATCGGGCCGCCGCCGGACTGGGGAATGGACATGAAGGGCCTCGGGTGGTTGGATCGGTCAGGACGGAAGACGTGACTTGTGACAGAAGCCAAGTCAAGTCCGGCCGGGCCGGGCCCGGACCATGAACTCTGTTACGCAGGCCTGTGCAACGGTATCATGAAACCGGCCGGATGCGCAGCGCGGCCCCCGGCGGACGGGTCCAAAGCGGGCGAAACGTCATCGGGCCGTCCAGCGCCGCCGCTATGCGCGCCATGTCCGCACCGGGCAGCAGGGCGAAGGCATCGAACAGCACCTCGGCACCCTGCGCCGCAACCGGAACCAGCAGGACTTGCCCGTCCACCTGCTTCAGGCGCCAGTGCCGCTTGCCATAAAGGTCGATCAGGCGCAGTTCCGCCAGTTCGGCCAATGCGACATAGCCGCCAAAGGTCGGCCCCAGATAGCCGATCTGGCCTTCATCCAGTTCGACCATACCGGGGGCCTCGACGGCGCGGGCGAACCGCGCGCGACGCAGCGCCGAAATGCCCCATCCCAGGGCCAGCGACAGGAGCAGCGCCCCCAGCGGCATCAGGAGCCACCCCCCCAGCCAGAAGATCCAGCCGCCCAGGACCGCCAGCAACGCCGCCGCCATCGCTTCTCGGAAGGGGCGCAGCTTCTCCTGCAATTCCGGGCGGATCAGGGACATGCCGCTAGGTCCAGTCGCCAAGGGCCGCCTGCCATAATGTCAACGCGGCGCAGGCGGCCGTGTCGGCGCGCAGGATGCGCGGGCCGAGAGAGATCGGCGTGACGTGGGAAAGCCCCGAAAGCCGCGCGCGTTCGGAGGGGGAAAAGCCGCCTTCGGGGCCGACCAGGATGGCCCATGGGCCGGGCGCGGCCCCGGCAAGGGTCGCGGCGGCGCCGGCGCGGCTTTCATCCGCCCACAGGATGCGGCGCCCTTCGTCCCAGCGCGCCAGCAGCTTGTCCAGTTGCGCCAGATCCTCGACCACCGGGACATGGGTGGCGCCGCACTGCTCGGCCGCCTCAAGCGCGTGGGCCTGAAGCCGGTCCTGCCGGATGCGTTCCGAATTGGTGAAGTCGGTCTGCACCGGCAGGATTCGCGCCGCGCCCAGTTCGACCGCCTTTTCGACGATGAAATCGGTGCGGGCCTTCTTGACCGGCGCGAAGACCAGCCACAGGTCGGGCGGCATCCGTTGCGGCGCCGTCTGCTCCTCGCACTCGGCCAGGCCGCCGCGCTTGCCTGCCTGGGCGATTCGCGCCCGCCATTCGCCATCCCGGCCGTTGAACAGCAGAACTTGACCCTCCGCGCCCAATCGCATCACCCCGAACAGGTAATGCGCCTGGGCCTCGGTCAGGGGGACGGATTGCCCCGTCCCCAGCGGATGGTCTACACACAGCCTGATCTTCGCAGTCATGAGGCGAGTGTATGGCCCCCCTTTCCGAAACGCCAGAGACCGCCGGCCAGGTGGCCGATGCCCCGCGCGGCAACTGGGTCGACCGGCTTGCCCCGGACTGGAGCCGCCCCTGGCTACGCCTGTCGCGGGCCGACCGGCCGATTGGCACCTGGCTTCTGCTGCTGCCCTGCTGGTGGGGGCTGGCGCTGGCGGCGACAGAGGACGGCTGGCGCTGGCACGACCTCTGGATCGCGGCCGGCTGCGCGCTGGGGGCCTTCCTGATGCGTGGCGCGGGCTGTACCTGGAACGACATCACCGACCGCGACTTCGACGCCGCGGTGGCGCGAACGCGGTCGCGCCCCATTCCTTCCGGGCAGGTGTCGGTCAAGGGCGCCATTGCCTGGATGTTCCTACAGATGGCGCTGTCGGCGGTGATCCTGTTCACGTTCAACCGCACGGCCATCGGATTGGGATTCGCGTCAATCCTCATCGTGGCGATCTACCCCTTTGCCAAGCGGTTCACCTGGTGGCCGCAGGCCTTCCTGGGCCTGGCCTTCAACTGGGGAGTTCTGCTGGCCTATGCCGCCCATACCGGCACGGTCAGCTTGGGCGCGGTTCTTCTTTACGCGGCCGGCGTGATCTGGACCCTGTTCTACGACACGATCTACGCCCACCAGGACAAGGAGGACGACGTGCTGATCGGCGTGAAGTCCACCGCGCGGCTGTTCGGCGCCGCGACGGGCAAGATCCTGTCGGTCTTCATGATTCTGACGATCCTTCTGATGGCTGGCGCAGTCCTGACCGTGACCCTGCCGCAGGATTCCGTCCTGAAGCTGGTTCTGGGGCTGGCCGCGCCCTGGGCGTTGGGCTGGCATCTGTGGTGGCAACTGTCGCGACTGGACATCGACGACCCGGACCTTTGCCTGAGGCTGTTTCGCAGCAACCGCGATGCCGGGCTGCTGGCTGCGCTGTTTCTTGCCGCTGCCGCCCTGCCTTGATTGATCCGGGCGCGGTAAGCCGATAGGCAGACGACGTTCTTTCACGATCAGGCCGTTGATGAAGATTCCCGCGAAATTCGCCACTCCGGCCACCCTTGCCGCCGCGGCCGCGCTTTGTGTGGCGGCGGCCTTCGGCGCCTCGCGGATGATCGAGGCGCGTTCCTCCGAGGCGGTCCGCCGCGCACTGGCCGAGGCCGGGCACAGCTGGATCACGGTCCAGCCGAGCGGCTTGCAGATCATCCTGACCGGAACCGCGCCGACCGAGGCCAAAAGGTTCAACGCCCTGAACATCGCCGCCGGCCAGATCGACAGCGCCCGCCTGCGCGACCGCATGGAGGTTGCCGCGCCGGCCGAAATCCGGCTGCCGGAGTTCTCGCTGGAACTGTTGCGCAACGAAAGTGGCCTGTCGCTGATCGGCCTGATGCCCGCCAGCACCGACCGGGCGGCGGTGGTTGAAACACTGACCAGCCTGCTGCAAGGCAAGGGCAAGGTCACCGACATGCTGGAAACCGCCAATTACGCCGCCCCCGAAGGTTGGGACGCGGCGCTGCGCTTTGCCCTTCAGGCGATGCAGGATCTGCCGCGTGCCAAGATCTCGGTCGCGCCGGGACGGGTGGCCATCGACGCGATCACCGACACTCCGGCAGAAAAGACAGCCCTTCAGACGAAGCTGCGGCGCAAGGTGCCGGGGGCGGTGCGGCTGACGCTGAACATCTCGGCCCCCCATCCGGTCATCGCGCCCTTCACGCTGCGCCTGGTGGGGGACGGAACCACCGTGCGATTCGACGCCTGTTCGGCAGACAGCGAGGAAGCCCGCGCCAAGATCCTTGCGGCGGCGGCGGCAGCGGGGATGACGGACCGCACCACCTGCAACATCGGCCTGGGCGTACCGACGCCGCAATGGGCCGACGCGGCGGTGTTGGGCATTCAGGCGCTGAAAGAGATCGGCAGCGGCTCGATCACCTTTTCGGACGCGGATGTGGCACTGATCGCGGATGCGGGCGTTCCGCAGGCCACCTTCGACCGCGCCGTGGGCGAGCTGGAATCGAACCTGCCCGAGGTGTTTTCCCTGCACGCCCAGCTGACGCCTTCGGCCGCGCCCGCCGACCAGGGGCCGCCCGAATTCAACGCGCTGCTGGCGGCGGATGGCAAGGTGCAGTTGCGCGGCCGCCTTCCCGATGCGCTGACCCGTGACGCGACGGACAGCTTTGCCCGGGCGCAGTTCGGGGCCGCCGATGTCTATGCCGCGACCCGTCTGGACGCGAACCTGCCGGAGGGCTGGCCCGTGCGAGTGCTGGCGGCGATCGAGGCGCTGCGCGAGCTGGCGGACGGATCGGTGACCGTGCAGCCCGACAACATCGTCATCAAGGGGCTTTCGGGAAAGCCCGACGCCTCGGACAACATCGCGCGGATCCTGTCGTCGAAACTGGGCGAATCGGCCAAGTTCAGCATCGATGTGCGCTACGACAAGAAGCTGGACCCGCTGGCGGGGCTTCCCACTGCGCAGGAATGCGTGCAGCAGATCAACGCGGCCCTGACCGAGAAGAAGATCACCTTCGAGCCGGGCTCGGCCACCATCACCCGCGATGCGGCGTCGACGCTGGACAAGATCGCGGCGCTGATGAAGAACTGCGCCGACTACCAGATGGAAGTCGGCGGTCACACTGACAGCCAGGGCCGCGAGGAGATGAACCTCAAGCTTAGTCAGGATCGGGCGCAGGCAGTCATTGCGGCGCTGCAGGGCCGCCGGGTGTTGACCGGCAAGCTTCAGGCCAAGGGCTACGGCAAGGCGAACCCGATCGCGGACAACGGCACCGAAGCAGGGCGCGAACAGAACCGTCGGATCGAATTCACCCTGACCGGCGCCGACGCGATTGCCGCGGAGACCTCCCCCGCAACTGCCGCGCCCCCCGCAGCTCCGGACGGGCAGGCCATCAGCCCGCCAACCGAAGCCGCCCCGTCCGGGACGGACAGCGATGCGGCTGCAGAGCCGCCGATGGACGGCGCCGAGGTGCCCGTGGCGGCCACCGCTGCCGGAACCGCCACACCCGCCGCGGATGCGGCCACCAAAGGCGCGTTTCCCGTCCAGACACCGCAAAAGAACACGGTCCGCCCCGCCAAGCGCCCTCAGCGCACGGGCGAAGCGTCGACCCAGAACTGACCCCACATCACGGCATAGCGGAACGGACGGGCATGAACAGAACCGAATTCATCGTGACGACGGCAATCATCCTGTTCGTCGCCTTCCTTCTGGGCTGGGCAGCATCCTGGCTGATGCACCGGATGACGCGGGTAACGCAGACCGACATGAACGAGCTGGACGCGATGGCGCGCGACCTGCACGACGCCGAGGAAACGCGCGACCAGGCGCTGGCCTACATCGAGGAACGCGAGGCCGAGTTGACGGCGCGGGTCCAGCAGACCGAGGCGGAACTGCGCGCGGCGATGGACGGGCTGCGCGACGCCCGCGCCGAAGCCGAGGAACTGCGTCGCTATATCGAAAAAGCCAACGCCCGTTAGGCGCGGCAGATCACCAGCGGCGCAGGGCGTCTTCGTCGGCGTCCTGGGCAGCCACCCATTCGGCGCCGTCAGACCCGAATTCCTTCTTCCAGAAGGGTGCGCGCGACTTCAGGTAATCCATCAGGAATTCGGCGGCCTCGAACGCCTCGCCGCGATGCAGGGCGGCGGTGGCGACCATCATGATCGCCTCGCCCGGCGCGATGGGGCCGTGGCGGTGGATCACCAGCCCCGCCGTCAGGTGCCAGCGGGCCATCGCCTCGTCCAGGATGGCGGTGACGGCGCGTTCGGTCATGCCGGGATAGTGCTCGATCTCCATCGCCGACAGTCGACCGCCTTCATCGCGGACCCGGCCCAGGAACGTGACCACCGCACCCGCCGGACCCGCCTGCCTGGCAAAGGCGTCACTTTCGTCACCATATGAGAAAGGGGACTGCTGAATGCGAACGGTCCGCATGGCTCAGCCTCCGGTCATCGGGGGGAAGAAGGCCACCTCGCGCACGCCGGCAAGGGGGCTTGTGAACTCGGCCAGCTCCTGATCCAGCGCCACGCGCACCGCACGGGTGTCGGCGAAGGCGGCGGCGTAGCGTTCTTCGCGGGCGACCAGTTCCGCCACCAGATCGGCGACGGTGGCGGCGGTGGTTTCCACCCGCTCCTTCGGAAGGCCGATGCGCTCGCGGATCCAGGCGAAATAAAGGACGTCGATCATTTCTTGTCCCTCAGGAAGGGAATTGATTTCGAGAAGTATTCCCAGCCGGTGATCGCGGTAAGCAGGGCGGCGATCCAGATCAGCCCCAGCCCCACGTCATTGGCGACGGACGCGCAGTCCCGCTTGCCGCAAGCGCGGATCGGATCGGCCAGCCCGTCGGCCACCGCGTCGGCGTATTCCGCCGGCGTCATGCCATGCATCGCGACCCCGTTCAGATATTCCAGTCCCGTCCCCAGGAACAGCACCGCAATCGCCACCATTTGCGCCGTGGTCTTCCATTTCGCCAGCTTCGTGACCTTCAGGTGCGCGGCATTCGTGCCCAGGAATTCCCGCAAGCCGGAAACGAAAACCTCTCGGAAGAGGATGACGGTGGCGGGCAGGATCAGCCAGGGATTCATGCCGGAATATCCGGTTAGCACCATGATCGCGATCACGACCATCGCCTTGTCGGCAATCGGGTCAAGCATCCGACCGAAGTTCGATTCCTGCTTCCACAGCCGCGCCAGGTAGCCATCGAAATAATCGGTGATTGCTGCGCCCACGAACAGCGTCAGCGCGAACCAGTCCGCCCAGGGGCGCCGGAAATACAGGAACATCAGCGCCACGCCGGGCGCCGCCAGAAGCCGCAGGACGGTCAGGGTGTTGGGCAGGTTCCATGTCATGGTGAAATTGGTATCCCGCGTTGGCCTCGGGGGGAAGGGTTCATCGTGCCTTTGCGCCGCGCCGGTCAAAGCTTTGTCCCGCGCGCAGCAAAAAGGGCGCATGGTCAACCATGCGCCCCGGTTCCGTCCCGTCCGGGGATCAGGCGACGGTGGCCGACTTGTCCTCGACCGCCTTCGCCTCAACCGTGTTCAGGCTGGCGATCTCGATCCGGCGGGGCTTCAGCGCCTCGGGCACCTCACGGATCAGATCGATGTGCAACATGCCGTCCACGTGCGCCGCACCCGTCACGCGCACGTGATCGGCCAGCGCGAAGCGGCGTTCGAAGGCGCGGGTGGCGATGCCACGGTGAAGATAGGTGCGCTGCCCGTCTTCGGTGGCCTTGCGGGCAGTAACGATCAGCGCGCCTTCCTTGACCTCGACCCCCAGCTCATCGGCCGAGAAGCCGGCAACCGCGATCGAGATGCGATAAGCGTTCTCGTCGGTCTTTTCGATGTTGTAGGGCGGATAGGTGGGTTGCGCGACGTCAGTCGTCAGCACGCGGTCCATCAGGTCGGCGATGCGGTCAAAGCCGACGGTGGCACGGTAAAGCGGGGAAAAGTCATAGTTACGCATGGTCGTTCATCCTCCGAAAAGCGATGCATGTCTTCAGCCCTCCCTCTCGGGACGGGCGGTTTCTGCCAGGGCCCGGATCGGCACCCCGCAAGTATTATCTGGATTTGACCGGACGCGTTTCAAGGGGTGCACGCCGCCGATCCGGCCATCATGGCCGGACGAATTTGGCCCCGCCCGCGGACATCGGAGCCGCCGCGCCGCCGATGCGACGCACCCCGGCGGCCGGGGCCTCGGTTGCGCCGAAGGCCTGGCGCAGTTCAGTCAGCGGCACCTCCATCGCGGCGGCCAGCGAAACGGGGCGGGTGTCCATTTCGGCCTTGGCCGAGATGACCGATGCGATCTGCGGCACGCCGTCGTGCATCACGAAGATCGGCGCCCCCGAGGAGCCGAAGTCGACGTTGCAGGTCAGCACCATGAACCCCGGCTGGCGCCCCAGCACATGGCAGATGTCCTGCATCGAGGGCGCTTCGGACCGGTCCAGCGCGTAGGACACGACCGAGACCTTGTCGCCTTCCTGCGGGTCGGCCGCCACGTCGAACGGCTTGATCGAGGCCAGGCGGATCGGCTGGTCCAGTTGCAGCAGCGCGATGTCATAGGCCACACGGCCCATCTTGTCGGTGCCGTCATAGGTATAGGACGGATGCGCCATCGCCCGGCGCACGCCCCGATAGGCAGCGGCACGGCCATTGCGCCAGCCGGCCAGGAATTCGATGGTGTTGACCGGGTAGGGCTGAAAGGATTTCTGGTCGAACAGGCAATGCGCGGCCGTCAGCACCAGATCGGGGGCGATCAACGCGCCGGTGCAGAAACCGCTGTCGCCCAGGTCGATCCGGCCAACCGCTTCCCAGCCGCGGGTATCGTCGGCCGTCAGCAGGCTGTGCAGCGGCGTTTCCTGCGCCGCCGTCGGACCCGCAGCTGCCCACAGCATCAGGGCCACCAGAATCGATCGCATCATGCCCCCCTTCCACCGGCCAGGCCACCTGCCCTAGTCCGGCAGTGCGGCCAGATTATGACAGCCCGGGCGCGGGGGACAGCCCGCCGACGACATCCCGCGCCGCCTTCGGCACCGGGCCGCCCGAGGCCCAGTCCAGCAGCTCGACCGTGTGGAGGACGGGTACCCCGGTGCCGCTGCCGATCTGCATCATGCAGCCGATGTTGCCCGCTGCGATCAGCTGCGGCTGAATCGCCTCCAGCGTCGCCACCTTGCGCGACCGAAGCTGCGCCGAGATTTCGGGTTGCAACAGGTTGTAGGTTCCGGCCGAACCGCAGCACAGGTGGCTGTCTGCCGGCTCGGCCACCACGAACCCGGCGGCTTTCAGCAAGTCCTTCGGCGCGGATTTCACCTGCTGGCCATGCTGTAGCGAACAGGCCGCGTGATAGCCCACGCGCAATGGCAGCGGCGCCGCGCCGCGGTAGCCGATCCGGGCGAGGAATTCGGTGATGTCGGCGGCAAGCGCCGACACCTCTGCCGCGTCCTGGGCCAGTGCGTCGCCCCGGAACATGTGGCCGTAGTCCTTGACCGTCGTCCCGCAGCCCGAGGTGTTGATGAGGATCGCATCCAGCCCCGTCCCGCGCTTTTCCCCCATCCAGGCGCGGATGTTGGCGGCGGCCTGTCGGTGGCTGTCGTCCACGCGCCCCATGTGATGGGTCAGCGCTCCGCAGCACCCCGCGCCACGGGCCACCACCACGTCGCACCCCATCCGCCGCAAAAGCCGGAGGGTGGCGTCGTTGATATCGGTGTTCAGCGCCCGCTGCGCGCAGCCGGTCAGCAGCGCCACCCGGTGCCGCCGTTCGCCTTCGGCCGGAAAGACCTGGGGGCGGTCATTCAGGCTGGGCGGAGGAATGTCGCGCGGCGCCATGTCCAGCATGGCGCGCAGGCGCGGATCGGGCAGAAACCGCGCGAAGGGCCGCGCCAGTTTCGCGCCGCGCAGCGCCAACCGGAAGCGCCCCGGATAGGGCAGGATCAGCGCCAGAACCCGGCGCAGCATCCGGTCCACGAAGGGGCGGCGGTAGGTCGCTTCCACATAGGCGCGGGCATGGTCGATCAGGTGCATGTAATGCACGCCCGACGGGCAGGTCGTCATGCAGGCCAGGCAGGACAGGCAGCGGTCGATATGCTTGACCGTTCGGGCATCGGCGGGGCGACCGGATTCCAGCATCTCCTTGATCAGGTAGATGCGGCCCCGCGGGCTGTCCAGTTCATCGCCCAGCACCTGATAGGTCGGGCAGGTCGCCGTGCAGAACCCGCAATGCACGCAAGTCCGCAGGATCTTGTTTGACGTGGCGATCCCCGGGTCCTGAAGCTGTTTAGGGGTAAAGAACGTCTGCATCGGCATCCCCTGAGAATATCCCGCGCGGGTCGAAGGCGGCCCGCAATCCATCCGTGATCCGGGCCACCGCCTGCGGTTCGGGCGGATCGGCCGGGGCAAGGCCCGTGCCGGACATCCGCCGCGCGTGGCCATCGAAGGGCGCGGCGATGGCGCGGGCATCGACCCCGCGCGGAACCCGCGCCCACAGGCACCCCCCGCCCCAATCCAGCATGACCGCACCGCCAATCCGCGCCGCCACCGCGCCCGCCTGCGAGGGACGCAGGTGGAAGCGCCACAAATCGCCCGGAAGCCCTGCAAGCGGCGCCACGTCCCGCACCGCGGTCCAGATCGCCGCGTCGTCCTCGATCCGCGCCGCGCCCAAGGCGGAAAGCAGGTTCTGCAATTCCTTGGAACGATAGGCGACCGACCCGGGCAGCCCTTCGACGCGCAGCAGCGCCCCCTGCCCCGCGACCCAGGCGGCGCCCGTCACGTCGAAAGGTGATCCAAGGGCCGCCGAAAGCACGGCGGGGGCGGCCCCGACCGGCACATCGACGATCACGGTCGCCTGCGCAGGCGCGATGGGTTGCACCTTGAACGAAAGTTCGGTCAATACGCCCACCCGGCCCCGGCTGCCGGCCATCAGCTTCACCAGATCATAGCCGGTGACGTTCTTCATCACCCGACCGCCGTTGGCGATCACGTCGCCCCGGCCATCAATGAACCGCACGCCGATCAGGCTGTCACGGCAGGCCCCCGCCTGCACCCGGCGCGGGCCCGAGGCATTTTCCGCCACCACGCCGCCGATCGTGCTGGTCCCTTCGGTTCCCAGAACCGCGCGCCAGTCGCCCGGCTCGAACGGCAGGCGCTGGCCTTCGGCGGCCAGCACCGCCTCGACCTGGGAAAGCGGCGTCCCGGCCCGCACGACCAGCGTTAGCGCGGCGGGTTCATACAGCACCACGCCCGACAACCCGCCGGTGCGGATTTCCGGCCCCGCCGCAGGCCCGGCCCGCGTCGCGCCGCCCCGCACGGACACGGGGCCGGGCAGGTCACGGACCAGCTGGGCCAGTTCGGCTTCGGTTTCGGGGCGATGGCTCATGCAGCGCGCCGCGCCGCGCTGGCATCCAGCGGAAAGACCTTGGCAGGGTTCAGCAGCCAGCGCGGATCGAACACGTCCTTCACCCGCATCTGCGCCTCCAGATCGGCGGGGCGGAACTGAACCCGCATCAGATCGCGCTTTTCCACGCCGACGCCATGTTCGCCGGTCAGGCATCCGCCCACCTCGACGCAGAGCTTCAGGATCTCCGCCCCCAGCCTTTCGCAGCGTTCCAGATCGCCGGGGGTATTGGCGTTGTAAAGGATCAGCGGATGCATGTTGCCGTCGCCCGCGTGAAAGACATTCGCCACCTCAAGCCCCGCCTCGCGGCTCAGCTCGCCAATGCGGCGCAGCACCTCGGGCAGGGCTGACACCGGGATCGTGCCGTCCAGACACATGTAGTCGTTGATCTGGCCCATCGCGCCAAAGGCCGCCTTCCGGCCCAGCCAGATGCGCCGCGCCTCGTCCTCGCTCCGGGCCTCGCGGAATTCGATGGGGGTGTGCCGCGCGGCGATCTGGCGGATCAGGGCGATCTGTTCGTCGATTTCGGGCGCGGATCCTTCGACCTCGACGATCAGAAGCGCCTCGCAATCGGGGTAGCCGGCCTGGGCGAAGGCTTCGGTCGCGCGGATGCAGGGACGGTCCATGAACTCGATCGCCACGGGCAGGATGCCGGCGCGGATGATGTCGGCCACGCAGGCGCCCGCGATGTCGTTGGCGGAAAAGGCGATCAGGACGGGCCGCGCGCCTTCGGGTTTGGGGAGGATGCGCAGGGTGGCTTCCGTGACCACCCCAAGCTGCCCTTCCGATCCGCAGACAAGGCCCAGCAAATCCAGCCCGCCCGATTCCGTGAATGGCCCGCCCAGTGTCACCACCGTGCCGTCCATCTGCACCAGCGTCACCCCCAGAAGGTTGTTGGTCGTCACGCCGTATTTCAGGCAATGCGCACCGCCCGAATTCATCGCGATATTGCCCGAAATGGCGCAGGCCAGTTGGCTTGATGGATCGGGCGCGTAGAAGAACCCCGCGCTTTCCACCGCGCCGGTGACCGACAGGTTGGTGCGCCCGGCCTCGACCCGGATGAAACGGTCGGCATAGTCGACCTCCAGTACCGAGGTCATGCGCGCGACGCCCAGAACCACCGAATCCGCCGTCGGCATGGACCCACCGGCCAGCGAGGTTCCGGCACCGCGGGGCACCACTGGCACCCGCTGTTCGTGACAGAACCGCAGCGCCGCCGCGACTTCCGCCGTGCTGCGCGGCAGGACCACAGCCAATGGCGGGCAGCGATAGGCCGACAGCGCATCGCATTCATAGGCGCGTGTCTCGACCGGATCGTCGATCACCGCATCGGCGGGCAGAATCGCGCGCAGCCCCGCAACGATCTGGTCCTTGCGCGACAGGATGGCAGGATCGGGGGGCGGCATCTCCATGAAGGGCTCCTCCAGCCGTTCAGGGAATGTTATGCCGCGCCGTGCCACAGTTGACAATCATGTGCAGAGGACGTGAATGACCCCGCCTTTTCCCGCACTCCGCCCAGAGGTGCTGTCCATGGCCGACATCCTGGCCGTGACGGCGATCATGGTTGCCTGGCTGGCCGTGGGGCGTCTGGTCGAAAAGCCGCCCGCCGGATATCCGTCGGTCTCGGCGCTGATGAAGACTTATCGCCGGGAATGGATGCTGACGTTCCTGCACCGCCAGCCGCGAATCTTCGACGCCACCATCGTCGACAGCCTGCGGCAGGGGACGGCCTTCTTCGCCTCGGCCACGATGCTGGCCATTGGCGGGATCCTGGCCATGATGGGCAATCCGACCGCCATCGAAGGACTCGCGCAGGATCTGAACGCCGCACCCCATGACCCGCTGGTCTGGAAACTGCGACTTCTGCCGGTGCTGTTCTTCGTGGCGGATGCCTTCCTGAACTTCGTCTGGTCGCACCGCTTGTTCGGGTATTGCGCAATCGTGATGGCGGCGGTTCCGAACGACCCCGCCGATCCCATGGCCGAAGCACGTGCGCGGCAGGCCGGTGAAATCAACATCCACGCCGCCAAGAACTTCAACCGAGGCTTGCGAAGCGTCTATTTCGGCATGGGCGCGCTGGGTTGGCTGGCGTCGCCGCTGGCCTTGGCCCTGGGCACGGCACTGGTGCTGTGGATGACGCTCAGGCGGGAATTCTGGTCACAATCACGGCGCATTCTCATGTCCGACACACCAAAGTGACGTGTCATTCCACGCCCTTTCTGAGACTGTCGCGAGACCATGATCCAGCTGCGCGCCCTTCTGCTTGCCGTCCTGTCCGGCCTTTCCACCGCCACTCTTGCCGGGGCCGAGGCGCCCAAGGTCGCATCGGCCAGCATCGTTCCGGAAGGCGATGGCTGGACGGTCCGCGCGGTGATCCGGCACCCGGACAGCGGCTGGGACCATTACGCCAGCGGCTGGCAGGTTCTGGCACCGGATGGCACGGTCCTGGCCTTTGCCGAGATCACCCATCCGCACCTGGACGGCGAACCGATCCAGGAAGAGCTGACGGGAATCCAACTGCCGCAGGGCGTGGATCACCTGATGATTCGCGTCCGGTGCACCCTGGATGGCTGGAGCGCGCGATCCTACCGGCTGGAGCTACAACCCTGACGAGGGCGTCTAGTCCCGCTCAAGCCGCAGGCGCAGCTCGCGCAGCACCGGCAGCGCGGCGCGCACCTTTTCCGCCCCCACCGCCCGAACCACATCGCCGATTACCGGCGCGATGGCGGCCAGCGCGGCGTCCCGCGCCGCCCGGCCTGAAGGACTGATCGAGACGAATTTCTGCCGGGCGTCGTCCCAGTCGGGGCGGATGTGGATATGGCCGGCCCATTCCAGCTTCGTCAGGGTGTTGGTCATCGCCCCGCGCGTGACATGGAAGATCTTCGCCAGCTGGGCCGGCGTGCGTTCATCCACAGCGCGGGCAAGATGGTTCAGAACCGAGAAATGGCTCAGCTCCATCCCCTTGGGCAAGGCTTTCGACAGCCGGTTGCGGGCCAGCTGGTCGGTCATGAAGACCTCTGAAAACAGGGCCGCGGCCAGTGGTTCGCTGTCGCTCATGTCAGTTGGGCGGTTCGAAGGGGCGGTCATGGGTCAATGAGGGAACGCGCGACCGTGCGCGGGACACCTCTGCCATGTCCAGCGTGACATAGCTGATCCCCACCTCGGTCCCGCCATCGGCAAGAACCTCGCCCCAAGGGGCCACGGCCAGCGAATGCCCCCAGGTGCGGCGCGGGCGACCATTGTGACTGGCGTGGCTGCCGCACTGCGCCGGGGCCAGGACGTAGGACCCGGTTTCAATCGCGCGGGCGCGCAGGAGAACCTCCCAATGCGCGGCGCCGGTGGTGTCGTTGAAGGCGGCGGGAACGCAAAGGACATTGGCCCCGGCCTTGGCAAGCGCGCGGTAAAGATACGCAAACCGCAGGTCATAGCAGACCGACAGGCCCAGCGTGGCAAAGGGGGTTCGGGCGACAACGGCACGGGTGCCGGGCCGGTAGCCGGCGGATTCGCGATACTGCTCGGTCTCGGACACGTTCACGTCGAACATGTGAATCTTGTCATAGCGCCCCGCGACGGCGCCATCGGGTCCGATCAGGAAGGACCGGTTCGCAAAGCGGCAATCCGCATCATGCGTCTTGATCCCCAATGAGCCGACGAGCAGCCAGATCCCCAGATCGGCCGCCTGGGCGCGAAGCGCGGCCAGCGTGGGATCGTCTTCTTCATGGCAAAGCACGGCGCGCTGATGATCCCGGTCGGACGACAGGCAATTCGTCACCTCGGGCGTCAGGACGAAGCCCGCGCCCTGCCCCGCCGCCTGGCGCACCAGATCGCACGTCACGGGCAGGTTGGCCGCCGGGTCGTCGCACACCGAAAGCTGGATCAGCGCCGCCTTCACGCCGCGCCCTGCAACAGCGCGTCCAGCTTGCCATCGTATTCCAGCGCGTGCAGGTCGTCCGAACCGCCGACGTGCTGGCCGCCGATGAAGATCTGCGGCACGGTGCGGCGCCCGTGGGCCCGCTGGGTCATGGCGGCCCGTTTGGCCGGATCGCCCGAGACGTCGGTTTCCTCGAAGCGCACGCCCTTTTTCATCAGCAGGCGCTTGGCGGCGGTGCAATAGGGACAGGTGGGGGTGGTGTAGATCTCGACGCGCTGCATGGAGTGTCCTGATATCCTGGGTCTTCTCCAATATAGTCCGTCAGCCGTCCTTCGCAACGCGGGCCAGTACCAGCACCCGCACCTCGGCCGCACCGGCGGCAAGACAGGCATCCGTCGCCGCCGACAGCGTCGCGCCCGAGGTCATGACGTCATCGACCAGCAGGATCTTGCGCCCGGCGATGCGGGACGCGCGGCGCGGATGGGCGCGGATCGCATCGGCCAGCGTCTCGTAACGCTGGGTCCGGCTTCGCCCTTCCAGGCTGGGGGTGGCGCGGGGACGCAGCAGCAGGTCGGGGCAGTGGTCCAGCCCCGCCAGCCGCGCGACCCGCGCAGACAAAAGCGCCGACTGGTTGTAGCGGCGTCGCAGCAGGCGCCAGCGATGCAGCGGCACGGGTGCCACCAGCAGGTCGGGCGACAGGATCGGCGCCGCGACACGGACCATCCATTCCGCCATGGGTCGCGCCAGGTCCAGCCGGTCGCCATGCTTCAGGGCCAGCACCAGCCGCCGGCCGTTGTCGCGGTAGGCCAGCGCGCTGCGGCCCCGGGACCAGGGGCGCGGCGCGGAAAGACACTCGTCGCAATGTTCCAGCCGGCCCTCATCCTGTCCGGGCAGGGCCGCGCCGCAGCCATCGCAGGCCAGGCCCAGCGCGAAGGGCGTTTCGCGCCAACAGGGACCGCAAAGGGCGAAATCGTCATCGACCCGCGCCCCGCAGGAAAGGCACTGCGGCGGGAACAACTGGTGCAGCACCGCCATCCCCAGCTGCCGCAGCCCGCTTTGCATTCCATGCCCAAGCGCGGTAGGGTCCCCGACCATGTCCATGCCTCCGATCCTGACCGACCGCGCCGCACTTCTGCGCCACCGCCTCCGCGCCCGGGCGCAGGGGGCCGAGCTGTTCCTGCACGCCGAGGCCGTCGCCGAGGTCGAGGAAAGACTGGCCGAGGTTAACAGAAGGTTTACGGCACCCGCGATCGTGACCGCTTTCCCCGAGGTCTGGCAGGATCTGTTGCCGGGCGCCCACATCATCCCCGACGACGAGACGCTGTCACTGTCGCCCGGTGCGCATGACCTGGTGATCCATGCGCTGGGTCTGCATTGGGCCAACGATCCGGTAGGCCAACTGATCCAGTGCCGCCAGGCGCTGCGGCCGGACGGGCTGTTCCTGGGAATCACCTTCGGCGGGCAGACCCTGCACGAACTTCGCACCAGCCTGGCCGAGGCCGAGGCCGCCTTGCGGGGCGGGCTGTCGCCACGCGTGCTGCCGATGGGGGAAATCCGCGATCTGGGCGCGCTGCTGCAGCGGGCCGGTTTCGCGCTGCCGGTTGCGGATGCGCTGACGCGGCGCGTGACCTATCGCACCCTGTTCCATCTGGTCGCCGACCTGCGCGCCATGGGCGAGACCAGCGCCCTTGCGGCCCGACCGCGCCAACCGGCTCCGCGCGCGCTGTTTCCCGAGGCGGCGCGGATCTATGCCCAGAACTTCCCCGCCGACGACGACCGGATCGTCGCCACCTTCAGCCTGATCGTGCTGACCGGCTGGGCCCCCGACGACAGCCAGCAAAAGCCGTTGCGCCCCGGATCGGCGCTGACCCGGTTGGCCGACGCGCTGGGTGTGCGCGAACGCACAGGCCCGACGTCCTGATCCCGCCTTCTGGCGGGGTTGCAGATGCCGGCACAACCGATACTTAAGGCCCAAGCACAATTCGGAGCGTTGGACCCATGACTCAGTTGCTCGCCCAACAGGACAAGCCCGGCCAGGGCCGTCTGGCCCACGCCCCCTCCAATCACCCGGCCGTGCCCCGCGCCCGTATCGGGATTCTGATCGCCAATCTGGGCACGCCGGATGGCTATGATTACTGGCCGATGCGGCGCTATCTGAACGAATTCCTGTCGGACAAGCGGGTGATCGACTATCCATCCTGGAAATGGCAGCCGCTTCTGCAGCTGATCATCCTGACAAAGCGGCCTTTCAGCTCCGGCAAGAACTACAAGTCGATCTGGAACCACGACAGGGGCGAAAGCCCGTTGATGACCATCACCAAGGCGCAGGTCGAAAAGCTGCGCGACGCGGCGGCGGCGCAGTATGGCGATGGCGTCATGGTCGATTTCTGCATGCGCTACGGCAATCCGTCGACCAGGGACGTGGTGTCGCGGATGGTGAAGGCGGGCTGTGAAAAGATCCTGTTCCTGCCGCTTTATCCGCAATACGCAGGCGCCACGATGGCCACGGCGAATGACCAGTTCTTCCGTGCGCTGATGGAGGAAAAGCGCCAGCCCGCGGTGCGCACGGTTCCGGAATACTTCGAGCACCCGCTTTACATCGAAGCGCTGGCGCAATCCGTCGAACAGGCCTACGCCAAGCTTGACCGCAAGCCCGACGTGCTGGTGGCCAGCTATCACGGGATGCCCAAACGCTATCTGATGGAGGGCGATCCCTATCACTGCCAGTGCCAAAAGACCTCGCGCCTGCTCAGGGAACGGCTAGGCTGGGACAAGGGCGCCATCGACACCACCTTCCAGTCGGTGTTCGGCCCCGAGGAATGGCTGCGGCCCTATACAGTGGAACATGTGGCGGAACTGGCGAAGGCCGGGAAGAAGAACATAGCCGTGATTTCGCCCGCGTTTTCATCAGACTGCATCGAGACGCTGGAAGAGATCAACGGCGAGATCCGCGAAGCCTTCGAACATGCGGGGGGCGAAAGCTTTACCTACATCCCCTGCCTGAACGACGATGACGCCCATATCCGGGCGCTGATGGCGGTCATCGGGCAGAACCTGGCGGGCTGGGTCTAAGGAGCGGCCTGCCCCGCGCCACTCTCGGGCCAGCGGCATAAGAAAAAGGCGGTGGGCAGCCCACCGCCTTTTCCATTGATCCGAAGATCAGAGATCAGTTGCTGGCGACAGCAGCGGCCACCAGGACCAGCAGCAGCAGCGGAACCAGCACGCCGCCCGAGGACGAGGCCGATTTGGTGACTTCGACTTCCGGGGTCACCGGAGCTTCGATGCCGCCGGCGAAAGCCGACGAAGCAGCGACCGAGAGAGCGGCGGCAAGCGCGATCTTTTTCATTTGAGCATTCTCCATCTGCACCCCGGCTTTGGAACTGAGGACCGCCGGGGCATTCTTTGCTGTACCTCGTATTGGTCAGTAACGCGCACCGGCGGATTTTTGCAACCGCGAGTCAGGGGGTAAACAGAAAATTCGTATGTGGCGTCAAATTAGCAACACCTGTGTGCCGACCTGCGCCAGATTGAACAGCTCGGAAATGTGTTCATTGTACAGGCCGATGCAGCCGTTGGACGACCGGCGACCGATCTTGCGCGTGTCATGCGTGCCGTGGATGCGGTAGTATTGCCACGACAGGTACAGCGCCCGCGGTCCCAGCGGGTTTTTCGGATCGCCGCCCGGGACAAGCTCGGGCCACTCGGGGTTGCGCTCGCGCATCGACGGCGTCGGACGCCAGGGCGGATTGACCACCTTCTGCACCACTTCGGTCCGGCCGCGGCGGGTCAGGTCTTCGCTCAGCGGCACCGAGGTGGGATAAAGCTTGTAGATCGTCTGGTCCTCGGACCAGAAGTGCAGCGCCCGCGACGTGATGTCGACAAGGATCGCGCCGCGTTTCGTATTCTCGAAGTAGGGTTGCCATTGCAGCGACCGAAAGCTCGAGATGTTGCGCCGATAGTTCGAGTTCAGGTCGTTCTCGATCTCGACGGTGCCGTCGTTGGTCTGCGCCAGGGCCGGGGCGGCCAGCGACACGGCGCCAAGCGCCACCGCGGTGCCAAGGAACTTGCGGCGACCGGGTTTGAAGTCTGAGTCAGAGCTCATGGGGTATGTCCTGTGCTCGGGGTGGTTCTGCCGATTGTTTTTTGCGCACCCAAAGACATTATTTGCCCGCCGATGCAACCTCAATTCAAACCTGCGTCAGCATCCGCCGATGGCCCACATCAAGTTTGATCCTTCCGCACGGGCGCGTTAGACAGCCTGAAAAACAAAGGTTGAGGACACCGATGATCAATCGTCGTACAGGCTTGGCGCTGATGGGCGCGGCCCTGCTGGCCGCCTGCGCCGCCCCCGCTGTCGAACAGCAGCTGGGCCCCGACGGCAAGCCGCTGCCGCAAGTCTACCGGATCAACCCCGGGGACGAGGGCCGGGTCACCTACAACATGCTGGACAGCATCAACACGCTGCGGGGGGCTGCCGGTGCGCCACCGCTTCAGCTGAACGCGCAGCTGACCGCTGCCGCCGCGACGCATTCGCGCGACATGGCGGTGCAGAACCGGCCCTGGCATTTCGGGTCGGACGGGTCGTCGGCGCTGTTGCGGGCCCAGCGCGCGGGCTACGGCGGGCGGCTTCTGGGCGAGAACATCTCGGAAAGCTACGAAAACGAAACCCAGACCCTGACCGCCTGGATGGAACTGGCCGACACCCGGAACGTGCTGATGGACCGCAACGCGCGCGACCTTGGCTTTTCCTGGTTCCAGGAGCCGAGCGGAAAGATCTGGTGGACCCTGGTGACCGGCGGCTGATGGCCGCGCGGTCCTTGAAACACCAACGGCGGCCAAGGGGCCGCCGTTCGTCCTTCCCGGCGATGCGCGGGCCTTGTCAGGGAACGATGTAGATCGGCGTTCCGACCCGGACCATGGAATAGATCTTTTCCATCTGCCGGTCCTTCACGGCAACGCAGCCCGCCGTCCAGTCCTTGCCCCGTCCGCGATTTGCCTTGGCGCGCCCGTGGATGAAGATGTCTCCGCCCGGCTCCTGGTTCAGCGCCTTGGCATTGGCGCGGTCCTGATCATTCGGGTAGGAAATTCCCAGCGACAGGTGATAGGCGGAATTGGGATTGCGGCGGTCGATGTGGTAGAGGCCCTCGGGCGTGCGGCTGTCGCCTTCGACCTGCTTCGGACCGACCGGATTTCCGCCCAGTGCGATCTTGTATTCCTTCAGAACTTCATTGCCGTGCAGAAGATACATCTTCCGTTCGGATTTCTTGACCAGAAGCTGCGTCACCTCGGGGCCGTTGTAGCTGCGGAACTTCGATCCGCAGCCCGCAACCCCCAGCACTGCCAGACACAATGACAACACCGCCAGTACACGCATGTCCGTTCTCTGCCCCAACGTTTCTTGACGCCGTGTATACACGCGATTTCTTCGGTGAAAAGAGATCTCGGCGCGCCGCTCACAAGGCGGTGAGCGGCGCACCGGCCTTGACTTTGCGCCCCCGCCGTGGCCGGACGAAGGGGCGGAGGACATGGCGATGATGTATGAGCTGACGGCCGAGGTCGTGACGATGCTGGCGGCGGCGGCCTTCGTGGCCGGAATCATCGATTCCATCGCAGGGGGCGGCGGGCTGATCACCCTGCCCGCGCTGATGCTGGCGGGGGTGCCGCCGTTGAATGCGCTGGCAACCAACAAGGTGCAGGGCGCCTTCGGGTCGGGGATGGCAGCCTATGCCTATGCCCGGCGCGGCCATGTCGATCCGCGCGCGCAGCTCCGCCCGGCGCTGGCTTCGTTCCTGGCGGCGGTGGTCGGATCCTCTCTGGTGCCCCTGATCCCGACCGAGGCGCTTCGCCTTGTGCTGCCGGTAATCCTGATCGGCATCGCGCTGTTCTTCGCCCTGAAGCCCGGGCTGAGCGATTTCGACCGGGCCCAGCGGATGACCCCCGCGCTTTACGGGATCACCGTGGTTCCACTGATCGGGATGTATGACGGGCTGGTCGGGCCGGGGGCCGGAGCCTTCTTCATGATCGGTTTCGTGCTTCTGGCAGGTTACGGCGTGCTGAAGGCGACGGCGCATACCAAACTTCTGAACTTCGCCTCGAACATCGGCAGTCTTCTGGCCTTCGCGCTGGCCGGGGCACCCTTCTGGGGCCTTGGCGTGGTGATGGGGCTGGCGCAGGCGGCCGGGGCGCAGATCGGCGCAAGGCTGGCGATGCGGAACGGCGCGCGGCTGATCAAACCCCTGCTGGTGGTCAGCTCGACCGTGCTGGCGCTGCGCCTGATCTGGCAGATCTGGGCGGGTTAGCACCCGCCCCGGCTGACGACGATCTTGGGGGGCTAGCTTGTCCTGCGGATCGTGTCGCCCAACTGGATTGTGGGTGAAAGTTCGATCCGCTCGCCGCCGACCAGACCGCTTTCGCTGCGCCCGGCGATGATGGCCGCGGCGCGGCGGCCGATTTCGCGGCGGCAGGCGTCCATCGTGGCCAGCCGGCGGGGCAGGCCGTCCAGAAGATCCACCCCGTTGAATCCTGCCAGTCCCAGCTTGCCCGGCACATCAATTCCCTTGTCCAGGCAGTAAAGCAGCCCGCCCGCACCGATCATGTCGTTGGAATAATAAAGGAAATCCAGGTCCGGGCTGCGTTTCAGGATCGCCTCGGTCATCTCGCGGCCCTTCAGGAGGGCCGACCCGCCCGAGTAGAATTCGGTATCGGCCAGCGTCAGCCCGGCCTCGGCCAGACCCGCCTCGAACCCCTCCAGCCGCTTTCGCGCGCGGTGGTCGTGCGGCATCTTGGTGCCCAGGAAGCCGATCTTGCGATAGCCCGCCTTGACGATCGCGCGGGCCATTTCCAGACCCGCCCGCTTGTGCGAGATGCCGACGACCGAATCCACCGGTTCGCCATCCACGTCCATGATCTCGACGATGGGGACACCCGCGTTCTGCAACATCGCCCGGGCCGCATCGGAATGTTCCAGCCCCGCGACGATCATCCCCGTGGGCCGCCAGCTGAGCATTTCGTAAAGCACGGCTTCTTCGCGGTCCTGGTTGTAGTCGGTCACGCCGAAGACGGGTTGCAGTCCGGTTTCCTCAAGCTCCTGCGAGATCCCGGACAGGACTTCGGGAAACACCAGGTTCGACAGGGACGGGATCACCACACCCACCAGATTGACGCGCTGCGACGCCAGCGCGCCGGCAATCTTGTTGGGCACGTAGCCCAGCGTTCGGGCCGCCTCGAGAACGCGTTCACGGGTGCTGTCGGACACGTCCCCGCGGTTGCGCAACACGCGGCTGACGGTCATCTCCGACACGCCGGAGGCTTCCGACACATCCCGAAGGGTCAGCGGACGACGTGGATCGGCGGGCGGCTTCGTGGTCACGGTCAGGCTTCCCCCTCGGCTGGAACGGGTTCACCCTTTCTGCATAAACCCCCGGACCCGGTTCGTCCAAGCCCCTTTGATTGCGCTATCACCACGTATCCCGACGCGGGTCCCGGCCATTCCACCCCGTGCCGCAGAGTCACGGCACCAACCCATGCGCGCGCAGGGTGCGCGTGACCCCGTCGGTCAGGTCCACACTGGGCGCCCAGTCCATCACGGTCCGGGCCTTGGAAATGTCCAGGATGCTGCGCGGCACATCGCTTTTTCGGACCGGAACGAACTCGCGCAGGATCGGGCGGCCCATGGCTTCTTGCAGCGCATCCAGAAGGGCCACCACAGACATGCCCCGGCCCGAGCCGATGTTGAAGGTCTGCTGGCGCGCCTCGGGCCGCAGGATCGCCGCCTCGATCGCATCCAGAACGTCGTCGATGAAGATGTAGTCCCGCTCGGCGCTGCCGTCGCCGAAGACCTGGACGGCCTGCCCCCGCGTCACCCGTTGCAGAACGGCGGGGATCAGGCCCTGCCCCTTGCGGAAGGTCTGCCCCGGCCCATAGGGGTTCGACGGGCGCAGGACCACATAGTCCAGGTCATCCTGCGCCCCGTACAGCGCCAGATACTTCTCGATCATCAGCTTGGTAATGCCGTGCGAACTCAGCGGGAAGGTCGCGGCGTGCTCCGGGGTGGGTACCGGCGCACCGGCACCATAGACGGCCCCGCCGGACGAGACGAAGATATAGCGCTTGACCCCGATGCTCAGCGCCGCCTCGATCGCAGTGACATGGGGGATCACGTTGTCCATGATGTCCGAGGTGATGAAGCGGTTCCCCAGCCCCGGCGAGGAGGTCGAGATCAGCTGCACGACAGTATCCACCCCTTGCAGCGATGCCGCGATCGCGAAGGGATCCTGGATCGACGCCTCGACCAGTTCGACGTTCGGCGCGGCGTGGGCGTTGCGGAAATCCTGGCTGATGTGGCGCGACACGCCGCGCAGGTCATATCCGCGCGCGGCAAGCGCCCTGCACAGCGCCGTGCCGATGAAGCCTGTCACGCCAAAGACGCCGATCAGTCCCGGGGTTCGCGTCATCGAAAAACGTCCTGCAATGCCAATATGATCCGTCCCGGACCTTGCCCCATCGACCGGAGGTCTTCAACCGCGAACAACCCTGTGCCCGGCGACCCTCCGCCCGCCGGGAAAGCCCTTGCCCTGCGGGATACCGCAGCGGCGCGCACAGGAAACCGGCGCGCCCGCCTTCGCCAGCGTGGCCTTTTCCTTGCCAAAGGCGCCCCCCGACCCTATTCCAGAGAACGCGTGGCCCCGTAGCTCAGGGGATAGAGCGACCGCCTCCTAAGCGGTAGGTCGCAGGTTCGAATCCTGCCGGGGTCGCCACACCCGCCCTGAATGGCACGATGGCGCCGGGCTAGAGAACCGGCTTCGTGAACAGGATCCATTCCGACGCATCGACGGCCCAGTCCTGCTTGACGACCGGACGCCGTGCCACCTCGTGGTATCCCGACGCGGCGTAAAGGCGCAGCGCATCCTGATGGGTGTCCGCCGCGATCAGGCTGATCGTCGACAGCCCGGCCTGCCGCGCTACATCCTCGGCCTGCGCCAGCAGCGCCCGGCCGCAGCCCCTGCCACGGAAGTTTTCGTAGGTCGCCAGCACGTTCAGATACCACGACCCCGGCGCCAGCGCCTCAAGCTCCAGAAGCGGAACGAAGATCGGCGGGGTGTCCGGGTCGATCGGCGCAGGCTCGGTCTCGGCGGGATAGCCCAGAAGGCAGGCAGCCACCTTTCCGTCCACTTCGGCCAGCCAGGCGTTGCGATAGGAGAAATTTCCTGTCTCGCGCGCCGCGCGTTCCTGTCCCCAGGCCCAGGGGTCGCCGCCTTCGCCCACGGACTTCGTCCAGAAATGCAGCGGCAGGTCATCAGCCGCCATGTTGATGAAGTGCACCAGATGTCCGGCGTCTGCAGCCGTTGCCTTGCGGATCAACATGTTCGTTCCCTTCTCCGGCCCGCAGGCGCCCCCGGATCGACCGCGATCCCGGGCCCGCCCTGCCCTTTTTTCTGCGTTGCACCATAGCGGCGCGGTTCGGCAAGGAAATCGAAAAACCGCCCTTCCGCAAGCCGGATCGGGGCACGCGGCGGGCGGTGGACCCCGATGAACCTTGCCAGCCTGACCACAGGATCGTACCACCAAGGGCAGAGAACAGGACCAAGTCTGGGAGGACTGACATGAGCGATATGGTTTTCCGTTTCCCCGCGCCGGGGGCCGATCCGCGGCTGACCGATCTGGACGGCTGGACCAAGGTCGAGGGCAACCCGACGATGAAGACCTGGGTGCAGCACACCTCGATCGACGGCAGCGTCATCAGCGGCACCTGGGAGGCAACCCCCGGCACCTGGCATGCGACCTATGCCTTCTACGAATTCGTGCACCTGATCGAAGGCCAGATCACCATCACGCCAGACGACGGGGCGCCGGTGACCATGAACCCGGGCGACGGTTTCGTGGTCGAGCCCGGCTTCAAGGGAACCTGGAAGATCGAAAAGCCGGTGCGGAAGCATTTCTGCATCAAGTTGAAGTGATCCGAAACCCGCTGCCCTGAAGGCGGCGGCCATGAGACTATGGAGCCGGGCGCACCGGAAGGCGCGGCCGGCGCCCGTGCCGTGATGGAAGTCCGGGGCCGGGCCACGGGATCGGGCGAACAGCGCGGGGGAAACCATGCAGATCAATGCCGACCTGACGCAGCCCGTGATTCTGGATGCCGGGCGGATGGACTGGGTGCCCAGCCCTGCCGCGGGTGTGGACCGCCGGATGCTGTACCGCGAGGGGGACGAAGTCGCCCGCGCCACCTCGATCGTGCGCTATGCGCCGGGCAGCGCCTTTCCGCCCCATGTCCATTCCGGGGGCGAGGAAATCCTGGTCCTGACCGGCACCTTCCAGGATGAACATGGCGACTACCCGGCTGGCAGCTACTTCCGCAATCCGCCGGGAACCTCGCACAGCCCGGCCGCCGCCGAGGGGTGCGAGATCTTCGTGCGCCTCTGGCAATTCCGCAGTGGTGACAGTACCCATATCGTGCGCCAACCCGGACAAGGGGATACCCTGCCGCCCCGCCCCGGCGCCGCAACCGCAAGGTGCCTGTTCGACGACGGCGCGGAACGGGTGACGATCGAGACCTGGTCGCCCGGCGCCCGCCTCCAGGCGGCGAATGTCCGGGGGCTTGAGCTGCTGGTCGTGTCGGGGCAACTGACCCTTGGGGATCGCGTTTTGGCCTGCCAGGGTTGGGTGCGGCTTCCGGCGGGGCAGGACCTGGACGCCATGGCCGGACCCGCAGGGGTGGAGCTGTGGATCAAAGACGCCGCGTTGCAACACCCCGACACCCTGCCGATGCCGGGGGTCCGCTGACGCCGGCCTTCTGCGCTTCCTGCACGGACAGGAGGTGACACCCGCCAACTTGGTGAATATAGATTGTCTGTCGGTCCCGCTTTCGCAGTCGATGTGGGTGGCCGGCCTGTTCAGTAACGAGGATCGCGGATGGATACTTCCGTATTGCGGACCCGGGAATTGCGCCTGGCCCTGCCGCATTTCAGCGAAAGCACCGCCCTCAAGCTTGGCTTGATCGTGCTTCGCCTGGCGCAGTCGGGATCGCTGCCCGTCGCCATCGACATCCGCACCCCGCAGCGCATCCTGTTCCGGGCGGCGCTGCCCGGCACATCCCCGTTGAATGATCGCTGGATCGACCGCAAGGCGGCCACCGCCTTTGCTTTCGGCATGTCGTCGCTGCGGGTGCGGCATGTCTTGCGCGAAAAGGGTGAATCGCTGGCACTTCATGGCTGCGGCGATGCGGGCCACGCCGCCCAGGGGGGGGCCCATCCGGTCCGCGTCCGGGGGGTGGGGATCGTGGGGATGCTGACCATTTCCGGCCTGGCCGAAGCCGAGGATCACGCCCTGGCCGAATTGGGACTGAAGACCCTGCTCTCCGAGATGAAGCCCGCCCCGGTCGTCCGGCGCAAGTAAGTGCCCGCGGGCAGCGGGTCCATCGCCACCTGATGCGCTTGCCTGCCGGGCGGTCCGCGAATAGCGTCACAGCCTTGCAGGACAGGCGTCGCCGCGGGGTGGCGCGCCGCGAGGAAAAGGGCGAATTGCCGTTGGCCGAACACATGACCTTCGTAACCTGTCCGGCCCTGGCCCGGTCGTGGCCGGAGTCCTTGGCATGAGCAGCCTCCAGGCCCGGTTTGGCGGGCGCAGCCGAAAATCGCGGCGCGGGCGCATTTCGGCGCAGTTGCGGCTTGTCTCGGGGCTGGTGATCTTTACCTTCGTGCTGCTGCATTTCCTGAACCACGCGCTGGGACTGGTGTCGATCGATGCGATGGAGGCGGCCCAGCGCCTGCGGACGGCCATCACCCGCAATCCGCTGGGCGTCTCGGTCCTGCTGACCGCCGCCACGCTGCATCTGGTGCTGGGCCTCGGCCGGCTTTATCGGACCGAGACGCTGCGCATCGGGGCGCAGAACCTGGTCCAGATGCTGTTCGGGCTGCTGATCCCGTTCCTGCTGATCCGTCATGTACTGGCCACGCACGGGGCGCGCATGATGTTCGGCATCAGTGACGACTACACCTATGTCCTCAACGCCGTCTGGCCATCGGACGGCTGGAACATGGCCCTGATGATGACGCTTGTCTGGGTGCATTCCTGCATCGGGCTGCACCACTGGCTGGGCGACCGGACCTGGTACCGGTCGCTGCTCTGGCTCTGGTATGCGCTGGCGCTGCTGATCCCGACGCTGGCCTTTGCGGGCTTTGTCAGTGCCGGCCAGCGGGTCAGGCTTGAGGGGCGCGTCCACGATGCGCTGACCCCCGATCAACTGGCCCGCGTGCTGGACCTCGTGGCCCAGACGCGCCTTGGCTATCTGGTCCTGCTGCTGCTGGCGCTGGCTGCCTGGGCGCTGTGGATGGTGGCCAACCGGTTCGGGATGCGGATCACGGTCACTTACTCCAACGGCGTCTCGGTCCGGGCGCCGCGCGGCCTGTCCCTGCTGGCGATCAGCCGGATCAACGGGATCCCCCACGCCTCGGTCTGCGGGGGGCGGGCGCGCTGTTCGACCTGCCGGGTGCGGGTGCTGACGGGGGCCGAAACGCTGGAACCCCCGTCCGAGCGGGAACAGATGGTTCTGCGGCGCGTCGGTGCGCCGGGGAATGTGCGACTGGGGTGTCAGATCCACCCCATGGGTGACATCAAGGTATCCACCCTGCTGCCCGCGCAGGTGCAGCGCGGACCCGAGGCGGACGCGGACCGCTATTTCTGGGGTGTCGAAAGAGAGGTGACGGTGCTGTTTTGCGACCTGCGCCGCTTCACCAGCATCTCGCACGGCCGTCTGGCCTATGACGTGGTCTTTCTGCTGAACCAGTTCCTGGGGCGCATGGCCGAGACAATCGAGGACACTGGCGGTTATGTGGACAAGTTCATGGGCGATGGAATCATGGCGATCTTCGGCATGGATGTGTCGCCGGAAGAAGGCGCGCGCCAGGCGGTGAATGCGGCGCGCGCGATGGGCGGTGTTCTCGAATCGCTCAACCAGACACTGCACGAGGCGCTGCCTGCGCCCCTGTCGATCGGGATCGGCCTGCACACCGGCGGCGCGATCCTGGGGCGCATCGGCGCCGTGCGGCAGAATGAAACGGGCGCCACGGACCTGACAGCCCTGGGCGAGACGGTGAACCTGGCCAGCCGGCTGGAAGGCAAGGCAAAGGAACTGGGCGTGCAGATCGTGCTGTCCGCCACCTGCGCGGCCCGGGCCGGCCTGCAACCCGCTCCGGGGTTCGAGCCGCTCCTCACCGATGTGCGCGGCATCGAACAGCCGGTTGCGGTCTTTGCGATGAAACGCGCGGCCGACCTGCCGCAGGTGGCGCCGGTTCAGGGCTGAAGCACGATCCCGTCCGCTTCGCCGTCGATCCGCCCCAGCGCAAGGGCCAGCACCTGACGCAGGTCGGAAAGCCAGCCCTCCAGCCGGTTGCCCGGCGCCGGAACGGCCGGTCGCGCCGCGAACCGCCGGTAGAACGCCAGATGCGCCGGCGGCACATGAGGCAGGGCAAGCATCCCCGCTTCGCGAAGCATCAGCACCTCGGCCATCAGGTCCGCCAAGGGAAGGGCCAGGTCGCTGCCGAATATCTGCGGCAGGTCGGCCGTTGTCTGGCGGAGCAGCACCGCCAGCACCTCGGGCGGCAGGGCGCGCGGCAGGCGGCGGGTCGCCACCCGTTCGCGGAACCGCAGGGCCAGGCTGTCGCCGTACAGCGCATCGGGTCGGGCCGCGCCTTCGGCGGCAAGAAAGGCCCGCAGCTCGGCCGGCAGGGTCAGGTCGCCCAGCGGCACGGGCCACAGCCGAAGGCTGTCGGCCTCCCTCTCCAGCATGGTGAAGGCAGGTGCGAAGGCCACCGGCGACGGCAGGCCGACATCGGTGATCCTGCCCCGCGGTGTCGTCGCGGTTGCGATGCTGCGGACATGCAGGTGCCCTCCAAGGTGCAGCCGCAAGCCGGCCTGCGCCAAGGCCTGCCCGACCTCGGGCAGGGGCTGGCGGCGCGCCAGGGCGGTGTTTCCGAACAACCGAGCCTCCAGGTCGCCCTCACCTGCGAAGGGCGGCAGCACAGGGTAGTGCGAAACGGGCAGCAAGAGCTTGCCGCCGTCCCGGGCGCGGCGGGCGACATCCGCGATCCAGTGAAGCAGAAAGGGCTTGACCCGCAGCACCGCGTTCCAACCGGCATCGGACGGATCCACAAAGGCGCGCTTGCGGCGCGGGTCGGTGATGCCCGGCCGCGGCTCATAGGCATTGGCGTCGATCATCAGCAGCCAAAGGCCCGGTTCCGGCTCGACCAGATAGGAAGCGTCGATCAGGCGGTGCGCCGTGGCGCCATCGCTGGCGCGGGCGGTGAAGGCGCGGTCCTGCCAGCGGTCGGAGGTGCCGAAGGGGCTTTCCCAATGCAGATCGGTCGGGCGGCGGCGAAGCCCGAAACGCGCCAGCCCGGCCAGACCTTCGGCCTGCCCCGGACGCCGCATCGCCCCAGTCAGGATCGCGCCGGGCAGGTCCGGGTCGCTGGTGACGATGCGCGCCTGTCCGGGGCGGGTGACGAACGGGGCCGCGACATGCTTGCCCGCAATGCCGTACAAGTCATGATTTCCGGGTATGCAGAATATACGGAAACCATGCCGCGCCTCTGCCTTGGCCAGAAGGACAGCCAGGCGGGACAGGTTCTCGGATTGGCCTTCGTCGGAATAATCCCCTGCCAGCACCACCTGTCGCGCACCCTGGGCGGCAGCCCGGTCCAGCGCCGCCGTCAGGGCGAAGGCGCTTTCGTTGACGGCGCGCCCGGCTGCCCGCATCTCGGACCAGGGTCTGAAGGCAAGGCGGCGGCCATCGACCACCATGCCTGCCCCACCGAAATCCCCGCAAGGGTCGTGGAAATGGGCATCGGCGATCAGCGCCAGCCGGAAGGGCACCTGCATCGTTCAGGCGGTCCGGCGGCGGTAAAGGAAGTACCGGCCTTCGTCCACGGTCGCGGGCAGGGGCAGCGGCTGAAGCGCCGGATGATCCAGCAGCAGGCCGCTGGCCGCCACGCCGCCCGGCGCCAGGATAGCCGCAATGCGCGCCGGCAGCCACGCCAGCGTTTCACTGTCGGCGCCGTCAATCCCGGTTCCGATGTCGGCATGCACCAGCGCCCCGCCCGTCCCCTCGAACCGCAGCGTGGTCTGGCGGATTTCGCCCAGCACCAGATCCCCTTCGGGCGGGACCGAGTCGGGATGGGCGGCAAGTGCGCGGTCGAACACTTGGATACGGCGGTCAGGAAAAAGCGCCTGCAAATGACTGTAGGTCCGGCCGTTTCCAAGGCCCAGTTCAAAGACATCGCCCGGGGCCAGTTCCAGGCGGCCAGCCACATGGTTCAGAACGTCACGCTGCGCCGTCATGCGACGGATGAAACTGTCGAGGCGACTCATGGCTGCGTCCTTCAGGAACAAGGGACGCACCGCGCCCTTCATCCCTTATGCCGGATTGTCCCGGCTCGGGCCAGTGCGCGCGCGGTTGGTGCCGGCGCCGGGATGGGATAAGCCTTGGCCCGGACAGGAGGGACCGCCGCCATGGCCCGCATCGCCTTTTACGCACCGCTGAAGTCACCCGACCATCCGGTGCCGTCGGGCGACCGGAAGATGGCGCGGCAACTTGTCGACTGCCTGCAGCGTGCCGGCCATCAGGTAGAGGTGCTGTCGGAACTGCGCGCCTACTTGCCCCGTGACGACGACCACGCCGCATGGGAACGCCTGAAACAGCATTCCGCCACCGAGCGCCAGCGGATCGCCGCGCTTTGGGAAGCGGCGGCCCCGGACCTCGTGTTCTGCTACCATCCCTATTACAAGTCGCCGGACCTGGTCGGCCTGCCGCTCGCCCAGGCGCATGGCCTGCCCTACATGACCTGCGAAGCGTCCCTGTCCGCGCGACGCGGCACGGGTTTGTGGGCCGGGACACAGGCGCTGGCGCAGGAAGGGGTGGCGGCGGCGGTGCTGAACCTGTGCCTGTCGGGGCGCGATGCCGCGGGTCTGTCGGCCCTGGTTCCGGGGGCGCGGCTGGCCCACTTGCCGCCCTTCATCGATCCGGCGCCCTTCGCCGCCCCACCCTGCCCCGAACGCGGACATATCGTCACCGTCGCGATGATGCGCCCGGGTGACAAGCTGGACAGCTACCGCCATCTGGCCGCCGCGCTGTCCCGCCTGCCGGCGTCCTGCGACTGGCGGCTGAGCGTCGCGGGCGATGGGCCAGCCGCAGAAGATGTGCGCGCGCTGTTTGCGGACCTGCCTCCGGAGCGCCTCTCCTGGTTGGGCGCCCTTCCGCCACCGCAGGTCGCGGCGCTTCTGGCGCGGGGGGTGCTTTGCCTCTGGCCCGGGGTCGGCGAGGCATACGGACTGGCCTACCTTGAGGCACAGGCTGCCGGCCTTCCGGTGATTGCCTTCCGAACCGCGGGCGTGCCCGAAGTGGTGTCGGAGGACGACGGGGGCACACTGGTTGCACCGGGGGACGATGCCGCGCTGGCCGATGCGGTGGCGGCCCTGATCGCCGATCCGGCCGACGCGGCGCGTCGGGGCGCGGCGGCCCGTCAGCGGGTGAGGGCACGCCATTCGATGGATGCCGCAACGGCACGCCTTTCCGCGCTGGTGGATCAGGCGCTGGGCGGAGGAGGAAGATGACCGACAGTTTGCTGCGGGTGCTGGACCGGCTGGCCGGGGAAGGGCGGTCGGTCACGCTCTGGTGGCGGGACGACGACGCGGTTGCGCCGACGGCACCGCTGGACCGGCTTCTGGCGCTGTCGCGCGACTGGACGGTTCCCTTGACCCTGGCGGTCATCCCGGCCCGGACTGGCCCGGCGCTGGCCCAAGGGCTGAATGGCGTGGCCGGGGTGGCCGTTGCGGTGCACGGCTGGTCGCATGAAAACCACGCCGGCCCCGGCGAGAAGAAGCAGGAACTGGGCGCCCATCGCCCGGCGCCCGAGGTGCTGGAGACGCTGGCGCGGGGCAAGGACCGGCTGACGGCGCTGTTCGGGGCGGCGGCGCTGCCGGTGCTGGTCCCCCCCTGGAACCGCATCGCGCCCGATGTGGTGGCGGGCCTGCCCGCGCTGGGGTTCCGGGCGCTGTCGGTCTATGGTCCGGCCCGGCCCGCGCCCTTGCGGGTGGTCAACACCCACGTCGACCTGATGGACTGGCGCGGCAGCGGCGGCGGCCATCCGCCCGAAACGCTGCTGGCGGATCTGGCCCGCGCCATCGGGACGCACCCGGAGGAGCCGATCGGAATCCTGTCGCACCATCTGGTCCATGACGAGGCGGCGTGGCGGTTCCTGCCGGCGCTTTTCGCCCTGACGCGCGACCACCCCGCCTGTCGCTGGGCGGGGCTGGAACAGCTTCTGCCACCGCCGGGGCTGGCCGGAACCTGACAGACGGTCAAGCCGATGGACAGGTCCTGGCGGCTGGGCTACCGTCCGCAGGAAAGCGGCAAAAGGGCGCGGGTTCAACGCCTTCAAGGACGTGGATGAATGGTGGAAGACAACGCCGACCGTTCGATGGACCTGCTGCGGATCGAAGATCTCCGCGTGACGTTCCCCTTGCCCCGCGGCCAGATCGAGGCGCTGCGCGGCGTCGGCCTTCGGGTGCTGCCGGGCAAGGTCACGGCGCTGGTGGGGGAGTCCGGATCGGGCAAGACCGTGCTGGGACAGGCGGTCATGGGCCTGCAACCGGAACGGGCGCGCACCGCGGGCCGGGCGCTGTTCCATGCGCCGGGGGCGGCCGCACCGGTCGACCTTTTGTCCCTGCCGCGTGAAGGACGCCAGATCCGCGCCATCCGCGGCCGCCACATCGGCATGATCTTTCAAGAGCCGATGACCTCCTTCTCAGCCCTCCACACCATCGGCGACCAGATCACCGAGGCGCTGCGGATCCATGTTCCCCTTTCGGCCGCCGAACAGCGCGAACGGGCCGAGGCGATGCTGGCACGGGTGGGTTTCCCGCAGCCGCGCCGCGTGATGGACATGTATCCGTTCGAGCTTTCGGGCGGGATGCGGCAGCGGGCGATGATTGCCATGGCGCTGATCTGCAACCCGTCGCTTCTGATCGCCGATGAACCGACGACCGCCCTTGATGTCACGATCCAGGCACAGATCCTGTCCCTGCTGCGCGACCTGCAACAGCAACTGAACATGGCGGTGCTGCTGATCACGCATGACCTGGGCGTGGTGGCCAACGTCGCCGACGAGGTGGCGGTGATCTACCGCGGCCAGATCATGGAGGCGGGCCCGGTTCAGGCGATCTTTCGCGATCCGCGGCATCCCTACCTGAAGGGACTGATGACGGCGATCCCGCATTTCGGCGTCTCGCGCAATGACCGGCTGAAACCCTTGCGGGAAATCCGCGTGGACGGCGTCCGCCTTCAGCAACTGATCTGCGCGCCCGAGGTGCGGGCGCCGACCGCGACCGCGCCCGAGGTGCTGCTGTCCGTCCGCGACCTGCGCAAAACCTTCCAGACCCGCCGCCAGGACTGGCAGTTTGGGCGCCGCAAGGCCGTTCAGGCGCCGGCGGTGGATGGAGTCAGCTTCGACATCCGGCGCGGCGAATGCCTGGGGCTGGTCGGCGAGAGCGGTTGCGGCAAGACGACCGTCAGCAAGATCCTGATGCGGGCGATCACGCCCGATGCGGGCTCGGTCATATACAACGACGGCGGCGCGCCCATCGACGTTCTGCGTGCCCAGGGCGAGACGCTGCGGCATCTGCGGCGCAAGATCCAGATGGTGTTCCAGGATCCCGTATCGTCGCTTTCGCCCCGGATGACGGTGGGCAACATCCTGGCCGAGCCGCTGGAGATTCACCGCATCGGCAATGACGAGACCCGGCGCCAGACGACCGCCGCGCTTCTGGCCTCGATCGGGCTGGAGCCAGGGATGCGCAACCGCTATCCGCACAGCTTTTCGGGCGGGCAACGGCAGCGGATCGGCATTGCGCGGGCGCTGGCGCTGGCGCCGGGCCTGCTGATCTGCGACGAACCGGTTTCGGCGCTCGATGTGTCTGTGCAGGCGCAGATCCTGAACATGCTGAAGGACCTGCAACGCGATCTGGGCCTGACCTATCTGTTCATCTCGCACAACCTGGCGGTGGTGGACTACATGGCCGACCGGGTGGCGGTGATGTGGGCCGGTCGGATCGTCGAGATCGCCCCCTGCGAGGTGCTGATGCGCGATCCGGTCCATCCCTATACCAAGGCGCTGCTGGCTGCGGTCCCCTACCCCGACCTGGACCGGCCGCTGGACTTTGCCGCCGCCAGCCGTTCCAGCGCCGAAGCCAGCGCACACTGGCCCGCCGCCTTCCGTCCCGGAAGCGGTGCGATGGTGCCGCTGGACCTGGGGAATGGCCATTTCGTCCTGGCCAACGCGATGGCCGACGCGCAGGAGGTGCGGCCATGATCTCGCGGCGGCGCGCGATGGCGGGACTGCTGGGCAGCCTGGCGATTCCGCGGCTGGCGCTGGCCGACTCGCCGCCCGTCGACCCGAAGGCTTTTCCGGGCGATCGTCCGCGCTTGGCCGAAGGGCTGCCTCGCAATCCTCGCATCATCGATCTGCCCGGGATGGGCCGTACCACCGGGCGGCAGGGGGGCACGGTCAGGATGTTGATTACCGGACAGCGCGATGTGCGGCTGATCCCGATCTACAGCTATGCCCGCCTTGTGACTTACGCCCCGGACCTGTCGCTGCAACCCGACATCCTGGCTGCGGTCGATGTCGAGGAGGAGCGGCGCTTTACCCTTCACCTGCGCGAAGGGCACCGCTGGTCCAGCGGCGCGCCCTTCACCGCCGAGGATTTCCGCTACACCTGGGACGATGTCATCAACAACAAGAAGCTCTACAAGGGCGGCCCACCGCCCGAGCTGATCGCGAAGGGCGAGGTGGCGCGGTTCGAGGTGATCGACGACCGGACGCTGCGCTACACCTTTGCGGCGCCGATGCCGGATTTCCTGCCGAAGCTGGCCGCACCGCTGCCCCTGATCCTGTTCATGCCCAGCGCCTATCTGAAGCAGTTCCACGCCAGCTACGCCGATGAGAAGTCCCTCGAGGCGCTGGCCGCCGAGCAGCGGGTGGATGACTGGCGGCGGCTGCACATGAAGATGTCGCGCTCGATCCGGCCCGAGAACCCGGACCTGCCGACGCTGGAAGCCTGGATGCCCCGCACCGCGCCCCCGGCCGAACAGTTCGTGTTCGAGCGCAACCCCTATTTCCATCGAGTCGATCAGGCGGGAACGCAACTGCCCTACATCGACCGTGTCCTGCTGAATGTCTCGTCCTCGGAAGTGATCGTGGCCAAGACGGCGACGGGGGAAAGCGACCTTCAGGCGATGCCGCTGGGCTTTCCGGATTACCCGCTTCTGAAGCGCGCCGAAAAGATGCATCCGCTGCGCGTCACGCTTTGGCGCAAGACGCAAGGTTCGGCGGTGGCGCTTTATCCGAACCTCAATTGCGCCGACCCGGTCTGGCAGGGGCTGTTCCGCGATGTGCGGATGCGGCGCGCGATGTCCGTCGCCATCAACCGCGAGGAAATCAACAAGGCGCTGTTCTTCGGCCTGGGGTCCGAAGGCGCCGATACGGTGCTGCCCGAAAGCCCGCTTTACCGCGACGACTATGCCCGCGCCTGGGCGCAGCACGACCCGGATCTGGCGAACCGCCTGCTGGACGAGCTGGGGCTGGCCGAGCGTGGCCCGGGCGGCATCCGCCAGCTGCCCAATGGCCAGCCGGCCGGGATCATCTGCGAAAGCGGCGGCGAAAGCGCGTTGGAGATCGATGTGCTGGAACTGATCCGCGATCATTTCCGCGCGGTGGGGCTGGCGCTGTACATCCGCAATTCGCAGCGCGACGTGTTCCGCAGCCGCGCCATGGCGGGATTGGTGCAACTGGCGGTCTGGACCGGCCTCGACAATGGCGTGCCGACTGCCGACATGTCGCCGCAACCGCTGGCACCCACGGCGGGCGACCAGCTGCAATGGCCGCTTTGGGGCACCCATTTCGCCGCAGGGGGGGATTCCGGCGCGGCGCCCGACCTGCCCGAGGCGGTGGAGCTTCTGAAGCTCTTGCAGGAATGGGGCGGCAGCGAAACCTCTGCCGAACGCGAGGCGGCCTGGCATCGGATGCTGGCCCTTCGCGCCGATCAGGTGTTCTCCATCGGCACGGTCAACGGCGCGCTGCAACCCATCGTCCATTCGGCCAGGGTGAAGAACGTGCCCGAAAAGGCCCTGTACGGGTTCGAACCGACCAGCCTGCTGGGCGCCTATATGCCCGACACCTTCTTCCTGGACGAGGGACAGGCATGATCCTTTACATCCTGCGCCGCATCCTGACGATGATCCCGACGCTGTTCCTGATTTCGGTCCTGGTTTTCGTCATCATCGAACTGCCCCCTGGCGACTACTTCGAAAGCTATGTCGCCGAACTGAAGGCGCTGGGCGAACAGGCCGACCTGACCGAGGTCGAGCTGCTGCGCGAACGCTACGGCTTCGACCAGCCGCAATATGTGCGCTATCTGCGCTGGGCGGGCGGGATGTTGCATGGCGACTTCGGTTATTCCTTCGAATATCGCCTGCCGGTGAACGAGGTGGTGGGCGACCGGTTGTGGCTGACGGTGGTCCTGTCCACGGTGACGATCCTGTTCACCTGGCTCATTGCCTTTCCGGTCGGCATCTATTCGGCCACGCATCAGTACAGCTGGGGCGATTACGGGCTGACGTTCCTTGGGCTTCTGGGGCTGGCAGTCCCGAACTTCATGCTGGCGCTGGTGATGATGTTCTTCGCGAACCTCTGGTTCGGCATTTCCATCGGAAACCTGATGGACGCCGAATTCCTGAACCAACCGATGAGCTGGCAGAAGGCGCAGTCGATCCTGTCCCACATCTGGATCCCGGTCATCATCATCGGCACGGCTGGCACCGCCGCGATGATCCGGCGCCTGCGCGCGAACCTGCTGGACGAATTGCAGAAACCTTATGTCATCACCGCCCGCGCCAAGGGGCTGGCTCCGGGGAAGGTGCTGCGGAAATACCCGCTGCGGATGGCGTTGAACTTCTTCATCTCGGACATCGGCTCGATCCTGCCGGCGCTGATCTCGGGGGCCGAGGTCACGGCCATCGTCATGTCGCTGGAAACCACCGGGCCGATGCTGATCCGCGCGCTGCAAAGCCAGGACATGTATCTGGCCGGATCCTTCCTGATGTTCCTGGCCTGCCTGACGGTGCTGGGCATCCTTGTGTCGGACATTGCGCTGGCGCTTCTGGATCCGCGGATCCGTCTGGGCGGGGGGGCCGCGAAATGAAGCAGGTGCCAGTCCGCCACGATGGCCTGCCCGCCCCGGGTGCGCCGATGCCTCATTTCGTGTCCGACCATCCGTTCGACCCCAATTCCGGCGAAGGCGCGGGCGGCGGCATGGGTGAGGCCTCGCAACTTCGGCTGATGTGGTGGCAGTTCCGCAGGCACCGGATCGCCGTCGTCTCGCTGGTCTTTCTGACGGTGATGTATGCGATGATCCTGGTGGCGGAATTCCTGGCGCCCTACCACCAGGACACCCGCAACCTTGACCAGATCTACGCCCCGCCCCAGCAGGTCCACCTGTTCCACGACGGCACCCTGGTCGGGCCTTTCGTCTATGGCCGCACGCAGACCTTGAACATGGACGAGATGCGCCGGATCTACACCGAGGACCGGACCCGGGTGCAGCCGCTTCGGTTCCTGTGCAAGGGCGATCCCTACCGGTTCTGGGGCATGATCGACGCCGACCGCCACCTGGTCTGCCCGGCCGAAGGTGGCGACCTGTTCCTTCTGGGCACCGATCGGCTGGGCCGCGACGTACTGTCGAGGATCATCTACGGCGCGCGCATCTCGCTGACGATCGGCATCCTGGGCGTCGCGATGAGCTTTGCGCTGGGCATCGTGATCGGCGGGCTGGCCGGCTATCACGGCGGCTGGTTCGACGCGGTGACGCAGCGGGTGATCGAGGTGCTGCAATCCATCCCCTCGATCCCGCTCTGGATGGCGCTGGCCGCGGTCATCCCCGTGAGCTGGAGTCCGATCCTTGTCTACCTCGGCATCACGGTGATCCTGGGCTTGCTGGAATGGACGGGACTGGCCCGCGCGGTCCGGTCCAAGCTTCTGTCCCTGCGCGAGGAAGATTACGTCCTGGCCGCACGGCTGATGGGCGCGGGCAGCGCGCGCATCATCGGGCGGCACATGGTCCCCGGCTTCATGTCGCACCTGATCGCCTCGGCCACGCTGACCATTCCGGGAATGATCCTGGGGGAAACCGCGCTCAGCTTTCTGGGGATCGGGCTGCGTGCGCCGATCACCAGCTGGGGCATCCTTCTGACAGAAGCGCGCAGCGTCAACATCATCGCGCTTTACCCCTGGCTCATGCTGCCGGTGGTGCCGGTGATCCTGGTCATTCTGGCTTTCAATTTCCTGGGCGACGGGTTACGCGATGCTGCCGATCCCTACAGGTAACCCCCCGTCCACCCCGGGGCCCATCGCAGCCGCGCTGCGGGCCGATAGCTGAACCCGGACCTGCCATGCCCCACAACCTGCGAAATCACCGCATCCTGATGTACAGCCACGACACGTTCGGGCTGGGCCACCTTCGGCGGTGCCGGACCATCGCCCATGCGCTGGTCCAGGAATATCGCGGGCTGTCGGTCCTCATCATCTCGGGCTCGCAGATCGCGGGGGCCTTCGAATACCGGTCCCGCGTGGACTTCGTGAAGATCCCCAGCGTGATCAAGCTGCGCAACGGCGAATACACTTCGGTGGCGGAACACATCGACATCCAGGACACGATCGAGATGCGCCGGGCCATCATCCAGCACACGGCAGAATCCTTCGAGCCGGATATCTTCATCGTCGACAAGGAGCCGATGGGCCTGCGCGGCGAGATCGAGGAGACGCTCGGCTGGCTGAAGGCGCGCGGCACCACCCTGGTGCTGGGCCTGCGCGATGTGATGGACGCGCCGCACCTTCTGGAGGCCGAGTGGAAGCGCAATGATGTCATGGCCAAGATCGCGCGCTACTACGACCAGATCTGGGTCTATGGCCCGCCCAGCTTCCACGATCCGCTGGCCGGGCTGGAGGTGCCGCAAGCGGTGCGCGACCGGATGGAATTCGTGGGCTTCCTGCACCGCAATTCCCGCAAGAATGCCCTGTCGCAGAACAAGCCCGACGGAGATTACATCCTGGTCACGACCGGCGGCGGCGGCGACGGCGGCGACCTGGTGGCCAATGTACTGGATGCCTACCTGGGCGATCCGACCTTCACGCAGCGCGCGCTGATCGTGCTTGGCCCCTACATGCCCGCCGACCAGCGGGCCGAGTTCACCGCCAAGGCCGAGAAGATCCCGCATGTCGAGGTGATCGAGTTCGATTCCCACATGGAAGAACTGATCGCGGGCGCCCGTGCCGTGATCGCCATGGGCGGCTACAACACCTACTGCGAAATCCTGTCCTTCGACAAACCCGCGCTGATCGTGCCCCGCACCCACCCGCGCGAGGAACAGCTTCTGCGGGCCACGCGCGCCCTGGAACTGGGCCTGTCGGACATGCTGCACCCCGACGAGGCCCGCGATCCCGCCCGCATGGTCGCCGCGTTGCGCGCGGTCTGCCGGCGTCCGCCGCCGTCGGTCACGTCGCCCGGACTGCGGATGGAAGGACTGCCGAACATCCTGCGTCTGGTCCGCAAGGATCTGCGCCGCCGCGCCCATCCGCCTGCGTCGCCCAGCCTGCGGATAGCACCGTGATCCAGACAGGACGGCGCCGCCTGGTGGTGGTGGTGAAGGGCTACCCGCGCCTTTCGGAAACCTTCATCGCCCAGGAATTGCGCGGGCTGGAACTGGCGGGGTTCGAGGTGGTCATCGTCTCTCTGCGCCATCCAACGGATTCCAAGCGGCATCCGGTGCATGATGAAATGGCGGCGCCCGTCCTTTACCTGCCCGAGTATCTTTACCAGGAGCCGCTTCGGGTGCTGAAGGGGCTTTGGACAGCCGTCCGGGCACCGGGGTTCCGCGCCACGCTGCGGTCCTTCCTGCATGACCTGCGGCGCGACTTCAGCCCCAACCGCTTTCGCCGCCTGGGCCAGGCCGCGGTCCTGGTGCGGGAATGGCCCGAGGGCGGGCATTGGCTGCACGCGCATTTCATCCACACCCCCGCATCGGTCGCCGATTATGCTGCGCAACTGATGCAGCGGGACTGGAGCATCTCGGCCCACGCCAAGGACATCTGGACCTCGCCCGACTGGGAGCTTTCGGGAAAGCTCGACCGCGCGCGTTGGACCGTGACCTGCACCCGGACGGGACACGCGCACCTGCAAGCCCTGGCGCATGAGCCGGGGCGCGTGCTTCTCAGCCACCACGGACTGAACCTGGACCGCTTCCCCGCCTTCGCCCAGGCCCGCCGGGCCCGCGACGGGCGCGACGCGGCGGATCCGGTGCAGGTCCTCAGCGTGGGGCGGGCGGTGCCGAAGAAGGGCTATGACATCCTGCTCCGGGCGCTGGCGGCCCTGCCCCGCGAACTGCACTGGCGGTTCGACCATATTGGCGCCGGGGGTGAGGTCAGGGCCCTGAAGGCGCTGGCCAATGATCTGGGCATCTCGGGCCGATGCAACTGGAAGGGCGCGATGGACCAGACCGAGGTTCTGGCCGCCTATCGCGCCGCCGACATCTTCGCGCTTGCCAGCCGCGTCACCGTGGACGGGGACCGCGACGGGCTGCCCAACGTCCTGGTCGAGGCCGCAAGCCAGGGGCTGGCCTGCGTGGCCAGCGATCTTTCGGGAATTCCCGAACTGATCACCTCGGGCGAAACCGGCTGGCTTGTCCCGGCGGAAGACCCGGCGGCGCTGGCAGACGCGCTGGCGAAGGCGATCACCGATCCCGCTGCCCGCGCACGGGTCGGCGCCGCCGCCGCGCGTGTGGTGCGCGACGGCTTCGACTACAACACCAGCATTGCCCGGCTGGCCCGACAATTCGACCCCGAGGATCTTCGCAGATGACCCAGCCGACATCCGTCCTGTTCTATGTCCAGCACCTTCTGGGCATCGGTCACCTGGCCCGCGCCAGCCGCATTGCCCTGGCGCTGAAGAACCGGGGGATGGCCGTGACGCTGGTCACGGGCGGGCTGCCGGTGAAGGGTTTCCCAGGCCCCGAGGTCAAGCATGTAGCGCTGCCGCCGCTGGCTGTGGGGGACGGGCAGTTTTCCGGCCTTCACGATGCCGAAGGCCACCCGGCCACCCCTGCCTATCTGGAGGCGCGCCGCGATCTTCTGCTGCGCACCTTCGACAAGGTCCGGCCCGACATCGTCATCACCGAGGCGTTTCCCTTCGGCCGCCGGAAGCTGCGGTTCGAACTGATGCCCCTGATTGCCGCGATCGAAGCGCGGCAACCCCGGCCGCTGCTGGTCGTTTCGCTGCGGGACATCCTGCAGGAACGGGGCAAGCCCGAACGGGATGCGGAAACCGTGGACCTGGTGCTGCGCCATTACGACCGGGTGCTGGTCCACGGCGATCCAGCCTTTGCCGCGCTCGAGGACAGCTTCCCCCCGGCGCCCCGCATTGCGCACAAGGTGGCATACACCGGGCTGGTGGTTCCGCCCAAGCCCGCGCCGTCGCCCGAACGCCACGACGTCGTGGTGTCGGCCGGCGGCGGCGCCGTGGGCGCGCAGCTTGTCGGTGCCGCGGTCAAGGCGGCGCGGCTTCGGCCCGATCTTGCGCGCTGGCTGGTCATCACCGGCCCGAACCTGCCCCAGGCGGACTATGACCGGCTGGAGCGGGACGCGCCGCCCAACGTCACGCTCTGCCGTTTCCGGACCGATTTCGCCAGCCTCCTGGCCTCGGCCCGGCTTTCGATTTCGCAATCGGGCTACAACACCGTGGCCGACATCCTTCAGGCCGGTTGCCGGGCGCTGCTGGTCCCGTTTGCGGCGGGGGGCGAGACAGAGCAGACCACGCGCGCACAGAAACTGGAACAGTCGGGGCGGGCCGTGATGCTGCCCGAAGCCCAACTGGACGGACCGGCCATGGCCCTGGCCATCGACCGCGCCCTGGCGCAGGATCCCGCGGCCGTGCCGGCGGAACGCGCCACCGACGGGGCGGCGCGCACGGCCGAAATCCTGGCAGAGATGGCGGCAGACCGGCTCAGAGGGTAAGAACCTGGAGATCCCGGGCGCAGAAGGCACCGGGAAACAGGGCCTGCGCCTCGGCCTCGATCGCGGCCAGGGCATCATCGGTGCGATAGGTGGCGTGGTGCAGGAAACCCACGCGCCGCGCCCCCGCGGCCTGCGCCAGCCGCACACCTTGCTGCCAGGTGGAATGGCCGTAGTGCTGGCAAAGGGTGAATTCGTCCTCGGTAAAGGTCGCGTCATACAGGAACAGGTCGGCGTCGCGGATCAGGTCGATGACCCAGGGGTCCAGCACGCCCGGTTCGTGCGCCGTATCGAAGACCATGGAAACGGACTTTCCGCCCCATTCGATCCGATAGCCGGTGGCGCCGCCCGGATGGTTCAGCGGAGCGGTGTGGATGGTGATCCCCGGATGGGGGCGAAGCGTTGCACCGACGCGAAAATCATGCGTCTTGATCCGCGCGGAATAGACTTCGGGCCCCACCGGAAAGAAGGGCGGCCGCATGAAGCCGGTCAGCATCGCGGCTGCCGAAAGTCCGCCGTCCTGCTGGCCCGACCAGAGGCTGATTGACGCATCGGCCCGGAACAGCGGCGTGAAGAACGGCAGTCCGATCACATGGTCATAGTGATGATGGGTAAAGAACAGGTCCAGCTTCCGCCGACCCTCGGCCCACAGCGCCTCGCCCGCGGGGCGCAGGCCCGAGCCTGCGTCGAAGATCAGGCTGTGGCTGCCGCAGCGGACCTCGATGCAGATGGTGTTGCCGCCGAAGCGGGCGTAGGCGGCGCCCGAAACCGGCAGGCTGCCGCGGGCCCCCCAGATCCTGACGTCAAGGTCGCGCCGTGTCATGGGTCCAGCCTTTCCGCCCGTTCCTGTACGGCCCGAGGCATCACCGCGCCTTTTGCGCCTGATGCTCGGCCCGTTCGGCGGTCAGTTCCGATGTCGTCTGCGCCAGTCGGCTGGCCAGCACCCGCACCACCTCGAGCGTCATTTCCGGGAAGTCGGCCAGAAGTTTCAGGAAATTCTCCTTGCTGATCCGAAGCACCTCGACCGGGGTGATGGCCCGGACCGTCGCCGTCCGCGCCACGTCACACAGGATGGCGATTTCCCCCACTACCGAATTTTCGGCCAGTTCCGCCACCTTCACGGCACCCGCATCGGTTTCGACCAGCACATCGGCGGTGCCGTTTAGGATCACGAAGGCCGCATCGCCATCTTCGCCCTGCCGGAACAGCGCTTCGCCGCTGCGATAGCTCAGCCGGTCGGAAGTATAGGCCAGAAGCTTCAGCTTCGCCGGAGCCATTCCGGCGAACATGGGCACCTTCTTCAGCACCTTGACTTCGTCATTCAGTTGCACGGCTGAAACTTTCCGGGACTGCGGCGGTGTTGGCACATGGGATTATGCCCTTATCATCGCCTGGGTGATACCGCTGTTTTGCGTCAGTTCTTCGGGCGCCCCCTCCTCGACGATCTCGCCCGAGTCGAAGACCACCACCCGGTCGAAATGCTGCGCCAGCGCGGGGGTCGACAGGGCACAGGCGATGCCGACCGAGGGATCACGCCCGCGCAGCCGGGCGGCGGCGGCGGCCATGATCGTTTCCTGCGACCGGACATCCAGCGCGGCAAGCGGACGGTTGAACAGGTAGTAGTCCGACTTGCGCAGCAAGGCCCGCGCAAGGGCAACCTTGTGCCGCTGGGTGATGCTCAGCCGGCCGCCGTTGGTGCCCACGTCGAATGTCAGGCCGATGCAGATGAACCCCTGGTAGATCCCCAGTTGCCGCAGCAGGCGTTCCAGCGTTTCGTTGACCTGTTCGTGTCCGTCGCGGAACCGCGGGCTGACACGCCCGAAGAAGATGTTGTCGCGCAGCGTCCCGGTTTCCATGAAGGCATCGGGATCGTAGACCTCCACCATCTCGCGCAGCTCGGGCGGCATCGTTCTATGAAGTTCGTGCCGGACTGCGACGATCGACGCTTGCAGGCCCGGGTCGAGAAGGCCGAAGCGGTGCTGCGGCTCGACATATTCGAAAGCCAGGCGGATCAGGCGGTCGCGTTCCTCGGGGGTGGGGACGGTGCCCGCGACATCCAGCTTCTGGACCAGGGACTGGTAGGCGGGCAGGTCCTCGGCGGTCATCAGGTTCAGGCCGCGGAAGAACGGGTGATCGGCGGGCAGGTCCGCGAACAGGCCGATGACGTTGCGGGCGATTTCAAGGCCCATCGCGGCCAGGGTATCGTCCAGTCCCTGCGCCGCCAGCAGGTGTTGGAAGGAGGCGTTGGTGCGGATCCGGGCGGCGTTGACGTTTTCGTCCCGGACGTTGCCGAACAACAGGTTTTCCAGCACTGTGGCCTCGGGGTTGTAACTGTCGCGCTGGAAGGGCACCAGAAGGTCGGTCAGGTTCTGTCTTTCAAGGTCGGCGCGCAGAAGGCCGCGCATCTCGACGATCTTGCGGGCCAGGTTCGGGTGATCGGCGGCGGAAATCCGGGTCCGCAGCGCCAGGTCGCGCATGTCGGCAGACAGCAGCACGCAATCCAGCGTGGCCATGATTTCGTCCAGCAGGTCGGACGGCCCGTCCAGGCCCAGCCCCGCATAGTCGATCCACCCACCTTCCGGATCGTAGGGCGGATTGGCGCAAAGCGCCGCCTCGCGCCGGCGCCATTCGCGTTCGCGCGGGTCGGTCCCGTCATCATTGTTCCCGGCCTGCGGCGCGTTCTTCAGCCCGTAGACCAGGTTTTCGAAGACGGTGCCCGAAAACAGGTGGCTGTCCGGCCCGGCATAGGTGATCGAGCGGCCGGCGATCCCCTCGGGCAGGTCCAGAAGGTTGGCCTGCCCCGCCAGGATGCGGCCGCGCGTCGGCCAGACCATGCGTGCGAAAGCCTCGGCCAGGGTGTCGCTTCCCGATCCGACCGGCCCCAGGAACGCGACCGATTCCCCCGGGTTCAAGGTCAGGTTCACGCCATCCAGCACCACCGAGCCGCTGTCGTCGACGACCCCCAGGTTGACCGCCGCCAGGGGCTTTCCCAGCTTTCCGTTCGGGGCATCGGGAATGACGTCGTGAAGCGCGCGGTCGATCATGCCATCGACGGCGAACTGCGACACCACCTGCTGGTATTTCACATCCACGTCCTGGCGGTTCTGGTCCCAGTCGATCAGCTCTTTCAGCGGACCGGGCAAGTCCTTGTAGGCGCCAATCACCGCCACCAGCTGGCCGATGTCCAGCCGGCCCGACAGCGCCAGATAGCCGCCGACGCTGTAGAACAGGAACGGCGTCAGCGAGGCGAGGAAGTTGTTGATGAACTTCACCAGGAACTTCCAGCGGTAGATGTCGTAGCGGATCGAGAAGATCCGGCCCAGCCGTGCGGCAATGTCGGCCCGTTCGTAGTTCGTGGTGTCATAGGCGTGGATCGTGCCGATGCGTTCGACGATGTCGCTGATCCGCCCCGCCAGCTGGCGGGCGGTGATCTGGCGTTCACGGCCCAGCACCAGTAGCCGGCGGCGCATCCGCGGGATGATGAAGACCTGCACCGACACGAGGGCGGTGGTGATCATGCCCAGCGTCACGTTCTGGACGAAGATGAACGCCAGCGCCGTCAGCGCCTGCCCGCCCAGAAGCGCCGGGGCGACGAAGGCGTCGCCGGTGAAGCCACCGAGCGGTTCGACCTCGTCCTTCACCATGCTGGCGATCTCGGCCCCCTTCAGGCGCTTGAAGGTCGCGGGCGGAAAGCGCAGCACCTTGTCGACCAGCGCAAAGCGGATGCGGCGCAAGAGCCGTTCGCCCAGCTTGCCCTTGTAGGTGTTGATGTAGAACTTGAAGAGGCCGTTGATGATGACCAGCGCCAGGAAAACCGCGCTCAGCGCCATCAGCATCGGCAGGCGTTCCAGTTGCACACCGTCGAACAGCACGACTTCGCCCGTGAAGGGCAGGTCGAAGGACAGGCGCATGAAGGTCTGGGTGGCGCCCGGCGCTTCGAAACCCTTGCCCTGGATCGGGCCGTTGACGATGTCCTTCGGCAGGTTGAAGGACATGAAGTAGGGGATCATCGACAGGGCGACGATGGTCAGGATCCACAACTGCTGCGGCTTGGTATGCGCCCAGATATAGCCCGCGATGCTGGGTTCCAGCTCGGCGGTGGGGCCAGCCCTCCGGTTTTGGGGGCGGCGCGGGTTTCGAGGGAATAGGAACGGCACCCCGGACCCCCTTGGTTCATGCCTCAGGAAATCTGTAGATCGCGCGGGCGGCGCTGTCACGCGATGTTGCGCGGCGGCCCGCAATGGCGCTGGAAATGCGGGGCGGATCGGGGGACAACGGATCGGACGCAAAAAGGGAACGGGCGATGGCCGCGAATTCAAGACTTGTCGCCGAGTTGCAGGAGGCCGTCGCCCTGGCGCGCCAGGGCCGGGCGGCCGAGGCGGCGGCGCGGCTGGAACGCGTGGCCCTGGATCCCGAGGCGGGCAGCCTGGGGCCGCTCACGGCGATCGGCCTGCCGCGCAAGCTGCACTCGGCCTGGCTGCGTCTGGCCAAGGCCGCCGGCGATCCGGCCCGCATCGCCGGATTGCAGGCCACCGCCGTCCCGCCCGAGGCACTTCTGGCCGACCTGTTTGCGCCCGACGCCGCCCGGCGGCAGGAACAGGTCGCCGCGGCCACCGCGCCGGTGCCGAAGCTTTTGCATCAAGTCTGGGTCGGGGGACCGCCGCCCGAAGTCTGCGCGCTCTGGGCCGAATACGCGGCGCGGCACGGCTGGGCCTATCGGCTTTGGGATGCGGCGGCGCTGGACGCGGCGGGGATCACCGACGATCCACTGTGGCGTTCGATGCTGGACCGGGGCGACCTGCCCGGCGCGGTCGATGTGGCGCGCTACCACATCCTGCGGGCCGAAGGCGGGCTTTATCTGGATTGCGACTGGTATCCGGCGCGCGCCGATCTGCCGCCGCAGGCCTTCTTGCCGCCGCAGGGCCTTTCGGTGCTGGCCGAGGGGATGCCCCGCCTGGTCGCCGGGGGCAGCTTCCTGTTGTCGAACGCGCTGGTCGCCGCGCCCTCGGGGCATCCGGCACTGTCGCACCTTCTGACAGTGCTTCCAGCCGTGGCGGAGCGGCTGGCGGCGGCGCCGGCCTGGTGGTCGACCGGGCCGCTGACCTTCACCCTGGCGCTGCGCGGCGGGCCTGTCACGGTGCTGGACAACGGCCTTGTTGCCGGCCACCTGCCCCGCGGCGCGCCCATCGCTGAGGCGCGCGAGATGGCCCATGCCCTGGCCGACCGGGGGGCGCCGGGCTTCGTGATCGCCTGGAAAGGCTGGTAGGGTTCGTCACCGCGTCCGGCGCACGTTCGCGTGGGTGTGATTGCGGCAAAGGGGCTGCGGTGGTAAAATTTTCACCCGGCCATCCAGTCCCTGCCGGGCCGTCGGAGTCCTGCAAACGGGCCTCGGAAGGATCAATCAACCATGTCCGACGCCGATTCCCTTTTTTCGCAACTCGGCTCTGTCGCCGATGCGCGCGCCGCTTCTGCCATTCGCCTGCTGATCGAAACGGGATCGGATCGGGCGCTGTGCCGGATCAATGTCCCCGCCTTTGCCGCCGCGCAGGGCCTGGACGAGGAAGCCACCATTGCCGCCTTCCTGCACGCCGCGGCGCTGGGGCTGTTCGAGATGTCCTGGAACATCCTTTGCCCCGGTTGTGGCGGTGTGCTGGAGGCGAACAGCTCGCTTAGGTCCGTGGTGCAGGACGAATACCTTTGCGCGCTGTGCGGCACAGGGTACGAGCCCACTCTGGATGAACTGGTGGAGGTCACCTTCACCGTCAATCCGCGGATCCGCCGGATTGCGGCGCATGACCCGGATCGGCTGCCCCTGACCGAGTATCTGCGCCAGTTGTACTGGGGATCGGGCGTCGACATCCAGGAGGATCGTTTCGATGCGCAGATGGATGCGATGCTGATCGACCAGATGGAACTGGCCCCCGGAGAAAAGGGCGTCATGACGGTGCAGCTTCCGCCCGAGTTCACCATCGTGTTCGAGGTGGTGACCCATTCGATCCAGTTCATCGACGTGACGGGCGAACCCACGCGCGACCGGCAGTCGCTGTCCCTGGTCTTTGACCGGGATGCCCCCCATGACCAGCGGCAGCAGATGCGCCCGGGACCGCTGCGCCTCGCGATGGAGAACCGCACCGACCGGCGCGTGATGCCCGCGGTCCTGATCGCGGGAGATGAGCTTCACGCCTTCCTGGCCCGCCGCCGCCCGTTCCTGACCGCGATGCGGCTTCTGACCAACCAGACCTTCCGCGATCTTTTCCGCACCGACACGCTGCAAGTGGACCAGCGGCTGAAGATCACCAGCCTGACTTTCCTGTTCACCGACCTGCGCGGCTCGACCGAGCTTTATGAACGGATGGGGGATCTGGCCGCGTTCGATCTGGTGCGGGCGCATTTCCGGGTGCTGCAGGACATCGTTGCCGCTGAATCGGGCGCGGTGGTCAAGACCATCGGGGATGCGGTGATGGCCACCTTTGCCACACCAGACCGGGCATTGGCGGCGGCGATGCGCATGCGCGAGGCCATGCGCGAGATGAACGCGACGACCGGACGAGAGGATCTGCTGCTGAAGATCGGCATGCACGAAGGCCCCTGCATCGCCGTGTCGATGAACGAACGGCAGGACTATTTCGGCCAGACGGTCAACATTGCGTCGCGGATCCAGGGTCTGGCGGACCCGCGGGCCATCTACGTTTCCCGCGCGGTGGTCGAGGACCGGCGCACGGCTGAAGTTCTGGCCGAACGGCATCTTCAACCGCTTCGTCACAACACCACGCTGCGCGGCATCGACCGCGACTTCGAGATCTTTGCAATACCGTGACCGTCAGCGCCGCTCGTTCTTCAAGGGGCTGATCGTCAGTTCCTGCACCACCGGATCCTCGGCCAGCGCCTGTGCCAGCTTTTCGCAGTCGAACTTCAGGTCACGCGCCGACGCCAGCAGCATGTAGTGCCGCCGCCCCGAAACACGGTCCTGCCGCAAGGACAAGACCCCCGCCCGCAATCCCTGCGCGGCCAGCAGTGTTTCCAGCCTGCGCCGGTCGAAACTGCTGTCGGCGTTGACGCGGACCTCAAGCCGGACGACGGGACGAGGAGGCGTCAGGCGCTGCACCAGCCGCATCAGCATCAGCACCAGCAGCGCGATCGCCGTGCCGATGGTGGCCAGTTCCAGAAGCCCCGTGCCGAAGACGATGCCCAGCGCCGCCGTCAGCCAAAGCGAGGCGGCGGTGGTCAGTCCCTTGACCGAGGCGCCTTCGCGAAAGATCACCCCCGCGCCCAGGAACCCGATCCCGGTCAGGATCGCGTGCGGCATGCGCGACATGTCCGAGACGATCTGTGTGCCGGATGGCAGGACCGAAACCCATTCGTGCATCCGCAGCGCCAGAAGCGTCATCAGTGCCGAGGAAAAGCAGACTAGGGTGTGGGTACGCAGGCCCGCGGGCTTGCCGTGAACCTCGCGCTCCCCCCCGATCAGGGCACCGGCAAGAAGGCTGCCAGCCAGGGGCAGCATGATGCTGCCGTCCCGAATGGTGGCGATCAGACTGTCGAGGGTCATGGCGCACTCCGTGGCAATGGAGTGCAACACCGGCGCGCAACGGGCGGTTCCCGCCCCGCGCCGTCAGGCCGCCGCCTTGCCCAGGCGCGCCAGGATCCAGCCGACGATCTGCTGCGGGTCGCTGCCCAGGGCTTCGGCCATGTTGTCCGCGAAAGTCTCGAAGGCTGGCCGGTTCAGGCCGTTGACCCCGACCACGACCGGGATATCACGTGCCAGGGCTTCGGCGATCAGGCCGCAGAAGCCGCGGCCTTCGGTTTCCAGCTTGCCGAACTTGTTGACGATCAGCACCTCGGCTCCATCCAGCCGCGCTGTGGCGGCCACCACGGCCTGCTCCAGCGCGCCGGGATCCAGTCGACAGCCCCGAGACTGGCTGCCCAGATCCTGGCTGATGCGGAACGAGGGGCCATCGGGCAGCACCCGCACGTCCATGTCGCAATGTGCCCGGTCGGGTCGTTCGGTGTTGGACTGCACGGTTCCGGCCAGCCGGACCCCACGGGCCCCCAGCAGCGCCGCGACGTCCGCCAGCACCACATCGCTGGCCCCGCGCCCCGTTTCACTGACAAATCCGATCTGCGTGAACATGAAATATCCCTTGTCCGGGAAAGGCCCCTTTCCCAGGACCATTCCGTTGCCCAGCCCCGGCCGTCAAGCGGCTTGCAGGGTGATCCCGCTCACCTCTGCGGCATCCGCCAACCCGGCGATGAACCGGCGCGAGGCGCGCATCCAGGCAGCTTTTTCCTGGGCGGCCAGCATCGGCGCACAGACGGCTTCGAAAGGCAGCACCTCGCCCCGCGCCCGGGCATCCAGCCGGATGATGTGGAAGCCGTAGCGCGACGCGACCACCTCTGCCCCGATCTGGCCTTCGTCCAGCGCCTCAAGCGCGGCTTCGAACTCCGGCACCGTGTCCCCGGCCGAGATCTGGCCCAGCCGGCCGCCATTGGCGCGCGACGGGCAGGCAGAATGATCGCGCGCCAGATCGTCGAACCGCCGGGGATCGACCAGCACCTGCGCCAGAACTGCCTCGGCCAGATGGCGTGCGGCGTGGGCGTCTTCGCCACGGGGGATCAGGATATGCGCCGCTTCGAAAAGCGACGGCGCACGGTAGCGGTCGGGGTGCGCGGCGTAAAGCGCCCGAAGATCGTCCTCGGACACCGGTTCGGGGTCCACCGCCAGATCCAGAAGCTGCCGGATCAGCGCCTCGTCGGGGGTTTCAAGCTGCCCCGGCAGGGTTTCCTGCGGATCGGCGGTCAGGCCGCGCCGGGCCGCTTCTTGCAGCAGCAGCGCGCGCACGGCCAGCGCCCGCGCCGCCGCCTTCCAGGCCAACCCCGGCTTGCCCTGCGGGGCGGGATGGTTCTGCGCCTCGGCGGCGATGCGTTCGGGGGCGATCACCTCGCCATTGACGATGACGTCGGGAAGAAGGGGTTTCATCGCTTACTCCGCCGGGATCTTGTGCTTGCGCGTCCGCACGATCTGGTAGCCAGGCCGCCAGAGGTAGCGCACGGGGGCCGAGACGATGTGGACAAGCCGGGTGAAGGGGAACAGCAGGAAGATCGTCAACCCGACAACGATGTGGGTCTTGAATATCCAGCTGACATCGACAAGGTAGCTGGCCGGATCGGGCTGGAAATAGACGATGGCCTGCGCCCAGTTCATCAGCATCAGCATTTCGCTGCCATCAAGGTGCTGAAGCGACACGAAGATCGACCCCACCCCCAGCACAAGCTGCACCAGCAGCAGCGCCAGGATCCCGGTATCGGCAAAGCTGGAATTGGCGCGGATGCGCGGGTCGTTCAGGCGGCGGTTCAGAAGGATGCCGCCGCCCACCAGCGCCATGATCCCGGCGATACCGCCCGCGACGATGGCCAGGATCTGTTTCGCCCCGTGGCTGATGCCCAGCGCGTCGAAGACCCATATCGGCGTCAGCAGACCCACGAAATGGCCCAAGAAGATCACCAGCACGCCCACATGGAACAGCACCGATCCGATGACGAACTGGCGCTTGCGGAGCAGCTGGCTCGACTTCGATTTCCAGGTGAAGGGGTCACGTTCATACCGCGCGATCGAGGCGATGATCATGACCGTCAGCGCGATGTAGGGATAAATCCCGAACAGGAAGTTGTGCATCGTGATCTCCTATCTAGCAGTCGCGGGGGGAACGGCCATGCGGGCCAGGGCATCGCGGCTGATCGGGCAACCGGCGTTGGGGTCGGGTCCGAAGGTCACTTGCGACTCGGCCCAGACCGCATCAAGGGCAGCCAGGTCTTCGGGGTTGTCGTCTTCTTCCGCCAGCAGGATCCGCGCCTCTTCGCTGTCCGGGCGCGCTTCGGACAGCGCCACCAGCGCCTCAAGCACCGCGGCATAGGGCGTACCGCGCCGGGTCAGGCGTTCGGCCAGCGCCACAAGGATATGGCCTGCATCCGCAAGGATTTCCTGCGCCGTGGCCAGATCCTGCGTCGACAGGAACTCCAGAAGCACCGGCAGGTGGTCGGGAAGCTCTGGCCCCGCCAGATCGAAGCCGGCGGCGCGGTAGGTTTCCAGAAGGTCCACCATCGCGCCGCCCCGATCCCGGCTTTCGCCGTGGATATGTTCGAACAGGTTGAGCGACAGCGTCCGCGAGCGGTCGAACAGCAGGACATAGTCTTCCTGCAAGTCGATAAGGTCGCCTTCGGCCAGACGGGCAAGCAAGGGCTTCAGCGCCGCCTGGCGCTGCGGCCCCAGCAGCCCTTCGTCATGAAGGGCTGCGTTGATCGCCGGGATCGCGGCTTGCAGATCGGCGCTGGGATAGCTGAGCAGGGCGGAAAGGGCCTTGAACACGATCATGACAGGAACTCCGTAGGCGAACGGAACTTCTTGCCGCCGCCGAACAGCTTGCCGCCCGTCGATCCGGTCGAACAGCCGTTGCCATCGGTGAAGCCGCAGCCCGAGCGCAGGTCATAGGCGTCCTCGACCATCTCTCGGTGGGTCGTGGGGATGACGAAGCGATCCTCGTAATTGGCAATCGCCATCAGCTGATACATTTCGTCGATCTGGTGCGGCGTCAGGCCGACGCGCTTGGCAACGCCCAGGTTGATCACCCCATCCACGGACTTCGACCGCATGTACGACCGCATCGCCAGCATCCGTTCCAGCGCGTTGACAACCGGGGCCTCGTCCCCCGCCGTCAGCATGTTGGCCAGATAGCGGACCGGAATGCGCAGGGATTTCACGTCCGGCATGTCGTCCTGCTGGGCGATCTGTCCGGCCGCGGCGGCGTTCTGGATCGGCGACAGCGGCGGCACATACCAGACCATCGGCAGCGTGCGGTATTCCGGGTGCAGCGGGAACGCGATCTTCCATTCCATCGCCATCTTCCAGATCGGAGAATTCCGCGCCCCTTCGATCCAGTCCTCGGGGATGCCTTCCTTCCGCGCCGCCGCGATCACGGCCGGATCGTTCGGGTCCAGGAAGACGCCCAGTTGCGCATCGTACAGCTTCTTCTCGTCCGCTTCGCTGGCCGCTTCCAGGATGCGGTCGGCGTCGTAAAGCATCACGCCCAGATAGCGGATGCGCCCCACGCAGGTTTCCGAACAGACCGTCGGCTGGCCGCTTTCCAGCCGCGGATAGCACAGCGTGCATTTCTCGGATTTGCCGCTGGACCAGTTGTAGTAGATCTTCTTGTAGGGGCAGCCCGAGACGCACATCCGCCAGCCCCGGCATTTTTCCTGGTCGATCAGCACCACGCCGTCGTCCTCGCGCTTGTAGATCGCGCCCGAGGGGCACGACGCGACGCAGGCCGGGTTCAGGCAGTGTTCGCACAGCCGCGGCAGGTACATCATGAAGGTGTTTTCGTAGGCCCCGTAGATGTCCTTCTGGATGCCGTCGAAGTTGTAGTCCTGCGACCGCTTGGCGAATTCACCACCAAGGATCTCTTCCCAGTTCGGACCCCATTCGATCTTTTCCATTCGCTCGCCCGAGATCTTGGAGCGCGGGCGGGCGGTCGGGAAGGCCTGCATTTCCGGCGCCGATTTCAGGTGGTCGTAGTCGAAATCGAAGGGTTCGTAGAAATCGTCGATTTCCGGCAGGTCGGGGTTGGCGAAGATGTTCGCCAGGATCCGCCACTTGCCGCCCTGCTTCGGCGTCAACTTCCCCGAGGCCGATCGCGACCAGCCGCCGTTCCAGCGTTTCTGGTTTTCCCAGTCCTTCGGATAGCCGATCCCCGGCTTCGTCTCGACGTTGTTGAACCAGGCGTATTCGACGCCTTCGCGACTGGTCCAGACGTTCTTGCAGGTCACTGAACAGGTATGGCACCCGATGCACTTGTCCAGGTTCAGCACCATGCCGATTTGTGCGCGTACCTTCATTCCGCGGCCTCCACTTTTGCGGGCTGGTCCAGCCAGTCCACCTTGTTCATCTTCCGCACGATGACAAATTCATCGCGGTTGCTGCCGACGGTGCCGTAGTAGTTGAACCCGTAGGACAGCTGCGCATAGCCGCCGATCATGTGGGTCGGCTTCAGCACCGCCCGCGTGACCGAGTTGTGGATCCCGCCGCGCTTCTGGGTGATCTGGCTGCCCGGCGTGTTCACGATCTTTTCCTGCGCGTGATACATCAGGCACATGCCGTTCTTCACGCGCTGCGACACCACGGCACGGGCCGTCAGGACACCATTGGCGTTCCAGACCTCGATCCAGTCGTTGTCGACGATGCCCGCCGTCCGCGCGTCATCTTCGGAAATCCACACGACAGGCCCGCCCCGGTTCAGCGTCAGCATCAGCAGGTTGTCGGTATAGGTCGAATGGATGCCCCATTTCTGGTGCGGCGTGATGAAGTTCAGAACGACATGCTTTTCGCCCGCGCCCAGCGACTTCATCGCATCCGGGCCGGTGGTTTTCAGGTCGACCGGGGGACGCCAGGTCACGAAGCCTTCGCCGAAGGCCAGCATCCACTTGTGATCCTGGTAAAGCTGCTGGCGCCCCGAAACCGTCCGCCACGGGATCAGTTCGTGCACGTTGGTCCAGCCGGCGTTGTAGCAGACCTCTTCGGATTCGATGCCCGACCAGGTGGGCGACGAGATGATCTTGCGCGGTTGGGCCGCGATGTCGCGGAAGCGGATCTTTTCGTCTTCCTTCACCTCGGCCAGGTGGCGGTGGTCACGGCCCGTCGCCTTCGACAGCGCGTCCCAGGCTTTCACCGCGACCTCGCCGTTGGTTTCCGGCGCCAGCATCAGGATCACCTCGGCCGCGTCGATGGCGGTGTCGATCCGGGCCAGACCGCGGGTCGCGCCGTCCTCGGTCACGGTGCCGTTCAGCGCCTTCAGGTGATGGACCTCGGTCTTGGTATCCCAGGCGATGCCCTTCCCGCCATTTCCGATCTTGTCCATCAACGGCCCAAGCGAGGTGAAGCGCCGGTAAAGGTTCGGGTAGTCCCGTTCCACCGCGATATAGGCCGGCGCGGTCTTGCCGGGGATCAGGTCGCATTCGCCGGCCTTCCAGTCCCGGACCTGCGCCTGCGCCAGTTCGCCGGGGCTGTCATGTTGCAGCGGCAACTGCACCACGTCCGTCTCAACACCCAGATAGCCCGGAACGATGTCCGAGAACTTCTTCGCGATGGACTTGAAGATTTCCCAGTCGGTCTTGCTTTCATAGGCCGGGTCCACGGCCGCCTGCAGCGGGTGGATGAACGGGTGCATGTCGGACGTGTTCATGTCGTCCTTTTCGTACCAGCTGGCCGTCGGCAGGACGATGTCGGCGTAGACGGCGGTGGTCGACATGCGGAAGTCGATCGTCACCAAAAGGTCCAGTTTGCCCTCGGGCGCCTTGTCGTGCCAGACCGCCTCGGCGGGTTTCTGGCGGCCCTCCTGCCCCAGATCCTTGCCCTGCACGCCGTGATCGGTGCCCAGAAGGTGCTTGAGGAAGTATTCATGCCCCTTGCCCGACGACCCCAGCAGGTTCGACCGCCAGACGAACAGGTTGCGCGGCCAGTTTTCCGGCGCATCCGGGTCTTCGCAGGACATCTGCAGCGCGCCGGATTTCAGGTTTTCCGCCACATAGGCCGGAATCTCCTTGCCCGCCGCCTTCGCCGCCTTTGCCACCTCCAGCGGGTTGGTCTTCAGCTGCGGGGCAGACGGCAGCCAGCCCATGCGTTCGGCCTGGATGTTGTAGTCGATCAGCGACAGGTTCTTCCAGTTCCCCGCCGGTGCGGTGGGCGACAGGATTTCCGCCGAGGTCACGGTTTCATAGCGCCACTGGTCGGTATGGGCATACCAGGCGCTGGTCGAGTTCATGTGCCGCGGCGGACGCGCCCAATCCAGCGCGAAGGCCAGGGGTGTCCAGCCGGTCTGCGGGCGCAGCTTTTCCTGCCCCACGTAATGCGCCCAGCCGCCGCCCGACTGGCCGACGCAGCCGCACATCACCAGCATGTTGATGACCGCGCGGTAGTTCATGTCCATGTGGTACCAGTGGTTCATCGCCGCGCCGATGATGACCATGGACCGACCGTTGGTCTTTTCAGCGTTCGAGGCGAATTCCCGCGCCACATGGATGATCTTGTCGCGCGACACGCCGGTGATCTTTTCCGCCCAGGCGGGCGTGAAGGGCACGTCGGCGTCATAGGAACTGGCAACGTGCTTTCCGCCCAGACCCCGGTCCAGCGAATAGTTGGCGCACATCAGGTCAAAGACCGTGGCGACATAGGTTTCCCGCCCGTTGGCCAGCGTGATCTTCTTCGCGGGCACATTGCGGGTCAGCACTTCGGGGTGCGCGCAGACTTCGAACCCATTGGTGGCCGCGCCGCCGAAATAGGGGAAATCGACCCCGACGACCGCGTCATAATCCGAATCCAGAACGTTGCTCAGCCGCAGGCGGACTTCGGCGCCATCGGCCTTCTGTTCCAGGTTCCACTTGCCGGTTTCGCCCCAGCGGAACCCGATGGAACCATTGGGGACCACGATCTTTCCCGTAAGTTCGTCATAGGCGACGGTTTTCCATTCCGGGTTATTGGCCTGCCCCAACCCGCCATCGAAATCCGAGGCGCGAAGCTGCCGCCCGGGGACGAAGCTGTCGCCCTTCGGTTCCAGCTCTACCAGCATGGGCATGTCGGAATAGCGGCGGACGTAATCCTCGAAATATTCCGCCTGACGGTCCAGATGGAATTCGCGCAGGATGACGTGGCCGAAGGCCATGCCCAGCGCGGCATCGGTGCCCTGCTTGGCATTCAGCCAGATGTCACCGAACTTCGCCGCTTCGGAATAGTCGGGGCAGATCACCGCCGACTTGGTGCCGCGATAGCGCGCCTCGGTGTAGAAATGCGCGTCAGGCGTCCGGGTCTGCGGAACGTTCGAACCCCAAAGGATCAGGAAGCCCGCGTTATACCAATCGGCGCTTTCGGGAACGTCGGTCTGTTCGCCCCAGGTCTGCGGGCTGGCGGGCGGCAGGTCGCAATACCAGTCGTAGAACGACATGCAGGTGCCGCCCAGAAGCGACAGGTAGCGCGTTCCAGCCGCGTAGGACACCATCGACATCGCCGGAATGGGCGAAAAGCCGAACACGCGATCCGGGCCATATTTCCTGGCCGTGTAGGCGTTTGCGGCGGCGATGATCTCGGTCGCCTCGTCCCAGCTGGCGCGGACGAAACCGCCCTTGCCGCGGGTGCGGGTGTAGCCCTCGCGCTTTTCGGGGGCATTCTGGATCGCGGTCCAGGCCTCGATCGGGGACATCTTGCGGCGCAGGTCGCGCCACATCCGGTAAAGCTTGCCGCGGATCAGCGGCGTCTTCACGCGGTTCGCGGAATACAGATACCAGCTGTAGGACGCGCCCCGCGCACAGCCGCGCGGTTCATGGTTCGGCAGATCGGGCCGGGTGCGCGGATAATCGGTCTGCTGGGTTTCCCAGGTCACGATCCCGGATTTGACGTAGATCTTCCAGGAACAGGAGCCGGTGCAGTTCACCCCGTGGGTCGAACGGACGATCTTGTCGTGCCGCCAGCGTTCCCGGTAGGCGTCTTCCCAGTCGCGGCTTTCGGTCGTGGTCTGGCCGTGCCCGCCCGAAAAGGTGTTTTGCCGCAGCGAGGAGAGGAAGTTCAGCCTGTCAAGCAGATGGCTCATCTTGTCGTCCTTTCAGTTCAGGTCCGGGCGGCGGCAGAAGGCGCGCGCTGGCCGTGTTCGATGTCATGCAGAAGTCCGCCGCGCCGGGTGTAGGCGGCCCAGGTCAGAGCCAGGCAGAGGACGTAGAAACCCAGGAACATCCACAGCGCCCCGATGGGAGAACCGGTGAGGGCAATGGACGACCCATAGGCCTTGGGGATGAAGAAGCCGCCGTAGGCGCCAATCGCGCTGGTGAAGGCGATGATGGCGGCGCTTTCGCGTTCGGACTGACGGCGCAGCGCCACCGGATCCAGCCCCGGCATCAGGCGCGGCACCTCACGGCCCATGATGACCGGGATCATCTGGAACGTGGACGAGTTACCGACCCCGGTGAAGAAGAACAGCGCCATGAAGCAGGCGAAGAAGCCCCAGAACGCACCCGGCTGACCGGCCATTCCGGCAAAGTGGATCACGCCGTAAACCGCGACGATCATGCCGATGAAGACCCCGAAGGTGACCCGCCCGCCGCCGAAGCGGTCAGCGATCCAGCCCGTCCCGGCGCGGGCCAGTGCCCCCACCAGCGGCCCCAGGAAGACGTATTGCAGCGCGTTCACGTCCGGGAACAGGATCTTCGACAGCAGCGGGAAGCCCGCCGAATAGCCGATGAAGCTGCCAAAGGTGCCGATATACAGGATGCACATCAGCCAGTTGTGCTTGCGGGTAAAGATCACCGCCTGTTCGCGGAAGCTCGCCTTCGCATCGGCGATGTCATTCATGCCCAGCCAGGCCAGCACGGTCGAGATCAGGACGAACGGCACCCAGACAAAGCCCGCGTTCTGCACCCAAAGCTGCCCGCCCTCGGCCGTCGTCTGGGGATCGCCCCCCATTGCGCCAAAGACACCGGAGGTGATGACCACGGGCACCAGGAACTGCATGACCGACACGCCAAGGTTCCCAAGGCCCGCGTTCAGCGCCAGCGCGTTGCCTTTTTCCGCCTTCGGGAAGAAGAAGGCGATGTTCGCCATCGACGAGGCGAAGTTGCCACCGCCAAGGCCGCACAGCAGCGCCAGCGCCAGGAAGATGACGTAGGGCGTATCGGGGTTCTGCACCGCATAACCGATGCCCAGCGCCGGCAGCAGCAGAGACGCGGTTGAAAGCGTCGTCCAGAGCCGCCCGCCGAAGATCGGCACCATGAAGCTGTAGAAGATCCGGAGCGTCGCCCCCGACAGCGCCGGCAGCGCGGCAAGCCAGAACAGCTGTTCCGAGGTGAAGGCAAAGCCGATCGCGGGCAGCTTGGCCACCACCATCGACCAGACCATCCAGACCGAGAAGCCCAGAAGCAGCGCCGGGATCGACAGCCACAGGTTGCGGCGTGCAACAGCGCGACCTTTTTCAGCCCAGAAAACCGGATCTTCAGGGCGCCAGTCATCCAGCACACGCGGCATGACGATGCCGGTGGCGTCGTGGACTTCCTGCAGCTCGGGCAGGCTCGGCAGACGGTCAAGCGCGGTGCCCTGGGCCTGCCGCTCCATCGCGCGGATCGACATGTGCATCCACGAAAGTGAGACGCCGACAATCAGGAACAGAAGCGCAAAGCAGCTGGTGTAGATGCCCGTCAGGTCCAGCAGCGCACCGAAGACCAGCGGCAGGATGAAACCGCCCAGACCGCCGATCATGCCCACAAGACCGCCGACGGCGCCGACATGGTGCGGGTAATAGACCGGGATGTGCTTGAACACCGCCGCCTTGCCAAGGCTCATGAAGAAACCCAGCGCGAACAGCGTGATGACAAAGGGCCAGAGCCCCATCTGGGTGCTGAAGCTGATCGGGCCGTCCTTGCCCTGGATGACGTAATCCGTCGGCGGATAGGACAGCATGAAAAGGAAGATCAGCGAAAAGCCGAAGCACCAGTACAGAACGGTCCGCGCGCCGAAACGGTCGCTCAGATGGCCGCCATAGGCGCGGAACAGGCTGGCCGACAGGCTGAAGGCCGCGGCCGACATGCCCGCGGTTTCGACATCGACGTGGTAGACATCAATCAGGTAGTGCGGCAGCCACAGCGCCAGCGCCACAAAGGCCCCGAAGACGAAGAAGTAGTAAAGCGAGAAGCGCCACACCTGAAGTTTCGCCAGCGGCGCGAATTGCTCGGCCAGGCTCGGGGTCCGCACGCCCCTGGCGCGGCGCTCGACCAGTTCCGGGTCATCCTTGGCGAACAGGAAGAAGGCCACGCCCATCAGGATCAGCGCCACCGCCCAGACATGGGCGACCCCCTGCCAGCCATAGGCCACCATCACGAAGGGGGCGACGAACTTCGTCACCGCCGCGCCCACGTTCCCCGCGCCGAAGATGCCCAGCGCCGTGCCCTGCTTGCCCGCCTCATACCAGCGGGAAACATAGGCCACGCCGATGATGAAGGACCCGCCCGCAAGGCCGATGCCCAGCGCCGCGATCAGGTAGGTCGCGTAGGTCGAGGCCCAGGTCAGCGCCCAGGTTGCCAGACCCGCAAGGATCATCTGCAGCGAAAAGACCAGCCGCCCGCCAAAACGCTCGGTCCAGACCCCAAGGAACAGCCGCGTGAGCGAACCCGTCAGGATCGGCGTCGCCACCAGCAGCCCGAACTGGAATTCGGTCAGCGAAAGCTCTTTCTTGATGGCGACGCCGATGATCGAAAAGATCGTCCAGACGGCGAAACACGCGGTGAATGCTATCGTGCTGAGGGCGAGAGCGCGATTCTGGTCGCCCTTCGACACCTTCGATACGGTTGGCATGGCTGACTCCGTGGCCAACGGGGGTACGAATTCCCCGATTGGGCAGAGCCTCATCAGAGGCCCGGGCGCTGGCTGTTGATCCAGATCAACATTCCCGGGGCGCGGTCGGGCAAAGCGACCGGAATTGACGTACCCGGCGCGTCAACCTGCGGTCCGTCAATCCCGCACCCGGTGTTTGGCACCCTTCCAATTGATGAAAGTCAAGTGTTGCTGTAAAATGGATCAAGTCATTGAACGAAAGGGCACGAGTCGTGATCGAAGCCATTCCTGCCGACGTGCGTAGCCTGCAACTGTTCGAGGGCGTCGCGGACGAAACGGTTTGCAACCTGCTGCGCGCGGGCTACGATCAAAGCTTCCCCCCGCTGGTGACATTGATCCAGGAAGGCGCGCCGGCGGATTTCCTTCATGTTGTCGTCGAAGGCATGGTCGAACTTTTCGCCGGGACCAAGGACCGCGAGGCAACCATGGCCGTCGTGCGCCCCATCTCGACCTTCATCCTGGCGGCTTCGGTGCGGGATGCGCCCTACCTCATGTCGGCGCGGACGCTGCAACGGTCGCGGATCCTGATGATCCCGTCCGTGAACCTGCGGGCGGCGATGGCGACGGACAACCGCTTTGCCAGGAACGTCGTGCTGGAACTGGCGGGTTGTTACCGCAGCATGGTGCGGCACACCAAGAACCTGAAGCTGCGCAACACCCGCGAACGCATCGCGTCCTACATGCTGCGCCAATCACGGCTTCTGGGAAATGTGCCGGGGTTCATCCTGCCGGTCGAAAAGCGGATTCTGGCGTCCTACATGGGAATGACCCCCGAGAACCTTTCACGCGCCCTGAAATCGCTGGCCGAAGATGGCTGCAAGATTGACGGGCAGCGGGTCATCATCACCGACCGTCCGAAGCTTGAGGCGCTGGCGGGGCTTTCTCCGCTTCTGGATGGGCCGGACCCCGAAGCGTCACAGGCGGGGGTCAGCCTGCCGCTGCCGGCGACGGATGCCAGGATCGCTTGATCCTTGCCTGCCCCGCGAAGCCGGGTGGATCAGCCCTTTTCGTCGCCGGTGAAGTCGCGCAGGGTTTCCACGTCCTCGATCCGGGCGATGGTCTGGCGGATGGTCACGCCATGCGTGCGCAAGCGGGCGAAGGCGCGGCTGAGGCTTTCCGGCGTCATCCCCAGGCGACCGGCGATCAGCGCCTTGTCGTAGGGCAGCGTCACCTCGCAGGCCCCTGCCGGGCATTGCGCCAGCTCCAGAAGAAACTCCGCCACCCGCTGCGCGCCCGTCCGTGCCTTCAGCGTTTCGACCTGCGCCACAAGCCCGTTCAGATGCACGAAGGTCGCCGACAGGATCGAGATGGCGATTTCCGGGCTTTCGCGGATCTGGCGCAGCAAGCTGTCGGCTTCGATGCGGATCAGGCTGCAATCGGTCACGGCTTCGGATGCGACAGGGTAGACATCATGACGGAAGGCCACCGCTTCGCCGAAACTGCGGCCCTTGGTAAAGACGCCCACCACTGCCTCGGCCCCGTTCGGCGCAAGCCGGTAAAGCTTCACCCAGCCATCCGCGACGATGTAGATCGCGCTGGCCCGCTCACCCTGAAGGAAGATCGTCTCGCCACGGCTGTAGGTCCGGACACGCGCCTCGGCCAGCACCTTGTCGATCACATGCTCCGGCGCGGAAGACAGCAAAAGCGACCGCCGCGCAATCCGGGTTTCTTCAAAGTTCATCCTGGCGTCCCGATTTTCAATCGACAACACCAGATCGCGGCGAGGATTACCAGCCCGCCACGGCCATTTACTTTGCGTTTTGCGACGTCCACGCCGTCAGGCGCGCACGCCCGACCACTCAACCCCTGCGGAACCCGCCAGGAATCCATCCGAAAGCGGGCCCCGCAGCCGCGCCGCCAAGGCCTCGGGCGAAAGCCCGCCCGCGATACGGTCGGCATAGCCCCGGCACAGCGCGGCGAAATCCCCCGTTTCGGGCGAAAGCCGAAGCGCGTCCACGCCGGCGTCGCGCAGGCGTTCGACCTGCCACGCCATGCTGGCCGTGCTTTGGCTCAGCGTCTGGACGCCATTTACCGCCAGGAACTTCTGACCATCCAGCGTTTCCACATCGCGCCCATCGGGATCTTCGCCGCAGACAAACTGGCAGCTGTCCTTGGCGCGATCGTGCAGCCGCGCATGGTAGCAGCGGCCCGAGATTGCCAGAGGCAACTTGCCGTGGCCCCAGACTTCGGCGGCGACTCCCAATTCCCGTGCGGCGGCGGCAAGGACGGCAACCGAGGCCAGCGGCAGTTCTGGCGGCAAGCACACGCGCACCGCACCGCGCCGCGCCAGCCAGCGCAAGGTGCCTTCGTTATACACGTTGACGAGCGGTCCGACCCAGAAGGGTGCGCCCTCGGGAATATGCCGGAGCGCGGAAAGGTCATTCACCTCGACCGGCAGTCCCATCCCGATCAGATCGGCGGTCAGGCGCCGTTCGCGTTTCAGCGTGATCAGCGCAAGGCTGGTCACCGCGACGTCTTTCCCGGCGGCCAGCAGGGTTTCGACCGCCGCGGGGATTTCGTCCTGCCAGAAGGGCAGACGTTTCGAACAGATCACCTCGCCCAGCACCACGCGGGCCACCGGAGCATCGGCAAGCGACCGGTAGAACTGCCGCACGGCGGCGGCGTCCCAGAAAAAGAAGTTGGGTCCGACGGTCAGGTCCATGCTCACCTCCAGGTCTTGGCATAGGCGCCGGCGGTGGCGGCCTGACCTTCGGTCAGCCGGGCCAAGGCGCTGGCGGGCATGGGCTGGCCCGCCGCCTCGGCCTCGACCGCCGCGCGGAAGGCGCGCACGACCTGGGCCACATAGGCGCGGCTGCGCTGCCGCCCCTCGATCTTCAGCGCGCTGACACCGGCGCGGGCAAGCTGGGGAATCAAGTGGCTTGCATCCAGGCTGACCGGGTCTTCGAAGATATGGCCGGTCTGCTCGTCCGAGGTGAAGCAGCCCTTGCACAGTGTCGGATAAGGCGCGGGGGCGGCTTTTGGCGTGCGGTGGATGGTGAACCCGCCCAGACGGCTGACCAGATCGCCGCCCTCTTCGGAATAGACCACATGCGACGCGGGCGAACAGACTCCGTTCATGTTGGGCGACTGCCCGGTGACGTAGGACGACAGCGAACACCGCCCCTCGGCCATCACGCAAAGCCCGCCAAAGGCGAAGACCTCGGTTTCCACGTCGATCTCGCGGTTGATGGCGGCGATTTCATCGACCGTCAGCACCCGCGGCAGCACGACGCGCCGCACCCCGAAGGCCGAGGCGTAAAGGTTGATCGCATCCGGGTTCGCAGCCGCCGCCTGAACGGACAGGTGCAGCCGCAAGTCGGGATGCGCTTCGGCAGCGTGGGCCAGCAGGCCCAGATCGGCCAGAATGACCGCATCGGCACCGGCGCGGGCCGCATCGGCAATGCCGCGGTGCCAGATCGCTTCGGCCCCGGCGCGGGGGAAGGTGTTGATCGCGACCAGCACCTTGGCGCCGCGCGCATGGGCGTGCGAGATGCCTTCGGCCAGTTCTTCGCGGCTGAAGTTCAGGCCCGGAAAGTTGCGCGCGTTGGTTTCATCGGCAAAGCCGCAATAGACAGCATGGGCCCCCGCCTCGACCGCCGCGCGAAGCGCTGCGGGTGTGCCCGCCGGGCAAACCAGTTCCATCATTCAAAACTCTCCGTGATCGTCCATGCGGTGCAGGGCAAGGCCAGTCGCCCGCTCCGTCCGCTCCAGCGCCCGGCGGATCAACGTGCCGAAGCGCCCCCCCGCCCCTGCCAGCTCCGCGCTCAGGTCCAGTTCGGCGTCGTCGATGGCGTTGCGAAGCGCAAGCACCGCAGAAGTGTCGCCCTCGATCGTCAGGTCCCGCGAAAAGAAGAGGGCATCGCCATCCTCTGCCCCATGCAGCATCGCCAGGAAGGCCGAAAGTGGCCCGGCCAGCCGGGCGTCATGCGCCGTCCTTTCGCCACGCCGAAGCGCCGTGACCGAAGCGCGGGCCGGAACCATCAGCAAGACGAAGGGCAGATCCGTCGGGTCGATCAGGAACCGCTTGCCGCCGTGATCGCCCAGCCGCTTCAGCATCGAAGGATGGGATCGCGTCATGCGCCGCGCCACCGCGCCCAGCGCCACGGACAGCGGCAGCAGCGGAAGCGGGCGAATGGCAAGCGCCAGCGCACGCGGCATGGTGGGAAGTTCAGCAGCGGGCATGGGGATCCTCGGTCCGGGGCATGATCGCTGTCTAGCGGCAGGGATCGCAATTTAGATTGACATTGATCAAGTGCCCCAAGGATTCGCGCTGCTATCAGACCCCAACACCGCCCACCCCTTGCCCGAGGCCGCCATTCGCACCCTGCCCGCCTTTCCCGATCTTCGCAGCTTCCTTGGCTGGGCCGAAGGAACGGGCGACCTTCTGCGCCTGCGCGAACCGATCAGCCTGCGGCACGAGATGACGGCGGTGCAGCTGGCGGCCCTGCGGCGCGGCGGGAAGATCCTGCGCTTCGATGGCGCAACGGATGGCGAAGGCCGCCCCGCCGCGATGCCGGTCATCGCGAACCTTTTCGGAACGCCCCAGCGGGTGGCGGCGGGCCTTGGCCTCGATCTGTCAGAAGTTCCGGCCTTTGGCGAATTCCTGGCCGCCCTGCGCAGCCCCGCGCCCGTGGACGGGTTGCGCGATGCCTTGTCGCGGTGGCCGATGCTGAAGGCGGCGCTGGCGACCCGGCCCAAGGTCCTGCGCCGCGCCCCGGTGCAGGAAGTGGACGCCGCCCCCGACCTGACGCGCCTGCCCGTCCAGACCCCCTGGCCCGAAGACGCGGGCCCGCTGATCACCTGGCCGGTTGTCATCACAAGGTCCATCGACACCGATCCCGCGCAGGTGGCGCAGTATAACCTGGGGGTCTACCGCGCGCAGGTCCTGGGGCCCGACAGGTTGATCATGCGCTGGCTTGCCCATCGCGGCGGCGCGGCCCATGCCCGCAGCTGGGCCAATGCCGGCGAACCAATGCCGGTCGCCATTGCCCTTGGCGCCGATCCGGCCACGCTGCTGTCGGCCGCGCTGCCGCTGCCGGAAACCGTGTCGGAGCTGACCTTCTCGGGCATCCTGCGCGGCTGCCGCACGGAAATCGTTCCTGCCCGCACCGTGCCGCTGATGGTGCCCGCCCACGCCGAAATCATCCTTGAAGGCTGGATTCATCCCGGCGAAACGGAGCCCGAAGGCCCCTTCGGCGATCACACCGGCTATTACAACTCGGTCGAGCCTTTCCCGGTGATGCGGATCTCTGCCATCACCCATCGCCGCGACCCCCTTTATCTGACCACCGTCACCGGCCGCCCCCCCGATGAGCCCTCGGTCATCGGCGAGGTTTTCAACACCCTCGCCCTGCCCGTGATCCGCGCCCAGATCCCCGAGGTCCGCGACCTTTGGCTGCCGCCCGCCGCCTGTTCCTACCGGATGGCCGTCGTCCAGATCCGCAAGCGCTATCCCGGACAGGCGCGCCGCGTGATGATGGCGCTTTGGGGAATGCTGGCGCAGTTTTCCTACACCAAGACCATCGTGGTTGTGGATGACGACATCGACCCGCGCAACTGGGACGACATCGCCTGGGCAATGGCCACCCGGATGGACCCGGCGCGCGATGTGATGCTGCTGGACAGCACGCCGATGGATTACCTGGATTTCGCCAGCCCCCGCGAAGGTCTGGCCGGCAAGATGGGCATCGACGCAACGACGAAAATCGGCGCCGAGACGACCCGTGAATGGGGTCGCGTAATGGCGCTTGACCCCGCGCACGAGGCCCGCGCCGCCGAAATCCTAGCCCGCCACATGGGGGACGCATCATGACCCGCGTGATCCTTGGCGTTTCCGGCGCATCAGGCGCGGCGCTGGCACTGGACTGCGCCAGCCTCCTTGGCCGCATTGGCGTCAGGATCGATCTGGTGCTGTCAACCATGGCCGAACGCACCCTTGCGCATGAGGTCGGCGCGGACGCGATGGCGCGGCTAACCCTGCTTGCAGACCGTGTGCATCCGCTGTCGGACCTGGGCGCCACCATCGCTTCGGGGTCCTATCCCGTGGCCGGGATAATCGTCGCGCCCTGTTCGATGCGCAGCCTGGCCGCCATCGCACATGGGTTTGACGACAACCTGCTGACCCGCAGTGCCGGGGTGCAGCTGAAAGAACGCCGCCCCGTTGTTCTGCTAACGCGCGAGGCGCCGCTGACGCTAGCGCATCTGCGCAACATGACCGCCGTGACCGAGATGGGCGCCATCGTGATGCCGCCCGTCCCGGCCTTCTACACCCTGCCACAGACCACCGCCCAGATCACCGCGCAGATCGCTGCCCGCGCGGTCGACCTTTTGCGGCTTGCCCCCGCCCAGGCCCTTGCCTGGACCCCACCCGAAGGAGAGCTTCCATGACCGACCTGACCCCCGAAGCCATCGTCAGCGACATCGCCGCCACCCTGCCCGGCGCGGCCGAGGTGTTCCGCAAATCCGGCATCAGCTTTTGCTGCGGCGGCAATATCCCGCTGTCCGAAGCGGCTGCGCGCAAGGGCATTGCCGCAGATGCCCTGCTGGGCCAGTTGCAGGCGCTTCGCGATGCGGCAGGCCGCAACGCCCCCGAAGATACCCCCGCACTGATCGACCATATCCTGTCGCGCTACCACGACACGCACCGGGCCGAACTGGAATGGCTGATCCCGCTGGCCCATCGCGTCGAGCGCGTCCACGGCGACCATGAGGAAGCGCCCCTTGGTCTGACCGAGGCGTTGCTGGCCCTTCAGGATGAACTGGTCGGTCACATGCAGAAGGAAGAAGAGGTGCTGTTCCCGATGATGCGGCAGGGCAGCGATCCGATGGTGGTCCATCCCATCGCCGTGATGCGGGGCGAACACGATGATACCACCGCGCTTCTGCAAGGGATCGAGCATGTGACGCATGACCTGACCCTGCCGGTCGGGGCCTGCGGATCCTGGACGGCGCTTTATACAGGCCTGCGGAAGCTGACCGAGGATGTCGTGGCCCATATCCATCTGGAAAACACGGTCCTTTTCCCGCGGTTCGAATCCCGCGCGGCGTAGTCCTTGGACCGGCCCACGGCAGCGACACCACCCCACAGGCCGCTTTTCTTCATGGCGGGTCTTTGGGCGATGGTGTCGCCGCTGGTGTGGATTCGCCCTGGCTTGGTGGCGAACCCGATGTTCTGGCACCTGCATGAGCTTTTCTTCGGCATGGCGGCGGCGGCGGTGGGGGGCTACCTGCTGACCGCCCTGCCCCATTGGGCGGGACGGGGCATCCGGCCCGGTGCGCTTGGCCTTCTGGTGCTGTTCTGGACGGCAGGACGCGGGGCGCAGGCCTGGCCCGGCCTGCCGGTTCCGGTGCTACTGGCGGCGGCGCTGTCCTATCCGGTTCTTCTGGGGGCTGCCCTTTCCGTTCCGCTTCTGCGCGCAAGGGCGTGGCCGCGGCTGTGGATGGGGATCCTGCCGCTGATCCTTGCGGGGGCTGACGCCGCGCTGCTTCTGGCGGATCGGCAAGGTGCGGGGGACGCATGGCCCCTGCGGCTGACGCTGGGATTTTCACTGATGATCGGCCTGATCGGCGGGCGGGCGGTTCCGGCCTTTGCCCGCAGCCGGCTGAAGATCCTGTGCCCGGAGGCCCATCTGCACGATCGTCCCGCCCTGGGGATTCTGGCGGCGCTGATGACCTTTCTGGCTACGGGATTTCTGTCGTTCGGCCTGCCGTTCCCGGCAGGGGTGGCCTTGCTGGTTGCCGGGGCGGCCCAGGCGCTGCGGCTGTCGGGCTGGCGCCCCTTCGTCCTGCGGTCGCAGACCGACATCCTGATGATGCTTCTGGCCTTTGGCTGGCTGGCGCTGGGGCAGGCCTTGCTGGGCCTTGGGGTGATCCGGCCGGACCTTCTACGCCCCGAGGAGGCGCTGCATGTCCTGACGATGGGGGCGATGGGCAGCATGATCCTGGCGATCGCCGCGCGGCCACTGCTGCCCCGGCAGGCGGGACGGCTGCGGACCACGCCGGACATCGGGCTGGCCTTCACGCTGCTATCGGCCGGGACGATGCTGCGCCTGACCCGCCCCGAGACCGTGGCGGGCCTGGATGCGCTGCCTCTGGCGGCTTGCCTCTGGTCGGCGGGCTGGGGGCTTTACCTGATCCGCGCCCTGCGTTGCTGGCGCCATCCCGCCCCCTTCCCGGCGCTGAGCGTCGCGTCCGAGGCCCGGACAGCACCGCCACCTTCCATTCCCGCGGGATCGTGACCGGCGCAAACGCCCCGATACGACCGTCAGGCGCGCGACGGGATCATCGCCCGCGCGACCGGGTCAGCGGGGCGTCCGACGCCGCCGCGGCACCGGTTGCCAACAGCGCCTCGGCCAGATCCAGCGCGTCATCGGGCCAGTATTCCACCGGCCGGGGATGCACCACCCCCGGGGCACGGACTGCGCGACAGGACAGGACCTGCGCCCGCCAGTCCGCCGGTATCGCGTCGCGTCCCAGCGCGGCGCCCAGCAGCGCGCCGCAGATCGCGGCATTGGTGTCAGTGTCGCCGCCCTGCATCACCGTGTCGACCAACGCATTGTCAAAGGCTTGCCCGGTCCAGAGCCGGTGGAAGGCGTTGCCGAACGCGATGAGCACCCAGCCCTGGTTGCGGGTGAAGTCGTGGGGCGGTGCATCGCGCGCCTCGATCAGGCACTGGCGGATCTCGGTGCCCGCCGCTCCGTCGCCGGCATAGGCGTGGGCCGCCGACCACATCGCTTGGGGATCGGCGCCACCCACGCCCGCCGCCACCGCCGCCGCAAAGGAAGCCGAGGCCGCGCGGCACACGGGATGGGGATGGGTCAGGCCCGCGTCCACATCGGCCCAGGCCGCGGCGAGGTCCGGGCGCCCCGCGGCGGCGATGCCGATGGGCGCCACCCGCATCAGTGCACCATTGGCCTGGCTGGCTGGATTCGGCCTGCCCCTGCCGCGCAGCGCGTCAATGCCGCGGGCCGTCGTGGTGCCGATATCGAAGGGGATCGAGTCCACCCAGCGGATGTAGGCCTGCGCCACGCGGTCCCGGTCGAAACCGCCCACTGCGGCCAGGGTGCGGGCCAGCGCCAGCGCCATTTCGCCGTCGTCGGTCGGCTGGCCAGCCAGCAGGTTCCAGACGCCGCCCGGCAGCAGCGCCCGCAACCCATGGGGGTGGCGCGCCCGGATCGCCTCGGGTGACTGGAACTCGACCTGCGAGCCCAGGGCATCGCCTGCCAGAAGACCCAGCAAGGTTCCTTGCGCCCAGCGCAGGCGGCCCGTGGCCGAAGTGCGGCAAAAGGGCACCGCCGGGTGGCGCGGCGCAGGGCTGCCGGGCCGGGGACGGCGGCGCACCACCTCGGCCACCAGTTCCGGCCGCCCGCCGATGCAGCCGCTGAAAAGATGCCCGCCCACGTGCTGGATGGCCCGGCCGTCCAACTGCACAAGCGTGCCGCCGACGGCACCGATCAGCGCGTGCCCGGCGGCAATATCGTAACTGTCTAGGCCTTGGGTCAAGCTCAGCGCCACGTCGACATCACCGGCCGCGGCCAGGGCCAGCCGATAGGCGATCGAGGGCAGCGCCCGAACCCCCGCTGGGGCAAGGGCGGCGTGATTTTGGGCGGCATGGTCCCCGGCCCGTTCGTTCAGGCCAAGGATCGTGGCATGATCATAGCCGCGCGGGCGGGCTGGCAGCGGCGGCCAGGGCGCGCCTTCCAGCGGCTCGTACGGGGCCGGGCGCGGACCGATGGCCGACAACACGCCACCGTTCCGCATCGGGGCCAGGCCTTCGGCCCAGTAGAAGAAATCGCCGCCATCGTCCGGTGCCACCGGGGCGAAGATGACCCCCAGCACGGGCCTTCCCTGCCGCAGAAGCGCCACCGACACGGCCGAGCCCCGAAGGCCGCGCAGGAAGGCCGAAGTGCCGTCCTGCGGATCGACGACCCAGCAATCCGCATGGCCGCCCTTGTGACGTGGTAGTTCCTCGCCGTGCCAGTCGCAGCCGTGCAGGGCCAGCAGCCTTTCGCGCAGGAAGGCCTCGACCTCGGCGTCGACCGGCGCCTTGCCGTCGCGACCGCGCGGCCCGCCGGGACGGTGAAATTCGGCCCGGATCAGCGCTCCGACGGCAAGCACCGCCGCCATCGTCGGGGCCAGAAGGGTTGCAGGGTGGGGAAGGTTCGGGTCATGTGTCATCGACGGCCTCACTGGGTTCTGGATGCGCCCTTCTTGCGCCCGAAGACCCCGGTGCGGGCCGTTTGTCGGGATTTTCCGCTTCGGTCAAAGATGAATTACATTGGCTTCTACTGGACCCTTCCCGTGCCTTGGGCCGGTTTCACCGACTTACCCAAGGACCCGGATGCCGCAGCGGGGATGAGTCGAACCATCCGTTATCAGGTCGAACGGGTGCGCCGCTGGGTGAAGGAGAACGGCGGGCAGCTTGTTGCGGAGGAAGTGTTTCTGGAACTGGCGCCGGACCGCGGCAGCGAGCAGATCATTCCGGTCATCGATCGCCTGCTCTCTCGCGCGCGCACAGAAGGTGCAAGGGTGGTGCTGGTGGACTTTGCCGCAGCCTTCCATTGGCGCAGGCACGGCGCGCTGTGGGCGCGGCTGGACGATCATCGCATCTGTGTGCCGCTGGATCCCGCGCCGATCTATCTTGACGGCAAGGAATTCGATCCCGTTCGCCATTTCCGGGGCTGGCGCGCGGCCGAGGCCGCCCATGCCGCCGACAAGCCCGGTCGGCGTGCCGCATCAGCTGCGGCCGCCTGGGCGCTGCGCGAGAAGGGCAAGACCCATGCAGACATCGCCGGGGAACTGAATGCCCGGGGCGACATGACCCCGACCGGCCGGGCCTGGACCGCCGAAAATGTGCGCAAGCTGCTGGCCGGCACCTGACCCGTGGCTTCCCCGGCGAGCGGCGCCCCCGGGGTATCCTGCTTCACCGGCGCCGGGGGACCACGCGCCAGATCTTGTTGCCCACATCATCGGCCACCAGCAGCGCACCCCTTTGGTCGAAGGCAACCCCCACCGGCCGGCCCATCGCATGACCCTTGGCGTCGACAAAGCCGGTCAGGATGTCCTGGGGTCCGCCCGCAGGCTTGCCCCCCGCGAACGGCACGAAGATCACCTTGTAGCCGGAGCGCGGGTTGCGGTTCCAGGATCCATGCTGCCCCACGAAGGCGCCGCCGATGTAGCGGCGGGGGAACATCGGGCCCTTTCCGAAGGTCAAGCCCAGTGATCCGGTGTGGGCACCCAGGGCATAGTCCGGGACAATGGCCTGGGCGACCAGATCGGGCCGCTGGGGCTGAGCGCGGTCATCGACGTGCTGGCCGTAGTAGCTGTAGGGCCAGCCATAGAACCCGCCCCGACGGAGCGAGGTCATGTAGTCGGGGACCAGATCGCTGCCGATTTCGTCGCGTTCGTTGACCGCCACCCACAAGGCGCCGGTCGCCGGCTGCCAGGACAGGCCGTTGGGATTTCGCAGGCCCGAGGCAAAGACCGTCATGCGACGGCTGGCCAGATCGACCTCCAGCACCGCGGCGCGGGCCGCCTCGGCGGCCATGCCGTTTTCACCGACGTTGCTGTTGGATCCGACCGTGACATACAGCCGCCGACCATCCGGGCTGGCGATCACGTCCTTGGTCCAGTGATGGTTGATGGGCCCAGCGGGCAACCGGACCACCGTCTTGCCAGGCCCGGCAATCCGGAGCGCGCCGGAGCGATAGGGGAAGGCCACGATCCTGTCGGTATTGGCGACATAAAGTGTCTGGCCGATCATCGTCATTCCGAAGGGGGAGTTCAGGCCGGACAGGAACACCGAACGTGTTTCCGCCACACCATCGCCATTCGCGTCACGCAGCATGGTGATGCGGTTGGCACTGGGCACACCCGCCCCGGCGACCTTCTGGACCTGTCCCATGACGAAGCCTTTCAGGCCCGATCCCGCGTCATGCATCTTTGGGGCGTTGCTTTCCGCGACCAGGACATCGCCATCGGGAAGGACATGCAGCCAGCGGGGATGATCAAGGCCGCCGGCAAATTCGTTCACGGCAAAGCCCTTCGCCGCCACGGGCCGTGCGCCCCCGGGCCAGCCGACGGCGGGTGCGATGACCACGGTGGGGATGGCCGCCGGCCTTGGCGCGGGAAGCACCGGCGCGGGGCCGTAGCCTTGCCGGACGCCGACCGTCGCCCTTTCGCACCCGGCCAGCGCAGACACCGCAACGAACAGGGCGACAAGGCCAGACCCACTTGTTTTCATGGAAGGCGTTCCTTCCTGCTGGAACAGGGTCCAACGCGGGCGCCCTTGCATCTGTTCCCGCATGGACAAGGGCCCAAGGTAAAAAAACCGCGGCGACGTGACCTTGTCAGGTGCGCGCCTCGGCCAGGTGGGGCACGATGACCGGCGCGCCGTCACGGGTATAGAGAACTTCGGGTTCGACGCCCCAGCAGTTGCCGATCCGCTCCTGCGTGAGGATCGCCGCCCCCGCACCGCAGGCGGCGATGCGCCCGCCGTGCAGCAGAAGCATCCGGTCACAGAACCGCGCGGCCATCGTCAGATCATGCAGCGCCAGGACCACGACGACAGACCTTTCACGGGCATGGGCGCGCAGGCGGGAGAGGATCTTCAGCTGATGGTGCAGGTCCAGCGCCGAGGTCGGTTCATCCAGCACCATGAGCGCGGGCTGCCGCAACAGCCGCTGCGCCAGGAGCACCATCTGCTGTTGTCCGCCCGACAGGCTTTCCAGCGGCCGGTCGGCCAGATGTGCAAGCCCCAGAAGATCCAGCACCGCGGCGCTGTCTGCCAGATCCTGTGGCGTCACGCGCCATCCCAGCCGTTCGCGCCGCCCCAGGACCACGCATTCCAGCACTGAAAGGCGCGCAGAGACCTGGAAAGCCTGCGGCAGATAGCCGATCTGGCGGGGCGGCAGGACCTCTCCGTGCCATGTGACCCGTGCGACCGGGCAAGAGGCCCCGGCAATGCTGCGCAGCAGCGTGGACTTGCCCGCCCCGTTCGGGCCGACGATGCCCAGAAGCTCGCACGGGGATGCCTTGATCTCTGCGGGATGAAGAACGGTGGTGCGGCCCTTTCGGACCGCGGGGATCTGGGCCGTAAGCGTCATCTTGCACCTGTGGGTTTCAGGGTGATCAGAACCGTCATGAGCATGGGGATACCGGCAATCGCCGTGATGACCCCGACCGGGATCACCGCCCCCGGAGAGATCAGCTTTCCCGCGACCGAGGCCGCGACAAGGATCAGCGCCCCCATCAGCGCCGCAACCGGAAGGGCGAAGCGGTGATCTTCGCCCACCGCGGAACGCGCCGCATGGGGCGCGATCAGCCCCACGAACCCGATGGTGCCGGTAAAGCAGACCGCCCCCGCCGTCAGCGCCGCGACCAGAAGCAAGGACCGGCGGCGCATCCGGTCGACGTTCAGCCCCAAACTTGCGGCATTGGCGTCGCCCAGACGCAGCGCGGTCAGGTTCCAGGCATCGCGCATCACGAAGGGCAGGCAGATCGCCAGGATCGCGCCCGAAACCTGGACCGAGGTCCAGCTTGCCTTCAGAAGGCTGCCGAACAGCCAGAACACGATCTGTTGCAGCACCTCGGGCGAGGCCATGAACTGCACCAGCGATTGCAGCGCCTGAAAGAAGAACAAGACCGCGATGCCCGCCAGCACCAGAACCTCGGCTTGCGATCCCTTCAGCCGGGCCACGGCATAGACCAGCCCCGCGGCGGCCAGCGTCATCGCAAAGGCAGCCAGGGGCGTTTCCACCCAAGGAGGCAGGAAAGTGATCCCCCCCACCAGGATCGACACCGCCGCCCCGAAACCGGCGGCGGCTGAAAACCCCAGGGTGAAGGGGCTGGCCAGGGGGTTGGCCAGGATCGTCTGCATCACAAGCCCGGAAAGGCCAAGGCTCGCGCCGACCAGAACCGCCATGATCGTCTGGGGCATGCGGATCTGCCAAAGGATCGCGGCGGCGGCACGATCCTCTCCGCCCGGGCCGGCCCAGAAGGCGCGGTTCAGCTCGGCCAGCGGCATCCCGGACGGGCCGGTCACCAGATCCGCCAGCACCAGCACGCACAGCGCCAGCGCGGCGGCGATCACCGCCGTGCCGCGCAGCCGGATCCGGCGGGCATAGCCGCCGATGGCCAGGCCCGGTTCGGTCATTTCAGCTTTTGCACGAAGATGCCGTCCAGCGGGATCGGCAGCCATTCGGCATAATAGGCCGCCAGTTCGGCCTGCGGATCGACATCAGCGAAGGCATCAGGATGCAGCGTCTTGCCCAGGTAGCGGGCGAAGACGAAATCCGACAGCGACCGTGCGCCGCCGTGGTAGATCGCATGCACCTCGCCCGATTGCACGGCCGGCAGGTCTGCCCAGCCCGCGCGGGTCGTGTAGGCGGCCATCCGCGCCTGCACCTCGGCCGCGTCGGCCTTGAAGCCCACGCGCACCGCCTCGGGCGCCGACATCCATTCCGACCCGGCCAGCAGGATCACCTCGGGCCGTTCGGCCAGGACATATTCGGGCGCAAGCGGCCCCCAGTTCTCGATCTGGCCCTTGGCGATATTGGCGCCGCCGACCAGGTCGATCACCCCCGCCCACATGCCGTTTCCATAGGAATTGCCCACCTCGGACGGGCCTTTCTTCGCCAGTTCGACGTAGACCTTCTTCGGCGTGTCCCCTGCGGCAGCAACCCGCGCCTGGGTGTCGGTGATCATGGTCTCGTAAAGCCTGGCAAGGCCTTCCGCCCGGTCTTCGGTGCCCATCAGCGTGCCGATGACACGGGTCGATGCCAGATGGGCCTCCAGCGTCTGGGCGTTGTAGTCCACCACGACAACCGGAATCCCCGCTGCCTCAAGCTGGCCCACACCTTCGCCCAGCGCATCGAATTGCCAGGCGGCCAGCAGCGCGACATCCGGCTTGGCTGCGATCGCGGCCTCGACCGAAAAGGTCGATGTCTCGGTGTCGCCCACATCGGGAAGCGTCTCGATCTGCGGATAGACGGCCTTGTAGGCCTGCCACTGCATCGGCCGCCAGTCCGCCCAGGGTCCGCGGGACAGGGCGACGACCTTGTCGATGCCATCCTTGCCGGTAATGGCGATGAAGTCTTCGTAATAGAAGCCCAGAAGGACGCGCGCGGGATGGTCGGGCAGAGTAACGGACCGGCCCTTCAGGTCGGTCAGGGACACTTCGGCCCCCGCCGGAAGGCTGGTCGCCAGCATCAGCGCGGCAAGCGCGGCAAGGCGTTTCATGGGGAATTCTCCTGGTTTGAAACGTGGGTTCATCGGGTCCGAGGCGATCATGCGCCGGGCCAGCAGTGTTCGGGGACGGAGATCGGGGAAATGAGGGTCCATCCGCCAATGCCTTCGGACGGACCCCCCCTTCAGGCATCGCCCCTGCCAGGGCAACACCCTCGACCACGGGGCGGGACGCGCTCCCCCCGCGGGTCGAAACTCAATATCCGGGTGGCGTCGCGGGGCGTGCGGTGTCGGGCCACGCACTCAGATCGGGCGCAGGATCAACAGGGGCGATGCGTACGGCAGATGCCGCGAAAGCGGAATGGAACATGGGTTCTGGCCTCTGACGCTGGCACCAAAGGCACCGGCGACTTGACGGATCGGATGTGGAGAACCGCGATCAGGTCAGAGGTGGGGCGCGCAAACCGCGCGCAGGATCGGACACCGCGCGAACGGCACGGCTGGCGCGGGGGGCGACGACTTCGGCCACGAAGGCCAGGTCAGCATCATGCGCGCTTGAGACAGCGGCCGGCAGGTCGGCAATGGAGGCCGTCGTACAGGCAACACAGTCGCGATGGCTGACATGCTTGTCCGCGCCACCTTCCGCGCAAAGATCGGCCAGATCACCGCCCGCAAGGACGTAAGCATCCACCACCACCTCATTGGCGGTGGGCAGACGATGCACAAATCCCGTCGCCACCAGGGCGATGGACAGAACGGCTAGAAAGGCGAGCCGTTGCATGTGTCGTGCAGCCGTACGCATGGCAGCACGTTTTCCGAAGTCGCCCTGAAGGGCAACAGATTTCTGCTGCCTGCGACCGCCTGCCGCAAAGAGGCGGCCAGGTCAGACACGGAATATGACGCCGGTGTTCGCTTGATTGTTTGCCTCTCTTCCACGTTAACAGCCAAGATCACCTGCCCGTTCCGTGCGCCTGAACCCAGTGCCATGCAACGTTGACCTCGGCCACACATTGGCGACCTAGTTTCGAATCCATTCGGTCGCACCATTCACCTCCAATCGGGAATCGCTGAATTCGCTGGCGTTGCCCCAATAGGCATTCCCGAATGCAGTCATCAGCGACAGACATGATTGGGAGGCCGCACCCATCGGTCAGTTGATCAGACATGAAGTCTGAGCAACGAGCGCTGGTTCGGCGTCAACGGCGGCGCCATCGGGTCCCGCGCGCCGATGGCCCGCTTGTGCCCGCCTCGGCAGCGTACTTGCAGCCGCTCCTCGCAGTCGGTGAGGTGCCCCTAGTTTCCTAGACACCTGCCTCGTTCAGTTTCTGCTGCCTGGTTTCGAAGTCAACGGGTGATAGCATGCCGTTGTTCGTGTGCTTGCGCTTCGGGTTGTAGAACATTTCGATGTACTCGAAGACGTCCTGCCTTGCGGCTTCGCGGGTCGGGTAGGTGCGGGTCGGATGCGTTCTCGCTTCAGGAGCTGGGAGAAGCTTTCGGTCACTGCATTATCATGGCAGTTCCCACGGCGGCTCATGCTGGGCTCCAGATTGTGCTGTGCAAGGAATACCTGCCAGCCAGACGGGCGACCCGGTTCCCGGAAACCTGTTCCCCCTGATCTCGGTCGTCATGCGAGGCTGCCCGCATCGCCCATGCGCACCTTGTCGAGCGCATCCTGGCGTTCGGGCATCGACATCATGCCGTTGATCGTCACGGCACAGGAAATGCCCGCCCGCTCCATCCCCTGCACCTGATCGGCCATCAGGGCGACAAGGGGCGAAATCACCACCGTCAGGGCGCCCGTCTTGTCGTAACGCGACAGGGCCGGCACCTGATAGCACAGCGATTTCCCGGTGCCGGTCGGCAAGATGCCGAGCAGGCTTTTGCCCGCCATGCCTTCATCGACGATACGTTCCTGCAAGGGGCGGCCATCGGGATCCACGGGTTCCGGGCGGAAGGCGTCGAAGCCAAACCATCTTTGCAGCGCCTTAACAGGATCGTTCTGTTCGGCACACCAGCTGCATGACGCATCCCGGCACGACGTGTCCCTCAGATGGCGCACGATGAGAGAAGCTTCCCGGAACTGGGCGCGCACCCAGGGCGGCATGACCGAATCCCCGCCCGCCACCGTGATCCAGGACAGCGCATAGGCCATGGCCCAGCCATTGCGCGGATTGGAAAGGCGGCTCAGCGTCTGTTCGATCCTCTTCTCGCAGGCCTTGCCCGACAGCATGCCATGGATCGCCGAACTGGCCGGGTCCTGCCCCGGACAGGCAGCACCGCGCAGATAGGCGAAGACAGCGTCAAAGCCCCCTGCCCGTTCTATCCGCGTGGTCAGGTAATGATACGCGACAAGTGCATCAGGCTGCCTCTCACCGAGTGCTGCAAAGGCGTCGAGCTGGTTGGCCAAGACCTCGAAGACCAGCCTTGCGTCCAGTTCCGGATCGTTGACATGCCCCTTCGCCAGACGACCGTCTTGATAGTGCTTGACGAGTTGGTGGTAGGGGTTGCGCGGGAAAGCCAGCGGATTAAGCCAGAGAGTGTCGATCGGGGCTTCCATGACCCGCGCAAGCCGAGGCCTAGCGGCAATCAGGTGCTCCATGTCATGATGGAGGAAATTATGCCCGATCGGGTGATCCACGTCACCGATGGCGGCCTCGAGATCGTCAAGCTGTCGGGCGGTTGGCTCTCCGCGCGTGTTCAAGACCGCGCGGTCATCGTGACGCACCGCGGCCAAGGCAAAGACGCGGGCAGTGCTTGGGTCGACCTCAAGATCGACAGCCAAGCATCGCGACAATATTGCGCCATGCCTCTCTTCCATGGTTGAACCCAGCTTCAGAACCAGTTGGAAATAAAGGATACGTTTCAAACGCCGAATACAACCCGATATGCCCAGATGATCCTCAAGCGCAGCTTTTAGGCTTAAATTATTGAGCTGAGTGTGCAGTCTGGATGAAATGACTGGTGGTAAGGCAGTCTTCTTTTCAAAAGATCGGTGCCAGAATTCACTCCACCCCGCCTGGTCAAATCGCTGATTTACTGGGAAGTTGCCCGAGCATGAACCAGATCAAGCGTCGCGATGTCAGACTACTACGACCACCACGCTACCACCTTCATCGCGACCACGCGTGATGTCGACATGTCGGAAACGCGGGGGCGGTTTCTGGCGGCTGTGCAATCGCTGCCGGACGGTTCGGAGCGCATCCTCGATGCGGGATCGGGGTCCGGGCGTGATGCGCTAGCGTTCAGCGTTCTGGGCCACAACGTCGAGGCCTTCGATGCCTCGCCAGCCATGGTTCTTGCCACGCAGGCGCATGCGGCTGTCCCGACCCGGATAATGCAGTTCGAGGATTTCGCGTGGGAGCACCCGTTCGAGGGCATCTGGGCCTGCGCCTCGCTGCTGCATGTGGCCGAGGTGGACTTGCCCGGGGTCATCGATCGCCTCGCAGCCCATCTTGTTATCGGCGGCGCGCTCTACCTGTCGTTCAAGCACGGCACTGGCGAGCGGATGAAGGATGGGCGCCTGTTCACCGACATGACGGCAGAACGTCTGAGGGCTCTCCTCGGCGGAAGCGGCTCTTTCGGCCAACCTGACATCTGGCACAGCCGCGATTGCCGCCCGGGTCGCGCGTCGGAAATGTGGGTGAATTCAGTGGTGAAGAAAAGGTGACCGCCGGATCGAGTGTCCATGAGGGATCGGGCGACGCTCGCTGCGTTCTCTGCGATGCCGCTGCCGGTCCCATCGTGGCATGTGATGCCCAGGTCATCCTGATCCGCCACGGCGCAGGTCTTGCCCTTGCCCCGCGCCGTCATGTTGCGCGGTGGCGGGACCTGTCCGCCGCAGAGCATGCCGCGGTGGCAGCACGGATCGGACCCGCGCAAGCCCTTCTTGAGACCGAGGGCACGACGGCGCGGGTGAATCTCGTCGAGATTGGCGGCCATGTCCACCTGCGCCTCGATCCGCCATTGGCAGCACCCGGGCCACTTCCGGGCATGCCCCATGATCGCCCCTTGATCTCGGGCGGTGAGGATGCCCTGCACGCCCATCTGCGCCCTCTCATCGACCGCGCGCGTGCCGTCGATCTGTCGGTGTCCTTCCTGATGGCCTCGGGCGTGCGACTGGTCCTGCCGCATCTGCGCGACCTGTTGGACCGGGGCGGGCAACTGCGGCTTCTGACAGGCGACTACCTGGGTGTGACGGAACCGACAGCCCTGCGGCTGATCGCGGACCTCGAGGGCGAGCGACGGTTGCATGTGTTCCAAGCAGCGCAGGTCCCGTTCCACCCCAAGGCTTGGATGTTCACCTTCGCGGGCGACGGCGGGGCGCTAATCGTCGGGTCGTCGAACCTGTCGCGCTCGGCGCTTACCGACGGCATCGAATGGAACCTGCGTCATGTCGACCCGGTCGATCCCGGCCCGCTGCTGGCCGCGCGCGCGGCATTCGAGGTGCTGCTAACAAGGCCAGAGATCACCGAGCTGACCCCCGCTTGGATCGACGCCTATGAGGACCGCCGCATCGCGCCGCAGTCCAAAATCACAGGCGCACCAGTGGAGGCTCCGGAAACCTCCCCCACCCCGCACGAGGTTCAGGCCGAAGCGCTGGTGGCCCTGCGCGCGACCCGGGCGAAGGGCTATGGCGCGGGGCTGGTGGTGCTGGCCACCGGGCTGGGCAAAACCCTCCTTGCCGCCTTCGACAGCGCGAGCGCGGCCCGCGTGCTGTTCGTTGCACATCGCGAGGAGATCCTGACCCAAGCCATGGCCGCGTTCCGCGCGGTACGATCCCGCGTCCGGCTTGGCCGGTACAGCGGCGAGGAAAAGGACGCCGAGGCCGACATCGTCTTCGCCTCGGTCCAAACGCTCGCGCGCAGCGCTCACCTGACCCATTTCGACCCGAGCGCTTTCGACTACATCGTCGTCGACGAATTCCACCACGCCGCCGCCGCCACCTATCGGCGCATCATCGACCATTTTCAGCCCGGTTTCCTGCTGGGCCTGACCGCCACACCCGACCGCAGTGATGGCGGAGACCTGTTGGGCCTGTGCGAAGAAAACCTCGTATATGAATGCGATCTGTGGTCAGGGATCGACCGGAAGCTCTTGGTCCCCTTCCACTATTTCGGCGTTCCCGACCCGGTCGAGTACTCGCAGATTCCCTGGCGCAGCGGGCGGTTCGACGAGGCCGCGCTGACCGAAGCCGTCGCCACCAAGGCCCGCGCCGAAAACGCACTCGAACAACTCGCGAAACGCGGCGGCAAGAAGGCCATCGGTTTCTGCGTTTCCCGCCGTCACGCTGATTTCATGGCCGATTTTGCGCAAACCCGCGGGATGCGCGCAGTTGCGGTCCATTCGGGCGACACTTCCGCCCCGCGGGCCAGCGCGCTGAAGGCGTTGGAGGATGGCGATCTCGACATCGTCTTTGCCGTCGACATGTTCAACGAGGGCGTCGATGTGCCCTCGATCGATACCGTGCTTTTGCTGCGCCCGACCGAAAGCCCGGTGATCTGGTTGCAGCAACTGGGCCGCGGCCTGCGCCGGTCGGCAGAAAAGACCCACCTCGCCGTTATAGACTATATCGGGAACCATCGGATTTTCCTGACCAAATTCCGGACCTTGCTCAAGCTTGGACCAGGTGACGGCGCGCTGGGGCTGGCGCTGGAGCGCCTGAACGACAAACTAATCGAGTTTCCTGCGGGCTGCGAGGTGACCTATGACCTGCAGGCGCTCGACATCCTGCGATCTCTGCTCCGCCGGCCCCGCGACGGCGAGGAACTGGCCGCCTTCTACCGCGACTTCCGCGAACGTTACGGCACAAGGCCCACAGCCTCCGAGGTGCAGCATGCGGGCTTCAACCCCGGCCGCACGGGGCATGCAGGCTGGCTCGGGTTCGTCGCCGACATGGGCGACCTGTCCGAGGCACAGCGCGCCGCCTGGATCGCGCATCGCGTGCTTCTGGACGAGATTGAAACGACGCGGATGACCCGCAGCTACAAGATGCTGGTCCTGCGCGCGATGATCGAGGCGGGTACCTTCCCGGGCCGGATCGCCCTGAGCGATCTTGTGGAGCGCGTCGCCCGTCTGGCCCGCCGCAATCCACAGATCAAGGCCGACTTGAGTGTCGATCCAGACGACACCCTCAGCCTACGCACAATCCTGATGCAGCAACCGCTCAAGATCTTGGCTGAGACAGATTGGTTTCAGCTGGGGCCTGGCACGTTCAAGACTACGTTTGCCGAAGGCGAGAACACCGCCTTGGCCGCGCTTGCCTCGGAACTCGTGGATTGGCGGCTCCTGCGGTATCTTAAGACACGGGATGTGGTCTATGACTTGCCCGAGGGCACGAGCCATGCCGAGGCCGCCGAAGACGCCGTCCCGGGGCCAATCGCACCTGCCAAAGGTCTGACCCTCTGGCAAGAATACCAACGTGACCAGATCGCTGCCAATTTCGGGACGGTCTTCAACACCGGGTCGTGGAACGCCGGTATCGTGGTGCTTAAGGGCGTGCGGGCCATGATCTTACTAGTTACGATGGACAAGGGCAGCATGTCCGTCGGAGGCCACTACGCCGACCAGTTCGCCAGCCCTAGGCGCTTCGTCTGGCAGACCCAGACGAGCACCCGCCGCAACGACCTGCGCGGCCGCATCATCTCCGGCGCGGAACCGGACTGGACGGTCCATCTGTTCCTGCGCAAATCGAAACTGCGCGATGGCCGCGCAGCACCTTTCCGTTACGCTGGTCCGGTGGAGTTCGCAGGATGGGAGGGCGAAGCGCCGATTACGGTGCAGTGGGAAATTCCCGAGCCGGTGCCGCAGCAGTTGCGGGAGTTGTATGGTGTGACGGATTGATGGTCGACGCTCACTATAGGGAAGCTGCACGGCGGCACTTTCAGTGAGGTGAACGGCAGTTAAGGGCCGGGACAGCCATTACTGGCGACGCGAGGGGATCGCACCGGTCGCGGCCCATTGCTCAACGGTACGCTGTCAGGCACCATGCTGAATATGGCGAATGCGGGAAAAGCGCGATGACACTGCCCGATCCTGTTACGCCGCCGACCAAACACGAAGTTGAGCATCTCTTCGGCCAGTGCCTTCTTCGGTTCCAGGCCTTCGAGTTCTTGATGAAGTCGATAGTGGCAAGGCATCGTGTTTCCGGCTCCAAGACCACCAAGCCCGAGGATGCTCTGACCCGGCGGGCCAGCGAAACGCGGCGCAAGACCATGGGCTTTTTGGTGAACGACATGATGGGATCCGTTCTTGTGCCAGCGGGACAGGAAGGCTTGCCCGACACGACCGAAGCGGCGTCCGTGTCCAGCTTCGCCTTCGTCTCTCAGATTTCGTTCCCGCCCGAGGAGTTTGCAAAAATCGAGGCCGAACACCGCGGCCTTCTCATGCTCCGCAATTCCCTCGTCCATAATTTCCTGGTCGAACATGATCTGCGATCTGAAGCGGGCTGCTTAGTGGCAGGGAAGACCCTTACGGCGGCGATCGATCGCGTCATCGCCAATAGCGGCTTGGGCCAGCTCCCGTTTGTGTTACGAGCCATACGGTTTCCTTTGACGTGGAACCAATTCGTGCGGCCAACATAAGAAGTAGATGCGCCTATGACAGGTGGCGTGTCCGCCCGCACGACCTTATAACTGCAGGATCATCTTGCTGGGGGCCTGAAGCAGTGGCGATCCTCGACGCGCGTGTGCTCGAATTGATAGAGACGTTGGTGGCGGCACGACTGGATTGGCTGGCCTTCGAACTGATCGAGGGCATTCGGCTCGGCCGCCCAGCTGAGGAATCGGAAGAGGCGCTTGCAGCGGCCCGGCAGTCGATTCGCAGCGATGCCCAACCCAAGGCCCGCGGCGAGCCGCATGTGTTCCTGGCGGAGCCCGAGCCGATACCAGCGGGCGAGCAGGTGGAATGGGCGGCCGCCTATGTCGAGGAGCGGCTCGAGACCGCGCTGGAGCAGCTGCATACATCCATCGACGCGCTCGACTTCATTGTCGAGTCCACCAACGAGCCGGAGGATTCCCAAGACCTAGCGCAAGCGGCATCCGCCAAAACGGAGCAGGGCACGGCATTGGTCCTGCTTGATGTCGAAGGCGACCGCAAAAGCAGGCGCGAGGATATCGCTGGTGCCCGCGACGCATTTCCCGCTTTGCGGGCGGCATTGGCGGAGTGGGCCACGCGCGCGCGCGGTCAGGCGATGATATGATCCCGGCCGTCCAAACCGCGCTCGACACGATCGTAGGCCGGGTCACCACCCTCGAACACGCCTCCGGCGCCGGGCGAATCTTCGAACTATTCGTGATGACCAGCATCGCCCGGGGCTTGCGCGACGCCGGCTTCAGCGTGTGGCTCCAGCGATCGGACGGGACGATCATCCGTTCCGGCAACGCCGACCGGCGTTTCATTCAGCGCGGCGGCGCGCCGACCGGCGTTCCTGCGAGCTCGGCGGGGCCTGGCAATGCCAGCGTGATCGGCTTTCGCTGGGGCCGGCGCAGGAAATGGGAGATATGGAACGGCATCCAGTTCGCTGGCCGCAGCGCGGCGACGCATGAGATCGACATCTCGATCGTGCCCGGCAGTGTCGGTACCGAGATTCGCAAGGCGGGCGGAATTCCAGTGGGGCGCCCGCGCGTGGCGATCGAATGCAAGGATGTCGGCACAGCCGGCAGCCTCGACGAGATGCGTGCCTTCATCGCCCGGCTCACCGCACTCTTGGCAGATTACGAGCGCGTGCTGCGCGAGATCGAGACCCTGCATCGCAAGCTGCGGTTTCTGGCGGAGACACCCGATGCGGCGCTGGACCTGCGCCCAGCGGACAAGCGCGCAGTCAGCGACCAGAGACGGCGGCTGGTGCTGTCCTGCCTCTTTGCCTTCTGGGACCAGGCCGGTCGGCCGCTTTCGGTGACCACGGATCCGATCGACAACAGCCGCCGCAAGGGCCCGTTGATCGAGTTCGTCAACGCGGTGGTGCGCTGCCTCACTTCTCCGAGCCGCGAGCTATCCGGCGACGTCATCTACGACGAGCTGACGCAGTTCAAACGTCACACGGACGGGACTTGATTGATTTCAGGTTTTTCAATCGGCCCACTTAGACCGCGCCGCCGTGACCGACCATGGTCATGGCATGACACGCGTTCCCGCCCTTCCCTCTTCGACGACCGCGCCTGAGGCGCAGATCGATGCGGCCCTGTCGGTGCTGATCCGCCTCCTGGCGGAACAGACCGCCCGGGAAGGCGCAGGCTTCGCCCGGACCGAGGAGGTGCGCCGAGATGACACTGAAGCCGAGGACTGAGGCTTTGACACCCCGCAAGCCCCGCACCCTTCTGACGGTGAAGGAGGTGGCGGCCTTGGATGCCTGCTCGGAGAAGACCGTGCGCCGCGCGATCGCGGCGGGGCTCCTGGAGGTGGTGCGGATCGGCCCCGGCGGGCGGCTTTTGCGCATCGATCCGGCCGCCCATGCGGCCTACCGCGCTGCCCATGGCCAGTAGGCAACTCTCGTCAATTAATGTCCATTTATGTCAAATGGTTAGCAGAATTTCGGGAAGAGGCTGCCTCCGTAATTTGCGGACTTTTCGTGATACTCTTATCCCGAATCAGGCATCAAGTTCGCTCCTGTCCACCCGTGTCCACTTCCGTCACAAGGACCCCATCCCGATGACTGACCGTGCAATGCCGACCCTCGAGATGAGCTTCATTCCCAAGGGCACGCCGATGTTTGCCGATCTGGTCGCCACGCTGCAGGCCGATGATCGGCTTTCTGATACGCGCCGGCGCGACCTGATCTCCGGGCTGCGCCGGGTGGCCAAAGCCTTGGGACGCGCGCCCGAGGATGTCCCCGCCTATGGCCGCTGGCTGCAGCCGCGCCTGGCAAGGCTTAGTCCGGCCGCCCTGGGGATGACCGCGAAGGCCTGGCAGAATGCGCTGAGCGATGCCCGCGCCGCGATGGCCCAGTGCGGGCTGGTCGAACGGCGCTGGAGCCGGCCCGGCGATCTGACGCCGGCATGGCGGGCGCTCTGGGACGTGGTCCTCGCCGCAAACGACCCGACGCTGCAGCCCTCGGTCGGTCGCTTCGTCTATTTCCTGAACCACAGCGGCGTGGCGCCGGACGAGGTCCGTGATGCGCATGCCCTCGCCTATCGGGAGGCGCTTGTCGTGAACGAGATCAGGAAGGCGCCCGAGACCGCCTATCGGGCTGCGGTCAATGGCTGGAACCTTGCCGTCGCCCGGATCCCGACCTGGCCGCAGGTCCGGTTGACGCTGCCCTCGCGCCGGAAGGTCATCCGGGTCTCCGACGAGGCGCTGCCGGCGGCGTTTCTGGCCGATCTTGAGGCGTTGATGCACCGGCTCGCCAACCCCGACCCGCTGGCCGAGGATGGCCGGGCGCGCGCCCTGCGGCCGGTGACCTTGTTGCAGTATCGCCGCCAGCTGATCCGCTTCGCCTCGGAACTCGTGCATTCCGGCCTGCCGGCAGCGGAGATCCGGGGCGTCGCAACGCTCCTTGACCCGGTGCTGGCCGAACGCGGCTTTCGGCAGATGCTGACGCGCACCGACAACAAGTCCTCGAAGCTCATCAGCGAGATCGCGGCCCTGCTGCGCAACCTCGCCCGCATCACCGGCGAGAGCGACGCGGTGCGGGCCCGTCTCGCCAAGCTTGCCGCCCGGCTCGCGGTCGCGCCGCAGCGCGGGATCACGCGCAAGAACCGTGACCGGCTCCGCGTGCTTCAGGATGAGGCTAGCATGCGCCGCCTGCTTCTCTTGCCCGACCGGCTCTTCGCCAGGCCACCGGCCGGCAAGACCAATGCCTTCACCAAGGCGCTCGCGCGCGAGGATGCGGTCGCGATTGCCATCCTGCTCTACTGCCCGATCCGGATCAGGAACCTTGCCGGCATCCACCTTGACCAGCACCTGCAGCGACCCGGCGACGGCCGCGTGTTCCTGGTGCTGACCGAGGACGAGGTGAAGAACGCGCGTCCCCTCGAGTTCGAACTGCCCGCGGACCTGATCCGCATGATCGACAAACATCTGAAGACCCGCAGCCCCGAACTCTGCCCGGCCGGCACGCCCTGGCTGTTTCCACGCCGCGACGGCACCGGTCCGGTCGGTTCCCACCCGCTGTCCGGGCGTCTGTCGAAGCGCATCCTCAGCGAGACCGGCCTCGAGATGAATGCCCATCTCTTCCGGCATTTTGCGGTGATGAACTGGCTCGATGCCCATCCGGGCAGCTACGAGCTCGCCCGCCGGCTGCTCGGCCATTCCGAAGTCAGCCACACCATCAACATGTATTCTGGCCTCGAGGTGAGAGCGCCACCAAGGCCTTCGCCGAACTGATGGAGACGAAGAAGCGGGGGCGCAGATGAGTCTCGTTTTGCCTTATGCCGGCTGGCCCGAGCCCGATCGTCGCATGTGGGAGGCGCTCTGCCGGGACGCAGGCCCGCTCGACGACCCGGGCGCGCTGGCTCGCCTGCGCGCCACATCGCGTCACTCGCTTTTCCTGCGCTATGGCCGCTGGCTGCAATGGCTTGCAACCACCGACCCCGGTGTCCTGTCTCTGCCGCCCGCGGACCGCGCCAGCCTGCCCCGTCTCCAGGCCTGGCTGGCCGACCTGGCGCATTGCGCCCCGATGACGCAACTGATGTTCATCGACGCCCTGCTGCGCCTCCTGCGCGCGGCGGCCCCCGAGCGGGACTGGACCGCAGAACTGCGGCTCCGGGCCCTGTTGAAGCGGCAGGCCGGTCGCGGCGACCCGACCCGCAAGCGCGGGCGGATCCTCTCGAGCAAGGTCCTGCTCGAGGCCGGGCTACATCACGCCGGGGCCCATGCAGATGCGGCCGCCACGCCGCTCGAAGCGTTGAAGCGGCGCCGCGATGGCACGATGATCGCGCTCCTCGCCTTGCTGCCGATGCGCCGGCGGTCGTTTTGTGAACTGACCCTCGGTCACTCGGTCCATGTCACCCCGACCGAGGTGACGATTTCGCTCTCCGAGACGATGACGAAGACCGGCGTGCCTTGGGAGACCGCAGTGCCCGCCCAGGTCGACCCCTTGCTCCGGCGCTACATCACCGAGGTGCGCCCCGCCCTGATGGCCCGCGGCACCAATCGCCATGACCGGCTCTGGGTCGGCAAGAAGGGCGAGGTCCTCGAAGGCGACTATCTCACCCAGCGCATCGCCAAATTGACCCTGGCGCTGACCGGCAAGCGCGTGCCGCCGCATTTCTTCCGGGATGCGGCGGCGACCACGCTGGCGCGGATCTCGCCCGATTCCGCGCGACTGATCCGCCCGGTTCTGGCACATTCGGGGTTCCGGACCGCCGAACGCCATTACATCCACGCCCAGACCATCGAGGCCGGACGGGACTATGCCGCTCTGATCCGCAAGCTGAAGGGGGACCGCTGATGCTTCGCGCCGCCATCTACGCCCGCTTTTCCAGCCAGTTGCAGCGCGAGGCCTCGATCGAGGACCAGGTCCGGCTCTGCCAGGAACGCGCCAGCCGCGAGGGTTGGCAGGTCACGGAGGTGTTTTCCGATATGGCGCTCTCGGGCGCCGCGCTGCTGCGCCCCGGGCTGCAAAGCCTGCTCGACCGCGCCGGCCGCGGCGAGATCGATGTCATCCTCGCCGAGGCCCTGGATCGCCTGAGCCGCGACCAGGCGGATGTGGCCACGCTCTACAAGCGGTTGAGTTTCTACGGCGTGCAGATCGTCACGCTTGCGGAAGGCGCGGTCTCGGAACTTCACGTCGGGCTCAAGGGCACGATGAACCAGCTGTTTCTCAAGGATCTCGCGGCGAAGACCCGTCGCGGCCTCCGGGGCCGGGTCGAGGCCGGCGCCTCCGGCGGGGGCAACAGCTATGGCTATGACGTGGTCCGCCGCCTTGGATCCGACGGCCTGCCGATCACCGGCGAGCGCCGCATCAACGCCGCCGAGGCGGCCATCATCCGGCGGATCTTTACCGACTTCGCCGCCGGCCAGTCACCAAAGGCGATCGCCAAGGCGCTGAACGCCGAGAAGGTCCCCGGGCCGCGCGGTTCGGCCTGGCGCGATACCGCGATCCGCGGCCACCGCCAGCGCGGCACCGGGATCCTCAACAACGAGCTCTACATCGGCAAGCTCACCTGGAACCGGCTGCGCTACGTCAAGGACCCCGAGACCGGCAAGCGGGTGTCGCGCCTGAACCCGAAGGCGGAATGGATCACCACCGAGGTGCCGGACCTGCGGATCATGGACGATGCGCTCTGGGCCGGGGTCAAGCGCCGGCAGGGCGAGATCGACGCCGAGCCGCGGGTTCAGGCGATCAAGGCCACGCGGTTCTGGGAGCAGAAGCGCAAGACCCATCTCCTGACCGGGCTCCTGCGCTGCGGCTCATGCGGTGGCGGCTTTGCGGCGGTGGGCAAGGATTACCTTGCCTGCTCCGCGGCCCGCAAGCTCGGCACCTGCAGCCAGAAGCGATCCTTCCGGCGCGACGATCTGGAAGCTCTGGTTCTCGACCTGCTGCGCGAGCGGCTGATGCAGCCGGAAGCGGTGGCGGCCTTCGTTGCCGCCTATGGCAAGCAGGTCAACGCCGGCCGCGCCGACGAGTCCGCCAAGCGGGCGCGGCTGGAGAGCGAACAGGCGCAGCTGTCGCGGCATTTGAACGGTCTTTACGAGGCCATCGCCGATGGGCTGCGCACCCCGGGCCTGAAGGCGAAGCTCGAAGACCTGGAAGCGCGCAAGGCGGCGATCGAGACGGCTCTCGACGCCCCCCTGCCCTCGCCGGTGCGGTTGCACCCGGGATTGAGCGAGATCTATCGGCGCAAGGTCACGGACCTGGCCGCGACGCTGTCGGACCCGGCGATCCGGAGCCAGGCGCTGGACGCGATCCGCGGCCTGATCGAGTCGGTGACGGTCGTTCAGACGGCGGCGGGGACCATCCTGGAGCTGCAGGGGGCGCTGACGGCGATGCTGGCCTTCGCACAAAACGCAAAAAGCAAGCCCGGTGAGGAGCTTGCTGAAGCCGATGTGGTTGGTTCGGTAAAGGTGGTTGCGGGAGCAGGATTTGAACCTGCGACCTTCAGGTTATGAGCCTGACGAGCTACCGGGCTGCTCCATCCCGCGCCGGTTTTTGGATCGTTTTGAGGGATACATGTGCTTCTTTCTAGGTTTGGCGGTGACCTACTCTCCCACGTCTTGAGACGCAGTACCATTGGCGCGGCGGCACTTAACGGCCGAGTTCGGGATGGGATCGGGTGTTTTGCTCGCGCTATGACCACCAAACCAAGGAAGGAGCACAACAATCGTTGTCCAAGTTACATTTGCCCAGTTTGCTTTGGCGTGTTGTGCCTTGCTGTTACTGGATCAAATCAAGCCTATCGAGCAATTAGTACCGGTCAGCTGAATGCATTGCTGCACTTACACCTCCGGCCTATCGACGTAGTGGTCTTCTACGGCTCTCAAGGGAGACCTTGTTTTGAAGGGGGCTTCCCGCTTAGATGCCTTCAGCGGTTATCCTGTCCGAACATAGCTACTCAGCACTGCCGTTGGCACGACAACTGATCCACCAGTGGTCCGTTCACCCCGGTCCTCTCGTACTAGGGGCAACTCTTCTCAAGTCTCCTACACCCACGGCAGATAGGGACCGAACTGTCTCACGACGTTCTAAACCCAGCTCACGTACCTCTTTAAATGGCGAACAGCCATACCCTTGGGACCTGCTCCAGCCCCAGGATGAGATGAGCCGACATCGAGGTGCCAAACGATGCCGTCGATATGGACTCTTGGGCATCATCAGCCTGTTATCCCCAGCGTACCTTTTATCCGTTGAGCGATGGCCCTCCCACTTGGGACCACCGGATCACTATGACCGACTTTCGTCTCTGCTCGTCTTGTCAGACTTGCAGTCAGGCAGGCTTCTGCCATTGCACTCAACGAGCGATTTCCGACCGCTCTGAGCCTACCTTCGCGCGCCTCCGTTACACTTTGGGAGGCGACCGCCCCAGTCAAACTCCCCACCATGCAGGGTCCCGGATCCGGATGACGGACCGCGGTTAGACATCAAGAGTGCGAAGGGTGGTATCTCAAGGGAGGCTCCACGGGAACTGGCGTCCCCGCTTCAAAGCCTACCACCTATCCTGCACATCACAATCCTGATGCCAGTGCAAAGCTGGAGTAAAGGTGCATGGGGTCTTTCCGTCTAACCGCGGGAAGTCTGCATCTTGACAGACAGTTCAATTTCGCTGAGTCCACATCAGAGACAGCGGGGAAGTCGTTACGCCATTCGTGCAGGTCGGAACTTACCCGACAAGGAATTTCGCTACCTTAGGACCGTTATAGTTACGGCCGCCGTTTACTGGGGCTTCAATTCGGAGCTTGCACCCCTCCTTTTAACCTTCCAGCACCGGGCAGGCGTCAGACTGTATACGTCGCCTTGCGGCTTCGCACAGCCCTGTGTTTTTAGTAAACAGTCGCCACCCCCTAGTTTGTGCCCCCCGCCAACAGTTGCCTGCCAACGGGGCCTCCTTCTCGCGAACTTACGGAGGTATTTTGCCGAGTTCCTTTGATGTGGTTCTCTCAAGCGCCTTGGTATTCTCTACCAGTCCACCTGTGTCGGTTTAGGGTACGGTCTGATGGAGGGCTATTTCCAGGGACCTGTTGGCGGCCCACCCAATCCGATAAGGGCAGACAACGTTTCAGATCCGTCACTTCCTCCTGGCCCAGGAATATTAACCTGGTTCCCATCGACTACGCCTTTCGGCCTCGCCTTAGGGGCCGGCTTACCCTGCTCAGATTAGCTTTAAGCAGGAACCCTTGGACTTTCGGCGACAGGGTCTCTCACCCTGTTTGTCGCTACTCATGTCAACATTCTCACTTCCGATCACTCCACCGGATGCCTTACGGCCCGGCTTCACAGTAAGCACCGCTCCGACCAATCCCTTCCAGGGAAGGGCAAGGTCGGAAGGTGCTATATCACGGAACGCTCCGCTACCACGCGTATTGCTACGCATCCTAAGCTTCGGCT
>CP023454.1:3297500-3426699 GCA_002356635.1 Rhodobacteraceae bacterium QY30
CATCGACCAAGCCTCGACACAGCGCAGCCGATAGATGCGTTCTTCCAGCGTGACCTTCGCCAGGATGTCCCCCAGTCCGTAGCTGCCGGGCCGGTCGACCAGTCCGTCGATCTGCACGGACCACGGATCGATGGTCAGATTGCCAGCGTATTGCGAAGGATCCGACTTGCCGGTGCCGAATTCGTAAAAGTTGTTGTAGGTCGTGATGTCCTCGAACTTGGTCGGCGGCTCGCTGGTGGAAAGAGCCGATGGCTTGGCCGCGATCTTGGCGGCCGCCGGCCGGCCCCCGATCAACGCCGCAACCAGCGCCCCGCCCGCCGCCGACATCAGGGACCGGCGGTCCAGGTAGACGGATTGCGGCGTGACATCCGACCATTTCAGGTCGCTGCGAAAGGAACGTTTCATCCCGGGCCTCCGAACCATGAGGTTTCCATCTGAACCTTCCTACGTATCGCAGAGATCATAAGTTGCCGCTGTAACGATGCTGTGGGCATTACCGTGTCGCAGAGTAAAAAAGGGCCGCCCCAAAGGACGGCCCTTTCCCAAGAACGTGGCGCCGAAGGTCAGTGCAGCGGCGCAGCCTGCGGTCGTTCGCGGCCAGACTGGCTCAGCCGACCACCCACGATCAGGCCATCCGGGCCGGCCGTGACCTTGACGGTCGATCCGTCCAGCACCTCGCCCGACAGGATCATCTCGGCCAGACGGTCCTGCAGGCTGCGCTGGATCACCCGTTTCAGCGGGCGCGCGCCAAAGACCGGATCATAGCCTTCATCCGCCAGCCACTTCCGCGCGGCATCGTCCAGTTCCAGCGCGATCTTGCGCTGCGCCAGCCGCTTTTCCAACCGGCGAAGCTGGATCGTCACGATACCGTCCATGTCGTCGCGCGTCAGCCGGTCGAAGATGATCGTCTCGTCCAGGCGGTTCAGGAATTCGGGGCGGAAATGCGCCCGCACCGCTTCCATCACATCCGCCCGCGCGGCCGAACTGTCGGTGCCTTCCGGCAGAAGGCTCAGCGCCTGGCTGCCGAGGTTCGAGGTCAGCACGATCAGCGTCTGCTTGAAGTCCACCGTCCGGCCCTGACCATCGGTCAGCACACCGTCGTCCAGCACCTGCAACAGCACGTTGAACACGTCCGGGTGCGCCTTTTCAACCTCGTCGAACAGCACGACCTGATAAGGCCGGCGCCGCACGGCTTCGGTCAGCACCCCGCCTTCGTCGTAGCCGACATAGCCCGGAGGGGCGCCGATCAGTCGGGCGACGGCGTGTTTCTCCATGAATTCCGACATGTCGATGCGGACCATCGCGCTGTCGTCATCAAACAGATATTCGGCCACCGCCTTCGTCAGCTCGGTCTTGCCCACGCCGGTCGGCCCCAGGAACAGGAACGATCCCAGCGGTCGGTTTTCGTCATTGAGCCCGGCCCGCGCGCGGCGCACGGCGTTCGACACCGCCACCACCGCCTGGCGCTGGCCGATCACGCGCTTGCCCAGCTCCTCTTCCATTTTCAGAAGCTTTTCACGCTCGCCTTCCAGCATCTTCGACGTGGGGATGCCCGTCCAGCGTTCGACAACCTCGGCGATCTGTTCGGGGCGGACGGCTTCTTCCACCATCAGCCCGTCTTCCTTCGTCTCGCTTTCCGCAAGTTGGCGTTCCAGGCCGGGGATTACGCCATAGGAAAGCTCCCCTGCTTTGGCCAGGTTGCCTTCACGCTTGGCCTGTTCCAGCTGCGCCCGGGCATGGTCAAGCTGTTCCTTCAGCCCGCGCGAGGATTCCAGCTTGTCACGTTCGGCCTGCCAGCGCGCCGTCATTTCGGCCGATCGCTGCTGAAGATCACCCAGTTCCTTCTCGATCTTCTCCAGCCGGTCCTTGCTGGCCGCGTCGTCTTCCTTCTTCAGCGCCTCGGCCTCGATCTGCATCTGCAGGATCTGGCGATCCAGCTGGTCCAGTTCCTCGGGCTTGCTGTCGACTTCCATCCGCAGGCGCGACGCCGCTTCGTCGACAAGGTCGATCGCCTTGTCGGGCAGGAAACGGTCAGTGATGTAGCGATGCGACAGCGTCGCCGCCGCCACCAGCGCCGAATCCGAAATGCGCACGCCGTGGTGCAGTTCGTATTTCTCCTTGATGCCGCGCAGGATCGAGATGGTGTCCTCCACCGTCGGCTCTTCCACCATCACCGGCTGGAAGCGCCGGGCCAGCGCCGCGTCCTTCTCGATATACTTGCGGTATTCGTCCAAGGTGGTCGCACCCACGCAGTGCAATTCGCCCCGCGCCAGCGCCGGCTTGATCAGGTTCGCCGCATCCATTGCGCCGTCTGCCTTGCCCGCGCCAACCAACGTGTGCAATTCGTCGATGAACAGGATGATCTCGCCCGCGGCGGCCTCGATCTCTTTCAGGATCGCCTTCAGACGTTCCTCGAATTCACCGCGGTATTTCGCCCCGGCGATCAGCGCGCCCATGTCCAGCGCCATCAGCTTCTTGTTCTTCAGGCTTTCGGGCACGTCGCCGTCAATGATGCGCAGCGCAAGCCCTTCGGCAATCGCGGTCTTGCCGACGCCGGGTTCCCCGATCAGCACCGGGTTGTTCTTGGTCCGGCGGCTCAGCACCTGCATGGCGCGGCGGATTTCCTCGTCCCGGCCGATGATCGGGTCGATCTTGCCCTGCTCGGCGGCCTCGGTCAGGTCGCGGGCATATTTTTTCAGGGCCTCCATCGTGTCTTCAGCCGATGCCGAATCCGCCGTGCGGCCCTTGCGGATGTCATTGATCGCGGTGTTCAGCTTCTGCGCCGTCACGGCGCCGGCATCCAGCGCGTCCTTGGCGCGGGTGTTCACCATCGCCAGCGCCATCAGGATGCGTTCGACGGGAACGAAACTGTCGCCTGCCTTCTGCGCGACCTTCTCGGCCTCATCCAGAACCCGGACCAGCGACGGATCCGTATAGACCTCGCCCGAACCGCCCGACACTTTCGGCAGCTTCGACACCGCCAGGTCAACCGCCTCGATCACGCGCGCAGGTTCTCCTCCGGCGCGGCGGATCAGGTTCGACGAGAGGCCCTGATCGTCATCCATCAATGCTTTCAGAAGGTGTTCGGGCGTCAGCCGTTGATGCCCCTCGCGCATCGCGATGGTCTGCGCCGCCTGAAGGAAGCCGCGCGACCGTTCCGTGAACTTTTCCATGTTCATCGGCAATCTCCTTTTCCAAAGCCCCCGGCACATGGACCGCCCGCGTTCGCGGCACGTTTCCCCCGGGTCTCATGGCCCGACATGTGAAGCATCCCCGGGCTTTTCAAGATCGCGATACGGCTCAGGAGGTGCGAAGTTTTGGCGCAGCGTGGCGCAGGACGACCTGCTTCAGCGCCCGGACGCGACTGGCCTCGGTCTGCTTTTCGGTGCCGGTGGCAAGGCCCAGTGTCACCGTCCGGGGCGCCACGCCAAGCCGCGCCCCGCACGAGGCGTGAATGTCCGTCACCGGCACCCTGTCCAGCAGCGAACCGGCATTGGCCGGCGTGATTCCGGAACCGGGCATGATCGCGATCCGCCCACGGGCCAGCGAGATCATGTAGGCAATCTCGGGCAGGCCCGCGGTGGCTGTCGTCGCACCTCCCGATGTCAGGATCCGGCGAAAACCCAGCCGCACCGCGGTTTCCATGGCATCGGCCTTGTCCGGCGTCAGGTCGAAGCAGCGGTGCAGCGTCACCTCCAGGCCCTTGGCGGCCGCCATCAGACGCCCCAGCGCCGTCTCGTCCAGCCGTCCGTCCGGCTTGCTGGCCCCGAAGACCACGCCCGACAGGCCCGCATTGCGCATCGCCGCGATCTCGGCTTCCATCACGTCAAGGTCTTCGGACCCATAGACGAAATCGCCTGCACGCGGCCGGATCACGGCAACGATGGGGATGTTTGACCGTCGGGCCATCTGGATCATGCCGGGCGAAGGCGTCAGCCCGCCAAGGTTCAGCGCCGAGCAAAGCTCGATCCGGTCGGCGCCTCCTTCAACTGCGGCGGCCAGCCCCCCCGGGCTGTCCACGCATATTTCCAACGTCACATGTGCCATCACCGCTCATCCCCTGATCGGCATCGGTCGCGGCCCGGTGGCGGGCAACCCCGATTTCCGGCACGATACGCCCGTCGGCGGCAGTGTCGAGGGGCGTTCTGCCGCTTGACACCGCATGACCGACCGGCCCAATCAGCCGCAACCGCACAGGAGGCCGCGATGACCCGACCCGACACCCCCGACAACCGCCTGATCGTGGCGCTGGACGTTCCCAACGCCCTTGCGGGGCTGGAGCTTGTCAACCGGATCGGACCCGCGGTGGGGTTTTACAAGATCGGGTTGGGAATGCTGACGGGGGGCGGACTGGCGCTGGCGAATGAGTTGAAGCAGGAACACGGCAAGCGCGTGTTCCTGGACATGAAACTTTTCGACATCGGCGCCACCATCGAAGCGGCAGTGCGCGGGCTGGCACAGTTCGACCTGGATTTCCTGACCGTGCATGGCGACCCGCATGTGGTGCGTGCGGCCCGGGAAGGGGCGGGCGGCAGCGGCATGAAGATTCTGGCCGTGACGATCCTGACATCGCTTGATCGTGCCGACCTGGACGCGGCGCTGATCCGCGACGGGGCCATTCCGGACCTGGTCGCCACCCGCGCCGCCCGCGCGTTCGAGGCCGGGGCCGACGGGGTGATCGCCAGCCCGCAGGAAGCCGCCCTGATCCGCAGTCTGCCCGAAGCCGAGGGCCGCCTGATCGTAACGCCCGGCGTTCGTCCCGCGGGCGCGGACCTGGGGGACCAGAAGCGGGTTGCCACCCCCGCACAGGCGATTGCGGATGGGGCCGACCACATCGTTGTCGGCCGCCCGATCTGGGCCGCCGCTGATCCCAGGGCTGCGGCCGAAGCCGTCTTGGCCGACCTGGCCTGACCCCAGCAAAAAGGGACAGCCGCAGCCGCCCCTTTCACCTTGCCTGTACGACTCGCGCCCTCAGGGCGCGGTCGTCGTCGCCGCCGGCGGGGTCGTCGACTGGGTGGTGGTATCCGACGGTGCGGTCGGCGTGGCCGGCGCGGCTTCCGAAGGCGCGGTGGTCGTGGCTTCGGGCGTTGCCGGAGTGGTCGGCGCCGTTTCGGTCGTCGCAGCCGGCGCGGATGTCGTCACCTCGGGAGTGGTTGTGGTCGTGGCGATTCCGGTTTCGCGAGGGGTCGAGACGAACCAGACAATGACGGCCAGCAGGGCAATGACGGCGGCAAGAATGAAATAAAGACTATTGTTGCTCTCGCGCAGCGGCGGTTCGGGCGGAATGGGACGTTGCGGCGTCGGGCGTTGCGGGTCCATTTTCAACTCCTTCCTGGGTGGATATCGGCCAATCAACGCGACCGACGCCCCCCAGTTCCCGAATTGCCCCGGAACGGCCCAATATGGCGGCTGAAAACGGCGTTCAGCGGTTTTCGTTGATGTCCTTGTGCCAGATCTTCACCTCGTCCCGCCGAACGCCGAAAACCGCGCGAAGAACGGCCCAGGCCACCAGCGAAGCCAGCGCGAAGGCCAGAAGGATCCAGGACAGCGATGCCCCCAGAAGTCCCAGCAGGATCAGAAGCCCGGTCAGCACCGCCCCCACAGCAAAGCCCAGAAGGACGAACCCGGACACCATCACCTCCAGGATCGCCAGGACCACGCCCGCCACCATCCACACCCACCATGTCTGCCACAGCATCAGCCCCGCCCCCGCAACTGCTTGAACGCATCCCCGAATGCCTCGACGATATTGGCGGGCAGGATGACCGTCTGCTTGCCCGCGCCTTCCGCGATCTTGGACATCGCCTCCACCTGCTTCAGCGCCACCTGATACTGCGCCGCCTCGATGCCGTTTTCCTTGATCGCCTTGGCCACCACCTCGGTCGCATAGGCTTCGGCATCGGCGGTGATGCGGCGCGCCTTGGCGACCTGTTCGGCGGCGTAAAGCTCGGCATCGGCGTTCAGCTCGACCGCGCGCTTCTTGCCTTCGGCTTCCGTCACCTGCGCCCGGCGGGCGCGTTCGGCGTTCAGCTGCTGCAACATCGCCGCCCGCGTCGCCTCGTCCAGATTCACGTCCAGGATCTCGACCCGCGTCACCTCGATCCCCCAGTCATCGACCACCTGCGCCAGCGCATCGCGGATCTTGCCGATCAGCGCCGCACGGTTCGACTGCACATGGTCCAGGTCCATCGTCCCGATCTCGGCCCGCACGATCCCCGCGACGGTCGTGGCAATCGCGGCATCCACATCGCGAATCCGATAGACGGTCTTTTCCGGCTCGGTGATCCGGTAAAAGACACTTGTATCGACCGTCACCAGCACGTTGTCGGCAGTGATGGCATCCTGCTTGTGGGTCGGCAGCTGCCGTTCCAGCACCGAAATCCGGTGCGCCACCCGGTCCAGGAACGGCACGATGAAGTTGATCCCCGGCCCCAGCACCGCCCGCAGACGGCCGAACCGTTCGACCACATGCTTCTCGCTTTGCGGAACAATGCGAACACCCAGAAAAATGCACAGGATGACAAAGGCGGCCAGGGCCAGCAGAACCGCATTGCCCCCAAGAAATTCGTTGATGTCCATAATGATGCTCCAGTCCCCGGATCACGGCGAGTCTGGGTCAGCTTCGGCCTGAACGCAAGGGAAAGCCCCTCCCGCCCGGGGGCCGATCGTCTTACAATGGCGCCATGCCCGCTCTCTGCCGCGATTGCCTGACCCCCTTCCCGGATGCGCCCCCGCCCGCGCGCTGTCCGGTCTGCCGCAGCGTGCGCCTTTTGTCCCACCCGGAGCTTTTCAGCCTTTCGATCGCTCATATGGACTGCGATGCCTTCTACGCCAGCGTCGAGAAGCGTGACGATCCATCCCTGCGCGACAAGGCGGTGATCGTCGGCGGCGGACACCGGGGTGTCGTCTCGACCTGCTGCTATCTGGCGCGGATCAAGGGCGTCCGTTCCGCCATGCCGATGTTCCAGGCGCTGAAGCTTTGCCCCGAAGCCGTGGTCATCAAGCCGCGCGGCAGCCATTACGCGGCGGTCTCAAGGGACATCCGCGCCCTGATGGAGGCCCTGACGCCCCAGATCGAGCCGCTGTCGCTGGACGAGGCTTTCCTGGACCTGACCGGCACCGAACGGCTGCACCACGCGCCGCCCGCCGTGCTTCTGGCGCGACTTCTGAACCGGATCGAGGCCGAGATCGGCGTCACCGCATCCGTCGGGCTTTCGCACAACAAGTTCCTGGCCAAGATCGCCTCCGACATCGACAAGCCGCGCGGCTTTGCGGTGATCGGCCGGGCCGAGACATCGGACTTCCTGCGCGGCAAGCCGGTGCAGATGATCTGGGGGGTTGGCACGGCCTTTCAGGCGGCGCTGGAAAAGGCCGGCATCCGCACATTCGACGACCTGCGTCGGTGGGACCGGCAGGATCTAGTGGCGCGCTTCGGTTCCAGCGGCGAACGTCTGTACCACCTGGCGCGCGGAGAGGACCGCCGTCCTGTCCGGCGCGACGCGCCCATGAAGTCGATCTCGGCCGAAACCACCTTCAATGAAGACACCGCTGCGCGCGAGGTGTTGGACGGCCACCTCTGGCGCCTGTCCGAACGTGTCACCGACCGGGCCAAGGCCAAGGGGCTGGCCGGGCGGACCGTGCAGTTGAAGCTGAAACGCGCCGACTTCTCGACGATCACACGCCGCCATGCCCTGCGGGAACCGACGCAGATGGCCGACACCCTCTATCGCGCCGCCGCCGACCTGCTGGCGGAACTGCGCGACCCCGGTCCCTTCCGGCTGATCGGCGTCGGCCTGTCCGACATCAGCCCGGCCACCGGGGCCGACCTGACCGGCGACCTGCTGGACCCGACGGCAGGCGCGCGCCAGAAGGCTGAACGCGCAACCGATGCGATCCGCGCGCGATTCGGACCGCAGGCGATCATCCGGGGAAGGGCGCTGTCCTGAAATCCCGCTACTCGGCCGCCAGCGCGCCGGCCACGGGGCGGCCGATGGCGGCGATCTCCTCCAGCACGCCCGCAAGGGTCCGCCGGAAACCATCGAAATTCCCGTTCGGCCGGATCTCGCGTTCGTTCATGTAGAGCGACCGGTCGATCTCGACCTGAACGGCGTGATGCCCGGCCTGCGGACGGCCGTAGGTCTGTGCGATGTAGGCCCCCGCGAAGGGCGTGTTGCGCACCACCCGAAACCCCACCGCATCAAAGGCCGCCTCGACCCGCGCGACGATCTCGGACGAAGCCGATGTGCCGTAGCGGTCGCCCACAACCACCTCGGGACGGCGCAGACCGCTGCGCGCGCCGATGGCGGCAATTGTGTCCAGCGCCTCATGCGGCATCGAGTGCATGTCGATCAGGATCGCCTGCGCAAAGTCGCGCCTTGCTGTCGCCATCAGGTCGGCCAGCGCGTCATGATAGGGTTGCCAGCAGGTTCTGACCCGCGCTTCCGCCTCATGCCGCGGAATCTTGCCGCGATAGATCGCCCGGCCACCCGCCACCACGCGCGGCACCACGCCCAGGCCCGAACTGATCCGCGGATTGTGCGCCCCGACCGTCACTCCCTCGACCACCGCCGGATCCAGCTCGTCCGGGGCGCGGTTCAGGTCGACGAAGGCGCGCGGGACGGTCGCGGCCAGAAGGGGGGCGCCGAATCCGGTCACGGGTTCAAGCAGTCGGTCGACGAAGGCATCCTCGGAACTGCGGATCACCCGGTGGTCCAGCACCGAGCCACGCAGGAAGCTGGGCGGATACATCCGCCCGCTGTGGGGCGAGGCGAAGACCACGCCCGTCGTGCGCCGTGCCGGCAGGGTCAGGTGATAGGGCCGCGATGACATCCCAGGTTCCGTTTTTCCTTGAACGGGAACTATAACCTCAGAACGCGCCTTCCCAAAACCCTGTTCCGGGCCAGACGGAGACATGAATTTCTCTTTGCGTTTGCCGTGCGAAAGGCCTTGAAAGGCATTCCGACTCCTTCTATAGACGCCCGGACCGACGCGGTTCCTGCCGCGTTTGCCTTGTTGGCGAACGTGACGGAATCGCAGACGGACGGGCGCGTAGCTCAGCGGTAGAGCACTACGTTGACATCGTAGTGGCCACAGGTTCGATCCCTGTCGCGCCCACCATTTCACCCCCGGCTTGCCGGGACGCCAGTTTCCAGGGCGCACGCGCGCCGCGAAGGAGAAGAACGATGAAGGTTGCGAACTCGCTCCGCTCGCTCAAGCAGCGCCACCGCGATTGCCAGATCGTGCGCCGCAAGGGCCGCGTCTATGTGATCAACAAGACGCAAAAGCGCTTCAAGGCCCGCCAGGGCTGAGCCGCTTACAATCCGGCAAAACGACAGGCCGCCCTTCGGGGCGGCTTTTCGCTTTGTGCGCGGTCGTTCGCGGCAAGTGACGAAGGACGCGAAGCCCTGGTCGGAATCCCTTGGATAGCCCGGAAGATCGGGGCCCGAACATCCCGCAGATCCGCGCCCCGTACCATTGCCGACCTTTCCGCAGGGTCGATCGCGGGCGCCAGGTGTCACACCTGCGGCAGCACGTCCTCTTCGGCGTCCTCGGGCGACAACCCCAGCGAATCCATGCCGTCTTCCAGGTAATCGGCCAGCTTCGGCTCGCCCATCAGGTAGTCCTCGGTCGGAGTCGTCCGTTCCGCCCGCGCGGTCTGGATGGCTTCCTGCAGCTCCTCGGCCTCGAACGACCCGCGTCCGATCCACATCACCGCCACCAGGCTCGCCTGCTCATCCTCGTTCAGGCCGGCGATGAAGGCACGCAACTCGTCCTCGTTGCCATGCTGTCCCCGTCCCTCGCTGCCCCAGGCGCTGATCCCGGAATCGTAGTCGCGGGCGCGAATGATGACATAGGCAATCTTGTCCGAGGTAATCTGAAGCATCGTCTTTCTCCTGTGCGCGCCATTGTCGGCGGTCGCGGAGCCCCGTGCAACCCCTGATTCTGCTTTGCGAAAATACGCTTCTGCGGTCTGGGGTCGGAAACGTCCCGGTCGCGTCAGGTCCGGGGTGTCGCCAGCGGCACCACTTGCGGCACCGGCGCCTGGGCCAGGTCCTCGAAGTCGAAGTTGTCCAGCCGCCGCGCCCGCTTCCCTGCCTTCTCGGCCGAGATCTTGATTTCCTCGATGTCCTTCGCCGCCTGGCCGAAATGCCGGTCTAGGCTGCCGACCCGCATTGCCAGCCGGTCCACATCGGAATGCAGCGCGGCCAGTTCCCGGCGGATGGTCCCGGCCTGCGCCCGCATCCGCGCATCCTTCAGGACCGCGCGCATGGTGTTCAGGACCGCCATGCAGGTCGTGGGCGAAACGATCCAGACCTTCAGCGCAAATCCCTCCCGCACCAGTTCCGGAAAATTCGCGTGCAACTCGGCATAGACCGCCTCGGAGGGCAGGAACATCAGCGCCCCGTCGGCCGTCTCCCCTTCCAGGATATAGCGGTCGGCAATGGCCTTCAGATGGTTGCGGACGTCGATCCGCAGCCGGCGCTGCGCCTCGATCAGTTCGGAATTGTTGGTGGCGCGCCGCAGCGCCTCATAGGCGTCCAACGGGAACTTCGCATCCACGACGATATGCCCCGGCGGATCCGGCAGATGGATCAGGCAATCCGCCCGCCGCCCGTTCGACAGCGTGGCCTGCATGGTGAAACTGTCCGAAGGCAGCGCCTTCAGGACGATGTCGTTCAGCTGGATTTCCCCGAACGCTCCGCGCGTCTGCTTGTTGGCCAGGATGTCCTGCAGGGACAGGACATTGCCCGACAGCTTTTCGATATTCGCCTGCGCCTTGTCGATGGTTTCAAGCCGCTGCTGCAATTCGCCCAAGCTTCGCGCCGTCCGGGTGGCGGTGCCGTGCAGGCTTTCGGTCATTCCGCGCGACACTTCGGCAAGACGCTGCTCCATCAGCCCCAGCACCCGCGCCTGCGCCGCCGCCTGCGCCTCGGACACATGGTGCAGCCCGCCTGCCAATTGCTGCTGCCCGTCCGACAGGCTTTGCACCCGGCCCCCCAGGGCCGCCATCTGTGCCAGCAATGGCTCCGCCATCCGCGCCGACCGCCCCGCGGCGCGCATCGTCAGGATCAGCAGCAGGAACAGGATCGCAAGCCCCGCCAGCGCCAGCAGCACCAGCGGGTTGCCCAGGTCGAAGAACTGGTCCCCCAGGCGGATCATGTGCGTCCGAACAGCCGTTCGATATCGGAAAGCTTCAACTCGACATAGGTCGGCCGGCCGTGGTTGCACTGCCCGGAATGGGGCGTCGCCTCCATCTCACGCAGAAGGGCGTTCATCTCCTCGACCCGCATCTGCCGGCCCGACCGGATCGAGCCGTGGCAGGCCATGCGGCTCAGGATAGCGTCGATCCGGGCGCGCAGGCGCTGGCTGTCCTCGACATCCTCCAGTTCGTCCAGCATGTCGCGCAGCAGCGCCGCACTGTCGACCGGCCCAAGAATCGCCGGAGTTTCCCTGACCGCCACCGCACCGCCACCAAACGGCTCGATCACCAGCCCCAGCGCGGCAAGATCGCCGGCCAGCTCCAGAAGCCGCGCCGCGCCGGCTGCCCCCAGATCGACGATATCGGGAATGAGCAGCGCCTGCGCCGCAATGCCATGTTCCGCCATCTGCCGTTTCAGCCGTTCATAGACCAGACGTTCATGCGCCGCGTGCTGATCGACGATGACGATGCCGGTTTCGGTCTGGCTGATGATGTAGTTCTCATGCACCTGCGCCCGCGCCGCCCCCAGGGGATGCGCAACGGCCTCGGGCAGGGGATCAGCCGCTCGGACACCCGGACGCAGCTCCAGTCCGGCCTGCGCCAATCCGGCCTCGGCAAAGCCCGGCACGTCGGCGGGGGCCTGAATGGCGTAGGACATCCTGAGCGCCGCGCCCGACGGTCGCTCCATCTGGTAAAGACGCGACGGCGTAGCTGCCGGCTCGGGCCGCATCGCACCCAGTGTGGCGGCGCCCACCGTCGATGAGGCCCGATGCCCCGCCCCTGCCAACGCGTGGCGCAAGGCACCCACGATCAGCCCGCGCGCCAGCGCCGGATCGCGGAACCGGACCTCGGCCTTGGCGGGGTGAACGTTCACGTCGACCAGTTGCGGATCGCAGCGGAGGAACAGCACCGCCGCCGGGTGCCGGTCGCGCGACAGGAAATCCATGTAGGCCGCCCTGAGCGCCCCGATCAGCATCTTGTCCCGCACCGGACGGCCATTGACGAACAGGAACTGTTCGACAGCCGCCCCCCGCGAATAGGTGGGCAACGCGGCATAGCCTGACAGGTGCAGGCCGTCGCACGTGGCGTCAATGGGCAGGGCATTCGCCGTGAAGTCCCGCCCCAGGACACCGGACAGCCGCCCCGCCAGCGCGTCGAACAGGTCGCCTTGTTCGGCATCGGCGCGAAACACCTCGCGCCGCGTCCCGCCCGAGGCGTCCGTCAGCGTAAACGCCGCATAGGGAGAGGCCATCGCCAGCCGCCGCACCACATCGCCGATCGCCTGCGCTTCGGCCCGATCGGAGCGGAGGAACTTCAGCCGCGCAGGGGTGGCAAAGAACAGATCCCGCAACTCGACAACCGTGCCCCGATTCAGCGCAGCGGGCCGCACCGGGGCCATCTGCCCGCCCGAAACTACGATCTGCACGCCTTCATGCCCCATGGCGCGCGAGGTGATCGACAGCCGCCCGACCGCGCCCAGGCTGGGCAGCGCCTCGCCCCGGAAACCGAAGCTGCGGATGTTGAGAAGATCGGTCCCGTCAATCTTGGACGTCGCGTGCCGCGACAGCGCCAACGGCAGGTCTTCGGCGGTCATCCCGCAGCCGTCATCGACCACGCGGATCAGGGTCTTGCCGCCCTCGGCATAGGTAACGTCAACGCGGGCCGCACCGGCATCCAGCGCGTTCTCCACCAGTTCCTTCACCGCCGATGCGGGCCGCTCAACCACCTCACCCGCCGCGATTCGGTTCGCGGCCGCTTCATCCAGCTGCCGGATTACTGGCCTGTCAGTCATCATGTTGGGGCTTTGCACGTTCATGCTACAACAACTAGCACAAAGCACGAACGCAGGCCAACGATTCCGGCAGCGTTATTTCAGCCCGACCGGCCGACCGACCACCACGAAATACAGATCCCCGGGCGTCATCAGACGCTTCGCCACCCGCTTCACATCCGCCAGCGTCACCGCCTCGACCCTGGCGTTGCGCGTGTTCACATAATCCGTCGGAAGGCCTTGCAACTGCATGCCCGCAAGGATGTTGGCGATCTTTTCGTTGCCCGAAAAGCGCAGGGGATAGGAACCGGTCAGATAGGTCTTGGCGTCGCGCAGTTCGTCTTCCGTCACGCCCTGGGTCGCCGCCCGGGCCCATTCGGACCGGACCACCTCGACCGCCTGAGCCACCTTTTCATTGGCCGAGGCAAACGAACCCTGCCAGGTGTCCGCAAGGTCCATGTCGATCAGGTACGATGCGATGCCGTAGGTCAACCCGCGCTTTTCCCGCACCTCATCCATCAGCCGGGCGGAAAAGCCGCTGCCGCCGACAATCTGGTTCAGCACATAGGCCGCAAAATAGTCGGGGTCGTCGCGCCGGATGCCGTGCTGGCCAAAGACCACGACCGACTGCGGCGAACCGAAATCGACTACGGTCGTGCCGCCCCTCATCGCTATCTGTGGCGGGGTCGGGAATTCGGCCCCCTTGTCCGGCAGCTCGCCCAGAAGGTGATCAAGCATCGGCCCCAGTTCCGCCGCCGTCACGTCCCCCGCAACCGCCACATAAAGCCGGTCGCGCGCCATCACGCGGGCCTTGGCCTCGAACATGTCGGCCTGCGTCAACCGTGCCAGCCCCTCGACAGTGCCGTTCTGGTCGGTGCCGTAGGGATGATCGCCAAAGACATCCCGCGCCCAGCGGTTTCCGGCGATGGACTGCGGATCCTGCGCGTCCGACTGGATGATCGACACCACCTGGGCACGGACCCGGTCGATGGCATTCTGGTCAAAGCGGGGTTCCGTCAGGCCCTTCTTCAGCAGTTCCAGCGACGCGTCGCGGTTTTCGGTCAGGAACCGGGCAGAGATTGAAAGCGTGTCGTTGTCCGAATCGAAGCCGAAATGCGCGCCCAGGCCTTCCTGTGCGGCCGCAAACCCCTGTGCATCCAGATCGCCCGCGCCTTCCTCGATCAGGCCGGTCATCAGGTTGATCGCACCGCGCTTTCCGGGCGCGTCCAGACTGGCCCCGCCGCGGAAGCGCAGTTCCAGCGCGGCGAAGGGCAGGCTGTGGTCTTCAACCAGCCAGGCCTTGATCCCACCCGGCGAGGTGACTTCCTGGATATCCACCGCCGCCAGCGCCGGAACCGCCAGCCACACCGCGGCCAGGCCCGCAAACACCGTCCGGATCATTGCGTTGCCTCCTCGCCGCGCTCCATCAGCCCCGTGACCGAGGCGCGACGATCCAGCACCTGTCGAGCCGCCGCCATCACCTCGTCCGCGGTGACCGACGCCAGGATGCCCTGCCAGTCCTCGATATCCTTGATCGTCAGGCCGATCGCCAGGCCTTCACCATACTTCATCGCGCGACCGTGGACCGAATCGCGCGAATAGATGTCCGCCGCTTCGATCTGGGTCCGGATCCGGGCCAGCTGCTCCTGGTCGATTCCGGTTTTCAGGAAGTCGGCCAGCACCTTGTCCATCTCGCGCTCGGCATCATCCAGCGAAACCCCTTCGGCCGGGACAACGCCGATGTTGAAGGTGGTCGCGTCCAGCGAGGTGCCGTCATAGGATGCGAAGGTCGAAATCGCGGTTTTCGATCCGAACTGCATCGCCCGGCCCAGGACCGAGGTCTGGCCATTGCCGCCCAGCGCCTCGGCCAGGATGGTCAGCGCCGCCGCCGTGCGCTGATCGCCCGGGTTGCGTTCGGGTGCCAGATAGCTGCGGGTCAGCATCGGCTGCGACACCCGCGGATCGCGGTAGATCAGCCGGCGTTCCGCCAGCTGCGGCGGCTCGGTCACGCGCTGTCGGGGTGCGATGCCGGCGCTTGGCTCCAGCGGGCCGTAATATTCCTCGGCCAGCGCCTTCACCTTCTCCGGCGTCGCATCCCCGGCAATGACCAGGGTCGCGTCGTTCGGGGCATAGTAAAGCCGATACCAGGCCAACGCATCCTCGCGCGTCAGCTTCTCCATCTCATGCCGCCAGCCGATGATCGGCGTGCCGTAGGGATGGTTCAGATACTGCGCCGCACTCAGCTGTTCATGAAAGATCGAGCCAGGATCGCTGTCGGTGCGCTGGTTGCGCTCCTCGATCACGACCTCGCGTTCGGTCTGCCAGTCGTCTTCGGTCAGGCGGAGGTTCCGCATCCGGTCCGCTTCCATCTTCATGATCAGCGGCAGGCGGTCGGCCGCGATGCTTTGGAAATAGGCGGTGTAGTCGTAGGAGGTGAAGGCATTGTCCGACCCGCCGTTCGCCTCGACCACCTTGGACAATTCGCCCGGCGCCATCGTCTTGGTGCCTTTGAACATCAGGTGTTCCAGGTAATGCGCGACTCCGGACTTGCCCCGCGTCTCATCCGCAGAGCCGGCGCGGTACCAGACCATCTGCACCACCAGCGGCGCGCGGTGATCTTCCAGCACCACAACGTCCAGGCCGTTCTTCAGCGTGAAGGTCGTGACATCGCCCGCCAGCGCCGAAAAGGCCAGGATCGGGGTTGCAAGGGCTGCAAGCGCAGTGCCGCAAAGCCAGTTCTTCATTCGGAAATTCCCCTTGTTCGCCCACAGCTTGCCGGGGCGCGGCAGGGGCTGCAAGCGGCTCGCGGGTTGGATGACGGGGAAGTGACGCGAAACGGCGCGGGGCGTTATTTCTTCTTCGGCTTGATGCCTTTGGGCGTCGCGCCGACGTTGCGTGCCCCGGCGGCCCGCCAGCGTTCCAGTTCGGCATGCTGGTCCAGCGACTGCGGCGCATAGGCCTTGAAGTAGGTATTGCTACCGAACAGCCGCTCGAAGAACTTCGAGTCGTTGCGACGACGGTAGTCCAGATCCTCGGAGGCGAGTTGCGTGCGGATCGCGCCGTCGCGGCCATTGCGGCTGGCATAGTTCACCAGGCCGCCGTCCCCGGCCGGAATGCCGCCCGCGGTCATGCGCGCCGGATTGCCGCCCAGTGCCGCCACGGCATCGGCCTCGGGCGTGGGATCGGTGATGTTGCTTCCGCCCGGAGTCGGTTCCGGTAGCAGGGCCAGATCCTGCGGCATCTGCAGCGGCTTCGTTGGCAGGATGCCGAATTCATCCGGCGCTTTCGATGCCGAGCGGAGGTTCATCAGGCGCGGATCCTCGCGCCCGCCACAGGCCGACAGCGCCAGAACCGACAGGGCCACCGCCCCGAGGAACCTCTTGCCTGCCATCAGATACTCCCCTGCCCGACTTTGGTGCCCGTCTTAGCGCATGTGGCCGGGCGCGTCACGCGGCTTTCGCGGGACGTCCGGTGAAGAACACCAGGCCCAGCGCCCCCGCAAAGATCGCCACGTCGGCGATGTTGAACGAGTAGGGATTGTCGATCCCCGGCAGCGACATGTTCAGGAAATCGGCCACCGCCCCGTAGATGACGCGGTCGATCACATTGCCCAATGCCCCGCCGACCAGCAACCCGGCCGAAATCAGCACCCGCTGCGAATGCCGTTCGTGCCGCACCCACAGCCAGACCCAGGCCGCTATGACCAGCGCCACCGCGATCAGCACCCAGCGCATGACATCGGCGCCGCTCTGGAACAGGCCGAAGTTGATGCCCTGGTTCCAGGCCATGCGAAAGTTGACGAAGGGCGGCAGGACCGCAATTTCCTGCCGCTGGTCCAGTTGCATCAGGTGCACGACCAGATATTTGCTTAGCTGGTCCAGGATGAAGATCGCCCCGGCGACCCGGTTCACAAGTGACATGAAAGCCCCTTCAGTGACGGAAATGGCGCTGGCCGGTAAAGACCATCGCCAGACCGGCGCGGTTCGCGGCTTCGATCACCTCGTCGTCGCGCATCGATCCGCCCGGCTGGATGATTGCGGTCGCCCCGGCTTCGGCTGCGGCCAGAAGGCCATCCGCAAAGGGAAAGAACGCGTCCGAGGCCACGACCGACCCGCGGGTCAGCGGTTCATGCAGGCCCAGCGCATGGGCCATGTCCTCGGCCTTGCGGGCGGCGATACGGGTGCTGTCCACGCGGCTCATCTGTCCGGCGCCGATGCCAACGGTCGCGCCTTCGCGGGCATAGACGATGGCGTTCGACTTCACATGCTTGGCCACCCGCCAGGCGAATAGCAGGTCGGAAATCTCGGTCTCGGTCGGGGCGCGGTCGGTCACGCAGCGCAGGTCACCCGCGCCAATCCGGCCCGCATCGCGGCCCTGCACCAGAAAGCCGCCCGCCACCTGCCGGAAGGTCAGGCCCGCGGCGCGCGGATCAGGCAGCCCGCCCGTGGTCAGCAGGCGCAGGTTCTTTTTGCCGGCAAAGACCGCGCGCGCCTCGTCGGTGGCATCGGGGGCGATGACCACTTCGGTGAAGATCTTCACGATTTCTTCCGCCGTGGCCCCGTCAAGCGTCTGGTTCAGCGCGACAATCCCCCCGAAGGCCGAGGTCCGGTCGCAGTCGAAGGCCCGCTGGTAGGCATCCGCTAGGCTGCCGCCCCAGGCAACGCCGCAGGGATTGGCGTGCTTGATGATCGCACAGGCCGGCCCGTCGGTGGGATCGAACTCCGCCACCAGTTCGAAGGCCGCATCGGTATCGTTGATGTTGTTGTAGGACAGTTCCTTGCCCTGGTGCTGCGTGGCGGTGGCCACCCCGCGCCGGTTCGTGCCGTCCTTGTAGAAGGCCGCCGCCTGATGCGGGTTCTCGCCATAGCGCAGCGGTTGCGCCAGCACTCCGGCAAAGGCGCGGTGGCGCGGCGTGTCCACCCCGATAGCCCCCGCCATCCAGTTCGACACCGCCGCGTCATAGGCCGCGGTGCGGGCATATGCCGCCTGCGCCATCCGCTGCCGGAACGCGCGCCCGGTCCGGCCGCCCTGCGCGTCCAGTTCCGCCAGCAGCGCATCGTAATCGGCCGGATCGACCATCACCGTCACATAACCGTGGTTCTTGGCGGCGGCACGGATCATCGCGGGGCCGCCGATGTCGATGTTTTCCACCGCCGTGGCGTAGTCGGCGCCCTTCGCCACCGTCTCCTCGAAGGGATAAAGGTTCACGATCAGCAGATCGATTGCACCAATCCCGTGATCCGCCATCGCCTTCACATGCGCCGGATCGTCGCGCAGCGCCAGAAGGCCACCATGCACCGCGGGATGCAGCGTCTTGACGCGGCCATCCATCATCTCGGGGAAGCCCGTCACATCGGCCACGTCGCGCACCTGAAGTCCCGCGTCCCGCAGCATCTGCGACGTGCCGCCGGTCGACAGAAGCTCCACCCCGCGCGCGGCCAGTGCCTGCGCCAGCGGCAGAAGACCGGTCTTGTCGCTGACTGAGATCAGCGCACGGGCGAGCGGTTGCAGATCGGCGGCTTCGGTCTTGGGCGCGGTGATCACGGCGGCGTCTCCTCTGTCTGGTCCCGGCGGGCTACTTGCCATCGCTCGCCGGCGCTGTGTCGCGGATGGTCGTGGGGGTATCCTGTGCCTTCGCCAAGGTCCAGCCGATGTGGCAGGCATAATCGCGGATGATGCCGGTCAGGATCACCTGCCGCGTCGGGCGCGGGCGCGGGCGCCCCGATTCCAGATAGGCCGAGGTCGTCAGCTGCATCCGTTCGGCCCCGCCCGCCGTGGGCCGCAGGATCCAGATCTCGCCGCTTTTCAGCGCCATCGACACGGCGGTGCCGCCCAGGTCCAGCGTGGCATCGACATCGGGATGCAGGTGGAACCGCACCTCGACCACCATTTCTCGCCGGGACTTTGCAAACACCGCGTCCAGTCGCGCACGGTCCGCCGCCGACATGGCCCCCAGCGTGTCCTCACCGATCAGGGTCCGGCCGTCCAGCGTCAGCCGCAGTTCCCGTCCGTGGGTCAGGCCGTGGGTGCGTTCGTAGCCGTCATGCCCGGCGACCAGGCGCAGCCCCTCCACATCCGTTTCCTGCTGCGCCCAGACCAGCGACGGCACTTCGGTCATCAGACCCGCGTAGCGGCCGCGCGCCCCCAGCCGGGATGACGAGATTCCGCGCAGCATCGCCGTCGAATGCGAAGGCGTCGCCCGCCCCGCCCGGTGCCAGTCCGGCCCGAAACCGACACCCGATCCGCAACTGACGACCACCGGACGGCGGCCCGACGTAAGTTCGAATGCAAGCGTCGAGGCGTGGGCATTCTCGGACCCGCGCCCCTTGGCCGGCGCGGCGCAGTCGACCAGAACCGTGGTCCGGCCCGCCGCCAGCCGCGCATAGCCCATCGCCAGCCCCGGTGCGGTCGTCGCCCTCCCGGGCGCCTGCGCCAGCGCCTGATCCAGCCGCCCCTCGACGCCGCGTCCGCCGCCGTGGAACCGCCCCAAGCCCCCGTCGGCATGCCGCAGCGCCCGCAACACATGCGAAATCCGCTCCAGCACCGACAGGTGGCCGGGCTGGGGGCTGCGCCCGGCTTCGGAAATCGCTGCCGCCGCCCAGGTCAACAGGGTAAATATCTCCAGCAATTCCTCGGGGTTACGGGACGGGATCGCGCCCTCTGTGTCGATGGTCCGCTCGGCCTCGGTCGCAAGCGCGCCGATCACAGCGGGCACCTGCGCCTCGAAGCCGCGCAGGGCGAGGACCGCCTGCAACAGTCCCCCCAGCGCCTCGATCCGGGGCCGGCCTGCGGCGGCGGACGACCAGCGGCGCAAAAGAAAGCGGGTCTGCTGTGCCAGCGCCGCAAAGTAGCGGTCCGCGGCCGCCCGGTCCTGCCCTGCCAGCAGGAAGGCCGCATGGTTGATCCACCGCATCAGCCGCCGTCCCGTCAGGTCCGGCCGCCAACCGGGACCATGCCCCCTGCCACAAAGCTCCATCCATTCCCAGGTCCAGCCTTGCGCCCGGGCGCGGGCGCGCGGATCGCCCACCGCCGCCAGATCGTCCAGCCAGGCAAATCCGTGCAGGTCGGCATCCAGCCGGGGGTCGGGAATCGGCAGCGACCAGATCGAGGTGTCCCTCGCCTCGACAGTAAATCCCGCGAACTGGAACTGCCCGGCGATCAGCTGCCGACCGCGCGCAAAGCTACCCATGATCCGCGGTTCCGGCGGGGTGACAAAGCCGGTCTGCACCGCACGGCGCGCGGCCAGCCGGGCGTGAACACGCTCGACCATTCGCCCGCCCGCCATGTTCGTGGCCCGCGCCATGACTGTCCTTCGGTCCCTTCGGTTGCCCGTTGTCCGGCCGTGGCCGGAATGGGCCATTCCCCCTTTTGGCGGGGGCTGCGGCCCGCGCGCACCATAAGGCGGCGGGGCGGGCAAGTCATTTCAAAAGGATTTCAGACCGGTTTGCGGAAGGCCGCGATGAAAAACCCGTCCATCCCGCCAATCCCTGCCCAGTAATCCGGACGCAGGCGCAAGCCGCCCTCGGGGCCGATCCAGTCGGGCGAAATCCCCGGCAGCTCTACCGCCCCGCGGTCGACCGTCAGGCCCGGATGGCGCGCAAATGCGCCGGCCAACTGCGATTCGCCTTCCAGAGGCAGAAGCGAACAGGTGCAGTAGACGATGCGGCCGCCCGGGCGGGTCAAGGCGATGGCCCGGTCCAGCAGCGCCGCCTGGGTGGCCGCCAGGCCGGCCAGCATCCCGCCATCGCGGATCAGCGGCAGTTCGGGGTGGCGCCGGATGGTACCGGTGGCCGAACAGGGCGCATCCAGCAGCACCGCGTCAAAGGGCTCGGCCTGCCATGCCAGCGCATCAGCAACCACCACTTCGGCGTTCAGCCGGCAGCGCGACAGGTTCTGCCGCAACCGGTCAAGGCGTTGGTCCGAAACGTCGACCGCGGTCACACGCGCCCCCGCCGCCGCAAGCTGCAAGGTCTTGCCACCCGGCGCGGCGCACAGGTCGGCAATCCGTTCTCCGGGATGGGCATGAAGCGCCCGCGCCGCTATGGCCGCGGCCGCGTCCTGCACCCACCAATCGCCGTCGGCATAGCCCGGAAGCTCGGTCAACCGCCCGGCCGTGTTCAGCCGGACGCTTCCGGTCGGAAGCACCATGCCGCCAAGCGCGTCGGCCAGGGCGGCCGCATTGTCCGATCTGGGGGTCAGGTCGATGGGGGGCTGGCCCACCTGCACAGCCTCGATGGACTGGACGGCGGCCTTGCCCCAGGCCTCGACCAGCCGGCGGCGAAGCCAGGGCGCCAAGGGGGGCGGCGGCAGATCGGCAAAAGCACCGGCCGGAGTTTCCGCCACCCGGCGCAAGACGGCGTTGACCATGCCGGTGAACGGTTCGGCGCCCGCCGCACGGGCCAGCGCGACGGCCGAATGCACGACGCCATGCGCCGCCGCACCGTCCACCAGCAATTCGATGGTTGCCAGCCGCAACAGCAGGCGGATGTCATCGGGCGGAGACTTGCGGAGCAGCGGCTTCAGCACCGCATCGGCGCGACTGAGGTTGCGCAGCACGGTCAGGGCCAGCCGCTGCGCCCGGGCGCGGTCAGCCGGCGAAAGCGCAGAGATGTCGGGCAGGGCAAGCTGATCGGCGATGGTCTGCTTGTCGACCAGAACGCCCGCCAGCAGGCTGAGCGCCCCGCGACGGGCGGTATCTTCGGAAAGCCCGGTTCTGCGGGTTGTGTCGCGCATGGCCATTGCCCATCCTTGTTGCGCCTGCCCGCCCCCCGTATATCAGGGCCGAACCCCGGACAAGCGATCAAGGAGGCCCCATGGCCGAAGCTCCAGACGCAATCCCGCCGAAAGACGACCTGCCGCCCGCCGCCCGCCGGGCGCTGGCCGAAGCCGCCGCACGCCGAAATGCCGCCGAGGCGCTGAACCTGCCGCCGGAACTGGGCGGGCGCGACGGGCCGGAGCCCGTGCGCTATGGCGATTGGGAAAAGAAGGGCCTGGCCGTCGATTTCTGACGGCCGCGCAGGGGCGGGGCCTACAGCCCCAGCACATCCATCATGTCGTATTCGCCGGGCTTCTTGTCCTGGCCCCACAGCGCCGCCTTCAGCGCCCCGCGCGCAAAGATGGCCCGGTCGGTGGCCAGATGGCGCAGAACGATGCGTTCGCCGGCCGTGGCGAAGATCACGTCATGTTCACCCACGATGTCGCCGCCGCGGATCGCGGCAAAGCCGATGTCCCCCGGCTTTCGCGCGCCGGTGATGCCGTCGCGCCCGGAATCGCGGTGATCGGCCAGCGTGATGCCCCGGCCCTTCGCCGCCGCCGCGCCCAGCATCAGCGCCGTGCCCGAGGGCGCATCGACCTTCATCCGGTGATGCGCCTCGACGATCTCGATGTCCCAGTCGGCATCCAGCGCTTCGGCCACCTTCTGCGTCAGGCGCGTCAGCAGGTTCACCCCCAGGCTCATGTTGCCCGCCCGCACGATGACCGCATGACGCGCCGCGGCGCGAAGCGCGGCCAGATCGCGATCCTCAAGCCCGGTTGTTCCGACCACATGCACCGCGCGCGCCTGGGCGGCCAGCGCGGCGAATTCGACCGTTGCGGCCGGCGCGGTGAAGTCGATTACCGCCTGCGCCTTCGCAAAGGCTTCCAGCGGGTCGTCCGTCACCGTGACGCCCAGCGGCGCGCCACCCTGCGCCAGGCCCAGGTCCTGGCCGATCCAGGCGTGCCCCGACCGTTCCACCGCGCCCACCAGGCGCGCCTTGTCCGAAGCGGCCACCACCTGCGTCAGCATCCGGCCCATGCGGCCCGACGCGCCGGTGATGACGATTCCGGGAAGGGTCTGGTCAGTCTGGGTCATGGCGCGCATCCTTATCGGTTTGCGCAGGGGTTTAATGGTTGCGCGCCCCCAAGGCAAAGCCCCGTTGCGGGAAAGCTGCGACTGGCCTACATCGGTGCCATGGCATCCTACCGTTCTTCCAAGGGCCCCGGCCCGAACCAGCGGCAGCTTCGCGTCGGCGAACTGATCCGCCGCACCCTGTCGGACGTGCTGTCCCGCGGCGACGTGCATGATCCCGACCTGAATCGCATCTCGATCACCGTGGGCGAAGTCCGCGTGTCGAACGACCTGAAGGTGGCGACGGCCTATGTCCTGCCGTTGGGCGGCCTGCACGCGGACGAGGCGCTGGCGGCCCTGCGTCGCAACAAGGGCGAACTGCGCCATCTGGTCTCGCGCGATCTCACGCTGAAGTTTTCGCCCGAACTGCGGTTCGTGCTGGACGAAACCTTCGACCGGCTGGATGACACCCGCCGCATGTTTGCGGATGAACGCGTTCAGCGCGACATCCGCAAGGTCGAGGATGACACCGAAAATGGTGCGAACGGTGACGATGCCGACCTGGACTAGTCTTCTTGCGCTGCTGCTGCTGACCCCGCCCGCCACCGGGGCCTCACCCTCCGACACCTGCCGGCCCATGATGTTCGAAGGCATGGGCTATGCGCTGTGCGAGGTGGATCTGGGCCAGGACCTGCGCCTGTGGCTGCGCGACACCGATGGCGCAACGATCGGCACCTTCAGCCGACTGAAATCCACCGCCGAAACCGAAGGCAAGCGCCTGGTCTTTGCGATGAACGCAGGCATGTACCACCCCGACCGCAGCCCCGTAGGACTTTATGTCGAAAACGGCGAAGAGCTTGCACCGCTGGTCCATTCCCGCGGCGGCGGCAACTTCGGCCTGGCCCCGAATGGCGTGTTCTGCATCACGAAGGACAGCTTTGCCGTCATCGAGACGGGCCGGTTCGAACGCAACCGCCCCGATTGCCTTTTCGCCACCCAGTCCGGGCCAATGCTGGTCATCGACGGCGAACTGCACCCGCGGTTCCTGGAAAAATCCGACAGCACCTACATCCGCAATGGCGTAGGCGTCAGCGCCGATGGCAAGCACGCGGTCTTTGCGATTTCCGATGGCGCGGTGAACTTCCACACCTTCGCGCGGCTGTTCCGGGACGCGCTCGACATGCCGCAGGCGCTGTATTTCGATGGCAGCGTCTCGCGGCTTTATGCACCCGAACTGGACCGCGACGATCTGGGTTTCCCGCTGGGACCGATGATCGGTCTCGTCGCGCCGAACTAGACGAACGGACAGGACATGGCACGCAAGAAGGGCCGCGAGATTTCGGGCTGGGTGATCGTGGACAAGCCCGCGGGCATGACCTCGACCGCGGTGGTGGGCAAGGTCCGCTGGGCGTTCGACGCGAAAAAGGCGGGCCACGCCGGCACGTTGGACCCTGCGGCGACGGGCGTTCTGGCCGTGGCGCTGGGCGAAGCGACGAAGACCGTGCCCTACATCATGGATGCGCTGAAATGCTACCGTTTTGCGGTGCGCTTCGGCACGGCCACCAATACCGACGATGCCGAAGGCGAAGTGATCGCCACGTCGGACCTGCGCCCCAGCGATGACGCGGTGAAAGCGGCGCTTGCAGCGTTTCGCGGGCAGATCGAACAGGTGCCTCCGCAGTATTCCGCCGTGAAGGTCGATGGAGAACGCGCCTATGCGCTGGCCCGCGCCGGCGAAGAGATGGACCTTGCGCCGCGTCCCTTGTGGATCGACAGTCTAGAGCTTACCGGGCGCATCGATGCCGATACGGTCGAGCTGGAAATGGTCTGCGGCAAAGGCGGCTATGTCCGGTCGATCGCCCGCGATCTGGGGCAGGCACTGGGTTGCCTGGGCCATGTCCTCTGGCTGCGCCGCGAATGGTCCGGGCCCTTTGACGTGGCCGATGGCGTGACACTGGACGAAATCGAGGAACTGGCGCGCACGCCCGCGCTGGATGACTTGGTCCTGCCGCTTCAGATCGGCCTTGAAGACCTGCCCGAGGTTCACTGCACGCCGGAAGGGGCGGTCCGGCTGCGGCACGGGAACCCCGGCATGGTCATCGCATCTGGCGTGGATTACGGCGCGCCGGCTTGGGCCAGCTATCAGGGCCAGCCGGTCGCGGTGGGCATCTACCGGTCGGGCGAATTGCATCCCGACCGGGTGTTCAACCTGTAATCCCTAAAGGCTCAGCGCCAGTTTGCGGCCTTCATGGAAGGCATAGGCGGCCAGCCGCGGCGCGACGCAATCGCCGATCCGGTGGGTTTCCTTGGCCGGAAACGCTTCCGGGAACGGATCGAAGGCGATGTTCGTCGTCGCCACCACCAGATCCGAAGCGGGGATCACCTCCTCCTCTCCGGTCAGCAGGCTGCGCACCGTCGCCCCGTTGCCATGCCAGCGCGCGATCACGCTTTCGGTGACAAACCGCGCGCCTTCCCGCGCCAGACGACCGCGCAAGGGGCCGTCGGCCGAGGTGCGGGCGATTTCCTTGCCGACGTAGGGATCGGGCGTGACGATCACCACCTTCTTGCCCTGTTCGGCCAGCGCCCAGGCGGTGCCGCCGCCGCGCCAATTGCCGCCCTCGTCCAGCACGATGACAGTATCCCCCAGTCGCGCCTCGCGCCGCAGCACGTCCTCGGGCGACCAGACATGCCCGGCCCCAAGCCCCGGCAATTCCGGTTCAGACGGCAGCCACCGCTGGCGCGCATCGGGGTCTGGCAGCGACCCGGTGGCAAGAATGACGACATCGGCGGGATGCGCGGCGACTTCATCGTCGTCCAGATAGGTGTTCAGCCGCAGCGTCACGCCCAGCTTGGTGAACTGCCGTTCATACCAGTCCAGCAGGTCCAGGATCTGCGCGCGCCGCGGTTGCAGACCCGCCAGCCGGAACTGGCCGCCGATCTGCGCACCTGCCTCGACGATCTCGACCCGGTGGCCGCGCTCCGCCGCCACGCGCGCCGCCTCAAGCCCCGCCGGACCGGCGCCGACGACCAGCACATCGCGGGGCGTGTCAGTGGCGGCGAACCGGTCGCCGCCCCATTCGAATTCGCGCCCCGCCGACGGGTTGATGAGGCAGGAAATCCAGTAATCGCGCGACCGGCGGCCCCAGCACATCTGGTTGCAGGAAATGCAGCTCCGCACATCTTCGGCGCGGCCTTCCGCTGTCTTGCGGGCCAGATGCGGGTCGGCGATCTGCCCGCGCACGATCGACACCAGATCCGCCTGCCCCGAGGCGATGACGGCTTCGGCGTTTTCCGGCGTGCGGATATGCGCTTCTGACGTGATCCTGGCGTGTTTCACCACGCCCTTCAGCATCTCGGTGAAGGGCGCGGTCAGTTTTTCGCCAAACAGGAAGGTCGGCATCAGCCGTTCGAAATCCAGATAGCCGCCATGCCCGCAGGTGACGTAATCGACATGGCCGGTCGCGTCATGCAGCGCGACCACTTCGGCCAGCGCCTCACCCTGCAGGATGACATCGTGGCTGTCGCTGGTGGAAATCGCCAGACCGATCACGAAATCCTCGCCGCAAGCGCGGCGGATACCTTCGATGATGGCGCGGGAAAATCGGGTGCGGTTTTCCAGGCTGCCGCCCCATTCGTCATCGCGGGTGTTCGACCAGGGCGTCCAGAACTGATCCAGCAGCGAATGATAGGCCGCCCAGACTTCAACCCCCTGGAAGCCCGCCTTCTGGCAGCGGACGGCGGCGGCGATATGCGCCTCGATCAGCTCGTGGATTTCCGACACCGTCATCCGGTGGCTGCCGTCGCTGTCGTGGTAGCTGCGCGCGCCCGAAGGCGACCAATGCGGCGCGAAGCTCAGGTCCGAATCGCCGTTCGCGCCAATGTGGTAAAGCTGTTGCAGGATGACGCTGCCCGCGCCTTTCACGTCTTCGGTGATCTTGCGGAACGGCTCGATCACCGCATCGCTGGAATGCAGGTAGTTGCCGCGGGTCAGCACGCCCGTGCGATGAACCGGCATCGGTTCGCAGACGATCATCCCCGCCCCGCCCAGCGCGCGTTCCAGCAGATAACCGTGGGTGCGCGGCCCCGGCAAACCTTCCTCTGCCATGTTGTTGGTATGGGCGCCAAACACGATGCGGTTGCGAAGCGTATGGCCGCGCAGTTGCAGGGGCGACATCAGGTGGGGGTGGGTCGTCATCTTGGATACGGGCCTTCAGTGTCGTTCTTCAGACCGGATGTTAGTATCGCACCCCCCGGAAATCGAAAGACCCCCGGACGACATTCCGGGGGCCTTCCACGTCGCTTTCGGCGGCTGACCTGCCGCTTACTCCGCAGCCCAGCCCGAGATGGCTTTCACATCAAGGAATTCCTCGATCCCCCAGTGACCGCCTTCCCGCGCCCGGCCCGAAGCCTTCACGCCGCCGAAAGGTGCGCCCGCGCCGCGGGACTGGCCGTTCATCTCGACCATGCCGGATTTCAGCTGCCGCGCCAGACGGTTGCGCCGCGCGCCATCCTGGCTTTGGACATAGTTTGTCAGGCCATAGATGGTGTCATTGGCGATCCGCACCGCTTCTTCTTCGGTGTCGAAGGGCATCATCGACAGGACCGGGCCGAAGATTTCCTCCCGCTCGATCGTCATGCCGGGCTTCACATCCGCAAAGACCGTCGGGCGCACGAAATAGCCGCGATTCAGCCCTTCGGGGCGGCCGGGGCCACCAGTGACCAGCCGCGCACCTTCCGCGATGCCCTTTTCGATCAGCCCCTGGATCTTGTTGAACTGCGCTTCGGACACGACCGGCCCCATGTGGCGGCCCGGCTCATGCGCCGATGCCACCTTGACGCCTTCGGCCACTTCGCGGGCGATTTCCACCGCGCGATCATACAGCGGCCGTTCGACCAGCATTCGCGTCGGCGCGTTGCAGCTTTGCCCCGAGTTGTTCATGACATGCAGAACACCGCGCCGGACGGCCTTTTCATCGGCATCGGCGAAGATCAGGTTGGCGCCTTTCCCGCCCAGTTCCAGGCAGACACGCTTGAAGGTATCGGCCGCCGCCTTTGAAATTGCCGCCCCCGCCCGGGCCGAACCGGTGAAGGAAATCATCTCGACATCCGGGTGGGTGGACAGTTGCGTGCCAACACCCGCGCCGTCGCCGTTTACCAGGTTGAACACGCCTGCTGGAACACCCGCCTGATCGACGAATTCCGCAAACAGCAGCGACGACAGCGGTGCGACTTCGGAGGGCTTCAGGACCATCGTGCAGCCCGCCAGCATCGCCGGAATGGCCTTCAGCGTGACCTGGTTCATCGGCCAGTTCCAGGGCGTGATCAGGCCGACAACGCCCACCGGCTCCAGCGCGATGCGGTCATTGGGGGCGTGGGGGCCAAGCGGTCGGAGGAATTCGAAATCCTGGAAGGCGGTGATGAAGTTCTGGATGTGCCAGGTTCCCGCGCCAACCTGCTGGTCACGCGCCATGTCGATCGGCGCGCCCATTTCCAGGCTCATCGCCTGCGCCATCTCCTCGGCCCGGGCCTGATAGATCTGAAGGATCTTCTGGACGAACGCCAACCGTTCGGCCGGAGGGGTGGCGGACCAGGCCGGCAGCGCCGCCTTGGCCGCTGCCACCGCCGCATCGGTATCCGCCTGATCGCCCAGCGAGATGACGGCGCAGGGTTCCTCGGTCGAAGGGTCGATCACGTCGAAATCATGCGGGCGGACCGGATCGACCCATTTCCCGTTGATGTAGAACTGGCGTTTCTGAAGCATCTTGTGCCTTTCTCCGGGCATGGCAAACTGGCTTCGGCGGCGGTGGACAGCGCCCAGGGGCCTTTCCGAAGATCGGCATAAGGATGCGGGGAATGACGGTCCAAGGCAAGATGCGCCGAAATCCGGCCATGGCGTCCTTCCTGATCAGCCTGCCGCAAAGCAGCCGGCGACCGGCGGCCCTGCGCGCGCTGGCCGACGGGGGCATCACCGCCGAGGTGATCGACGCCGACGACGGAAGTTCAATGGCGGCACGGAACGGCTACGCAGCGTGGCGGGCGCGCCTGTTGTGCGGCCGCACGCTTTCGCCCGGAGAGGTGGGGTGCTTCATCAGCCACAGGATTGCGGCCGCGCGGTTCCTGGCCACCCCCGCCAAGTTCGGCCTGGTGCTGGAAGACGACGCGGTGCCGGTCGGGTCCGCGAAGGACGGATTGGCCGCCCTGGCCCGGGCCCTTCCACCGCTCGATTGGGATCTTGCCAATCTGGGCGCCGCCCCGGGCTTCCTGCATCGTCCCGTCGCACCCCTGCCCGACTCCGTCCAGCCCGAGGCCCCGCGGCTTCTTCACGCCCATTACTTTCCCTTGGGCAGCCACGCCCTTCTGTGGTCGCGGGACGGCGCGCGGCGCTTCCTGGAGGCGTCGACCACGGTTTCCTACCCGCTTGACCATTTCCTGCGGCGGTGGGCCTGCCGCAGCGGCCGCGGCCTGGCGCTGAGCGAACCGCTTTTCATTCCGCGCGGCGTCCCCAGCGAGATCGATTCGGACAGCTTCCGGCCGCAGCTTGCCTCCAGCCCGCTTTACCGGATGCGCCGGGCGCTTCGCCGAAACGGGAACAAGGCCTGGGCGGCCTATCGGGCACATCTCAACACCAGCCGTGACCGTAAACTCGACCACTTTAGATGACATTTAAGTCTTGACGCTGACACCGGCATCATTTCAGGCTATGGGAACCGAATTACGGACAGCTGAAAGGACAGCAAATGGGCTTGCGCATCAACGATATCGCACCCGATTTCACCGCAGATTCCACCGAAGGAACCATTCGATTCCACGACTGGATCGGCGACAGCTACGCCATCGTGTTTTCGCATCCGCGTGATTTCACCCCCGTCTGCACGACCGAATTCGGCGCCGTCGCCCAACTTGCCGCCGAGTTCGAGAAACGCAACACCAAGGTCATCGGCGTTTCGGTCGATTCGGTCGAGGACCACACCAAATGGAAGCGCGACATCGAAGCCGTGGCGGGCAGCCCGGCCAACTTCCCGATCATCGACGACACCTCGCTGACCGTCGCCAAGGCCTATGACATGCTGCCGGCGGAATACTACCTGCCCGCCGAAGGCCGGACGCCCGCCAACACCGCGACCGTCCGCACCGTCTACATCATCGGGCCGGACAAGAAGGTGCGCCTGACGATGACCTACCCGATGTCGGTCGGCCGGAACTTCGCGGAAATCCTCCGCGCGCTGGATGCCGTGCAGGCCACCGATGGCGTGCCCTTCGCCACCCCCGCCAACTGGGTGCCGGGCCAGGACGTGATCGTGGCGCTGTCGGTCCCGACGGATGAGGCGACCGCCCGCTTTGGCGAGCTGGACATCAAGCTTCCCTACCTGCGGTTTGCCAAACGTCCGGCCTGAGGCCCCTTGCCAAAGAAGAAGGGCGCGGAAGATCATTCCCGCGCCCTTTTTGCACCTGGCACGTGTCAGGCCGTGGCCGTCGCCACACCGCCACGCTTGGCGCCCGCGACATGCCCGCGCAGATAGCGCGAATAGCCCAGATCCGACGTGTCGATATCCGCGGTGCGCCCGGAAACGATATCGGCCAGCGCCTTTCCCGAACCGGCCGCCATCGTCCAGCCCAGCGTCCCATGCCCGGTGTTCAGGAACAGGTTCCCGACCGGCGTCGCGCCCACCACCGGGGTTCCGTCGGGCGTCATGGGCCGCAGCCCGCACCAGAAGGTCGCCTGCGACTGGTCGCCCGCGCCGCCGAACAGATCCTCGACCGAATGCTCCAGCGTCGCCCGGCGCTTCGGGTTCAGCGACATGTCAAAGCCCGCGATCTCGGCCATGCCACCGACGCGAATCCGGTCGCCCAAACGGGTGATGGCGATCTTGTGGGTTTCGTCCATCACGGTCGATTCCGGCGCGCGGCTTGCGTCGCGGATCGGCACGGTGATCGAATAGCCCTTCACCGGATAGACGGGCAGTCGAATCCCGAAGGGCGCAACCAGCTGCGGCGAATAGCTGCCGAGCGCCACGACGAAGGCATCCGCAACCACGCGCCCCGTGCCGGTGACGACGGCGCTGATCTTGTTGCCCGACCGTTCCAGCCCACGGATATCGGTGCCATACTGGTACACCACGCCCGCCGCCTTCGCCATGTCGGCCAGTGAATTGGTGAACTTGAAGCAATCGCCGGTTTCATCGCCCGGCAGACGCAGCCCGCCGACGATCTTGTCGCGGGCTCCCGCCAGACCCGGCTCGGCCGCAACGCAGCCGGCGCGATCCAGCACCTCGAACGGGACGCCATCGGCACGCAGCACCTCGATGTCCTTCGCTGCGGCATCGACCTGCTTTTGCGTGCGGAACACCTGCAACGTTCCTTGGGTGCGTTCGTCATAGGTGATGCCGGTGGTGGCGCGCAGGTCCATCAGGCAGTCGCGCGAATATTCCGCAAGCCGCACCATGCGCCGCTTGTTGATCGCATAGGCCCCCGACGTGCAGTTGGCCAGCATCTGCCCCATCCACTTGAGCTTGGCGAGATCCGGGCGCGGCTGGATGATCAGCGGCGCGTGCTTCATGAACAGCCACTTGACGGCCTTCTGCGGAATGCCCGGCGCCGCCCAAGGGGACGAATAGCCCGGGCTGATCTCGCCCGCGTTGGCAAAGCTGGTTTCCAGCGCAGGGGCTTCCTGCCGGTCGATCACCGTGACCTCATGGCCTGCCTTGGCCAGATACCAGGCCGAGGTAACACCGATGACACCAGCCCCAAGAACGACGATCCGCATGACTCCAACCCCTGCTGCGCGTTTGCAGGGAAGGATAGCTTTTCCGCGTGGAACCTTTTCGCGATTTCATGCGGCCCGGATACGACTATCGGAGGATTCTTCGAAATTCTTGATAATAGACCAACTATTCTTCGACGGATGCGAAACAGGGCCGAAGAATCGAGTGTGAAAATGCCAAAAGGCCCCGGCTTTCACCGGGGCCTTGATTCGAATTGCGCGACGTCAGGCGATCATGCCTCTTCAGCGTCTTTCTTTTCAGGCGCGATTTCCTGGCCGGTTTCCTGATCGACCATCTTCATGCCCAGACGGACCTTGCCGCGGTCATCAAAGCCCAGAAGCTTGACCTTCACTTCCTGGCCTTCCTTCAGGATCTCGTTCGGGTGGTTCAGGCGCTTCGATGCGATCTGCGACACATGCACCAGACCGTCGCGCTTGCCGAAGAAGTTCACGAAGGCGCCGAAGTCGACCAGCTTGACCACCTTGCCGGTGTAGATCTGGCCTTCTTCCGGTTCGGCCACGATCGACCAGATCATCTCATGCGCCTTCTTGATCGAATCGGCATTGGCCGAAGCGATCTTGATGGTGCCGTCGTCGTTGATGTCGACCTTGGCGCCCGACACTTCGACGATTTCACGGATGACCTTGCCGCCCGAACCGATCACTTCGCGGATCTTGTCGGTCGGGATCTGCATGGTTTCGATCCGCGGCGCGTGCGCCGAGAATTCCGACCGGCCTTCGGTCAACGCCTTGGACATTTCACCCAGGATGTGCATCCGGCCGTCCTTGGCCTGTGCCAACGCCTGTTCCATGATTTCGGGCGTGATGCCCGCAACCTTGATGTCCATCTGCAGGCTGGTGATGCCGTTCGCGGTGCCGGCCACCTTGAAGTCCATGTCGCCCAGGTGGTCTTCGTCACCCAGAATGTCCGTGAGCACCGCCCAGCGGCCATCGTCTTCAAGGATCAGGCCCATCGCCACGCCGGCGACCGGCGCCTTCAGCGGCACGCCCGCGTCCATCATCGACAGCGACGAACCGCAGACCGTTGCCATCGAGGACGAGCCGTTCGATTCAGTGATCTCGGACACGATGCGGATCGTGTAGGGGAAATCCGTCGGCGCCGGCAGGACGGCTTGCAGCGCACGCCAGGCCAGTTTGCCGTGGCCGATTTCACGACGACCCGGAGGGCCGAAGCGCCCGACTTCACCCACCGAATAGGGCGGGAAGTTGTAGTGCAGCAGGAAGTTCGACCGGAAATTGCCGTGCAGCGCGTCGATGATCTGTTCATCGTCGCCGGTGCCCAGCGTGGTGATGACCAGGCCTTGCGTTTCACCACGGGTGAACAGCGCCGAACCATGGGTGCGCGGCAGGATGCCGACTTCCGACACGATCGGGCGGACGGTGCGGGTGTCGCGACCGTCGATGCGGCGACCGTTCGCCACCACGTCCCCGCGCAGGATCGCGCTTTCCAGCTTCTTCAACGCCGGGCCGAGGTTGGCATCGGCCAGCTCTTCTTCGCTCAGGCTCGCCTTGATCGCCTCTTTCGCGGCTTCGATGGCGTCGTGGCGTTCGGACTTGTTCAGGATGGCATAGGCCGCCCGCATCTTGTCTTCGCCCGCGGCCTTCACCTTGGCATAAAGGGCCGAATAGTCCGGGGCCTGGAATTCGAACGGCTCTTTCGCGGCTTCTTCGGCGAAGTCGATGATCAGGTCGATCACCGGCTGCATCGCCTCGTGGCCGAATTTCACCGCGCCCAGCATTTCGGCTTCCGAAAGCTCATAAGCTTCGGATTCGACCATCATCACGGCATCCTTGGTGCCGGCGATGACCAGATCCAGGCGCTGTTCCGGGTTCGAACGCAGGTTGTCCATGTCCGCCACTTCGGGGTTCAGGACATATTCGCCGTTCGAGAAGCCGACGCGCGCGGCGCCGATCGGACCCATGAAGGGCACGCCCGAAATCGTCAGCGCGGCCGAGGTGGCGATCATCGCGACGATGTCCGGGTCATTGACCAGGTCGTGCGACAGCACCGTGGCAATGACCAGAACTTCGTTCTTGAAGCCATCGACGAACAGCGGGCGGATCGGACGGTCGATCAGGCGCGAGGTCAGGATTTCCTTTTCGGAAGGACGGCCTTCGCGCTTGAAGAAGCCGCCCGGGATCTTGCCGGCGGCATAGGTCTTTTCCTGATAATGGACGGTCAGGGGGAAGAAGTCCTGGCCCGGCTTCGGCGCGCGGGCGTAGGTCACGTTGGCCATGACCGAGGTTTCACCCAAGGTGGCGATGACAGAGCCATCCGCCTGCCGGGCGACCTTCCCCGTTTCCAGCGTGAGCGTTTCCTGGCCCCACTGGATGGATTTCTTGGTGACGTTGAACATGCTTTTTCCTATCTCGCGCAGGGACCCTCCCCGCGCATGCTGCCTTTCGGCGTTTCGTACGGGCCCCATGCCCGTGGCCCCTTGCTTGTCTTGCCGCCCGTCCTCCGAGGCCCGGGAGGGAGGCACCTGGCCCCGAAAGGCCCGTTTCCGAAATCAGCCCCCGAATCCCGGGGGATGGAAGTGAAACGCCCCGGCGGCTGGGCCGTCGGGGCGAATCTTACATCAGCGGCGCAGGCCCAGACGCTCGATCAGCGATGCGTAGCGTGCCTGGTCTTTCGCCTTGAGGTAGTCCAGCAGCTTGCGGCGCTGAGCGACCATCATCAACAGGCCCCGACGCGAATGATTGTCTTTCGAGTGGGACTTGAAGTGTTCGGTCAGCGTGGCAATGCGCGACGACAGGATCGCAACCTGGACTTCCGGCGAACCGGTATCGCCCGGCTTGGTGCCGAATTCCTTGATGACGCGAGCTTTTTCCTCGACGGTGATCGACATCGGGATCTCCTTTCAGAAGACAAAGGGTTATGGCGCAGGCCGGGATGTCGTCCAGCAAGGCCCGTGGAGAGATCCGCCCGAAGGCTTGCGGCCAAATGGAACGGATGCGCGCCTATACGGGAAAAACGCCCAAAAGGAAAGCGGCAATGCGGTCGGGCCGATCAGGGCGGCTCAGAACGGGCAAGGCGCGGTGAAGGTCATGCCCTTTCCGTGCTCGGGGTGGCGGAAGCGCAATGATTCCGCGTGCAGCATCAGGCGCGGAAAGTCCCGCGCTGGACCGGTGGCATAGAGCGGGTCGCCAAGGATCGGATGGCCAAGAGCCTGCATGTGGACCCGCAACTGATGGCTGCGGCCGGTGACCGGCATCAGCCGCACCCGCGTTGTCCCGTCCGGGTCGTGACGCAGCACCCGCCAGTCCGTCACCGAAGGCTTGCCGGTTTCGTGGTTCACATGTTGGCGCGGGCGGTTTGGCCAATCGACGATCAGCGGCAGATCGACGCGGCCTTCGCGTGGCTCCAGATGGCCCCAAAGTCGCGCCAGATAAACCTTTTTGGTGCGCCGGTTCTCGAATTCCTGCCCCAGATGGCGCTGGGCGTGGCGTGTCAGGGCAAAGACCATGATGCCCGAGGTATCCAGATCCAGCCTGTGCACCAGAAGCGCCTCGGGGTGGATCTTCAGGACGCGCGCCATCATGCAGTCGGCCAGATGTTCGCCCTTGCCCGGTACCGACAGAAGGCCCGCCGGCTTGTCAACGACCAGCACCTCGTGATCGGCGTGGATCACACGGACGGGTTCATCGGGGGGGGCATAGGTGAAATCGCTCATGGCCGCTGCGCATAGCATGGCGCGCCATCCGCGGCGAGAGTCAGGAAAGCCTGTAGCCTTCATCTCGCAGGCGCTGTGCCACGGCGGCGATATGCGCGGGCGTGGTTTCGCAGCAGCCACCGATGATGGTGGCCCCCATCCCCGCCCAGATGGCGGCGAAATCGGCATAAAGCGCGGGGGTCATCTCGGGCCGTGCCGCCAGCGCGTCGACGGTCGGGTCGTCCTTCAGGAAGTCCCGGGTGATCTGCCGGAAACCGTTGGCATAGGCGCCGAAGGGCAAGCCGAAGCCGGCAAACACCCGCAAGGCCGCCGCCATCGCCTCGGGGGCCGAGCAATTGGCCAGCACCGCCTGCACGCCATTGGCGGCAAGGATCGGTTCCAGGTCCGCCGCCGCCTCGCCCGAACGCAGGCGGCTGCCGTCCAGATCATCGACCGTCACGGACAGCCAGACCGGGCGGTAGGCCACCCTTGCCCCCTCCAGAACCGCGCGGGCATGGTCCAGAGAGGCCACTGTTTCCGCGATCAGCAGGTCGACCCCCGGCGCCAGCAGCCGCGCGACCTCGGCGTAGCGGGCAACGGCTTCGGCATGGTGCGGAAAGACCTCGGGCCGGTAAGAGGCGACAAGAGGCCCCAGCGATCCGGCAATCCGACCCGATCCATGTGCGTCGCGGGCGGCCTGCGCCTCGGACAGCGCCTGGCGGTGCAGATCGCGAAAGCGGTGGTCCAGGCCGAATTTTTGCAGCCGGTCATGGTGGATGGCATAGGTGTTGGCGGTGGCGACCGTTGCACCGGCGCGGAAGTAGTCCTCATGGATCTGACGCACCAAGCCCGGATGATCCATCATCACGCGGGTTGCCCAAAGCGGCGTGGGCGCATCTCCCGAACGATGGATCAGTTCCTGCCCCATGCCGCCATCAAGCAGCGTGATCTCCGCCATCGGAATCCTCCTGCAAGGCTGCCCTCAGGGCAGGTCGGGGTAGCACGGCAGCCCGTCATCGGGCTGATCGTAATCCGCCGATTGCGACATGTGCACGTGCCGCGCCAGCCGTCCGCCTGTCGGCCCAGTCACCGCCCCCGCCTCGATCGAGAAGATGCCCTCGGCGCGATGCCAGAGGCTTGAGCCGCAGTTCCGGCAGAAGCCGTGCGTTATCCCCGTCAGCCCGTCCCATGTCGCAAGGCCTGACCGGTCCTGCCAGTCGACGGTCGCTTCGTCCGCCTCGAAGGAGGCCGAGTACAGGCCCGAAAGCTTCCGGCATTCGCGGCAGTGGCAGGCCGTGATCTCGCCCGCCGGGCCGGGCAGGGTGAAGCGGACCTTGCCGCAAAGACAGGCACAGTCCAGCCGTTCCGGTGCAGCCGGCCCGGCGTGGGGCGGCCCCTCGACGCTGTAGTAATCCGGGGCATCCTCGGGAAAGAGAACCTGGGTGGTCGGCAGGCCGACCGGATCGTCGAAGGCCCCCGGAGCCATATGCATTGTGCCTTCGCCGAACGGATGCCAGAGCAGGCTTGCACCGCAACGGTTGCAGAAACCGCGTTCGGCGATCTCGGATGACCGGAACCAGCGCAGCGTCTCGGCGCGTTCCGCCTGGAACCGCTCCTCGGGAACGGACGTCGCCGCCCAGAAATGCCCGGAGGTGCGCCGGCACTGTCCGCAATGACATTCCGCGATCGCGCGCAGCGGACCCGTCGCGGCAAAGGCCACGCCGCCGCACGCACAGCTTCCGTGATAGGTCTGGGTCATGACGTCCTCCTTCAGGGAAGCGTGGCACGTCAGGAACGCACGGGGGCCCACGAAACCGTCAAAGGTGACCGAAAACCGACGCCAGGATGGCCTCCAGGTTGTGGGCGTCGTCTTGGGTGAAGGCATCGGGGCGATCGCTGTCGATATCGAGAACACCGATCAGCCGCCGACCGGTGCCGAACACGGGCAGGACCAGTTCCGACCGGGTCGAGGAGGCGCAGGCGATATGGCCCGGAAAGGCATCGACATCCGGGACCAACTGGATCAGCCCACTGCGCGCTGCCGCGCCGCACACTCCGCGCGAGAAGGGGATGACCAGGCAGCCGTGACCGCCCTGATAAGGACCGATCTTCAGCACCTGAGGCGCCGTGACCCGGTAGAACCCGGTCCAGTCGAACCGGTCATCGCTGTGATGGATTTCGCAGCACACCGTCGCCATCAGCGCGACCTCATCGGTTTCGCCTTCGGTGAGGGACGCAATCCGGCGGGCAAGGCTTGGGTAGTCGGGCAAGGTGAATCCTCTGGCGGCCGGGGGCGCTGCCCCCGGACCCCCGGGATATTTCCACCAAGACGAAATGGAAAGACAGATCGTAGCACACGCTTTGGTAAGAATTGGTCCGTAGCCTTGGGACACGGGGACCAGGGTGCGAGGACCATGAATCTTTCCAGCCGTCAGATCGGGGATGCATTGATCATTCGCGTGGGGGAGGCGCGCATCGATTCGCTGATCGCCATCCAGTTCAAGGACGCCATGCGGGCGGCGGTGCCGGATGCCGTTGGACCGGGACCGGAGGCGCTCCCGGTTATCCTGGATCTGGCGGGAGTGAATTTCGTGGACAGTTCGGGTCTGGGTGCGATTGTCGCCGTCATGAAGTTCCTGGCGCCGGCGCGGCGGCTGGAGCTGGCGGCCTTGCAGCCGAATGTCGAACGCGTCTTCCGCCTGACACGGATGGATGGCGTGTTCACCATCCATGACCAGGCACCGACGGACGGCACACAAGATGCCGCGTGAAACCGAAGCAGCCACCGTAACCGAACAGCAGGTTGATCGGGATCATGACGGACCGTTCGCCGTTACGCTCCGGTCGACATCCGAAGCGGTGCGGCGGACGTTGGCCCTGATCACCGAGCATTTTGCAGGCAGCGTCCCCGATGCCGAATTGGGAATGCTGGAGATGGTTCTGGCGGAGACGCTGAACAATGTCGTGGAACATGCCATGTCCGGAAATGCGCGGGGGCAGGTGAAACTGCGGATCCTGTGCCGAAACGGCGGGCTGGACTGCACGATCCTGGATAACGGGCTGCCGATGCCAGATGGCGAGCCGCCCCGGACGACGCTGCCGGAGATCGGCAGGATGATCGATGATCTGCCCGAAGGCGGGTTCGGCTGGTCGCTGATTCGGATGCACGTCCGGGATCTGGAATACCGCCGCCAGGATGGCATCAATGTCCTGCGCTTCCTGCTTCCGCTGACAGAGATGGCCGACACGTAGGAATATCCGCCCGGTCGGTGGATTTCAGCCACCCGGTGTCCACAGAACGGGGACGATCCGGCGCAGGCCTGCAAACCGTCGAGCGATTTTCGTCATCGCCTTCTTTCCGCCACGCATGGACCGCAAGACCGCCCCAATGGATGTGAAAATGGCGCCTGTAGCTGCACAAGGCTTCCCTCGGCACCGCATGCAACAGCCCCCACACGACGTGCGGTGCCGAGGTTCATCAACGGGTCGCAGTCAGTTCAGGTTGAGGTGGAGCGGATAGCAGCCGTTGGCAAAATCGCCGAACAGGTCATGCAGGTCCGGATGATCCACCGGCTTTCCGGAAGGATCCGGGATCAGGTTCTGTTCGGAGACATAGGCGACGTAGTAGTCGTCCTCGGTCTCGGCCAGAAGGTGGTAGAAGGGCTGGTTCCGTGCCGGACGGCTCTCCTCGGGGATCGAGCGGTACCACTCCTCGGTGTTGGAAAAGCGCGCGTCGACATCGAAGACCACACCCCGGAAAGAGTGCTCACGATGACGGACCACCTGACCCAGATGATATTTTGCGCACGCCTTGAACATTTTACCTACACCCCGTGAAGTCGATGTAACGCCGCAAGGCGCTGAAAGTCCACAAGACTCGGGGAATCGCTCGGAAACAGTCTGTGGTGGCCGTTCCGACAGTGGGTCGCCGGCCGCTCAGGTTTGTGATTTCACCGCCGCGTGAATGCGGGTAAACTGCGCGCAACAAAAAGAACGAAACGAGAGGCAGCATGAGCAGACTGATCCGCCTGGCGGGGCTGTTGCTATTGGCGTCCTGCGGTGGCGGAAACCACTCCGCGCCGCGCAACCTGGACGACGCCTGTTCGATCCTGGACCAACGACCCGCCTACTATTCGGCGATGAAGCGCACCGAACGTCGCTGGGGCGTGCCCGTCCATGTCCAGATGGCGACACTGTACCAGGAATCGAAATTCGTCGGCAACGCCCGCACCCCCTTCCGCTATGCCCTGGGGATCATCCCGATGGGCCGCCAAAGTTCGGCCTATGGCTACAGCCAGGCGCTGGACGACACCTGGGACGACTACCGCAAGGACGCGGGACGCTTCGGGGCGCGGCGCGACCGGATCGACGACGCGACCGACTTCATCGGCTGGTACATGGACCGGTCGGAGAAGAAGCTGGGCCTGCCGAAGTACGACGCGACGAGCCACTATCTGGCCTATCACGAAGGCCACGGCGGCTTTGCGCGCGGCAGCTACAACGAAAAGGCCTGGCTGATGCGCGTCGCGGCCGAGGTCGGATCGCGGTCGGAACTGTATCGCCAGCAACTGATGATGTGCGGACGGGGCTGACCCCGTCCGTCATTTCTCGTTGCGATTGCTGTTCGCGATCGAGATCGAGAACAGCGTCGCATCGTAGCGCTTGCCCATCACCAGGTCCGACAGCACGACGCGGGTTTTCGCCCCGGCGCCATCGGTGACGATCCACTGCTTCAGCGCCACGGGGCTGGGGGTGAAGAACAGCTTGATCGTGCCGTATTCGGGATGTTCCGGATCCTGCGCGGTGACGGTCGTCATGCCATCCTGTTCGCCGTGGTCGACGACCATCCGGGCGCGGCCCAGGTCGATCTTGTCCGCCAGGATCAGGTTAAGCGGCGTCTTGCGCAGCGGATATTGGTCGGGCGGCTGGTTCGATTTCGGATCAAACACCGCGACCGAGGCGCCCGAGGCCAGCACCAGCGTCTTGTCGGGCTTCGCATATTCCAGCCGCATCCGGTTCGGCCGCTGGATCACCACGCGGCCCGAGGATTTGCTGCCATCGGCATTGGTCTGCACGAAGGGGCTTTCGGCCGTCTTGATCGAGTTCAGATAGGCCGACAGATCCCCCAGCGACACCGGCGCGGCGACGACCGGCGCGGCAAGGCTGACGATCAGGGCGGTGAGGGCGGAGCGGAGCATGGTGTTCATGAAGGGGAATGTAGCGTGCGGGGGCGGGGACCGCAATTCGCAATCCGCGCGGCCACGATGTACTTATTGATCCAATCGACAAATGTTTGGATCATTTATCCTTTGCGTCTGTTCTTCTGCGTCGACTCGAGGACTCAATATCTCCGGACACCTAACCCATTCGTGGTGGCCAAGGAAAAAGATGCGATCAGTTTGCCTCACGCGATGACGGTGCCGGATGGACGCAAGGACATGGCACTCACTGTTAGAATCGAGATCAATTTGCCAGCTAATGCTTCGCAAGAAGCTTATGACTCGATCTTCAAGAGTATTCGCGCGCACCTTATAAATGAATAAGATATTGCGCAAATTTGAAAGCATCGCCCGTGCTTCCGGTCGACTCCAGATGAACTCAGAAAACGCGGAAGTCGCATCTCATCCTTTTGATGAAAGGAATATACATTCAGATATCGTTGGTATCTGCTTGAGATTGTTCGATGACGGCCACTATTCTCAGGCGACATTCGAGGCGTTTAAGCATCTTGATAACGAAGTGAAAAGGTTGTCTAAAATAAGTGAAAGCGGCTACAAGTTGATGATGTAACGCATTAATCACGTAGCTTTCGTTGTTTGGAGCGAGAGAAAACTTTTTAACAGTTTCTGAGGATATTGTATTAGGAAAGTTCTTTCTGAGATACCCAATCATTTGCTCAACGCTGCCGGGTCCAGAAATGTACGGATGAGACGCCAAGATCCACCTCCCGAAGAATATTCAAAGTATAATATCATTGACACGAATCAGACCTTAGCTTCGGATGAACTGGGATCGCAATACCAGTTTTAAACGCTGATCTGCCTACACTTGACGATACCAATCGGTGTCATACTGCCGACAGAATATATCACCCCTCCGGAACCAAAATCTCCCGCTTGCCCACATGGTTGGCGGCGGACACAAGCCCCTCCTGCTCCATCTGCTCCACCAGCCGGGCCGCCTTGTTATACCCGATGCCAAGCTTCCGCTGGATGTAGCTGGTTGACACCTTGCGGTCGCGCAGGACGACCTGCACGGCCTGGTCGTACAGCGCGTCCTCGCCATCGGTATTGCCGCCGGTGTTCAGACCCAGCACTGCGTCGATGTCCGATGCCGCGTCCTCGTCCGGGCCTTCCACCACGCCCGACATGTATTCCGGGGGCCCGAAGGATTTCAGGTGGTTCACGATTTCCTCGACCTCTTCATCCGAAACGAAGGGGCCGTGGATGCGGGTGATGCGCGAACCGCCCGCCATGTACAGCATGTCGCCCATGCCCAGCAGCTGTTCGGCGCCCTGTTCGCCCAGGATGGTGCGGCTGTCGATCTTGGACGTGACCTGGAAGGAAATCCGGGTCGGGAAGTTCGCCTTGATCGTGCCGGTGATCACGTCGACCGAGGGGCGCTGCGTGGCCATGATCAGGTGGATGCCGGACGCCCGCGCCATCTGCGCCAGGCGCTGGATGCAGGCCTCGATCTCTTTCCCGGCGACCATCATCAGGTCGGCCATCTCGTCGACGATGACGACGATGTAGGGCAGCGCGACGGGTTTCAGTTCTTCGGTCTCAAAGACGGGATCGCCGGTTTCCTCGTCAAAGCCGGTCTGGACGGTGCGCTTGAACATCTCGCCCTTCGACAGCGCCTCGCGGACGCGGCCGTTGTAGCCTTCGATGTTGCGCACGCCCATCTTGGACATCTTGCGGTAGCGTTCCTCCATTTCCGCCACGACCCATTTCAGCGCGACGACGGCTTTCTTCGGGTCGGTGACGACGGGGGACAGAAGGTGCGGGATGCCGTCATAGACCGACAGTTCCAGCATCTTCGGGTCGATCATGATCAGGCGGCATTCCTCGGGCGTCAGCTTGTAGAGCAGCGACAGGATCATGGTGTTGATGGCGACCGACTTGCCCGAACCGGTGGTCCCCGCGATCAGCAGGTGGGGCATCTTGGCCAGGTTGGCGACGACGGGTTCGCCCGCGATGTCCTTGCCCAGCGCCAAGGGCAGGCGCTGGTTGCCATCTCCGAAATCGCGCGAGGCGAGGATTTCGCGAAGGACGACCTTTTCGCGCATCGCGTTCGGCAGTTCGATCCCGATGACCGACCGGCCCGGAACGGTGGACACGCGCGCCGACAGCGCCGACATCGACCGCGCGATATCGTCGGCCAGGCCGATGACACGGGATGCCTTCAGACCGGCGGCGGGTTCCAGTTCGTACATCGTGACGACCGGCCCGGGGCGGACCGAGACGATTTCGCCCTTCACACCGTAATCATCCAGCACCGATTCCAGCATCCGGGCGTTTTCTTCCAGGGCCTCGTCGGACAGCGTGTGGCGCACGACGGACGACGGCGAGGCCAGCAGCGACAGCGGCGGCATCTCGTAGCCATCGCCCTGCGGCTCCTCGAAACGCAGCGCGGGCTGGGCTTCGGCCTGGGCCTTTTTCGATGGTCCGCTTTTCGACGAATGATGGACGACCCGGCGCGCCTCGAAGGGGGCGGTCGCGGTCGGCGCCGCGGCGGGCGATGCGGCCGGAACCGCGATCCGGTTCGACATGGCCGGTCGGCCCACCGGTTCATGCCCGTCGTCCTCGGCCAGGTCGGCGAAGGCGTTCCGTTCCAGATCCTCGTCCATGTCGAGCGGCTCGGCGTCCACCGGGTGCGGGTCGGGCAGGAAGGCGTTTTCCTCGACCACCGCCGGATTGGCCAGCGTGATGCGACGCGGCGTGGCGATCAGCGGCTCGGGGCCCTTCAGGCCACGGGCGGCAAGGGCGGCGCGGGCCGCGGCGGCGGTGGCAGTCAGGGGCGGCTCGGCGCGCAGGGCGGCGGTCTGGGCGATGACACCGCCCTTGGCGCGCACCGCATCGGCAATCCGCGCCGACACCCGGTCGGCGCTGGGGGCGGCGGCCGTCCAGCCGCCCCCGGGCATGCCGCGATCGATCAGTTCCGGCTCGGGGTCCATGTCCATCTGCGGATCGGCCGGCCGGCGCAGTGAATTCGTCACGCGCGCCAGAAGGCCGCCCTTCTCGCGCGGCTGCACCTCGGGCAAGTCTTGGGCAAAGCGCGGCTCGGCCCGCAGGACAGCAGCGCGGCGAGGCTGCGGAACCTGCGGCGCGGCGGCTTTCGGCGCGGGCGTGGGTTCGTACAGTTCGTCGTCATCCATCTCGGGGCCGTCGATGGCCCAGTCCGATGCGCGGGCAACAGCGGCCTTCGCTTCGCGCCGGTTGCGATTCTGCTCTTGCAGCGCCCGCGCGCCGCGCGCCGACACTTCGGCGCCCTTGCCCAGCATCTGCAGGGCGGCGTCATAGCTCCGGATCGATCCGATCAGCAGGAAGCGCCCGATCCCGCGCAACTCGGCCCGGTCGAAACCCAGAACGAACAGCAGGAAGGCAAACGACGCAAACCCCGTGACCAGCGACAGGATGCGCAGCGCCGCACCTGCCGTCGCCGGGACGATGTTCAGAAGCGCGCCCAGCACCGTATCGCCGAACAACCCGCCCAGGCCGAAGCTGTGCACCCAGGTGCCGCCCGGTTCGTGGGTCGAGGCAAAGATCGACAGCGCGGCAATGGCGATCGGTGCGAAGATGGCGCGGTTCAGCGCCCGCTCTTCGCCGCGGTGGGACATGAAGCGACCGCCCCAAAGCAGCAAAACCAGCGCAACGCCCCAGCTTGCATAGCCCGCGATGACATAAAGCGGCGAGGCGATGGCCGCCCCGAACCGGCCCAGCGCGTTCTGCGCGGGTTCGTTCGTCGCCGCCAGCCAGCTGGGATCGTCGGGCGAATAGGTCCCCACGATCAGCGCCGTGGCCAACCCCAGGCCGATCAGGCACAGGCCGAACAGCTCCTTGCCACGCCGTTCCAGCGCCGCCTGGGTGTTCTGATCCAGCAGCGGATCGCGCCTTTGCCGTGCCTGATATGAGGCCATTCCTGAACGTCCTTACCTAAACAGACAGTCGCGCAGCCGGGTCAGCCCTTGCTCTGTCTCGTCCTTGGGGGCGACCAGCGCCACCCGGATATATCCCTTGCCGGGGTTGAAGCCGCCCGCCTCGCGCGCAAGATACGCGCCGGGCAGCACCCGGACCCCGGTGTCCCGCCACAGCTTCACCGCCGCCGCTTCGCCATCTTCGACCGGTAGCCACAGGAAGAACCCGCCTTCCGGCAGCTGGAAGCCTTGCATCCCGCCAAAGACTTCGCCTGCAATGCGGTATTTTTCGGAATAGAGCGCCCGGTTCTCGATCACATGTGCTTCATCGTCCCAGACACGTTCGCTGACACGCTGGATGGGCAGCGGCAGGGGCGCGCCGGCATAGCTGCGCAACAGCCGGATGTGGGCGATGGTCTGCGGCCCCGATGCGACAAAGCCGGACCGCAGGCCCGGAAGGTTCGACCTCTTTGACAGCGAATGGAAGATCGCCACGCGTTCGGGGTCGGCACCAAGGCTGGATGCGACTTCCATCGCACCCGGCGGCGGCGCAGTGCGCCAGATTTCCGAATAGCATTCATCGGCGAAGATGCGGAAATTGTGCTTTTCGGCCAGTTGCACAAGCCGCGTCCAGTAATCCCGCCCGGCGACCGAACCCTGCGGATTCGCGGGCGAACACAGGTAGGCGACCGCCGTCCGGTCCAGGACCTCGGCCGGCAGGCTTTCGTAATCGGGCAGGAAGCCGGTTTCGGCGGTGGCCGGCACAAAGACCGGCTCGGCCCCGATGGCCAGCGCGGCCACGGCATAGACCTGATAGAAAGGATTCGGCACCAGCACCACGGGGCGCTGGCCATTCTTCGTTTCGGGGCAGGTCGCGATCAGGGCGTTGAACAACCCTTCCCGCGTGCCGTTCAGCGCCACGACCTGCGAAGCCCCATCAACCGTCACGCCATAGCGCCGCCCGATCCAGCGCGCTATGGCCGACAGAAGTTCTGGCGTGCCGTCGTTCGGCGGATACTTCCCGAAGCCCTCAAGGTTTGCCGCCAGCACCTCGCCCACAAAGGCAGGCATCGGATGCTTCGGCTCACCTATGGTCATGTCGACGCTGGGGCCGCCCGGCTCATGGACGCCCAACAGCTTCCGCAGACGCGGAAACGCGTATTCAGGCAGGTTCGAAAACCGCTCTGGAAATGCCATCACTGCCTCAGGTCACGGGGTCGTTGCGCCCCTTTGGGACGATCTTAGCCAATGCATCGGCAGGGGTCCAGAAAAAGCGGTCCTTATCCGATGCTTGTTGCCAGGCAGTTGTGGCTTTTCAGTCCAGGGCCGCCTCGGCCGCCGCGCCGATCCGCAGCAGCTTTTCCTCGCCTTGCGGCCGCCCCATGAGGGAAATCCCGCACATCGCGTGGCCGGTGGGCAAGGTCAGGGCGCAAAGGCCCATCAGGTTCGCAATGCGGGTGTTGCGCAACGCCAGAAGGTTTTCTGCGGTGAAGTAGGCGCTGTCCGACATCAGCCGCGCCGCATCGGGCGGCAGGATGGCCGAGGTGGGCAACAGCACCGCATCGAAAGCTGCCGTGCGTTCGGCCCAGATGGACCGGATTTCGCGCAGGCGGCGCCAGGCCCGGATCACATCGCTGCCCGAAAAGATTTCGCCACTGCGGAACCGGTCCCGGATCGGGGGGAACATCAGGTCGGAATGCGCATCAATGGCCGCGCCCCAGATGGCCCAGGCCTCGGCCGTGAACAGCGGGCCGGCCAGATCCAGCGCCTCGGACACCTCGGGGGCAATCAGGCGTTCGATCCGGGCGCCGCCCCGCGCCAGTCGGCCAACGGCATCGTCGAACGCCGCCAGCGGCACCTCTCGCACAGCGTGCAGGGCCACCGTTTCCAGAACGGCCAGGCGCAGTCCCGACAGGCGCGCGCCACGCAGGTCGGCGGGCCGCCCGCCCTCCAGCGCCGCAAGAGATTGGGCCGCGTCCTCGACGGTCCGGGTCAGCGGGCCGACGGTGTCGAAGCTTTCGACCAAAGGCACGACTCCCTTCAACGACAGACGCCCATGCGTGGTTTTCAGGCCCACAAGCCCGTTCCAGGCCGCAGGAATCCGCACCGATCCGCCCGTGTCCGACCCGATCCCCGCCGCCGCAAGGCCCAGCGCCACCGAGACCGCGGCGCCCGAGGATGACCCCCCGGCCACCAGCGCCGGATCGTGCGCGTTCGGTGGCGTTGCTGTCATCGGGTTCAGGCCAAGCCCTGAAAATGCAAGCTCGGTCATGTGGGTCTTGCCCAGGCAGACCAGCCCCTGCGCCGTCGCCGCCTGGAGAACGCGGGCATCGCGGTCCGGCACCCGGCCCGCCAGCAGCCGCGACCCGGCTTCGGTCCCGATCCCGGCGGTGTCGAAAAGATCCTTCCATGACACCGGCACCCCATCAAGAAGCGAGGCGCGCAGCCCTGATCTTGCCCGCGTCCGGGCGGCCCGCGCCTCGGCCCGGGCGCGCTCGGGCGTCAGGCGGGCATAGATGGCATCGTGGTCGGGATGCGCGGTCGCAGCCTCAAGGTAGGCTTCCGTCAACTCCACCGGGTCGATCCGCCCCGCGTCGATACCGCGCCCCAGGTCGCAGGCACTTGCCGTCCGCCAGTCCATCTGCCGCCCTTCCCATGTCCATGCACCCCCACCCTGCGGCAAGCCCGCCCCCGCCGCAAGCGCGTCTGGCGCATGGACATTCCCGGCGGCGACAGGGCATAGTGGCATCATGAAACAGGATGCAGATGTTCTGATCCCCGGTGGCGGGCTGAACGGCCCCGCATTGGCCCTGGCACTGGCCCGCGCGGGGCTGACGGTGACGGTGGTTGACGCGCAACCGCCCCGCGCCCGCGCCGATGTGGCCTTCGACGGCCGGGCCTATGCGCTGGCCATCGCCTCGCGCCGGTTGCTGTCGGCCATCGGCATCTGGGACAAGGTCGCCCCCCACAGCCAGCCGATCCTGCAGATCAAGGCCAGCGATGGACGCCCGGGCGAAGGCGCATCCCCCTTCTTCCTGACGTTTGACGCCGCCGAGATCGAAGAAGGCCCGATGGGCTTCATGGTCGAGGACCGGCATCTGTACGCCGCCTTCCTGGAGGCGATGGAACAGACCCCCGGACTGACCCACATTCCGGCCACCGCCGTGACCGCACAACAGCCCACGGAAACCGGGATCACCGTCACGCTGTCGGACGGCCGCCACCTGCGCGCCAAAGTGCTGGTGGGCTGCGACGGCCGCACCTCGGGCACGGCGGAGAGGGCCGGAATTTCCCGCACCGGATGGAGCTATGGGCAAACCGCCATCGTCTGCGCAGTGGACCATGACCTGCCGCACAACGGCACCGCGCAGCAGTTCTTCATGCCCTCGGGTCCGCTGGCGATCCTGCCTCTGCCCGGCAACCGGTCCTCAATCGTCTGGAGCGAGACGGACGACACCGCCCGCACCATCGTGGCGCTGGACGATGACGCGTTCCTTGCCGCGCTGCGCCCGCGCTTCGGCGATCATCTGGGTGCGATCCGCCTGGCTGGGCCGCGCTTCACCTACCCCCTCAGCCTGACACTTGCCAACAGCTACACCGCCCCGCGCGTGGCGCTGGTGGGCGATGCCGCGCATGGCGTCCACCCGATTGCCGGACAGGGCCTGAACCTGGGTCTGCGCGACGTGGCAGCCCTTGCGCAGGTGCTGGTCGAGGCCGAGCGGCGCGGTGAAGATATCGGCACCGCCGACGTACTTGACCGCTACCAAAGCTGGCGGCGCTTTGATTCCACCGCGCTGGCCTTGGGGATGGATGCAGTCAACCGGTTGTTCTCGAACGACAATCCGCTGCTGCGGATCGGACGCGATCTGGGGATGGGTGTCGTCGACGCCCTGCCGGGGCTTCGGCGCCGCTTTATCCGTCAGGCGGCAGGGCTGAACGAGGACAAGGCCCGCCTGCTGCAGGGCCTTCCCCTGTAACGTCAGGCCATCAGCGCCGGCCACCCCGCCAGCCACCCAAGCCCGGCCTTCGTGGTCGTCGCGGGGCGATATTCCGCCGCGATCCAGCCGTCATACCCCGCCTCTGCCACGGCAGCGAAGAACACCGGCCAGTCGATGTCACCGCCCGCAGGCTCGGTCCGGCCGGGATGGCCGCTGATCTGCACATGGCGCACCTTTTGCGCATGGCGCGCCCAGGCCGCCAGCACATCGCCCGTCAGCACCCGGGCGTGCCAGGTGTCGAATTGCAGCCCAAGGTTCGGCGCGCCGACCTCGTCCAGAACCTCGGCCGCCAGATCGAAATCCGACAGGAAATAGCCCGGCATGTCGATACGGTTGATCGGTTCGATCGTCAGGCTTTGCTTCGGTGCCCGCGCCGCCGCCCAGGCCAGGTTTTCGACAAAGACAGCCCGCGCCTCTGACCCCTCGGCCTCACCTGCCACGATGTGGATATGGCGCGGCTTCAGCACGCCCGCATAGCGCAGAATCCGGTCGAAATCGCGCCGGAACCGGTCCTGCCCGCCGGGAAGTGCCGCAAAGCCCCGGACTCCGCCGGTATAATTGGGCGGCGGAGCGTTCATTGACACGAAGTCCAGTCGGTTGAACACCAGTTGGTCGCGCATGTCCTGCGCCGGGGCATCATAGGGGAACTGCACCTCGACGCCCTGAAACCCGGCCTCGGCGGCGGCGGCGAACCTCTCCATCAGCGGCAGTTCGGTGAACAGCCAGGTCAGGTTGGCGGCGAAGCGCGGCATCAGGCCAGCTCGTCCGATGGGATGATCGGAAAGAACGCGCCGCCGGACCAAAGGCCGAACCAGCCATCGCGGTGAACGCCCAGGTCGACCAGCCGATAGAACGTCTTCCGATCGATCCGCGCCTCTAGCCCCCGGCGGACGTGGACGTAAGGCGACGGCTCGCCCGTTTCCGGGTCGCGCACCACCCGTAGGGGATTTTCCGGCCCGGCCGCGACCTGATCGCCGACATTGGTGGTGAAGGTCAGAACCTGTGCCTGCCCGTCGCCACTGGCTTCGGCATCCACTGCGATAAAAGGCACGTCCTGAACCCGGATGCCCACCTTCTCGACCGGCGTCACAAGGTAATACTTGCCGTCCTCCAGCTTCAGGATCGACGCGAAAAGCTTCACCAGCGGCTCGCGCCCGATCGGCGTGCCAAGGTAGAACCACAGCCCGTCGCGCCGGATCTCGATATCCAGGTCGCCGCAATAGTGCGGGTTCCACAGGTGAACCGGCGGCGGTCCTTTGCGGGCCGCCTGTCCGGCCGCCGCCGCCAATCCTTCCGCGGAAGGACCCTCGGGTTTCACGGGGTTTTGTGCCATCTGTGTTCCTCCGGGCGATTTTGCCATTCCGGCCCGCCCCGTAATCTGCCTTATTGGGCCAATATAGTCGTCAGACGGGGATTGTCATGTCCGAGGGTGCCGCATTGCTGGACGAGATCGAGCGCCTGGAGGCCCGCTTGGCCGATGCGCGGACCCAGATCGCCCGGCGCTTCATCGGACAGGAATCTGTCGTCGACCTGTCGCTGACGGCGCTTCTTTGCGGGGGCCACGCGCTTCTGGTCGGCCTGCCGGGGCTGGGAAAGACCATGCTGGTGGACACGCTGGGCCGGGTCATGGGGCTTGATACGGGGCGCGTCCAGTTCACGCCCGACCTGATGCCTGCCGATATCCTCGGGTCCGAAGTTCTGGAAACCGGTGCCGATGGTAGCCGCGCCTTCCGCTTCATCGAGGGGCCGGTGTTCTGCCAGCTTCTGATGGCGGACGAAATCAACCGCGCCAGCCCGCGCACCCAGTCGGCCCTGTTGCAGGCGATGCAGGAAGGCGAGGTGACGGTGGCGGGCCAGCATCGACCGCTTGGCCGTCCGTTCCACGTGCTGGCCACGCAAAACCCGCTGGAACAGGAAGGCACCTACCCCCTGCCCGAAGCGCAGCTGGACCGATTCCTGGTGCAGATCGACGTGGACTACCCCGACCGCGACACCGAACGCGCGATCCTTCTTGCCACGACCGGCACCGTCCAGGGCCGGGCTGAGGCGGTCTTCACCGCGCCCGAGCTTGTCGCCGCGCAGGCGACGTTGCGCCGGATGCCGGTGGGAGAGCAGGTGGTGGACCTGATCCTGGATCTGGTGCGCGCCTGCCGTCCGGGAAGCGGTGCGGGTGCCGTCAACGATGCCGTCGCCTGGGGGCCTGGCCCCCGTGCGGCGCAGGCGCTGATGCTGGCCGTTCGCGCCCGGGCGCTGCTGCGCGGTCAGCTTGCACCATCGGTCGAGGATGTCGCGGCCCTGGCGCGGCCAGTGCTGATCCACCGCATGGCGCTGTCCTTTGCCGCCCGCGCGCGCGGCGAGGATCTGGCCGCGATCATCGACGGTGTCGTCACCAGCCTGACCCGCGCCGAGGCCGCATGACAGCCGCGGCGCCCCTTGGCCTGCGCCGCAGCGCCGAGGCGCTGGCCGATCCGCTTCCGCCGCTTCTGGCCGAGGCAAGCCATCTTGCCGCCACGGTGCAGCTGGGCGAACACGGTCGCCGCCGTCCGGGGATGGGGAATGAATTCTGGCAATACCGCCCCGCCCATGCCGGTGACAGCGCCCGGATGATCGACTGGCGCCGTTCGGCCCGGACAGATGGCCATTATGTGCGCGAAAAGGAATGGCAGGCGGCGCAATCGGTGCAGGTCTGGGTGGACCCTGCGCAATCGATGGCCTTTCGCGGTGACGACAGCCGCCCGACCAAGCGCGACCGCGCCGCGACGCTGGCGCTGGCGCTGGCGATCCTGCTGATCCGCGGTGGTGAACGGGTCGGCATGGCCGATGCCTCGATGCCGCCCCGTTCGGGCGAGGTGCAACTGAACCGCCTGGCCGCCCGCCTGGCCACGGAAGAAACGCAGGCGGACTATGGCGCCCCGGAAGCACGGGCCTTCCTGACCGGGGCACGGGCCTTGTTCCTGTCGGATTTCCTGGGCGACCCGACGGCCATCGAAGCGGCCCTGACCGAAGCCGCCGACCGCGGCGTGCGCGGCGCGTTGGTGCAGATACTGGACCCGGTCGAAGAAAGCTTCCCCTTCGACGGCCGCACCATCTTTGAAAGCATGTCCGGCGCGCTGCGCTATGAATCGCGCAAAGCCGACAGCCTGCGCGATCGCTATCTGGACCGGCTGGCCGAACGGAAAGACCACCTTTCCACCCTCGCCCGCCGCACCGGCTGGCAGTTCACCACCCATCACACCGACAGCTCAGCGCCCCCCGCGCTCCTCTGGCTTTACCACGCGCTCGGGCAGGTGCGTTGATGCTGGTCCTTGGCGCTCTGGGGTTCATGACTCCCTGGCTTCTGTGGACGCTGGCCGTCCTGCCGGTGCTGTGGCTGTTGCTGCGTGCCGTGCCCCCCGCGCCGATCATCCGGAGGTTCCCGGGCATCGCGCTGCTTCTGGGCCTGAAGGACCGCGAGGCCGAGGCCGACAAGACCCCCTGGTGGCTGCTTCTTCTGCGGCTTCTGGCGCTGGCGGCACTGATCGTCGGTTTCGCGGGACCGGTGCTGAACCCCGATCCGCCGCAGGCCGCCGACGATGGCGGGCCGCTTCTGATCCTGACCGACGGCAGCTGGCCCGAGGCGCGGGACTGGACGGCCCGGACCGAACGCATCAGGCGCGCACTGGCGGATGCGACCACCGCCGGACGTCCCGTCGCGCTGGTCAGCCTGACCGATGTCCAGCCGGGGCCGCTGGTCTTTGCGGCGCCCGATACGCTGGCCGCCACCCTTCCCGGGCTCGTCCCCCAGGCCTGGCGCGCCGGAACGGATGAAGCCGACCGGCTGATAACCGCCCTGCCGCCGCGCGTCGATACGCTTTGGCTGTCGGACGGCCTGTCCTCTCCGGCGCGGGGTCGGCTTTTGCCGGCGCTGGCCCAGCGCGGCCTGGTGCGCGTCTTTGAAAGCGGCCGCCCGGTTCTGGGTCTGGGCCGGTCGGGTTTTGCCGACGGCAAGGTCACCGTCCCCGTCCTGCGTGGCGGAGCCGTCGGGACGGCGGCAGTCGAGGTCGCGGCGCGCGGGTTGGATCCAGCCGGAAACGAAGCCGAACTGGCGCGCACCATCGTCACCCTGGAAAGCGGCAAGGACCGTGCCGATGCAGTCTTCGACCTGCCGCCCGAACTTCGCAATCGCCTCACCCGGCTGGAGATCACCGGAGAAGGCGCGGCGGGCGCGGTCAGCCTGACTGACGATGCGCTGAAGCGGCGCAAGGTGGCGATCGTTTCGCCCGCATCCACGGCCGAGGGGTTGGAGCTTCTGTCGCCCGATCACTACCTGCGTCAGGCGCTGGCGCCGTCCGCCGATCTGATGGCGGGCACGGTGACAGACGTGCTGCAAGCCAGCCCCGACGTGATCATCCTGGCCGACATCGCGAAAATTCCGGAAACCGATCCGTTGCAGGAATGGGTCGAGGAAGGCGGGCTACTGGTGCGTTTCGCTGGCCCGCGCCTTGCGGCCTCGGACGACGGGCGCGACAGCCCCGATCCCCTCTTGCCGGTGCGGCTGCGCGCCGGGGACCGGTCGCTGGGCGGCACGATGAGCTGGGGCGAACCGAAAACGCTTGCCCCCTTCCCCGAAGGCTCACCCTTCGCCGGTCTTGCGGTTCCCGCCGATGTGACGGTCCGCAGTCAGGTCATGGCCGAACCCGACCCGGATCTGGCCGAGGCGACCATTGCCGCGCTGGCCGATGGAACACCGCTGGTCACGCGGAAACGTCTGGGCAAGGGCCGCGTCATCCTGTTCCACGTCACCGCGAATGCCGAATGGTCCACCCTGCCGCTGTCCGGCCTGTTCGTGCAGATGCTGGAGCGGCTGGCAGTGTCGGCCGGCAGCGCGCAGGCGACGGCGCAGGATCTGAAAGGCACCACCTGGACCGTCGACAAGGTGCTGACCGGCGACGGACGGCTGGAGGAGGCCGCCGATCAGCCCGGCGTTCCGGGCGACGCTCTGGCCCGCGCCATTCCCGGCCGCGACCTGCGCCCAGGTCTTTATTCCGACGGGGATCGCCGCATCGCGGTGAACGCCGTCGCCCCCGACGAGGTGCTGACCCCCGCCACCTGGCCCGCAAGCGTGATCCGCGAGGCGGCGTCCGAATCCCGCGCGACCGATCTGAAGGGCTGGGTCCTGCTGGCGGCGCTGGCGGCGCTGATGGCCGACATCCTTGGCTCGCTTCTGGTCGGCGGGCGGCTTGGGGCCGTGCGCCGGGGCGGGATGCAGGCCGCCATCCTTGCCGCGCTATTGGTGCCGGTGCACCCGACGGGCGCCCGTGCCGCCGACGAAGCCGCGCTTCTGCAGGCGGCGAACAACGTGGTGCTGGCCTATGTCCAGACCGGCAACCCGGATGTCGACCGGATCTCGCAGGCTGGGATGACGGGGCTGTCGCAGGTGCTGATGGCCCGAACCTCGGTCGAACCGGCGGCCCCGCTTCCGGTCGATGTGGAACGCGATGACCTGGCGGTTTTCACCTTCCTCTACTGGCCCGTCACGGCAGACCAGCCGCTGCCGACGCCGCAGGCCTATGCGCGGCTGAACCGCTACCTTCGCAGCGGCGGCATGATCCTGTTCGATACGCGCGACGGGGACGTGGCCGGGATAGGCAGCGCCACACCCGAGGCAGAGCGGCTGCGCGTCCTGGCGGCACCGCTGGACATCCCGCCGCTGGACCCGATCCCGGCCGATCACGTCCTGACGCGCAGCTTCTACCTGATCCAGGATTTTCCCGGCCGCTACGTCGGCGCCCCCGTCTGGGCCGAGGCCGCGCCCCCCGATGCCGTGAAGGCCGAAGGGATGCCGTTCCGCAACCTCAACGACGGCGTGACACCGGTGCTGATCGGCGGCAATGACTGGGCCGCCGCCTGGGCCGTGGATGACACGGGCCGCCCGATGTTCCCCGTGGGCCGGGGTGAAGCCGGCGAACGGCAACGCGAGATGGCCTATCGCTTTGGCGTCAACCTGATCATGCATGTGCTGACCGGCAACTACAAATCCGATCAGGTCCATGTTCCCGCGCTTCTGGAAAGGCTGGGGCAATGACCGGAAGCATCGTCTTCGACCCGCTGCTTCCCTGGCCCGTTCTTGCAGGGGCGGCGCTTCTGGCGCTGGCCTTCCTGGCGCTCGCCCTTTGGCGGGGGTTGACGGGCTGGGCGCTGCGGGCCGGGGCGGCACTGGTGCTGCTGGCCGCGCTGGCCGAACCCGCCCTGCGCGACGAGGCGAAGCGCCCGCTGAGCGACATCGTCGTCATGGTCATTGACCAGAGCGCCAGCCAGAGCCTGTCGGACCGCGGCAGCCAGACCTCCGCCGCCGTGGCCCGGATCGAGGCGCAGGTTGCAGCCCTGCCGAACACCGAACTCCGCAAGGTCACCTTGGGCGACGCTGAGGAAGACGCCGGAACCCTTGCCATGTCCGCGCTGAAAGAGGCGCTGGCCGAAGAACCCCGCGCCCGGCTGGCGGGCGCCATCCTTGTCACCGACGGTCAGGTCCATGACATCGCCAATGCCCCTGCCCTGCCCGCGCCGCTGAACGTGCTTCTGACGGGGCGCAAGGCCGACTGGGACCGACGCCTGGCGGTGTCGAAGGCGCCCGCTTTCGGGATCATCGGCGAAGAACTGCGCCTGTCACTGAAGATCGAGGATCTGGGCGCGGTGCCGGCTGAAATGGCGGGGCAGACCGCCGCCGTCTCCATCTCGACCGACGGAGAGCCGCCCGCAACCTACGACGTGCCCACGGGCGTTGATCTGGAACTGCCGGTGATCCTGCAACACAATGGCCAGAACGTCATCCAGATCACGGTCGCACCCACGAAAGGCGAGCTGACGGACCGCAACAATACCGCCATCATCCAGATCAACGGCGTGCGCGACCGTCTGCGGGTGCTCTTGGTCTCGGGCGAGCCCTATGCGGGGGAACGCACCTGGCGGAACCTGCTGAAATCCGACAGCGCGGTGGATCTGGTCCACTTCACCATCCTGCGGCCGCCCGACAAGGAAGACGGCGTTCCGGTCAACGAACTGTCGCTGATCGCCTTCCCGACCCGAGAGCTGTTCGTGGACAAGATCAAGGAGTTCGACCTGATCATCTTCGACCGCTACCGGATGAGGGGCATCCTGCCGCAGGAATACATGGAAAGCATCCGCGACTATGTGACCGGCGGCGGTGCGGTGCTGATCGCGGCGGGGCCGGATTTCGAAACGGTGGACAGCCTGTATTATTCGGCCCTGGCCGATGTGATCCCCGCACGGCCCAGTTCGCAGGTGATCGAACAGGGCTTCACCCCCAAGGTTTCGGCGTTGGGCCTGCGCCACCCCGTGACCGAGGGCCTGTCGGATTTCGCCCCCGAAGGCGGCAAGCCCGGCACGCCGGACAAGCCGGCCTGGGGCCGGTGGATGCGCATCGCGGGGCTGGACGAGCCGCAGGGGCAAGTCGTCATGGAGGGGCCGGACCAGCGCCCGCTTCTGGTTCTGAACCGGGTGAAGGAGGGGCGCGTGGCGCTTCTTGCCTCGGATCAGGCCTGGCTGTGGGGCCGGGGCTTCGAAGGTGGCGGGCCGCAGCTGGAGCTTTTGCGGCGGCTGGCCCACTGGATGATGAAAGAGCCGGAACTGGAGGAGGAGGCGCTGTCCGCCAGCGCGCGCGGCCAGGTGCTGACCATCACCCGGCGGACGATGCAGCAACCGGCGTCACCCGGTTCTGCACGGCAGATCACCATCACTGCACCTGATGGCACAACCACGCCCCTGTCGCTGCCCGAAAAGGGGCCGGGCCGGTACAGCGCCGACTGGACGGCGCCCGCGGTGGGCCTTTACCGCCTGAAGGATGGAGATGTGGAACGGGTCGTGGCGCTTGGCCCGGCCAGCCCGCGCGAATTCGAGGCGCCGATCGCAGATGCCGCACCCCTGGCACCGGTCGTCAAACCGACGAACGGCGGCGTCCTGCGGATCGAAAGTGGCCTGCCCACGGTGCGCCAGGTCAAGGCAGGCCGCCCCGCCTTCGGCCGCGGCTGGATCGGAATCAACCCGCGCGGCGCCGCGCAGACGGCCGAGATCCGCATCACCCCGGCGCTTCCGGCCTGGGCCTTCCTTCTGGCCGCGGCGGCGTTGACGATCCTGGCCTGGCTGATCGAAGGCCGCGGTCGCCGCCCGTTGGGGGATTAATCCCGGCGGATGCTGGCGGTCACGTAATTCACGCTCAGATCCCGGTCGGACAGCGACCAGGACCAGGTGACAGGGTTGAACACCATGCCCTTCCGGTCCACCGGGTCCAGCCCGGCGCCGTGGATCAGGCCGTAAAGCTCATCCGGCGTGATGAACTTCGACCAGTCGTGCGTGCCCTTGGGCAGCCAGCGCATGACCCATTCCGCGCCGACAATGGCCATCATGAAGCTTTTGGCGTTCCGGTTCAGGGTCGAACAGATCATCAGACCGCCCGTCACCAGAAGATCGTGGCAGGTTTTCAGGAATTCCGGCGGATTGAAAACATGCTCGATCACCTCCATGTTCAGGATGACGTCGAAGCGTTCGCCTTCCGCCGCCAGCGCCTCGGCGGTGATGTGGCGATAGTCGATCTCCAAACCCTGCGCTTCGGCATGAAGGCGCGCCACGGGGATGTTGCGCGCGGCCGCGTCGGCGCCCAGAACTGTCGCCCCCAGCCGCGCCATCGGCTCGGACAGAAGCCCGCCGCCGCAGCCGATGTCCAGGATCCGCAGACCTTCGAACGCACGCGGACCGCGCAGGTCACGCCCGAATTCGGCGGCGATCTGGCGAGTGATGTAGTCCAGCCGGCACGGATTCATCAGGTGTAGCGGGCGGAACTTGCCGTTCGGATCCCACCATTCCGCCGCCATCGCCTGGAACTTGGCAACTTCGGCCTCGTCGATGCTGCCGGTGGCGGGGCGCGTTTGGGTCTGGGTCATGGCGGGAACCTCGGCTGGCGGGCGGATTTATTCGGTATATAGTAGAGGCATGGATCGGATCGCAGAGCAAAAGCGCACCGGCCTGCATCTTTATCCGTCGATCGAGCCCTTCGATCAGCGGTTGATCGACACAGGCGACGGGCACCGGATTTACGTCGAACAATGCGGCCACCCGCAAGGGCGGCCCGTGGTCGTCCTTCATGGCGGTCCGGGCGGCGGCTCTTCGCCGGCGATGCGGCGGTTCTTCGATCCGGCGCATTACCGGATCATCCTGTTCGACCAGCGCGGCTGCGGGCGGTCGCGTCCCCATGCCAGTGTCGAGAACAACACCACCTGGCACCTGATCGCCGACATCGAGATGATCCGGACCGCGCTTGAGATCGACCGCTGGATCGTCTTTGGCGGCAGCTGGGGCGCCACGCTGGCACTGCTTTACGCCGAAGCCCACCCCGCGCGCATCGCGCATCTGGTGCTGCGCGGCGTGTTTCTGATGATGCAGCGCGAAATCGACTGGTTCTACGGCGGCGGCGCCGGGATGTTCTGGCCGGAACGCTGGTCCGCCTTCCGCGAGATGATCCCCGCCGACGAACAGCACGATCTGGTCGCTGCCTATCATCGGCGGCTGTTCTGCGGCGACCCGGCCACCGAGATGCGCTTTGGCCAACGCTGGGCCGCCTGGGAAAACGCGCTGGCCAGCATCGACCACGACGGTCCCGTGGGCCCGCCCCCGGGGGACTATGCCCGCGCCTTTGCCCGGCTGGAAAACCACTATTTCATCAATGATGGTTTCCTTGAGGAAGACGGCCAGATCCTGCGGGATCGTCCCAGGATCGAGGATATCCCTGCCACCATCGTCCAGGGCCGCTACGACATGATCTGCCCGCCGCTGTCGGCGTGGATGCTGGCCGAGGGCTGGCGCCGTGCCGACCTGCGGATGGTTCCGGTCGCGGGCCATGCGCTATCGGAACGGGGAATCAGCGCCGAGCTGTTGCGGATCATGGATCACCTACGCGGCTGATCGCCCGGTGGGAACCTGCGGCCGGCTTGGCGCGATGTAGGAAGATTGACCGCGGAGACCTTCATGAACTGGACCTATTTCCTGATCTTTCTGGCGGCCACCGCCGCAGCCGGCGCCACGGGCGTCATGTTCAAGCCCGGCCCCTGGTACGAGGCGCTTGTCAAACCGGACTGGACCCCGCCGAAATGGGCCTTCCCCGTTGTCTGGACGACGCTTTATGTCCTGATGGCCTGGGCGGCCAGCCGCGTGGCGCCCCTGCCGGGGGCCGGCCTGGCACTGGGGCTGTTCGCGCTTCAGATCACGCTCAACACCTTGTGGACACCGACCTTCTTCGGCGCGCATCAGATCGCGCTTGGTGCCGGAATCATCCTGGCACTGTGGGTGGCGGTGGCGGCGATGATGGTGCAGTTCTGGCGCCTGGATGGCTGGGCGGGCGCGATGATCCTGCCTTATCTGGCCTGGCTGACGATCGCGGCATCCCTCAACCTCTGGATCTGGCGCAACAATCCGGCGGTCCTGCCCACCGCAGGCTGATCCCTGCATCAAGACTTGCGCAAATCCGGGCTTTGGCCTATATCCCCTTTCAACAGAGGTGCTGCGGGGTCCAAACTCGCAGCCCACCGGTAAGTTCGGCGGGCCCTCTGGCCCGCTTTTTGTTTTTGGATCTTCCGAATGTCAGACCTGATCGCCAAGACCGCCATCGACCGGCGCCTCGCCGGGATCGTCGGCCCCGTCATCGAGGGGCTGGGGTTCGAGCTTGTGCGCATCCGCCTGATGGGTGGCAACACCAAGACCCTGCAAATCATGGCCGACCGCCCCGATGGCGGGATCGACGTGGAAGACTGCGCCGTGATCTCGACCGCCGTTTCGGCGGCGCTGGACGTGGAAGACCCGATCGAGGATGCCTACAACCTTGAAGTCTCGTCCCCGGGCATCGACCGGCCGCTGACCCGGCTGAAGGATTTCGACGTCTGGGAAGGCTACGAGGCGCGGATCGAGACGTCGGAACAGATCGACGGACGCAAGCGCTTCAAGGGAATCCTGCGCGGCACCGAGGGCGACGAGGCGCTGATCGAGATCGAAGCCGGCGGCGAACAGGTCGTCATCGGCCTGAACTTCGACCTGCTGGCCGATGCCAAGCTGATCCTGACGGACGAGCTGATTGCCGAGATGCTGCGTCAGAGGAAAGAGGCAGGCACCATCGACGAAGCCGCCTTCGACGAGATCGAAACCGACACTGACACCGACCAAGAGCCTTCCGAGGAGGACTGACATGGCCATCACCAGCGCAAACCAGCTGGAGCTTCTGCAAACCGCCGAAGCCGTGGCGCGCGAAAAGATGATCGACCCGGATCTGGTGATCCAGGCGATGGAAGAAAGCCTCGCCCGGGCCGCCAAGTCCCGCTACGGCTCGGAAATGGATATCCGCGTGTCGATCGACCGCAAGACCGGTCGCGCGCAATTCACTCGCGTCCGCACCGTGGTGGAAGACGACGCGGTTGAAAACTACCAGGCGCAGCTGACGGTCGCGCAGGCCAAACAATATCTGTCCGATCCCAAGGTCGGTGACGAGATCGTCGATGAAGTGCCGCCCGTTGATCTGGGCCGCATCGCCGCGCAATCGGCCAAGCAGGTCATCCTGCAAAAGGTCCGCGAAGCCGAGCGCGACAAGCAGTATGAAGAATTCATCGACCGCAAGGGCACCATCATCAACGGTGTCGTCAAGCGCGAGGAATACGGCAACATCATCGTCGACATCGGTCGTGGCGAAGGCATCCTGCGCCGCAACGAAAAGATCGGCCGCGAAAGCTACCGCCCGAACGACCGGATCCGCTGCTACATCAAGGACGTGCGCCGCGAAGCCCGCGGCCCGCAGATCTTCCTGTCGCGCACCGATCCGATGTTCATGGCCGAGCTTTTCAAGATGGAAGTGCCGGAAATCTATGACAACGTCATCGAGATCAAGGCCGTCGCCCGCGATCCCGGTTCGCGCGCCAAGATTGCCGTCATCAGCTACGACAGCTCGATCGACCCGGTCGGCGCCTGCGTCGGCATGCGCGGCAGCCGCGTTCAGGCCGTGGTGAACGAGCTTCAGGGCGAAAAGATCGACATCATCCCGTGGAACGAGGATCAGGCGACCTTCCTGGTGAATGCCCTGCAACCGGCCGAAGTGTCGAAGGTCGTCATCGACGAGGAAGCCGGCAAGATCGAGGTCGTCGTCCCCGACGAACAGCTGTCGCAGGCCATCGGCCGCCGCGGCCAGAACGTGCGGCTGGCCAGCCAGCTGACCGGGCTGGACATCGACATCATGACCGAAAGCGACGAAAGCGAACGTCGCCAGGCCGAATTCGCCGAACGTACAAAACTCTTCATGGACACCCTTGATCTGGACGAGTTCTTTGCCCAGCTTCTGGTCTCGGAAGGGTTCACCAACCTGGAAGAAGTCGCCTACGTCGACCTGGACGAACTTCTGGTCATCGAAGGCGTGGACGAAAGCACGGCGCAGGAACTGCAAACCCGCGCCCGGGAATTCATCGAAGAACAGAACCGCAAGGCGCTGGAAACCGCCCGGAGCCTTGGCGCCGAGGACAGCCTGATCAACTTCGAGGGGCTGACCCCGCAGATGGTCGAGGCGCTGGCCAAGGACGACGTGAAGACCCTGGAAGACTTCGCGACCTGCGCCGACTGGGAACTGGCCGGTGGCTGGACGACCGTCAACGGCGAACGCGTGAAGGACGAGGGCATTCTCGAGAAGTTCGAGGTGAGCCTTGAGGAAGCGCAGCATCTGGTGATGACCGCGCGCATCCAGCTGGGCTGGGTCGATCCGTCCGAGCTGGAAGCCGAGGCGGAAGACGAAACCGAAGAAGAGGAAGGGGACGAGGCGTAAGCCCGTCTGCAAGCAGGAGACGAGATGACCCGAGGGGGACAGGACAAGGATCAGGACGGGCCGGAGCGGCGCTGCATCGTCACGGGTGACGTGCAGCCCAAAGCCGGGCTGATCCGCTTTGCCCTGTCGCCCGAGGGCATCGTGATCCCCGATCTGGCGGCGAAGCTGCCGGGCCGGGGAATGTGGGTGACGGCCGACCGTGACGTGTTGGCCAAGGCCGCCAAGGGCGCCTTTTCGCGATCCGCGAAGAAACCCGTGACGGTGCCGGACGGACTGCCCGACATCGTCGAAGCCGCGATGGCCCGCCGGGTTGTCGATCTGATTTCACTGGCCCGCAAGGCGGGCTATGCCGTTGCCGGGTTCGAAAAGGTCAAGGGCTGGCTGGCGGATGGGAAGGCCAAGGTGCTGTTCCAGGCCAGCGACGGATCCGATCGCGGCAAGGGCAAACTTTGGACCCCCACCGGGGGACGATGGTTCGGCTGCCTGACTTCGAATGAACTCGGGCAGGCCTTTGGACGGGATTATGTCATCCACGCAGCGCTTGCCGCTGGCGGTTTGAGCGCCCGTGTTGTAGAGGAAGCCGCGAAACTGAACGGTTTGCGGAAAGTTGACGGCGGAGCGTCCGCCGGGAAGGAAACGAAGTCGGCATGAGCGATACAGACGGCAAGAAACCCCTTGGCCTTGGTGGCGGCGCCCGTCCCGGCCAGGTCAAGCAAAGCTTCAGCCACGGTCGCACGAAAAGCGTCGTCGTCGAGACGAAGCGCAAGAAGGTCGTCGTGCCGAAACCCGGCACGCCCACGGCCAAGCCCGGCACGTCCAACCCTGCGCTCGGCGATCCGTCGAAGCGCCCGGCAGGGATTTCCGACGATGAGATGATGCGCCGCCTGAAGGCGCTTCAGGCTGCGAAAGCGCGCGAGATCGAGGAAGCCGCCAGCCGCGCCGCCGAGGAAAAGGCGCGCGAGGAAGAACGCGAACGCCGCCGCGCCGAGCTTGAGGCCAAGGAACGCGAAGAGCGTGAGCACGCCGAGGCGATGCGCCTGAAGGCCGAAGAGGAAGAGCGCAAGCAGCGCGAAGCCGAAACCCGCGCCCAGCGCAAGGAAGAGGTGCGCAAGCCTGCCGCCGCGCCGGCGAAACCGGCCGATCCCGCCGCGGCCGAAGCCGCCGCCGCCCGTGCCGCCACCAAGGGCGTGCCCGTGGGCGGCCCGCGCAAGACCGACCGTGAACGCGATGATCGCGGCGCGGCCGATCGCGATGCCCGCAACAAGGGCAAGGGCGGCGACGACAGCCGCCGCACCGGCAAGCTGAGCCTTTCGGACGCCCTGAACAGCGAGGGCGGCCGCCAGCGGAGCCTTGCCGCGATGAAGCGCAAGCAGGAAAAGGCGCGGCAAAAGGCGATGGGCTTTGGCCAGAAGGCCGAAAAGCAGGTGCGCGACGTGCAGCTGCCCGAAACCATCGTCGTTCAGGAACTGGCCAACCGGATGGCGGAACGCGCTGCCGATGTGGTCAAGACCCTGATGAAGATGGGCATGATGGTCACCATGAACCAGACCATCGACGCCGACACCGCTGAACTGGTGATCGAGGAATTCGGCCACAAGGCCGTTCGCGTCTCGGATGCGGACGTCGAGCAGGTCATCGACACGGTGGCCGACGCCGAAGCCGATCTGCGGCCGCGCCCGCCGATCATCACGATCATGGGCCACGTTGACCATGGCAAGACCTCGCTTCTGGACGCCATCCGCCACGCCAACGTGGTGTCGGGCGAAGCCGGTGGCATCACCCAGCATATCGGTGCCTATCAGGTGACGACGGATTCGGGTGCGGTGCTGACCTTCCTGGACACACCGGGCCACGCGGCCTTCACCTCGATGCGGGCACGTGGCGCGCAAGTGACGGATATCGTGGTTCTGGTCGTAGCGGCGGACGATGCCGTGATGCCGCAGACGATCGAGGCGATCAACCACGCCAAGGCCGCCAAGGTGCCGATGATCGTCGCCATCAACAAGTGCGACAAGTACGACGCCAACCCGCAAAAGGTCCGCACGGACCTCTTGCAGCACGAAGTCGTCGTCGAGGAAATGTCGGGCGACGTTCTGGACGTGGAAGTTTCGGCGAAGACCGGCAAGGGCCTGGACAAGCTGCTGGAAAGCATTGCGCTTCAGGCAGAACTCCTGGACCTGCGCGCCAACCCGGAACGGGCCGCGCATGGCGCCGTGATCGAAGCCAAGCTGGACGTGGGCCGCGGCCCCGTGGCCACGGTTCTGGTGCAGAACGGCACGCTGAAAAAGGGTGACATCTTCGTTGTCGGTGAAAAGTGGGGCAAGGTCCGCGCGCTCATCAACGACAAGGGCGAAACCGTCGCCGAAGCCGCGCCCTCGGTTCCGGTCGAGGTGCTGGGCCTGAACGGCACGCCCGAAGCGGGTGACGTGCTGAACGTGGTGGAAACCGAAGCCCAGGCGCGCGAAATCGCCGACTACCGCGAAAAAGCCGCCAAGGACAAACGCGCTGCGGCTGGCGCCGCCACAACGCTGGAACAGCTGATGGCGAAGGCCAAGGCCGACAAGAACGTGGCCGAACTGCCGGTGGTGGTGAAGGCCGACGTCCAGGGTTCGGCCGAAGCGATCGTCCAGGCGCTGGAAAAGATCGGCAACGACGAAGTGCGCGTCCGTGTCTTGCACTACGGGGTTGGCGCGATCACCGAATCCGACATCGGCCTGGCCGAAGCCTCGGGTGCGCCGGTCATCGGTTTCAACGTCCGGGCCAATGCACCCGCCCGTGGTGCAGCGAACCAGAAGGGCGTCGAGATCCGCTACTACTCGATCATCTATGATCTGGTCGACGATATCAAAGCCGCCGCGTCTGGCCTGCTGAAGGCCGAAGTGCGCGAGACCTTCATCGGCTATGCGAAGATTCTGGAAGTCTTCAAGGTGTCGAATGTGGGCAAGGTCGCCGGCTGTCTGGTCACCGAAGGTGTCGCCCGCCGGTCGGCCGGGGTGCGCTTGCTGCGCGACAACGTGGTCATCCACGAAGGCACGCTCAAGACGCTCAAGCGCTTCAAGGACGAGGTCAAGGAAGTCCAGTCCGGCCAGGAATGCGGCATGGCTTTCGAGGCCTATGACGACGTCCGCCCGGGCGACGTGATCGAGATTTTCGAACGCGAGGAAGTGGAACGGAAGCTGGCCTGATCTGGCCAGCGTTCGGACGCTGGAAAATGAAGAAAGGGCGCCTTTGCGGGCGCCCTTTTTGCTTTCAGGTGTCTGGGGTGTGTGTCAGACGGACCCGGAAGCGGTGGTTCTAAGCTGTCTTTCCGTGGATAGGGAAACCTTCGAACACCCGGTTGCCGACGCGGACAAGGATCCGGCCGTTTTCGAGTTGGCGTTCAAACGTCCCCTGCACCGACACACAACTACCGAGTAGAATCGTTCGCAGCATCCCTGTGTTCCTCCCCGATTGGGTTGCTGTAGCCTGCAGGACAATTCTTTCCCGGAGGTGAAGATTTGCAATCGGGATTTGCACAGGTTCCCGCCGACGGGCGCTTTCGGCACCAGTTTCGGAAACGATGTTGCGAAGATGTTACAATTGCAGTTGCAGCATCTGGCGCTGCAGGCGCACAAACCTACAACCAGTCGCGCAGGATGGGAATCAACGGCACGTCGGCAGGCGGCATCGGATAGTCCCTCAGCGCCGAGGCGCGCACCCAGGCCAGACGCTGCCCCTCGCGCGGGTGCGGGGTTCCCTGCCAGCGGCGGCAGGCGAAAAGCGGCATCAGCAGATGAAAGTCATCATAGCTGTGGCTGGCAAAGGTCAGGGGCGCCAGACAGCTTTTCCATGTGTCGATGCCCAGTTCTTCATGCAACTCACGGATCAGCGCCGCCTCAGGGGTTTCACCCGGTTCGACCTTGCCGCCGGGAAACTCCCACAGTCCGGCCATGGGTTTGCCCTCGGGACGCTGCGCCAGCAGAACCCGGCTATCGGCGTCGATCAGCGCGACAGCAGAGACAAGAACGACCTTCACCGGATCACGACCGGTAATCGGCGTTGATGTCGATGTAGCGATGCGTCAGATCGCAGGTCCAGACGGTGCGCGACGCGCGGCCAAGGCCAAGATCGACCTGAATCAGCAGCTCTTGCCCTTTCATATGGGCGGCGCCGTCCTCCTCGCGGTAGCTGGGCGCACGCCAGCCGTTGCTGGCCACCAGCGTATCCCCGAAGCGGATCGACAGTTTGTCCCGGTCCGCCGCGGCACCCGACTTGCCGACCGCCGCAACAATGCGGCCCCAGTTCGGATCCTCTCCCGCGATTGCAGTCTTCACCAGCGGCGAGTTCGCGATCGCCATCGCCACCTTGTGCGCATCCTCGGGCGAGGCCGCGCGGGTCACGCGCACTTCGACGAACTTGGTCGCGCCTTCGCCGTCACGCACCACCTGCTTGGCCAGATCGGCCATGACATCATGCAACGCCTGGACGAACGCCGCACCGGCACCAGCCCGCAGCGAGGTGATCGGCGCAGCCGCCGATTGCCCCGTCGCCGCCAGGATCAGCGCGTCCGAGGTCGACGTGTCGCTGTCGACGGTGATGGCGTTGAAGGTGTCGTCCACCTGCGACGACAGCGCCTTTTGTAGAAGCTTTGGCGCGATCTTGGCGTCGGTGAAGATGTAGACCAGCATCGTCGCCATGTCGGGCGCAATCATCCCCGAGCCCTTGGCGATCCCGGCGATACGGATCTTGCCGCCGTCGCCGTCGATTTCGGCGGCGGCCCCCTTGGGGAAGGTGTCGGTGGTCATGATGGCACGGGCGGCCATCTCGATGCCGCCTTCGTCCAGTGCGGCCACCAGATCGGGCACCTTGGCGATGATGCGGTCATGCGGCAGCGGATCGCCGATCACGCCTGTCGACGACGAAAAGACACGCGCCGCCGGAAGGCCCAGCGCCTTGGCCACACTTCCCGTCACCAGATCCACCGAGCGTTGTCCCGCCTTGCCGGTGAAGGCATTGGCGTTCCCGGAATTCACGACGATGGCCGCACCGGCCCTGGCGTCGATCGGACCCGCCAGCTTTGCCTGGCAATCCAGAACGCAGGCGGCGCGGGTGGATGACCGCGTGAAGGCGCCGGCGATTGCCGTGCCCGGGGCCAGGCTGACCAGCATCACATCGGTGCGGTTCTGGTATTTGACCCCGGCCGCCACCGCCGCAAACGAAACCCCCGCAATGCGGGGCAAGGCGGGAAAGGACTTCGGGGCCAGGGGCGACACCGGCAGCGGCGCCTTGACCTTTGCGGGGGTCTGGGCGGGGGCGGCATCCGGTTCGGACCCCGCCAGCCGTTCCTTCAGCTTCCTGACCTTGCCCCGCAGGCGCTTGGCTTCGATTTTCCAGTCACCATCGGTCTTGGCCATGTCCGCTGTCCCTCGCAGAAACCGTTCTTACTTCGGCAGGATGTTTTCATCTTTCAGAATCGCCGGATCGACGCCGTCGGTCTTGCGCTCGATCTTGGCGGCTCCGGTCAGTTCTGTCACCTTGGCTTCCACGGCCTTCTGCTGCAATTCACCGGCCAGTTCGTCGCGCACTTCCTCCAGCTTAGGCGGAACCGCGTCGCGCACTTCGTCCAGCTTGATGATGTGCCAGCCGAAGTCCGATTTCACCGGATCGGAAATCTTGCCCGGCTCCAGCGCGACGACGGCATCCTCAAAGGGCTTGACCATCATGCCCAGCCCGAACCAGCCCAGGTCACCGCCGTTCTTGGCCGAGCTGTCCGAGGATTTCTCGGACGCGAGCTGGTTGAAATCGCTGCCCTTGTCGAGGTCGGCCTTGATGGCCTTCGCCTCGTCCTCGGTAGCCACCAGGATGTGGCGGGCATGATATTCCTTCGACGGCGCAACCTTGGCGAATTTCTCGTCATAAAGCTTCTGGAGCGCCTCGTCCGACACTGCGGCCTTGGCCGCGGCATCCAGCGCGCGGGTCGCCAGGAACGACAGCTTCTGGTTTTCCAGCGTCACGGCATCGTGCTGGCTCAGCTTGTCCTTGTAGGTATCGGCCAGCGCCTGCTGCTGGATCAGTTGCTCGAGGATTCCCTTGAACAACTGCTCGTCCGGCATCGCCAGATACTGCGGCGGCAGGCTGTCGCGCATGGCGATCATCTGACCCAGCGTGATGGGCGTGCCATTGACCGTTGCCATGACGGTGTCGGCCTTCGGGCTTTCGGCAGCCAGCGGCAGCGCCATCGCCATCATCAGGGCGGCAACGCCAAGGCGTTTTGCCGAACGTTTCATAGACACGACCATCTTACCACTCCTGACGGCTGAAAAGCCTTGTAGCGTTGACACTGAGTGGTGAGGCCCTTACATCGCCCCTGTCCTGTGACAGACCTTCCACCCTTCTCATCGCAGCCGTTCTAGGCAAGCCGGGGGTGACGGGCAAGGCTGTGTTTCACACGATCCTGTCAGTCCGTGCGGAGAAAATATGCTTGGCTTCGGAACTCTTGCGAAAAAGGTCTTCGGCACGCCGAACGACCGCAAAGTGAAATCCATCCGTCCGCTGGTCGCCCGGATCAACGCGCTGGAAGCGGAAGCCCAGGCGCGCAGCGATGACCAGATCAAGGCCAAGACGACGGAACTGCAAAAGCGCGTGCAGGAAGGCGGCGAAAGCCTGGATGCCGTGCTGCCCGAAGCCTTTGCGAACTGCCGCGAAGCGGCCCGCCGGGCGCTGGGCCTGCGCGCCTTCGACGTACAGTTGATGGGCGGGATCTTCCTGCACCAGGGCAACATCGCCGAAATGAAGACCGGCGAAGGCAAGACACTGATGGCGACTTTCCCCGCTTATCTGAACGCGCTGGCTGGCAAGGGCGTGCATGTCGTCACCGTGAACGACTACCTTGCCCGCCGCGATGCCGAATGGATGAGCAAGGTTTACGGCGCGCTTGGCCTGACCACCGGCGTGGTGGTGCCCTTCCAGGGTGACAGCGAAAAGCGCGAAGCCTACCGCGCCGACATCACCTACGCCACGAACAACGAACTGGGCTTCGACTACCTGCGCGACAACATGAAAGCCTCGATCGAGGACATGGCGCAGCGCGGCCACTTCTTCGCCATCGTCGACGAGGTGGACAGCATCCTGATCGACGAGGCGCGCACGCCACTGATCATCTCGGGGCCGTCGCAGGACCGGTCGGACCTGTACAAGGTGCTGGATGTCTTCATCCCGCAACTGACGGACGCGCATTACAAGCTGGACGAAAAGACCCGGAACGCGACCTTTACCGAGGACGGCAACGAATTCCTGGAAAAAGCCCTGCAACAGGCCGGCGTGCTGCCGTCCGACCAGACGCTGTATGACCCGGAATCGACGACCATCGTCCACCACGCCAACCAGGCGCTGCGGGCGTGGAAACTGTTCCACCGCGATCAGAACTACATCGTCCGCAACAACGAAGTGATCCTGATCGACGAATTCACCGGCCGCATGATGCCGGGCCGCCGCCTGTCGGACGGTCTGCACCAGGCGATCGAGGCGAAGGAAAACGTGACGATCCAACCGGAAAACGTCACCCTCGCGTCCGTCACCTTCCAGAACTACTTCCGCCTCTACGACAAGCTGGCCGGCATGACCGGCACCGCGACGACCGAGGCCGAAGAATTCATGGAGATCTACAAGCTGGGCGTGGTCGAGGTTCCGACAAACCGCCCCGTGCAGCGCAAGGATGACCACGACCGCGTCTACCGCACCGCGCGCGAAAAATACGACGCCGTGATCGAGGCGATCCGCAAGGCCCATGAAAAGGGCCAGCCGATGCTGGTCGGCACGACGTCGATCGAAAAATCGGAAATGCTGTCCGAAATGCTGAAGAAGGAAGGGCTGCCGCACAACGTGCTGAACGCCCGCCAGCACGAACAGGAAGCGCAGATCGTCGCCGACGCCGGCAAGCTGGGCGCCATCACCATCGCCACCAACATGGCCGGTCGCGGCACCGACATCCAGTTGGGCGGCAACGTCGAGATGAAGGTGCTGGAGGCGATTGCCGCCGATCCGCACCTGAACCCCGACGAGGTCCGCACCCGGATCGAGGCGGAACACGCCGAGGAAAAGCAGAAGGTGATCGCGGCAGGCGGACTATACGTCCTGGCCACCGAACGCCACGAAAGCCGCCGCATCGACAACCAGCTGCGCGGTCGTTCGGGCCGTCAGGGCGACCCGGGCCGCTCGCTGTTCTTCCTCAGCCTGGAAGACGATCTGATGCGGATCTTCGGTTCGGAACGGCTGGACAAGGTCCTGTCATCGCTGGGCATGAAGGAAGGCGAAGCGATCATTCACCCTTGGGTGAACAAGTCGCTGGAACGCGCCCAGGCGAAGGTCGAGGGACGCAACTTCGACATCCGCAAGCAGCTGCTGAAGTTCGATGACGTGATGAACGACCAGCGCAAGGCGATCTTCAGCCAGCGGCTTGAGGTGATGGAATCCGAAGACCTGTCCGACGTAGTCGGCGACATGCGCCATCAGGTGATCGAGGATCTGGTCAACAGCCACATGCCGCCGAAAACCTACGCCGATGTCTGGGAAACCGAGGCACTGGCCGGGGCGCTGCGCGAACAGCTGTCGCTGGACCTGCCCATCGCCGAATGGGCGGCGGAAGAAGGCGTCGACCAGGCCGAGATCCAGGGCCGCATCGCAGAGGCGTCGGATCGCCAGATGGCCGAGAAGGCGGAAGCCTTCGGTGTGGAAACGATGCGCAACATCGAAAAGCAGCTTCTGCTTCAGGCGATCGACACCCGTTGGCGCGAACATCTTGTGACGCTGGAACACCTGCGCTCGGTTATCGGCTTCCGCGGCTATGCCCAGCGCGATCCGCTGTCGGAATACAAGACCGAGGCCTTCGCGCTGTTTGAAAACATGCTGGAAGGCCTGCGCGGCGACGTGACGCAGAAACTGTCGCAGATCCGGCCCCTGACGCAGGAAGAACAGGAGGCGATGATGCGCCAGTTCGCCGAACAGCAGGCTGCAATCCAGGCGGCCGCGGCCACGCCCGAAGCGCCGAAACCCGCGGCTACGCCGCTGCTGGCGGGCTTTGATGAAACCGATTCCACGACCTGGGGAAATCCGGGCCGCAACGATCCGTGTCCCTGCGGCTCGGGCGAAAAGTTCAAGCATTGCCACGGGCGGCTGGTCTGACCCGCAGTCACTGTCACCAGTAAGGAAACACCCGCGCGAGTCGCCTCGTCGCGGGTGTTTCGCCTTTATCGACCGGTGTTCGGGCCCGCACTGGTGGCAAAACTGTGGCAGCATTACGGCGGCGCACCGGGCCGCCTTCCTCATCTGGAGTGGATTGCTGGAGAATACACCAGATATGGCCACCCGCCCCGAGGAAGCCCCGCCTTTTCCCGGCCACGCAGCCGCCCTCTTTTCCGCATAGAAACAATCGCACGCTGGTGAGAGGGATTCGGGAATGTTGCGCCGTCTGGGAACTGTGGGGGTAACCTTTGTCGTGGCGTTCGGCTCGGGGCACCTTCTTCAAAGCGGCGGCTTGAACTCCCACCCCAGGGCCACGGCGGCAACGATTGCGGATGCCAGCATCACGCCGCTGGCGGCGAATGCGCCCCTTGGCCAGATCAAGCCGGACCCCTCGGCCCGCGCACCGTTCCTGCCCGATCTTCCACAGACCGTGACGGCCCTTCCGCAGCCCGGCGCAAACCTGGCGGGCCGTGTCGCGGCGCTGGACCGGCAGCGGCAGGAGATTGGCGGACCGTCAAAGGCGCGCTATGACGATTTCGGCAAGATCTGCCCCCGCCCGTCCCTTTCGGTGACGCCGGCCAGCGATGGCCTGATGACCATTCTGTACAACAGCCCTTGCGACCCCGAAGCCAGGCTGGTTGTCGAAACCGGCGCAATCACCGCGGATCTGGCCACCGACGCCATGGGTCGTGCGGTCCTGTCCCTGCCCGTGCTGGACGCAGCCGGCCGCGTCACGGTGCAAGGAGCGGCAGGGGGCGCCCTGACCGTCACCCGGCCCTTCCCGATGTCGGCCCTGCCCGCACGGATCATTGTCAGCTCGGATGTGGCGGATTCCCTGTCGCTGGGCACGGGCGAAACGCTGCCCCTGGGTGACACGGCAGCCAATCAGGCCTGGACACAACCCCTGAAAGATGGCGCCGCGCCGATCCTGCACGCCATGGTCACCCCGCGGACCTGCGGACAGCAACTGACCGCCCGGGTCGCAATCCTGGGCGGCACGACCGCACCCCGCGTCGCGGATGTATCGGTGGAAATGCCCGACTGCGGCTTTACCGGAGAAAGCGTGCTTGTCCCGCTGGACCTTCGCGCCGGTGAGATGGCCGCCGCCGGCTGATCTACAGATAGCCTTCGCTGCGAAAGCTGACCTCGCGTGACTTGCCGATGATCAGATGGTCGTGCAGCGTGATGCCCATCACCTGCCCCGCCTCCTGGATCTGTCCGGTCATCGTCACGTCCTGTTGCGATGGCGTCGGGTCGCCGGAGGGATGGTTGTGCACCAGGATCAGCGCCGACGCATTCAGTTCCAGCGCCCGTTTCACCACTTCGCGCGGATAGACCGGCACGTGATCCACGGTGCCGCGGGCCTGCTCCTCATCGGCAATCAGCACGTTCTTTCGGTCCAGATAAAGCACCCGGAACTGTTCGGTTTCCCGGTGCGCCATCGCGGTGCGGCAATAGTCCAGAAGCGCATCCCAGGATGACAGCACCGGCCGGTGCATCACCTTCGCCCGCGCCAACCGATGCGCCGCCGCCTCGACGATCTTCAACTCCTGCACGACGGCCTGCCCAACCCCGGCCACCCCCAGCAGCCGAGGAACAGGGGCCGAGATGACGCGGTTGAAATCGCCGAAATGGTCGATCAGCAGGCGCGCGAGCGGTTTGACATCCTGACGCGGCAGGGCACGGAAGAGCACGAGTTCCAGCAGTTCGTAATCCGGCAGTGCCGCGGCGCCCCCTTCCATGAAGCGTTCCCGCAGCCGGGCGCGGTGCCCTTCGACGTAGGAAGGCAGCCGTCCGCGCGGCAAGGGGACGGGCACCGCTTCATCGGACGGAAACAGCGGCAGCGGGGCTTCGTGAAAGGCGTTGCGTGGACTCATGCACCCGATCTTGGGCACCCGAGGTTAAGGAAGGTTTAAACCCCGCGGCTTCCCTTCCCACTCATCGCTTCACAAATGGCCGGCGTCCGCTTCCTCGGCGATCCGCGCCAGGTACTTGCCGTATTGCGTCTTCAGGTAGGGTTTCGCCAGGTCGCGCAGCCGCTCGCCCGTGATCCAGCCGTTCAGGAACGCGATCTCCTCGGGGCACCCCACTTTCAGATTCTGGCGGTCCTCGATCGTGCGGATGAATTCCGCCGCTTCCAAAAGGCTTTCGTGCGTTCCGGTGTCCAGCCAGGCAAAGCCGCGCCCCAGACGTTCCACCGACAAAAGTCCGTCGGCGTGATAGCTGTTGACCAGGTCGGTGATCTCCAGCTCGCCCCGGGCCGAGGGCTTGATCTGGCGCGCCCGACGCGGCGCATCACCGTCCAGGAAGTAGATCCCCGTGACGGCATAGCTGCTTTTGGGATGCTCGGGCTTTTCAATGATCGACAGAACCTTGCCGTCGCGGTCGAATTCCACAACGCCATAGCGTTCGGGGTCCGACACGCGATAGCCAAAGACCGTTCCGCCGGACGTGCGGGCATCGGCCGACTTCAGCTTGCCCGACAGTCCTTCCCCGAAGAACACGTTGTCGCCCAGCACCATGGCGGAAGGCGCGCCGGCCAGGAATTCCTCGGCCAGCAGATAGGCCTGCGCCAGACCATCCGGCGAAGGTTGCACAATATATTCGAACCGCATCCCCCAGGCCGATCCATCGCCCAGAAGCGCCTGGAACTGCGGCAGGTCGCGCGGAGTGGAAATGATCGCCACTTCGCGGATGTGCGCCAGCATCAGCGCCGACAGCGGGTAATAGATCATCGGCTTGTCATAAAGGGGCAGCATCTGCTTGGACACCGCATGGGTGATCGGATAAAGCCGCGTGCCCGATCCGCCCGCCAGAATGATGCCCCTGCGTCCGGTCGTCGTCATGCCTTCGCCTCCAGTTCGCTCACCACAGTTTTCAACCCGGTGCGCCAGTCGGGTTGGCCGATGCCATAGACGGCGCGGATCCGGTCGCAGTTCAGCACCGAATTCCCCGGCCGTTGCGCCGGCGTCGGGTATGCAGAGGTGGGGATGCGCCTGACGACCGGCTTCTTCGGGAGTGTCGATGCCGCAAAGACCGCCTCGGCAAAGTCCGCCCAGGAACAATCCGGCTTTCCGCCGAAATGGAAGATGCCCGAGGCGCCCCGCCCTTCGACGAAGGCCAGACCGATGGCCACCAGCGCACGCGCGATTTCATGGGCCGGGGTGGGGCTGCCGCGCTGGTCGTCCACAACACTCAGGGACTCGCGCTCGGATCCCAGCCGCAGCATGGTTTTCACGAAGTTCTTTCCATGCGCCGAAAAGACCCAGGCCGTGCGCAGGATGACATGCGGCCCGCCCGCCGCTGCGACCTGACGCTCACCCTCCAGTTTCGTTGCACCATAGACACCGAGCGGCGCGACGGGGTCGTCCTCGCTCCAGGGCCGGGTGCCCGATCCGTCAAAGACGTAATCGGTCGAGACATGCAGGAAAGGCAGTCCCCGCGCGGCGGCCGCGCGCGCCATGGCGCCGGGGGCATCCGCATTGACGGCCTGCGCCGTCGCGTGATCGGTTTCTGCGGCATCCACGGCTGTATAGGCGGCGGCGTTGATGATGAAATCGGCATCCGTGGCGGCAATCGCGGCGGCGCATGCCTCGGGGGCGGTCAGGTCGGCGCGATCACGACTCAGCTGGATCAGTGTCAATCCGACCAGCGGAGCCGCGCGGCCCAGTTCGATGGCGACCTGCCCCGTGGTGCCGAAGACCAACGCCTTCATGCCGTGCCCAACCGTTTGCCCACGCCATCCCGATCCTGAAGCGCGCGCCACCAGTCCTCGTGACTCAGGAACCAGTCGATGGTCTGTTCCAGCCCTTGATCCAGCGTGACCGAAGGCCGCCAACCCAGTTCCTCGCGGATCCGGCTCGGGTCGATGGCATAGCGCTGGTCATGGCCGGGACGATCGGTGACGAAAGCGATCTGTTCGGCATATGGCTTGTTCCCCGGGCGCTTCGCATCAAGGATCGCGCAGATCTTCGTCACCAGCTCCAGGTTCGTCGCCTCGTTCTCGCCGCCGATGTTGTAGCTGCGGCCCAGCGCACCCTTCCGCACCACGGTCAACAGCGCATCCGCGTGGTCCTCTACGAACAGCCAATCGCGGATATTGTCGCCCTTGCCATAGATCGGGATCGGCGCGCCCGACAGCGCCTTCAGGATCACCACCGGGATCAGCTTTTCCGGAAAGTGATAGGGGCCGTAGTTGTTCGAACAGTTGGTCAGCACGACCGGCAGGCCATAGGTTTCGTGCCAGGCGCGCACCAGATGGTCTGACGCGGCCTTCGATGCCGAATAGGGGCTGCGCGGATCATAGGGCGTGTCTTCGGTGAACTTGCCCGTCGGCCCCAGGCTGCCAAAGACTTCGTCCGTCGAGATGTGGTGGAAACGAAAGCCTTCGGGCTTGCCCTTCGCCGTCCAGTAGGCCCGCGCGGCTTCCAGCATCGTGTAGGTGCCGTTGATGTTCGTCTCGATGAAGGCGGCCGGGCCGTCGATGGACCGGTCGACGTGGCTTTCGGCGGCCAGGTGCATGATCGCGTCCGGCTGGTGCCTCGACAGGATCGCATCAACGCGCGCGCGGTCGCAGATGTCCGCCTGTTCAAAGGCGTAAAGCGGGCTGTCCGACACCTCGGCCACGTTCGACAGGCTGCCTGCATAGGTCAGCTTGTCCAGATTGACGACCGCCGTCCCTTGCCGGACCGCGCGCCGCACCACCGCAGAACCGATAAAGCCTGCGCCACCTGTCACAAGTATTTTCATGCCTAGCTGCCGTATTCGAAGGGTGTGGCGAAATTTTGAAACAGCGGCGCATTTCGGTCCTTGTCGGACAGAATCGCCGAAGCGGGATCCAGACCCCAGTCGATGCCAAGACTCGGGTCGTCGAAGCGCACGGCCCCGTCACAGTCGGGTGCATAGACGTCCGAACACTTGTACAGGACTTCGGTATCCGCCGCGCGCGTCACGAAGCCGTGCAGGAAACCGGCCGGAATCAGCAGTTGCCGCCCGTTCTCTGCCGTCAGCTCGACCCCGAACCATTGGCCATAGGTCGGCGAACCCTTCCGCACGTCGACCGCCACATCGAAGATTGCGCCGCGGCCGCAGCGGACCAGCTTGGCCTGCGCATGGGGCGGACGCTGGTAATGCAGGCCGCGAACCGTCCCCGGGTCACGTGAATACGAATGGTTGTCCTGCACGAAGGGCGTTGTGATGCCCTGGGCTGCAAGCGTCTGGGCGTTCCAGACCTCGGAGAACCAGCCGCGCGCATCACCGAAGCGGCGCGGCGTCAGGATCAGGACACCGGAGAGGGGAGTTTCTTCGATCTGCATGGCGGCCCTTCGAGAGAGTCAATCGCTCAGACCCTAGCCGTTTGGCGGCCCTGGGAAAAGGCCCGTCTAGCCGCGGCGCAGCATCAGGTCGGACCTGCCGCAAGAATATCCATGAAGGCGGCGCCAAACCGCTCGGCCCGGGCCGGGTCAAGGTAACGGGCCAACTGGTCGCGCGACAGGGGCCGCGCCTCGGCGATCCGGCGCAGCGCCGGAGGATCGACGGTCAGATACTTGCCGGTTCCGTCCGCGCCGCGGCAAAGCTCGGCCTGGGTTTCCATCAGCCGGTCGAAAAGCTCGGCCTCGGGTCGGCCCGCCAGCTTTCGCCGGGCCGGGTGGCTTTCTGCAGGCGAGGCGCCGGTGATGACCTCAAGAAAGGTCGCGCCATAGCTCTCCAGCTTCTTCGCGCCGACCCCGCTGATCCGCGCCATCTCATCCAGCGTCGCGGGCCGGGTCTCGGCCATCTCGATCAGCGTCCGGTCGGTAAAGATCACATAGGCCGGAACGCGGGCTGCCTCGGCCAGGGCGCGCCGGCGGGCCTTCAACGCCGACAAAAGCGGCGCGTCCTCCTCGGTCACCAGCGTGCGGACCACAGGGGCTGTCCGCGCCCGGGCGATGGTGTCGCGGCGCAGCGTGATCGAGGCGTCGCCGCGTAGAATCGGGCGGGCGGCTTCGGTCATGCGGAAGGCGCCGTGGCGTTCGAAATCGGGGCGGATCAGGTCATGGCCCATCATCTGCCGGAACACTGCCGCCCAGGCCGCCTTGCCCAGATCGCGGCCCGCGCCGAAGGTCGGCAGGCCGTCATGGCCACGCTGCCGGATCTTTTCGGTGGCGACCCCCATCAGAAGGTCGGTCAGATGGCCGGCGCCAAAACTCTCGCCGGTGCGCAGGATCGCCGAGAGCGCCTTGCGCACGGCTTCGGTTCCGTCGAACAGATCGGGCGGCGTGTCGCACAGGTCGCAATTGCCGCAAGGCTCCGCCGCTTCACCGAAATAGCACAACAGGCGCTGTCGGCGGCAGGCGGTTGCCTCGGCCAGGCCCAGAAGCGCGTTCAGGCGCGCATGATCGGCGGCCTTCCGGTCGGGCGGGGCAAGCCCTTCGTCGATCTGCGTGCGGCGCAGGCGGATGTCGTCGGGGCCATACAGCGTCATCGTGTCGGCGGGCGCGCCGTCGCGGCCCGCGCGGCCGATTTCCTGATAGTAACCCTCGATCGACTTCGGCAGGTCGGCGTGGGCCACCCAGCGGATGTCGGGCTTGTCGATGCCCATGCCGAAGGCGATGGTGGCCACGACGATCAGGCCGTCTTCCTGCTGGAACCGGGTCTCCACCTGCCTGCGATCGTCGGGGTCCATACCGCCGTGATAATGACAGGCCGGATGACCCGCTTCGCGCAGCGCCTGGGCCAGCACTTCCGTCTTGGCCCGGGTGGCGCAATAGACGATCCCCGACTGCCCACGCCGGGCGCCGGCGAAATCCAGGATCTGACGGCGCGGCTGGTCCTTGACAGTGAAGGCCAGATGGATGTTCGGCCGGTCGAAGCCGCGCAGGAAGGTGGTGGGCGCACGGCCATCAAACAGCCGGGTGACGATCTCGGCGCGGGTTTCCTCGTCCGCCGTGGCGGTAAAGGCGGCCAGGGGCACGCCCAGCGCGCGGCGCAGGTCGCCGATCCGCAGGTAATCGGGGCGGAAATCATGGCCCCACTGGCTGACGCAATGCGCCTCGTCCACGGCGATCCGCCGGGTTCCGATCCGGCGCAGCAGCGTCAGCGTCGCGCCCGAAGCCAGCCGTTCCGGCGCCATGTAGAGAAGCCTGATCTCACCCGCATCCAGTGCCGCAAAGGTCGCTTCGTTCTCATCCTCGGTGTTGGCCGAGGTCAGCGCCGCCGCGCCAACGCCAGCCTCGCGCAGGCCGCGCACCTGATCGCGCATCAGGGCGATCAGAGGCGAGATCACGACCGTGACCCCTTCCCCCATCAGCGCCGGCAACTGGAAGCACAGCGACTTGCCGCCGCCCGTGGGCATGATTGCCAGCACGTTTTCATCCGACGCAACCGCCGCGACGATTTCGGCCTGCCCCGGCCGGAATGCCGGGAATCCGTAGACAGAGGAGAGAATCTCCTCGGCGTGCCGCATCATGGGAAGGTGCCCGCTGCTCTGTTGGTTGTGCCCTGTGTTTTTTCACGGGCGGGACAGCAGATCAATAGGTAGTGGTCAGTAACCGTAGAACCAGCCCTGATTGTTGATCAGCACCCGCTGCAGGATGATGATCACGATGAACACCGCCATCGGCGCCAGGTCGAGGCCGGGGGTCGAGGGCAGGATGCGCCGGAAGGGGGCATAGATCGGCTCCAGCAATCGGCTGAGGCCATACCAGACCTGTGCGATCTGTGGCTGGCGCAGGTTCAGGACCTGGAAGTTGATCAGCCAGGACATGATGATCTGGACGATCATCACGAACCAAAGGATCTGAAGGATCAGCATCAGGGCGTCGAACAGCGACTGCATCGGCAACTCCGGGAATGGTTGCGCCTCACCTAAGCGCAAGCGGGGCGCGGATCAATGGCGCCGGTCGCTTTCAACGCAACGTCCGCCGTTGACCCGGAGCGCCCCCCGCTCTAGCCCCGTGACGAGCGACCGAAGGAGAGCCGATGTATCCGTTCCTGCGCCTTGCCAAGGTGGTGTTCCAGAATCGCCGCGCCGGGCCCTTGCCGATCCTTGGAACTCACGTTTCCCACCACATCTGCTGGCCCTGGGACATCGACCCCTGGATGGAGCTCAACAACGGTCGCACCCTGACGTTGTTCGACATGGGTCGCATTCCGCTGGCGCTGCGCACCGGCATCACGAAGGTGCTGCATGAAAAGGGCTGGGGCATTGCCGTCGCGGGTGCAACGATCCGCTACCGCAGGCGCATCCAGATGTTCGACCGGCTGGAAATGCGCACCCGCTGCATCGGCTGGGACGATCGCTTCATCTACATGGAGCAGTCGCTTTGGAAAAAAGGCGAATGCACCACGCATTTCCTTATGCGTGGCGCGGTCACGGCGTCGCGCAAGGGGATCATCCCTCCGGCCGAGTTGCTGGCGGCGATGGGCCTGCCCGCCGAAAGCCCCGCCTTCCCGGAGTGGGTGCACACCTGGGCCGAAGCCGAACGCCAGCGCCCCTGGCCGCCCGAGATGCCCGCCGGTTGAACCGATGCCCCTAATGTCGCCCCCGGCTTGCGCGTGGGGATGAAATCGGGCTTGATCCGCCGCAACGCGGCAAGGCCCAGGGGGACAGGACATGGCGGGTTCGGCCCGGAAGCGCATCTGGGGGTGGTTCTTCTTCGATTGGGCAAGCCAACCCTACAGCACCCTGCTGCTGACCTTCATCTTCGCCCCCTACTTCTCCGAGGTGGCCCGCGCCCATTTCGCGTCCCAGGGCCTGTCCGCCGAAGCCGCGGGCGCGGCGGCCCAATCCTACTGGGGGTTCGGCCAGACCGTTGCGGGCGTGACCATCGCGCTTCTGGCGCCGATCCTGGGCGCCATCGCCGATGGTTCGGGGCGCCGGATGGTCTGGATCTGGCTGTTCTCGGCCTGCTACGTCGTGGGCGCCTTCGGCCTGTGGTTCCTGATTCCGGGGGCGGGCAACCTGCAATGGGCGATGCTCTCGTTCGGCCTCGGCCTCGTGGGGATGGAGTTCGCCACCATCTTCACCAACGCCCTCATGCCCGGCCTGGCCCGGGAAGAGGAACTGGGCCGCATTTCGGGGTCGGGCTTCGCCTTTGGCTACACGGGCGGCATCCTGTCCCTGGTGCTGATGCTGCTGGTGCTTGCCGAAAGCGGCGCGACGGGAAAGACGCTGGCGGGGCTGCCGCCGGCCTTTGGCCTGCTGGACCCGGACCTGCGCGAAGGAACCCGCACGGTCGGTCCCTTCGTGGCCATCTGGTACATGGTCTTCATGGTGCCCTTCTTCCTTTGGGTGAAGGAACCGCGGTTCACCGGAACGAAACTGGGCCTTCGCGCGTCGCTTCTTGACTTGGGGCACCTGCTTCGCAGCCTGCCGCGCCGGCCCAGCCTGTTCGCCTATCTGGCCTCGTCGATGTTCTACCGCGATGCGCTGAACGCGCTTTATGCCTTCGGAGGCGTCTATGCGAGCGGCGTTCTGGGCTGGAGCGTCACGCGAATCGGTCTTTTCGGCATCATCGGCGCGGTTGCCGCAGCACTGGCGACCTGGCTTGCAGGCAGGATCGACAGCGCGCGGGGACCGAAGCCGGTGATCATCTGGTCGGCCATCGTTCTGATCGCGGTCTGTGGGGTCATCGTCGGGATGTCGCGCGAGGATCTGTTCGGCTTCGCCTTCGCCCCCGGCTCGGCGATGCCGGATTACATCTTCTACGTCTGCGGGGCGCTGATCGGGGCGGCAGGCGGCACCATCCAGTCCTCGTCGCGCACGCTCATGGTCTTTCACACCACCCCGGATCGCGCGACCGAGGCGTTCGGCCTGTACGCCCTGTCCGGCAAGGCCACGGCCTTCATCGCACCCGCGCTGATCACCGCGGCCACGGTCGCCAGCGGCAGTCAGCGGATCGGGATCGCGCCGCTGATCGGACTCTTCATCCTGGCGCTGATCCTGCTAATCTGGGTCAAACCCAAAGGCGAGAGACAGGCATGAAGCGCATCATCGGGGCGGTTGCGGCACTGGTTCTGGCAGTGACCCTGCCGCTGGAGACACGGGCTGAACCGCTGGCCAACCAGCTGTTCGGCGCCAAGCGAAGCGCCTCGCAGCAAGCGTCCCAGGCCATCGGCACCTATGCGCGCGGTTGCGGCGCAGGAATGGTGCAACTGCCCGAGTCCGGCCCCACCTGGCAGGTCATGCGCCTGTCGCGGAACCGCAACTGGGGCCAGCCGGAACTGGTGCAATACCTGGTCGACCTGTCGCAGAAGGCCCGCGCCGCCGGCTGGCGCGGCATCTATGTGGGTGACATGAGCCAGCCGCGCGGCGGCCCCATGACCTCGGGCCACGCCAGCCACCAGATCGGACTGGATGCCGACATCTGGATGCTGCCGCCCTCATCGCTGCAATTGTCGCCGGGGCAACGCGAACAGATCAGCTCGATCTCGATCCGGACCGAGGACCAGACCCGCATCAATGGCAACTGGTCCAGGTCGCACATGGCGCTGATCCGCCTGGCGGCGATGGACCCACGCGTGGACCGGGTCTTCGTCGCCGCCGCCGCCAAGATCGCCATGTGCAACGCAGCCGGCCGGAAGGATCGGGCCTGGCTTCAGAAGGTGCGCCCGATCCAGGGGCACAACTACCACTTCCACGTCCGCCTGAAATGCCCGCCGGGGTCGGCCCTTTGCAAGGCACAAGGCCAAAGCGTGGAAGAGCTGTCGAAGGGCGGCGATGGCTGCGACGAAACCCTGACCTGGTGGGTGACGACCTACCTGGAGGAGTTGCGCAATCCGCCGAAAAGGACCAAACCGGCTGGACCGCGGCCCAAGACACCGCGAGAGTTCACCCTTTCGGACCTGCCCAAGCAATGCGCCTCCGTTCTCGCCTCGGACTGATCGCCGGTTTCGCACTGGGACTTTTGCCGTTCTTCGTTCCGTCGCATGTTCCGGCGCTGTCGCGGTCGGTCGCGCCCAGGGCGCAGGTGCAGGGCGTGTTCCACTGGACCAAGGATGATCCCGATTTCGGCGGCCTGTCGGGGTTTGACCTTGGTCCCGACGGCCGCCATTTCCGGGCCGTCACCGACCGGGGCCATACCGTCACGGGCACGCTGACCCGGGATGCGGAAGGCCATGTCACCGGCGCGCCCAGCGGCCCGATGACGGCGCTGCGCAACGCCAGGGGCAAGCCGGTGAAGGGCAAGGAACTGGATGCCGAAGGTCTGGCGCTGGGGCCCGGGGACAGCTTTTTCGTGTCGTATGAGCTTGACCATCGCATCGTGCTTTATCCCGACGTGGACCGCCCCGCCGCGCTGTGGTCCGGTCCGATCGCACGGGATCTGAACACGCTCTACATCAACGAAGGCGTCGAGGCGCTGGCGCGGAATGAGGCAGGCGATCTTTACGCGATCACCGAACGCTCGCTGGCGCCCGGAACCGGCCAGTACCCGGTGCTTCGGTGCCGGAATGGCCAGTGGACCATCCCGTTCCACATCCGCAAGGACGGCAACTGGATGGTGACAGGCGCCGACTTCGGCCCCGACGGCCGCCTTTATGTGCTTGAGCGGGACTTCTGGGGCTTTGTCGGCTTCAAGACCCGCATCCGCCGCTTCGTGATCGACGGGGACAGCATCGGGCAGGAACAGATCCTGTTCAGCAGTCTGGCCGGGCAGTTTGAAAATCTGGAAGGCCTGGCCGCCTGGACGGGTCCGGATGGCGCCATCTGGCTGACCGCGGTGTCGGACGACAACTTCAGCCCGTTCCAGAAGACCACGCTGGTCGATTTTCGCGTCACGGAATGACTTGACCGGACAGGGCACAAGGGCGTAAGGCCCGCCCGTTCCGGCGCTGGCCGGGCCAAGTCTCCGCGACCTTGTCAAAACGGAATCAGATCATGCGTCTTCTGCCCGGCATCCTTGCCATGGCCACGATTGTCGTGGCGTCGAACATCCTTGTGCAGCACCTTTTCGGCCAATGGCTGACCTGGGGCGCCTTCACCTACCCCTTCTCGTTCCTTGTGACCGACCTGACCAACCGCTTCCAGGGCCCGCGCGCCGCGCGCAAGGTCGTGGTGACGGGGTTTGTCGTCGGGGTGATCTGTTCGCTGATCGGGTCGCAGATCATGGGCGAATTCGGCCCCCTGGTCAGCTTCCGCGTGGCGCTGGGATCGGGACTGGCCTTCCTGGCCGCACAACTGACCGACATCTCGGTCTTCAACCGCTTCCGTGCCCAGTTCTGGTGGCGCGCACCGCTGTTCGCGACGCTGGCCGGGTCCATCCTTGATACGGCGGTGTTCTTCACCACCGCCTTCTCCGACAGCCTGCGCTTCCTCGAACCCGCCAACGACGTGACTTGGGCCAACGAGGCGCTGCCGCTTCTGGGGTCCGGACCGATCCTGCCGCTCTGGATCTCGCTCGCCACGGCGGATTTGCTGGTGAAACTGACCATCGCCGCCGTAGCACTTGTGCCATATCGCGTGGCCATCGCTAGATGGGCGGCGCAGCGCGCATAAAAACCTTTTGACAAACGCCAAAACTGTGCCAGCCTTCTAGTAACGGCAACACAGCGAAAGGAGGTGGTCCAGTGTCGAGAGTGATATTGGAGAGAGGTGTCGGGACAGTCATGGAGGCCGTGGCCTGAGGGCAACCCCGAGGGCTTTAATCCTTGACTGGGCCTCGCCGGCTCGCTGAGATCGAACTGGCACCCTAACTGGCCCATCTCCGTAGATCTCGGAGGGCCGCCTGTATAGGCGGCCCTTTCCGTTTTCCGGTGGCTGCACTAGGCTTTGGCACATGCTGTGGATCAACGATCATCTGTCGATTGCCGACTGGGAACTGACGGAAAACTTCACGCGGTCGCAGGGGCCGGGCGGGCAGAACGTCAACAAGGTTGAAACTGCGGTCGAACTGCGGTTCGAGGCCGAGCGCAGTCCGCATCTGGCCCCTCCGGTGAAGGCGCGGCTGAAGCGGCTGGCAGGACGGCGCTGGACAGCAGATGGTGCGGTTCTGATCCGGGCCGAAGAAACCCGCAGCCAGGCGCGCAACCGCGAACTGGCGCGCGAACGGCTGGTCGAGCTGATCCGGGCGGCGCTTGTCGCGCCGAAACGGCGTGTGGCCACCAAACCGACATTGGGCAGCCAGCGTCGGCGCGTGGCGGCAAAGTTGCAGCGCGGCGAGATCAAGGCCCTGCGCGGAAAGGTCGAGGATGAATAGCAAGACGGCGGAACTTCTGGCGCGGCGTGAACGCCTTCTGGGGCCGAATGTGCCGACCTTCTACGAAGACCCGGTGCACCTGGTCCGGGGCGAAGGCGTCTGGTTGTGGGATGCGGACGGGCGGCGGTATCTGGATTGCTACAACAACGTGCCGCATGTCGGTCATTGCCACCCGAAGGTGGTCGAGGCCATTGCGCGGCAATCCGCGATCCTGAATACCCACACCCGCTACCTGCACGAAGGCATCCTGGATTATGCCGAACGGCTGACCGGCAAGCTGGGCCACGACCTGCGGCAGATCATCATGGTCTGCACAGGGTCCGAAGCGAACGACATCGCGCTGCGGATGGCGCAGGCGGTGACGGGCAAGACCGGCTATATCGCCACCGACAACACTTATCATGGCAACACCACCGCCGTCGCGCACCTGTCCACCAGGCGTCCGCCGATCGGCGGCTGGCCCTCGAACATCCGCCGCGTTCCGGCCCCCGATGCCCTTGCCCCGCTGGGCGGCAGCGTTGAAGCCCAGCCGCAGGCCTTTGCCGACAACGTCGCCCGCGCCATTGCCGAGCTGGAAGCGGCGGGCCACGGCTTTGCCGGACTGATGCTGTGCCCGATCTTCGCAAACGAAGGAATCGTGCCGGGCGTGGCCCCCGGTTTCCTTGACCCAACGGTCGAGGTGATCCGCAAGGCGGGTGGGCTGATCCTGTGTGACGAGGTGCAGCCGGGCTTCGGCCGCGTCGGCAGTCATTGGTGGGGCCACGAATGGCTGGGCTTCGCGCCCGATGTCGTGACCATGGGCAAGCCGATGGGCAATGGCCACCCGGTGGCGGCTGTGGTCGCAAGGCCCGATGTGATGGCCGCCTTCCGCGAAGGTTTTGGCTATTTCAACACCTTTGGCGGCAATCCGGTGGCTTGCGCCGCCGCAATGGCGGTGCTGGACGTGATCGAGGAGGAAGACCTGATCGCCAACGCCCGCAACATGGGCGCAGTGGTGCTGGAGGGCCTGCGCAATATCCACCATCCGTTGATCCATGATGCACGCGGCGCCGGACTGTTCTTCGGCATTGAACTGGCACGCGACGGCAAGCCCGCCCCCGATGTGGCAGGAAGGGTGGTAGAACGGATGCGCGAGGAAGGTATCCTCATGGGTCGCGGCGGGCGCGAACAGCACATTCTGAAGATCCGACCGCCGATGGTCTTTGACCAAAGCCACGCCGGCCTGCTGATCGGCACATTGCAGCGCGTGCTGGCCGAGGTGCCCGCATGACCTCGGACACCGAGGCGCACCGCCTTGCCGAAGCCGCGCTGGCGCACTGGGGGGGATCGGAACGCCCGGTCCGGCTGGTCAAGAACCGCGAAAACATCGTGTTCGAGGTCTGGCTGCCCGGCAACCGCCGCGCCGCGCTGCGGCTGCATAGACCCGGCTATCAAAGCGCGGAAGCGATCGAGGCCGAACTGGCCTGGACCGCCGCGTTGAAGACGCGGGGCTTCGGCGTGCCCGGACCTCTGCCGACGACAGACGGGCGCCTGCTGGCAACGCTGGTCGACGGCCGTCATGCCTCGTGCGTGGGTTGGCTGACGGGCGACCCTATCGGCAGCGCGGAAAGGCCGCTGGCCGGGTCGCCCGCCGAACAGCGCACCCTGTTCGTCCGGCTGGGGACGCTGGTTGCCGACCTGCACAACCTGACCGACGCGGGCGCGATTCCGCCCGCCTTTCCCCGCCCGCACTGGGACCTTGACGGCTTGCTGGGCTCTGATCCGCTGTGGGGCCGCTTCTGGGAAAACCCCTGCTTTTCCTCTGCCGAGCGCGACATGATCCAGTCCGCGCGCGCCGCCGCCCGCGATGACCTGCACCGCTTCGTCGCGGAAGGCGCGGATATCGGCCCGATCCATGCCGATGTGCTGCGCGAAAACGTCCTTCGCGATGGCGACCACCTGCTGTTGATCGATTTCGACGACAGCGGGATCGGCTTTCGGAACTACGACCTTGCCACCGCCATCGTCCAAAGCCTGGAGGAGCCGAACCTGGCGCTTCTGGCCGAGGGCCTGCTGGAGGGATACCGTCGCCACCGTTCCCTGCCCGAGGCCGCGGCCCGCCGCCTTGCCCTGTTCATCGGACTGCGCACCTTCGCCTCGGCAGGCTGGATCATCACCCGCGCCGCGCCCGACGACAGCCGGCAACGATTCTACGCCGATCGTGCGTTGCGCATGGCGCGGCACATCCTTGGCGGAACCTCCCCCTGGGACGGGCCGGAATTCGGCTGATATCCGACCGCGCGGTCGATTTCACGCCAGTCCCCGCTTGCGCGAACCTGATTTTATGGGGAAAAGAGGCCGGGGCAGGAACAGAGAGCGGCATAACGTTTCCATGATCAAGAAAGCCCTCATGCTTGTGTCGGGCAATGCGTTCGCCTCGGCACTCAGCCTGCTGCGAAACCTTGCCATCGCCCGGCTGATCAGCCCCGAGGATTATGGCGTCGCCTCGACCTTTGCGATCAGCATGTCGATCGTCGAGATGGTTTCGTACCTGGGGCTTCAGCAATTGATGATCGTCGACCGCGACGGCGATGATCCGCATGTTCAGGCCGCGGCACAGGGGTTCCAGGTGCTGCGCGGCTGCATGTCCAGCACGCTTTTGTTCCTGATCTCGGGCCTTTATGCCGCGTTTCTGGGGATTCCACAGGTCGCCTGGGCGTTCCAGACGATTGCGCTTGTGCCGCTGTTCAACGGCTTCCAGCACTTCGACCAGCACCGTCTGAAGCGCCACCTGAACTTCAAGCCCTCGATCCTGACTACCGCGTTGCCGCCCCTGTTCTCAGTGCTGGCAATCTGGCCCGCCTACATGGTCTGGCCCGACTACCGCGTCATGCTGGTGTCGATCTTCGTCCAGGCGCTGTCGATGGTCGCGGTGTCGCACCTGACGGCGGAACGCGGCTACCGCCTTGCCTGGGACAATGCGCTGGTGCGCAAGGCGATGCAGTTCGGATGGCCGCTGCTTCTGAACGGCGTCCTGCTGTTTGCGATCTTCAACGGCGACCGGCTGATCATCGGGCGCGAACTGGGGATGACCACGCTCGCGATCTTCTCGATGGGTTTCACCCTGACGCTGACCCCGACTTTGGTTCTGGCCAATTCGCTGCAAACCTTTTTCGTGCCGCTGCTGTCGCGCGAAACGGACAATCGGCCCGCCTTCCAGACCCTGGCCGAAGCGACCATCGAAGGTGGTATGGTCATCGGACTTCTCTTGATCCTGGGAACCAGTCTTCTGGGCGGGCCGATCGTCCACGTTCTGCTGGGCGCGAAATACGAAGACCTGCTGCCCTTCCTTGTGCAACTGGGGATCATGCAGGGGGTGCGCGTCGCCAAGACCGGTCCGTCGGTGATCGCATTGGCCGGAAAGCGCAACGGCATGTCGATCTGGGCCAACATTCCCCGCATCCTTGCCCTTCCCGTAGCCTGGTTTGTCGTCGTGCGCACAGGCGACATCGAATCGGTGATCGGGGTCGGCCTTGCGGCGGAAATGATCGGCCTGTTGATCGCGCTCTGGACCACGCGGACCCGGCTGAACATCCGGCTGCGCAACCTTATCCTGCCGCTGGTGCTGTTCTTCGGCTTTGCGGCGCTGTGCTATTGGGATGCCTGGATGAACGTCCCGCAACCGCTTCTGACGGACCATCTGCATGGCGGACTGGTTGCGGTTCTTCTGCTGGGACTTGCGACCATCTTCTCGATGTCGGCCCTGCGGACCGTTGCGCTGCGGCGGCTTCGCCGGGGCTGAGTTTCAGAACCCGCGGGCATTGTCGCCCTGGGAGGGGCAGGCCAAGGAATGTTCAGGGATTTCCTGGCGGGTGGCCAAATGGCCCTCTCAACTGCGGTGCCGCACCACCCGTGCCGGAACACCGACCGCGATGGCACCCGGTGGAATATCGCGCGTGACGACCGAGCCCGCGCCAATCACCGCGCCGTCGCCGATCGCGATGCCGGCCGTGATGATCACGCGCGCGCCGATCCAGCAATCTTTGCCGATGATGATGTCGCGTTCCACCATCGGCTGTTCCGTGATCGGCAGCGCCGCATCCAGCCCGTAATCGGCGGCCGTCACGAAGACTTCGGGGCCGAAGGTGGTGCGGTCACCGATGCGGATCCAGCTTGTGGTCTTGCCCGCCCAAAGCGAACAGCGGGCCCCGATCTGGACCTGGTCCCCCAACTCGATCCGTTCGGCATTCGCCAGGGACACATTCGGCGCCAGCCGCACGTCTCGTCCCAGGGACATTTTCCGCCGCTGCGAAACATGGCTGTAGCCGTAGAAATGGATCAGCCGAAGCGGATGGATCAGCACCGCCGCATCCAGCGCCGAACGCATAACGCGCCTGAACCGGGAAAATGGAGTACGTACCGTAATCGCCATCGGACACCTGCATCTTTGAAACATTCATCAGTTTTAGACCGGTTTGATCAAGGAATCAGGTAACAACCGATTTTGGTTTGAATGTGGCAACATCCCCGACTAAAACCGCGCCTGTCTGATAGCTGGTCCTGAAGCCCAAGAACATCGGAAATACCACGATGGATGCCCGCCAAGAGACCAACGCCTCGATCGGGGTCGTGATCGTTGCCTTCAACACCGGGGATGACCTGATCGCCTGCGTGGAAAGCCTGCGCCATCAAGCGGGTGGCTCTCCTTGCATCGTCGTGGTCGACAATCGCTCCACCGACGACACGATGGCAAAATTGCGCGCATGGGCAGCGCGAACCGAAGCGGAAACCGGGCAGAAGATTCTGGGCACCGATCCGGCCGATGCGCCCGCACAGGTGATCCTGGTCGACAGCGGCTTCAACCGGGGATTTGCGGGCGGGGTCAATGTGGGGCTGGGCGTCCTGGCCGCCATTCCGGCCATCCGGCATTTCTGGATCCTCAACCCCGATGCTTATGCCGATGAAGGCGCGGCCCGGGCCATTCTGAATGCCGCCGCCGCCCATCCCGGCTATGGCCTGATCGGCGGCCGGATCTGCTATACGGACAAGCCGCCAAGGATACAGATGGACGGCGGACGGGTGAACCGCTGGACCGGGGTCACGGCGAACATCAACCTTGGCCGGTCGCCCCAGGACCTGCCACCGCCGCCCGGGTCCGCCCTGGATTTCGTCAGCGGTGCGAACGTCATCGCCTCGCGCAGGTTCTATGACCAGGTGGGCCCCATGCGTGAGGACTACTTCCTTTATTACGAGGAAGTCGACTGGGCGATGCGACGGGGTGCGCTTCCCTTGGTCGTCGCGCCGGATTTGCTGGTCTGGCACCATGCCGGGACCGCGATCGGATCCCCGACCCTGGAACGACTCGCGTCGCCCTTCTCATTCTGGTTCAAGTATCGCAGCCGGATGAAATTCATGCGCCGTTTCAACCCGCTGGGCCTGCCCGTGGCCATGGCCTATGCAACGGCAAAGGCGGCGCAACTGGCGCTGAAAGGGGCCTGGCCGCAGGCCACGGCGTTGCTGCGGGCGGTCTATGGCCTGCCTGCACCGAAGGTCGTACGGGATCGGCTTTCCCCCGAAGCGGCGCGCCTGGCGCTGAGCCGCGGATCGCGCCAGGGGTGAAAGGGGCCTTTCGGATAGCTGCGCTGTTGGCGGCCCTGGCCGGTCCTGCATCTGCGGCAAGCCTGTCGCTGCGCGGCGATTACACCTGGACCGAAGGCAGCGCGGATTTCGGCGGATTGTCCGGGCTGATCATGGGCCGGGATGGCGGCACCCTGATCACCGTCAGCGATAATGGCGTGATCTTCCAGGCCGATGTGACACGCAACGACGCAGGCGTGGTGACGGCCATTGCGGCAACCTCGTCCCTGCGGCTGCACGACAACGCAAACCGTCCCGTGGCAGGATTCCACTCAAACGCCGAGGCGCTGGCGCCCGGTCCACGCAATCGGGTGATCGTGGCCTTCGAGGGGTATTCCCGGATCGCAGCCTTCGACCTGCCCGATCCGAAGCCGAAGCCCCTGCATCCCTGGAACCTGTTCAAGCCGCTCTGGGGCAATACCGGGATCGAAGCTCTGGCCTGGCTACCCGATGGCCGCTTGATGGCTGTCGTCGAAGAGGCGGTGGACGGCCGGCATCCCGTCTACGTCCAGACGGGCCGGAGCTTTTCCGAGGTTCCGGGTCTGCCGGCGGACGGCGATTACGGCGCAACGGATGCGGCGCTGGGGCCAGACGGCCGCCTTTACCTGCTGGAGCGGCGACAGGACTGGCTGATGCGTTTCCAGACCCGGATCCGGCGTTTCACCGTCCTGCGCGGGGCGGAACCCGCGTTCGGCGCCGGCGAAACCTTGCTGGAAACGCAGGCAGGCCAACTGGACAACATGGAAGGTCTTAGCCTTTGGCGGGACACTGTCCGCAATGTCACGGTTCTGTCGCTGGTGTCGGACGATAACTTCCTGCCGGTTCAATCGACCCGCCTGGTGGAATATGACCTGCACGACTGACAAGTGCGCAATCGGCCCCCACGGGTCGCTGGAGGGATAGATGGCCGCTGACACCCCACGCAAGGTTCTGATCGTCGTGGAAAACCTGCCTGTTCCGCTGGACCGCCGGGTCTGGCTGGAAGCAACCACGCTGAAATCCAGGGGCTATGAGGTCAGCGTGATCTGTCCGACCGGGCGTGGCTGGGACAAGTTCTACGAAGAAATCGAAGGCATCCATATCTACCGCTACCCCGAGCCGGTCGAGGCGCATTCCGGGGCGGTCGCCTATGCCAAGGAATATCTGCATTCGCTGTGGCACTGGTTCCGGCTGGCGCACAAGGTCCGGCGCGAACAGGGTTTCGACGTGATCCACGGCTGCAACCCGCCCGATCTGGTCTTCCTTCTGGCCTGGGCGTACAGGCCCTTCGGCGTGCGCTACCTGTTCGACCACCACGACGTATGCCCCGAACTGTTCGAAGCCAAGTTCGGCAAGAAGGGCCTGCTGTACAAGATCATGCTGCTGTGGGAACGGATCACCTTCGCCACCGCCTCTGTCTCCATTGCCACGAACGAAAGCTTCCGCGCCATCGCCCTGTCGCGCGGCAAGATGAAGCCCGAGGACGTGTTCGTGGTGCGCAGCGCGCCCAAGATCGAAAAGTTCGAGATCCGCCCGGCCGATCCGGCGATGCGGAAGGGCGCGGGAACGGTCCTGGGTTATGTCGGTGTCATCGGCCAGCAGGAAGGCATGGACCTTCTGGTGGCGGCAGCCGACCACCTGATCCGCGCGATGGGCCGGTCGGACGTGCATTTCATCATCGTGGGCTTCGGTCCCGAGGTGCCGATGGTCCAGGCGGATGTGACGCGCCGCGGGCTGGACGCGCATTTCACCTTCACCGGTGCGCTTTACGGCGAAGATTTGCTGCGGGCGCTGAACAGCTGCGACATCGGCGTGAGCCCCGATCCGAAGAACGCGATGAACGACATTTCCACCATGAACAAGGTCATGGAATACATGACCCTGGAAAAACCGGTGGTGCAGTTTGACCTGAAGGAAGGCCGCGCCTCAGCGGGTGAGGCTTCGGTTTATGCCGCCGCCAACGATCCGAAGGATTTTGCGGCGAAGATCGCGGAACTGATGGATGCGCCGGACCGCCGGGCAGAGATGGGCAAGATCGGTCGGGCGCGGGTGCTGGACAAGCTGTCCTGGGCGCATTCGGTGCCGCACCTTCTGGCCGCCTATGACCGGATCTTTGCAAAAATGGGCCGCTAGGCCCGGGTACGCGGGGCGCGGTCCAGAAGGCGGGCCGCGATCCACCCCGCTATGAAGCCACCCAGGTGGGTTTCCCAGGCCAGATGGCCGTTCATCGCCCACCAGAGCAGCAGGTTCAGCCCCGCCAGCAGCAGGATCGCGCGGCCCACGGGCGCAAGGCTTGCCCTTTCGGCGCGCAGATCCTGATACTCCCACCCGACGATGGCGCCGATCATGCCAAACAGCGCGCCCGATGCGCCGACCATTGGCGCGATGACGGTCGACAGCAGCGCGAACCCTATCGCGCCCCCGATCATGCTGGCCAGGTACAGGACCAGAAATCGTCTTGGTCCGACCCGGTCCAGCAGCGGCGGCGCGACAGAAAACAGCGTCATCATGTTCAGCACGAAATGCGACAGACCCGCGTGGATGAAGCCGTAGGTGAAAAACATGGTCAGCGGCTGCAACGGATAGTTCGGCCGCCAGTTGCCCAGAAGGCCACTCCAGAAGCCGGCGTATGCAAAGACAAGCTGCCGCCATTCCGTGCGTCCCCACCAGCCCATGTCGGAACCGAACAGCACCGCTTCGGGAAGCAGGCACAAAAGGAAAAGCCCCCAGACGACGGGGGCGATTCCAGGATCATTCCGGTGGTTCTGGTCAGAGCGGGACAAAGCGCGGCAGCGATTTCAGACTTTGTTCCATGAAGCGCATGATCCGGGCATCCGCATCGGCCTCGGCTTCATCGGGGCCGATCGGCGTCACGAAACGGACCAGCGCGCCATCGGTGCGGCCCATCGTCAGACTGTCGCGCAGCACCGACATCTTGGCCTGAAAGTCGTTGGACATCCGCTTGCCCCGGCCTTCGAACCAGTAATAGACCAGCTGTTTCGAGGTGCCTTTCTGGATCACGGCGCGGTTTGCATCAATGATCCCGTAGCCGGATGCGGTCATGTCGACGGGCGTGGCCTTCAGGCTGAACACTTCCCACCCGCCGGTCGGCAGGCAGACCTCGGGCGAATGGATGCCCTGCCCTTCCGTCTGCTTGTTGTAATAGGCCACGAAGAACGACACCAGATCGCCCTCGCCCGGTTTCTGGTAGAAGGCGTTCAGGTAGTCGTCGGCCGCCAGAACCTTTTCGATATCCGGTGTCAGCTGCGTGGTGTAACCCGACCAGCCATCCACATCGCGCGGGTAAAGTGCCAGAGGGTCGCGGTCCAGCTTTTCGATTTGCGGCGCCGGCAGCAACTGCCATGCGGCCGAAGCGGCCCCGGTCAGCAGGACGGCCGCCAGCAGGGCCAGGGTGGCGCGGATGCGGAAGATCCGGGTGAAAATCTGGCCGAAACCCTCGAAATCCAGATCGATGGCCTCGGTCAGGGGCAGCGGGTTGGGCGCCAGGCGCTGCAGCAGCACCGCCAGCAGGAACAGCAATGCCACGCAGATCAGGAACACAACCCAGCCTTCGAAGAAGTGCAGGAAGCCTTCTGCCTGTTCAATCCCGTACTGATTGACCATCACACCGATCACCCCGATCCGGAACGAGTTCATCAGCACCGTCAGCGGCGCCGCCGTCAGCAGCAGGACGGCCTTGTGCCACAGCGGCCCGCGATAAAGGATCGCGAACAGGTAGGAAAAGCTGAGGATCGGGAACAGGTAGCGCAGGCCCGAACAGGCTTCCGCGACCTGAAGCTTGTACACCCCCAGGTCGATCACGTTGCCTTCCAGGAACACTGGAACGCCCGCCCGTTCGACGAACCAGACACCCAGTTCGGACGAAACGCCCTGAAGGAAGATCGTCAGTTTCCAGTACAGGAATTGCGGCAGCGGCAGCATGAAGATCAGGTGAAAAACCGGCAGCATGTGGGTGATGCCGCGCATCCAGCCAAAGACGACGAGCACCACGCCCGCCACCCAGATGATGAAGGCATAGGTGATGATGTCGGGCACGCGCATCAGGTTGCCCAGTGCGGCGATGCCCAGGGCCAGCACGATGACAACGACGCCGGGCCAACGCAGCCGGGCATTCGCGTCGGGCAACGGGGCCTTGCGCAATTCCCGCAGGAACAGATACAGCGAGATCAGCGGGATCAGCGGGCCGTGGCTGTATTCCGCAGTCGACCAGGCATTCGCCAGCGACACGAAGCCCATCCAGAAGATCGGCAGGCAGGCCAGTATCAACGCCGAGAAAAGCGCCACTCCAGCGAGGTTGACCGGCTGGCGGGTGGTGCTTGGGGAAAATGTGCTGTCAGTCATTCTGTGTACTGATACGGGAACGGTTCCATTCAGCCTACGCGATGCGGCTGGACTTTGCGACCGCTATCCGCCCTGACCCCGGACGGAGGCGGCGCGTTGTTTTGGGAGGCAAAAGACAATCGGCTTTGGAAAGCCGATTGTTTCGGTCACGGCCGGAAGGTGAAATTCCGGTCCAGCGTCACGAAGGCCTGGTTCGACTCGGCATTGCCGATGTTGGTTTCGTCATAGGTCCGGAACTGCACGCCGCTGACCAGATTCCAGTCGGCCGTCAGCTGCCGGGTATAGGTTCCCCGCAGCGCCGCGCGTTCGACCTTGACACCGGTCGTCGTGTTGTCCGTCACCCCGTAGTTCGCCGTCAGATCGATCCGCGAGAGGTTGTTGATCTGATAGCCATAGCTGGCAGACAGGCGCGTATTCAGCACATCTTCGCTGGCCGAGTTGGAACTGGCGCTGCGCGTCAGGCTGACGCTGAAGTCACTGGACTGCAACTGGCGCGAATAGGCAGCCGAACCGATGTAGTTCGTGTTGCCGTCCGCCCCACGGGTAACGCCCCCCGACAGCGACAGGGTGCCCAGCGGCAGGGTCCAGTCGCGCCCGAAGCTTAGCGACTGGCGGGTGCCGTTGACCGAGAGCGCGGACGTCGCGCTGCCCCAGATCGTGCCATTGACCAGCGTCTGCGTCAGCGTGACCGTTCCGGTCAGCCCGTCCTGCGATTTGTTCCGCAGTCCGGGAAGGCTGTAATCCGTGTCGATCTGCGACCAGCCAAGCGAGGCGTTCAGGACCAGAACGGGGTTGATGTCCTGCTGAAGTCCCAGCGAGAAATCGGTGGTGGTCCGGTCGGTGCCGTTGGTGTCGGTGGCGACATAATGCGACCAGCCAGCGCTGGCCGTCAGTTGGGTGACCGGCGAGATGCGCATCCCCGCCGAGGTGCGCAAGCTGTCGGTGCGGCTGTCATACAGACTGGTCGAGGTGGTGTTGGAGTAGTCGTTTTCCGAATGCCGCGCGGTCACGGTAAAGCTGAGCGGCGCCTGAAGGCCGGTCGTGTAGGTCAGGCCATAGTTCTGCCAGGTCTGCGTGCCGCCGCCGCCGATCAGCGCGTTGGAGTTCTGCTCTTCCTGTTCGACCTTGAACGGATCCAGGAATTCCCGGTCGGCTTGGCGATAGCGTGCATCCAGCGACAGACGGCTGTTCTTGCCGTCGCGTGAATAGCTCAACTGCGTGTCGGGGCTTTCAAAGCCCTTGATGCTGCGTCCGGGAATTTCGGCAAAGCGCAACACACCCGAACCGCGGAAGATCAGCTTGTCGACCGCGGTGATATTGCTCAGCCCGAAGGAAAGCTTGGTGTCCCATATGGTCGACGCGCCCTTGGGACCCTTCACCGTCAGCTTGAAGTTGTCGTCGAAGGTCACGCCGGTGCTGACACCCAGGTCCAGCTGCAGGCCACCCGGATTGGCAGCCGGTGTTGCACCAGCGCCGCCGGAATAGGCTGCTTGCGCGCCAGCGCCGCCCTGCTGTTGCGAGGCGGCGATGGCAGGATAGAGGGTCGTTAGTGCCGCGATGACCGCGATCTTGCTGCTCGTTTTCCCCACCGACTGTCCCGCCCGTTGTTATTCGAAAAGCTTGCGTTCCGGCACGACGACCACATCGCCCGCCTTGAGAACGATGTTCGGGGCCGACCCGCCGGCCTGAATAGCCTTGTAGTTGAAATTGTAGACAGATTCCAATCCGGTCTTGTGATCGACGCGGCGCAGCTGGATGCGCTTGGCGGCGGCGAACTTGGACAGGCCACCGCTGGCCGCCAGGAACTGGAGCAGGGTCGTGCCACGTTCCACCTGGACGATGCCGGGCTTCGCGACCTCGCCCATCGCGTAGACGTTGATCGGGTTGACGATGGCGCCGGGCGCTGCGGTCGTCCCGGTGGGCGTCTTGGGCTGCGCCAGCTGGCCGACTGACAGGAAGATCGTCGGCTTGGTCGCAAAGTTCGACGCGAGCGACTCACCGATCTGCGCCCGAACGGAATCGACGGTCTGGCCCGAGGCCTTCACCGTTCCCGCGAGCGGGACGTTGACCGAACCATCGGGAAGGACCAGCAGCGACCGGTTGAGGGTAGGGTCTTCCAGAACCTCCAACTGCAACACGTCTCCGGGCTGGATCCGGTAGGAGCTTTGCGCCGCGGCCGGAACGGCAGCCAGCGCGATGACAAGTGCAAGGAGGGTCCTGAGCATGGATTTTTCACCCGTTATCTGCGAATCGAAGGCACATTAGGCGGGAATCGCCTGATGCCACAAACCGTTAAAGATGATCCGGAACCAATGTGGCCCATTGATGGCCGGATCGTGCCTTGCGGGCAACAAAGCAGCCCTGACACTTAGGGAAGTTTTACGCCCTGAGCTGCCAGAGATTCCACCGTTTTTCGCGTATCCACTGCAAAAGGCTGCGAATTGTCCTCGGTGATCAGGGCAAGCACGCGCTGGTAGGCCTTCAGCGCCTCGGGCTTGCGGCCCACGGCCTGGTAGGTTTTGGCCAGGTGGTAATGCACGGTCGGCTCATCCGGCAGATTCTGGGCCGCACGCTCAAGCTCCGGAACGGCTTCGGCATGGTTGCCGCGCAGGAAGGCTATCCAGCCGTAGGTGTCCTGATAAGGTCCGACGTTGCTGCCCCGCAGGCGGCGGGCGATGACCTCGGCCTTGGCCAGGCTTTCGGGATCGGTGCGATAGTTCGACAGCAGGCTGGCCAAGTTGTTGGCGACGATCGGATTGGCGCTGTTCTGCTTGTAAAGCCCCTCGTAGATGGCGATTGCCTCCTCGATCTTGCCGTCCTGCTCCAGGCGGCCGGCCTTGGCCCACAACAACTCTCCCTCCTCGGGAAACACGGCCAGGGCTTCCTCCAGAACGGCAGCCGCCTTTTCGCGGTGTCCGCCCGCCGCCATCATCCGGTAAAGCGCCATCCAGACCGGAAGCCGCTTGTTGTCTTGCGCCAGAAGCGCTCGATAGCCAGCTTCGGCCCCCGCGGTGTCGCCTTTCAGCGCCAGGATCGACGCATCAAGGAACTTCAGCGTCGGTTCCTCGGGGTTCTGTTTCAGCAGTTCGGCCAGATAGGCTTGCGCCTTGTCGACCTCATTGTTGGCCAGATGGGCGCGGACCACGGCGATCTTCGACGGCAGGCCGGCGTCTTTCGCGCTGGCCAGATCCTGAAGATAGTTCAGGGCCTCCGCCGTTCTTTGCTGCCCGGCCAGGATCGCGGTGTTCAGCGCCTCGGCCGCAGACTTCGCAGTGGGATCGGCGATCTGCGCCAGCTGCCGGGCCACATCCCCGGCCCGGTTCCAGTCGTTCATCGCAACATAGACCTGTCCCAGCGGCACCAGCAGCATCACGGTGCCCGGCGACAGCCGCAGAGAATCCAGCAGCACGCTTTCCGCCGGCAGAAGTTTCTCATCCGCCATCAGCCACTGCGCATAGCGGACCGATTCCGCCGGCGCGCGGCCCGACGCCTCAACGGCGGAAGCCAGCATCTCGCGCATCAGGTCGCGGTTGCCGTCACGTTCGTAGGCCTGCGCCATCAGCGTCATCACCGAGGCGTCGCGCGGGCTGACGCCGAGCGCGGTGCGCAGCAGCGTGATCGCTTCACCGACGTTGTCGTCCAGGATCAGCCATCCCGCTTTCAGTTTCAGCGCCTCGACATCGTTCGAGTTCTCGGCCAGCACTTCCTCGACCAGCGCGCGGGCCGCGACCTGATTGCCCGCCACCGACTGCATCCGGGCCAGGCCGACCTTGATCTTGGCCATATCCTCGGCCGGGCCGCCCTGCTTCACGATCGCCTGCATCTCGGCAATCGCCTCGTCGCGCTTGCCCATGTCGAACAGGAAGCCCGCCCGCGCCGAACGCAGCACCGACGATGCATTGCCCGCGGCGATGATCCTGTCCAGTTCGGCCGTTGCAGCCTCAAGGCCGCGCTGTTCCGCCAGGAAGCGGATCAGGATCAGCGTGCGGTCCATGTCGTCGGGCCGGGCGGCGATCCGTTCGCGCAGATGGGCTTCCGCCTTGTCCTTCTGGTCACGCGCCAGATACCAGCGGACCAGCGCGTCCGCCATTTCGGGCGCATCGGGGAAGCGGTTGACCATCTCGATCAACCCGGCCTCCACCTTTTCCATGTCGTTCTGGGCCGCATAGACCGACAGCCGCGTCGCATACAGCGTCGTGTCGTCGGGGGTCATGGCGATGGTTTCGTCCAGTTCCTTCAGCGCCGCGGCAAGGTCGTGCTGGCGCAACATGTCGTCGATGACGATGCGCCGCAGCATGATCCGGTCGGGGTGTTGCTGGCGCAGCTTGCGGGCTTCGGCGGCCGCGCGGACCATGGCGTCGGCGTCATTGGCTTCGGTCGCCTGACCGTAGTCCATCACGACCTTGTCCAGCATGGCCTCGGGGTCGTTCGGCGCGATGGCGAAGACCGCATCTAGGTTCTTGCGGGCCTCGGCCCAGTTCCCCGATTGCACCGCGATCGAGGCCAGCGCCCGCCGGCCTTCCAGATCGTCGGGATATTGCTCCACCAGGCGCAGGTACTGGCCATAGGCCTCGCGCAGGTTGCCGCGCTGCACCTCGGCGCGCGCATAGGCCAGGCGCGCTTCCTTGTGCCGGCCGTTCAGCTTGAAGACATTGCGGAATTCGACAAGAGCCCGGTCGACGTCACCCTTTTCCAGGTATTCCAGGCCGGACTGATAATATTTCTCGGCGCGCTGCTCGGAGGAATCGCATGCCGACAGGAAACCAACGGATGCCGCAACCGCAACCGCGGCGATCGTTCTACGAAGGGTCATGCATTCCTCTTGCCAGCACTCATCGAATCTTAATCTACCGACCGTGGCAGCAAACTGTGGCAACGGCTTGAAAGGCCATGTCACGACTACGTCAGATTGTCACGGTGCTAAGCGCCGCACGCAAGCCGGCCGTCCGGGAAATCAGTAGCCTGTGCCCTTCAGGACAACGCTGACCGTCGAAAGGACAAGCCGCACGTCGGTGGCAAGGCAAAGCGACAGGTCATATTCCCGATCATAATCTGCGCGCTGGGCAAAGGTGCATTGATTGCGATCCGACACCTGCCAGGGCCCGGTAATCCCGGGGCGCAGGGAATAGTAGGCCGTTCCCGGGTAAAGTTCGCGCTGCGAGGGCATCATCGGACGGGGGCCGACGATGGACATGTCACCCACCAGCACGTTCCACATTTGCGGCAATTCATCCAGGGACAACTTGCGCAGGTAACGCCCGACTGCAGTGATGCGGGGGTCGCGCTTCAGCTTCTGCGTCGCCTCCCACTCCGCCCGCGCGGCAGGATCGGCGGCGAGGTGTTTCTCCAGCTGCCGGTCGGCGTTCGGAACCATCGTGCGCAGCTTGAGCATCGCAAACGTCCGCCCGCCGCGCCCGACGCGTTCGTTCCAGTAGAAGGGGGACTTTCCGTCCAGCGCGATGATCACGGCCAGGACCGCGATGACCGGCACCACGACGATGCTGCTGAGCAGGACGATCAGCACATCCAGGGCCCGCTTCGCACCGTTCCGGTACAGCCCCGGACGGCACTGAACCGCAACCAGCCCGATGGGCGTGCTTGAGCGGTTCAGGTTGTCGTCAATGTCGTTCAAATGCACCGTCATACCAGGCTCCTACCCGGATGGCCCAAGACATTGGCCACAGGTCGGGTTCCCACCACACTCACTACACCGAATCCACGATGCGGCAGCGACGTAACAGTCTTACCACCCGCCACCCGCGGAAGAAATCTTCAATACGGATTAGGGGCTTGTTTCAGCGAAGCCACGCCGCCTTCCGGCCCGATCCGTCGCCAAAGCTGGGCTAACCTTCATAACTGTTTCGCGTGCGTTAACAAACTGCGCCGGATAACAAATCCGTTACAAAATCCGGCGAAGCGATCCCTGGTATGTCGATCCGGCCAATTTCCCCGCTTGCCGGAACGATCTGCGCCGCGGGCCCTTATTGATGTCATGAAGTTGCCGAACTTGTGTAGTCGATTCCTTGGTGAACATCCGTGCCGTTCGGGGTAAACACCGTTCGGCCAAGGATGCCATGCGCCTGTAGCAATAGTGAGTGGAAAGCCGAATGAACAAAGTCGTGGAGACCCGAAAGGACGACGCGGGCAGTATCGGCTTCTACATGGATTTCTTCGGGTTCCGCGAACGGCCCTTCACCCTGGTGCCGGACCCGGATTTCCTGTTCTGGTCGGCCCAGCATCGCCGTGCCTATTCGGTGCTTGAGTTCGGGATCCTGTCGCGCGCGCCGATCACCCTGGTCACCGGCGGCGTCGGATGCGGCAAGACGACCCTTCTGCGCGAGTTGCTGCGCCAGTTCGAAGGCAAGGTGACGGTGGGCCTGATCTCGAATGCCCAAGGCGGCCGGGGTGAGTTGATACAATGGGTCCTGAACAGCCTCGGCGTTCCGTTCGACCCGGGTGTCGGATATGTTCGCCTGTTCCAGACCCTTCAGGATTTCCTGATCAACGAATATGCCTCGGGCCGACGTGTCGTCCTGATCTTCGATGAGGCGCAGAACCTCTCGCCCGAAAGCCTCGAAGAATTGCGGATGCTGACCAACATCAACTCGGGCAAGGACGAGATCATCCAGCTGGTCCTGGTGGGCCAGCCCGAGCTGCGGGAGATGATCCTGGACCCGTCCCTGCGCCAGTTGGCGCAACGGATCGCGGCAAGCTTCCACCTCATGCCGCTGGACGACAAGGCGGTGCGGGAACTTGTGGCGCATCGCCTTGCCGCGGCGGGTGGAACCGGGCAAGAAATCACGCCGCAGGCCGCAAGCATGATCCACGGCGTGACGCATGGCGTCCCCCGGCTGGTCAATCAGCTTTGCGATATGGCATTACTTTACGCGTGGAGCATGGACCACCACCACGTCGACGAAAGAATTGTGCAATCTGTGCTGGATGACGGTGTGTTCTTCGCAGCCCAGATCGCCGCCGAGGAAGAGAAGAGAAAATGAACCTGGATTTCAACTACTACATCGCAGTCTTCCTGCGGCGCATCCAATATTTCATCGTCGTCTCGGCCCTTGTCGCGGCAACCGCCATCGCCGCTTCGGTCCTGCTGCCGCCCACTTACTGGGCGCAGGCCATTCTCCTGGTCGAACCGGCGCAGATCCCCGGCCAGCTGGCGCCGCCCACGGTGCAGTCGGCAGCGCTGGAGCAGTTGCAGGTCATGCAGTCCAAGCTGATGACCCGCGCCAACCTGTTGCAGATCGCCAAGGAACAGAAGGCCGTGCGCAACATGGAGGGCATGAGCCCCGACGAGATCGTCGAGGCCATGCGCTCCCAGACCTCGATCACCAACAAGGCCGGCAAGGAGCAGGCGACGGTGATGACGATCGGGTTCTCGGGGCCCACGGCCAAGGCCACGGCCGAAGTCGTCAATCAGTATGTGACGCTGATCCTGAAGGACAGCGTGGCCACCCGGACCGAGGCGACGCGCGACACGCTGGGCTTTTTCGACCAGGACGTGAAGACGCTGGGGCTGCAACTGGACGAACTGTCATCCAAGATCCTGGCCTTCAAGGAAAAGAACAAGGACGCCTTGCCCGACACCCTGTCGTTCCGCCTGACCCAGCAGACCAGCCTTCAGGACCGGATATCGACGGAAGAGCGCAACATCTCGGCGCTGCAGGAAGAACGGGCGCGACTGATCGCCATCTTCAAGTCGACCGGTCAGATCGACGCTGCCAACACTGCGGCGGCCCAGACCCCGGAAGCCAAGCAGCTGGCGGCCTTGCAGGCCCAGTTGCAGCAGTTGCTGGCCGTCTATTCCGAGGACAATCCCAAGATCAAGATGCTGCGGGCGCAGATCGCGCAGCAGGAAAACATCGTCAAGATGCAGGTTCCGGTGGCACCCGGCGCACAGACGACCGCTCCGGCCGGATCGCCCGCATCCATGCTGGATGTGCAGATCGCCTCGATCGATGCGCGGATCGGGCAGGCCCAGGCCGCCCGCGACAAGCTGACAGAACAGCTCAAGGTTCTGACGGACACGATCGACCGGACCCCGGCGAACCAGATTGCGCTGGATGCCCTGAACCGCGACCTGATGAACATCCAGTCGCAGTACAACACCGCCGTCGCCAAGCAGTCGCAGGCCGCGGCCGCCGACCGCATTGAATCGATGTCGAAGGGCGAGAAGGTTGCCGTGATCGAAGGCGCAACGGTGCCCGACCGTCCGCTGAAACCCAAGCGGCTGCTGATCGCGGCGGGTGGTGTCTTCGGCGGCATCTTCCTGGGCCTGGGGACCATCCTGCTGATCGAGCTTCTCAACAGGTCGGTTCGCCGTCCGAAAGATCTGGTCAAGGCCTTCGGAATCACCCCGATCGCCACCGTTCCCTATATCCGCACGCCGCATGAAACCGTCGCCCGACGCTCGATGTTTCTGGCCCTTCTCGGTCTGGCGGTGATCGGAATTCCGGCGCTGATCTACGCCATTCACATCTATTACCTGCCGCTGGATGTGCTTCTGTCCAGGGCAGCCGCCAAGGTTGGCATTCGTCTCTGACATCGATGCCGCACCCGGGCGGAGCAATATTTAGGAATTGAGCCATGGAAAGACTTGAAGCCGCATTGGCAAAGGCGCGCGAGATGCGCCAGTCGGCGCTGGGCGCCAAGGCACCGCAAGAGGTGGGGGCAAGGCCATCGGCCGCGGCTTCGGTCGACGCGCTCTGGGCCTCGCTTCCCGACTTCTATCTGGATGAAGAGCGGGCGCAGAGGTTCCGTATCACCACGCTGAAGGGGGGCAAGGACGCGGGCCCCTATGACATGCTGCGGTCCCGGACCTTGCGTGCCATGAAGGAAAAGGGCTGGCGGCGGCTGGCCGTGACGTCCCCGGATCCGGGCTGCGGCAAGACGACCATCTCGATGAACCTGGCCTTCAGCCTGGCGCGGCAAAAGGATCTGCGGGTCATGCTGGCCGATCTGGACCTGCGCCGTCCGTCGCTGTTGAAGGCCTTGGGTGGAACGGTGAAATCGTCATTCTGGGAAGTGCTGGATCGGCGGGCTGCCCTGGAAGACTGCGCCATGCGCTATGGTGACAACCTTCTGGTGGCGATGAACCGTGGACCGGCGGCGCATCCCGCCGAACTGCTGCAGTCGCCGCAGACGATCGCGGTCCTGAACGAGATCGAGGCGCAGTGGCGGCCTGACATCATCATCTTCGACATGTCCCCCCTGCTGGCCAGCGATGACAACCTGGGGTTCCTGGGCAATTGCGACAGCGCGCTGCTGGTCGCTGCATCGGAAAGCACGACGATGAACAACATCGACCTGTGCGAAAAGGAACTGGCTGGCCTGACCAATGTCCTGGGGATCGTGCTGAACAAGTGTCGTTATCAGGACGATTCGGTGGGCTACAGTTACGGGCACTACTAGCCCAGGCAAAGCCACCTGAAACGAAAAGGCCGGGTTCGCACCCGGCCTTTCCAATTCGCGCCTGAAGGATCAGGCTTTCTTGCGGCGACGCAGCGCGGCCAGACCGCCAAGACCGCCCACCAGCAGCAGACCCGCGGCCGGAACCGGAACCGGCGCAATGCCGACACCCGCCAGCGCGCCATCGGCGTAGCCATAGGCATCGTTCGAATCGAGAACGGTGAAGGTGATGACCTTCGCCAGGATCGGCGCGAAGGTCGCGGCGACGTAGCCCGAACCGGTGTTCGCCAGGTCGGTCGCGGTCAGCAGAACCTGCGACAGACCGTCGAAGGTTGCGACGCCGATTTCCTTGCTGCCGCCGGTGCGCGCGACGAACAGGTCAAGGAAATAAACCGCATCGATCAGGGTCGCCTTGTCGAAGGTCAGAGTGATGACTTCCTGCGCCTTCTTCGACGTGGTGATTTCGTCATCCTTGGCGCCCACGCCGTAGCCGTCGGTCTGGAACGACAGCGGCGAACCGACCGGCGTGGTCTTGCCGTCGAAGGCCTGCGCATTGTTCAGCACGCCATTGGCCGTCATGGTCCAGTTGACCGTGCCGCCCAGGATGGTGCCGGTGGTGCCGGTCGTGGCACGCGTGAAGTCGATCACCGACGCCGTAGCGGCCGACACACCAAGGGCCAGCGCCACACCCGCCGCGCCTGCGGCAAGCTTCTTAAAAGATACCATTTTCACACCCCATTCAGTTCAATCGGTAAATCCACAAAGGGAACACCTGAGGGAGAGTACCACGGCTGATCCAAATTGAAACATGGCGCCGCCAAAAAATCGCCATATTTGGACGGAGAGCAACACCAGCGCACGCCAGGGTTGTGTCTTTAGCGGCGGGTTATGGCGAATTCCCCGCTGTATTCCCCATCGTTGGCCTACAATCACCAATTCCGCCGCCATCCGCGGCGATTGTTATTGGTTCGGCAACAGAATTTTTCTGTAAGCGGAACCGCGATTGTGGCGGGAACGCCACTTTTCACAAGTTCTTTGCGTTGAAGGGAACCCGGCGAGAGGACCGGATCGATGCGGCAGGGCTAGGACTATCCGTCGAATTTTCATAGGTTTGGCAGTGACAGAATCGAGGGTCGACCTGATGCCGGTGCAATCCGCAGTCATTATCCCGCATTACAACGATGCCGTCCGGCTGGACCGCTGTCTGGCTGCCTTGACACGCCAGGATATGACCGGCTGCGAAGTCGTGGTCGTCGACAATGGCTCGACCGAGGATCTGGCCGCGATCCGCCAGCGGTTCCCGCAGGTGCGGTTCGTGACCGAGCCGCGGAAGGGTGCAGCCCACGCACGCAACCGTGGGGTGCAAGAAACAACTGCGCCGGACCTGTTCTTTCTGGACGCGGATTGCGTGCCGGCCCCCGACTGGCTTTCGGTCGCGCGGCAGGCGGTGCGGCGCGGCGATCTGGTGGGAGGTGGCATTGACGTGTTCGACGAAACGCCCCCGCCGCGCAGCGGTGCGGAGGCGTTCGAGACTGTCTTCGCCTTCGACTACAAGGACTACATCGAGAACAAGGGTTTTTCGGTCACGGCCAACTTGCTGACCACCCGCGCGGTCTTTCTGTCGGTGGGGGATTTCATCGACGGGCTCTCCGAAGACATGGAGTGGTGCCTGAGAGCGCGAGACAAAGGTTACCGGATCATGCTGGCAGAAGACCTGCGCGTCTTGCATCCGACGCGATCGGACTGGCCGGCGCTGGTCCGAAAATTCCGCCGGATCACCCAGGAAAGCTTTGAGCTGCGCCGTACGGCGGGCGACGGACCAGCGCTGCGCGTCAAATGGGGGCTGCGATCCTTGGTCATGCTGCTTAGCGCCGTCGCCCATCTGCCGAAGGTGTGGCGAAGCCCCAGGCTCCGCGGTTCGCCTGAAAAGTTGCGCGCTTCGCTCATGCTGTTCCGGATCCGTGCGCTCCGCGCAGGCTGGATGGCCGCTCAGGCGCTGACACCACCACAAAAGCGAAAACTCCGGCCCTGAGGCCGGAGTTTCTGGAGATGTTTACCGCGTCTCGTAGGCGCCGATGTCCGGGCCTTTGCCCTTCGGCCGCAGCGCCTTCAGGATATCGTCCTTGGGCGCAAACTTGGCCGTTCCGCCGTCCACCGCGGGCGAACCCGTCGTCAGACTGAAGTCAAGCGTCCGGGGCGCCGTGAAGTCACGCGACCAGATCGGGACGATGTTGTTGGTGGCCACGCTGTTGGCCATGGTGGCGGCCAGAGGCGCAACCTGGTTGGCGATGTTGTTGGCGATCGTCACGTCCGAGCTGAGCGTGCCGTTCTTGTGGTGCGTGACCTTGATCCAGGGATATTTCGACGTGCCACCGTTCATGTTGATGACGGTGTTGTTGGTGATCTTCGCGCGCCGCGTTCCGGCGACCGCAATTCCGTGATAATGGGACGTCACGATCAGATTGTTTTGGATCACGAGGTCGTCATACATGCCATCGAACATGCCGATGCCCTGAAGCTTGCAGCGCAGCGGATTGGTGGCCGAGGAATTCCATTCCACGATCTTGTTGCCGATCAGTTGCAGGCCGACCAGAACCCCGATGCCCGCCTTGCCAGTAACCGGATCGCGCGAGAAGGATTGGAAACCATCCGCGTGGTTGGTGTTGATCTGGAAACAGTTCTGAAGCTTGTTGCCCTGCACCAGGGAATTCGCACCCAGCGCCCGCATGCCGTCGCCGCCGAAGCCGTCGACAATGTTGTTGCGGATGATGGCGTTCGGACCCAGGGTCTGAATGCCATGGTAGATCCCGGTGACGCGGTTGTTCTGGATCGTGATGTTTGCACCATCGATGAAGAAGCCGCTGCGCTGGTTGGCCAGCCACTTGGCTTGCGTCCACTTCATGTAGTTGGCGCTGTCCTTGTAGGCGCGAACATCGAGGTTGGTGAAGGTGATGTTTGACGTGTCGCCGTAGTTGCGGATCACCAGGTTCACGGGGTGGTTTTCCGTCAGCGCCCAAAGTTTCAGGTCGCGGATGATCAGGTTGCTTGAGGCACGGACCGTCATCGTTTCCGCGTGCGCAATCTGGCCCGGCACCGGCTGAATGGTCACCGGGGTGGCAAACTTCGCGTTGCGGATGTTCAGAGCGCCATAATATCCGCCCATAAGCAGGATGCGATCTCCGCCTTGGACCTGACCTGATTTCAGCAGTTCATCGACGGAATTCCAGGGCGCGCCGGGATTGGTCACGGGCTGCGTCACAGGCGTCAGCGTGGTGGTCGGCGTGGGGGATGTCTCGCCGGACAAGGTGCTGCCGGAAACCGGTTGCGTTGTCTCGGGATTGACCCAAGTCGTCGTGGCATCACTGCCGGAAACCGTCGGTCGCAGCCGCTTGTAGAAGCTGCCCGATGTGGCCTCCGGCTCTACCACAGTTGAAGATTGAAGGTTGACGGCGCCCAGAGGCGTTCCGGCGACCGGCCCGGGTGAGGCTGGCTTCACATAGAAGTCCGTGGCCCATGCGCCCGTTCCGCAGAACGCTGCGCTGCATCCTGCCATCAGTAGGGCGCGGATCCCGATCATGGTAGTTCCCTCTCACAATGTGTCTTGATGTGGAACAATCACAAACTTCGTGGCAAAGATTGGGCAGAATTGGTTTCAATCATGGGCCGATGTCCCGAACCGGGTTCGAATGGTTCCGGAACAGGAACCAAACCAGCCCGATCAGCACAGCGCAGAACGCCTGCGCACGCAATGGACGGCCAGACTTTCGCCACCATGCCCCATTCTCGCCGTTCGCTCAACTCCCCATATATTAAGGATTTTCGTCAAGTTTGGTGAAACCGTCGCACCAACAGTGGGCAGATCTGCGCCTGCTTTCTTACTTTCAGCGCCGGCCCGCTCTTCTTGCGGCGCAGATCTGCTGATGCGCCGTCTTTTGCTCAGGTTCTTGGACAAGGATTTCCCCGAAATGGACCGATTCTCTGACTTTCCGACCAATCTTGTCGCGCCGGCGCGTGATGGGCTGCGGGTTGTGCCGAGTGATTCCGCAGATCTGACGCAGCTCTCCCGTGCGCTTTTCGTCGGCACCGCCGGAAATGTGGCGGTCGTCATGGCGGGCGGGCAGGCCATAACCTTCGAAAACTGCGCTGCGGGGTCGATCCTCCCCGTGCGCGCGGCCCGCGTCCTGAACACCGGAACCACGGCGGGCGCAATCATCGCGCTTTGGTAAGGGCGCGGACCTTGACAGATCAAAGGCCGCTGGATCGCTCCAGCGGCCTTTTCGTTTCTCAGGTGGCGTTCCCGCCCTGTTTCCAGCTGTCGCCGTTGATCACGGCGGCCGGCCCTGTCAGCACCTTGTAGGCAGCGCCCGCAGGATCTGCTCCGTCGGCGGTCGCGGCCTTCCAGACGGCCAGCCGGGTGAAGACCCCGGTGGTCTGAAGGGTTCCGGTATTGGTGGCCATCAGCGACAACTGCCGCGTGGCCGCGGCGATAGAGCCGGAGTTGGCGCCGACCGTGAAGTTCCCCTCCAGCGTTCCATTGACCCAGAAGCGCATGAAACCTGCGACCAGGTCCACCGACAGCACAACGCGCACCGGCCCCGTGGGCAGCGCATTCGCCAGAGACACGCTGTTGACGAAGATCGTGTTGGCGCTGTCCTTCAGGTACAGCCGGGGCTTGCGGGTGTTCAGGATCGTGAAGGTCACGTTTCCACCCGTTGGCACCAGCGGCTGGGACGAGGTCGCGGGGGTGTCAAAGGATCCCTCATAGACAACGGTCAGCCGCGACACGAGGCCAAGCGTGACCGGATCGACAAAGCGGGGACCCGTACCGCCGATGGTGAAGCTTTGGAGCCCCGCCGGCAAGGTGTTGGCCAGGATCGCCGCAGGCGGCATCGGCCGCAGCGGAATCCCCTCCAGGCCGGTCGCCCCGACATTGACGATCGGCAGGTTCTTCCACAGCCCGTCCCGCTGGTCCTCGGGGCTTTGCAATATGCCGGTCGCGCCCCCTTCACCGAAGGTGATGGTGTCCCCGTGGACAAAGCCACCTACCTTGGTCAGCCGCACGCGACCCGCGACGATCCGGGCATCTGTGGCAGGTGCGCCATTGACCTGGAACCCTGCGACTTCGGTCCGGTGCGGGTAGTTCGCCGGCAAGGCGGCTTCGCCCCGGGCCAGCCGCGTGGTGGTAATCGGCCCGGCCGAGGACCAGACCTCGACCTGCGATCCGTCAGCCTGCCACTGGCATTGGTCGAACTCCGGCACCGGCCATGTCGTCAGTCCGGCGGCCCGCAAGATCGCATGGGCCGTCAGGCGGGCCCACTGCGACGTGCCATCGGCTGTATTGCCCGCGGGATGCGGGATGTCGGTCCAGCCACCGGCGCCGTCGTCGAAGCCGTTCACATAAGTGGTGGGTTCAATCCCCAGCGGCAGGAACATCGTGGCGTGGGGACTGGCCAGCATGCTGCGCCAGCTGGCCCGGCAGGACTGGATCGCGGCCAGCGCCGCCTCGGTCGCGCCGCCGACCACGTGGGTGGCATCCTGAAGGTCCTGGCTGGCATCGAAACGATGCGGTCCATAGGGCACCCATTTCGTCTTCTGGTAGTCGTAAAGCTCTCCGAACCAATGGTCTGCATGATAGCTGCCGCCCTGATGGCTAATCGTTCCGGGGATGGTGACGACAGCCCCCGCAAGGGTCTTGCCCGAGAACAGCGGGAACATCGCCTCGCCATAGCTTGCAGCCAGGCTTCGGGGCGATGCGAACCAGGACATCGCGGCGATTCCCACATTCTGGCCATCGGCACAGGCAAAATCATGCAGCGCCTTGTCCTGCGCCCAGGACCGGCCGGATTGGCTGTCGTCCACAAGGTCGCGCGGATCGGTTCCGGGCACAGAATGGAAGATCACCGCGAACTTCTCGCCCGGACGGCTGGCAATCAGCGTGTTGGCCAGTGCCGCCACCGCCGCCGTCTGCGGCGTCGCCGTCGTCACGAAGGCCCGCGTCGGGGTCGATGTCGCGCCGGTGATAATCTGCACCGCTTCCGGGTCAAGAACCGCGGGCGCCGGAATGCCGTTGTAGAATGTCGAGATGATCCGCTCGACCTCGGACTGGCCCCAGATCGCGATGACATGGCCCACCCCGAAGCGGGTCGCTGACAGGGCCTTGACCACCGGCTTTTCCTTCAGGCGTGCCTCGATCCGGTACCACGACGCGGATTTGGGTACGGTCACGCTGCCGGACCAGGTGCCTGCCGCCCCGATCATGGCCAGATCGCTCCAGGCGGTTGTGCCCGCGCCACCATCATCGGTCGTCACCGCGCGAACCTCGACGGTAAATCCAGCCGTTCCGCTGCCGGAAACCGGGACGGTCGCCGCCGATCGTCCGAAAACCGCACCGCTGTCGAAAAGGCTTCTGTCCCGCGTCAGCGGAGTGACAAGAACGGTCTCGCTGGGTGGCAAGACGGCCCCCGACGCGCGGTGCAAGGACCGCAGGCCAAGGGAGGAAAGATAGATCATGGGACGCCTCTTTTGGAGGACGGCCACGGTCGGGAAGCCCCGGCCCGCTGCGCGTCGGGTTGCAGCCGGTCCGAACGGGTGAAACGGCCCTTGCGCAGGCCCTGCCCTGCCGGCCGGTCGGCACCGACCATAGGACGTGCGGTAGATGCGTTGCCGGTCCCGCGGCGGGGGCGCGCGGGTTCTTCAAGGGTTTGTCAGCTATCCGCGAGGCGCGCACGTCTTGCCATAACGCGCCGCAATCAGGCTGCGCAGCACCGGAAGCGTCAGCCCCGCCTCGAACTCGGGGGCGGGGTGCAGTCCGTCGCCGCCGGGCCCGTCTGTCCAGCGCGGCCAGATGTCGGCCAGCCCGCTGTTGGTCTGCGCCGCCAGTCCGCGATAAGCCGCATAATAGGCGCCCAGCCGGGGGCGTTGCAGCGTCCGCCAGCCCGGCGCGACCGGGTTCGTCGTCATCAACACGATGGCCGGCGCGCTTAGCCCCTTGGTCAGGCGGCCAACCAGTTGCAGGTGCCGGGTGACAGACGTGTCAACGGAAACACCATCCAGCAGATCGGCATCGTTGATCGCAAATTCGATCACCACGATGTCGGGCGCGGCCGCCAGAACCCGTTCCACCTGTTCCAGCGCCCAGTCCGAACGCGCCCCCGGGCGGGCCACACGGCCCACCTGTACCGGATGGCCAAGGCAGCTTGTCAGGTCGGCGGCCAGGCGCTCGGGCCAGAAGGCGCGCGCGGTCAGGCTGGTGCCCAGAGCCACGATCCGCAGCGGGTGGTTCGGAAGCTTGGCCACTGGCAGCGGCCGGTCTGCCGGCGGGGGCGCAGGGGACCGCACGGAATTCAGCAGCCAAAGCCCGGCCACTGCCGCCAGGATCAGGCCGGCCAGCAGCAGAAGCAAAGGCCGCCTCAGGTCAGGCCCTGTTCGGCCAGCGCGGATTCCATCGCATCCGCCGTCAGGAACCGGCCGTATTCCCCGACTTCGATGTTCTCACGCAGAATCCGCGCCGGATTGCCCGCTACCAGCGATCGCGGCGGGACAGATTTTGTCACGACCGAACCTGCGCCGATGACGCAGTTGTCACCGATTTCGACTCCCGGAAGGATCATGCTGTTGCCCCCGATGAAGCAGTTGGCACCCACCCGCGTGTGCAGATACAGGCCCCGCGTCCGATCATGGGTCAGGATGCGGCTTTCGAAGGCGATGTAGGTATGCGGCCCGACATGAACGCCGATGGGGAAGGTCCGGTCGAACTTCGCCGACAGGGAAAACTGAACCGTCGGGTGGAGGTCCATCCCCCAGACCCGGCGATACCAGGCCCGCCGCACGTCGATCAGCAGGTTGCGCAACCCTGAAAGCTTGTTCAGGCCACGCTTCCTGGCCTTCTTGTAGGCAATGGGCGCGGACATTTCGGTCATCTTGCCTCCGGGGCTGCGGATCTGCGGCTGGACACGCTTTTTTCAAGCCGTCGTCCGAACAACATGATGGGCTCTTCGAAGAACCGGAACGAGATCCATCCCTGTACATAGGTCGCCAGCAGGCACAGAAGGCTCATCACCCAGAAGGGTGGCAGTCCGAGGCCGGCTTTGCGGAACATCATGTCCAGCGCGTAAAGGTTAAAGAAATGGAAAAGGTAGATGAAGTAGGAATAAAGACCGACGTTCCCTAGCGCCGACCAGACCCGGCCGCGCATCTGGCGGAACGGTCCCTCGGCCAGCGCGATCAGGGTGCAGGCAATCAGCGTGACGGTCGTGAACAGCATGGCGTTCCCAAGCACGCCGTCCACCTGCATCACGCCCGCAGCCAGGACCGCAGCCCCCGCAAGCCAGGCCCAAAGGTGACGGACATGAGCGATCAGCACGGCGGTCAGACCGCCGAAGGCGATCGAGTCCAGTCGCGCCAGCGGGAAATAATAGATGTTTTCGTGACCCTGGGCATAAAGGTAAAGCCGAAGCAGGAACGGCAGCACCGCCACGACGACAAGGAAGCTTCGGAACGATCCGCGCAGCACCCAAGCCGCCAGACCGAAGATCAGATAGGCGAATTCCTCGACCGACAGCGACCAGGTGATGGTGTAGGGTGTGCTGTCCGGCCCGTTCAGGAAGGCGAACCAGCCCGTCAGGAATGTGTAGGTGGCCCAGATGAACGGCAGGTTCTCGGCCTCGTACCCGGTGGCCCGCGCCGCGACGTAGAAGATCGTGACCGCCACCATGTAAAGCGGAATGATCCGGAACACCCGCCGCAGGAAGAAGGCCTTGATCGCGCCCGGACCGTCATGGGACAAAAGGAACCGCGTGATCAGGAACCCGCTCAGCGGGAAAAAGACGTCAACCCCCAAAAAGCCGTAACGCAGAAACACCCGCGCAAGGGGGTCCAGCGTCTCGGCCGGATAGCGGGTGGCGACGTGGAAGACCACCACCATGATCACCGCCACGGCGCGCAGCGAATCCAGCAGCGCCGAGCGATTGGGAAACAGCTTGGATGTCATGAGCTTGACCTGCTGAATGGAAGGGGGTTCGGATCGCGGCGGCCCTGAGTCCCCGCAGAAGGGCCCGTGTCGGAAGCTGGAAACCGCGTGAAGACAGGCCCGGCCGGACGCATGGGAACCTCGGGCGCGGTCGTCGTCCGGCCCTCCTCTTCGGTGGCACCCAGAAGGAAGATTCCGCTCCCCAGCACGAACATGACCAGCGAGGCAAGCTCGCTCCAGATATAGACGGTGGCAAGGGTCAGCATGACGCTGACCTGCACGACCCCCCAACCCAGCCGGATGTTCGCCAGAGGACTGCCCCGGGGAAAGTCGCGCTTGCCCACGGAAATCAGCGCCCACAGGAACGACGCGAAATACAGCAGGAACGCAGGAACACCGAAGACCAGCGCGTTTGCCAGCCAGAAGTTGTCGAGGCTTCCGCTCATGTAGACCGGAAGATCCCACTTGTTGAAGCCGATCCCCAGGATCGGTGTCCGGGCCACCTGCGCAAGGCCGTAGTCCAGAAGGATCTTGCGAACGTTCGCCGTCGCCGGATCGAAGGACAGGATCGAGGTGATGGCGTAGATCGCCGGTCGCGTGGAGGCGAGTTCAAGGATGATGTAGATCACGACGGCAATGCCGCCCAGGATCTTCCAGCGAGTCTCGACATTGCGCAGAAGGAAGGCCCAGACCAGCAGGCCCAACTGAACCAGCGTGGCAAGGAAGGGCCCGCTCGAAACCGACAGAAAGACCGCCAGGACCATCAGGCCCGAAAATATCCATCGGCGTATACCCAGAATGAAGCCTTTCATCGCCGTAAAGTAGGTCGCCACCCCCAACGAACAGAACAGCCCGTAGAGAATCGGATGGGCAAAGACGAACTGCACACGGTTCAACCCCATGCGGGGCCGGTAATTCACGTCACTGACGCTTGTGATGAACGGAATCATTTCCAGGAAACGCGGTATGATCATCCGGCTCGTCATCGCCTCCGAGATCGCGAAGGGAACGCTGAAGATCACGAAGGCGCCCAGAAGCTTGGCCGCGATGCGGAAATCGTTCGCCGACCGGATCGAACAGCGGGCGCAGAGATAACCGCCAAGGAAGATGACCGTGTTCGAGCCCGCGTATTGCAGCGCGACGTCCGGATTGTGGATGAAGGGAATCATCGTCCGCCAGGCCATGTAGCCCAGCACCAGGCCGTCGACACCATTGAACCGGCCATATTTTCCGGTCACCAGCCCGAACAGCAGGAAGGGACTGGTCACCAGGAAATAGGTCCGCGAGGGCGTCAGATGCAGGCTGCCAGCATCCACACTGATCGGCAGCATGAGTGTGATCAATGCGAATATCGCAATCCACGGACGGCGGTGAACCGCGCCGGCCGCGCCTGCGGCTCGCATCTGGCTGTCTGCGGTTACTGAGGCCATGGATCCTTATCCGTTGGTCCGAGTCTGTTAGTGCAGTCCGGGCACCGAAGTCCACCGGACAACCGGCCGACCGGGCTCAGAGTAGCTCTAGCGTCGCATTTCCGGCAAAAGAATGGCTGCACAACCAGATCACGCCGCTGTGTGTCCGCAAGGCCAGCCATCAGACTGGCGAACAACCGCCGATCGAAAAGCCGGATTGGGCACGGTCGCGTTCGGTGGTATGCTGCAACTGCAAAAGTGCTGGACATGACGACGGGGTATGACACCCTGACAGGAAACCGGCCCCTGACAGCCAAGAATCGGAACCTCAATGCCCGGCCCAAGTGTCAAGATCCTGTTCTCCATGCCCTGCGCGTCCGGCGGTGTCGGGAATGCCTGCGCGGGCATCCTCTCGGGTGCGACATCGGACGGTTACCGAACGGTCCTGCATGTGCCCCGCATGGACATTCGCGTGGCGCGCGATGTCGCCGTCCGGGCGGTGCTGCCCCCTTACACGGCGCGGCTGGGCTATGCGCGCCTCAGGCGCTGGATCGACCCGGTCCTGAACCATCAGTTCTTGCGGTCCGTCGGCCCCGAGGATGTGGCGCATATCTGGCCTGCCGCACCGCTGGATGTTTATGACAAGCTGATTGCACGGGGCGTGACGATCATTGGCGAATCGGTCAATACCCTGATGGACTTCGCGAAGGACATCCTGGACGCCGAATACGACGCGATCGGCCTGCCGCCCAGCCACGGCATCACGGCCGACAGGATCCGCAACCAGTACGAACGCTACAGCCGCTGCACCGCGATCTACTCCCCCAGCCAGGGAACTGAATCCGCCTTCGCCGGCACCGCCTTCCAGGCGCGCAGCCTGCCCACAAGCTATGGCACCTACGTTCCTCAGGTCCGGCCGAAGCGGACCCAGCGTCCGGCCGATGCACCTGTGCGTGTCCTGTTCGGCGGCAGCCCGAATGTCCGCAAGGGGATTCACAAGGTTCTGGAAATCTGGCCAAGCTTGCCCCGCAACATCGAACTGCGGCTTCTGGGATCGGTCGAGGCGTCGATTGCCGAGCGTTATGCCGATGTCCTCAATTTGCCCAACGTGTCGCACGGCGGTTTCACAGCAGACCTGCCGGCCGAATACCGCAATGCCGATCTGGCGCTCCTCCCCTCGCTCGAGGAAGGCGATCCCCTGATGACCTACGAGGTCTGCGCGGCCGGGCTGCCCATGATTGCAAGTCCCATGGGCGCCGGGCGGATCGGATCGGACACCGGCTGCATCAGCCTTTTGTCCACCGGCACCACCGATGAACTGCGAGAACGGATCAACACGCTGGCCTTCGACTCGGATCAGCGGCAGGCGATCGCGGACCGTGCATGGGATGCGGTGCAGGACTATGACTGGTCGCGCGTGGCCGAACGCCGCTACCGGCAGATGGAAGTGCTGACCAAGCGGTCATTCCGTCAGGACGCGCAGAAGTGGTCCACCCCCCGCGCCGCCGCCAAGACAGCCTGACGCTGGCGTTCGCGAAAGCGCAGGCGATCGGCTTCGCTGTATTCATCCGTACAATGCGGGCAGCAGACGCCCTCTTCATAGGACGGATGTCCCCGATCCTGGGCGGTCAGGGGGCGCCGGCAGGCATGACAAAGGCTCAGGTCACCCTGCACTAGCCCGTGACCGACGCTGACGCGCTGGTCGAAGACGAAGCACTGGCCCTTCCAGGCTGACGTTTCCTCGGGCACATCCTCCAGATACCTGAGGATGCCGCCCTTCAGGTGGTAAACCTCGGCCACACCTTGTTGCAGCAGGAAGTTGGTCGACTTCTCGCAGCGGATTCCGCCGGTACAGAACATGGCGATCCGCTTGTTGTGGAATCGCGCGGCGTTCTGCGCCCACCAGGCCGGAAAGTCGCGGAAGGTGCGGGTTCCCGGATCAATGGCTCCTTCGAACGTGCCGATGGCGACTTCGTAATCGTTGCGCGTGTCGATCACGGCAACATCGGGCTGGCGGATCAGGTCATTCCAGTCCTGCGGCAGGACATAACGACCCACTGCGCGGCGCGGGTCGATGTCGGGCTGGCCCATTGTGACGATTTCCGACTTCAGCCGCACCTTCATCCGCCCGAAGGGCATCCGGGTGGCGGTCGATTCCTTCCATTCCAGCGCCGCGCACCCCGGCAGGCTGCGGATATGCGCCAGCACCCGGTCAATTCCTGTGCGCGGGCCCGCGATGGTGCCGTTGATCCCTTCCCGCGCCAGCAAAAGCGTGCCGCGAATGCCTTCAGCCAGACACAGGTCCAGAAGCGGCTGGCGAAGCGCCGCGGGATCGGCGAACGGAATGAAATGATAAAGCGCGGCGACGATCTGCATGGGTGTCCGATACGCCTTCTGTCCGGCGAAATAAAGCGCCTCAGCCTTCGGCGGTGGCCAGCGCCAGCCCATCGACGACGGCGGTGAAGACTTCGGAATATTCAAACTCGGCATTCTGGAACCGCACGCGCATCAGCCGGTCCAAGACCCCGATCAGGCTTGATCCGCCAACGAACACCACCCGGTCCACGGCCTCTTCGGCAACCCCCGCCAATGTCGCAGTGTCCGAGGCCGCCTGCCCGATGCGTTCCACCATCGACCAGAGGCCGGTCATCAGATCGGCTTCGGAAAGCGGCGGCTGCAATCCGGGTTCGATAACGGACAGGTTGATCTCCCCCATTCCCGATCCGTTCGCGGTGATTTTCGCGGCTTCGACCATGAAGGCCAGGTCATGGCCCAGATGCATCTCCAACACGGTGACCAGGCGCTGCATACGATAGGGATCGACGGCCAGCTTCAGCATCTGCCGCGCTTCGCGCAGGCTGTCCGCCCCATAGACAAAAGCGATCTTCTCCCACGATGCCAGATCCAGATACAGCGACGGGGGAACGCTGTTGCGGCCCTTTCCCAAGAGGTTTTTCAACTCGCCGCCCATGCCCAGCAGCGGCATCACATGGGCAAGGCTCAGCGCCTTGTCGAAATCGGTCCCGCCAATGCGGACGCCATGCGAGGCCAGAACCTCCATCTTGCCGCCGTCGCTCCGAAACAGCGTGAAGTCCGAAGTACCACCGCCGATGTCAACAATCAGGCTCAGGCCATCGATGGCACCAGCGGCCAGCGCAGCGGCTTCCGGCTCAGCCAGAAAGCGGACCGTCTCGAACCCCGCCATCGCGTAGCATTCGGCCAGATCCGCCGCCGCCTGGGCATCCCGGGCGGCGTCCGCCGAATGGAAATGCACCGGCCGCCCCGCCACGACCGACCGCACATCAGCCCCCAGTTCGGCAGAGGCACGGGCGCGGACCTCGGCCAGAAACCGGGCGACGATGTCCAGAAGTGTAAGCCGTTCGTTCAGGAACGTCCGCCGTTCCCTCGCCAAGGGCGTACCCAGCACGCTTTTCAGCGCCCGCATGAAGCGCCCGTCACGACCGTCGATCAGCGCCGAAACCGCATCGCGGCCGTAGTAGGTATGGCGCGATGCGTAATCCAGAAAGATCGCCGTCGGCAGTGTCTCCTGCCCCGGTTCCAGCGCGATGATCCGCGGTCGGCCCTGGTCTAGAACCGCCGCCGCGGTGTTCGATGTACCGAAATCTATGCCGATCGCCGGGGCGGTCATGGAACACCTTTGGAAAGAAAGCCCCGCGACTTAGCAAGCACCGACGCCCGAGACAACCCATGCCGGCCATTGACCGCCCCTGCCCCGCTGCTTACCGATTGTCAGGTGCAGTGGAGGAACCGCGATGCGCCTAGAACATGAAGCCCTGATCGTGGTCGACGTCCAGAACGACTTCTGCCCCGATGGACTGCTGGCGGTGGCCGACGGCGATGCGATCATCCCGCGCGTCAACGCGCTGATCGAGGATTTTCCGGTGCGCGTGCTGACGCAGGACTGGCATCCGGCAAACCACCTCTCCTTTGCCGCGAACCACCCCGGCGCTCAGCCCTTCAGCCTGACGCAGATGCCCTATGGCCCGCAGGTGCTTTGGCCTGTCCATTGCGTGCAAGGGACGGAAGGCGCCGCGTTCCACGCCGCCTTGCATACTGATCGCGCCGATCTGGTGATCCGCAAGGGCTTTCGCCCCCAGATCGACAGCTATTCGGCCTTTTTCGAGAACGACCGCACCACCCCCACCGGCCTGGAAGGCTACCTGCGCAACCGGGGTGTCACGCACCTGACTCTTGTGGGCCTCGCCACCGATTTCTGTGTGGCCTATTCGGCCATCGATGCGGCCCGACTGGGCTTTGCCGTGACCGTGCTGGAAGGCGCTTGCCGGGCCATCGACCTGAACGGCTCGCTCGCACAGGCGCGGGCCGACATGCGGGCCGCTGGTGTCATACTGAAGGACTGATCCATGGATATCGCCGCCCGCGTCTACGACCACACCTGGAAGATCGACCCAATCGTTCGCTCTCTGGTCGATGACGATTTCTACAAGCTGTTGATGTGCCAGTCGATCTTCCGCAACCGGCCCGACACCAACGTGCGCTTCAGCCTGATCAACCGGACCACCCGCATCCGCTTGGCCGACATCATCGCCGAAGAAGACCTGCGCGCCCAGCTGGATCACATCCGCACCCTGTCGCTGACGCGGGGCGAAAGCACCTGGCTGCGCGGCAACACCTTCTACGGCAAACGCCAGATGTTCCGCCCCGATTTCATGGAGTGGTTCGAGAATTTCCGCCTGCCGCCCTACCAGCTCGAGGTGAAGGACGGCCAGTATGAACTGACCTTTGACGGCAAATGGCCCGAGGTCATGCTATGGGAAATACCGGCCCTTGCCATCATCATGGAGCTGCGGTCCCGCGCCGCCATGCGCCATATGGGCCGGTTCGAACTGCAGGTGCTATACGCCCGCGCCATGACCCGCATCTGGGAAAAGATCGAACGGCTGCGCAAGATCAAGGGGCTGAAGATCGCCGATTTCGGCACGCGCAGGCGGCATTCCTACCTGTGGCAGGACTGGTGCGTGCAGGCGATGATCGAAGGGCTGGGCGATGCCTTCACCGGCACGTCAAACTGCCTGATCGCCATGCGCCGCAACATCGAAGCCATCGGCACCAATGCCCATGAACTGCCCATGGTCTATTCCGCGCTGGCCGACAGCGACGCCGAGCTTTTGCAGGCCCCCTATGACGTTCTGGCCGATTGGCATGATGAACACGAAGGTAACCTGCGGATCATCCTGCCGGACACCTACGGCACCGCAGGGTTTCTGAAACGCGCCCCCGACTGGCTGGCGAAATGGACCGGCATCCGCATCGACAGCGGCGACCCGGTGGCGGGGACCGAGCTTGCAATCGACTGGTGGAAGTCCCACGGCGAAGACCCGCGCGAAAAGCTGGTGATCTTTTCAGACGGGCTGGACGTCGAACAGATCGAAACCCTGCACGCCCGTTTTTCCAGCCGCGTCAAGGTCAGCTTCGGCTGGGGAACGCTTCTGACCAACGATTTCCGCGGCCTGGCGCCCGACAATGCGCTGGAACCGCTGAGCCTTGTCTGCAAGGCCGTCAGTGCTGATGGACGCCCGACGGTAAAGCTTTCGGACAACCCGACCAAGGCGCTGGGGCCGGCGGCGGAAATCGAACGTTACAAGCGCGTCTTCGGCGTGGGCGACCAGGCGGCGCAGGCGGTGGTCGTCTGACCTCCGCCCGCTGGTTCACGCAGTGCGGAACACCCGGTAGATCGCCGGGATCACCAGCACCGTCAGCAGGGTCGAGCTGAGAAGCCCGAACAGCAGCGAAATCGCCAGCCCCTGAAAAATCGGATCGGCCAGGATCACCACCGCGCCGATCATCGCGGCAATCGCGGTCAGCAGGATCGGCTTGAACCGGATCGCCCCCGCCTCGATCAGCGTCTGGACCGTGGGACGCGTCCCGGGGCTGGAATGACGGATGAAGTCCACCAGCAGGATCGAGTTTCGCACGATGATCCCCGCCAGCGCGATGAAGCCGATCATCGACGTGGCCGAAAACGGCGCGCCAAACAGCAAGTGGCCCAGCATGATCCCCAGGAACGTCAAGGGGATGGGCGTCAGGATCACCAGCGGCAGTTTGAATGACCCGAACTGCGCAACCACCAGGATATAGATTCCCAGCATCGCGACAGCAAAAGCGGCGCCCATGTCGCGGAAGGTGACATAGGTCACCTCCCATTCGCCGTCCCACAGAAGGGTGACGCGGGATTCATCCTCGGGCTGGCCGTGAAGGGCGATTTCGGGCTTGGCGCCTTCGGGCCACTCCATCTTGTCAAGTTCATCCGAGACAGCGAGCATCCCGTAAAGCGGCGCCTCGAAGGTGCCGGCCAGATCGGCAGTGATCATTTCCGCTGCGCGACCGTTGTGGCGGAAGATCGGATAAGACGCCTTTTCCTCGGCCACCCGCACGACATCGCCCAACTCGACCACCCCCCGCGCGCCTGGCAGGACGTTCGTGGGGATGGGCGTGGTCAGGAAGGTTTCATCCAGAACCTTCGAACCCTTGTCGCGCGCGATTTGCAGCGGGATCGGATAGCGCCCCTCGCCCCGGTGGGAATAGCCCACCGTCTGCCCGCCGTTCAGGATGGCCAGCGTGTCGAACACGTCCTGTTCCTGGACCCCGAAGAACTCCAGATCATCGGTGGAAATCGTCGCGCGCAAACGGCGCGGCTGTTCGCCGTAGCTGTCGTCGACGTCAACGATGAAGGGCACCGCCCTGAAGGCCTGCTTGACCTTTTCCGCCGCAGCCCGCCGCGTTTCGGCATCGGGCCCATAGACCTCGGCCAGAAGCGTCGCCATCACCGGGGGGCCGGGAGGCGGTTCAACCGTTTTGAGGCTGGTCCCCGGCGGGACGGGGATGGCCGCCAGCCGCTGCCGCAGGTCCAGCGCCACATCATGGCTGGCGCGGTCGCGGTCGGCCTTCGGCGTCAGGTTCAGCTGCACCTCGCCCAGTTGCGGTTCCTGCCGGATGAAGTAATGCCGCACCAACCCGTTGAAATTGAAGGGCGCCGGCGTTCCGGCATGGGTCTGCACGGCCATCACCTCGGGCAGGCCCAGCGCCACCCGCGCCACGTCCTGCGCCACGCGGTCGGTATCTTCGACGGATGCGCCCTCGGGCAGGTCGATCATCACCGCCAGTTCGGATTTGTTGTCGAAGGGCAGAAGCTTGACCGTGACGTCCCGCGTATACAGCAGGCTGAGCGACCCGAAGGACAGTGCCGCGATCACCAGAAGGAAGGTCAGGCTGCGCGCCCTGGTCTTCAGGATCGGTCGCGCCGCGTGGCCGAAGATGCGACCCAACGCACCACCCGGAAGCTCCCCGTCCGAATGGGCGCCGTGGCTTGCCATCTTGGCCTTGCCGACGACCTTGACCATCAGCCAAGGCGTGATGATCACCGCGACGAAGAAGGAAAAGATCATCGCGGCGCTGGCATTCGCGGGGATCGGGCTCATGTAGGGCCCCATCATGCCGGAGACGAAGAGCATGGGCAGCAGCGCCGCGACGACCGTCAGCGTCGCGACGATGGTGGGATTGCCGACCTCGGCCACGGCGTCGATGGCAGCGGTGCGGCGGTCGCGGCCATCACCCATTGCCCAGTGCCGCGCGATGTTTTCGATCACCACGATGGCGTCGTCGACCAGGATGCCGATGGAAAAGATCAGGGCGAACAGGCTGACGCGGTTCAGCGTGTAGCCCATGATCCAGGCCGAAAACAGCGTCAGAAGGATCGTCACCGGAATGACGATCGCCACGACGATGCTTTCGCGCCAGCCGATGGCCAGGAACACCAGACCGATGATCGACACCGTCGCAAGGCCCAGGTGGAACAGCAGTTCATTGGCCTTTTCGCTGGCGGTTTCGCCGTAATCGCGCGTCACTGTCATGGTGACGTTTTCCGGGATCAGGTTGCCATGCAGGGCCTCGATCCGGTGCAGCGCCGCTTCGGCCACCACGACCGCATTCGCGCCCGCACGTTTGGCAACCGCAAGCGTGACCGCAGGCACACGCTCCACCGCCCCGCTCGCGCCTTTGCGGACCATGCTGACGATGTGTTCCGACGTATCGGGAACGAAGCTCACCTCAGCCACATCGGCCACATAAACCGGCCGCCCGTCCCGTGTCGTCAGCAGCAGATCGGCGACTTCGGCCGGTGCGGTCAGCGTCTGTCCGGCCACCAGGTCGATCTGCTGGCCCGCGTCCCGCAGTTTGCCGGTATTGAGCGTGCGGTTGGCCTGCTGGACCTTCCCCGCAAGCTGCTGGAGCGTCACGCCATACAGCGCCAGCTTGTCCGGGTCGGGCGTGATGCGGATCGCTTCGGTCACATCACCGGCCAGATAGGTCTGGCCCACGTTTTCGGTCTTCGCGACTTCGGCCTGCACCAGCCGGGCGATCCGCGTCAGGTCATTGGCCGGAACCGCCTGACCATCCGCACCTGCGAAGGTCAGGGTCAGGATCGCCACATCGTCAATGCCGCGTCCGATGATCAGCGGTTCAGGGATGCCCACGGGAATCCGGTTCAGGTTGGCGCGAACCTTTTCGTGAATGCGCAGGATCGCGTTTTCCGAACTGGTGCCAACCTCGAACCGGGCAGTGACCATCGCGGCGTCGTCGCGGGTCGAGGAATAGACGTGTTCGACCCCGTTGATGCCCTTGACGATCACCTCAAGCGGTTCTGTCACCAGCTTGACCGCATCTTCGGCACCAAGTCCCGGGGCCTGGACGTGGATATCGACCATGGGAACGGAAATCTGCGGCTCTTCCTCGCGCGGCAGTGCGGTCAGGGCCACCAAACCGGCAGCCAGCGCCGCCAGAATGAACAAGGGCGTCAGTGCCGAAGCGATGAACGCACGCGTAAGCGCCCCGGCAATGCCCAAGGCATGGCGAACAGGATGATCTGTCATTTCTGCCCCGCCAGATCGTCGCCGGCCTGTAGCCCGGACAGAACTTCGACCATTTCCTCCCCACCGATCATGTGGCGCGGCCCCGGAACGATCGTCCGCATCTGCGAACCTTCCGGCGTCATCACCTGAACGGCATCAAGCCCGGCGTGGGACTTCACCAGCGCGGCCGGCACCAGAAGCGCCTTGCGCGTGGCGACCGGCAGGCGCACCAGAACCCGCGCGTCGTAGAAGCGATCCGGAAGGCTGGCCACATCCACATCGGCCAGAACGCGACCGTTTTCGATCAGCGGATAGATCTTCGCAAGCTTGCCTGTTCCTGCCGTATCGCCCTGTTCAATCAGGATTTCCGCACCTTCCTGCAATCCGGTTGCGTGACGTTCCGGCACCGCAAGGCGCAAGAAGATCCCGCCCCCGCCGACCGAGGCGATTTCCTCTCCGGGCATCACCACGGCCCCCGTGGCCACCGGCACCGACAGCACCCGACCGGCGATTGGCGCCAGAACAGCGCCTTCCGCCGCCTGCTGTTCGATCACCCGGCGATCCGCCCGCGATGCTTCGATCTGGCCGCTCAGCACATCGACCTGCGTCCGCAGGGCATCCAGCCTCTGAACCGTCGTTACCCCACGTGCCTGAAGCTCTTCCCCACGCTTCAGCTCGGAGCGGGCGTTTTCCAGTTGCGCGTTCAGACTGTCCAGTCGCGCATCGGTCGCCGAAAGCTGGAACGCCAGCTTTTCGTCGATGACTTGCGCCAACACTTGGCCCGCGGTGACCTGATCCCCTTCGGAAACTTTCAAATCGACCAGCGTCCCGCCCAGCCGCGCCCGTGCCGGGATGCGGTTGCGGGATTCGATGCGCCCATAGACCGCTTTCCATTCCGTGATCTCAACCGGCTGGACCGGCGCTGCGGTGGCGGCAAGTGGAAGCGCCAGCGCAGCCAGAAGGATCATCAGGTGTTTCTGCACGATCTCGACCTTTCAAGCGGCAAGGGGGGCCAGAGCCCGAAATACATTCCTGAACTTGAATATGTTTGCTCACGCAAGATTGTCAAGCCGCAGTCCCTGCCGACTGTGGCCCAAAGATCGGCAGTTGGAAACGGCTCAGGCGTCCAGATTTTCCACGAACAGCGCGTTCGACTGGATGAAATCGCGCCGCGGTTCGACCACGTCGCCCATCAGCTTGGTGAAGATGTCGTCGGCCTCGGTCACGTCATCGACCTTGACCTGCACCAGCGTCCGCACGACCGGGTCCAGCGTGGTTTCCCACAGCTGTTCGGGGTTCATCTCGCCCAAGCCCTTGTAGCGTTGCAGCGACAGGCCCTTTTCGCCTTCCTGAAGGATGGCGTTCAGCAGGTCCATCGGGCCGTTGATCGTCTGTTCACGGTCCTTACGGACCAGTGTGGCGACTTCGCCGTAGGTTTCCTGCAGCATCTGGGTATAGCTTGACAGCCGCCGCGCCTCACCCGAGCGCAGGACTTGGCCATCGAGCGTCCGCACCTCTTCAACTCCACGCAGGATGCGCGAGAAGCGCAGGCCGTGATCTTGGGTCGGGCGGCCATTCCAGCCCTGTTCGTATTCCAGAGCGCATTGGTTCAGTCGCCCGGCGACCGCATCCGCCACGCCTTGCGCATCGGCATCTACACGGCCCGGGACCAGTGCGCCGGCAATCGCCGCCTGTTCGACGATATGCGTTGAATAATGCGTGGGGAAGGCGCCCAGGATCTTTCGGACCTCTCGCGCGCTGTCGACCAGGCGCGCAAGATCGGCGCCGCTGATGCTTTCGCCCGATCCAAGGCGCAGGATGGCACCGTCGACGCCCTGATGGATCAGATAGTCGTCCAGCGCCGCCTGATCCTTCAGATAGACTTCGGACTTGCCACGCGCGACTTTGTAAAGCGGCGGTTCAGCGATATAAAGGTGACCCGCGTCGATCAATTCGGGCATCTGGCGGAAGAAGAACGTCAGCAGAAGCGTGCGGATATGCGCGCCATCCACGTCAGCGTCGGTCATGATGATGATCTTGTGGTAGCGCAGCTTGGCCAGGTTGAATTCATCCCGCCCGATGCCGGTGCCCAGCGCCGTGATCAACGTGCCGATCATGTCGGACGACAGCATCCGGTCGAACCGCGCCCGTTCCACGTTCAGGATCTTGCCCCGCAGCGGCAGAACCGCCTGGTTCTTCCGGTCGCGGCCCTGCTTGGCCGAACCGCCGGCGCTGTCACCCTCGACGATGAACAGTTCGGAAAGCGCGGGGTCTTTTTCCTGGCAATCCGCCAGCTTTCCGGGCAGCGAGGCGACATCCATCGCCGTCTTGCGCCGGGTCAGTTCGCGCGCCTTGCGGGCCGCTTCCCGCGCCAGGGCGGCTTCGATGATCTTGCCCACGACGATCTTTGCGGGGCCCGGATTTTCTTCAAACCATTCGGCCAGCTTTTCGTTCACCAGGTTTTCGACCGCTGGCCGCACTTCGGAACTGACCAGCTTGTCCTTCGTCTGGCTGGAAAACTTCGGGTCCGGCACCTTGACCGACAGCACGCAGGTCAGACCTTCGCGGGCATCATCGCCGGTGAATTCCACCTTTTCCTTCTTCGCAATCCCCGAAGACTGCGCGTAGTTGTTGATCGTCCGCGTCAGTGCCGCCCGCAGCCCCGCCAGATGCGTGCCGCCATCGCGCTGCGGGATGTTGTTCGTAAAGGGCAGCACGTTTTCGTGGTAGCTGTCGTTCCACCACAGCGCCACTTCCACGCCGATCCCCGACCGTTCACCGACCATGTAGATCGGTTCCGACATGACCGACGCCTTGGAGCGGTCGAGATACTTGACGAATTCGCGCACACCACCTTCGTAAAACAACTCGGTATACAGCGGTTCGGCCGGGCGTTCGTCTTCCAGCAGGATCCGCACGCCCGAATTCAGGAAGGCCAGCTCGCGCAAGCGGGTTTCCAGCGTCTTGAAGATATAATCGAGGTTCGAGAACGTCCCGTCGGGGTGGTTCGTCTTGGCCGAGGCCAGGAACCGCACCTCGGTGCCCTTCTCGCCCGGCGCCGGACCGGTATCGTGGACATGGACGACACATTCGCCATGTTCGAAACGGGCGTGATATTCCCGGTCGTTTCGCCAGACGCGCAGTTCCAGCCAATCGGACAGCGCATTGACGACGGACACCCCCACGCCGTGCAGACCGCCCGAAACCTTGTAGGCATTGCCGCTGTCCGCGGTGTTGTCGAATTTCCCGCCCGCATGCAGCTGGGTCATGATGACCTCGGCCGCCGAGACGCCTTCTTCGGGGTGGATGTCCACAGGAATGCCGCGGCCGTTGTCGCGCACCGAAACGCTGCTGTCGGCGTGGATCTTCACATGAACGTAGTCGGCATGGCCCGCCAGGGCTTCGTCAATGCCGTTGTCCACGACTTCGTAGACCATGTGGTGCAGACCCGACCCGTCATCCGTGTCGCCGATATACATCCCCGGACGCTTGCGCACGGCCTCCAGGCCCTTGAGAACCTTGATGGAGTCCGCGCCGTAGGTCCCGGTTTGCTTCTCGTTGTCGTTCATGCCTGTCCGCCTTGGGATTTTGTGTCCCGCTTATAGGGGGACGGCGCGGCATTGTCACGCACGCGCGGCGGAACCGGACGGCTCAGGTCTGCGTGATCACGGCCCCGACCGCAATCAGAAGCACCCCCGCGATCCGGTTGATCCGCCCGAATCCGGCCTGGGACCCTATGCGATGCCGCAGGTGCGCCAGCACCCAGGCCATGATCAGGTTGCAGCCAAACGGGATAAGCATGGAGACAAGGCAGATCACCAGGATATCCGTGCCCGTCAGCCGCGCCAGATCGAAGAAACCGGGCAACATTCCCATGTAGAACAGGATCGCTTTCGGGTTGCCGATCACCGCCGCCAGCCCGGCGCTGAAACCGGCCCAGCTTCCGGGCCGTGTCAGGCGCGAGTCGCTGCCCACCACCGCATCCGCGTGACGCAGAAGCCCGATCCCCATCACCACGAACACCCCTGCCGCAACCCAGCGCAGGGCACCCATGATCTGCGCCTCCTGCGCGATGACCAGGCTCAGGCCCATGGCAGCGGTCAGCGGCCAGAAGAAATCCCCGATCGCCACTCCGGCGGCAAGTGGCCATGAGGCGCGAAATCCCCCCGACAGCCCGCGCGCCGTCAGGGCAACGAACACGGGGCCGGGCGTGATCCACAGCAGAAGCATCGCACCGGAATACAGCGCCAGTTGCCAGGCGGTCAGGGTCATTCCACCTCCGGAAGGATCAGCGCACCATCTGCGGACAAGGGCCAGAACGGATTGACGGCATATTCCCACACATGACCATCCGGATCGGCCACGAAGCCGACGTACCCGCCCCAGTTGACCAGCTGGGGCCGTTTCACCTCGCGTCCGCCGGCCGCCACCGCACGGTCGACCGCGGCGTCGACCTCGGCCTCGGTCTCGAAATTCTGCGCCAGCGTGATCGCGCCGGTGCCCAGCGCGGTCGCGGGGCGGCCCAGGTCGGCCGCCAGGTCGTTCAAGCCGTAAAGCGCCAGAACACTTCCGTGCATCTGGAAGAAGGTCGTGCCCTCGACCGAGCGGGGATGTTCGCGCCAGCCGATGGCGCGATAATAGGCGCGGGAACGGTCCACATCCACCACGCCCAGTGTGATCAGCGACACCCGTTGCGGAGTCATGCAATGCTCCTTTCCGACACGGCGGATATGCCGCCGTCCTCGGTTACTTCGAACCCCTGCGCGCGTGGCCCCAGATCGGTGAACAGATCCCGGTCCGTTCCGGTCATCCACACATGGGCACCCAGCGCGCAGACTTCATCATAAAGCGCCTTGCGGCGGCCGGCGTCCAGATGGGCGGCCACTTCGTCCAGCAAAAGAACGACCGGCTCGCCCCGAAGGGCGCGGGCATTGGCCAGCATCAGCGAAATCAGCAGCGCCTTCTGTTCGCCGGTCGAACACTGCGCGGCCTCCATTCCCTTGGCGGCATAGGTCGCGGACAGGTCGTCACGGTGCGGGCCGGTCAGGGTCCGGCCGGCGGCCATGTCCGCCGCCCGCCCGCGCACCAAGAGATCGGACAGGGTCTGGGGGTCCGTCTCTCCCCCCAGAAGGCGCAGGTCCGCAGCTGGAAAAGGGCCGGTCCGCGCCTGCGCGGTGGCGATCCGGTGCAGCGCCTCATGACGGTTGCGGCCGATTTCGGCGCCGCTTTCCGCCATCCGCGCCTCCAGCGCCGCATACCAGCCTGCGTCGCGCACCTGATCCTTCAACAGCCGGTTCCGTTCGCGCATCGCCTTGTCATAGGCCAGCGTCGCCTCGGCATGGCCGGGCACGAAGGACAGGGTGATCCGGTCCAGAAACCGCCGCCGCCCCTCGGCCCCTTCGATCCACAGCCGGTCCATGCTGGGCACCAGCCAGATCATCCGCAGGATGCGGCCCAGCATCGCCTGAGGCACGGGCTTCCCATCAATCAGCACCTGCCGGGCGCTTTCGCCTTCGGCAAAGGTTTCAACCTCATGCCCTGCGGCCGCGGCGCGGATCTTCCAGCCGATCGCGTCGGGGCGCCGCGCCATGTCCTGCACCAAGGCGCGGCGCAGCCCACGGCCCGGAGACAGCATCGACACCGCTTCCAGGATGTTGGTCTTGCCCGCCCCGTTCGGCCCCCAAAGCGCGACGGGCCGCCCGTCCAGCGACAGGTCGGCGCGTCGGTGGGACCTGAACTGCACTAGGCCCAGCGCGGAAATCACGCCGGGCATCGGCGTCACACGCGCATCGGCATCACGACATACACTGCCGAAAGATCGCCGCCTTCGCGCATAAGGGTCGGTTCATTGGCGGTGTTGAACAGGAAGACGGCATTTTCCCGGTCCACCTGGCTGGCGATCTCCAGCAGGTATTTGGCGTTGAAACCGATTTCCAGACGCTCGTCCCCGTAGGCCACGGCCAATTCTTCTTCCGCCGCACCGCTGTCCGGGGCGTTGACCGACAGGATCAGCCGATCCTCCTCCATCTGAAGCTTGACCGCGCGCGACCGCTCCGACGAGACGGTGGCCACGCGATCGACGGCCTTGGCGAATTCCGTCGCATCGACTTCAAGCTTGCGGGTATTCCCGGTCGGAATCACGCGCGTGTAATCCGGGAAGGTCCCGTCGATGACCTTCGAGGTCAGCGTGATCGCAGGGGTGGCAAAGCGGACCTTGGTTTCGGACACCGAGACGGCGATCTTCGCCTCGTCGTCGTCCAGCAGCTTCCGCAGTTCGTTCACCGTCTTGCGCGGCACGATCACGCCCGGCATGCCCTGCGCCCCATCGGGCAGATCGGCGTCAATCCGCGCCAAGCGGTGGCCATCGGTCGCCACGCAGCGCAGCACCGGGCCATCTTCGCCCTGCGCCACATGCATGTAGACGCCGTTCAGATAGTAGCGGGTTTCCTCGGTCGAAATCGCGAACTTCGACTTGTCGAACAACCGGCGCAGCACCGGCGCGGGGGCCGAGAAATTGGCCGCGTATTCCGAACTGGCCATGACCGGAAAATCTTCCTTCGGCAGCGTGGCCAGCGAAAAGGTCGAACGCCCCGCCTGCACCGTCAGCCGGCCGGAAACCGGATCTGCCGTCAGTTGCACCAGCGAACCATCCGGCAGCTTGCGGACGATCTCGTGCAGCATCACCGCCGATACGGTCGTTGCGCCGGCGCGTTCGACCTGCGCCGGGGCTTTGTCCACCACTTCGATGTCCAGGTCGGTCGCGCGGAAGGATGCGGTGCTGCCCTCGGCCTCGATCAGGACGTTGGCCAGGATCGGGATGGTATTCCGTCGTTCGACGACCGACTGCGCCTGTCCGACCGCCTTCAGCAAGGTCGACCGTTCGATGCTGATCTTCATTTCCCGTATCCTCGTCATGGCCCGACCCGCCGGGAGCGGAAAGTTAGCAACTTTCCGCGCAG
>CP023455.1 GCA_002356635.1 Rhodobacteraceae bacterium QY30
GCCCCCGCCTATACGCCCAGAAGCCGGTCGACCCGGTCCATCTGGGCTGCAAATTCATGGTCCTCCAGCCGATCGACGATCTGGCCGTTTTCCATCAGGAAATGGATGTCGGCCAGTCCCTGCACGAAATGCGCGTTCTGTTCGATCAGAAGGATCGTGTGGCCAAGGTTCTTGATCTCGGCGATGGTGCGGGCGATCTGCTGCACGATCACCGGGGCCAGCCCTTCGGTCGGTTCGTCCAGAAGCAGGATCGTAGCCCCGGTCCGCAGGATGCGGGCGATGGCCAGCATCTGCTGTTCGCCCCCCGACAGTTCGGTGCCGCGGCTGTTCGCGCGTTCCTTGATGTTGGGAAACAGGCCGTAGATCCGTTCCAGGCTCATGCCGCCGGGGGCGACGACCGGGGGCAGCATGAGGTTCTCGATCACGCTGAGCGACGGGAAGATCCCCCGATCTTCGGGGCAGATCGCGATGCCGCGCCGCGCGATGTGGTTCGGGCGCAGGCGCAGGATGTTCACGCCTTCATGCAGGATTTCGCCTTCGGTCCGGTCCATCAGCCCCATGATCGACCGCATGGTCGTGGACTTGCCGGCGCCGTTGCGCCCCAGAAGCGAGACGACCTTGCCCTGGGGAATGTCCATCGTCACGCCATGCAGCACATGGCTTTCGCCGTACCAGGCGTGCAGACCGCGAATTTCAAGCATGATGCGCCCCCAGATAGGCCTCGATGACGCGCGGATCGGCTGACACATCGTCATAGGTGCCGCGGGCGATCACCTCGCCCCGGGCCAGAACAGTGACGCGATCGCAAAGGCCGCGCACAACGGGCAGGTTGTGTTCCACCATCACCACCGTCCGGCCCACGGCCACCTTGCGGATCAGCTCGGTCACGCGGTCGATGTCTTCACGGCCCATCCCGCTGGTGGGTTCGTCCAGAAGCAGCACCCGCGGTTCCAGCGCCAGGGTCGTGGCAATTTCCAGCGCCCGCTTGCGACCATAGGGCAGATCGCCCGCGCGCGTATCGGCCCAACGGCCAAGGTCCAGGTCTTCCAGAAGCGCCATCGCACGGGCGTTCAGGTCGCCAAGGGCGCGTTCATTGCGCCAGAAATCGAAATTCGTCCGCCGCTTCTGCTGCAAGGCAAACCGGACGTTGTTGAGTGCGGTGAACTCGGGGAAGATCGACGAGATCTGATAGGATCGCACCAGCCCCATCCGCGCGATCCGGTCCATCGGCAGGGTCGAGATCAGCTCTCCGGCCATGTGGATCGTGCCCGAGGTCACCGGCAGGTTCCCCGTCAGAAGGTTGAAGAACGTCGTCTTGCCGGCGCCGTTCGGGCCGATCAAGGCGTGGATCTCGCCATCTGCCACGTCAAGGTCGACGCCATTGACCGCGTTGAAGCCGCCGAACCTTTTGATGACACCGCGGATTTCCAGGATATTTCCGGACACCCATACCCCCCTTTTCCGGTGTGCAACTGCCACCGGTCTGTCATTTTGAAACGCAAGCGCAGGGCGGCGCGGGCGCCGCCCTGAAGAACAGCTCAGCTTTTCTTGAGAAGCGGGCAGGTGCTTTCGCTTGCCGGGGGCGCGATCTTTTCGGCCGGAACGGTTCCCAGGATCTCCAGGTAGTCCCAGTCGCCCTTGCTTTCCGCAGGCGTCTTGGTGCGGTAGGGGAACACGTCGCGCATGACGAACCCGTCTTCGCGGATCGTTGCGGTCAGGCCAGAGGCCAGCTCCACCGGATTGGCGCGCATCCAGGCATTCACCTTGTCTGCGTCGGTGGTGTCGACGGCATCGACCGCACGCAGGTAATGGCGGGTGAATTCATAGTGATAGGCGTTGGTGAAGGTGGGCGGACGGCCATAGCCTTCCTGGAACCTGCCCGCGAATTCGCGCGTCTTGTCGTTGTAGTCCCAGTAGAACAGGATCGAACCCGTGACGTTCTGCATCGTGTCAAGACCGGCCGAGCGGACGTCGGTGATGCCAAGGTAGAAGGGCGACAGCTTGGCTTCGACACCGAATTCCTGGGCCTGGCGCGCGATGGTGTTCTGCCAGGTTCCGAAGGTCGCCAGCGCGATGTTCTTGGCGCCCGAGGCCTGAGCCTGCAGCAGGAACGCCGAAAAATCGGTGGTTTCCGGCGAATGCTTGACCGTACCCACGACCTTGCCGCCAGCTTCTTCAATGGCCTTCGTGGCCTTTTCCTGAAGGTCGGTGCCGAAGGCGTAGTCCACGGTGATGAAGAACCAGGTGTCCGCGCCGGCTTCGACCTGCGGGACGACAACTGCACGGGCGAGCGCAGTGTTGTCCAGCAGCATCGTGGTCTGGTGCGGGCTGCACAGTTCGTTGATCAGCTTGGCATTGGACGCGCCCAGGAGCATCGTCACGTTCTTGTCGCGGACCAGATCGCTGACTGCCAGCGCCACGGCCGAGTTGTCGACGTTGAGCAAGAGGTTGACGTTCTTGGTGTCCAGCCATTCCCGCGCGATGGCTAGGCCCGTGTCGGGCTTGCCGCCGTGGTCTGCCTGCAGAAGCACGATCGGTTCGCCGTTGACCTTGCCGCCGAATTCATCGATCGCCATCTGCGCTGCATGTGCCGCAGATTCACCCGTCAACTCGGATGTGGCGCCGGTCATCGCCGCCAGATAGCCGATCACCACATCGGCCGAGGCCGGCGCGGACCAGGCCACCGAGAGCGCCAGCGTCGATGCGAACGCCGCCGTCTTGAGATTGGTCTTCATTAATTCCCTCCCGTTTCACAGGCGGCGTCGGCCTCCCCGGCCGAACGATACGACGCCTGCATATGGTACGGTAGCGAATGTAAATGCACCTGACAAATGTTTTGTCTGGCGTCGGGCCCTGTAGGGTCAGATCTGGTCGATGGGCCGGATCACCACCTCGGCCAGGGCGACGCGTCGTGGCAGGGTGATCACATGGGTTACCAGGTCGGCAACATCTTCGGGCTGGAGGTATTCGACCTCGGCCAGCCGTTCGGCCAACCGCGCCCGGGCGACGGGATCGCCGTGGTCGAACAGGCTGGTGCTGACAGCCCCCGGTTCAATCACCGAAACCCGCAGGTTCCGGCGGGCAAATTCCTGGCGCAGCGATTCCGAAAAGGCGGTGACGCCGAATTTTGTGGCATGGTAGACCGCCGCGCCCGCGCTGGCCGTGCGCCCGGCGATCGAGCTGATGTTGACCAGATCCGTCACCCCCCGCCCCGATCCGGCGGCAGCCACCAGATGCGGCAACGCCGCCTTGCTGATCGCCATCAGCGCGGTCAGGTTCAGGTCGACCATCTGCCGCCATTCGTCGAAGGGCCGTTTCAGCGAACTGCCGTTCAGCATGACGCCCGCAGCGTTCACAACGATGTCCAGCCGGCCCAAGGCCGCGACGGCATCGGCCACGACCTGTCCGGGCGCGGCCACCTCGGTAATATCGGCGGCCAGCACCACGGCCCGCCCCCCTGCCCCGGTGATCTGCGCGGCAACCTCGGCCAGGCGGGCCGCATTGCGACCCACCAGCGCCACGGCGGCCCCTTCGGCCGCCAGCGCCCGCGCGGTCGCCGCGCCGATCCCGCTGGAGGCGCCGGTGACCAGCGCCCCGCACCCGTTCAGTCGCGTCATTCTCAGGCCGCGCGTTTCTGGGCGTCCAGCGCCTCGATCATGGCTTCCAGACGGACGTTCAGCAGTTCGTCCTTGTAGAAGGATTCATCCGCCACGTCGCCTTCGAAGAACAGCGATTGCCGCCCGTGCTTCTTGGCCGAATTGGCGATCAGGAACTGCGAATTGGTCATGCCCCGGCAGGTGCGGGCGGCGTGCATCACCATGCCGTGGATGCCGAATTTATCGCAGATCTTCTCGATCTCGCCGATCATGATCGGCGCGCCGTGGTTGTTGGGGCAGATCAGGTAGTTCTGCGCCATGCCCAGCACCGGATCCTTCAGGTCGATCAGCTGCGGTTCCTGCCAGAACGACATGTGGGTGTAGCGCCCCGCCACGACGCAGGCATTGACGGCGGCGAACTTGTCGGCCAGCCAGCCGACCTTGTTCCAGTTCATCATGCCGTCGAAGAACAGGCGGTACTTTTCATCCTTCACCGCGCCTTCGCCATTGGCGATCCGTTCCTTCACCTCGGCCAGGACGCCTTCGAAATAGGTGACGATGTTCTGGTCGCCCGGCAGGAAGTTCACCGGCGCGATCGACACGATCCAGTCGAAGAAGCTGGCGGGCGACGGGGTGGCGGTGCACAGGTCCATCGCCTCAAGCCGCAGTTCGGCCGCTTTCTTCACGAAGCCCATGGTTTCGGACAGGCGATCGAAGTCGTATTTGCGCCCCGTGTGTTCTTCCATGAAGCGGGTCATGGCGACCAGCTGATCGGCGACATAGCGCGATCGTTCCAGCCATTCCTCGCCCTGCATGTAGCCGGCATCCTGCCGGCCGCCCCACAGAAGCGGGATCTGGATGGTGAACATCGGAACCTTCTTGCCGAAGACCCGATAGGTGATGTCATCCCACTGCTGGCCGGAACTGCAATAGGGATAGGCGTTGATGATCATGTCGGGCGGCGGCAGCTTCAGCATCGTTTCGATGCGCGGGTCGTCGGGGTGCAGGTCCGAAGTGCCGGCCTTCACCTTGTCCAGTTCGATCAGCATCTGGCCGATGTGGGTGCGGGCATAGGAACACAATTCGCGGTCATAGCCCTTCTGTTCGCCGCGTTCCTGCGCCGTCACTTCGCGATGCTTGGCCGACAGCATCGCCGACCAGGCTTCGCCATGAACCCAGGCCACGTCATGCGAATGGAAGAACGGCGGAATGTAGGTGCCGTTGTACCAGACGACCTTCTTGCCCTGTTCCTTGGCGGCGAACAGGTTTTCCCAGTAGTCGTTGACCAGCTTGCCGCCGAAACGGGTGCTTTTCAGCCGGTTGGCGCGTTCGCCGTTGCCGAACACCGGGCTTGCGGCGGATCTTTCCATGACAGTCTGCATCCGACTCTCCTGTTAGGCTCAGGCCGCGGCCTTGCGCCGGGCGATTTCGATGAAGGTCTCGACGCGGGTCTTCAGCGCCTCAAGCGGCATTTCCTCGTGTTCGGTTTCGATCAGCAGGTGCGGGATGCCGTGGCGATCGAAGGCCTCCTTGATTTCAGGGTAGAAATACATGTGCGGTTCGCAGAACTTGGCCATCAGGACGACCAGCCCCTGCGCGCCCGAACGGTCCACGGCCTTCAGCAGGTAGTCTTCCCAATCCATGCCCTTGATCGCACGCGTCGGGCAGGGAACCTTGTGGTTGCGGTCGATGTACCAGTGCGACAGTGCCTCGACCGGATCGCCGGTTTCGGCCACGTCGGCATGGATGAAGCGGAAGCCGTGGTAGAGATCGTCATCGACCACCAGCCCGCCGCAGTCCTCGACCAGATCCAGCACCTCGGGGCGCGGTGCGTGGCACAGGTGGCCCGACAGGAACACCCGCACCGGATTGCCGCGCACGCCGCTTTGGTCGATCGTCGCCAGAAGCTGTTCCAGAAGCGTGGTATGTTCGGCCTTGTCCATCACCATCGACGACTTGACCACCATCTGCATCTGCCGCCCCGTCAGCACCACCTTCCCCGCGCGGCGCAGGTCGTAAAGCTGGCGGATCAGCGCGCGGTTGCGATTGAAGGCCCGGATCGAATCGCGCACCGCGTCGGGCGGCAGGGGCGCGCCCGTCAGCGCCTCAAGCTCTCGCCACAACTGGGTGAAGGTGCCCTGCGTCTGGGTCATTGCCCAATCGGCATCCAGCACCGAACACAGTTGGTTGAACAGGATCGGCAGGCCCGGCACTTCGGCGCGGATCACGTCGGCCGTGCCCAGAAGCTGCACGCAGTGATCGCCGAACAGGATCGCATCCAGCACCGCGAATTCGCCGCGCAGCGCCTGGTCGATGATTGACCGGTTGTAGCCACAATAGAAGCTGAACACCTGGCTTTGCCCCACGGTGATCGGCACGTCATCCTGTTGCAGGATCACCGGAAGGGCACCGGCGGCATGGGCCAGTTCGCCGGGGAAGTGCATCGGGAACAGCCCGATCACCCGGCGCCCCGTGCGCGCTTTCCAGTCGCGGGCATAGGTCAGCGGATCGGCCGCAACCCGTGCGAACTGCTGCAAGATGCCGTCCATGCGATTCCCCTCCGGTCGATTGGGAATGATAGTAGTAAGTATAACTTACTACGTCAACGAGGAAAGTCCAGGGGCTGTCTGGAAGGGGTTCAGGGTCGGGTGTCAAAAACACCAATGTTATCAAGCGAGCATTATGTGTGGACGAGATCAGGCGCACACCAAAGCATGTCTCTGGAACGCATGGTGAGTCTGTATCATCGACCGACTCCGCGCCACGAAAACGGAAAGGCCCGGCGGACCTGTCGCCGGGCCGATGTCGATGTTCTGGAAGATGCGATCAGGCGATGGCGGAATTGCGTGCCGGACGAACCCAGTCGGCCGCGGTCAGCTTGCCGTCGTTGATCATGTCCAGAAGAACGTTCTTCTGGATCTTGCCGGTCGGCGTCATCGGGTAGCTTTCGACGAAATACCACCGCTCGGGCGTCTTTTGCGGAGACAGGTTCTGCCGGCAATAGGCGAACAGCTCATCGGGCGTCGGGGCATCCGCCTTGTCCTTGGGCTGGATCACCGCGGCGACGATTTCGCCCCAGGTCTCGTCCTCAAGGCCCAGGACGGCCACCTGTCCGACCTTCGGATGATCGAACAGAACCTCTTCGATTTCCTTCGGATACAGATTCATGCCACCGCGGATGATCATTTCCTTCATCCGCCCGGCGATGCGGAAGTAGCCGTTTTCATCCATCGTGCACAGATCGCCGGTGCGCAGCCAGCCGTCCTCGGTCACGGTGGCGGCCGTGGCGACGGGTTGGCCGTAGTAACCCAGCATGGTGTTGAAGCCGCGCACCCACAATTCGCCCACCGTCCCCACCGGCACGGTTTCCAGCGTGTCCATCGCGACGATCTTCACCTCGACATGCGGGATCGGGCGGCCGATGGTTTCGGACTGCAACTCCACCGGGTCGGTGGTCAGCGTTTCGATGAAGGGGCCGTTGCTTTCGGTCTGGCCGAACATGATGGCGAATTCGACGCCGAATTCCTTCTTCGCCCGATGGACCAGCGCGGCCGGAACCGCCGCCGCGCCCGACAGGATGGAATTGAAGCTGGAAACGTCGCGCGTCTTCATGTCCGGGTGATTGAGCAGCGCGAGGATCATCGTCGGCACGATCAGCGAACAGCTGACCTTTTCGGATTCGAGCAGTTCAAGGAACAGCGCCGGATCGAATTGCTGCATCAGCACGAAAGTGCCGTGGCGGCTGAAGGTGCCGATTTCCGAAACGATGCCCCCGCCGATATGGAACATCGGCATCGAGTTGAGCCAGACGCCGCCTTTCGGGAAATCGGCGCGTTCGACGATCAGGCGCGCGGCATTGATGACGCCGCGATGGTGCAGGCAGGCGCCCTTCGGGAATCCGGTGGTCCCCGAGGTATACTGGATCTGCATCATGTCGCCGGGGTTCTGGCGCGGCAGGTCTTGCGCCGGGTCGCCCTTGGCCTTCAGCGCCTCGATGTCGGTGGTGCAGATCGCTTCGGTCAGGTGCGGGATCTTCACCAGCAGGTCTTCGACCAGCGGTCGCAGAGCCTTCCCGCGCGAGGTTTCGGCAAAGACGATGCCCCGGGATTCGGAACTGCGCAGGATGAATTCCAGTTCGCGTTCGGTATAGGCCGGGTTGATCGGAACGATGATGATGCCGGCAAAGCACATGGCATGCTGGAACAGCACCCATTCCGGGGTTTCGGGCGCCAGCATGCCGACCTTGTCGCCCGGCTGGAAGTGCCGCAGCAGTCCGCGCGCCATCGCCTGCGCTTCATCGACAAGCTGCTTGTAGGTCCAGCGGCGCCGCAGCTTCGGATCCGCGACGCCCTCGACCAGCGCCAGCCGGTCGGGGAAGTCCTTGGCGTTCCATAACATCAGTTCGGGAACGGTCATGTCCCACAGCGGCTCGGCGGCCTCTGCCGGGAAATAGGACATGGTGAATTTTTCAGGCTGGCTCATCTGCGATTCTCCCCATGGCGATCCACAGGCTCCTCTCCTGCGGACTCAACCTCTCGAACATGGTAAGTGGAACTTACCATACACTGCAATATTTTTATCGCCCCGACCTTCCAGCCAGGGCGCCCGCTTATGCCGCCGAGATGCCGCCGTTGCAGCTGATGGCCTGACCGCTGATCTTCGACGATGCCGGGCTGGCCAGGAAGACGATCAGTTGCGCCATGTCGGACGGATTGACGACGCCCAGTTGCGCCATCTTGATGGCCTTTCCGAACAGCTTGCCCGAAAACTCGCCCGCCATCACCTGCCCGTAGGTCGCCGTGCCTTCGATGATCGAGGGGGTGACGATGTTGACCCGCACACCATTGCGCTTGGCCTCGATCGCCATGGCGCGCGAAAACATGATGATCCCCGCCATCGCCGCGCCGATCACCGTTTCGCCCGGCGTGGTCAGCTTGCCCGCATCCGAGGCGATGTTGATGATCGAGCCGGCGCCGCGTTCGCTCATCCACGGCAGGACGATCCGGCTGGTCAGCAGCGGCGCCATCATCTGCTTCAGCACGATATCCTGCATCTGCGCGACCGGGATGTCCTTCAGAAGCTGCGGGCCGTAGGGTCCGACGGTGGAGTTGACCAGCACGTCGACCGATCCGAACGCCGCCCGCGCCGCTTCGCAGACCGCGACGGCCTGATCGGTTTCATTGCAATCCCCGGCAAAGAATTCGACCTGCACCTTCGGCGCCCGCGCCAGCACCGTCTGCCGCGCCGCCTCGCCGCGTTCGGCGCTGCGTCCGACAAGCCCGATTCGCGGCACACCGGCCTCGGCCAGCTGACAGGCGGTCTCCAGCCCGACACCCGAAGTGCCGCCGGTGATCAGCGCGCTGGCTTGCGAAAAGGCAATCGGCGTGGGCCTGGATGCTTCGGACATGTTATTCCTCCCTGGGTTTAGGGCTGCGTCCGTCTGGTGGCGCCGCCTTAGGTAAGTAGAACTCATTCCTTCGGGATCCCGGACAAGATACCGTCGCCAGGAATGGCTGGCGGATTTCTTGTGATTTTGATCGAAGTCAGAGTTATTTGACAAATTTCATTGCGTGTCCTTATCGTAAGGCAGCATACAAAAACGATCAAGCCCCCAACGGAAAATTGGTGAGTCCCGATCATTCCGTCAGGCAGAGAGGCCCAACGATGGATTTCAGCTTTACCGAAGAACAGACCCTGATCGCGTCGAGCCTGCGGGAGTTCGCATCGGCCGAGCTTCTGCCCCATTACGCCCGCCATGATCGAACCGGCACCTTTCCGCGCGATGTCTGGCAGAAGATGGCCGGGATGGGTCTGTTCGGCCTGCGTGTTCCCGAAGCCTACGGCGGGCAGGAGTTTGATTGCATCACGGCGGGTCTGGCCATCGAAGAAGCCGCACGGGGCGATTTCAACCTTTGCTATGGTATCCTCAACTCCTCCTTCGCGGGCGATCTTCTGGGGCGCCATGCGTCTGAAGCGATCCGGAACGACTGGCTGCGGCCGATGGCGGCGGGCGAACGGATCCTGTCGGTCTGCCTGACCGAACCGCAGGGCGGATCGGATGCCGCCAACATCCGCACCCGCGCCGAACGTCGTGGCGATCACTATGTTCTGAACGGCGAGAAATCTTCGATCACACTGCTGATGGCCGGGGATGCGGGGATCGTGTTTGCGCGGACGGATCCGGGGGCCGGGGCCAAGGGCGTGTCGGCGTTTCTTGTGCCGTTCGACAGCCCGGGGATCGCTCGGCAACCCTATCAGGACATGGGAGCGAAATGTATCGTTCGCGGCTCGATGTTCCTGAACGATGTGGTGGTCCCGGCCGAAAACATGATCGGGCCGGAAAACGGCGCCTTTGGCCCGGTGATGCAGACCTTCGAATACACCCGGGCGCTGATCGGGCTGATGTGCATCGGCGCGACGATGCAGACGCTTGAGGAAACCATCGCCTATGCCAGGGATCGCACCGCCTTTGGCCAGCCGATTTCGAAGAACCAGGGCGTGTCCTTCCCGGTGGCGGAATGGTGGGGGCGACTCACCATGGCGCGCTGGCACTGCTACCGGACGCTTTGGCTGCGCCACCAGAATTTGCCTCACAACGCCGAAGCCGCCGTCTGCAAGGGGATGATCCCGGAAATCTGCATGGGCGCGCTTCAGGACTGCCTGATCCTGCATGGCCATTACGGCTATACCCAGGATTTCCCGGTCGAACAGCGCCTGCGCGATGTGGCAGGCCAGCTGATCGCGGACGGCACGCCGCAGATTTGCAAGATCGTCATCGCGCGCCAACTGTTCGGGCGCGAATCCACCTGACCCGGCTTTGGGCGGAAAAGATGGTTGCCACCATATCGTATGGCAGCATATCGTATTTGTCAGACCGACCGAGGAACGGATGTGACCCAGATCGTCCACAGTGCCGAAGACGCCCCGCCCGAGGGATATGAGCCGATCCTCAATCGGACCGAAGGCGAGAATTTCTCGGGTCCCTACTACCTGCGCGGCACGGGCGATGCTGTGTCGATGGGCTTTCGTGTCCAGGCGCGGCACCTGAACCGCACCGGGGTCTGCCACGGCGGTTTCATCGCCACCTTCGCCGATCTGCAAGGCTATGCGATCAAGCGCGGCGTGGGCATCGCCGGGATTTCGCCCACGATCAACCTGTCGGTCGATTTCGTCCGCCCGGTACCGCTGGGCTCTTGGGTGGAATCATCGCCTCAGGTGGTGCAGCGCACGCACAAGATGCTGTTCTTCCAGACGCTGATCACTGCCGATGGCGTGGTTGCGGCGCGCGCCAGCGGCATCTTCAAGCTGAACCTGAACAAACCCGTGCCGGGGGATCCGACATGACCGAAACCACCGCCCTGCCGACCGATGCCCAGATCGAGGCCCGGCTTGCGGCCTATCTTGGCGAACAGACCGGCGCGCCCGTCGCCCTGCGGGGCCTGCGCCGTTTTCCCGTTGGCTTTTCCTGGGCAACCTTCGGCCTGACCGCCAGCCTGCCGGACGGGGATCGCGATCTGATCCTGCGCCTTGGGCCGGACACGGGGCTGTTCGCGCCGTATCTGGCGCGGCCGCAGTACCTGGTGCAGAAGGTTCTGACGCAGACCGACATCAAGGTGCCCGACGCCTATTGGTACAGCGACGATCCCGCCGTGATGGGCATGCCCTTCTACCTGAGCGAGAAGGCCGTGGGCGAAGCGCCCATTCCCTTCGTGTCGAACGGCGCCGAATTCGAACCCGGCTATCGCGACAGTCTGGCGCGCGATTTCGTCGATCAGCTGGCGGCGATCCACCGCTTCGACTGGAAGGCCAGTCCGCTGGCCGAATGGGACACCGGGCAGACGGTGGAAAACGTGGCGGCCCGGGAAATCGATTTCTGGGAACATCTGCACGACCGCTGGGCCACCCGGCCCTATCCGATGGTTTACCGCGCGCTGACCTGGCTGCGCGCCAACCTGCCCGTCGCGCCGCGCGTGTCGATCGTGCATGGCGATTACCGGATCGGCAACTTCCTTGAGGTCGATGGCCGCATCACCGCGATCCTCGACTGGGAACTGGCGCATCTGGGCGACCCGCATGAAGACCTCGGCTGGGCCTTCCTGCCGCAGTATTCGGGCAACTCGGGGCTGGTGTGCCGGCTGATCTCGCGTCAGGATTTCATCGCCCGCTATCAGGACAAGGCCGGCATCACGGTGGATCCGGCCACGCTGAAATTCTACATCGTCCTCAACCTGTTCAAGATCGCCATGACGCAACTGGCCGGGGTCAGCTGTTTCGAATCCGGCGATTTCGACGACATGCGGATGCCCGCCATGGGGACGCAGATCTTTGCCGCTTTCCGGCAGATCCAGAAAGCGATCGAGGAGGACGCATGAACAATTCCCTTGACCGCCTGCTGGACGGCATGGCCTCCACGCTGCGGACCCAGATCATCCCGAAGCTGGACGATGATTTTGCCCGGGGTCAGGCCTTCGGCGTGATCTACATGCTGAATTCGATCCGCCTGCGCGCCGATTGGTCAATAGATTTCCTGAAAGACCAGCTGGCGCTGCAAGCAACGGCGCTGACCGCGCTGAACGCCGCCTTGCGCGGGCGCGGACCCGCCCTGCCCGACGGCGCGCTGCCGCAGGCGCTGGTGTCCGCAAAGGCGCTGCAGGATCTGCGCGACGCGAATGACCGCGCGATCTGCGGCCTGATCGTATGGCTGGCCGATGCCGGTCTTCCCGCCCCGGACCGCGCCGCGATCGAGACGATCCTGGATCGTTACATGACGGATCAGGCCCGGCACGAACTGAAAACCTCGGCGCGGCCGATGTTTGCGGAAATGTCGCGCGGAACCGAAGACGCCTGAACCCCAGGGAGGAAAAACCAATGATAACGCCGCAGGATGATTTCATCGGGCACCAGCTACCCACCACTTTCGACCACGTCGCCAGCAGCGATCCCGCCTGGATGGAGCGGCTGTGGTACACCGCCCACCCGGTGCCGGGCGGCGATGCGGTGATCGACATCGGTCTGGGCTACTACCCGAACAAGAACGTCATGGATGCCTTCGCCGGCATCATGATCGACGGAAAACAGTACAACGTCCGCCTGTCGCGTCATCTGCGGCCCAATGCGCTGGACACCACCGTTGGCCCGCTGTCGATCCGCATCGTCGAAGGGCTGAAGCGCCATCGCCTGGTGCTGGACAAGAACGACAGCGGCATCGCCTTCGATGTGGAATTCATCGCCACGATGAACCCGCACGAGGAAGAAGAGCACTTCCGCCGCCGCAAGGGCCGCGTGACCGAACACATGGCGCGGATGGAACAACTGGGCCGCTTCAAGGGCTGGTTCGAGGTTGCCGGCAAGCGCATCGAGATCGACCCCGAGAGCTGGTACGCGCAGCGCGACCATTCCTGGGGCATCCGGGCCGAGATGCGGACCGATCCGACGCACCTGCCGATGACCTATTACCCGCCGTTCTTCTATGCCTGGACCACGGTGCAGTTCGCCAATCGCGGCCTGCATGTGTTCTTCAAGGAACGCGCGCCGGGGGAAAAGATCTACCTGTCCGGCGAAGACGTGTTGCCCATCGGCGAACGGGCCAAACCCGGCGCCGATCTGGCGGATGTCGTCCATGACGTGCAATGGGCCGACGATCCGCTGGGCCAGACCGTGCAATCGGCGCGCTACACCATCACGATGGAAGACGGGTCGTCGCGCGAGATTCTGATCGAGACGCTGCCCGGGCGCTACTGGCTGAAGGGTGGGATGTACGGTGGCATCAACGGCTGGTTCCACGGCGACGACAAGGGCAAGCTGTACATGGAGCACGACGTCTGGGACCTGTCCGATCCGAAGGTCCGCGAACTGGTCCGCACGCTGTCGGATCACGTGATCCGTGTGACCGACCAGGGCGAGGTCGGCTATGGCATCATGGAATATGGCGTCGGCAAGGGCTTTGCGATGTATCCGCAGGTGCAGGTCCACCCGCCGATCTGAAACGTGACCAAGGTTACATGGAAAAAGGGCCGGAGAACTCTCCGGCCCTTCGTTCATTCCTGTCGGACGGTTCAGGCCTTGCGGCCCTGACGTTCCTTTTCGGCCGAAGCCTTCAGCGCCTCGCGCGCGGCGGCCCAGTCTTCCTTCGAGAGCGCGCCCAGGTCGGCGAAGGTGCTGGGCGCCGCCAGATGATGGCCGCCGTCGATGGCAATGGTGGCGCCGTTGATGTAGTTGCAGGCGTCCGACATCAGGAAGGTTGTCAGGGCCCGCAACTCGTCCATCTGGCCGTAGCGGCGCAGCGGCACCTGATCGCTTTGCGTCGCGCCGACCGAGGTGCCGGGGATCGGGTTCAGCTTTTCCCAGGCGTTTTCGGTGGGGAACGGCCCCGGCGCGATGGCGTTCAGGCGGATGCCCTTCGGGCCCCATTCCACCGCCAGCGACATGGTCATCGCCTGCACCGCCGCCTTCGACATGGCCGAGGGCGTGACAAAGGCCGATCCGGTCCAGACCCAGGTGACCAGGTTCGACAGAACGGCGCCGCCCAGCCCCTGGTCGATCCAGCGCTTGCCGCAGGCCAGCGTGGCGAAGAACGACCCGTCCATCACGGTCGAGGTGATGGCCTGATAGCCGCGCGGGCTGAGGCTTTCGGTCGGCGCAATGAAGTTCGCCGCCGCGTTGTTGACCAGCCCGGTCAGCGGCCCCGATTGCCAGATGTCGCCCACCATCGCGTCCATCGCATCGCCGTCGCGGACGTTGACGATGCGGAAATCGGCGCGTCCGCCGGTCTTTGCGGCAATCTCGGCGCAGGCCTCGGCCAGGACGTTTTCCCGCCGGCCGCAAATGAAGACATGCGCGCCATGCGACGCGAAGCCAAGCGCCATCTCCTTGCCGAGGCCAGTGCCCCCGCCGGTGATCAGAATGCGTTTTCCGGCCAGCAGGTCGTTACGAAACGGGCTCATGGGCCTCTCCCTTGGATTGGTTCTGGATGATGCGGGCCGTCTCAGCGGCCCTTGAAGTTCGGTGCGCGCTTTTCGGAGAAGGCCGTCAGACCTTCCCAGGCGTCGTCGCTGGCGGCGATGGCGGCCAGGGCCTGTGCTTCATCTTCAAGCTGGGATTCCAGCGTCGCTCCGTTGACCGTGCGCAGCGTGCGCTTGATCGCACCGAAGGCCAGCGTCGGGCCCGCAGCCAACCGGCGCGCCATTGCTTCTGTCGCGGCTTCCAGTTCGGCCGTATCGTGCAGGAAATCGACCAGCCCGGCCGCCTGCGCCTCATCGGCGGTCAGCGTTTCAGCCAGCATCAGGAAGCGTTTGGCCCGCGCAACGCCCATCCGTTCGGACAGCGAAACGGTCGAGCCGCTGTCGGCGCAGAAGCCGATCGAGGCGAAGGCCGAGGTGAAGCGCGTGTCACGGGCCGCCAGGACCACATCCGCAAAGGCAACGACCGACACGCTTCCGCCTGCCACCAGCCCGTGGACCGAGGCGATCACCGGCGCATTGATCCGCCGCAGTCGCGCCAGGGCCGGGTGCAGGTCGGTCGTCCAATCCTGCACAATGGCGGGAACAGCGGCCCGGTCCTTCGAAAAGCTCTTGATGTCGCCGCCGACGCTGAAGAACCGGCCCCGCGCCGTGATCAAGACCGCGCGCAGATCCTGCCGCGTCGTCAGGTCAACCGCCAGCTTGCGCATGTCGCGGCAAAAGGCGCCGTCGATCGGGTTGCCGCGTTCGGGCTGGTTCAGGACCACGCGGGCCAGCCCGTCCTGATAGGTCACCTCGATGCTGGTATAGTCGGACATGTGCGCCTCCCGTATTGATACGTCAGCATACTATATAAATGCGAACTTCTGACAAGCCCTTCCCGATCACCCCGGCGCGGTGTCGAAGAAACTGCCCAGCGTGCTGCCCACATGGCTGACCTGTTTGCCGATCTTGAAGATCGAGCTGGACCGGAACACCGGACGGTCCCCCACGCGGGCGACGGTCTGGCAGAACAGCAGGTTGCGGGTGCGCCGCAGAAGCTCGCATCGCCCTTCCAGCCAGTCCCCCAGGACCGCGGGCGACAGGAAGTCGATCGTCGTGCTGACGGTCGGCGTCAGGGTGTTCTTTTCATCGGCCTCATGCTGGACCGCATAGGCCATGAAATCGGCGAAGACCGACAGCACCCCGCCGTGGCAGGTCTGGTGCGGATTGATGTGGCGATGGCTGACGCGCATTCCCAGGACCAGCCGCGGCCCTTCGACCCGGCCCCAGATCGGACCCATCAGCAGGTTGAAGCCGGGACCCGTGGGCAAAGACCGGAAGCCCTGCGGGGGATCGGCGGGAATATCATTGGTCAAAAGGGCGATGGCGTCCTGCATGTCTCCTCCCCGGAGTGGTGATTATTGTTGCTTATCATAAGCCAGCACAGCAAAGAGCGCGGTTTACGTCCAGCGCTTTTTGTGCATGGGTTCGGATCGACTTCTGAACACGGCGATTGTTTCATGGCTGACAAACCTGCACGAACCGGAACCCGACGGCTGCCCCGCGACCAGCGGGTTGCCATCATCATGCAGGCCGCGCGGGCCGTGCTGCGTGAACGCGGCTATGAACAGTTCCTGACCGCCGAAGTGGCCGAACGCTGCAATGTCTCGGAAGGCACGATCTACAAGTATTTCCCCACCAAACGCGACCTCCTGATCCGCGTGGCCGAGGACTGGTTCGAGGAATTCCTGACCACCCACCCTGAACCGTCGCTGCAGCGGCCGATCCGCGAACGGCTGTTCCACGTCATCTGGCAAAACCTGGAAACCGTGCGCCGCGAACCGGCCCTGTCGCGTTTCGTGCTGATGGAACTGCGGTCGGACCCGGCCTATCGCACCATGCGCATCTACCAGCAGAACCGCCGCATCGCCCAAAGTGTCATGACCGTCGTCGAACAGGGCATCGTCCGCGGCGAACTGCGGGCCGACCTGCCCAAGACCTTGTTGCGCAACATGATCTTCGGCGCGATCGAGCATGAGACCTGGGCCTTCCTGCGCGGCGAAGGGGACTTTTCCGTCGAGGACAGCGCCGAGGGGATGACCGACATCCTGATGCGTGGGATCGCGCCGCAGGCACCGGGCACGGCAGGGCCGGAAGCCGCCGCGCTGGACCGGCTGGAGCGCGTGACACAGGCGCTTCAGGCCGAACTTGCCACGCTGCGCACCGCGGCGTCCTGACTCGCGCAGCGGCGGGGACGTCACGCTTTTCCGATGATGCCCTGCTGTGCCAGGGCCTCCGTTTCCGCCCGCGTGAAGCCCCATTCGGCCAACGCGCCGGCACCGTCCGCCCTTGCGGACAGCGGCGCATGGCGGATGGCCGCGGGCGTGCGGCTGAAGCGCGGGGCGGGGTTCGGTTCGTGGATGCCCTCCATGTTGTGGAACATGCCGCGTTCCCGAGCCATCGGATGATCAACGGCTTCATCCATGTCCAGAACCGGCGAGACACAGGCATCTGTCCCGTCGAACACCTTCGCCCATTCATCGCGGGTCCGGCTGGCAAAGACACCCGCAAAGGTGGCGCGCAACTCGGGCCAGCGGTCGCGGTCGTCCTGCCCCGGCAGCGTCGCCAGATCCAGCCCCAGCCCACGGACGAAGTCGGCGTAGAAGCGTTTTTCCACCGCGCCGACGGCCATGTATTTGCCGTCTGACGTGCGATAGGTGGTGTAGTAAGGCGCACCGCCGTCCACTGCGTTGGTGCCCCGTTCCAGGTTCCAGAACCCCATCTGCCGATAGCCGAAGTGCATCGTCATCAGGTTCGTCACGCCATCGACCATCGCCGCGTCGATCACCTGCCCCGTGCCCGAGGCCCGCACCTCATGCAGTGCGGCCAGGATCCCCATCGCCAGATACAGCGAGCCGCCGCCGAAGTCGCCAAACAGGTTCAGCGGCACGACCGGATCGCCGCCCTGCGGGCCGACCGCCGCCAGCGCACCGGACAGCGCGATATAGTTGATGTCATGCCCGGCCATCTGCCGATAGGGGCCGTCCTGCCCCCAGCCGGTCATGCGGCCATAGATCAGGCGCGGGTTCAGCGCATGGGCGACTTCGGGGCCGAGCCCCAGCCGTTCCATCACGCCGGGGCGGAAGCCTTCGATCAGCACATCCGCGCCGGCGATCAGGCGCTTCACCGTTTCGACCCCCGCCGAGGCCTTCAGATCGACCGCCACCGCCCGTTTCGAGCGATTGAGGAAATCGTAACGCAGGTCCATCTCGAACCCCAGGTCCGCCGCCGCCAGACGGTCCACCCGGATCACCTCGGCCCCCAGATCCGCCAGCAGCATCCCGCAGAACGGCGCGGGGCCGATGTTCGACATCTCGACGACTTTCAGACCTTTCAGCGGGCCCATGGCTTCCTCCTTGCGAATGCGCCGAACCATACACTTGCGAATCATAACCGCAGTTCAGCAATTTTTTGGAAATCTGACTTCCTTTTGAGCGATTGAACAGAGGCATGTCGCAGGCCAATCGAATTTTCTGAGTTGGTTGCTAACATGAATCGGCTTGTTTTGGCACTTCTCAAATATTTGATAAAAATGGGTTTTATTAAAAACCGCCCCGCGATTCACGCCGCTCTGGCATGCCATGCCCTCAAATTGGTGATCTTGACTCATTAACAGGATCGGCGTTAGCTTGTCTCAATCAGGGCAGGATGCCCACGGACTTGGGAGGGTCTTGTGAACAAGCAGGAGATACTGGGCATCCTTGGCGCGGCGTCGCGTGATCCATTGGGATACGCCCGTGCCTGGAAGGAAAAGACCGGTCGTCCGGTGATCGGGTCGTTCCCGATGAACTTCCCCGGCGAACTGGCACATGCGGCCGGAACGCTGCCGATGATCCTGCAGGAATCCGATGACGCGATCACGTTGGGCCACGGTCTGCTGTTCCCGTTCTACTGCGGCTACACGCGGTCGATGGTCGATCAGGCGGCACGGCAGGAATTCAGGGTGCTGGACGCGATCATGTTCGGCGACCATTGCGTACAGCTTCTGGGCGCGGCCGATGCGATCCGGATGCAGCTGACCGATACGCGGGTGATCTTCTTCCAGCTCATCAGTTCGATGAACGATCCCTGGACGCTGGGCCGTGCCCGCGAAAGCTTCGAGACCCTGAAAACCGAACTTGAGGAGTTTCTGGGCAAGCCGATCGACGCCGCCGCGCTGCATGCCTCGATCAAGCTTTACAACCGCAACCGCCAGCTGATCCGCGCGCTTTACGACATGCGCAAGGCGGGCACCGTGCGGCTGAGCGCGACGGAGATGCAGTACATCGTCAAGTCCTCGATGATCATGGACAAGGCCGAACATACCGCGCTTCTGGAAGACCTGATGGCTTGGGTGAAGGCCCATCCGGAACCGAAGGGCACCGGCGTGCGCCTGCATCTTTCGGGTCATTTCTGCCAGGCGCCGAAGCCCGAAGTGCTGGAGATGATCGAAAGCTGCGGCACGGTGATCGTCGGTGACGACCTGTACCACGGCTTCCGCTACATCTCGACCGATGTGGCCGAAAGCGGCGATCCGATCGACAGGCTGGCCGAATGGTATCTGGCGCGCAACACCGGCGTTCCCTGCCCGACCCGGGTGCAGAACAACGTCGACTGGGATGCCTTCCTTCTGAAAGCCATGCGCGAGGAACAGGCCGATGGCATGATCGTGCTGATGGCCAAGTTCTGCGAACCGCACATGTATTACTACCCCGAGGTCAAGGAGGCCTTTGAACGGGCCAACATGCCGCATCTGCTGATCGAGACCGAACACGAGGCGATGCCGATCGAGGCGCTGAAAACCCGTGTCGAAACCTTTGTCGAAATCATCAAGCGCCGCGAAGCGGCCTGATCCCCACCTCCGCCAGGGAGACACCGCATGAACATGATCGTCCAACCCGAAAAGCGCGCCAACAAGCTCAAATCGACGCGCATCGCCGGCAAGCTGGTGAACGACTACTGGGAAATGGTCTGGCGCGCCAAGGAAGAAGGCAAGCTGGTCTGCTGGTACGAAGGATCGGCCATCAACCCGTTCCTGGAAGCCGCCGATATCGTCTGGGTGCATGGCGAAGCCTATTCCGCGATGCTCGCCGCGCGTCACCAGGAAGGCCCGGCCCAGCAGGCCGCCGAAGAACGCGGCTACATGAAGGAACTGTGTTCCTACGCCCGCACGCACCTGGGCTGCGCGGTGTCGAACCAGCGCAACCGCAACGACACCGACACCGGCGTGTCGAACGCGCCGGACGACAACGATCTGGCGTCGAAACTGCCGCCGCCCGACATGATCATTTCGGCCTATGCCTACTGTTCCACCGGGCAGCAGTGGGACGAGATGACATCGCGCCTGTTCGGCAAGAAGATCCCGATCTTCAACGTATCGATCCCCTGGGTCTGGGGATCGAAGCCGGATGCGAAATACCTGCAGGGCCGGGAATGGAACGAAACCTCGGCCTATGTCGAACGGCAGCTGATGGACATGGTGAAGTTCATCGAGGAACGCACCGGCAAGCCCTATCCCTGGGACCGCCTGCGCGAGCTGATGACCAACGTCAAGCGCGCCTCGGAACTGCGGCTGGAAGCGATGGACATGTGCACGGCCACGCCGGCCCCGGCCAGTTTCTTCGACTGGGTCGTGTCGATCGCGCCGATCAACAACCTGCCCGCCGGGCCGCAGATCGTCGATTACTTCCAGACGGTGCGCGATGAAGTCGCCGCCCGCGTCGCATCGGGCGAAGGCGCGGTGCCGAAGGAAAAATACCGGCTGTTCTTCGACGGCATCATGAACTGGAACAAGGTGGGCTGGCTGGCCGAGAAATTCGCCCGCTATGACGCCGCCGTTGTGACCGGGCGCTATACCCACATGGCCTTCTGGCAGGAACCCGGCCTGATCGATCCGCAGAACCCGGTGTTGGGCATGGCGCAGAACTACCTGATCTGCCCCAACAACCACGCCGCGCCGATCCTGATCGACCTGATCATGGGCCTGTGCGAAAAGTATCAGGTGGACGGCATGGTGATCCACGCGTCGCGCACCTGCCGGGCCTTCACCAATCCGCAATTCCTGATTGCGGACGCGGCAACCAAACGGCTGGGGATCCAGACCTCGATGTTCGAAGGCGATGTGACGGACGAATCCTTCTACAAGGATGAACTTCTGAACAGCCGGGTCGAGGCGATGCTGGAAGCGATTGACTCGCGCCGCATGGCGCGGGCCTGAGAAACGGGCGCAAGGACGCAGGAGGAAGACATGAAATCCTATGTGATGGGTATCGACTTCGGTTCGACCACGGCCAAGACCGTGATCCTGGATCTGAAGGGCAAGGTCGTGGTCTCCTGCGTCGCACATATGGGCGCGGTCAGCGGTGAAGGGGTCAAGGCCTCGACCGAAGGGGCGCTGAAACAGGCGGGCCTGACGCAGGCGGATATCGGGCGCACCGTGTCCACCGGCTATGGTCGCCGGATGCTGGACATCGCCGACAAGAACTTCACCGAGATCACGTGCCACGCCCGGGGCGCCGTCACCATGGTGCCCGAAGCGCGGCTGGTGATCGACATCGGCGGGCAGGACAGCAAGGTGATTTCCGTTGATGCCAACGGCCTTGTGGCGCAATTCGCGATGAACGACCGCTGCGCCGCCGGAACGGGCAAGTTCCTGGAAGTGCTGGCCCGCGCCATGGAAATCCGGCTGGAAGACATGGGCGATGTGGCGCTGGCCGCGAAGGAAAAGCTGAAGATCAGCTCGATGTGCGCGACCTTCGCGGAAACCGAGGTGATTTCCCTGCTGGCGGAAGGCCAGACCAAACCCGACGTGCTGGGCGCGGTCCATGCCGCGATTGCCAGCCGCACCATCGGTCTGGTCGGCCGCGTGGGCAAGAAGGGCCCGGTCGTGATGACGGGGGGCGTGGCCAAGAACCCCGCCGCCGTCCACTACATCCAGGAAGCCCTGGGGATGCCGCTGATCCTGCCGGGCGATCCGCAGACCGCCGGTGCCTTGGGCGCGGCGCTGATCGCGCTGGATGACTACCGGTCCGAACACAAGGCCGAACTCGCCGCGATGGAGGAAGACGGCATCGAGGCGCAGATGGCGGAAGACAAGGCCTGCGTTCCCGGCTGCCGCGGCAATCCGACCGCCGCGCCGAAGAAGGGGCTTCTGGGCGCGCTCGGGTTCTGAAGATGCGCACCACCGCGGCCTTTGCCCGCGCCCAGAATACCGCCATCGCGCTGGACAGCTTCACGCTCGATGGTCCCCGCGAAGGCGAGGTTCTGATCGAGATGAAGGCGGCGGGCCTTTGCCATTCCGACATGTCGTTCTTCGACGGATCGCGCGATTGGTCGGACTACCCGCTGGTACTGGGCCACGAAGGCGCGGGCATCGTCCGGGACGTCGGGCCGGGCGTCACCAGCCTGCGGCCCGGCGACCATGTGATCCCGGTGGGCATCCCCGAATGCGGCACCTGCCCCGCCTGCCGCAGCGGCAAGACCAACCTCTGCGATCTGTATTTCCAACCCACCACCCGCCGCCCGTTTCGCCTGAACGGCGCCCCCGTCCGCGCCTTTTGCGAGTTGGGGACGTTTTCGCAGTTCATCGTCGCGCGAGAAATCCAGGTGACCAAAGTCCGCCCCGACGCGCCGCTGGACGTGATCTGCTGTCTGGGCTGCGCGGGGGCAACGGGCATGGGCTCGGCCATCTTCACAGCCCGGATGGAGGCGGGGACCACCGCCGTTATCTTTGGCCTGGGCGGCATCGGGCAGAACGTCGTCGATGGCGCGCGGCTGTCGGGCGCGTCGATGATCATCGGGGTGGACACCAATCCCGGTAAGGAAGTCTCGGCCCGTGCGGCGGGCGTCACGCATTTCCTGAACCCCGCCGACGGCGATGTCGTCGGCCAGATCCGTGACCTGACCGGGGGCGGCGCGGATTACAGTTTCGAATGCACCGGCAACCCCGAGGTGTTGAAGCAGTCCGTGGAATGCACCCGCATCGGCTGGGGCACCACGGTGATGATCGGCGTCTTTCCCGGCCACCGCCAGCTGGAGCTGCGCCCGCGCGCGATCCAGGAAGGGCGGCGCATAATGGGGTCATACCTTGGCAACATCAAGACCCGCAGCCAGCTTCCGCAACTGGTCGACTGGTACATGGAAGGCAAGACCTCGCTGGACGGGCTGATCTCGCATCACCTGCCGCTGGACCAGATCGGCCATGGCTTTGATCTGCTCGTACGCGGGGAAGCCCGCCGCGTGGTGATCGATTTCTGAGATTCGGAAGCAGGGCTCGAAACTGGTGAGAACAACTCACCAGATTTTGCCTGCGGGAGGGCGATCCCGGGCGATGTTCCGCAGAATACCGGAACATGCCTTTGATTTTGTGAGGTAAAGTTCACAATCGGCTCGGGATCGAAATCCAGATTCCCGGGACAAGACAAGGAAATTCTGTTGCGCAATCGGCCGATGTATGTAGTGTACTGATATGCAGCGTACGGTAAAAGAGGGTCAGGATACCCCGATGCACGTAGAGCTGTAGCGCGCGGAACGAATTACCGTTCGCGTTCATGGGAGGAAAAGATGACACCAATTCACTCGACGGAAGGGATTCGCGCGCGGCGCGCGATGCTGATGGCCGGAAGCCTTCTGGCCGCAATGGCCTTCTCCTCGGGCGCAGGGGCTGAACCGCTTGCGCTGAAGATCTGCTCGATCGACGACCGCTCCGGAAGCGCCGCCGATACCGGCATCGAATCCCTCAACGGCCTGCACATGGTTGTCGATCCGGTGAACGAAGCCGGCGGCATCAATGGCCGCAAGATCGAACTGATCGAATATGACGGCAAGACCGATCCGCAGCTGACCGCGACGCTGGCCACCCGCTGCGCCGAAGACGACAAGGGGCTGCTGATCATCGGCCCGTCGCCCACCGCGCCCGCGGCGGCCGTGGTTCCGGTTGCCAACCAGAACAAGATCCCGGCCTACATCCTGTCGGCGGCGGCAAACGCGCTGACGGACAATGCCGAATTCCAGTTCCGCTTCGGCCCGAAGGCTGCGCAGGACGCCATTGCCGTCGCGGATGCTGCCGCCGAACGCGGGTTCAAGCGCGTGGCAATCATCAACAACTCGGTCCCCTTCGGCATCGACGGATCCGAGTCGGTCATGGCCGCGCTGAAGGAAAAAGGGATCGAGGTCGTCGCCCGCGAAACCTATGACGTTGCCGCCACCGACGTGACGCCGCAGGTCATGAACCTGTCCTCGGCCAAGCCGGATCTGGTGCTGGTGTATCCCTACCCGGCCGATGGCGCCCGCGTCATCCGCTCGATCCGCCAGATGGGCGTCACCGCGCCGGTGATCATGCCGCGCGTCGGTCTGATGAAGGCCTTCCGCGAACTGGCCGCAGCCGATGCAAACGGCGTTCTGGTTCCGTCGTCGGTCGATATCTCGCGCCCCGAAGTGAAGAAGTTCTTCGAGGACTACGCGGCCAAGTACGGTGCCGTCGCGCCGACGCCAAGCGCGGTGCAGGGGCATGACGCTGGGACGCTGGCGATCAAGGTTCTGTCCGATGCCGAGGTCCAGAAGGCGATCGACAGTGGCGATCTGGCGGCGGCGCGTCTGGCGATCCGCGACGCGACCCTGCGCCTGGGCCAGATCGACGGGCTTCAGGGCCAGGCGGGCGTGACCTACCAGTTCGGCAAAGGTCAGCACCACGGCGCGCCCGACAAGGGGTTCTTCGTCTACACCGAAGTCGCCGGCGACGGCAAGGAACTGGTGGCGCCCGACGACGCCAAGTTCCGTCCCGCACAGTGACCCTGAAGCGGCGGAAGGCTTCCTTCCGCCGCCCCTCCGCAACCCCGATGCGCGCGCCCCGGAGGTCCGATGGAAAAGCTTAGCTACCTGATCCTGTCTGGGGTCACGAACGGCAGTGTCTACGGGCTGATCGGCCTGTCGCTGTCGATCATCTACGGCTCGAGCCGTGTCATCAATTTCGCCCAGGGCGATTTCGTCATGCTTGGTGCGCTAAGCGCCATCATGTTCGTCACCACCTTCAACCTGCCCTGGTTCATCGCGATCCCCGGCGTGATCGGCGTGGTGATGCTGACGGCGCTGGCGCTGAACTACGGCGTCTATCGCCCGATGGTCCGTCGCAAGGCACCGCCCCTGACGATCATGATGGGCACGCTTGGCGCCTCGATCATGATCTACGGCATCGGCCTTCTGGTCTGGGGCCCGGACCAGAAATTCGTCCCAGCGCTTCTGTCCCTGAAGCCGCTGATCGTCGGACCGCTGATCACCAACCCGCAACAACTGGCGATCATCGCCACCTTCGCGGCCTTCCTGGTGCTGACCTGGTACATCCTGTACCGCACCCGCTTTGGCCTTTCGATCCGGGCAACCGGCGTCGATCCCAAGGTCGCGCTGCTGATGGGCATCCGGTCCGAGCGGATCGTGCTGTTCAGCTTCCTGTTCTCGGCCACGGTCAGCGGCATCGCCGGCGTGCTGGTGGGCCCCCTCCTGGGCGGCCAGATCGGCATGGGCCTGATGCTGATCGTCAAGGGGTTCCTCGCAGCCATCCTTGGCGGTCTGGGCAGCCCCTTCGCCGCCGCCGCGGGCGGCATCGCCATCGGCATGATGGAGGCGCTGATGGCCGGATACGGCACCAGCCTTTACGCCGAGCCGGCGATCTTCATGCTCATTCTTCTTGTGCTTTTCGTCCGCCCCTACGGGCTTCTGGGCGACTATGAAGCGGAAAGGCGGTAAGCCATGCCTCTCGCAACCAAACGCGCCTCGGTCTGGCCGGTGGTGGCCGTACTTGCCCTGGGGGTGGCGCTGCCGTTCCTGCTGAGCGGCGGGTTCCAGTTGCGCATCGCGATGCTGATCTGGATCTTCGCGATCCTGAGCATGGGGTTCAACCTGCTCTATGGCTACACCGGCCAGATCTCGATGGGCCAGCAGGGCTTCTACGCGGTCGGGGCCTATGCCTTCGCGTTGTTGCAGATCAAGCTGGGGCTGTCGCCGGTGCTGGCCTTCGCGGGGGCCGTCGCCATCTGCGCGGTACTGGGGCTGATCGTCGCCTACCCGCTTCTGCGTCTCAGGACGCATTACCTGGCAATGGCGACCTTGGGCTTCGGGCTGATCCTGAACGGCGTTGCCAACCGCTGGATCGACTTTACCGGCGGCACCGCGGGCCTGACCGTCCCGCCGCTGACCTGGGGCGGCGAGGCGCTGGGGCGTACGGGGATCTACTACGTCGTCCTGGCGATCGCAGGGGTGGTGTTCCTTCTGCACGACTTCATCGCCCGCAGCCATGTCGGCCGCGCCCTTCAGGCAATCCGCGACGACGAAACCGCCGCCGCCGCGCTTGGCGTTCCGGTGCGGCGCTACAAGCTCAGGATCTTCGTTCTGGCGGCGGCGATTGCGGCGGTCGCGGGGTGCTGCTTCTCGGTTGTCAGCCTGCGCGTCGATCCTTCGCTGGGCGAATTCCACATCCTTGTCTCGATGCTGACCATCGCCGTTGTCGGTGGTCTGGGCACCCGCTTCGGCCCGCTGATCGGCGCCGCGATCGTGACGATCCTGCCGCAGCTTCTACTGCAGTTCGGGGCGGCCGAAACGTTGATCTATGGCGCCTTCATCGTCCTGTTCCTGCTGTTTATCCCGCATGGCCTGGCCGGGCTGGTCGAGAACGTCCGCTGGACCCGCAAATCCGCCGCGCCGGCCCGTACTGCGGCCACCAACGTCCTGGAGGTGAAAGGATGAACGTCCCCCTTCTGAACGTCTCTGGCGCGACCCGGCGCTTCGGCGGTCTGGTCGCGGTAAACGAGGTCAGCTTCGAGATCGGGCCGGGCCAGGTCTGCGGGCTGATCGGACCGAACGGCGCGGGCAAGTCGACGATGTTCGACCTGATCACCGGTGTCCGACCGCTGTCCTCGGGCAGCATCCACTTCATGGGCCGCGACGTGACGCAGGAACCTGCCCATTCGCGCAGCCCGATGGGCATGTCGCGCACGTTCCAGATCGTGCGGCTGTTTCCCGGCATGTCGGTGCTGGAAAACGTGCTCATGGGCTTCCAGCCAAAGTTCCCGGATGGCGTCATCCGTTCGCTTTTCGGCATTGGCCGGCTGGGCGGGCAGGAACGCGACGCCCGCCAGCGCGCCTACGAGATCCTGGATTTCGTTGGCCTGGCCGACCGCGCGGGTGACCGGATCGACGAACTGACGTTGGGCCAGCTGCGCCTGGTCGACATCGGCCGCGCCATGGCCGCCAGCCCGCGCTTCCTGATGCTGGATGAACCCGCGGCGGGCCTGAACGACGCCGAAACCAACAACCTGGCCGAGATGCTGGCGCGGCTGAAAGCCGACGGGCTGTCGATGCTGCTGGTCGAACACGACATCGACTTCATCATGAACGCCTGTGACAAGATCGTGGTGATGGATCGCGGCACCAAGATCGCCGACGACATCCCCGCCCGCGTCCGCACCAATGACGCCGTGATCGCGGCCTATATCGGCAAGAGGGCGCATGATGCTCAGCATTGAAAACCTGACCGCCGGCTACAATGGCTCCGAGGCGCTGCACCAGGTGTCCGTCCGGATCGAACCGGGCACCATCGTGTCGGTCGTGGGCGCCAACGGCGCGGGCAAGTCAACGCTGGTCAACGCGATCTCGCGGCTGGTGACGACGCCCTCGGGCAAGATGACCTTCGAGGGCCGCGACATCATGGCGCTGAAGCCGGCCTCGGTGGTGGAACTGGGCATCGTGCAGGTGCCCGAGGGGCGCAAGCTGTTCGCGCCGTTGACGGTGATGGAAAACCTGCGTCTGGGCTTCCACCGTCTGGCCGGACGGTCCGGAAGCGACAAGGTCTTCAAGGACCGGCTGGATTATGTGCTGGGCCTGTTCCCGAAGCTCAAGGAACGCGCCGACCAGCGGTCGGGCACGATGTCGGGCGGGGAACAGCAGATGCTGGCGGTGGGACGGGCGCTGATGGCCGACCCGAAGCTTCTGATGCTGGACGAACCGTCGCTGGGCCTGGCGCCGATGGTCGTCGACCAGATTTTCGACATCCTGAAGATGCTGCGCGAGGATGGGTTGACGATCCTTCTGGTCGAACAGCACGCCGAAGAGGCGCTGAAGCTGGCCGACTACGGCTACATCATGGCGGTTGGCAAGGTCCGCGCCGAAGGGACAGGCCCCGCGCTCAGCAAGGACCCGGCGCTGCACCATTCCTATCTGGGGAAACCGGGCGAAACGGCGGCGTGACGCCACCGTTTTGTTCCGCAGCCAACCATACATGTTGCATATGGTAATGTAGATTACTACCCTGCGGGCAAGGATCGAGAATGCGACCGCACAAGGGAGAGAATCATGAGACGACTTGAAGGTCGCCGCGCCATCATTACCGGCGCAGGCACTGGCATCGGACGGGCCAGCGCGCTCCGCTTCGCCGCAGAAGGCGCGCTTGTCCTCGCCGTCGGACGCACCGAAGAAACGCTGGCCGAAACCGTGGCGCAGGTGCGCGCGGCCGGCGGGACCGCCGAATACTTCGTGGCCGACGCCACGAAGGAACCCGAAGTGGCCGCCGCCGTCGCCTTCTGCATCGAACGCCTTGGCGGGCTTGAGATCTTCTTTGCCAATGCCGGCAACACCGACCGGATGGTGCCGCTGTTCGAACAGACCGTCGAAGCCTGGGAAGGCCAGTTCCGCGACAATACCATTTCGGCCTTCCTGGCGGTGAAACACGCCGGGCCGCACATGAAGGCGCAGGGCTACGGCTCAATCATCCTCAATTCCTCGACCGGGTCATTGCGCGCCAATGGCGGGACGGTGGCCTATTCGGCGGCCAAGGCGGCGGTCAACAGCCTGACGATGAACGCCGCGAATGCCTTCATCGGAACGGCAGTGCGGGTGAACGCCGTGCTGCCCGGCCTGACGGAAACGAAACTGACGCAATCGACCTTCGACTATGCCCGCGCCAAGGGGTCCGAGGGCAAGCTGGGCGGCCTGACGCCCCTGCGCCGCACCGGTCATGTCGATGAAATCGCCGCCGTCGCGGCCTTCCTTGCCTCGGACGACGCAAGCTATGTGACCGGCCAGCTGATCGCGGCGGATGGCGGCATTTCCAGCACCCATCCCTTCGGCAAGTTCGTTCTGTAAGGATCGCGCATGACCCTTCCCATACGCCCCGATGCCACAGCGATCCCCGGTCTGGGGGATGCGGGCGCCCCTGCCCGGCTGGACGCCTTCCTGAGGTCCAACTTCCCCGAAGCCAACGGCCCGCTGGATCTGAAGCGTACCGAAGGCGGGTTATCGAACCCGACCTTCTTCGTGACCGCAGGCGATTTTTCGGCCGTGCTTCGGAAACAGCCGGGGCCGGAGATCGCCCCTTCGGCCCATGCGATCGACCGCGAATACCGGGTGATGGACGCCCTGGCGGACAGCGCCGTTCCGGTTCCGAAGCCGCTGATCTACCACACCGAACGCGATGTGCTGGATACGCCCTTCTATCTGATGGAACGCCTGACCGGCCGTGTCTTCGACGACTACGCCCTTCCCGGAATGACCCCGGCCGAACGGCGCGAGGCCTATCGTTCCATGGCCCGCACCATGGCCGCGCTGCATAATCTCGACTGGCGCCGCGATCTGGCCGATTACGGACGGCCGGGCAACTACTTCGCGCGCCAGTTCGGCCGCTGGTCGAAGATGTGGGCCGGGTTCGAAGGCGTCGACAACCCCGACATCGCACCCCTGATCGCCTGGCTTGAAACCCGCATCCCCGAAAGCGAGACGACCGCGCTGTGTCACGGTGATTTCCGGGTGGCCAACATCATGTTCCACCCCACCGAACCGCGCGTCATCGCCGTTCTTGACTGGGAGCTTTCGACGCTGGGCCATCCGCTGGTCGACGTGGGCTTCAACACCCAGGCCTGGCTTCTGGAGCCGCATGAAAACGGCGGCATCCGCGGGCTTGACCTGCCGGCGCTTGGCATCCCCACCGAGGACGAATACCTGGCGGATTACTACGCCGCCGCGGAAAGCCCGGAACGGATGACCGATTTCCACCGCGTCTTTGCGATGTTCCGCGGGGCCGTGGGCGCCGCCAGCGTTGCCGCCCGCGGCCTGGGCGGAACGGGCGTCAGCAGCGATTCCGCCAGCCATGGCCTTTTCCTGTCACGCACCTATGCCAAACGCGGGCTTGAACTGATCAAGACCGCCTGACCACCGAAGGATCACCACCATGCCCTACACTTCCGTCTTTGCCCCCGGCCTGTTCAAGGGCCAGACCATCATCGTCACCGGCGGCGGCAGCGGCATCGGGCGCTGCACCGCGCATGAACTGGCTTACCTGGGCGCCAATGTCGTCATCGTCGGCCGCAACCCCGAAAAGCTGGCCACCGTCGAGGCCGAGATCACCGAGGACGGCGGCATCGTTTCCACCCGCGTCTGCGACATCCGTGACGAAGCCACCGTGATCGCCACCATCGACAGCGTGCTGGAACAGTTCGGCGCCATCGACGGGCTGGTAAACAACGCGGGCGGCCAGTACCGCACCGCGATGAAGACCATCTCGACCAAGGGGTTCGAGGCGGTGGTCCGCAACAACCTGACCGGCGGCTTCATCTTCATGCGCGAAGCCTACAACCGCTGGATGGCCGATCACGGCGGCAACATCGTGAACATCATCGCCGACATCTGGCACGGCTGGCCGGAATTCGCCCATTCCGGCGCGGCGCGCGGCGGGATGCTGACGTTGTCGGAATCGGCGGCCTGCGAATGGGCGGCGTCGAACGTGCGGGTGAACACCGTGGCGCCGGGCGGCATCGCCTCGTCGGGGTTCGACACCTACACGCCCGAAATGCGCCAGCGGCTGTTCGACTACACCGATCGCGTGCCGCTGTCGCGCTTCGGGACCGAGGCCGAGATTTCCGCCGCCATCGTCTATCTGCTGTCGCCCGCCGCGGCCTATATCACCGGCAGCTGCATCCGTGTGGACGGCGGCGCGCCGAACGCCCGCCAGACCTGGAAGCTGGAACCGCACACGAAGAACAAGCCCTTCGAAGGCTTCCACCGCGCCAAACTGCCCGACGTTCTGATCCGCGGCGAGTGACCGGACATGGGGGTGGGGCAACTTACGCAGTCGCATTTCCTGCCCGATGGGACCGAGCCGCTTCTGGAGATGACGCTGGGCGACCTGCTGCGCCAGGTCGCCCGCGAAACCCCAGACCGCATCCTTCTTGTCGAAGGCGCGGCCGATCCCGCCCATCGCCGCCGATGGACCTGCCAGCAACTGCTGGACACGGCCGAACGCCTGGCCCGGGCGCTGGCTGCGCGCTTTGCCCCCGGCGAACGGGTGGCCCTGCTGGCGCCCGACACGCCGGAATGGCTGATCCTGCAACAGGCATCCAGCCTTGCCGGGCTGGTTCTTGTGCCGGTCAATCCGGCCTATACCGCGCGTGAACTCGACTTCGTGCTGCGCAATTCCGAGGCGGCAGGGATCGTTTTTGCCGAAACCTCGCGCGGCCGGAACCTGCGCGCCCTGGTCGATGAAGTGGCGCCCGCCCTGCCCCATTTGCGCGAACGGCTGGCGATGGCCGATTTGGCGGCCCTGCTGGCCTCGGCCGATCCAACGCGGCCGCTGCCCAGGGTCAGTCCCGGCGATACGGTCCAGATCCAGTACACCTCGGGCACGACGGGCTTTCCCAAAGGGGCGATGCTGCACCATCGCGGGGTGATCAACACCGCCCGCAACGTCGCCCGGCGCGCCGGCTTTGCCGAAGGCGGCGTCTGGCTGAACGCCATGCCGATGTTCCACATCGCCGGCGATATCGTGTCCGAAATCGGTTGCCTGGCGCAGCGCGGCACCTTCGTTCTGATGCAGGGCTTCGATCCCGGGCTGATGCTGGAGCTGATCGAGGCGGAACGCTGCACGGCGACGTTGATCGTCCCCACGATGATCCTGGCGCTGCTGGATCACCCGGAGCGTCCGACCCGCGACCTGAGCAGCCTGGAGACCATCCTGACAGGGGCGACCAACGTTCCGGCGGCGCTGGTCGAACGGGCGCAGACGACCTTTGGCTGTCAGTTGATCATCACCTTCGGCCTGACCGAAAGCACCGGCACCCTGGCTTTGACCGCGCCCAATGACGGTATCGGGGATCAGACACAATCGGTTGGGCGACCTTTGCCGCATATCGAACTGAAGATCGTCGATCCCGAAACACATGAAACCCTGCCGCTGGGCCAGGTGGGGGAGCTTTGGACCCGCGGTTATCAGGTCATGACCGGGTATCATGGTCAGCCCGAGGTGACGGCCAGGACCGTCGTGGATGGCTGGCTTCGGTCCGGCGACCTGGCGACGATGGACGCACGGGGCTATCTGAAGATCACCGGCCGGCTGAAGGACATGATCATCCGCGGCGGCATGAATTTGTATCCGAAGGAAATCGAGGACACGCTGTTCGACCACCCGGAGGTCGCGCAGATCGCCGTTGTTGGCCTTCCCGATGACAAATGGGGCGAGGTCGTCGCCGCCGTGATCCTGCCCGCGAACCCGGAAACACCACCGCCCGCCGAAGACCTGTTCCGCTTTGCCCGGGCCCGGCTTTCGCCCCAGAAGACGCCGGAGCGCTGGTTCTTCGTCGAAAGCTATCCACTGACGCCTTCGGGCAAGATCCAGAAGAACGTGCTGGCCGACTGGATCGGCAGCGGACGGATCCAGGCGGTGGACTGGTCCCGACCCAGCTTGAAGGATTGAACCCGATGAACACCGCCTCCGAACGTCCCGTTGCCCTTGTCACCGGTGCCGGGGGCGGTCTGGGTGGCGCCATTGCCCGTGCGCTGGCGGAAACCGGTCATGACCTGGTGCTGAACGACCTGTCGGCAGAGGCGCTGGAACATCTGGCCACCGATCTGCGCGCCAGCGGGGCAAGGGTGGCTGTCGCCGTGCAGGACATCGCACGTGTCGAAGAGCTTCCGGCCTTTGTCCGGCACGCCCAGGGTCTGTTCGGGCGGCTGGATGTGCTGGTGAACAATGCCGGGGTTTCGGTGCTGTCGCGCGGCGACATCCTCGATGTGACGTCAGATAGCTTTGACCGCTGCATCGCCGTCAACCTGCGCGGGCAGTTCTTCCTGACACAGGCTGTCGCCCGCGCGATGATCGCGGCGCCCGCGCCGGATCGGCGCCGCGCCATCATCACCGTCACCTCGGTCGCGGTCGATACCATCGGCGCGGTGCTGGCGGAATATTCGATTTCAAAGGCGGGGCTTGCCCATGCCGTCAAGGATTTTGCCGTCCGCCTGGTGACCGAAGGGATCGACTGCTACGAAGTGCGGCCCGGCATGATGAAAACCGCGATGACCGCAAGCAGCCTGGAAAAGTACACGGCCATGATCGACGGCGGCCATGTGCCCGCCCGCCGCTGGGGCGAAGTCGAGGACATCGCCCAGTCGATCGCCACGCTGGCCCAGGGCGGCTTGCGCTATGCCGTCGGGCAGACGCTGAACATCGACGGCGGCTTTTCCCTCAAGACCTACTGAGGGACGGGGGCGGAAAAGCCGCCCCCCCTGTCTGTCTCAGGTTTCGGCCGATGGCAGCAGTTCCCCATCGCAGATGGCCTGGATCAGCTTGAACTTCTGCGCCTTGCCGGTTTCGGTGAAGGGCAGGCTGTCGACAAAATACCAGGTCCGCGGCGTCTTGTACGAGGCCAGATGCGCGCGGCAGAAGTCGTGCAGCTCCGCCGGGTCGATGTTGTGATTGGGGATGCGGGGCAGGATCACCGCCGCGACCTTTTCGCCCCAGTAGTCATCCGGAATGCCCACGACCAGCGCATTGGCGATCTGCGGATGCTCCATCAGCAGTTCCTCGATCTCGCGCGGATAGATGTTCTCGCCGCCGCGGATGATCATGTCCTTGATCCGCCCGGTGATCTTGACGAACCCGCGTTCATCCATCGAACCAAGATCGCCCGACCGCAGCCAGCCGTCCGGGGTCAGCGTCCGGGCAGTTTCTGCCGGCATGTCGAAATAGCCGATCATCGTCTGATAACCGCGAACGCAGATCTCGCCCCGCTGATGCAGGGCGACAGGCTCCATCGTCTCGGGGTCGGCGATCATCAGCTCCACATGCGGCATCGGCTGGCCCAGCGTTTCGGCCTGATCGCTGAGGTCATCGTCGCGATGCACGCCGGTGACGACGCCCTGCATCTCGGTCTGGCCGAAGATGTTGCACAGGCTGCACCCAAGCTCCGCCCAGGTCCGCCGGATCAGGCTTGCCTCGACCACTGACGCGCCCGAAACCAGCGCCTTCAGGCTGGACAGGTCATGCGCGGCGCGGGCGGGATGGGCCAGCAGCGCCTCGATCATCGTGGGCACCAGCAGCGAATAGCTGCCGCGTTCCCGTTCCACCAGCGTCATGTACAGCACCGGGTTCCATTCCGGGACCAGAACATGCGTCGCCCGGTGCATCACCGCCCCCACGCCGGCATGACCCAACGCGCCAATATGGAACATCGGCATCGGGTTGACGAACACGCCCCCCGAATCCGGCAACCCGCCGCGGGCCTGCGTGAAGCGCGCCATGTTGGTCACGCCGCGATGGTGAAAGATCACCCCCTTCTGCGCCCCCGTCGTTCCCGAGGTGAACATGATCACGCAAGGATCTGTCGGGTCCACGTCGGGCAAGGACCGGTCCGGATCGGCATCGGCCAGGAACCGGTCGAAATCGCCGATGCGGATCACCTCGCGCAACTTGGGCAGGTTGGGCCGAACCATCTGCGACGCCGCGATCGCGTCATAGCCCCTGTAGCTGTCCATCAGGAACAGCCCCGATGCGCCTGACTTCGACAGCACATAGTCCAGTTCGCGCGCCTTGTAGGCCGGATTGACGGTGACCAGCACCAGCCCCGCCATCGCGCAACCGTAAAGCATGAGCTGCCATTCCGGCACGTTGGCGGCCCAGAAGGCCACCCTTTCGCCCGGCGCGAACCGGGTCGCCAGCGCCTTGGCGGTGCGTTCGGCATCGGCCAGCAATTCGGCATAGGTCCAGCGACGGCCACCCTCGGCCAGCCCCTCGACCAGCGCGGTCCTGTCGGGCTCGGCCGCCGCGGCCTGTCGCAGCGCCTCGCCCAGGGTCCAGTCCAGAAGCGGCTCGCTGGTGTCGGCGGGCCAGTGCGAAACGGTCAGTCGGCGAGTCCTGTAGGCGGCGCGCGCCTCTATCGGCAGATGGTCTCCATCCGGCATGTCTTCCTCCCTTGCTCCACATTTCCTCCCGTCGTCGGTCTTCATGCCGGACATGAAAGGAACACGTGGCTTACTATGTGCAAGGATAGCAATGCCGAAGCATACTGTAATCCAAATTGTTGAGTTAAACTCACTAAATTTTGGTGCGCCGCGTCAGTTGACCGTCTGCATGATCACCGAGACCAGTTCCACGTAGCTGCGCACAAAGACCCAGGCCAGCGGGCCGACCACCAGCGCAACCGCGACGGCGCCCCAGCCAATCAGCGGGAAGGCCAGCCATCCTGCGCCCAGAGCCAATAGAATTGCCAATGGAATCGAGGCTTTGGCGCCATGGCGCAGGATAAGCCGCAACATGGGAAGATCTTGCATCGGGTGCTCCTTGTCCGGGGGTGGTACGCTTGATCATCATATCCGCTGCCGGGTGCGGCACAACCGACAGTACGTCGCAGCCGGAATGACAAACGCCCCCGGCCGGGACCGGGGCGTTGATCAATACCTGGCAGGCAGTAATTGCGACTCAGAACGCGACGTTCGCCGCGCCCTTCAGGCCCAGCATTTCCCGCGCCTCGTCCGGGGTTGCGACCTCGATCGACAGCTCCTTCAGAATGCGGATGATCTTGGCGACCTGCTCGGCGTTCGAGGTGGCAAGCTTGCCCTTCTCGATGAAGATACTGTCTTCAAGTCCGACGCGGACATGGCCGCCGATGGTGGCATTGTTGACCGCGAAGGGCATCTGGTGCCGTCCCGCCGCCAGAACCGACATCTGGTGATCGTCGCCAAACAGCCTTTGGGCCGTGGCGCGCATGTGCAGCAGATGCTCCATTTCCGGGGCGATGCCGCCCAGAATCCCGAACACGCCCTGGATGAACAGCGGCCCCTGCACCAGCCCGCGGTCGCGGAAATGCGCCAGGTTGTACAGGTGCCCGATATCGTAGCATTCGAATTCGAACCGCGTGCCGCCTTCGGACAGCTCGGTCAGCCCGCGTTCGATCTGTGTGAAGGTGTTCGACAGGATGAAATCCTTCGTCATCTCCAGATAGGGTTTTTCCCACGGATACTTGAATTCCGTGATCTTCCCCGCCGCGCCCGAGATGTTGAAGTTCAGCGACCCCATGTTCATCGAGGCGACTTCCGGCCGCGCCCATTTCGCCGCCGCCAGCCGGTCATCCAGCGACATGCCCAGGCCACCGCCGGTGGTGATGTTGATCACCGCGTCGCATTCCGCCTTGATGCGCGGCAGAAAGCGGGCGTAGTCCTCGGGCTTCTGGCTCGGCTGGCCGGTTTCCTCATTGCGGGCATGAAGGTGCAGGATCGCCGCCCCCGCCTTCGCCGCCGCGATCGCCTCCGATCCGATCTGCTCTGCCGTCATCGGCAGATGCGGGGTCATCGTCGGCGTGTGAATCGACCCCGTGATCGCGCAGCTGACGATCACCTTGCTGGGTTTGCGCATGACATCCTCCCTTTGCGGCCCGGGGCCGAAGTGCTTCGTATCATATGATACACTACCGTACCGTGCCGGACCCCGCGACGCAACGCCTTATCGGATGACGCAACGCCATCCCAAAGCGTCGCAGGCTGACTCTTGCAATGCGGCGCGATGCGAATAGTATATCTGCGAACAAAGTCGAATTGTGGCCAATCGCCCCGGAGAAAAAGGCAATGCCCGACGAACGCAAATGGAACCTGCGGCTGGGTTACCTGATCCACGACGTCTCGCGCCTGCGTCGCGTATGTTTTGACCGCGAACTGGCGCCCCTGGGCATCACCCGGTCGCAGTGGTGGGTCCTGGCGTTCATCTCACGCAACAACGGGCTGCCGCAGACTCAGCTGGCGAACGAGCTTGAGGTGGGCAAGGTTGCCCTTGGCTCGCTGGTGGACAAGTTGCAGGCCGCCGGACTGGTCGATCGCGTCCCTGACAAGGAGGACCGGCGCGTCAAGCGCGTGTTCCTCACCGACAAGGCCGCCAAGCTGATGCATGAGATCACGCCCGTCAGCAAGGCGTTCAATGACCGCATCCTGACCGACATTCCGCAGGAAGACCTGGACACGACGGCGCGGACGCTTTTCAAGATGAAGCAGAACCTGATCCTCTATGCCGGCGGCAATACCGAGGATGCCGAAGCGGCCGAGTGAGGTTTTGCGGGTCGCAACGTGCTTTTGCGAAACGACCCGCTTCGTCAGGATCATGTCAGCCAGGACGCCTAACTTCGATCCATGATCAGGAGGAGGCTGTCATGCTATCGAAATTGACCACCATCGTCGCGTTCGCAACCGGTCTTGCGGCACCGGTTGCAGCGATGACCTATGACGAAAACGCGTTCCGCACCATCCACGCCGACTTCCAGGCCCAGCTGGAGCAGGCGGCCCTGCTGCCCGCTGAAACGGGAAGCGCCGCGCGCGATGCCGCCGCGCTGATGACCCAGCAGAACACGGCGCAGGAACGGCTGGTCCTGCCCTGCCTGAACGATGCCGGTCGGACTCCGACCGCGGCGCTTCGGGCCGGGATGCCGGCGCTTCTGGACGGGGATATTGCGCTGGTCACCGCGCTGGTCGAACTTTACGCCGCCGCCGAAACGGCGGGACAGGCCGACACGGCACAGATGGCGGAACGGATGATCTGGCACGAAACCAGCGACATCCACATGCTGTATCCGGCCGCGCTGCGGGTGGGGGCGGCCGGAACGGCGGACTGAAACGGATCAGCCCGCCGGATCCGGCGGGCTGGGGATGCGGGGTGCCCCCGCCCTGCGGGAGCACCCTTGGTCAGATGTCCTTCATCAGACGCAGCGCATCGTAGATGGCCGCGTGGGTGTTCCGGGCCGATACCGCGTCGCCGATCCGATACAGCCGGAACCCGGCAGGCCCGCCGTCCATCGTCTGCGGACGCCCCGCGATCAACGCATCGTAATCGACCGCGCCCAGGTTTTCCGACTGCGGCTTCAGATCGAAGTAGATGTCGACCAGCGGCTGGGTGCCGTGGTTGATGATGATCTGGTCGAAGTTCCGTTCCTGCCGCAGGTCGGTCATGTAGTCCGATGTCACGATGGCCTTCAGCTGGTTGCCGTCCCGTTCGGCCGACAGCAGCCGGTAGGTCACGGTGAAGGTCACCGGCTTGTCCTGAAGCGCGCGCATGTAGGGAACCAGGTTCATCGCCATGACTTCCGGGGCAAAGCTGCGGTCGGGGGTCATCACCTCGACCGTCGCCCCGGACTCGGCCAGGAACTGCGCCGTCTGCAACGCGGTATGGTCGCCCGCATCGTCGAACAAAAGCACGTTCGACCCCGGCTTCACGTCGCCCGACAGGATGTCCCAGGCGGTGACGGTCAGATCATTCCCCGCGCTCAGCACATCCTTTTCGGGCAGGCCGCCGGTGGCGATGATCACCACGTCGGGCCTTTCGGCCAGCACGTCCGCGGCCTCGGCGAAGGTGTTGAAGCGGAACTCCACCCCCCGCGCGGCGCATTGCGCCATCCGCCAGTCGATGATGCCGATCATCTCGGCGCGCCGCTTGCTCATCGCGGTCAGGCGCACCTGCCCGCCGGGCTGGTCGGCGGCCTCGAACACGATCACCTCGTGCCCCCGCTCGGCCGCCACGCGCGCCGCCTCAAGCCCCGCGGGACCGGCGCCGACGATAACGACCTTCTTCTTCACATCGGCCGGGCTGATCCTGTGCGGCATGCCGTCCACCTCGCGCCCCGTCGCGGGGTTGTGGATGCACAGCGCCATGCCGCCCTGATAGATCCGGTCCAGGCAGTAGGTCGCACCGACGCAGGGCCGGATTTCATCTTCGCGGCCCTCGATGACCTTCTGGACGATGTGCGGATCGGCCATGTGCGCCCGCGTCATCCCCACCATGTCCAGCTGCCCGGTCGCCACTGCGTGACGCGCCGTCGCCACATCGGTGATCCGTGCCGCGTGGAAGGTCGGCAGGCCCACTTCGGCCCGGACCCGGCCCGCGAAATCCAGATGCGGCGCGCTGCGCATCCCCTGGATCGGGATCATGTCGGTCATCGCCGGATCGGTGTGGATACGGCCGCGCACGATGTTGACGAAATCGACCAGCCCCGATTCCCTGAACCGGTGGCCCATGGCGATCCCGTCCTCTTCGCTGATGCCGCCCTTCTCCACCTCATCCGCGGTGTAGCGCACGCCCAGCAGGAACTTGTCGCCCACGCGCTTGCGGCAGGCTTCCAGCACGTCCATGGCAAAGCGCAGGCGGTTGTCGAAGCTGCCGCCATAGGGATGCGCCAGCGTGTTGGTCAGCGGGCTGACGAACTGGTCCATCAGGTGGCCGAAACATTCGAACTCCACGCCGTCCAGCCCCGCGTCCTTCATCCGCTCGGCCGCATCGGCGTAATCCTCGATGATGCGGGCGATGTCCCAATCCTCGATCACCTTGGGGAAGGCGCGGTGGCTGGGTTCACGGATCGCGCTGGACGAGACGACCGGCAGCCAGTCGCCCTTGTCCCAACGGGTGCGACGGCCCAGGTGGGTCAGCTGGATCATCACTGCCGTCCCCGCTTCGTGCAGGTCATCGGCCAGCCGCTTCATCCAGCCCACGACTTCGTCCTTGTAGGCCAGCACGTTGTTGAAGACAGGCGGGCTGTCGCGTGACACCGCGGCCGAGCCGGCCGTCATCGCCAGCGCCACCCCGGCCTTCGCGCGCTCCAGATGGTAAAGCCGATAGCGGTCCTTCGGCATCCCGTCCTCGGGGTAGGCCGGTTCATGGCTGGTGGTCATGATCCGGTTGCGAAGGGTCAGGTGTTTCAGCTGGTAGGGTTGCAGGATCGGATCGCGCGACGACATGGAAATCCTCTGATGAAGGGGGCCTGTCGGGGATGTTGCGCAAAATGTTCACACCTGTCAAGATACAGGTCATAGGTGAACATTCTTGCGGTTCCAGCTTTCCCCGCATAGGGTCCGGATCATGAAAACCACGGCTGACACCGCCACAGGCTGGCGCGGATCGCGCGAAGGCTGGATCGAGGCCGCCTACCAGGCGCTGGTCCGCGAGGGCGTGGATTCGGTGAAGATCCTGCCGCTGGCCGAACAGTTGAAGTTGTCGCGAACCAGTTTCTACTGGTTCTTCAAGGACCGCGATGAATTGCTGTCGGCGCTGGCCCAGATCTGGGCCGAACGCACCACGGTGCCGCTGATCGCCGCCACCGATGCCTTCGCCGAAACCGAAACCGAGGCGATGCTGAACGTCATCGGCTGCTTCCTGCGGACCGAAACCTTCGATTCCCGCCTGGAATTCGCGGTCCGCGGCTGGGGCCTGAAGGACCCGGCCATCCTGTCGCAGGTGGCAAGCGCCGATACGCGCCGGCTTGCCGCGCTCAGCGCCATGCTCGAACGGTGGGGCCATGATCCCGAAGATGCCGACGTGCGGGCGCGCACGGTCTATCTGACCCAGATCGGGTATATCTCGATGCAGGCCGAGGAGACGATCGAAACCCGCCTCTCGCGGATCCCGACCTATGTGCGCATCTACACGGGTCATCCACCGGCCCCGCGCGAAATCGCCCGCTTCCGCGCCCGCTTCGGCCTGTAGCCGGACAGGGCCGTCCAACTGGACCCGCGCCCGGAAGCGGAGTAGAAGGCATTCGACCAGCAGAAGGTGCGGATTTGGCTATTTCCGACGACTCCAGTTCTTTGAACATGAAAGACGAAGTGGCCAAGTTCAAACGCGAGCGTATTCTGACCGCCGCGATCGATCTGTTTTACGAACGGGGCTACGACAACACGACACTGGAAGCCGTGGCCGAGAGCCTGGGCGTTACCAAACCTTTCATCTACGCCCATTTCCAGTCGAAGGCCGAACTGCTGGCCGAAATATGCAGTCGCGGTATTCGCTTTTCGCTGCAATCCTTGCGGGATGCGCTGGACCTGAAGGCATCGCCGACGGAAACACTGCGGATCATGTCGGAATCCTTCGTGGTTTCGGTTCTGGAAAATCAGAAGGCGATCGCGCTGTTTACCCGTGAAGAGAAAAACCTGGCACCGGCGGATTTCAAGCGGATCGCTGACATGCGGCGCGAGTTTGACCGGTCTCTGCGGGCAGTGCTGGAAGAAGGTCAGGCGACCGGCGAATTCAGGATCGGAGATGCCGCGGTGACGGCCTTCTCGATCAGCGGCCTCGTCAGCTGGACCTACGTCTGGTATCGCCCCAATGGCCGAATGTCCATTCGCAGGCTCTCGCTTGAGATTACACGGCTGATCATGGCGATGGTCGGCCGGGCCTGACTTGCCCGTGTCCTGCGGCGCCTGATTGCGCAGCGCTCGTCCATCGGACCCTTCGGCCCACCCTGGGAAATCCAACAGCGCGCGCTGGCGTGTGGTGCAGTCTTTCCGGCGCACGGCGCCGCGGTGCGCCCGTCCTCTGCGGGACACGCGCCGGCGCCTGGCACCGTCCGCCAATCCCGAAGTTCAACCGACGCGCTATTCCGACTGGAATTATGAGATACCTGCGGGTATGGTTTCCTGAAGGTGGCTACCGGACGGCCTTGCACGGATCGGAACCGGGCCGGCCTTCGACCGACGGGAGAGACAAGAAATGCCCACATCCGAGGAGATTCTGGCCCGGCTGGCCCGGATTGCAGAAGACCCGAATCGCTATGCGGAAGCCTGGAAGAAGGCCCGCGGCCGCAAGGTGATCGGAACCTTCCCGATGAACTTCCCGCTGGAGCTGGTTCATGCCGCGGGTGCCCTGCCGGTGGTCGTGCAGGAAAGCGGCCAGCCGATCACACTGGGCCGGACGCTGCTGTTCGAATTCTATTGCGGCTATACCCGCAGCCTGACCGATCAGGCGATGACCGGGCAGATGGAGGTGTTCGACGCCTTCTTCCTGGTCGATCACTGCGTGGCGCTGCTGGGTGCGGCGGATGCAATGCGCTTTGAACTGACGGACAAGCCGATCTTTCTGGCGCAATACATGGCCTCGATGGACGAAGCCTGGAACGTGCCGGAAATCCGCAAGCAGATCGACCTGCTGCGCGCCCAGCTTGAGGAATTCTGCGGCGTCACGATTACCGACGCGGCCATCGCGCACAGCATCCGGCTTTACAACCGCAACCGGCAGCTCCTGCGGCACCTTTATGACCTGCGCCGCGCGGGCCGCATCCGGATCACGGCCGGACAGATGCAGGTGCTGGTCAAGTCCAGCATGGTGATGGATGTCGAGGAACACACCAGCCTGCTGGCCGACTATCTCGCCGCATTGGAACAGGAAAACGGCTTTGGCGAAGACCTGGTCAAGCTGCACCTGTCCGGGCATTTCTGCCACGCGCCGCCCATCGCGCTTCTGGACATGATCGAATCCTGCGGCGCCGTCGTGGTGGACGACGACCTTTTCGCGGGCTTCCGCTACATTTCGACCGACGTGCCGGAAACCGGCGATCCCGCCGATGGCCTGACCCGCTGGTATTTCGACCGGAACACCAACGTCCCCTGTTCCACGCAGGCGCAGAAGACCGTCGACTGGGAAACCTACCTGGTCAAATCGCTGGAAAAAAGCGGCGCGGAAGGCGTCATCATCCTGATGGCGAAGTTCTGCGAACCTCACATGCTGTACTACCCCGAACTGCGCAAGGAACTGGACCGCTGCGGGGTTCCGCACCTTCTGATCGAGACCGAACATCTGGGCCTGCCGCTTGAACAGCTTCGGACCCGCGTCGAAGCCCTGCTCGAGCGCGTCAGCCGCGGGGCCGTCGCCAGCCCCGCTCCGGCCCGACATCTTCAGCCCCATCCGTAAGGAGCCGCCATGTCTCTCCTCATCCAGCCCGCGAACCCGAAGCTGATGGCCGCGAACGCGGTCAAGCGCCTGTCCAGCACCCGGATGGGTGGCGCCATGGTCAAGGACTACTGGGACCGGCTGTTCACCGCCCGCGAACGCGGCGCGCAGGTCGTCTGGTACAACGGTGCGGCCGTGAACCCGATCTTCCAGGCAGCAGGAATCGAATGGTGCCACGGCGAAGCCTTCGGCGCCCGTCTGGCGGCGATGCATCAGGAAGGCCCGGCCCAGCGGACGGGTGAGGATTACGGCTACATCAACGAACTTTGTTCCTATGCCCGCACCACGCTGGGTTGCGCCGTCCTGACGAAACAGGCCACGGTCAGCGACGACGGAATTTCGCTGCCGGGCGCCGAACAGGATGTTCTGGCCAGCCGCCTTCCGGCACCGGACTTCTTCGTCAATGCCTACGCCGGTTGCAGCACCGGCCAGCAGTGGGATGAAATCACCTACCGGATCTTCAACAAGAAGCTGCCGCTGTTCAAGGTTTCCTACCCGTTCCTGTGGGGCAACAAACCCGATCACGGCTACCTGCGCGGTCAGGAATGGGAAGACGCCTCCCGTTACGTCGCCCAGCAACTTCACAAGCTGATAGAGTTCGTGGAGTTCCAGACCGGCCGCCCGCTGGACTGGGAGGTGCTGCGCGAGGCGATGCACTACATCAAGCGCGCCTCGCAGCTGCGGCTGGAGGCGATGGCCTTGTGCCGCGCCAAGCCTGCGCCCGCGACCTTCTGGGACTGGATCGCCAGCATCGCGCCGATCAACTTCCTGCCGGGCAACCAGGCGCTTGTCGACTATTTCGCCGGGGTGAAGGCCGAGATCGAGCAGCGGGTGATCGATGGCGTCACCGCTCTGCCAAACGAACGCTACCGGCTGGCCTTCGACGGCATCATGAACTGGAACAAGGTCGGCTGGCTGGCCAACAAGTTTGCCGAAAACGACGCGGCGGTCATGTGCGGGCGCTACACGCACAGCGCCTTCTGGAACGAACCCCAACTGATCGACGAGGACGATCCGATCCTGGGGATGGCCCAGCACTACCTGCTGTGCCCGTTCAATCACAGCGCCAAGATCCTTGGGGAACTGCTTCTGCGCGACTGCGAGGCCTATGGCATCGATGGCGTGGTGTTCCATGCAACCCGCACCTGCCGGTCCGCCTCGAACGGCCAGATGGTAGTCGCGCAGATGGCGCAGCGCGCCGGCCTCCAGACGATGTTCTTCGAAGGTGACGTCGCCGACGCGGCCTTCTACAAGGATGCCATCCTGGAAAGCCGCCTTGAAGCCATGCTGGAAGCCATCGACGCCCGCCGCATGACCGCCGCCTAGGACGATCCTTCGAAACACTGATGGGCGGCGGCGCAGGGCCGCCGCCCACCTGAAGCATCGCAGCCGGATGATTCCCGGAAATTCAAAACGCTGCCTCGATATGATGGACCGGAACCGGCCGGAGCGCGTGCTGCATCTGCCGATATGGGCAACGCCGCCGTCCCCGTCCACCACTCAGGGAAGTTCTTCCGTGACCTTTCCGAAGCCATGCTTCGGGTCAATGACAATGCTGATCCTCCCATCAACCCGTTCGACCCTCGGTTCCACCGGCGCCTGTGACCGGCGGGCGGCAAGGGCAACCGTCTCGGCCCAGGTGCGGGCCGCGTGGATGCTCTGGAGATTGAGACGGGTCGGAAGGAGGATGTTGCGCGCCTTCGCGCGTTCGAGTGCCAGCCCCTCATCCGGGGAGATCCATTCAAGATCGACCGCTTCATGCCCGTCGACGCGGGGCTGCTGGCCGGCAGGAAGCCGCGCCAGAAAGAACCGCGTGTCAAATCTCTTGTGGGAAACGGGGGGCGTGATCCAGCGCGAGAGGGGCACCAGAAGATCGAGATCGACCCGCAGGCCGGCCTGCGCCAGGACATCCCGAAACGAAACCGTCCCGGCTTCGACACCGGCGCGAAGTTCCAGCAGCGCGGGGCCACTGGCAAAGCCGGTGGGCAGGGGATCGGCGGTCAGGACAAGGCCGGTTTCCTCGAACACCTCGCGGATGGCCGCGATGCGCAGACTGCGATCCTCGGCAGGGTATCGGTCCCAGCCCAGGCAGTGGCTGGCCCAATCGGCGTGGGAATCTCCGCGGTCAACCTTGCCACCGGGAAACAGCATCGCGCCGGGAACGAAGTCGGTCGCGGGATGGCGGTGCAGCATGAGCACCTGAAGTTCGGGACTGTCCCGCAGGATCAGCACCGTTGCCGCCGGAAGGACCGGCACATCCTGCAAGTCGGTCGCAGCAATGGTCATTCGCACCTCCTCCGGTTCTGGCTTTCTGGCACGCTGCCCTTGTCCGACGCCCTCGGCGCAGGTCGTCGGCCCCGCCTCATGGGCAGGCCGTGATGGACACCGGAATGGCCGAAAACCGCGGCATTCCCGTTATCCGGTCCCGCTCGGCCACACCTGTCAGACTGGCAACCGAGGCGCCCGCTTCGCTTCGGTCATCGGCGCCGGAAAGGCGCGCCCCGAAGCCATGCGTCATCGACAAGGTGCCGGGACGCAAGCTGTCGTCAGGCTGGACCTGGCCCCGGACCGTACCATCGGCCGACCGAACGACCACCTCTGCCCCAGGCGCAAGTCCGTGGCTGGCCATGTCCTGAGGGTGCAGCCCGAAGGGATTCCCCTGCCCCACCGGACGCAACACCTCCAGTTCCTGACCGACCGAGTTCATGAAATTGTTCACGCGGCGGCAGATCAGCCTCAGGGGAAAGCGATCATCATCCTGCGGGCTGTCGCGCAGAATGTCGGCCAACTCCTCCATCATCATCGGATCGCCCAGGCGCAAGCGCGCGGCGCAATCGGGGTCGGCCTCCTGGACACGAATCCCGTCCGTGTCGAAAAGGCGTCCGTGCGGATGGCGCTTGACCTCCTCCAGCGGGATGCGCGATCCGGCGCACTCCATTTCCAGCAGAGCGTCAACCGTCGGCGGCGCGGCCTGCATGTCGAGCGCAACGATGCGGGTCGGCACCTCGAGATGCGGTCCGGCGCCTGATACGTAGGTCAGGTTCAGTTGCAGGCCCATGGCCTGCGCAAGCCGGAAGAAGAATTCTCCGTCGTCGATCAGGTCAGAACCCTCGGGCCTGGGGATAACCGCCGGGGAATGCTGCGCCCAGGGCACCGACATGCCGCGCGTCACGCCGATGTACTTCAGCCATTCGACCATCTGGGTGTTGCCAGGAATTTCCAGGGTCAGCGGCGGCGGGATGACATAATCGGCGAATTCGGCGGTGGGGGTCATCCGGTAGTCGAACACGGCCAGAAGATCGAGCCGCGCCAGAGCCTGCTCGGTCCGCGCCTGATCGGGCCACGCCAGCACCGGGTTGCCGCCTACGCAGAACAAGGCCCGGATGCGGTCCGGTCCATCGCTCAGGATCTGGTCGGCCAACGCGCCGGTCGGCATGCCGCTGGCATTCTGCCGAAGCCCTGTCGCACTCAGCACACGCGAACCCAGCGCGGGATACGGGGCGAAGGGCTGCGCCTTCGGGGTGTATTCGGGCAGAAGAACGTTCGGAAACGGCGCCCGTTCGCCTGCCCGCGCCCAGCGTCCGCAAAGCGTGTTGAGGCAGAGTGCGAGATAGAAGCTGAGGTTGCCATGAGACGAGAAGCTTGGCCCGGTCGAGCAGACCGCCCCGCCGATACGGCCGGCGGCGAACATTCGTGCCGCTGCGGTCAGGTCGTCGGCCGCCACACCCGCACGCGCGGCCGCGTAATCCGGCGTGAAGGCGACGACGGCATCCCGCAACTGACCCAGGCCCTCGGCGTGGCGGCCGATGAAAGCCTGGTCCTGCAGGTTCTCAGAAAGGATCACATGAATTATCCCCGCCAGCAGCGTGGCATCTTCACCGGGACGGATCTGAAGATGCAAGGTGGCCCGCTTCGCGGTTTCGGTGCGACGCGGATCGACCACGATCAATTTCATGCCCCGCGCCAGCGCTTCCTTCAGGCGGACACCCGGATTGTTCGGGGGCGCGCCGTTCGATTTCGAGATGACCGGGTTGCCCCCGATGACCATCCAGGTGTCGGCGTCCTCCATCCGATGCGCGCCCGCCATCCAGTTTCCGTGCAGCGCGGTCGAGACGTTGGCGCCGGGCTTGTCGATGGTCGCCGCCGAAAACACCAGGTCCGATCCGATCGCCCGCATGAAGGCGATCCCCGGCCCCTGCCCCGTCGGGTTCGATACGACTCCGGTTCCGATGTAGTAGCCGACCGCTTCGGGGCCGTAGGTGTCGATGATGGACCGCAACCGGGCGGCGATGTCGTCAACGGCCTGCTGCGAGGTCAGCGGCGTGGCCTTGTTCCCGTTGCGGTGCAGGGGCCGCAGCAGGCGGCTGGACGCGGCATGCTGTTCCGGCAGGGCGCGGCCCTTGGGGCAGGTGTAACCGTCATAGGGCGTTCCGCTGCGATCGCCGATCACCCGGACCGCCCGCCCGCCTTCGACCACGACCTCGATCGGACAATAGGCAAGGCACAGCCGGCAAATGCTCGGGAAGGTTCCGTCCAATGCAACGCCCCTTGTGTTATGTCGTCCCGTTGCGCAGCCGCGCTCAACAGCACGGAGGGTCTGGATGAAGCGACAAGGATTTGAAAAAACAAGACAGGACCAGCGCCCGTGGTTCTGAAAATCATGTCCGAACAATTGTATTGAGTCAACATAACCAATCCCGCTGCTTCGGAATGACAGCGGCATCCCCGTCCAGGCGCAAAAAAACCTTCCCCGAAGGGAAGGTCACACTCGCTAAGACTGCAATGGAAGCGCGGGCAGAGCTATCCGGCGGCCGCGATCGCGTTTCCGTGGCGCAATTGACGTTCGCGCACGACCGCGGCCGACAAAAGCCCGTCCAGGCTGCCGCAGTCGAACCGCTCACCGTCGAAAAGGTAGGCCGTCAGACCCTTGGTATCCACGTCCTCGGCGATGGCATCGGTCAACTGCACCTCACCTCCGGCACCCGGAGGTGTCATCGACAGGCGGGTCAGCACGATCGGATCAAGGATATAGCGGCCCACGGCCGCCACCCGTGACGGAGCCTCGGCCACCGAAGGTTTCTCCACCATCCCGCTGGCGCGGATCGGACCGCGGATGGCGCTGCCGGTCAGCCGGAAGATGCCATATTGCGACACCTGCTGCGGGGCAACGGCCTGCGCCGCCACCATGTGCCCGCCCGAATAGCTGCGCCCCATCTGCAGAAGGCACGGATCGCCAAAGATCACATCATCGGGCAGAATGACGCCAAAGGGCGTGCGCTCCAGATAGGGTGCGCAGCACAGGACGGCATCGCCGAGGCCGCGCGGGCTGGGCTGAACTACGATCTCGACCTCGACCCCCGAAGGAACGCCGGTGGATTGCAGGGCCTCATGCAGGGCATGCTTGCCCTTTTCGCGCAGGTGACGGGACAGATCCTCATCCGGGCGCAGGTAATCCTGAAGGGCGGTCTTGGTGGGACCGACCACCAGAAGGATCCGTGTAGCCCCGGCAGCGACGGCTTCGTCCAGCGCGAACTGGATCACCGGACGATCATAGACGGGCAGCATTTCCTTCGGGGTGCATTTCGTTGCGGGAAGGAGCCGCGTGCCAAGACCCCCGGCTGGAATGATCACCGTCTTTACCGGCATGACGTCCCCCCTTCTTGTTTGATGAGCCCGGCACGCAAACGCAAACGCCCGGCTTTTGTTCCCGGGTTTTGCTGTTTGCGGGTCGCGGGATGGGGGCAATGGGCGGAAACCCGCAGAGGCTCAGTCCGGGCAGGGCTGCCGATAGGAACGACGGACGGCGATCCGGTCTTGCCGGAACTGAAAGACCTCGCACCCCCAGGCGTCGGTCAGGCCCGGCGATCCGGCCAGCCGACCTTCGCACAGACCGGTGTCGCCCAGGACCATCTGCGTCGGCTCTGTCCAGCGCCCCCTGTTCACCTGGCCTTCGCAAGCCGCGCGCACCGCGGTCATGCCCTGAAGGACCGAACCGTCCGGGGCGTACAGGGTGCAATCTTCCACCAGGCAGTCCATCATCCCGTCCAGGTCGCGAAGGTTCCAGCATTCGATGAACCTGGCCAGAACCATGCGGCGCTGATCCATCATGTGATCGTGGGTGGCCTCGACCTCAAGAAACGCCAGAGGGGCCTTCCCCAGGTTCGTGACGTTGTGGTTGATGCCGACCCGGCGGGAATAGGGCACCCCTTGCGTCAGTGCCGCCTGCCGGGTCACGCCGCCAGGTTCCTCAAGGCCCAGGGTTCCGTCCGTCAGCGGCACGATGACGTAATCATGCCCGTGGACATGCCATCCCGTCTCTGCCCCCGGTGAAAAGCGCCATTCGGTCACCGTGAAACGATCGTCCTGGATGTGAAGGACCGGCTCGGCCTTGGGGGTGGTCATCGGCATTCTCCTGCTGAACTTTGGCGCAGGCTATCGACGGCGGTCCCGTGGCGAAAGGTGTCACGGGAACCTTTGCGCGATCTGGCGGTCTTGCGCGCCAGGGAACGTGAAGGAGTCTCCGATGCCCCGCAGCCAGTTCGATCCGCTCGACCCCCGCAAGGCCTATCCCGCGCCGCCCTTTCCATCGCAGCCGCAGGGCGGAACGGGCAGTTTCCTGGAGATGGACCCCGTCCCGGACCACGGCGAAAAGACCTACAAGGGATTTGGAAGGATGAAGGGCCGGCGCACCCTGATCACGGGCGGAGACAGCGGCATCGGACGCGCGGCGGCGATTGCCTTCGCGCGCGAAGGGGCGGATGTGGTGATCTCTTGCCTTCACCCCGACAGCGACGATGCGAAATCGACCCTGAAGCTGATCGAAGAGGCGGGCGTGAAGGGGGCGATCATCGGGGCCGACAACGCCAATGAACGCGATTGCGTGGCGCTGGTGGACGGCGTGGTGAACGCTTTGGGCGGGCTTGATGTGCTGGTGAACAACGCGGGCAAGCAGGACACCCAGGAAAAGATCGAGGACATCTCGACCGAACAGTTGGTCAAAACCTTCGAGGTGAACGTTTTCGGCACCTTCTGGATCACCAAGGCAGCGCTTGCCCATCTGAAGCCGGGGGATGCGATCATCAACGTGACCTCGGTCCAGGCCTATCAGCCTTCGGCGCATCTGCTGGACTATGCGATGACCAAGTTCGCGCTCAGCGGCTTTACCAAGGGTCTGGCGGAACAGCTGGCACCCAGGGGCATCCGCGTGAACGCGATTGCGCCGGGGCCGTTCTGGACCGCGCTGCAACCTTCAGGCGGGCAGACAGACGAAGGCGTGCGCCATTTCGGCAAGGATAGTGCCTTTGGACGCCCCGGCCAGCCCGCCGAACTGGCCTCGGCCTTCGTGTTCCTGGCCACGGGGGAATCGCTTTACATGACGGGCGAGACGATCGGGGTGACGGGCGGGAAGCCCATCGCCTGAAAAAAGGATACCGCCGGCCCGGGGAAGGGGCCGGCGGCGCCGGTTTCGCATAAGAACGCAAGGTTAGTGACGATGTTCGGGCAGTTCCTTCATCTGTTCCTTCGTCCAGGAGGTAACGCCGTGGACGTTGCCGTTCTCGTCGCGCATCAGGTTCAGCTGATCGCAGCTCAGCAGGACAGGCTTGGCGCCGATCCCCAGAAAGCCCCCGACATCGACGACGACATCCGTGATCGCGCCGTTGCCATGCACATGGGAAATCGTGCCGATCTTCTCGTCGCCGGCCCCGTAGATCGGGGCGCCGGTCAGGATGTCTTCCGTCAGTTCCTCGCGTGTCAGCGGTGTGTGGCCACTGTGATCCATCGTGGATGTCTCCCTTAGATGATCCACGCCGGGCGGCGCGGGGTGAAGGTGCCCTCTGCAAACGGGACAGAAGCTCGACTGCCGTTTCGTTGGCCGGGGCGGGAAATCGGGAAAACCGCACCGTTCTTCCTGCCGTTGCGCCCGATTGACATGCGGACGGCACCTTCGACGAAGAAACGTTCGGGCGGCACGGTTGTTCCCGGCGCAGGTCGTTTCGCAGTGCAAGACGTCCGGGCCGCGCGCGCCCCGGCCCATTGGTCAAAGCGGCAGCTTGACCTTCGGTTCGCGCGTCCATTCCCGCGAGGACAGCTTTTCGACCAGCGGCCGAGCGCCCTTTGCCAGGTCAAGCACGAACCCGTCTTTCTGGACCCCTGCCTTGTCCAGCAGCGGTTTCGCCGCAGCAGTGTGTCCAATGGCCTTCAGATGCGCGAATGCGTCCGAGCAGAAGTCGATGGCCGCCTTTTCGCCCGTCAACTGCGCCGCGCCATCGTCCGACAGCACCAACGCCACGGCGTCGAACAGGACCGACGGCGCGCCATCCAGCTTTTCGTCGGCCGGCTGGTGTTTGCCATCCGCCAGGATGACGCCACCCACCTTCGGCGCGATGATCCTGACCGTCGCGCCAGCTTCTTCCGCAGATTTCCGAATATCGGAAATTATTTGTCCATCGGCGCCATCGGTCACCAGAATCCCCAGCGCACGGCCCGTCACCGGCGCCGCATGTTTCAGGATCGACAGCGCGTCCGAAGGCGGCATGTCCACCGGTGCCTTGGCGGGTGGCAGCGCCTCGGGCAGGGGCATACCCAGCCCATCGGCGACACGGCGCGCCAGATCTTCATCGACATTGCGAAGTTGCGCCACCACCCGCAGGCGGACATGGGGAAGCGTCACCTTCGACAGTTCAAAGACCAGCGCCGCAACGATGTGGCCCTGTTCGGTGGGCGTCTGCGAGGCATAGAACAGCCGCGCCTGGCTGAAGTGATCGGCAAAGGTTTCAGACCGAACCCGGCACTTGGCCTCGGTCGCCTCGTCCAGCCGGGCGACGGTAACGAAACCCTGGTCGGTGGCGCGGGGGCCGGGGTCTTCGTTCGCCATGTCCAGGCTGTTGGGCTCATAGTTGGCGCGGCCCTTCGGCACGTCGGTCTGCATCATTCCATCGCGCTGGAAATTCCGCATCGGGCATTTCGGCGCATTCACCGGGATCTGGTGGAAGTTGGTCGTGCCCAACCGCGATTTCTGTGTGTCGAGGTAGGAAAACAGCCGCCCCTGCAACAACGGGTCGGCGGAAAAGTCGATCCCCGGCACGACATTCTGCGGCAGGAAGGCCACCTGTTCGGTTTCCGCGAAGAAGTTGTCGGGATAGCGATCCAGCACCAGCCGACCGATGATCCGCACCGGCACATCCTCTTCCGGGATGATCTTTGTCGCATCCAGAACATCGTAGGGTTGACGGGCGGCGAATTCCTCGTCGAAAACCTGGATGCCCAGGTTCCATTCCGGGAAATTGCCCGAGGTGATCGCGTCATAAAGGTCGCGGCGCTGGTAATCCGGGTCGGCGCCGGAAATCTTGACGGCCTCATCCCAAAGGGTGGACTGGATGCCCAGCTTCGGCTTCCAGTGGAACTTGACCATGGTGGATTTGCCTTCGGCATTGACCAGCCGGAAGGTGTGGACGCCGAAGCCTTCCATCATGCGGAAGCTGCGGGGCAGGGTGCGGTCGGACATGGCCCACATGATCATGTGCATGCTTTCCGGCATCAGTCCGATGAAATCCCAGAAGGTGTCATGCGCGGTGGCGGCCTGCGGAAAGCCACGGTCGGCCTCGGGTTTCACGGCATGGACAAGATCGGGGAACTTGATGGCGTCCTGAATGAAGAACACCGGGATATTGTTCCCGACCAGGTCCCAGTTGCCTTCGTCGGTGTAAAGCTTCACCGCAAAGCCGCGCACGTCGCGGGGGGTGTCCTTGGATCCCTTCGATCCGGCAACGGTCGAGAAACGGACAAAGGCCGGAACCTGGGCGCCCTTCTTCTGGAACAGCGAGGCGCGGGTCAGTTCGGGAATGGGGTCGGTGCATTCGAAATAGCCATGCGCACCCGTGCCGCGGGCATGGACGATGCGTTCGGGAATGCGCTCGTGGTCGAAATGGAAGATCTTTTCACGCAGGACGAAGTCTTCCAGAAGGGTGGGGCCGCGTGCCCCGGCCTTCAGTGAGTTCTGGTTGTCGGAAATCGGCATGCCATGGTTGGTGGTCAGCGCCGGTCCGACCCGCTGCTGCGTTTCGCCCCCGCTGCCCTGCGGGAGAGCGGAGTCGTCTTTTGCCTTGGTCGCCATCGTGAAGCTCCTTCCTCGTGCTGCGCGCGATGCGTCAACACGCCGCCCTTGGGTGTGTTCCCTGGGCCGGGGCAGATCGGCAAGGCGGCGCCCGCCCGGCCCGGGCGGCCTGAGCGCAAGACATTCGTCCGGCGAATGATCCGGTCGGTTCGTTGCTGCGTAACGCTGAAAGGAGAACACGCATGAACCGACGTCTCTTTTCACTTCTGTCCGCAGTCGGGCTTTTCGGCCTGGCCATTCCGTCCGCGCAAGCCGCGGGGCCGGCGCCCGCTTTCAGCTTCCCTTCGATCGATGGCGGCATGCTCGACACCGCCGAATGGCGCGGCAAGCCGGTCCTGGTGGTCAATACCGCCTCGCTTTGCGGCTTCACCGGCCAGTTGGCCGACCTTCAGGCCCTGCACGACACCTACGGGCCGCGCGGACTGGTCGTGCTGGCCGTGCCGTCGGACAGCTTCGCGCAGGAATATGACGACGCGAAGCGGGTGAAGGAATTCTGCACCATCCAGTACGGCATCACCCTGGCCATGACCGACATCCTTCCGGTCAAGGGGCAGCAGGCGCATCCCTTCTACCGCTGGCTGAACGAGATGCGCGGCTTTGTCCCGCGCTGGAACTTCAACAAGGTGCTGCTGGACGGTGACGGGCAGGTCGTCGCCACCTGGGGTTCGATGACCAACCCGCAGTCGCGCAACATCGTCGACGCCTTCACCCCCTTGCTGCCCCGGACGTGACCGGAAACCTGATCCTGATCCTGGGCGACCAGCTTTCGCCCCGGATCTCGGCGTTGGACGGTGCGGACCCGCGGCGCGACATCGTGCTGATGGCCGAGGTGCGCGCCGAGGCGATCTATGCCGATCATCACAAGCAAAAGCTGGCTCTGGTCTTTGCCGCCATGCGCCACTTTGTGGGGGAATTGCGCGCCGCCGGCTGGCGCGTCGATTACCACCGGCTGGAGGAGGGGCTGCCCGATCTGGAGGCGGCGCTGGCCGCGGCCATCGCGCGCCATTCCCCCCGGCAGGTCATCGTCACCGAACCCGGCGAATGGCGGCTGTGGCAGGTCATGCAGGACTGGCCACGTCGGCTTGGCCTGCCGGTCAACATCCGCGACGATGGCCGCTTCCTGTGCAGCCGGGACGAATTCGCCCGCTGGGCCGGGGGCCGCAAGACGCTGGTGATGGAGCACTTCTATCGCCTGATGCGGCGCAAGACCGGTCTGCTGATGGCGGGCAACGAACCGGCGGGCGGCCGCTGGAACTTCGACACCGAAAACCGCGCGCCTCCGCGGGACAGCCTGTTCCTGCCATCCCCGCCGCCCGGCGCGGACGATCCGGTCACGACCGGGGTGCTGGCGATGGTGGCGCGGGATTTTCCCGACCATTTCGGCCAGCTTCATCCGTTCCGCTGGCAAGTCACCCGCACCGGCGCGGAAGCGGCGCGGGATGCCTTCCTGCGCGATGGACTGCCGCTGTTCGGCCGCTATCAGGATGCGATGCTGGCGGATCGGCCGTGGATGTATCACGCGATCCTGTCGCCCTACCTGAATCTGGGGCTTCTGGATCCACTGGACCTGTGCCGCCGCGCCGAAGCCGAATGGCACGCCGGCCGCGCCCCGCTTGAGGCGGTCGAGGGCTTCATCCGCCAGATCATCGGCTGGCGGGAATATGTGCGCGGCGTCTACTGGCTGCGGATGCCCGGATATGACACGGAAAACGCCCTTGGGGGCACGCGCCCGCTGCCCGCCTTCTACTGGACGGGCCGCACTGACATGCGGTGCCTGGCCCAGGTCATCGGCCAGACCTTGGCGACGGGTTATGCCCATCACATTCAGCGTCTGATGATCACCGGCACCTATGCCCTGCTGATCGGGGCCGATCCGGCGGCGGTGCATCGCTGGTATCTGGGTGTCTATGTCGATGCCTATGAATGGGTCGAACTGCCCAACACGCTGGGCATGTCCCAACACGCCGACGGCGGGTTTTTGGCGACGAAGCCCTATGCCGCCAGCGCGAATTACATCGACCGGATGTCGGATTACTGCCGGGGTTGCGCTTTCGACCCCAAGGCCCGGACGGGGCAGGCCGCCTGTCCCTGGAATGCGCTTTACTGGGATTTCATCGCGCGCCACGCTGATCGATGGGCCCGGAACCCGCGCATGGCGATGCCCCTGCGCAGCTGGAACGCCAAGCCCGCCGCCGAACAGGCCGAGTTGCGCGCTGCCGCCGCCGCGCATCTTGCAGCGCTTCCCGGATAGCGTCGGCCTTCCGCGGTCCACGGGCAGGCACGTTCGGCCCAGATGGTCCAGCGTCGCCCCAGCCATCAGGTCGCGGCGCGCCACATCCGATACCGCCCCTGCCCGGTCACTTCACGGATCAGCCCTCGCGCCTCCATCCAGGCAAGGTTGCGCTGAACCGCGGCGCGGCTGGCGCCGGTCAGCGTCTCTGCCATCGGGGCGGAGACGAGCGGCCATTCGGTCAGCACAATGCGCAAGGCCCGAGGCGTCTTGCCCGAAAGCGGCGACATCGCCTTTTCTGCCCGTGCCAACCATGCCTCGACCTCGTCAAGGTGTCGCATCGCGGTCAGGCAGGCGGTTTCCATCCCATTGAGCCAGCACGCCAGGCGGTCAGCCGGTGGACCCCCGGCGCGAAGGCCCCCTGCCCCGCCCATCGCTACGGGCGCAAAGACGGCCCCTCTCGCCTCGCTGGCGGCGACGCGTGCGGCCGTCACCGCTGCTTCCATCCGGTCGCCATATTCCCCCAGACCGGCAAGGCCCCAGAGATGAAAGCCCATGCAGCTGCGGGTGATCGGGTGCAGTTCGGCGGCCTGCGCCATGAGATCCAGCCACCCACCCGCGCGATCCGCGAAGAGCTCGGCCTGATGCTCCCTGTTCTCGGGATCGCGGCGGTCGAGGAAGGCGGACAGGTCCACCTCGGGCCCCGGCCCACCCGACAGCCGCCGCACCGCCCACCCGGCACGCGCCAGCGTCCCCGTGTCGTCCTGAACGCCAGACAGGCGCAGCGCAATCCAGAGCGCCAGCCGATCCGGACCGACGCGGTCGCCTGCGAACCAGCTCAGGTCAGCGGCCTCGATCAGGGCGAGCCTCTGCCGCCAACCCTTCGGTCCCCGCCGCAGCCGATCATCCAGTGCGCCAAGCCGACCCGCGACGCGGGCGAGGCGTGCGGCATGGCCCGCCTCGGCCTTCCGCCAGCCGTCCAGAACCGCGGTCTCGCGGGGTTCCGCCCTTGGGCCGGGCGGCAGATCGTCGGGCCCCGCTTCCATCGGACCGGGCAGGAACCACAGATCGTCTTCGGATGTCCGCTGGCCCCCTTCGACGCCAGCCAGGGGATCGTCCAGTTCGTCAGGAAAGGCGGATGTTCCAAGTTTCATATGTGCAAAATACGATGCTTTTGCGCATGACCCAAGGGTTTTGTCCGAACGGGGTTCCACATCCCGTGTAGCCCGCGCACGCGGCCGTCTGCCCGCCACCTCCGAGCGCGCTCCGGAACAGGAATCCATGGGTTTTGCGCAGAAGGCCACCACGGAAAGCGACCTTGCACCTATCTTCAAACGGTCGTTTATTGGCGTGAAATGAAACTGGAAGCGGCCCGTCCTGATGCCCCTGATCGGTTACGCTCGCGTCTCAACCGAGGATCAGACCGCCCTGCCCCAGACGCAGGCGCTGAAATCCGCGGGCTGCGCCGAGATCCTTGAGGAGCAGGCTTCCGGCGGCAATCGCGCGCGCCCGGTCTTGGCGCGGGCGCTCGACCGGATCGGCAAGGGCGACACGCTGGTCGTCGTGCGCATCGACCGGCTGGCGCGGTCGCTCTCGCATCTTCTTCAGGTGATCGAACGGCTGGAAGCGAAGGGCGCCTTCTTCCGCTCGCTGTCCGACCCGATCGACACGTCCTCGCCCCAGGGCAAGTTCACCCTGCAGGTCCTGGGCGCCGCCGCCGAGTTCGAGCGTGCGCTGATCCGCGAGCGCACCAGGGCGGGGCTGGCCAGCGCCCGCGCTCAGGGCCGGGTTGGCGGCAATCCGGGCCTGCGCACCCGCGATCCAGCGGCACTGCGAAAGGTGCGGCTGGCGCGTCAGGACGGATACATGGAGCGGCTGAACGAGACGGCACAGGACTGGGTGCCCCATGTGCGCCGCCTGCGGCCCGACATGGCGTGGGAAGACGTGCTGCGCATCATCAACGGCCCCCTGCCCCGCGAGCGTCATTGGACGCAAAGCCGGCTGCTTCGCGCTGTGAACGCCTATGTCCGGAACGGCTTCCTGCCCGCGACCGTGCTTGCCCGCGCCGGCCGCCGCGAAACCGACGATCGCCTGCCCGCCATCGTGGCCGCCATCAAGGGCGCGGATCCGGACATCACGCTTCAGGCCATCTGCACCCGGCTGGAGGACATGCGCGAACGGACACCCCGCGGGAGGACCAGCTGGCATCCGTCGTCGGTGAAGATGCTGCTGGACCGCGCCGTAAAGCTGGGGTTGCTGGACGGGGGCCAAGGAAGCAGGGCGTGAACCGCCCTGCCCTTTCAATCCAGTTCGCGGAAGAACGCCTCGATCGCAGCTTCCAGCCGCACGCGATCGACGGTGGAAAAATCGCGGTTGAGGTGCAGTTCGACCTTGCCGGGCGCGGCCGTGCATTTCACCTCGCCCGCCGGCAGCGGAAGGCGCAGCACCGTCTTGCCACGCTTTGCCGGCCGGCCCCGCGTCCGATTTCCCTGCGGGGAAATGGGCGCGGGTTGCGCATCGTCAAAGCTGCGCAGGACCGCGATTTCCTCGTCCTCGCTGCGGTTCGGGGCGGTGTGCAGGGCCTGCACGATGCTGGTGGCCAGCGCCGGCTCCTGCTCCAACCGCTGCGCAAGCGACAGGCCAAGCGCGCGCGGGATCGCCTCGGGATGCTCCAGATGCTTTTCCAGCCGCGACAGCAGGTAGGCAAAGCGCCGGATATAGGACCGCTTCTGCGGGTTGGTCGACGCAAAGAGGTGGTTCACCGCCTGATCCAGATCCTCGCAGCCGCCGATTCCATCCTCGACATAGGCCCGCGCCAGTCGCGCCATTTCGGCCCAGGAGATGTCCTTCCGCACCAGGTTTTCGTCGACCATCCGACGATACAACCCCTCGACGGTCTCTCCGGGGGGAACGAAGCTGGCCGGAATCGTGGCCCAGCGGTCGTCGCCGGTTTCGGTCAGAAGGGCGCGGAAGGCCGTCAGGCGACGCCAACCTTCCACCAGTTCATAGCCGCCATCGGGCAACTTCTCGACCCGGATCGGGTTCGACAGACCCACCACCCGCAGCGATGCCTTCAGGTCTTCGACCTCGGGATCGCGGCGCTGGGTCCGATCGCGGACCAGCTTCGAGACGCGAACATCGGACACCGGAATGATGTCGGTGATCAGACCCAGCTTCTTCAGCCGGACGAACTCATGCGCAAGCGCATCGTTCTCGGCCCGGATCGCCGCCTCGACCTGCGCACGCTGGCGGGTCGCTTCGCCGGTTTCGGTGATCGCGGTGGCCATGGGACCACGGCGCTGCGGCTCGGCCGGGGCAGGGGGGTCGACTTCCCCGTCAGGAAGATCGATGTCGAACATGCGGCGCTTCTTGGACATGCGTCACCCTTCCATCTTCGCCCATGCCGCCAGGACATGGGTCTTGAACTCGACATAGGCCTGATCGAACGTCGCCCGTGCCCGGCGCCAAGTTTCACGCGTCATGTCGCGGTAATCGATCTCATAGATCGAGGAGAGGAACCGCCCCGACTGTTCGACCGCGCGGGTGTGTTCGATCGGATGCTCGGTCATCCTGTCCCCGAAAACCTTGCCAAAGGCATCCCGCATCGCACGGTGCAACTCGTTGCCGGGTTCAAACCGGGTCAGAAGGAAGCGGATATCCAGGAACTCTTTCGGCAGCCTTGATTTCCCCGCGGGGAAATCCGCGCCGAAATCGGACAGATCGGACAGCGCCTCGGCCAACTGGCCGATGAACGAGGTGGTCGAGTCGTATTCCCAGTAGCCGGGACCGGACGGGATATAAAGAACATCGGCCGCGAAAACCGCGTTCATCGACTGATAGCCGATGGCGGGCGGGCAATCGAAGATTACCATGTCGTAGGCATCATCGGGCAGGGTATCCAGCCAGCGCGACACGGCGGCGAAGAAGGACCATTCCGGGTTCAGGTGGCGATACTGGGCCGAGGCGAATTCCACGAAGGCAGCGTTGGCGCAGGACGGCACAATGTCGATCGTCGGCCAGCAGGTCGGCTTGATGAAATCGGTCGCGCGCAGATCGCCCAGACCGGTTTCCGAAACCGAGGGCGGCAGCCGACGTGTGGGCACCTGGCGCCCCGACTCGGCGCCCGAGGCGCGGGCGTTCATCCGCTCGGTTTCGCGGATCAGGTCGCGGGCCATGATGCCCCAGACGGTGTGTTCTTCGGCCACATCCGCGAGGCCCATCGAATGCGATAGCGTTGCCTGCGGATCAAAGTCGACGGTCAGCACCCGGTAACCATCCAGCGCCGCAGCATGGGCAAAGTGCAGCGCAACCGTCGACTTCCCCGCGCCACCCTTGAAGTTCGCCACCGCCACGCGCACGGCGCGCTTGCCCTTGGGCCGCTCGGGCAGCAGACTCTTGCGGTTGATCTTCATCTTGCGCCGCATCTCGTTCACCTCGTCCAGGCTGAACCAACGCTGGCGGCCGTCCGCTTCGATCTCCCCCGAGGGGAGCCCGGGCTCGGCCACCAGGCGGCCGCGGAAGGTGTTCTGGTTGACCTGGAAGATCAGCTCGGCCACCTCCCACGAGGAGAAGCGGCGGAGAACCTTTTCATTGGCGGGAGAGAAGGTCTGCTTGCGGATCCAGCCCTGCATCTTCAGCGAACTGTCCCGGAGGTGCTGAAGGTCCTTGTGTCCGAACATCATGTTCCCAACGTTAATTCCTGGCTGCATCCGGAAATACGCCGAATTTGACATCTGCGCAAATGCGAAGTCTGATGAAAGGGATTTCCCCGCGGGGAAATGCAAAAAGCCGTGTCCGAAGGTCGAAATCAGGGGCGAGGGGGCACCAAACCGATTCGGACCCGCCCGCTCCAGCCCCTCACGATTTGGGGGGGACATGGATCGCCCTCCACCACGCCTTGGGGGGACATTTTCGCGGCTTGGCGGGACATCCAGCCCGTCCCCCAATACCATGAGAACCATTTTCTTCCTCTGGTTTCAGGATCGAAGGAAGCGACCACCGCGCGGTTGCTTGACAGAATCGCAAAACTCAACGCTAATCATCCCAAGATCGGGAAAAGCGTTGGAACGAAGAATCCGAACCGGTCTTGCGGCAGTACGAGGGCAGTCAGGCAATGCAGAAAGCGGGGCCCGAACGGCGGGCGACGGGGCGAAATGCCGCCTCGATGAAATACGACATCCTTTCGGCGCTTGGCGTGCATGGCTGTGCGGGGGACAAGCACCGTCAGAAGCTGGTGCTGCGGCTGATCACCCTGATCGTCGCCCGCTACAACTGGATCGCGGACGAGATCATGGTGGGCCAGCGTGAGATGGCCGAACTCTGGGGCATCGACGAACGCAGCGTCAAGCGCGAGATCGCCAAGCTGCGCGAGCTGGGCTGGCTGGTGCAGAAGCGGGCGGCGGCGCGGGGCAGGGTGGCGGTGCATGGCCTGGGCCTGAACCGCATTCTGGAGGGGACGGGGCCGGACTGGCCACGGATCGGACCGGATTTTGTGGCGCGGATGACGGGGCAGGGCGCCCCTGCGCCAGACGCAGCGCCCAGCAATGTCATCAGCTTTCCGCTTCCATCTGGCGAGGAGGGCAGTTGGTCGCGCATCCAGGCCATGCTGCACCGCGAGGATCCGCATCTTTACGCTGCCTGGTTCGCGGCCCTGACAGCCGAGCAGGTGGGGGACTCCTTGCGTCTGCTGGCACCCAGCCGGTTCCACGCCGACTACCTGCGATCGAACCATCTGCTGCGCCTGGAACGCACCGCGCGGGCCTGTCTGGGCCAGCTTGCGCGGGTCGAGGTGGTGGCACCGGGGTAGCGCTCCCACGGCTGAAGCGACCGCCACCGGGCGGCCAACACCAGTATTTTGTCTGGACTTGACATCGCATATGTCTGGTATAATCCACGGAAACGCAAGTTTCACCGTTTATCAACCAGGAATGGACGCGCGTGCCGGCCACCTACCGCGACATCAAGACCGACATTCTGGGCAAGATCACCCGGGGCGAGTGGAAGCCGGGCAGCCTGATCCCCGGAGAGCTGGACCTGGCCGAAACCTACGGCTCGGCCCGCGCCACGGTGAACCGCGCGATGCGGGAACTGGCCGATGAGGGGATCATCGAGCGCAAGCGCAAGTCCGGCTCGCGCGTCCGGCTGACGCCGCTTCGGCAGGCGCGCTTCGACATTCCCGTGGTGCGCCACGAGATCGAGGAGCAGGGCCGCAGCTATCGCTATGCGCTGATCCGGTCCGAGGTGATCGCGGCCCCCGACTGGCTGCGCGCCCGTCTGGCGCTGGCGCCGGGCGACAGGGTCCGGCACCTGGTCTGCCTGCATTTCGGCGACGGCACGCCCTGGCAGCATGAGGACCGCTGGATCAACCTGACCCTGCTGCCCCAGGCGGAGTCCGCAGATTTTTCTGCCAGCGGCCCGACCGAATGGCTGATGTCGCAGATTCCGTTCTCGTCGGTCGAGATCAGCATCGCGGCCACGGCGGCCGACGAGGTCCTGGCCCAGCACCTGGATTGCGCGCCGGGGGATCCGCTTCTGATGACCGAACGGTCCACCCGGTGGAATGACCAGACGGTGACCTATGTCCGTCTGGTCCATCGGCCCGGCCACCGGATGACCACGCGCTATTAAAGTCCCTGCCGCAGCGGGCGGACGGCGGCACGGTAGGCGGCGGTGATCTGGTCGCGCCGGATATGGCGGCCGCCTTCCACCAAGTGACGCCCGGCGGCCCAGACATCGGCGACCATGCCGCTGTCGCCCGCAAAGGCAAAACTGTCCAGGATGGTGTCACCGACCAGGCCTTCAAGGTCGGGATGCGTCCTGTCCAGCGCCAGAAGGTCGGCCCAGGCGCCGGTTTCGATCTGACCCGCCCCACGGCCGGCCGCGGCCGCCCCGCCCCGTGCCGCATCCTCCAGCAACCGCCGCCCGGTCGATCGGTCCGCCGTTGCCAATGCGGCGCGGCTGTGGTCGCGCAGTCGCTGGCTGGTCTCGAGCTGGCGCAGTTCCTCCGCCAGCGAAATGCGGATGTTGCTGTCGGACCCCAGCGCGATGGCGCTGCCCTCGCCAAGCCAGGTCGCGCCATCGAAGATCCCGTCGCCGAGGCTCGCCTCGGTCAGCGGACAAAGGCCAGCGACCGCGCCGCTGCGAGCCAGGGCGCGGGTTTCATGCGGTTGCATCTGGGTGATGTGGATCAGGCACCAGCGTGCCGAAAGGTCAAGGTTCTGAAGCACCCATTCCACCGGACGCCGCCCCAGCGCGGACTGCACCTGTTCCACCTCGGCCAGCGTTTCGGCCAGGTGCATGTGGATCGGCGCACCTGGGCGCAGCGCCGCAAAGTCCGCCAGTGACCGGGGATCGACGGCGCGCAGCGAATGGGGCGCAACGCCCAGAACGGTGTCGGCGGGCAGGGCGCGAAGCGCCTTGTCCGCGGCATCGATCAGGCGGCCATAGCGGTCGGGGTCATTGCCGAACCGCCGCTGGCCCGGGCCAAGCGGGCGCTTGTCCAGTCCTCCAAACTGATACGCCACGGGAAGAAGCGTCAGGCCGATGCCGCTCGTCTCGGCGGCGGCGGCGATTCGGGCCGACATCTCGGCCAGGTCATCATAAGCTCCGCCGTCGGGCCGATGGTGCAGGTAGTGGAATTCGACGCTTGCGGCATAGCCCGCTTCCAACATCTCCATCTGCACCTGGGCGGCAATGGCCTGCACCTGCTCCGGGGTGATGCGGTCCAGGAAGGCATACATCAGCTGGCGCCAGGTCCAGAAGCTGTCGGACGGCTCGGCTCCGCGCCGTTCGGTCAGGCCCGCCATGGCGCGCTGGAAGGCGTGGGAATGGCAATTCGTCGGGGCCGGGACCAGAACGCCCACCTTCCGCGCACCGATGGGCACCGGGCCTTCGCCCAGTTCCGCGATGCGTCCGTCGGGGCCGATCCCGACAGTGACGTCCCGATGCCATCCATCCGCCAGAAGCGCCTGTTCCGCCCAGATCCTCTTCATGTCGCCAACCATCTTGACTCTCGCTTATGTCCAGACATAAAACATATTACAGCAGGCTAAACAAGGGGCGTCCATGCTTCTCACCCACGCCACTCTTGCGACGATGACCGATCGCCCCGACTTCGTGGAAGACGCGGCGATTCAGCTGGAAGGTGAGCGGATCGCCTGGGTCGGCCCGATGTCCGAAGCCCCCGTCCGCGATGGCAGCGTGAACCTGGGCGGACGGCTGGTCACGCCCGGGCTGATCGACTGCCACACCCATCTGGTCCACGGCGGAAACCGCGCCCGGGAATTCAAGATGCGGCTGGACGGCGCCAGTTATGAGGAGGTGGCGCAGGCCGGGGGCGGTATCGTTTCGACCGTGCGGGCCACGCGCGCGGCAAGCGAGGCCGACCTGCTGTCCAGCGCCCTCGGGCGGCTGGACCGGATGCTGGCCGAAGGCGTGACCACGGTCGAGGTGAAATCGGGATACGGTCTGACCGTCGCGGATGAACTTAAGTTGCTGCGCGTGGCCCGTGCACTGGAACGGGCGCGGCCGGTGACGGTTCATGCGACCTTGCTGGCCGCCCATGCCGTGCCGCCCGAATTCAAGGGCCGTGCCGACGACTATCTCCACGAGGTCTGCATCCCCGCGCTGCATGCTGCCCATGCCGAAGGGCTGGTCGATTCGGTCGACGGATTCTGCGAAGGCATCGCCTTTTCACCCGCCCAGATCGAGCGGGTCTTCGTCGAAGCCCGCAAGCTTGGCCTGCCGGTGCGGCTTCATGCCGAGCAGCTGTCGAACCTGGGCGGCGCGGCACTGGCTGCGCGACACGGCGCGCTTTCGGCCGATCACCTGGAATATCTGGACGCTGCGGGTGCGCTGGCGATGGCCGAGGCCGGCACGGTGGCGGTGATCCTGCCCGGCGCCTTCTACACCCTGCGCGAAACGCAACCGCCGCCGATCGACCTGCTGCGCCAGCACGGCGTTCGCATGGCCGTGGCCACCGACTGCAACCCGGGGACCGCGCCGATGACCTCGCTTCCACTCGCCATGAACATGGCCTGCACGCTGTTCCGCATGACCCCGGATGAGGTTCTGGCCGGCGTGACCACCCATGCCGCCGCGGCGCTTGGCCTGTCCGACCGGGGCCGGATCGCCGTGGGCCAGCGCGCCGACCTTGCCATCTGGGAGGCCCGCGATCCGGCCGAACTGTCCTACCGGATCGGCGCCACGCCGCTTTATGCCCGCATTCATGGAGGCCGACTTGACGCCTGAGCTTACGCCCGAAATCCTGATCCCCGGCGAAAACGGCCTGGCCCAGCTGGAGCGGATCTGGCGCAGGGGTGCCCCGGCGATCCTATCCCCCGCCGCCCGTCCCGCTGTCGAGACCGCGGCCGCGCGCGTGGCCGAAGCGGCGCAGGGCGATGCCGCGGTTTATGGCGTGAACACGGGCTTCGGCAAGCTGGCCAGCCTGAAGATCGCGCCGAAGGACACCGCCAAGCTTCAGGAAAACCTGATCCTGTCGCATTGCTGTGGCGTGGGGGAACCGATCCCCACCAACACCACCCGCCTGATGATGGTCCTGAAGCTTCTGAGCCTGGGCCGCGGTGCCTCGGGCGTGCGGTGGGAACTGATCGAGCTGATGCAGGACATGCTGGTCCGCGGGGTGACGCCGGTTGTTCCGGCGCAGGGATCGGTGGGGGCCAGCGGCGATCTGGCACCGCTGGCGCATATGACCGCGGTGCTGATCGGCCACGGACAGGCCGAAGTGCAGGGCCGCGTCCTGCCCGGGGCCGAGGCGCTGGCGGCGGTCGGGCTGACCCCGATCCCGCTGGGCCCGAAAGAGGGGCTGGCCTTCATCAATGGCACCCAGTTTTCCACCGCCTTCGCGCTGGCGGGCCTGTTCGGTGCCTGGAATGCGGCACGGTCGTCGCTGGTGATCTCGGCGCTGTCGACCGACGCGATCATGGGCTCGACCGCGCCCTTGCAGCCCGAGATTCACGCCCTTCGCGGCCATGCCGGGCAGATCGAGGCTGCGGCGACGATGCGCGCGTTGCTCGACGGTTCGGTGATCCGCGAAAGCCATCGCACCGGCGATGCCCGCGTCCAGGATCCGTATTGCATTCGCTGCCAGCCGCAGGTGACCGGCGCGGCGATGGACGTGCTGCGGCAGGCCGCCCGCACGCTGCGGATCGAGGCGAACGCCGCCACCGACAATCCGCTGGTGCTGGCCGGGGTCGGGCGCATCGTCTCGGGCGGGAACTTCCATGCGGAACCAGTGGGCTTTGCCGCCGACATGATCGCGCTGGCGGTCAGTGAAATCGGAGCCATCGCGCAGCGCCGGGTGGCGCTGATGGTGGACCCGACGCTGTCCTTCGACCTGCCGCCCTTCCTGACGCCGGAACCGGGACTGAATTCGGGCCTGATGATCGCCGAAGTCACCACTGCCGCGCTGATGAGCGAGAACAAGCACCTGGCCAACCCCTGCGTGACCGACAGCACGCCGACGTCCGCCAATCAGGAGGACCATGTCAGCATGGCTGCCCACGGCGCGCGGCGGCTGGGGCGGATGGTCGAAAACCTGAACCGCATTCTGGGGGTCGAACTTCTGTGCGCGGCGCAGGGGGTCGAATTCCGGGCTCCGCTTGTCACTTCGGCGCCCTTGCAGCGCGTGCTGGCCCGCCTGCGGCAGGACGTGGCGACGCTGGGCCAGGACCGCTACCTGGCCCCCGACCTGGAACGCGCGGGCCGGATGGTCGGGGAAGGCACCATCGCGGCGGCCTGCGGCCTTGCGTTGCCGGAGGTGACACAATGACGCCGGTTGCCGTTGCTGCGGGTGACAGCCCCGTGATCCTGGCCCAGCCGCATGGCGGGACGTGGCTGCCCGACGATCTGTTTGCGCGGTTGAACGCCATCGGGCAGGCACGGGCCGATACCGATTGGCACATCACCGCGCTGTATGACGGCCTCTTGCCGGGGGCGACGGTGGTGCGCGCCACGGTCCATCGCTATGCCATCGATGCGAACCGCGATCCCGCCGGGGCCTCGCTTTACCCCGGCCAGAACACGACCGACCTGTGTCCGGTGACGGATTTTGACGGCCGGCCGATCTGGCGGGACGGGCAGGGGCCCTCGGCCGATGAGGTCGAGTCGCGGCGGCTGGCCTGGCACGCGCCCTACCATGCCGCCCTTCAGGCCGAGGTCGACCGCGTGCGCGCCCGGCACGGAATCGCGGTGGTCTACGATTGCCATTCGATCCGGTCGCGGATTCCGTTCCTGTTCGACGGCTTGCTGCCGGTCTTTTCCATCGGAACGAATGGCGGCACCACCTGCGACCGCGCGATCGAGGCAGCCATGGTCCGGCACTGCGCCGCCGCCGCGCCGGCCCTTGACATGGTGTTGAACGGGCGCTTCCGGGGCGGCTGGACGACACGCCATTACGGCCGGCCCGAAGCCGGGGTCCATGCCGTGCAAATGGAACTGGCGCAGCGCGCCTATCTGGCCGCCGAGGCCGATCCCTGGCCGCTGGACCCGCAGCGCGCGGGTGCCCTGCGCCAGGTGCTTGGTCCGTTGCTTGCCGAACTTGACCGCCTTGCCAGATCCGGGGTGGCCGCGCGCCCTCGGGGCATGTGATCCGATCCTTCCGCCTGAGGAGCCTTTGCCATGACCGTGAACTCCCGCCACAACACCCGCGACATCTTCCCGCCGACCGGCACGGAGAAGACCGCGAAAACCTGGCAGACCGAAGCCGCGCTGCGGATGCTGATGAACAACCTCCACCCCGACGTGGCCGAGAACCCGCATGAACTCGTGGTCTATGGCGGCATCGGCCGCGCCGCCCGCACCTGGGAGGATTTCGACACCATCGTCGCGTCCTTGCGCGATCTTGAAGCCGACGAGACGCTGGTCGTGCAGTCGGGCAAGCCCATCGCCATCGTGCGCACCCATGCGGATGCCCCGCGCGTGCTGATCGCCAACTCGAACCTGGTTCCGCACTGGGCCACATGGGAGCATTTCAACGAATTGGACCGCAAGGGCCTGGCGATGTACGGCCAGATGACCGCCGGGTCGTGGATCTACATCGGCACGCAGGGCATCGTGCAGGGCACCTACGAGACCTTCGCCGAGGCAGGGCGCCAGCATTACGACGGCAACCTTGCGGGCAAGTGGATCCTGACCGGCGGCCTTGGCGGGATGGGCGGCGCGCAGCCCCTTGCGGCGGTGATGGCGGGGGCCTGCTGCCTTGCCGTCGAATGCGACGAGACGCGGGCCGACTTCCGGATCCGCACCCGCTATTGCGACGCCAAGGCGCACAGCCTGGACGAGGCGCTGGCCCTCATCGAACAATGGACCCGCGCGGGCGAGGCGAAGTCCGTCGCCCTGATCGGCAACGCCGCCGACATCTTCCCCGAGATCCTGCGCCGGATGCGGGCCGGCGAGGCGCTGCCCAACGGCGGGCCCGACATCGTGACCGACCAGACCAGCGCACACGACCCGCTGCACGGCTACCTGCCGAAAGGCTGGACCGTCGCCGAATGGCGCGCCCGGCAGGAGACCGACCCGAAGGCGGTGGAACGGGCCGCCCGCGCCTCGATGCGCGACCATGTGGCCGCGATGGTGGGCTTCTGGAACGCGGGCGTGCCCACGCTGGACTACGGCAACAACATCCGCCAGGTTGCCAAGGACGAAGGGCTGGACAATGCCTTCGCCTTCCCCGGGTTCGTTCCGGCCTACATCCGTCCACTGTTCTGCAAAGGCATCGGCCCGTTCCGCTGGGTGGCGCTGTCGGGCGACGCCGAGGACATCTACAAGACCGACGAAGCGATGAAGCGCCTGTTCCCCGAAAACGCCCATCTGCACCGCTGGCTGGACATGGCGCGCGACCGGATCGCCTTCCAGGGCCTGCCCGCCCGCATCTGCTGGATAGGCCTCGGCGACCGTCACCATGCGGGGGTGATGTTCAACGAGATGGTCGCGCGCGGCGAACTGAAGGCGCCCATCGTGGTCGGTCGCGACCACCTCGACTCCGGCTCGGTCGCCAGCCCCAACCGCGAGACGGAAGCGATGCTCGACGGCTCGGACGCCGTGTCCGACTGGCCGCTTCTGAACGCGCTGGTCAACACGGCCTCGGGCGCGACCTGGGTCAGCCTGCATCACGGCGGCGGCGTCGGCATGGGCTTTTCGCAGCACGCCGGCGTGGTCATCGTGGCCGACGGCACGCCTGAGGCGGCCAGGCGGCTGGAGCGGGTGTTGTGGAATGACCCGGCCTCGGGCGTCTGGCGCCATGCCGATGCCGGCTACCCGGACGCCATCGACTGCGCGCGGCGCAACGGGCTGCGGCTGCCGCGGATCCTGGGCTGACCTTCCGAACCGGCCCGGTCGATTTGCCACCGGTGGCGCTCGCCCGGGGCTTTCAGCGTCAGCCTTCCGGCGCCGCTTCGCGCGTCTGGCCCCGCGTCGTACGCGCGCCACGGCAGCGGTCCGAGCAATAGCGGACCTGATCCCAGTCGCGCGCCCACTTCCGACGCCAGGTGAAAGGGCGCCCGCAGACGGCGCAGGTCTTGACCGGCAGGTCCGATTTGCGCCGCGCCTTCACCACTCCACCGGCTGGCCTTTCCAGTCCCAAAAGGAACCGTTGTCGGCGGGGGTCAGACGTTCCATCACCGCCAGAAGCGCCTCGGCTGCCTGCCGGGGCGTGATGGTGGGATGATTGCCCGCGAAAGGGGTGCTGAGCGGGGTTTCGACGGTGCCGGGATGCAGGGCAACCACAATCGCCTCGGGGCGCTTGCGCGCGATTTCGATGGCGGCAGTGCGAAGGATCTGGTTCTGCGCCGCCTTGGCGGCCCGGTAGCTGATCCATCCGCCCAGCCGGTTGTCCCCGATCGAGCCGACCCGCGCCGAAAGCGAGGCAAAGACCACACGTCCCGAACGGTGCAGCAAGGGCGAGAAATACCGCAACGCCAGCGCAACGCCGATGGCATTCAGCGCGAATTGCGCCGCCATGGCCTGAGCATCGATCGCGTTCAGGCTCTTTTCCGGCCGGTGGTCACCGATTTGCAACGCGCCGGTGGCGTTGAAGACCAGATCGAAGCCCCCCTCCAGCGCAGCGGCGGCGCGGGCGACATTGTCCTGATCGGTCAGGTCCAGCCCGTGTTCGCGCCGCGACAGGCCGGTCACATCGGCACCCCGGGCGCGCAAGTCCTGCACCAGCGCGCTGCCGATCCCGCCGCTGGATCCCAGGACCAGCGCCCTCATCCCCCGCACCTTTCACCGATGTTTTCTGTCACCGGGACACGCGCCCTCATGCTCGGCTCCTGCGGTTCGGACGGGCGGCCAGAGGCTGGCCGTCCGTCGGATTTCACCGCGGGTTGGTCCGCGGATGCCGCAATCCTGAGGCGTTCGGCGCCGAAGGTCCAGCGCCGTTCGGCCCGTGTTCCGTCACTTCGGTAGAAGGTGCACGCGCGCGATCAGAGGCTGCGCGAGATCAGTTCCTTCATGATCTCGGACGTGCCGCCGTAGATGCGGTGGATCCGGGCATCGGCATACATGCGGCAGATGTCGTAGTCGCGCATGAAGCCGTAGCCGCCGTGCAGCTGGACGCAGGCATCCACGACACGGCCCTGCAGTTCGGCACACCAGAGCTTCGCCATCGAGGCCTCGGACGTGCTCAGCTGGTGCTGCAGGTGCTTGCGGATGCACTGGTCGATGAAGGCCCAGCCCACCGACAGTTCAGTCTTCAGATCGGCAAGCTTATGGCGCGTCACCTGGAAATCGGCGATCGCCTGCCCGAAGGCCTTACGTTCGCGCACATAGTCCAGGGTGAGGTCGAAGGCCTTCTGTGCGGCGGCGATGGCGGTCAGGCCGATGATCAGCCGTTCCTGCGGCAGTTCGGACATGAGCATGTTCATCGCCCGACCTTCGGCGCCCAGCAGGTTCGCTGCCGGAACGCGAACGTTGTCGAAGAACAGCTCCGACGTATCCGCCGAAAGCTGGCCCAGCTTGTCAAGGTTGCGGCCACGGCGGAAGCCGGGCCGATCGGTTTCGACAACGATCAGGCTCATGTTGCCCGAACCGCGGCCTTCGCCGGTCCGGGTCACGGTGATCACCAGATCGGCGTGCTGACCGTTCGAGATGAAGGTCTTGCTGCCGTTGATGATGAAATCATCGCCGTCACGAACCGCCGAGGTGCGGACACCCTGCAGGTCCGATCCGGTGCCCGGCTCGGTCATGGCGATGGCGCAGACGGTTTTCCCCGCCACCATTCCCGGCAGCCAGCGTTCTTTCTGTTCGGGCGTCGCGTGTTGCAGAATGTAGCCCAGGCACACATCGGAGTGGACCGAGATGTCGGCCGCGGGACCGGCAAAGCCGGAATAGGCCATTTCTTCGCAGATGATCGTGTTCATCCGGAAATCGCCGCCGACGCCGTCGTAGTCTTCGGGGACGGTGGGGCAAAGAAGGCCCGCCTCGCCGGCTTTCTGCCAGAAGGCACGATCAACGATCCCGGCTTCTTCCCAACGGGCGAAGTTCGGGGCGACCTCGGTTTCTATGAAGCGACGGACGGTCTGCCGCAGATGGGCGTGTTCCTCGTCATAAATCTCGCGTTCGGGCAGCATTACGATCCTCATCGGTCAACGAGGCGGGGCCTCGAAGGTGTTCTGCGCGGTAGCGCAGGCAAAACGGGGGCGCGGCCCGGCAGGCGGGCCGCGGAAGGATCAGCGCGCGCGGGCCTCGTTGGCCATCTGGCGGGCAATGATCATCTTCATGATCTCGATCGAGCCGCCGGCGATCTTGGTGATCCGGGCGTCGGCATAGGCGCGGGCGATGGGGTATTCCCACATGTAGCCCCAGCCGCCAAACAGTTGCAGACATTCGTCCGCTGCCTTGCAGTGGAGTTCGGTGGTGATCATCTTGACCATCGCCGCATCAACCGGATCCAGCTTGCCAGCCATGAACAGTTCGATGCACTTGTCGGTGAAGACCCGCGCGGCGGTGGCCTGGGTCTTCAGTTCCGCCAGTTTGAACTGGGTGTTCTGGAAGTCGAAGATCGTCTTTCCAAAGGCTTCGCGGCCCATGGTGTAGTCGACGGTCCATTCGATGATGGTTTCCGCAACGGTCGCGGACCGCACGGCCTGTGCCAGACGTTCCTGCGACAGCTTGGTCATCATGATGGCAAAGCCCTGGCCTTCCTCGCCCAGCATGTTGCTGGCGGGGATGCGGACGTTGTCGAAGAACAGTTCCGACGTGTCCTGCGCGTGCATCCCCAGCTTTTCCAGGTTGCGGCCGCGGCGGAAGCCTTCGCGGTCGCCTTCCACCAGGAACAGGGTCACGCCCTTGGCGCCGGCGTCCTTGTCGGTCTTGGTCGCGCAAACCAGGATGTCGCAGCTTTGACCGTTCGAGATGAAGACCTTCTGGCCGTTGATGATGAAATCATCGCCGTCACGCGTGGCGCGGGTCTTGATCGCCTTGAGGTCCGATCCGGCGTGCGGTTCGGTCATGCCCAGCGACCCGATCGCTTCGCCAGTCACCATCTTGGGCAGCCACTTGCGTTTCTGCTCCTCGGTGCCGAAGGACAGGATATAGGTGGCCACAAGATCGGTATGGATCAGGAAGCCGGGGCCCGAGGCGCCGGCACGCCAGAGTTCCTCGAAGACCACCACGTCAAACAGGTAGTCAAGGCCCAGTCCGCCGTATTCCTCGGGGACGGTGCAGCACAACAGGCCCTGTGCGCCGGCCTTCAGCCACAGCTCTCTCGGGACGATGCCGTCCTTTTCCCATTGGGCGTGGTACGGGACGATTTCCTTTTCGACGAACCGGCGTACCGTTTCGCGAAACATCTGGTGTTCTTCCCGGAAAAGCGAACGTTCGATCATGGCTCAAGACTTCCGTATTTCGTGTGCTTGCGTATATTTTGCATCAGGATTTCATAGTACGCAAGCTTACTAATGCGCCTTGGTAGAATTTTCCTGTCAGGGTGGCGGCGGCGGGTGACCGCCGCCGTCCAGGGTCAGGCCGATTCGCCGAAAGCTTTGGCGACATCGCGCAGGGCGAACTTCTGGATCTTGCCGGTCGGCGTACGCGGCAGGGTTTCCACCACCTCGACCCGCTCGGGCCAGTACTGCTTGGCGACCTTCCGATCGTCGAGCAGCGCCTGCACATCAGCGAGTGTCAGGGTATGACCCGGGCGCAACTGCACAAAGGCGCAGCCGCGTTCGCCAAGGCGCGGATCGGGATAGCCGACAAGGGCCACGGCCAGGATGGCGGGATGTTCGTACAGAACGTTTTCCACATCGGCGACAGGCACGTTCTCGCCGCCGCGGATGATCACGTCCTTGGTCCGGCCCGCGATGCGGATGTAACCTTCGTCATCCATGAAGGCCAGATCGCCGGTGTCCATCCAGCCTTCGGCATCGAAGATTTCCAGATCTTCGCGGCGGTAGTAGCCCAGCGTCGACTGCGAGCCGCGGACCATCAGGCGGCCGATCTCACCCGTCGGGGCCGGTTCGCCCGCGTCGTTCACGACACGGACCGCAACGCCCGGAGTCGCGCGGCCATCGGTCTTCGACGATTTCTCGTGCGCGCGTTCAGGTTCGGTCATGGTGGAACACAGCGTCTCGGTCATGCCCCAGACCGAACAGACCGTGAGTTTCAGTTCGTCGCGGGCGCGGATGATCAGCGCCGGCGGAATCGGTGCCCCGGCGCACAGGAAAAGCCGCAGCTTTTCGGGGCGCGTGCCGCCGTTCTTCACGGTTTCGACCACGTCCAGAAGGAAGGGGGTCGCGCCCGCCGAATAGGTCACGCCTTCGCGGGCCATCAGGTCGACGCCGCGCTTGCCTTCCCAGACGTCCTGCATGGTCATCGTGGCGCCCAGCCGGATCGCCAGCATGACGCCGGCGGCAAAGCCCAGCATGTGACCGACGGGCGAGGCGACGTGGATCACGTCATCCGCCGTCAGGTGCATCCGGGACGAGATGTTGGTAGTGGCGCACATCATCGCGTTGATCGAATGCATCGCGCCTTTCGGCGAACCGGTCGTGCCCGAGGTATACATCAGGTACGACATGTCATCCGTTCCGGCGCGCAGCGCGGGATCGGGCAGCAGGCGTTCGGTGCCGGACATCAGCGCCTTTTCAAAGGCGTTGTCGCCATCGCCGCCCATGACGAACACATGGTCCAGCTTCGGCAGCTTGGCCTTCAGGTCATTGGCCATCGATTCGAAATCGAACTTGGCGAAGGTTTTCGGAACGATGAAGACCTTGGCTTCGGCAAAGCCCAGCATGAAGGTCAGTTCATGTTCGCGGAAGATCGGCATCAGCGGGTTGAGAACCGCGCCGATCCGCTGCGTGGCCAGCGCGGTCACAACGAATTCCCACCAGTTGGGGCTTTGGATGGCGACGACATCGCCCTTGCCGATCCCCAGCCCCCGCAGCGCCGCCGCGACCCGTGCGACCCGGTCGCCCAGTTCCGCATAGCTCAGGCGAAGGACTTCGCCGGCGCGGTCGACGATCAGCGCGGGCTTCTCGGGCGTGGCCGCGATCGTCTCCATCAGGATGTCGTCGAAATAACGGTCGACCCAGTGGCCGCCCTCCCGCATGGCGCGTGCATGTGCGGCGAAATCGAAGCTTGGTGCAGTCATGTCCCGGTGTTCCTCCCTTGGCGCGGGGACCGCCCCCCTGATGGCGGCCCTGCTTTCGCGGCAGCAGTTTATCGTATGCCACCGTACTATACAATACAATTATCATCCTGCCGTCGGGCAGGCCGGGGTGCCGGGGGGACACTCCGGGGAAAACGGCCGCGCCCTGGCTGTCAGTCAAGGAACCGGTCGTGCAGCTTTTGGCGCAGTTCCGGATCCAGGCCCAGACGGCCGGTCAGGTAATCCTGAACCGATCCGTCGCGCGCCTCGATCGCCTGGAAGAAGGCACGCAGATAGGCGGGTTTGGCCGCGACGACGGTGTCCAGCACCGCATCGCTCAAGGTCTCGTAACTGCCTTCGCCGCGGCGGGCGCGCAGTTGCGCCTTGATCAGGGGAACGGCGGCGGCGGTCCGGGCATAATCTTCAAGGATGGCGTCCCGGTCAACGCCCAGCGAGGACAAGAGCAGCGCCACCGCCGCGCCCGTGCGGTCCTTTCCGATCTGGCAATGCACCAGCACCGGACCCGTGCCTTGCGCGGCCTGGTGCAGGAAGTCCCGCAGGATCGGCGCGAAATCGAAGGGCAGAGCGCTGTAAATGGCCACCATCGCGGCATGTCCCTGTTCCGGAGTCGAGCCCGCGTCGTGCAGCGCCCTCAGCGGATTGCCAAGCGAGATGTCATGCGGCTCGGGGCGCAGGTTCAATCCCTCCAGCCGGTCCAGCCGCGTGGGCATCCGCATCCGTTCGGCCCGAGAGCGCAAGTCATAGACCAGTCCCGGCGCCAGCGCGCCGACCTGAGACAGGCCGCGCGGCGTGACCTTGTCATAGGCGCCGGACCGAAACAGTTGCCCCGCGCGCAGCCGCTTGCCGTTCTGGGCCGCGTAATGCTCCACCGCACGAAAGTTGACGCAGCCCTCGACCATTGGCGCTTCGCTTATGTCCATCATTCCGGGGCCTCGCGTCCTTGTTGTCCGGCCTGCCAGGCGCGGAAACCAACCTTGTTCGCAGCAATACTATGCGGAACCGCATCTATGGCAATGGGGCTGTTGCTGTCTTGCATGTCCGGCGTTGTGGGTGGAACCTGTTGCCGTGCAAAAGGCCGTTGCGGGCCGGAATAATTATGCTAGCGTATGATACGCTTTTGATCAAAGACGGCGGTCGCGCCGCAAGGGGCATCATGGATTTTTCGCTTTCCGAAGAGCAGCAGGCAGTGTTCGACATGGCGCGGGATTTCGGCCAGGCCGAGATAGCCCCCCATGCCCGCGCCTGGGAAGAGGCGGGGACGATTCCGCGCGAGCTGTGGGCGAAGGCGGCCGAACTGGGCCTGGGCGGGATCTACGTCGATCCCGATCATGGCGGTTCGGGGCTGGGACGGCTGGATGCGGCGCTGGTGTTCGAGGCGCTGGCGATGTCCTGTCCGTCGGTTGGGTCTTTCCTGTCGATCCACAACATGTGCGCCGGCATGATCGACCGCTATGGCAGCGCCGAGATGAAGGCGCGGCTTCTGCCCGGGATCTGTGCCATGGACCGGGTCATGTCCTATTGCCTGACGGAACCCGGATCGGGGTCCGACGCGGCGGCGCTGCGGACGCGGGCGGAGCGCGCGGGCGAGTCCTGGCGTCTGACCGGAACCAAGGCCTTCATTTCGGGCGGCGGCTATTCGGACGGCTATATCGTCATGTGCCGGACCGGGGGTGAAGGCCCACGCGGGATTTCGGCCATCGTGCTGGAAGACGGCGCGAAGGGACTGTCCTTCGGCGGGCTGGAAGACAAGATGGGCTGGCGCGCCCAGCCAACGCGGCAGGTGCAGATGGACGGGGCCGAGGCGCCCCTGGAAAACCTGATCGGGGACGAAGGCCGGGGCTTTGCCTATGCCATGGCGGGCTTGGATGGCGGGCGGCTGAACATCGCGGCCTCGGCCCTTGGGGGCGCGCAGGCGGCGCTGGAGGCGACGCTGGCCTACATGGGTGAACGCCGCGCCTTCGGCCAGACGCTGGACCAGTTCCAGGCGCTGCAATTCCGCCTGGCCGAGATGGAGACGAAGCTTCAGGCGGCGCGGGTCTTCCTGCGGCAGGCGGCCTGGAAGGTGGATACCGGCGCCCGCGATGCGACGAAGCATTGCGCGATGGCCAAGATGTTCGTCACCGATGTGGCCTTCGAGGTGGCGAACGACTGCCTGCAACTGCACGGCGGCTACGGCTATCTGGCCGACTACGGGATTGAAAAGATCGTCCGCGATCTTCGGGTGCACCAGATCCTGGAAGGCACGAACGAAATCATGCGGGTCATCGTCGCGCGCAGCCTGCTGGAGGCCCGGGGATGAGCGATATCGAGATTCGCATCGAAGGCCGGGCCGGGCGCATCACGCTGAACCGTCCGGCGGCGCTCAATGCGCTCAGCTATCAGATGGCGCTGGCGATCGACGCGGCGTTGAAGGAGTGGCGCGACGATCCCGACGTTGAGCTGGTGCTGATCGACGCGGCGGGGGATCGGGCCTTCTGCGCGGGCGGCGATATTGCCGAACTTTATGCCGAAGGCCGCAAGGGCAACTTCGCCTTCGGTCAGCGGTTCTGGCGCGACGAGTACCGGATGAACGACCGGATCGCGGAATATGAAAAGCCGGTGGTCAGCTTCATTCAGGGGTTCTGCATGGGCGGCGGCGTTGGCGTGGCCTGCCATGCCAGCCACCGGATCGTCGGCGAAACCGCGCAGGTGGCAATGCCGGAATGCGGCATCGGTCTGGTGCCCGATGTCGGCGGTTCCTACCTGCTGGCCAGCGCGCCGGGGCATCTGGGGGCCTGGCTTGGCCTGACGGGCAACCGCATGGGGCCTGCGGACGCGATTCTTGCCACCTTTGCCGACAGCTACGTTCCCGAAGCCGACTGGCCCGCGCTCAAATCGGCGCTGGTCGAGACGGGGGATCCGGCGCAGATCGCCCGCTTCCTCCGCCCGGCGCCCGAGGGACGCCTGGCCGCGCTTTTGCCGCAGATCGACGCGGCTTTCGCCAGCGGATCGCTGGTTGACATCATCGCCCGGCTGAAAGCCTCGGACACCCCCTTCGCCGGGGAAACGCTGAAGGCCTTGTCGCGGGTTTCCCCGTTGGCCGCCGCGGCGACCCTTGAAATCCAGCGGCGGCTGAAGCCCGCGCCGGATCTGCGCCGTGCGCTTGATCTGGAATACCGCGTCACCTTCCGCGCCCAGCAGGACACGGATTTCCTGGAAGGCATCCGCGCCGCGATCATCGACAAGGACCGTCAGCCGAAGTGGCGCCATGCCGGACCGGATGCGGTTTCCGGCGCCGAGGTCGAAGCGCTTCTTTCTCCCCTCGGGCAAGATGCCCTTACATTCGAGGATTGACCCCATGCAGATCGGTTTCATCGGACTTGGCAACATGGGCGGCCCGATGGCCGCGAACCTGGTGAAGGCCGGGCATCAGGTGGCGGGCTTCGACCTGGTCGCCCCGATGCCCGAAGGCGTGACCCGCGCCGCGACCGCCGCCGAGGCCGCGAAAGGCGCGGATGTGGTCATCACCATGCTGCCGAACGGTGCCATCCTGCGGGCGGTCGCAGCCGAGGTCATCCCGGCGATGAAACCGGGGGCGGTACTGTGCGACTGCTCGACCGTCGATGTGGACAGCGCCCGCGCCGTTGCGGCGGATGCGGAAGCCGCGGGCTTGGGCGCGCTGGACGCCCCGGTGTCGGGCGGCATCGGCGGGGCGACGGCGGGAACATTGACCTTCATGGTGGGCGGTTCGGATCAGGCCTTTGCCACCGTGCAGCCGCTGTTCGACATCATGGGCCAGAAGGCCGTCCATTGCGGCGCGACCGGCGCCGGGCAGGCAGCCAAGATCTGCAACAACATGATCCTTGGCGTCACCATGATCGCCACCTGCGAAGCCTTCGCGCTGGCCGACAAGCTGGGGCTGGACCGGCAGAAGATGTTCGACGTGGTCAGCACATCTTCGGGTTACAGCTGGACGATGAACGCCTATTGCCCTGCGCCGGGCGTTGGCCCGAAGTCGCCCGCCGACAACGGCTACAAGCCGGGCTTTGCCTCGGAGCTGATGCTGAAGGACCTGAACCTGTCGCAGCAGGCCGCTGCCAGCGCCGATGCCGACACCCCGATGGGCCAGCTTGCGGCCGAGCTTTACAAGCGCTTCGTCGAGGAAGAAGGCGGCAAGGGCACCGATTTTTCCGCCATGCTGCCCCGGTTCGAAAAGCGGCACAGGGGCTGAGCCGATGTCCGAGGCGCTGCTGGAACGACATGGGCAGGTGGCGGAACTGCGCCTGAACCGGCCCGAGAAGCTGAACGCACTGACCGATGACATGGTGCGGCAGGTTCTGGCGCGTCTGGACGAGGTGGCGGAAAGCCCGGCGCGGGTTCTGATCGTGACCGGCGCCGGTCGTGGGTTCTGCGCCGGGTTCGACCTGTCGCTGGCTGAAAGCGCCGGCGGGGCCGAAGGCGACGAAACCGCCGCCTGGATGGCCCGGCAGGAACGCTTTGCCAGCCTGGTCACCCGGCTGCGGGCCATCCCGCAGCCCACCATTGCGGCGGTGAACGGCGCGGCCTGTGGCGCGGGCTTTGGTTTGGCGCTGGCCTGCGATCTGCGCATCGCTTCTGCATCGGCGCGGTTCAATTCCGCCTTCATCAAGGTCGGCATGTCCAGCTGCGACATCGGGGTCAGCTATCTGCTGCCCCGCGCCATCGGCACGACCCGCGCCTTCGAGATGATGTTGACCGGCCGCATGGTCGACGCTCCCGAGGCCGAACGGATTGGCCTGGTGTCCTCCGTGCATGACCCGGATGCGCTGATGCCTGCCGCAACGGCGCTTGCCGAACAGATCGCCGCGAACGGCGGGCTTTCGACCTGGATGACCAAACGCGGCATGTGGGCCAACCTGGAGGCAGGGAGCCTGGCCGCCGCGCTGGAACTGGAAAACCGCACCCAGATCCTGATGCGCGGCACGGGCAGCCTGGCCGCCCGCGCCGCAGAACGCGGTTTCGTGAAGAGCTGACGCTCAGGCGGGAACTGATCCGCGCTTGTAGATGCCGTTGCACCGCGCGACGGCTTCGTTTTCAACTTTCAGGACCGCCTGAAAGAAGATCATCTTGCGCGTGACCTTCACCGCTTCGGGCGTGGCTTCCACCCAATCGCCCAACCGCGCCGGCCCCACAAAATCGACCGACACCGAAATCGTCGGCGCCGATCCCGAACTGCGGGTGATCTGCGGCAGGGCATATCCCTGCAGGTCGGCGAACATCGCCAGAACCCCGCCGTGGCAGACGCCCGCATCGTTCAGGTGCTGCTGACCGATGCGGAACCCCAGACGGGCCGGGCGGTCGGCCGTTGCCTCGCAGATGTAGAAGGGCCCGAAGAACGCTTCGGCCGGCGATCCCAACGACAGGGGGACAAAGCCGTCGGGCGGAGGAAGGGTGGGTTCCGGCATGGGAAATCCTTTGTTCGAGAACGCCGCACGGGCGCGTCAAAAAGCCTTGCAATGTGGCTATCCAAGCGTACCGTATGCTTTATGACCATCAACAAGGTTTTCGCAAGAACCGCAAGAATGGACCCATAAACAGGGAGGTTTTCATGGGAATTTCGTACTTTGGCCGCGCGACGCTGGGCGGCGCGCTTCTGGCGCTGATGGCAGGGTCGGCCTCGGCCGATACCATCACGCTGCGCTATTCGAACTGGTTGCCTGCAACCTATTTCATCAACACCGACCTGATCTTTCCCTGGATCGCCGAGGTGGAGCGCGTCACCGAAGGCCGGGTCAAGATCGAGCCGACCCCGAAGGTCGTCGGCACGGCGCCCACGCAATTCGACGTTGTGGCGGATGGCCAGGCCGATCTGGCCTTCATCGTGCCCGGCTACACGCCCGGCCGTTTTCCGTTGATCGAAGGGTTCGAACTGCCCTTCTACGGGGACCAGCCCGCCAAGCGCAGCGCGGCCACCTGGCGCGTCTATGAAAAGCACATCGCACCGCTGAACACCTTCGAAGGGGTGCATGTCCTGACCCTGTTCAGCGGCAGCCCGGCGCAGCTTTTCACCACGTCGAAACCGATGGTGACTTTGGAGACGATGGGGGGTGCGAAACTGCGCAGCCCACAACCGGCAACGACCGAAATGCTGACCCTGCTGGGGGCCGTTCCGGTGGTGAAACCGGTGCCCGAAATCTATGAACTGGCCTCGGGCGGGGTGATCGATGGCGGCGTGATCACGCCGGAAACCGTCACCGGGTTCAAACTGGAAAGCGTGCTGAAGCAGCTGTCCTACTACCCCGGCGGGCTGGCCACCACGGTCAACATGCTTGCCATCAATCCCGATTCCTGGGCCCGCATTTCCCCCGAGGATCAGGCGGCAATCACGGCGATTTCCGGTGAAGTCCTGGCCCAGAAATCCGGCGACGCGCACCAGAAGGCGATCGACGCCGCCTTTGCCAGTTTTGAAGGGTCGGGCGTCCAGCGCCAGGACGCCACGCCCGAGGTGGTCTCTCAGATCCAGGAAAAGATCGCGCCGATCGAAACCGCCTGGGTCACCCGCGCCAAGGAGGCCGGACTGGCCGATCCGCAGGCGATGCTGACCGACCTGAAAGCCGAAATCGCCAAATAGGCGGCGACCTGAAACCGACCGGCCCCTGCGTTCCCCGCGGGGGCCTTTTTTGTTCCACACACAAAAAAACGGACCCCGGAGGGTCCGTTGAGGTGACGCGATCCGGGTGGGGCGTGAGCCCCGCCGTTCGCGTCCTGGGGAAAACCTGTCAGCTTTCGCCTTTGATCTGCGCGGCGAAGAAGTCCAGCATTTCCTGCGGGTTCTCAAGGCCGGCCGCCTTGGCCTTTTCGATCCATTCTGCCTGCAGCGGCGTCAGGGCGTCTTTCATCTTGGCCAGTTCCTCGTCCGACATCGTGTCCACGGTCATGCCCTTGGCCTTCATCTTCTCGATGGCGGTCTGGGTTTCCACGACGTGCAGATCGCCCGAACGCTTCGCCACGACGCCACCCGATACCGACATGATCGCTTTCCGATCGGCTTCCGAGATCTTGGCCCAGGTGTCGGGGTTCACGGAAACGATGACGACGGTTGCGCCCAGGCTGCCGGGCACGAAGGTCATGCGGTTCAGCACTTCGTCCAGCTTGAAGCCCAGAAGCGCGTCCGGCGGGGTGGTGGCGCCATCGATGACGCCGCCCGAGGCCAGTTCATAGACTTCGGACACCGGCTTCGTTACCGGGGTGCCGCCCAGCAGTTCGATGATCCGCGTCAGCGACGGGCTGGACGAACGGATCTTGGCGCCCTTGTAGTTTTCGACCTTGGCCAGTTCCTTGCCGGTCGTGAAGACATGGAACGACCCGGTCTGGAACAGCGCCAGCGGCACGACTTCCGGGAAGACGTTCATCGGCGCGATATATTTTTCATAGGTTGCCCAGATCGCGGGCGAACGCTTGGATTCGTCATCGCCGAAGAAGGGCAGTTCCATCCCTTCGATCAGCGGGAAGCGGCCCGGCGCATAGCTGGCCACCATCAGCGACATGTCGGCCAGCCCGTCCGCCACCACGTCATACTGCGAGGCAACGTTGCCGACCACCTTCGGGGTCTTTTCCACCTTCACGCGGCCTTCGGTGACGCGTTCGATATCGGCGAACCACGGCTCCATCACCTTGACGTCAAGGGCATAGCCGGCCGGCAGCCAGTTCGAATAGCGCAGGGTCACGTCTTCGGCCCGGGCAGCAAGCGTGCTGACCGCAAGGGCAACGCCGGCAATAAGGCCGGATTTGGCAAACAAGGACATCGGTTCCCTCCCTGGGTGTTCTGTTTCGTTTTCACGGGGGCGCACCGGCGCGGCGATGCGACACCGCGCCGGAACCTTCGGTCACATCCGCAGGGGGCGAGCCGTCACGCCCCGGCCGCGGCGATTTCGGCGGCAAAGAAATCAAGCATCTCCTGCCCGTTTTCCAGGCCCGCGGCCTTGGCCTTCTCCAGCCATTCGGTCGTCATCGGGACGACCTTTTCCTTCATCTTCGCGGCTTCCGCGTCGTCCATGCGGTCGAGGGTCATGCCCGCCGCCTGCATCGTTTCGATGGCCTTCACGGTTTCGGCAAAGTTCATGTCGCCCGAGGCGCGCGCGAATTTCTCGCCCGAGATCTCCAGGATCGCCTTCTGGTCGGCTTCGGAAATCTTCGCCCAGGCGTCCGGGTTGACCGAAATCATCGCCGTGGCATTGGACAGCCCGCCGGGGATGAAGGTCATGCGGTTCAGGACTTCGTGCAGCTTGAAGGCCAGGGTCGAATCCGGCGGGTTGGTCGCGCCGTCGATCACACCGCCCGAGGCGAGTTCATAGACTTCGGACACCGGCTTGCTGACCGGGGTGGCGCCCATCAGTTCCAGGATGCGGTTCAGCGACGGGGTCGAGGACCGGATCTTGGCGCCGACGTAGCCTTCCACCGTCGACAGGTCGCGCCCGGTGGTGAAGATGTGCTGGGTGCCGGTCTGGAAGATCGCCAGCGGCACGACTTCGGGGAAGGTGTCCAGCGGCGCGATGTATTTTTCATAGGTGCGCCAGACGGCCGCGCCACGCTTGGCTTCGTTGTCGCTGTAGAACGGCAGTTCCATCCCCTCGATCAGGGGGAACCGGCCCGGCGCATAGCCCATCACCATCAGCGACATGTCCGCCAGCCCATCCGCCACCACGTCATATTGCGCGGGAACGCTGCCAACCACCTTCGGCGTCATCTCGACCTTGACGCGGCCTTCGGTGACGCGGGCGATCTCGGCCAGCCAGGGCGCGATCAGCTTCGTGTTGGTCGGATGACCGGCGGGCAGCCAGTTCGAGTAGCGCAGGATCACATCCTCGGCCTGTGCGGCGAGGGTGCCGGCGGCCAGCAGAAGGCCAGCGAACAGGCTGGTCCTGGTGAAAAGGGTCATCAGTAATCTCCTCCCGGGGAAGATCGCCGCAGACAATCCTGCGGCGGGATCATGGGACAGGCCGCCGCACGCGGCCCGCCTGTGGTTCAGATCTTGCGGTCCTGTCCGGCCCAGTAGGGGTCGCGCAGCACGTTCTTCATCACGGTGTTCTTGGGCGACAGCGGCAAGGGTTCAGACCGGAATTCCACCGATTTCGGGCATTTGTAGCCGCCGATCAGCGTGCGGCAGTGCGCGATCAGCTCTTCCCCGGTGGCGGTCATGCCGGGTTTCAGCACCACGACGGCATGAACCGCTTCGCCCCAGTCCTTCGACGGGATGCCGATGACGGCGGCTTCGCGGACGGCCGGGTGCTGGAACAGCGCGCGTTCGACCTCGATCGAATAGACGTTTTCGCCGCCCGTCACGATCATGTCCTTCACGCGGTCAGCCACGTAAAGATAGCCGTCCTCGTCCAGATAGCCCGCATCGCCGGAATACATCCAGCCGTCGCGCAGCACTTCGGCCGTCTGTTCGGGGCGGTTCATGTAGCCCATCATCAGATAGTCGCTGCGCATGACGATCTCGCCCATCTGGCGCGGGCCAAGCGTTTCGCCCTCGGGCGAAACGATCTTCACCTCGACCCCCGGCCCCGGCTGGCCGCAGGACCGGATGCGCTCGGCCTTGGGGCCGTTGAAGACGTGGTCGCGCCAGCGCAGCATGGTGGCAAAGCCGCCGGTTTCGGTCATGCCGTAGATCTGGTAGAACCGCAGGCCCGGCAGCTTGGCCGCCGCCGCCGCCATCAGCGCCTCGGGCATCGGCGATCCGCCATAGACGCAGGTGCGCAGGCTCGACAGATCGTATTTGTCGAAGTCGGGGTGCGAAATCAGCATGTTGACGATGGTGGGTACCATCACCGCGTTGCTGACCTTGTGGTTGTGAATGGCCTGCATCATCGACAGCGGTTCGAACTTTGGCAGGATGACATGCGTCCCGCCCGCCATGGTGATGTAGTGGATCGGGCTTGAGCCCGAGAAATGGAAGAACCCGCCGACATAGGCAAAGCTCAGGTCTTCGACATCGGGCAGCATCGCCAGCCAGGCGGTCGAGGCATGGCACAGCGCCGAATGCGTCAGCGCCACGCCCTTGGGCCGGCCCGTCGTGCCGCCGGTGTAGAAGACGGCATACAGATCGCCATTCTTGCGGTCCGCGTCTTCCATCGGCGCGTTCGCCGCGATCAGGTCTTCGTAGGACAGCATGCCTTCGGGCGTCGGTTCATCGCCGATGTGGATGATCGCCTTCAGCCCCGGGAAGTTCTTCCCCAGCTGCTGCCCCTGGTCGATGAAGGCGTCGTCGACGCACAGCACCGTCGCGTGGCAATCTTCCAGCGCATACAGGTTTTCATCCGCCGCCCAGCGGACGTTCATCGGCGCGATGCTGCCCCCCGCCCAGGGAACGGCGAAGAACAGTTCAAGGTAGCGGTCCGAGTTCATCGACAGAACGGCGACGAAGGCACCATCTTTCACGCCAAGGCCGCGCAACGCCGCCGCCATCCGGGGCACGCGCCGACCCACCTCGCGCCAGTTCCGCTGGCGGGATCCGCACACCGTCGCCACGCCATCGGCATTCCGGTGAAGCGCCTGTCTCAGTAACAAAGTTCCCTGCATGCGTACCTTCCTGTTTTTTGTTCCCCTGCCTTGTCTCGCAAGGCGTCCTACCTTGAGGCGCCGCGGCCCTTCAGCCGGGCAAGCCGGGCATCAAGATCGGCCTTCGTCACGCCGCTGTTGGCCGCAACCGAGGCCGCGCGTTCCATCGTGATCGCGTCGTCGAAGCCGAGTGCCTGCCCGTCGCGCAGCAGGCGCTTGTAGTCGCACCGCGCGGCGGGCACGCCAAAGACCATCTGCCGGGCCAGTTCTGCGGCCTTGTCCATCAACTGCGCGGCGGGCACGACGTGGTTGACCAATCCCCAGGCCAGCGCCTCGGGGGCCGCTATGAAGCGTGCCGTCAGCGCCATTTCCATCGCCCGTGCGATACCGATCCGGCGGGCGAGCCGCACAGAACCGCCCCAGCCCGGCAAAAGACCCACCTGGCAATGGCTGTCGGCGAAACGCGCGGTGTCGGCGGCGATCAGGAAATCGCACCCCAGCGCAAGTTCCAGGCCCCCCGTCAGGCAAAGACCGTTGATCGCGCCGATGACCGGCCCACCAAAGCCCAGGATCGCTGCAACCGGATCGTGGTCATAGGCGCCCGCGGCGATGCGGCCATCCTGATCCCATTCGGTGATGTCGAGCCCGGCGGAAAACACCTCGCCCGTTCCGGTCAGGATCAGGACATGCACCGACGGATCGGCCTCCAGTCGGGCGACCGCATCGGCCAGATCGCGCCGTAGCGCGATCGACAACGTGTTCAGTCGCGCGGGCCGGTCAAGCCGGACCACCGCATATCCGTCCGCCGATGCTTCGACGCGAATCGTGCCATCCCCCATGGCCTCCTCCCCAGGATCGCCAGTTTTTTCAGCTTCTCCCGGCCTTTGCGAAATCTGTTGACTTGCACGGCCGAAGTCATTCTATGATATTACAGTAAGGCAGCGAACCAAAAACGCAAGCGTGTTTTCCACCACAGTCGGGAAACGCCAAAACGCCGGAAAAACGGACCTGGACCGCGCGGGGGGGAATGCCGACGCGGGCGGGAATCAAGGGGGGAATTGCGAATGACCGGACCTTTGTCCGATCTGAAGATCGTGGAATTTGCAGGGCAGGGGCCGGGTCCCTTCGCCGGCGGTTTGCTGGCCGATTTCGGCGCCGATGTGATCCGCATCGACCGGGCCGGCGCACCGATCCTGCCGGCGCGCTACGACTTCTACAACCGCAACAAACGCTCGATCGCGCTGGACCTGAAAAGCGCCGAAGGGCGCGCCGCCGCGCTGGAGCTGATCGGCAAGGCCGACGTTGTCATCGAGGGCTACCGCCCCGGCGTCATGGCCCGGCTGGGCCTTGGCTATGCCGATTGCGCGGCGGCCAATCCGCGGATCGTCTATGGCTCGATGACCGGCTGGGGCCAGGACGGGCCGATGGCGATGGAAGCGGGACACGACATCAACTACCTGGCGCTGACGGGGGCGCTGCATGCCATCGGCGCGCCTGACCAACCGGCGCCGCCCCTGAACCTTGTGGCCGACATCGGCGGTGGCGGCATGTACCTGGCCTTCGGCATCCTGACCGCCGTGCACGAGGCGCGCCGCTCCGGGCAGGGCCAGCAGGTCGATTGCGCGATGATCGACGGCGTGTCGCACATGATGTCGGCCTTCATCGCCTTCACGCAGCAGGGCACCTGGACGGAAAACCGGCAGGACAACATCGTCGATGGCGGTTCGCCGGACTATGGCTGCTATGAAACCGCCGATGGCAAGTTCGTCGCCGTGGGTGCGATCGAGCCGCAGTTCTACGCCGCCCTTCTGGATGTGCTGGGCCTTGATCCAGCGACGGTCCCCGATCGGGCCGACCGCGCCAACTGGCCCGCGATGCGCCAGCTGTTCGCCGAACGGTTCCGCACCCGGACCCGCGCCGAATGGGAAGCGGCGATGGCGGGCCGCGATGCCTGCTTCTCTCCGGTGCTGACCATCACCGAAGCCTGGTCGCACCCGCAAATGCAGGCCCGCAACATCGCGCGGACGCTTGATGGCCTGGTCCATCCCGGACCGGCCCCGCGCCTGACGCGCACCCCCGGCAGCCTGCGGAGCGCCACGCCCGAACCGGGGCAGCACAGCCGCGAAATCGCCCGCGACTGGGGATTGTCCCCGGCGCTGCAAGCCTTGTTCCAGTCCTGAAAAGGGGTCGATCCGAATGATCCGACTAGTTGAAGTCCTGACCGCGATCTGGGTGGGCGTATCGCTTTTTGCGCTGATGGCCGTGGTTCTGGTGGATGTGATCTTGCGAAACTTCCTGAATTCGCCCCTGTCGGCCGGGACAGAGATCACCGAGGTTCTGATGGGCGCGCTGGGATTTGGTGCGCTGCCGCTTCTGGCGCTGAACCTCAGCCATATTTCGGTCGACCTGCTGCCGATGCGCCATGGCAGCCCGGCCCACCGCACGGTGGGGGTCGTGACCAGCCTGCTGACGGCGGGGATCTTCTGGATCATGACCGAACGGATGTACGCCATGATTGCCCGCACCGCCCGGTCCGGTGAAGTGATGCCCCAGCTGGGGCTGAGCTGGAGCTGGATCTGGACGGGCCTTTGCGTCCTCAGCGCCCTTACTGTCCTGGCCGCGCTTGTGGCCGCCCTGCGCGCCGCCGTTGGCGCCCATGTCCCCCAACCCGGAGCCGAAGCGTGACCGCCACCCTTATCGCATTTGCCGTCGCCCTTGGTCTTATCTTCCTGCGTATCCCCATCGGGATTTCGCTGGCGGTGGTGGGCTTTGGCGGCCTGTGGTTTGAGACCGGGTTCAAGCCCGCCGTGGCCGGCGTGACCGCGCTGTCGCAAACCTCGATCATGTCCTATTCGCTGTCGGTCCTGCCGCTGTTCGTCCTGATGGGCAACCTGGTGGCCGGGGCGGGCATCTCGGGCAACCTGTTCCGCACCGCGCAGCAGTTCATCGGCCACCGTCGCGGCGGTCTGGCCATGGCGACGATCGTCGCCTGTGGCGGCTTTGGCGCGATCTGCGGATCCAGCGTGGCGACGGCCGCCACCATGTCCAAGGTGGCGCTGCCCTCGATGCGTGAATTCGGCTATTCCGACCGTCTGGCCGCGGCGACACTGGCCGCGGGCGGCACGCTGGGCATCCTGATCCCGCCGTCGATCATCATGGTCATCTATGCCGTCGCCACGCAAAGCCACATCGGCATGCTGTTCGCGGGCGGCATCATCCCGGGCATTCTGGGCGTGCTGGGCTATGTACTGACGATCCGCTGGGTCGCCTGGCGCAACCCGGCCGCCGCGCCGCGCGGCGAACGCGTGGGCTGGTCGGAACGGTTCCATTCGCTGTCGGCCATCTGGCCGGTGATCATCCTGTTCGGTCTGGTCATGGGCGGGATCTATTCGGGGGCCTTCACCTCGACCGAGGCCGCGGGCATCGGGGCGGGCGGCGCGCTTTTGTTCGCGCTGACGGCCAAGTCGTTGAAGCTGCGCGACATCGCGGCGATCTTCGTGGATACCGCGCTGGTGACGGGCACCATGATGGCCATCCTGATCGGGGCCTCGGCCTTCGTCGAATTCATCAACCTGACCGGCGTCCACGTCTATCTGGAAGACCTGGTCAAGAATTCCGGCGTGCCGCCGCTGGCGGTGATCTTCCTGATCGTGGGGATCTACATCGTGCTGGGCTGCCTGATGGAAAGCATCTCGATGATCCTCATCACGGTGCCGGTATTCTTCCCGGTGGTCACGGCGCTGGGGTATGATCCGGTGTGGTTCGGCCTTGTGGTCGTCATCGCGGCGGAAATCGGGCTGATCACGCCGCCGATCGGGATCAACCTGTTCGTCATCAAGTCGATCGTCCCGGACATGAGCTACAACGACATCTTCCGGGGCGTCGTGCCCTTCATCGTGGCCGATATCCTCCGCATCACTGTGATCGTGCTGTTCCCGGCACTGGTGCTGTGGCTGCCCCACCTGATGTTCTAGGGGTCAGGCATGGCGATCCTACCCGAACGGGCGCTGGCGCTGACCATCCCCGAGGTAGCCCAGACCTACACCCCGCGCGATGCGATGATCTACGCGCTGGGGATCGGCATCGGGCACGATCCGATGGACGAAGGCCAGCTGGGCTTTGTCTATGAACGCGGGCTGAAGGCCGTGCCGACGATGGCGGTGGTGCTGGGGGAAACGATCGACTGGGTCTATCACCCGGATCTGGGGATCGATGTGAACCAAACCCTGCATGGCGCCGAACGCGTCATCCTGCACCGGCCGCTGCCGCCTTCGGGCCGGGTGGTCGGGCAGATGCGGATCACGGGCCTGTCCGACAAGGGCGCGGGTCGCGGCGCGGTGGTCGTGGCGCGCAAGGAACTGACCTGTCCCGACACCGGCGCGCCTCTGGCGACGGTGGAACGCACGGCCTTTGCCCGGGCCGATGGCGGGTTCGGGGGCACGCATGGCGTGCCGCCCGATGCCCCCCATCCGCTGCCGGATCGCGCGCCAGACCAAAGCATCGACCTGCCGACCATACCGCAGGCGGCGCTCTTGTATCGGCTGTCGGGCGATTACATCCCGCTGCACGCCGATCCGGCGCTGGCGCGGGCGGCGGGGTTTGACCGGCCGATCCTGCACGGGCTTTGCAGCTTGGGCATCGCCTGTCACGCGGTGCTGCGGCTGTGCTGCGACCATGATCCCGACCGGATCGCCGAAATCGGCTGCCGCTTCACCGCGCCGGTCTACCCCGGCGAAACGCTGACGGTGGATCTGTGGCGCGATGGTGCCACGGTCAGCTTCCGCGCAACGGTGCGCGAACGCGGCGTGACGGCCGTGTCGAACGGACGCGCGATCCTTCGCGCCTGAACGAAAGACCTGTTCATGACGAAATCCCTTGCGGGCAAGACCGCAGTTGTCACCGGCGCGGCGCGCGGCATCGGGCGGGCCTATGCGCTGCGGCTGGCGCATCTGGGCGCCAATGTCGTCATCGCCGACATCAACATGCAGGGCGCCGCGAAGATCGGCGAAGTGCTGACCGCTGAGACCGTCATGGCCGAGGTCGAGGCGATGGGCGTCCGCGCCATCGGCGTCGAAGGCGATCTGCGAAAGCCCGAAACCGTCACGCGCCTGTTCGCCGAAGCGGTGGACACCTTTGGCGGTATCGACATCCTGGTGAACAATGCCGGCGCCGGCGTCTATCGCGGCAACGATCCCTTCCCGTCCCGAACCGCGCAGGAGGCCTATGACTTCCTGATGGACGTGAACCTGCGCTCGGCGGTGCTGTGCTGTCAGGCGGCGGCGCCGATCATGGCGGCGCGGGGCGGCGGGGCGATCGTCAACATCACCTCGCAAACCGGGCTGGTGCCGTTGAAGGGCGGGGCGATGGGGATCTATGGCGCGGCCAAGGCGGCCGTCGCATCCTACACGCGCAGCCTGGCGGCGGAACTGGGGCCGCAAGGGATCCGCGTCAACGCGCTGTCGCCGGGCATCACGCTGACGGCGCGGTTGCAGGCGCTGGACCCGGAAAATGGCGTGGGCACCCCCGAACAACTGGAAGCCATCGCCCTGCGCCGTTTCGCCCAGACGGACGACATGGCGAATGTGCTGGAATTCCTGGTCACCGACCTGTCGTCCTATGTGACAGGTCAGGTGATTTCGGTCTGTGGCGGGGCGGTGCTGACGCCAGGTTGACCGCCCCCGCGCGGCCTAAAGGGTGCCGCGCACAAATGCGGCGACGGCGCCCTTCGGACACAGTTCGATCACCGTGCCATGCGCTGCGCCCTTGGTGATCCAGCCGCGTCTGAGCGGCAGGTTTTCGGTGGCGGGCTGGTCATAGACCTTCAGGCCGCGCGCGCGATATTCGGCGATGGCGGCATCCAGGTCCTCGACCTCCAGCGCAACGACAACATCGCCGGGCTGCAGTTCGCTTTTGCCCGACGCCTCGACCAGTTCGACGATTGTTCCGTCGGGGTTGTCGAAGAACGCCAGCCGCAGCTGCAGTTCCGGGATGTCGCGGATCACGGCAGCGCCAAGGCCAAGGGTTTCGCCGTAGAAGGTCAGCGCCGGTTCCAGCGCGGGGACAAGGATGCCGATGTGGTCAAGGACGGGCTTCATGCGGGGCTCCCATGTTGTTTGGTAGATTATCTTGTGCAAGCGTATGAGGTGAGGGTGAAACCCGCAACCGCAAAGAGGGGGACAGCGATGACAGAGCAGGTGAACCGCAGATGGATCTATGCCCGGCCGTTGGAGGGTTCGCTGGCCATCGACCACTTTGCGCGGGACGACGTGCCTTTGCCCACGCTCCGGCAAGGGCAGGCGCTGGTGCGGACGCGGCTGATCTCGATCGACCCGGCGAACCGGCTGTACTTTGCCATGCAGGCCTACCGCCCGCAGCTGCAGCTGGGCGACGTGATGGCGGGCTTCGGCATCGGTGAGGTTGTCGCTTCGACCGATCCGCGGTTCCGGGTGGGCGATCTGTGGCACGGTGATTTCGGCTGGCAGGACTACGCGGTGCTGAACAGCTATGATCGCAATGAATTCACCTATCGCTGCACGCCCGATACCGATGATGACGCGCTGCTGGGGCTTTACGGCATCACCGGCATGACCGCCTGGTTCGGGGTCGATCTTCTGGCCCGGCCGGGCGCGGGGCAGACCGCCGTTGTCGCCGGTGCGTCGGGGGCCTGTGGTGGACTGATCGCGCAACTGCTGCGGATCCGCGGCTTTCGGGTGATCGGTCTTGCGGGCGGCGGTGCGAACTGCGCCCGCGTCCGGGCCGATTTCGGGGTTGAGGCGATGGACTACCGCGCGCCCGATCTGGCGGCGCGGCTGGCGGCTCTCTGTCCTGAGGGGGTGGATTTCTTCTCGGACGGCGCGGGTGGCACGGTCAGTTGCGCGACCTTGCCGCTGATGAAGCCGGGCGCGCCCTGGTACCATTACGGCAACCTTGCCGATTACGACCAGATCGTGCCGGGGCAGCCCATACCGCGCAATGACGGCTTTCTGACGCCCGAGTTGCGGGCGCTTTGCAAGGAACGGCGGCTGCGGCCGTCCTTCTTTGTGGTCTTCGACCATTACTGCCGCCGTCCCGAAGCCGAAGCGGACCTGCGCGCGCTTCAGGCCGAAGGCCGGATCATCGCCCCCGCGACAACGCTGGAGGGCTTCGAAAACCTGCCGCGCGCGCTGGTGGAGGGGGCCTTTGGGGCCCGGCGGGGCAAGTTCGGCAAGCTGAACCTGCGCCCCTGATCCCAAGAAATGCGCCAGGGTATCGTAAGGTACTTTACAGAAAGCAACATCCAGATACAGTAACGAATGGACAGTGGCGGTCGGACCGCTCTGGTGCCCCAGGGCCAGCAAAAACCGGGGAACAGGAGGAGGAGAAAGAAATGGACTTCACGATCCCGCAGGACATCACCGAAAAACTGGCCGAGCTTGATGCCTTCATCGAGGCCGAAATAAAGCCGCTGGAACGCGAGAACATGCAGTTCTTCGACCACCGCCGTGAATACGCCCGCACCGATTGGGAAAACGATGGCCGCCCGCGGGATGAATGGCGCGCCCTGATCGAGGAAATGGAACGCCGCGCCGACAAGGCCGGGCATCTGCGCTACTGCCTGCCCAAGACCTGTGGGGGACAGGCCGCGGGCAACCTGGCCAACGCCGTGATCCGCGAACACCTGGCCGCCAAGGGCCTGGGCCTGCACAACGACCTTCAGGACGAAAGCTCGATCGTCGGCAACTTCCCGATCGTGCCCGCCATCGACAAGTTCGGCACGGCCGAACAGCGCGTCTACATCGACGGCATCATCACCGGAAAGCGCCACCTGGCTTTTGCGCTGACCGAACCGAAACACGGGTCGGATGCCACCTGGCTGGAAACCCGCGCGGTGAAGGACGGCGACCATTGGGTCATCAACGGCATGAAGCGCTGGAACAGCCAGGTCGCGCGGGCCGAGGCGAACCTGGTCTTTGCCCGCACCAGCGGGAAGGACGGCAGCGCCAAGGGCATCACCGCCTTCATCGTGCCGACCAATGCACCGGGCCACAACATCCTGTACAACCACTGGACCTTCAACATGCCTTCGGACCACGCCGAGGTGGAACTGAAGGACGTGCGCGTTCCCGACAGCGCCATCCTGCACAAGGAAGGCGAAGGCCTGCTGATCGCGCAGATGTTCGTGCATGAAAACCGTATCCGCCAGGCGGCCGGATCGATCGGGGCGGCGCGCTACTGCATCGAACAGGCGGTGAAATACGCCAAGCAACGCATCATCTTCGGCGAACCTCTGGCCAGCCGACAGGCGATCCAGTTCCCGCTGGCGGAACTGCATGCCGAAGTCGAGATCCTGCGAAACTACATCTTCCGCACCGCCTGGATGATGGATCGCGTCGATCCGCTGACCATCAGCGACCAGGTGTCCATCTGCAACTTCAAGGCCAACAACCTGGTCTGCAAGGCCGCCGATCTGGCGATGCAGGTGCATGGCGGCGTCGGCTACAGCCGTGCGATGCCGTTCGAACACATCTACCGCCACCATCGCCGCTACCGGATCACCGAAGGCTCGGACGAAGTGCAGAAGCGCCGGGTCGCGCAGGTCCTGTTCGGCTTCGGCAACAAGGCGGCGTCATGAAAGACGCAGGTCCGATGATGGACTTCGATTCCGCGGTGCGCGCGCGGCGGTCGGTGCGGGGATTCCGCCCCGACCCGGTTCCCCAGCCGGTGCTGGACGAGGTGTTTGCCCTGGCGCAATGGGCGCCGTCGAACTGCAACGTGCAGCCCTGGCTGCCGCATCTGGTGTCCGGCGCATCTCTTGCCGCGCTTGGTCAGAAGATGGTTGCGGCTTCGCTTGCGGGTCAGGTGCCGGACCCCGATTTCAGCGCCGACCGGCGCTTTGACGGGGTCTACCGCGAACGGCAATATGACGCGGCGCGCCAGCTTTACGGTGCGATGGGGGTCGAACGCAACGACCGCCCCGGCCGCGATGCCGCCTACCGCCGCAACCTGGAATTCTTCGGTGCGCCGCATGCGGTGTTCCTGTTCATGCCCCGCGACTTCGACATCCGCGAGGCGGTGGACCTGGGGATCTATTCGCAGACGCTGATGCTGGCGATGACCACGCGCGGGATCGGATCCTGCGCGCAAGGGGCGCTTTCGCTTTATCCGGGGATCATCCGCGATCACCTGGGCCTGGACGAGAGCCATCGCCTGCTGTTGGGGATTTCCTTCGGCTACGAAGATCCGACGGTCCCGGCCAATGCCGCACGGGTCGGGCGGGCGCCGCTCTCCGAGGCGCTGGTCGACCACAGGTGACGCGCGCATTCTGGCCCACGCTGATCTTCCTTGCCCTGGGAAACTTCGCCGTGGGCACCAGCGGCTTTCTGGTGGTCGGCATCCTGCCGCAACTGACCGAAGGGCTGGGCGTCAGCCCGACCCAGGGTAGCCTGCTGTTCACCATCTATGCCGCCGCCTATGCGATCGGCTCTCCGCTGCTGATTTCATCGACCGGCAGCGTCGGGCGGCGTCGCATCCTGCTGGCCGCGATTGCAACGGTGCTTGTCGCCACGCTGATCTGCGCCCTGACCCGGTCCTTCGGCGTGATGCTGGCGGCACGCATCCTGGCGGCGCTGGGGGGTGGGGTGTTCACCCCCGTTGCGGCGTCGGTTGTCTATGCGATGACCCCGCCGGAAAGCCGCGGCCGTGCCTTGGGGGTGGTCTTTGCAGGACTGCAACTGTCGCAGGCGGCGGGCTTGCCGCTGGGGGTGCTGGCGGCCGGCCGGTTCGACTGGCCGATAGCCTTCGTGCTGGTGCTGGCGATCGCGGCGATTGCGGCGGCGGGCCTGATCCGCACCCTGCCGGGCAAGGTCCAGGTGCCGGTGACCAGCCTTCTGACGCTTCTGGAAACCGCGTTGGACCCGCGCATCCTTGTTGCGGTCAGCGTCATGGCGCTGCACCAATGCGCGATGATGGTCAGTTATGCCTTCATCGCGCCGCTGGTGCTGCGCCACGCGGGGAATGTCAGCCTTGCCGTTGCGGCCTTCGGCATTGGCGGCGTTATTTCCGGCCTGATGATGGCTCGGCTGGCCGCGCGGCTGGGGGCGGTGGGATCGCGGATGATCGCCGTTGCCTCGCAGTTGGTGACGCTGCCGGTCCTGTCCCTGCCCTTGCTGGGCGTGGCGCCGCTACCCGGTTCGGTGCTGCTGATCCTGCCGTTTGTCTGGCATCTTCTGGCCGGCGGCCTGACGATCCCGCAGCAGATCATCCTGATGGACCGCAACCCGGAACGCGGCGCGGTGGTTCTGGGGCTGAACGCAACCTTCAACTACCTGGGCATCGCGGCAGGCGCGGCTCTGGGCGGGGCGGTGCTGCGGGGTCCGGGGCTTGACTGGCTGGGCGCTGTCGGCGCGGCCGTCGCGGGGCTGGCAGTGTTAACCGCGATCTACAGCGAAACGCTTTACCGGCGCGCGGCGCTTGCAGCCTGACGGCGACGACACGAAGGAGACATCATGATCCCAAACGAAGATCAGTCCGCATTGCGTGACGCTGCCCGGCGCTTTTCGCGCGAAGTGCTGCTGCCTGATTTCATCAAGCGCGAAAAGGCGGGCGTGCTGGATCGCGACCTTCTGCGTGACATGGGCGCGATGGGCCTTCTGGGCACCGACCTGCCCGAGGATCTGGGCGGGCTGGGCCAGACGTCGATCACCGCCGGTATCGTGGCCGAGGAGCTGGGCTATGGCGATTTCAGCCTGAGCCAGCTGCCGGTCAACGTGTCACTGAACGGTGCCATCCTGAACCGGCATGCGCCGCGGGACATCCTGGAAGACATCCTGCCGCAGATGATCCGGGGTGAAAAGGTGATGGCGATCTGCCTGACCGAACCGCGCGGCGGATCGGATGCCGCAAACCTGCAACTGCGCGCGCGCCGCGATGGCAGCGACTATGTGCTGAACGGGGAAAAGACCTCGATCACCTTTGCGGGCTGTGCCGATGTGTTTCTGGTCTTCGCCCGCACCGGCGCGCCCGAGGACGGCGCGCATGGCGTTTCGGCCTTCTACATTCCCGAAGGCACGCCGGGCATCCACCGCACCACCTTCAACGACATCGCCAGCCCGATGATCGCGCGCGGGTCGGTGTTCTTTGAAGATGTCCGCATTCCCGAACATTGCCGTCTGGGCGGCGAAGGCAAGGGCTTCACCCAGGTCATGCAGGGCTTCGACTATTCGCGCGCCCTGATCGCGCTGGAATGCGTCGGCGCCGCGCAGGCCTCGCTGGACGAAGCCTGGGCCTATGCGAAGGAACGCGAAGCCTTCGGCCGCCCCATCGGGCAGTTCCAGGGCGTCAGCGGCCCCCTGGCAGACGGCGACACGATGATCGCGGCGGTGCGCCAGCTGTCCTATCATTGTCTGGAGCTGCGCGAGGCCGGCCTGCCCCATACCGCTGAAGCGGCAATGGTGAAATGGCTGGGCCCGAAGACGGCCTTCGACGTGATCCACCAGTGCCTGCTGACCTTCGGCCATTACGGCTGGACGACCGATTCCCCCCACCAGCAGCGCCTGCGCGAGGTGATGGGTCTGGAAATCGGCGATGGCACGGCGGGCGTGATGAAGCAGATCATCGCGCGGACGCGGATCGGCCGGGCTGCGGTTCCGTACTAAGACGCAAAGGGCGCGCGAGCTTCAGCCGCGCGCCAGCGCGTCCCGATGTTCGGGGGCGGCAATCGCGATCAGCGCGGCGCGGCGGCCTTCGTGGCCAAGCCCGCGCAGATCGGCGCGCCCGAATTCGGTGATGACGACGTCGATATCAAACCGGCCCAGCGACACCGGCCCCGTTGCCGCGCCCATCCCGACGATACGGCTGACGGTGCCCTTGGCGGCTGTCGCCGGCAGCGCCACGATGCGCAACCCGTCCAGCCCGCGCGCGCCTGCAGCGAAATCCGACGCCCCGCCCGGGCCGGACAGATAACCCTTTGGTGTGGCTTCGGCATAGGCTTGGCCTGCCAGATCGACCTCGATCGCGGAATTCACCGTCACGAAACGGTCGATCGCGGCGATGGTCCGCAGATCATGGGTGACGGACGGCGGGGCGAACCGAAAGGCCGGGTCCGACGCTGCGTCGTAAAGCCGCCGCGTGCCAATGGCGACGCCGGCGGTGATCGGGGCCCGCGCGCGCAGTGCGCCGGCCTCCAGCAAATTCAGGGTGGAATCGCCGATCAGGCCGGAATGGATTGCCAGATCACGATGCGAGGTCAAGCCGCGCAGAACGGCTTCGGGCACCCGGCCCAAGCCCGCCTGCACGGTTGCGCCGTGGGGAATGATCTCGGCCGCCAGTCCGGCGATGGTCTGGCTGGTCGCGTCGGTGCCGGGATCGGATTCGGGCAATTCGCCATCGGCCTCGATCACGGCGGTCAGCGCATCGAACGGGATCGACCGGCCCTGCGTCCGCGGCAGGCGCGGGTTCACATGGGCGATGCGGATCGGAATGCTTTCCCAGATGTCGGCCAGGAAATCATTGACCGGGCCAAAGCTGCACTGGCCCGAAGCATCCGGGGGCGACACCATGAACAGCGCCGCCTGTGGCGGGTTCAGTGCCAGATCGCGGCGGATGTCGCGGTAGGGCAGGGGCAGGAAATCCACCTGGCCGGGATGGGCCAGCATTTCGGGCAGCATGAAATAGGTGCGAAAGCGCGCGCCCGCCTGCAGAAGCGGCGCCATCGGGTTCAGCCCCGGCACGAAGATGCCGGTGAAGGTCAGGCCGGACAGATCCTGCCCGGCCTGCAAAAGCCCCCCGCGAAGAACGGTGGAATCCCCCGAAGAGGCATGAAGCCAGATCGTTCCGGTGACCGGAAGATGATCGGGCAGCTGTTCGGGCCGTATCCGCGCGGGGGCCATGGTTCGTCAGTCCAGGAACTTGTAGAAGTCGGGCTTGCGCTTTTCGTTGAAGGCGTTGACGCCTTCCTTCGACTCCGGCGTCGCGTAGTACAGCTTCACCGCATGCAGCGCCAGGTTCGAGATGCCGCGGATCGAATCGCTGTCGGCGTTGAACGACCGCTTCAGGAAGGCCAGCGCGGTGGGCGAACGTTCGGCCAGCGTGTCGGTCCATTTCGTCACGGCGGCGTCCAGTTCGGCCTGCGGCACGACCTTGTTCACCAGGCCCATGTCGGCGGCCTCGGCGGCGGTGTACATGTCGTTCAGGAACCAGATTTCCTTGGCTTTCTTTTCGCCAACGTGCCGCGCCAGCAGCGCCGTGCCCCAGCCGGCGTCAAACGACCCGACCTTGGGGCCGACCTGGCCGAATTTCGCGGTGTCGGAGGCGATGGTCAGGTCGCACAGCGTGGCCAGAACGTTGCCGCCGCCGATGGCAAAGCCGTTGACGCGCGCGATGACCGGCTTCGGCGTGTCGCGGATCAGGCCCTGCAGTTCGTCGATGGGCAGGCCGACGACGCCGCGGCCGTCATAGTTGCCTTCATGCGCGGACTGGTCGCCGCCGGTGCAGAATGCCTTGTCGCCCGCGCCGGTCAGCACGATGGACGCAACGTCCTTGTCATTGCCGGCCAGGTGCAGGGCGCGGATCAGGTCCTCCAGGGTCTGGCCGCGGAACGCGTTGTAGACCTTGGGACGGTTGATGATGATCCAGGCGGCGCGGCCGCGGACTTCGTAGATGATGTCCTCGAACTGGGGGGCATCGGCCATGGGGGGTCCTCCTCGGGGATGGGGTCGCCGGAGCGAGATGTGAGTGCTACAGTATCGTAAGATAGCGTATCGTCAAGGTTGCTGATGCGCGTCCCGGTCCTTGCGGTGGCGGATGCGGAAAATGGCGTTGCAGCGCGCGACGGGCGCGCCATCCGCGGTGATAAGCGCCTTCATGAACAACATCCGGCCCGTGGTGTGCAGGATTTCTGGCGTCGATTCGACCCAGGCGCCGATGGGCGTCGGGCCGATGTAGTCGATCGTCAGGCTGATCGTCGCCACCAGGTCGGGAACCTCGGGGTCATCCGCCGTGATCGCGGTCAGCATGTCCGCAAACGACGCGATCATGCCGCCGTGACAGACGTTGCTGGGGTTGCGGTGCCGCGGCTTGACGCGGAACCCCATGTGCAGGCGACCATCGCGGCGACTGACGTAGTAGGGACCGGCCATGTAGTCGGCCTCTACCTGTTGGGGCAGCAGCGAAAATCCCACAGGGGGATTGTCGCCTGCCGCCGCTTCCTCCAGCAGGATCCGCACGTCAGATCATGTTCATCCCGCCCGAGACCGAAACGGTCTGGCCGGTGATGAAGCCCGCATCCGCCGACGCCAGGAAGGCAACGATGCCGGCGTAGTCTTCCGGTTCGCCCATGCGCTTCAGCGGAATGCCGCGCACCATCGCGTCCTTCCACTTCACCGCGTCTTCGCCGGTGCCAAGAACCGATGCCATCATCGGCGTGTTGGTCGGGCCGGGGCACACGGCGTTCAACAGGACGTTGGACCGCGCCAGTTCCCGCGCCATCGACTTGGTGAAGGCGATGATGCCGCCCTTGCAGGCCGAATAGACAGCCTCGCCCGAGGTTCCGACCCGCGCCGCGTCGGACGCGATGTTGACCACCCGGCCGCCCTTGCGTTCCACCATGAGCGGGCAGACCGCCTTGTGCAGGTTGAGCGGTCCCTGCAGGTTGATGGCGATGATCTTGTTCCACAGGTCGGCGTCGGTCGACAGGAAGGGCGAAGGCTTGTCCCAGCCGGCGTTGTTGACCAGAAGCCAGATCGGGCCCAGGTCGGTTTCTACGGCTGCAACCGCCGCGTTCACCGCCCCCTGGTCGGCCACATCCAGCCCATAGACCTTGACGTTGACGCCTTTCGCGCGCGCTTCGGCTGCGGTTTCCTCGGCGGCTTCGGGCCGCAGATCGAAAATCGCGACGTTGCAGCCCTCGGCCGCAAGACGCAAGCTGATGGCGCGTCCGATTCCCTGGCCGCCACCGGTCACGATGGCCGTTTTGCCTTTCAGATCCTGCATTTGCATGTTTCTCTCCCTGCAGGCCTCCCAATGACGCCCGCGTCAAAATTCCAAAATCATGAATTTAATATGCTTGCGTACAATATGTTTGCAAGGTATTTCTTGCGGCAAGCGGGAGGGTTCCTATGACCGAAAGATACATTCAGGGCGTTGCGGGTTATCTGCCGCTGTTGCGCTTCGACAAGAAGGCCGCGCGGGCCGAGCTGCGCTGGTCAGGGCTGGGCGGATCGGGCCGGGGGCTGCGCGCCGTTGCCGGCTGGGATGAAGATGCGCTGACGATGGCCGTGGAAGCGGCGCGGAATGCCGTGGGGCAGGGCGCCCCGGCGCGGGTGACCTTCGCCTCCACCTCGGCGCCGTTCACCGACCGGTCGCAGGCGGGATTGCTGGTCGATGCCCTTCACCTGCCGCGCGGGGCGGAATCGCTGGACGTGGCGGGCAGCCGCCGTTGCGCCGTCTCGGCGCTGGTGCGGTCTTTGCGGGGCGGATCGGGTGACGAACTGATCGCCGCCGGTGAAAAGCGCCGCGCGCAGCCGGGCAGTGCCCCGCATCTGGCCTGGGGCGATGGCGCGGGCGCGGTTCTGGTCGGCGATACGCCCGGTCTGGCGCGCGTTCTTGGCATGGCCACCATGAACATGGACCTGCTGGACAGCTACACCATCGCCGAAAAGGGCCTGCCCTACGCCGCCGAGGAACGCTTTGCCCGGGACGAAGCGGTGGCGCAGGTGCTGGTTCCGGCCGTGCGGCAGGCGCTGTCGGCGGCCGGGGTCGACGGCGCGGCCATCGCGCTGGCCGTGGTGCCGGAAGCGGTCGCGGGCAGCTACAAGGGGCTGGGCAAGCCCTGTGGTCTGACCGCCCCGAACCTGTGCGAGGAAATCACCGAAAAGGCCGGTGAACTGGGCGCTGCGGCGCCGCTGTTCGGGCTGGCCCTGGCGCTGGAACGCGCCAATCCGGGCGACCGGATCCTGCTGGTCGGCTTTGGCAATGGCGCCGATGTGCTGGTGCTGGAATCGCTGTCGCGGCCCGAACAGGCAACCGCGACCGAGGCGCTGGCCGAAGGGGTGTTGACCGCCAGCTATTCGCGGCTTCTGAACCTGACGGGCGGGGTTGATCTGGACTGGGGTCCGCGCGCCGAGGTGAACCAGAAGACCACTGCGACGGTGCTTGCGCGCCACGGCCGCGACATGCACGGCTTTGTCGGCGGCCGCGACCCGCGCGGCAACGTGCAGTTCCCCAAGACGCCGATCCCGGTTTCGCCCGAAGCCACCGGCCCGGAGCCATATGAGGATGTCGTGTTGCGCGACGTGCCGGCCCGCATGGCGTCGATCACGCAGGACCGGCTGAACTTCACCCCCGATCCGCCCTTCAACTTCGGCCTTGTGCAGTTCGAGAATGGCGCCCGCGTGGCGATGGAGGTTTGCGACGTGGAAGGCCCGGCGCCGCAGGTGGGTGACCCGCTGCGGATGCGGTTCCGCATCAAGGCGATCGACCGGCAGCGGATCTTCCGCACGTATTTCTGGAAAGCCGCGCCGCTGTCTCGGCCCGCGTTGGAGGTGAAGTGATGGCAACCGGAATCAAGGACAAGGTCGTCATTGCCGGCATGGGCTGCACCCGGTTCGGCGAACGCTGGGACATGTCGTCGGACATGCTCATGGTCGAGGCCTTCGAGGAGGCAACCCGCGACGCCGGGATCGAGCGCAACCGGATCGAGGCCGCCTGGCTGGGCGGGGCGCTGGATGACATCAACGTCGGAAACTCGGCCATTCCGCTGGCCACCGCGCTGCGCCTGCCGCCGATGCCGGTGACGCGGGTGGAAAACATGTGCGCCACCGGCACCGAAGCCCTGCGCGCGGCGGTCTATGCCGTTGCCTCGGGCGCGGTTGACATCGCGCTGGCGCTTGGCGTCGAAAAGCTGAAGGACACCGGCTTTGGCGGCCTGCCGATCCGCACCAAGGGGTCGGTCAACGACCTGTGGATGCCCTACGGATCAGCCCCCGGCACCTTCGCGCAACTGGCGGGCGCCTATGCGGCCAAGCACGGCATCCCGGCGGCGGACCTGAAGCGCGCGATGGCGCATGTGTCGTGGAAAAGCCATCAGAACGGCGTTCACGCCGAAAAGGCCCACCTGCGCAAGGCCGTGACGATGGAGCAGATCCTGAACGCGCCGATGGTGGCTGACCCCTTGGGCCTTTACGATTGCTGCGGCGTGTCGGATGGCGCGGCGGCGGCGATCGTCTGCACCCCCGAAATCGCCCGTAGCCTGTCGCGTGACGCGCTGGTGTCGGTCAAGTCGGTGCAGGTCTGCGCCTCGAACGGCTGGGAAATGCAGTATGGCGAATGGGACGGATCCTATGTCCGCAACACCCGCATCGCCGCGCAGAAAGCCTATCAGGAGGCGGGCATCTCGCCCAAGGATCTGGGCCTGACCGAGGTGCACGACTGCTTCTCGATCACGGAACTGGTCACGATGGAAGATCTGGGCCTGTCCGAAGATGGCCGCGCGGTATTCGACGTGCTGGATGGCAAGTTCGACGCCACGGGCAAGATGCCCAGCCAGATCGACGGCGGGTTGAAATGCTTTGGCCATCCGGTCGGCGCCTCTGGCCTTCGCATGGCTTATGAAGTGTACACGCAGCTGAAGGGTCGCGCAGGCGCACGGCAACTGGCCAATATCGACTTCGGCCTGACGCACAACCTGGGCGGTCAGCCGTCGAACTCGGTCGCGGCGGTGTCGGTGCTGGGGCGCCTGGAATAACGGAGGAAAAAAGCATGGCAGGGAAGTATTACGAGGAATTCGAAGTGGGCCACGTCATCCGCCATGACGTGCGCCGCACTGTCACGGACTGGGACAACATGCAGTTTTCCACCATGACGATGAACCCGGCGGCGATCCACATCGACCACGAATATTGCAAGACGACCGAATTCGGCAAACCGCTGGTCAACAGCGTCTTTACGCTCGGGCTGGTGGTGGGCCTGTCCGTGGGCGACACGACGCTGGGCACGACCATCGGCAACCTTGGCTGGGAGGAGGTCAAGTTCCCGAAGCCGGTCTTTGCGGGCGACACGATCCGGTCGGAAACCGAAATCATCGCCAAGCGCGAATCGAAGTCGCGCCCGACGCAAGGCATCGTGACCTTCCTGCATCGCGGCCTGAACCAGCGCGATGAAGTGGTCTGCGAATGCAAGCGCCTGGCCCTGATGATGAAGCGCCCGTCATGAAGCTGACGTCGCTTCTGTTCGTTCCCGCCGACAGCGAGAAGAAATTCGCCAAGGCCCGCGAAACCGGCGCCGACGGCCTGATCCTGGATCTGGAAGACAGCGTGGCCGGCCCGAACAAGGCCGCCGCGCGCCAGACGCTGGCATCATGGATCGACGCGCATCAGGGCCCGCGCGACTGGGGCTTCTGGGTGCGGGTCAATGCCTTTGACAGTGGCCTGACGCTGGACGATCTGGCGGCGATCGTGCGCCCGGGGCTGGACGGGATCGTGCTGCCGAAGGCCAATGGCGCGCAGGATCTGGTGCGGATGGGCCATTGCCTGGATGCGCTGGAGGCGCGGGCCGGCATGGCGCAAGGCACCGTCCGGATCATCGTCGTGGCGACCGAAACCGCGCAGGCGATGTTCAACCTGGGCAGCTATGCGCCCGCCCATCCGCGCCTGGCCGCCCTGACCTGGGGGGCCGAGGATCTGTCGGCGGTGGTCGGATCGACCGCCAACAAGGACGACAGCGGCGACTGGTCGCAGCCCTATCAACTGGCGCGCAGCCTGTGCCTGATGGCGGCGGCGGCGGCCGAAGTTCCGGCGCTCGATACGCTTTATGCCGATTTCCGCGATGACGCCGGGCTGGAAGCCTCCTGCCGCGTGTCGCGCCGCGACGGGTTCGCGGGGCGTCTGGCCATCCATCCCGCGCAGGTCGCGGGCATCAACCGCGCCTTCGCGCCATCAGACGCCGATGTGGCGCTGGCACAGCGCATCGTCGCCGCCTTCGACGCCAACCCCGGTCTGGGGACCATCGGCATCGACGGCAAAATGTATGACATCCCCCATCTGAAGCAGGCGCGCAGAACGCTGGCTTCCGTCGCGGAAAGGGTATCGGAATGAGCAAGCATCACCCGGGCCAGACGCCCGAACAGATCGAGGAAACCCGCGCGCAGATCCGCGAAGGCGTCCGTGCCGTCGCGTCGCGCTTTGATGCCGATTACTGGCTGGCGCGCGATGAAGACGGTGAGTTTCCGCGCGAATACCACCGCGCCATGGCCGATGCCGGCTGGCTGGGCATCACCATGCCCGAAGAATACGGCGGCGCGGGCCTGGGCGTGACCGAAGCCGCGATCATGATGCACGAAGTCGCCAGCCACGGCGGCGGAATGGCGGCGACCAGTTCGGTCCACATCAACCTGTTCGGGCCGCATCCGATCGTCGTCCACGGCACGCCGGAACAGAAGGCGGCCTGGATCCCCGGCCTGATCGCGGGCAAGGACCAGTGCGCCTTCGGCTTCACCGAACCGGACGCCGGGCTGAACACCACCCGCATCACGACCTTTGCCGAAAAGGTTCCCGGTGGCTACCGCGTGAACGGCCGCAAGGTCTGGACCTCGACGGGGCAGGTCGCCAACAAGATCATGCTGCTGACGCGGACCACGAAATACGAAGACGCCAAGCGCCCGACCGACGGCATTTCGATCTTCTACACGGATCTGGATCGTTCGAAGATCGAAGTGCAGCGCATCCCGAAGATGGGCCGCAAGGCGGTGGACAGCAACGCGATCTTCATCGACGACCTGTTCATCCCCGATGAACATCTGATCGGGCAGGAAGGCAAAGGCTTCAGCTATATCCTTGACAGCCTGAACCCGGAACGGGTGCTGATCGCGGTGGAAGCCATCGGCATCGGCCAGGACGCACTGCGCCGCGCCACGCAATACGCCAAGGAACGGGTGGTCTTCGACCGGCCCATCGGCCAGAACCAGGGCATCCAGCATCCGCTGGCGGAACGCTGGATGTATCTGGAAGCCGCCTGGCTGATGGCGATGAAGGCCGCCGAGCTTTATGACAACGGCAAGCCCTGCGGCGCCGAGGCAAACAGCGCCAAGTTCCTGGGCGCCCGCGCCGGGTATGAGGCCGCCGAACGCGCGATCTTCACCATGGGTGGCTTTGGCTATGCCAAGGAATACCACGTCGAACGGCTGTTCCGCGAAGTGGCCGTGACCCGCATCGCCCCGATCACCGAACAGCTGATCATGTCCTTCATCGCGGAAAAGGTCCTTGACCTGCCGAAATCCTACTGAGCCGGAGCAGACCAATGACCAAGATGATGGATGGCAAGGTTGTGCTGGTGACCGGCGCGGGCCGGGGCGTCGGACGCGGCATCGCGCTGGAAATGGCGCGCGCCGGTGCGGCCGTGGTGGTCAACGACCTGGGCGTGTCGCTGCAAGGCGCGGACGAAGGCGGGGTTTCGCCCGCGCAGGAAGTGGTGAACGAGATCCTCGCCATGGGTGGGTCGGCGGTCGCCAACTTTGATTCCGTTGCGTCCTGGGACGGCGGTCAGGCAATGGTGCAGGCGGCGCTGGACAATTTCGGCCGCATCGACGCGGTGGTGAACAACGCCGGCAACCTGCGCGACGTTCTGTTCCACAAGATGACGGAAGAAGACTTTGATGCCGTGATCGCCGTTCACCTGAAGGGCACCTTCAACGTCAGCCGCGCCGCCGCGCCGCATTTCAAGGAACAGGGATCGGGCGCCTATGTCCACATGGCCTCGACCTCGGGGCTGATCGGCAACATGGGGCAGGCCAACTACATGTCGGCCAAACTGGGCATCGTGGCGCTGTCGAAGTCGATCTCGATCGACATGGCGCGATTCAACGTGCGGTCGAACGCGGTGGCGCCCTTTGCCTGGACGCGGATGGTGTCGTCGATCCCGGATGAGACACCGGAACAGAAGAAGCGCGTCGAAGGGCTGAAGAAGCTGATCCCGGAAAAGGTCGCGCCCTTGTGCGTGGCGCTGTGTTCGGATGCCGGCAAGGGCGTGACGGGCCAGATCTTTGGCGCGCGCAACAACGAGATCTACCTGTTCTCGCAGCCGCGTCCCATTCGCACCGCGCACACGGCCGATGGCTGGACCCCGGAAGCCATCGCCGAACGGGTCTTTCCGCAGTTCCAGAACGATTTCTACCCGCTGCACAAGTCGGGCGACATCTTCACCTGGGATCCGGTCTGACCGATGGCCTTCGACCCCGACCGCCTGCGCGCCCATGCCTTTCCGCTGACGAAGTCCCGCTACACGGCGCGTGACGCCATCCTTTACGCGCTTGGCGTCGGCCTGCCTTTCGGGGCGGCGACCGAGGATCTGTCCTACCTGCTGGAAGACCGGCTGACGGTGCTGCCGACCTTTGCCGTCACGCTGGCCACGCCGGGCATGTGGGTCAAGGCGCCCGAACTGGGCATCGACTGGGTGAAGCTTCTGCATTCCTCGCAGGCGGCCGAATTCCACAAGCCGCTGCCGCCGGCGGCCGAGGTGGTCAGCCACACGCGGATCAAGTCGCTGCATGATCGCGGCGCGGGCAAGGGCAGCATCTGCGTGGTGGAACGGCGCATCGTCGATGCGGAAAACGACACGCTGTACTGCACGGTCAACCAGACGCTGATGCTGCGTGGCAATGACGGGTTTGGCGGCGAACCGGCCCCGCGCCCGACGCCTGATCTGCCGCCCGACCGCGCGGCCGATCACCGCGAAAGCGTCCAGATTTCGCCCCGCGCCGCGCTGGTCTATCGGCTGTCGGGCGATGTGAACCCGCTGCACGCCGACCCGGAGGTGGCGCGCAAGGCGGGGTTCGACCGGCCGATCCTGCACGGGCTGGCCAGTTATGGCACAATGGGCGCGCTGGTGCTGCGGCGGTTTTGCGACGGCAATCCGGCGCGGCTTGCGTCGTTGTCGCTGCGGTTTGCCGGTGTCGTCTATCCGGGCGACCGGCTGGATTGCGAATTCTGGCGGGTCGGCGACCGGGTGTTTTTCACCGCCCGCGTCCAGGATCGCGTGGTTCTGGATCAGGGCCTGGCAACGATATCTTGAAAGGGAGTGTGCGATGAACCGCCAGTGGGTGCTGGATCATTATCCGGACGGAACCGCGACCGTGGACTGCTGGCGCATGGTGGAAACACCGATGCCCGTGCCGGGGCCGCGCCAGATCCTGGTGCGGGTGAAATGGCTGTCGCTGGACCCCTACATGCGCGGCCGGATCAGCCCCGCCGCCAACTACACCGCCGGGGTGCAGCCTGGGGGCGTCATGCAGGGCGGCGGTGTGGGCGAGGTCATCGCCTCGAACCACCCGGACTGGAAGGTGGGCGACCTGGCCGAGGCGATGGGGATGGGTTGGCAGGAATACGCAGTCCTGACCCCGGACCTGCCGGGATCGGATCGGACGAACCGCGTGCCAGCGGGCGTGCCCGAACAGGCCACGCTGTCGTGGCTGGGGATGCCGGGGCTGACGGCCTATATCGGGCTGACTGAAATTGGCCGGCCCGTGCCGGGGCAGACGGTGGTCATTTCGGCCGCATCGGGTGCCGTGGGGCAGATCGCCGGGCAGATCGCCCGGCTGATGGGCGCACGGGTGGTGGCCATCGCGGGCGACGACGCCAAGCTGGACCATTGCCGAAGCCTGGGCTTCGACGCGGGCATCAACTATCGCACCGCCCCAGACCTGACAGCGGCGGTGGCGGCGGCCTGTCCCGATGGCGTCGATGTGTTCTTCGACAACACCGGCGGCCCGATCCATGATGCGGTGCTGGCCAACCTGGCGGTACGCGCGCGCGTCATCATCTGCGGGCGGATCGCGGTCATCGACAAGGCGCCCAACGAAGACATCGGCCTGCGGTCCTCGGCGCGGCTGGTGGTCACGCGGGCGCGGGTCGAAGGGCTGGTGGTCTTCGACTGGTGGCACCGCCGCGACGAGGCGCACCGCGCGCTGATCCGATGGCACCGCGACGGCCGCCTGACCTTCCGCGAAGACGTTCTGGACGGATTCGACCGGATGCCGGAAGCCTTTGTGCGGATGATGGCCGGGCAGAACCACGGCAAGCAGCTGGTCCGGCTTTAGACCAGCAGCGGGACGGGGTTGGGCCGCGCGGCGGGGCGTGACAGGTCGGACGGATCGGGGACCAGCAGGCGCGGGATCCCAAAGCGCGGCCGGTCGTGACACAGGCCCGGCACGACGGCGCGAAAGACGGGAACGCCAAAGACCGGGCGGGTCAGGTCGATGAACAGCGCCCGCAGGCCCAGCCGTTCCAGCGCACCGAGGCAGGCGGTAAGCGCATCGTCCGGCACATCCGGGCGGGCTGGGCCGGTCTGTCCGATCGGGGGCAAGGCGCCGGGGCCCCGCGCCAGCCATTCCTGCATCATCCCGTCGCCGGACACGTCGCGCCAGGGGGGCAGGGCGGTTTCAACGCCCAGCATTTCCGCCAGCGCGGCCGATGCCGCATCCGCCAGCGCCGTTCGGGCCGCAAAGCCCAGGGCCGGCGTGCCACCGGAGCCGTCTCGGGACAGGGCAGCGACCACCGGGATGCCGATGTCGGTGGTGATGTCCAGAAGCCAGGTCTGGCGCGCCCGGCCCTGCAACCACGCGGCCAGATCGGGGGCAACAAGCGATGGCGCCAGGACAGGGCGTTTGCGTCGGCCATACCACCAGCGCCCCGCGGCATCCCGCTCGATCCCCTCCAGCAGCGCCGCCGCCCGGGCGGCCTCGGGTGTCGGTCCGGCCGCGCAGCCGCTGGAACCCGCGCGGCCCGCGGCGCTTTCGCTTTCGGTTCGTCCGATCAGAACCAGATCGGCGGGAAGAAGCACGGTTGCCCCGTCTTGCGCATCATTGGCCGCGATCCAGTCGATGTCGCCGGCCGCATCGCCGGGCCGCCAGTCGTAGCGGCTGTAACGCCGGTTCCAGGCCCCGCGCCGACGGATCTGGCGTGGCGAAAACCCGTGTAGCCGATCCGGCGGCACCGCTTGCGGACCCAGATCCGATGCCCGGGCACGGATCAGGGCTTCATCGCCCCAGGCGCAGCAACTGGCCAGTTCGACCGCTTCGCCCAGGGCTGCGATCCGGCTGCGCAACGGATCGGGCCCGCAGCCCTGGCCGACCCGCCCGTTTTCGGGGCAGGCCGCTGCCGGAAAACCGGGCATCGCGCGCAACGCTGGCCCCGGCACGGCAAGGGACAGTTGGGCGAAAGGCATGACCTGGAGGCTTGCGATGCGGAAAAGATCGGCACAACCCGCCAGCGGATCGCCCTTGTTGTGATCGGTTTCGCCTTGATCCGATTTATCCGCTATCATTGTGCACGATTCCGCAAGGCAGTGCCCCATGGTCAAGGCAGTTCCCCTGGCAGCAATTCTGGTTGCAGACCTGACCGGCTACAGCCAGAGGATGAAATCCGACGAGGCGGGGACCATTGCCCTGATCGGTCGGGCGCTGGACCGGGCGCGGCGGTGCAGCACGCGGTTTGGCGGCGAGGTGGTGAAGACCACGGGCGACGGCTGGATTTCGCTGTTCAACGGGGTGACGGCGGCCGTGGACTGCGCCTTGGTCCTTCAGCGGATGATGGGCCATGACACGCACGAAGCCCGCTTTCGCATCAGCGTCCACCTGGGCGAGGTCCGGCGCGACTGGGGCGATGTGTTCGGCCATTCGGTCAACGTGGCGGTGCGGATGCAATCGGTCGCGGACCCGGGCGGAATCGTCGTGTCGCAGAACGTGATGGCCGAGCTGGGACGTTCGCCCCGCTACCGCTTCGAGGCGATCGGGCGGCCGCTTCTGAAGAACATCGGCGATGACGTGGCGGTCTATCGCGCCCATGCGTCCACGGGGCGGATTCCCGACGCGGACGCTTCGCAGCGGCGGGTTGATCTTCAGGTGATCGGCGACATTCGCCTGGCCCCTCCCGATGGCTCCCCTGTGGCGCTGCACTCGGTCCATGCTGCAGCCCTCCTTGGTGCGCTGGCGCTGGAACCTGACAACGCCCTGGGGGCGGACCGGCTGGCGGTGATGCTGTGGCCCGACAAGCCGCTGGTCCGCGCCCGGGCGAATCTGGCCCGCACACGGCGGATGGTAAACGCGAAGCTGGCACGCGTGTCGGAGAATGTGGTGGTTGTCCGGGGAACGATGCTGGCGCTGGCCGAAGGCGTCGGGACCGATCTTCAGGCGTTGCGGCAGGCGCTGGACGAAGGCGCCGTCGCACCTGTCCTGCGGCAGGGCGCCGATGTCCCGGCAGAGCTTCTGTCTGGCCTGCCGTCGGTCAGCCCGGTCTTTCAGGCCTGGCTGGCGGTGCAGCGCGGCGTCTGGCGCGACCGCATCATCGCGGGACTGGAACGCTGCCTGGACCGCCACGCCGCCGAGCAGCCGGCGCTGGGTGCCGCGGCCGAGGCGCTGCTGCGGCTGGAGCCGGGGCATGAACCGGCCGCGATGGCGATGATGCGGCATCTGGCGTCGCGCGGCCGCAAGGCGGCGGCGCTGGCCGAATTCGAGCGGCTGACCCAGCACCTGCACGAGACGTTCGGCGCCCACCCCGGCGAGGCCGTCGTCACCCTGGCCGCCGCCGTCCGGGGGACGGGTCCGGTTGCCCTGCCGCCGGCCGCGCCCGCCAGCGTTCCCCGGATCCCGCAGGTAGCGGTCGGCGCGTTCGACGCAGGGGACGATCCGGGCCGCACCGTCGCGGCGCAGTTCCGCGCCGAACTGATCGCCAACCTGGCGCGCTTTCGCAACTGGGCGGTGCTTGACCTGGCGGAGGGCGGGGCCGGGACGGCGGACTATGCCATGACCGGCCGATACGAACCGGTGGGGCCCGAGAACCGCCTGACGCTGCGCCTGTCCGATCCGCAAAGCCGCCGCATCGCCTGGAGCGGCAGCTTCGCCCTGTCGCCGGCCAACTGGCGCGCGCATCAGAACCATGTCATCGGGCGCATCGCCTCGGCGCTCGAGATCTACATCTCCGCCGACCGCCTGTCCCGGATGGTGGCGGGCGTCCCGACCGAGGGGAGCGATTACGACGACTGGCTGCGCGGCGAGGCGCTGCTTCTGCAATGGAGCCCGGAAGCCGAGGCCGAGGCGGAGGCGATCTTCCGGCGGCTGGTCGCGCGCACGCCGACCCATGCCCCGGCCCATGCCAGCCTGGCCAGCATCAGCAATGTCCGCCACATCCTGCGCCCCGGCCGGCCGCGCACCCCGGCGGACAACGCCGCCGGCCATGCCAGCGCGACCCGCGCCGTGGCGCTGGACCCGATGGATGCCCGCAACCAGCTGGCCCTGGCCTGGAGCGCGGCGCTGGCCGGGCGGTTCGACCAGGCGGCCGTGCATCTGGATCTGGCCGCGTCGCTGAACCCGTGCAGTCCGGGCAGCATGATCTCGGTCGCCATGGGGCACGCCTTCCTGGGGGACCACGGCCGGGCGGGCGAAACCCTGGACGAGGCGCTGCGCCTGTCGCCGATGCTGCATCCGCACCAGTGGTGCTATGCCGCTGCCGTGCGCTTCCTGGGCGGGGATCCGGCTGCGGCCGAGGCGGCGGCGCTGCGGTCGGGGGACCAGATCGTCGACAATCAGGGCTGGCTGGCGGTGGCCCTGGTCCGGCAGGGGCGCCTGGCCGAGGCCCGCGCCGCGTTCGACCGGATGGTAACCGCCGTTGCACCGATCTGGGCGGGCGACACGCCCTGCACGCCCGAGGCCGTTCACGACTGGTTCGTCGAGGCCTATCCGATCCGCCGCCCCGCCGACCGCGATGCCATTGCCACGGCGCTGCTGGCGGCGCAGGGTCCGGCGGTGGCCGCCGCCGCCTTCCGTCCGCACCTGGCCCGTTAGCGTGGAAAAGCCGCGCGGACTGTGCTATTCAGGGTAAAAGGCCATTGCATCACGTCGATCTTGAATTCGGGGGTAACCGCGAATGATACCCGGCGCTTGCCTGCACGGTGGGGGCTTCCGGCTTGTCACCGATGAAGCGGTTTCCAGCATCCGCAGCCTGACGCCGATGTCGGCCACGCTTTTCAGCCCCACCTTCGACGAGGTGGGACAGGTCCAGGTCGCACCGACCGAAGCACGGAGGCTGCGCGTCCTGCCCGATCCGCGGCGGCAGGACCTGGTGGCGCGGTTCACGGCCCCGGCGCAGCCGCCCGTGGTCTTCAGCGGCTACTACAGGATCGCGCCCGAGGAACGGGACGACCGGGCCGAGGAAACCGCTGCCCTGGCCGCCGCCTTTGGCCGTGCCCCGGGCGCCCCCGCCCGGCCGCTGGGCCAGATGCCCTCGGCCTATGTCTACTTCGGCCAGTTCCTTGCGCATGAGCTGAGCCGCCTGCATCCGCTGGACGACCTGCATTTCGAGAACCTGGAATCGTCGCGGCTGGATCTGGAAACGCTGCTTTGGCCCGATGCGGACGGACCCGCCGATGTCCAGGCGGATCTGGCGCGCGTGGACCCCTTGCGCCGCGACGGGATGGCAGTGGGCCGCACGTCCGAACCGACCGAGACCCGCTTCGCCGACATCCCGCGGTCCATGGTCGGACTGCCCCGCATCCCCGATCCGCGCAGCGACGCCAACCTGCCGCTGGCGCAGCTTCATGTGGCGCTGGTCCGTCATTACGCAAACCTGGTGGACCGGGACGGCCCCGACGCCCGGGGCCGGATGCTGGCAGAGATCCATGATATCACGCTTTACGATTTCCTGCCGCGCATCGTGCCGGCGGAGGTTCACGCCGATGTCCTGGCCAACGGGCGGCGGATTGTCATGCCCGGCCAGGGCGACCCCGGTTCCTTCCAGATCCCGATCGAGTTCGCGGCCGCCGCCTTCCGCTTCGGTCATGCGCTGGTGCGCGAAACCTACCACTGGTCGCGCTTCGACCCCGCCCGAGAAACCCTGCAATCCGTGCTTCAGCAGACCAACCATGTCGGCGGGGGCCTGGACATCCACCCGACCGACCGGCACCGCTGCCTGGACACCTTGTGGGAAGTGGACTGGAGCGACATGATCGGCCCCGCCGCCGGGAACCTTGCGCCGCTGATCCAGCCGGCCATCGCGCCGCAACTGACCCAGCTGGGGGCCGTCTATGTCGATGGCGCAACGCAGGCGGTCAACCTGGCGCGCCTGAACCTGGACCGGGGGCGGCAGTTGCGGCTGGCGTCGGCCCAGGGGCTCCGCAGTCTGGACCCGACGCTGTTCCCGGATTTCCTGACCGGAGCGCAGATGCTGGACGGCCTTTCCGCACCGATGGCACAGGCGCTGGGGATGGGTCCGGCGGGGGACCGGCTGTCGGACCGGACGCCGCTGTGGTTCTACGTCCTGCGGGAGGCAGCGGTGCTGGGGCAGGGCAATCGGCTGGGCCCCCTTGGCGGGCGGCTGGTGATGGAATCGATCCACGCCGCCATCTGCGCGGCACGGGGCGGCCCGCCGCCCGCACCCCGGACCCCGCCCTTCACGCTGCAAGACCTTCTGTCGGACCTTCACCCCATCACCGCTGCCTGACCCGGAGGAGTTTCCATGACCTCGATCGTGATCTACGGCGCCAACCCTGCCCAGCCCACCGGACCCAATGCCCAGGCCGACCGGATCGCCGGCATGGTCGAGGCCGGGGTCCAGCTGAAGCAGGCCTACAACCAGGCCGACCAGGACGGCGATGGCCTTCTGTCCAACAAGGAGGTCGAAGAAGCGGTCTGCGGCGTGATCGACCATTTCGCGCTCTCTGGCTCGTTCCAGCCGCTGCTGGAACAGAAGGTCGGCGCGACGACGAAGTTCTACCGGATCGACGCGCGTTCCAATCCGGCGACATCGAAGTTTCCGCTGACCAATACGGCCGACCCGATGGACGCCCGCAACCTGCAGATGAACGGCAAGGCCGACAAGTTCGACAGCCCGGCGAACACCTATTCGATGACGACGGTAGCGCCGCTGACCGCGCCGAATGCGAATGCCTGGCAGTACCTGTATGACACGGTCTATGACGACCTGAAGGCCATCAACGCGGCGGGCGACGATCCGATGAAGACGGTGAACTACCTGATCGCCACCTTCGCCTTCACGCGCTGCCGGTAGCAGGCCCGGGCATCGGGCCGGAACAAACCCCCGCCCTCCTTGTTCCGAACGCGGCCCGCAGATGCTGCGGGCGTTCAGGAAACGGGGGCGACGGCATGTCCGAAGGCGTTTCATTCTGGCTTGGCGGCTTGGCGGCCACTGATTATCCGTCCCTGGATCAGGACATGGACCTGGATGTCGCCATCCTGGGCGGCGGCATGGTCGGCCTGCATTGCGCCTGGGCCCTGCAGGGCAGCGGCCTGCGCGTCGCGGTGTTCGAGGCACGGCGGATCGCCGGGCAGGCGACGGGCAAGTCCACCGCCAAGATCACCGCGCAGCACGGCCTGCGCTACCGCGACCTGATCCGCGACCGGGGCGCCGAGGTCGCCCGGACCTATGCGATGGTCAACCAGAAGGCGGTCGAGGACATCTCGGCCCTTTGCGCGGGGATCAGCGGCGCGGCGCTGGAGCGGCGCGATGCCTATGTCTACGCCCAGGACGACGACCAGGCCGACCGCCTGCGGGACGAGGCCGAGGCTGCCGCCGGGTTGGGCCTGCCTGCGCGTTTCGTGCCTTCGGCCACGCTGCCGGTGCCGGTGACCGGGCTTTTGCAGTTCGCGGACCAGGCCCAGTTCAATCCCGTCGGCTACCTGCGCGGGCTGGCCGGGCGGCTTTCGGACGTTGCGATCCTTGAAAACAGCCGCGTGACCGAGGTGCAGGGCCACGGCCCCTGCACCCTTGCGGTGAATGGCCGAAAGGTGACGGCGCGCAAGGTGGTGGTTGCCACGCAGACGCCGGTGGTGGGGGCGGGCTCTTTCTACGCCAAGGTCTTTCCCCGCGCGCATCCGGTGGCGGCCGCACCCCTGCCGGACGGCGTCGCGCTGGACGGGATGTTCATCAGCGCGGGCCGCCCCGGACATTCCTTCCGCACCGCAACCCGCGACGGCCAGACCTGGCTGGTGGCCGTGGGCCAGGAATTCCCGCTGGGCCAGCCCGAGGACCAGGCGGCCGCGGTCGATGACCTGCGGCATTTCCTGCGCGCCCATTTCCGGGTGGATGCGCCAACCCATTTGTGGACGAACGAGGATTTCCGCAGCATGGACGGCACCGCCTTCATCGGGCCGGTGGACAGGGACAACCCGGACCTGCTGGTCGCAACCGGTTTTTCGGCCTGGGGCATCACCCAGGGCGCTGTTGCGGGCGACGTGCTGGCCGCGGCGATCCTGGGACAACCGCACCCCGCCGCCGATCTTTACGACGCGGGCCGGATCCGCCCCGTCGCTTCGGCGGCCCGGTTCGTGTCGGGGAACCTGAAGGCGGGTGCGCACCTGGTCGGCGACAGGATGCTGGGCCGCAAGACGCACGAGGCCACCGACATTCCCCCGGGCGGTGGCGGTGTCATCCTGCATCAGGGCCAGGATCTGGCGGTGCGGCGGGGCGCGGATGGCCAGTTGACGGCGCTGTCAGCGGTTTGCACCCACATGGGCTGCATCGTCGACTGGAACGAGGTGGACCGCACCTGGGATTGCCCCTGCCACGGATCGCGCTTCGACGAAACGGGCGCCGTGCTTTCTGGCCCCGCGACCGCGCCGCTTGAACCGCGCGGCGTGATCCCGGCGGGGAAAGAAGCGGAATGAGGGTTCTGGTCACAGGGGCCACCGGCATGATCGGGACCGAGGTCTGCGCGCGATTGGCCGCCGATGGGCATGAGCTGATCGCCGTCACGCGGGGGGCATATCCGCCCGACTCGCTCCATATCAACCGGTGGGTGCGGATGGATTTCGCCACCGCGACGGACCCGGCGCTGTGGTCCCGGCATCTGGAGGGGGTGGACGCGGTGGTCAACTGCGTCGGCGTCCTTCAGGACAGCCCGCGCGAAGATGCCGCGGCCGCCCATTCCCGGGGGGCCGCCGCCCTGTTTCGCGCCTGCGCCGAAGCCGGGGTGCGCCGTGTCATGCATTTTTCGGCGATCGGGGTGGATCGTCACCAGCTGAGCCGATTCTCCGAAACCAAGCTGGAAGGAGATCGGATTCTTCAGGGCCTGAACCTGGACTGGGTGATCCTGCGTCCCGCGGTCGTGCTGGGCCGTCCGGTCTTTGGGGCCAGCGCGCTGTTTCGCGGTCTGGCGGCCTTGCCGGTCCTGCCGCTGATGCCGGACACCGGTCAGTTGCAGGTTGTGGCCCTGGAGGATGTGGCCGAGACGGTTGCGATCCTGATCCAGCCTCAGGCGCCCGCGCGGATGGTCCTGGAGCTTGCGGGCCCCGAGCGGCTGTCGATGGGCCAGATCGTCGCGCGGCTGCGGGCCTGGCATGGCTGGCGCCCGGCACCCGCCGTCCGGCTGCCCGGCTGGCTGGCGGCCATCGGTTACCGTCTGGGTGACATGGTGGGGGCACTGGGCTGGCGGCCGCCGATCCGCAGCACCGCCCGGGCCGAGATCACGGCGGGCGCCATCGGTGATCCGGCGCCCTGGACCGAAGCGACGGGAATCCGGCCCCAAAGCCTGACCGAGGCGCTTCTGCGCCGGCCCGTCACGGTGCAGGATCGCTGGTTCGCACGTCTCTACTTCCTCAAGCCGCTGATTCTGGGCGTGCTGGTCCTGTTCTGGATGATCACCGGGATCATTTCGCTGACCACCGGCTTCGGCAACGGAGTCGAACTGATGCTCAGGGCCGGGACGGGGGCGCTGGCAGGGCCGGGAGTCATCGCCGGGGCGCTGGCCGACATCATCGTCGGCGTGGCGATTGCCTGGCGGCCCACGGCGCGCCGGGGGCTGTGGATGGCGATCGGGCTGTCGGGCTTCTACATCGTCACCGGCAGCTTCCTGCTGCCCGAGCTTTGGAATGAACCCCTGGGACCGCTGCTGAAGATCTGGCCGATCGTGCTGTCGCATTTCGTCGCGCTGGCGATCCTGGACGAACGGTGATGGCCTATCTGGTGCTGAAATACCTGCACATCCTGGGTGCATCGGTGCTGCTGGGAACGGGTGCGGGCATCGCCTTCTTCATGCTTCTGGCCCATCGCGGCGGCAATCCGGCAGTGGTGGCGGGCGTGGCGCGGATCGTGGTCGTCGCGGATTACGTGTTCACCGCCTCCGCGGTCGTGGCGCAACCCGTGACCGGAATCGCGCTGGCGCGGAATGTGGGCTACCCGCTGACGGAGCCCTGGATCGTGCTGTCGCTGCTGCTTTACGGCGTCACGGGGGCCTTCTGGCTTCCGGTCGTCTGGATGCAGACCCGGATGCGGAACCTGGCCCGCATGGCGGTTGCCCAAGGCCAGCCGCTGCCGCCGGCCTATCACCGGCTGTTCCGCCTTTGGTTCCTGTTCGGATTTCCGGCGTTCGGCGCGGTTCTGGCGATCTTCTGGCTGATGATCGCCCGTCCGACCGGGCTTTGGTAATCAGGCCCCGGTTTCGGAGTTCTCCGCCATCACGGGTTTGGATTCCGGAGAGCCGCGCTGGCGCAGGAAGATCGACAGCACCACCAGAAGGCCCGTGGACAGGAATTCGGATTGCCAGTTCTGGAAGGATTCGAACCAAAGCTCGGCCGAGCCGAGATAGTCCCAGAGGGATTGGCCCGGCTCTGCGTGCAACCGCGCCTGCTGGTTCATCGCGGCCAGGCTGGAAAACCAGTGCAGGGCGAAAGACGCCGCGAACAGCACCGCCAGTGTCAGGCCCAGCGAATGTTCGTAAAGCCAGGCCAAAACCGGCTGCCGGTCCCGCCAGGGCAGTTTGTCGCGGCCCCGGGCCGGATCATCCGGGTCGCGCGACTCGGCCGAGCCACGCTGGAACAGCGAAGCCGTCAGGACGACATAAACCGCCATTTGCAGGAATTCGCTTTCCCAGTTTTCAAACAAGGCCGAAAGGAAATCTCCGCTGCGAAGATATTCCAGCATCGTCAGTCCCGACTGGCCGTGCTGGCCCAGAAGCTGGTTGTGGGATTCGCGCCCCGCGGCGGCCATTCCCGCGACCGACAGCAGGAACATCGCTGTCAGGGCCATCGTCAGACCGTTGTCGCGCAAGACGTTTCTTCGGGCCACCGCAACCCTCCATGGCTGTTCGTCTTCTGGCGCAACGGGACCATCGGCCGGAATGTTCCAGCCTGGATTGCCGGCATCCGGGGCCGGGGGATGACATTCGGCGCGCATTGGCATATATTGCCAATGGAGATGAGGAGCGCAGCCATGGCCACCCGCAACGTCGTCCTGACCGAACCGCAATCGCAACTGATCGACGATCTTGTCGCTTCGGGCCGCTATCAGAATGCCTCGGAGGCGCTTCGCGCCGGGCTTCGGCTGCTTGAGCGTGAAGAAGCCGAACTGCGTGAATTGCGCACAAGGCTTGCCCGCGGCGTGATCGAGGCGCGCAATGGCGACCTTGCCCGCGGTTCGGGCGAAGAGGCGGTGCGCCGCGCCTTCGCCGCAGCCCGGCGCGACGCCTCCTGATGCCCCGGCCGTGGGCCTTGACCCTTCAGGCCGAAGCCGCGCTGCGCGACATTGCCATCTGGACCGTCCAGACCTTTGGCCCGCGGCAGGCCGAGGCCTATGCCCATGACCTGATCGAGAAATGCCAGACCCTGGCCGAAGGAACCGCGCCATCGCGCGATTGCCGGGCGCTGGTGGACCCGGCGCTGCCGGAAAACCTGAGGTTCGCGCGGTCTGGCCAGCACTACGTGGTATTCATTGACGAGCCGGAGCGGATAATCGTCGTCGATATCCTGCACGTCCGGTCGGACCTGCCCGCACGTCTGGCGGCCTTGGGTTCATCGGGTTCGGGCGAGAAGTAGCTATTACATAATACTGATTATCGGACTCCGCGTGCCCGATATGGCGCCGGAGTCGAAAAAACCTCTTGGTACACGGCCAGATCATACGATACCGTACTTTAAAGTTGCCAGGGAGTTTTCGACATGACCGCCGCCCCCACCCTCAGGGAATTCCGCATCGAGATGATCGATGACGATATCGCGCATCTGATCTTCGACATGCCGGGACGGACGATGAACGTCTTTTCCAACGCCGCGATCCACGAATCCGAAGCCTTCGCCGACTGGTTGCCGCACAGCGGCCTGAAAGGGGTTCTGATCTCGTCCGGGAAGCCGACGGCCTTCTGCGCCGGGGCCGACCTGGGCGAACTGGCCGAGGCCTATGCGATGATCATCGCCGCGCCCGAGGATCAGCGCTGGCAGCTGGGCCGCGATCATTTCGCCCCGATCGGCCGGTCGTTCCGCAAGCTGGAAACGGCTGGCGTTCCGATCGCGGTGGCGATCAACGGCCTGGCGCTTGGCGGTGGCTGCGAATTTGCCATGGCGGGCCATTACCGCGTGATGGCAGACACCCCGTCCACGGCGCTTGGGCTGCCGGAATCGCTGGTGGGTCTGTTCCCGGGCGGTGGCGGTACGCAGCGGATGCCGCGCCTTGTCGGGCTTGAGGCGTCGCTGCCGATCCTTCTGGATGGCGCGCGGCTTGATCCGCAGCAGGCGGTGGCGGCCGGGGCGGCGGATCGTGTGGTGCCCGCGGGGCAGGAAATCGCCGCCGCGCTGGAATGGTTGCGCGGCAACCCCGATCCCCGCCAGCCCTGGGACAAGCCGGAATGGAAACTCCTCGCGGCCTCGGATGTGAAGGCCAGCCTCGACCCGGTTCGCGCGGCCCGGATGGATCAGACCAAGGGCCATTATCCGGCGATTACCGCCATCCTGGACTGCCTGGAGCAGGGACTGCCGCTTCGGATGGACGAGGCGGTGGCGGCGGAGATCCGGCTTTTTGCGGACCTGATCAAGCGGCCCGAGCCGCGTGACATGATCCGCAGCCTGTTCCTGGGCAAGCAGCTTTACGGCAAGGCCCGCAAGGCCGGCGCCCTGCCCGCCGATCTGGAGGCGCTGGTGGCTGATGTCGCCGGGGCGCTGTCGGCTGCAGCGGCGGCCGAAGGACGCGACGCCGCCGAAGCGGCGCGCATCGCGGCGGGGTTCGAAAAGCCCCTGCCCGAGGTTGCTGGCGCCGCTGCCCCGTCGGCCGACGCCCTGCCCGACGTTGCGCCGATTTCGGCGACCGGTTTGTGGATCGAGGCGCCGCAGACCGACTGGCAGCGCCGCGGCGCGCACCTTCTGGCGGCGGCGGTCTTGGCCGCTGCGCCCTATCGCGCGCGCCTGTCGGCCGATGAACAGAAACTGGCCGATTTCGCCGTCCTGACCGATCTGGGCTTCCCCGCCTATCTGGGCGGGCCCTTCGCCCTTCTGGACAGTGTCGGGACGGACGGCATCCGCCGGATGCTTGCGGCCTGAGACGCCATGAGAAATCCCTGCCCGGGCAATCCGGGCAGGGCCAGGGGGCTGACTGCCCCAGAAATGGACCGCAGCGCCTGGCGCCTAGTTCGGGTGCAGCACCGCGCCACCATCGGCGCAGATCACCTGCCCGGTGACATAGCGCGATTGATCGGTCACCAGAAATTCCAGAACTCCCGTCAGGTCATCCACGGTGCCCAACCGGCGCAACGGCAGGCTTTCGGCCTGCGAATTGGTGCCAATGCCGCGCTGTGCCGCCTGGGTCGCCACGCGGGCGGTCATGATGATGCCCGGCGCAATGGCGTTGACGCGGATGCCCTTCGGCCCCAACTGAGACGCAAGGTTGCGTGTCAGCGACGCCACCGCCGCCTTGGCCGCGCCATAGACAGCCAGCACACCACCCGGCAGCATCGAAACCCCCGTCTGCGAGGTGATGTTGACGATCGCGCCCGTGCCCTGCGCCGTCATGACTGGTGCGGCGGCCTGACAGCACAGAAGGCAGGACCGCAGGTTCACATCCATCAGCAGGTCGTAATCCGCCTGGGTCGTCTCGGTCGCAAGGGGGCCGCTTTCGCGGGCAATCGCGCCGCCGGCGTTGTTCACCAGGATGTCCACGCGGCCAAAGGCCTTCATCGTTTCCTCGAAGAGCCGCGTCACGTTGTCGGGCTTCGTCAGATCGCCTTCCACCCCGATCGAGCGGCGGCCCATGGCGACGATCTCGGCCGGAACGCTTTCGGCGCCCAGCGTTTCGCCCCAGTCCTTCGCGCCGTCCAGCTTCACATCGGCGATCACCACATCCGCGCCCAGTTCCGCCAGCTTCAGCGCATAGGCGCGACCCAGGCCCCGTGCCGCGCCCGTGACGATGGCAACTTTTCCGTCAAGTCTTCCGGTCATTTCATCAGCCTTTCCTCAGGGGTCACTGTGCGACGCTGTGCTTCGCCGCCAGCGGGCGCAGATCGGGTTTCTTGATCTTGCCGTTCGGCGTGCGGGGCATGGCATCAATGATTTCAATGGCTTCCGGCCAGTACTGCCGCGCCACCCCGTTCGTCGCCATCCAGTCGCACAGATCCGGCATCGTGAAGCCTTCGTCGGCATTCCGCAGCGTGATCACCGCGCAGCCCCGTTCCCCCAGCCGCGGATCGGGGTAGCCCACCACCGCCGCATCGGCGATGCGCGGGTGGCGATAGAGCACCGCTTCGATTTCCACCACGGGGACGTTTTCCCCGCCACGGATGATGATGTCCTTGGTGCGCCCGTCGATGCGGATGTAGCCTTCCGCGTCCATGTAGGCCAGATCGCCGGTGTCGAACCAACCGTCCGGCCCGCGCCCGCACAGGCCGGGACGCTTGAAATAGCCCAGGAACTGCAAGGATCCCCGGAAATACAGCCGCCCGGTCTTGCCGACCGGCAGCGGGTTCAGATGTTCGTCGGCCACCAGAAGCTCCACTCCGTCGACGGCGCGGCCATCGGTGCTGGCGGATTTCTCGGCCGCGCGTTCGGGCTCCGTCAGGCTGCCAGCCAGCCCTTCGGTCATCCCCCAGAGCGACGAGACCCCAAGCCCCAGCAATGCCCGCGCTTCCTCGATCACCGCGGGCGGAATCTGGGCGCCGCCACACAGGAAGGTGCGCAAGACAGGCGGCCTGGCGCCGGCCCGGACCTGCCCGCAGATGTCCGACAGGAACGCGGTCGAAGCCGCCATGTGCGTCACCCCTTCGCGCTGCATGATCCCCACGCCCGCCGCCGCATCCCAGACATCCATCAGCACGACGGTGCCGCCGTATTTCAGCGCCTGCACCATCACGGCGGTGTAGCCGGTCATGTGGCCAAAGGGCGTGGCGCCCAGGTGCACGTCTTCGCTGCGCAGGCCCAGCCGGCTGCCCAGGGCGGCGACGCAGGCATTCATCGTGTTGGCGCAGTGCATGACGCCCTTGGGTTCGCCCGTGGTGCCGGAGGTGTACATCAGCACCGACATCTCATCCGGCGCGGCCGGGGTTCCGGCACCGGCCGGGATCGGGGCGGCATCGGCAGACATGATCAGGCTGTCAAAGCTGTCGGGACCGTTGCCGTCCACGACGATGACGTGTTGCAGGGCGGGAAGCTCGGCCCGCAAACCCGCCAACATGGCGGGGAAATCATGGCCGCGGAAGCTCTGCGGGATCAGCACCGCCCGCGCGTCGGCAAAGCCCAGCATGTAGCGCAGTTCGCGTTCCCGGAAGATGTGCATGAGCGGGTTCGGCACCGCCCCGATCCGGTTGAGCGCAAGGACCGCGACCTCGAATTCCCACCAGTTCGGCAACTGGACCCCGACCACATCGCCCGGCCCGATGCCAAGGGCGCGAAAGGCGCCCGCTGCCTGGGCAACCGCGGCTTCCAGTTCGGCAAATGTCATGGACCGGACGGGTGCATCATGACCGTGGTCATGCCTGTAGGCACGGACCGCGACCTTTTCGGGAAAGTGCTGGACGGCATCCGCCAGCAGATCGTCGAAAGTCCGGTCTTGCCACCATCCCTGGCGGCGGATCCTGTCGCGGTGGGCTTGCAGGTTGAATGTTTCGGTCATGATCCCTCCCCCGCTCGGTCGAGCGAATGTTAATTGCCGTACGATACGGTAGGCAGCGCACCGGTCAAGGAAACATTACATACGCAAGCATATCGTACGCATATATTCCTTGCTTTGCCGCCTCCTCCCCCTACCCTGTTCCGGACAGGGCAACGGCAGAGGGAAAACCAGAATGAACATCACATGGGCCGCGGCGGATCAGATCGACTGGTTCGAACTTCAGCAGGTCGGGCGGCGCGGGCTTTCCCCGACCCGGACCGTGACGGAGCATGACGTCCTGGCCTTCGCCGGGCTGACCGGCGACATGGCCGAGTTGCACACCAGCGAGGCGTTCGCCCGGCAGGCCGAATTCGGCGGGCGCATCGCGCACGGGATGCTGAACCTGGCGCTGGCGCATGGCCTGGTGGTGCGCAGCGGGCGGCTTGTCACCTCGGGGATCGCGCTTCTGGGTTGGGCCGAGTGCGCTTTCGCGCGCCGGTCCGGCTGGGCGATACGGTGCAGGCGGAGTGGGAAACCATCAGCCTGCGCGAAAGCGCGTCCAATCCGGCGGCGGGGATCGTCACCGACCAGGTCACGCTGCGGCGGATCGACGGAACGGTGGTGCTGACGGGGCAGGTATCGGAACTGGTGCGCAAACGGCCGGCGTGACCGGCCCTGCCGGAGAACGAAACGGGGCCTTGCCGGCCCCGCTTCCCTTACATCGGCTTTTTCAGATGCCGCTGGATTTCCCCCACGATCCCCTGCCGGAACAGCAGCACGCAAAGCATGAACACCGCCCCTTCGATCAGCAGGACCCAAGGCCCATAGGGCGCCAGGAAGTGCTCCATCGACAGGATGATGAAGCTGCCGACCACCGGGCCGAAGATCGTGCCGATGCCGCCGACCAGGGTGATCAGCACCACGTCCGTCGTCGCAGCGACCGAGATGTTGTCCAGGGTCGCGATGCCGAACACGATGGTCTTCATGGACGCCGCAAAGCCCGCCATGGCGGCCGAGATCGTGAACGAGGCGATCTTGAACCGGTCGACGTTGTAGCCCAGCGACCTGGCGCGTTCGGGGTTGTTGCGAATCGCGCGCAGGACTTGTCCGAAGGGCGAGTGGACAATGCGGTTGTAGAACAGCACGACCGAAAGCACGATCGCCGCCATGACCCAGTACAGCGTGGTGTTCGAGGCGAGGTCCAGCCCGAAAAGCGATCCACGCGGCACCGCCTGGATGCCGTCCTCTCCGCCCGTGAACGGAAGCTGCACGGCGGCGAAGTAGGTCATCTGCGCCAGCGCCAGGGTGATCATGGCGAAATACAGGCCCTGCCGGCGAATGGCGATCCAGCCGAAGATCAGCCCCAGCGCCCCGGCGCTGGCCGTCCCGGCAAGGATCGCCAGTTCGGTGGGCAGCCCCCAGCGTGTGGCGGCCAGCCCGCACAGATAGGCGCCGGTCCCGAAGAAGGCGGCGTGACCGAAGCTCATCAATCCGGTGTAGCCCAGCAGGAGGTTCCAAGAGCAGGCAAAGATGATCAGACAGTAGACCCGCATCAGGAACACGTCATAGACGACAAGCGGCCCGAGGATGATCACCAGCGCGAGAATGGCGAAGGCCACGAAGCGCGCGCCGGTCAGGCCGAGGATTTGGACCTCGTTATCCCTGGATGCCATTTTTCCTGTTCCACCGACGTGTGTTGTAAGATCGCTGCTCATGCCACTTTTCCCAAAAGACCCCGCGGACGCAGGACAAGGATGACCACCATCGCCACGAAGATGACGGTCGAGGAAACCTCGGGGTAGATCGCCTTCGCCAGACCTTCCAGCAGGCCCAGGCCCAGCCCGGTGACGATGGCCCCCATGATCGACCCCATTCCCCCGATCACCACCACCGCAAAGACCACGATGGTGATGTGCGTGCCCATCGCCGGATCCACCGACATGATCGGCGCGGCCATGACGCCCGCAACACCGGCCAGCGCCACGCCCGCCGCATAGGTCAGCGTCAGCATGATCGGAACGTTGATGCCGAACGCCTGCACCAGGCGCGGGTTGTCGGTCGCGGCACGCAGCTTCGCGCCAAGCGATGTCCGCTCGATCAGGTACCAGGTGACCAGGCACAGCACGATCCCCGCGCCGACGACCCAGGCCCGGTAGACGGGCAGGAACATGAAGCCCAGGTTCAGAGCGCCGCGCAGGCTGTCCGGTATGGGATAGGGCAAGCCGCGGGGGCCGAAGATGATCTGCACGCCGCCTTCGATGAAGACGGCAAGGCCCAGCGTCAGCAGAAGGCTGTACAGGTGATCCAGCTTGTAGATGTGGCGGATCAGCACGACTTCGACCACAAGGCCGAAACCGCCGACGAGGAGCGGCACCAGGATCATCGCTTCCCAGTAGCCAAGGCCCATGTAGGTCGTGAACATGTAGGCGAAATAGGCGCCCATCATGAAGAACACGCCGTGGGCGAAGTTGATGACCCCCAGAAGCCCGAAGATGACCGCCAGACCCAGCGACAGGATCGCGTAGAACACCCCGTTCACCAGACCCAGAACCATCTGGCCAAGGATCAGGTTCATGTCCAGTCCACTCATTCTT